>NZ_CP168531.1:0-4115846 GCF_047325075.1 Paraburkholderia phenoliruptrix
ACGACTACCTGAAAAAAACCCTCACCGCGCGCGTCTACGACGTGGCCCACGAGACCGAGCTCGAACGCGCGCCGCATCTGTCGGCGCGTCTGCGCAATCCGGTGTATCTGAAGCGCGAGGACAACCAGCCGGTGTTCTCGTTCAAGGTACGCGGCGCGTACAACAAGATGGCGCACATCCCGGCCGAGGCGCTCGCGCGCGGCGTGATCACCGCGTCGGCGGGCAATCATGCGCAGGGCGTGGCGCTGTCGGCGGCACGCATGGGCGTGAAGGCGATCATCGTGGTGCCGGTCACGACACCGCAGGTCAAGGTCGACGCGGTGCGCGCGCACGGCGGTCCGACGGTCGAAGTCGTGCAGTTCGGCGAATCGTATAGCGACGCCTACGGCCACGCGGTCAAGCTCCAGGAAGAGCGCGGCCTCACGTTCGTGCATCCGTTCGATGATCCGTATGTGATCGCCGGCCAGGGCACCGTGGCGATGGAAATCCTCAGCCAGCATCAGGGCCCGATTCACGCGATCTTCGTGCCGATCGGCGGCGGCGGACTCGCGGCGGGCGTTGCGGCCTATGTCAAATCGGTGCGGCCCGAAATCAAGGTGATCGGCGTGCAGACCGACGATTCGTGCGCGATGGCCGCGTCGCTGAAGGCCGGCGAGCGCGTCACGCTCAACGAAGTGGGCCTCTTTTCCGACGGCACCGCGGTGAAACTCGTCGGCGAGGAAACCTTCCGGCTGTGCCGCGAGTATCTCGACGACCTGCTGCTCGTGAACACCGACGCGCTGTGCGCCGCGATCAAGGACGTCTTCCAGGACACGCGCAGCGTGCTCGAACCGGCGGGCTCGCTCGCGGTCGCGGGCGCGAAGCAGTACGCGGAGCGCGAGGGCATCGAGAACCAGACGCTGATCGCGATCACCTCGGGCGCGAACATGAATTTCGACCGCATGCGCTTTGTCGCCGAGCGCGCCGAAGTCGGCGAGGCGCGCGAAGCGGTGTTCGCGGTGACGATTCCCGAGGAGCGCGGCAGCTTCAAGCGTTTCTGCGAACTGGTCGGCACGCGCAGCGTGACCGAATTCAATTACCGCATTGCGCAGGCCGAGTCCGCGCATATTTTCGTGGGCGTGCAGATCCGCAACCGCAGCGAGTCCGCGCAGATCGCGGGCGCATTCGAGGCGCATGGTTTTGCCACCGTCGATCTGACTTTCGACGAACTCTCCAAGCAGCACATCCGCTACATGGTGGGCGGGCGCTCGCCGCTCGCGCATGACGAGCGCCTCTTTCGCTTCGAGTTTCCGGAGCGGCCCGGCGCGCTGATGAAGTTTTTATCGTCGATGGCGCCCGACTGGAACATCAGCCTCTTTCACTACCGGAACCAGGGCGCGGATTACAGCTCGATTCTCGTCGGCATTCAGGTGCCGGAAGCCGATAACGCGGAGTTTGAGCGCTTTCTCGCGACGCTCGGCTATCCGTATTGGGAAGAGACGGAGAATCCGGTGTATCGGCTGTTCCTGGGTTGAACGACTGCAATACGACTGCAACGAACCTGACACCGCAGATGGCTCTTTCGCTTGTCGACAAACTGGTGGTGGCGATTTCCTCGCGCGCGCTCTTCGACTTCGAGGAAGAAAACCGCGTCTACGAGGAAGGCGACCTTCAGGCCTATGAAGCGCTGCAGCGCGCGCGGCTTACCGTGCCCGCGAAGCCGGGCGTCGCGTTTCCGCTGATCCGCAAGCTGCTCGCGTTGAATGCGGGCGGCCATCGCGTGGAAGTGGTGATTCTGTCGCGCAGCGATCCGATCAGCGGATTGCGCGCGTTTCATTCGTGCCGCGAGCACGGACTCGCGATCGAGCGCGGCGTCTTCACGCGTGGCCGCGCGCCGTTCGGCTATCTGAAGCCGTTGAACGCGTCGCTCTTTCTGTCCGCGAATCAGGACGACGTGCGCGATGCGCTCGCCGCCGGTTTCCCGGCCGCACGCGTGTTGCCGGAATCGGCGAAAATGGCGAGCAAGTATCCGGACGAAATTCGCATTGCTTTCGACGGCGACGCGGTGCTGTTTTCCGACGAAGCCGAGCGCGTGTTCCAGAAAGACGGCTTGCGGGCTTTCGTCGGCCATGAGACGCACAACAGGAATCTGCCGCTTGCCGACGGGCCGCTCAAGCCTTTGCTCGAAGCGCTGCATCGGCTGCAAAAGCTCGCGGATCAGGCCGCGCCCATGCATATTCGTACGGCATTGGTGACGGCACGGTCGGCGCCCGCGCACGAGCGCGCCATCCGAACGCTGATGGCCTGGAACATCGAAATCGACGAAGCGATGTTTCTGGGCGGCCTCGACAAGAGCGCATTTCTGCGCGAGTTCGAGCCTGACTTTTTCTTCGACGACCAAATTGGCCACTGCGAGTCGGCCCGTGTCGTGACGGCGACCGGGCATGTGCTGAGTGGCATCGTGAACGCATCATGACACCCGAACAATCACCGCTGGGTAAGGCCTCCACTTACACCGAACAGTACGACGCCTCGCTGCTCTTTCCGATTGCGCGCGGCAACGCGCGCGGCGCGATCGGCATCGGCGCGCAATTGCCGTTTTTCGGCACGGACATCTGGAACGCGTATGAGCTGTCGTGGCTCAATCAGCGCGGCAAACCGCAGATCGCGGTGGCCACCTTCTTCGTGCCGGCGGATTCGCCGAACATCGTCGAATCCAAGTCGTTCAAGCTTTATCTCGGCTCGTTTGCGCAGACCGCGTTCGACTCCATCGAAGCGGTGCGCGACACGATCAAGCGCGACGTGTCGGCGTCCTGCGGCTCGACGGTCTCGGTTTATCTGACCGCGCCGCACGATTTCGCCAAATTGCGGATGGAAGAATTCGAGGGCACGCCGCTCGACCGGCTCGATCTCGACGCGGATGTCTACACGCCCGACGCTTCGCTGCTCAAAGCGGCGCTGGACGAAGCCCCCGTCGAGGAAACGGTGTTCTCCAACCTGTTGAAATCGAACTGCCCGGTGACGGGACAGCCGGATTGGGGCAGCGTGCAGATTCACTACGTCGGGCCGCAGATCGATCATGCAGGCCTGCTGCGCTACATCATTTCGTATCGCAATCACACCGGCTTTCACGAGCAATGCGTCGAACGGATTTTTATCGACGTGCTCAACGCGTGCCGCCCGGTCAAGCTCGCGGTCTATGCGCGCTACACGCGGCGCGGCGGGCTCGACATCAACCCGTTTCGCACCAATTACAACCTGCCGATGCCGGACAACATGCGTCTCGCGCGGCAATAAGCACTCGTTGAAGCCTTTTCGCCGCGGACGTGCTTCGGTCACGCCCCGCGGCGAACCTCCAGGCGCGTCAGGCCGCCGGCTTCTTGTAGGCGACGCAATCCACTTCGACCTTGCAGTCGATCACCATCGACGAAACCACGCATGCGCGCGCCGGCGGATTGTCACCGAAGTATTCGCGAAACACCTTGTTGAACGACGCGAAGTCGCGCGGATCGTCGAGCCACACGCCGCAACGCACCACGTGCTCTGCGCCGTAACCGGCTTCCTTCAGAATGGCGAACACGTTCTGAATCGCCTTGTGCGATTGCTCGACGATGCCGCCGTTGATCACTTCGCCGTTTTCCATCGGCGTCTGTCCTGAAACAAACAGCCAGCCGTCGGCTTCCACTGCACGTGCAAACGGCATGTGCTGGCCGCCCGTTCCTTTACCGCCTTCAACGCCATATCGCTTCATCATTACGCTCCTTAAAGATTGGACGCGCGCAGCCGTCGCGCCGCGCGCCTTCATAAATCGGGATTCGCTAGACCGGTTGCCCCAGCCCCGTCAGAACGCGCCGGTGGCGTCGCCTTTCGACGCCGCGCCGCGCGCCACGAAATGTCCGGCGCGCTCGCCCGTGACTTCGCCGTTGCGGTAGGTCAGCACGCCGTTGACCCAAACCGCGTCGATGCCGTCGGCCGCCTGTTGCGGTTTCTCGAAGGTCGCCGCATCGCGCACTTTCGCCGGGTCGAACAACACGAGGTCGGCGTGATAGCCGATATGCACCTCGCCGCGCTGCGCGAGACCGAAGCGTCGTGCGGACAGGCTCGTCATCTTGCGCACCGCCTCTTCGAGCGGCAGCAAACCGGCGTCCCGCGCATAGTGGCCGAGCACGCGCGGAAAGGCGCCCCACAAACGCGGATGCGGCAGCGGATCGTTCGGCAAGCCGTCGGAGCCGACCATCGTCGCCGGATGCGAGAGAATGCGCCGCACGTCGTCTTCCGACATGTTGTGATACACCGCACCCGCCGGCCGCAGGCGCTGTGCCGCTTCCTGCTGCGTGACGCCCCACTCGGCGGCAATGTCCTTGACGAGCTTGCCGGCCATTTCCGGATGCGGCTCGGACCACGTCACCGTGATGTCGATGTCGCCCGTGACCTGCTTCAGATCGAGCGTCGACGAACTGCGGTTATACGGATAGCAGTCGCAACCGATAGGCTGCATGCGCCGCGCGCCTTCGATCGATTTCAACACTTCCTCGCTGCGCCCCCAGTTCGACGGCCCCGCGCACTTCAAGTGCGAGATCACCACCGGCACGCGCGCGTGACGGCCCACGCGATACGCTTCGTCCATCGCGTCGAGAATCGCATCGAATTCCGTGCGCATGTGCGTGGTGTACAGCGCGCCGGCGGCGGCGAGCGGCTCGGCGAGCGCCATCACCTCTTCGGTCGGCGCGGCAAACGCGGATCCGTACGCCAGTCCCGAACTCAGGCCGAGCGCGCCGTTCGCGAGCGCCTCTTCGAGCTGCGCGCGCATGCCTTCGATTTCCTGCGGCGTGGCCGCGCGGTCGAGGCGGTCCATGTGATTATTGCGCAAGGCCGTGTGGCCGATCAGCGCGCCGACGTTGACCGCAGGACGCGCAGCGTTCACTGCCTTCACGTAGTCCGCGAAAGTCGGGTACTGGAACGCGTCGCGCTCGCCGAGCAGGTTCATCGGATCAGGCGGATCGCCCTTCAGCGCGACCGGCGAAGCGCTGATGCCGCAATTGCCGACGATCACCGTGGTCACGCCTTGTGTGATCTTCGGCAGCATCTGCGGGGAGCGGATGACATGCGTGTCGTCGTGCGTGTGAACGTCGATAAAGCCCGGCGCGAGCGCTCGCCCCTCCGCTTCGATCACGTCTTCGGCCAGCCAGTTCGACAGATTGCCGATCGCGACGATGCGCCCGTCGCGGATCGCGACATCGCGCTCGACAGGCGGCGCGCCCGTGCCGTCATACAGCTGCGCGCCGACAATCAGGGTATCGGCGGCTTCGGGATGCGAGTGCATGGATCAGTCTCCTATCAGTCACCCAAGGGTTGTCGATCGCCGCCGCCGCGGTGCGTGTCGAGTGCGTGCTTCATGCGGCGGAGCAATTCGCGGCTCTCGTCACCCTGACTGACGGCAAGTTCGGTGACGAGCACATCGAGCGCCATCATCATCGCGTAGCGCGACGACGACGGCTTGTAAATGAAGTCGGTCTCGAAGGCGACAATCGGAATCAGCCAGTCCGCGAGCCGTGCGAGGGGCGACGCGGGCGCCGTCAGCGCGATCACCGTCGCGCCGTAGCTGCGCGCGATCTGGCAGTTTTCCACCATCTCCGGCACGCGGCCGGTCGTGGACAGCGCGATCAGCACGGTATCGCGCGACACGGTGCTCGCGACCATGCGCTGCAACAGGCCGTCCTGATACGTGGCCACGGGTCGCCCGAGGCGCACGAGCCGGAACCGCATTTCGTCGGCGAGCGCGGTGGAGCCGCCGCCCATGCCGAACACATAAATCATGCGCGCGGCGCGCAGCGCGGCGGCCGCTTCGGCCAACGGCGCCTGGCGCAGCAGTTGATGGTTGTGCGCCAGCGCCGTCTGCAATTCGTCGAACACGCGGGTCGCGATGGGCTCCGGTGCGTCGCCGGGCGTGCCGGCCTGCAAGAAGCGCTGGCCGACCGCCGCGGCCTGCGCGAGCCGCAGCTTCAATTCGCGGACGTCGCGGCAGCCCACCGCCTTCGCAAAGCGCGTGACGGTCGCGACGCTCACCTGCGCCTGCTCCGCCAGCGCGCCGATGCTGGCGCGCGAGGCGCCCATCAGATCGTCGAGAATCAGCGCGGCCACCTTGCGTTCGGCCGAGCGCAGCTCCGGCGCGCACTCGGCAATGCGCGCGACGATGTCGAAAGTCAGCGGTTCGGCGGTGGAGTTCATGGCTGCCCGGGCCGGCGGAATGCGATGGAAACCGTGGTACTAAATAACATTTCTCTGCCCATCGTACTTTCGGTAACATGGTAAAGTCAACCTCGATGCAATTTAACCGGACGATGGAGCAGGAGACATGAAAGTTACAAACTATCAGGGCGCAACGATTGATCCTTATAGCAAGGGCTTGGGCATGGTTCCGGGCGCGAGCATCCAGCTCACGGACGCGGCGCGTCTGGAGTGGAATCTGTTGGACGAAGACGTGAGCCTGCCCGCCGCCGTGCTCTACGCGGACCGCATCGAGCACAACCTCAAGTGGATGCAGGCCTTCGTCGCCGAATACGGCGTGAAGCTGGCGCCGCACGGCAAGACGACCATGGCGCCGCAACTCTTCCGCCGTCAGTTGGAAACCGGCGCGTGGGGCATCACGCTCGCCACCGCGCATCAGGTTCGCGCGGCTTATCACGGCGGCGTCTCGCGGGTGCTGATGGCCAATCAACTGGTGGGCCGCCGCAACATGATGATGGTCGCCGAATTGCTGAGCGACCCGGATTTCGAGTTCTTCTGTCTCGTCGATTCAGTGGAAGGCGTCGAGCAACTGGGGCGTTTTTTCACGTCGGTGAAAAAGCCGCTGCAGGTGCTGCTCGAACTGGGCGTGCCGGGCGGGCGCACCGGCGTGCGTGACGAAGCACAGCGCAATGCCGTGCTCGACGCAATCGCCCGCTACCCTGGCGTGCTAAAACTTGCGGGCGTCGAATTGTATGAAGGCGTGCTGAAGGAAGAGCACGAAGTCCGCGAATTTCTGCAAGGCGCGGTCGCGGTTACGCGCACGCTCGTCGACGCGGGGCGTTTCGAGCGCACGCCCGCCATTCTGTCGGGCGCGGGCTCGGCATGGTACGACGTGGTCGCGGAGGAATTCGTGAAGGCGTCGCAGTCCGGCAAGGTCGAAGTCGTGCTGCGCCCCGGCTGCTATCTGACGCATGACGTCGGCATTTACCGTAAGGCGCAGACCGACATCTTCGCGCGCAATCCCGTCGCGAAGAAAATGGGCGAAGGCCTCTTGCCTGCGCTGCAACTGTGGGCCTACGTGCAGTCCATTCCGGAGCCGGACCGCGCGATCATCGGCCTCGGCAAGCGCGATTCCGCATTCGACGCGGGTCTGCCGGAGCCGGCGCGCCATTACCGGCCGGGCAATCAGGCGCCGCGCGACATCGCCGCGAGCGAAGGCTGGGAAGTCTTCGGCTTGATGGATCAGCACGCGTACATGCGGATTCCCACCGGCGCGGATCTGAAGGTGGGCGACATGATCGCATTCGACATCTCGCACCCGTGCCTCACGTTCGACAAATGGCGCCAGGTGCTGGTGGTCGATCCGGCTTACCGCGTCACGGAAGTGATCGAGACGTTCTTCTGATTGTTCCAACGGTTTTGACCGCGCGCGGGCCGCATGCCGCGCGCGGGCTGCCGCGGTTGGCGCGCCTCGTTGTAGCCGGCCCGGCGCGCGTCTGGCCGACCGCTTGGCGGGGCGTTTGGCCGACCGTTTAGCCGACCGTTTAGCCGACCCTTTAGCCGACCCTTTAGCCGACCCTTTAGCCGGCCGTTTAGCCGGCCGTTTAGCCAACCCTTCAGCCGACCGTGTTGCCGAGCGCTTAAGCCGACCGTTTGGCCGACTGCTCGGCCACCGCTTAGCCCAGCTTTTCTCCGGCCGTTTCTTCGACGTTAGCCGCCGACACCACTTCGCCGATTCTCGCTTCGAGCATTTTCAACGCACCGGACAAGGCGCAGAGCGCGTCGTCCGGCAGCGCGGCCATCGTGTCGTGCAAGAACGCGTTGCGGCGCGGCAGGCTCGCTTCGGTGGCGGACAGACCCGCTTCGGTCAGGCGCACATTGGTCACGCGGTTATCGCGCGAGTCCATGCTGCGGGCGACCCAGCCGAGCCCTTCGAGCGCTTTTAACTGGCGAGTCAGCGCGCCGGGATCGACCCGCAACTGTTCGACAAGCCGCTTCTGCGACGACTCGCCCGCCTGCTCATGCAGCGCGAGCATGATGCGCCAGCGCGGCAACGGGTGGCCGACTTGCGCCTCGAAGGCCGACATGAACGCACGATAGGTGCGGCCGAACTGCTGCATGACGGCGACGCGGTCCTGTTCTTCCATAAGGGTTATGTATCGCTGAAATCGAAAATCAATCCGCGTGGATCACCGGCTCGAGCTTGCGCTGGAGCTTGATCGGCGGAACACGGCGGCTTTGCCATACCGACACGACCGCGACGATGGCCGCCATCGCGAGACCGAAATGAATCGCGGCGACGAGCGTCTCGCGCGCCGTCTCGAGAAGCATTGCGCCATTATGGCCCGCGTGCGCCAGCTGGCCGAGCAGGCTGGCTTGCGCTTCGTGGTTGATCAGAATCTGCGGATCGCCGAGGTCGCCGAACCATTGCGAGGCGTGATCGCTTTCGAGCGCGCTGCGCACGCCGCTCGCGTACATATGGCCGACGAGCGTTCCGGTGAGCGCAGTGCCGATCATGCCACCGATCATCCGCAGAGACTGCAGCAGCGCCGTTGCAATACCGAGATGCTCCCGGCCGGCTGTCTGTTGCGCGAAGATCGTGAGGTTCGGCATGACAAAACCGAGGCCGAGGCCGCCGAGCACCATGAACGACATGAGCAGCCAATGCGGCATGGAGCGCGCGGCCACCACCACGCCGAGGCACGACAGCGCAACCAGCGCAAAGCCGACGTACAGCATCAGATTCGGATTGCGCACGCGCGAGACCACGCGGCCGTTGGCGATACTGCCGATCGTGATGAACACGACGAGCGGCGTGATCACCACACCGGCTTCTTTCGGCGACATGCCGAAGCCGCCCTGGAACAGCAGCGGCGCGTAGAAGAGCAGCGAGAACATCGTGAAGCCGCCGAGCACCGCGAGCGTGAAAAGCGCGGCGAGGCTCTGGTTGCGGAACATGTCGACGGGAAGAATCGCCGTGGGGCAACGCTTTTCCCACTGCCACAGCGCATACGCCGAAGCGACGCTCAGCACGAGCAGCGCGCATGCGCCCCATGTGAGCCCATGTTTCGGCAGCAATTCGACGAACAGTTGCAGCGAGCCGAGCGCCACGGCGATCAGCGCGGCGCCGGGCCAGTCGAGCCGCATCTTGCCCTTATGTTCGACGTGCCGCAGATGCGGCAGGAAGCGCCAGACGAAAAACAGCGACAGGATGCCGACCGGCAGATTCACATAAAAGACCGAGCGCCAGCCGTAGTACTGAGTCAGGAAGCCGCCGAGCGACGGTCCGACGGCATTCGCAATGCCGAACGCCGAGCTCATCAGCACCTGCCAGCGCAAACGCACGACCGAATCCGGAAAGAGGTCCGGAATGCAGGCAAACGCGGTGCCGACCAGCATGCCGCCGCCGATGCCTTGCAGGCCGCGCGCGAGCACGAGGAACAGCATGTTGTTGGCGACGCCGCAAAGCACCGACGCGCCCGTGAACACCACGATGGACGCAATCACGAACGGCTTGCGCCCGTAGTAATCGCCGAGCCGCCCGAAGATCGGCACGGTAATCACCGAAGTCAGCAGATACGACGTGGCCACCCATGCATAGAGCTCGAAACCCTTGAGTTCGGCGACGATGGTGGGAAGCGCGGTGCCGACCACCGTCTGGTCGAGCGCGACCAGCATGGTGACGAAGGAAATGCCGAGCATCGCCAGCAGCGATTCCCGGAACGGCAAGACTTGCCCACTCGAATGATGGGCGGCGGTATGAACAGCCATTTTTGATATAGCAACAGTTGACGCGTCAAACGATTTGGGAATCATACCACGCATGCGGGCTCTAAGCAGGACGTCGAAAGGCGCTACGCCGCGCCTCGCTCGACTGAAGAATGCATTTCACATGACGCCTGGGAGGCACATGGAGCCGAGTTCGCTCACAGCACAATCGTTGTCTGAAGAAGACCTGGCCGCGCTGTGCCGCGCGAAACATGAACTGGAAAGCCCCGCACTGACGATGAAACTGGCGAGCATCGTCGGTGCGCCGTTGGAGAAGCTGATTGCGCGCATGCCCGCGTTCGCCAACGAAAAGGTCGCGGACGCGACGGAACTGGCGCTGCGCAAGTGCCTGTCCATCGCGCTGCGCACGCTCGGCCGGCGCGACGGCGCTTCGTCGCTCGTCACGCCCGAGAAGCCGAGCAACCTGCTGCATAAATTCGCGGTGGCCACGACCGGCGCGGCCGGCGGCGCGTTCGGCCTCTTCGCGCTGCCCGTCGAGTTGCCGGTCACGACGACGCTGATGTTCCGCTCGATTTGCGACGTGGCGCGCAGCGAAGGCGAGGACCTGAAGTCGATCGACACGCAGCTCCAGTGCCTGACGGTGCTGGGCATGGGCGGCACCTCGAGCGCGGACGACGACGCTGACTACGGCTACTTCATCATGCGCGGCGCGCTTGCGCAGGCGGTATCGAAAGCGTCGTCCGAAGTCGCGACGAAGGGTTTCACCACGCACGGCTCCGCCGCCCTGCTGCGCCTCGTCAACACGATCGCCGCGCGCTTCTCCGTGCAGGTCAGCGAGCAGATCGCCGCGAAGTCCATTCCGGCGATCGGCGCGGTGCTCGGCGCAATGGTCAACACGGTGTTCATCGACCACTTCCAGCAGGTCGCGCACGGCCATTTCACCGTGCGGCGGCTTGAACGGCAGTACGGCGAAGAGACCGTGAAGGCCGCGTATCAGACGATCGACGTCGCGCTCGACGCCTGAGCGGCATGGGCGGCGCGACTCGTCGTGCGCCGGATGAAGGCGGCGCCGCGGTCGAGCGCGCGATTCGCCTCGGGGATGAACGGCGTGAACAGCGGCCACACGTGCGGCATCTTGTTCCAGACCTCGAGTTCGCAATCGACACCCGCCGCGCGCGCGTTGGCCGCGACGCGCCGCGAGTCGTCGAGCAGGACTTCGGTGCTGCCCGCCATCATGAAAAGCGGCGGCAAGCCGCGCAAATCCGCGTAAACCGGCGACGCATATGGATGCGTGGCCGGCATGTCGCCGAGATAGACCCTGGCGGCTCGTGCGATTGCCGGACCGCTGAACATCGGATCGGCGCCATCGTTCTCGACAATGCTCGCGCCCGTTGCCGCGAGATCCGTCCACGGCGAGAACAGCAGCGCGCCCGCGGGCAGCGGGTCGCCCGCGTCGCGCAGCGCGACGAGCGCCGCGAGCGCAAGGCCGCCGCCCGCGGAATCGCCTGCAATGACAATGGACCGCGGCGGCGTGCCGTCGGCGATCAACTGGCGGTAGGCGGCGGTTGCATCGTCGAGCGCGGCAGGAAAACGGTGCTCGGGCGCGAGGCGGTAGTCGAGCGAAAAGACCGGCGCGTTTGCACGCGTGGCGAGGCCGAACACGATCGACCGATGGGTCCGCGGCGAGCAGAAGTAATAGCCGCCGCCGTGGCAGTACAACACCGTGGCTTGCGGGCCGGCTGCGGGCTCGGCGCCCACGCGCTCGATCCATTCTCCGCGCGGCTTGCCGTCGGCGCCATTCAGCTGCCGCAGACGCCAGCCGCGCGGCACATCCGGCGACCAGACGCGCTTTGCCGTCAATGCGCGCGCCTTGTTCACGTCGATCTGCGGATGCAGCGTTCGAGGGCGAAACTGCCTGCGCAAAAACCAGCACGCCAGTGCGCTTTGCCAACTCATCGGGACATGCTCCTTCGGAAATGTCCCCTCATGGTACGTGCGTTGGCCGCTGCGCCGATGGACGGCGGCTTCTAATCTCGAAAAAGCCGCGGCCGCGGCGCGCGCCAAACACGCGGCGCGGCGCGACTCTTGCGATTTTTCCGGACGTGTCAGTTTGCCGGCAAGACCTGCCCGCGAATTTCGCCGGTCGGATTTTGCGCGGTATGAATGTTGAAGTACCACTGACCCGCCATCAGGTCGGTGACCTGCTGTTCGCTGAGCGCGGCCGAGCCTTTAATCGGACTCGCGAGCGCGTTCTTGTCGATGGGCACCTGCACTTTCGCGTTTTGCCCCACGGGCGCCGGGCCGTGGAAATGCGCGGCTGTTACCGGGCCGCTCAGCCCTTCGTAGCTGACCGTCCATTGCAGCGATTTCGTCGACGTGTCAAAAGTTGCATTCAGTGCGCCGTGCCCGTGACTCACACGAGGCGGCACTTCGCTGGAGGGTTCGAGGTCTGCCTTCAAGGCGACGGTGTCCGCCAACGCCACACCCGCCATTGCCGCCCACACAGCCACCGCCAGATTCAGTTTTTTTAGCGTAATCATGGTCTTCTCCGACTCGTTGCGCCCCAGCGCCGACCCGTCGACCTGTGGGCCGGCGGCGAAGCCATCACATACTAGTGCAAAACGTCGGAGCACGTCGGCCGAGGAAAGCGCGTCGACGTCTGCGTGGCGGCGCGCCGCTTGGCGCGCCTGTTGCGAACTTTTGAAACGGTTATTTGCAGATTCTGTAATGAATTATCCGCGCGATCCCGGGTATGCTTTGGGCTCGCGAGAAGTGACTCCTTCATCGAGGGATGTCTCCAAATCTTTAACGCGGCTTCGGCCGCGTTTTTTTTCGCCTCGGCTTTTTGCCCTGCTTCATTGCAATGCGGTTGACGGAGGTTGTCTCGCGCATGCGAGTCTCCGCAGAGAGCGAAACGATCAGGCGAGCAGCGCGGCTTGCTGCTCGATGCCGTCGAGCATCGCGTTGCATCTGTCGATGAGCGCCAGTCCGTCGCGGCGCGTGCGCTCCGGGGAACGGAGGATCAGGCGGCGATAGTCGTCCAGCGCGCCGATCAGCGGCGGATACTGCAGCACGCTCGCTGCTCCCGCCACGCGATGAAGCCACTCGCGCACGCGGACCCCGTCCATGTTCTCGAGCAACGGCGCGAGCGACTGAATGTCTTCGCGCACGGAAGAGACGAACGAATCGAGCAACGCCTTCACCGTGGATTCGCTGCCCCACAGTTGCGTCATCTGACCGAGGTCGACGGGGACGAACGGATCAGCGGCCTTTGCCGAAGACCCGGCAATGTCAGCTGCGTCGGCGGTCTCGGCCGGCGCGGCCTGCCACGCGCTGTCCGTGCCGAACCAGCGGCTCAGATACTCGCGCAGCGTGGCTAGGCGCGTCGGCTTGATGAGACTCTCGTCCATGCCCGCTTCGCGACACAGGCGCAAGTCTTCGGGCGCGGTGTTCGCGGTCACGCCGAGAATGGGCAGACGCTGCGCGCCGCCCTGCTCGCGCTCGCGCTCGCGGATGCGACGCGTCAACTCATAGCCGGACACGTTCGGCATATGGCAGTCGGTGATCAGGCATCCATAACTGGTGTGCTCGAGCGCGGCCAGCGCTTCGGCGCCGTCGTTGGCGACGTCGCACGCGAAACCGAGCAGCGCGAGCTGATGCCGAATCAGCTCCTGATTCACCGGATGATCTTCAGCGACAAGGATCAGCCGGCCGCTCGCGATGGCCCGCTCGCGGTCCGGCGGCGCGGTGATCCGCTCAGGTGTGCGCGACATTCCGACCGACGGCGCCGGCACGGACTGAAGCCCCGTCATGGCCGCCGCGCACGCGGCCCCGAGCCCGCGCCACGATATCGGATTGATGCTGAGGCGCACATTGTCTTCGAGAACGCGGTAACCCGTGGGCTTCGCTTTTTCCGTGAGCGATATGACCCGCACGTTGTGTCTGACGTTGGCGGGCAACCTCACGTCCTCGCTCACGAACAGCAGATCGATGCCGCCGAGCGCGGCGCTGCAACGCAGTTCGACAGTATCGGCAGGCATGTGGCGCAGTTCGAGCCCCAGCGCTTGCCCGAAATGGACGAGCGCCTGGCCGACTCGCGCGTCGTTGATCGCGACGAGACCGCGCCTGCCGCGCAAGCCGTTCACCGAATAGCCTCGCGTCTCGACCGGCATGCCGAGACGCACCGTCATGCGCGTGCCGCGGCCCGGTTCGCTTTCCAGCGCGAGCGAGCCGTTCATCAATTCGATCAGCTTGCGGCAAATGGTCAAACCGAGGCCGGTACCGCCGAAGCGGCGCGTGGTGGAAGATTCGGCCTGCACGAACGGCTCGAAGAGTTTCGCCTGAACATCGGCTGCGATGCCGATGCCGGTGTCTTCCACAATCACCTCGATGGTCTGAAGCTCGCCCGTTTGCGCTACGACCGCCACGCTCACGTCCACCTGGCCCGCGGGCGTGAACTTGATCGCGTTGCCGAGCAGGTTGAAGAGCACCTGCCGCAACCTCACACTGTCGCCGCGCAGCGTGGCGGCGACGTCGGAGGCAATGTCCACGCGGACTTTCAGACCCTTCTCGTGCGCGCGCCCGGCGAGCAGGCCCACCGCGTTGTCAACCAGTTCGCGCAGGTCGATGGGCTCCGCCTCGATGGTCAGGCGCCCCGCCTCGATTTTCGAGTAGTCGAGCAGATCGTCGAGAATTTGCAGCAGCGCGCCCGCCGACTCGTGAATCATGCCGAGCATTTCGCCCTGGTCCGCATTGAGCGGCGTGCGCTCCAGCACTTCGACGAGGCCGAGCACGCCGTTCATCGGCGTGCGGATTTCGTGGCTCATCATGGCAAAGAAGTCGTCTTTGGCGCGTGAAGCGGCCTCGGCGACGTCGCGCGCGCGAGCGAGTTCCTCGGCACGCGCGTGTTCGACGCTCGCGTCCACCCAATAGCCGCTCCACACGACGCTTCCGTCCGCCTCGCGGCGCGGCACCACTTCCGCGCGGGTCCATTTGAACTCCTGCTCGGGACCGAGACGAAATTCGACGAGCACGGGCGTCTCGAGCCGCGCCGAACGCTCGAGCTCGGCCATCACAAAGGCACGGTCTTCTTCGCAGATGCGTTCGAAATCGGCGTGCTCGCGGCAAGCGTCTCTCGTCCGCCCCTGGCGAAGCAGAAGTCCTGGCGCACCGCCGATGTAGGGGAACGAATAGGCGCCGTCCGCCGTGCGTCGCAGTTGGAACACCACCGCGGGCAACGAGCGCGTGACGTCGAATAGCCGCCGCTCGGTATCGCGCGCACGCATTTCCGCGCGCCGGATATCGGTGATGTCGACCATGGTGCCGAGCGAACACACCGGCTGGCCGTCGTTGCCGCGGCAGATGCTCGTCCAGAACAGGCCATGCCGCACATCGCCGGGACTGCGCTCGAACTGAAGCTCCACCTGAGCCATGTCGCCGCCTTCGAGCAAGTCGAGCCGCATCTGGTCGAGTACGCGGCTGTTGGCCTCGCCCCACGTCTGCACCTCCATGGTGGTGCGCCCGAGAACTGCCTCGCGGCCGAGCCCGCACGCTTCTTCATAGGCACCGTTGACGGCGATATAGCGGCCTTGCAGGTCTTTGGCGACGAGCGGATAGGGCACCATCTGCATCATGGTTTCCTGGAAGTTCAGTTGCAGCGCGAGCTCGCGCTCCGTCTTCTTGCGGCGGCGCACTTCGCGCTGCAGAAGCAGATACGCGCGCAACGTAACGAGCAACGCCACGCCGATGCCGATAAGCACAGGCAGCAGACGCACCGCGGAAACGCTCCATGTGCCCACACCGGCCGCATTGCCCGTCACCCATTTTTGCCGGATACGCTGTTTCTCGGCGGGCGGCATGGCCAGCAGCGCGCGGTCGATCAGCCCGGCGAGCGGGCTCAGATCCGGGCGCACGGCAAAGTCGAGCGCATCCGATTCGCCGACGGTGCCGAGAATCTTCAGCACGCCGGCGTATTGGCGCTTGAGCACGATGTCCACCGCGGCCACGTTTTCCACCACCACGTCCGCCTCGCCGGACGCCACCATGCGCAGCGCCTCGTCGAGGCTGGGCGCGATGACCACGTGGTTCTTCGGAATGCGCTGAAAGGCAAGCGGGTCGACCCCGGCGACATGCGACGACACCACGATGCGCCGCGCGGCGAAATCGCTGAGGGCACGCGCAGCGGGCTCGTCGTCGCGCCCGACCATGACGAGTGGATAGCTCTCGTACGCACGCGTATGCCGCGCCTTCGCGAGGCGTGGATCGTTGCTCGATCCCGTGGTGAGAACCGCAAGTTCGCCGCGCTGGAAGGCTTCGATCGTGCTCGGCCAGTCGGGCTGCCGCGCGCGGTTGAACACGACGCCAAGCGTGCGGCTCAGGTAGGCGAGGTAGTCGGAGGTCACGCCGGCGGGGCTCCCGGACGTGTCGATATAGCTGAAAGGCGGCCAACTGCTGTCGAAGCCGACCTGCAACGGCGGCAGCGATCGCAGCCAGGCCCGTTCCTGCTGCGTGAGTTCCAGACGCGAAGTGGCAAGCTCAGGCTTCACGCCGAAATTGCCGGAAAGCCAGTGCACGCGAATCGCCGTTTCGTCGGCCTGATTCATGGAGGCCAGCGCGCGGTCGAGGTTGTCGCGCAATGTGGCCCGGCTGCGCGGCACACCGAAACGCAGTTCCGCGCTTTTGGTGGTTTCCTCGAATGCCACGCGCAGATTGCGGAATTCCTCCGTCGCGAGCGCATATTGGACGGCCGGCGTAAAGCCGAGATAGACGTCGGCGTCGCCATGGGCGACGGCAGCGAGCGCGGCGTGCGTCGACGTGAACGCGCTGATCTGCGCATGCGGAAAGCGCTCGCGCAAGGAGCGCTCGAGCGCAAAGCCCTTCTCGATTGCAATGGACGCCGCTGCAATGCGCGCCGGACCCTCGTACATGTCGCTGTCGCGACGGACCACCGCCGACGTCGACGCGCGAAAATACGGCGCCGTGAAACTGATGCAACGCTCGCGCTCCGGGGTGCGGGCGAGGCTCATCACGAGATCCACTTCGCCCGCGCATGCGGCGGCGATCAGTTGCGGCATGTCAGGATAGGCCTTGGGCTCGATCGCGACGCCCGGCCCGACGAGCGCGCGCAGGTAATCGACGCTCATTCCGCTCAGCCGGCCGTCCTGCAGCGAGTCGAACGGCAGCCAGTTGTCTGCGAGGACGCCGACGGTGATGTGCTGCGGAAAGGCGCCGGCCGTCTGCCGTGCCGCGGGTTCGCCGAACGGCTGTGCGATGGCCGCCAACTGCGCCGCAGCGAGCAGACAGAGCCCGGCGAGCCACATCCACGCACGCCGCAGCACGCGCGCTCTCGTAGCCGTCTGCAAGCGCATGGCGATGAAATTCAGCGACACGGCACGGCTCAGGCGGCTTCGCTGTGCCCGTCGGCCAGCGCAGCGGAGGGCTGGTCCGATCGTCCGCCAAGGAACGAAAACAGAAAGCCGGCCAGCACGCCCCCGGACATGGGCGCCGCCCAGAACAGCCACAGCTGGTCGAGCGCCCAATCGCCGACGAACAGTGCCTGCCCCGTGGAGCGCGCCGGATTGACCGAGCCGTTGGTCACCGGAATCGACACCAGATAGATCAGCGCGAGACATCCGCCGACCACCATCGGGCCGCCAGGCTCCGCCTTGTATCGCTTGGCCACGACGAGACTCACCATGACGAACGCGAACGACAGCACGAATTCGACGACGAGCGCCGAGTGCAGCTTGTAGTCGGCAGGCGAGTGATCGCCGAAGCCATTGGCCGCGAATTCGCTCGCGCCCATGTCAAAGCCGGGGCGACCGTTCGCCACATAGACGAGGAGCGCCGCGGCTGCCACCGCGCCGAGAATCTGCGCGGCAATGTAGGGCAGCAGGTCTTTGACTGGAAACCGTTGCGCGGCGGTGAAGCCGACCGTGACGGCCGGATTGAAATGGGCGCCGGAGGTTTCGCGAAACCAGTAGCTCGCCGTGGCGAGCGCAACACCGAATGCCAGCGAGACCTCGAGTACGCCGTATCCCTGCTGAACGGCGCCCGTGTTCAATACGATACTGCCGCAGCCGATGAACACAAGCCATGCGGTACCCACACCCTCGACCAACAACCGCTTACCTAGCACGGCCATGCCGCCCTCCTGTCGCTATGCAAAGCAGACGGCGCCGCGTGATTTGCGCCAGGCGCCCGCCTCAAGTTCCCGGCTTTGCCCGGCGCGGCCTCAAGAAATCACTGCTTCGATGAGGCCAACGTCCGCAAATGCCGAAGCTAATTCGCAACTATGGAGGGGCAAGGCGTCTCGACCAATCAGAAGACTCCTAATTTCGGGACTGCGAGCTGGGGATAGGCGCGAGTGGTCGCACGATTCTGCTAGATCAAACCGATCTGCCGCGCGTAGTCGACAAGATCGGACTCGGTTTCGAGGCCGAGCTTGCGCATGGCGGTACGCTTCTGAGTGCTGATGGTTTTGCCGCTGCGCTGAACGCGCGCGGCAATTTCGTGCACCGCGAAGCCTTGCGCATAAAGCTGAAATATTTCCCATTCGCGCGCGCTCAGGACACCGGCACGCGGTTGCGGCGGCGCCTCTGTCGTCTTCATCACGATGCGTACCTGTTCCGACAGATAGACGTCTCCGGCCATGGCTGCCTGAATCGCGTCGATCAAGGCAGCGGCCGTGTCGCGCTTGTCGACGATAGCGCTGACGCCCAGATGCAGAAGCCCCGACAGCATGTGCGCCTGAGAGGTCATGGTGAGCACGACAACCGGCGGATGGACGCGGCCCCGCAACACGCGACGCAGGAACGAAACTGCATTGCTGCCGCCGTCCAGTCCGGGCATGCCGATGTCGGATATGACGACGTCACACTCGCAGTTGTCGAGCAGGCTGGCGAGGCCATGCGTATCGCAGGCCTCGCCAACGATCTCGACGCCAGGCGCGGCCTGCAACAACCTCGTCACGCCGACGCGAATCCAGTCGTGGTCGTCCGCCACGATAACGCGCATTTTCTCTGTCATTGTTTTCTTATGTGATCGACTGGCTTGCCGAGTACAAAAAGTACTTCCCCCGAACAACGCCAATGCATTGGTTTGCTGGCCGCGCCGGCTGCGCGCAACCTCTGTCTGCACGTGCGCCGCAGGTCAGCGACCTTCGGCGCGCGCCTCGGACACCACGCCGTGCTCGACAGCGAAACGGAACAGTTCGGCGTCGCTGTGCAGCGCCAGCTTGCGCATGGCCGTGCATTTCTGCGCGCTGATGGTCTTGACGCTGCGCCCCAGCCGGCCGGCAATTTCCGTGACGCCGAGCCCCGACGCGTACTGTGTGAACACCTCGAGCTCGCGCCGCGACAACACGGAACGCACGAAGTCAAGACGCTGCATGGCCGTTGCCTCGGCAATGAGCGCGCGCACGGCCGGCCCCAGATACGACTCGCCCGCGAGCGCCGTGACGATCGCCACGTGGATCAGATCGATGCGGTCGCGCTTGCTGATCAGCGCATGCACGCCCAGCGCGAGGACGCTTTGCAGCGCCGCGGCCTCCGTTTCCATGGTGAGCACGACGAGCGCGACATGGGGATAACGCCGCCTGAACTGGCGAACCGCCTCGATGCCACTGCCGTCCGCGCCGCCTGGCATGTAGAGATCCATGAGCACGAGGTCGCAGCCCGTGCGTTCGACCTCGGCAAAAAGCTCCGTCGCGTCGAGCGCGCGGCCGACCACCTCCATGTTGGGGTAGCCGCTCATCAGATTCTCGATCGCCAACAGGACGAGCGGATGATCGTCCGCGATGATCGCCCGAACCGGCGCGCCTATTTCAGCCGTCTCGCCCATCGTCTACCTCTTCTCCATATCCTGACTCCCGTCGTCGTCTCATGCGCAACTGGCCGTGTTCGATCATCCGGCATTCCGCCGGCTTTAAACATAAGATCGATCCGAAACAGCTTTGAAACAACCTCAATAACCACGTCGATTAAATTGCTTAGCTATGCGATTCAATTTTAAGAATTGCAATGTATCCGACGCACGAGAATAACCAGGATCGTTAGTAAAGCCAAGTTTTGTTATGGCCGCATGCCTTTGCCGAATAACAGTGCGGCGATGGCATCCGGGAGCAGCGGCAATTTCCGCGATGAGGCGACCTCCGACGAATATTCTGACAATCACCGCCCGCATTACTGACAGAGGCAATGCAAGCGCCACCAGCAGCGGACCTCGCGCGCGGTCCCGGGAGAAGTCTCGCGAGCGGGTCACCAACGCAAGGAGGACCGGCTTACTGTAGGAATGGGTGCAACGAAGCGCTACGGATCGACGCCGATAAAATCACGCCACGCGCACAGTGAAAATCGCAGCGGGCGTGATTCTCCGGTGAATCGATCCGTCAATCGTGCCGTGCCGACGACAAAAGACCTGAATACTCAAAATGAATAATTCGAGAAGAACGGTCGCGGAATTCGCCTGCCATTAACGCCGTCTTGCGCGACCTTCGATCAAAGTCGCTGAGCTCGGCAATTCATAGTGCCGGCGATCATCGAGCGGCATTGCAGTTTTGCGCGCCGCTGGCGGCGCCGATGCGTTGCACACGCGGGAAAACCGGCAATGCAATCAGCGCGCTGATGCTGGCCACCGTCCACACCATCGGCCATGATCCGAGCGAGAGCAGGGGCGGAATCGCGAGCGGCGTAAAAAACAGCATGAGGAACACGCACGTGTTGCCGATTGCCAGCGCCGTGCCGGCGCGCTGAGTGCCGGCGAGCGTCGCGAGTTCGGTGAAGGCGACGCCGTGCCATGCGGACGCGCTGACGCCGCCGAGCACGATCATCGACGCGAGGATCAGCCCGACCATCGGCATCGCGGCGTGCTGCATGCCGGCGACGCCCGTGGCAAGCGCGAGCGCGGCGAACAGCACAGCCGTCAGCAGACTGCAGCCGCGCATGTAGGCGCGCCGGTTGCCGCGCCGGTCCGTCCATCGGCCGCTCCACACACGCGCGATGGCGGCGCCGACCTGTACGGCGGCCATGGCCACGCTGATCGTCAGCACGCCGGCGTGGCCAAAGTCATGCAGGAATACGGTTCCGAAGGTCACGACAGCAAGTTGCGGCACGCAAAGCGCGCCGGCCCCGAGCGCCACGCGCCAGATGCCGATTTCGCCCAGCGGCGAGCGGGCAACCGGCTGTGCGCCGTGTGCGACCGGAACCGCATCGGCATGCGCCGCGCGTGCATCGCCGGCTTCGGCATGTGCCGGTTCATGCAGCCATTGCCATGCAAACGCCGCCGTTATCGCGCACGCCAGCGCGAGCACCGCGTAGACGCTCACGAAACCAAACCGCGCGGCGAGCAGCGGCAGCAGTAACGCGCCGACCCCGCCGCCCGCGGGCACCGCCGTTTGACGAATGCTCATTGCCAGTCCGCGCTCGCCTTCGCGGAACCATGCCATCACCGCGCGGCCGCTCGACCCGTTGACACTGCCGCCGAGCAGGCCGACGAGCAGCAGGCCGAGCGCGAGCGTCGCGATATGCGGCGCCTGTGCGCCGGACGGCGCGGCAAACAACGTGAGGCCGGCGAGCGCCGCGGCAGTCGAAAGAAGCCCCAGCAACAGCACGCGACGATCGCCCCAGCGGTCGGTCAACAGCCCCCAGGGCAGTTCGCTCACCGCAATGCCCAACCCGAGCATGCCGAGCACGAGACCGAGGCCGTCGTTGCCGAGGTGATAACCCGAGCGCAAATAGACCGCCGTCGTGGGAATGCCTGAGAAGGCCGCCGAAAAGCTCGCGTTCGCTGCGAAGCCGACGCCCAACACCTTCCATCTGTGGCTCGCCGTGCGGTGGCCGGTGATGAGTCCGCTTGCCGTCAATCCGTTTGCCATGATTCCTCCGCGATGATTTCGGAGGTATGCTACGGCGACGGTTTCCATCGGAAAAGCCGGAAATTTAGATGTCATCTATCGGGTTTAGCGAAACATGAGCCAGCGCGGATTCGACCTCACCCAGTTGCGGACCTTCGTTGCCGTCGCCGAATCGGGCAGCGTTTCGGCCGGCGCGGAGCGCGTGTTCCTGTCGCAATCGTCAGTCAGCGAGCAGTTGAAGAAGCTCGAGGAGCGCGCCGGCCAGCCGCTTTTCGTGCGCAGCAAACAAGGCGTGAGCGCGACGCCCGCGGGCAGCCGCCTGCTCGAGCACGCGCGGCGCATCCTCGCGATGAGCGAAGCGGCGTTCGAGGACCTGCAAGGCCGCTCGCTCGACGGCGAGCTGCGCATTGCCATCACCGACTATTACCGGCCGCATGACATCGCCCGCATCCTGAAGACGTTCTCCGAGCAACATCCGCGGCTGAAGCTGCATGTGACCGTGCTGCCGAGCGCCGTGATCGACAGCCATGCCGGCGACGACGCGTCGTTCGACATCGGCCTCTCCTTGCGGCTCGTCACGGGCAGCGCGCGCGGGCCGGGCCGGCGCGGCAGTGCACAGAGCACCGTCGTGCGGCGCGAGAAGCTGCTGTGGGTCAGTGCCGCCGATGCCCGACCCAGCGCGCCGTATCAACTGGTGCTGTTGCCGTCGAGCTGCCAGTTGCAGCGCTTCGTCGTCAAGCTGCTCGACGAAAACAAGGTGCCCTATGTGGTCTCCCACTCGGCCTCCGGCGTGGCCGGATTGCAACTCGCGCTGAAGGCGGGGCTCGGCATCTCGTGCCTGAACGAATCGTCGATCGGAGCGGGCGTGATGGCCTGCCCGCCCGGCATCGGCTTGCCTGCGTTGCCGGCCGTCGAGTTTCATCTGTTGCCGGGGCGGATCGGCGAAAGCGAACGCGTCAGCAATGCGCGCACGGCGTTAATGCGGCTCTTCAGTTGAGTACGCGTAATCCCGCTATGGCTTGACCACGGCCGTTTATATGCAAGCCGAATCGAGGTGTTGAAAGCGCTTTGATCGACACCTATGATGGTCAAAGACAAATCAATAAGTCCCTTCGACCGGTTATGGGCATTGGCCAACCAGGCGTCAAGCAGGCAGTGAATCAGTCGCCGTATTTCCGCGCCTCACGCGTCTGATTGATTTCGATCAAGCCATTGCATCGCCATGGCGAATCAGCTTTCGCCATCCAGAATAAGCTTCCGTTTGCTGTCTTAGGCTGTCTGAATCTGTCTGAAGTTGTCCGAGTAGCGAAGTGGCAGACCCGCTGTGCGTGGCATATCGAGGCTGGATCGAAACCCAGCCGCGAATGCAGGTGAAGCAGAATCGATAAAAGAACGTTCCCAGCGAGGCCCGACGTGCATCGTAGAGCATTGGGATTTGCCGTTTTATTCGTGCTCCACGTAGTGTGGAGCGGCACCGCGCTCGCGGCCGGCGCTGCGGCCGGCGCAATGCCTTCGGCCATGGACGAACGCGTGCGTGCCTGCACCTCGTGCCATGGCGTGCAAGGTCAAGGCCTCAACAACGATTATTTCCCGCGCATCGCCGGCAAACCCGCCGAGTATCTGTTCAATCAGCTAACCGCATTTCGTGACGGCGGCCGCACCTATCCGCCCATGGGTTATCTGGTTGCTTTTCTGCCCGACGACTATCTGCGCAAAATCAGTCAGTATTTCGCCGATCTTCAGCCGCCCTATCCGAACGCCGATCAATCCGACGTCACGCCCGCGGTGCTCGCCGCCGGTCAGCGGCTCGTCACGCAAGGCGATCCGGCGCGCAAGATTCCCGCGTGCATCGCGTGTCATGGTGCGCGCATGACCGGTCAGCAGCCGGGCATTCCTGGCCTCCTCGGTCTGCATGCGAGCTATATCGCCGGGCAAATGGGCACCTGGCGCTCCGGCACGCGCCATGCGCTCGCGCCCGACTGCATGCGCTCCATTGCCGTCAAGCTCACCGACAAGGACATCACCGCCGTCTCCACGTGGCTTGCGCGCCAACCGCGCCCAGCCGATCCGCGGCCCGAGCCGGCATCGGCGCAACGGTTGCCTCTCGCCTGCGGGAGCCAACCGCAATGAAATCGCTACTTCGTTGTTCTCGCCTGATGACGCGCCGCCGCTTCTCGCTGATCGTCGTTGCAGCGCTCGTGGCCGGTAGCGCGACGCTCGCCCGCGTGTCCGCGCCGTTGCCAACCTTCGTCGCGCAGGCGCGCGCCGCGGAAAGCGCGGCGGCCAAAGCCGCCAGTTGGGCGGACACTCGCCCGGACATCGTCAAACGCGGCGAATACCTCGCGCGCGCAGGCGACTGCGTGGCCTGCCACACCGCGCCGCGCGGCAAGCTGTTCGCGGGCGGCCTTCCGATGGAAACGCCGTTCGGCACGCTCTACTCGCCGAACATCACGCCGGACGCGCAATACGGCATCGGCACATGGAGCGAGGAGGCGTTCTTCCGCATGATGCGCACAGGCATCACGCCCGAAGGCGCGCTGCTCTACCCGGCCATGCCGATCGCGCAATACACCAAGGTGACGCGCGAGGATTCGGACGCGATCTTCGCCTATCTGAAATCCGTCGAGCCGGTGCGCGAGGCGAACCGCAAGCACACGCTGCGCTTTCCGTACAACCAGCGCAAATTGCTGTACGGCTGGCGCACGCTGTATTTCCGCGAAGGCGAATTCAAGCCCGATCCGACGCGTTCGGTGGAATGGAATCGCGGCGCGTATCTCGTCGAAGGGCTCGGGCACTGCACCATGTGCCACACCAAGATCAACATGCTCGGCGGCTCGTCGCAAAGCGAGCAGTTCGCGGGCGGTCTGATTCCGGTGCAGAACTGGTATGCACCGTCGCTCACCTCCGACAAGGACGGCGGGCTCGGCGACTGGAGCATCAAGGACATCGTCGATCTGCTGCAGGCGGGCATTTCGGACCGCGGCGCGGTGTACGGCCCGATGGCCGAAGTCACGTACCACAGCCTGCAATACATGACCGACCAAGACGTCAAGGCCATGGCCGTCTATCTGAAGACGCTGCCCGACAATTCCGGCCGCAAGTCCGGCCCGACTGCGGCGACCGACACGAACCTGTTCGCGCTCGGCGAAAAGATCTACGCGGACAAATGCGCGCTGTGTCACGGCGCGAAAGGCGAAGGTCAGTTGCAGCACTATCCGCCGCTCGCGGGCAACCAGTCGATCGAAATGGATTCCTCGGTCAACCCGATCCGCATCGTGCTGAATGGCGGCTTCCCGCCTGGCACGAAACGCAATCCGGAGCCTTACGGCATGCCTCCTTTTGCGCACGAATTGAACGACACGGAAGCCGCCGCCGTCGTGACGTATATCCGCACTGCGTGGGGCAATCACGGCAAGCCCGTGACCGCGCACGAGGTCAACGAACTGCGCAA
Source organism: Paraburkholderia phenoliruptrix (assembly GCF_047325075.1). Classification (NCBI taxonomy): domain Bacteria; kingdom Pseudomonadati; phylum Pseudomonadota; class Betaproteobacteria; order Burkholderiales; family Burkholderiaceae; genus Paraburkholderia; species Paraburkholderia phenoliruptrix. The sequence continues at coordinate 25,239 of NZ_CP168531.1, forward strand.
CGCGCCGCTGCATTAACGACGCGGCGGCCGCGCACCCGCCGCTGCATCGGAAACTGGAGAAGCCTTGAATGGAAGCGAACGATACGCGCGCTGCGCGCCCGTCCACGGATGAAGAAGTCGACCGCGTGGTAGCCGCCGGTCCGCACGGCGCCGTTGCCGTGGCGGGCGTGGCCACGCTGATCGTCATGGCGATCTGGTTCGCCTTCTACTTCCTTGTGTTCCTGCCGCGCGGCGTCGTGCACTGATCATGTCCACCCATTCCCCCGACTCCCAGCATCAACCCGGCAGCGGCCACGCAGTCGCCGTGCGTGCGGAACGCCGCTGGGCAATTTTCGCGAGCGCGCTGATCGTGCTGATGCTCGCCGTGATCGTCTTCTCCGGACTGCATTGGGCGATGATGCCGCCGTCACGCGTCGAGACCATCGACCCGTCGCGTCTGCAACTCTCCGGCGAATTCGTCGAAGACAATCTCGGCAGCGCGGTCGAGCCGGACGGCTCGGTCGTGGTGCGTTTCATCGCGCAGCAGTACTCGTTCACGCCGCAGTGCCTGCTCGTGCCCGCGGACACGCCGATCACGATTCGCGCGACGAGCGCCGACGTCGTGCACGGCCTGCTCGTCACCGACACCAACATCAACACGATGGTCGTGCCCGGCTACGTCGCGACGCTGAATACGCGCTTCGACACGCCCGCCAATCACACTATGCCCTGTCACGAGTTCTGCGGCTTCGGCCATCAGGCCATGTGGGCGCATGTCAAGGTGATCGACAAAGCGGCTTTCTTCGAACAGGCCCGACAATCACGGAGGCTCAGCTGTGTTTCACGCTAAGCGACTCGTTCTCGCGCATTTCTGGCTCGCCTTCATCGCGTTCATCATTGCGCTCTTTCTCGGCGCCTGGCAGATGCTGGTGCGCAGCCCGCTCGCCCCGTGGATCGGCGACCCCGAGCTGTACTACCGCTCGGTCACCGCGCACGGCTCGGTCATGGCCTACGTGCTGCCGACCCTCGTCTCGATGGGCTTCGGCTACGCCATTGTCGAACTCGCGCTCGCGCAGCGCCTCGCCGGCCTCAAATGGGCGTGGGCCGCGTTCATCATGCTGGCGGTCGGCGCGGCGATGGCGATGGTGCCCGTCGCGCTCGGCAAGGCCTCGGTGCTTTACACGTTCTATCCGCCGATGATCGGCAGTCCGTTCTATTACCTGGGCGTGGTGCTGGTCGTGGTCGGTTCGTGGATCTGGGTCGCGCTGATGCACGTGAACCTGCGCATCTGGCGCCGCGCGAACCCCGGCAAGCCGGTGCCGCTCGCCATGTTCGCGAACGTGGCCGGTGCGTACTTGTGGGCGTGGACTGCCATCGGCGCCGCGCTCGAAATCCTGTTGCAGATTCTGCCGGTCGCCTTCGGCCTCAAGAATACGATCGACGCCGGCCTGTCACGCGTACTGTTTTCGTGGACGCTGCACGCAATCGTCTACTTCTGGCTGATTCCCGCCTACATCGCCTACTACACGCTGGTGCCGCGGGCGATCGGCGGGCGGCTCTACAGCGATTCGATGGCGCGCGTGTCGTTCATTCTATTTCTCGTGTTCGCGATGCCGATCGGCATTCACCATCTGTTCGCGGATCCGCAGGTCGGCTCGGGCTTCAAGTTCCTGCACGCGGTCTTTACCGGCATGGTTTCCGTGCCCACGCTGCTGACCGTGTTCACGATCTGCGCGTCGGTGGAAATCGCCGGCCGGCTGCGCGGCGGCAAGGGCGCGTTCGGCTGGCTCACGGCGTTGCCCTGGCAAAATCCGATGATGCTCGTCGTCGCGTTCTCATTCGTGATGCTCGGCCTCGGCGGCGCCGGCGGTCTCATCAATATGAGCTACCAGTTGAATACCACGGTGCACAACACGCAATGGGTCACGGGGCACTTCCATCTGATCTTCGGCGGCGCGATCGTCATCATGTACTTCGCGATTGCCTATGAACTGTGGCCGCAATTGACCGGCCGCGCAATCGTCTCGCTGAAGCTCGTGCGCACGCAGTTGTGGCTGTGGTTCATCGGCATGCTCGTGGTGACGCTGCCGTGGCACTACGTCGGCCTGCTCGGCGCGCCGCGCCGCATGGCTTATTACGATTACCACATGCCGGGCCTCGAGTCGCAGGCGTTCTGGGTCGGCATGTCGGCGGTGGGCGGCCTGATTCTCGTGGTGTCGGGCGTGCTCTTCATCTACATTCTCGCGAAGTCGCAATTCGGTCCGGCGGTTCAGCAACAAGGCTTCCGTTTCTCGACTGCGGTGCATCCCGTCGAACGCGTGCCGGCCGCGCTCAATACCTTCGGCTTGTGGGTGGCGTTGATGATCGGTCTGACCGTCGTCAACTACAGCGTGCCGATCGTTCAATTGCTGAAACTGCCGCAGACTTCGGTGCCGGCGGTTGTCGTTGGAGCACAGCGATGAACCAGGAACGCGTCTTCAGCTTGCGCAACCCGTGGTTCACGGTAAGCGTCGGGGGCACGCTCGCGATTGCCATCATCTCGATACTGATCGGCTTCATCTGGCTGCCGTCCGCGAATAGCGCGTTTGCGGGCCGCGACTTATGGGCAACCATCTGCAGCGCGGCGGGCGCGCCGTCGAGCTGGTATAGCGGCACGAATGTCGCCGGCCCGGCGCCGAGCAACGTGGTGGTCTTGCCGCCGCTGCGGCACGTGAAAGCCGACGCCATTTCGATTGGACGCGGGGCGACGATCGCCACGCAAAATTGTTCGATGTGCCACGGCGTGCTCGGCACCGTGCAAATCACGGCGCCGGCATTGGCCGGCCAATACGCGGACGTCGTGTACAAGGAATTGCGCGATTTTCAGCAGGGCGTGAGGCAGAACGCGATCATGCAGCCGATCGTCGCGGCTCGCAGCGATCAGGACCTGCACGATCTCGCCGCTTACTATGCGTCGCTGCCTCGGGGTCCGGCGGCGGAAGTCGCGCCGACCGGCAGCACGCCCGATGCCAACGCGGTGCGCCTCGCGATGCAGGGCGATCCGCAGCGCAACATCGCACCGTGCGCGGCCTGCCACGGCCAGCTCGACCGCAAGGGCTCGGCGCCCTGGCTCGGCGGCCAGTCGTCGGTTTATCTTGCGGCGCAAATGCGGGCTTTTGCTTCGGGCGCACGTCGTAACGACATCAACGAGCAGATGCGCAATGTGGCGCGCCACATGACATCGGCGGAAATTGACAGCCTGGCAAAGTACTACGCAGCCCAGCAGTAGAAGAAGAAAAAGCAGCAGCGAATAGAGCGCGACCGCCGCGGCGCGCGAAGCGCCGCCGGAAGAATGACTGCCTTGTCACTCACGCGGAATGTGCGAGAACACAGATTCCAGATGCACCACTGCCCCCTGCAAGCCAGGGGACCCGCTTATGAGCTAGCGGTGTAAAGCCGCTTTCTTTGCCTACTTTCTTTGCGGCATGCAAAGAAAGTAGGTGCCGCCCCGCACAGGGCAACACCAATAGACCACCGTGAGAACAAGGAAAGGCCAAGGGTTTTAAGAAGAAAGCGCCGCTGCCCCGACACCTTGCTCTTCCCGCGCACCCGCGACGCCGTGCAAAGCCGTCACCCCGCCCTCGGTCCGAAACACAGCCACCGCGGAAGTCAACCTCCCCGCCTGCTCCTCCAGCGAACTCGCCGCCGCCGCGGCCTGCTCGACAAGCGCGGCATTCTGCTGCGTGACCTCATCCATTTGCGCGACGGCGAGATTCACCTGATCGATGCCGGTGCTCTGCTCGGTGGCCGCCGCCGCAATCTCGCCCATGATCGAGCTGACGCGCGAGATAGCCTGCACGATGTCGCTCATCGTGGAGCCCGAGCGTTCGACGAGATGCGAGCCGCTTTCCACCCGCGCGGTCGACGCCTCGATCAGCGTTTTGATCTCCTTCGCCGCCGAAGCGCTTCGCTGTGCCAACGAACGCACCTCGCTCGCGACGACCGCAAAACCCCGCCCCTGCTCGCCGGCGCGCGCGGCCTCGACCGCGGCGTTCAGCGCGAGAATGTTGGTCTGAAAAGCGATCCCTTCGATCACGCCGACAATATCGGCAATACGCTTCGAGTCGTCGACGATCTCGTGCATGGTCCCGACCACCTTCTCCGTGAGCTCGCCGCCCTGCGCGGCCAGCGTCGACGCCCCCTGCGCGAGCGAGCTCGCCTGCTTCGCGTTCTCCGCGGTCTGCTTGACCGTCGACGTGAGTTCCTCGATGCTCGCGGCCGTTTCCTCGAGCGACGCCGCTTGTTCCTCAGTACGTTGCGACAAATCCGTGTTGCCTGCTGCGATTTCGCTGACGCCACTGTCGATGGCTTCCGTGCCTTGGCGCACCGAGTTCACCGTCGCGATCAGCGACTCCTGCATTTTGCGCAGCGCGGCGGCGAGGCGTCCCATTTCGTTATTGCTCGTCACCACGATCCGGCCGGTCAGATCGCCATTGGCGATCCGTTGAAACTGCGCGACGGTGGCATCGACGGGACTCACGATAGCGCGCACCAGCACGGCGCGGCCGATCAACGAACCCAGCAGCGAGATCACAATGCCGATCGCCACCGTCACGCAAATCGCGTAAAACAGATCCTGTGCGCTCTGATAACGCTGGGCGCCGTGATCGAGTTGCAACTGCTCGAGCGCGAGCATCGCTTTTTCGTATGCGCTGTAGAGCGACGGTAGCTTGTGCGCCTGCAATTGCTGGAACGTGGGACGGTCGCCCGCTTTCAGCGCGTCGAATGCCGGTTGCACGCCCTCGCGCAGGAACGTGTCGCGCTTCGTCTGCATATCCTTGATCAGGCGCTGCTCGTTCTCGTCGGCGCTGGCGCGGCTCAAATAATGGGCAAGTCGTTCGTCCGACGCTTTCTGGTACTGGTCGAAACGTTTGAGCACGGCGTTTGCGCCGTCCTGATCGTTGAGATCCATGAGCGACGCGTACGTGGCCAGCGCGAGGCGCAGCCGCAGCAACTGGCCGGCGCTGCCTTCCAGGTCGGCGACGGCGGGCGTATCCACGGTGTACATCTGCTGCAGCGACGCGTTGCTCGAGCGCAGCGACAGTAGCCCGGCCGCGGCGCCCAGCAGCAGCGCGGCGGCAAAGAACGCGATCATCAAGGTAAGGCAACTGCGAATCGACAGATTTTTCAGCATCGGGCTAGTCTCCAGATTGGGCTGCCTGACCGAATACTCAGTGAAGGTGGCCCGGCCACGCATGCTGCGCCCAAGCCCGTTTTGGCATGGTCCGCAACTTTTGTCAGAATTTAAGCGAATGCCACACATAGGGACTACGGCTGAATGCCTGAAAACTTTATGGTGACGGCGCAAGCGTTTGCGTGACGTCAAGGGATGACGACGCCAAACGGCGCCAGCGCACTGGGAGCATTGCTATGTCGGAAATAGGCTCGGCTCTGCTGGTTTTCGTTCTGCTGCTCGTGGCGACCGGCTTCGGCGTGTGGGTGCGGCCGCTGCTGCCCGAGGAACACAAGGCGCACGAAACGGTGCAGCTCGTGCAACTGGTGATCGGCATGCTGGTGACGTTCGCCGCACTGGTGCTCGGTTTGATGACCGCGTCGGCGAAATCGAGCTTCGACACGGCGGCGAACGATTTGCGCACGTATGCCGCCGACATCATCGAGCTCGACATGACGCTGCGAGATTACGGCAGCGACACGGACGCGGCGCGCAAGCTGTTGCGCGTCTACACGGCGGCGGCGATTGCGTCGACGTGGCCGCGCGAAGCGGCTCCGGTCGGCGACTATCCGCGAAATCTCGGCTCGCCCGACAACTCGCCGAAGCTGGAAAACGTGCGGCTCGGCGAATTGCTGAGTGCCGTGGGCCGGCAATTGCGGCAGCTGCGCGCGCACGATCCGCTGCAACAGCGCGCGCTCGACGACGCTCTGACGCAATTTCGCCGGGTGGTGGACGCGCGGTGGAAGATCATCGAGGAGGCGCACAGTTCGATTTCGCAGCCCTTCTTCAAGACGCTGACGTTCTGGCTGTGCGTGATTTTTCTGAGCTTCGGGTTGATCGCACCGCGCAATGCGCTGGCGCTGGTGACGATTACGCTGGGCGCGGTGTCGATTGCGTCGGCAATCTATGTGATCGTGGATCTGGATACGCCGCTGACCGGGCCGATCATGATTTCCAGCTCGCCGATGCGGGACGCGCTAGAGCATTTGATGCGGTAGTGGCGCGTGGATATGAAAAAACCCCGCTGCATGAGCGGGGTTTGCTTGCTGATTTGGCAGCGGGAGTAGTTTTTAGAACGGAATATCGTCATCCATCTCATCAAACCCGGCACCGGCCGGCGCGCTCGGACGGCTGGAACCGCCACCGCCACCACCGCTGCTGCCGCCGCGCGAACCGCCGCCCGACATCGCGCGGCCGCCACCGCCGCCGCTGCGTTCCGACGGCTCGCCGCGGCTGTAGCCGCCTTCGTCGCCGCCGCCGCCCATCGAGCCGCCGCGACCGCCCAGCATCTGCATCTGTTCGGCGACGATTTCCGTGGAGTAACGGTCGGTGCCGTCCTGCGCCTGCCACTTACGGGTGCGAATGCGCCCTTCCAGATAGACCGACGAGCCTTTTTTCAGATATTCGGACACGATTTCCGCGAGACGGCCGAAGAACGACACACGGTGCCATTCGGTGGCCTCTTTCATTTCACCCGACGCTTTGTCCTTGTACCGATCCGTCGTGGCAAGGCGGATGTTCGCCACTGCGTCGCCGCTCGGAAGATAACGGACTTCCGGATCGGCTCCGAGATTGCCGACGAGAATAACCTTGTTCACGGATGCCATGAGTTTCTCCTGTTGATTCCATTGCGGACGGCACGGCAATTCGCGGTTTCCCGTCTCGCGGCCTGCGGGCCCGGGATCGGAAGTGCGCCTCTGCCCGCCGCCGGGTGAGTTCTGGGTGATGCCGGGCTAGACCCGAGTGTGCTGATCCCGCCGCGAAAACCGGGCTGTTACGCCTTGCGCGGCGGCTGTTTCATCCTGGCGGCGATTATAAGCCAGCAAAAGACGAGCCCTGAGCAGGTAAAAAACACCGCGCTCTGTCCGTCCACTTTCAGCAGCCAGCCGCCGATCATGCCGCCTAACGCCAGACCGATGGACTGCGTGGTGTTGTAGACGCCGGCCGCCGCGCCCTTGCGGTTGCCCGGCGCCAGTTTCGACACCAGCGAAGGCTGCGACGCCTCCAGAACATTGAAGCCGAGAAAGTACACAAAAAGGATGGCCGCCACACTCAGAATCGTATGCGGAGCGACGCCCAATAACAACTGTCCGAACAGGATAAGCGCGATAGCGGAAAGCAGCACGGTTTTCATATGTCCGCGCTTTTCGGCGGCGATGATGGCGGGGACCATCATCACGAAAGACAGGCCCATGACGGGCAAATACACTTTCCAGTGCGACGCGACGGGCAGGCCGCCCGCCTCGAGAATGCGCGGCACCACGAGGAACAACGCCGTTTGCGTGGCATGCAACACGAGCACGCCGAAATTCAGGCGCAGCAGCTCGACGTTGTGCAGCACTTCGGCGAACGGCGCGCGCACGTGCACGGGCTTCGGCGCATCGGGCACGACCCACAGCACGACGCCCACGGCCAGAATCGAGAACACGCCGACCAGCGCGAAGAGCCCGCTCATGCCGAGCCAGTGAAACACGATCGGCGCGCCGACAATCGCCACCGCGAACGAGATGCCGATGCTGCCGCCCACCATGGCCATGGCCTTCGTGCGGTGCTCCTCTGCAGTCAGGTCCGCAATGAACGCGATCACCGCGGACGACACCGCGCCCATGCCCTGAATCACCCGGCCGACGATGATCCACGTCATGTCGTGCGCGCCCGCCGCGACGAAGCTGCCAAGCGCGAAGATGAGAAGCCCGGTCGCAATGACCGGTTTGCGGCCCACCTTGTCGGAAATCCAGCCGTAAAAAATGTAGAGCATGGACTGCGTGACGCCGTAGGCGCCCAGCGCGATGCCGACGAGCAGCACGTTCTCGCCGCCGGGAATCGTCTTCGCGTAGATGGAGAACACCGGCATGATCATGAAGAGACCGAGCATGCGCAGCGCGAAGATGGCGGCAAGCGACACGGTCGCGCGCAGTTCAGGCGCGCTCATGCGTGAAGATGTGGCGGACGGATTGGACATCGGAAGCGTTCTTTGAATGAGCTGGCGGCGCGCTGCGGGCGCCACGACCGGACGGCTTTCCACATGAAGGCGGCGGCGCATGCGGCGCGGCCCGTTGGAAAACCGGACCGGCCACGCGGCGTTCGGACTCGTGCCTTGCAGGCGCCTCATGCCGGGAGCTGCGCGCCTTCGCACAGTTCACGGCGCCTTGTACTGACGGAAAACGGCCCCAGCTAGCTCTTTTGCCGCGACGCTCAACCGCAGTCTTACAGCATGCCCGAGGCCCTGTTCAGGCCGTCAGCAAGCCGTAACGGCGGCCTTGAAAAGTCGTTATAGTAGCAGGTTTAGCCTCTTCCTCTTTCCGCAGTTCATGGAATAAATCCGTGGAACAAATCCGTATTCGTGGGGCTCGCACCCACAACCTGAAGAACGTCAATCTCGACCTACCACGTCATCAGCTCGTCGTTATTACCGGTCTTTCCGGCTCGGGGAAATCGTCGCTCGCGTTCGACACGCTTTACGCGGAAGGGCAGCGGCGCTACGTCGAAAGCCTCTCTGCCTACGCACGTCAATTCCTGCAGTTGATGGAAAAGCCCGACGTCGATCTGATCGAAGGCCTGTCGCCGGCCATCTCGATCGAGCAGAAGGCCACCTCGCACAATCCGCGCTCCACGGTCGGCACGGTCACGGAGATCCACGACTACCTGCGGCTATTGTTCGCACGTGTCGGCACGCCTTATTGCCCGGACCATGAAATCCCGCTCGAGGCGCAAAGCGTGTCGCAAATGGTCGACGCCGCGCTCGCGCTGCCGGAAGAAACGAAGCTGATGATCCTCGCGCCCGTGGTCGCCGACCGCAAGGGCGAGCACGTCGAACTGTTCGAGGAGATGCAGGCGCAGGGCTTCATCCGGTTTCGCGTGCGCTCGGGCGGCGGCACCGCCAACGAAGGCGCCGCGAAAATCTACGAAGTCGACTCGCTGCCGAAGCTGAAGAAGAACGACAAGCACACCATCGACGTCGTGGTGGACCGCCTGAAGGTGCGGCCCGACATGAAGCAGCGTCTCGCGGAATCGTTCGAAACCGCGCTGCGTCTCGCCGACGGCCGGGCGATCGCGCTCGAAATGGACACGGACAAGGAGCATCTGTTCAGCTCGAAATTCGCCTGCCCGATCTGCTCGTATTCGCTGCAGGAACTGGAACCGCGGCTGTTCTCGTTCAACAACCCGATGGGCGCGTGCCCGGAATGCGACGGGCTCGGCCAGATCACCTTCTTCGATCCGAAGCGGGTGGTCGCGCATCCGTCGCTGTCGCTCGCGGCGGGCGCGGTGAAGGGCTGGGACCGGCGCAACCAGTTCTACTTCCAGATGCTGCAAAGCCTCGCCGCGTTCTACGACTTCGACATCGACACGGCCGTCGAAGACCTGCCGGAAAAAGTCCGCAAGATTCTGCTGTTCGGCTCGGGCAAGCAGGAAATTCCGTTCTCGTATATCAACGAGCGGGGCCGCGCGTCCGTTCGCGAGCATGTGTTCGAAGGCATCATTCCGAATCTGGAGCGCCGCTACCGCGAGACGGATTCGGCCGCGGTGCGCGAGGAACTTGCCAAGTATCAGAACAATCAGCCGTGTCCGGCTTGCGCGGGCACGCGGCTGCGCCGCGAAGCGCGCTTCGTGCGGATCGGCGCGGACGGCGACGCGCGCGGCATCTACGAAATCAGCGGCTGGCCGTTGCGCGACGCGCTCGGCTACTTCCAGACCTTGCGCCTCGAAGGCTCGAAGCGCGAGATCGCCGACAAGGTAGTGAAGGAAATCGTCGCGCGGCTCATGTTTCTGAACAATGTCGGGCTCGATTATCTGTCGCTCGAACGCAGCGCCGAAACGCTGTCGGGCGGCGAGGCGCAGCGCATCCGCCTCGCGTCGCAAATCGGCTCGGGCCTCACCGGCGTGATGTATGTGCTCGACGAGCCGTCCATCGGCCTTCATCAGCGCGACAACGACCGGTTGATCGCCACGCTCAAGCATCTGCGCGATCTGGGCAACTCGGTGATCGTGGTCGAACATGACGAAGACATGATCCGCATGGCCGACTACGTGGTCGACATGGGTCCGGGCGCGGGCGAGCACGGCGGCATGGTGATCGCCGAGGGCACGCCGGAACAGGTGCAAGGCAACCCGGCGTCGATGACGGGGCAGTATATGTCCGGCGCGCGCACCATCGAGTATCCGGACGAGCGCAAGGACCCGGACGAGCGGCGTCTGCGCATCGTGGAGGCGCACGGCAACAATCTGCGGCACGTCACACTCGATCTGCCGGTCGGCCTGCTCACGTGCGTGACCGGCGTGTCCGGCTCGGGCAAGTCCACGCTCATCAACGACACGCTGTATCAGGCCGTCGCGCAGCACCTTTACGGGTCGTCCACGGAGCCGGCGCCGTATGAGTCGATCGAGGGGCTCGAGCACTTCGACAAGGTGATCAACGTCGACCAGTCGCCGATCGGCCGCACGCCACGCTCCAATCCGGCCACCTACACGGGCCTCTTCACGCCGATCCGAGAGCTGTTCGCGGGCGTTCCCGCCGCCAAGGAGCGCGGTTACGACCCGGGCCGTTTCTCGTTCAACGTGAAGGGCGGGCGCTGCGAGTCCTGCCAGGGCGACGGCGTGCTCAAGGTCGAAATGCACTTTCTGCCGGACGTCTACGTGCCGTGCGACGTCTGCCACGGCAAACGCTACAACCGCGAAACGCTCGACGTGCAGTACAAAGGCAAGAACATCAGCGAAGTGCTCGACATGACGGTCGAACACGCGTACGAGTTCTTCAAGCCGGTGCCGGTCGTCGCGCGCAAGCTGAAAACGCTGCTCGACGTCGGCCTCGGCTATATCCGGCTCGGCCAGTCGGCAACCACGCTCTCCGGCGGCGAGGCGCAGCGGGTCAAACTATCTTTGGAACTGAGCAAGCGTGACACGGGTCGCACGCTATACATTCTCGACGAACCGACCACCGGATTGCACTTTCATGACATCGCCCTTTTGCTGGAAGTTATTCATCGGTTACGCGACCAGGGTAATACCGTCGTGATCATCGAGCATAATCTCGATGTAATCAAAACCGCCGACTGGGTCATCGACATGGGCCCGGAAGGCGGCGCGGGCGGCGGCCAGATCATCGCGCAGGGCACGCCCGAGCAGATTGCGAAGTCCAAGGCAAGTTTTACCGGTAGATACCTGGCGCCTTTGCTGAAACGCGCGGCCAGTAAAAAGTAACGCTGCACAACACGGGTTGGAGACGGATAAGCCATGGCCAAGCGGAATCAGGCGAGCGAAAACGGGCAAGTGCAGGACTTACGCCCACGCCCGGTCAGGCTGACCAGCAACATGAGTCTGCCGAAACTCTCGGCGGTCGAGATCGGCAGTTACGTGCTGATGCTGTTCGGAATGTGGGCGGTCATCCAGTTGCGGCTGCTCGGCGCGCTGCTCGCCGGGCTGCTGGTGTTCCAGCTGGTGCATACCATCGCGCCGCGCATCGAGCGTCATATGTCGAGCGGGCGGGCGCGCTGGCTGGCGGTGGTGATCCTCTCCACGGTGATCGTGGGCGCGCTCACGGGCCTGACGCTCGGCGTCATCGAGCACTTCGAGAACGACGTGCCGAGCGTGCAGAAGCTGCTTGACCAGGCGATGCAGCTGATCGACCAGGCGCGCGGGCGGATTCCGCAATTTATTGCGAGCTATCTGCCCGTCGACACCGAGCAGATGAAAACCCGCGCGGCCGAGCTGATGCAGACGCACGCGAACATGCTGCAGCAAAGCGGCAAGACGGCGGCGCGTGCGTTCACGCATATTCTGATCGGCATGATCATCGGGGCGATCATCGCGGTCAGCGCGCAAAAGCATATGCAGCGGCTGCCGCTGTCCACGGCGTTCGTCACGCGCGTGACACGTTTCGCCGACGCGTTTCGCCGCATCGTCTTCGCGCAGGTCAAGATTTCGGCCATCAATGCGGTGTTCACCGGCATCTTCCTGCTGATCGTTCTGCCGATTTTCCACGACCAGTTGCCGCTCTCGAAAACGCTGGTGCTGATCACGTTTATCGTCGGCTTGCTGCCGGTCATCGGCAATCTGATCTCGAATACGATCATCGTGGCGGTGGCGCTCTCGGTCAGCTTTCCCGCCGCGGTCATGTCGCTCGCGTTCCTGATCCTGATCCACAAGCTCGAATATTTCCTGAATGCGCGCATTGTCGGCGGGCAGATCGAGGCGCGCGCGTGGGAGCTGCTGGTCGCGATGCTCGTCATGGAAGCCGCGTTCGGCCTGCCCGGCGTGATCGCGGCGCCGATCTTTTATGCGTATATCAAGCGCGAGCTGATTTATCTGCGGCTGGTTTGAGCGCGCGAACTGCTTGCCGCGGCGCTCGCGGACATAAAAAACGGCACGACGGTGCCGTTTTTTTCGTCCTCAGGCGCCTAACGGAACACCACCGTCTTGCTGCCGTTCAGCACGACGCGATGCTCGACGTGCCACTTCACCGCGCGCGCGAGCGTCACGCATTCGACGTCGCGGCCAATCGCCGTCAACTGCTCCGGCGTCATGCTGTGGTCCACACGCTCCACTTCCTGCTCGATGATCGGACCTTCGTCCAGATCGGTCGTCACATAGTGCGCCGTGGCGCCGATCAGTTTCACGCCGCGGTCGAACGCCTGGTAATACGGCTTCGCGCCCTTGAAGCTCGGCAGGAACGAGTGGTGAATATTGATTGCGCGGCCGGCAAGCGCCTCGCACAATTTGGGCGACAGAATCTGCATATAGCGGGCGAGCACGACGAGATCGGCCTGATGCTCGTCGATCACTTCCAGCACGCGCGCTTCCTGCGCGGCCTTCGCCTCGGGCGTGCCGCCGAGCAGCGGGAAATGATGGAACGGAATGTCGTAGCTCGCGGCGAGCTGATAGAACTCCTTGTGGTTCGAGATGATCGCCGGAATCTCGATGTTCAGCTGACCCGTACGGTAGCGGAACAGCAGATCGTTCAGGCAATGACCGATCTTCGAGACCATGATCACGACGCGCGGCTTGACCGAGGCGTCATGCATTTCCCAGCTCATGCCGAACTGCGCGGCAAGCGTGTCGAACGAAGCGCGCAGCGCCTCGAGCCCCGGATCGCCGCCCACCTGCTGAAAATGCACGCGCATGAAGAACTCGCCGGTGCGGCTGTCGCCGAACTGCGCGGAGTCGAGAATATTGCTGCCGCGCTCGAACAGGAAGCCCGACACGGCGTGAACAATGCCGGGCCGGTCGGCGCACGACAGTTTGAGGATAAAGCTGTGATCGGTCGACATGACCTGGGTGACTCCCTTCTTCAATGCGTGGTTTGTTCGGTGTTGCAGCGTGGTGCGCGACGCCGGCGCTTACTCCAGCAGCGGCGGCGTGAACAAAGCCTCGATGCCCGCGCACGCCCCCTCGTCGATCCAGCGGCGGCGCAGCAGGCAATCGAGCGTCGCAAGGCTCGCGTCAACGGTCATCGCGCCTTCTTCGATCCAGCGCGCCACTTCGTCGATACGCGCAAGGCGATGCTCGCCGACTTCGCCGTCCTGATTGCGCGGCGCGAAGTCAGCCGGCAACGCGAGGTCGTAGATAAAGATCTGCTCGGCCTGCGTGCCTTCCGGTAACGATTGCAGCACGTGCGCGGTGCGGCCCGCCACGGCGCGCGCGGCGATCTCCTCGGGAATGCCTGCTTCTTCCCAGCACTCCTTGACGATCGTCGTCTCCACACTGAAGCCCCAGCCGATTCCGCCCGCCACCACGTTGTCGAGCATGCCCGGATCGGTCGCCTTGGTGTCGCTGCGGCGTGCGATCCACAATCGCGGCGCGCCGCCATCCGCGTATTCTACGACGCCGTTCAGATGCACCGCGTAGGTCATCGTGCCGAAAAAGCGCGACGCGGCGCGCTCGATGTATGCGAGCGGCCGCGCGTCGAATGCATTGCGGATGGCGTAGGTCTCGTCGCGCCAGCTGGGGATGCGCCCCTCGGCGGCGAGCGCGCCGATCACCGAAGCGAGCGCGGCGCTGCGCAGATCCACCGTATTGAAGGACGGCGCGAGCACCACGCGCGCGTTGTCGATCTCGAAGACGTCCGGCCAGCGCGCGAGCAGGTGCACGTCGCTCGAACGGATCCAGCCGACCCGTTCGGCGTCGATCCAGAACGGCAGATGCGCGGCAGCATCGAAGCGGCGCGCGGCAATCAGGCAAGGCAAACTCATTCAACACTCCCTACTTTCGGCGACGGCCGGACGCGAGCACAGGTCAACCGCCGCACCGATCAGTCGCGCAGCGCGACGCGAATTCCGAGCCCGATGAAGGTGGCGCCGGCAAGCCGGTCGAGCCACACGCCCACGCGCGGGCGACGCCGCAACCATCCGCCGATCATGCCGGCACAGACGCCGAACAGCGAAAAGACCACCAGCGTCTGCAACATGAACAGCGCGCCGAGTTCGAGCATCTGCACGGTGACGCTTTGTATACCACCGGTCTGCACGAATTGCGGCAGAAACACCACAAAGAACAGCGTCACCTTGGGATTGAGCAGATTGCCGAGCACGCTTTGGCGAAACACGGTCATCAACGGTTGAGGCGCGCGCTCGTGCGCGGTCGCGAGACCCTGGCTGCGCAGCGCCTTGATGCCGATCCACACGAGATACGCGGCGCCGGCGAGCTTGATCGCCTGAAACGCGAGCGGCGACGAGCGCAGCAGCGCCGCGACGCCGAGCGCGGCCAGTGTCATATGAAACGCGATGCCCGCCGCGAAGCCGAGCGCCGCGACGAGGCCCGCGGCGCGGCCTTGCGAGATGCCGCGCGCCAGCACTTGCAGATTGTCCGGGCCGGGCGCCATGGTGATGGCAATCGACGTGGCGAGAAATAATGCGAAGTTAGGCATACTGGTTATCGACCTTTCCTTGCGATTGATGCGAAGAGCCCCGCGCGACGCTCAATGGCCCGCGAAACTCGTCACCGTATAAAGCGGCAAACCGCCGCCCGCGAGCAGCTTCGAGCCGCCCAGGTCCGGCAAATCGATAATCGCGGCGCCTTCCACGACCACCGCGCCGAGCCGCTCGAGCAGAATCTTGCCGGCCATCATGGTGCCGCCGGTCGCAATCAGATCGTCGACGATCACCACGCGGTCGCCCGGCCTGCACGCGTCCTCGTGGATTTCCACGGTGGCCGTGCCGTACTCGAGCTCATACGATTGCGACGCGCGCTTGTAGGGCAGTTTGCCCGCCTTCCGGATCGGGATGAAACCGAGGTTCAGCTCATAGGCGAGAATCGGCCCGATGATGAACCCGCGCGCATCCAGACCGGCGATATAGTCGAGCTTGGCGTCGATATAACGCTGCACGAACAGGTCGATCAGCACGCGCAGCGACTTCGGCTCGCGCAACAGCGGCGTGATGTCGCGGAACTGCACGCCCGGCTGTGGCCAGTCGGCAACCGTGCGAATGTGACTCTTGATGTAGTCGGCCGCGTCGAGCGGCGCGCTCGCAAGCGCGTTTGACATGATGTCTCCGGAGGGACCTCGCAAGGTCCCATGAAAAGCTGAAATCAGCGGCGAGCCGTGCCGCACCTGAGCTACGCCGCGGCGGCGCCCGCGCGGCGGTGTTTCGAGAGCCGCTCCTCGGCTTGCGCCAGTTGCTCGGGCAAGCCGCGCAAGACGACGATGTCGCTCGCGCGCAGCTTGGTCGACGGGTCCGGCTCCACGCCGCGAATGCCGTGCCGGCGGATCGCGGTGACTTCCACGCCGAGTTCGTAGAGGCCGAGGTCCGCGAGCGTGCGGCCGACCGCATCGGCGTTTTCGTCGACCGGGACCGATTGTAGCCGCACCTGTTCGTGGCCGTCGTCGTCGTCCATGTCGTCGGCGCCGTGGAAGTAGCCGCGCAACAGCGCATAGCGTTCGTCGCGCATTTCCTCCACGCGACGCACCACACGGCGCATCGGCACGCCCATCACGACGAGCGTGTGCGAGGCGAGCATCAAGCTGCCCTCGACGATCTCCGGAATCACCTCCGTTGCGCCCGCGGCCAGCAGCTTTTCCAGATCGGCGTCGTCGACGGTACGAACGATCACCGGCAACGTGGGTTCCAGTTCGTGGATGTTGTGCAGCACGCGCAATGCCGACGGCGTGTTCGCATACGTGATCGCAATCGCCGCGGCGCGGTGGATGCCCGCGGCGAGCAGCGACTCGCGCCGCCCGGCGTCGCCGAACACGACGGATTCGCCCGCCGTCGCGGCCGCCTGCACGCGGTCCGGGTCGAGGTCGAGCGCGACATACGACAAACCTTCGTGTTCGAGCATGCGCGCGAGGTTCTGCCCCGAGCGGCCGTAGCCGCAGATGATCACGTGGCCGCTCTGCTTCAGGCTCTGCGTGGCGATGCGCGTCATCTGCAGCGATTGCATCATCCATTCAGTGGAAGACAGGCGCAGCACGATGCGGTCCGCGTTCTGGATCAGGAACGGCGCGGCGAGCATCGACAGCAGCATCGCCGCGAGAATGGCCTGGAGCAGCGTGGTGTCGACGAGGTGCTTGTCGAGAATCAGATTCAGCAGCACGAAGCCGAACTCGCCCGCTTGCGCGAGACCGATGCCGGTGCGCATGGCAACACCCGGCGATGCGCCGAACAGGCGCGAAAGCCCCGTGATCATCACCGCCTTCAGCAAGGTCGGACCGATCAGGAAGCCGAGCACGATCAGCGGATGCTGCCAGATCACGCGCGGATTCAGCAGCATGCCGGTCGTGATGAAGAAGAGCCCGAGCAGCACGTCGCGGAACGGCTTGATGTCCTCTTCCACCTGGTGGCGATAAGGCGTCTCGGCGATCAGCATACCGGCAATGAACGCGCCCAGCGCGAGCGAGAGGCCGAACTTGTCCGTGATGAACGCCGCGCCGAGCGTGACGAGCAGCAGGTTGAGAATGAACAGTTCCTGCGAGCGGCGCCGCGCGACCACGTTGAACCAGCGCGTCATGAAACGCTGTCCGACGATCAGGAGCAGCGACAGCGCGACGACGATCTTGATCGCGGCGACGCCGAGCGCATTGACGAGGTCTTTGGAGTCGCCGCCCAGCGCCGAAATGATGATAAGAAGCGGCACCACCGCCAGATCCTGGAACAGCAGCACACCGAAGATATTGCGGCCGTGCTCGGTCTCGATTTCGAGGCGCTCCGCGAGCATCTTGCTGACGATCGCCGTGGACGACATGGCGAGCGCGCCGCCGAGCGCGATACTCGCCTGCCACTTGATGTGCACCCAGCGCTCGAACACGAAGCCGAGCGTCACCGCGACCGCGATCGTGCCGAGCACCTGCAGGAGGCCCAAACCGAACACGAGCCGACGCATGGAGCGCAGTTTCGCGAGCGAAAACTCGAGGCCGATGGAAAACATCAGGAACACGACGCCGAATTCCGCGAGGTTCTGGGCGCCGACGGAATCCGGCACGAGGCCGAGCGCATGCGGTCCGACCACAATGCCGACGGTCAGATAGCCGAGCATCGGCGGAAGATTCAGAAAGCGAAAAATCACCACGCCCGCTACCGAAGCCAGCAGCAGGAACAGCGTCATTTCCAGCGGGGAAATCATCGGCAAAAACGCATGGGTGAAGCGTCCTCGTTCGTCAGCGGAACCGCGCACGCATGAGGCCGTGCGACAAGGTTGAGGGGCCGTTACAGGGGGCGATAAAAGAAGCCGATGAAGCCAGCAGTCTTGCACAGCAGGCCCGGCGCGGCGAACAAGCGCCTTTGCTATACTTCGCGAATGATAGCGAAAATCAATGGCGACCGGGCACTTGCGCTCGCTCGCGACGTGCTCGACATCGAAGCGGACGCCGTGCGCGCGCTTCGCGATCAACTCGACGGCGCCTTCGTCGGGGCGGTGGACTTCATCCTGGGCTGCCGTGGGCGTGTGGTCGTCTCCGGCATCGGCAAATCGGGGCACGTGGCGCGCAAGCTCGCGGCCACGCTCGCGAGCACGGGCACGCCGGCCTTTTTCGTGCATCCGGCAGAAGCAAGCCACGGCGACCTCGGCATGGTCACTGCCGACGACGTCTTCCTCGCGCTCTCCAATTCGGGTGAAACCGAAGAACTCGTCGCGATCCTGCCGCTCATCAAACGAATTGGCGCCAAGCTGATTGCCATGACCGGGCGGCCCGGCTCGAGCCTGGCGAAACTCGCCGACGTGCATCTGAATTCCGGCGTCGCCAAAGAAGCTTGCCCGATGAATCTTGCGCCCACCGCCAGCACCACCGCGGCGCTTGCGCTCGGCGACGCGCTCGCGGTCGCGGTGCTCGACGCGCGTGGCTTCGGCCGCGACGACTTCGCGCGCTCGCATCCCGGCGGCGCGCTCGGCCGGCGCCTGCTCACTTATGTGAGCGACGTGATGCGCACGGGCGACCAGGTGCCGAAAGTCACGCCCGAAGCAACCGTGCGCGACGCGCTGTTCCAGTTGACGGCCAAGCGCATGGGCATGACCGCGATTGTCGACCAGGAAGACCGCGTGAAAGGCATTTTCACCGACGGCGATCTGCGCCGCGTGCTGGAGCGCGACGGCGATTTCCGCGCGCTGTCCATCGCCGCGGTCATGACCGCCGACCCGCGCACCATCGGTCCGGACCACCTCGCCGTGGAAGCCGTGGAACTGATGGAGCGCCATCGCATCAATCAGATGCTGGTCGTCGACGAAGCAGGCAAGCTGATCGGCGCACTGAACATGCATGACCTGTTCTCGAAGAAGGTGATCTGATGGCCGTCGCGCCCCCAACCGCTACCGAACGCGCGAGCCGCGTGAAGCTGATGATTTTCGACGTCGACGGCGTGCTGACCGACGGCGGCCTGCTCTTCACGGCGGAAGGCGACACGATGAAAGGCTTCAATTCCATGGACGGCCACGGCATGAAGCTGCTCCGCCAGGCCGGCATTGAAACGGCGATCATCACCGGGCGCAAGTCGGGCATCGTCGCGGCGCGCGCGAAAGAAATGCACATCACGCACGTGTATCAGGGCGTCGAGAACAAGCCGCAGGCATTCGCGGAGCTGCTCGAAGCGACCGGCATGAGCGCCGAGGAATGCGGCTACATGGGCGACGACTGGGTCGATCTCGGCGTGATGCTGAAGGTCGGCTTCGCGGCGGCGCCGGCCAATTCGCATCCGGAAGTGATCGCACGGGCGCACTGGGTCAGCGAGGCGCGCGGCGGCCACGGCGCGGCGCGCGAAGTCTGCGACACCCTGCTGCGCGCGCAGCACAAGTACGAGGCGCTGCTCGCGGCCGCCTGTAGCGGCGAACAGCGGGGCCTCGTCGGATGAATAACACGTTCCGCCTGACTTCGCTGATTCCGCTCGTCGCCATGGCCGCCCTCGCGGGCTTTACGTGGTGGCTGCTGCAAGCCACGCTGCCGCGGCAGAACGAAGGCGCGGTGCGCCCGAAGGAACACACGCCGGATTATTTCGCCGACAATTTTTCGGTTTCCGAACTCGATCAGTCGGGCTCGACGCAGTATCGCCTGACCGCGCAGTCGCTGATTCATTATGAAGACGACGAACTGAGCGACCTCGTCAAGCCGGCCATGCGCGCGTTCCAGCCCGGCAAGCCCGTCGTCACCGCAACCGGCGACACCGGCAAGGTGAACGGCGACGCGTCCATCGTCGACCTGTACGGCAACGCCCGCATCCTGCGCGCGGCCGGCTACGGCGATCCGCAGATGCAGGCCGATTCCGAGCATTTTCGCGTGCTCGTGAACGACGATGTGATCGAGACGGAAAAGCCGGTTAAACTCCAGCGCGGCATGTCCATAATGACTGCCAGCGGCATGAACTACAACAACGTCACCCGGGTCATGAAGCTCTTCGGCAATGTGAAGGGCGCGATTGCCGCGTCCGAGGCCGGCGGCAGCTCGCCGAGGCAACCCGGGTAATCCCATTCCAGCGTGACTGCATGAACGAATCGTTCCCCCGTTTTGATACCGGCCGCGCGCGCACCCTGTCCGCGTGCCGCGCCGGACTCGCTGCGCTGCTGGTCGCGTTGCCGCTCGCCGGCTTCGCGCCGCTCGCGCACGCGGACCGCGCCGACAAGGACAAGCCGCTTAACATCGAAGCGGACAACATGACTTACGACGACCTGAAGCAGGTCAACATCTTCACCGGCCATGTGGTCGCCACCAAGGGCACGATCGTGATCAAGGCCGACCGTGTCGAAGTGACGCAGGATCCGCAGGGCTATCAGTACGCAACCGGCACGTCGAGCGGCGGCAACCTGTCGTATTTCCGCCAGAAGCGCGAGGGCCTCGACGAATATATCGAAGGCACGGCCGTTCGCATCGACTACGACGGCAAGCAGGATCTGACCACGCTCACCACGAATGCGACGGTCAGGCGCCTGCAAGGCCTCTCGACGGTGATGGATCAGGTGCACGGCAGCGTCATCACGTATGACGGCCAGAAGGATTTCTATACCGCGAAGGCGGGCAAAGACGTTGCCGGTCCAGGCAACCCGAGCGGCCGCGTGCGCGCCATGCTGTCGCCGCGCAACGGCGGCGCGGCGCCGCTGAACGGCGCGTCGGCCACGCTCGCGCCGTCCACCACGATTCAGGGAGCGCCGAACCAGTGAGCACTTCCGCGTCCCTTCCCAATCGCAAGCCGGCCGGCACCAGTAGTTCGCTGGTCGTACGGAATCTGAAAAAGCGTTACGGTTCGCGCACGGTCGTCAAAGACGTTTCTCTCGATGTGAAAAGCGGCGAGGTGGTCGGCCTGCTGGGCCCGAACGGCGCGGGCAAGACCACGTCGTTCTACATGATCGTCGGCCTCGTGCCGCTCGATGCGGGCGAAATCGACCTGGACGGCAAGTCCATCAGCCTTTTGCCCATCCACAAGCGGGCGTCGCTCGGGCTGTCGTATCTGCCGCAGGAAGCGTCCGTGTTCCGCAAGCTTTCCGTCGAGGAAAACATTCGCGCCGTGCTCGAACTGCAGCACGAGGAAAACGGCAAGCGCCTGTCGAAAGACGCGATCAAAAGCCGCACGGAAGCCCTGCTGGACGAGCTGCAAATCGCGCATTTGCGCGAGAATCCGGCGCTTTCGCTGTCGGGCGGCGAGCGCCGCCGGGTGGAAATCGCGCGGGCCCTCGCCACCAATCCGAGCTTCATTCTGCTCGACGAACCGTTCGCGGGCGTCGACCCGATTGCGGTGCTGGAAATCCAGAAGATCGTCAAATTTCTGAAGCAGCGCAATATTGGCGTGCTAATCACCGACCACAACGTGCGCGAGACGCTCGGCATCTGCGATCACGCGTACATCATCAGCGACGGCAGTGTGCTCGCAGCCGGCGCGCCGAGCGAAATTATCGAAAACGAAAGCGTGCGGCGCGTCTATCTCGGCGAGCATTTCCGCATGTAAGCGCAGGCGGCAGACGGCCGGGCGGCGGCCCGTTGCGAGCTGATTTGTGGCTCGCTTGCGGCCACTCGCCGCCCATCTTTGGCTCATTTCAGCCCGCTTCCAGCCTGCTTCCCGCGCCGTTTGCGGCCTTCGTTCCCATGCATTTCTGACCTGTCCGGCGCGCGCCCGGCGTCGCCGCGGGCGCGCCCATAGGTAATTGCGATTCGCAAGGTATCGCGGTCGTGGCAAACTCTCTACAATGAATCTGAACTTGCCATGAAAGCCAGCCTCCAACTCCGCCTATCGCAGCATCTTGCGTTGACCCCGCAACTGCAGCAGTCCATCCGGCTGCTTCAGCTGTCTACGCTCGAACTGCAGCAGGAAGTGGCCACCGCGATCTCGCAAAACCCGCTCCTCGAGAACGAAGACGACTGGATCGCGAGCCCGCTTCGCGTGGCGGCCGACGGCTCGCTGATCGCGCAGGCGCCCGGCTCCGCCACCCCGCCCGACCAGATGGGCGGCAACGGCTCGTCGTCGTCCACGAGCGGCAGCGAGCGCTCGGAGAACGGCGAGCCGCAAGGCGTGGACGAGTACAACGGCCTCTCTGGCGACGGCAACGGCGACGCGTCCCAATGGAATCTCGACGACTACGGCCGCTCCGGCAACGCCTCGGACGACGACGACCTGCCGCCGCTGCAAATTCACGAATCGAGTACTTCGCTGCGCGATCACCTGATGGCGCAATTGCGCGTCACGCAGGCCGGTCAGCGCGACCGGGCGCTCGTCACTTTTCTGATCGAATCGCTCGACGACGACGGCTATCTCGCCGCCACCCTCGAAGAAGTGCTCGCGGACCTGCCCGAAGAGCTGGAAGTCGACCTCGACGAACTGAATGCGGCGCTTGCGCTGCTGCACAGCTTCGACCCAGCGGGCGTCGGGGCGCGCTCCGCGTCCGAGTGCCTGAAGCTGCAATTATTGCGGCTCGAGCCGTCGCCTACGCGCGCGCTCGCGCTCGACATCGTTGCCCATTATCTGGAACTGCTCGCCGCGCGCGATTTCACGCGCCTGCGCAAGCATCTGAAAGCAAGCGACGACGACCTGCGCGACGCCCACGCGCTCATCCGCTCGCTGGAACCATTCCCGGGCGCGGCCTACGGCAAGGCCGAGGCGGATTACGTCGTGCCGGACATCATGGTGCGTAAAACCGCGCAGGGCTGGCAGGCCGAACTCAATCCCGAAGTGGTGCCGAAACTGCGCATCAACCACCTGTACGCCAATATTTTGCGCAACAACCGGGGCGATCCCGGCAGCGGTTCGTTGCGCCAGCAACTGCAGGAAGCGCGCTGGCTGATCAAAAATATCCAGCAGCGTTTCGAAACAATCCTGCGTGTCGCGCAGGCCATTGTCGAGCGTCAAAAGAGCTTTTTTGTGCACGGCGAAATTGCCATGCGCCCCTTGGTTTTGCGAGAAATTGCTGATACGCTGGGCCTACACGAGTCAACTGTCTCGCGTGTGACAACCGGTAAGTACATGCTCACCCCGTTCGGGACGCTCGAGTTCAAATACTTCTTCGGTTCGCATGTTTCGACGGACACGGGCGGCGCGGCGTCTTCAACGGCCATTCGCGCGCTCATCAAGCAACTGATAGGAGCGGAAAACGCAAAAACGCCTCTCTCAGACAGCCGCATAGCCGAACTGCTGGCGGAACAGGGCTTCGTGGTCGCACGGCGCACCGTGGCGAAGTATCGCGAAGCGCTCAGGATTCCGGCAGTCAACCTGCGCAAGTCTCTGTAGCCCGTTGCCTTCCGCGGCGGGCATTTACCGGCCGCTCCGCAAGTTGGCGGACAGGCCGGCCGATGCGACCTGCCAGTAGTCAGTCACCGGGGGGCGACTCAGGCAAGCCGACAGATCGACCGGACCTTCGTCATCGTGCGGACCAAGCGGCCACTAGCTTGGAGAAGCACTATGAATCTGCAGATCAGTGGACACCACCTCGAAGTTACGCCTGCGTTGCGCGAATACGTGATCTCCAAATTGGATAGGGTGCTAAGACATTTCGATCAGGTCATCGACGGCAGTGTGGTCCTCTCGGTCGACAACCACAAGGAAAAGGAAAAGCGGCAAAAGGTTGAAATCAACCTGCATCTGAAGGGCAAGGACATTTTTGTCGAGAGCTGCGACAGCGACCTATACGCTGCGATCGATCTGATGATCGACAAGCTCGACCGGCAAGTAATCCGCCACAAGGATCGCCTGCAAGGCCATCAGCACGAAGCGATCAAGTATCAACCGGCGCCACAACTCGACGTGCCGCCGCAGTAAGCGAATCCAGAAGAACTGCTTCCGTTCGCTTAACCGAAACCGCCCGCCACCGGGCGGTTTTTCGTTGCGGTTCTGATTTGATATCCGCGCCTCGGAAACCCGAAGAAACCACCTATTACGCATTGATGGCGCGCCGCACCATAGGCCGTCGCCCTGTTCTATAATGTTCCGGTTACCATCGGGGTCTAGCTCGCAACAAGGCGGTCTGCCGGAGTCCTGTGCTTTCGGACTCCCATGTACATCGCCGTGAGCATCAAACGAATGGAACGCCAATCAAACGCCCCAGCGAGGAGAACCCAGGCCACGTTTTCGCCTGTCAACATGAATCGTTTAGCCAAATTTCTTCCCCTCGAGAACGTCGTCGTCGGACTATCGGTCACCAGCAAAAAGCGCGTGTTCGAGCAAGCGGGCCTCATCTTCGAGAACCAGAACGGCATCGCCCGCAGCACGGTCACAGACAATCTGTTTGCGCGCGAGCGCCTCGGATCCACGGGGCTCGGCGAAGGCGTCGCGATTCCGCACGGCCGCATCAAAGGACTCAAGCAGCCGCTCGCCGCCTTTGTCCGCCTGGCCGAACCCATTCCCTTCGAATCGCCCGACGGTCAGCCGGTCTCGCTGCTCATCTTCCTGCTGGTGCCCGAACAGGCCACGCAGCAGCACCTCGAAATCCTTTCGGAAATCGCGCAACTGCTGTCCGATCGCGACGCACGGGAGCGCCTGCATACGGAACAAGACCGCGAATCATTGCATCGCCTGCTCACTCAGTGGCAACCTTGATGCAGCGGCGGTCATCCGCACGCCGCCAATCCGCACGCACAACCGTCCGCGTGTGGGTACAGCCAGGCTCGGCTCACGGCCCGCGTTAGCGCGGCCGGCGCCGTGCCCGGCAAGCGGCCAACACTGGAGTCACTGACTCATGGATACGTCCAGCATCAACGCCCAAAGCATTTTCGACGATAACGCCGCCACGCTGAAACTGAGCTGGCTGACAGGGCATGAAGGCTGGGAGCGCGGCTTTTCTTCGGAATCGGTCGCGAACGCCACGTCGAGCGCCGACCTCGTCGGTCACCTGAACCTGATCCACCCGAACCGGATCCAGGTGCTCGGCGACGCCGAAATCGACTACTACAAACGCCAGACCGACGAAGACCGCTCGCGCCACATGGCCGAGCTGATCGCACTGGAACCGCCGTTCCTCGTGGTGGCGGGCGGGGTTGCCGCGCCGCCCGAACTGGTACTGCGCTGCACGCGCTCGTCCACGCCGCTTTTCACCACGCCGATGTCCGCGGCCGCGGTGATCGACAGCCTGCGGCTTTACATGTCGCGCATTCTCGCGCCGCGCGCCACGCTGCACGGCGTCTTCATGGACATCCTCGGCATGGGCGTGCTGCTCACCGGCGACTCCGGCCTCGGCAAGAGCGAGCTTGGCCTCGAACTGATCAGCCGCGGCCACGGCCTTGTCGCCGACGACGCCGTGGACTTTGTGCGCCTCGGCCCGGACTTCGTCGAAGGGCGCTGCCCGCCGCTGCTGCAGAATCTGCTGGAAGTGCGCGGCCTCGGCCTGCTCGACATCAAGACGATTTTCGGTGAAACCGCCGTGCGGCGGAAAATGAAACTGAAGCTGATCGTGCAGCTGGTGCGCCGTCCTGACGGCGAGTTCCAGCGGCTGCCGCTGGAGAGCCAAACCGTCGACGTGCTGGGCCTGCCCATCAGCAAGGTCACCATCCAGGTGGCGGCCGGCCGAAACCTCGCGGTGCTCGTCGAAGCGGCCGTGCGCAACACGATCCTGCAATTGCGCGGCATCGACACCTTGCGCGATTTCATGGACCGTCAGCGTCTCGCCATGCAGGATCCGGATAGCCAGTTTCCCGGCAAACTGATCTGAGCCGGGGCTTCGCGCGGCGCTCGCAGCCTTCGCCCACGGGCGGCCGCGGATAACGCGCGCAAGGCTCAGATGCTATGATGAAACGGACCGATTTCACGATTCCATGCGCATAATCCTCATCACCGGCATATCCGGCTCCGGCAAGTCCGTCGCGCTCAACGCGCTGGAAGACGCGGGCTATTACTGCGTCGACAATCTGCCGCCGCGCTTTTTGCCCGAACTCGCGTCCTATCTTGCCGAAGACGGACACGACCGCCTCGCGGTCGCGATCGACGCCCGTTCGAGCGCATCGCTCGACGACATGCCGGCCATGATCCGCGACCTGTCGCGCGCGCATGACGTGCGGGTGCTGTTCCTCAACGCGAGTACGCAGTCGCTGATTCAGCGCTTTTCGGAGACGCGCCGCCGTCATCCGCTCTCGGGTTCCACCGCGCATGATGCGGATGTCGGGCTGCTCACCTCGCTCGCCGAGGCGATTGAACGGGAACGCGAACTTGTCGCGGGCCTCGCGGAGTTCGGCCATCAGATCGACACCAGCAATCTGCGCGCAAACGTGTTGCGCCAATGGGTCAAGCGCTTTATCGAACAGGAGCATGCCGGTCTCGTGTTGATGTTCGAGTCGTTCGGATTCAAACGCGGTGTGCCGCTCGACGCCGACTTCGTATTCGACGTGCGCACGCTGCCTAACCCGTACTACGATCATGAATTGCGCCCACTCACGGGCCTCGACAAACCGGTGATCGATTTCCTCGACGCCCTGCCGGTCGTGCATGAAATGATCGACGACATTCAGAAGTTTCTGGCCAAATGGCTCCCGCATTTCCGCGACGACAATCGTAGTTATCTGACAGTCGCAATTGGTTGCACGGGCGGCCAGCACCGCTCGGTGTTCATTGCCGAGACGCTCGCCGCGCGTCTTGCCAATGCAGCGAATGTGATCGTGCGGCACCGCGATGCACCGGTCGACGCCGGCGCATCATCGAAGTTAGTGGCTTAACCGGCCGCATCGCGCGGCCTCAACTCGAAGCGTTGCGCCATGTCCTCTACTTCTACTGTGCTCGCCGATGTGCCGCTGTTCCCGCTACACACGGTTCTGTTTCCCGACGGCATTCTGCCGCTCAAGATTTTCGAAGCGCGCTACCTGGACATGGCGCGCGACTGCCTGCGCGAAAAGACGCCGTTCGGCGTCTGCCTGCTCAAAAGCGGCGCGGAGGTCGCACGGGAAAACGAACCTTCGGTGCCCGAATCAATCGGCTGTCTCGCCGAAATCGACCAATGCGACGTCGAGACCTTCGGCATGCTGCTGATTCGCGCGCGCGGCACGCGCCGCTTCCGGCTGCTGTCGCACCGCGTGGAAAGCAGTGGCTTGCTGGTCGGCATGGCCGAGCCGCTCGGAGAAGATGAACCGCTCGAAGGCAATCAGCAGCTGGCCAAATTCGGCGCATGCGCGGAAGTGCTCGAGCGGATCATTGCGACCATTCGCGAGCGCGATCCGGACAGCCTGCCGTTTGCCGAGCCGTTCAGGCTCGAAGACCCGTCGTGGGTGTCGAACCGGCTCGCCGAAGTGCTGCCGATCGCGCTGCGCGCACGTCAGAAGCTGCTCGAAATGATGGACGCGGGCGCGCGCATCGAGGTGGTTCATCGCTACATGCAGCAACATCAGCTGCTGTAGGCTGCGCGCGACGCCCTCACGCGCGATTCGTCAGATCAGCGAACCTTGCAGGCTGTCCAGCAATTTGCGCACGGGCGCCGGCACACCGAACGAATCGAGATCGCTGAGCGCAACCCACGCGGTGTCAGCATCGCCAAGCGCGGCGAGCGCGCCGACACCGCGATCCAGTTCCGCGAGCCGCGGCTCGATATCGAGCTTGAAATGCGTGAATACATGCGTGAGCGGCGCGAGCGGCGAAAGCTGAGGAACGCCGCCGCCATCGCCGCCGAACTCGCGCGCGCGGGCCGCGAGCGAGGCTTCGTCGGCGGCTTCAGGCAGGCTCCACAGGCCGCCCCAGATTCCCGACGGCGGACGCTTCTCCAGCATCACCGCATTGCCGTCGCGCAGCACGAGCATCCACGTGCGGCGCGTCGGCACGGCTTTCTTCGGGCGCGCGGCCGGCAGTTCGCGCTGACGCCCCGTCACGTTGGCGACGCAGTCGGCGGCAAACGGGCAACGCAGGCAGTCCGGCTTGCCGCGCACGCACAAGGTGGCGCCGAGATCCATCAGGCCTTGCGTGTATGCGCCGACGTCGTCGTCCGATGCGTTGGACGGCAGCAGCGATTCCGCCAGCGTCCACATGGCATTCTCGACCTTCTTCTCGCCGGGAAAACCTTCCACGCCGAACACCCGGGCGAGCACGCGCTTCACGTTGCCGTCGAGAATGGTCGCGCGCGCGCCGAATGCAAACGACGCGATCGCGGCTGCGGTCGACCGGCCGATGCCGGGCAATTCCGCGAGCTCCGCGACCGATGCCGGAAACGCGCCGCCATGCTGTTCGACCACGGCTTGCGCGCAGCGGTGCAGGTTGCGCGCGCGCGTGTAGTAGCCGAGACCGGCCCATAGCGCCATGACGTCGTCGACAGGCGCAACGGCCAGCGTGGCAACATCCGGAAAACGCGCGAGAAATTTCGCGTAGTACGGAATGACCGTCGACACCTGCGTCTGCTGCAACATGATTTCTGACAGCCAGATCCGATACGGATCGCGCGTGTTCTGCCAAGGCAGATCATGACGGCCATGCTTGCGCTGCCAGGCGATCAGCCGCACGGAGAAGTCGGACGTTAGCGAAGACGTGGACGAATCGGCCGCGGCGGCGGTCGGCAAAGGCTGGGCAGAGCGCGGACTTAAGCGGGAAGGCATGCGAAATTTAGCGCTGACAGGTAGGACAAAAGTAAGTGGAGCGCTGACCTTGCACGATCTGTCTGACCGGCGTGCCGCACACACGGCAGGGCTGCCCCGCGCGATCATAGACGAAATAGTCCAGCTGGAAATAGCCGCTTTCGCCATTGCTGCCGACAAAATCGCGCAGCGTGCTGCCGCCCTTTTCGATCGCCGCGGCAAGCGTCACGCGCACGGCGTCGGCCAGCAGCCCATAACGCACGAGCGACACACGGCCCGCTGCGGTGGTCGGCCGGATGCCGGCGCGAAACAGGCTTTCCGACGCATAGATATTTCCCACGCCGACCACGATTTCTCCCGCAAGCAGCGCCTGTTTCACCGACACCTTGCGCCCACGCGTGAGCCGATGCATGAGCGCACCCGAAAATGCCGGCGAGAACGGCTCGACGCCGAGACCCGCGAGCAGCGGATGCGCGAGCACATCGCCGGCTTCACGCGGATGCCAGAGCACCGCGCCAAAGCGCCGCGGGTCGCGAAAGCGCAAAATGAAGTCGTCGAAAATCCAGTCGACATGGTCGTGCTTCGCCGCGGCCGGCGGATGCGGCACATGACGCAGCACCCGCAGCGTCCCTGTCATGCCAAGATGCACGATGAACCAGCCCGCGTCCGTTTCGAACAGCAGATACTTGCCGCGCCGCTCCACATTGCGCACCACGCGACCGCGCAAGGTCTTCGCAAGGTCCGCCGGAATCGGCCAGCGCAGCGCGGGGGTGCGGACATCGACGCGCTCGACCTTGCGGCCGGACACATACGGTTCGATTCCCCGTCGGGTAACCTCAACTTCTGGCAACTCTGGCATGTCTAACTGGTGTGCAACTTGCGTGAGTGGTTGTGCGCGTATTGTAGCGAGCGCGTTACAATCGTCCGAAACATTGAACGGATTTCCATGAACTTGTCCTTCGTGAAGCTGTTTTTGAAGCGCCCGACGAGCGCGTTCCGTGTACCGCGCGCAGTGTCCGTCCGGCGCTCGCTGGGTGTGGCCGCGCTGGCGCTGTGGGCGCTCGCCGCGGTGCCCGCGCACGCGCAGGACCCGGCGCCGGACGCGGACGACACCTCGGTCACGCTGAGCGATCCGCTCGGCCCGCCGTCGGCGGAAGAACAGAAGGCGCTGCCCAACGTACAACTGACGAGCCAGATCGTATTCCAGGTGCTCGCCGCCGAAGTCGCGCTGCAACGCAACCAGCCGGCGCCTGCTTATCAGACGTATCTTGCGCTCGCGCGCGACACGCACGATCCGCGCATGGCGCAGCGGGCCACGGAAATCGCGCTGGCCGCGCAAAGCCCGTCGGACGCCCTGGCCGCCGCGCAATTGTGGCAGCAGTATGCGCCGAGCTCGGAGCGCGCCGCCCAGCTGGACGCGTCGCTGCTCGTGCTCTCCGGCAAGCCGGATGACGCCGAGCCGCTGCTTGCGCGCGAACTCGCGAAGGTACCCGCGGACAACCGCGGCAACGCGATTCTCGCGCTGCAGTTGCTGCTTTCGCGCGGACCGAACCGGATCGGCGGCCTGCACGTATTGCAGGACATGCTGAAGAACGACATGAACCGGCCGGAAGCACAACTGGCAGTCGCGCGTCAGCAACTGGTCGCGGACGACGCGCCGGGTGCGCGCAAGTCGCTCGAACAGGCGCTCGCGCTCAAGCCCGATTATTTGCCGGCGGCGCTCATGCTGTCGCAAATGGGCCCGGAGGAGCGCAAGGAAGGCATAGCGTCGCTCGAAAAATACGTCCAGCAGAATCCGAAATCGCATGATGCGCGCCTCGCGCTCGCGCAAATGTATCTGGCGAGCGACCGTCTGGACGACGCGCAAAAGCAGTTCGAGATCATGCACAAGGCGAACGCGAACGACCTGACGCCGCTCATGGCGCTCGCGCTCATCAAGATCCAGCAGAAGAACTTCAACGACGCGCAAACGTACCTCACCCAGTACGCGCAGCAGGCCGAGAAAACGCCGGGCGCGGACCCGGGCCAGGCGTACATCTACCTTGCGCAGTTGTCGCTGGAACAGAAGAACGATGCGGCCGCTGCCGACTGGCTCGACAAAATCTCGCCGGCGAGCCAGCAGTACCTGTCGGCGCAGATTACGCGCGCACAGTTGCTCGCCAAGCAGGGCAAGCCTGACGACGCGCGGCGCCAGCTCGCCAACCTGCACCCGGCCGATCCGCGCGATCAGGCGCTGGTGGCGCGCACCGACGCGGCGATCCTGTTCGACGCGAAGCGCTATCCGGAAGCCGAATCGCGCCTGCAACAAGCCACAGCGGCGTTTCCTGACGACCCCGATCTGACGTACGACTACGCGATGGCCGCCGAAAAGAACGGCCACTTCGACACCATGGAAGCGCAATTGCGCAAGCTGATCCAGACGCAGCCGGACAATCCGCAGGCGTATAACGCGCTCGGCTATTCGCTGGCTGATCGCAATCAGCGTCTCGCGGAAGCCGACAAGCTGGTCGAGAAGGCGTCGTCGCTCGCGCCGAACGACGCGTTCATCATGGACAGCGTCGGCTGGGTCAAGTACCGCATGGGCGACACGACAGACGCGATCAGGCTGCTGCGCAAGGCCTACACCCTTCAGCCGAACGCCGAAATCGGCGCGCATCTCGGCGAAGTGCTGTGGAAATCCGGCGACCAGGACCAGGCGCGCGCCGCGTTCCGCGAGGCGCGCAAGCTCGAACCGGACAACGAAACGCTCGTCAAAACGCTGCAACGTCTTCAGGTGAACGATCTTTAATGCATCTTTTCAGTCTTGATACTTCCTTTCCGGCGCCGCGCCGTGCGGCGCTCGGGCTCGCGGCGGCAGCCGTCGTCGCACTGGCCGGCTGCGCGTCGGTGAAACCGCAAGGGCCGTCCACGTCGAATGCCGCAACCGCGGTGACCGCGCAAACCAGCCGGGCTTACCAGGGTCGTTTCGCCGTCCAGTACAACGACCAGAACGGCCAGCAGCGCAATGCCTACGGTAATTTCTCGTGGCAGGAAACGGGCGACACGGTCACTTTGCAGTTGCGCAATCCGCTCGGCCAGACGCTCGCCATCGTGACGTCGTCGCCGGCTTCGGCCACGCTCGAGTTGCCGAACCGTCAGCCGCTCACGGCGGACAACGTCTCCACGTTGATGCAGAACGCTCTGGGCTTCGCACTTCCGGTCGAAGGCTTGCGTTACTGGCTGCAGCCGTCGCCCGCGCCCACCTCGCGCGCGAAAACGGAGAAGGACCCGGAGCAGCCGTCGCGTCTTAAGGAAATCACCCAGGACGGCTGGACGATCGACTATCTCGCCTACGCCGACGCGCCCGCCACCGGCGTGAAGCGCGTCAATCTGTCGCGTTCGGAGCCGCCGCTCGACATCAAGCTCGTGCTGGACCAGTAATCGCGCGCCTTCGCGCGCACTTGCCGCTTATTCGGCGCCTGTTTGGCGCAAGTAGCCTCGACTCATGATCGAAACCACCCACTCGCTGCGCGATTGCCTCGCGCCAGCGAAACTCAACCTCTTCCTGCACATCACCGGGCGCCGGCCGGACGGTTATCACACGCTGCAAACGGTCTTCCAGTTGCTCGACTGGGGCGACACGCTCCATTTCACGCGGCGCGACGACGGCCTTGTCACGCGCAGCACCGACATCGCCGACGTGCCGCCGGAGCACGATCTGACCGTGCGCGCGGCAAATCTGCTCAAAGCGCATACGGGCTCGCCGCAAGGCGTCGATATCGAAATCGACAAGCGCCTGCCGATGGGTGCGGGTCTCGGCGGCGGCAGTTCCGACGCGGCGACCACGCTGCTCGCGCTGAACCGCCTGTGGAACCTCAATTTGCCGCGCCAGGAACTGCAGGATTTGGCATTAAAGCTCGGCGCCGACGTGCCGTTCTTCGTTTTTGGAAAAAATGCGTTCGCGCAGGGTGTCGGAGAAGCATTAGACGTTGTACAATTGCCGCCGCGTCATTTCCTGGTAGTGACGCCAAGGGTTCATGTTCCGACTGCAGCGATTTTTTCCGAAAAAGCGTTGACAAGAGATTCAAAAGCCCTCACAATTACGGACTTTCCTGCAGAACTTAGCTGCAACACTGAATGGCCAGAAAGCTTCGGCCGTAATGACATGCAGCAGGTTGTCGTAGGGAAGTACGCGGAAGTAGCGCAAGTGCTGCGATGGTTTGAAAATATCGCGCCAGCGCGGATGTCTGGATCCGGTGCAAGTGTCTTTGCAGCGTTCCGTAGCAAAGCTGAGGCAGAAGCAGCTCAAGCCAAACTGCCGGGCGAATGGAACAGCGCAGTGGCCGCGAGTCTAGAGCAGCATCCACTCTTTGCTTTCGCGTCATAGGTTTTGCATCGTCGAACGAAACTCCACGTTCGGCGGAGCTCAAAGTTAGTGTAGGGGAGTCGCCAAGCTGGTTAAGGCACCGGATTTTGATTCCGGCATGCAAAGGTTCGAATCCTTTCTCCCCTGCCAAAAATTCTCGCATTTCCCCTCGCCCCCAGCCTGAAGCAGGTGCACGATGAGCAGCCATGACGGCCTGATGGTTTTTACTGGCAACGCAAATCCCGCGCTTGCACAGGAAGTCGTCAAAATCCTCGGTATTCCCCTCGGCAAAGCAATGGTTAGCCGTTTCTCGGACGGTGAAATCCAGGTCGAGATCCAGGAAAACGTGCGCGGCAAAGACGTGTTCGTGCTGCAGTCCACGTGCGCACCGGCGAACGACAATCTGATGGAACTGATGATCATGGTCGACGCGCTCAAGCGCGCATCCGCCGGCCGGATCACCGCAGCCATCCCCTACTTCGGTTATGCACGCCAGGATCGCCGCCCCCGTTCGGCGCGCGTCGCCATCTCGGCGAAAATCGTGGCGAACATGCTGGAAATCGCCGGCGTCGAGCGGATTATCACCATGGATCTGCACGCCGACCAGATTCAAGGCTTCTTCGACATTCCGGTCGACAACATCTACGCTACGCCCGTGCTGCTCGGCGATCTGCGCAAGCAGAACTACGAGAATCTGCTGGTCGTGTCGCCGGACGTCGGCGGTGTGGTGCGTGCCCGGGCATTGGCGAAGCAGCTGAACTGCGACCTCGCGATCATCGACAAACGCCGCCCCAAGGCGAACGTTGCCGAAGTGATGAACATCATCGGTGAAGTCGAAGGCCGGACCTGCGTGATCATGGACGACATGGTCGACACGGCCGGCACGCTTTGCAAGGCAGCCCAGGTTTTGAAGGAACGTGGCGCGAAACAGGTTTTCGCTTACGCCACCCACCCGGTTCTGTCGGGCGGCGCGGGCGAGCGTATCGCCGCCTCCGCGCTCGACGAACTGGTCGTCACGGACACGATCCCGCTCGGCGAAGAAGCCCGCTCGTGCGCCAAGATCCGTTCGTTGACCAGCGCCGGCCTCCTGGCCGAAACGTTCTCGCGCATCCGTCGCGGCGATTCGGTCATGTCGCTGTTCGCGGAAAGCTAAGTATTTGCGAAGGCGCGGCGGCCGCTTCATGCGGCATGCCGCGCTTTTGCACAATCGGCATGAACGAACGAAGGTTCATGCCGCAGTTCTGGGGCCTCAGCCATAACGGCTTGCGGGCCCCGTTTTTACTGCCTGGTCGCGGGCAGTGCAATGGAGATTCAAAATGAAAGTTGTCGCTTTCGAGCGTTCTTTGCAAGGTACGGGTGCGAGCCGCCGCCTGCGTAACTCGGGCAAGACCCCGGGCATCGTATATGGCGCTGGTGCTGAAACGCAATTGGTCGAACTGGACCACAACGCGCTGTGGCACGCGCTGAAGAAAGAAGTTTTCCACTCGTCGATTCTCGATCTGGAAATCGGCGGCAAGTCGCAACAGGTTCTGCTGCGCGACGTGCAATACCACCCGTTCCGTCAGCTCGTGCTGCACGTGGACTTCCAGCGCGTCGACGCGAAGAAGAAGCTGCACACCAAGGTGCCGCTGCACTTCATGAACCAGGAAACCAACCCGGCAGTGAAGCTGTCGAGCGCGGTGATCTCGCACGTCGTCAACGAACTGGAAATCGAGTGCCTGCCGTCGGCACTGCCGGAATTCATCGAAGTCGACCTGGCCAAGATCGAAGCCGGTCA
Source organism: Paraburkholderia phenoliruptrix (assembly GCF_047325075.1). Taxonomy (NCBI): domain Bacteria; kingdom Pseudomonadati; phylum Pseudomonadota; class Betaproteobacteria; order Burkholderiales; family Burkholderiaceae; genus Paraburkholderia; species Paraburkholderia phenoliruptrix. The sequence goes on from NZ_CP168531.1 coordinate 59,923, forward strand.
ATCGGTTCACGCGAAGGACATCCCGCTGCCGGCAGGCGTGGCGCTGGTTGCTCACGTGGAAGCTGAAAACCCGGTCGTCGCTTCGGCAACGATCCCGGCTGGCGCCGTGTCGGAAAGCGACGCTGCTGCCGCTGAAGGCGAAACGCCGGCTGCTTGAGCGCCCATCGCGCACTGAGCAAGCAATCCTCTCGATCCGTTTCAATGAGACGGTCGACGTGACCCGCCGAGGTTCGCCCCGGCGGGTTTTTTTTCGGTTTTTTTCGGCTCGGCCGCGTTCGGCTTCCGGGCCTGATGGACCCACGCAATCATGATCAAGCTGATCGTCGGGCTCGGCAATCCGGGCGCCGAATACACCGCGACGCGCCACAACGCAGGCTTCTGGCTGGTCGATCAACTGGCGCGCGAGGCAGGCATCACGCTGCGCGACGAGCGGCGCTTTCACGGCTTTTACGCGAAGGCGCGGCTTCACGGCGAGGAAGTGCACCTGCTCGAGCCGCAGACTTACATGAACCGCTCGGGTCAGTCGGTGGTCGCGCTGGCGCAGTTCTTCAAGATTCTTCCCGACGAGATTCTCGTCGCGCACGACGAACTCGACATGCCGCCCGGCAGCGTGAAGCTCAAGCTCGGCGGCGGCAGCGGCGGCCATAATGGTTTGAAGGACATCACCGCACATTTGTCCTCGCAGCAATACTGGCGGCTGCGCATCGGCATCGGCCATCCGCGCGATCTGATTCCCGAAAGCGCGCGCGCGGGCGCGAAGCCGGACGTCGCCAACTACGTGTTGAAACCCCCGCGCCGCGAAGAGCAGGACGTGATCGACGCGTCTATCGAGCGAGCGCTCGCCGTCATGCCGCAGATCATCAAGGGCGAGCTTGAACGCGCGATGATGCAACTGCATCGCAATTCGTAATCCGTGTTGCCGGGCGGTGCCGCGGCGCGGCGCGCGCTCGTGGCCCCGAACCGTCTTGCTTGGGAGAAAGCTTTGAGCCGATATTGGAGTGACATCGTTCACCGTCTCACGCCGTACGTGCCGGGCGAACAGCCGGCCCTCGCCCATCCGGTGAAGCTGAACACCAACGAGAACCCGTACCCGCCTTCGCCGCGCGTGCTCGACGCGATCCGCCAGGAACTCGGCGACGCCGGCGAGTCGTTGCGGCGCTACCCCGACCCCACCGCGCTCCAGCTTCGCCAGACGGTCGCCGCGTATCACAACATCCGCGCCGATCAGATATTTGTCGGCAACGGCTCCGACGAGGTGCTCGCGCTCACCTTCCAGGCTTTGCTGAAGCACGACAAGCCCTTGCTGTTCCCTGACATCACGTACAGCTTCTACCCGACTTACGCGCGGCTTTTCGACGTCGACTATCGGACAGTTCCGCTCGACGACACCTTCGCAATCAATGTGGACGACTACGCGGTGCCCAACGGCGGCATCCTGTTTCCCAATCCGAACGCGCCGACCGGTCGCCCGTTGCCGCTCGCGGACATTGAACGGCTGGTCGCCAGGAACGCCGATTCGGTGGTGGTGATCGACGAAGCGTACGTGGATTTCGGTGCGGAATCGGCAATCGGCCTGATCGACCGCTATCCGAATCTGCTCGTCGTGCAGACGGTGTCCAAGTCGCGCTCGCTCGCGGGCATGCGTGTCGGCTTCGCGTTTGGCAATGCCGGGTTGATCGACGCGCTCAATCGCGTGAAAGACAGCTTCAATTCGTATCCGCTCGACCGCCTCGCGCAAGGCGCCGCCCGCGCAGCTTATGAGGACGACGCGTGGTTTCGCGACACCTGCACCAAGGTGATTGCGAGCCGCGAACGGCTGGCGGCGGGGCTAAGCGCGCTCGGCTTCGACGTAGTGCCCTCGGCGGCCAACCTGCTGTTTGCTCGCCATGCAGCCTACGACGCGGCGACATTGGTCGCGCGGCTTCGCGAGAAGGAGATTTTCGTGCGCCACTTCAAGGCACCGAGAATCGACCAGCATTTGCGCATCTCCGTCGGCACCGACGCCGAATGCGACATTCTGCTCGACGCATTGCGCGAGATTTTCGGCAGCTACGTCAGCTAGCCGCGGACCGGCGCAACTCAATAAAAAACGGCGAGGCCTGCGCCTCGCCGTTTTCCGTTCCGTTGCACGAAAGCTCACGCGCTTTTTGCAGCCTGCAGCGCGTGGTACTTCGCCATCAACCCTTCCGGCGTTTCGAGATGCTCCGGATCGCGCGGAATACACTCGACCGGGCACACCTGAATGCACTGCGGTTCGTCGAAATGACCGACGCACTCGGTGCACTTTTTCGGGTCGATTACATAGATTTCCGGGCCCATCGAAATGGCGTCGTTCGGGCACTCGGGCTCGCACACGTCGCAATTGATGCACTCGTCGGTAATCATCAAGGCCATGCTTCTCTCACTTCATGCCGGCCAGAGCCGGTTTCGTTCCGTCAAACCGACAGTTTACGCCGGTTATGGCTGCCCCGCCGGAGCGCCGTTATTCGGGTCCAATGCGGCGACCTTTTCCTTCAACCATTTCTCGACCGACGGAAACACAAACTTGCTCACGTCGCCGCCCAGTTGCGCGATCTCGCGGACGATCGTGCCCGAGATGAACTGGTATTGATCGGACGGCGTCATGAACATGGTCTCGACGTCGGGCAGCAGATAGCGGTTCATGCCGGCCATCTGGAACTCATATTCGAAGTCCGACACTGCACGCAGGCCGCGCACGATCACCCGAGCGTTGTTAGTGCGCACGAAGTCCTTCAACAGCCCTTTGAAGCTCATGACCTGCACGTTCGGGTAATGGCCGAGCACTTCGTGAGCGATATCCAGACGCTCTTTCAGCGTGAAAAACGGCTTCTTGTTGCGGCTGTCGGCCACGCCGACCACCAGCGTGTCGAAAATGCTCGACGCCCGCCGAACGAGGTCTTCGTGACCGCGCGTCAGTGGATCGAACGTGCCCGGGTACACGGCGACTACCATGAGATTTCTCCTCTCTTCAGACAGTTGGGCACGTCAAAGCGTCCACGCGACGCATTTGGCACCGGCCGCGCGCGTGACGTCAAACCGTCCGGCGCTTGTTATGGAAGGCGCATTATTCCTCATTTTCGCGTTGCAGCAAATGGAAGTGGACAGCGCCGGCTTTGCCTTGCCGCACCATTTTCCATCCGGTCAGCGCTTCGTTCTTGCTCAGCTCCAGTTCCGCGCCGGCTTCGACATAGAGAAAGCCGTCTTCGCTGACGAGCGGGGCGGCGAGCGCGAGCGCCTTGTCGAGCAGATCGTCGCCGAAAGGCGGGTCGAGGAACACCACGTCGAACGAACCGGGCGGCAGGCTCGCTGCAAGCCGCAGACCGTCGGCCTCAGCAATTTCGATCATGCGCGCGGCGAGCCGCTCCTGATTCGCCCGCAACTGCGCGGCCGCCCGCGCATTGCGCTCGACCATCAGCACGCGCGCGGCGCCGCGCGACGCCGCTTCAAAACCCAGCGCGCCGCTGCCGGCAAAGAGGTCCAGGCAGCGCTCGCCGTCCAGACGCTGGCCGAGCCAGTTGAACAGCGTTTCGCGGACACGGTCCGGCGTGGGACGCAGCCCGTCGAGGTCGAGCACGGGCAGAGGCGTGCGTTTCCAGTCGCCGCCGATAATCCGGATGGCGTGCGGCTTGCCGCCTTTGGACGAAGCGCCGTGGGCGCGTGAAGGTGCGGAACGAGGCATGCAGATTCGATTACGTTGATGAAAGCGTCCGCCGTCTTCGCGCACGCGAGGGCACAAGCGGACCGGAGCGCCCACGTTACCACAGGGGCGCAGCGCGTCCAGCCTGGCCGTTCGGACGATACGACGCGCGACGGCGCGCCTGATAAAATGTGCGGCTTCCAGCGCCTTGCATCCCGCATTGCCACGCTGCCTGCCGCTCCCGCCGGTGCTGTGCCGGTTGCGCGCATCGGCGCGCGCTCTCACCACGCCAGATCATGTTCAGCTTTTTCAAACGATTCAAGGGTTCGAAAGAGTCCGAAAACGCGCCAGACGAGTCGCCAACCGCTGCAGATGAGTTCGTCGACGAGTCCACGGCGGTAGAAACGCCGGCCGCCCCGCCCGCCGAAGTTGCGCCGCAGGCTGCGCCGTCGCTCGCCCCACAATTCGCGCCAGAAGCCGAGCCCGAGACGGATTTCGAAGAGTCGTCGCTCGAGACCGTGGAAATCGTGCCGCCGCCGGTGCAGGACGCGAGCGCGAAACGCTCGTGGCTGACTCGTCTGAAGACGGGCTTGTCGAAGACCAGTTCCAGCCTCACCGGCATTTTTGTCGGCACGAAGATCGACGAGGATTTGTACGAAGAGCTGGAAACCGCGCTGCTCATGTCCGACGCGGGCGTCGACGCCACCGAATTCCTGCTCGAGGCTTTGCGCGAGAAAGTGCGCGCCGAGCGTCTCACCGAGCCGCAGCAGGTCAAAGCGGCGCTGCGCGCGCTGCTGGTCGATCTGTTGAAACCGCTGGAAAAGTCGCTCATGCTCGGGCGCGCCAAGCCGCTCGTCGTCATGATCGCCGGCGTCAACGGCGCGGGCAAGACGACCAGCATCGGCAAGCTCGCCAAGCATCTGCAGAGCTTTAACCAGTCGGTGCTGCTGGCCGCCGGCGACACGTTCCGCGCGGCCGCGCGCGAGCAGTTGGCGATCTGGGGTCAGCGCAACAACGTGACGGTGGTTGCGCAGGAAAGCGGCGACCCGGCCGCCGTGATTTTCGACGCGGTCGGCGCCGCGCGGGCGCGCAAGATCGACGTGATGATGGCGGACACGGCCGGCCGTCTGCCCACGCAGCTGCATCTGATGGAAGAGCTGCGCAAAGTGAAGCGCGTGATCGGCAAGGCGCAGGACGGCGCGCCGCACGAAGTGCTGCTCGTGATCGACGCCAATACGGGGCAGAACGCGCTCACGCAGGTCAAGGCTTTCGACGACGCGCTCGGGCTTACGGGGCTGATCGTGACCAAGCTCGACGGCACGGCGAAAGGCGGCATTCTTGCGGCTATCGCGCGGCAAAGGCCGATTCCGGTGTACTTCATCGGCGTCGGCGAAAAGGTCGAAGATCTGCAGCCGTTCAGCGCGGAAGAGTTTTCAGACGCGTTGCTGGGCGCCTGAGGCGCGACCGGGCGGTCCCTTAGGCCGCACCACCGCTGAAAGCAAGGCGACAAACAAAGGGCCCTCCGCGGAGTGCCCTTTTGTCTTCACTGCCGCCGCCGCAGATTCATTCGGCGTCCGGCTGCACGCCCGGCGCGGCGCGGGCAAACGCATCGGTCTGCATCGCGTGATCGTAAATGCGTTGAATTGTCGGAAACTTCGCCGTATCCACCTTGAAGCGCTGCGCGTTGAACACTTGCGGAATCAGACACGCGTCGGCGAGCGTCGGTGCGTCGCCGAAACAGAACTTGCCGGTGCGCTCGTCGCCCGCAAGATGCGCCTCGAGCGTCGCAAAGCCGGCTTCCACCCAATGACGGTACCACGCGTCCTTGGCGTCGTCGTCGACGCGCAGCGTGTGTTTCAGATACTTCAGCACGCGCAGGTTATTCAGCGGATGAATCTCGCACGCCACCTGCAACGCGACTGACCGTACATATGCGCGATCGGCCGGCGTTCTGGGCAATAGCGGCGGCTCGGGGTGCGTTTCCTCCAGATACTCGATGATCGCAAGCGACTGCGGCATCACCTCGTGGCCGTCCACCAGAGTCGGCACGATGCCGTCCAGGTTGATCTTGCGATACTCCGGCTTCAACTGCTCGCCGCCATCGCGCACGAGATGCACGGGCACGTACTCGTACGGCAGATTCTTCACATTCAGCGCGATGCGCACCCGATACGACGCCGAGCTGCGGAAATAGCTGTAGAGCTTCATGTCGTTGTCTCCTCCCCAAACCGCGTCAAACCACGCGCACGCTCAGCTCGCCGAGCCCGTCGACGCCGCCCTTCATCAGATCGCCCTGCACCACCGCGCCGACGCCTTCGGGCGTGCCCGTGAAGATGAGATCGCCGGGTTGCAGTTCGAACAGCGTGGACAGGTAGGCAATGGTTTCACCCACCGACCAGATGAGCTGCGACACGTCTGAACGCTGCTTCTCCTCGCCGTTGACGGACAGCCAGATCGCGCCTTTTCCGACGTGGCCGACCGTGGCAACGGGATGGATCGGTCCGAGCGGCGCCGAATGATCGAAGCCCTTGGCGATGTCCCACGGGCGCCCGAGCTTCTTCGCTTCCGCCTGCAGGTCGCGGCGCGTCATATCGAGACCGAGCGCGTAACCGTAGACGTGGTCGAGCGCGCGCTCAGCGGGAATGTCTTTGCCGCCTTTGCCGATCGCCGCGACCAGCTCCATTTCGAAGTGGACGTTGCTGGACAGCGACGGATACGGAAATTCGCCCGTCGCGCCAGGCGCGACATAGAGAACGGCATCCGCCGGCTTGCCGAAGAAAAACGGCGGTTCGCGATCCGGATCGTGTCCCATCTCGCGGGCATGCGCCTCGTAATTGCGGCCGACGCAGTAGATGCGGCGCACGGGAAACTGTTCGCTGGACCCGACAACCGGCACCGCAACCCCCGGTGCCGGCGCAAAAACGTAACTCATCCGGTTCTCCGTTTTTCATTGGATATGAGCCGCGGCGCGGCGATAAACCGCGAGTGTAACGCGCGGCGCAAGGCGGCGCGCGCCAGTCCAGCGGGGCGGCGCGACACCGCCGGGTCTCGCGGGACCGCCATAGATGCGATACTCACACCAGACATCGTCCTTTGAATACCGCGGCCGCCGGCTCCCCGGCGGCACGCCAGCACGTCCATTGCCCTCATGACCGATTCCGCCGACACCGCCAACCCGTTCCCGTGCGCCCGCTTCATCAAGGAGATCGGCCGCGGGCCGAACGGCGCCCGCGCGCTCACCGCCGAGGACACGCGCGCGCTCTACACCGCCATGCTCGACGGCCGCGTCGGCGAACTCGAGCTGGGCGCAGTCCTGCTCGCCTACCGCGTGAAAGGCGAATCCGCCGACGAACTCGCCGCCATGCTGGCGGCCGCGCATGCATCGTTCGAACCGGTTCATCTGCCGCCGGGCGAATTCCGGCCGGTGTCGATTCCGAGCTACAACGGCGCGCGCAAGCAGCCGAACCTGGTGCCGCTCCTCGCGCTGCTGCTCGCGCGCGAGGGCGTGCCGGTTCTCGTGCACGGCGTAACTGAAGATCCCGGCCGCGTGACGAGCGCGGAAATATTCACGCATCTGCGGATTGCGCACGCAAGCTCGCACGACGATATCGAAGACGGTCTCGCCGAGCGGCGCATGGCTTTCGCGCCCATCGAGATCCTCGCGCCGAAGCTCGCGCATCTGCTCGCGCTGCGCCGGCGCATGGGCGTGCGCAACTCGACGCACACGCTCGTGAAAATTCTGCAGCCGTTCGCGCCCGCCGGACTGCGGCTCGTGAACTACACCCATCCGCCGTATCGCGACAGCCTCACGGAGCTCTTCAGCACACATCCGGATGCGGCGGCGGGCGGCGCGCTGCTCGCGCGCGGCACGGAAGGCGAAGCGGTGGCGGACACGCGGCGTCAGGTGCAGATGGACTGGCTGCACGACGGCATCTGCGAAACGCGCGTGCCGCACGAACGTTCTTCGCGCGACGCGCCCGAAGTCGAGTTACCCGAAGCGCGCGACGCCGCGACCACCGCGGCGTGGATCGGCGCGGTCCTGCGCGGGGAGGCGCCGGTGCCGGGGGCGATCGAGCGGCAGGTCGAGCTGATCGTGGATGTCGCCAGAACGCCGGCCTGAGTTCACTCGATCGCGCAACGCGTCGCCTGCCACGCGATGAGCCGCCACTGGCCGTCTTCGTGCGTGTGGATCGCCGTGTAGGCAATGGGGAACAGCAGCGCGCCGTTGTTCGCTTCCATCTCGATCAGCGCGCGGCCGGTCACGACGCAGGTTTCGCGTCCGACCGGCAGCACGTCCTGCGACTGCACTTCGATCTGCCGGTAGCGGCGGCGCCCCGCGGTAATGCCGTCGATAAACTGCCGCTTCGTCTCGCGCTTACCGTTCGTGTGCACGTAGCTCACGTTTTCAGCGAGCAGCGCGTCGAGCGACTGCCCGTCGCCGTCGACCATCGCGCGGAAGCGTTCCCTTTCCAGCCCGCGAATCGCCTCGATTGTCTTTGCCGCCATTGCTCAGCCCCTTGTACCGGTGAGCCGGACGCGGCCACGGTCAGAAGTTATATTGCAGATATAGCTGGTGGAAATTTATACCAGGATTGGGCTCTTTGATACCGCCATTCGACACATGCTGGAAGCGGTAGCCGGCCTGATACTGCTGATGTCCGCCGAATTGCACGCCGACGCCCGCCATATCGGCGAACTGGAACGCGGTGGAAAGCGTGAAGTCAGAAGAGATCCGGGGGCTCGACAGAAGGCGGACGCCGGCGCCGGCCTCGACGAAAGGCCGGATCGATCCAGATCCTTTAATGAAGCGAATGATAGGCGTCACACCGATCTCGCCGATGTTCCCGTGCACATTGCCTTCGTTCGTATGCCACCATGCCACGTGCGCCTCGCCGATCAGCGCGAAATGCCAGTCGCCGATCTGCCACCACGTGAGGTTCGGGTCCCAGACAATGCCAAGGTCCAGCTTCCTGACATGATGGTCGCCAAGCCCGCCGGCAATCTGCACGCCGAACTGGTCGGCCGCGGCGACGCCGGAAAGGCCAAGCAGCAGGGCCGCACAGCCGCTTTTTAGAGCCAGACCGCGCAAGACATTCTTTTTGTTGTTCATCTGGACACCCGAGCTCAGCAAAGGTTGAACAAATTGTAATAGTCCTGCTTATTCTAAAGACAATCGGAAGTCGGCGGATCATCTTAAGAAACTTAAATTTTCGCAATTACTCACGTTAAAAAGCGAAAAAATCGGTCGAAAGTGAGAGCGAAGGCGCTTCGTCAGGTAATTTATACGGCCTCTGCGGCGAGCGCCAAAGGCGCGTATGATGACTATTGAAAACGCAGATTCGATAGGAATTGACGGAACTTCGATGCCCCTACGACCTCTAAGTATTAGCACTCGGAAAACGAGAGTGCTAACATCCAACGCTGGAGTCGTTAACTGAACAAGCTTTTGCCTGATTCCAAAGGAGTTTTACACGTGAGCCATGCATTGACCCTTCCGAGTACTCTGAGCCCGTCGTCGGCTAAGGCCGCTCCGGCAGGTGCGCTGGCGCTCTCGCATTCCTCCCTGCTGCCCGGTCAACTGGGCAATATCGACGCCTACATCCAGGCCGTAAATCGGATTCCGATGCTGACGCCGGCAGAAGAACGCCAGTTCGCCACAGAATTCCGCGAGCACGACAACCTCGAGGCCGCACGCCGCCTCGTGCTGTCGCACCTGCGGCTGGTCGTTTCGATCGCGCGCAACTACCTGGGCTATGGGCTGCCGCACGCCGACCTGATCCAGGAAGGCAATATCGGCCTGATGAAGGCCGTGAAGCGCTTCGATCCCGAACAGAACGTGCGCCTCGTCTCGTACGCCATGCACTGGATCAAGGCCGAGATTCACGAATACATTCTGCGCAACTGGCGCATGGTGAAAGTCGCCACCACGAAGGCGCAGCGCAAGCTGTTCTTCAATCTGCGCAGTCACAAACAAGGCTTGGGCGCTTTCACGCCGGACGAGATCGACGGTCTCGCCAAAGAGCTGAACGTCAAGCGCGAAGAAGTGGCCGAAATGGAAACGCGTCTGTCCGGCGGCGATATCGCGCTAGAAGGCCAGGTTGAAGACGGCGAAGAGTCGTATGCGCCTATCGCGTATCTCGCCGACTCGCACAGCGAGCCGACTGCCGTGCTGGCCTCGCGTCAGCGCGACAAGCTGCAAAGCGACGGTATCGCGACCGCACTCGAGGCGCTGGACGCCCGCAGCCGCCGCATCATCGAAGCTCGCTGGCTGAAGGTGCAGGACGACGGTTCGGGCGGCTCGACGCTGCACGAACTGGCCGACGAGTTCGGCGTGTCGGCGGAGCGTATTCGTCAGATCGAAGCGAGCGCCATGAAGAAGATGCGTGGCGCGCTGACTGAATACGCGTAACGCTCGTCCGCGGCTTACGGGCGGCGTTGTAGGCGGGTTACGAATTGCCCGAGAGCGCCACCCACGCGCCACCCAAAGCGCACGAAAGCAGCCCGCAAGTAGCAAAGCCCTGCCGTCGCATGACGGCAGGGCTTTTTTATTACTGCGCGCCAGCCGCGTTCGCAGCGCTTCTATGTCACTAAAGTCCATCGGCGACAAAGCGCAAACGAAAGCGCTCCGCCGCCATCCTGATTGCGTCAGGCCGGCACAGGCGCCGCGCCGCCGCTCGCCGGCATGCGCGTTGCGAGCGTGTCCGCATAACGCCGCGCGGCATCGCCGACGACAATGTGGAACGTGTCCGCCGATACCCACGCGGTATCGAGCGCGGCCAGACGTTGGCGATCCACCGCCGACGGATCGCGCACGACGATCCGCAGACGCGTCGCGGCCACCGCGTCGAGCGACAACACATTGCCCGCGCCGCCGAACACCGCGAGCCAGCGCAACGGATCGGGGTCGAGCGGACCATTGGCCGCGCCTGACGAAGCCGAAGACGGGGCCGAGGCCGCAACCGGAGCAGCAGCGACGGCCGCGGGCTTTGCCACGCTGGCAGCGGCACGATCAGCAGCGCCGCCGCCCTGCCCGATCGCCGTGCGAATTTCATCGGCGATGATGTCTGCTTCCGGCCCGATGATCACCTGCACATTGGTCGCGCCGCGCTTGAGCACACCGCGCGCGCCGATCGTCTTCAGTTCGTTCTCCGAGACCTTGTTGGAATCGACAACCGACAGACGCAGGCGCGTCGTGCATGCATCCACTACCGACAGATTCGACGCCCCGCCGAGCGCAGCGATATAGCGCTGCGCGCGCGGCACGGCGGCCCCTGCAATCGGCGAAACGAAGCCGCCCGCCGCGAACGACTCGACCTGCTCGTCGGCGGCGGCCGGCTCGCGGCCCGGCGTCGCCATGTTGAATTTGCGGATGAAGAAGCGGAACAGCCCGTAATACACGACCGAATACGCGAGACCGAGCGGGATGGCCAGCCAGCCCTTGGTCGACAGACCGTAGTTCAGCACGTAGTCGATTGCGCCTGCGGAGAACGTGAAGCCGAGGTGAATGCCGAGCGCCGAGCAAATGGCGAGCGAGAGCCCGGTCAACAGCGCGTGAATCACGTACAGCACCGGCGCGAGGAACATGAAGCTGAACTCGATCGGCTCCGTCACGCCCGTGAGGAACGACGTCAGCGCCATCGAGAACAGCAGGCCGCCCACCACCGCGCGGCGCTCCTTCGGCGCTTCATGGAACATCGCGAGACACGCGGCGGGAAGACCGAACATCATGATCGGGAAGAAGCCGGTCATGAAGGTTCCGGCAGTCGGATCGCCGGCGAAGAAGCGATGCAGGTCGCCCGTCACCGCGGCGCCGCCCGGCGGCGTGAACGTGCCGAACACGAACCACGTCAGCGAATTCAGGATGTGATGCAGCCCCGTGACGAGCAGCAGCCGGTTCAGCACGCCGAACACGAACGCACCGAACGCGCCGGCCGTGGTGAGCCAGTGGCCGGCCGTATCGATCACGGCCTGCACCGGCTGCCACACGTACCCGAACAGAATGCCGAGCCCGAGACAGACCACGCCCGTGACAATCGGTACAAAGCGCTTGCCGCCGAAAAACGCGAGGTAATCCGGCAGCTTGATGTCCTTGTAGCGGTTGTACAGCAAGCCCGCGACGACACCCGCCACGATCCCCGACAGCACGCCCATGTTGAGCTTGTCGTTGATGTCCTTCATCACCGCGACTTCGATCAGATAACCGATCGCGCCCGCGAGACCCGCCACGCCGTTGTTGTCCTTCGCAAAGCCGACCGCAACGCCGATTGCAAAAAGCAGCGGCAGGTTGTCGAAGATCGCGCCGCCGGCGTCGGCGATCATCTTGATGTTGAACACATCGGGCTGACCCAGCCGCAGCAGCAGGCCGGCAACCGGCAGCACCGCGATAGGCAGCATCAGCGCGCGTCCCAGGCGCTGTATCTTCAGAAACGGATTCCCATCCATTGATTACCTCCAATCCATGTCTCGTTGTCGACGGACGTCGTTAAGTTGTGTGGCCGGACGGCTGCCGACCGCGGGTTTCAGTCCAGCGGCCAGGTTTCCCGGCTGACTGCTCTTACCGCCTGCGCCGATTCGAGCGCCAGGGCGTCCTGGGCACGTTGGCGGCACAGTTGATAATCGAGGTTGCGCACGCGCGCTTTGATGCCCGGCACGGAGACCGGATCAACCGACAGTTCGGTCACGCCGAGGCCGACGAGGAGCGGCATCGCGAGCGGATCGCCCGCCAATGCGCCGCACACGCCGACCCATTTGCCATGCCGGTTCGCGCCTTGCACGGTCGCCGCGATGAGTCGCAGCACCGCCGGATGCAAACCGTCCGCCTGCGCGGCGAGGTCCGCCTGGCAGCGGTCCATGGCGAGCGTGTATTGCGTGAGGTCATTCGTGCCGATAGACAGGAAATCCGCGTGTTGCGCGAGCTGGTCGGCGAGCAGCGCCGCCGACGGCACCTCGATCATCACGCCTACTTCGATCGGCTCCGTGCGCCCGAGCTCGCGGGCGAATTCGTCTATGCGCTTGCGGATGCGAACCAGTTCGCCGACGTCGGTCACCATCGGCAGCAGAATGCGCACGGCGCCGAACGGCTTCACGGCAAGCAGGCCGCGCAACTGATCGTCGAGCAGATCCGGGCGGACCTGCGCGAGGCGAATGCCGCGCAAGCCGAGCGCGGGATTGGGCTCCGGCGGCAGCGTCAGGTAATCCACTTCCTTGTCGGCGCCCACGTCGAGCGTGCGGATGATCGCCGTGCGCCCGCTCAATGCGTCGACAATGTCCTGATAGCTCTGCCGATGCTCGTCCGTGGTCGGCGCGGCGGCGCGGTGAATGAAGAGTAGCTCGGTGCGCAGAAGGCCGACGGAGTCGGCGCCGTTTTCAACGGCCGTCTTCGCGTCGTCGAGTGTGGCGATGTTCGCCGCCACTTCGATTGCGCGACCGTCCGCGGTGACCGCCGCTTGCTGCGACATGCGGCGGTTCGCCTCGCGCACGCCCGCGAGGCGGCTACGCTCGAGCCTCGCGCGCTCGACGTCCAGCTCGGTCGGCGCAAACTCTAGGCGGCCGATGCTCGCGTTCACCACGATCTGGGTGCCTTCGGGAATCGCATGCAGCGCGTCGCCGACGGCCACGAGCGCCGGAATGCCGGCCTGGCGCGCGAGGATCGCCGCGTGCGAGGTCGCGCCGCCGCGCGCCATGACGAGCGCGGTGACGCGCGAGCGGTCGAGCGTCGACAGATCGGAGGGCGTGAACTCGTCCGCGGCGAGCACGGCTTCGTCCGGCAGCGCCCGCGCGGCCGCGTTGGTATAACCCAGCGCGCGCAGCACGCGCTTTTCGATGTCGCGCAGATCGGCAGCACGCTCGGCGAGCAAGGCGTCTTCAATATTATTCAGGATGTCTATCTGTGCGCGGATGGCTTCGCGCCACGCGAAACCCGCGCTCTTGCCGAGGCTGATCAGGTCGCGCGCGGCGTCGAGCAGCGCCGGATCTTCGAGCAGCACGCGATGCACCGCGAAAATGCCCGCCTCGCCGACCGCGCCGCGCTGCGACGCGTCGCGCACCGTGGTGCCGAGATCGGCGTCGACGGTCGCAAGCGCCTTGTCGAGCAGACGGCTTTCCGCCGCCGACGTGCCGCTCGCCTGCTCCGGCGGATCGATGTCGGCGTCGTCCCAGCGCACCAGCTTGCCGACCGCGACGCCGGGCGCCGCGCACACACCCGCGAGCGTGTTCGGCGCGAGCGCCTCGCCGACGGCGGGCGCCGCCGTTTGCGGCGCGGGCGAGCTTTGCCGCGCGGGCTTCTCTTCCACTTCGCCGAGCGCCTCGCGCGTCAGTTCATGCGCGATTGCGTCGACGGCGGCTTGCGCCTGCGGGCCCACGCCGAGCAACTCGACCGTGGAACCCTGCCCCGCGCCGAGACCCAGCAGACCGACCACGCTTTCGATTGGCGCCTTGCGTCCTTCGTAGCGGACCTCGACACGCGCATCGAAGCCGCGCGCCGCTTCGCGAGCACGCGCCGCCGGGCGCGCGTGCAAACCGCCCGCGTGAGCCAGCGTGATCTGCGCGCGCGCTTCTTCGGTCACGCTGCTTGCGCTCAGCTCGCGCGAGGCCGCAGCCGCGGCGCCGTCGCGGGCACGCAGGCGCAACAACGGTGTTTCGCCCGCCTTCAGCATGCCGCGCTGCGCGCGCTCGACAATCTCGAATGCGTCCGAATTGGCGATCGCAATCACCGAAACGAGGCTCGGTGCATGCAGCGCGACCTGATCCTGGTCGAACTCGATCAGCACGTCGCCGGCACGCACCTGCGCGCCTTGCTCGACCATCGGCGCAAAGCCCTTGCCGTTCAGCTCGACCGTGTCGATGCCGATATGCAGCAGGATTTCCGCGCCTTCCGCGGTGGCCAGCGTCACCGCGTGGCCAGTGCGCGCGAGATGGGTGACGGTGGCGTCGCATGGTGCGACGAGCCGGCCCTCGAGCGGATCGACACCGATGCCGTCGCCGAACATGCCGCCCGAAAACACCGGATCAGGGACGTTCGCGAGCGGCACGACCGGACCGGTCATCGGCGCGAGCAAAACAATATGGCCTTCAGAATGGCTCATCAAGCGGGACTCCTCGACACGTCGCATCTGATTCTCTCGTCAGTGAGTTTCGGTGACTTTGTTGAGATGGCGCGGCGCGTCGGGATTGCGCCCGCGCGCGGCCGCGAGGCCCGCGGCCATCACGTAAAAGGACAGGATGGCGGCGATCGGGTCGAGCGCCGCGTGCGCGGTAGTGGCAAGCGGCAGCGTCGCCTCGGCCACATTCGAAGGTGCGGCGAGCAGCACGCGCGCGCCGCGCGAGCGCATGTCGCGCGCGAGCTGCAGCAAGCCCGCCTGCTCCGGGCCGCGCGGCGCGAATACGAGCAGCGGATAGTCGCGGTCGATCAGCTCCATCGGGCCGTGGCGCACTTCCGCGCTCGAAAACGCCTCGGCCTGAATGCCGGAGGTTTCCTTCAGCTTCAGCGCGGCTTCCTGCGCAATGGCAAGGCCGAGACCGCGCCCGATCACGATCATGCGTTCGACGCCGCGCAATTCCTCGACCGCTTGCGACCAGTCCAGCTGGCCCGCAGCCTGCAGCGCGGCGGGCAGCGCGTTCAACGCGTCGAGGAGCGCCGCGTCTTTCTGCCAATGGGCAACGAGCTGCGCCGACATCGACAGCATCGCGATATAGCTCTTGGTCGCGGCCACGCTCAACTCGGGACCGGCCACGAGCGGCAGATGCCACTCGCACGCGTCGGCGAGCGGCGAAGCGGGCGCGTTGACGGCGGCCACGGTCAGCGCACCGGCCGCTCGCAGCGCCTGCATCGTGCCGACGAGATCCGGGCTCTTGCCCGACTGCGAGAACGCCAGAGCGAGCTGATCGCGCACCTGGAGCGGTGCCTGCTGCAGCGTCGCAACCGACATCGGCAGCGAGGCGACGGGCACGCCGAGGCGGCTCATCGTCAGGGATGCGAAATAACTTGCAGCATGGTCCGAGCTGCCGCGCGCGACAGTCAGCGCGACGTGGCGCGGCTTTTCCGCAAGCCGTGCGGCCAACGCCTCGACGCGCGAGGTGTCCCTGAGTTGCGCGGCGACCGTCTCTGCGGACGCCAGCGCTTCTTTAAGCATATTCGACAATTGCTTCTCCTTCGACGTAAGTCGCGCTCAGCGCCAGTTCACGATCGAACACGACGACGTCGGCCCACGCGCCACGCGCGAGGCGCCCGCGGTCTTCGATGCCGAGGTAGTCGGCGGCATAGCGCGACATACGGTTGGAAACATCGGCGATCGGCAGGCCGATCGACACCAGATTGCGCAGCGCCTGATCCATCGTCAGGGTGCTGCCGGCGAGCGTGCCGTCGGCGAGGCGAACCCCGCCGAGGCACTTCGTCACGTGCTGGCTGCCGAGGCGGTATTCGCCGTCGGGCATGCCGGTCGCCGACGTGCTGTCCGTGACCACGTAAAGACGCGGAATCGCGCGCAGTGCGGCGCGGATCGCGCCGGGATGCACATGCAGCAGATCGGGAATGATTTCGGCGAACTCGGCGTGCGCGAGCGCTGCGCCGACGAGCCCCGGATTGCGGTGATGCAGCGGCGACATCGCGTTGAACAGATGCGTGAAGCCGCACGCGCCGTGCTTGAGCGCGGCGACGGCGTCGTCGTAGGTGCCGAGCGAGTGACCCAGTTGCACACGCACGCCGCGCGCCGCCATCTCCGAGATGATGTCCATGTGCCCCGCAATCTCGGGGGCAAGCGTGACGACGCGAATCGGCGCGATGGACAGATACTTGAGCACTTCGTCCATCACGGCGGAGACGGCCGCGTCCGGTTGCGCGCCGAGCTTGCCGGGGTTGATGTACGGTCCTTCCAGATGCACGCCCAGCACGCGCGAGCACCCCGGCGTGCGGACTCGCGCGACGTCGCCGAGGCCGGCCACCACGCTCATCAGTTCGTCGCGCGGCGCGGTCATGGTGGTGGCGAGCAGGCTGGTGGTACCGAAGCGGGCATGCGTGCGCGTGATGGTCTGGATCGCGTCGCCGGCTTCCATCACGTCGGCGCCGCCGCCGCCGTGCACGTGCAGGTCGATGAAACCCGGCAGGATGTACGGCGCATCGTTGGTAGCGGGATCGACGCGCTCGCCGGTGAGCGCCGTGATGCGGCCGTTTTCGAATTCGAGCGTGCCGTGAATCCACCCTTCGGTGGTGAGTATGTTTCCGGTCAGCATGAGTCTCTCTTGCAAGGCGTGATACAGGGCGAGGCTGAATGGGCTGGGCGGCGTCGCGGGTGAGTGCGGCTCGTGCGGCTCGCGTGATGCAACCGGACGCGGCTCAGGTGCGCAATTCAGCGACGAAGTCGTAGTAGTCGTCGCGGCAATAGGTGTCGGTCAACTCGATTGCGCGCTGATCGGCGCTGTAACCGATACGGGTGATGACCAGCAGCGCCGAGCGCGGTTCGATATCCATCAATGCAGCGATCTCGCTCGAAGCGTTGACCGCGCGAAAGTGCTGCAAGGCGCGCACGACCGCCGCGCCGCGTTGCTCCAGGTAGCTATAAAGCGAGACGCCGATGGCGAGCGGATCGGGCACGATCGCGACCGGCAACGCGGAATGTTCAACTGCCATGACAATGCCGTCCGCGCGCCGCAAGCGGCGCAGGCTGGCTACTGCCGCGCCGGGCGACAAACCGAGGTGCACCAGCTCCTCGCGATTGGCGGCGCGGATGTCGCGCTCGAGCCATACCGAGTCAGGGCGAAAGCCGCGCTGCTGCATTTTCTTGGTGAAACCGGTGAGCCGCGACAGCGGATCTTCCACGCGCGGCGTAATAAAACTGCCCGCACCGCGCGCGCGCCGGATCAGGCCTTGCTCGACCAGCAGCTCGATCGCCTTGCGTGCGGTGATGCGCGACACGCCGATCGCGTCAGACAGCGTGCGCTCGGAAGGCAGCGCCTCGCCCGCCGACCACACGCCGCAATGGATGGCCGTCGCCAGATTGCGCGCGAGCTGCAGATACAGCGGCGTGACGTTGCGAGCGTCAGGCATGAGTGCGGACCAGCGGGTTTCCATGGCGCTCCGTGCGACCTTGCCAAAATCCGGCCTACAAAAATAAGAGCCCATTATATAACCAACATAATACCAGTCAACGAACTGGTTATAGGCTGGTCTGTTGATATGGAAAGCCTTGTGGCGCGGGCTTTCCACGGTGAAGAACCCGCTTCGGCCACCGGATTCCCCGCCCCAGGACTTACCCGTATTCGAGATGGGTGGCACGCGTTGGTGGCCAATTGCGGACCACTTGCCCACTTTTGGGCGCCGCTAGCTCGGCGCTTCTTCGCATCGCGCGATGCAGGCGCAGCCCACGCGCCTTTGTTAATAAGGGCGCGTTCCAATATAGTGATACGCGAATGCATAAAATCCGGAGAGCAGCATTTGACCGATTCCGAGGCGCTGCAGCGGGCTCAGGCAGTCCGCCGTTTCAATCGCTTTTACACGCGGCTTATCGGCGCTCTGCATGAGCACCTGGCCCAAAGCACGTTCTCCTTGACCGAGGTGCGCGTCCTGCACGAGCTGTCGCGCGGACGCGCGCAGACTGCGTCCGTGCTCGGCCGCGCGCTGGGACTGGACAGCGGTTATCTGAGCCGCCTGCTGACCAATTTCGAGCGACGCAATCTCATCACGCGACGGCCGTCGGAGACGGACGCGCGTCAGTCGCTGATCGCGCTCACGCATGAGGGGCACGCGGCCTATGCGCCGCTCGACGCCGCCGCCAGTCAGGAAGTGCTGGATCTGCTCGGCGGTCTCAGCGTGAGCTCGCAGGAACAGTTGATTGCCGCGATGAACCTCATCGAAAGGCTCCTTGGCGACAAGCCGCGACAGGACGCCGTGGCGTTCCGTGCGCCGCGCCCCGGCGAATGCGGCTGGCTCGTGCATCGGCAGGCGCAATGGTTCGCCGCGCAACACGGTTGGGACGAATCATTCGAAGGATTGCTCGCGCGCGTCGTCGCCGACTACACGCAGCGCAACGATACCGTTCGCGAACGGTGCGTGGTCGCCGATCAGCACGGCATGGTAGTGGGCGGCGTGTGCGTCGTCGCCGTTTCGACGACAGTGGCAGGCGTGCGGCTCCTGTGGGTCGAGCCGGACGTGCAGCGCGGCGGCATCGGCACACGCCTCGTAGCGGAAGCAACGCACTTCGCGCTGCGCGCCGGTTACACCCGATTGACGCTGACCACGGCCAGCACTCTGGAAGAACCGCGGCGCCTGTGCAAGCGTGCCGGATTCGAGCTCGTCAGCACGGCGCCGGAGCGCCGTTTCGGCAAGGACCTGATGATCGAGCGCTGGGAATTGGGGCTGTAGGCCGCCTTCGTCAGAACGACGGTACCACCGAGCCCTTGAACTGCGTCTTGATGAACTGGCGCACGTCTTCGGACTGATACGCGGCAACCAGCTTCTTCACCCACGGCTTGTCCTTGTCCTGCGTGCGGACCGCGATCAGGTTCGCGTACGGGCTGTGAATGTCCTCGAGCGCGATGGCGTCTTTGGTCGGCTGCAGACCGGCGGCGAGCGCGAAGTTCGTGTTGATTGCGGCGGCGTCGACATCGGCGAGCGAGCGCGGCAATTGCGCGGCGTCGAGTTCGACGAGCTTGATCTTCTTCGGATTGTCGGCGACGTCGAGCGCCGTCGCGTTGTTGCCGTTCGTGCCCGCGCCCGCCTTCAGCTTGATCACGCCCTGCGCTTGCAGCAGCAACAGTGCACGGTTCTCGTTCGACGGATCGTTCGGCACCGCGACCTTCGCGCCTTGCGGCAGATCCTTCACCGACTTCAGCTTCTTCGAGTAGATGCCGAGCGGCGAGATATACGTGAGACCAGCGCCGACAATCTTGTAGCCGTGCTGCTTGATCTGGCTGTCGAGATACGGCTGATGCTGGAAGCTGTTGGCGTCGAGGTCGCCCGCGTCGAGCGCGGCGTTCGGCTGCACGTAGTCGTTGAATTCGACGACCTTCACGTTGAGGCCCTCGCGCTTGGCCACTTTCGTGACGACTTCCCAGATCTGCGCGTCCGGGCCGCTGATGGTGCCGACCTTGATGACCTTGTCGTCGGCATGTGCGCCGAAGCTGGTGACGATCGCCGCGCCGGCGATCACTGCTGAGAGGGCTTTGAGGATGTTTCTGCGCTGCATGTAATTCTCGCTGTTTCTGATCGGAGCCGTTAGCAAACGGACCCGGGTGATAGCCGGAAGCACGCGCTCAGCACACACGCGTCACCGCGCAACGACAGCGGCGCCTCCAGCCGGACCGTAAATCGTCTCACAGGCTGCGCAAGATGGGAAATACCGCAATGGCATATGAGTATGCGACGCGCTCGGACACCACTGCCCGGCGCGGTGGCAGATAATCCGGAGTCTTGCCGCGAGTTTTCGCGGCCTCTTCACTGCTCGCGAGGACGCTTATCCATGTATGTCATCAACCTCATCTACACCGCACCGCTCGAACGGATCGACGACGCGCTCGAAGCGCATCGCGCATTCCTGGCAAAGCAGTTCGAGGCGGGTGTATTCGTGGCCGCCGGGCCGAAAGTGCCGCGCGACGGCGGCATCATTCTGGCGGTACGCATCGAGCGCGACAGGCTCGACGCGATCCTCGCAAGCGACCCGTTCGCCGTGCAGAAGCTCGCGCGTTATGAGGTGACGGAATTCAAGACCACGCGGCTCGCGCCGGGCCTGAATCTGCCGATACCGGTTTGAGGTTGTCGCGGGCAGATGTGCCTGTGGTGACGCCGCGGTGACTCTGCAGTGACGCCGCGGTGACGCGGTTCCGACTTGCTTCGGACGCGGCCTCGCCGCCGCGTCAGTCGAGCAGCAGCTTGATGTCGTGCACCCACGGCGCGGCGCCCTGGCCATCGCGCGCGAAAAGGCGCAGCTTGCCGTCGGTATCGAACACGTAGCTGGCGGCGGTGTGGTCCATCGTGTAGCTGTCAGGCGTCTTGCCGGGCACCTTCGCGTAGTAGACGCGGAAGTCCTTCGTCACCTTCTTGAGCTCGGTCTCGTCGGCGGGCCGCAAACCCACGAAGGTCGGATTGAACGCCGGCACATATTGCGCGAGCAGGGGTGCGGTATCGCGCTCCGGGTCGACAGTGACGAACAGCACCTGCACGCGCTTCGCATCTTCGGGGCCGAGTTGCTGCAGCGCCTGCGAGAGCTCGGCCATGGTGGTCGGGCAGACATCCGGGCAATGCGTATAGCCGAAGAACAGCACGACGACTTTGCCCTTGTAGTCCGCCATGGTGCGGACCTTCCCTGACGTGTCCGGCAGCGAGAAGTTGCTGCCGAATTGCGTATTGCCGGTAATGTCGAGATTCTGGAAGGCCGGCTGCTCTTTGCCGCAGCCGCCAACCAACAACGCGCCGCCGAGCGCGCAAGCAATCACAGCGGCGCGCGCCGCGCGCCCGAAGCGGGTAGAGAGCATGGGTATTACGCGCCGATCACAACGCGCACATAGTGGTCGATCAGCAGCGCGGCGAACAGCAGCGACAGATAGACGATCGAATAACGGAAGGTTCGGCGCGCCAGATCGTCAGAATACTCGAGGTAGATCTTCCACGCGTACGCGAGAAACACGGCGCCCAGCACGACGGCCGCGGCAAGGTAGACCACGCCGCTCATGCCGGAGATGAACGGCATCATGGTGACGGCGAACAGGATCACCGTGTAAAGCAGAATGTGCAGCCGCGTGTATTTTTCGCCATGCGTGTTGGGCAGCATGGGCAGGCCGGCGTTTTCATAGTCTTTGCGCCGATACAGCGCGAGCGCCCAGAAATGCGGCGGTGTCCACACGAAGATGATCAGCACGAGAATCCACGCGTCGCCGGGAACATGGCCCGTCACGGCGGCCCAGCCGAGCGCCGGCGGCATGGCGCCCGAGGCGCCGCCGATCACGATGTTCTGCGGCGTAGCCGGCTTGAGCAGCAGCGTATAGATCACCGCGTAGCCGACGAAGGTGGCGAGCGTGAGCCACATGGTCAGCGGATTCGCAAAGGTGTAGAGCGTCCACATGCCGAGGCCGCCGAGCACGGCCGAAAACAGCAGAATCTGCGCAGTGGTAATTTCGCCGCGCGCCGACGGACGCCACGAAGTGCGGCGCATCTTCGCGTCGATCTTCTGTTCGACGAGACAATTGATGGCAAACGCCGCGCCGGCCAACAGCCAGATGCCGACGGTGCCGCCGATCAGAACGGTCCACGGCACCATGCCCGGCGTCGACAGAAACATGCCGATAACGGCGCAAAACACGGCGAGTTGCGTGACGCGCGGCTTGGTCAGGGCGATGTACTGGGACATCCGGCTGCCGGGCGTTTGGGAGAGTGTTGTGCTGTCCATGTGGAGTCACGCTGGCGCGGCATCGCGCGCAGGCAACACGGCGCGGCCGGGACGGCTATAAGCGATTCGAAAGTTTAACATAACGAGCAAAAGCAGCAGGACCGCGGCGCCGCCGTTATGCGCTACCGCAATAGGCAGCGGCCATTGCAGCACGATGTTCGACAGCCCGGTGACGAACTGGATCAGCACGACCAGCAAGACGCCGTTCGCGGGACGCCGCAGCGACTCGAAGCGGCGCAGCTTCAGCGCAAACCACACCAGGTAGGCAATCACCACGAACGCAAATGTGCGATGCGTCCAGTGAATGGCGACGAGCGCATCTTGCGTGATCATGTCGCCGTCACCGGTCATGCCGAGCGCGCGCCACAGGTGGAAGCCGTGCGTGAAATCCATTGGCGGAACCCATTGTCCGTTGCACGTGGGGAAGTCCGTGCATGCGAGCACAGCATAGTTCGTGCTCACCCAGCCGCCCAACGCGATCTGCGCAACCAGCAGCACGAGACCGGCGAGCGCCGCGGCGCGCCAGCGCGCGGCCTCCGGTTCATAGGCGGGCAGCGGCGTTTGCCGCGCGGCGAGCCAGCCCAGCGTGCCGAGCAGTGCGAGACCGAGCAGCAGATGCGTCGTCACGATGACCGGCTGCAGCTTCATCGTCACGGTCCACGCGCCGAACGCGCCTTGCACGAGAATCAGCAGCAGCAGCGAAGTCGGCCACCACGGCGACACGTGCAGCGGGCGGCGCTTGATGCGCGCGACCCACGCGATGATCGTCTGCGCAATGATCAGCACGCCGATCGCCATGGCGAAATAGCGGTGAATCATCTCGATCCAGGCCTTCGTCATGCTGACGGGGCCGGTCGGCATGGCCTGATGCGCCGCGGTGATGGCCGCGTGCGCGATAAACGGCGACGACGTGCCGTAGCAGCCGGGCCAGTCCGGACAGCCGAGCCCCGAATCCGTGAGGCGCGTGAAGCCGCCGAACATCACGAGGTCGAGCGTGAGAAAAGTGGTGAGCCAGACGAGCTTGCGGAATTTGTTGTCGTCGGCCTTGACCCACACGTAGGACAGCGGCAACAACGCGATACACAAGCCGATCAGGCCTAATTGCAGAACGAACATCTTCTTTACCCTGGTGACGGCGTCAGCCGATGCGCGACCACTTCAGCAGCTTGGTCAGGTCGCCCTTGATCTTGCTGGGGTTCGGGTCTTTCGGGAAACGCATCATCAGATTGCCGTTCGGATCGACCAGATAGAGGTGGTCGGAAATCTGGGTGCCCTGGTCGACGGGCAGCCACGCCGAGACCTGCGCCGGATCGGCGACCAGCATGTCGGTGTCGGGATACGCCTTTTGTATCACGTCCGCGACCTTGCCCGCATCGGTGCGCAGCCACACTTCCACGACGCGCTCGCGTTCCGCGCCCTGTGCCGCGCGGATTTGCCGCATGAAGTAGAGCTTGGTGGCGCAGGCTTTGTCGCAGGCGCTGCTGTCGACGGAGATCATCAGCCAGTGGCCGCGCAGAGAGGCGAGCTTGAGCGGCTTGCCGTCTTCGCCCGTGACGACGAGCGAATCCGGAATCGGCCGCTGCGGTTCGACGAGCGTGCCGTAGCTCGTGGTGCCGCCCGTCGGCTTGACCACGTAATACATGAAGTACGAGATAGCGATCGGCGCGCCGCAGACAATCGCCACCAGCAGCAGCATCCAGCGGCCGCGTTGCCACGAGCCGCGGCCGTTGGGCTGGCCGGGCATCGGCTTCGCCGCGGCGGGTTGGGCGGCATTGGCCGGCGCGGCGTTGGCCTGCGCGGCGGCGGGTTGGACGGCAGATTTGCCGGACTGCGGCGAACGGGGAGATTGCGTGGACACTACCTGACCTCTTTCAATGATTGTTCTGCCGGCGCGGGATTCGCGTGAAGCCGCGCGCAGCACTGCGCATTACACGCCGGGCGCATGCTCTTTCCTCGCCGCGCGGCGCGCCGCGTACAGGCCAAAGGCGAGCGCCGCAGCCGCCATGCCCCACCACTGGAACATGTAGCCATAATTGCGCTCGACGCCGCTGGTTGGCGCAGGCCAATCGCGCACGAGCTTGTCGCCGTCGTCGCTCAATTGCTGGATCACGAACGATTGCAAAGGCAATCCGGTCTCTGCGGCGTAGGCGGCGACGTCGAGATTCTGGCGAATCAGCTGATGCGCGGCCGACCCGCCCTGCCCGAGCTCGTAGGCGCGCGTCGCATCCGCGCGCGCAATGCCTTCGATTTCAATCTCGCCCGGCGGCGTGACGTACGGCGCGATCGTTTCGCGATTGCTCATGTTGCGCGGCAACCAGCCGCGGTTCACCAGCACGTACCCGCCGTCGGCGAGTTTAAAAGGCATCACGACATAAAAGCCCGGCTGATCGTTATACGGACGATTATCGAGATACACAACCTTGTCCGCGACGAACGTGCCGCGCGCTTTGACGCGATGGAATTCGATGTCCTTCAAGGCCACGGGCGCGCCGGTGACGGCCTGCGCAGGTGCATTCTCGAATTGCGTGATGCGCGCCTCGAGCGCCTCCTTCTGATGCGCGCGCTCGCGCTGCCAGAAACCGAGCCGCACGGTCACCACCACGACGAAGAGGATCAACAACGCCGGAACGAGCCGGATTTTCATCGACCGCACTCCCGCCCTGCGTTGATCGCCGCGAGAGACGCGGGGCAAACGCCGGCTCGCGGTGAGATAATGGCTATCTTGCCTTCGCGCTTTTCCGTTTCAGCAGGTTCCATGCACATTCTCGTTCCCATTGCCTTTGCATTGATCATCGCCAGCATGGTGTCGGCGCTGTACTTCATGATGCATGACAAGGGCAAAACCAAGCGGATGGTCTGGTCGCTCGCCACGCGAGTCGGACTGTCGATCTCGCTGTTCCTCTTCATCCTGTTCGCCTACTGGATGGGCTGGATTCAGTCTACCGGCATTCCGTACGGGCGCTGAGTCCGGAATTAGAGCTCTCTTGCGCCAAAGCAAAACGCCGCCCTGACAGGGTCGAGGGCGGCGCTGCATCCATTTGTGCGTATTTGCTGCGGACGTTCCGCCCGCTGCTTGCGCACTGTTCGCTCACTGCTTGTGAACTGCTCGCGACCTGCCCAACGACGGCCCGTCGCCTTGCGCGTCGACCGCTTCTTTGGCAACGCGCGCCGCGAACAGCTTACGCAACAGGCCCGCGCACGATCCGCAAGAGCGGCCGGCGCGCAGGCCGGCATTCTTACAGCCAGTACACGACGACGTACAGCCCGAGCCAGACCACGTCCACGAAGTGCCAGTACCAGGCCGCACCTTCGAACGCGAAGTGGTGATCCGCTGTGAAGTGGCCGCGGATCATGCGCACCAGCACCACCGCCAGCATCGTGCCGCCGAGGAACACGTGGAAACCGTGAAAGCCCGTCAGCAGGAAGAACGTCGAGCCATACACGCCTGAAGCCAGCGTCAGGTTCAGTTCGTTGTACGCATGGAAATATTCGAAGCCTTGCAGGAACAGGAAGCAGACGCCGAGCACCAGCGTAGCCGCCAGCCACACAATCGCCTTCTTGCGATGATTTTCACGCAGAGCGTGGTGCGAGACCGTGAGCGTCGCGCCCGACGACAGCAGCAGCGCCGTATTGATAGTCGGCACGGGCCACGGCGTCATGGACTTGAAGGTCGACACGAGCGAAGCCGGACCGTTGTTCGGCCACACCGCCGAAAAATCCGGCCAGATCAGTTTGTAGTCGAGGCTGGCCAGCTCATGCAGCGCAATGGCGCGTGCATAGAACAGCGCGCCGAAGAAAGCGCCGAAGAACATGACCTCGGAGAAGATGAACCAGCTCATGCTCCAGCGGTACGACTTGTCGACGTTCTTGCCGTACATGCCGCCTTCGGATTCCGCGATGGCGTCGCCGAACCAGTGCCACAACGTAAAGAGCAGCCACAACAGACCGACGACCACGCCGATCGGCGCCAGTTCATGTTCGTTGATCCAGGCCGCCAGCGATCCGAGCATGATCAGCAAGCCAACCGCGGCGCTGATCGGATGCCGCGACGGATGCGGTACGAAATAGTACGGGCTCTCGTTTTGACCGCTCATTCTTGATTCTCCACTTCAGTCCAGTTGTTCCGGAAACTCCGGCTGCATCTTCGACGGCGCGTGTGTACCGCACCGCTTCACTCTAATTCTTGGGCGCCGCGCGCCCGGTCCTGCATCGTGCCCGCACCGTGTCGGCGTCTCAGCCGACCACCGCCCGGACCACCAGAATCAGCACGCCGATGAAAATCGCCGTGCTGATCAGCGCCGCGATAATCACATGCAGCGGATTGAGCTGCGTGGCGTCGCTTTCCAGATCGCGCCGCTTGCGCACCCCGAAAAACGACCAGAACACCGCCCGCATCGACTGGCCAAAGCTGCTTTTGCGCGGGCCGCCACTGTTATCGCTCATTGTTGTCTTCCTTCGCCCGGGCTTTGGCCGTCAGGCGGGATTGGCGACCGTGGCCGCCGTCTCAGCCGGAAGCGCCGCGCTTCCGACCTTTGCCGTTGCCGGCGTGTTCAACTCGAAGAACGTGTACGACAACGTGATCGTTTTCACATCCTTCGGCAGCTTGGGATCGACGACAAAAACCACCGGCATGCGCCTCGTCTCGTTCGCCTTCAACGTCTGCTGCGTAAAGCAAAAACATTCGATCTTCTTGAAGTACTCGGTCGCCTGCTTCGGCGCGTAGCTCGGAATGGCTTGTGCCTGAATCGTGCGCGCCTGTTCGTTGCTGACCTCGTACATCACCGCCGTCACTTCGCCCGGA
This sequence comes from Paraburkholderia phenoliruptrix, assembly GCF_047325075.1. Classification (NCBI taxonomy): domain Bacteria; kingdom Pseudomonadati; phylum Pseudomonadota; class Betaproteobacteria; order Burkholderiales; family Burkholderiaceae; genus Paraburkholderia; species Paraburkholderia phenoliruptrix. The sequence continues at coordinate 86,756 of NZ_CP168531.1, forward strand.
TGCACGTCCAGACTGTGCTGCTCAGGCTTGAAACCGAGCGGGCCGCGCGCGTTCGCATCGAATTCGATCGAAATCGTGCGGCTCATGTCGACCTGCGTATTCTTCGCCTCCCGCGCCGTCGCATCGCGCTGCACGAGGTTGTTGATGCCGGTGATCTGGCAGATCGCGCGGTACATGGGCACCAGCGCGAAACCGAAACCGAACATCATCAACGCGACGACGAACAGCTTGATCAGCATCGAACGGTTAAAAGAGCGATCGGCCTGAGCCGGCGGCTGCGTCGACATCTCAATCCTCAACAAACCTGCAAACCGGGCTACCCGTTCCCGTCAGGAAAACCAACCCTGGTTGACGATGACGGCGGCGAAAAAAACCGCTGCGATAGCAAGCAGCACGAGACCTAACCGCCTGTTGCTCGCGCGAATCTGCTCCGGCGTACGTCTTTCCTGTGGATTGCGCGTCATGCTCACGTTTCTGAATACCGTTTGTGCTGCTCTTTTTACTGCTCTGCTCACTGCGGCCATTACAGCCATTTCACAGCGCTCGCCGCTTTCGCGGCCGCCCGGTTCGGAAGCGGCACTGCTGCTGCCGCCGGAACCGGTCAACGCGCCCAACGACGATTACTCGACGGTCGGCGGATGTTCGAACGTGTGGAATGGAGCCGGGCTCGGCACGGTCCATTCGAGGCCCGTTGCGCCGTCCCACGGCTTGTCGCTCGCCTTTTCGTGATCGCCGCCGCCGCGATAAGCGGGCAATGCAACCGCGAACAGGAAGTACACCTGCGCGAGACCGAAACCGAACGCGCCGATCGAGATGACCTGGTTCCAGTCGGTGAACTGCGCCGGATAGTCGGCGTAACGACGCGGCATGCCGGCGAGACCGACGAAGTGCATCGGCAGGAACGCGAGGTTGAAGAAGAACAGCGACGCCCAGAAGTGGATCTTGCCGCGCGTTTCGTTGTACATCCAGCCGGTCCACTTCGGCGCCCAGTAGTACCAGCCGGAGAAGAGCGCGAACAGCGAACCCGCCACCAGCACGTAGTGGAAGTGCGCCACCACGAAGTAGGTACCGTGATACTGGATGTCGAGCGGCGCCATCGCGAGCATGAGGCCCGACAGACCGCCGAACGTGAACACGATCAGGAAGCCCACCGCGAACAGCATCGGCGTTTCGAACGAGAGCGAACCGCGCCACATGGTGGCGACCCAGTTGAACACTTTCACGCCCGTCGGCACGGCGATCAGCATGGTCGCGTACATGAAGAACAGCTGGCCCGTGACCGGCATGCCGGTGGCGAACATGTGGTGCGCCCAGACCATGAACGACAGAATCGCGATCGACGACGTGGCGTACACCATCGAGCTATAGCCGAACAGCGGCTTGCGCGAGAACGCCGGAATGACCTGCGACACGATCCCGAACGCCGGCAAGATCATGATGTACACCTCGGGGTGCCCGAAGAACCAGAAGATGTGCTGGTACATGACCGGGTCGCCGCCGCCTGCCGCGTTGAAAAACGACGTGCCGAAGTGACGATCGAACAGCACCATGGTGATCGCACCAGCCAGAACCGGCATCACGGCGATCAGCAGGTACGCGGTGATGAGCCACGTCCAGACGAACATCGGCATCTTCATGAGCGTGAGGCCCGGCGCGCGCATGTTCAGGATCGTCACGACGATGTTGATCCCGCCCATGATCGACGACGCACCCATCAGGTGGACCGCGAAAATCGCGAAGTCCATGCCCGGGCCCATCTGCGTGGAGAGCGGCGCGTAGAGCGTCCAGCCCGCGGCGGTCGCGCCGCCCGGCGAGAAGAACGAACCGACGAGGAGAACAGCCGCCACCGGCAGAAGCCAGAAGCTGAAGTTGTTCATACGGGCGAAGGCCATGTCCGATGCGCCGATCTGCAGCGGCACCATCCAGTTCGCAAAGCCGACGAAGGCCGGCATGATCGCGCCGAACACCATGATGAGGCCGTGCATGGTGGTCAACTGGTTGAAGAACTCGGGGCGCATGATCTGCAGGCCCGGCTCGAACAGCTCGGCACGGATCATCAACGCCATCACGCCCCCGGAGAGGAACATGGTGAACGAGAAGATCAGGTACAGCGTACCGATGTCCTTGTGGTTGGTTGCGAACAGCCAACGACGCCAGCCGTGCGGCGTTTCGTGGGCATGGTCGCCGTGCACGTGCTCGTGGCCCGCGACTACATCGTGTCCGATGCTAGACATGACAATCTCCTAAAGCGAATACTGCGGTGCTGACCATGACATGTCAGGCAGCCGGGCTTGCAGCCGCGCTGATCTGAACACGGCGCGCTTCTTTTGCGTCGCTGCCGCCCGTGATCGTTTCCGGCTTCTTCAAAATAATATGGTCTTCGGCGATGCCGGCTGCTTTCAACGCGTCGCGCACGGCTTCCGCGCGGCTCTTCGCGAGCTTCGCGTTGGTGTCGGCGGAACCGGTGGCGTCGGTGAAGCCCGACAGGGCGAACTTCGCGTCCGGATGTGCCTTCGCATAGGCCGCAGCGGCCTCGACTGCCGCTTTGGCGTCGGCCGGCAGCGTGCTCTTGCCGGTTTCGAAATAGACGCTGGCCGGCAGTGCCGCTGCGCCTTCCGAACCCGTCGCGGCGGCTTGCGCACCCGACGCTTCAGAAGCCGCCGCGCCCGATGGGGCTTGCGCGCCCGATGCATCGGACGCCGCCGCGCCGGCGTCGGCGAGATGGTTGCCGCCTTCCGGCAGCTTGCCGTTGCGCGCGTCCGCGACCTGCTTCGGCTGGAGAATGTCGCCCGTGTGGTTGCCCCACGAGTTGCGCTCGAACGTGACGACCGAAGCGATTTCCACATCGTTCAGCGTCGGCGCCCACGAAGGCATGGCGTTCTTGCCCTTCAGCACGAGGCTGACGTGCTCGGCGATCGGACCGTTGGCGATCTTGCTGCCGTCGAGCGCCGGGAACGCGCCTGCGCCCTTGCCCGTGGGCTGATGGCAGACCGCGCAGTTCGCTGCGTAGACCTTGCCGCCGCGCTCCATCAGTTCGGCCAGCGTGTACGTCTTGTTCGGGTCGTCCTGACCCGCGGCCATTTTCTTCTTCTGCGCGTCGACCCACTTCGCGTAGTCGTCGGTGGACAGCACTTCGACCACGACCGGCATGAACGCGTGTTCCTTGCCGCACAGTTCGGTACAGAAGCCACGGAACGTGCCGACCTTCTCCGCCTTGAACCACGTGTCGCGCACGAAGCCCGGAATCGCGTCCTGCTTCACGCCGAACGCCGGCACGTACCAGGAGTGGACCACGTCGTTCGCGGTGGTGATGATGCGGATTTTCTTGCCGACCGGCACGACGAGCGGATTGTCGACTTCCTGCAGATACGTCGTGGAAATCGGCTGACGGCCGTCGGTTTCAGCCCGCGGCGTGGCGAGCGTGGAGAGGAAGCTGATGCCCTCGCCCGGACCCTTCACGTAGTCGTAGCCCCACTTCCACTGATAGCCGGTGACCTTGATGGTGACGTCGGCATTGGTGGTGTCTTTCATCGCGACGACCGTCTTGGTGGCGGGCAGCGCCATCAAGACGACGATGACAAACGGCACGATCGTCCAGATGATTTCGACGGTGGTGCTTTCGTGGAAGTTCGAAGCCTTGTGCCCTTTCGATTTGCGGTGCGCAAAGATCGAATAGAACATCACAGCGAACACGCCGACGAAAATCACCGTGCACAGAATCAGCATCAGCGTGTGGAGGCTGTAGAGCTCCTCAGCGATTTTCGTCGCAGGCGGCTGGAGATTGATCTCGTTGACGGCGGGGCCGCCCGGAACATCGCCCACTGCCAGGGCGGCGCCGGCGAAAAGCAGTCCGCTCATCGCCAGCACGCCCATGAGCGCTCGCTTGATTGTTTTCATAGCTTCCTTACCCAAAATTTCCATTCAAACCCTCGACCCCGCTGGCCCGCCGACCCCGCTAGCCCGCCCGCTCACCGCTGCCGCGAACGCCGCATGCCCCGGCGCGTCTAACACCGCGCGAGCCACATACGCAATTCGCCGGCGAACTGCGCGCGCCGGTGCTGCGCGAGGTGCTGCCCGATCATGATCGTCTCGCCGCGCGAGATCAGCCTGATCTGGTCACGCGGTGTTGCGCCAGCCTCGATCCGCACCCAGCGCGGATTGAACTCGAACTGCGTGACCTGCTCGGCACTCACCTGTTCGATCACGAGCCGGTTCGGAAACAGCCGGATGCGTTCGTAATCCACAGCATGGCGCGCATAAATGGCAAACGCGACGCCCACCGCCAGCAATTCAATACCGGTGAACGGCAACACCAGCCAGGCGCCGACCAGAACCAGCATGAAAGCAATTGCCAACGAGAACAACGCAAGCGACACGTAGAAACAGACGAACTGCCGGGGCGACATGGAGCAGTTGCGCTTCATCGTCCAGTCTTTCAGGACCGGTTCTGACTCCGCCAGCAGATCAGATGCTTCCATCGCTGCCTCCCGCCGATCGTCCCAAAGGCCGCCTGGGACGCTCCAACTGCGCCAGACCACGGCCTCTTGTTCCGGCCGCCTGACCGCTACCGCGCCCACTCTTGCTGCGGCCCAGTGCCTCGGGCCTGCCGCCCCAAATGTGGGAACCCCGGGCGACAAACTGACGCATTATAGGCGTGATCCATAGCATCCACAAGCAAGCCCCGGCTGCCCCACAAGCCAGGCGCGACAAGCCTCCGCGCCGTTTTGCCGCACCTTTTGCCGGTGTTTGGAAACGGTAATTTCAGACATAACAGATGCCCTCTTTACCGCTTCAGCGATTCCTTGGCGAACCTCGTCCAATGTCCTCGATCCGCACGATGCCATGCCCTTCTGCCGTCGTGCGCGGCACGGCTTTCCATGCGTGTCCGTAGATCACCTCGAAGGTCAGCGCGATAGTGCCGTCGCCGCGCCGGCGCGCTTCCAGTGCGGCCAGCAATGCCTTGTGCAACCGGCGTGCCGCCGCGCCCGAAGACGGTTCGCGCTCGAACGGATACGCGCCCCAACGGCGCACGTCCGCGAGCAGCGACTCCGGCGATTTATAAGTGATGGTGAGCGTCTCCTGGTCCATCACGGGAATCTCGAAGCCGCTTTCCACGAGCATGTCGCCGAGATCGTGCATGTCGACGAAATCGATCACGTGCTTGCGCGAGGCGATGCCGTGCGCCGCTTCCACTTCAGCGTAGGCGCCGCGCAACTCCTTCAGCGTGTCGGGGCCGAGCGTGCTGAACATCAGGAGCCCGTTCACCTTCAGCACGCGCTGCCATTCCGGGAACACGAGGTCGGGCCGCGAGTGCCAGTGAAGCGCGAGATTGGACCAGATGAATTCGAACGCGCCCGCCGCGAAGGGCAGCGCGGCAAAGTCGGCTTGCGCGAAGCGCGGACCGCGCGCGCCCAGCGCCTTGCCGAGCGTGGCCGGCAGGAAGCGGCGCCAGCTCGTGTCGCCGGAATCGTGGCGCAGCGCGCGCGTGAGCATGCCGCGCGACAGATCCGTGCCGAACACCGGCGCTTCAGGAAAACGCTCGCGCAATGCGGGAATATCTTCGCCCGCGCCGCAACCCGCGTCGAGCACGCTCGCCGGGGCGACCTTGATGTAATCGAGACGCTCGCGCATGCGCTGCGAAATTTCGCGCGGCAGAAAGGCGACGTCGTCGAAAGTCGCGGCACGGCGATCGAAAATCCGCCGCAGGCGCCGGGAGTCATAGGCCGGACGGTCGGATTGAGGGGGCGTTGGGGACATGGGTGTCGTACTGGCGTGGAGCCCGAAGTATACTCGTTCGCTTCCTTCGATTCAGCGCCGAAGGCCCGAGCGGCCGTCCCCGTATGTCATTCCGAGCCCATTTCCTGTCGTCACGAAGCGGCCTCGCGCGATTCGCGCGCGGTCTGGAATCGGCGTGGCCGCGCACGTTGCAGGCGGTGCTGCCGAATGCCTGCACGTTGTGCGGCAATTTGTCGCATAACCCGCTGTGCACCTTTTGCGACGAATCCTATTGGAATAACGGCGCTTTGCGGTGCGACGTATGCGCCGTTCCGCTGCCTGTCACATTCCGAGGGCGCCGTGCGTCATATCGCTGTGCAGACTGCATCGCCGAAAAGCCGCCGTTCGACGCGACCTTTGCGCTCGCCGACTACCGCGCGCCGCTCGACACGCTCGCGGTCGGCCTGAAGTTTCGTGCGCAGCTCATGCTGGCGCGTGAGTTCGCGCGGCGCCTCGCGCGTCTCGCAGAAGATGCCAGGCAAGACCCGTCCCAGTGTCCGGACGTGATCGCACCGGTGCCGCTTGCGAGTCGCCGCCTGATCGAGCGCGGTTATAACCAGGCCTGGCAGATCGCGCGGCCTTTGGCTCGTGCATTGCGTGTACCCGCTGACGCGACGCTGCTGCGCCGGGTCATCGAAACCGCGCCACAGTCGCGGCTCGACCTCGACGCGCGCCGAATGAATGTTGGGCGCGCGTTCGAGGTTGCGCGACGCGTCGAAGGGCAGCACATCGGCATTGTCGACGACGTCATGACGACCGGCGCAACGCTCGAAGCGCTGGCTCGCACATTAAAGGCAGCGGGCGCGCGCCGGGTCACGAACTTTGTCGCGCTGCGCACACCGAAAAACTAGTTTTTACCTGGCTACTGTTATGTTCAATGTCGTTCTCGTCGAACCGGAAATTCCGCCGAACACCGGCAACGTCATCCGCCTGTGCGCGAACACGGGGGCGCGCCTGCATCTGATCGAGCCGCTCGGCTTTCCGCTCGACGACGCCAAGCTGCGCCGCGCCGGCCTCGACTATCACGAGTACGCGCAAATGAATGTGCATGCGAACTGGGCGGCGTTCATCGCGAAGGAGTCGCCCGAGCCATCGCGCATGTTCGCGTTCACCACGCGCGGCTCGGGCCGCTTTCACGACCACGCGTTCGCCGCCGGCGACTGGTTCGTGTTCGGTGCCGAAACGCGCGGCCTGCCGGACTCGGTCCTTGAGCAATTCGGCAGCGAAGAGCGCGTGCGGCTGCCCATGCGTCCCGGCAACCGCAGCCTGAATCTATCCAATACCGTCGCAATCGTGGTGTTCGAAGCGTGGCGTCAGATGGGCTTCGAGGGTGGCGCCTGACGGCCTCTCAATTCAGTGTGGTAGCGCTCGAACATCGCGTGGTCGAAACAGGCAAAGATCACGCTTTGTAGCTGCGGCATGCGCGGCAGGTTTTCGAGTACCGTGTCGATCGCGATGCGGACCGCCTCGTCGGCTGGAAAACGGTAGATGCCGCAACTAATCGCGGGGAACGCAATGCTCGCGCAATTCACCTCGCGCGCCACCTCCAGCGAGCGCTGGTAGCACGAAGCGAGCAGGTCGGGTTCGCCGTGCGTGCCGCCGCGCCATACGGGGCCGACCGCGTGGATCACATATCGCGCTGGCAAACGGTGGCCGCGCGTGAGTTTGGCATCGCCGGTCGCGCAGCCGCCCAGCGTTTCGCATTCGTGCAGCAACTCCCGGCCGGCCGCGCGATGAATCGCACCGTCCACACCGCCGCCGCCGAGCAACGAAGTATTGGCCGCGTTGACGATGGCATCCACATCAAGCGTCGTGATGTCGGCCACGCGCGCTTCCAGCGTGCAACGATCGATAGTGAGCATGTGAACCTCGCTGACCCAGGAGTCAATACACAATGGACAGCGAGAGCAGGCAGCCGTTCAGCGTTTTGCACGCCGAACGACTGATTGAAACGACGGAGAAAAAAAGGCGCAATGGGGCCTATTCGGCCTTGGAGTCGCGTCGCAGCAAGGCGCTGACGGCGTCGCGCGGGGCCACGCCGTCGAACAGCACGGCACAGACCGCCTGGGTGATCGGCATGTCGATTGCATGAGCGCGCGCAATGGCGAGCACGGCCTGCGCGCAGCGCACGCCCTCGGCCACATGCCCGAGGCCGCCCAGAATATCGGCGAGCGAACGACCGGCGGCAAGCTGCACGCCAACGGTCCGGTTGCGCGACAGGTCGCCGGTGGCAGTCAGAATCAGATCGCCGAGCCCCGTCAAACCGGTGAACGTCTCGGCACGTCCGCCCAATGTCACGCCGAGGCGCGACATTTCGGCGAGCCCGCGCGTGATCAACGCTGCACGCGCATTCAGGCCGAGACCGAGACCGTCGGCAATGCCTGTTGCGATGGCCAGCACGTTCTTCACCGCGCCGCCCACTTCCACGCCGATCACATCGTCGCCGGTGTAAATGCGCATCGCGCCGTGATGGAACGCAGCCACCGTTCGCTCACGGCAGGCCGCTGAAGCGCTCGCGATAGTCAGCGCGACCGGCAAGCCCTGGCCGACTTCGCGCGCGAAGCTCGGGCCCGACAGCACGCCATTGCTGCCGTGCTGCGGCAGTTCCGCCGCGACCACCTGATGCGGCAGCAGCTGCGAGTCCGCCTCAAAGCCCTTGCACAGCCAGACGACATGCGCCGGAACCTTGCCGGCATCGCGCATCGACTGGATCAAGCTGCGCAGTCCGGCCACAGGCGTCGCAACGACGCATAACGCGTCGTCGGCGAGCGCGTGGCCAAGCGCCGCGTTCAGGTCCGCCTCGTAGCGAAGCGCCGCGGGCAAAGCAACGCCCGCCAGATAGCGGGCGTTTTCATGTGACGCGGACAGATCGGCAACAAGCGCGGAATCGCGCGCCCACAACACGGTGTCGTGCCGAACGGCCAGATGCCCGGCGAGGGCTGTGCCCCATGCGCCGGCTCCGAGGACAGCAACCTTCATGGCCGGCACTGCCTCTGACACTTAATGCGTGACGCCGTTTTGCGCCGTGGCGCCGTCCTGGCCGCTCATTTGCGCGAGACGTTGCTCGTAGAGCGCCTGGAAGTTGATTTCGGCGAGGTGGATCGGCGGGAAGCCCGCGCGCGTGATCGCGTCCGCAATGTTCGAGCGCAGGTACGGGAACAGAATGGTCGGGCACGCAATGCCGACGAGCGGATCGATCTGCTCAGCCGGGATGTTGCGGATGTCGAAAATGCCGGCCTGCTTCGCTTCGATCAGGAACGCAACCTTGTCCGACACCTTGGCCGTTACGGTGCCGGTCACGAGGATTTCGAACACGGTTTCCGCGAGGCGCTCCGCCTTCACGTCGACTTCCACTTCGACCGACGGCATATCCTGCTCGAGGAAAATGGCCGGCGAATTGGGCTGCTCGAGCGACATGTCCTTCAGATAGATGCGCTGGATGTTGAAGAACGGCTGGTTATTATCGTCGGACATGATGGTGTGATTCCCTGATAGATATGCGTAGCGGCGGCCCACGGGTTCCATGGGCCGCCGGATCGTTGCGGCGCACCGCCGGCTCCGGTGAGGAGCAACGATGCGCCGGCTTGTGTTTCACCCGCCGGGACACGCGCGCAAGATGCGCGCGAACTCAGGCGGCTTCGAGCAGAGGCGTCAGACCGCCCGCGCGATCGAGCGCGGAAAGGTCGTCGTACCCGCCGACATGCTTCTCGCCGATGAACACCTGTGGCACCGTGCGACGACCGGTCCTGGTCATCATTTCCTCACGACGGGCCGGGTCCTTGTCGATCAGTACTTTTTCGATATTCTCGACGCCGCGCGACTTTAAAAGACGTTCGGCCATCTGGCAATACGGGCACACCTGCGTGCTGTACATGATCACTTTGTTCACTTGGCTACTCCTTGTTTCACAACCGGCATACCGGCTTTCTGCCAGGCGTCGACACCGCCTTCCAGAACGTGGACTTCCGCATATCCGGCGTCCTGCACGATACGCGCTGCCTTGTTCGACTGCTGGCCGGTCTGGCACACCAGCAGCACGGGGTTGTTCTTATTCTTCACCAGTTGCGCGACCTTTGCTTGCAACTCGGCAAATTCAAGATGCCGCGCCGCGGGCAGATGGCCGCGGGCGAAGTCGGCCGACGGACGCAGGTCGATGACGGCCGCATTGCGCCGGTTGATCAGCTGCGTGGCTTCGGCCGCCGACAGGCCGCCGCGGCCGCGCCGGCTGATGGTCGGCCACAGCAGCAACCCACCGGAGATGAGGACGATTGCGATCAGGACAAGGTTTGTGTAATCAGTGAAAAACTTCACGGAAGATCCGCCGAAAAGAGAGAAATCGGAAAGGGCAATCCGGCCATTATAAAATAACCGTCTGACGCGATGGCGGCGCTCCCCGGCGGGCGCTTCGCACGCTTTACCGCTTCCTTACTACCGACCGGCAATCTTATGTACAAACTCGTTCTCATCCGCCACGGCGAATCGACGTGGAACAAGGAAAACCGCTTCACGGGCTGGGTCGACGTCGACCTCACCGAGCAGGGCAACCGCGAAGCGCAGCAGGCGGGCGTGCTGCTGAAGGAATCCGGCTACACGTTCGACATCGCGTACACGTCCGTGCTGCGCCGCGCGATCCGCACGCTGTGGCACGTGCAGGACCAGATGGACCAGATGTACATCCCCGTCGTCCATTCGTGGCGTCTGAACGAGCGCCACTACGGCGCGCTGTCGGGCCTGAACAAGGCTGAAACGGCGGCGAAATTCGGCGACGAACAGGTGCTCGTCTGGCGCCGCAGCTACGACACGCCGCCGCCGGCGCTCGAGCCGACCGACGAACGCGCGCCCTACGACGACCCGCGCTACGCCAAGGTGCCGCGCGAACAGCTGCCGCTCACCGAGTGCCTGAAAGATACCGTCGCACGCGTGCTGCCGCTGTGGAACGAGTCGATCGCGCCGGCCATCAAGTCGGGCCGCAAGGTGGTGATCGCCGCGCACGGCAACTCGATCCGCGCGCTGGTGAAGTATCTGGACAACATCTCGGATAGCGACATCGTCGGGCTCAACATTCCGAACGGCGTACCGCTCGTCTATGAGCTGGACGAGAACCTGAAACCCATCCAGCACTACTATCTCGGCGATCAGGACGCCATCGCGAAGGCGCAGGCTGCGGTTGCCAAGCAAGGCAAGGCGGGCTGATTGCGGCGGGGCGCAGTGGCGGGCGCCTGCCCACGCCAGATTTCCTGGCCGTCGCTGCGACCGCTGCTTGCTCGCGTTTGTTCTTTCTTGTGCGTGCTTGTGCGGGCTTGATGCATGAACAGGCGCATTCGCGGGCATCTTTGTTAAAGAAGGTGGCCGCGAACCTCGCGGCGAACGCGGTGAACGCGGTGAACGCGGCGAACGCACGCCCGGCAACCCACCCACCCGCCAAAGCGCTCCTCCGCAGAGCATTCCCGCCCACCGCCATCCATTGTTACCGCACATTACTTCGCCGCCGGGCGCACGGTCCGCCGAACCCGGCACGCTCCGCGCTGTCGAACCTCGATTACCGGCGCCGCGCCCTCTGTGGGCGGGTGTGCAGTTATACTTGTCCGTCCCCATCTCTATCGACGCTGCCACGCGCTTCCGACCGCAACAGACTCTATGCGAAAGAACCTGAAAAATATCGGCCTGATCGCCGCGGGCCTTGCTACCGGTGTATTTGCCACTCTGCAACTCTCGGCCTCGGCACAGCAGCCTGCCAGCGCCGCCGCCGCTCCGTTGCCGCTGGACCAGCTCAGGCTCTTCGCCGAAGTGTTCGGGCAGATCAAGCACGAGTACGTCGAACCCGTCGACGATAAAAAGCTCCTCACCGCCGCCATCAAGGGCATGGTGTCGAGCCTCGACCCGCATTCGTCCTACCTCGACAAGACCGATTACGAGGAACTGCAGGAGCAGACCAAAGGCCGCTTTGCGGGCCTCGGCATTGAAATTTCGTCGGAAGACGGTCTGATCAAGGTCATTTCGCCCATCGAAGACACGCCCGCGTTCCGCGCCGGCATCCGTCCGGGCGACCTCATTACGCGCATCAACGACAAGCCCGTGCGCGGCATGACGCTCGACCAGGCCGTCAAGCAGATGCGCGGCGAGCCGGGCACCAAGGTCACGCTCACCATCTTCCGCAAGACGGACGACCGCACCTTCCCGCTCACCGTCACGCGTGCGGTCATCAAGGTGCAATCGGTCAAGATGAAGATTCTGGCGCCGGGCTACGCGTACGTGCGTATCACGAGCTTCCAGGAGCGCACCACGCCCGACCTCGCCGCAAAGCTGCAGGACATCGCGCGTCAGCAGCCCAATCTGAAGGGCCTCGTCCTCGACCTGCGCAACAACGGCGGCGGTCTGCTGCAAAGCGCGGTCGGCGTGGCCGGCGCGTTCCTGCCGCCGAATTCGGTGGTCGTGTCCACCAACGGGCAGATTCCGGATTCGAAGCAGGTCTATCGCGACACTTACGACAACTACCGCCTGCAATCTTTCGACAGCGACCCGCTGAAGGACGAAGCGCCGATCTTCAAGACCGTGCCGATGGTCGTGCTGACCAACGCGTATTCGGCGTCGGCATCGGAAATCGTCGCGGGCGCGCTGCAGGATCAGCATCGCGCGCTGATCGTCGGCAAGACGACCTTCGGCAAGGGCTCGGTGCAAACCGTGCGCCCCATGACCGCCGACACCGCGCTGCGCCTGACCACGGCGTACTACTACACGCCGAGCGGCCGTTCCATCCAGAACAAGGGCATCCGTCCCGACATCGCGGTGGATCAATACGCGGAAGGCGATCCGGACGACGCACTCGTCACGCGCGAAGTCGACTACTCGAACCACCTTGCCAATACGCAAGATCCGAACGAGAAGAAGGAAGCCGAGAAGCGCGAGCAGGATCGCATGGATCAGCTGCGTCAGCTCGAAGAGCAGAACGACAAGAAAACGCCGGAACAGCGTCAGAAGGATCGTGAGCGCAAGCCGGTCGAATTCGGTTCCGCCGACGACTTCATGCTGCAACAGGCGCTGAACAAGCTGGAAGGCAAGCCGGTGCAGGAGTCGAAGTCGTTGACCGAGCGCCGTCTCGCGCAGAACAAGCCGGCCACTTCGGCCTCCGCGCCGGTCGCGGTCAAGCCGACGCAACCGGTGCCGGGCGCGTCGAACACGGCGCCGGCTTCCGCTCCGGCAACGCAAGGCAAGTAGTCACGCAAGCAGCACACCTCGCGTGTCTTCGCGGTCCGTACACCGCGAAGACACGCCGGCTCCCGCCATGAACGACGATCAACTCCTCCGCTATTCCCGCCACATTCTCGTCGACGAAATCGGCATCGAGGCGCAGCAGCGCTTTATCGACGCCCACGCGATCATCGTGGGCGCGGGTGGGCTGGGTTCGCCTGCTGCGATGTACCTGGCGGCGGCGGGCGTCGGACGCTTGACGCTCGTGGATGCCGACACGGTCGACCTCACCAATCTGCAACGGCAGATCCTGCATGTGAGCGCGTCGGTGGGGCGCAAGAAGGTGGAGTCCGGGCGTGACACGCTGGCGCGCATCAATCCCGAAGTGCGGGTGAACGCGGTCGCCGAACGCGTGGACGACGCCTGGCTCGATCGCGAAGTGCCAGGCGCCACGGTCGTGCTCGATTGCACGGACAACTTCGCGACGCGCCACGCGATCAACCGCGCGTGCGTGAAGCATGGCGTGCCGCTCGTGTCGGGCGCGGCGTTGCGCTTTGACGGCCAGATCAGCACCTTCGATTTCCGCGACGAAGCCTCGCCCTGCTACGCGTGCGTGTTTCCGGAAGACCAGCCGTTCGAGGAAGTCGCGTGTTCCACCATGGGCGTGTTCGCGCCGACGGTCGGCATTATCGGGTCGATGCAGGCGGCGGAAGCGCTGAAGGTCATCGGCCAGATCGGCACGCCGCTCACCGGCCGGCTGACCATGCTCGATTCGCTGCGGATGGAATGGACCACCATGCGCATTGCACGGCAGCCGGATTGCCCGGTCTGCCGAGAGCGCCACGTCGCGCGCACCTAGCGAAACCCCAAAACACAACGCCGCACATTGTGCGGCGTTTGTCATTGAGGCAGGCAAAGTCGATCAGGCTTGCGCGACACGCTTGAGCGCGGCTTGCACTTCTTCCGGCTCGAACGATGCGAGCACGTCGGCCACCGGCTTCTCCAGCGTCTTCAGATGCGAGCGCAACACTTCCTGCTTGACCTCGAGCAACTGGCTCGGATGCATGGAAAACTCGGTCAGGCCCATGCCGAGCAACAGGCGCGTCAACGCCGGATCGCCCGCCATTTCGCCGCACACCGACACCGGCACGCCCGCCCGCTTCGCCTCACGCAACGTGAACGCGATCAGATGCAGCACGGCCGGGTGTAGCGGATCGTAAAGATGCGCGACGGAGTTGTCCGCGCGGTCGATAGCGAGCGTGTACTGGATCAGATCGTTCGTGCCGATCGACAGGAAATCGAGCCGCTTGAGAAACAGCGGCAATGCAATCGCAGCCGCCGGAATCTCGATCATCGCGCCGACCTGCACGTTCGGGTTGTAGGCAATTCCGGCGTCGTCGAGCTGACGCTTGGCTTCGCGAATCAGATCCAGCGTCTGATCGATTTCCTGCGCATGCGCGAGCATGGGCACCAGAATCTTCACCGAGCCGAACGCCGACGCGCGCAGAATCGCGCGTAGTTGCGTGAGGAACATTTGCGGCTCGGACAGGCTCCAGCGAATCGCTCTGAGCCCGAGCGCCGGGTTCGGCGCCGTCTCGTAGCCGTCGCCGCCGCTCATCGAATCGAGCGGTTTGTCCGCGCCGACGTCGATGGTGCGGATCGTGACGGGCAGTCCGTTCATCAACTCGACCGCGCGCCGATACGCCTCGAACTGCTCCTCCTCTTCCGGCATCCGGTCCTTGTGATTCATGAACAGGAACTCGGTGCGAAACAGGCCGACGCCCGTCGCGCCGGCATCGAGCGCGGCGCGCGCGTCTTCCGGCAACTCGATGTTCGCGCACAGCTCGATGCGCGTGCCGCACAGCGTTTGCGTGGGCGAAAATTTGAGGCGCTGCAGCTTGCGCTGCTCCAGCGCCTTTTCGCTTTGCCGGTACGAATATTCCTCGAGCACGATCGGCGCGGGATCGACAATCACAATGCCATGGTCGCCGTCGACGATGATCAGATCGTCCTGACGGATCAGCGCACTCGCATGCTGCACGCCGACCGCAGCCGGAATGCCGAGGCTTCGCGCGACGATAGCCGTATGCGACGTGCGGCCGCCGAGGTCGGTGACGAAACCCTGAAACGTTTGCGTCTTGAACTGCATCATGTCGGCCGGCGCGATGTCGTGCGCGACCACGATCATCTCGTCACAGGCGCCGTGCACGCCGTCCGCGAGTGCGCCGGACGCGCCCGCCAGCGCCTTCAGCACGCGCTCCACCACTTGCTCGATGTCGGCTTTACGCTCGCGCAGGTATTCGTCTTCGATATCGTCGAAATGACGTGACAGGCGTTCAAGCTGCTCGGTGAGCGCCCACTCCACGTTGTAGCGGCGCGTGCGAATCAGGTCGATAGTTTCCTGAACGAGCATGGCGTCGTTCAGGATCATGGAATGAACGTTGATGAACGCGCCCATTTCGCTGGGTGCGTCTGCGGCGAGGTCGGCGCGCAACGCGTCGAGTTCTTCATGCACGCGTTGCTGGGCCGCGCGAAACCGCTCGACCTCGCTTTCGATCTGCGCGGGTTCGATCAGATAGTGGTCTACGTCAAGTGCAGCCGGGGCGATGAGATAAGCCCGCCCGATGGCAATACCGCGTGACACGGGAATTCCATGCAGCGTGAACGACACGCGCACCTCCTCTAGTTGTGTGATGCCGCGGCAAACCGCTGCAATGCTCTCAGACTGTCGTCGTCATTATAAATTCCGCACCGTCGCTCACGTGTGCGAATGCTGTGTGCAGCGCAGCACGAAAGCGCGTAGAAAAAACCTGCCCCGTGGCAGCGCCGCTCGCGCTGCCACGCATATTGTCGCGCGCTAAAAAAAACGCCGCGGATGGCCGCGGCGTTGTTATTCATCGCAATGGCGATTCGCAAGCTCACTGACCTTCACCGAATTTATCGGCGATCAGTTTCAACAATGCGTCCATGGCTTCCTTTTCGTCGGCGCCTTCCGTTTCGATCAGCACCGTGCTGCCGATACCCGCGGCCAGCATCATCACGCCCATGATGCTTTTCGCATTGATACGGCGGCCATTGCGGCTCATCCAGATTTCGGACTGGTAGTTGCCTGCGAGTTGCGTCAACTTGGCCGACGCGCGCGCGTGCAGCCCCAGCTTGTTCACGATAGTCGTTTCCTGTTGCAGCATGTGATGGTCCGAAGCGCGTGTAATGTTGTTGTGAAAAAAGAAACTGCTCAGGCGCAATGCGAATCGAGACGCACGCCGCCGCGCGAGTTGCGCCGCGGCTTGCCATGCGAGGCGCCTACAGACCTGCCGGGCCGCTCTTTTGCGCGAGATTCGCGTCGGGCGGCAAGGCCGGCAGGCAGTCTCCGGTCACCGCCGCCGCCTCGGCGGGCGCGGGCGTTGCCGGTCCGATAGCATGCACGCCTTTAGTCGCGCCGGCGAGCGCCTTGTCCACCAGCGTGTCGAGCGGCGTCGCGCGATAACAGACCGCGCGCACCAGCATCGGCAGATTGACGCCGCACAGCACGCGCACGTCCGGCACCGAAGCAAGCCGCCCCGCAATGTTCGCGGGCGTCGCG
The DNA here is from genome assembly GCF_047325075.1 of Paraburkholderia phenoliruptrix. Classification (NCBI taxonomy): domain Bacteria; kingdom Pseudomonadati; phylum Pseudomonadota; class Betaproteobacteria; order Burkholderiales; family Burkholderiaceae; genus Paraburkholderia; species Paraburkholderia phenoliruptrix. Next base: position 103,302 of record NZ_CP168531.1, read on the forward strand.
CCGAACATGTCGGTGAGCACCAGCGCGCCGTTTTCTTCCTTCAGGCGCGCAATCTCCGACTCGGCAAAAGCAACCATTTGTGCGGGATCGCAGTCGGGCGATACGTCGATCACACCGATGCGAGCCGGCAAACCGCCGTAAATATGCGAAATACAGTCGCGCAACGCGGTGGCGAACGGAGCGTGCGCAATGATCAGAATGCCTGCCATGTCAGCCTACTGCAAAAAGACGGCCCCAAACGTGGGTCGGAACCTTGTCCGAGATGCTCACGCCCCCGGCCGGCCGTTGGCCATGAGGGCTTCAACACTCCGCGGTCCACGCCGAGCGCTCCGCGTGGGGCTCATCGCCAGAAATCGATGCGGAGAGCGGGCATTGTAGCAGGCCCGTTTTCGGGCCAACGCCGATGTCCCGCCCGCAGCGGACAACCTGCGGATTCCACCACTCAGTTTGGGCGCCGCTGCGCGCTTTCAAGCCGGGCCGCTCAGCCTGCCGCGCGTTCCAGCGCGTCGACGAACATCGCGGCGACGTCGAAGCCCGTCTGATCCATGATCTCGCGGAAGCACGTCGGGCTCGTCACGTTCACTTCGGTAAGCCAGTCGCCGATCGCGTCCAGTCCAACCAGCAGCAGACCGCGTGCCGCCAGCACGGGCGCGAGCGTGTCCGCGATCTTGCGGTCGTGCTCCGTGAGCGGACGCGCAACGCCGAGCCCGCCGGCGGCGAGATTGCCGCGCACCTCGTTGCCCTGCGGAATGCGCGCGAGCGAATAGGGCACCGCCTCGCCGCCGATCAGTAGAATCCGCTTATCGCCGTCCTTGATCTCGGGGATGAACTTCTGCGCCATGACCGAGCGCGCGCCGTCGTGGCTCAGCATTTCGATGATCGACCCGAGGTTCATGCCGTCCGGCTTCACGCGGAACACGCCCATTCCGCCCATGCCGTCGAGCGGCTTCAGGATCACGTCCCCATGCTGCTCATGGAATGCCCTCAGGCGCGCTGGGTCGCGCGTCACGAGCGTAGGCGCGACGAATTGCGAGAACTCGCCGATGGCGAGCTTTTCCGAATGATCGCGGATCGCCTGCGGCTTGTTGAAGATGCGCGCGCCCGCTCGCTCGGCCAATTCGAGCAGCCACGTGGACGTCACATATTCCATGTCGAACGGCGGGTCCTTGCGCATGACGACGGCGCTGAAGCTCCTGAGCGCGCGCGGCGCGGCGCTTTCCGCCGCATACCATACGTCGCGCTGCAGATCGGTCACGTCGCCGGTAATCGCGAAGCGCTGCACGTTGGCTTCGACGTCGCCGCCCGTCCACGCCAGATGCTTCGGCTCGCACGTGTACAGCGTATGACCGCGGCGCGCCGCCTCGGCCATCATCGCGTAAGTGGAGTCTTTGTAGATCTTGAACTGCGTGAGCGGATCGGCGATGAAAAGAATGTCCATGAAGGTCCCGTTGCGCCCGGTTGGGCCTGGCGTTAATCGTGAAAGACGGCGAAGGTGGCGGGTGAAAACAGCGCGGACGGCAATGCGCCGCCGCGCTTAGACCTGGATCGCTTCCGGATCGGTCTTTTCCAGTTCGACCGAGGCGGCGAGCAAACCGAGCCGTGCCACCACGCCGTACATATAGAAGCGGTTCGGCGGCGCCGCGCCCGGCTTCGCGTGCGCGTCCGGCAGCGCCGTGTGCTCGAAGCCGAGCGGCACGAAGTGCATGCCGGGCGCGTTCAGGTTCTGATCGCGCTCGCGGCTGCCGTGCACGCGGTAGAAACCGCCCACCACATAGCGGTCGATCATGTAGACGACCGGCTCGGCCACTTCCTCGCCGATGCGCTCGAACGTGTACACGCCTTCCTGGACGATCACGTCGTGCACTTCGAGGCCGTCCTTCGTAGCCGCCATCTTCGCCCGCTCGCGCTTGGTGAGCGCCGCGACTTCCGACGCGTCGTGCACCGTCATGACGCCCATGCCATAAGTGCCCGCATCGGATTTGATGACGACATACGGTTTTTCGGAGATGCCGTACTCGCGATACTTCTTCGCAATCTTCTTCAGCACGCCGTCGATCGCGTCGGCCAGCGCTTCTTCGCCGGTGCGCTCCTGAAAATCCACGCCTTCGACATGCGCGAAGTACGGGTTGATCATCCACGGATCGATCTCGACCATCTTCGCGAACTTCTTCGCCACGTCGTCATAACACGAGAAATGCGTCGATTTGCGGCGAACCGCCCAGCCCGCGTGCAGCGGCGGCAGCAGATACTGCTCGTGCAGATTCTCGAGCACGGGCGGAATGCCGCCCGACAGATCGTTATTCAGCAGAATCGAGCACGGGTCGAAATTCTTGAGCCCGAGGCGCCGCTGCGAGCGCTCAAGCGGTTCGAGCACGAGCTTCTGGCCGTCGGACAGCGCAATGGTGACAGGTCCGTTGATGCTTTCGTCGAGCGTGCCGAAACGCACGTTCAGGCCGGCCTGGCGCATGATCGCCGCGAGCCGGGCCACGTTCTCCAGATAGAAGGCGTTGCGCGTGTGGCGCTCGGGAATGACGAGCAGATTCTTCGCGTCCGGGCAGATCTTTTCGATGGACGCCATGGCGGCCTGCACGGCGAGCGGCAGCACTTCCTGCGGCAGATTATTGAATGCGCCCGGAAACAGATTGGTGTCGACGGGCGCAAGCTTGAAACCCGCGTTGCGCAAGTCGACGGAACAGTAGAAAGGCGGCGTGTGTTCCTGCCACTCGAGCCGGAACCAGCGTTCGATGGCGGGCGTAGCGTCGAGGATCTTCCGCTCGAGATCGAGCAGCGGGCCGTTTAACGCCGTAACTAGGTGCGGAACCATTGATCACTCGCAGACTGGAGAAAAAAGATTGTAGAGCAAATGCTTTGCCCATTTGGGGATGGTTTCTCCATTCGCAAGCTAGCCGGAATGCATTCTCCCTATCGCAATGATAGGCAGGAAAAAGTGCTGTTAACAAGATGGCGAGCAAGAAAAAAGCCCGCCATGAAGGCGGGCCAAATCGCTGCGCTTGTTGCTACCGTTTGGGTGCCGCTCTGGCGCCTCGCGCCGGTCGGCGCGGGTGCCAGAGCGTGCGGTCGTCGAGCCCGGGAGCGCGGGCTCGAAAGACCCTGGTTATTCGACGTGTTCGCCGTGCAGGCTGACGTCGAGACCTTCGCGTTCCTGTTCTTCGGTCACGCGGATGCCCATCACCATGTCGATGATCTTGAGCAGGATGAAGCTCACCACGCCGCTGTAGACCAGCGTCGTCACGACGCCCTTGGCCTGCAGCACGAGGCTGCCGTCGAAGCCGCCGATGTCCTTGACCGCGAACACGCCCGTCAGCAGCGCGCCCACGATACCGCCGATGCAGTGCACGCCGAAGGCGTCGAGCGAATCGTCGTAACCGAGCTTGTGCTTGAGCCACGTTGCCGACCAGAAGCAGACCACGCCAGCGACGATGCCGATCACGAGCGAGCCCGTCATGCCGACGAAGCCCGAAGCCGGCGTGATGGCGACGAGACCCGCCACCGCGCCCGACACGATACCGAGCACCGAAGGCTTACCCTTCGCGGCCCATTCGGCGAACATCCACGCGAGCGCTGCCGCCGCGGTTGCCACTTGCGTTGCGAACATCGCGAAACCGGCACGGCCGTCCGCTGCGACTGCCGAACCCGCGTTGAAGCCGAACCAGCCCACCCACAGCATTGCGCCGCCGATCAACGTCAGCGTGAGGTTGTGCGGCGCCATGGCTTCACGGCCGTAGCCGATGCGCTTGCCGAGCACGAGACAGCAGACGAGACCCGCGATACCCGCGTTGATGTGCACCACCGTGCCGCCCGCGAAGTCGAGGATGCCTGCGGTCGCCAGCCAGCCGGTCGGTTCCCACACCATGTGCGCGATCGGCGCGTAGACGATGATCGACCACAGCGACATGAACACGAGCATCGCCGAGAACTTCATACGGTCGGCAAACGCGCCCGTGATCAGCGCCGGCGTGATGATCGCGAACGTCATCTGATAGACGAAGTAGACCGTTTCCGGAATGGTCGGCGCGAGATGGCTGACGGTCAGCGTGGTCGCCTTGTCGCCCTTGATGTAGTTCATCCCCGCCATGAAGAAGCGCGAGAAGCCGCCGATAAACGAGCCGCCCGGCGTGAAGGCGAGCGAGTAGCCCACCACGGCCCAGATGATCGTCACGAGGCAGGTGATTGCGAAGCTCTGCATGAGCGTCGCCAGCACGTTCTTCTTGCGGACCATGCCGCCGTAGAAGAGCGCGAGGCCCGGGATCGTCATGAAGAGGACGAGCGCGGTGGAGGTCAGCATCCAGGCGGTATCGCCGGAATTGATCTTCGACGAATCGACCGAGAACGGTGCGGTGGGCGCAGCCGGGGCGGCGTCCGATGCGGCCGGCGCAGCTGCCGCGGCGCTTGCTGCCGGTGCAGCCGACGCGTCAGCGGGTGCCGATGCGGCCGGTGCCGCGGACGCATCCGCTGCGGGCGCGCTTGCCGCCGTGTCGGAAGCAGCGGCCGAGGCGGCTGCGGGGGCTGAAGCGTCGTCCGCGAGGGCGGCGCCGATACCGCCCGCGAGCAGCGAACCGGCCATCAGCAAGGACATCAATAATTTGCGCATCTTTCGTTTCCTCTTGTCGCTATCTGTGTCGCTATCTTTTGGTGTTACAGAGCGTCCGCGCCGGTCTCGCCGGTGCGGATGCGGACCACCTGCTCGATCGGCGTGACGAAAATCTTGCCGTCGCCGATCTTGCCCGTGCGCGCCGCGCGCTCAAGCGCCTCGATCGCCTGGTCGACGATGTCGTCCGAGACTGCCGCCTCGATCTTCACCTTCGGCAGGAAATCGACGACGTACTCCGCGCCGCGATACAGCTCCGTATGGCCCTTCTGACGGCCGAACCCCTTGACCTCGGTGACCGTGATGCCCGAGACGCCGATCGCCGACAAGGCTTCGCGTGCCTCATCGAGCTTGAACGGCTTGATGATTGCGGTGATGAGTTTCATGAAATCCCCTCGCTTAGTTGCTAACCCGTTGCTGACCCGTTGCGTAAGCGTTTGCGCAACCGTTGCGTAAGCTCGTTGTAGCCGCTCGCGCAAGCCTGGCGCTACTCGCAGCCTGTTCGCGTGGTCTCGTTGCGCTGCCGGAAAATAGTGCCGCCAGTGCGCGCGGGGCAGTAAGAGCAACTCGTATGCCATGTTGTGTCAGACTGCGCCCGTGCGGACCCGCAGAGGGCTCAGCCGCCCTTGTCCAGATGGCCAACGCGCGGGCCGCCCGGTGGCGTGAGGCGGGGATCGTTGCTAGAGTGTTCGCAGGCTTTCGCAGCAAGAGCACGCACCAAAGGGGCTCATGCGGTGCAGCAGCGCCCGCATGCACGCACCAACAGAGCGCACGGCGAAAGCTGAGGCACAGACGGAATGAAACACTGCACATTTTTTGTGCGCCAAGGGGAACACCATGAAACAACCCAACGATGTTTTTAACGACATTCAGGCCCGCATGAGCGAACTCCTCAAGAACTCGCCGGCTAAAGACGTCGAACGCAATGTGAAAGCCATGCTGTCGCAAGGTTTTTCGAAGCTCGATCTGGTCACGCGCGAGGAATTCGAGACGCAGACGCAGGTGCTGGTGCGCACGCGGGCGCGCCTCGAGGAACTGGAGCGCCGCGTCGCCGAGCTCGAACAGAAGCTGCCGGTCACGACGCAAACCGTCTGACGGTTTCACTGACCGCGCTTTAGCTGCATCGAGCTGCACATCACAGGCAAGCGAGCCGTGACGTCATCAGCGTATTAAGGGGATGGAGCGCGCCGTGTGCGCACCGTCCGACGGGAGAAAACATGTCGCTTGCCGTGGTGCGCAGTCGCGCGCCGGCCGCCGGCCGCGCGCCCGAAGTAACCGTCGAGGTTCACCTCGCCAACGGGCTACCCTCTTTTTCCATCGTGGGGCTTCCTGATCTGGAAGTCCGCGAGAGCCGCGAGCGCGTGCGCGCGGCGCTGCAAAACTGCGGCTTCGATTTCCCTGTGCGGCGTATCACGGTCAATCTCGCGCCCGCGGACTTGCCCAAGGAGTCCGGCCGCTTCGACCTGCCCATTGCCTTAGGCATTCTCGCGGCGAGCGGACAGATTCCGGCTGAGTCGCTCGTCAATCGGGAATTTGCCGGCGAGCTGTCGTTGACGGGCGCATTACGTCCGATGCGCGGCGCCTTCGCGATGGCTTGCGGCACGGCGCGCGGCGCGCGTGCGGGTGCTGGTGCGGGTGCCCGTGCCGCGGTCGATGATGGAAACGCGGCCGCACAGCTGCCGCCGCCGCGCAATCCACAGCTGTATCTTCCCGCGGCAAGCGCGGCGGAAGCGGCGCTTGTTCCCGGCGTCGACGTGTACGGCGCGACCGATCTGCCGTCGCTGTGTGCGCATCTCGCCGACGCGCCGGACGCGCGCCTCCATCCGGTGGCCGCGCCCAGCCTGGCCGATGCCGCGCCTGCCGCGGTGCCCGACATGGGCGATGTGATCGGTCAACGGGGCGCGCGACGGGCGCTCGAAGTCGCGGCGGCCGGCGGTCACCACGTGCTGCTCATTGGCCCGCCGGGCGCGGGTAAGTCGATGCTGGCCGCCCGCTTGCCTGGCCTCCTGCCGCCCATGACCGACGACGAAGCGCTCAGTTCGGCGGCGCTGCTATCGGCGAGCCGCGCCGGTTTTACGCCGGCGCAATGGCGCCGGCGGCCGTTTCGGGCGCCGCATCACTCGTCGAGCGCGGCAGCGCTGGTGGGCGGGCGCAACCCGCCGCAGCCGGGCGAGATTACGCTCGCGCACCTCGGCGTGCTTTTCCTCGATGAATTGCCGGAGTTCGACCGCGACGTGCTCGAAACACTGCGCGAGCCGCTGGAGGCCGGCCGCATCACGATTTCCCGCGCGGCGCTGCAAGCCGATTTTCCGGCGGCGTGCCAACTGATCGCGGCGATGAACCCGTGCCCATGCGGCTGGCGCGGCGACCCCAACGGACGTTGCCGCTGCACGCCGGAGATCGCGGCGCGCTACCTGCGCAAGTTGTCCGGCCCGTTGCTCGACCGGATCGACATCCAACTGGAAGTGCCGGCGCTCACGTCGACGGAATTGTCCGCGCGCTCGACTGCCGCCGGTGAAAGCAGCGAGGCCATCGCCCGCCGCGTGCATGCCGCGCGCGAGCGGCAATTGGCGCGGCAAGGCAAGACGAACCGGGAACTGAGCGGACGTGAAGTCGACGAAGTCTGCCGTCCCGACGCGGCCGGCGAAGCGCTACTGCGGGAGGCGGGCGAGCGCTTCGGCTGGTCGGCGCGGGCCTATTACCGGGTCCTGAAGGTTGCGCGCACTATCGCCGACCTGGCCGGTGCGAGCATGCCCAGCGCCGCGCAGATCGGCGAGGCAGTTCAATATCGGCGCGCTTTTGGCTCTAGTTGAGAAGAAAAATATGCTGTCAAGACTTGACTTATACACACGCCCGCGTTCCAGATAAATTTTGAAACATCTGAAAGGCACTTCGAAGGCGCACCGCTGATGCCATTGATTTAAAAGGACTTTTTATTAGGCACCGTCGGCGTTGCGGTTGACGAAATGCCCGCCGGGCGGGCATCTGCGGCAAAAAAACGGGAGTTCTCAACAGAGTTATCCACAGAACGGTCGATGCAGTGGAAAACCTCAACGTAAACCGCGAATTAGCGCTGGAAGCTATGAAGGAACTTTCACTGTGCGAGCGAATCGCTTAGCCAGGCAATCGGCCAAAACTACCGCTTTCAATACAGTTGGAATGACGAAAAAAACTGGTCGACCTGTTCCTGCGGCAACGGCTTTGAAGCGATGATCGCCGCCTGATACGCATGGCGTCCGCGTGCCACGAGGCGCGCGTATACGGTCCGCGACTCATGAGCCGAGCCGGCCTCGCCGGTCAGCTTCATCTCCAGTCCTGGAACTTTGCCGCCTGCCGCGAGCGGGATCTGGACCACGTGGGCGTCGGGCGGGACGCCTACATTTCGCGCGAGGCCGGTGCGCAGAAAGTCGAGCGCCTTGCGTTGCGTCGCTTCGCTGTCGTCGGGCAGCATGATCGTGCCGACCGCGAACACCGCGTCGCCGGCTTCGGCCGTCTGCATGGCCATCTGCATCGGCGTGCCGTCGATCTGCACCGCGCGCTGATCGTTGCCCGGTTTGGCCGGCAGGTCGATGGTGTAGCCATTGTCGTTATTCATGATGGTGCGCCAGTCGAAGGTCGGCGAGCAGCCACCGAGCGCCACACCCAGCGCGAGCGCGCAGGCCGCCACGCGCACTGCCGGCCAGCCTCGCGGCCCGTTGTGCCGTGTTGGATCCGGGGCATGGATGAGGACGGCGCGACTGGGAAAAAGATGCGAGGGAATTCGAGCGAGAAGAAGGCGAAAAACTGTGTGGAGCATGAGAACTAGGCACCGGTGAGGCGGCGAAGATGACGTGAGGATGAAGCGCTATTATCCGTCGGCAGTCGGAAGCGTGCGTCGGGACGGTATGAGCCTCTCGCCGCCGCCTCGGCCACGCTCCCGCCCTCCACTGCCGCGTCGCCCGAATAGGACTACAATAGCGAAGCTACGCCGCAGCGCCCCCCGAGCCCAGCCGGCGCACTGTCCCGCGCGTTTGCGCGACTTCCGAGGTTCCGTTCATGAGCTCCATCACGTCGACTAGCGCCGTCACGCGCACGAATCCGCTTCGCTATCTGATCATCGCCGCCGTGGCGATTGCGATCGGCGTGGCGGGTTATTTCGCGTTCGCCGGCCAGCAGCGCGTGCCCGACGCTACCTTCACGCTGCTCTCCGGCCAGAAAGTCACCACTGCGGACCTGAAAGGCAAGGTCTACCTCGTCAACTTCTGGGCGACGAGCTGCGACACCTGCATGAAGGAAATGCCGCAAATGGTGCAGACGTATAACCGCTTCAAAGGCAAAGGGCTCGAATTCGTCGCGGTCGCCATGAGCTACGACGCGCCGATGTACGTGACCAACTACACGCAAACCCGTCAGTTGCCGTTCAAGGTCGCGATGGACGACGGCTCCGCCGCCAAACAGTTCGGCAACGTGCAACTCACGCCGACCACCTTTCTCGTCGATAAGGACGGCAAGATTCTGAAGCGCTATGTCGGCGAGCCGCAATTCGCGGAACTCGACCAGTTGCTGGAAAAAGCGCTGAACGCCACCTAATGGCGAGAGCGCCACGGCGGCTGGCTGAGCGTCGCCACAGCGAGCTTAAGGCTCAATAAAAAAACGCCGGCATCGCAAATTGCCGGCGTTTCCGTTTTCACCGCTCCCCGTCCCCTTTGGCCGCAAGCCCATAGCGCTTGATCTTCTCGTAGAGCGTCGCCTTGCCCAACTGCAGCCGGTCCGCCGCCACCGCCACCGCGCCGCCGCATTGTTCCAGCGCCTCCGCGATCACCGCGCGCTCGAACTGCTCGACACGCTCCTTCAACGGCTGGGTCTCGCCGCCCTCTTCGCCGAAAGACATCACCGGATCGTCGGCGACGCCGAGGACGAAGCGGTCGGCGGCATTGCGCAGCTCGCGCACGTTGCCGGGCCAGTCGCGCTGCATCAAGCTCGCGCGTTGCCGGTCGGTGAGAATCGGCGCGGGCCGCTGATAGCGCACCGCCGCGTCGAGCAGAAAGTGCTCGAAAAGCGGCACGATGTCCTCGCGACGCTCGCCGAGCGGCGGCAGCGCGATCGTCACCACATTCAACCGGTACAGCAAATCGCGGCGGAACGAGCCGTCCGCGACGTGTTCGGCCATGTCGCCTTTTGCCGCCGCGACCACGCGGCAGTTCACGCGAATGGGCTGATTGGAGCCCAGACGTTCGAGCACACCGTCCTGCAGCACGCGCAACAGCTTGACCTGCAACCCGAGCGGCATGCTTTCGATTTCGTCGAGGAACAGCGTGCCGCCGGAGGCATGTTCGAGCTTGCCGATCCGGCGCTTCGCGGCGCCCGTGAAGGCGCCTGGCTCGTAGCCGAACATCTCCGATTCGAACATCGGCTCAGGCAGCGCGCCGCAATTCACCGCAATAAACGGTTTGTCGCGCCGCGGCGAGAGCTCGTGCAGGCTGCGCGCAATGAGTTCTTTGCCGGCGCCGGTGTCGCCGTTGATCAGCACCGACGCATCCGTCGGCGCAATGTTGGCGATGAGCCGCCGCACCTGCTCGATGGCCGGACTGCGGCCGATGATGCGCGGCGCCACCGCATTCTGCCCCGCGAGTTCGCGCCGCAGCGCGTTGTTTTCGAGCACGAGCTTGCGCCGCTCCAGCGCGCGCCGCACGGTCTCGATCAGTCGCTCCGACGCGAACGGCTTTTCGATGAAGTCGTACGCGCCGTCGCGCATCGCCTGGACCGCCATCGAAATATCGCCGTGACCGGTGACGAGAATCACCGGCACGTCGGGCGCGCGTTCGTGACATTGGGCGAGCAGATCGAGCCCGCTTGCGCCCGGCAGCCGGATGTCGCTCACGATCACGCCGGAGAAATCCGCGCTGATCGACTTCGCCGCGGATTCCACGGACGCATGGCCGACCACGTCGAAGCCTGCCAGTTGCAGACTCTGCACGCTGGCGCGCCGCACGAGTTCGTCGTCTTCGATATACAGCACCTGCAAGCCGTCGTTCAGCATGTCTTTCTCATGGGATTCAGGAACCCGTCGCGAGCGAGTCCGCGGCAGGGCTCGTCTGCGCGCGGGCGCGGCGCAGCGTCAACACAAATAATGCACCGCCTTGCGGCGCATTGCGCGCCACGAGCGTGCCGCCGCAGTCTCGCGCGATCGACGACGAAATCGCGAGCCCGAGGCCGAGGCCCTGGCCCATTTCCTTGGTGGTGAAAAACGGTTCGAACAGGCGCGGCAAGACATCTTCGGGAATGCCGGGGCCGTTGTCGCTTACCGCGAAAGACAGGCTGTCCGCGGCGACCTCGATGTGAACCGAAATGCGCGGCGCGCCGCTGCCCGCGGTCGCGTCGAGCGCATTGCCGAGCAGGTTGATGAGCACCTGTTCGAGACGCAGGTCGTCGCAGTGAACGATCAGCTCGGGATGATCGTCGGCAAGGTCGAGCGGCGTCCGCGCGCCGCTTTGCGCATCGAACAGCGCAAGCTCCAGCTCGACGCCCTGCAGGCGCTTCTGCAGCAGCGCGACGGCGTTGCGCAGCGCGCGCACAGCCGGCGCACGCGCACTGCGCGGCCGCGCCCGTCCAACAAACAGCTTCAGCTGATTGGTGATCTTGCCCATGCGCTCGGTGAGCGCGGCAATCGCTTCCAGATTCTCACGCGCCGACGCCTGGTCGCCCCGCTCGAGCAGCACGCGCGTGTTGTCGGAAAAGCCGCGCAGCGCGGCGAGCGGCTGATTCAGTTCATGCGTGATGCCGGCCGCCATCTGGCCGAGCGCGGCGAGCTTGCTCGCCTGGATCAGCTCGTCGTGCGCGGCGCGCAGTTCCTGCTCGGCGCGCGTGCGTTCGGCGACCTCTTTCTGCAACTGCTCGTTTGCCTGCGAGAGGTCCGCGGTACGTTCGGCAACGCGCTGGTTCAGCTCCGCATACGCCTTTTGCAGCAGCGCGCGGCTGCGCATCACTTCGCGCACGCGCGCGCGGCGCATTCTCCAGTAGAAGGCGAGCAGCACGAGCGACACATAGCCGAAGCCGGTCACGATGGTCGCGTTGCGCGCGTCGGCGTCGACGGGGCTCACCGGCGCCATGGTGATCAGATGCCAGTCCGGTACGCCCATGCCGCGCCGCGACGCGAGGTAGCGCGGCGCATAGCGGCCGCCGCCCACGCGCACGATCTGCGCGTCGCCGTCCAGCTTGCGCTCGATCGTGACCGGCAGCGGCGCAATCGGCTGCTGCGCGTATTGACGCGCCTGGTAGATGGAATCGGCGACCTGCCCGGAGAGCGGTCGTATCGTGTGGTACTTCCAGGCGGGCACCGACGAAAGAAAGATCACGCCGTGGTCGTCGGTGACGAGGAGCGGCTCGGACGCGTCGGCGCCCTGAAACCATTCGAGATCGAGTTTGACGACGGCCACGCCGACAATCTTGCCGTCGCGCCGCACCGGCTGCGAAATGTAGTAGCCCGGCGCCTGCGAGATCGTGCCGATGCCGAAGAAGCGGCCCACGCCGCCCTTGACTGCGTCGACGAAATACGGCCGGAACTGATAGCCCGCGCCGATGAAACTGCCCGGGCCTTGCCAGTTGCTCGCGGCCACGCAGTAGCCGTCGAGCGGAATGATGTAGGTGACCGTGGCGCGCGCGTGGCGGTTCAGGTCTTCAAGGTAAAGATTCGCACGCGCCACGTTGGCCGGCGACGGATCGACCAGCACGTCCTGCACGATAGGATGTTCCGCGAGCAGATACGGCAGCGATTCATAGCGCTCGAGCGTGCTTTTCAGCGAGCTGGTGGTGCGGTCGACGCGCCCCGCCGCATTGAGCCGCAAGCTGTCGATCCCGCTTTGCCACGCGATGCTGTAAGTGAGCCCGCACGCCGCCGCGAGCCCGGCGAGGAGCGCGAAGAGGATCAGCAGGCGGCGGGTCACGTTGGCAATATCCGGTCGGGTGTGATCGGATATTGTGGCATAAGGCGAAGCGCCGTCGGCGCGAGCTTCCCCGCCCGACGGCAGTGGGTTTGGGCGCGCGGTCACCGGTTGCATGTTCGGGTGTCCGCGGCCGCGAATGTCACGCTTTTTTAGGAGGCGATGCCAGACGACGTCCGGCTCAAACGCCGGCCGGTTCCTTGACCGCCACGTCGCCGCGCAACGCGGCATTCAGCTTGTTGCGGTCCAGTTCCTTTTCCCACGCCGACACCACGACGGTCGCGACGCCATTGCCGACGATGTTGGTCAGCGCACGGCATTCGCTCATGAAGCGGTCGATACCGAGAATCAGCACCATGCCCGACAGCGGAATGGTCGGCACCACAGCCAGCGTTGCGGCGAGCGTGATGAAGCCCGCGCCCGTCACGCCGCTCGCGCCCTTCGAGGTCAGCATCGTCACGGCGAGCAGCGTGAGCTGCTGCGTCCACGTGAGGTCGGTGTTGGTCGCCTGCGCGATGAACAGCACGGCCATCGTCATGTAGATGTTGGTGCCGTCGAGGTTGAACGAGTAACCGGTCGGCACCACGAGGCCCACCACCGAGCGGGAGCAGCCGAGCTTTTCGAGCTTCAGCATCAGTTGCGGCAGCGCGGCTTCGGACGAGCTCGTGCCGAGCACGATCAGCATCTCTTCCTTGATGTACGCGACAAAGCGCAGGATGTTAAAGCCCACCGCGCGCGCGATGATGCCGAGCACCACCACCACGAAGACAATCGACGTCAGATAGAACGTGCCGATCAGCTTGAGCATGGGCAGCAGCGAACCGATGCCGTACTTGCCGATGGTGAACGCCATCGCGCCGAACGCGCCGATTGGCGCCAGCTTCGTGATGATGCCCACCATGCCGAACAGGATGCTCGACAGGCTTTCGATAAACGTCGTCACCGGCTTGCCGCGCTCGCCGATATGCGCGAGCACCGCGCCGAACAGCAGCGCGATCAGCAGGATCTGCAGGATTTCACCTTGCGAGAACGCCGACACGAGCGTGTCCGGAATGATGTGCATCAGGAAGTCGACCGTGGTCTGGCCGTGCGCCTTCGCGGCGTACGACGCGACTTCCTTGCCGTTCAGCGTGGACGGATCGACGTTGAAGCCGACGCCCGGACGCAGCAGGTGCGTGGCGGCGAGCCCGAGCACCAGCGCGAAGGTCGACACGATTTCGAAGTACAGAAGCGCCTTGCCGCCCACGCGCCCGACCTTCTTCATGTCTTCCATGCCGGCAATGCCGGTCACCACCGTACAGAAGATGATCGGCCCGATCACCATCTTGATGAGTTTGATGAACGCATCGCCGAGCGGCTTCATGTCGACGGCGAGATTGGGATAAAAATGTCCGAGCGCGATACCGATGATGATCGCCACGATCACCTGGACGTACAGCACTTTATGGATAGGTTTCTTCACGATGTTTCCTGCGATGTGGGTGAGCCCATGGCCTGCCACGCTGCGCATCATGCGAACGAATGAACGTCGCCTCTGCACGGCATTAGGCCGCGACAAGACGACGAATTCAGAAATACCAGGAAGGGAAATCGGACATCGTTGTCTCCTTGCTTTAGTTGTCGGACCGTTGCGGCCGCGCCATCTATTTTGCAAGCTCGATGCCAGCTTGATGCTTAAGACATACCCTTGATTCTTATAGATTTTTTATTCGAGACAGTCGCGCGCCTTCCGGGTTTCCGGAAATCCGGACGAGCGGCGTCGGGAAAGCCGGAATTCGTCGCGGCAAAAACGCCAGGGAAAACCCGCAGCCTTTGCCGGCGGGCTTTCGCGCGGGTTCAGGCGTTGCCTTCTTCCAGCACCAGCAGGTTGTCGTGGGAAAAACCGAGCGACACCGGCTGACCGCGCTCGGGCAAACCGCGATTCGGGTCGTTGAACACGTCGAGCGAGATCACCGCATCTTTCACGCGTGTTCGGATCCGCACCACGGCGCCGAGGAAATTCACTTCCTCGACGGTCGCGTTCAGCGTGTTGCGCCCGGGCGCCGCCGGTTCGAGCACGATCGCCTCCGGCCGCAGCGCGAGCAGGCGCTTCTTGCCTGCGTCGCCGGCGGGCAGTTCCTGGGTCGTGGTGAGCTCCTGGCCATCTACCGCCATCTTGCCGGTCGCCGGATCGACCACGTGGCCGGCCAGAATGTTCAGCGTGCCGACGAACGACGCAACAAAGCGTGTGCGCGGATAGTTATAGATCTCCGAAGGCGAGCCGATCTGCTCGACGCGCCCTTCGTTCATCACGACGATACGGTCGGAAATGGACAGCGCCTCTTCCTGATCGTGCGTGACGAAAATCGACGTGATGCCGAGCTCGCGCTGCAACGCACGAATGTCCTGGCGCAGCGAGATGCGAATCTTGGCGTCGAGCGCGGAGAGCGGTTCGTCGAGCAACAGCACCTGCGGCTTGCCTGCGAGCGCGCGCGCAAGCGCGACGCGCTGCTGCTGGCCGCCCGAAAGCTGCCACGGATAACGGCCGCCCAGCTTCGGCAGCTTGATGAGGTGCAGCATTTCCTCTACACGCTGATCGATCTCCGCCTGCGGCCGATGCGTGATCTTCAACCCGAAGCCGATGTTCTCGGCCACCGTCATGTTCGGAAAGAGTGCATACGACTGGAACACCATGCCGACCTTGCGCTGACGCGTGCGCAAATGCGTGACGTCCTTGTTGTCGAGCCGGATGACGCCGCGCGTCGGCGCCTCGAAGCCGGCGATCATCCGCAGCACGGTCGTCTTGCCGCAACCCGACGGTCCGAGAAACGTGATGAACTCGCCGCGCTCGATCTTCATGTCGAAGTGATGCAGCGCGATGTTCGCCCCGAAGGACTTGTGCAAATTTTCGATTTCGAGAAATGCCATGATTCGCTGCCTCAGTGAGTCAGATTTTCTGGCCGCTTAGCGCGCGGGCCGAGCCGAACACCTGGATCAGGCCCATCGACGCCCACGTGATCATGAAAGCGATGATCGCGAGCGCCGACGGCTCATACGCGCGATTCGCGCCGATCAGTTGCAGATACGGGCCGAACGCGGGCCGGTCGAGCAGGCTGGCCAACGTGAATTCGCCGATCACGACCGCAAAGGTGAGAAACGCGCCGGACAGAATGCCCGAGCGGATATTCGGAAAGATCACCTTGAAGAGAATGGTCGGCCAGTTCGCGCCGAGACATTCGGCGGCTTCGGTGAGCGAGCGCACGTCGACGGCGCGCAGCCCCGCGTCGACCGCGCGGTACATGTACGGCAGCGAGAGCGTCACGTAGCCGAATACGAGCAGCAGGTCGGTCGCGCGCTCATTGCTCGTGAGCGGCAAAATCGAACTGCTGTTGTAAATGCGCAGATAGCCAAACACAATCACGATGGCCGGCACGACGAGCGGCAGCAGTGTGATGAATTCGACCACCGGCCGCAGCTTCGGCAAGCGCAGCTGCACCCAGTAAGCGGTCGGCACGACGAGCAGAATGCCGACCACGATCGTCAGCAAGGCCATCAGAATTGAATAGCCGAACGACGCCTGAAAACGCGGATCGCTCAGCACGACGCTATATGCTTCGAAGCTGTAGGTGCCGCGCTTCATCCGCAGGCTGAATTCAAAGGTGGCGATGAGCGGAATCAGGAAGTAGAGCGATCCGACCGTCATCGCGGTCCACGCGCCCACGCGCGATTGGCTTTTCATCGACGGCCCCTTTCGGCGCGCGAGCGCAGCCAGATATACCCGCCATTCGACAAACCCGTCACGAGCACCATGCCGAGCGCGAGCGCGTAGCCGAGATTCTGGTTATGCATGACGTCGCCGCGAATCTGCGCGAACAGCAGAATCGGCACGATGTTCAGCGAACTGCCCGTCAGCGCGTAGGCCGTCGCGACCGCACCGAACGCGTTGGCGAACAGCAGGAGCGTCGCGCCGAGCACGCTCGGCCAGAGCACCGGCAGCGCGACATAACGCCAGTATTGATACGCGGTGCCGCCGAGGCAATCGCAGGCTTCGCGCCATTCGCGCTTGAGGCCGTCCAGCGCAGGGGTGACGATCAGCACCATCAACGGAATCTGGAAATACAGGTAGGTGAGCGTGAGCCCCGAAAAGCTGAGAATGCTGAAACCCGTCGAATACAGATTGAAGCCGAGGTATTTCTTCAGCAGCACGGTGACGAGCCCCACGCGCCCGAGCGTGCAGATGAAGGCGAACGCGAGCGGCACGCCGGCGAAGTTCGACGCCACGCCGGAGAACGTCATCAATGTGGGACGGATCCAGCCCGGCAGCTTGCCCTGCACCGCCGCCCACGCGAGCAGCGAGCCGATCAACGCGCCGCCCGCGGCGGACGCCGCGCTCACCTTGAAGCTGATCCAGTAGGCGTCCAGCACGGACGGCTGAAACAGATCGCGCAGATTGGCGAGCGTGAAGTGACCTTGCGCATCCTGGAACGCGCCGATCATCAGAAAGCCGGTCGGCAGAATCAGGAATAACAGCGCGAACGTGAAGAACGGCACGACGCCGATCCATGCCAGCATCTGCGACGCGCGGCCCGGACCGTCGACGCGCGGCGCCGGCTTGGGCACCGGGGGCACCAGCAGTTCCGGCTGCACCGATCCAGCATCCGATGAAGCGCTCATAGTTCACCCTTTGGGCTTGACGACTCGCGCCGCGGAAACCGCCCTTTCGAGCGGCGCCGCGGCGCACTTCAATCACGCAACGTTGAGGTCACGGCGCTTACTTGACGTTCGCGCCGACCACTTCGTCCCAATGCTTCGTGATGGTTTCCTTGTACGCGTCCTGCTGCTGGAGCGTCGGGAACACCACATTCTTGTACGATGCAGGCGGCGGCAGCTTGTCGAGCAGCGCTTGCGGCACCTTCTTGCCGGCCACCAGTTCGTTGTAGCGCATCGGATGGCAGTAGCCCGTCAGCCAGCCGATCTGGCCTTCGTCGGAATAGAGATATTCCATCCACAGCTTGGCGGCGTTCGGATGCGGCGCATAGGCGCTGATTGCCTGAACGTAGACGCCGGCCACCACGCCCGTCTTCGGAATGACCACCTGAACCTTCGGGTTGCCCTTCAACGTATCGCGGTCGGCAAGCGCGTTGTAATCCCAACGGACGACGATCGGCGTCGTGCCTTGCGCGAGCGATGCCGCCTTGCCGATCACCGGCACGAAGTTGCCGCTCTTGTTCAGATCGGCGAAGAACTTGAGGCCGGCTTTGTCCGCCTTCGACGCGTCGCCCTTGCTTTGCGACAGGCCGGCTGCATAGACGGCCTGGATCGCCTGGTTCGCCGAGCGCGGATCGCCCGCGAGCGAGACAGCGTTCTTGTAATCGGACTTGAGCAGATCGCTCCAGTCGGCGGGCGCCTTGTCGATCATGTCGGCGTTCACTTCGAACGCGAGCACGCCGTAGTAGTCGCCGTACCAGTAGCCGTCCGGATCCTTCGACTCTTTCGGAATCGAGTTCCACGTCGACACCTTGTACGGCTGCAGCAGCCCTTCTGCCTTCGCGCTGGGACCGAACGACAAACCCACGTCGATGACGTCCGGTGCCTGCGGACCCTTGTTGCCCTTGTTGGCCTTGATGGCCTCGACCTCGTCGCCCGAACCGGCGTCCGGATTCAGTTCATTGATCTTGATGCCGTACTTCTTCTGGAAACCCGCGACGAGTTGCCCGTAGTTGCACCAGTCGTGCGGCAACGCGATCACGGTGAGCTGGCCTTCCTGCTTCGCGGCGGCGATCAATGCGTCGAGCGGCGCGGCGCAAGCGCTGCTCGCGCCCGCGGCGGCCACGCCCGCTGCGGCCGACATCGAAAGTACGCGAGCTAACACGGTGCGGTTCATAGTTTTCCCCATCCTCTGCCGAAGTTGTTGCGTTTGGAAAATGTCTCGTTCGACTTCAAGGGCGCGAGCCGTTCGCTATGGCGTGCACTTTTGTCTGCGCTTATTCCATGCGCTTGTTGCCCACGCTTATTGCTGGCTTGTGCGTCCGTCAATGCGTCGGTACTTCCGTGCTCTCGCGCCCGCGCCATGCCCGCGCCGGTGCGGCGTTCAAAGCATGTCGTGCTGCAGCTTATCGATGCGATCTGTACAAATCATGTCGACGCCCCACTCCGCGAGCAATTGCGCACGCGCCGGGTCGTTCACCGTGTAGGCGAGTACATGCAAGCCGGCCGCGCGGATGTCGGCGACGAGCGGCTGGCTCAGATAACGGTGGCTCGCATGCAAGGACACGCAGTCCAGTTCGCGCACAATGCGCAGCCAGTCCGCGGGCACTTCCTCGAACAGCATGCCGCGTCGCAACGAAGGCGCCGCGTCGCGCGCGGCCGCGAGCGCCTCGAACGAAAACGACGACAGCAGCGGGGGCGTCTGGCCTTGCCACAACTCGAGCGCGGCGCTCGCGACGAGCCGGCCGGTGATTTCATCGCGACCGGGACACGGCTTGATTTCGATGTTGGCCGCGATGCCCTCGCGCGCGCAACGCGCGGCCGCCTCCGCCAGCGTGGGCAGACGCGTGCCTGCAAATTGCGGCCCGAACCATGCGCCCGCGTCGAGCAACGCAAGTTGCGCCCACGAGTAGACCGCCGCCGCGCCGTAGCCGTTGGTCGTGCGCTCGAGCGTGTCGTCGTGGAGCAGGAACAGCTGGTTGTCGGAGGAAAGCTTGGCGTCGAATTCGACCATGCGGTAACCGTAGCGCACACAGGCGTCGAAACCCGCTAACGTGTTCTCGGGCGCGAGCGTGCCGCCGCAACGATGCGCGACGAGCGGCGGATACGGCCAGTCTGCAGGTGCTGCGCGATCGATCCCGTTTGCCACGTCCCGTCACCTTTCACTGAGAATAAAGCGCACCAGGCGCCGACGCCTGCGGTCTTGTCCAAAAGCGCCATGAAAACGCGCGAAAACACAGATTAAACTGTCCATTCGAACATTCGATGTTCGAATCAGGCGGCACTTCGATTTGCGAAGGCTAAATTCAAATACACAAACTTGCAAGCTACCAAAAAAATACAACACAATCCGGCTGAAGTAGTACGCTTGACATCGTCCGGACACACATTCGTGGCCACGATGTCGTCGGTTAAGACACGTTATGCGAACGCCTTCGCATCCAGGGAAAATGCATGTGGCAGGAAGACCGTCATCAGAGAATACGCGCGTTATTGTCGACATTGCATCGGGTGTCCACCGAACGGATCATGGCGGACCTTGGCGTGTCGCGCGAAACCGTGCGGCGCGATCTGCTCGATCTCGAAGCGCTCGGTGAGTTGCGCCGCGTGCACGGCGGCGCCATCAAACCAGCCGACGAGGCGCCTATCGCCGAGCGCGCGCACATGCGCGTCAAATCTAAAACGGCCATTGCGAAGGCGGCCACCGGGCTCATTGCGAGCGGCCAGACGCTGTTTATCGACGCCGGCACCACCACCGCCGCGCTCGCCGAAGAACTGGCGAAGCTCGCGAACCTGACCATCGTGACGAATTCAATCGACGTCGCACTGAAACTGCGCGGCGCGGCGGAGCAGCCGGAAGCCGGCAACGAAGTGATTCTGCTCGGCGGCACGATCAGCGACCGCGCCATGGCGACCACCGGCGCGACCACGGTGCTTGATATTCAACGCTATCGCGCCGATCTCGCGCTGCTCTCGCCGGTCGGCATCGACCACCGGCATGGCGCGACCAACTACGACCACGCCGAAACGGAAGTGGCGCGCGCGATGGTCGCGAATGCAGACCGTGTGGTGATCCTCGCCGATTACAGCAAGATTGGTCAGCGCAGCCGGATTTCATATTGCCCCGTCGAGCGGATCGACGTGCTCGTCACCAACAAGAAGGCCGCGGACGTCGCGGATTTCGGTGCGCTGAAAAAGAAGCTCGATGAAGTTGTGCTGGCGTAGCGCGCGACGCGCGCGCAGCGCCCTGCAGCACTGCCGCGCCGCACCGCGTGCGGACCAGCCGCGCGTCACTCCTTCACATGCATGGTGTCCAGCGCGCGCTTGCGCAAGCGCGTGTCATGCAACGCGCCCGCGGCATCTAGCACGGGATAGGCAGTCGAGCAGAACAGCGAATTGAGCCGCTTCATGTCGCTGATCAGATCGAGATGCAGTGCGCTGGTTTCGATGCTGCGCAGCGTCTGCCCGGCGAGGCGGTCCAGATGCCGGTATGAATAGGCGCGCTCCAGATCGCGAAAACGCTCCTTCTCGGCCAGCAGCCGCTCGGCGCAACGCAGATCGTTATTCAGGAATACCGAAAGTCCGAGTTGCAGATTGCTGACGAGCCGCGCCTGCAAATCGTCCAGTTCGCCGAGGCCTTCCTCGGAAAACGACAGACGGTGCGCGATCTTCTTTTCCTCGATATCGCCCACAATCCGCTCGATGATGTCGCCCGCATGCTCGAGGTTGATGGTCAGCGAAATGATGTCGGTCCATCGGCGGCTATCGGCTTCGTCAAGCTGCTCGCGTGAAATCAGCGTGAGGTAGTCCTTGATTGCGGCGTAGAGTTCGTCGACGTCGTCGTCCATACGAACGGTTTCGCGCGCCTTCTCGATATGGTTGTGATGGATCAGTTCCGCCACGTTGTCGAGCATGGTGCGCACAATGTCGCCGATACGCAGCACCTCGCGCGCGGCATTCGCGAGCGCGAGCGTGGGGGTGGTGAGCGCGGCGGCGTCGAGATGCAGCGGCCGCAGTTCGCCGTTCGGCATGGGCCGATCCGGCAACACGCGCTCGCAGATGCGCGCAACCGGATCGATCAGCGACAGGCATAGGCAGCAACGCAGCGTGTTATAGATCAGATGAAAGCCCACCGTGGCTTCGCGCGGATTGGCGATCAGCACCGGCAGCCAGCGCGCGAGCAATGACGCGAACGGCAGGATCAGCAAGGCGCCCGCCAGCTTGAAGGCGAAGCTGCCCAGCGCCAGCCGCCGCGCCGCCGAATTCTGCGCGGCAGCGCCCAGCAAAGCTACGAGGCCGCTACCGAGATTCGCGCCGATCACGAGACACAGCGCCACCTTCAACGAGATCACGCCCGACGACGCGAGCGTCGCCGTGAGCAGCACCGCTGCGAGGCTCGAATACGACACCACCGCGAAGGCCGCGCCCACCAGGGCGTCGAGCATGGTGTCGCCCGTCAATGCGCCGAACATGACGCGCACGCCGGCGCCATGCATCATCGGCTGAGCCGCCTCGACGATCAGATGCAGTGCGAGCAGGATCAGCCCGAGCCCGATCAGCGTCCGCCCGACCTGACCGGCGCGCGTCTGCTTGCGCGACAGAAACAACGGCACGCCGAACAGAATGAGGATGGGCGACAGCCACGACAGATCGAGCGTGAGAACCCGCGCCATCAGCGCCGTGCCGACGTCCGCGCCGAGCATGATGGCAAGCCCGCTGGTGAGCGGCAGAAGCCCTTGCGCCGCGAACGAAGTGAGGATCACCGCGGTCGCGTTGCTGCTTTGCACGAGGCTCGTTACGCCGACACCCGACACGAATGCGCGCCAGCGGCTACGCGTGCTGCGCCCAAGCACCGTGCGCAGGTCCGCGCCCAGCACCCGAAGAATGCCCGTGCGCACGATATGCGAGCCCCACACGAGCAGTGCCACACCGGCCAGAAGGTTAAGGAGAATCAACATAAGGCACTGCGCATTTGTTCTCTGCTGCCGTAAGCGGAACCGCATGCCGCGTACGGCACCCGGGGCGTATGACAGTAGTGTTGCACATTTTTGCCTTATTGTAATTTTGTGCTTTTAAATATACGCTCGCGCAACGAATGTCGAGCGGCGCGGCTGTTCTTGCTGCGCGCCTCGCGCTTTGCGCCGCTCCGGGGCCGCTCCGGTACCGCTCTCATTTCGCTCAAATGGCGCTGATACAACGTCTGTCTAACGCTTCGACCACCTGATCACGAGGACAACCGGATGAGCCGCAATCTCGCGCTATTCGACCTGGACCACACCTTGCTGCCGCTCGACAGCGACCAGGCATGGGCCCACTTTGTCGCCGGCCTCGGCATTGAAGGCGCTGCACGGCATGCGCAAGATATCGACGAGTATTACCGGCAATATGTGGCCGGCACGCTGGACATGACCGCCTACCTGGAGCGCACGCTCGCGCCGCTCGCGCGCCATACGCGCGAGCAACTCGATGAATGGCATGCGCGGTTCATGCGGGAGGTGATCGCGCCCGCCATTCTGCCGGCCGCGCGCGAGCTGGTGCGACGCCACATGGACGCAGGCGACCTGTGCTGCATCGTCACGGCGACCAATGTGTTCGTGACCGCGCCGATCGGCAAGGCGCTCGGCTTCGAGCATCTTCTCGGGATTGAACTGGACACCGAAGGCGGCGATCCGCTCGCGCGCTTCACGGGCGCGGCGGTCGGCGTGCCGACTTTTCGCGAAGGCAAGATCACCCGTACCGAGAGCTGGCTGTCCTCGCTCGGCCATCGTTTGCAGGACTTTCCAGAGAGCTGGTTTTATAGCGATTCGATCAACGACCTGCCGTTGCTCGAACGCGTGACCCATCCGGTCGCGACCAACCCCGACGCGCGTTTGCGTGCGATCGCCACCGAGCGCGGCTGGCCGGTCATCGAACTGTTTCTATGAGATGAACGGCGGCGCCCCTCATGCGGGCGCTCTGACATCCCTCTGCCAGCCCCGCCGCTGCTGCAACCCGGGCTCGCGCATTCGCCCTTGTTCGGGCGCAAAAAAATGCCCGCAACGTGTGCGGGCATTCTTCAGTGAGCGGACGGAAAAGCAGGCACTCAGACCACGCCGGCTCCATGCGCCTGCAAATCGGCGTGATAGCTCGAACGCACCATCGCGCCCACTGCCGCGTGGGTGAAGCCCATCTTGTACGCCTCTTCTTCGTACATCTTGAAGGTGTCCGGATGCACATAAGAACGGACCGGCAGATGGTGTTCCGAAGGCTGTAAATACTGACCGATGGTGAGCATATCCACGTCGTGCTCGCGCAGATCGCGCATGACCTGCAGGATCTCTTCTTCAGTTTCGCCGAGACCGACCATCAGACCCGACTTGGTCGCGACGTCCGGGTGCAGCGCCTTGAAATCCTTGAGCAGTTTCAGCGAATGCGCGTAGTCCGAACCCGGACGCGCCTCCTTATACAGACGCGGCACGGTTTCCAGGTTGTGGTTCATCACGTCGGGCGGCGCGGCATTCAGAATGCCCAGCGCGCGGTCCAGGCGGCCGCGGAAGTCCGGCGTGAGAATTTCGATGCGCGTGTCAGGCGACAACTCGCGCGTCTGACGGATACATTCGACGAAGTGCGCCGCGCCGCCGTCACGCAGATCGTCGCGATCCACGCTCGTAATCACGACGTACTTGAGCTTCAGCGCGGCGATGGTGCGCGCCAGGTTCGCCGGCTCGTCCGGATCGAGCGGATCGGGACGGCCATGGCCCACGTCGCAGAACGGGCAGCGCCGCGTGCACTTGTCGCCCATGATCATGAAGGTCGCGGTGCCCTTGCCGAAGCATTCGCCGATATTCGGGCAGCTCGCTTCTTCGCAGACCGTGTGCAGGTTGTGTTCGCGCAGGATCTGCTTGATTTCGTAGAAGCGCGAGTTGCCGGTTGCCGCCTTGACGCGGATCCAGTCCGGCTTCTTGAGTTTTTCGATCGGAACGATCTTGATGGGAATACGGGCGGTCTTGGCTTGCGCCTTCTGCTTCGCGGTAGCGTCGTAGGCCGCAGCCGATGCCGGCACGCCTTCCGGCGCGGGAGAAGCTGCGAGGTTCGCGGTAACGTCAGTCATTCGTTCGATCCAGTCAGGCGGTGAGCGCACCGGCCTGCGGTTGGGCGACGGCCGCGGGACTGCCGTCGAGGTTTGCGGTGAGGCGGGCTGCAAGGGTGCGGGCCACGTCGTCCCAGCCGGCCGCAACGCCGAGCGTTGCCATGTCGACTGTTTCGAGACCCGCGTAGCCGCAAGGGTTGATGGCCAGGAACGGCCGTAAATCCATCTTCACGTTCAGGCTGACGCCGTGATAGCTGCAGCCGTTGCGAATCTTGAGACCGAGCGCGGCAATCTTCGCGCCGGCGTGCAATCCGGCCTGCGGCCCCGGCGACACGTAGATGCCCGGCGCGCCGGCCTTGCGTTCCCCGGCAAGATTATACGCCGCAAGGGTGTCGATCACGGCCTGCTCGATCCGCGTGACCATGTCGCGAACCATCAGTTTGCGGCGCCGCAAATCGAGCAGCAGGTAAGCCACCACCTGCCCCGGGCCGTGATACGTGATCTGTCCGCCGCGGTCGACTTTCACCAGAGGAATGGCGCTGTCGGCGGCCAGCAGGTGCGCTGGATCGCCCGCCTGGCCGAGCGTGAAGACGGGCGGATGTTCGACCAGCCAGATTTCGTCGGGCGTCTCGGCAGTGCGCGCGTCGGTGAAGGCGCGCATCGCGTCGAAACTGGCTTCGTAGCGTTCGCTGCCGCGCCAGCGCAGCGTAGGCGGCGCTGCGGCAGGCAATGGAGATGAGGAAACCGAAGGGGCAGACATGATCCCGGCAGTTTACCGAAATCCAGGAATCCCCGCCCAAAGTCGACGCGCGCGAACGGCGCGGCACTCCCGTCAAACCGTGCGCCACCCGCCGCGTAGCCACGCCGTGAAACGCTCGCCCATGCGCGCAAACCAGTTCAGCGCGCGCTCGTCGCAACGCGTCGGCACCGAGAACGCGACCGTTGCGCGCGGCGTGCCCTCGGCGCTCAACCAGAGCCGCTCGCCACGGCGCAGTCTCAACGTGTGGCCGGGCTGCAGCCAGTAGTCTTCGGTGTCGTCGCTGCGCGTCACCCAGACGGCGCCGCCGCGCACGACGAGCTTGGTGCTGCGCGCCACCTTCAGGGGCAGCATCTCGCCGCTGTGGATTTCATACGCGATGCTAGAGGAAACTTCTCGCATAATGCCCTCGCCAAAAGTCGTTTCATGGCTACAATCGTAGGCGCAGCAAGGGTTTACGCAAAACGATCAATTTTCACCTCTATGTGAGAATAATTGCGATGGAGCTCCGTCATCTCCCGCCACTGAACGCGATCAAGGCCTTTGAAGCCGCCGCCCGCCACGAGAGCTTTTCGCGCGCTGCAGACGAGCTTTTCGTCACTCATGGCGCCGTCAGTCATCAGATCCGTGCGCTGGAAGCCGAACTCGGCGTCTCGCTGTTCGCGCGCGACGGCAAACGCGTGCGGCTCACCGAAACCGGCCGGCGCTATGCCCAACAGGTGCGCGCGGCGCTCGGCGCGCTGTGCGACGCCACGCGTCAGATCCGCGCCGGCGACCGGGAACGGCGGCTCGTGGTGTCCATGCTGTCGTCGTTCGCCGCGCGCTGGGTGACGCCGCGCGTCGGCAGCTTTATCGAGGCGCATCCGCAGTGGGATCTTGAACTTCTGTCCACGAATGCGCTGACGGACTTCGCGCGCGACGACGTCGACGTGGCAATCCGTTTCGGCTACGGCAAGTACGCGGGGCTGCATTCGGAGCTTCTGCTGGAGGAGATCTTTTTCCCGGCCTGCGCGCCCAGTTTCAACGGCGGCAAGCTGCCCAAAACGCCCGCCGAACTCGCGAATCTCCCGCTGCTGCGCTCCGACGACGAACTCTGGCGTCCGTGGTTCGACGCGGCCGGCCTGACCGAGTGGCCGGAGCCCAAGCGCGGCGTGCTGTATCAGGATTCGTCGAATCTGCTGCAGGCGGCGATCGACGGTCAGGGCATCGCGCTCACGCGCCGCTCGCTAGCCATGCACGAGATCGCGGCGGGCCGCCTCGTGCGGCTTTTCAATGTGGACGGACCTAGCCCGTGGCAGTACTACTTCATCTGCCCGCCGCACATGCTGGAAACGGCGAGGGTGAAGGCCTTCCGGGACTGGGTGTTCGCGGAGGTGGGACGCTTCAAACTGCTTTTCGACCAGGCCTGCGAAGCCGGGCCGACGGCGAATGCGGCAAGCTCCGCAGGGACGGCGGACGCGTTGCGCGTCGCGCCATAATCTGACTCAAGCCCGATTCAAGCCGGATTCAAGCCTGATTCAAGCGCCGCGTTACAGCACGACCTTGACCATCGGATGCCCGGTGAGCGCGCGATAAATGTCGTCCAGCTGCCCGCGGCTGGTGGCGCGCACCGTCACCGTCAGTCCGGTGTAATTGCCGCCGCTGGACGGACGGGTTTCGACGCGCGAGGCGTCGACTGCGCTGTCGAACTGCCGGACCACCGTGACGATCGTCTCAGCAAACTCGGGGTGCGATTTGCCCATGATCTTGATCGGGAAATCGCAGGGAAACTCAATGAGTGATTCGTTCGCCGGATTCATGTGCTGCTCCTTGCCGCGCCTCGGGCGCCTCTTTTGCCGCTTGTGCTTCTTTTGCCGCTTGTGCCTCTTTCGCCTTGGCTCGCTGATAAGCCGCGTACAGTGCCGCAAACACCGCGCCCGGCTTGCCCTCGCCGACCGGCTGGCCGTCGAGTTGCGTGACGGGCAGCACCTCTTTGGTGGCGGAACTGATCACGATCTCGTCGGCGGCGCGCACTTCGGCCTCGGCGATCTCGCGCACCTCGAAGCGGATGCCGCATTCGGCCGCCAGTTCCTCGATCAGCCCGTAGCGAATGCCTTCGAGAATCTTGTGGCTGCGCGGCGGCGCCGCCAGCACGCCGTTCCTCACGACCCAAACATTCGACGACGACCCCTCGGTCAGCATGCCGTCGCGAAACTGGATAGTCTCGAAAGCGTCGTTCTCCGCCGCGTACTGCGCCATCAGCACATTGCCAAGCAGCGAGACCGACTTGATGTCGCAATGAAGCCAGCGGCGATCCTCGGCGCTCACGCAACGCACGCCCTCGGCGCGCTGAGCGGCGTTCGGCAGATTGAGCGGCGTGACCATGACGAACACCGTCGGCTGGATGCCGGCAGGAAATGCGTGGCCGCGCTTCGCGACGCCGCGCGTGATCTGGATATACGCGATCGCGTCCTGTTCGGCGGCGAGGCCGCCCTCGGCTTCGTTGGCCGCCGTCACGCGCTCGATCAGCGCGCGCCAGCCGGCGTTCTCGAACGGATTGGCAATGCCGATCTTCCCGAGCGAGCGCGCGAGGCGCGCCAAGTGCTGCTCGAAGCGGAAAGCCGTGCGACCGCCCGCGTGCGCGTAGAGCGGCGCGACTTCGTAAATGCCGTCGCCGAAGATAAAGCCGCGGTCGAGAACCGGCACGCGCGCCTCGGACAAAGGCACCACTTCACCGTTGAGATAAACGATAGGTTCCAGCGGAACATCGGGAAGAGCAGTCATTGCGATCAGGCGCTTACTTTTTCTTGTTGAACATGAGCATGAGCGAGTCCCATACGCGGCCGACCACGCCGGCTTGCGGCACGGCCTGCAAGGCGACCACCGGGAATTGCGCGAGCACCTTGCCGTCGGCGACGAGCTTCGCGGTGCCGACCTGCTGACCGTTCGCGATCGGCGCGATGAGCGGATCCATCTGGTCGATCTGCGGCTTGACCTTGTCGGCCATGCCCTTCGGCACCGTGATGTACTGATCGCTCTTCACGCCGATCTGCACGCTGTCCTGCGCCCCCTTGTAGACGCGCGGCGTGCCGACCACCTGATTCGCCTTGTACAGACGCACGGTGTCGTACGCGGAGTAGCCGTAGTTCAGCATCTTCAGGCTGTCCTGCACGCGGTCGTGCTCCTTCGTCTCGCCCATCATTACGGAGACGAGACGGCGCGACGCGTCCGGCGTGCCCGGCAGCGAACGCTTCGCGCTCGCGATCAGGCAGTAGCCGGCCGCTTGCGTGTGACCGGTCTTCAGACCGTCGACGGTCGGGTCGATCCACAGCAGACGGTTGCGGTTCGGCTGCTTGATCTTGTTGTATGTGAATTCCTTGACCGAGAAGATGTTGTAGTAGTCAGGGAAGTCGCGAATCAGACGCGCCGACAGCACGGCGAGGTCGCCCGCGGTCGTGTAGTGCTGCGGGTCGGGCATGCCGTTCACGTCGGCGAAATGCGTGTGCGTCATGCCGAGGCGCTGCGCCTCCGTGTTCATCATGTTGACGAACTGCGCCTCGCTGCCGCCCACCAGTTCGGCGAGCGCGATGGCGGCGTCGTTGCCCGACTGGACGATCATGCCGTACACCAGATCGTGCACGGTGACGGGCTTGTTCGCCTCGATAAACATGCGCGATTCGTCCGTGCGCACGCGGCGCACCGCTTCGCTCGGCGTCACCGTCTGGTCCATCGCGATCTTTTTCGTCTGCAGTGCTTCGAAGACGAGATACGCCGTCATCAGCTTGGTAAGCGATGCCGGTTCCACGCGCTCGTCCGGATTGCCCGACGCGAGCACCTGATTGCTGGTTGCGTCGACGAGCACCCACGAGCGCGCATTCACCGCCGGCGGCGGCACTTGCGCGAACGCGGTGCTGGCCGCGAGCGTGGCGGGCAACACGACGCCGAGCGTGATGGCGCGGCTGAGCGTGGAGGGAACGAAGGATGCAGCGGAGGGGAAAGACAGGCGGCCGGAGGTGGAAAAACGCATAGGGTCGGTTCGTGCAGAAAAGTACAGCGCGCGCGAGCGCAGAGTTGGGAGAGCCGGTCGGCGAGCGTCTGGCCGCAACATCAAGCGTAGCGGCTCGGGCGCCCATTGGACTTCCGGCCACGCGATCGGTTCGCGCAGCACACCTGCAGCCGGCACCGCTGCGCGCGTGAAAAGAAGCTACGCGTCGCGCGAACTGCCGCACAGGCCGTGCTGCGCCCAAAAAAGAGCGCCCATTATACGCGCGCTACACTCGCAACTTCGCGCAACGGCGGGCGATAAATTGTGAGTTTTTGCCTACCTGTACCCCTGAAAACGCGCGTCAGCCGATCCGTCAACGCCACGCGTCGACAATGATCCGCTTCAGGATGTGGAGCTTGCGATGCAGGAAATGCTCGGCGCCCGGAATCACGACAACCGGCAATTCCTGCGGCCGCGCCCAGTCGTAAACGGATTGAATGGGAACCGTCTCGTCGGTCTCGCCGTGAATGACGAGCGTGTTTTCCGGCACCGGCGCGACTTCCCAGCGGCTCGCGGCCGTGCCGACGAACACCATGCGCTCGATCTGCTGCCCTTCGTCGCGCAACTTCGCCGCCACGTGCGACAACACGAACGTGCCGAACGAAAAGCCCGCCAGCACGAGCGGCAGATCGCCGTGCCCAGGTTGCGCGCGCATGTGGTCGAGCACCGCGCGCAGATCGTCGCGCTCACCGATGCCCGCGTCGTGCTCGCCTTGCGTTTGTCCTACGCCGCGAAAATTCGCGCGATACGTCACGTAGTTCAACCCGACGAGCGTGCGCGCGAGGGTTTGCGCGACCTTGTTATCCATGGTTCCGCCGAAGAGCGGATGCGGATGCGCGACGAGCGCGATGCCGCGCGGCGCGGCGCCGTTTTCGCGGGCTTCGTCGGGCAGGTCGAGCGCGACCTCGATCTTGCCGACCGGGCCGTCGATCAGATACTTCTTCGTGTGTACGTTCATGGTGCCGTTTATTGATCGATCTTCAGACGCTCAACGATTTTGCCGTTCGCGAGATGCGAGTCGACGATTTCGTCGATGTCGCTTTCATCCACGTACGTGTACCAGACGCCTTCCGGATACACCACGAGCGCCGGACCCAGCTCGCAGCGGTCGAGACACCCGGCCTTATTGATGCGCACCTGGCCCGGGCCGGCGAGGCCGAGTTTCTTCACGCGTTTTTTCGCGTGCTCCTGCATGGCCTGCGCGTTGCAATTCGCGCAGCTCGGACGCTCCGCGCCCGGCTCGCGCTGATTCAGGCAAAAGAAGACGTGATATTTGTAGAACGAGTCCATGATGTACGGGAGGGAAAGCTATCAGAAGGGCAATAGTGCAGCAGAACGCGGTTGGGCGCAGCGACGCGGCTATCGGGCGGATGCTGGCGCGGCCGATGCCTGCGGGCCTGCGCACGGCGCGAGCGCGCGGCCCGCAGCCCGCAGCCCGCAGCCCGCAGCCCGCAGCCGACGATTATATCCAGCAAGCCACCTCCCACGCCGAGCCGCGCCTCGTCCGCGCCTGCCGCGCGCTCAGGCGCGCCGCGTGCGCCGCCCAAGCCACACCCGCTCGACGACAAACGCGAGCCACACGAGCGCCGCATACGGCCAGACCCACGCGAGCCAGCGCGCAAGGCCGTTGAAGTGCAAATACCGCCCTTGCCGCCAGTCGGCCAGCACCACATCGAAATAAGGATTCACCGGCAGCAGGTTGACCAGCACCAGCGTGAGCACAAGCGCGCCGGCCGCCAGCGACGCCCGCGCGCTGCGCGGCAGACGCAGCACGACGAGCCCGAGCAGCGCGCCGCCGCCGAGGCCCGCAAGCCCGCCCGGCGTCGCCCAGTCGAAAGCCAGGCCCGATTGCGATTGCAGGAAGGTCGCGCCCGCCTTCACACCCAGAGCGACGACGATAAACAGCAGCATCAGCCGCACGCGCGGCGCATGACGGCGCACGGACAACGACGCGAGCGCCAGCGCGGCAAACAGATTGAGCGTCGTGATGAGCGCTTCCCACGCGTCCTCCGGCAGCCAGGCGGCCACCCATGCCGGCCACGCGCCGACGTGCCAGCCGGCCGGCGTCCAGGCGAAGAGCGCGTCCTGCGTCGTGGAATCGAAACGGGTCCACAGGACGCGCGGCCAGTTGCCGAGGCCGAAGAGGCGCGGCGCCGGATACATCGTCGCAAACGGCCAGGCCGCCACGAGGCACGCCAACGCCGCGCTGTCGCGCTCGAACCACATGAGCCGCAGACGCCGCAGCAAGCCGCGGTCGAGCAGCGCGCCGGTCGCGGGCGACATGATCGCGGCACCCAGCAGCGCGCCGAGTGCATTGGCCGCGAGATCGAGGTTGGAGGCGACGCGCGTCGGCAGATAGGTTTGCACGGCTTCCATCACGCCCGACAGCAGTCCGCCCACGAGGAACGCCAACGCGACCGCCAGCGGCCCGCGCCAGCGCGGGTAAAGCGCGAGCACCATGAGCGCGCCGAACGGCATGTAGCCGAGCACGTTCGTGACGACATCGAAAGCTGTCAGGTATTGCGGCATCGGGTCCGCGAGATAGGCCAGCGGCCCGATGCCGAGCGAGCGCCAGCCCGAAAACGGATACCACGAACCGTAGACGATCAGCGCGGTATAGAGCACCAGCGCCTGCCGCGAGAGCACCGAAGGGCGGCGCAGCCACGATCGTTCGCTCATGCAGCGCTCCGTTGCGTGCGCTGCGCGTGCTTCATTGCGCGGCGACCAGCGCCTGCACACCGAGCCAGGCGCCGATTTGCGCAACGAGGTCGTCGCTGG
This sequence comes from Paraburkholderia phenoliruptrix, assembly GCF_047325075.1. Classification (NCBI taxonomy): domain Bacteria; kingdom Pseudomonadati; phylum Pseudomonadota; class Betaproteobacteria; order Burkholderiales; family Burkholderiaceae; genus Paraburkholderia; species Paraburkholderia phenoliruptrix. Next base: position 135,144 of record NZ_CP168531.1, read on the forward strand.
CGGCGGCGAGCGCCTGCGCGCCGCCGGCGGCGTCGGCGGAACGGGACGGCGCGCGCGAGATAAACGTGCGCTGGCCGATCACCTTGCCGCTTTGCGTGAGCGTGGCGCGCGCGGTCACGGCCGCATGGCTTTGCGACTGGCTATCGAAAACCTGCTCGAACTCGCTCAGTTCGATTTTCAGCACCGGCGCGGCAACGCCGTCGGCGCCCGTCAGCACCGTGCCGCGCGAACTGAGCGCGCCGCGCAGACGCTGCGTGAGCAACGCGGACGGCGGCATCGTCCAATGGCTGTTGGCGTACGCGGCGACCTGCTGCGAGTCCGCGTAGCCGAGCCGGTACACGAGCTTGTCGGACTGCAGCCCTTCGGGCGCGCTCACGTCGAGCACCTTCACGGCCGGCTGCGTTCCCGCCGACGACGCCGGCTTCGGCGGGCCGAAATCGTAGCGGATGTCCGACAGCGCGGCCGGCGTGCTCGTGCAGCCGGCGGCCAGGAGACCCACGGCGACGAGCGCCGCGCACGCCGCGCCCGCACGCGTGACGCGCGAGGACAACAGCCGGTGAATGGAGCGTGACATGACTATCTTCCTTTCTTCAAACCTTCAGAATCATTGCGCGGCGCGCGCGGCGGGCCACGTAAATCCGGCCTCGCCCGGCCCCGGCGCCGCGGCCGGCGCACCGAAGAGCACGCTGCGCGGACTGGTGCTGAACGTGTCGGCGGCACGGTCCACCGAACGTGCAGCGGAACGCACGTCTTCGGCGAGTGAATTCACGCGCGGCAGCGTGTCGTAACCGACTCGCGCCGACAACTCCTGCAACGAGCCGTTCATCGCGGTGAGCGCGTCGCCTGCCTGCTGCGCAGCCGTGCCGACCTTGTTCAGATTGCTCTCGAACGGACCGTCGGGGCGGTTCAGGCTCGTGATCAACTGGTTGGTCGAGGCGAGCGTGGAGCCCAGCTTGTCGATGGTCGCGGGCAGCTTGCCGGCCGCGGGCGCCATCTGCTGCGTGAGCGTGGCGACGCCGTCCGCGGCTTTCTGAATGCTGGCCGCGGTGCCGTGCAACTGGTCGACCATCTCGGGCGACAACAGATTGTCGACGTCGTCCGTGACCTTTTCGAGTTTCCTCAGCAGCACGTCGCCGCGCTGCTGCAACTGGTCGAGCAGGCCAGGCCGCATCGGCAACTGCGCCACCTGTTTCGGCGACGAAGCGAGCGGCGACGGATCGCGCCCCGTATCGTCGAGCTGGATGAACGCAATGCCGGTCACGCCCTGGAAGCCGAGACTGCCGAACGTGGAATGCGTGATCGGCGCGTGAGTGTCGACGAGAATGCGGATCACGATCTGCCCCGGATGATCGCGGTCGAACTTGATGGACTGCACCTTGCCGACGTCGAGCCCGCGATAGCGCACGGCGGCGTCGGTAAACAGGCCCGTCACATTGGTGCGCGCAATCAGATCGTACGGCACGCGCACGGCGCGGTCGACATTGAACAAAAATGCCGCCGTGGCGATCGCGCCGAGCAGCACGACCGTGAAGAGTCCTGCCCAGAACGCATGTGATTTGTTTTCCATTACCGGGTTCCCTGATTCACAGCGGCAATTCCGACGACGCCGGCTCGAGCGCCGCGCGCGGCAGCTTCGCGCGGCGCTCGGGTGGCAGCGCCTGCAACGCGCGACGCCCGCGCAAGCCGAGAAAATATTCGCGGATAAAAGGATGATCGACGCCCGCGGCCTCTTCCACCGGCGCCGCGACCAGCACCTTGCGGTCCGCCAGCACGGCGACGCGCGTGGACAGCGCGACCATCGTATCCAGGTCGTGCGTGATCATCACGACCGTCAAACCGAGCGCGCGATGCAGCGCCGAAATGAGTTCGACGAATTCCTCGGACGCCTGAGGATCGAGGCCCGCCGTCGGTTCGTCGAGAAACAGCAGTTCGGGTTCGAGCGCGATGGCGCGCGCAATGCCGACACGCTTGATCATGCCGCCCGACAGCGCCGACGGCATTTTCGACGCGTGCTTGCACGGCAGGCCGACCATTTCCAGCTTCAGCATCACGATGTCGCGCAGCAGGTCTTCCGGCACCTGACCGAGTTCGCGCACGGGCTGCGCGACGTTGTCGAACACCGACAGCGACGAGAACAGCGCGCCGCGCTGAAACAACATGCCGGAGCGGCTGCGCATGAGCAGCGCCGTTTCCGGCGAAATGGTCGCGAGGTCCTCGCCGAACAGCTTGATGGTGCCGGACGACGGCCGCTCGAGGCCGAGAATCTGCCGCACGAGCGTGGTCTTGCCCGACCCCGAGCCGCCGACAATCGACAGGATTTCGCCGCGCCGCACGTCGAGATTCAGATGCTGATGCACGATGTTGCGGCCATAGCGCTTGGTGACGTCGATCACCTCGATCACCGGCTCGGCGATGGAAGGCATCGGCTGGCCGCGCACGGCCTGAGTGAGCGGCGCGATCATCCGAGCCCCACGTTCTGGAACAGGATCGCGAACACGGCGTCCGCGAGAATCACGATCGTAATCGACGTCACGACCGAGCTCGTCGTGCCCTCGCCAAGGCTTTGCGAATTCGCCTTGATACGGAACCCGAAATGACAGCCGACAATCGCGATCAGCATGCCGAAGGCGACGCCCTTGCCGAGCCCGATCCACAGATTGGCAACGGGCACCACGCCCGGCAGCGCGCGCGCAAAGTAGCTCATGTCGATGCCGAGCACGATCTTCGCGGCGAGCGCGCCGCCCGTCAGCGCAATGATGTTGGTCCACATGACGAGGAGCGGCATCGCCACACCGAGCGCGACCACGCGCGGCAGGATGAGCCGCAGGCCGTGTGGAATGCCCATCACGCGCATGGCGTCGAGCTCCTCGGTTACGCGCATCACGCCGATCTGCGCGGTGATCGCCGAGCCCGAGCGGCCCGCGACCAGAATCGCCGACAGCACCGGCCCCAGTTCGCGGATCACCGACAGCCCGAGAATGTTCACGATGTACTGATTCGCGCCGAAGAGCCGCAACTGCTGCGCCGACAGATAGCTCAGCACGATGCCGATCAGGAAGGCGACGAGTGCGGTGATCGGCAGCGCTTTGGTGCCGGCGTTGTAGACGTTCGCCGAAATTTCGGTCCACGGCGTGATGGCCGGCTTGCGCGCAATGGCGAGCAGATCGAGCACGACGCGCCCGAACATCGCCACGCCGCCGTACAGATGCTCGAGGAAGGAAAAGATCGCGAGACCGAGCCGCGTAAACGGATCGAATTTGACGACGGGCTCAGCGGTTTCGCGAACCGTGTCGAGCAACGCGATTCGCTCGAAAATATCGCGCTGCGTGTCGGTGAGCTCCGTGTCCGGCGGCATTCTGTGGCCCCACACACGCCACAGCGCCTGGCCGCCCACATGGTCCATCCGGTCGATACGCGACAGGTCCCATTGGCCGATGCCTTCGGCGCCCTCCAGCGAGCGCAATTGCGGGATCACGTGTCCGGTCGCGCGATCGCGCGCGAGCGCGAGCGCCGTCCATTGGCCCGAGAGCCGGACGATCTTGCCCTGGCTGCCGGCCGCGACTTCGAGGCCGGGCGGAGTGTCGTAGTTCAAGGATCGCTGCAATCTGGTGATCGGATTAGCGGCCATTGTAACGAAGGCGCAGCGGATCGACCGTCCGGGCGGCCCTCCGGCCGTTCGCTATCGCTACAATAGGGAGCATGAACGCTTCCCGCACTCTGCCCCAAGACCCGGCCGCTGCCGCGAACACAGCTGACTGGCGCATCGACCGTGAACGCGCCGTCGCGCTGTTCGGCGCGCATGCGCATGACTGGCCGATTGAAATCGTCGAGGAAACCGGCTCGACCAATGCCGACCTCATGAGCCGCGTGAAAGCGCTCCCGCGCCGGGCCGGCGCGCTGCCGCGGCCGATCGTGCGGGTCGCGTACCTGCAAACCGCCGGGCGCGGACGGCGCGGCCGTCCTTGGTATGCCGAGCCGGGCAATGCACTGCTGTTTTCCGTGGCCTGCGTGCTGCCGCGTCCGCTCGAAGGGCTCGTGGGCTTGAGCCTCGCGGTGGGCGTCGCGCTCGTCGACGGATTGCGCTCGCTGCCTGTCGCCGGGCCGGGCCAGATCGCGCTGAAGTGGCCGAACGACGTGCTGCTCGAAGGCGACAAGCTCGCCGGTATCCTGATCGAAACCGCGTGGAGCACAGACAGCGCGAGCGCGGTCGTGATCGGCATCGGCACCAATGTCAAAGGCGCCGACGAACTCGCCGCGAAGCTCGGCGCGCTCAACGCAGAAACGCCGCCGCAGGCGCGCGGCACGGCGCCGACCGCGCTGCAGCGCGCGCTGCCGAACGCCAATCTCACCGATACGCTCGCCGCCGAGCTCAACGCGCTCGAACCCGCGTTGCAGCGTTTCGGCGCCGAGGGCTTTGCGCCGTTCCAGGCGCGCTGGAATGCAATGCATGCCTACGCGGGCCGCGAGGTCGTGCTGCTCGAGCAAGGGCAGGAGGTCACGCGCGGCGTCGCGGCGGGCGTCGATGAACGCGGCCAGTTGCTGCTCGATACCGACGCGGGCAGGCAAAGCATTGCGACCGGCGACGTGTCCTTGCGTCTCGCCGACGGTGCTGCATGACGGGCGGCACGTCTCATCTGTTGCCCCAGCTTTTGATCGACGCGGGCAATAGCCGCGTCAAATGGGCGATGGTGGCGGCGGACGGCGCGCAGATCGCGGCCGGCGCGCTCGCTCATGAGGCGAGCGAATCGCCGGAGCGGTCGGCTCAGTGGTCAGCTCAGTGGTCACGCTTGCCGGCGCCTGGCGGCGCGTGGTTATCCAATGTCGCCGGTGCTGCAGTGGCGGCGCGCATCGCCGCGCTGGTCGACGCGCAGTGGCCGCGCTTGCCGCTCACCGCGGTCCGTGCAAGCGAGCGGCAGTGCGGCGTGATCAATAGCTACGCCACGCCGCATGCGCTAGGCAGCGACCGCTGGGCCGGTATGATCGGCGCGCGCGCGGCTTTTCCGGGCGAGCATCTGCTGATTGCGACATTCGGCACGGCGACCACGCTCGAAGCCCTGCGCGCCGACGGATTGTTTGTCGGCGGACTCATTGCGCCAGGCTGGAGCCTGATGATGCGCTCGCTCGGCGAGCACACGGCGCAACTGCCGACGCTCGACGCCCACGCCGCGCGCGGCCTGCTCGAGGCTGGCGGCACGCCAGACGCCGCGCGTCGCGGCCCGTTCTTCGCGACCGACACGCCGCGTTCTTTATCCGCCGGCTGCACGCTAGCGCAAGCGGGGCTTGTCGAGCGAACATGGCGCGACTTGCAGGATGAGTGGCAGGTGCCGGTGCGCCTCGTCGTGGGCGGCGGCGCGGCGGACGAAGTGGCGAGCGCGCTGAAAGTGCCGCATACTCGCCACGATTCGCTGGTCTTGTCGGGGCTCGCGCTCATCGCTTCGGAGCGCGGCGCCTGAAGCAGGCTGCAATGTCACGGGGCGCGCCGTGGCCAGGATCGCGGCAGAACGACACGGGGCGGTTCAATTTATGGACGGGAAAACAAAATAATGCTGCGCTGGCTGATCGCCATCTTGTTTCTAGCCAACCTTCTGGCATTCGTCGCGGTCCGCGGCATGTTCGGTCCGACACCCACGGCAAGCGGACGGGAACCCAATCATCTCAGCCGCGAAATTCATCCCGACTGGCTGAAGGTGCGCCCCATCACGGCCGCCGAGGCAGGCGACCAGGCGGTGGTCGGCGCGCCGGCTCCGGCCGCGCCGATTGCGGCTTCGGCATTGCCGCAATAAAGCGCCCCTGCAAAAAACGCCCTGGCACTCAGCTCTGCGTGCGGACTTTCGTAAGCAATGCCGTGGTCGAGCGATCATGCTCGAACGGGATTGCCAGCGCCTTGCCGCCCCACCCTCGCACGATGGCCGACTCCGGCAACGCGTCCATGTCATAGTCGCCGCCCTTGACGAGCACGTCCGGGCGCAGCGCCGAGATCAGTTCGACCGGCGTTTTTTCAGCAAAGCACACGACATAATCGACGCTTTCCAACGCCGCGAGCAGCGCCATGCGGTCGGCTTCGTTGTTGATCGGCCGGTCGTCGCCCTTGCCGAGCATGCGGACTGACGCGTCGCTATTCACGCCGACAATCAGGCAAGCGCCTTGTACTTTCGCATCCGCGAGATAGGTCACATGCCCGCGATGCAGGATGTCGAACACGCCGTTTGTAAATACGACCGGCGCCTTGAGCGTGGGGCGCAGCGCGACGAGCGCGTCGCGCGTGAGAATCTTGCGTTCGAAAATGGCAGCCATGAGCGACGTGGAGGAGAGACAGAGGGAATGCCGTCACGATACAGCGCGCACCGCATCGAACAGCTCCAACCGGACAAACGAAAAAGGCAAAACAAAGCCGCTGAAATAAAACGGCCCGGCAAGCTGTCAGCCGCCGGACCGTTTTGAAGCTGTTTTTTAAAGCCGCTTCTTGAACTATTTAAAACCGTCCAACGCCGTCAAACCACGTTGCCGCCTGAGCAGCGCGAGCTTTGCGCGGTGCCCGGCGCCCCAAAGTGGATGCGACACGGACGCGAAGTCGACGCGACGTGGCCCGTCAAGCCGGCTGTTCGGCCGATTTCTGGTCGGCCTGCAGCCGTGCCACGACTTCCTTGCGATAGCGGTTCAGTTCCTGCGCCGTGGTGAACGTGCGCTCGAACAGCAGCGACAGGTTGTGCAGAATGCGCTCGACCACCTTCTTTTCCCAACCGTCGTCGAAACGGATCTGCTCGTCAAGCCAGCGCTCCAGCCATTCGGGGTCCGGCAGACGCGACTGGATCGTGTCGCGCGGGAACAAGGCCTGATTCACGTGCAGATTGGTGGGATGCAGCGGCTTTTCGGTGCGGCGCGCCGACGCCATCAGCACGCCGATCTTCGCAAAAGCCGCACGCGCGATGTCGCCGGTTTGCGCCATGGCTTTCTTCATGTAGCGCAGATACGCGCCGCCATGCCGCGCTTCGTCGCGCGAAATGGTTTCGTAGATGTGCTTGATGACAGGTTCGGTGTGCCACTCGGCCGCGCGGCGATACCAGTGATTCAGGCGAATTTCGCCGCAGAAGTGCAGCATCAGCGTTTCGAGCGGCGGCGCCGGGTCGAACTCGAAGCGCACAGCGTGGAGTTCTTCTTCCGTGGGGCACATTTCGGGCTTGAAGCGGCGCAGGTATTCCATCAGCACCAGAGAATGCTTCTGCTCTTCAAAGAACCACACGCTCATGAATGCGGAAAAATCGCTGTCGTGATGGTTGTCACGGAGAAACATTTCCGTGGCGGGCAGCGCCGACCATTCGGTGATCGCGTTCATCTTGATCGTCGCGGCCTGCTCGTCGGTCAAGAGCGATGCATCGAACTTGTCCCAGGGAATGTCCTTCTCCATGTCCCATCGAACCGATTCGAGCGATTTATAAAGTTCCGGATAAAGCATGGTGTTCATAGTCCCACCCCTGTTCTGCACATACTGTGTGTGTCTGTCACTACTACGTGTAGCACTCTTGCTGACGACGAACGAGGCGCACCGGGTGTTGTGCCCGAGTGCCGCGCCGCTCGCCGGCCAAGCCTTCAATTTTACGCGGTAACCGGCCGCACGGATGCACGGGCAGCGAAGAAGTCCGGGCGCTTGCGCGAAGAGCGGCTAACACGACATTCCACGCTCGAATAACGCGCTGCGCGGCCAACCGTGGGTGAGGGATACGTGAGGGATACCCTATGCCTGAGGTCGAGCCAGTTTGCGATGAAAACCGCACCGTCCAGCCCTGCGCCGGTCGTGCCGGCGGCGAATGGAGCAAGGGCGGCTGGATTGGTTGTTTTCAGCGCACGCCCAAAAGCCAAACAAAGACCTTCCAATGATAGCACGCTGGCTTCTCCAAACCCGCCCGGGGACAGACGCAATCCGGATGCCTGATTGACCTGTCTCAATGAAACCCCGAATCCGCCGAGTGTGACGCGCGATCGGCGTCAAAACCATGACAGCCGGCGATTTCGCACTGTTGTTTGGCGCCGACAGTTGGAGCGCGCCGCCGCCCGGCGCGCCGGCTCCTACAGAGACTTTTTCGGCGCCTTGGACGCAGCGCTGCCCGTTCCCGTGCCCGTGGCCGCACGCTTTGTCGCAGCCGGTGCGCGCTTCGCCGCCGGGCGTTTCGCGGCGGCTTCGGCCGGTCCGCTGGATTCGCCGGAAGCCGCGGCCGGCGCGTCGGCGGGCGATGGGCGCGGCACGTCCGTCGCGCCGCCGACCGCCTCCGCCGCCTCGTCTGCGGCCTCGTCTGCCGGATCTTCGCTCGAGTCAGACGGTGCGCCCGCGGCGTCCCCGGCGGCGGCCGCCGGCTGGGTCATCGCGAATTGGGCGATCTGATTGAATTGCGATTGCAGCAGGTTCCACCATGCCGATGCGTCGAAGCTCGGCGCGGCGGGCGCGGCTTCTTCGTCGGCCGGCGGCTCTGCGGCGCCCGCACTTTCCGTGGCGGCGGAACTGGAACCGGATGCCGAAGCACCCGCCTGCGGATGCGGCCAGCCGCTCGCCGGCGACGGGCTCGGCGCGGGCGCCGGCGCTTCAGGCGCTGCAGGCTGCGCCATCGACTGTTGCGCGAACGCGCCGAACGCACGCAGCGTCGCCAGCGTCGCGCGCTGCACTTCTAGCGCCTGAATCGCCGACTGCAGCATGTTGAGGTTCAGCTTGAGCCATTGCTCGACGGCGCGCATGTCGGTGATGCGCTTGTCGAGTTCCTCGACGTTGGTGAGCGGCGCCATCATGTCGGACATCATGGAGAGCGACGGTCCCAGGCCCGCGCCCGGCTGCGCGCCCGCAAACGCGGAGCCGAATGGCGAGAGGCGCATCATGCCCCACATGCGGTCGAGCATTTCGGCCGGCGGAAAGCCGGGGAAACCGGGAAACGGCGGCGTGGAGCCAGGTGTGTCGGTCATGCTTGTCGCCTCGCTGCATTAACGGAAAAGCGCGGAAGAAGGGAGCACAAAACAGCAACGGCCGCGCAGACGAATCCGATCATACCGCGCGACGCGCGACGATCCCACCCGGCCGTCACCGTGTGCGCCACGGGTCGGCGCCGCCGAAATCCGGCGCGCGCCGCTCGCGCAGCGAGCTCACGCCCTCGCGCACGTCCGGTCCGGCGAAGCCCATGAATTCGAGCGCCAGCGACGTATCGAAGGCCGGGCCCGCTGCGCGCAGCCAGTTGTTCAACGCATACTTGGTCCAGCGGATCGCGGTTTGCGAACCGTGAGCGAGTTTCTGCGCGACCTCAAATGCCTTCGGCAGCAGATCGTTTTCGTCGACGGCGAGCGATACGAGGCCGATGCGCTCCGCCTCCGCGCCGCTCACCGGCTCGCACAGCATCAGGTAATACTTGGCTTTTGCCATGCCGCACAGAAGCGGCCAGACAATCGCCGCGTGGTCGCCTGCGGCCACACCGAGCCGCGTATGCCCGTCGATAATGCGCGCGGTTTTTGAGGCGATCGAGATGTCCGCAAGCAGCCCCGCGACGAGCCCCGCGCCGACCGCCGGACCGTGCATGGCCGATACGATCGGCTTACTGCAATTGATCACGTTGTAGACAAGATCGCGAGCCTCGCGCCACACGCGCGCGCGCACGTCGAAATCGGTCGCCATGTCTTCCACGAGTTGCAGATCGCCGCCGGCTGAGAAGCCCTTACCCTCGCCGCGAATGATCGCGACACGCGTGTCCGGATCGCGGTCGATGTCGCGCCAGATTTCCGCGAGCTCGTAATGCATGCGCGCATCCGCGGTCGCGAGGGCACTTCTGTTCGCGCCCTCGCCGCTCATCACCACTTCGAGCACGCCATGCGGACGGCGATGCAGTTGAAGCGAGCGGTAATGCGCGTAAAAGGCGTCGTTGGTGTGAGGTTGCTGGGACATGGTGAGCGATCCGTGTTTGCGTATCAGTGCGTGCGAGTGCGTGTCGGTGCGCCGTCGAGTCGTTGCGTCGCAGCCTCTTCAGCGCGGCTGATAAACCCATTTGCCGTTCTTGATTTCGACCATCACGCGTGCGCGCTGGTCGAGGCCGAGGTGATCCGCGGCGCTCATGTTGACCACGCCGTTGGTGTCCGCAAGACCGCGCGTGGCTTCGAGCGCGTCGCGCAACGCGCGGCGGAATTCCGGCGTGCCGGGCGACGCCGCTTTCAATGCGATAGGCACCGCGTGATTGAGCAGCATGCCCGCATCCCATGTGTAGGAGCCGAAAGCCGATACGGTGCCCGGACCACGCAGCGCCTCGAAACGCGCGATGTAGTCGAGCGCAAGGCGCTTCGCCGGATGATCCGCCGGCAATTGCGCTGCCACGAGCACAGGGCTTGCGGGCAGGAACGTACCGTTGCAGTCGGCGCCGCACACGCGCAGGAAGTCGTTATTGCCCACACCGTGGTTGTGATAGATCAGCCCTTTGTAGCCGCGCTCCCTGAGCGTCTTCGGCGGCAGCGCGGCGGGCGTGCCGGCCGCCCCCACAACGACGGCATCCGGATGCGTCGCGAGAATTTTCAGCACCTGGCCCGTCACGCTCGGGTCCGTGCGATTGAAGCGCTCGCTAGCCACCATCTCCATGTGATGCAATTGTGCGAACTTCGCGACTTCGGCGTAAAAAGTCTCGCCGAGCGCGTCCGCCTGGCCGATGAACGCGACGGTTTTCACGCCGTGCGTGCTGGCGTGCTCGGCAATCGCCGAAGCCATCATCGCGTCCGTTTGCGGCGTCTTGAAGACCCAATGGCGTTTCGCGTCCACCGGTTCGATGATTTTTGCCGACGACGCGAGCGAGATCATCGGCGTCGTTCCGTCCGCCACCACGTCGATCATTGCGAGCGAGTTCGGCGTGATCGACGAGCCGATGATCGCGTCGACGTGGTTTTCGGAGATCAGCTTCTTGGTGTCCTGCACGGCCTGGGTCGTGTCCGACGCATCGTCGAGCACGATATAGTCGACGCTCTGGCCGGCGATCTGCTTCGGCAACAGCGTGGCCGTATCGCGCGCGGGAATACCGAGCGACGCGGCCGGCCCCGTCAGCGACAGCACGAGCCCGATCTTCACCTGCGCCAGTGCGACAGCCGGCGACAGGCCGGCAAGCGTCGCAACCAGCAAGGCCGGGCGACGCATGAGGCGCGCGAACCGCCTGATGGGCGCGAATTGCTGCAACCGCTCGCGCCACGCGCGGCCATCTGCATTACCCGCCCATCCCGCTTCAAACGATCCAGCTCGCCGCATGGTGTCTCCTCACATGAGTTTTTCGTTCTGATTTACCGCCGATGCCGTCGCGCCAGTCAGTGTAGCGGCGTGCGACAGCGGCAACATCGGGCGAAACCCTTTCGGCAAACTGACCGCGTCACTCGAGCGGCGCGATGCTCTGCTCGATGGCACCGAAAATCGACTTGCCCGCTTCGTCGAACATTTCGATCTTGACGGTGTCGCCGTACTTCATGAACTCGGTCTGCGGCGCGCCGTGCTCGATGGTTTCCAGGCAGCGCTTTTCGGCGATACAGCAGTAGCCGCGCTTCGCGTCCTTGTTCGACACCGTGCCCGAGCCGACAATCGTGCCCGCGCGCAAGTTGCGCGTTTTGGCCGCGTGCGCGATCAGTTGCCCGAAGTGAAACACCATATCGCTGCCGGCGTCCGGCTGACCGACCTTCTTGCCATTCCAGTGGACGATCATCGGCCGGTGCACGCGGCCTTCGCGCCAATGTTCGGCGAGTTCGTCGGGCGTGACCGCAACGGGCGCGAACGACGTGGCCGGCTTGCTCTGGAAAAAGCCGAAGCCCTTGGCAAGTTCGGCGGGAATCAGGTTGCGCAGCGAGACGTCGTTGACGAGCGTCACGAGCCGCACGCTCCTCAACGCCTGCTCAGGCGCGACGCCCATCGGCACATCGCCCGTGATCACTGCAACTTCTGCCTCGAAGTCGATGCCGAACGCTTCGGATGCGCACACCACGTCGTCTTTCGGCCCGATGAAGTCGTCGCTGCCGCCCTGATACATGAGCGGATCGGTCCAGAATTCAGCGGGCATCTCCGCGCCGCGCGCGCGCCGCACGAGTTCGACGTGATTGACATACGACGAGCCGTCAGCCCACTGGAATGCGCGCGGCAGCGGCGCCATGCAGTCGCTCGCGTCGAACGAAAACGTGTTGCGCGCGCGGCCCTGGTTGAGCGCGTCGTACAGGTCGTGCAATTGCGGCGCGTAGAAGGTCCAGTCGTCGAGCACGCGCTGCAACGTGGGCGCAATGGCATCGGCAACGGCGGCGGTGTGCAGGTCGCGCGACACGACGATCAGTTGACCGTCGCGCGTGCCGTCCTTCAGCGTGGCAAGTTTCATGGAGAGATGAACCGTGTTAGTGACGATAGAGGGAATCTATTCTACGATGGTGAATCGGCGCCGCCCAAGCCCGGCTTGCCGGCGCCGCACGGCAGGCCCGTTCGCGCCCTGCCGCAGCCGGTTCCTTTCACACTGATTCTGAACGCGCTTCGCGCCTTTGCTCATGCCGCACACTGCCCGCTCCGGCGCAATGTCCCACGACCCGACCGCCGCCGATCCGCTCGACGCCCCCGAAACCGACGACGATTCCGCCGAGGCCGGCGAGGAAAAACTGCGCTCCGGCATCCAGTCGATCGAAGTCGGCTTCAGGCTGCTCGACGTGCTGACTCACGAGCCGCGCGCGATGATGCTGCGCGATCTCGCACAGCGCGCCGGCATGAGCCCGGCGAAAGCGCATCGCTATCTGGTCAGCTTTCTGCGACTTGGCGTCGTCGCGCAAGATCTTTTGTCGGGACGCTATGAGCTCGGCGGCTTTGCCCTGCAACTGGGACTCGCGCGCCTCGCCCGCGTCGACGGCGTGAAGCTCGCGCGGATTGCACTTGCCGAATTGCGCGATCGCCTGGACCTGACGGTGGGCATCGCCGTGTGGGGCAATCAGGGGCCGACCATGGTTCACTGGATGGAGTCGAGTCATCCGGCAAAGGCGTCGCTCAAGCTCGGCGACGTCATGCCGCTGCTCAGCTCCGCCACGGGCTTGCTGTTCGCGGCCTACCTGCCGGCGGGCAAAACCGCGGCGATGCTCGAACGCGAGCTGGCCGACACGCGCCGCTCGTCGCACCTCGGGGTGCCGCGCACGCGCGAGGAAGTCGAACGCGTGCTTGCGCAGGTGCGCGAGCACGAAGCGGCGCGCGTCGAAGGCATGTTGCTGCCGACTATTCACGCATTCTGCATGCCGGTATTCGACTCGACCGGCGCGCTGGCGCTCGGTCTCGTCGCGCTCGGTCACGAAGGCGCGTTCGACATTAGCTGGGGAGGCGAAATCGACACCGCGCTGCGCGAGTGCGCGCAAAAGCTCTCGTACGAGCTCGGCTATAGTCCGACGCCGCGCTAACACATCGTTCCGCTTTCCGCCGCGCCTTCATTTTTTCGCCGATGGCCTTACCTTCCGCCGCAGGTCGTTCCAGTCTCACGCCGCCCGGCGAGCCGCGCGCCCGCTGGCGCACGTGGCGCTGGATTGCCGTGCTGCTGGTCGTCAGCCTGCTTCACTGGATTGCCGCGCAGTGGGTGGAGCGTCATCGCGCAACACTGAACCCAACGGACGACGAACACGTGCCCGTGCAGGTCGCGTTGCTCAAGCCGGAACGTATCGAGCGCAATCCGGCGGCTGCGGCATCGGTCGCGCCCGCGCAGCCGCCGAAGCGCAAGCCCGCCGCCAGCAAGCCCCGCGAACATGTGTTGACCGCCTTGCAACCCGCGGACAAAGCGCCAGCGCAAGCGGCAACAGCAACCTCGGACGCCGCCGCGAGCGAACCCACCGCAAACGCGGTGCCCGCGAATGCGGCAAGCGCCGCGAGCGCAGCGTCGGGCGATGCCAATGTCAATGCAACGGCAAGCGCAACCGCGAGCGCCGATGCGCCCCAAGCCGCATCAGGCGTGAAGTTCTCGGTCCCGCCATCGGGCGATCTTCAGTACGACACGTTTTACAACGGCGTGCGCAACCAGCCCGGCACGATCCATTGGACAAGCAGCGCACAGCGTTACGACATGGTGGTTTCGGTGCCCTTACCCTTTGTGGGCACCTTCGTCTATTCGAGCCATGGCCGTATCGACGCATTCGGGCTCGCGCCCGAGCAATACGTGGAAAAGCGCGGCCGTCGCGCGGAAGACATCTCGATCTTCAATCGCACCGACAAAAAGATCGCGTTCACGCGCACGCCGGCCACGCTGCCGCTGCCGGACGGCGCACAGGACCGCTTCAGCATGGTGATGCAACTGGCAAGCCTCGTGCGCGGCGACCCCGACGCGTATAAGCCGGGCGTCACGCGGCAGTTTTTCGTGGTGGACAGCGACAGCGGCGAGAACTGGCCGGTGGAAACCATCGGCGACGAAACGATCCGCACCGCGCAGGGCTACCTGCAAACGCGTCATTTCAAGCGCCTGCCGCGCCGTGAGGGCGACCGGCGCCGCATCGACGTGTGGCTCGCGCCGTCGCTCGGCTGGCTGCCCGCGCGGCTCGTGCAGACCGAGCCGAACGGCACGCAGTTCGAACTCGTATGGCGCGGCAAGCTGAACGCCGATAGCGGCGCGGCCGCGGATTCGCCGACCGGTTTGCCGAACACCTCAGGAGACGCTTCTCTTCCAGATGCACCGGCCAATTCGACCGGTCCCGGCGGCGACCCTTCGGGCAACATCAAGCCGTAATCGCGCACCTGCCGACCGACGGCAAAAAGGCAAGCCCTGCACCCGAATGGTGCCTCGGCGATTGCACGAAACTTCCGTCTTGCCGCCGACTCTGCATCATCTGATGCAACCGTTCGGCGGCACGAGCCGACGGATTCTTCCCCTGCGTTCTCCTTGAAGGAGCTTGCATGCAAGTAAACGTCAACGGTATCGAAACGCGCTACGTGCTGAGCAACGAGGGCGGCGGGCCCTGGCTCACGTTCGTTCATCAGCTCGGCGGCGATCTGTCGGTCTGGGACCAGCTCGCCGGCTATTTCCGCGACGACTACACGGTGCTGCGCTACGACGTGCGCGGCCACGGCGAGACGGCGCTATCGCCGGAACCGTTCAACATTGCCGATCTTGCCGGCGACCTCGCCGCGCTGCTCGATGCGCTCGGCGCACCGGGCACACACCTCGTGGGCATGTCGATGGGCGGCATGATCGCCCAGCAGTTCGCCCTCGCCCACCCTTCGCGCGTGA
The DNA here is from genome assembly GCF_047325075.1 of Paraburkholderia phenoliruptrix. Classification (NCBI taxonomy): domain Bacteria; kingdom Pseudomonadati; phylum Pseudomonadota; class Betaproteobacteria; order Burkholderiales; family Burkholderiaceae; genus Paraburkholderia; species Paraburkholderia phenoliruptrix. The sequence continues at coordinate 150,356 of NZ_CP168531.1, forward strand.
ACACCCTGACGATTGCCGACAGCACGGCCGCCACCTTGCCCGAAGCCCGCGCAATGTGGGACCAACGCGCCGCCAACGCGCGCCGCGACGGCATGGCGCCGCTCGTGCCCGCCACGCTGGAGCGCTGGCTGACGCCCGATTTCCGCACCGCGCACCCCGAAGCCGTCGAGCCGATACGCGAGGCGCTCAGCCGAACGTTGCCGGAAGGCTACGCAATGGCGTGCGAAGCGCTGCGCGATTTCGACGTACGCAGTAAGCTGGGAAGCATTCGCTGCGCAACGCTGGTCGTGGCCGGGCGCCATGACACGGGCACGCCGCCTGCTGCTAGTCAGGCAATAGCAGATGCCATTGAAGGCGCGCAGTTCGAATTGCTCGAGGCCGCTCATCTTGCGCCTGTCGAGCAGTCCCAACGGTTTGCCGCACTGCTTGAAACGTTTCTTGAAAGGCCGGTCTAACCGGTAGGTTCGGAACTTTTACAAGCGTCAATCCGGACCCACCCCTTGAATTCCAAACCATAAGCTCCACGTAAGGCGCAGGAACGGCCAGGAGCCAACGGAAATAAGGAGTGTCGCCATGCAAATGATCTATAACAGCCCCAATTACTGTGTCGTCGAGTTTCCGCCGCAAGAAGGTCCGCTGGCCATGAAATCGGGTGGCTACGAGATCGTCGACAAGAACATGCAACGCGAGATTTACATCGACGGTGCAATGGCGGCGCGGTTTCGCGAGAACGTGCAGAAGCTGATCGAAGAGGAACCGTCGCTCGACGAAGTGGACGAATTCCTCGGCCAGTTCGACAGTCTGATGCATCAACCGGTCATCCTTCACTGAGCCCAACTGAGCACCAGTTGCGCCTGATCTTTCAACGTTTGGAGCTTTTTCAACGTTTTTGGCGACATCTATCGACCGCGCCGTCCGGCTTCGCCGGCGGCCCTCATCAGGCGGTCGGCTCTCATCGAAACGGTTCAGCGGGCTGCGGCGCGCTGAACCGTTTTCTTTTGCAAGCCGCGGCGCGCGCGTTTGCCCGCTCTGCCGTCCGATACCGTGTCCGGCGCAATAGCCCGGCTGCGGCTACAATGACAGGTTCCCGAAAAAGCCGGCCCAAGCCCTCGTCCGCCATGAACCAGCCTGCCCAAACCGCCAAGCCAATCCGTCCCGAGTCCGAGTACACGCGGGGCGCGGCGCTGCCCGCGCTGCTCAAGTCGCGCATCCTGATTCTGGACGGCGCCATGGGCACCATGATCCAGCGCTACAAGCTCGACGAAGCGCGCTATCGCGGCGAGCGTTTCAAGGACTATGGGCGCGACATCAAGGGCAACAACGAACTGCTGTCCATTACGCAGCCGCAGATCATCAGCGAGATTCACGAGCAGTATCTGGCTGCGGGCGCCGACATCATCGAGACGAACACGTTCGGCGCGACCACCGTCGCGCAGGCGGACTACGGCATGGAGTCGCTGGCGGCGGAAATGAACCTCGAATCGGCGAAACTCGCGCGCGCCGCGTGCGACAAGTACTCGACGCCGGACAAGCCGCGCTTTGTCGCCGGCGCGATCGGTCCCACGCCGAAAACTGCGAGCATTTCGCCTGACGTGAACGACCCGGGCGCGCGCAACGTGACGTTCGACGAACTGCGCGCCGCCTATTACGAGCAGGCGAAGGCGCTGCTCGAAGGCGGCGCCGACCTGTTCCTCGTGGAAACCATCTTCGACACGCTCAATGCCAAAGCCGCGCTGTTCGCGCTCGACGAGCTGTTCGAAGACACCGGCGAGCGTCTGCCCATCATGATCTCCGGCACGGTCACGGACGCCTCCGGGCGCATTCTGTCCGGCCAGACCGTCGAGGCTTTCTGGAACTCGCTGCGCCACGCCAAACCGCTCACCTTCGGCCTGAACTGCGCGCTGGGCGCGGCGCTGATGCGTCCGTACATCGCCGAGCTGGCCAAGCTTTGCGACACCTATGTGTCGTGCTATCCGAACGCCGGCTTGCCGAATCCGATGAGCGATACCGGTTTCGACGAATTGCCGGCCGACACCTCCGGGCTGCTGAAAGAGTTCGCCGAGGCAGGTCTCGTGAATATTGCGGGCGGCTGCTGCGGCACGACGCCCGAGCACATTGCGGCCATTGCAAAGGCGCTCGCCGACGTGAAGCCGCGCAAGTGGCCCACGCAATATCGCGACGCCGCGTAACCGCGTGAACCGGCGCCAACGACCCGCCGGTTCACGCCCATCAGCCGCACCAGGCCGCACCTAACGCACGCAATCGACTCGTACATACGCCATGACCGATCACACCATGCGCCTTGCCGGCCTCGAGCCGTTCAACGTCACGTCCGGGACGCTCTTCATCAACGTTGGCGAACGGACCAACGTGACGGGCTCGAAAGCGTTCGCGCGAATGATCCTGAACGACCAGTTCGACGAGGCGATTGCCGTCGCGCGTCAGCAGGTCGAAAACGGCGCGCAGGTGATCGACGTGAACATGGACGAGGCGATGCTCGACTCCAAGGCGGCGATGGTGCGCTTCCTGAACCTCGTCGCGTCCGAGCCCGACATCGCGCGCGTGCCGATCATGATCGATTCGTCGAAGTGGGACGTGATCGAAGCGGGCTTGAAATGCGTGCAGGGCAAGGCGATCGTGAATTCGATTTCGCTGAAGGAAGGCGAAGAGGCCTTCCGCCATCACGCGAAAAAGATCCGGCGCTACGGCGCGGCGGCCGTCGTCATGGCCTTCGACGAGCAAGGCCAGGCCGACACGTTCGAGCGCAAGACGCAGATCTGCAAGCGCTCCTACGATTTTCTCGTGAACGAAGTGGGCTTTCCGCCCGAAGACATCATCTTCGATCCGAACATCTTTGCTATCGCGACCGGCATCGAAGAGCACAACAACTACGCGGTCGACTTTATCGAGGCGACGCGCTGGATCAAGCAGAACCTGCCGTACGCGAAGGTGAGCGGCGGCGTGTCGAACGTGTCGTTCTCGTTCCGCGGCAACGATCCGGTGCGCGAGGCGATTCACACGGTGTTCCTGTACCACGCCATTCAGGCGGGCATGGACATGGGCATCGTCAACGCGGGCCAGCTCGGCGTATACGCGGACCTCGATCCCGAACTGCGCGAGATGGTCGAAGACGTCGTGCTGAACCGCCGTCCCGACGGCACGGACCGTCTGCTGGAAATTGCCGACAAATTCAAAACCGGCGCGGCGAAGAAGGAAGAGAACCTCGAGTGGCGCAACCAGCCGGTCGAGAAGCGCCTGTCGCACGCGCTCGTGCACGGCATCACGAACTTCATCGTCGAAGATACCGAGGAAGTACGCGCCAAGATCGCCGCGCAAGGCGGCCGCCCGATCAACGTGATCGAAGGCCCGCTGATGGACGGCATGAACATCGTGGGCGACCTGTTCGGCCAGGGCAAGATGTTCCTGCCGCAAGTCGTGAAGTCGGCGCGCGTGATGAAGCAGGCGGTCGCGCATCTGATCCCGTTCATCGAGGAAGAAAAGAAGCAGCTCGCGGCCGCGGGCGGCGACGTGCGCGCGAAGGGCAAGATCGTCATCGCGACCGTGAAGGGCGACGTGCACGACATCGGCAAGAACATTGTTTCGGTGGTGCTCCAGTGCAATAACTTCGAAGTGGTCAACATGGGCGTGATGGTCCCGTGCAACGACATTCTTGCGAAGGCGAAAGTCGAAGGCGCGGACATCATCGGGCTCTCGGGGCTCATCACGCCGAGCCTCGAGGAAATGGCCTACGTCGCGTCCGAAATGCAGCGCGACGACTACTTCCGCGTGAAGAAGATTCCTCTGTTGATCGGCGGCGCGACCACGTCGCGCGTGCATACCGCGGTCAAGATCGCGCCGCACTACGAAGGCCCCGTCGTGTATGTGCCCGACGCATCGCGTTCGGTGTCGGTCGCGTCAAGCCTGCTTTCGGACGAAGGCGCGGCCAAATACCTCGACGAGATCAAGGCCGACTACGACCGCATCCGCGACCAGCACGCGAACAAGAAAGCGCTGCCCATGGTGACGCTCGCGGAAGCCCGCGCGAACAAAACGCCCATCGACTGGAAGAGCTATCAGCCGGTCAAGCCCAAGTTCATCGGCCGGCGCGTCTTCAAGAACTTCGACCTGAACGAACTGGCGAACTACATCGACTGGGGACCGTTTTTCCAGACCTGGGATCTCGCCGGCCCGTATCCGGCCATCCTGAACGACGAGATCGTCGGCGAATCGGCGCGGCGCGTGTTTTCCGACGGCAAGTCGATGCTCGCGCGCCTGATTCAGGGCCGCTGGCTGCAGGCCAACGGCGTGCTCGCGCTGCTGCCAGCCAACACGGTCAACGACGACGACATCGAAATCTACACGGACGAGTCGCGCAGCGAAGTCGCGCTGACCTGGCGCAACCTGCGTCAGCAAAGCGTGCGGCCGGTGGTGGACGGCGTGATGCGGCCCAACCGCTCGCTCGCCGACTTCATTGCGCCGAAAGAGTCGGGCGTGGCCGACTACATCGGCATGTTCGCGGTCACGGCGGGCCTCGGCGTCGACGTGAAGGAAAAGCAGTTCGAAAAGGATCACGACGACTACAGCGCGATCATGCTGAAGGCGCTCGCCGACCGTTTCGCCGAAGCTTTCGCTGAGGCGCTGCATGCACGCGTGCGGCGCGACCTGTGGGGCTACGCCAGCACCGAAACTCTCGGCAATGACGAGCTCATCGCGGAAAAATACCGCGGCATTCGGCCGGCGCCGGGCTATCCGGCGTGCCCGGACCATCTCGTGAAGCGTGACATGTTCGAGGTGCTGCAGGCCGGCGAAATCGGCATGAGCGTGACGGAGTCGCTCGCGATGCTGCCGGCGGCCAGCGTCTCCGGTTTCTATCTCGCGCATCCAGACAGCACGTATTTCTCGGTCGGCAAGATCGGGCAGGACCAGTTGGAGGACTACGCGCGGCGCATGTCGCTCTCGAAGGCGGACGCTGAGCGGGCGTTGGCGCCGTTGCTCTGAGCGGCGGCAGTGGCGGCGTTGCCTTGAGCCGACGCAGCGGCGGCCAGACGAGGCACGGCGAACCGCGTGGCGGGAAAGCCACTATATCGGGCGGCAAAGACTGAATATTTGCGGCAACGTAATTTTCGGCTTTGTAGACTGAGGCGGCTTGACCCGCCAGACGCGGCCAAAACGCGTCGGCTCATCGACTTGCAACCGTCAACGGAGAGAATGATATGAAGAAGCTGACGCTGTTATTGACTGCTGTTTCGTTTGCCCTGAGCGCGACCGCGGCGCTTGCGCAAACCGCCGCTCCGGCCGCCTCCAGTTCGGTCAGTTCGTATTCGCCGCCCACTACGAAACACGTCAAGAAGCCGAAGAAGCAGAAAATGAAGAAAGGCGAGTCGGCGCCGGCAGCAGCGCCCGAAGCTGCCAGCCAGTAAATCCGCACACGCCCAAGCTGTTTTCGGGCTTTGCAAAAAAGATGAGCCCGCTTCGAGCGGGCTCATCTTTCTGGTCGATACACATTACACGCGCGGCCGGCTAGCCAGCCGCGACCGGTACTGCCGGCCCCGCGGTCGCGATGCTCGCGGTTGCCGCCTTCGCGGGCTCGCTCCGGTCACAGCCCCCAAACGATGTCCGCATTGTCCTTCTGCGCGGCACGCAACATGTCGAGGAACGGATAGGCGCGCTGCGCCAGCCCCGGCGGGATCTCGTGATGCTCGTGGCCCTCTTCGCCTTCGTGGAAATGACCGTCGTGCTCGGCGCGCTCCTGCTTGTCGAAGGTAATCGCCGCTTCGAGTTTGGCAATCGCCTCGGCGGTTTCCTCGTGCGTAATCACGCCGCGTTCACCGAGGCGCTTGCCCACAATGCCGACAAGATACTGCGCCAGATTCTCGAGCATCATCACGTCCGGGCAAGCGCGGCATTTGAAAGTAATCAGCATGACTATTCCCTTTTTCGTTATGTTGGCTTCACACGCAAACGGCACCGAAGGCCGCCCGCGCGCGCTCCCGCACGCTCCGTTAGTCGCCCGACAGGACGCGGCGGCTACGGCCCTTGCTGGGCATCTCATTGAACATATTAGCACCTGCTAAAATCCGTCTGGACGGAAAAGCGCGCCGCCCTGCACCGCGCGCGGCAAGGCGCAACACGCGTGGCCGGGCTGGCCGGTTCGGGCCTGCGGGCCGCAGCGGCCAGCCTTTGCGGGCGGCCGAAGCGCGCACGCCTTGCATTGCACGCCAGCACCCCGTCGGCGCACCCGTTATGCCGATGCGTCATGACGGACCCCGCTAGCAGGCGAGCGCCGCTTTCCACGCTTCTGCCGAATCGGCCGCGCACCCGGCGGCCGGCGCTTCCTCCGTATCACCGGATTGCCTCACTGGACTCGCAACAAGCATGCTGCCCGCACATAAACATACTCTCGAAACACTGCTCGCCGACACGGTGAAGCACGTCGCCCTTGCCACCCAAGGCGCGACGGAAGCCGCGTTCGTGTCGCCCACCATCGCGCTGGAGCGCCCCAAGGTCGCCGCGCACGGCGACGTCGCGTGCAATGTGGCGATGCAGCTCGCCAAGCCGCTGCGCGCGAATCCGCGCCAGTTGGCGCAGCAGATCGTCGACACGCTGCTCGGGCAGCCGCAGGCGCAAGGCCTGATCGAGTCCGCCGAAGTGGCGGGCCCCGGCTTCATCAACCTGCGTCTCGCCGCCGCCGCCAAGCAGGCGGTGGTGACAGCCGTGCTCGCCGAGCAGGACGCGTACGGCCGCTCGCGACGCGACGCCGGCAAGCACGTGCTGATCGAGTTCGTGTCGGCCAATCCGACGGGGCCGCTGCACGTCGGCCATGGCCGCCAGGCGGCGCTCGGCGACGCGTTGTCCAACGTGCTGGCCTCGCAAGGCTGGGACGTGCATCGCGAGTTCTATTACAACGACGCCGGCGTGCAGATCGGCACGCTCGCACTGTCCACGCAGGCGCGCGCGCGCGGCCTCGCGCCGGGCGACGCGGGCTGGCCGGAGTCGGCGTACAACGGCGAGTACATTGCCGACATCGCGAAAGACTATCTGAACGGCGTCACGGTTTCCGCGAGCGACGGCGAGCCCGTCACGGGCGCGCGCGACGTCGAGAACCTCGACGCGATCCGCCGCTTCGCGGTCGCGTATCTGCGCCGCGAGCAGGACATGGATTTGCAGGCGTTCGGCGTGAAGTTCGACCAGTACTACCTGGAGTCGTCGCTTTATACGGAAGGCCGCGTCGAAAAGACCGTGCAGGCGCTCATTGCCGCGGGCAAGACCTATGAGCAGGAAGGCGCGCTCTGGCTGCGCACGACAGACGACGGCGACGACAAAGACCGCGTGATGCGCAAGAGCGACGGCACCTACACGTACTTCGTGCCGGACGTCGCATACCACGTCGCGAAGTGGGAACGCGGCTTCACCAAGGTCATCAACATTCAGGGTTCCGACCACCACGGCACCATCGCGCGCGTGCGCGCGGGCCTGCAAGGGCTCGGCATCGGCATTCCGAAGGGTTACCCCGACTACGTGCTGCACAAGATGGTCACCGTCATGCGCAACGGCGAAGAGGTAAAGATCTCCAAGCGCGCGGGCAGCTATGTGACGGTGCGCGATCTGATCGAATGGTCGGGCGGCGCGACACCGGGCTCGGAAGCCGCCGTCGACCTGATCGACGAAGAGACCATTCGCCGCGGCCGCGACGCGGTGCGCTTCTTCCTGATCTCGCGCAAGGCGGACACGGAGTTCGTGTTCGACATCGACCTCGCGTTGAAACAAAACGACGAAAACCCGGTGCACTACGTGCAATATGCACACGCCCGGATCTGCTCGGTGATCGCGGAATGCAAGACACGCTACGGCGCTGACGAAAGCGCGCTCGCCAAGGTGGACCTCGCGCCGCTCTCGAGCGAACGCGCCATGGCCTTGCTGAACAAGCTCGCCGAGTTCCCGGACATGCTGCAACACGCCGCCGACGAACTCGCGCCGCACGCGGTCGCGTTCTATCTGCGCGACCTCGCCGGGGAATTCCACTCGTTCTACAATGACAAAGCCGAGCGCGTGCTGGTCGACGATGCAGCCGAACGTAATGCACGCGTCGCGCTGCTCGCGGCCACGCGTCAGGTGCTCGCCAACGGTCTCGCGATCATCGGCGTCTCCGCTCCCGTCAAGATGTAAGTCCTCCGGCGCAACATGCATGCGGCCGTCGTTATAATCGACGGCCGTTCCAGGATTCTTTTTGCAGGTGATTCATACGATGGCAAAACCACGCCGCACAACAAAGCAATCGAAACAAACCGGGGGTACTTTTCTCGGCATCGTGCTGGGCCTCATCGTCGGCCTTGCGATCGCGGTAGTGGTGGCGCTGTATATCACCCGTGCGCCTACGCCGTTCGTCTCGAAGGTGGCGCCGCCGGCTGCGTCGGATTCGGGCGCGAGCCAGGCGCAATACGATCCTAACCGTCCGCTGCAAGGCAAGTCGCCGGGTCAGCCGGTGCCGCAGGCCGCGCAACCCGCGCCGCCGAACACTGCGCCTGGCCAGACGAACTCGCAGACGCAGTCCGGCATGCTGGAACAGCCGCAAATCATCGAAGTGCCGCCTACCATCGGCAACGGCAACACGAGCGCCAACAGCAATGCCAACGGCACGGCCGTCGCGCCCAAGCCCGCGCAGGAAAACGGCAGCAGCAGCGCCACGGCCGCGGTGAAAAAACCCCAAGCCCTGAGCGCACCGGCCGCCACCGCGGCGGGTTCGGCGCCGAAGAGCACCTCTTCGGCAACGGTCGCGAATGTGAAGCCGGGCTCAGGCGCAGCACCCGCACCCGGCGACGCGAACACCGGCTACTTCCTGCAAGTAGGCGCCTACAAGACCGCTGCCGACGCCGAGCAGCAGCGCGCGCGCCTCGCGTTCCAGGGTTTCGAGTCGAAGGTCACGCAGCGCGAGGCGGGCGGCGTCACGTACTATCGCGTGCGCATTGGGCCGTTCTCCAAGTTCGAGGACATGAACGCGAGCCGTCAGCGTCTCTCGGACGCGGGCGTGGACACCGCCGTCATCCGCTTCACCAAGCAATAAATAGCAAGGATCCGCAGATCGGGCGCCGCCGCCGAACTATCGGTGCGCGGCGCCTGTCACAAGATTCGCAAGCAAGACAAGCATGATTGAGCACGACGGACGACAGAACCGTTGAACGCCGATACTGAAAACGGTGACGGGCATTTGCGTGGCGCCACTGTTTTACGCCTACCTGGGTCAACACAACATGAAAAAACTGCTGAGCATCCTGTTCCTCTCGCTGGGCCTTGTCGCGGCCTCGGCGCACGCGTCGCCGAGCGCGCCGGTCGCGGGCAAGGACTACACCGTATTGCCCACCGCGCAGCCTACCGACGTGCCCGCCGGCAAGATCGAAGTCACCGAATTTTTCTGGTACGGCTGCCCGCATTGCAACGAATTCAACCCGTACCTCGAAGCGTGGGTGAAGAAGCAGGGTCCGGACGTCGTCTTCAAACGCGTGCCGGTGGCTTTCCGCGACGACTTCATTCCGCATTCGAAGATGTTCCATGCGCTCGACGCGCTCGGCCTCGCTTCGCAGCTTACGCCGAAGGTGTTCAACGAGATCCACGTCAACAAGAACTACCTGCTGACGCCGGAAGACCAGGCCAAGTTCCTCGCGAAGAACGGCGTCGATCCGAAGAAGTACATGGACGCGTACAACTCGTTCTCGACGCAAAGCGCGCTGCAAAAGGACAAGAAGCTGCTGGAGGACTACAAGATCGACGGCGTGCCGACCATCGCCGTGCAGGGCAAGTATGAAACCGGCCCGGCCGCGACCAACAGCTTGCCGGGCACGATCCAGGTGCTCGACTACCTGGTCCAGCAGGTCCGCGCGAAGAAGATGTAAAGCCGAGGCGCCGGAATGAGTTCACCGTTGAAAGTCTTCATTACCGGCGCTTCGAGTGGGATCGGCCTCGCGCTCGCCGCCGAATACGCGCGGCGCGGCGCGGTTCTCGGCCTCGTGGCCCGCCGCGGCGACGCCCTCGCCGCCTTCCAGCGGTCTCATCCGCAAAATTCCATTTCCACTTATTGCGTCGACGTGCGCGACGCCGAGGCGCTCGCGGAAGCTGCCGCGCAGTTCATCGCGCAACACGGCCTGCCGGACATTGTGATCGCCAACGCGGGCGTGAGCCGCGGCGCCGTGACCGGCGAAGGCGACCTGCGCACCTTCCGCGAAGTGATGGACATCAACTATTTCGGCATGGTCGCGACCTTCGAGCCGTTCGCCGCGGCCATGGTGGCGGCGAGACGCGGCACGCTCGTCGGCATTGCGAGCGTCGCAGGCGTGCGCGGGCTGCCGGGTTCGGGCGCGTATAGCGCATCGAAATCGGCGGCGCTCAAGTATCTCGAGGCGTTGCGCGTCGAAATGCGTCCCCACGGCGTCGGCGTGGTCACCATTGCGCCCGGCTATATCCGCACGCCGATGACCGCGCACAATCCCTACACCATGCCCTTTCTGATGGACGCCGATCGCTTCGCCGCCAAGGCCGCGCAGGCAATCGAGCGCCGCGCGGCGTTCGCGGTGTTTCCGTGGCAGATGCGGCTCGTCGCCATGCTGCTGCACGTCGTGCCGCGCTGGTTGTACGACCGCGTGTTCGAACGCGCGCCGCGCAAGCCGCGCGCCGTCGTCGAGTAAATCATGTCCACGCGTGCGGTCGATGCAACCGGCGTCGCGCACGAAAAAGTGGGCACCGGCGCCCGCATCGTCTCGCTCGTGCCGAGCATCACCGAACTGTTATTCGCGCTCGGCCTCGATCGGCAAATTGTCGGGCGCACCGGCTTTTGCGTGCATCCGCGCGACAAGGTCCGCAACGTGCCGAAGGTGGGCGGCACGAAAGCGGTGAATGTCGAGGCCGTTCGCGCGCTGCAACCCACTCATCTGATCGTCAATATCGACGAGAACGAGCGCGATACCGTCGAGCAACTGCGCACGTTCGTGCCGCATGTCGTCGTGACTCACCCGCAGACGCCGCACGACAATCTCTCGCTGTACGCGCTGCTCGGCGCGATCTTCGGTCGCGAGCGGGAGGCGTCGAATCTCGCAGATCAACTGGAAGCCCGGCTGCACGAAGCGGCGACACGCGCTTTCCGCCCGCAAAACGTGCTGTATCTGATCTGGCGCGAACCGTGGATGACCGTCGCGCGCGACACCTATATTTCCGCGATGCTGCGCCTCGTCAACTGGCAGACGCTGCCCGACGTGCAAGGCGGCACGGCGGGCGCGGCCCGCTATCCGTCGTTCGAATTCGCTGGCGCAAACCGCGCACCGTGGCTTGCCGACGTCGAGCGCATTCTGCTTTCTACCGAGCCCTACCGCTTCACGCAAGCTCATTGCGAGGCGCTCCAGCGCGATCCGCGCATGGGCGGCAAGCGCATCGAGCTGATCGACGGGGAAATGGTCTCGTGGTACGGCGCGCGGGCGATCGAAGGCATCGCTTATCTGATGCAGCGCGCCGCAGCGGCATGAACGAGCGCCGGCTCGGCAGCCGCCATATGAATATGCGGATTATGTTGTTGTCGTCGAAACTGCCCTTCGATAAGCTTTCGCGAAGGCCGGCGCGCGCATGAGTCGGGATTCTGGCGACCCTGCGCGAGCGCCCGAAACGTATCAAAATGAAGTCGACGGAACATAACCACAACCCGACGCACTGCCTGACTGCGCTCGTTACCGGAGATCTTATGCGCTTCAAACTGCTCGCAGCCGCCGTACTGTTCACGGCGCCCGCGCTCGTGCTCGCCAAACCGCTGACCGTCTGCACCGAATCGAGCCCCGACGGCTTCGACGTCGTGCAGTTCAACTCGCTCGTCACGACCAACGCGTCGGCCGATGTGATCTTCAACTCGCTCGTGTCCTACGACGAGGCCGCGAAGAAAGTGGTGCCATCGCTCGCGGACAAATGGGAAGTGAGCGCGGACGGTCTCACCTACACGTTCCATCTGCGCCCGAACGTCCAGTTCCAGACCACCGACTACTTCAAGCCCACTCGCCCGCTGAATGCCGACGACGTCGTCTTCACGTTCGACCGCATGCTCAACGACAGCAACCCGTGGCACAAGGTGGCGGGCGCGAGCGGCTTCCCGCACGCGCAGTCCATGGGCTTGCCGAAGCTCATCAAGTCGATCAGCAAGGTCGACGACAACACCGTCAAGTTCGAACTGAACGCGCCGGACGCGACTTTCGTGTCGATCCTGACGATGGGCTTCGCCTCTATCTATTCGGCCGAATACGCCGACCAGTTGCTGAAGGCCGGCAAGCAGGTCGATCTGAACTCGAAGCCGATCGGCACTGGTCCGTTCGAGCTGAAGAGCTACACGAAAGACGCGGTGATCCGCTACGACGTGAACCCGACCTACTGGGGACCGAAGCCGAAAATCGACCGCCTGATCTACGCCATCACGCCCGACGCCACCGTGCGCGCGCAAAAGGTGAAAGCGGGCGAATGCCAGATCGCGCTGTCGCCGAAACCGCAGGATCTCGCGGATGCGAAAAGCGACAAATCGCTCGCCATCGTGCAAACGCCGGCGTTCATGACGGCGTTCGTCGCACTGAACACGCAGAAGAAGCCGCTCGACAATCAGAAAGTTCGCGCCGCCCTGAATATGGCGTTCGACCGCGGCACCTATCTGAAGACGGTGTTCGACAACACGGCAACGCCGGCCGTGAATCCGTATCCGCCGAACACCTGGAGCTACGACAAGGCGGTGAAGGCTTGGCCGTACGATCCGGCGAAGGCAAAGAAACTGCTCGCCGACGCGGGCTACCCGAACGGCTTTGAAACGACCATCTGGGTGCGTCCGAACGGCAGCGTGCTCAATCCGAATCCGAAGGCGGGCGCCGAACTGCTGCAGGCGGATTTCGCGAAGATCGGCGTGAAGGCCGACGTGAAGGTGATCGAATGGGGCGAGCTGATCAAGCAGGCGAAGCAAGGCCAGCACGACTCGCTCTTCATGGGCTGGGCCGGCGACAACGGCGATCCGGACAACTACCTGTCGCCGCTCTTCAGCTGCAATGCGGTGAAGTCTGGGATCAACTTCGCGCGTTTCTGCGATCAGGACCTCGACAAGCTGATCGCCGAAGGCAAGTCCACGCCGGATCAGGCCAAGCGCGCGAAAGCGTATGAGGCCGCGCAGCAGATCATCCACGACGAGGCGCTGTGGATTCCGCTCGGCTATCCGACGGCGGCGGCCATCACGCGAACCAATGTGAGCGGTTATCACGTGAGTCCGTTCGGACGGCAGAACTTCGGGGCCGTGTCGGTGCAGTAACGCGCTGCCCTTTCAGCCGCAACACAAAAAAGCCCGGTCGCGCGATCAAAGCGCGCCGGGCTTTTTTTGCCGGCCTATCGCATCAAACGATCCGGGCGCTCACGCCGAGAACCGCATTACGCCGTCGGCGTCGTGCGTGCGCTTCAATGTGCCGGCAAGCCACAGCAGATGCAGGTGCGCGAGCGCCTCGCCCATGGCGAACGTCAACTGGTGAATATCGAGCTGGCGTTTGAACATGAGCGGCACGATATCCGCGGCGCTGTGCGGCTTGTGCGCACACGCCTCGCGCACTTCGGCAAGACGCGCGTCGTGATGCTCGCGCAATTGGGCGACGCGCGTGCGCACGCCGCGAAACGGCTTGCCGTGCGAGGGCAAGACGAGCGTGTCTTCCGGCATCGCCTCGTAGCGCGCGAGCGACTCCAGATAGAGCGCAAGCGGCGAGCCTTCCGGCTCCATGGCGAACACGGACACGTTCGTCGAAATGCGCGGCAGCACCATGTCGCCGGAAATGAGCACGCCGAGCTCTTCGCAATGCAGCGCGCAGTGCTCGGGCGAATGGCCGTAGCCGGTCACCACGCGCCACGTCTTTGCGCCGATCGTCACGCCGTCCGCCTCGCGCAGGCGCCGGTACTGGCCCGGCACGGCCGGCACGAGATTCGCGTAATAGCTCTGCCGGCTGCGCAATTTATCGAGCGATGTCTCGTCGGTCACGCCGTGCAGTGCAAAGTGCCGCGCGGCCGCCTCGCCGCCTGCGTTGGAGCCGTCGCCGGCCGCCATCACGCGAGCCTGCATGTATTCGCCGAGCGTCATCCACAGGCGCGCGTCCCAGCGCTTCTTGTCGCCGCCGCTGCACACCCAGTGCGCGAGACCGATGTGGTCCGGATGGCAATGCGTGACGATCACGCGCAGCACGGGCAAGCCGCCGAGCACCGAGTCGAACACCTTCTCCCAGTTCTCCCGGATCGCGTCCGACGCGATCCCGCAGTCGACGACCGTCCAGCCCTCTTCGCCGTCGATCCGGTCGCGCAGCAGCCACACATTAATGTGGTCGAGCGCGAACGGCAGCGGCATGCGCAGCCAGAACACGCCGGGCGCGACTTCCTGCGCGCGGCCCAGCTCAGGCATCAAGTCCTTGAACGGATAGTCGAGTTGATGTTCGAGTGCATTCATTCCGCTGTCTTCCTCCACGCTTTCCGCGTACTTGCCGCAGGTTGCATTCAACCCAAGTTGACGATAACGTAAACGTCGATTCTATCGTCAATCCGGTTTTGTGCCCGGCTAGTGAATGCCCGATGACCACCCAATACACGATCACCGAACTCGCGCGCGAATTCGACGTCACGCCGCGCGCCATTCGTTTCTACGAAGACCAGGGTTTACTCTCGCCGAGCCGCGAAGGTTCGAGCGGCTTGCGGCGCGTCTATTCGGGTCGCGACCGCACGCGGCTGAAGCTCACGCTGCGCGGCAAACGGCTCGGCTTCACGCTCTCGGAGATTCGCGATCTGCTGGACGTGTATGAATCGCCGACGGACACCGTCCCGCAACTGCACGCGTTTCTCGCCACGGTCACGCGTCATCGCGAGGTGCTGGAGCGGCAGCTGGAAGACCTGAACGCGACGCTCGAAGACCTCGCGCAGTATGAAGCGCAGGCGCGCGCGCTGCTCGAAGGCGGCACGCATGCAGCCGGCACGCGAGATACCCGCGAAGCCAAGCCCGCCTAAGCAGAGACAAGCGTCAAGGCGAAGGAAATTTTTTGCTGGAAATTGGCTGGTTTAGCAATGCCGAACCGCGGCATTGAACGCAGTTGCCTGGAAAAGTCGGCCAATGCCCGGCAGCGCCCACGCGGCGCCGAGGCACGCGCCGGTTGACGCAATGCGTCGCGGGCGCACCCGAACGATACAATCACGGGTGTCTTCACGACATGAGACGAATGCACGGTCGACATGAATCACTTTCCCAAACTGTTGTCGTCGCAAATCGGCTTTGACGTCGCGCAAACCATGCTCGAAGGATTCAACCGGCACTACCGGATCTTTAGCGACGCGGCGATCCACGCCAAGACGCTGTTCGAAAACGGCGACTGGCACGGCCTGCAAAAGCTCGCGCGCGAGCGCATTACTTCATACGACGACCGCGTTCAGGAATGCGTCGAACTGCTCGAAGACGAATACGACGCGGAGAACATTGACAGTGAAGTGTGGCAGCAGATCAAGCTGCACTACATTGGTCTGCTGACCACGCACCGTCAGCCCGAATGCGCGGAAACCTTTTTCAATTCGGTGTGCTGCAAAATCCTGCACCGCTCGTATTTCAATAACGACTTCATTTTCGTGCGCCCGGCGATCTCGACGGAATATCTCGAGAATGACGAGCCGGCCGCCAAGCCGACGTATCGCGCGTACTACCCGGGCAAGGACGGTCTCGCCGCGACGCTCGAGCGCATCGTCACGAATTTTCAGCTCGAACCGCCGTTCGAAGATCTGACACGCGATGTGGGCTGCGTGATGCAAGCCATTCACGACGCGTTCGGCACCTTCGACGAAGCGCCGAACTTCCAGATTCACGTGCTCTCGTCGCTGTTCTTTCGCAACAAGGCGGCGTATATCGTCGGGCGAATCATCAACGGCGACATGCTGCTGCCGTTCGCCGTGCCGCTGCGTCACGTGAAGCCGGGTGTGCTGGCGCTCGACACCGTGCTGCTCAAGCGCGAGCAGTTGCTGATCATCTTCAGTTTTTCGCACTCGTATTTTCTGGTCGACATGGAAGTGCCGTCCGCTTATGTGGAATTCCTCGGCATGATCATGCCGGGCAAGCCGAAAGCGGAAATCTACACGTCGGTGGGTTTGCAGAAGCAGGGCAAGAATCTCTTCTATCGCGACCTGCTGCATCACCTGTCGCATTCGAGCGACCAGTTCATCATCGCGCCGGGCATCAAGGGCCTCGTGATGCTGGTGTTCACGCTGCCCTCCTTCCCGTACGTCTTCAAGCTCATCAAGGACAACTTCCCGCCGCCGAAGGAAACCACGCGCGCGAAAATCCAGGAGAAGTATCTGCTCGTCAAGCGGCACGACCGCCTCGGGCGCATGGCCGACACGCTCGAGTATTCGAGCGTCGCCCTGCCCATTTCGCGGCTCGACGAGACGCTCCTTCGCGAGCTCGAAAAAGAAGTGCCGTCGCTGCTGGAATACGAAGGCGAGAACGTCGTGATTCGCCATATGTATATCGAACGGCGCATGGTGCCGTTGAATCTGTTCCTGCAAAACGGCAACGACGCGGACGTCGAGCACGGCATCAAGGAATACGGCAATGCGGTGAAGGAGCTGATGCAGGCAAACATCTTCCCCGGCGACATGCTGTACAAGAACTTCGGCGTGACGCGCCACGGCCGCGTGGTGTTCTACGACTACGACGAGATCGAATATCTGACCGACTGCAACGTGCGCGCGGTGCCGGCGCCGCGCAACGAGGAAGACGAAATGTCGGGTGAGCCGTGGTACTCGGTCGGCCCGCATGACATTTTCCCCGAAACGTATGGCACGTTCCTGCTCGGCGATCCACGCGTGCGGCGCTCGTTCATGCAGCATCACGCGGACTTCTTCGATCCCGCGCTGTGGCAAAGGCACAAGGAACAGCTACTGAAAGGCGAATTGCCCGACTTTTTTCCGTATGACAACAGCGTGCGGTTTTGCATCCGCTATCCGGAGCGTTTCGAGGGCGCGGCCAATACGCCCGCTGCTGATCCGCAAGCCGACGAACGCGACGTGAGAGTGGCCTGATCCACCTGGTACCCGCATGTGGGTCAGGCGTGATTCGCACGTCGCATGCATCAACCGAATCCAATCTAACGAAACCGGCCGCTCAAACGGTCGACTAACCGCCAAAACGCATCATGAACACGAACGCTTCCAACTCTGCTCATCCGCTCGCCCATCTGTTCGAGAACAACGACGCGTGGGTCGCCCGCAAGCTCTCGGAAGATCCCGAGTACTTCTCGCGCCTCGCGCATCAGCAGACGCCCGAGTATCTGTGGATCGGCTGCTCCGATTCGCGCGTGCCGGCGAACCAGATCATCGGCCTGCCGCCGGGCGAAGTGTTCGTGCACAGAAACATTGCCAACGTGGTCGTGCACACCGATCTGAACTGCCTTTCGGTGATCCAGTTCGCCGTCGACCTGCTGAAGGTCAAGCACATCATGGTGGTCGGCCACTACGGCTGCTCGGGCGTGGGCGCGGCCTTGCACGGCCGCCGCGTGGGTCTCGCGGACAACTGGCTGCATCACGTGCAGGACGTGCGTGCGAAGCACGCGGCGCTGCTCGAGGAGTGGCCGCTCGGCGAGGCGCGTCACCGGCGTCTCGTGGAACTGAACACAATCGAACAGGTGGTGAATGTATGCCGCACGACCATCATCAACGATGCATGGGCGCGCGGCCAGGAACTGACCGTGCACGGCTGGGCGTATGGCGTGCACGACGGCAAGGTGCGCGACCTCGGCATGACGGTCAACAACGCGGCCGCGCTCGAAGAGACCTACGAGCGCTGCGTCGCCGGTGTGTCGGCGAGCCGCGCGCATGAAGCGGACAACGACGTGGTGGCGGCCGACGCGGCTCAATTGGGCGACGTGCCGGCCATCGTCCAGGGTGTGATCAAGGAGCTAAAACATGAGTGAGACAAAGATGAGCGAGACGAGCGGCGCGAGCGCCGACCCGATTGTGATCGTGAGCGCGGCGCGCACGCCGATGGCTGCATTTCAGGGCGACTTTGCGTCGCTCACCGCGCCGCAACTCGGCTCGATCGCGATTGAAGCCGCGGTTCAACGCGCGGGCTTGAAGCCCGAACAGATCGACGAAGTGGTGATGGGCTGTGTGCTGCCCGCGGGCCTCGGCCAGGCGCCCGCGCGGCAAGCCGCGCTCGGCGCGGGCTTGCCGCTTTCCACGGGCAGCACGACCGTCAACAAGATGTGCGGCTCCGGCATGCGCGCGGCGATGTTCGCGCACGACATGCTCGCCGCCGGTTCGGTCGACGTGATCGTCGCGGGCGGCATGGAGAGCATGACCAACGCGCCCTATCTGCTGCCCAAGGCGCGCGGCGGCATGCGCATGGGTCACGGCCAGGTGATCGATCACATGTTCTACGACGGTCTCGAAGACGCGTACGAGAAAGGCCGCCTGATGGGCACGTTCGCGGAAGAATGCGCGGCGTCGTTCGACTTCACGCGCGAAGCGCAGGACGCGTTCGCCGTCGAGTCGCTGAACCGCGCGAAGCGCGCAAACGAAGACGGTTCGTTCGCCTGGGAAATCGCGCCGGTCAAAGTGCAAAGCCGCAAAGGCGAAGTCACCGTCGAGCACGACGAACAGCCGTACAAGGCCAACCTCGACAAAATCCCCACGCTCAAGCCCGCGTTCAGCAAGACGGGCACCGTGACGGCCGCTAACTCGTCGTCGATTTCGGACGGCGCCGCGGCGCTCGTGATGATGCGCGAATCGACGGCAAAGCGTCTCGGCGTCGAGCCGCTTGCACGCGTAGTGGGCCATTCCACCTTCGCGCAGGAGCCGGCGAAGTTCACCACGGCCCCGGTCGGCGCCATTCGCAAACTGTTCGAGAAAAACGGCTGGCGCGCGGACGAAGTCGATCTGTATGAAGTCAACGAGGCCTTTGCCGTCGTGACCATGGCCGCGATGAAAGAGCACAAGCTCCCGCACGACAAGGTCAACGTGCATGGCGGCGCCTGTGCGCTCGGCCATCCGATCGGCGCATCCGGCGCGCGCATTCTCGTCACGCTCATCGGCGCGCTGAAAAAGCGCGGCGGCAAGCGCGGCGTCGCGACGCTGTGCATCGGCGGCGGCGAAGCGACCGCGATGGGCATCGAGCTGGTTTGACATGTCGTGCGCGCATTCCAGCGCTTAACAGAGTTGGAGGTGATTCATGAAGACAGTGTTGATCGTCGGTGCGTCGCGCGGCATCGGCCAGGAGTTTGTCCGGCAATACAAGGAGAGCGGCTGGCGCGTGCTGGCCACCGCGCGCGACGGCGCCGCGCTCGACGCCCTCGCCCAGTTGGGCGCGCAACCGTACTCCGTCGACGTCACGGAACCTGCGGATATCGCCGCGCTCGGCTGGAAGCTCGACGGCGAACATGTAGATGTCGCCATCGTCGTGTCCGGGGTGTATGGTCCGCGCAGCGAAGGCGTTGAAACCATTACCGCGGAAGACTTCGATCACGTGATGCACACCAACGTGCGCGGGCCGATGCAACTGATGCCGATCCTGTTGCCGCTCGTCGAAGAAACGGGCGGCGTGCTGGCCGTCATTTCGAGCAGGATGGGCAGCATTGCCGACCCGAGCGGCACGAGCGGCTGGCTGTATCGCGTGAGCAAGGCGGCGCTGAACGACGCGCTCAAGCTCGCGTCGCTCGAAGCGCAGCGCGCCACCTGCGTGTCGCTGCATCCGGGCTGGGTACAGACCGACATGGGCGGCGCTCAGGCGGCGGTGCACCCCACGCGCAGCGTGAGCGGCATGCGCGAAGTGCTGGCGCAGGCCGCGGCCTCGCGCGAGGCGTTCAATGGCCGCTTCTATCAATACGACGGCACGCAGCTCGACTGGTGAGGAGACAGGCTCATGGTGCTTGATCAGGACCACCTGATGGTCCGCGACGCGCTGCGCACCTTCGTGCGCGACGCCATCACGCCGCACGCGGCGGCATGGGACCGCGAGCGCACCTTTCCGAAAGATGTGCACCGTCAGCTCGCGGAACTCGGCGCCTACGGCGTGCTGGTGCCCGAAGCGTACGGCGGCGCCGGCATGGACGCGCTTGCGCTCGCGCTGATTCTCGAAGAAATCGCAGCCGGCGACGGCGGCACATCCACGGCCATCTCTGTCAACAATTGCCCGGTGTGCAGCATTCTGCTGACGTACGGCAGCGACGCGCAAAAGCGCGACTGGCTCACGCCGCTTGCGCGCGGCGAGATGCTCGGCGCGTTCTGTCTGACCGAACCGCAGGCGGGCTCGGATGCGTCGGCGCTGCGCACCACGGCAACGCGCGACGGCGACGCGTACGTGCTCAACGGCGTGAAGCAGTTCATCACGAGCGGCAAGAACGCTCAGGTCGCAATCGTGATGGCCGTCACCGACAAGGCGGCGGGCAAGCGCGGCATCAGCGCGTTCATCGTGCCGACCGACAGCAGCGGTTACGTCGTCGCGCGGCTCGAGGACAAGCTCGGCCAGCATTCGTCGGACACGGCGCAAATCGTCTTCGAGGACTGCCGCGTCCCCGCCGCGAACCTGATCGGCGCGGAAGGCGAGGGTTATCGCATCGCGCTGTCGGGGCTCGAAGGCGGGCGCATCGGCATCGCCGCGCAAAGCGTCGGCATGGCGCGCGCGGCGTTCGAAGCCGCGTTGAGCTATGCGAAAGAACGCGAGAGCTTCGGCGCGCCGCTTTTCTCGCACCAGGCCGTGCAATTCCGTCTCGCGGACATGGCGACGCAACTCGAAGCCGCGCGTCAGTTGATCTGGCACGCGGCCGCGCTGAAAGACGCGGGCCAGCCGTGTCTGACGGAAGCCGCCATGGCAAAGCTGTTCGCGTCGGAAGCCGCGGAGCGCATCTGTTCGGCGGCATTGCAGATTCACGGCGGCTATGGGTACCTGAGCGACTTCCCGGTCGAACGGATTTATCGCGATGTACGCGTGTGCCAGATCTACGAAGGCACGAGCGACATCCAGAAGATATTGATTGCGCGCGGTCTTGGTTAAGAGTTTCCTTAAAAGTTTCCCTAAGAGTCCGCTTAAGAGTCCCATGAGCAAGCATGAATTGTCCACGCGGCGCCCCGTCGACTGTCCTTGCGGCGGCGCCGCGCCTCACGCGTCGGGTGCTGTGAAGGCACCGCGATTTGCGGCGTGCTGCGGCCGTTACATCGACGGCGGCGAGCCGGCGCCGCGGGCGCTCGAACTGATGCGCTCGCGTTACAGCGCGTATGTTGTCGGCGCAACCGACTACCTGCGCGCCACCTGGGCGCCGGCAACCTGCCCCGCCGACCTCGACGTGGACCTCGAAGCGCCCGACGCGCCGCGTTGGCTCGGACTCCAGATCAAGGCATTCGCCGAAACCGACCCGCAGCACGCGATGGTCGAGTTCGTCGCACGGTACAAGGTGGCGGGCCGCGCGCATCGGTTGCATGAGCTGAGCCGGTTCGTTCGTGATGATTGCGGCCACTGGCTGTATGTCGACGGCGATGTGAGGGAGTAGTTTTTCGGTGGCTTCGGTGGCTTCGGTGGCTTCGGTGGCTTCGGTGGCTTAGGTGGCTTGGGGCAGCTTTCGGCGGCTTACTTGGCGCGGTGGCGTCTTGGCGTCTTGGCGTCTTGGCGTCTTGGCGTCTTGGCGTCTTGGCGTCTTGGCGTCTTGGCGTCTTGGCGTCTTGGCGTCTTGGCGTGTGGCGCGGTGGCGCGGTGGCGGACAGCGTGCTGCGACGTGTCGCCGCCATCGCATTTGGCCCTTTGGGCGCTTAGCCCACTGGCGAGGCTCTTTTATGTTGGCGCGACGCCACAGCTCGGCTCGTCCGCAGTCGGCTGACCTGCAGCAGCGCCCGGCGATCGCTTCCGCTCGACACGTCGACTCAGACCATCTGTGGCTTGGTTCGCGCCCCAATGCGCACGCTCAGCGCACTTCCGCGGCCTCATTCCGCCTCCCCTGTGCCTCCGCCGCTACGCGGCAAATTTTTCGTCACGGGTTCTCCTTGATTGCACAAAACAAAATTGTCGTGCCAGGATGAGGCCGTTGCTTCATGACGCCACCCTGCGAGAGCTCGCTGGTAAGGGTTCCGCAAGTTGCGCCGGCGCCGGCCGATAACCAGATATGAGGTTGCGGCCGCGGTTCCCCGGCAGCAGACGTGGCGTTCATCATCGGCGCGTGGGGTCGCGCCGGCCGTTGGGTTTATCCCGTGCGATCTCGATCTGGCGTGCGTGCGCTTCGCGCAATGCGTACGTGAGCATGTTTTTGTTTGTCGCAAATGCGGGCGAAAGGCGAATGTCAGCCGCGCGTTTCACCAAACAGACGTGCGATGTCGAGGCGGTTTTTCTGGCAGGTGCGTGAATGGCGTTGAGCAAGGTTCTGGCGAAGTGTGCGGCGATGGGTGCAGCGGCGATGTGCGCTGTCGCGGCCGCGCACGCCAACCCGCTCGCGGACGCCCCCGGACCGCTCGCCCGCGCGCAGGTGCCGCGCATCGCGTTGCCGGACGACATCTATCTGCCGAGCGCGCGCCTGAACGAGCAGATCATTCGCATTCCCGTCGACGCCGACGGACAGATCACGCTTCAAACGACGATTTACAAGCCGGATGGCGCGGGTCCGTTCCCGATGATCGTCTTCAACCACGGCAAGATTCCCGGCGATCCGCGTATGCAGGAACGCAGCGACCCGCTGCCGCTTGCGCGCGAATTCGTGCGCCGCGGCTACGTGGTGGTGGCGCCGAACCGCCAGGGCTTCGGCCAGTCGGGCGGCGTTTATCATCAGGACGGATGTGACGTCGAACGCAACGGCATCTCGCAGGCCGGCGACGTCGCGGCCACCATCGACTACATGTCGAAGCAAGCTTACGTCGACGCGTCGCACATTGTGGTGGCGGGCACGTCGCACGGCGGCCTCGCGACGATGGCGTACGGCACCGAAGCCGCGCCGGGCGTGCGGGCGCTCATCAACTTCTCGGGCGGCTTGCGGCAGGACGCGTGCGGCGACTGGCAAGGCAACCTGACACGCGCGTTCGGCGCGTACGGCGACAAGACGAAGGTGCCGTCGCTGTGGATGTACGGCGACAACGATTCGGTGTGGAACGCGCCCCTCGTGGCCGGCATGTACGCGGCGTATATCGCGCACGGCGCCAGCGCGAAAATGGTCGACTACGGCAAATATAAGAACGATGCGCACCGGCTCGTCGGCGACCGCGACGGCGTGCAGGTCTGGTGGCCGGCAGTCGAGGCGTTCCTTGCCCGCGTGGGCATGCCGACCGGCGTGCAATACCGCGTGGCGGATCCGGCCGCGCCGAAGGCGAGCGGCTTTGCTTCCGTCGATGCCGTGGACGCCGTGCCCTACGTCGACGAAGCCGGGCGCGCGGGCTACCGCAACTTCCTGCGCCAGTATCCGAGCCGCGCGTTCGCGGTGTCGGACACCGGCGCATGGTCGTGGGCCGAGGGCGGCGACGATCCGATGTCGGTTGCCATTGCGAATTGCCAGAAGCAGAGCTCGGCGCCTTGCCGCCTGTACGCCGTGGATAACTCCGTTGTCTGGGGCGATCAAGGTTCACGGACGGCTGACAGCGGCTCCGGCGCGCCTGGTGGTGCTTCCGCTTCTTCTTCTCTCTCTTCCACTGACGACGCGCGACCGGCTATTGCCAGCCGGGAATAGCCGCGCCGGTTCAGACCTGACGCCGCGCTGCCGACGATTGGGACTTCTCCCATTTTTGGGTATGGTCGTGCCCGCTATAAGTATGCGGACCATCACGACAGGAGAAGCACGTGAAGACGCTCTATGGCATCGCGTGGCACGCGAAGCAACGCTGCGCCGTATTTCAGATTCCGACAGCTAATTTCGGCACCGTGTTCATGCGCGTGTCCGCCTCGCCGGGAGACGCGAGCGTTGCGGTCGTCGAGGTCGACGCCGACCGGCTGCTCGAACAATGGCGGCGTACCGGCGGCAAACCCGAGCGATGCGCGGATGCGTCGCAAGCCTTGTGGCCGTCCGACGAAAAATTCGCTGCCGCCGAAATCGGCTTCATGGAAGGGCAATTCGACCCCGTTCCGCTTGCCCTCATGACATGCCGCGCGGAGAACGGCGGCTCCGTGCAATTGAGCATTGCCGACGGCGTGACGCGCACCATCTGGCTCCTGACCGCGGGCGCCACGATTTTCCCGGTGTCGTGCCCCATCGACGATGCGTGCGCATTGCAAGCACGCGCCGGGGCTGCCGGCAGCCGCGTCCGGACAACCGCGGATCTGCTCTCACCCGCGTCAGACGAGCAGTACCTGAAAGAGCTGCGCGCTGCCGAGCGGATGCAGGCTCGGCGCATTTTGCGGGATTTTGCGCAATCGAGATAGGAGAGGGACGGCGCGGGTTCGTATGTCGAAGCATCATTCCGGCGACGCCGCCTGCTTGCCGAGATCTGTGACGGCGACGGCAGCAACCATGCCGTCTTTCGCCGTTTGCATTCGGCCGACAACGAGCCGTATATGCGGGCTTGGATGAAGTAGACCAAGCAGGCTGGTTCTGGCTCAAAGTCTCAACAGCCTGACGGTGGTTGCTTTTCATAACACCGTGATTGGACCGGTAGAAGGCCAAAAAGGACGGTCGGTCGAGGCGGTCATTGCAGCCCGTGCCGGGCGCCGTTCAGACAATCCACCCGAAACCTCCCCCACTACGCCCAATACTTTGTCGTCGCTAACTCCGCCCATCCACACCCTTCCTTCCGTATCCCCAACGAGCTGCGCCGAACCGCCGCAAACCGCCGCCGCACAAGCCCAAACGCCAGGCAACCCGCTAGTGCAAAGCCCCAAAGAAACCGCTAATCTCGACCCCGCACGCTAGCCGACCGGCCCGGCGCAGCGCCTAGAATCTCCGCGTTGCGCCCCCAAAAACCTGACAAAAGAAACACCCCACGGCAGCGGCAACATGCATCCCTGGGAGTACCTCTTGGAAATGTCAGCAACATCACCTACATCGACGGAAGACTGGATTGCCCGCAGCCTGCGCGCGGTCTGGCATCCGTGTACGCAGATGAAGCATCACGAGCGCCTGCCGCTCGTGCCCGTCGCGCGCGGACAAGGCGCATGGCTCTACGACCGCGCCGGTCATCGTTATCTGGATGCGATCAGTTCGTGGTGGGTCAATCTGTTCGGCCACGCCAATCCGCGCATCAATGCGGCACTGAAGGATCAGCTCGATACCCTCGAACACGCCATGCTCGCGGGCTGCACGCACGAGCCCGCCGTCGAACTCGCGGAGCGCCTAGGCGCGCTCACTCATAACACGCTGGGCCATGCGTTCTTCGCATCGGACGGCGCCTCCGCCGTCGAAATCGCGTTGAAAATGAGCTTCCACTCATGGCGCAATCGCGGTTTCGCCGACAAGCAGGAATTCGTCTGCATCGCTAACAGTTACCACGGCGAGACGATCGGCGCGCTCGGCGTGACCGACGTCGCGCTGTTCAAGGACGCCTACGACCCGCTCATCCGCAACGCGCACGTCGTCGCTTCGCCGGACGCGCGACTCGCGCAACCGGGCGAGTCGGCAGCGGACGTCGCGCGTGGCGCGCTCGAACACGTGCGTTCGCTCTTCGAAGCGCGCGCCGCGAAAATCGCCGCGTTGATTGTCGAGCCGCTCGTGCAATGCGCCGCCGGCATGGCCATGCACGACGCGTCGTATATCGCCGGCTTACGCGCATTGTGCGACCAGTACAGCGTGCATCTGATCGCGGATGAAATCGCCGTCGGCTGCGGACGAACGGGCACCTTCTTCGCCTGCGAACAGGCCGGCATCTGGCCGGACTTCCTGTGTCTGTCCAAAGGCATTAGCGGCGGTTATCTGCCGCTGTCCATCGTGCTGTCGCGCGACGAAATCTTCGAGGCCTTCTATCACGACGATACCGCTCGCGGCTTTCTGCACTCGCATTCGTACACCGGCAACCCGCTCGCGTGCCGTGCGGCACTCGCCACGCTCGAGCTGTTCGCGAGCGACAACGTGCTCGCCGCCAACGCGCACAAGTCAGCGAAACTGAGGTCAGCGCTTGCGCCGCTGCAGGACCATGCGCACGTGCGCAATCTGCGTCAGTGCGGGACGATTTTCGCTTTCGACGCAGCCATCGAAAACGCTGAGCATGCCAAAACATTTTCGCGCCGCTTCTTCGAAAACGCCTTGCAGCGTGAGCTGCTGCTGCGCCCCATTGCGACCACGGTGTACCTGATGCCCCCCTACATTCTCGACGACGAAGAACTTGCGCTGCTCGCCTCGCGCACGCGCGAAACGTTCGAGGCCACGCTCGCGGAGGTCCGCTAATGCATCTCCTCGACAAACTTTCGCAGGGGCTCAAGGAAATCGACGAGCGCGGCTTGCGCCGTCGCCGCCGCACCGCCGACACGCCTTGCGCCGCTCACATGACAGTCGACGGCCGCGAGATGGTCGGCTTTGCAAGCAATGACTACCTCGGCCTCGCCGCGCATCCGCAACTGATCGCAGCCATCGCGGAAGGCGCGCAACGCTATGGCGCGGGCAGCGGCGGCTCGCATCTGCTCGGCGGCCACTCGCGCGCGCATGCGCAACTCGAAGACGACCTCGCGGAGTTCGTCGGCGGATTCGTGGACGCGCCGCGCGCCCTTTACTTCAGCACGGGCTACATGGCGAACCTCGCGACGCTCACCGCGCTCGCGGGCCGCGGCACGACGCTCTTTTCCGATGCGCTGAACCATGCTTCGCTGATCGACGGCGCGCGTTTGTCGCGAGCAGATGTGCAGATCTATCCGCACTGCGATATGGAAGCGTTGAGCGCCATGCTCGACGCGTCTGACGCCGACGTGAAGGTCATCGTTTCCGATACGGTGTTCAGCATGGACGGTGACATTGCGCCGCTGCCGCGCCTGCTCGAACTCGCGGAAAAGCACGGCGCATGGCTGATCGTCGACGATGCACATGGTTTCGGCGTGCTCGGTCCGCAAGGGCGCGGTGCGATCGCCGAGGCCGCGTTGCGCTCGCCCAATCTGATCTCGATCGGCACGCTCGGCAAAGCGGCCGGCGTGTCGGGCGCATTCGTGGCGGCGCATGAGACGGTGATCGAATGGCTCGTGCAGCGCGCGCGTCCGTACATTTTCACGACGGCTTCCGTGCCGGCCGCCGCGCACGCGGTGTCGGCGAGCCTGCGCATCATCGGCGGCGCCGAAGGCGATGAGCGGCGCGCGCATCTGCGGCAATTGATCGAACGCACGCGTGCCATGCTCAAAGCCACGCCGTGGCTGCCGGTCGATTCGCACACGGCCGTGCAGCCGCTCATCATCGGCGCGAACGAGGCCACGCTCGAGATCGCCGCGTCGCTCGATCGAGCAGGTTTGTGGGTCCCCGCGATCCGTCCGCCGACCGTGCCCACCGGCACATCGCGCCTGCGCATTTCGCTGTCCGCCGCGCATTCGCACGCGGATCTGGACCGGCTGGAAGCGGGCTTGCAACAGACAGGAGCGCTGGCCGCATGACCTCTGCGCATTCCGCCCTGTCCGTGTTTGTCACCGGCACGGACACCGAAATCGGCAAGACCTTCGTCTCGTCTGCGTTGCTGCGAGGCTTCGTTCGCGAGGGCCTGAAGGCGGCCGCGATGAAGCCGATCGCCGCCGGCGCGTTCATGCTGAATGACGAACTGCATAACGAAGACGCGGATCAGCTCGACGCGGCGTCGAACGTGCTGCTGCCGCCCGACATGCGCACGCCGTATCTGCTGAAGGAACCGGCCGCGCCGCATATCGCGGCGGCGTTGGAAAACGTCGCATTCGATATCGAACATATCGTCGCGTGCCATCGGCAAGCATTGACGCGCGCCGATGTCGTCGTAGTGGAAGGCGTCGGCGGCTTTCGCGTGCCGTTGACGGCGACGCGCGACACCGCCGATCTCGCCGTCGCCCTGAAGCTGCCGGTGGTGCTGGTCGTCGGCATGCGCCTTGGCTGCATCAACCACGCGCTGCTCACCGCCGAGGCTATCGCCGCGCGCGGACTCACGCTGGCCGGGTGGGTCGCGAACCGCGTGGATCCGGACATGACCTTTCCCGACGAAAACATCGCGTCGATCCGCGAGCATCTCGCGCGCGAACATCACGCGCCGTTGCTCGGCATCGTGCCGCATTTGAGCCCGGCATCGGCCGAACTCGCGGCCGAACGGCTCGACATTCCACGGTTATTGCAAACGCTGCGTGACGCGCAGCGCTGAATCGAACATCACATCCATTCATGAGGATCGACCACATGACCCAACTGAACATCGCTCCGTCGTCCGCGGGCACAGCCATCAATGCCGATGCCGCGACCCAACAACTCGCGCGCTGGCGCGTCGCCGACATTGTTGCGTTGTACGAACTGCCGTTCAACGACCTGATGTTTCGCGCGCAGCAAACGCATCGCGAACATTTCGACGCGAACACCGTGCAACTGTCGACGCTCCTGTCGATCAAGACCGGCGGCTGCGAGGAAGACTGCGCGTACTGTCCGCAGTCGGTGCATCACGACACCGGTCTGCAAGCCGACAAGCTGATGCCGGTCGACGAAGTGCTCGCCGCCGCGAAAGCCGCGAAGGAAAATGGCGCGACCCGTTTCTGCATGGGCGCCGCGTGGCGCAATCCGAAAGACCGGCATCTCGAGCCGATCAAGGACATGATCCGCGGCGTGAAGGCGATGGGACTCGAGACCTGCGTGACGCTCGGCATGCTGGAAACGCACCAGGCGCAGGCGCTGCGCGAGGCGGGCCTCGACTACTACAACCACAATCTCGACACGTCGCCGGAGTTCTACGGCCAGATCATTTCGACGCGTACTTACCAGGATCGCCTCGACACGCTTGAACGCGTGCGCGATGCGGGCATCAACGTGTGCTGCGGCGGCATTGTGGGCCTCGGCGAGTCGCGCCGCGAACGGGCCGGACTGATCGCGCAACTGGCGAACATGGACCCGTATCCGGAGTCGGTGCCGATCAACAATCTGGTGCAAGTGGAAGGCACGCCGCTGACCGGCACGGAATCGATCGATCCGTTCGAATTCGTGCGGACCATCGCGATTGCGCGCATTACGATGCCGCGTGCCATGGTGCGCCTGTCCGCGGGCCGCGAGCAGATGGACGAAGCGCTGCAGGCCATGTGCTTCCTCGCGGGCGCGAACTCGATTTTCTACGGCGATCAGTTGCTGACCACGAGCAATCCGCAAGCCGAAGCGGACCGCAAGCTGCTCGCGCGCCTCGGCATTCGCGCCGAAGCCGCGCAGCAGATGCCGCTCGACAGGAGCGGCTGCGAGCACGGCTGCGACCACGCGTAACGCGCGTTACTTCCTGTCGACGATGATCTGATCGAAAGTCCCCCCGTCGGAGAAATGCGTCTGCTGCGCTTTCTGCCAGCTGCCGAACATTTCTTCGACGGTGAAGGTCTTGATCGGCTTGAACTCCGCCGCGTGCTTCGCGAGCACGCTCTTGTCGCGCGGACGCAGATGGTGTTGCGCGATGATCTCCTGCGCGGCGGGCGACCACAGATAGTCGAGATACGCCTGCGCTTCCTTGCGCGTGCCGCGCTTGTCGACCACCTTGTCGACGATCGAAACCGGCGGCGCCGCGAGCAGGCTCACCGACGGATACACCGCCTCGAAGTTGCCCGCGCCCACGCCGCTGTTCATCAGCGCGACCTCGTTCTCGAAAGTCACCAGCACGTCGCCGATGCCGCGTTGCGTGAACGTCGTCGTCGCGCCGCGGCCGCCCGTGTCGAGCACCGGCACATTCCGGAAGAGCGCTTTTTCGAAGTTGAGCGCGTCGGCGTCCGTGCCGCCATGCTGCTTGCGATAGCCCCACGCGGCCAGATACGTGTAGCGTCCATTGCCGGATGTCTTCGGATTGGCGATCACCACCTGCACGCCGGGTTTCGTGAGATCGTCCCAGTCCTTGATGTGCTTGGGATTGCCCTTGCGCACGAGAAACACCATCGTCGTGGTGTACGGCGCGCTGTCGTCCGGCAGGCGCGTGCGCCAGTTAGCCGGGACCAGTTGGCCTTTTTCGGCGAGCAGGTCGATGTCGTTCGGCTGATTCATCGTCACGACGTCGGCCTGCAAGCCCTGCAATACCGACAACGCCTGCGCGCTCGACGCGCCATGCGACTGGCGGATCGACACAGTTTCACCGATCTTTTGCCTGTAGGCCGCAATGAAGCCGGCATTGATGTCCTTGTACAACTCGCGCGTCACGTCGTACGACACGTTCATGAGCGACGTATCCGCGAGCGCTGCTGAGCTGCCGCCAAGCCCGAAGCCGAGCGTGATCGCCGTAACGCCGGCCGCCAGCCAGCGCGAAGTCCCCGTTCTGCCTGCCATGTTGTCCCCGCTGTCGATGATAAAACCCGTGGCCGCACCGTCGCGGCATGAAGCGGGATTCTAGCGGATCGCCTGTCGGCGCCGCGCCGCGCAAGCGGTGCCCAACACGGCGCGCGTCGTCAGACCAGGGCGTGCTGCGCGACCTCCAGCGTCTCGTCGCCAAATCGCAGCGGCGCCGCGCAGTGCACCAGCGTGTCGATGAAATACTTGGCCCTCGGCCACGGTCCGAATCCCGCTGCGGTATTGATGTGCCCCGCGTCGCCGAGATTGACGAAGGCGCTGCCGAACCGGTGCGCCAGTTCGCGCGAGCCGCTAAGCGGCATCCACGGATCCGTTTCGCTGCCGATCAGAATGGACGGCACGCCGAGGCGCCGCGCCTCGAACGGCCCCGCGAAGGCGAATTTTTGCGGGCTCGCGGGCGCGACGAACAGTACGCCGACCACCTCGTTCGCATACGATGCCTGCTGCAACGCGTGGGCGGTCGCGAGGCAGCCGAAGCTGTGCGCGGCCAGCACGAACGGTCCGCGTTCGCGCGCGAGCAGCTCGCGCAACGAGTGGGCCCAGCCTGCGACGTCAGGCGCGTCCCAGTCCACCTGTTCGACCCGCAGCGAGCGCGCGAACTGGCGCTCGAGCCACGTCTGCCAATGTGCGCCTTCGCTGCCGTGCAGGCCCGGAACGGTCACGAGCCGCGGCGGCCACGGCGATCTGGAGCATGAAAGCATGTCTGTCCCTCGCAAAGGGAAACCGGGCAGCCATTGTCCCGCCGCGAGGCGCGCCGACGAACCAAGTTTTTGTGCTTTGTTTATGGGCGGAAGCTGCGCGGATGGCGAACGCGGCTGCGTACGGTCGTGCGCAAGCGCGCGGGATTGCCGGCGAAAAAGTAGAATGAAGCCTGCTTATAAAAGGAGGAGCCCTCATGTCGCCAGCGTCGCGCGCCGCGCCTCAGCCGTCGCGATCCGCAGAGCCGCCCTGCCGGGTGCGCGCGGCTTGTCGCGCCAGCCGGAGCCATGGCGCATTCCACGGTGAAGCCGCATGAAAATCCTCTTTTATATGCCGGACGCCGAAGCTGCCGCTTGGCTGCATGACTTCGCGCGAGCGCTGCCTCACGCCGGCCTGCGTGAATGGCAACCCGGCGACACCGCGCCCGCAGACTTTGCTGTCGTCTGGCGGCCGCCGCGCGAGATGCTGGCCGGCCGCGCCGATCTGCGCGCCATCTTCAATCTGGGCGCGGGCGTCGACGCCATTCTCTCGCTCGAGCGCGAACAACCCGGCAGCTTGCCGCGCAATGCGCAGTTGATCCGCCTTGAAGACACCGGCATGGCACCGCAAATGGCCGAATATGTGACGCACGCGGTGCTGCGTTATCTGCGGCGCTTCGACGAATATGCAACGCTGCAGCGCGAGCGCCGCTGGCACGTGCTCGATCCGCACCCGCGCGAAGCGTTCACGGTCGGCGTGCTGGGTCTCGGTGTGCTCGGCACGCATGTCGCCCGAACGCTCGCGGCATTCGGCCTGCCCGTGCGCGGTTACAGCCGCGGCGCGAAAGAGGTGGAAGGCATCGCCGCGTTCGCCGGCGAAGCCCAGTTCGACGCGTTTCTCGACGGCGCGAAAGTACTCGTCAATCTGCTGCCGCATACCCCGGACACCGCGAACGTGCTGAACGCCCGTACGTTTTCGAAGCTCGCCCGCGGCGCGTACCTGATCAACGTTGCGCGCGGCGCGCATCTCGTCGAAGCCGATCTGCTTGACGCGCTCGCGAGTGGCCAACTCGCGGCCGCCACGCTCGACGTGTTCCGGCAGGAGCCGCTGCCGCCGGATCATCCGTTCTGGCAGGAGCCGCGCATTACCATCACGCCGCACATGTCCGCGCTGACCTTGCGCGAAGAAAGCGTCGCGCAGATCGCCGGCAAAATGCTCGCGCTCGAACGAGGTGAAGCGGTCAGCGGCGTGGTGAATATCGAGCGTGGCTATTGAGCGCCGAAACACCTTGAGCAAGCGCCGTCACTACAACTTTGCGGAGACACATCATGGCCCTACCCCAGCAAGTGAAAATCGTCGAAGTCGGTCCGCGTGACGGGTTGCAGAACGAGAAGGAGTTCGTCCCGACGGCGACCAAGATCGAATTGATCAATCGTCTTTCCGCGGCCGGCTTTCGCAACGTGGAGGCGGCCTCGTTCGTGTCGCCGAAATGGGTGCCGCAAATGGCCGACGGCGCCGAGGTGATGGCCGGCATCGAGCGTCGTTCCGGCACGATCTATTCGGTGCTGACGCCGAATCTGCGCGGCTTCGAAGGCGCGCTTGCCGCGCGCGCCGACGAGATCGTGATCTTCGGCGCCGCCAGCGAAGCGTTCTCGCAGAAAAACATCAATTGCAGCATCGCGGAAAGCATCGAGCGATTCGTGCCGGTCGCGCAAGCAGCGAAGGAACACGGCCTGCGCATACGCGGCAGCGTTTCGTGCGCGCTGGGTTGTCCGTATCAGGGCGAGGTGCCGGTGGCGTCGGTGGTCGACGTGGTGCAACGTTTCGCGGCACTCGGCTGCGACGAGATCGACATTGCGGATACGATCGGCGTCGGCACGCCGAAGCGCACGCGCGAAATCTTCGAGGCCGTGACGCGCGTGTTTCCGCGCGAGCGTCTGTCCGGGCATTTCCACGACACCTACGGCCAGGCGCTTGCGAACATCTACGCGGCGCTGCAGGAAGGCATCGAGATCTATCACGCGTCGGTGGCCGGACTCGGCGGCTGCCCGTATGCGAAGGGCGCCACCGGCAATGTCGCGACGGAAGACGTGCTGTATCTGATGAACGGCCTCGGCATCGAAACCGGCATCGACCTCGCGCAGGTGGTGGCCATCGGCGATTTCATTTCGACGACGATCGGCCGGCCGAACGTATCGCGCGCGGGCAAGGCGTTGCTCGCCAAGGCGCGTAGCGAAGCGGCGGCCAACTGCGTGTGAGTGTGCCCGGCTCGGAAACACTTCCACGCATTTGGAAACAGACGTACTCCCGCAACATCATGAACCCAGATCCGCACCCAAAGTCAGGACCCAAACGATGACGGACCACGCTTTTCTCGACGCCGACGACCTCACCGCCCTGCCCGACTCCGCACGCCGCGTCGCGCTGCTGTTGCGCGAACGCGGTCACGCGGGGCGAATCGTCATGCTGCCGGAAACCGGCAAGACATCCGCCGAAGCCGCCGCCGGGCTCGGCTGCTCGGTCGCGCAGATCGCGAAGTCGATTCTGTTTCGCCGCCGCGAAGACGGCGCGCCGGTGCTGGTCGTCGCGAGCGGCGCCAATCGTGTCGACGAAAAAAAGGTGGCGGCGCACGTCGGCGAAATTGGCCGCGCGGATGCGAAGTTCGTCCGCGAAAATACCGGCTATGCGATAGGCGGCGTGTGCCCCGTCGGCCATGCCGTGGAACCCGTCACGCTGATCGACGAAGATCTGCTCGCGCTCGACAGCCTCTGGGCCGCCGCCGGCCATCCGCACGCGGTGTTCAATCTGACCGCTGAAGAACTGATCGCGCTGACGGGCGCGCCGGTGGCGGACGTGGCGCTGCGCGAAACGGCCTGATCCGATGACAGCAGCAGACGATCAGGCGACGAAAGGCGGTGGCGTGCCGTCGCCGTGCATCAACGTGTGCCGCATGGATGCGTCGACGGGCTGGTGCGAAGGGTGCCTGCGCACCATCGACGAAATTGCCGGCTGGTCGCTCTACGACGACGACGAGAAACGCGCGGTGTGGGACGCGCTGGCGTCGCGCCATGCCGAATTCATCGCCAGCCAGACGAAGGTGCAGCGATGAACGCGCCGCCGCGCATTGTCACCGTCGGCGAGACGTTCAGCGCGACGCTCACGCTGTCGGCGGATTCGGTGAAGTCGTTCGCGACGCTCGTCAACGACCTGAACCCGCTGCACCACGACGACGCTTATGCCGCGCAAAGCCGCTTTGGCGGCCTCATCGCGTCCGGCACGCAGCCCACCGCGCATTTCATGGCGCTGCTGGCCACGCACTTTTCCACCTACGCGCAGCCGCTCGGCCTCGAATTCGACATCAAGCTGAAGAAGGCCGCGCACGCGGGCGACACGCTCGTCATGACGTGGCGTGTGCGCGATGCTTACTGGAAGCCAAGCCTGAACGGCGACCTCACGCATCTGGACGGCACGGTGAAAAACCAGCGCGGCGAAGTTGCCGTGGTCGGCGCGTCGACCATTCTCGTGATGCCGAAACCCGACGCGCCGGCCCGCGCCGAAGCTGGCAACGGCAGCAGCGCGCCATGAACACGTTGCCCGCAGCGGTGCGCGTGTTCGAGCGCGGCTGGCTTTCGTCGAACAACGTGCTGATCGTCGACGACGCGTGCGCGGCCCTCATCGACACCGGCTATGCGACCCATGCACAGCAAACGCGTGCGCTCGTGCAGCAGGCGCTCGGCGACCGCCCGCTCGATCTGATCGTCAACACGCATCTGCATTCGGATCATTGCGGCGGCAATGCGCTCCTGCAAGCGACGTGGCCGTGCCGCACCCTCATTCCTGCCTGCGAAGCCGAGGCCGTGCGCCACTGGGACGAAACGCGCCTGACTTTTCGCGCGACCGCGCAGCGCTGCGAGCGCTTCGGCTTCACAGGCACGATCGCGCCAGGCGCGACGCTGCAGCTCGGCTCACTCGATTGGCAGGTGCTCGGCGCGCCCGGCCACGATCCGCATTCGCTGATGCTCTATTGCGCCGAAGAGCGCCTGCTGATCAGCGCCGACGCGCTGTGGGAAAACGGCTTCGGCGTGATCTTTCCGGAACTGGAAGGCGAAAGCGGCTTTGCGGAGCAGCAGGCGGTGCTTGACGCCATCTCCGCGCTCGACGTGCGCCTCGTGATTCCCGGCCATGGCGCGCCGTTCGCCCAGGTTGACGCGGCGCTGGAGCGCGCCTTCTCGCGGCTCGCGTGGCTGCGTGCCGATCCGGCGCGCAATGCGAAGAACGCGCTGAAGGTGCTGATCGTCTTCAAACTGCTCGATGTGCGCGCAACGAGTTTCGCGTCGCTGCTGCGCATGCTCGACGACGCAGCGGCGATGCGCGCAGCGGCATCGATGCTCAAGCCGCGCGGCGAATGGCCCGCGCTTCTGAAGGGTCTTGTCGATGAACTGGCCGGCGCGAATGGGCCGCTCACGGTGGACGGCGAGTCGATCGTCGTTCGTGTTGCCGGGCACGCGCCCGCGCGATAGCGCACGCAAAAGCACACGCGAAAGCGCCGCCACAAAAAGAAAGCCGCTCAACCTGTTACGGCGAGCGGCGGAAATTCTGTCGGACGTGATCAGCGTCTCACTGAATCATACGCGCGCGCGATTTTGAGCCGCATCAGTGATTTCCCTACAGATGCATGACGACGGCTGTTAACCCGCATACACGCGGCCAAATGGGCCGGGCCTCGTGCCCATCTTACGAATCATTAGTCGGCTGATATGAACAAACAGGTTCGTTTGCAATCCGTAGCATCCGCGGAAAGCGCCTCGTTCAAACCGATGGCACACGCCTTTGCGGCACGATCCGCCAACCCAGATTGACGCCCGCGGCGGCCAGCAGAATCAGCACCGCGCCCAGCACCTGAATCCACGCGAGCGTCTGCCCGAACGCGATCCTGTCCACGATGATCGCGACCACCGGATAGATAAACGACAGCGCACCGGTCATGGAGGTGGGCAGCTTCTGGATCGCGCCGTACAGCAGCACATACATGAGGCCCGTGTTCACGACACCCAGCACGATCAGCTCGAGCCATTGCACGCCGGTAGCGGGCAGTGCGTCGAAACGCACGAGCGGCGCCAGCATCACCACGCCGAGCAACACCTGGATCAGCGCGATGAGATGCGGCGGCGTGCCTTTCAAACGCTTCGTGATAATGGACGACACCGCATACATCGCGGCCGCGCCGACTGCATACGCGATGCCGGTCAGATAGTGCCCCGGCACGGCCAGTACGGCAGGCTCGACTTTGACGACGAACACGAGCCCCACGAACGCGAGCACTAGCCACACCACCGTCGACGCGCTAATGCGCTCGCGGAACACCACGGCGCCGAGCGCGACGAGCATGAAGGGCTGCGTGTTGTAGACCGCGGTCGCCATCGAGATCGACGCGCGCGAGTACGCGGCGAACAGCAGCACCCAGTTGGCGACAATCGCAGCGCCGCCTAGGAGCGCAAGCCCGAGCATCTTCCACGAGAACAGGCGGCGCCTGAAGAGTCCGAGCATCGCGCACACGAGCGCGAGCGTCGCGCCGCCGAAAATGCAGCGGAAGAACACCACATTGAAGGCGCTTTGCTGCGACGACACCACCAGCCAGCCGATGGTGCCCGACATCAGCATGGCAATAGTCATCTCGGCTGCGCCGCGGCGGATTTCGTTTGAAGCCATGGTTCGATCCTCGAATGGATTCCTGCATGGCAAGCAGTGTAAATAATCCGATTCGCCGAATACATGGCTAAACTTAAGCACCAGCGCAACTAAACCTCATATTCGAAGGCTGTCATGACAAAACGCCTTGCTCCCTCGGCGCCTGTGTCGCTCGACGAAATCGACCGCGCGCTCATCGCCGCGCTCGCCCAAGATGCGCGCCGCCCCGTCAGCGAACTGGCGCGGCTCGTCGGACTCTCCGCGCCCAGCACGGCCGAGCGCATCCGCAGGCTGGAGGCGCAACGCGTGATCGAGCGCTTCACCGTGCAACTCGACCCGCGCGCGCTCGGCTTCACGCTGCAGGCCATTGTCCGCGTGAAGCCGCTGCCGGGGCAGTTGCATCTGGTAGAAGACGTGATCCGGCGAATTCCGGAGTTTGTCGAATGCGACAAGGTGACGGGCGACGATTGCTTCATCTGCCGCCTTTATCTGCATTCCATCGAGCAGCTCGACGAGATTCTCTCGAAGGTCACCGAGCGCGCGGAGACCAGCACGGCCATCGTCAAATCGACGCCGGTCGCGCGGCGGCTGCCGCCGCTCGGCTAAGCGGCGGCGGCAAAACCTCGCGCGCTCACCGCGCGTTTACCGCTCAACCGCTTCGAAAAAAGCCAGCATTTCGGCGACGAGTTGCTCGGGCGCCTCTTCGGGAATGTAGTGGCCGCAGGGCAGCGCGCGGCCGCTCACGTCGCGCGCCACGTGGCGCCATTCAGCGAGCGCGTCGAAACACTTTTCGATCACGCCTTTCTCGCCCCACAACACGCGTAAGGGGCACGCAATCTTGTGCCCGCGCTCGATGTCGGCACGATCATGTTCCAGATCGATGCTTGCGGACGCGCGATAGTCCTCGCACATCGCGTGCACCGCGCCCGGCTGCGCGAGCGCCGCGCGGTAGGCATCGAGCGACGCAGGTTCGAAAGGCGCAAGGCCCGCGTGACGGCCGCCCATCACCGCATCGACATAGGCGGCTGGATTCGCGCCGATCAGCGTTTCCGGCAGTGGCTCGGGCTGGATCAGGAAGAACCAGTGGAAGTAATGCGTGGCGAACGCGCGGTCGGTGGCTTCGTACATGGCGAGCGTCGGCGCGATGTCGAGCAGCATCAATCGCTCGACGGCGTCCGCGTAGTCGAGCGCCATGCGATGCGCGACGCGCGCGCCGCGGTCGTGCGCGCAAACAAGGAAGCGCTCGAAGCCGAAGTGGCGCATCACGGCGACCTGGTCGGCGGCCATCGCGCGTTTCGAATACGGCGTGTGCGCGGCGTCGCTCGGCGGCTTGCCCGAGGCGCCGTAGCCGCGCAGATCGGTGGCGATCACCGTGAAGTGCCGGGCCAGTTCCGCGGCACAACGCCCCCAGATCAGATGCGACTGCGGATGGCCGTGCAGCAGCAGAAGCGGCGGCCCTGCCCCGCCCTTGACTCCGAAGATATCCGTATCGCCCGCGACGACGCGAAAGGGCGTGAAATGGTCGAAGGGCATGAGCGGTCTCGTGTCGTTTGAAGTCCGTGCATTGTAAAAGCCCAGCGTGTCCGCCCGAGGTGGGTTAGCCCACGCAGGCGTAGAACCTGAACACTCCTTCCAACCGTTCTAAACGTTCTGGCGAACGCGGCAGCGGCGCTTCGCCTATAATCGAACGATCGTTCTTAAACGTTTGAGCGGCCAGGCGCAACGTCGCGGTCTGCGGTTTTGGCGTCTGCGCTTGTGCCGTCCGCGGTTTGGCCGGCCTCAACGTGCCGCTCGCCGCATTGCCGCTAAACTCACCCATAGCCGGGCGCCTTGCGCGCACCGGCTCGTCAATCAGGAGACCCGCACCATGGCTTTGCCCGCCGTTCTGCAAAATCTGGCGCTGCCCGTCGTCGCCTCGCCGATGTTCATCGTCAGCTATCCCGAGCTCGTGCTGGCGCAGTGCAAGGCCGGCATCGTCGGCTCGTTTCCGGCGCTGAATGCGCGCCCCGCCGAACTGCTCGACGAATGGCTCACGCAAATCCAGACGCAGCTCGCCGAGCACAAGGCGGCGCATCCTGACGCGGTGGTCGGACCGATTGCCGTCAACCAGATCGTTCATCAATCGAATACGCGGCTCGAACACGACGTGCGCGTGTGCGTCGAGCATAAGGTGCCGATTTTCATCACGAGCCTGCGCGCGCCGGCGCGCGAGATCGTCGATGCGGTGCATAGCTATGGCGGCATCGTGCTGCACGACGTGATCAATCTGCGGCACGCGCAAAAAGCGCTCGAAGCGGGCGCCGACGGCCTCATCCTGGTGGCGTCGGGCGCGGGTGGCCACGCGGGCACCACTTCGCCGTTTGCGCTCGTCGGCGAAGTGCGGCGGATTTTCGACGGCCCGATCGTGCTCTCCGGCGCGATTGCCAACGGCGGCTCGATTCTCGCCGCGCAGGCCATGGGCGCCGACCTCGCGTACATGGGCACGCGCTTCATCGCGACGAAAGAGGCGCACGCGGTGGAGAGCTACAAGCAGGCCATTGTCAATTCGACGGCGTCGGACATCATCTATACGAACCTGTTCACGGGCGTGCACGGCAATTACATCCGCGAGAGCATTGTCAACGCGGGGCTCGATCCGGACGCGCTGCCGGAATCCGACAAGACCAAGATGAACTTCGCCAGCGAAAAAGCCAAGGCGTGGAAAGACATCTGGGGCGCGGGCCAGGGTGTCGGCCTGATGGACGACGTGCCGAGCGTGAGTGAACTGGTCGCGCGTCTCGCGAAGGAATACGACGACGCGAAGGCGCGCCTCGGCATCGCGCGCTGAGTTGCGCGAGGGCGCGCTTTGAGGCTTTGCCCTGACCTTGCAGCGGCATCGCCGGCCCAAGCCTACATATTCCGCCGATACTGCCCGCCCACCTCGAAGAGCGCGTGCGTGATCTGCCCGAGCGAGCACACGCGCACCACGTCCATCAGCACGGCGAAGACATTTTCGTTGTCCATCACCGCGCGTTTCAGCCGCTCGAGCGCGGCGGGCGCGGCCTCGCGATGGCGCGCCTGAAAATCGCGCAGGCGTTTGAGCTGGCTTTGCTTTTCTTCCTCGGTGGAACGGGCGAGCGCGATGGGCTGCGGCGCTTCGTGCGGATGCGCGCTCAGAAACGTGTTCACGCCCACAATCGGATATGAGCCGTCATGCTTGCGATGCTCGTACAGCATCGACTCGTCCTGAATACGGCCGCGCTGATAACCGGTCTCCATGGCGCCCAGCACGCCGCCGCGCTCGGTCAGCCGGTCGAACTCGGCGAGCACGGCTTCTTCGACAAGATCCGTCAATTCGTCGATCACGAAGCTGCCCTGATTTGGGTTCTGATTCTTCGCGAGCCCCCATTCGCGATTGATGATCAACTGAATCGCTACCGCGCGCCGCACCGACTCCTCGGTGGGCGTGGTGATTGCCTCGTCGAACGCATTGGTGTGCAGCGAGTTGCAGTTGTCGTAGATGGCGATCAGCGCTTGCAGCGTGGTGCGAATATCGTTGAAGTCGATTTCCTGCGCATGCAGGCTGCGGCCCGACGTCTGCACGTGATACTTGAGCTTCTGGCTGCGCTCGTTCGCGCCGTAACGCTCGCGCATCGCGACTGCCCAGATGCGCCGCGCGACGCGGCCGAGCACCGTGTACTCCGGGTCCATGCCGTTAGAAAAGAAGAACGACAGGTTCGGCGCAAAGTCGTCGATCGACATGCCGCGGGCCAGATACGCCTCGACATAAGTGAAGCCGTTCGCGAGCGTGTAGGCGAGCTGCGAGATCGGGTTCGCGCCGGCCTCGGCAATGTGATAGCCGGAAATCGACACCGAATAGAAATTGCGCACGCCGTGTTCGACAAAATACGCCTGAATGTCGCCCATCACTTTCAGGCTGAACTCGGTCGAAAAAATGCACGTGTTCTGACCTTGGTCTTCCTTCAGGATGTCGGCCTGCACGGTGCCGCGCACGTTCGCGAGCGCGAGGCGGCGCGTGTCGGCGAGTTCGTCGCCGGTGAGCGCACGGCCGAGCTGCTGCATCCTGCGCGCAATCTGCTGATTGATGGCGACGTTGAAAAACATCGCAAGGATGGTCGGCGCCGGGCCGTTGATCGTCATGGAAACCGACGTTTCCGGCGCGCACAGGTCGAAGCCGTCGTAGAGTGCGTGCATGTCGTCGAGCGTCGCGACGGACACGCCCGAATTGCCGACCTTGCCGTAGATGTCGGGGCGCTCGTGCGGCTCCTCGCCATACAGCGTGACCGAGTCGAACGCGGTCGACAGACGCTTGGCGGGCATCCCTTCCGACAGCAGTTTGAAACGCCGGTTGGTGCGCGACGGATCGCCTTCGCCCGCGAACATGCGCGTGGGGTCTTCGTTCTCGCGGCGGAACGGGAACACGCCGGCGGTGAACGGGAAATACCCCGGCAAGTTTTCAAGCATCAGCCAACGCAGGATTTCGCCGTGATCGACGAACCGGGGCAGCGCGACCTTGCGTATCTGCGTGCCCGACAATGTCGTGACCGTGAGCGCCGTGCGAATCTCGCGGTCGCGGATGCGGGCCACGTGTTCGTCGCCGGAATAGGCAGCGACGGTTTGCGGCCACGCATCGAGGAGCTGGCGTTCGCGCTCGCCCAACGCTGCCGTGCGCCGCGCGATCAGCGCGTCGAGCCGGGTTGCGGACGACGGCTCCGCGCTGGCCTCACTTTCATCGGCGCGGGCTTCGCCCAGCATCCGCCGTGCTTCGACGAGTTGCCAGCGCTCTCGCGCGATGCGCGCCTGCGCCTCGGCGCGCTCGCGATACGCGTGCACCGTCTGCGCGATTTCAGCGAGATAGCGCACGCGCGCGGGCGGCACGATCGCGTGGCGGCCGCTCGAAAATCGCACGTCGGCGCGCGCGGAGAGGCGCCCGCCGCACGCGCGCAAGCCATGCCGTTGCAGCGCGTTCGCGATGTGCCGGTAGAGCGCGGTCACGCCGTCGTCGTTGAAACGCGAGGCGATCGTGCCGAACACCGGCATCGCGTCGGGCGATTTCGCAAAGTCGCCGCGGTTGCGCTGCACCTGCTTCGCGACGTCGCGCAGCGCATCGGCTGCGCCTTTGCGATCGAATTTGTTGATGGCGACGAAGTCGGCGAAATCGAGCATGTCGATCTTTTCAAGCTGACTTGCCGCGCCGAACTCGGGCGTCATCACATACAGCGACTCGTCGACGAACGGCACGATCGCCGCGTCGCCCTGACCGATGCCGGACGTCTCGACGACGATCAGATCGAAGCCCGCCGCCTTGCACAGCATGAGCGCGTCGGGCAGCGCGTTCGAGATTTCGCTCGACGCTTCGCGCGTCGCCATCGAGCGCATGTAGACGCGCGCGCCGCCGCCCCAGTCGCCAATCGCGTTCATGCGGATGCGGTCGCCGAGCAGCGCGCCGCCCGACTTGCGGCGCGACGGGTCGATGGCGAGCACGGCGATCGTCAGCGCGTCGCCGTAATCGAGCCGGAAGCGGCGGATCAATTCATCGGTCAGCGACGACTTGCCCGCGCCGCCCGTGCCGGTGATGCCCAGCACGGGAATCTGCACCGCCTGCGCGAGTGTCGAGACCTTGTCGCGCCCGGCGGCACTTACGCCGCCCGATTCGAACGCGCTGATGAGTCGCGCGAGGCGGCGAAATGCGAGGCCGGTTGCGGCGTCGGCCTGCGCTTCTTCGCGCGTTTCTTCGCACGCTGGCCGCCGCGAGACCGGCCGCGCTGTCAGCGCGTCGATCCATTCGCCGACGGCGCCTGCATGCTCCGCCGACGTTTCCCGCGCGAGCGCCGCGCAGCGCCCGATCATGTCGTCGATCATGCCTTGCAGGCCGAGCCGCTGGCCGTCGTGCGGCGAATAGATTTTCTCGACGCCGTATTGCTCCAGCGCGACGATTTCCTCGGGCACGATCACGCCGCCGCCGCCGCCGAACACCTTGATGCGCTCGCCGCCGCGCGCTCGCAGCAGATCCACGAGATAGCGAAAATATTCGTTATGGCCGCCCTGGTAGCTCGACACGGCGACGCCGTCGGCATCTTCCTGGAGCGCGGCGGTCGCGACTTCATCGACGGAACGGTTGTGGCCCAGGTGGATGACTTCCACGCCGCTCGCCTGGAGGATGCGCCGCATGATGTTGATCGACGCGTCGTGCCCGTCGAACAAGGCTGCGGCAGTGACGAAACGCAAGCGCCGGCCGGCCGGCAGCTCGTGGCTGGCGGCGCGCTGCGGCGAGGACAGATCGGTCATGTCTCCCCCAGATCATTACGCGGTTGGCGTGTGCGGGTGCTGGCAACCAGTATAGCGAAACGGGTCGCGAAGGCTCGCGGGTCAGCCCGCGCGCGGCGGCACGGCCAACGCCTTGATCTGTTCGAGCGACGGCCACAGCGATTCGTTCGCGAAGCGCTCGGCGAAAAAATCCACGAACGAACGCACCTTCGCCGACAAATGGCGGCGGCTTGCATAGACGACGTGAATGGGCAGCTCGCGCGGCGGCACTTCGTCGACGAGCAGCGGCACGAGACGCCCCGCGGCCAGATCGGCGCCGATC
The DNA here is from genome assembly GCF_047325075.1 of Paraburkholderia phenoliruptrix. Classification (NCBI taxonomy): domain Bacteria; kingdom Pseudomonadati; phylum Pseudomonadota; class Betaproteobacteria; order Burkholderiales; family Burkholderiaceae; genus Paraburkholderia; species Paraburkholderia phenoliruptrix. The sequence goes on from NZ_CP168531.1 coordinate 193,709, forward strand.
ACCTCCGTGCCGAGCAACGCGATGCCCGCGCCTTGCAGCACCATCACGCGTTGCGCCTCGAGGTGGTTGACGATCAAGTTGCCGGACAGCCGCACGCGCGCGACTTCGCCGGTGGTTTGCAGCACATCGAGCCCGGACACGCCGGCGTACTGGATGAAGTTGTGGCGCGCGAGGTCGGCGGCGGTCTTCGGCGTGCCGCGCCGGCGCAGATAGTCGGGCGACGCGCACAGCACCAGATGCGCCATTGCGATCGGCCGCGCAATCAGCGACGACGACTTCAGGCCGCTCGGCGACGCGCGGATCGCAACGTCGAAGCCTTCGTCGATCAGCTCGACCACGCGGTCGGACAGGGTGATGTCGACGGTCACTTGCGGATACTGCGCGGCGTAGTCGGCGACGGCGGCCATCACGTGGCTCAGCCCGAAGGCCGACAGCGACGACACGCGCAAGCGCCCTTGCGGCACAACGCTCGCCGCGCCGACCACCTGCTCGGCTTCCTCGAGTTCGGTGAGCACCTGGCTCAGACGCTCGTAGTATTCGCGGCCTGCTTCGGTCGGCGCGACGCGGCGCGTGGTGCGGTTCAAGAGACGCGCGCCCAGCTGCTGCTCGAGATGCATCACATGCTTGCTCGCCATGGCGGCCGACATTTCCATCCGCTCGGCGGCGCCGACGAAGCTGCCCACCTCCACCACCTGCCGGAACACTTTCATGCTGACGAGGGTGTCCATCCGAATCGCTCGCTTAAGGAATGAATCGGCGTCATTTTGCCCGCTTTATCAAGGGCGAGTGAGGAAAGGGTGGCGTGAGCTGCTGAAAAGAAAAAGCCCGCGTTCGCGAGGAAGCGGGCTTCTTGGGATTGAAGGGATGCGGTGCGGCTGGTGGCGCGATGGCTGGTCAGTCGCGGCCGTGGCTCGTGACTCGTGCGGTCGCCGTGAGGCCGGAGCCGTGAGCCTTGAGGCGTGAGCCACCAGCCGCCAGCCGTGGACCGGGGCCAGCCGGCCCATCGCGCTTAAGCCACGACGCCTAGAACTTCGCGCGCAGGCCGACGCCGTACGTGTTGCCGCTCGACTGGTTGCTGATGTGGTCGTAGAGATAAGCGGCGTAGACATCGGTGCGCTTCGAGAGCGGATAGTCGTAGCCGACCGCGGCGGTCTGGCGCGTCTGGTCGAAGCCGCCGCCGTCGCGCGAGTACGCGTACGAGGCCATCACCGTGCCCGGGCCCACCGGCACCGACACGCCGCCCTGCGCCGTGTTCACGTGCCAGCTCGTGAGCGTCTGGTCGTTGTGGGTGTACATGTACTGGCCGAACAGCTTCACGTACTTCAGGTCGTACGAGACGCCGAGCTGCGCGACGCTTTGCGCCTTCAGGCCCGGCACGCCCGACGAATCGAAGCTGCCCAGATCGCCCGGCGTGTTGTTGAAGTTCACGTACTGGTAGACCGCCGTCGCCGCGAACGGGCCGTGGAAATACAGCACCTGGCCGCTCCACTTCTTCGCGCCGTTCTGAGTCGTGTTGCCAAGCGCGTACATCGCGCTCGCCGACAGGCCGTTGAAGTTCGGCGACTGGTACTGCACCGCGTTGTTCCAGCCGGAGTCGCCGGTCACGCCCTGATCGGTCGAATAGGTCGGGAACGTGCCGAGGCCGAGGTACACGTGGTAGACCATCGGCGAAAAGACGTACGAGTCGATGAACGGATTGAACAGAATCGTCGAGACGAACAGTTCCGTCGTCAGGCGGCCCGCCGTGACCGTGCCGTACGGCGATTCGATACCGACATAGGCATTGCGCGAGAACGTCGTGTCGCCGGTAAAGCGGCCGTACTGGCCGTTCTGCGCGCGGAAGAAGCCTTCCAGCGTAAAGATCGCCTTGTAGCCGTTGCCGAGATCCTCAGCCCCCTTCAAGCCCCAGTACGACGTCGACATGCCGCCGCCGGACACCTGCACCGCGGTCTTGCCGCCCGGGAATTTCTGCGCGCCGACCCATTCGTCGACCTGACCGTAAAGCTGCACGCTCGATTGAGCGAAAGCGGACGATGCGCTCGCCAGCAAAGCCGCGCACGCGGTTGCCTTCAAGGTGGTCTTCAGCGCACGGCTGATGCTTGTTTTCATGGATTCTCCAGTCTTTGTCAAAAAGGTGTGGCTGTGCGAAAGGGCAAGCTCGCGCAAACCATTGTTGTTGTCCGTCCGATCGTCGAGCCAATCTGGGCGGGACCATCTTTGCGGACCATTTTTATAAACAAAAATATGGCTGGTTATTGCGGGTATATCAGTCCGATTAGTTTTGTCGCTTATCGGCCTGCTAAAAGGCCTTGCCAGGCACGGGGTCGCGGTACTGCGGCCAGCGCTCCTGCTCGCGCAAAGCAGCGCCGCCATGCGTCAGCCGGTCAATAACGCATCAGATGACATGCCGATGACGCGTCGCCGCATAAACGCCACGATTTGACGACGCGAGGCCGTTTGTTGCCGAGTATTTTTCAAAAAAGTGTGGCGTCGATACGTCAATTGGAGAACGCAGTTTCGGCGGCGCGTGGCAGTGAATCGAGATGTAATGCGCGCAAGAAGCTAATTGAAAGGATGGGTGGCCGCGGAAGGTGGGAAGTAACAGGCGTTCAGAAGCGCCCGGCGCAGGCGCAAACGCGCCGCGTCCCAGTCAGGCGCGCGACCTAAGCCGGGAACCGGCTTCTCAGTTGCGGTAAGGGGAACCTTCGGGCGGGCGGCCGTCGTCGGCCTGGCGCTGCATGGTGCGCAGCGAACTGCGTTCTTCGTTGTAGCGCGCGACGTCGGCCCGGATCGAGCCCGAGCGCACCGGCGCATTGGACTGCGGCCGTTGTCCCGGGCGGGACTCGGCGCTGACCTGCGTGATGACGCCGCGATACGGGATGCCGCCGCGGCCTTCGCCCGGATAAGCGCCCGGCCCGGCCACCCGGCGAATATTCGAGTCCGGCTTGGCAGGGCGTTGCAAGTCCCGGCCCACGTCGCGGTTGACGTAGTTGCCATGGCCGTACGTATCGACGAAAAAACGCGCGCCGCCGGGCAGCGCGCCGGGGCCTTTCGCATAGGCGAACGAGCACAGCGCGACGATCAGCGCGCCCCACGACCAGTGCTTCGTTCTCGACAACCCGTCCACCCGTGACTCACTTGCCCGAAGACTTGCCTGAAACCCGCCGTTCGAGCTGCGGCGGACTTGTTGAGGGACTCGCGCGGACGCCGCGGACATGCTGCGGCGCGGGGCATTCCCGACGGCCATTGAACGGTAATTTATGGTCGTGGTGAGAGGGTGTCGAGCCAAAAAGTGTTAGGCCTCGCCCGCTGTTGTAACACCTTGTTACTGCGACGTTTTTCTACGACAGATCCCTTGCGGAAACCGCCTGATAGCGCTTGCCGGCAAGGCCTCGACCCTTCGCGGAACGCGTAGCAAAAAAGGCGGCGATGCACGGTGCATCGCGCGTCTATAGTCTCAGCAAGCGGCGCAAATGCGCTGCGTCGGCGAACCCCGAGAACGCGCTCCGGGCCACCTGCCGCGCACGCGTAAAACCATCTCGAATGCGTTGAATGCATCAATCGATTCGGCAAATGAATTTGCGTTTTCAATCGCTTTAGCGGGACAATACTGGTTTTCCCTGACGTCGATACGCCGCGCTTTGCGCACGCGCCTTGCGTACAGTCCCGCATCACCGATTTCGAGAACCCGACATGGCCCGCCCGAAACTGCTTCCCGACAACTTCACCTTGTGCCTCGTCGGCACCGTGATACTGGCCAGCTTGCTGCCGGTTCACGGGCAGGCCGCCGTGGCGTTCGACTGGGTGACGAACGTGGCAGTCGGCCTGCTGTTCTTCCTACACGGCGCGAAGCTTTCGCGGGAAGCGATTATTGCGGGCGCGACGCACTGGCGTCTGCATATAGTCGTATTGCTCAGCACGTTCGCGCTGTTTCCGCTGCTCGGCCTCGCGCTTAAACCGCTCCTTTCGCCACTTGTCACGCCGGCGCTCTACGGCGGGATCCTCTTCCTCTGCACGTTGCCGTCGACGGTTCAGTCCTCTATCGCGTTCACGTCCATTGCCAAAGGCAACGTGCCGGCCGCCGTATGCAGCGCGTCGGCCTCCAGCCTGCTCGGCATCTTCGTCACGCCCGCGCTCGTCAGCGTGCTCGTCACGAATCAGGCGGCGGGCGGTAACTCGCCCTGGCACACCATTGGCAATATCGTGCTGCAACTGCTGGTACCGTTCGTGGCGGGCCAGCTGCTGCGCCCGCTGATCGGCAAATGGATCGAGCGGCACCGCGGCGTGCTCAAGTTCGTTGACCAGGGGTCGATTCTGCTCGTGGTGTACGGCGCTTTCAGCGAGTCCGTCACCGAAGGTTTGTGGCACCAGATTCCGCTCTCCGCGCTCGGCGGCGTGGTGCTCATCAGCGTGGCGCTGCTCGCGCTGGCGCTGGCCGTCACCATTGTCGTGAGCAAGCGGCTCGGCTTTTCCCGCGCGGACCAGATCACGATCATCTTCTGCGGCTCCAAGAAAAGCCTTGCCGCCGGCGTGCCGATGGCCAAGGTCATCTTCGCCTCGCAGGCCGTGGGCGCCGTCGTGCTCCCGCTGATGCTGTTCCACCAGATCCAGTTGATGGTGTGCGCCGCGCTCGCGCAGCGCTGGGGCGCCCGCGACACCAGCGGCGAAACTCGCGCCGCCACACGTGAACGGACTGCCGCCGCCGTCGCTCGCCGTTGAGTACGCGTGCAATGCAAATAGGACATTCATAAGCGCCCTCCCTGAGCGTCGTTTTTCCAAAAGCCGCCTTGCGCGGCTTTTTGTTATTTCACGCGCAAATGCCGCGCTTGTCGCCTTAGCCGGATGGCATAGGACGCGCGTCCCCGAAATTTCTCGACGGCTTCGGAAAGCCTTCCGCGCACCACTTCAGTGCAACGCTTCACCAAAACTTCACTTAATTCTTTGCAGCACAAGTCGTTAAGCCGATGGTCCACCGCTACGCCTTTCTGCCATGCAACTTCGCTCGCCCTCCCGCTCCGCCGCGCCGCGCATCGAGGAGTTGATTGCCCGGCGCGAGCTGTCCGCCGTCTTTCAGCCCATCGTCGATTTCGACGGCGGCGCGATTCTCGGCTACGAAGGTCTGATCCGCGGGCCGGCCGGCACGTCGCTCGAGGCGCCGTTCGCGCTCTTTGCGCAGGCGCTCGCCGAGGGCTGCGCGATCGAGCTGGAACAGGCCGCCGCGCGCGCGTGCATCGAAGCGTTTGCGCGGCTCGGCTACGACGGCAAGCTCTTTCTCAACTTCAGCGCCGGCGCGCTTCGGCGCCTGGCCGAGACGCCGGACGACACGCTCGCGCTGCTGCGCCACCGCGGCGTGGATCCGCAGCGCATCGTGATCGAGCTGACCGAGCAAAGCACGATTCCCGACGTCGGCGCCTTTCTCCCCGTGATCGCCGCCCTGCGCACGGCGGGCGCGCAGTTCGCGCTCGACGATTACGGCACGGCGAACGCGAGCATGAATCTGTGGGTGCGGCTGCAACCGGACGTCGTGAAAATCGACCGCTTTTTTATTCACGACATTGCCTGCGACCCGCTGAAGTTCGAAGCCGTGCGCGCGATGCAGCATTTTGCGAGCGCGAGCGGCGCGCGGCTCGTGGCCGAAGGCATCGAGAAGGAAGCGGACTTGATCGTCGTGCGCGATATGGGAATCGGCTGCGGACAGGGGTTTTTCTTCGGCCGCCCAAACGCGCAACCGGCGCGCACCGTAACCGACGACGCGCGCGACGCGCTGCGCGCCGGCCACATCGCGGTATTTCCGGAGGCGACGCGCACACTCGGCGGCGCGTCGCCCTCGGGCGGCATGGCGTCGGAAAAGATGCTCGTGCACGCGCCTGCACTGCCGCGCCACGCGACCAATAACGACGTGCTCGAACTCTTCAATCGCCTGCCCGACCTGCACGCGGTTGCCGTGGTCGAGCGCGACGAGCCTGTTGCGCTCATCAACCGCCGCAGTTTCATGGACCGCTACGCGCTGCCTTACCACCGCGAGTTGTTCGGCAAGCGGCCCTGCCTGCTGTTTGCGAACGCGTCGCCGGTCGTGATCGAAAAATCCATGACCGTCGAGCAGATGGCCAAGCTGCTCGCCAGCGACGACCAGCGCTATCTCGCGGACGGCTTCGTCATCACCGAAAACGGCAAATATGCGGGGCTCGGCACCGGCGAAAACCTCGTGCGTGCGGTCACCGAGGTGCGAATCGAAGCGGCGCGCTACGCGAACCCGCTGACCTTTCTGCCCGGCAACATTCCGATCAGTTCGCACATCGCGCGACTCGTCGGCAATCACGCCGGTTTTTACGCGTGCTATGTGGACCTGAACCACTTCAAGCCCTTCAACGATCAGTACGGCTACTGGCAAGGCGACGAGGTGCTGAAGTTTGCTGCCGCCGTTCTCGCGGACGTATGCGACCCGATGCGCGACTTTCTCGGCCACGTAGGCGGCGACGACTTCCTGATCCTGTTCCAGAGCGACGACTGGCGCGAGCGCGTGCTGCGGGCGATTCACGTATTCAACGAAGGCGCGCAGCGCTTCTACGCGCCGGACGACCGCCTCGCCGGCGGCATCCACGGCGAGGACCGGCGCGGCAATCCGACCTTCTTCGGCTTCGTGACGATGGCGATTGGCTGCGTGCGCGTCGAGCCCGATTCCGCCGACGGCGCGTCGCTCTACAACAGCGAAGAAATCGCCTCGCTCGCCGCGCTCGCGAAGCGCCGCGCGAAGCTGGAGGCGAGCGGCTTCGTGCTGATCGGCGCGCAAGAAAGTGTGGCTTTGCTGCGCGGGCAACCCGAAGGCGCCGTGACCAAGAACTGAAAATAAAGCGCCGCCGCCAAACGCCCGCAACAGTGCGTGTTTAGTTGTTTTTACTAAACAACTAAATCGTCAAAATACCCTGTAACTACGGGTATTTACGGGTGTCGTTGGCAGGGATTTATAGCTGTTTTCGCACTTTTTTACTATACAATCGCCCGGACCCCAACACCGCGCGGCCGCCCTTGCACGGCCGCCTGCTTCGATGGCGATCACTATTCGCGACGTTGCGCGCGCGGCCAGCGTGTCGATCGGCACCGTCTCGCGCGCGCTTAAAAACCAGCCCGGCCTGTCCGAGGCGACCCGCGTGCGCGTGGTCGAGGCGGCGCGCGAGCTCGGCTATGACGCCGCCCAACTGCGTCCGCGCATTCGCCGTCTCACCTTCCTGCTGCACCGGCAGCACAACAATTTCGCCGTCAGCCCGTTTTTCTCGCATGTACTGCACGGCGTGGAAGACGCCTGCCGCGAGCGCGGCATCGTGCCGTCCGTGCTGACCGCCGGCCCGACCGAAGACGTGATCCAGCAGATGCGCCTGCATGCGCCCGACGCCGTCGCGATTGCCGGCTTTGTCGAACCCGAGACGCTGGCCACGCTTGTCGCCATGCAGCGCCCGCTTGTGCTGATCGACCTGTGGGCGCCCGGCCTGCGCTCGGTGAATCTCGACAATGCGGCGGGCGCCGCGCTCGCCATGCGGCATCTGTTCGAGCAGGGGCGCAAGCGCGTCGCGTTCATCGGCGGCTCGCTCGCGCACTTCAGCATCGCGCAGCGCGCGCTCGGCTACCGGCGAGCGTTTTTCGAAGCGGGGCTGCTGTTCGACCCGTCGCTGGAAGTGACGATCGACGCCGGCCTCGACCCCGACACCGGCGCGGCGCGCGCGATGCAGCAGTTGCTCGATGCGCCCGGCCCGCGCCCGGACGCCGTGTTCGCCTACAACGACGCCGCCGCGCTCGCGGCACTGCGCGCCTGCTTCGCGCGCGGCGTACGCGTGCCGGAGGACATCGCCATCATCGGTTTCGACGATATTCCCGCCGCGGCTCACGCCACGCCGCCGCTGTCCACCCTTTCTGTCGACAAGGAAGCGCTCGGCCGGCGCGGCGTCGAGCTGCTGCTCGAAGAAACGCCCGCCGAAACGGAAGTGCGCTTGCCCGTCCATCTCATTGCCCGTGCCAGTACTTTGGTGAAAACGCCATGACGCAAACCGCCACGCCCCACTCCGCCAACGGCGCGCCTGCCGTGCCGCCCGTCGCCAGTTTCCGCAGCCGCGAGTTTCTGCTCTCGCACATCGAGGACACGCTGCGCTTTTACGCGCCCAATGTGCTCGATCCGAGCGGCGGCTTTTTCCATTTTTTCCGCGACGACGGCTCGGTCTACGACAAAACCACGCGGCACCTCGTGAGCAGTTGCCGCTATGTCTTCAACTACGCGATGGCGTATCGGCAGTTCGGCGATCCGAAGCATCTGGAATACGCGCGCCACGGTCTGCGTTTTCTGCGCGACGCGCATTGGGATGCGCAGCACGAAGGCTACGACTGGGAGATCGAATGGCGCGACGGCAAAAAGCGCACGCTCGACGGCACGCGCCACTGCTACGGCCTCGCGTTCGTGCTGCTCGCTTACGCCCATGCGGCGATGGCCGGCATCGAGGAAGCAAAGCCGATGATCGGCGCGACCTTCGAGCTGATGGAGCACCGCTTCTGGGACGCCGCCGCGGGCCTTTACGCCGACGAAGCGTCGCCGGAATGGCGCGTGAGTTCCTACCGCGGGCAGAACGCGAACATGCACACCACCGAGGCGCTGCTCGCCGCGCACGAAGCGACCGGCCACCTCGTCTATCTGGATCGCGCCGAACGGGTCGCGTCGAACATCACGCTGCGGCAGGCGAAGCTTTCGCAAGGGCTCGTGTGGGAGCACTTTCACGCGGACTGGTCGGTCGACTGGCACTACAACGAGGAAGACAGCTCGAACATTTTCCGTCCGTGGGGCTTCCAGCCCGGGCATCAGACGGAATGGGCGAAGCTGCTGCTGATTCTCGAGCGTTATCGCCCGTTGCCGTGGCTTTTGCCGCGCGCGATCGAACTGTTCGACGCCGCCATGACCCACGCGTGGGACGAGGATCACGGCGGCCTCTACTACGGCTTCGGCCCGGACGGCACCGTGTGCGATCACGACAAGTACTTCTGGGTCCAGGCCGAGACCTTCGCGACCGCCGCGCTGCTCGGCAAGCGCACCGGCAACGAGCGCTTCTGGGACTGGTACGACGAGATCTGGCGCTATAGCTGGGCGCACTTCGTCGATCACAAATACGGCGCGTGGTATCGCATCCTCACGTGCGACAACCGCAAGTACAGCGACGAAAAGAGCCCGGCCGGCAAGACCGACTATCACACCATGGGCGCGTGCTACGAGGTGCTCGCGCACGCGCTGCCGGAGGACGCGGCCGCCGCCGCGGCCGTCTCAGCGGAGCAGGCAAAATGAGCCACATCAACACTCAGCCCGGCATGAACCCTGAACTGCCCGTCTTCGTTTCGGCGGGCGACATCCTCACCGATCTGGTTCGCACGGGCGCCTCGCAATGGCTGTCGCGTCCTGGCGGCGCCGGCTGGAACGTCGCGCGCTGCGTGGCGCGGCTCGGCCTGCCGACCGCCTGCGCGGGCTCACTAGGCGTCGACAATTTCTCCGACGAGCTGTGGGACGCGAGCGTCGCGGCCGGGCTCGACATGCGCTTCATGCAGCGCGTCGAGCGACCGCCTTTGCTGGCGATCGTGCATCGCACGCATCCGCCCGCCTACTTTTTCATGGGCGAGAACAGTGCCGATCTCGCCTTCGATCCGGCGCGTCTGCCGGCCGGCTGGATGGAGCACGTGAAGTGGGCGCACTTCGGCTGCATCAGCCTCGTGCGACGGCCGCTCGGCGATACGCTCGCCACACTGGCCGCCGAGCTGCGTTCGCGCGGCGTGAGGATCAGCTTCGACCCGAACTACCGCAATTCGATGGAGCACGGCTACGAACCCACGCTGCGCAAAATGGCGGCGCTTGCCGATCTCATCAAGGTCTCCGACGAAGACCTGCGCCTCATCTTCAAGACCGACGACGAAGCGCACGCGCTCGCCCAATTGCGTTCGATGAACCCGCGCGCCACCGTCCTCGTCACCCGCGGGCCGGATACCGCGCTGCTGATCGACGGCGCGATGACGGTGGAGGCACGGCCGCCGCGCGTCGAGGTGGTGGACACGGTCGGCGCGGGCGACGCTTCCATCGGCGGCTTGCTGTTCAGCCTGATGACCGCTTCGCAGCGCGCGTGGCCGGAGCATCTGGCGTTCGCGCTGGCGGCCGGCGCAGCGGCCTGCCGCCATGCGGGCGCGCACGCGCCGTCGCTGGACGAGGTCGTCGCGCTGTTGTAACGCGAGCGCTTTATGCTGGCGTTGCGGCGCGCACGCGGGTCGTGCGTGCGGCCAGCGGCCCTTTGCGCCGACCCGCCAGCCGACGCGCGATGGCCGTGCTAGCATGAAAACACCGCAACCTTTGGAACGAGGAGCGACGCCATGGAGGACATCACCTACACCAAAGGCATCTACACGGCCACCGCGTCGGTAAGAGAGCTCGATCGGGACACCTGGCAAGGCGTGGTCACACTCGCGCGCGACGAAGGCGAAGCGAGGCAGGACCAGGAAACCACGGTCTACGAAGTGGAGGCCACCTCGTCCACACCGGGCGAGGCGCTGGAAGAAGCCAAGGCGCTCGCTCATCGGATACTCGGGGAACTCGAACTCTAGGCTGTGCGTCGCGGCGCTCGTGTCTCGCGCGCCGCGCCGCCTGAACGCAATGGTCGGAGGCGATCATGGTTGAACAGCTCTTCCTCTACGGCGTGTACTCGATTCACGTCCGCCCCATCGAACTCAGCGGCGCGCGCTGGGACGCGGAGTACGAGATCCGGCATCGCGAGAAAGCAGTCAAGCCGTGGACCACGGTCGGCGGCGACGAAGGTTACGGCGACGAAGCCGAGGCGATTGCCGCGGCCCATCAGCAGGCCGTCGACGACATCGAGCACGGCGCCGGCATCCCGAAGCCGCGCGCATTTCCCTGAAACATTGCTCGCAGGTCGCAAGGCAGGAGCCAGGGCCGCGTTCGGCGAGCAACGCGCCGTGCTACGCTTGCGCCGTTTTTATTCCATGAGCACGCGATGGCAACCGAACCGACCGACCGTTTTCCCGGCATCGGCGACGCTGAAAGCAGCGCGCAAAAACGCCGCATGCGCGGCAGCCGCGAACTGCGTCTCGACGATCGGGTAGTCGTTGCGCACGGCATGCCGACGCCGTTCTGGCAGGACCTCTATCACCGTGCGCTGGACGTCCGCTGGCCGACTTTCTTTGTCTCGCTTGCGGTGCTGTTCATGCTGCTCAACACCACCTTCGCCACGCTTTATATGCTCGGCGACGCACCCATTGCCAATCAGTATCCGCCTGGCTTCGGAGGCGCGTTTTTCTTCAGCGTCGAAACGCTCGCCACCGTCGGTTACGGCGACATGCATCCGCAAACGGTCTACGCGCATTCGATCGCGACGCTGGAAATATTCGTCGGGATGTCGGGCATTGCGTTGGCAACGGGGCTGATTTTCGCGCGCTTCTCGCGTCCGCACGCCAAGATCATGTTCGCGCGCTACGCGATCATCCGGCCGCTCGACGGCCGCATGACGCTGATGGTGCGCTCCGCCAACGGACGTCAGAACGTGATCGCCGAAGCGCGTGCGCGGCTGCGCATCCTGCGGCGGGAAACCACGGCGGAAGGCTACACGCTGCGCCGGCTTCACGACCTGACGCTCGTGCGCGACCAGCATCCGGTGTTCAAACTCGGCTGGACGGTCATGCATGTGATCGACGAAACGAGTCCGCTCTTCGGCGAAACGGCTGAAACACTCAAGGCGCGCGACACATCGTTGCTGCTCACGCTCGAAGGCGTCGACGAATCGACGTCGCAAACCATGCAGGCGCGCCACATGTGGTCGTGCGACCAGATCTACTGGCACCACCGTTTCGTCGACATCATGAGCGAGCAGAACGGCGTGAGCCATATCGACTACGCGCATTTTCACGAGATCGTGCCGCTCGACGAAGCGCCGGTCGGCGCGAGTGTTCGTCCATAAACGCACCAGGGCGGCGAAGGCGGGCCGCCCCTGCGTCGCTTGCCGCTGTGCTGCAGGACACCCAGGGCATACCCGAATTCGCCCTTCACGTGGCATATCTATCTCAAAAGCGCGGGAAAACGCGCCGCTCTTCGCGCCTATTCGCGCTCGCGTCGGTAAAGTAGAAAAAATCCACTCTGATTGGCGCTAAAAAATAGAGTCTCTTTCGCTGCGCGACTTTCGCGGTCCCACCCGCGCGCGCCGAATGCCCAATTACGGAGACTCACCCATGACCGCTCGCCTGCCCATCGACGGCACGCCCGCTCTCGCCGACTACAAGCTGTCCGACAATCTCACCGCCACGCGCGGGCGCATCTTCCTGACCGGCACACAGGCGCTGGTACGGCTCGCGCTCATGCAGCGCGCGCTCGACAAGGCGCGCGGCATGAACACCGCGGGCTTTATCAGCGGCTATCGCGGCTCGCCGCTCGGCATGGTCGATCAGCAATTGTGGAAGGCGAAGAAGCTGCTCCAGGCGAGCGACGTGCGCTTTCTGCCCGCCATCAACGAAGAACTCGGCGGCACCGCCGTGCTCGGCACGCAGCGCGTGGAAGCAGACCCGGAGCGCACCGTCGAAGGCGTGTTCGCGATGTGGTACGGCAAGGGCCCGGGCGTGGACCGCGCGGGCGACGCGCTCAAGCACGGCAACGCGTACGGCTCCTCGCCGCACGGCGGCGTGCTGGTCGTAGCGGGCGACGACCACGGCTGCGTGTCGTCGTCGATGCCCCATCAAAGCGACTTCGCGATGATGGCCTGGCACATGCCGGTGGTGAATCCATCGAATATCGCGGACATGCTCGAATTCGGCTTGTACGGCTGGGCGCTGTCGCGCTTCTCGGGCGCGTGGGTCGGCTACAAGGCGATTTCCGAAACCGTGGAATCCGGCTCGACCGTCGACCTCGACGCGCTGCGCACCGAATGGACCGCGCCCGAAGATTTCGTCGCGCCGGCGGGCGGCCTGCATAACCGCTGGCCCGATCTGCCGAGCCTCACCATCGAAGCGCGAATGCACGCCAAGCTCGACGCGGTGCGCCACTTTGCAAGAACCAACAGTATCGACAAATGGGTCGCGCCGAGTCCGCAGGCGAATGTCGGCATCGTCACGTGCGGCAAGGCGCATCTGGATCTGATGGAAACGCTGCGGCGCCTCGATCTGACCGTCGCGGACCTCGACGCGGCGGGCGTGCGCATCTACAAGGTCGGCTTGTCGTTCCCGCTGGAAATGACGCGCATCGACACGTTCGTCGCCGGTCTGTCCGAGGTGCTGGTGATCGAGGAGAAAGGTCCCGTCATCGAGCAGCAGATCAAGGACTATCTGTACAACCGCGCAGAAGGCGCGCGACCCGTCGTGATCGGCAAGCATGCAGAAGACGGCAGCATGCTGCTCTCGTCGCTCGGCGAATTGCGGCCTTCGCGCATTCTGCCCGTGTTCGCCAACTGGCTCGCGAAGCACAAGCCCGCGCTCGATCGCCGCGAACGCGTGGTTGATCTCGTCGCGCCGCAAATTCTCTCCAATGCCGCCGACAGCGTGAAGCGCACGCCGTATTTCTGCTCGGGCTGTCCGCACAATACGTCGACGAAAGTGCCTGAAGGATCGATCGCGCAGGCGGGCATCGGCTGCCACTTCATGGCTTCATGGATGGAGCGCGACACCACTGGCCTCATTCAGATGGGTGGCGAAGGCGTGGACTGGGCCTCGCATTCGATGTTCACGAAAACGCGCCACGTGTTCCAGAATCTCGGCGACGGCACGTACTTTCATTCGGGCATTCTCGCGATCCGCCAGGCGGTCGCCGCTAAGGCCACGATCACCTACAAGATCCTCTATAACGATGCGGTTGCGATGACGGGCGGCCAGCCCGTCGACGGCAGCATTTCGGTGCCGCAAATTGCGCGTCAGGTGGAAGCCGAAGGCGTGTCGCGCTTCGTCGTGGTCAGCGACGAACCCGAGAAATACGACGGCCATCACGATCTGTTTCCGAAGGGCACCACCTTCCATCACCGCAGCGAACTCGACACCGTGCAGCGCGAGTTGCGCGACACGGACGGCGTGACCGTGCTCATCTACGACCAGACGTGCGCGGCGGAAAAGCGCCGTCGCCGGAAAAAGGGCGAATTTCCCGATCCGGACAAGCGCCTCTTTATCAACGAGGAAGTCTGCGAAGGTTGCGGCGATTGCGGCGTGCAGTCCAATTGTTTGTCGGTGGAGCCGGTCGAAACGGCGCTCGGGCGCAAGCGCCGCATCGATCAGTCGTCGTGCAACAAGGACTACTCGTGCGTGAACGGCTTCTGCCCGAGCTTCGTGACGGTGGAAGGCGGCAAGCTGAAGAAAGCCGCGGGCGTCGCATTCGACCCGCAAGCCCTGGCCGAACGCGTCAACGCATTGCGGCTGCCCGCAACGCATCTGGACGCCGCGCCGTACGACATTCTGGTGACGGGTGTCGGCGGCACCGGCGTGGTGACGGTCGGCGCATTGATCAGCATGGCCGCGCATCTGGAAGGCAAGAGCGCGTCGGTGCTCGATTTCATGGGCTTCGCGCAAAAAGGCGGCTCGGTGCTGTCGTTCGTGCGCTTCGCCGCGCGCGACGAATGGCTCAATCAGGTGCGTATCGACACCCAACAAGCGGACGTGCTGCTCGCCTGCGACATGGTGGTCGGCGCGAGCGCCGATGCGTTGCAGACGGTGCGTCATGGCCGCACGCGCATCGTCGTCAACACACATGCGATTCCGAATGCGACCTTTGTGACGAACCCGGACGCGACGCTGCACGCCGACGCGTTGATCGACAAGATGCGCCACGCCGCCGGCGCGGAGCGTCTGTCGACGTGCGACGCCCAGGCGCTCGCCACGCGTTTTCTCGGCGACACGATCGGCGCGAACATTCTGATGCTGGGCTTCGCGTGGCAATTGGGTCTCGTGCCGGTGTCGTTCGGTGCGCTGATGCGGGCCATCGAGCTGAACAATGTCGCAGTGCAGATGAATCAACTGGCGTTCTCCATCGGCCGGCTCGCTGCCGAAGATCCCGCCGCGCTGGAATCGCTGTGGCAGGCGCGGCACGCAGTGAAGCCAGGTGTGCGTGTCGATACGCTCGATGAACTGATCGCCCATCGCGAGGGCCGTCTGCAAACTTACGGCGGCGCGAGCTATGTGAAGCGATATGGCGCGCTCGTCGATGCCGCGCGCCGCGCCGAGCATGCCGTCGACGCACACAGCGAGCGTCTGACGCGCGCGGTGGCGACCACCTTCTATCGTCTGCTCGCAGTGAAGGACGAGTATGAAGTGGCGCGCCTGCACACGGATGCCGCGTTCCGCGAAGCACTCGAGGCGCAGTTCGAAGGTGTCGCGGGCAAGGACTTCGGCATCCAATTCAATCTCGCGCCGCCGACGCTTACGCGTGCGCACGAGGGCGCGCATCCGACGAAGAAAACCTTCGGCCAATGGCTATGGCCGGTGCTCGGCGTACTCGCCAGAGCGCGCGGGCTGCGCGGCACGATGCTCGATCCGTTCGGCCGCACGCTCGAACGCAAGATGGAGCGCCAACTCGCCGACGACTACGAAACCACGCTGCAGCGCGCGCTCGCGAAGCTCGACGCGGGCAATCTCGAAGACGTCGCAAAGCTCGCCGACCTGCATGCACGCGTGCGCGGGTATGGGCATGTGAAGCTCGCGAATCTGGCGGGCGTGAAGCGCGGCGAGCGCGATCTTGCCGCGCGCTTGCAAATCGAAGCGGCGACGAGTGAGTCGGTGAAGAAGTCGCTGGAGGAAGTGAAAGGCGCCGGGCAGTTGCGCGGCATTCCGGTGGTGGTCGCGAAATAAGCGCCAGTGCGCTTCTAACGCCTGCTGCATGAAGGGCAAAGCCGCTTCGTGTGCAAACATGAAGCGGCTTTTTATTAGGGTTGGCGTTATTGCGCGTTCAGCTGCGCCCTGACTCGCGCCACCTTGTCGATGTCGATCTGCGCAAGCCCGTTGCCGCCCACACGCACGCCCGAACCGAAATGCACCGCTTGAACTTGCGTCCGGTTCACGAAGCCGGCCACTGCGTCGACGGTCAGACCCGCGCCTGCCAGCACCGTGCAGTGCGAACCCGACGCCTCGCGCACCAGGTCGCGAATCGTCGCTTCGGCATCCAGCACCGACGGCTTTCCGCCTGAGGTCAGCACATTCGTCACGGCATCGAAACCGAGCAGCACGTCCAATGCTCTGCGCTGATCGCGCACTTCATCGAATGCACGATGGAAGGTAATGGCGAGGCCGTCCGCAGCGTCGATCGCGCGCGCGAGCTGTTCGCGGTCGATCTCGCCCCGCGCGTTCAGCATGCCGATCACCACGCCGTTAGCTCCTGCGGCTTTGACGGCCCGGACGTCGCGCAACATCACCGCATGATCGTCGGCGTCGTAGACGAACGAACGGCTGTGAGGACGCACGATCACATTGACAGGAATACTGACCGTCTCGACGACGGCTTCGATCAGGCCGAGGCTCGGCGTGAGCCCGCCCTCGCCCATCGCGGTGATGAGTTCGAGACGGTCGGCGCCCGCCTGCGCGGCGAGCCGCGCGTCGGCAACGGTGGTGGCAATGACTTCAAGCAGAACGGACATGAGCGCAACGGGTGTCGTTAAAAACGACATGATCTCAGATGCGCGGTTCCTCCACCCAGTCGATATCGCCGCACAGCACGCAAGTCTTGTCGCCGACGCGCGTCGCCACCGACAAAGTCACGCACGGCAGCGCTTCGTTGATCGACAGATACGGACGTGTCACGTGCACACGTTCCGGCGCATTGATCGCATCGCGAAAGTACGGACGACGCAGCCAGTTTGCGCCTTGCGCGTCGGCGAGCGGGAGAAAGCGCGTCTCGTGCGCCGCGCGGTCGGCGCGCAGCACGACGTTGCGGCCCGCCTGCCGCCCTTTGGCGTCGAGCAGAAAGCAGCGCGCGGCGTGGTCGAGCCCGAGAAAATTCCAGCACACTTCGTCGAGCGGCTCGCCGGCCGCAAGCCGCTCCGCCGCGCGTTCGAAGGCGCGCAAATAGGGCGCGAGGCGGCTCGCGTTGCGGCGCTCGCGCGCTTCGGTCTGATCGCGGTAGCGCTCGGTGAGCTCGCCGATGCACGTGGCGGCATGCGTCGCATCGGCCGCGCCCGGGCTCGGACGTCCAAAGAAAAAGCCTTGCACGAAGTCGGCGTTGCAGGCGAGCGCCATCTGGGCTTCATGCTCGGTTTCCACACCTTCGATCAGCACGAGCTTGCCGGCTTCGTGCAGCAACGCGACGAGGCCCGGCAGGATCGTCGCCATGTCCGCGCGATGCGCCGCGTGCGACAGCATGATGCGGTCGAGCTTCACGATATCCGGGTTCAGTTGCCAGATCCGCTCGACGTTGGAGTGCCCGGCGCCGAAGTCGTCGAGCGCGATCAGAAAGCCGCGCTCGCGGAATTGACGCACGGCATCCGCGAGACGTTCGAGGTCCTCCGCGCGGTGCTCCAGCACTTCGAGCACGATGCGCCGCGGCGGCAAGCCGACGCGCCTGAGCGTCGCCAGCAACGCGGCGGACAGATACGGATCGGTGAGCGCGCCCGGATGCACGTTGAGGAACAGCCACTCGCGCTCGGCGCCGAGCACCTTGAAGTTTTCCAGATGCAGCGTTTGCGCGAGCCGGTCCAGTTGCAATACGTCGCCGATACGCGCGGCCTCGCCGAACACGTCGAGCGGCGACACCGGCCGGTCGAGCATGTCATGGGCGCGCAGCAGGCCTTCATAGCCGACAGCCCGCATATGCGACAGGCTGAAGATGGGTTGAAACACGCTCGTCAGCGTCAGCTCGCCATGCTGCACCGAAAAGCGTTCGAGGCCCGACGTCACTTCGACGTCGAAGCCGTGGGGCGCGGTGGCCGTCCTTTCCTGTTGCGCAATCGTCATGCAGTCCTCTCACGCGAGAGCCGGGCCGGTCCGAACGCGGATGCGTACAACCCACGGCGCCATTGCTCCAAAATGTGCGTCATCGATATGGCTTAAGCAAGCTCCATGCGCACGCTTGCGCACATAGCGATGTAACTCGCGTGAAAGAGTGCACCGGCGATATGGCGTGTGCGCCACGCGTGGGCGCGTGCGCACCGTTGGAGTGCAGGAGGCGCGGCGGCGCTGGATGCGCGGCGGCTTGGTGGCTTGGTGGCTTGGTGGCTTGGTGGCTTGGTGGCTTGGTGGCTTGGTGGCTTGGTGGCTTGGCGGCTTGGCGGCTCGGCGGCTCGGCGGCTCGGCGGCTCGGCGGCTCGGCGGCTCGGCGGCTCGGCGGCTCGGCAGGCGCGCGGCGCGACTGGCGGCTTCACTGCGTGAGCCGGCATCACGCGCTAAACTCGCGGTCTACGGCCCGCGCTCGAGCTTCGTCGCCCTGCCTCCTGGTTCGCGTTATCCACGCCGGTGCGCGTCATACCGCGCGGCTCAGCCGGCGAATCGCTCGTGCGCCCCCCGCCCAACCTTTGCATCGCCGCCCTCCGCCAACTTCGTTCCGATGGAAATCGTCTTCACCGTATTGATTCTTCTGCTTGCCGTCGCGGCCTCAGGGGTCGTGACGCGCCTGCTGCCTTTGCCGTTGCCGCTCGTGCAGATTGCGATCGGCGCGATGCTCGCGTGGCCGAAGTTCGGACTGCACGTCACGTTCGATCCCGACATCTTCATGATGCTGTTCATTCCGCCGCTGCTGTTCGCCGACGGCTGGCGCATTCCGAAGCGCGAATTCTTCATGGCGCGCCGCTCGATCCTGATGCTCGCGCTCGGCCTCGTGTTCATGACGGTGCTCGCCGTCGGCTACTTCGTGCACGCGCTCGTGCCGTCGATGCCGCTGCCCGTCGCGTTCGCCCTCGCCGCCGTGTTGTCGCCGACGGACGCGGTTGCGCTGTCCGGCATCGCCGGCAAAGGCAAGGTGCCGGGCCGGCTCATGCATATCCTCGAAGGCGAAGCATTGATGAACGACGCGTCCGGCCTCGTCGCGTTGAAGTTCGCGATCGCGGCCGCGTTAACCGGCGTCTTTTCGCTGCGCGACGCGTCGATCAGCTTTGTGATCATCGCCGCCGGCGGCCTCGCCATCGGCGCAGCGGTGAGTTGGCTCTTCAGCTTCGTGTCCGTGCACTTCCTGAATCTCGCCGAAGAAGGCGACCCCGCGCCCGGCGTCGTCATGACGCTGCTGATTCCGTTCGCCGCCTATCTGATCGCCGAACGCTTCGAACTCTCGGGGATTCTCGCGGCGGTCGCCGCCGGCATGATGATGAACTACACGACGCTCGCCACCTCCGGCCCCGTCGCGTCGCGCCTGCGTGCAAGCAATACGTGGATGATGATCGAGTTCGTCTTCAACGGCATGGTGTTCATTCTGCTGGGGCTGCAGTTCCCGCACATTCTGGGCCGCGCGTTGCTCGACGCGCACCAGACGAGCGACGCGCAAGTGGGACGGCTGATCGGCTATATCGCCGCCGTCGCCGCGGCGCTGTACGCGATGCGCTTCGTGTGGGTCTGGCTGCTGCGCTGGTTCGCGAGCCGCGGTGCAGCGCGGCACGGCGTCGCGAACGCGGTGCCGGGGCTGCGCACCGTCGCCGTCACGACGGTTGCGGGCGTGCGCGGCGCGGTGACGCTCGCGGGCGTGTTGTCATTGCCCGAAACGCTGCCTGGCGGCGCGGCGTTGCCGGGACGCGACCTTGCGATCTTCATCGCGTCCGGGGTCATTCTGGTGTCGCTCGTCGTCGGCATGATCGCGCTGCCTTTGCTGTTGCGCGGATGGCGCCGCGGCAAGGATCCGCACGCCGCCGAAGAAGCGCTCGCGCGCACGATGGCGGCACAAGCGGCGATCCGCGCGGTGGACGACCTGCATGACAAGGAGTGCACGAATCTCGACGAATCGGCTTCCGCCTATGCCGCCGACGTCACCGCCCGCGTCATGGACATTTATCGTCGCCGGCTGACCGCGCTCGGCGAAGAGAAGGAGCCGCGCGAGATGGCGCGGCGCGCGGACGCACTGGAATTTCGCATGAAGCTTTCGGCGATGCGCGCCGAGCGCCAGGTGTTGCTCAGTCTGCGCAGCGGCCAGATCATCAACGA
Organism: Paraburkholderia phenoliruptrix; assembly: GCF_047325075.1. Lineage (NCBI taxonomy): Bacteria > Pseudomonadati > Pseudomonadota > Betaproteobacteria > Burkholderiales > Burkholderiaceae > Paraburkholderia > Paraburkholderia phenoliruptrix. The sequence continues at coordinate 213,809 of NZ_CP168531.1, forward strand.
CGAGACGTTCAACAAGCTCATGCACGAAGTCGATCTGTCGGAGAGCGCGCTGACCGCGCGCCGCAGATGACGCCCGCCTGAAACGCGGTTGCGGCGGCTCCCGTTAAAGGTCTGCGCGCCGCTGCCGCCTCGGCCATCATGCCACCGGCCCTTGTGCCGGCTTCCTTCTGAGCAGCGCATAAAGAATGATGGCGCCGAACGTCGCCGTGCCGATGCCACCCAGACCGAAGCCGCCGAGCTTGAGCGAAAAATCGCCCGCGCCGAGCACGAGCGTGACGGCGGCCACGATCAGGTTGCGGTTGTCCGAGAAATCCACCTTGTTGACGACCCAGATGCGCGCGCCCGTTACCGCGATCAGCCCGAACACGACAATGGAAACGCCGCCGAGCACCGGACCCGGAATCGTCTGGATCACCGCGCCGAACTTCGGCGAAAAGCCGAGCACGAGCGCGATCACGGCGGCGATGACGAATACCAGCGTCGAATAGATTTTGGTGACCGCCATCACGCCGATATTCTCCGCGTAGGTCGTCACGCCCGTGCCGCCCGCGAACCCGGAGACGACCGTGGCGAGCCCGTCGCCGAGAAACGCGCGGCCGATATAGCGGTCGAGATTCTGTCCCGTCATGGCGCTCACTGCCTTGATATGCCCGAGGTTTTCAGCGACGAGAATCACCGCAATCGGTGCGAGCAGCGTCATGGCCTGCATGTTGAAGACGGGCGCGGTGAAATGCGGCATGCCGAACCACGCTGCGTTGGCCACGATCGAAAAGTCGATCGGCTTGCCCATGCCGAGGCCATTCGTCACGATTGCGTAGATCACGTAGGCCATCAGCAGGCCGACGAGAATCAGCAGGCGTTGCAGCATGCCGCGCGCGAACACCGCCACTGCGCCGACGCACAATACGGTGACGAGCGCCATCCACGAATCGAAGTTGCTGCTGCTCACGCCGCGCACGGCAATCGGCGCGAGATTCAAACCGATCACGCAGACAATCGCGCCGGTGACCACCGGCGGCATCAGCGTTTCGATCCAGCGCGTGCCGACCGCCGACACGATCAGCCCGATGACCGCGTACACCGCGCCGCACGCGATGATGCCCCCGAGCGCCACCGGAATGTTCGGGTTCGGCCCGTGGCCGCCATAGCCCGTGACCGCGATCACGAGACCGATGAACGCGAAGCTGGAGCCGAGATAGCTCGGCACGCGGCCGCCCACGAGCACGAAGAACAACAGTGTGCCGATGCCCGACATGAAGATGCACAGATTGGGATCGAAGCCCATGAGCAACGGCGCGAGCACTGTCGAACCAAACATGGCGACGACGTGCTGAATGCCCATGGCGAACATCTGCGGCCAGGCAAGGCGTTCGTCGGTACCGACGATGCGCCCCTCGACGGCATCTGGCTGCTGGCGCCAGCGGGGAAAATAGGAATCGGCCATCGCGGGGGTTCTCCTCTATTCGGCGTTTTTCGTGGACGACGGCGCGTGAAAGCGGCGCCGTGCGGGAAACACGCGCGAGTGTACGGAGTGGGCTTGGAGGTGGCAAGCGCGAACCAGCGCAAGCGGTCGCTCGCTTTGAGATTCGTCCGATAGGAGAGCGGCGCTGCGACTCTTAGACTTCTCCCGCTGCGTTGACCTCAGGCAGCGCATGCAATGTTGTTGTAACTCTCCGACTTTCCGCTCACGCTCGCCGAGTGTGAGCGGCTTTTTTTTGCCTGCACGGGGGCGGCTTTGCGCCGCGCGCTGAACAGTTGCGTTGGCGGGCGTCGGCTCGCGTTGCGCCGCGCGTGCCATCGCCTTCGCTGCGGTTCACGCGTGAGCTTCGAACGCGTTTCCCGCAAGCCGCACCGTGTATGCGCGAACATCTTCCGGCCATTGCGCGATTTTTTCTTCGAAGCGCGGCCGGTCGCCGGCATACAGCGCGCGGGTCGCCTCCTCGTAATCCGGCAGGTTGCCGGCCAGCGCGGTCATGAAGCGGTAGACCGCTTCCTGCGCGGCGCGTCTGCGGTCGAGAGGCTCGCCAGCGGCGCGCGCCGTGTCCACCAGTTTGCGCAGCGCGACCGACGCGCCGCCCGGCTGCGCGTTCAACCAGTCCCAATGACGCGGCAACAAGGTCACTTCGCGTGCGACGACGCCGAGCTTCGGCCGTCCGCGACCGCGCGGCGCGCCTGCCGCGGCCGCGTCGGGGCTTGCGTCGTTCGCCGGATCAGCGGCGTGCTGCGCCTCAACCAGGCGCGCGACGATCTCTTCCTCCGTGCCACGCAGATCGAATTCGACTGGCGTGGCGGTGGCGTCGTCGAAAACAAGCACAGGCGCCTGCTCGCCGCGCGCGAGTACCTCCCTCACGGCGAGGGCGACGGGCGGCAACGTGCCGGAAGCAATCAGACGGTGGCCTTCAAAGGCGGTGCAGGTGCGCGAATGCGTGGTCACGACAAACTTCAGTTCAGGAAGTTGCCGAATTATACCCGGATTAAATTAACGCGCAATATATTGCCCGGGTAATATTATTGACGCGTCACCGCCCCGCCACGACCACGACGCTGCCGCCGCCCGCCGGTGTCCCCGTCCGATAGGAGAACACGCGGTTGCGGCCGGCGTCTTTCGCGGCATACAAGGCCTGGTCGGCGGCCTCGACGAGTCCGCGGCTTGTGGAGAATGCCTCGCCCTGCATGGTCGCGACGCCGATGCTCACGGTCAGCACATGGTGCGAACTCGCGACGTGGCGGATCGCGAGCGCCTCCACGGCCGCGCGGATTTTCTCGGCGATCGAGGTGGCGCCGGCTTCGTCGGTGTCCGGCAGGAGAACGGCGAACTCCTCGCCACCATAGCGTGCCGCCGTGTCGCCCGGGCGCTGCACGTTCCCGGCGATCGAGTGAGCCACCGTGATCAGCGCGTCGTCGCCGGCCGAGTGGCCATAGAGGTCGTTGAAACCTTTGAAACTGTCGACGTCGATGAGCAGCATGGAAAGCGGTCCGCCGTGGCGTTGCGCGCGGCGCCACTCGTTCTCTACGGCCTGCTCGAAGGCACGGCGGTTGTCGACGCCCGTGAGGCCGTCGGTGCGCGCGAGCATGCGCAACTCGTCCTCGGCGGCGAGGCGCCGCCGCATCTGCTGCGCGAACAGCACGGCCAGCGCAATCAGCGTGAGGTCGAGCGCGGCGATCAGCGAGCCGATGATCCAGGCCCGCCGCCGCCAGCCGACATAGATGTCGCGCGTGGACAGCGCGACGTCGAGGATCAGCGGATACATGTCGATATGGCGGAACGCGTACCAGCGCTCGACACCGTCGATCGCCGCCGTGCCGAAGAAATCGCCGCTCGGCTGCTGGACGAAGCGCGAGTAGTTCGCCGTCCCCGTGAGATTGATGCCGATGATCTTCGGATCGTAGGGGCGCCGCATCAGCATTGTGCCGTCGTTCAGCATGAGCGCCATCGACCCGCCCGCGCCGAGGTTCATTCCGTCGAACAGCCTGCGGAAATATTTCAGGCGCATGGTCCCTACCACCACGCCGCCGAAACTGCCGTCGGCTTTCGTAATGCGCCGGCTGAGACCGATGCTCGCGTCAGCGCCCGTCGTGCGCGGCATGAACGGGTGGCTCACGTACAGACCGACGTTGGGCGAATCGCGGTGAACCTTGAAATAGTCGCGATCGCCGAGATAGACGTGCCGCGGCGGCACGAACTGCGAGTCGAACTTGATATAGCCGGTTTCGTCGATCACGAGGATCGAGCCCATGTCTTTCGCGGACGCCGAGCCGTCGAACAGCACCATCTGACGCAGCACGGGATCGAGCTGCAGCACGCCCGGCTGCTTCAGGCCGTCTATCACGGTTCGTATCGACAGATCGTAGATCTCGAGATTGCGCGAGACGTCGCGCTCGACCAGCAGCGACACATTGAAGACCGCGTCCTGCGCGCGCCGCAACGCGTCGTCGCGCATTTGCGCCAGCACCCACACCGCAATGGCGAGGATTGCGCTGGCCAGCACGACACTGATCGCAATGATGAGGTTCGGACGACGCGTGACCATTTTGTTCGATTCGGGCATGCGCGACCTTGACGCGCGAGAGGGAAAGAGACGCGCCCAACGGAGTACATAGGGCGAACCGGTAGGGTACCAGAGGTGGTAGCGGCCCAAATCGCGGAAAAGACGGGCCTTTGCCACCTTGCGCGCGGCTTACGAGCCGCGGTGAAGCGGGATGATAGCTCAGCACGCTATCGATTGGCCATGTTTGGCGGCGGGCGGCATGTGCATGGGCGCGCGTCTGCCGTCACCGCCAGCGCATTACTCGCTTCCCGTGGCTTGCTGTTGCGCGATCAACACCGCGCCACAGCTGAGCTTGTCGCCTTCGCGCGCCGCGGCCATTCCGTCAAAGGTGACATTGGCGTCTCCCGAGACAATGACGACAGAACCGTGAATCTTGCATACGGCCCGATCACCAACACGAGCCACCGCTTTACCGTTGATGTCGGATTGGGGCGCCCCAGTGACGACCCTGCCTCCGTGGCTATGCTTGTCTCCCAGACAAATAAACGGGCGGTTCATGATTTCACCCTTCCTTCGGAACGGCACCGGGACGCCGGTCGTCGCGATGCGGGGCACCAGACATCACGAGAACATCTGAGTCATAGAATGCCCAGGATTTGCCGAGTGGCACTGATTAGCCTCCTGGCACCAGATGAATGAAAGGATCAGCCGGCAGATGACGGACCTGTGTATTGGCGGTTTTTTCCGCGGCATCCGGCGGTGTAACGAGCATGAAATGCAGGTCACCATCTGGCGTCAGGTTGGCGGTAAGACTACCATGCCCCGCATCGTAACTTGCCATCGCCGACAGCCCGAGCCCGACCATTGGCCCCATGATGCCGAGGTTGCCAAAACGATGACCGAGGTCGAAGCCCTCCGCGAGACTGGTTGGATCAAGACGGTCATCTGCGTCCAGCGTGTGCAACAACGGGAGCACTGCCGGCGACGCGACGCTGTCGAAGAAGAGCCGTGCGACCTTGTCGCCCTTGGGGAGTTGGGTCTGCACCTTCTGCCAACCTGCGCGCAATGCATCGGCCTGAGCCCCGCCGCGAAGAGGATGACCGTCAGCGTCTTTTAGACTCACTGCGACGGGGCGATGCAGGTACCCGAGCAGGGGTGCATCATCGAACTCCTTCAGTTGCCAGCGTGCCCAACGCGCGGGAAACCAGTCGTCGGGCTTGAACGAGCCGGGTCCCTTGTTGCTCAGCGATGGCCACAACAGCGGCAACTTGGACTGCCAGTGCGCGACCGACGGAGGTGAGACGTCGAACCCATCCTGGGGCTCGGAGCTGACATTCCAGAAAAAATTTGCCAGCTTGATGGTGTCGTACTGTCTGTCATCGGCACCTGCGTCTTCAGGATCGTCATTGACATAGGGACGCATGTAATGGTTCACCCGGTCCGACCGGGAAACCAGCAGTCCTACCATCGCATCGAATTGCGAGGGAACGCGCTGCCCCGAAGGCACGTCGTTCTGGGTGAACCAGCTACGAACAGCCAGGCCGTCCATGCCGTAAATCAGCACCTGGGGAACGGTCGGATTCCGGTCGAAGAAATCGAACAAGTAGTCGATCTGGGCCTGCGGGTTGTCGACGCTGACCGTCTGAGCAGACAGGAACATGTGCTGCGATAGGCTTGCCTCCTGGCGATTCGTCGTAATGAAACTGCCTATGTTCGTTTTTCGCCCTTCGCTCCTGGGTGGGCCGAAAATGATCACCGGGATCGGCCAGCGCTCAACGCCCTCGCCTGCGCTGTACTTGAAGGAGGACCCAAGTGCTCCCGAGGTTTTATCCTGAACAAGAGCACGGTCGCTCGGGTAGTCCTTAGGGTTATTCGAAAGCACGCTCCGATACGCGTCTTTCTGCTCTTTCAGGAATTGCCATAGATCGGTCTGCGCCCACACATCCACGCGCACGCCAACGCCACGTAACTCGAGACGATCCGGGCGTGGCTCTGCGGCGATAGCGGATGAGAGTGCACTCGCGGGGTCAGCCGCAGAACCTATGGACGCTCCGGCTACGGTACCGTTTGTCGCCGCCGGAGATCCCGCACGAAGCCGCCACGCGCCAAAGAACAAAATCGCCAAAAAAACCGCTCCGGCCACTATTCCCCACATGACATTTCTCGCCATCCCTGTTGCCTCGATTTGCGTTTTCGACCAGGCATCGTAATACCTGATCATGTTGTATCCCGTCCAGCCCGTCGACCAGGCGACAAACAACGCGAGATAAGTGCGCGACTGCGAATGCATCACGGCTTTCATGCCACGACTCCTGGGTCGTTCTTTCCGCTTGCGCGCTCCTCGTGCGTCTGACTTTTGATGAGAGGCGGCCACGTCCGCGGAACATACTTTTCTTCGGGAAATTTACCCGCGTAGTAGTACTGCTGGGTTGCGTGCGCAAGCCCCTTGGCGTCATCGCTGAATTTCTCAAAGCAAGCACTGACATTGGGCGAAACCTTTTCCCAATTCGTCCGCCAATCCGCAAACGCGATCAACGTCGCGCGCCAATCCGGATCATCCAGAGTCTTCGCCTGACCGATTGCCACGTCCATTGCGGCAATCGCGCGCACGTTCGCCGCGTCGTTCAGGATGCCGGAGTGGTAATTGTTGTCGGTCGCGTCCTTACCCGTAAGACGCGCCCGCACTTCGTTTGGCGTTTCGCGGCGCATGAAATTGACGCCGTCAAGCGACGACACATCGCTCGTCTGGTCGTTTTCGTCCTGCTGCTGGCTGTTGTACCACTGCTTCACCACTGCAGCAGAAGTCGCCTGAGTCTTCTGTTGAGCAGCCTGCGCGACGACAGAAGACGGAATGCCCTTGATCAACTTCCAGTCGTATTCCGCATCCGGATTCCCCAGCGCTACATTTACACCGACTGCATCCACGGGAAGTTGGCCCGACGGGTTACCCCGTTTGTCACGCGTCTCGCCACCGAACAGACTGGGCGCATAGGGTGGATCGATCTGCTCACCATTGATCCAGCGATCAAGACTTCCGTCCACAGGAGCGCTCGACCAGGCTGTGCGGTAGGGGTGCTGTGTCACCGCGGCCGCCGACGTACTCGAGCCCCCCGGGAAACGCGGCTCGTTCGGCGTGCGTGCCGTTACCGTCTGTGGCGCCAGACCCACCAGAACCGGCTTTCCGTCGCGCTTCAATTTCGTCCACAGCCGTTGATAAAACGCGAAACGACCAGGAGCCTTCTTGAAGGCATCCATCGCAGCCAACTGTACAAACTTTGCCCACGCGCTGGCGGTCGACCCCAGCGCCACGGCAGTCACACTGTTAGGCATGCCATAAGTTCCGATCCCACGGATGTTGTCGAGACCAACCACCGTATCGTCCGTGCAGAAATACAAATACACCTTGCCGCGGTTATCCCGTTCATTGAATTGGGCACTCGCGCCGCCCGTCCCCAGCGGGCGTACACCTTGCGTCGGCGACCATTTGGGACCTGTGCGTCCCCTATGTTTCGGGTTCTGGTCAGTACATGCGAGTTCGGTCAAGGCGGGCTGCTGATGCCGGGAGCCGGTCACCGCCTCGACGATGTTCGCGAACGTCTTCAGTTTCGCTTGCGACGTCTGCTTCTCGTCGTCGTTCTCCCAAACCGCATACGGACTGTCTACCATGATGATATTGTCCGCGAGACGCGCGTTCTCCTTGGCCAGGATGGCCTGAGCAAGCAGCGTGATGATGGTGCCCTGGCTATGGCCGATCACCGTTATCGTTTCGTCACCGGTCCCCTGGTCCGTACTCGCCTCGCGAATTTGCCGGATGAGCATGGCAAGTCGATGCGCAGCCAGTACGAAGTACAGCCTCATTGGGCTTTCCCCGATATACGTGTATCGATCCGCAAGGTGTCTCGCCGCGTGTTCTTTCGCGCCCAGCTCGAATCCCTTGCCGTACATATCGGGGATGTTGTTGGTCGCGTTGTCGAAGTAGCCGCCCTCCTTGGCGAAGTGTGCATCCAGCCGATTACCTTTGGCATCCTGATGCTGGCTGCGCAGCTTGATAGGATTTCCCTTGCGATCCTTGGCAATTTCACCGTTCGCGGCCCTATATCCCCAATAAAAAGGAATAAAGACGCTGTTGGTCTTTTCAGTATCCGTCCGTCTGTAAAGATGCGTGTCCGGGTCGTAAACAACGGCTTTATCTGCGTCCGTGAGTTTCGTCTGGTTCTGGCTGGCTTCCGCCTGTTTCTGTTTGGCCTCACGCCATGCCGCGCCGTACTCCCCCGCTGCGAGATCCGTTCGGTTCAGTCGCCAGTTCAGTCCTTCACATATACCGCGCTCGACGTTCTGATAGGTCGCCCCCGGATCGTTCACGCCGTGCAGAAAGATTACGATCCCCGGACGATCCGGCGGTACTTCGACGAGTCGCGGCTGATTGTTGAAGTTCGGGTCAGTGACCGCAGTAGCGCTGGCCGTGACGTGTTGTTTGGTGTCCGTCATACCGGTACATCCTGTCAGAGACTCACAGTTGAGGTTTCAAAACATCGATCCTGGCGATTCGCATGACGTCGTCCTGCAAAAGGTCCGTCAAACCTTGCGCGTCTGAGGTGCCCTGAATGACACGCCCGTCACTCATCGTGATCTTGTAGGCCTGATTCGCGGCGAGCATTGGCGAATCGTCGGTGTGGCCGGGGTAATGCAATTGGTAACGCTGCTTTGTGCCGTCCTTGCCAAAGTTCAGCGGCGTCGATTGCTGCGTCGCAGGGCCGTTAAAGGAATGCCCTGCCGTCTTCACGTTAAGGCGGCCATCAGAACCCATTTCGTGTCCGCCGCCGATCGTGTAGTAGCTGCCGTCCGATGCGACCAGGTGAATCTTTTCTCCGCGGATATAGACGTCCCCGGTGGCAGCCACATGCAAATCCTTCTGCGCCTGGATGACTACGTCGCCCGCTTGAGCCTGAAGCTGAACATTGCCCTGATTCGCAATAGCGCTAATGCCGTTAGCCATTGCAAACAACTGCATGCCCTGTCCCGCATGGCCAACCCACCGCTGCCCGCTCACCAGTTGAAGATGCTGCTGCGCAACGTTATCGATGTTTTCACCCGCATAGCTCACATGCGTTTTCGGCGTTACGTTGACCGACCCGGCCTGCGCTCCGAATGCCATCAGTGCCTGCGAGCCCGCTGACGACGCACCGGCACCGGATGCACTACCCGGCGTCCACTCCCTGAACGCAGACGCCACCGCGTTCTGTCCCGCTGTATCGGCGGCCTGCCCGCCGTGCTGCCCGGCATAGTCACCCAGCGACTTGAACAGTTCCGTGCACTGCCCAAGGAGCTGCACCAGTTCATCACGATCCAACTGGTTTCCGCTTGCCTGCGTGCGGGCATAAGTGGTCAGTAGAATGCCCCGCGCGGCACGTAATGCTGCAGCCGCATCCGTGCGCAGTTCCGCGCCCTCGCCACGGTCCTGTCCTTGCCCGTTATCACGCGGCTGCGTCAGATACCCCAGGTTCAATTGACTGTAAGCATGCTCGCTCGCCAGCTGGCCGCTGATCTGTCCGGGTGTATCGTCGAATCTGAGCTGGTTGTAGCGTGCTGCCTTTATTTCCTTCGTCTTGATCCCCGACACATACCGGTTGCCGGGCAACGAGCCGGTGTGACTGAACGCCGCCGGCTTGTTGGGCCCGTTATGCAGCACTCCGGTCACGAACATCTTGTCGGGGTCACCGTTCAGGAAGTCCAGTGAAACTTCCATCCCGACCCGCGGCAATGAAGTATGGCCAAAACTTTGACCAGCCAGACTCGTACTGACACGCACAAAGGCGCTGTCCCGATCGGTACCGCTGACCCCAACACCCTGGGCATGTGCATGATCGTCCGGATCGAGGCCCTGAATCTGCACCTTGATCCGTCCCAATTCGTCGCAATACACTTCTTCACCCTCGGGGCCAACAACCATTGCGGTGATTGGGTAGACGCGCGGAAGATCAATGCGCGGATCGTAGGATGGTGTAAGCGCTGTGCCGCGTCGCACGCAAGTGAACGTGTTGTGATAGCGCGTTCCGACCTCGTCGGAGGAGCGTCTCTCTGCCGAACTGAAGCCAGTCGGCAGCGAATCAAAATGCCAGCGGTTGGCTTCGAACAGCGCCAGCGCCCGCTCATTCAGATCCTTCGGAAGGTTGTTCTCAGCGCGATGATGCAGGGCGGTGACGACGAACTGTCTCTCACTTTCCGCTCGCGTATCAACTTCTGGATGACCAGTCAGCTCAAACCAGCGGCCAACCGCCAGATCCCGCACGCCACTTGCTGCCTCTACGCTTACAGCCCGCAGTTCGTGAGAGAGCATCCGCGCCTTGCCGAGTCGATCGTAGTCGCTCCACGAGTCGCCCGCGTGCGGCACGTCGATTACGCTATCCGACAGAAGCTGCGACAGATCGTTACCGGCCGGGCCCTGATCAACGAGGTTTGACTCGGAGGCCTGAGCCATGGTGCCGGCCTTATAGTCCCAGCTCGCACGCTTCACGCTGCCTGGCACCAGTTGCTGCGAGGCAGACCACAAAGTGACCGAATCTCGCTCCTCAGTCGCGGCATCGCGGTGGTAGCGAATCGTGCCTGCGGCCGATTCAGCCAACTTCATGGAATCGTCGAACAGCACCAACGTGTGCACCGGCGTGTCGGCACTACCGCCCTCGGACGGTGCCTGCCCACGTTTGCCCGCCGCAGTAAACCAGGCTATTCCGTCACGACGGCAGAGGCGTCGGATAAAGTCAGCATCAGACTCGTGAAACTGGAAAATCAGTTCGCGTACTGGATACTGGCTACGATTTATGCCTGACAGGTCGAAATCAAATGCGCTCGCCAGTGCAGGGCTTTTCTTTTGCCATTCCCGAAGCAGTATCTCAATGACATCGGGCACGTTCTTTGTGCGGAATATACGGGTATTGACCCGCCGCTCCAGAACGGAAAGTGCGTCTCGAATAGTGAGCTGATAGGTTGCCAGCGAACCATCGGATTGGCCTGCGCGTGCGTCTGTTATCAGTCCGCAAATCTGATGTATCGCTTTGCGATCGGTTACGAGCTGAACGGACACCGGTAATCCGATGAAAGCCTTAAGCGGCAGGTCGGCGCGTGTTGACACACATGTCAGGTGCCCTTCGATACCAGCGCACAAGCCTTCCTTAATGTCGATGCGCTGGATTATCAGCACTTGCTCGAGCGCCTTCTGCGCATGCCCCCACTGCAGGCGAATGGGACGATTGTTCTGGTCCAGGACCCCGGAAGCGAATGCCCGCAGCAGATCAGCAGAATTCACGGTTGATCTCTTGAAGTTTTTGCTGACTCGCCTTAACGGCGGTCGAGCCTTTGTTTGACTGTCCGCGTCACCGGGTTAGTTAACCGGCCGGAAAACGCAATTCGTCTGATTTTAGCAAAATCGCTATTGTGCAACGTATTCCATACGAAATTTAACGGTGCACCTCACAATCGCTTCGTTTTCTGCATTTAACAAATTTGGAAGATCGTTTTTCCCCGGACGCCCACGGAATCAGTTTGCACTAAATACCCGCCAATTATGCCAATTGACTAGATTCAGAGCCCCCGTTAAAAGATGACGGCCTTCGTTGCGCGGCTCGCGCGGTGACGCGCATGCCCGAAACCCGCGTTGGAGAGACGTGGATCGAGCGACCTGAGAGCTGAGTGGCCGCCATGCGCGAGAAATTAAAACAGCTGGTAGTGCGCCTCAGCGCGGCACTGCGTCGCCAACTGCGGTGCAGGCCAGACGAAGCGGATGTGATTCGCCCGTCACGTTGGCAATAAACGTCGCCACTTGTTCTGGCGATGAGGTCCATCGATCATTCACTGCGCCGGGCTTATTGTGCAACCTACGCCCCTTAAGGGCACACCATGCTGGGCGCGCCAGAAACAAAAAAGCCGACTCAAAAGTCGGCTTTTTTGTTGGCGCGTGATCTCGCACTTGGTGAGAGAGAGCATTCGTTAGGCTGGGCGCAAAAAATATGCTGCCCGTCTCACGCCTTTCGTAGCAGAAATTCGTTTGGTGGAGAGGAGGAGGATCGAACTCCCGACCTTCGCATTGCGAACGCGACGCTCTCCCAGCTGAGCTACCCCCCCAACGTCAAACAATTCTAGCACAAGCATTTTGCGTTTTGCCAAGCCGCCAGGCGCGGCAAAACCGCACAAAACGTCACTTCGACGGCGCGCCAGCGAGCACCCAATCCACCACGGCGCGAATGTCGGCATCGCTCATCGATTGATGAGCCGGCATGGGAATCATGCCCCACACGCCCGAGCCGCCCTCCTTCACCTTGCGCGCCAATCTGGCGGGCGCCTGGGCGTCGCCCTTGTAGCGGGCGGCGATCTGCTGGAACGACGGACCGACCAGCTTGCGATCCACCGCATGGCAGCCCATGCACGCATTGGCATTGGCAATGCGCTGGCCGCGCGGCGCATCGGCGGCAAATGCTGCGGGGCCGGACAAGCCCGCCGCCGCGCCCAGCGTCAGCACAATAAGAACACCCGCAACCGCACGCTTCATTGCGCGGCCTTCGGGTTGCCCGGATGCACCGCGTTCGAATTCGTGACCGGTGCCGGCGCTTGCTGCTCGAGCGGCCGCGCGCTCACCGACGAATCCGGAATGGTGCCCACCGTCGCCGCGCCGGCATCCGGCTGCGACGCGGCGACCGGCGCAGTTGCCGCAGCGGCAGCGGCCGCCGCGGCTTCCTGCGGCTGGATGTACTGGAACACCTTCACGACCTGCGTGACGCCCGGCACGCGGCTCGCGACGTCCGCGCCGCGATTGCCCTCGTCCATCGTGACGAGGCCCATCAGATACACCGAACCGCGCTCGGCGACGACCTTGAAGTCGTTCGCCGAAATATCCTTCTCGGCGATCAGCGCCGTCTTAACGCGCGTTTCCAGATACGTGTCGTTCGTGCGCGACGAGAACGAGCTCGCCGGCATGATCGCGAGTTCGTTGACGATCGTGTTCACGTTATTCAGGCCACGTACGATGCTCTCGGCGCGCTGCTTCGACGCGTCGCCCGCCACTTCGCCCGTCAGCAGCACGCGGCGATTGAACACCGTCACGTTGACGTGCGCCGAGTCCGGCAGGTTCTGGCTGATCTGCGCAAGCGCCTTCACCTGAATCTCGCGGTCCTCGGTCTGGGCGCCGAGCGTGCGCCGGTCGGTCGCCATCAGCGCGCCGCCGCCCGCCGCGCCCGCGACCGCGAGAAAGCAGCCCTGCAACGTCGCGGACAAGCCCGCCGCGAACCCCACCACCAGCACGGTTCTCACCAGTGTCTTCTTGACGCGGAATGCGCTCATCAACTAGCTCTCCTTCGGATCGGTGTCAGTCTTCGCCCAGCAACATGGCATCGATGCCGTCGCATAGACAATGGATGGTCAGCAAATGCACTTCCTGGATACGCGCGGTGCGATCCGACGGCACGCACACGTGGATGTCGGTGTCGCTCAATACTTCCTGCATGCGTCCGCCGCCCTTGCCGCTCAGCGCGACGACGATCATTTCGCGCTCGTGCGCAGCCTCGATCGCCGCGAGCACGTTCGCCGAATTGCCCGACGTGCTGATCGCGAGCAGCACGTCGCCGGGCTGTCCGAGCGCCCACACCTGCTTCGAGTAGATCTGCTCGAACGAGTAGTCGTTGGCGATCGCGGTGAGCACGGACGTGTCGGTGCTGAGCGCAACGGCGGGCAAGCCCGGCCGCTCGCGCTCGAAGCGGCCGATCAGCTCCGCGGCGAAATGCTGCGCATCCGCAGCCGAGCCGCCGTTGCCGCAGGCAAGAATGCGGTTGCCGTTGGCAAGCGCGGCGAACATCGTGTCGATTGCTGCGGCAATCGGCATCGACAAGGATTCCAGGGCTTCGAGTTTGACTGCCGCGCTATCGCGGAAGTGTTGTTGAATGCGTTCGACTGACATCGAGTCTCTATCTTCTACCGCGAGTGGGCCGCACTGCGCAGCCGTGTTGTGAAGTCGTATTGATGAAATCGTGCAGCGCCCCGCGCTGCTGCAGCGAAGCCGGCGCGCGACGCGTTAAAAGCGGAAGCGGGGACACGCGGGCTTCTGGATGCATGGACGAGAACGCCTCGCACTGCGCTGTCGTGCCGCCCGTTGCGTTTCGCGCCCGCCAGAGTCCTCGCCCCCTAGCTCGCGTGCGAGCGCAAGTTTATCGCACTAACACGCGTTCCCCGCGCCTTGCGTCACACTTCGTCAGCACGGAACGCATCGCGCAGCCAGACGAGCCGCCCCGCTTCGAAAGCAATCACGTCGAAGCGGCAAGCGGGCTGCGCGCCTGCACGCGAAGCCTGCGTGGCGAGGTAATGCTGCGCGGCGCGCACGATACGCTGCCGCTTCTGCCACCCGATGCTCGCCGCCGCACCGCCATACTTGCGTTGCGCGCGCGCCCGCACTTCGACGAATACCAGCGCACCGTCCCGATCGCGCATGACGAGATCGATTTCGCCGCCGCGGCACGACACATTGCGCGCGACGAGGCGCAAACGCTGACGCTGCAAAAACTCCTGCGCTCGCGTCTCGAAAGCCGCACCGACGAGTTTGGACCCTGCCTGCCCAGAAAAGTTGTCGGGCATCGCAGCGCGCGGCGCTTGCCTCGGCGCCGGCTTCGCGCGAGGCGTACTCTCAGGACGCGCGCCGCCCGGCGCGGCTCGCCCTGCGTGGCACAATGACGGCCTCATTCCGTCCGTTTGCGTTTTCTGCCTCATGACTCCTCTCCCTGAACTCGCGCAAGGACAGCAGTACCCTGCCGCCGCGCTGTATGTGGTGGCCACGCCGATCGGCAACGTCGCCGACATCACACTGCGCGCGCTGCATGTGCTCGGACTCGTGGATCGCATCGCCGCCGAGGACACGCGCAACACCGGTCAGTTGCTCGCGCGCTATGGCATTTCGAAGCCGCTGATCGCGGTCCATCAGCACAACGAGCGAGCCGCCGCGCAACGCATCGTCGAGCATCTGCAAGCGGGCGAACGTGTGGCCTATGTGTCCGACGCCGGCACGCCCGGCATTTCCGACCCGGGCGCAAAACTCGTCGATGCCGCTCGCGAAGCCGGCTTTGCCGTCATTCCGCTGCCGGGCGCGAGCGCGCTCGCCACTGCCCTCTCCGCTGCAGGCGATTGGGTCGCCACGTTCTCGTTCCTCGGCTTTCTTCCGCCGAAGCCCAAAGCCCGCGCCGCTGCACTGCAAGCGCTGACGAGGCACGCGCACGCCATGGTGTTCTATGAAGCGCCGCACCGCATTGTCGAAACCGTGCAGGCGCTGGCCGATGCATTGGGCGGCGAACGCAAGCTGCTGATCGCGCGAGAGCTGACGAAGTTACACGAAGCCTTGCATCGCGGCACCCTGGCCGAAGGGCCAACGTGGCTCGCCGCCGACGCAAATCGTCAGCGGGGCGAATTCGTGCTGGTGGTGGAAGGCGCGCGCGAGGAAGCAGCCGGCGAACACGATCACGACGCGCTGCTCGAACTGCTGCTGGAAGAATTGACGGTGAGCAGCGCGGCGAAAGTGGCGGCGGCGATCACCGGTGCGTCGCGTAATGCGTTGTACACGCGCGCGCTCGCGCTCAAGAAGGAAGACAACTGACGGCGAGCGCCTGCAAAAAATCCGTCGCAGGGCAGCGCCGCGCAAACAAAAAGGCCGCTCATACGGATGAGCGGCCTTTCTTACGTCCTGACACGCACAGCGGGTCGTTTCGCGATGCCGGGCGACGCAGCGCGCGCCGCCGCCAAATCATTTCTGCGCGGTCGATCCCGAGTTGGACGCCAGCATTTCCTCACGCGCAGCGCGGGCCTCTTCCTGCGTCAGGCCTTCGATCTTCACACGCGCAGTGCCGGCGTGGCGCATGTCGAGCATGGTCGCCGCCGCCATCGACAGATCGATCACGCGGCCGCGCGCGTACGGGCCGCGGTCATTGATCCGGACCACCACCGAGCGCGAGGTGGCCGGATTGGTCACGCGCACGTAGGAGCCGAGCGGCAGCGTGCGGTGCGCCGCGGTCAGCGCGTGCATGTCGTAACGCTCGCCGTTCGCGGTGCGGCGGCCATGGAAGCCGCGGCCGTACCAGGAGGCGCGGCCGGTCTGATGAAAGTCGGACACGCCGGTGCCGTCATCCGTCAGCGGTTTGGCGTCGGCCAGCGACGGGCCTTTGGCGGCGGCGTCCGAGGCCGGCGCGCTGCCGTAGGCTTGCGGTCCGAAGGAGGCGGCTTGCGCATTCTTCGTGCGAAGCGGCACAGCGTTTGCGACGCTGTTGTCGGCGCCCGGGGGCGTCGCGCAGCCGGCCAGCACAAAAAAGGCAAAAAGAGTCCCCAGACTACGGGATAACCGAGTTTTCATAAGACGTGCAATCACAGTGTCGAGCCGCATCACGCGTAGTTGAGCGTGTTGCCTGCGACTCCGGCGGCAAAGGACAGCAACGCGCCGCGCGAGATGAGCGCAGAACGTCAAAGCCCGGACGCAGCTCACTGAGCCGCTACCGCACGGTTAATTTTCACGTCTGGCGCAACCTGTCCCCGGCAGCCTGACCAGACCCCACATGCCGCCATCGAACGTGGCAAACACGTTCTTGCGCGCGAAGCTCAGCGCGCAGGAACGGCGGCGTAGGCCCCACCCAGCGTCACGACCGTCAGAGTCGTAGCAGGCGCGCGGCGCCTGGCTGGGCAAGACGTGTGCATCGAATGCATCGATACCTGATGGCCGTCAAACCGCGACAGCCCTTACTTGAGTGGCGATCCGCGCTCCCATTTTTGATGGGGACGCATCGCCTTGTGGCAGCACGATTCCCTCGTGCATGGACTCCATTATACCCAAAACAGAATTCTGTGTTGCTAAGCGACTGAAAACCTTGATGAATCTTCACCATTGCTGCAAGAATCGACAGACAAAAGCCCGCTGGCCCAGCCCTTGCGGGCGGGTGACGAGGCTCGGCGCGTACCGCTGAGACGCCGGTACAATCAACGTTTTCTCCGCGTCGCCGTCACTCATGAAAGTCACCTTGATCCCCGTTACGCCGTTCCAGCAGAACTGCTCGCTGCTCGTTTGCGAGGCGACCGGGCGCGCGGCCGTCGTCGATCCGGGCGGCGACCTGGACATCATTCAAGGCGAGATCGCGCGCCAGAAGGTGAGCGTCGAGAAAGTCTTTCTAACGCATGGTCATATCGACCACTGCGCCGGCGCAAAAACGCTCGCCGCGCATTACGGCGTGCCGATCGAAGGCCCGCATCCCGACGAACGCTTCTGGCTCGACAAACTGGCGGATCAAAGCACGCGCTTCGGCTTTCCCGCTGCGGAGGCGTTCGAGCCCGACCGCTGGCTGGACGACGGCGACACGGTGCGATTCGGCGACGAAACGCTCGAGGTCTATCACTGCCCAGGGCATACGCCGGGGCACGTGGTGTTTTTCAGCCGCGCGCATCGGCTCGCGCTCGTGGGTGACGTGCTGTTCGCCGGTTCGATCGGCCGCACGGACTTCCCGCGGGGCAACCATGCCGACCTGATCCGCTCGATCCGCGAAAAGCTCTGGCCGCTCGGCGACGACGTCACGTTTGTGCCCGGCCACGGCCCCACGTCGACGTTCGGCGAGGAGCGGCGCAGCAATCCGTACGTGGCCGACGGAGTCGTCGCATGAGCAGCGAAATCTACGTTAGCACCGACGTCGAGGCGGATGGGCCGATTCCCGGTCCGCATTCGATGCTGAGTTTCGCCTCGGCCGCCTACACGGAAGACAAGCAGCTGATCGCCACCTTCTCCGCGAACCTGGAACTGCTCGAAGGCGCCGCGCCGCATCCGGTGCAGGAAGCCTGGTGGAAGACCCAGCCGGAGGCGTGGGCAGCGTGCCGCACGGACCTGCAGCATCCCGCTGAGGCGCTCGCGGCTTATGTCGACTGGGTGGAGGCGCTGCCGGGCAAGCCGGTGTTCGTGGCGATGCCGGCCGGCTTCGACTTCACCTACATGTTCTGGTACATGATGCGCTTTGTCGGACGCTGCCCGTTTTCGTGGTCCGCGCTCGACATCAAGACGCTCGCGTTCGCGATGACCGGGCTGCCGTATCGCAAGAACATCAAGCCGCGCTTTCCGAAACACTGGTTCGACGAGCATCCGCACACGCATGTCGCGCTTGATGACGCCATCGAACAAGGCGCGCTTTTCTGCAACATGCTTAAGGATTTGCGCGCGATGCAGGCCGCCGATATCGCTGCAAACCAAGAAGGGGACGGCTCAGGTCAAAATCCCGCTGAGGAACCGGCAAATTAGGTAATCTCCCTCGCCGGAGCCGTTTTGCATTGCGTTTCGTTTTCGCGCCCTCTACCATGCGGTGATACGGCGACGCAAACGGAGGCGCAGTTGACACTCGATACGTTCTCTCAAAAAATCCTGCGCCTTTTGCAGCTGGACGCGCGCCGTTCAGTGCAAGAAATATCCGATCAGGTCGGCCTGTCGAGCACGCCCTGCTGGCGGCGCATCAAGGACATGGAGCAATCGGGCGTGATCCAGCGCTACACCGCGCTGCTGGATCGCGAGAAACTGGGGCTGCACGTCTGCGCGCTCGCGCATATTCACCTCACGCGTCACACCGAAGGCGGCGTCGAACAGTTCGAGCGGGAAATCGCCACCTGCCCGGAAGTCACCGAGTGCTACAGCACGACCGGCGAGTCCGACTACATCCTCAAGATCGTCGCGCCCGACATCAAGGCGTACGACACGTTTCTGCACGAACGCATTTTCAAGATTCCGGCCGTCGCGCAAGTGCGCACGAGCGTCGTGCTGCGCGAGATCAAATTCGATACGCAGTTGCCGCTTTGAGGCGTCAGTTGGTGTGCCGGTGAGCCGGGTGTGAACTGCCGTTAGGCTATGAAAGGCGGCCTGGCCGCGGTTCGCCAAGGCCAGATGCGCTTTGTGTCGGGTGCCGCGAGGCCTGTTACGTGGTCCCGTGAGGCGCCGTACTGTGCTGACGATGCTCCTCCACCGCGCCGGCTTGCGTGGACGAACCGCTTTGCGTCGACGGCGTGTTCACCTCGCGCAGCACTTCGAGCTTACGCGCGCCGACCCGGCGCTTGAGCGCGGCGAGATCCACGCGCTCGAGCCCTTGCGCATCCCCGCGGCCGGCGTCCTGCGACGGCTGCGCCGGCAGCACGACTTCGACGTCGAGCCCCGTGCTCAGATAATGAATGTTCACCGCCGCGGCCTTCACGCTGCCCGCCGCCAACGCAGCGTTGATGTCCGCGACGATCCGCTCGCGCGGCGGCAAACCAACGGGCGGATGCGCGACCGCATCGTTTTCCGGATCGACGTGGATAAGCGCGTCGAGTACCCGGCTGTCGTTCAGCACCCGAAGCCGCGCCGTCTCCGCAATGTAGTGCCCCTCCGACACCGAAATCAGCGGATCGACCAGAATGTGCGCGTCCACCAGCGCGAAATCGCCCATTTTGCGCGTGCGCATTTCGTGGACGTCGCGCACGCCGGGTGTCGACAGCAGTAGCGCGCGCATGTCGGCGGTGGCGGTTTCGTCTAGTGCTCTGTCGGAAAGATCCTGCAGCGCGTCCCATCCGAACATCCAGCCCATGCGCGCCACCATGAAACCGACGATCGCCGCCGCAATCGGATCGAGCAGCCGCACGCCGGCGAGGCTGCCGAGAATACCCAGCGCGACCACAAGCGACGACGCCGCGTCCGAGCGCGCATGCCACGCATTGGCAATCAGCATGGCGGAGCGCACGCGTTGCGCTTCGCGCAGCATGTAGCGGAAAAGCCCCTCTTTCGAGACAAGGACGAGCACGGCCACGACGAGCGCGCTCAGGTGAACAGCGGGGATGCTTTCGAGATCGGCGAGACGCGTGCCGGCACGCCACAGCATGCCGACGCCGACTGCGATCAGCAGCGCGCCGAGGAACAGCGAGGCGACCGTTTCATAACGGCTATGGCCGTAGTTGTGATCGGCATCCGGCTTGGCGCCGCTATGCCGGTTGGCAAACAGCACGACAAAATCGGAAATCAGGTCGGCGAGAGAATGGATGCCATCGGCGACCAATGCCTGCGAGTGCGCGAACACGCCGATGGCGATTTGCAGCGCCATCAATACCGCATTCAGCGCAATACTGACAAACGTACTTTTGCGCGCGACACGGTGTTTTTCAGCGGATTCAATGGCGGCGGAAGGCATGGGGGAAAGAAATGGACGTCCGATTCCGCCATTCTACCCGCCTGACGTTCAAAGCGAGTGCCTTGCCCCGTAAAGATCTTTTAAAATCAAGCGGTTATGAAAACGAAAAGCATTCGCATTCGAATTGCGCAAAGCATCGGTGCACGCAGTCGCTCGCGTTTGGCATCGCAACGAAAAGGCCGCGTCTGAAAGACCTACGCGGCCTTAGCCATTGAGCCCGGCGCGGTTGCGACCACGGGCTCCTATTCGTATTACCTTTAATGCGACAGGCATTACGCCTGATTAACGCGAGGCAAGTGCTCAGTAAGCCCTTGGCCTGATTACTTCTGAATCAGAAACTTATCGCGGTCCATGCCTGCAATCCAGCGCGGCGGTTTGCCGCGGCCCGACCACGTGCTGCCGCTTTCCGGGTCGCGGTATTTAGGCGCGACGCCGGCGCGTGGACGAGCCGCCTTGGCGCCCTTGGCTCCGCGGCCGCCGCCAAGTTCACTCAGCGAAATGCCGTAGTCCGCCATTTTCTGTTTGATTTCGTTCAGCACTTCCGCGTATTCGCGCGACTTCGCCTCTTCGATCTGCTTTTCCAGCTTCTCTCGCTGCGCGAGTAGTTCCTTGTAGGAAGACATAGGTTCCCTTGTGGTTTGGATTAACGACTGCCAGTCTTAAGCCGGCTTGCCCTTTGAAGGTGTTCATGCCTCGGAATTTGAACGCGAGATTAACACAAAATAGAAAGACTACAAATGCATTGGCGTAAAACTAATACCTTGTCGTTTCAAAAACTTTCGCTGCGGCGCGCGGTCTCGCGGCACCTTTCATTTAGCTACCTCCGCATTTTGCAGACAAAGCGGCTCGCGAATCGGTAAATATGGGATTAATTATCAGCGCATGAAAATTAAGATACGTTGTGACAGCAAACATTTCATTTCATGAAAGCTTTGACATGAAACGTCGTAACATATTTCGAGTGCCGCCCCGCGTCGTTTTTGGCGATAAGGTTTTCCCGAATAGGCGATAAACGCCTAATTGCCTTGCCGTCGAATGCAATCTTCTAGCGCGGCGTGCAAGGTTTCCTGGTCGGGCTTTGCACTTTCGAATGCAAAACGCTTGCGCTGGCTGTCTTTGCGCAAATCGACACCATACCGGTCGACGCCGATCAGCTGGTAGCCGGAAGCGCTCGCCAGCGCGTCCGCAAACTCGCCGATGAGCGAATCTTCGGCCTCGCGCTCGAGCTCGGGCAGCGGGTCGAGTTCGTCGCCGCCGAGCCATCCCATTGCCCCGAATCCGCCGATGTAGCGCAGCCGGTCGAGTTTCATCGTCCAGAACGTGAAGTCGCCGAGCACGAGATAGCGTTCCGCGTCCGGGTGATAGCGCAAATAACGCGCGACGAGTCCGGGCGCCGGCTCCACCGGCTCGAACCGGCCAAGCAACGTGACGCGCTGACCGTTGAGCACGTCGCCGTCCGGGGCATCGACGACCAGAAAGCCGGCGCGCGGATCGGCGTGCAGATTATGCGTGTGCTCGGCGAGCCGGCTCACCAGAATGGTCGGCCGATGCTGCTCATCCGGCGCGAAGGGCAGCACGGATGGATAAGGGAAGCCCTCCGGCTGGCGCGCGTGCGTGGCGAGCGTGCCGACCGCGGCGGTATGCAACAGGTGCAAGGGTGCTTGGGCGGGAATGTTCAAGTGCTTTCCTCGATGAATGAACGCTTGCGTGCGGTCGTCGGCGGAGGCGGCAATCGGGAGCGAAAGCGCCAGGCGCTCAGGCATGAGGTGTGCGCCGTCGCCGAAACTTGCCGACCAGCGCGCCACGGGCCGCACGAACCGCAGGAACCCCACCGGAGGCGCTGAAAGCCGCGAATACACGCGTCAAAACCAGCAATCCGATGGCTTCAAGCATAAGACAGCGCGCTTCGTTAGAATCGGAAATTCGCTTTCAGTGCGCTTTCTTTCGCATCTTTCTTCTACTCGAGACTTCCGTGTCCGATCGCTCGACCGACTTCGCCGCCATTCCCGCCGCTCACCGAAACCTGTCTGACACGGCGCGCCAGCGCGCGCGCGTGGCGACGATGGCGCTGTTTTTCATCGCCGGGATGGTGTACGGCTCGTGGGGCGTGCATGTGCCGACCGTGCGCGACCGCTTCCACTTGAGCCCGGCCTTGCTGTCGCTCGCGCTCCTCGCGGTCGCCGGCGGCTCGATCGGGGCGATGGCGGCCGATGCATCGTGGATCGCGCGGGTCGGCACGCGGCGCGCGTGTCTCACCGGCGGCCTCGTGATGGCGGCCTGCGTCGCACTGATTCTCGTGGCGCCGTATTACTGGTTGCTGCTGATCGTGCTGACCCTCTTCGGTGCGGGCATGGCCACGCTCGACGTCGCGATGAACGCCGAAGCCAGCGCCGTCGAGAAGGCGCTGCGCAAGCCGATCATGTCGTCGTTGCATGGCATGTTCAGCGTCGGCGGGATGGTCGGCGCGGCAGTCGGCGGCGCGCTGCTCGCGCATGGCATGGCGCCGGCTGTGCATCTTGCGCTGGCCTCGGCCGTCAGCGCGCTAGTGCTGATCGTGGCCTGCCCGTCGGTGCTGCCGCATGTGCCGCACGACGAGCATCCGGATTCGGCGACACCGCGCGCGAACCGCTGGCGCTCGCCCGCGTTGTGGGCGCTCGGCACGATGGCGCTCGTCGCGCTGATCGCCGAAGGCGCCATGTACGACTGGGCGACGGTTTATATGCGCGACGTCGTCCTCGCGACGCCGGCTTCCGCCAGCGCCGCCTATGCGGCGTTTTCCGGCGGCATGGCAGCCGCGCGTTTTGCCGGCGACGCGGTGCGCGCGCGCTTCGGCGCGCCGCAACTGGTGATGGGCAGCGCGACGCTCGCGCTTGTCGGCATGATCGGCGCGCTGTTGCTGCCGACGCCGGTCGCAGCCCTGACGGGCTTCACGCTGATGGGTCTCGGCCTCGCCAACATGATGCCGGTGCTGTTCGCGGCCGCCGCTAGCGTGAAGGGCATCCACGCCGCCGAAGGACTCGCGCATGTCGCGGGGCTGGCGTATTTCGGGCTGCTGTTCGGACCGGTCGTGATCGGCGCGGTGGCGCAGGTGACGAACCTGTCGATCGGGCTCTCCGTGGTCGCAGTGTGCTGCGCGCTGATCGCAGTCCTGGGTCCGAAGGTGCTGCAGCGGCTGAAAATCTAGCAGGTGCTCGCCTGCTGAGCTGGGGGCGCGCGCCACGGTCTTCCTCGCGGACTTCGGTCCGCCAATGCGCCGCGTTACGTTACACGCGGACTTCGCGCGAACGTGTTCCGGCGCACACTCGCTTCGCCGAAGTCATTTGCGATTCGCGCCGCCTGCCCGTAAACCGTTGCCCCGCTTGATGTTCGGCGGTCGCGTCATGCCAGCCGCAGAAAATGGCACAGACGTTGCAGTTAGCTCCCCAGCGGTTTCCAAACTACGGGGAGCAGACCATGAATCGCACGTTCAGACTGACGGCCATCGCGATGTGTGTATCGTCGATGATCGTCCTGACAGGATGCGGAAGCACATTGACCTCGGCGGGCTTGAAGAGCGGCTCGGGCGGCGGCACGCCGACGCCGACCCCGACGCCCACACCTTCACCGACACCAACGCCGAGCCCCAGCCCGAGCCCCGGTCCGAGCCCCACGCCGTCGCCGGGCAGCGCCAACCCCATCAATAAAGTGGTCCAAAGCACGGGTAGTGTCGTGACGGCGGCCGGTCAGACGGTCTCCGCGATCGGCAATCAGATTGCGCTCACGCCGATCCCCGGCACGAACGCCGCCACATCGGCGGCACTGGGCGGCGTCGTATCCAACCTGGGCAACGGCGTGACGGCGGTGGGCAGCGGCGTGGCGAACGGCCTCGGCCAGCTCGGCAGTTCCACCGACCCGCTCGGCACCACGCTCGCGAGCAGCGGCAACCTCGTGTATGACGCGGGCCAGGCCGTCAACAGCACGGGCCAGCTCGTCACAAGTCTCGGCAGTGGCCCCACGGCGCCGCTCAGTCCGCTTTCGACCCCGCTAGGCGGCGCCGTCTCGACGCTCGGCAACACCGTCAGCGGTATCGGCACGCAATTGGGCGCGCAGTTGACGGGCGGCGCCGTCCAGCAAGTCACGCAGCCGGCCACCACCGCCATCGCTCCGATCACGACGACACTCGCGCAGACGACTCAAACCATCGGCGACACGAGCGGCCTCGGCTTACCGCTCAACGGCCTGCTATCCACACTCGGCCAAAGCCTCAGCAGCGCCGGCTCACAGATCGGCAGCGCGACCGGCAATGCAGCCGGCCAGGGTCTCGGCGACGTGGTCAGCCGGCTCGGCGACACGGTGACCGCTGCGGGAAGCCTGTTCACCGCGGGCGGAACGGCAAGCGGCACACCGCTGGGCGGCACACCGCTCGCGCCTTTGTCCAGCCTGTTGACCGCGCTCCCCGGCACATTGAGCGGCGGTCTCGCCGGCGGCAGCGGATCGACGAGCCCGCTTGCGCCGCTGACGAGCGTCATCGGTACATTGAGCGGCGGCTCCTTAGGCACTGGCACTGGCGCGGGCGGCGCGCTCGGGCCGCTCACCGGCGTGCTGAGCTCGGTGACGGGCGCACTGAGCGGAGCCTCGGGCGGCGGCGCAAATCCGCTGGCGCCGTTGACGTCGACCGTGTCGAGCTTAACCGGCACACTCGGCTCGGCCACGGGCGCGGCCAACGGCGGCGCAAGCAGCGCGACCGGCAATCCGCTCGCGCCGATCACCGGCTTGCTCACGACAGCGACCGGCACATTGACCGGAGCGGCGACTTCGACTGGCAGCACGAACGGCGCCGGTCTGCTCGGCGGCCTGGGCAGCCTGGCCACGAAGAAGTAACCAATAGGCGCGGGGAACAACAGCGGATAAGAACAACGGATAACAGCAGCAGATAACGACGCAAACAATAAAGCGTCGCAAGGGAGGTGGCGAGCCGGGCAACCGGCTCGCTGTTTTTTAACGCTACGGCTAATGCCGTGTGCCCACCGCATTCACTCGTACACGTGATGGATTCAGGCCTCACGCGTGCAGCAACTGGAAAGTAGCACTGCTCAGCAACCGCTCACGCAACGCATACGACTCGCCCGCAAACGATTGCGTCAGCACGCGCGCAAAGCGCCCGACCGCACGCCCTGCAACCTCAAAAGAAAAAAGGCACGCGGCCCAAAGGGTCACGTGCCTTCCTGAACATCCGGCGGCGGACAGCGCACGGCTGCCGCCCCGATGCGGTATTACATCTTCACCACGTCGAGCAGCGTCTTCTTGCCCGACTTGTAGTTGTACAGCGAGATCACGCCGTGCTTCAGATCGCCCTTCGAGTCGAAGGTCGTCTCGCCGATGACACCCTTGTAGTCGGTGTTCGGCATTGCAGCCAGGATCTTCGCCGGATCGGTCGAGTTAGCGCGCTTCATTGCGTCGACGATGATGTACACCGCGTCATACGTGAACGGAGCGTAAATCTGGATCGGCTGGCCGAAACGCTTCTGATACTTCGCCTGGAACGCCGAACCGCCTTCCATCTTCTCGAGCGCCATGCCGGCTTCCGAGCAGACGATGTTGTCGGTCGCGTCGCCGGCCAGATCGGACAGCTTGTCGGTACACACGCCGTCGCCTGCCAGCACCTTCGCGCGCAGGCCGAGCTGCTTGGCTTGCTTCGCGAACGGGCCGCCGGTGGCGTCCATGCCGCCGTACATGATCGCGTCCGGGTTTTCACCCTTGATCTTCGTCAGAATGGCGCGGAAGTCGACAGCCTTGTCGTTCGTCGCGTCATGCGACATGACGTTCAGACCCAGCGACTTGGCCGTCTTTTCAAATTCGTTCGCGAGACCCTGGCCGTAAGCAGTCGAGTCGTCGACGATCGCGACGCTCTTCACTTTCAGGCCCTTGGCTGCGTAGTTAGCCAGTGCCGGACCTTGCTGCGCATCGGTCGCGACGACGCGGTACGTCGTCTTGAAGCCTTGTTGCGTGTAAGCCGGGTTCGTTGCCGACGGCGAGATCTGCACGATGCCTGCATCGCTATAGATCTTCGAAGCCGGGATCGACGTGCCCGAGTTCAAGTGGCCGACCACTGCGACGACCTTGTCGTCGACCAGCTTCTGCGCGACTTGCGTAGCAGTACGCGGGTCGGCTGCGTCGTCCTGTGCGTCGAGTTGCAGCGTGATCTTCTGGCCGCCGATCGTCAGGCCCTTCGCGTTGATTTCCTCAACCGCGAGGCGCGCGCCGTTTTCGTTGTCTTTCCCCAGGTGAGCGATACCGCCAGTCAGCGGTGCAACGTGACCGATCTTGACAACCGTGTCCGCCGCGGCCGTTGTTGCCAACGTTGCGAACAGCATCGCCGCAGCGCTGATCGGCAACAGCTTTTGAATCTTGATGTTCATGTAAGTCTCCAGTTTCGGTCCCAAAAACAACGTAATCGCCCTGTGCCCCCGCTTCCCCAACACGTGTCGCTCAGTCCCGTGGACGACCACGCCGGTTGCATCGTTCATGCACTTGGCAGCACGCCTGCCGGACTGTTTGTGACAGGCGGCAAACCGTACTTGCGCGCAAGTGTAGGCTATCAAATTAATTTGTGGGACTTTTTTGAGGAAGTGGGATGAACACTAATAGCGTTTATCCAGCGGCGCCGGGTCCCGGCGTGCCTCGCGGGCCGCAAAGCACCGTCCCATGCGGGTTTGCGCTATATGGACAATGCGCCGGAGGGTAACACCTCAAGCTTTTGGCGACTCGAACCGTTAATGTTTCGAATGCGGTTCCGAATGACGTTTCGAATGCGGTTTCGAACCAGGTTTTTTGCCGCTTGGGCGCGTATGTTGAAAACGAGGCGCGCCGCGAGCGGGGGCGGCGCGCGTCGGACTCGCTCGCGATCAGAGTTTGAATGCGGCGATGCGTGCGCTCGCCGCGCGCCATTCTTCTTCCAGTTGCGCCATCAGCTCGGCCGCGCCGAAGTCCTCGCCGCGCGCGCGGCCAAGCGGCGCGCCCTGCCCCGACCACAGCGACAGATAGTCGCCGTTCTGCGCGCGGCCGGCCGTTTGCCGCAACTCCTGCGTCAGGGCGTTTTGTACGGGATACGGCGCGATCTTCTGCGGCGCGTCGCTCAAACGCTGCATCAGCGGATTGCGGATGCCGCGTGCATGGCGGCCCGTGATGGCGCGCGTCACCGAAGTCGACGTGTCGGAGATAGAGCGCAGCCGCTCTTTCCATATCTGCGGAATCGCGCTCTCGCGAGAAGTGAGAAACGCCGTGCCCATGACCGCCGCTTGCGCGCCGAGCGCAAGCGCGGCGACGATGCCGCGTCCGTCCATGATGCCGCCCGCGGCGAGCACCGGCAGTCCGGTTGCGTCGACGAGTTGCGGCACGAGCGCCATGGTGCCGACGAGCGCTTCTTCAAACGAACCGATGAAGGTGCCGCGATGCGCGCCCGCCTCCGAGCCTTGCGCGGCAATGGCATCGGCGCCCGCGTCGCGCCACGCGACACCTTCGGCGACATGCGTCGCGGTGCCGATCACATATTGGCCGTTGGCATGCAGCCGCGCGACGTCCTCGCGGGAAAGCAGCCCGAACGTAAAGCTCACCACCGGCACGCGCGATTCGATCAGCGCCTCGAGCTGCGCGCGAAAATCCGGCGCGTAGCGTTCGAGCGGCCGGCCCGGCGGCAAGCCGAGGTCCGCACGCACCGGGTCGATGGCTTCCAGCGCGCGGCGCACGGTGGCGTCGTCGGGCGAGGCCGGCTCCAGCACGAACAGATTGACGCCGAACGGACGATCGGTCAGCGCGCGGATCGCCGCGACGTCGCTGGCAATTTTCTCCGGCGAGAGCGCCGCGCCGGCCAGCGTGCCGAGGCCGCCGTTATTCGACACCGCGGCGACCAGCTCGGGCGTCGTGGCGCCCGCCATGGGCGCCTGCACGACCGGCACGCGCAAGCCAAAACGCTCGGCAAACGGCGTCACAAAATTGCCTTCACTCATGATCGATTCTCCTTCGCGCAATCTGCTCGCCATCACGGCGAACCACCACGTTGGACTCTACCGGGGCCGTGCGCAACGGGAAAATGAATTATCGAGAACGTTTCGATCGTCAGAGGAGATTGCCTCGGCGACCCGCGCCCGGCATGCCTTTGAAGGCTGCTCGCAAGGCTCGCGCGGGCCTGCCTGCATCAGCATTCTTTTGATGGCAAACTGACCGCCCGCTTCAGGCATCCGAGCCTCCTGCTTTCAATTCGACGCAACTCGCAGACTCAACTCGCGCGCCCGCGCGACTATGGAGAACACCATGAGCATCACTTCCCGATGGATCGACATTCCTGCCGGCAATGACACGTTCGGCGGCTACCTGGCGTTGCCCAAGAGCGGCAAGGGACCGGCCGTCATCATCATTCAGGAAATCTTCGGCGTGAACAGCCATATCCGCTCGGTCGCGGATCAATATGCGCAAGACGGCTACATCGCGCTTGCGCCAGACGTTTTCTGGCGCGTGCAGCCGCGCGTCGAGCTGACGTATGAAGGCGCCGACCGCGCGAAGGGCATCGAGCTGATGCAGAAGCTGAACGCAGACGAAGCCGCCGACGACATCGGCGCCGCAGCCGCAGCGCTGCGAGCGATGCCCGAAGTCACCGGCAAGATCGCCGCGATCGGCTTCTGCTTCGGCGGACGGCTCGCGTATATGGCGGCGGCGCGCGGCAGCGTCGACGCGGCCGTCGCCTATTACGGCGGCGGCATTCAGAACCAGCTCGACGAAGCCGCGAAGATCAAGGTGCCGATGCAGTTCCATTACGGCGAACTGGACGCGCATATTCCGCTGTCGGCCGTCGGCCAGATTCAGGAGCGCTTTGCGGGCCGCACCGATACCGAGTTTCACATTTATCCGAACGCCGATCACGGCTTCAACTGTTCGGACCGTGCGTCGTACAACCAGCGCGCCGCCGCACTCGCGCACGGCCGCACGTTGACGTTCCTCGGCGAGCGGCTGTAAATGATGCAAGGGGCGCGGTTCATCACGGCCGCGCTCGCGACGTCCCGCCCCCAACATCCGACAGCGAGGCACCACCCGCCGTGCTATCCGACTATCTTGCCCATGACGCCCTCGGCCTCGCCGAACTCGTGCGCACTCGCCAAGCCAGCGCGCGTGAGCTGCTCGACACGGCCATTTCGCGCGCGGAGGCGGTCAATCCGGCGATCAACGCGATTGTGCTGAAGGACTATGACACGGCCCGCGAACGCGCGTCGCGTTACGACGCGAGGAATGTCGACGGCGCACACGCCGGCGGCCTGCCAGCCACGCACAGCGCGCTCGCCGGCGTGCCGTACCTGATCAAGGATCTCGGCGCCCCGGTCGCCGGCCTGCCCATGACGATGGGCAGCCGCCACTACCGCCACTTCATTCCCGCCGACGACGCGCCGGTGGTTGCGCTCGCCAAAGCAGCGGGTCTCAACATCTTCGGCAAGACGAGCACGTCGGAGCTCGGCCAGATGCCTTATACGGAGCCCGAACTATTCGGCGCGTGCCGCAATCCGTGGAATCTCGACCATACGCCGGGCGGCTCCAGCGGCGGCGCGGCGGCGGCCGTCGCCGCCGGCGTGGTGCCGCTCGCGCATGCGTCGGACGGCGGCGGTTCGATCCGCATTCCCGCCTCGTGTTGCGGCCTCTTCGGGCTCAAGCCGTCGCGTGGGCGCGTGCCGCGCATGCCCGCTGCGGTCGCGGCGGGCGAACTCGGTGTCGACCACGCCGTCTCGCGCAGCGTGCGCGACAGCGCGTTGTTGCTGGACCTGCTTGCAGGCAACGCGGACCGTCCGCTCGGCGCCCCAGGCACGTTCCTCGGTGCGAGCCGCGAGCCGTGCACACCGTTGAATATCGCCTACGTCACCGAGCCGATGCTCGCCCCCTCGCTTTCCGCCGACGCGCGCGCCGCGCTCGACGACGCCGCGCAACTGGCCAGCTCGCTGGGCCATCGCATCGAGCCGATTTCGCTCGGCATCGATTTCGCGGCGGTCCGTCATGCGTTTCTCACGCTGTGGTCCGTCACGGCAGAAGATCTCGTGCTGAACGCCGAGCGCATCACCGGACGCAAGCCGCTGCGCGAGGAGTTCGAAGTCTCCACCTGGGCGATGGCGCACGTGGGCCGCAAGCTCGGTGAGCGCGGCCTGCCGGGTGCGCTCGAAGAACAGCGCCGCATCACCGAACGTCTGACCGATCTGTTGAGCCGCTACGACGTGATCCTGTGTGCGACGCTCGCAGGCGCGCCCATCAAGATCGGCGAGATGCAGCCGACGCCGGCCGAGCGCATGCAGATGCGCGCGGTCAGCGCCATGCCGCTCGAACCGCTGATGAAGAAGCTGCTTGCGGAGGCGTCGAACAAGGCCTTTGCGTGGGCGGGCTGCACCGAACTGTTCAATCTGAGCGGCCAGCCGGCCATGTCGATACCGCTTTACTGGAATGCCCGCGGACTGCCCATCGGCGTCCAGTTCGCGGCGCGCGACGGCGGCGAAGCGACGCTCCTGCGCCTCGCCGCGCAACTGGAAGCCGCGCGGCCCTGGTTCGACAAACGGCCGCCGCTCATGAAGGCGCGCAGCTAGGCCTGTTTTTGAGCCACAAAACGACGCTGCCGCGCGCGGCGGCAGGCGCTTTGTCGGGGGTTCGTCTGCGAAACGCCGTCATGTTGCAGCGCACATGAGCCGCAACATGAGAGCAACATGAGAGCAACATGAGCGCAGCACGGCAGACGCGCGATCAGGCCTTCTTGTTATAGGCGCTGCACCAGCCCTTGGCCGCGACCTGTTTGCCGGCGAACATCGGACACGGCGCATAGGCATCGCCTGCCTTGCCCTGATAGAAGCTGCAGTTGCCGCAGTCCTGCCCCGGTGCGTACTTCGCGAACTTGGCCTTGTCCACCTTGCTGGCGTCTTCCTTGTAGCCGAGCGCCTGGGCGGTCGGATCGCTTTCGGCGACCTTCGGCGCGTCCGCGAACGCCTGGCGGGAAAGCGCGAGCGACGAGGCAACGCCGATACTGGAAATCAAAAACGTACGACGGGAAGCTTTCATGGGGACTCACTCCATTTATATTGAACTGATCGCCGTTCTGATGACAGCGGTCCCCAAGCATAGCAACGAAGCCGCCGAAAGTGACGGGTCAAATGATAGAGATAAGCGAATCGCTACGACGTCGCACCGTGCTGCATGACGCGTGACGCATGACCAAGCCCGCTCACGCGCGTCCGCTCAGTTCGCAGACCCGCTGCGCGATGGCGAGCGACGCAGTCAAACCCGGCGACTCGATGCCGAACAGATTGACGAGTCCGCGCACGCCATGCGCGGCCGGCCCCTGAATGACGAAGTCGGCGGCGGGTTCGCCGGGGCCCGAGAGTTTCGGACGAATGCCCGCATACGCGGGCTGCAACGCGTTGTCCGGCAGCGCGGGCCAGTACGCGCGAATCGCCGCGTAAAAAGATTCGGCGCGCTGCGGATCGACGTCGTAATTGATGGCGTCGACCCATTCGACGTCCGGGCCGAAACGCGCCTGCCCGCCTAAGTCGATGGTCAGATGCACGCCGAGCCCCGCTTCGTTCGGCATCGGATAAATCAGGCGGCTGAACGGCGCGCGTCCCGAGATGCTGAAGTAGTTGCCGCGCGCAAGATAAAGCGGCGGAACGTGGCGCGCGTCGAGTCCGCGGATGCTGCGCGCCAGCGCATTCGCATGCAGCCCCGCGCTGTTGATCACGCACGCGGCGCTGATCGTGGCCGGCGCGGCGCCACCCACTTTGATGACGAAACGGCCATTGCTTGCCTCGATCGATTCGACGGGCGAGTGAAACGCAAACACCGCGCCGTCGCGTTCGGCATCGCCCTGCAACGCCAGCATCAATTGATGACTGTCGACAATGCCCGTCTGCGGCGAGAAGACCGCCGCGACGCATTCGAGCGCCGGCTCGAGCGCCTGCGCCTCGCTGCCGGAAATGCGCATCAGGTCGAGCACGCCGTTTTCGCGGCCCTTGTGCATGAGGCCGTCGAGCTGCGGAATCTGATTGTTCGACGTCGCAACGAGCAGCTTGCCGCAGCGCGCATGCGGCACGTGACGCTCCACGCAATAGTCATAGAGCATCTCGCGGCCCCGCACGCACAGCGTGGCCTTCAGCGAGCCGCGCGGATAGTAGATGCCGGCGTGAATCACCTCGCTGTTGCGCGAACTCGTACCCACGCCAATCGCCTCGGCGGCTTCCAGCACGATCACTTCGCGCCCGCGCGCCGCCAGCGCACGCGCTACCGCGAGCCCGACCACGCCCGCGCCGACCACCACACATTCGATCTGATCCATGTCCCTCGACGCAGCCGACTTCGCCGCGCGCCGCCTCGTTCATCCATGTAGATGGCCAGCATGCGGCCACCGAGCGCCCGTCACCGCTCGCTGCCGAACGCACTGCCGTTTTGCAGCGGGTTTGCAACGGTTTTGCAACCGCCGCCTGAAATTGTACGACGGCGCACAGACGGCGATGCGCAGCGCGGTGTCAGGCCGTGTCGCACCGTGTGGCGCCGCGGGCATCGTGCCGGGATTCGCCGCATTGCCCACGGCAATGACCCACGGTTGCTCAGAAGCCGATCGGCCGGCGCCGGTTGCCAAAATCGAGCCGTATGTCGCCGCCGCCGATTTCGTCGCGTCCGTCAATCCGCGCCGCGCCGAAGCCGTTCAGAATGGCCCGCCGCATTTCGCGCGGCGACGCGTTCTTGAGCGCGTCGAGCGCGGCGTCGCCGAGCAGCTCCGGAAACCGCAGCCCCCATGTGTGCGCGCCGCGAATTTCCGCGTAGATGGACTGCGCGATGCGGCGCGCGCCGTCACGGTCGGGCGGTGGAATTTCATACACGTTCATCCGGTTCAGGATCGGCTCGGGAATCGAGCGCTCGTCGTTCGCCGTGGCGATCCAGATCACATGACCGGCATTGATCGGAATCTCGGCGAATTCGTCGATGAAAGTCTGCGCCGTGTCGTGCTCCAGTAGCGCGTACAACGCGCCGAGCGGATCGTATTGCGAGTCGCCGGTGGCCTTGTCGATTTCGTCGACGGTAATGACCGGGTTCGCGTAGCTGCCGTTCACGAGCGCGTCGAAGACCTTGCCCGGCTTGGCGTTTTTCCATTGCGACGACGCGCCCGAAAGAATCCACCCGGCCGTCAACGAACTCATCGCGACGTATTGATAAGCCGTGCCGAGCAGGCGCGCTAACTGCTTCGCGAAATGCGTCTTGCCGATGCCGGGGTCGCCGAGCAGCAGGATCGGCATCAATTCGAGGCGGTCCTCGGTCTCGAGACAGAGCGCGACCTGTTTGCGGATGTCGTCGAGCGGGTCGGCGAAGTTGGGCAGCGCGCCGATCAGATCGTCGATGGACGGCATGCGGTTCGGCTTCACGCAGAAGCGCAGATTGCCGGTTTTCAGCATCTTTTCGTAGGTGGTGCGCAACGCGTCGTTTGCGCCCTCGCTGAGGTCGTTCAGCGCGGTCTCGACCTGATCGAGGTCGTACACCTGACTGAACGATGCCACGGCGATTTCCTGTTTGACCATTGCTGTTGTCATTGCTCACCCCGTTTGGCTGGCCTTGCTGGCGGCATCCGCTGGACGCCGTTTCAAGTCCAGTTTAACGAGGACAGATCGGCACGCAAGCCAGCAGTCATGCGGCTCTGCTGCTAACGGACGAGTCTGACGGCGACGCGCGCGGCCCGGCGGCAGGAATTCCCGGCGCGCGTCGAAATGCATTGTTGCTGAACCCGGCCCCGTTTAACGTGTCAGAAAAAGGGTTCCGCTCATCAGGCGTAAGATGACCCTCTGACCAGGCTGCCGGACGCAGTCACCGGAGATGTGTTCTATGTGGAAAACCAGTATCGCGGCTGTCCTGCTCGGCACTTCGTTGCTTGCACAGGCACAACAACGGCCGCCGCAGCAGGTCGTGCAGTGGGAGCTGCAGGTGTTGCGCGACGGCCAGCAGATCGATACGTTCGGTGGCACCACCACGGTCGGCCAGGCGCGTACGGACACGCATCACCAAGTCGTGCAGCATAACGTCGGCTGCAAGGATCAGCCGGCGGGCAGCATCGACCTGTCGCGCACGCTGACGGTGTCGCCGTTGCGCGCGGACGGCAACGAAGTGACGCTCTCCATCGAGGCGCAGGAAACCCTGGAGGATCCCGCTGCGCGCCAGACCGACACCGGCTGCAAGCTGCCGCCGCAGCCGCGCCAGGTGAGCGCGAGCCATCCGGGCCTGAAGGTGACGGCGGGTCAATGGACAAACTGGACGATCGTCGACAAGGATCCGACGCTCGTCTACCGCGTGCGGGCTAGCCTGACGAATGGCGCGAACGGCACCGTCGCCGCGAGCACATCCAGCGCGGCCACTGCGGCCAGCGCGGCAAAGTGAACCAGCGGCAGACGAGCTGCAGACGAACTGCGGTCAAGCCGTAAGCGAAAGGTTGAAATGCGAAGCTAAAGCGCCAACCTGAACGTCGCGCGAACAACGCACGAATACTCGAAGCCCCGAAAACAGAACGTGGATAACGCGGCATGCGAAACCCCGAAGAATTGATCCGCGAAAGCGCAGCACCTAAAGATTTCGTGGCGGTGAGCTGGAACCTGCACAAGGGCCGCACGCCGCTCGGCTTTCAGGCCTGGCAGGCCATGCAGCGCTGGGTTCAGTCGACCCACGCAGACGCCTATTTCCTGCAGGAGGCGATGGCGCGCCGCATGCCGTCGCCGGTCCTCGCGAGCAGCTTCGGCGCGCCCGTCACGGATCCTCTGAACGATGTGTGGCATTGCCAGGCGACTGAAATCGCGCGGGCGCTGCAGCTCGAAATCGCGCTCGGGCCGAACGTGTTCAAGCCGTCGTGGCGGCACGGCAATGCGATCCTGTCGCCGCATCCGCTGGATCTCGGCGGACGGTGGGACATTTCCGCGCATCGCTTCGAAAAACGCGGGTTGCTGGTCGCGCGCGCGACTTTCGGCGGCCACTCGGTCACATTGCTGTGCGCGCACCTCGCGCTGACGCGCTCGGCGCGCCTGCGTCAGATGAACTGGATCGCCCATTGGATCACGAAGGAAGCGCCGGACGGCCCGCTCGTGCTGGCCGGCGATTTCAACGACTGGCGCAACGACTCCGTGCCGCTTTTCGCTGAGCACGGCCTGCAGGAAGTCGCCACGCTGCTCGGCGAATCGGGGCGCACGTTCCCGGCATTTTCGCCCGCGCTTGCGCTCGACAAGATGTTCGTGCGCGGCATGAAGCCGGTCGAGTGGATCCAGCCGACGCAGGAAACCGCATGGCTGTCGGATCACTTGCCTTATATGGCGCGGCTGCGCGTGGAGTGATGGCGCTGAATGCGCGCCGCGCCGAATCGCGCAGGGGCGCTGCCATCGCGTCTTTTTAAGTGCGATTGCGTCCGAAACGTCCGAACGGGCTGACTGAGGACCGCGTAACAACCGCGGGCCCTGTGCACCGCGGCTTCGAACATCCGCTTCGCCGCAGCTTCCCTGCCGCGCTTCGGCACACCGCCATGCGCCTGCCGTTGGCGCATTTCCCCGAGCGTTTGCCTGCTTTAGTGGCAGGGTCTATGCTGCGCCGCACGGCAGCTTTGGGTATCATCCTGAAAATGCTGCCCACGCGGCGCGCCTACCCGGCGCCAGCCGGACAGCCGGTGGCAGCCGCCCTGCGCGGCCCTCGTCCATCGCCGTACCCCTGGTGACGCGCGGCTGCAATCACGCCAGGTACTTTCCGTCGCCGGGCGTAACTGGAATCCGACGGACCCGGCGCCGACGCTTCCAGCACCGGTAACCCGTTTGACGAGCTTGACGAGCGCCGCCTGGCAACAGCCGCTCGACCGCATCATTCGCTTTTGATTTGCGTTTTTTGATTTGCGTTTCTGATCTGCTTTCTCGCGCTCAATCGCCGCGCCTCGGGCCGTCGGCAGCGGGCGCGGTAAAATAACGGATTGCGCGCCGTTCCCGCTCGCGGGCGAGCGCAGCATTGCCCTTGCCGTGCCGGCCGGCTTGAACGACTGGCCGCCTTTGTTTTCGCACTATCCACGAAGCCATGAGCAACCTGAATTCACAAACCGTCCTGAGCGTCCATCACTGGACCGATACGCTTTTCAGCTTCACCTGCACGCGCGATCCGTCGTTCCGTTTTGAAAACGGCCAGTTCACGATGGTGGGCCTCGAAGTCGACGGCAAGCCGCTGCTGCGCGCGTACAGCCTCGCCAGTGCGAATTACGAAGAACACCTCGAATTCCTGAGCATCAAGGTGCAGGACGGCCCGCTCACGTCGCGGTTGCAGCATCTGAAGGTGGGCGACCAGGTCCTGATCGGCAAGAAGCCGGTCGGCACGCTGATGGCCGACAACCTGCTGCCCGGCAAGACGCTGTGGCTGCTGTCCACCGGCACGGGGCTCGCGCCGTTCATGTCGATCATCAAAGATCCGGACATTTACGACCGCTATGAGCGCGTGATCCTCACGCATACCTGCCGTTTCGTCGACGAACTGGCGTACAAGGAATACATCACCGACCACTTGCCGGCGCACGAGCACCTCGGCGAACTGGTGCAGGAAAAGCTGCTGTACTACCCCACGGTCACGCGTGAAGCGTTCCAGAACCGCGGCCGTATTACCGAGCTGATCGAAACCGAAAAACTCTTCGCCGACCTCGGCGTGCCGGGCTTCTCGCTGGAAGACGACCGCGTCATGCTGTGCGGCAGCCCGCACATGCTGCGCGACACGCGCAAGCTGCTCGACGACATGGGCTTCCAGGAAGGCAGCAACAATGCGCCGGGCCATTACGTGGTCGAAAAGGCGTTCGTCGGTTAAGCGGTTTTTCGCGGCTGGCGCCGCGAATCAAGCAAAGGAGCCTTCCGGCTCCTTTTTTTTCGCCGTTACAATTGCGCGTCCCACGTTTGACATTTGCTGTCGGCATTGTTCCTACATAAGAAGCTGGCGGCGTCGTCAACCATTACACGAAAGATTGGCGCTAACCCTTGGTGGGACTGTATTTTTTGTTTTTTTACGATATGATCGCGGCGCACCGTCAGTCGATTTAAACGCCGCTCATGGTACGACCCGTATGTTACAGAATGTAAATTTCGTTACGTGGCTGCGTAGTGATTTGCCCGTCGTGCTGCTCTGATACGGCCATTCTGGAGGCCAGAGACCTTATGTGTTCTTTCGTCTTCGCGGCGCCGACGCGCCACTCTTTCGCTGTCCACGCCGCTTTCTGAGTGAAGGTCATGGATACGCCGACGGTCGTCCCCTTCGCAAGCCATCCTTCCGCCCCATCGCCGCTCGGCGCTTTCGGCGCGGGCGCAGCTGCCGCGGCGCGGGTCGAGCGCGAGCTGGCGCGCTTGCGGGCGCGGGTGCGCGAACTGTCCGCCGAACTGGTTCGGGCGCAGGAAGCGGCCTGCCGCCACGTCGCGCGCGAACTGCACGACGGCGTGGGCGCGGAGTTGACCGCGACACGCTTTGCGCTCGCCGGCGTCGAAACGTGGCTGCCCGCCGAGGCGCCCGCGCAATGCTCGGCGGCGCTTGCCGTAGCCAACCGCTCGCTGGACGCCGTGTGCGCCGCGACGCGTCAAGCGGTGGCCGAACTGCATACGCCTGCGCTCGAAGCCGGGATTGTGGGCGCGCTCGCCCAGTGGACGGGCGACTTCGCCGCGCGCACCCAGCTGCGCACGAGCTTCGTCTGCGCGGCCGACCTGCGCCTCACGCGTCTGCCGGCCGACGCGGCGCTGGCCATATTTCGCGTCGCGCAGGAAGCGCTGAACAACATCGCCAAACATGCGCGCGCCGAATCCGCCGACGTGCGCATCGAAACCAGCCGCCGCCATCTGACGCTGATCGTCGCTGACGACGGCGTGGGCGTTTCGCGCAACGCGCATCGCAGAAGCGGCCATTTCGGCCTGAGCGGGATGAAAGCGCGCTGCGCGGCGTTCGACGGCACGCTGCGCGTGACCGCCCGGCGCGGCGAACAGCCGGCTTCGAGCCCGGCGCGGCGCGGCGAGCGCGAAGGCGCAGGCGCCCGCGGCACGCTCGTGCGCGCGCGCTTTGCGTGGGACGCGATGCTCGCCGACGCTCAACCGGCCGGCCTGCGCGCCGTGCAATCGTGAGCGCCCGGTCATGAGCCTGCGCATCCTCCTCGCCGACGATCACGCCGTGGTTCGCCAGGGCGTGCGTCAATTGCTGCTGGATCGCGGCGTGGCGCGCGAGGTCACCGAAGCGCAGTCGGGCGCGGAGGCGCTCGAGGCGGTGGCGGCCCACAGCTACGACGTGGTGCTGCTCGACATCTCCCTGCCGGACATGAACGGCGTCGAAGTGCTCAAGCGCATCAAGCGCAAGGCGCCGCGCCTCGCGGTGCTGATGTTTTCGATGTATCGCGAGGATCAGTACGCCGTGCGCGCGCTGAAGGCCGGCGCGGCCGGCTATCTGTCGAAAACCGTCGACGCCGCCCAGATGATCGGCGCCATCCAGCAAGTCGCGGCCGGCCGCAAATATGTGAGCCCCGCGATGGCGGAGGCGCTTGCCGATTACGTGTCCTTCGACGGCGAGCAGCTGCCGCACGAAAAGCTGTCCGATCGCGAATATCAGACCCTGTGCATGCTCGCGTCGGGCAAACGGCTGACGGACATTGCCGAGGCGCTGTCGCTGTCGGTGAAAACGGTGAGCGTGTACCGCTCGCGCCTGCTCGAAAAAATGAAGCTGCGCAACAACGCGGAGCTCACTTTCTATGTGATGAGCAACCGCCTCGTCGACCTCAATCCGGCGATGGCGGGCTGAACTCGGGCGGCCCGGGCGCCCTCGCCGCCCGGCGGGCCCTTTCTCCGGCCGCGTTGTCTTCAAGGCGCCGACAGGTCCTTGGCACCCCAACTCCCTGTGCGTCCCAAAAAGGTGCACGCGCGTGCATCCGCTAAAATTGCGGGTTTCCCCGACATTCGGCGCGCAACACGCGTGCACTACTGGAGACCCCCGCCAATGTCCCTGTTTCGCAAGAAGAGCGTCGAGCACATGCTCGCGACGAGCGCCCAGAACGCCGGGCTCAAGAAGGCGCTCGGCGCGCTGGACCTGACGTTTCTCGGCGTCGGCGCCATTATCGGCACCGGCATTTTTGTGCTGACGGGCACGGGCGCGGTCCAGGCCGGCCCGGCGCTGATGATCTCGTTTCTGATCGCGGCCGTCGCGTGCGGCTTCGCGGCGCTCGCGTACGCCGAGTTTGCGTCGACGATTCCGGTCGCGGGCTCCATCTACACGTACTCGTACGCGACGCTCGGCGAACTGGCGGCGTGGATTATCGGCTGGGATCTCATGCTGGAATACGGGCTTGCCACCTCCGCTGTTTCCGTCGGCTGGTCGGGTTATCTGCAGTCGCTCCTGTCCGGTTTCGGCGTCTCCTTGCCCGTCGCGCTGACGGCGGCGCCTGGCGCGCTGCCCGGCCACGAGACGCTCTTCAATCTGCCCGCGTTCCTCGTGATGATGGCGATTACGGCGCTGTTGTCGGTCGGCGTGCGCGAGTCCGCGCGGATCAACAACATCATGGTCGCGATCAAGGTGACGGTGGTGTTGCTCGTGATCGCCGTGGGCGTGTTCCACGTGACGCCGGCGAACTGGCATCCGTTCATGCCGAACGGCTGGAACGGCGTGTTCGGCGCGGCGGCGGTCATGTTCTTCGCGTTCATTGGCTTCGACTCGGTGTCGTCTGCCGCGGAAGAGGTGAAAAACCCGAAGCGCGATCTGCCCATCGGCATCATCGCGTCGCTCGGCGTGTGCGCGGTGCTGTATGTCGCGGTGGCGGCCGTGGTGACGGGCATTGTGCCGTCGGCGCAATTCGCGAACATTTCGCACCCGGTGTCTTACGCGCTGCAGGTGGCCGGTCAGAAGTGGGTGGCGGGCTTCATCGATCTGGGCGCGGTGCTCGGCATGCTGACGGTGATCCTCGTGATGGCTTACGGCCAGACGCGCGTGATCTTCGCGATGTCGCGCGACGGTTTGTTGCCCGCGCGGCTTTCGCGCGTGCATCCGCGTTTTGCAACGCCGTTCTTTACGACGTGGCTGGTCGGCATTTTCTTCGGGCTGATCGGGGCGCTCGTGCCGCTGAACGTACTGGCGGAACTGATCAACATTGGCACGCTGGCGGCGTTTTCGATGGTGTCGATAGCGGTTCTGGTTTTGCGCAGGACGCATCCTGAGTTGCCGCGTGCGTTCCGCTGCCCGGGCGTGCCGGTGGTGCCGGTGCTCGCTGTCGCGTCGTGTCTGTTTTTAATGGTCAATCTGCAGGCTGTGACGTGGGTGGCGTTTCTGGTTTGGCTGGTGGTGGGGATGGTGATTTATTTTGGGTATTCGAGGAGACGGTCGAAGTTGGCGGGTTGAATCGCCTGCGGCGGGGTTGTTTTTTGTGCTTCTGGATGGTTTTTTTAAACCCTTGGCCTTTCCTTGAATTCACGGTGGTCTATTTGTGTTGCCCTGTGCGGGGCGGCACTTACTTTCTTTGCCGCCGCAAAGAAAGTAAGCAAAGAAAGCGGGCTCACACCGCCAGCTTATAAGCGGGTCCCCTGGCTCGGAGGGGGCAGTGGTGCATCTGGAATCCGTGCTCTCGCACACTCCGCGCTGGTGACAAGGCAGTCATGCTTCCGGCGGCGCTTCGCGCGCCGTAGCGGTCGTTCACCCAACCATCGTCGTCGCTCGCGCCGCCTCGACTTCAGACGCCAAGCCGTCTGGTCCCGGAAAATAGCCGGCTCAGTGCGGCCATTTCTTTTCGTTTGCCGGTATCCAAATCTTTGATCAGCCAGATCGCTCCTCCGCGAGCGGAACGCCTGTGCGGCCTCCGCCCCGCGCTGCCTTGTCCTTCGCCTCTGCGCCGAGGCGAAGCCGATGGCCCCCGCCGCGAGCAGTCGGTGTTGGGGGCGCACCTTCCGGCGAGCACGCAGTGCGAGGCGGGAAGCATGACTGCCTTGTCACGAGCGCGGAATGTGCGAGGACACCGATTCCAGATGCACCACTCCCCCCTCCAAGCCAGGGGACCCGCTTATGAGCTGGCGGTGTGAGCCCGCTTTCTTTGCTTACTTTCTTTGCGGCGGCAAAGAAAGTAAGTGCCGCCCCGCACAGGGGCAACGCTAATAGACCACCGTGAATTCAAGGAAAGGCCAAGGGGTTTCAAAAAACCATCCAGAAAAACAAAAAACCCCTCATAGCGCCCCCGCCCAATTTGTGCTTTACTTTTCGGCAGACTCATAAAAAAACCGCAGCACCCTAATCGGACCCAACGAACAGGCAGGCTGAAGGCAGAACAAGAGCGGTCCGGTTTTCCCCTAAGGAGACGACTTCATGGCGATCAGCATTAGTCTGACGGTGAACGGCGCGCCCATCAGCGCTTCAGTCGAGCCCGGCACCCTGCTTGTTCAGTTCCTTCGCGATCAACTCCGCTTGACCGGCACGCACGTCGGCTGCGACACGGCCCAGTGCGGCGCATGCACCGTCCACCTGGACGGCCGCGCGATCAAATCGTGCAACATCCTCGCAGCGCAGGCAGACGGCGCGCAGGTGACCACCATCGAAGGCCTCGCCAAAGACGGCGCGCTACATCCCATGCAAGCCGCCTTCAAGCACTGCCACGGCCTGCAATGCGGCTTCTGCACACCCGGCATGGTGATGAGCGCCATCTCGCTCGTGACGCGTCAGCCCGACCTCACCGGCGATGACGTGCGCGCGCAGCTCGACGGCAATCTGTGCCGCTGCACCGGCTATCACAACATCGTGAAGGCGGTGCTCGAAGGCGCCGAGGGCATGAAGTCGTCCGGCGCGGCAAAGGCAACGACAAGCGCAACGGCCACCGCCACCGCGCAAACCACCGCCTGAGGAGCCGACGATGAACGCACCCGACACGCCCAACCTGATCGGCGCTTCCGTCGAACGTAAGGAAGACTATCGATTCCTGACCGGCAACGGCCAGTACACCGACGACATCCTGCTGCCTCAGCAGACCTACGCGGTATTTCTGCGCTCGCCGCACGCGCACGCCAGGATCAACAGCATCGACACCACCGCGGCGAAGCAGTCGCCGGGCGTGGTCGCCATCTTCACCGGCCAGGACATGGCGGTGGAAAACGTCGGCGGCCTGCCGTGCGGCTGGCTGATCCACAGTACCGACGGCAAGCCGATGAACGAGCCGCCGCATCCGATCATCGCGCACACGAAAGTGCGCCACGTCGGCGATCAGGTCGCGCTCGTCATCGCCGACTCGATCAAGGCCGCGAAAGACGCCGCCGAGCTGATCGAGGTCGACTACGACGTGCTGCCCGCCGTGGTCGACACGGCGCATGCAGCCGACCCCGGCCAGCCGGCCGTGCACGACGAAGTGCCGGACAACGTCTGCTACAACTGGGGCCACGGCGACAAAGCGGCCACCGACGCCGCCTTCGCCAAAGCCGCGCACGTCACCACACTCGACATCGTCAACAACCGCCTCGTGCCGAACGCGATCGAACCGCGCGCGGTCAACGCGAGCTATTCGCCGCAGGACGACAGCTACACGCTCTACGTCGCGAATCAGAATCCGCACGTGGAGCGCCTGCTGATGGCCGCGTTCGTCCTCTCGTTGCCGGAGTCGAAGTTGCGCGTGATCGCGCCCGACGTCGGCGGCGGCTTCGGTTCGAAAATCTTTCTGTACGCCGAAGATGTTGCGCTCACCTGGGCGTCGAAGAAAATTCGCCGTCCGGTGAAGTGGACGGCCGAGCGCTCCGAAGCCTTCCTGTCGGACGCGCATGGCCGCGATCATGTGACGAAAGCCGAGCTCGCGCTCGACGCCGACGGCAAGTTCCTCGGCATGCGCATTCACACCATCGCGAACATGGGCGCGTATCTGTCCACCTTCGCCTCCAGCGTGCCCACCATCCTCTACGCGACGCTACTCGCCGGCCAGTATGCGACGCCCGCCATTTACGCGGAGGTGAAGGCCGTCTTCACGAACACCGTTCCCGTCGATGCGTATCGCGGCGCCGGCCGCCCCGAAGCGACCTACGTCGTGGAGAGGCTCGTCGAAACGGCCGCCCGCGAGATGAAGATCGACCCGGCCGAGATTCGCCGCCGCAACTTCATCCGCGAATTTCCGTATGCGACACCGGTCGGCCTGACTTACGACACGGGCGACTACGAAACGATCCTCGCGCGCTCGCTCGAGCTCGCCGACGTGAAGGGCTTCGAAGCGCGCCGCCGGCAATCCGAACAGAACGGCAAGCGGCGCGGCCTCGGCTATTCCTGCTATATCGAGGCGTGCGGACTCGCGCCGTCGAACATTGCCGGCGCGCTCGGCGCACGCGCGGGTCTCTTCGAAGTCGGGCAGATCCGCGTGCATCCGACCGGCTCCGTCACCGTGTTCACCGGCTCGCACAGTCACGGCCAGGGACACGAAACGACCTTTGCGCAAGTGGTCGCGGACCGGCTCGGCATTCCGCTCGAAAGCGTCGAGATCGTGCACGGCGACACCGGGCGCATTCCGTTCGGCATGGGCACGTATGGCTCGCGCTCCATCGCGGTCGGCGGCTCGGCGATCATGAAAGCGCTCGACAAGATCGAAGCGAAGGCGAAGAAGATCGCCGCGCATCTGCTCGAAGCGGCCGCGGAAGACATCGAGTTCAAGGACGGCGTGTTCCGCGTGGCCGGCACCGATCGCACGAAGGCCTTCGCCGACATTTCGCTCGCGGCCTATGTGCCGCACAACTATCCGCTCGAAGTGCTGGAGCCGGGCCTAGAAGAAAGCGCCTTCTACGACCCGAGCAACTTCACGTATCCGTCGGGCGCGTACATCTGCGAAATCGAGGTCGATCCGGACACGGGCGTGTGCCAGATCCAGCAGTTCACAGCCGTGGATGATTTCGGCAATGTGATCAACCCGATGATCGTCGAAGGCCAGGTGCACGGCGGCCTCGCACAAGGCATCGGCCAGGCCATGCTGGAGCGCTGCGTGTACGACAAGGAAAGCGGCCAGTTGCTGTCCGGCTCGTATATGGACTACGCGATGCCGCACGCGTCGGACTTGCCGGACTTCACCGTCGAGACCGCGAAGGGCACGCCGTGCACGCACAATCCGCTCGGCGTCAAAGGTTGCGGCGAAGCGGGCGCGATCGGCTCGCCGCCCGCGGTGATCAACGCGATCATCGACGCGCTCGCGCCACTCGGCGTGACCGATCTGCAGATGCCCGCCACGCCGCATCGCGTGTGGTCGGCCATTCACGCGGCAAAGCAGGCAGCCCTTTGATATCCTGAGCGGAGCATTCGACATGTATTCATTCGAGTATCAACGCGCGACGGACCCGCAAGCGGCCGCCGCAGCCATTGCCGCCGACAGCGACGCGAAGTTCCTCGCGGGCGGACAGAGCCTCCTGCCGACCATGCGGCTTCGTCTCGCGCAGCCGTCGCAACTGATCGACGTGACGCGCATTCCCGCGCTCAAGTCGATCACCGTCGACGCGAACATGGTGAAGATCGGCGCCGCCGTCTGTCACGCGGATGTCGCGGAGCATGCCGAGTTGCGCCGCGTGCTGCCGGCGCTCGCGGACCTCGCCGCGCATATCGGCGACCGGCAGGTGCGCGCGCTCGGCACGCTGGGCGGCTCGCTCGCCAACAACGATCCGGCCGCCTGCTACCCGGCCGCGGCAATGGGGCTCGACGCCACC
This sequence comes from Paraburkholderia phenoliruptrix, assembly GCF_047325075.1. Classification (NCBI taxonomy): domain Bacteria; kingdom Pseudomonadati; phylum Pseudomonadota; class Betaproteobacteria; order Burkholderiales; family Burkholderiaceae; genus Paraburkholderia; species Paraburkholderia phenoliruptrix. The sequence continues at coordinate 258,686 of NZ_CP168531.1, forward strand.
CTCGTCACGCAACGCCGGCGCATTTCATCCAGCGACTTCTTCGTGGGCATGTACGAGACCGCGCTGGAGCCGGACGAGCTGATCGTCGCCGTTGAATTTCCGGTGCCCGAGCGCGCGGCGTACGAGAAATTCCGCAATCCGGCCTCGCACTTCGCGCTCGTGGGCGTGTTCGTGGCGAAGTTCGCGAGCGGCGTGCGCGTCGCGGCGACGGGCGCGGCATCCTCGGTGTTTCGCGTGTCCGAACTGGAAAGCGCGTTGACGGCGAACTTCACGCCCGAGGCCGCGCGCGCGGTCAGCCTGCCGGCCGCGGATCTGAACGACGACATGCACGCGAGCGCCGAGTATCGCGCGCACCTGATTCCGATACTCGCGGCGCGCGCGGTGGCGATGGCGAATAGTTAGCCATCCTTTGTATTGACAGCCGGCGCGGGTCTGCACGCTCGCGCCGGCTGTATTCGCTCAAGCGCGCCGCTGAGCGCGGATTTCAGGAACGTCATGCATCCCGCTTCAATCGACGACACCCTCGCGCAACTCGCCGCGCAAAACTACTTTGCGAGCCGCGAACTGGCGACGGCGTTGTATCTCGCGCTTCGCATGGAGCGGCCGCTCTTCGTCGAAGGCGAGCCTGGCGTCGGCAAGACGGAACTCGCCAAAGCGGCGGCGGGCATGCTGGGCACGACCATGCTGCGGCTGCAATGCTATGAGGGCCTCGACACCGCGAGCGCGCTCTACGAATGGGACTACCCGCGCCAGATCATGGCGCTGCGGCTTGCCGAAGCCGCGGGCGAGCGGCCCGATAACGACACCCTGTACCGCGGCGAATTCCTGCTCAAGCGCCCGCTGCTGCAAGCGTTGATGCCCGACGAAAATCATCCGGGTGCGCGACGCGTGCTGCTGATCGACGAAATCGACCGCGCGGACGAACCGTTCGAAGCGTTTCTGCTCGAACTGCTGTCCGACTTTCAGGTATCCATTCCCGAGTACGGCACCGTGCGCGCGGCGCAACCGCCGCTCGTCGTGATGACGTCCAACCGCACGCGCGAAGTGCACGACGCGTTGAAGCGCCGCTGCCTGTATCAATGGATCGGTTATCCGGACCGCGACCGCGAGCTTCAGATCGTGGCAGCGCGCGCGCCTCACACATCGGCGGAATTGCAACGGCGCGCGGTCGATTTCGTGCACCGGCTGCGCGGCATCGATCTCTTCAAGGCGCCGGGCATCGCCGAAACGATCGACTGGTGCCGCGCGCTCGAAGCACTTTCGGTGACGGAGCTCGATCCGCAATCGGTGCAGAACACGCTCGGCGTGCTGCTCAAGTATCAGGACGACCTGGCACGTGTCGACGCGGCGCAGATCGCAGCGTGCCTCGCCGCGCCGGGATAGCGAGCATGACGACGCCGACTCGCGTTAAAGGCCCGAACGACCGTGGCGCCGCGCGCGCTGAAAGCGCGACAGCCGCAATGAGCGTCGCCGCCGGGCCGCTCGAAACCGACACGCCTACGCTCGCCCGCAACGTCGTGCATTTCGTGCGCGTGCTGCGCAGCGCGGGCCTGCCCATGTCACCCGCCCATGCGGTCGACGCGCTCGCCGCCCTGCACTGGATCGATCTCGCGCGCCGCGACGATGTGCGTGCCGCCCTCGCCGCGACGCTCGTTTCCGCGCCCGACGAACGCGAGCTTTTTGATGCCGCGTTCGCGCTTTTCTGGCGCGATCCGGACTGGGAAGGCAAGCTGCGCACGCTGCTGCTGCCGAAAGTGCGCGACGGCCTGCCGCCGCCCAAACGCAACAACCGTCTCGCGGACGCGCTCGCGGTCCGCGCGCCGCCCTCGCCGCACGCGCGCCAGCCGCAGGAAACCGAGCAGCGGGAGCTGCGCGCGCATCTGACGTTCAGCGCAGAAGAGAGGCTGCGTCATCGCGACTTCGACACCCTTTCCGCCGACGAATGGCGCACGCTGCGGCATCTGATTCGCGCGCAGCGGCTGCCGCTTGCGACGGAACCGACACGGCGTCTGAAGGCCGCGTCGCACGGCACGCATGCGGACTTGCGCGCGAGTGCGCGGCAAGCCGTGCGCGCGGGCGGCGACTGGACCGTGTGGAAATATCGCGCGGCGGCAGAGCGCAAGCCGCCGCTCGTGCTGCTGCTCGACATCTCCGGCTCGATGAGCAGTTATTCGCGCGCCGTGCTGTACTTCTGCCATGCGCTCGTGCAGTCGCGCGAACGTCTGCAGGTGTTTCTGTTCGGCACCCGGCTTACCAACGCGACCCGCGCGCTGCGCGAGCGCGACCCCGACGTGGCGATGGCGGCGCTCACCGAACAGGTTGTCGACTGGTCGGGCGGCACGCGCATCGGCGCGGCGCTCGCGGAATTCAACCGGCGCTGGGCGCGACGCGTGCTCGCCGGACGCGCCACCGTGCTGCTCGTGACCGACGGCCTCGACCACGAAGCGATCGACGTGCTCGACACCGAAATGGCGCGCTTACGCCGCTTCGCGCATCGAATCGTATGGCTCAACCCGCTGCTGCGTTTCAGCGGCTTTTCTCCGAAGGCGCGCGGCGTGCAGGCGATCCTGCCGTATGTCGACGCGCATCGCCCGGTTCATAATCTGGAGAGCCTCGCCGCGTTCGGCCACGACCTCGCGCAGCTCACGCGCGCGCCGCGTCCGGGCGATCTCGCCACGCCAACCGCAGGAGCAAGTTCATGGAACTGACCGAAACTCATACGCTGCCGGTTTCCCAGCAACGCACATGGGAGGCGCTGAACGATACGGACATTTTGCGCGGCTGCATTCCGGGCTGCGAAAGCATCGACCCGGACGGCGAGAATGCCTACCTGGTCGCGCTCAGCGCCGCGGTCGGCCCGGTCAAGGCGCGCTTCAAAGGACGCATGCAGCTCACCGACATCGACGCGCCGAACGCGTACAACATCGTGTTCGAGGGTCAGGGTGGCGCGGCCGGCTTCGCCAAGGGCAGCGCGCGCGTCACGCTCGAAGCCGACGGCGACGCGGCGACACAACTCAGCTACACGGCGAGCGCGCAGGTCGGCGGCAAGCTGGCGCAAATCGGCTCGCGGCTCGTCGACGGCGCCGCGCGCAAGATCGCCGGGGAATTCTTCAAGCGCTTCAGCGCGCAGCTCAGTGGCGAAAACGCGAGTCCCGCCGAGGCGGACACCGCCGGCGACGGCGCCCTCACTGCAGCCGCGGACGCCACGGGGCACAATACCGCATCGGCCGAGGCCGCGGACGGCGAGTCCGGCGGCGATGCCACGAAGAGGAAGAAATCATGGACAGCGTGGATCTCGAAGTCCTGAAGTCCAGCGCACGTTGGCTTGACGAAGGACATCGCGCGCTACTGGTGACGGTGGTCAAGACGTGGGGCTCGTCGCCGCGGCCCGAGGGCGCGATGCTCGCAGTACGCGACGACGGACTCGTGGTCGGTTCGGTTTCGGGCGGCTGCATCGAAGACGACCTGATCGATCGCGTGCGGCAAAGAGGTATCGAGCAAACGCATCCCGAAGCGGTGAAATACGGCATCACCGCTGAAGAAGCGCATCGCTTCGGACTGCCTTGCGGCGGCACGATCCAACTCGTGCTCGAACCGTTGACGCGGCAAAGCGGCATCGCCGAACTCTGCCATGCGGTGGAAGAAGGACGGCTTGTCGTGCGCGAGCTCGACATGCGCTCGGGCGAGGCGCGGCTCGGCAAGGCGCTGGCCACCGACGGCGTGCATTTCGACGGCGAGCGCCTGTTGACGATTCACGGTCCGCGTTACCGGATGCTCGTGATCGGTGCGGGACAGTTGTCGCGCTATCTGTGCAACATCGCCGTGGGGCTCGACTATCAGGTGACGGTTTGCGACCCGCGCGAGGAGTACACGGAAGAGTGGAACATCCCCGGCACGAAGATCGTGCGAACCATGCCGGACGACACCGTGCTCGACATGAAGCTCGACGAACGCTGCGCGGTGATCGCGCTCACGCACGACCCCAAGCTCGACGACCTGGCCTTGATGGAAGCGCTGAAGACTCCGGCGTTCTATGTCGGCGCGCTGGGTTCACGGCGCAATAACCAGGCGCGCCGCGAGCGGCTCAAGGAATTCGATCTCAATGAAGCCGAGTTGGCGCGGTTGCATGGGCCCGTGGGCATTTATATCGGCAGCCGCACGCCGCCCGAGATTGCCGTGTCGATTCTCGCGGAAGTGACGGCGGCCAAAAACGGCGTGTCGCTGCCGACGCTGCTTCAGGTGGAAGGCGCAAAGGCCGCGCGGGAGATCGCGGCCTCGGGCGGCGCCGCTTGCAGCCCGTAGGCGTTTGAGCGTTGGCCGCGGCGGCGTCTACATGGTGGCCGGGTAGGCGTCCGAGCGCTCGCCACAGCGGCGCGCACGCGAGGCGCGGCCAAACTCACATCAGGCCGCACACCACGGCGGCGACGATCGATCCGCCCACCAGCACGACGCCCACCACGCGGCGTTTGTTCAGCTCGGTCCACAGCAGCACGCCCGTCAGCGAAAGCAGAATCAGCGAGCCCGCGATTGTGTCGACCAGCAGCATCCAGCCGATGCTCAGGCCGACGCCCTTGTGCAGGTTCGTCATGGTCGCGAGGAAAGAGTTTTGTGTGCGTTTCACCGCGACGAAACCGTTGCCGACCCAGTACTCGGCCTGCACGTTCTGCGTTGGCGCGGCGAACGCCACCTGCCAGAACTCCGGCTGAACGGTGCTGCGGTCGCCCCATGCGACGGGATGCGCCGGCTCGCGTTTCATCCTGCTGGGCTTGCCGTCTATTTTCAGCTCGCCTTTGAGCCACTTCGCCATGTCCATCGGCGAATGGAACGGCTTGTCGGGCACGGCCATCTGCAATTCTTCGACCTGCGGCTGGCCGGTCGGCACCTTCATCGGACCGGCGCGATGGTTCAGCAGGAAGCCGGTCGCGCCGAACATCAGCCCGAGCACCGCACCCCACAGGCCAACCCATCCATGCACCTTGCGCAGCCATTTGATGAAGTTCGCGCGCCTCGAACGGTGACGCCGCGCCGCCTGCCCGGCGCCGTCCATCAAATGATGGCCGGGCGGCTCGTCGTGGACGACGTAGCGCGAGGCGCCGTCGGCAGCAGGTTTCATATCGATCGATTCAGGCGCGTTCACATCCATGCTCCGGTGCAGCAGGTTAAGCCGCCGCCCGCGCACGCACGGGCGCGCGCTCACCAACCGGCAGCGGAGGAATTCGACAAAGGAAAGCGGACGGCCCCGGCTAGCGGCACGGAGCCCTTCCGTTGAGAGGCTGGCTGGCAGTCACAGAGGAGGAGAGATGTGACAGGAAGCTGGCGATGCCCTTCAATTGAGAATGGCTATCATTACACAATTGGCGTGTTTGCTCAATCGCGGCGTGGCGGGACGCAATGCGCACCGTCACACCGGCCAGAGCGGCCCTTCCTGCATCGCGCCGAGCTGCTCGCGCATTTCAAGGATGCGGTCCTCCCAGTACCGCTGTGTATTGAACCAGGGAAACGCCGCCGGAAACGCGGGGTCGTCCCAGCGGCGCGCGAGCCACGCCTGGTAGTGAATCAGCCGCAGTGTGCGCAGCGCTTCGATCAGATGCAGTTCGCGCGGCTCGAACTCGCAGAAGTCTTCGTAACCGGCGAGCAGATCGGCGAGCGCGCGCGACGCCTCGGCCCGCTCGCCCGGCAGCAACAGCCACAGATCCTGCACGGCCGGGCCCATACGGCTGTCGTCGAAGTCGACGAAATGCGGGCCCGCGTCCGTCCACAACACATTGCTCGGATGACAATCGCCGTGCATGCGCAGCAGGCGGATGTCGCCGGCGCGCTCGAATGCGCGCTCGACGCCCTCCAGTGCCAGATTGACGACGGTTTCCCACGCGCCGCGCACGTCGTCGGGAACGAAACGGTGCGCGAGCAGGAAATCGCGCGGCTCGTAGCCGAAAGTCTGAATGTCGAGCGCGGGACGCTCCGTGTAGTGCTGCGTCTGCCCGACCGCATGAATCCGGCCGATAAAGCGTCCGAGCCACTCGAGCGTATCGCGGCGATCCAGGTCGGGCGCGCGTCCACCGCGGCGCTCGAAGATCGAAAAGCGGAAGCCGCCGAAGCTATGCAACGTGCGGCCCTCGAACACGCGCGCCGGCACGGCCGGAATTTCGCGCGCGGCCAGTTCGGCGACGAACGCATGTTCATCGAGGATGGCGGCGTCGCTCCAGCGCTCCGGACGATAGAACTTCGCGACCACGGGCGGCCCGTCTTCGACGCCCACCTGATACACGCGATTTTCGTAGCTGTTGAGCGGCAGCAGGCGCCCGTCGGTGCGTACGCCGACGGTGGCGAGCACGCTGTCCAGCGCGTCGAGCACGACTTCCGGTTGGAGCCGGGCGAAAGGCACGGCGCGCGCGGCGCCGTCCTGTGGATCGAGAATGTCGTTCATGCCCGCATTGTGCGCCGCGCCGCCGTCAAAGACGAGTGCGACGCAAGCTGCGGCGCGCGTCGCTGAGACAAACTGCCGACGCGCGAAACCACAACCGCCTTAATGCATTTGCGCGCTTGAAGGACGCACGAGTTCGCCGGTGTCGATCAGGTCTTCGAGGAAAAAGGGTTCGGTGTTCAGTTGCGGCGAAGCGCCGGGCTCGCCGGCATACCACGCCACCATGGCCATGTCGCCGAGAATGCGCATGACGATTCCGCGCGCGCCTTGCGGCACGGCGATATGCACCGATCGGACAATGGAACCGATTTGCATGATGTTTCCCCGTTCTCCCATAGCCGGCTTTATGAATTCATGCCGGTCAAGGTGATGATAAAAGCGCCGCTTCGCACTAACGTTGCGTACGCACCCAGACTGCTGCGCGTGGATACGCGTGAGAGCTACGAGTCATTGTTCCCGTTTTGCGGGGCCCTTGATCGCCGGAAGTGAAGGCGTTTCGCCCGTCGTTTCGGCTGATCCGTCGCGACGCGCGGCATCGCAACGGGACCATCATAAACCCTGCTGGCCGCAGATATCAAAAACGAGGCGGGGGGCCGGGCTCGCGCGGCTCAGGCACGCGTGGTGCTGATTTTCAGCGTATCCTTAACCGCTTTGCATGCGCGGCGCCGGCGCGAAGCTTCGTGGATGTCCGCAGCGGGCGGATACTTCGCTCGTGCTCTGGCTTGGAGCCGCCTGTGCCCCGCCTATTCCGCTTTTTCTTCCTTGACGTGCCCAACGCCCACGACACTCCTTACCTGGAACGCGGCAGCCGTGCCTACTGGCGCGCGAGCATCGCCTTGCTGTTCGCCGGCTACGCCACGTTTTCGCTGCTGTATTGCGTGCAGCCGCTGTTGCCGTCGTTTTCATCGGCGTTCGGGGTGACGCCTGCGCAAAGCAGCCTGACCGTTTCGCTGTCGACCGCGGCACTCGCGTTCTCCATCTTCACCGCCGGCTTTGTCTCTGAAGGCTGGAGCCGTCACAAGCTGATGACGCTGTCGCTGACCGTTTCGGCGCTGCTGACCATCGGCGTGGCGATTGCGCCGCAGTGGCATCAGTTGCTCGCGTTGCGCGCCCTCGAAGGTCTCGCGCTCGGCGGCGTGCCGGCCGTCGCCATGGCCTATCTCGCCGAAGAGGTGCACCCCGACGGCCTCGGCCTCGCAATGGGTCTGTATGTCGGCGGCACGGCAATCGGCGGGATGGCCGGCCGCGTGATCACCGGCGTGGTCGCCGATCTGTTTTCGTGGCGCGTCGCGATCGGCACGATCGGCGTGCTCGGCATTCTGTCGATGCTCGCGTTTCGCGCGCTGCTGCCGCCGTCGCGTCATTTCGTGCCGCGGCGCGGGCTGGGCTTCACGCATCATCGCAGCGCGCTGCTGCGGCAGTTCACGCGGCCAGGCTTGCCCTTGCTGTTCCTGCTCGGCTTCGTGCTGATGGGCAGCTTCGTCACGCTTTACAACTACATCGGCTACCGGCTGCTCGCGCCGCCGTATCGCCTGAGTCAAACGGCGATCGGCGCGATCTTCGTCGTGTATCTGACCGGCGTGGTCGCGTCGCCGTGGTCCGGACGCATGGCCGACACGTTCGGGCGCGCACGCGTGCTCACCGCCAGTTTGCTGCTGATGGGCGCAGGTCTCGCGCTCACTCTGTTCAGTCCGCTCGCGGCGATTGTCGGCGGCATCGCATGCGTGACGTTCGGATTCTTTGCAGGTCACGCGGTGGCGAGCGGCTGGGTGGGGCGCCTCGCGAAAGAGGCGAAGGGCCAGGCCGCCGCGCTTTATCTGCTCGCGTATTACATCGGCTCGAGCGTGGTCGGTTCGTATGGCGGCCACATGTGGGCCGGTTATGGATGGGGCGGCGTGGCAGGACTGGTTGCGGCGCTGCTCGCGACCGGCATGGTTGCTGCGCTGAGGTTGCGTCGGCTGGACGTGGCTCACAGTTGAGCCAGACCTAAGCGACGGTGGCCAATCGCCACAATCCGGGCTGCATCGAAAGTCGATAAAAAGAAAGGACTGCGTAAGCAAACGCTTCACTTTTAAACGCGTGCTTTGCTGCGTCGCGACAACGACGCCAAGCCTTACAGGCGCTGGCTTCTGCGGCTTGCCAATAAGCGCTGGCACGCTCGTCGACGCACCAACGCCGCGTCACGCGTCACCTATACTCAAATCGCGCGTTCGCAGCGCACGGCTCGCAAATCGAGCCGCTGCCTTCGCGGCCGATACAAAAGGAGACGAGTATGACGACCTACTTCACGATTGGCGACTTCATTCTGGTCATTCCGATGGCGCTGGCGGGGGCGCTATTCGTAGGCGCGCTGCCTTGCAAGACGGAATTGCGGCACAACGCGCTGCGCGTGCTGGGTGCGCTGCTCGGTGTCGTGTTCGCCGTCGTGCTGGTCGAAGGCTTGCCGGCGCTCGTCTAGCGAAAAAGCCGCCTGTGCGGCGGCTTTCTTTTCATCTGCGTGGCGGCAGCGTCGCGGGAATCAGATCGCCTGATCCGTCGACGGTTTCTCCCACAGGTTGATGCCGCCTTCCGTTGCATAGCGGTCGATTTCCGCGAGTTCGTCTGTCGAGAACGCAAGGTTCTTCAAAGCGCCGACGTTTTCGCGCACCTGCTCGGCACGGCTCGCGCCGATCAGCACGGAGGTCACGCGCGGATCGCGCAACGCCCACGCCAACGCCATTTGCGCAAGGCTTTGTCCGCGACGCTGCGCGATCTCATTGAGCTTGCGCACGTGCTCGATATTCTCCGCGCTCAAATGCTCCTGCTTGAGCGACCCGCCGCCCGGCTTGTTGACGCGCGCGTCCTGCGGCACGCCGTTCAGATACTTGCCGGTGAGCAGACCCTGCGCGAGCGGCGTGAACGCAATCGTGCCCGCGCCCACCTGTTCCAGCGTGTCGAGCAGTTCACGTTCAATCCAGCGATTGAGCATGTTGTACGCGGGCTGATGGATCAGCAGCGGCACCTTGTACTCAGCCAGCAGCTTCGCCATTTCGAGCGTCTTGCTCGCCGAATACGACGAAATGCCGATGTAGAGCGCCTTGCCCTGCTGCACGGCGCTCGCCAGCGCGCCGGCGGTTTCCTCGAGCGGCGTGTTCGCGTCGAAGCGGTGCGAATAGAAAATGTCGACGTAGTCGAGGCCCATGCGCTTCAGGCTCTGGTCCAGACTCGCGAGCACGTACTTGCGCGAACCGCCGCCTTGTCCATACGGACCCGGCCACATATCCCAACCGGCCTTCGACGAAATCAGCAGTTCGTCGCGATACGGCTTGAAGTCGTCCTTGAAGTGGCGGCCGAAGTTGGTTTCGGCGCTGCCATACGGCGGGCCGTAATTATTCGCCAGATCGAAATGCGTGATGCCGAGGTCGAAAGCCGTGCGCAGAATCTCGCGTTGGGTGGAAAGCGGTGTCGTGTCGCCGAAGTTGTGCCACAAGCCGAGCGACAGCGCGGGGAGTTTGAGCCCCGTCTTGCCGCACACGCGGTACTGCATGTCCGAGTAGCGTTCTGAAGCTGCTTCGTAAGCCATTGCTGGTGTCCTTGAGGATGATGTCGCCCGGTCACGTCGGGCTGGGGCAATCGCATGCTGCGGGAGGCGTGCTGCTGTGAGTGTGTTGTTATGTGCGGCCAGACCGCTATGGTAGCCAATCGACGCAAGCCGTGCAGGCCAGCGCCCCGCGGGATGGACGCGGGCTTGCCCCTCCCCTACACTTTCGCCGATCAGATTGAGGGAGCGTTAAATGACGAAGGCGATTTCGATTGCACTGATTGTCGGCGGCGTATTGCTGCTGTATTTCGGCGGGCAGGCGTTCAACTCGGTGAGTAGCGACGTCTCGCGCGTCTTTACCGGCTCGCCGTCGAACAAGGCGATCATGCTGATCGTGGGCGGCGTGGTGGCCACGCTCGCGGGCATTACGGGCATGGCGCTGTCGGGGCGCAAGCGCTAGACAGTGAAGGCGGCGGTGCTGTCACGCGCGCCGCGTAGGCGCATGACTGCGTGTTCGGCTTGCACAGCACGCGCCGCAAAAAGAAGTGGCGACCGAGAAGGTAGCCGTTAAGCGCAGCCGCGCTCAGAAAGCAATTTCAGGTTTCGCCGCCGACCGCGTTCCCGGCAACGGCACATTGCTCGCGCCGTGATAGGTGAACACCAGCGAAAACTTCACCTGATCGCTCAGATTCTTGCCCGCCGAGTGCAGCGTGTTGCAGTGGAAAAACACCACGTCGCCGGCTTTCAGTTCGGGCGATACCGCCGCGCGAATCCACGCCTGGTTTTCCTCGAGGTCGGAGCGGAAGAACTTGGCCTCGTCGAAGCGCTCGCCGGTGAAGGCGGCGCTATGCGAGCCGGGCACGAACCACAGCGCGCCGTTGTCGACGGTTTCATTGCCGAGCGCGAGCCATACCGAAACCAGATCGTCGCGCTCGAACGACCAGTAACGCACGTCGCGGTGCCAGCCGGTCAGGCTGCCGTACGCCGGGTGCTTTGTCATCATGCAGTTGTGATGCGCGCGCGACAGGCGCGGCTCTTCGCCAAAATACAGCTCCATCCAGCCGCGAATTTCCGGGGCCGTCGCCCACTCTGCGAAGCTGCGGTCGCGTCCATAGGCGTCCAGCAGGCGCCGCACGGTATGACCGCCAGGCGCGAGCTTCGACGACGGCGCACCGGGATATTGCAGATCCGCTTCGAACTCGATCGGCGCGGCAGCTTCTTCCAGCTGACGTTGCGCGACCTGTTTCATTTCCTCGCACCGTTCGGCCGACACGAGGCCCGGCACGACGACAAAGCCCTGCTCGCGCAGCGTGTGAATCTGCTCTTTCTTCGAATGGAGTGACATGGTGTTCCGTGACCGTCGACTAACCGATCTTCGATTGTAAAACGGGCGCGATCATACCGCCTGCTGTTTCGCCTGCGCGTCGCGCAGTGCAGTTGATGCAGGTCGGCCAGGCTCGCACTATTTGCATGCAGCACGCCGCTTGCTCACGCACGCGGGCTGTGCAGCCGCGCACGGAAATCGTCCGGCGGCGCAGGCATTCTCTCGGGTATCGAATACGGCGCGGGTTCGTTAGCGCTCCGTAGAAACCCTGATGCGCAGGGTAAAAACCGACTTTCGGGCGTCACGATTCACGTGTAGCCTGCACGCATGTTGATCGCTATTCCCGCCTGCTTTTGCGCCGCACCGGCCGTCGAGCCAGAAGGCGCCGTCCACCGCGCAGTTTGTCGCCGCGCAGTTCTTCACCGAATCCCGGGCTCCGGCGCCGTCCGCCGCGAAAGCGCCATTGGCATGCTTGGTGCTGCTACTGACGCACATTTCATCGCGCGACACGCTGCCTGTTTGTAAAGCCATGCATACTCTTCTGAGCACCCGTTTTACCCGAGCCGCCCTGAAAGCCGCTCGTCCGGCGCGCCGGCATGTCGTCCGCGCCCTGCGTCATCACGCCACGCGCACGCGCGCGTTGGGCGAACAATGGCGCGATGCCAAAGCGGTCGACGGCTTCCGCACCTGGTTCAACAGTTTCTTCTCGGCGTTGCGCGCGCGCGGCGCCTCACGCCGCTTCTCGCTGCGCACACTGCTGCGCAAGCCGACGCCGCTACGTCTGAGCGCCACGCAGCGCGCCCCGGCCGCCAGGTCGCAAAGCGCGGGCCGCCGTCCGCGTCGCATGTCGACGAACGGCAGCACCGGCTGGTTTGCGTTCGCGTTCGCGAGCCGTTAAACAGCGCTTTCCCTCGCGCGCGTGATGGATGCGCCGGCTTGGCGCGACGTCGGGTGTTGCCAGACGCGAAGCGACACGAAACCAGGAATCCATAAAAAAACCCCGCCCGGCGCAAGCCGGCGGGGTTTTTTGCACTGAAGCGGTCTGCGCCTCGCGTTAATCCGCCAGCGCGGCGACCGGCTCCGTACCGGCGGCTTCCGCGAGCGCCAGCGCCTTGTCCGTGGCTTCCCACGTGAATTCCGGCTCTTCGCGGCCGAAGTGACCGTAAGCCGCGCTCTTCTCGTAGACCGGACGCAGCAGGTCGAGCATCTGGATAATGCCCTTCGGACGCAGGTCGAAATGTTCCTGCACGAGGCGCGTGATGGTCGCGTCCGACACCCGGCCGGTGCCGAACGTGTTGACCATGACCGAGGTCGGCTGCGCGACGCCGATGGCGTACGACACCTGGATCAGGCAGCGCGACGCGAGGCCCGCGGCCACGATGTTTTTCGCCACGTAGCGGCCGGCATACGCTGCCGAGCGGTCCACCTTCGACGGATCCTTGCCCGAGAATGCGCCGCCGCCGTGCGGTGCCGCGCCGCCGTACGTATCGACGATGATCTTGCGGCCCGTCAGACCGCAGTCGCCCTGCGGGCCGCCGATCACGAACCGGCCGGTCGGGTTCACGAGGAACTTGATGTCGCCCTTGATAAGCTCGGCCGGCAGCGTCGGCTTGATGACTTCTTCGATCACCGCTTCGCGCAGCGTGGTCAGGTCGATATCCGGCGAATGCTGCGTGGAGAGCACCACCGTGTCGATGGAATGCGGCTTGCCGTCGACATAACGCACGGTGACCTGCGACTTCGCGTCCGGGCGCAGCCAGGGCAGGCGGCCGTCACGGCGCAGATTGGCCTGGCGCTCGACCAGACGATGCGACAGGTGGATCGGCAGCGGCATCAGCTCGGGCGTTTCCTCGCACGCGTAGCCGAACATCAGGCCCTGGTCGCCGGCGCCCTGGTCGAGGTTGTTGTCGTGCGCGCGGTCCACGCCCTGGGCGATGTCCGGCGACTGCTTGTCGTACGCGACCAGCACCGCACAGCCGCGGTAGTCGATACCGTAGTCGGTGTTGTCGTAGCCGATGCGCTTGATCGTGTTGCGCGCGATCTGAATGTAGTCGACGTTCGCGGTCGTGGTGATTTCGCCCGCGAGCACCACGAGACCCGTGTTGCACAGCGTTTCCGCCGCGACACGCGAGTATTTGTCCTGCGACAGGATGGCGTCGAGAATCGCGTCCGAAATCTGGTCCGCGACTTTGTCGGGATGGCCTTCAGAAACGGATTCGGAGGTGAAGAGATAGTCGTTTGCCACGTTGCAGACTCCTGTTTTGTGGTTACGGTTGATGGTCACGTAGCCAGCTCCGGGGGTCTGAAGCGGCGACGCTTTAGCGGATTACCTTACCGGCCGGCGCGAATCACATGGTCCGCGCCGCCTGGCTTCGCCCCGCAAGTTGTCTATTAACTCGGCGAAGCCCTTATTATAGCGACTTCCAATGATTGTCACAGAGTGTCCACGAGTGCGGTATTACGTCAACTTCTCTGCTTTCCTTAACCGCGTCACGCCTCGCGTCTTCCTGGAGGCGGCATGCTGAGCCGCTTCGGCCCCCGGCTCGCGATCGGCCTGTTGAAACTGTTTGCCCTGCTGCCCTATGGTTTCGTCGCCCGTCTCGGCGACGGACTCGGCTGGCTGCTCTATCAGATTCCGAGCCGGCGCAAGCGCATCGTCCACATCAACTTAAAACTGTGCTTTCCCGAGTGGAGCGACGCGCGCCGCGAGGAAGTCGCGCAAAAGCATTTCCGCCACGCGATCCGCAGCTATCTGGAGCGCAGCGTGCAATGGTTCGGTTCGGCGAAGAAGCTCGAAAAGCTGATCCAGGTCGACAGCGCGATCGACCTCACCGACCCGAACCTCCCGCCCACGCTCTTTCTCGGCTTTCACTTCGTGGGCATCGAGGCGGGCTCGATCTTTCTGAATTACTCGCTCAAGCGCCGTTGCGGCTCGCTTTATCAGCCGATGTCGAACCCCGAGCTCGAGGAAGTCGCGAAAGCCGCACGCGCGCGTTTCGGCGCCGACATGGCAAGCCGCGCCGACAGCGCGCGCATCGTGCTGCGCTGGCTGCGCGAAAAGAAGCCGGTCATGCTCGGCGCGGACATGGACTACGGCGCGCGCAATTCGACCTTCGTGCCGTTCTTCGGCGTGCCGACCTGCACGCTGACGGCGGTCGGCCGTCTCGCGAAAGTCGGGCACGCGCAAGTGGTGCCGTTCATCGGCGAAGTGCTGCCGAACTACAAGGGTTATCGCCTGAAAGTGTTCAAGCCGTGGGACAACTACCCGACCGGCGACGACGACGCCGACGCGCGGCGCATGAATGCGTTCCTCGAAGAACAGATTCCGTCGATGCCGGAGCAGTATTACTGGGTCCACAAGCGTTTCAAGACCCGGCCGCCGGGGGTGCCGAGCGTTTACTAGCGCCACGGTTCGGCGCACTGGCAGGCCTGTCACTTACAATAGCGCGATGAAACTGAAATTCACCAAAATGCACGGCGCGGGCAACGACTTCGTCGTGCTCGACGGCTACACGCAACCGGTCAATTTGACGCCGGCGCAGGTGCGCGCGCTCGCCGACCGTCACTTCGGCGTCGGCGCCGACCAGTTGCTGCTGGTCGAAAAACCCACGGTGGACGGTGTCGATTTCCGATATCGCATCTTCAATTGCGACGGCGGCGAGGTCGAGCATTGCGGCAACGGCGCACGCTGCTTCGTCAAGTTCGTACGCGACAGCGGCCTGACCGATCAGCGCAGCGTGCGCGTGCAGGTGCAGAAAGGCACTATCACGCTGACCATGCAGGAAAACGGCGAGGTGCTCGTCGACATGGGCTCGCCGGTGTTCGAGCCGGAACGCGTGCCCTTCGCCACCAAAGGCCTTGAAGGACGCCGCGAAGGCGCGGACACGCTTTGGCCGCTCGACGTCAACGGCACCACGCGCTGGATTTCCGTCGTGTCGATGGGCAATCCGCATGCGGTGCAAGTGGTGGACGACGTCGAGGCGTTTCCGGTGCTCGTCGAAGGCCCGGTGATCGAGCGGCACGCGCGCTTCCCGCAGCGGGTGAATGCAGGCTTCATGCAGATTGTCGGCCGCAGCGAAATCAGGCTGCGCGTCTATGAGCGCGGCGCCGGCGAAACGCTGGCGTGCGGCACGGGCGCGTGTGCGGCCGTGGCCGCGGGCATTCGCCGCGGACTGCTCGACGCGCCGGTGCTGGTCCATACGCATGGCGGCACGCTCACCATTTCGTGGGACAGCAACAAGGCAAGCGAACCGCTCCTGATGGCGGGCCCGGCCACCACCGTTTTTCAGGGCGAGATCGAACTGGCCGACTGAACGTGCGCGTTCACGAGGGCCGGACCGATTCACTAACTCATTGACCGACGCGTCGCATCAAGGCGTCGTCCCGTAGTCCTTTAGCCGAAACCATGAACGATCGCGAAGTCGCCGAATATCTGCTCGCCAACCCCGAATTCTTTGCCGAACACGCGGAAGTGCTCGCGACCATCCGGCTCGCGAACCCGCACGGCAAGGCCGCGGTGTCGCTGCAGGAGCGGCAGATGGAAATGCTGCGCGACAAGAACAAGCACCTCGAACGCCGTCTCGCCGAACTGCTGCGCTACGGCCACGAGAATGACAGCATTGCCTCCAAGTTCAACCGCTGGACCATTCGCGTGATGGCGGAACGCGATCCGTACGCGCTGCCGCGCACCATCGCCAACGGTCTGCGCGAAATCTTCGACGTGCCGCAAGCGGCGCTGCGCGTCTGGGACGTCGCGGAGCAATACGCCCAGGCGGATTTCGCGCGCCATGTCGGCGAAGAAGTCCGCATCTTCGCGAACAGCCTGGCGGCGCCATACTGCGGCGCGAACACCGGCTTCGAGGCGGCGCAGTGGCTCGTGCGGGCCGTCGGCGCAGCCGACGAGAGCCCGTCGGGCGGCGCCGCGCCGGAGCCGGCGCACGCCACGGAGTCGATTGCGCTGCTCGCCCTGCGCGCGCCCGAAGCCGGCGAGGAGGCCTCCGCTTTCGGCCTGCTCGTCATGGGTTCCGCCGACGCCCGGCGCTTTCACGACGGCATGGCCACAGACTTCCTCACCCAGATCGGCGCGCTTGCGAGCGCTGCGCTGAGCCGTCTGTTGCCGCGCTGAGCCGACAAGCGAGCGCTGTCCGCCCTGAACCGATTCACAGCGATCTCCCGCGAAACCTGCCCATTGTGACCGAAACCGACTTCATCGCCGCGTATCTGTCGAATCTCGAACACGAGCGGCGGCTGTCGGCGCACACCTTGCGCGGCTACGCGCACGAACTGGACGAGTTGCGGCTCCTCGCAAAAGGCCGGCCGCTCCAGAGTTTGACAGCCGTCGACATCCGCGGCGCCGTGGCCCGGGCGCACGCGGGCGGACTGACGGCGCGCTCGATCAGTCACCGTCTGTCGGCATGGCGCGCGTTTTACCGCTGGCTCGCGGGCCGCGTCGATCTGCCGGCCAATCCGGTCGCCACCGTGCGCGCGCCGAAGCAGGCCAAGGCGCTGCCCAAGGCGCTTTCCGTCGACGACGCCAACCGTCTGATGGAAAGCCCGCCCGCCGCATCGGCGGAAGGTTTGCGGGACCACGCGATGCTCGAACTCTTCTACTCGTCCGGGCTGCGTCTGTCGGAACTGGTCGGTCTCGACGTGCGTTTCGCGGACGTCGACGGTCATCGCTCTGTCGGCTGGCTGAAGCTGGATTCCGCGGAAGTCGAAGTGCTCGGCAAAGGCAACCGGCGCCGCATTGTGCCGGTCGGCAGCAAAGCGCTCGAAGCGCTGAACGCGTGGCTCGCCGTGCGCGACGAGATGGTGAAGCACGATCCGCATCCGCTCTTTCTGTCGGCGCGCGGCAATCGCCTTTCGCCGAACGTGGTGCGCGAGCGCGTGAAGCGCGCGGCGCTCGTCGCCGGCATTCCCGCCAACGTGCATCCGCATGTGCTGCGGCACTCTTTTGCCACGCATGTGCTGCAGTCGAGCGGCGACCTGCGCGCCGTGCAGGAACTGCTCGGCCACGCCAGCATCACGGCGACGCAGGTGTACACCGGGCTCGACTTCCAGCATCTCGCGCACGTCTACGATCAGGCGCATCCGCGCGCCAAAAAACGCGACTGATGCCCGTTTTTTGCGGCTCGACAGTCATCGCCCCGCTTCATCCGCCGCGTGCGCAGAAGGCCGCGCGGCCCATTGCCCTGCTGACACCCTCATGAATACCGTTACGCTGAAACCGTCGAAAGAAAAATCGCTGCTGCGCCGCCATCCGTGGATTTATGCAAACGCGATCGACCGGATTGACGGCCACCCGGCGCCCGGCGCCACCGTGCTGGTGCGCGCGCACGACGGCCGGTTTCTCGCGCGCGCCGCCTACAGCCCGCACTCGCAGATCCGCGCGCGCGTGTGGAGCTTCGACGAAACCGAGCCGATCGACCATGCGTTTTTCAAGCGCCGCGTGCAGCGCGCGCTCGCGCATCGTCAGGCGATGGTGCGCGACACCGGGGCCGTGCGGCTCATTTTCGGCGAAGCGGACGGCCTGCCGGGCCTGATCGTCGACCATTATGTCGCCGAGGACGAAGGCCAGCGCAGCCAGCTCGTCTGCCAGTTCATGGCCGCGGGCGTCGAGGCGTGGAAAGACGCGATTGTCGCCGCGCTCGTCGGCGCAACCGGCTGTCCGAACGTGTACGAACGTTCTGACGTGTCGATTCGTCAGAAGGAAGGGCTTGAGCAGATGACCGGCGTGCTGGCGGGCGAGTCGCCGTCGGACGTGCTGATCGCCAGCGAAAACGGCGTGCGCTATCACGTCGACGTGCGCAACGGCCATAAGACGGGCTTTTACGTCGATCAGCGCGACAACCGCCTGCTCGTGCAGCAATTCGCGCGGGACCGCGAGGTGCTGAACTGCTTTTGCTACACCGGCGGTTTCTCGCTCGCGGCGCTCAAAGGCGGCGCGAAGCGGGTCGTTTCCGTCGATTCCTCCGGCGAAGCGCTCGCGCTCGCTCAGCAGAACGTCGCGGCGAACGGTTTCGACGCCGGGCGCGCGACCTGGCTCGACGCGGACGCCTTCAAGACGCTCAGGCGTCTCTACGAAGAAGGCGAGCGTTTCGACCTGATCGTGCTCGATCCGCCCAAATTCGCGCCGTCGCGCGAACATGTGGACCGCGCATCACGCGCCTACAAGGATATCAACCTGACCGGGCTCAAGCTGCTGCGCCCAGGCGGCCTGCTGTTTACGTACTCATGCTCGGGCGCGATCGACTCCGAGCTGTTTCAGAAAATCGTGGCGAGCGCCGCGGCCGACGCACGCGTCGATGCGCGCATTCTCAAGCGCCTTGGCGCGGGGGCGGATCATCCGTTGCTGACAGCATTTCCGGAAGGCGAATATCTGAAGGGCCTGCTGTTGCAAATCGCCTGATCGCCTATAACTTCACGGTTATTTCGTGTCGAAGCGCGTGCGGCGCTGGCTGCCGGACGCCGCCTGCCAGCGCGGCGTGGGCAGATATGTTTCAATAACCGGCTGGACGGGCTGCGCGCCGCAAGGCTGCCGCGCCCGGCTCATGCATACCTTATGCATACGATTACGCATCGTTTCACGACTCAATAGGCGAACAACATGATTCCAGTCACCATCCTGACCGGCTTTCTCGGCAGCGGCAAAACCACCCTGCTCAAGCGGATCCTGAACGAAAAGCACGGCATGAAGATCGCCGTGATCGAAAACGAGTTCGGCGAAGAAAACATCGACAACGACATCCTCGTGCAGGACACGGGCGAGCAGATCATCCAGATGAGCAACGGCTGCATCTGCTGCACGATCCGCGGCGACCTGTCACGCGTGCTCGGCGACCTGGCCGCGCAAAAGCAGTCGGGCAAGCTGGACTTCGACCGCGTGGTGATCGAAACCACCGGTCTCGCGAATCCCGGCCCGGTCGCGCAGACCTTCTTCATGGACGACCAGATCGCCAACGAATTCCTGCTCGACGCGATCATCACGCTGGTCGACGCGAAGCACGCGAACCATCAACTGGACGAGCATGAAGTCGTGCAGCGCCAGGTCGGTTTCGCCGACCGGCTGTTCATCACGAAGTCCGATCTCGTCGACGAACAGCAGCTCGGCGATCTGCGCCACCGCCTCCTACATATGAATCCGAAGGCGGCGATCAAGGTGGTCAACTTCGGCGAGGCGGACATCAAGGAAATCTTCGATCTGCGCGGCTTCAACCTGAATTCGAAGCTCGAGATCGATCCGGATTTCCTCGCCGAGGACGAACATGCGCACAGCCACGCTCATGCGCACGACGAGCACGGCCACACGCACGGCCACGATCACGACCACGCGAATTGCGACCATGATCATGGCCATTGCGACCACGAAGGTCATGACCACGGCCATCGTCATCACGCGCATCACGACGATAAGATCAAGTCGTTCGTGTACCGCAACGACCGCCCGTTCGATCCGAACAAGCTCGAAGATTTTCTCGGCGGCATTCTGCAGATCTACGGCGAGCGCCTGTTGCGCTACAAGGGCGTGCTCTATATGAAGGGCGTCGACCGCAAAGTCGTGTTTCAGGGCGTGCATCAGATGATGGGCAGCGACCTCGCGGCCAAATGGCAACCTGCCGAGAAAAAGACCAACAAAATGGTCTTTATCGGAATCGAATTGCCGCAGGACCTGATTACCGACGGCCTCGACGCCTGCCTCGTCTGAGCGCGGCGGCGGCCAAACCGCCGCCGCGAAATGTGCGGTGGCGCACACGTATGAAAAACGCGTGAAAACCCTGCTGTATTAGTGCGCGCCCAACCATCGCTTTTTGACCGTTCGCGCGTTATATTTTCGGGATACCGGTGCGCCGCAGAGGGATTTCCACCAGTTGCGGCGCCCGATTGCGATTCAGTTACAATACGTGCCCACTGGAGAATGAGAACGATTTGCCCGGTCAGTGCGCGGTCATGACATATTGCGCGCCGGGCCTGAAGCGGCGCCGGAAAATCTTATCCGGGGACTCGCCGACAATGCCCGTAGCAGCCAGAGGAGACTCGCTGCCCCGGAGCAAATACCTCAGGAGCATTTGAGAACCGGTTTCCAGAGGAGTTCGGCCCCGCATTGGCGTTGCGACGCCCGAGGCGGGCGTGAGGCGCTTCGGCGTCACGACAGGTCATCGTCCGTGCCAGCCTTGTGCCGCGCGCCCCAGGCGCCTTGCGGGCAATACGAAAGTGCGGGCACTATGTAAGAGTTTTGCCTCACATTGAAGAAGTAAGCCAGATGACGACGAAACGACTCTTGACCGAAGCCGAAATCCTGAAGATGAGCGACAAGGATTACATGAATGAGGATCAGCTCGCTTTCTTCAAGAACAAGCTCGAACAGCTGCAGGCGGACATTCTCCGCAATGCGGGCCAGACGACCGAAAACCTGCGCGAAACGGTAATCGTGCCGGACCCGGCCGACCGCGCAACGATCGAGGAAGAGCATGCCCTCGAGCTGCGCACGCGCGACCGCGAGCGCAAGCTGCTGAAGAAGGTGCAGCAGTCCATCGCGCGCATCGACTCGGGCGAGTACGGCTGGTGTGAGGAAACCGGTGAGCCGATCGGCATTCCGCGTCTGCTCGCACGGCCCACGGCCACGCTGTCGCTCGAGGCGCAGGAGCGCCGCGAACTGCGCCAGAAGCTGTTCGGCGACTGAACGCCGCCGACGGCGCGGCTTCGGCGCCGTGCCCACAAACGCTGCTTCGTCGAGAGGCGCACGGTGATCCGTGCGCCTTTTTTCTTTTGTCCTATGCCGTTTGCCGGCTCTTGATATGCCCGCGCGCGCCCTAAAATAATTCCGACATGCGCTGCACGAGCGCGCGAGGCGGCTCCAATTCGCGTCGCGCGCCGTCCGCTTCCAGGCATTCATGCGGTCGCGCATCGCGCTGCCGCGTCCTACCCGCTTTGCAAAGAGGAACGCATATGGAGCAATTTCACGGCACGACGATCGTCTCCGTGCGCCGCGGCGACAAAGTCGCGCTCGGCGGCGACGGCCAGGTGACGCTCGGCAACATCGTCATGAAAGGCGGTGCGAAGAAGGTCAGGCGCATTTACAACGGCAAGGTTCTGGTGGGCTTCGCGGGCGGTACGGCGGACGCCTTTTCGCTGCTCGACCGCTTCGAGGCGAAGCTGGAAAAGCATCAGGGCAATCTCACGCGCGCCGCGGTCGAGCTTGCGAAAGACTGGCGCACGGACCGCATGCTGCGCCGTCTGGAAGCGATGCTGATCACGGCGGACGCGACCACCACGCTCGTCATCACCGGTAACGGCGACGTGCTCGATCCCGAAGGCGGCATTTGCGCGATCGGTTCCGGCGGTGCTTATGCGCAGGCCGCCGCCAAGGCCCTCGCGGACAACACGCAGTTGTCGCCGCGCGAAATCGTGGAGAAGTCGCTGGAAATTGCCGGCGACATGTGCATCTACACCAACCACAACCGCGTCATCGAGACGATCGAGTAAGGACCCACGATGAGCACCATGACCCCCGCCGAGATCGTCTCGGAACTGGACAAACACATCATCGGCCAAGGCCGCGCGAAGAAAGCGGTTGCCGTGGCGCTGCGCAACCGCTGGCGCCGTCAGCAAGTCGACGAGCCGCTGCGCCAGGAAATCACGCCGAAAAACATTCTGATGATCGGACCGACCGGCGTCGGCAAAACGGAAATCGCGCGGCGCCTCGCCAAGCTCGCGGACGCGCCGTTCATCAAGATCGAAGCCACCAAATTTACCGAAGTGGGCTATGTCGGACGCGATGTCGACAGCATCGTGCGCGATCTGATCGAAATTTCGGTCAAGCAGACGCGCGAATCGGAAATGCGCAAAGTGCGGACCAAGGCCGAAGATCAGGCCGAAGACCGCATTCTCGACATTCTGCTGCCCACCGCGCGCCCCGTCGGTTTCGGCTCGAGTTCGAGCGCCGCGGACACCGCCGACGAAGGCAGCACCACGCGCCAGACGTTCCGCAAGCGTCTGCGCGAAGGTCTTCTCGACGACAAGGAAATTGAGCTCGACGTCGAGCAGCCGCAAGTCGGCATGGACATCATGGGGCCGCCGGGCATGGAAGACATGACCGAGCAGATCCGTTCGATGTTCGCCAACATCGGCGGCGGCAAGAAAATGCGCCGCAAGATGAAGGTGAAGGAGGCACTCAAGGTGCTCACCGACGAAGAAGCCGGCAAGATGCTCAACGACGAAGAGGTGAAGACCAAGGCGGTGCAGAACGTCGAGCAGAACGGCATTGTGTTCCTCGACGAAATCGACAAGATCGCCTCGCGCAGCGAAGCCGGCGGCGGCGAAGTGTCCCGTCAGGGCGTGCAGCGCGATCTGCTGCCGCTCGTGGAAGGCACCACGATCAACACCAAGTACGGCATGGTGAAGACGGACCACATTCTGTTCATCGCGAGCGGCGCTTTTCATCTTGCCAAGCCGAGCGATCTGATTCCCGAGCTGCAAGGGCGCTTTCCGATCCGAGTGGAACTCGATTCGCTGTCGGTCAAAGACTTCGAGTCGATCCTCGTGTCGACGGACGCGAGCCTCGTCAAGCAATACCAGGCATTGCTCGCAACGGAAGACGTCCACCTCGAATTCGCCGACGACGGCATTCGCCGCCTGGCGGAAATTGCTTATTCGGTGAACGAAAAGACTGAAAACATCGGCGCGCGGCGTCTCTATACGGTCATCGAAAAACTGCTCGAAGAAGTCTCTTTCTCCGCCGGCAATCATTCCGGCAAGACGGTGCAGATCGACGCCGCGTATGTGGACCGCGCACTGAACGAAGTAGCCGAAGACGAAGATCTGTCGCGCTACGTGCTCTGATCTGAAGCCTGAACGGCGAAGCAAAAACGGGCTGCTCTTAAAAGAGCAGCCCGTTTTGTTTGGTGTTTTGTTTGGCCTTATGTTTTGCGTTGTTTTGCCTTGCGTTGCCCAAGCACTGTGACGCGCCGCGCTCGCCAGAACCGCTTGCACTCCGATTCAGGAGAAAGGCAAAAACGAACCGCCGCCTACTGCTTCACCGGCCGCTTCGCGAGCTTGCGCTGCAAGGTCCGGCGATGCATGTTCAACGCACGCGCCGTAGCCGAAATATTGCCGCCGTGTTCCGCCAGCACACGTTGAATGTGCTCCCACTCGAGACGCGCAACGGAAAGCGGCGTGGGATGCTCGATCGCCTCTTCCGCCTGCAACGCGCTCGCCTCGCTTTGCAGTGCAGACAAGATGGTTTCGACGTTGGCAGGCTTTGCCAGATAGTTGTCGGCGCCGTCTTTCACCGCCTGTACCGCAGTCGCGATGCTCGCATAGCCCGTCAGCACCAGCATGCGCGCGTCGGGTTGCAGGTCGCGCAACGGCGCGACGAGCGTGAGGCCGGAGTCGTTGCCAAGATGCAGGTCGACGGTGATCTGGCTGAACTTCTGCTGGTTAGCGAGCCTGATGGCCTCGTCCGCGTTGTGCGCTTCGCTCACCGTGTAGCCGCGCCGCGTGAGACCGCGCGCGAGGATGCCGGAGAACACCTCGTCGTCGTCGATCACCAGAAAATTCATTTCGCTCATGCCTGTTTCTCCGTGTTGGATGGCGCGGCGCCTTGACGGCCCGGACCGGAAATTTTGCGCTCGGTGAGCGGCAGCCGCAAAACCGCGCGCGTACCGCGCGGCCTGGTTGGACTGACGTCTGTCAATTCGATCGACCCTTTCAGACGCGCCGCCGCCGAAAACGCCAGATACAGACCGACGCCGTGCCCGCCCTGCGTGCTCTCCACGGGCATGGTTCCGAGCGAGCCGCGCAGCGCAGCCGGAATGCCTGGGCCCGCGTCGCAGACTTCCAGTTCGATCTGGTCGCCGCGCGCCGCCAACCTGCACGACAGCGTGACGTGATCGCGACTCGCGCGCGCCGCGTTGTCGAGCAGAATCGTCAGAATCTGGCTGACGGCTACCGTGTCGTCAAGGCTGACATCGGCGGGCGGAGCGCCGAGCCGCTCGAACTTCACATGCGGATGGCGCAAGCGCCATTGCTCGGCGAACGATTCGAGCCATTCGTCCACCGGCTGACGCTGCGTGCTGGTCGTTGCGCGGCTGCGCAACCTCGCAAGCGCCGACGTGCACAAGCTCATCTGTTGCTCGAGCAGTTCAAGGTCGGCGCTGTACGGCGCGAGTCCCTTGTCGGTGCGCGCGGCGTCGCGGAGTTCTTCGGACAGCATTGCAATTGTAGACAGAGGCGTGCCGATTTCGTGAGCGACGGTCGCCGCCTGGACGCCCAGCGCGACCGCGCGTTCGTCCTGGAGCAAGCGCTGCTGCGCTTCTCCGAGCGCTGCGTCACGTAGCCGCAGGGCTCGCGACATGCGCGCGACGAACCACGCGATCAGCCCGACGCTCACCATGAAGTTCACCCACATGCCGGCGCGGTAGTAGTCGAACAGGTTCGCGGGATTATCGAGATTCAACGGCACCGAATCGAAGCCGAGCACGGCGTAGCAGGCCACGGCAAACGCCGCGAGCCAGGCCATGAGCTGCCACGGCAGGACGGCCGCCGCAATGGCGAGCGACGGCAGATATAGCGACACAAACGGATTGGTGGTGCCGCCGGACAGAAACAGCAACGCCGACAATGCGCCGAGATCGACCCAGATCTGGCCGAACAACTCCATATTCGACTCGGGCCGCTGCTGCGCGACGCGCCACCATGTGAGCCCGTTGAAAATCACTTCGAGCGCGATGACGAGCAGCATGGCCGGCAACGGCAAATGCACGCCGATGAAGATCTGCACGAACGCGATAGTCAGCAGCTGCCCGATGATCGCAAGGCTGCGCAGCCAGAACAGATGGCCGAGATTGACGCGGCCGGTGTTAGTTATACGATGCATGACTTCAGTTTACCTGTTCGGATGCTTCCGAATGATGCCGCCGCCGCGCGGCGCTACCATAGTCGCTTTGTCAGCGCGAAGCCGGTCGTTCGGCTGCAATCACCCATGGTCAACCCCGACATGTCGTCAGCTTTCCTTAACTTTTTGCGGCAAGGTGCCGCGGCTCGCCGCACTGGCGCGCGGGCGCTCGAGGCCGAGGCGCTTCATGCCGCCGCACAACTCCGCCCGCTCGACGACGAGTCGCTCGCTTCGCTCATGCACGGGTTGATCGAACAGCAACGACCTGGCGATGCAATCGAACTGGCCGCCATTATTGCGCAACTCGACGAGCACAACGCCCACGCACACTTCCGTCTCGGCTACGCATTGCAGATGGCGGGCCGGCACCACGACGCCTTGGCCCCGTATCGATGCGCGCTCGCACTGAATCCGGCGCTGCCCTCGCTGCGCTGCAATCTCGCGGGCGCGCTTGCTTTCACCCATCGCGGTCTGGACGAGCAGATCGCGCTGCTCGAAGAGGCGGTCGAACACGATCCCGCCGACGGCAATGCGTGGATCAATCTCGCGGGAGCCTATCGCAAGAACATGGATTTGCCGCGCGCGCTGGAAGCCGGCGAGCGCGCCGTGCTCTGCGCGCCGCTCAACCCGCTTGCGCACAACAACTATGCGCTGACGCTACGGGAAGCGCAACGCTGGGACACAGCGCTGCAAGCCGCGCAAACTGCCTGCGCGCTCGCACCCGCCGACGCCTTCATGCGCTCCAATCTGGCCATGCTGCAACTCATGCGCGGCGATCATGCGAACGGTTGGCTCTCGCATGAAGCACGCTGGAGCGGCTCGGCGGAGCTGCACGGCCATCGTCCGGCCCTGCCCGGGCCCACCTGGCGCGGCGAGCCGCTTGCCGGTAAGACACTACTCGTGTGGGGCGAGCAAGGCATGGGCGACGTGCTGCAGTTCAGCCGCTACATTCCGCTTGTGGCCGAGCGTGCGCATCGCGAAGGCGGCCGCCTTGCATGGAACTCGTTCCCGCAGATGGGCGCGCTCCTCGCGCGCAGCCTCGGCGGCCATGTCGATCATTATTCGGCGGGCGGCGGGGTCGAAACGCTGCCGTCGTTCGACTTCGAGATTCCACTGCTGAGCCTGCCGTTGATTCTCGGCACGCGCGAGGCGACCATTCCCGCTGCCACGCCCTATCTGCACGCGGACGCTGGTGCCCTCGCGCGCTGGCGGGAGCGGCTCGCCGGCGAGCCGCGGCTCAAGGTCGGGCTCGCATGGACCGGCAGCCACGGGCACCAACGCAATCCGTTTCGCCGTGTCGGCTGGGAACGCTATGCGACGCACTTCGCCAACCTGCGCAACGTGGCGTTCTACTCGTTGCAGCCGGGCGCGGGCGCGGAGGTCGCGGCAGCAAGCGCCGCCGGTCTGCCCATGACCGACTACACCGCCGAATTGGCGACTTTCGACGACACCGCCGCCTTTGTCGGCGCACTCGATCTGGTCATTACCGTTTGCACCTCCGTTGCGCATCTGAGCGGCGCGCTCGGGCAGCGCACCTGGGTGCTGCTCGACGTCAATCCGCATTGGGTGTGGCTCGTCGACCGACGCGACAACCCGTGGTACCCGAGCGCGACGCTGTACCGGCAGCCGCGGTTCGGCGAGTGGGAGCCGGCGCTTGCGGCGCTCACCCGCGATCTGGATGCACTCGCGGCCCGGCACGCCGCCGCGCCGTGCTAGCGCGGGCAGGCCTCAGCGCCCGGAAAACCGCTCACGGTCAGCCGGCGCCGGGCTCAGGCTGAGCCGCCCGGGCGATTTCCGCGGCGAGGCATTCTGGGCACAAGCAACGGCCGGCTGGGTCCAGCCGCTCGCGCGGCAGCGCCGGCATCTGGCGGCACCAGCAGTCGAACGGCTCTTTTTGCATCGCGCAGTCAAACGCATTGCCGCAGCGCGGGCAACGCGCGCTGCCCTGAGAGCGGGAGGCAGACGGTTTCATGACAGACGGCGTTCTCGCGGGACATCGACGAAGAAATGATGCCACGGCTCGCGTCCTACCGTGAGTCGTCCATTCGGCTAATTCACAGGCGCGCCGTTTGCGCGCTACGCTTTGCCGTCGGATGGCGCTGCAAACCGCGGTGTCGCAGTGCGGAAACGGTGCTTGTGCGCCGCCGCCACGCGTGTCGAAAACCCTGTTGCAGTGCGCCAGTCCTGTACAATTCGCCCTGTTTCAACTGTTCCGTGCCCGAGCCTGCCGCCATGTCCGAGCTTCCCGACCTTTCGCAGATTGCGCCCACCCTGAAGGCTGAAATCCTGGCCGAGGCGCTGCCTTACATTCGCCAGTATCACGGCAAGACCGTGGTCATCAAATACGGCGGCAACGCCATGACGGAAGAGCGGCTGAAGCAGGGCTTTGCGCGCGACGTGATTCTGCTCAAGCTGGTCGGCATCAATCCGGTCATCGTGCACGGCGGCGGTCCGCAAATCGACCAGGCGCTCAAGAAGGTCGGCAAGCAGGGCACGTTCATTCAGGGCATGCGCGTCACCGACGAAGAGACGATGGAAGTCGTCGAATGGGTGCTCGGCGGCGAAGTGCAGCAGGACATCGTCACGCTGATCAATCACTTCGGCGGTCACGCAGTGGGTCTGACCGGCAAGGACGGCGGCCTGATCCACGCGCGCAAGATGCTGATGCCGGACCGCGACAATCCCGGGCAGTATGTGGACATCGGCCAGGTGGGCGAAGTCGAGGCAATCAATCCGGCCGTGGTGAAGGCACTGCAGGACGACGCATTCATTCCGGTCATCTCGCCGATAGGCTTCGGCGAAGACGGGCTGTCGTACAACATCAACGCCGACCTCGTCGCGGGCAAGCTGGCGGTGGTGCTGAACGCCGAAAAGCTCGTGATGATGACGAACATTCCCGGCGTGATGGACAAGGAAGGCAATCTGCTCACCGACCTGTCCGCGCGTGAAATCGACGGCCTGTTCGCCGACGGCACTATCTCGGGCGGCATGCTGCCCAAGATCTCGTCCGCACTCGACGCGGCGAAGAGCGGCGTGCGCTCGGTGCACATTATCGACGGGCGCATCGAACATTCGGTGCTGCTGGAAATTCTCACCGAACAGCCGTTCGGCACGATGATCCGCTCGCATTGATTGCTGGGGCAGACCGGCATATGAGGCGCGCTGCTGTAACGCGCCTCGTATGCCGCCCCGTGGGCTGCGCGGCGTCTGCGCCGCGCCGGATCGGTCACCGGGGTCGGCACCGGGTCCCCATCACGCCAGATCAGGCGCCCGGTTACGCCCGAGTCGCGCCCCGTCCCACTCACAGCCCGGTAGCATGCTAATCGCGGCGCCCGGCGCCTGAACCGCCCTCTTTCCCATGCGCACTCCGACTTCCCGGCGCCGTCGTCCGCTCATCGCAGGTGGTCGCCCGGTCTGGCTGTTCGATCTCGACAATACGCTGCACCACGCGTCGCACGCGATCTTCCCCGCAATCAATCAGGCGATGACGCAGTACATCGTCGACGCGCTGCAGGTGGAACTCGACGAAGCGAACCGTCTGCGCACCGGGTACACCCAGCGCTACGGCGCGGCGCTCCTCGGCCTCACGCGCCACCATCCGCTCGATGCCACCGACTTCCTCAAAGTCGTACACACGTTTCCCGATCTCGGCTCCATGATTCGCCACGAGCGCGGCGTCGCACGTCTCGTGGCCGCGTTACCGGGCCGCAAGATCGTGCTGACCAACGCGCCGGAAGCGTATGCGCGCGCGGTGCTCGCGCAACTGCGCATCGAGCGTCTGTTCGAGCAGGTCATCGCAATCGAGCACATGCGCGACCGGCGCCGCTGGCGCGCGAAGCCCGACCACGCGATGCTGCGCAAGGCCATGCGCGACGCCAATGTGTCGCTGAAGGACGTGATTCTCGTCGAAGACACGCGCTCGCACCTGAAGAACTACCGGCGGCTCGGCATCCGCACGGTGTGGATCACCGGTCACCTGCCGCGCAAACCGCATGCGGACGGCGTGCCCACGCGGCTGCCGGGCACGGGCCGCCCGCATTATGTGGATCGCAGCATTCGTTCGTTAAAATCGCTACGACTGAGCACCCGCTCGGTTCGATTGAAGCGCCAGCAGACGGGACGACAGCCATGCAGCCGATCGACAAGCCTGACGAAGCCCTAGCCGAACACGAAGCCGCTGCTGCGCCGGCCGTCCCGCGCGCGCAGCGCCTGAAGCCCGGCGAGCGCCGCGTGCACATCCTGCAGACGCTCGCCGCAATGCTGGAAGCGCCCAAAAGCGAAAAGATCACGACCGCGGCGCTCGCCGCGCGGCTTGGCGTATCCGAAGCCGCGCTCTACCGGCACTTCGCGAGCAAGGCGCAAATGTTCGAAGGACTCATCGAGTTCATCGAGCAGACCATCTTCGGCCTGATCAATCAGATCGTCGACAAGGAAAACAATGGCGTGCTGCAGGCGCGCGCCATCGCGCTGATGCTTCTGAATTTCTCTGCGAAAAATCCTGGCATGACGCGCGTGCTGACCTGCGAGGCGCTCGTCGGCGAACATGAACGGCTCACGATGCGCGTCAATCAGATGCTGGAGCGTGTGGAAGCTTCGCTCAAGCAATGCCTGCGCGTCGCCGCGGCGAATGCCGGCGCCGGGGCGCAAGACGCACCGGCGCTCGTGCCGGCGGACTACGATCCCGCCATTCGCGCGAGCCTGCTGCTCAGCTATGTGATTGGGCGCTGGCATCGCTTTGTCCGCAGCGGCTTTGTGCGCCTGCCCGCCGACGAGGCCGACCCGCAATTGCGCGTGATCCTGCAGTAGTGCGCGGGACGGCGCACCGACAGTCAGCCAGACGCTGCCGCGCGGAATTTTCCGCTATACTTTGCGCCTGACTGCGGCGCTGCATCTGCCTCAAACCCTCTTCCGGTATCGGGCGCCGCGCTCCAGAACTGAATACGTCATACGCGCCGATTTGCTGACTCGATTGCGGGCGCGCGAACCAGTGGAATAAATCCCCGGTTCACTATAAATGCGGCTAAAGAGGTCGTCAGCCGCGCACAAGTCGTTTTCCCCCGTGCTTTGCCGACGCCGTCTAGCCGCCCTGTATTTGTCAAATGGCGGAATGAATGGAATCGATCGGCATCGTCGCTCCACAAAAAATGCATTTCCCCGAGCCGTTGCGTCTGCAAAGCGGCAGCTCGCTCGCGGGCTACGACCTGATGGTCGAGACCTACGGCACGCTCAACGCCGCGCGCAGCAATGCGGTGCTCGTGTGCCACGCGCTCAACGCGTCGCATCACGTGGCGGGCGTGTATGCGGACAATCCGAAGGACATCGGCTGGTGGGACAACATGGTCGGCCCCGGCAAGCCGCTCGATACCGACCGGTTCTTCGTGATCGGCGTCAACAATCTCGGCTCGTGCTTCGGCTCGACCGGCCCCATGAGCATCGATCCGGCCACGGGCAAGCCGTACGGCGCGACGTTCCCGGTCGTCACCGTGGAAGACTGGGTCAATGCGCAGGCGCGCGTCGCCGATCAGTTCGGCATTGAGCGCTTCGCGGCGGTCATGGGCGGCAGCCTCGGCGGCATGCAGGCGCTCGCGTGGAGCATGATGTATCCGGAGCGCGTCGCGCATTGCATCGTGGTGGCGTCCACGCCGAAGCTGTCCGCGCAGAACATTGCGTTTAACGAAGTGGCGCGCTCGGCGATTCTGTCGGACCCGGACTTCCACGGCGGCAACTACTACGCGCACAACGTGAAGCCGAAACGCGGCTTGCGCGTCGCGCGAATGATCGGCCACATCACTTATCTGTCGGACGACGACATGGCCGAGAAATTCGGCCGGTCGCTGCGCCGCGCGGAAGGCGCGCTCGACGCCTACAACTTCAATTTCGACGTGGAGTTCGAAGTGGAGTCGTATTTGCGCTATCAGGGCGACAAGTTCGCCGACTACTTCGACGCGAACACCTATCTGCTCATCACGCGCGCGCTGGATTACTTCGATCCCGCCAAGGCTTTTGAGGGCGATCTGACAGCGGCTCTTGCGCACACCACGGCGAAATATCTGATTGCGAGTTTCACAACCGACTGGCGTTTTGCGCCGGCCCGCTCGCGCGAGCTGGTGAAGGCGCTGCTGGACCACAAGCGCACGGTCACCTATGCGGAAATCGACGCGCCGCACGGCCACGACGCCTTTCTGCTCGACGACGCGCGCTATCACAACCTGATGCGCGCCTACTACGAACGCATTGCAAACGAGGTGAACGCATGAACCAGCGAGCACTCGATTATCTGGCGCTGCGCCCGGACTTCCGCGCCATCGCCCGCTGGGTGGAACCGCGCGCCACGGTGCTGGATCTGGGCTGCGGCGACGGCTCGCTGCTCTCGCTTCTCAGCGAGGAGCTGGACGTGCAGGGCTACGGCATCGAGATCAACGACGCGGGCGTGCTGGCCGCGACGCAAAACGGCGTCAACGTGATCCAGCAGAATCTCGAAGACGGCCTGCGTCTTTTCGAGGACGGCAGCTTCGATTTCGCGATTCTGTCGCAGACGCTGCAAACCATTCATCAGACCGCTGCGATTCTGCGCGAAACGGTGCGCGTCGGTCGCGAATGCATCGTATCGTTTCCGAACTTCGGCTATTGGGCGCATCGGCTCTCGGTGCTGCAAGGACGCATGCCGGTGTCGAAGTCGCTGCCCTATCAATGGCACAACACGCCGAACGTGCGCGTGCTGACCATCAAGGACTTCGAAGCGCTCGCGCCCGAAGTCGGCATTGAAATTCTCGACCGCGTCGTGCTGCACGACGGTCAGACGGTGCGGTGGGGGGTGAACTGGCGTGGTAGTCTTGCGGTCTATCGCGTCAAGAAAAGCTAACGCAACTTATTCACATGTCGAACCCGCCGCACGAGGCGCCCGCACTTACCGCTCACCAAGAACATCCCGGCTGGCGCGCGTTTTTCAATACGCGCATGCTGATCTGCGTCTTTCTCGGTTTTACGTCGGGATTGCCGCTGTTCACGCTCGTCTATCTGGTGCAGGCCTGGTTGCGCTCGGAAGGCGTCAATCTGAAGGAAATCGGTCTTTTTGCGCTGATCCAATTTCCCTATACATGGAAATTCATCTGGGCGCCGCTCATGGACCGCTACGTCCCGCGCTTGCCCGGCTGGCGTCCGGGTAGGCGCCGCGGCTGGATGCTCGTCACGCAGATTCTCGTCGCGGGCGCCATCGCCGCGTTGGGATTCGTGTCGCCGCGCGACTCCATCTGGACGGTCGCCGCACTGACAGCGCTCGTCGCGTTTTTCGGCGCGAGCCAGGATATTTCGATCGACGCCTACCGGCGCGAGTTGCTGAGCGACACGGAGCAAGGTCTCGGCAATGCCGTGCACGTGAACGCCTACAAGATTGCGGCGCTGGTACCCGGATCGCTGGCGCTTATTCTGTCGGATCATTTGCCGTGGACGACGGTTTTCATGGTGACGGGCGCCTTCATGCTGCCGGGAATCGTCATGACGCTCGTAGTCCGCGAACCCGAAGTGCACGGCACGCCGCCCAGGAATCTGCGCGAAGCCATCGTGCAGCCGTTCCGTGAATTCATCGAGCGCGACGGCTGGCGCGGCGCGCTCTTCGTGCTCGGCTTCATCTTTCTCTACAAGCTCGGCGACACGATGGCGACCACGCTGTCCACGTCGTTCTTTCTCGACATCGGCTTCTCGCGTACGCAGATCGGCGTGATCGCGAAAACGACGGCATTCGGCGCGAGTCTCGCGGGCGGCATTGTCGGCGGCGTGTGGCTCATGAAAATCGGCATCGGCCGGGGCTTGTGGATTTTCGGCATTCTGCAGATGGTGTCGACGCTCGGCTTTGCATGGCTCGCGCACCTCGGGCCGGCTTCGCCCGGCCTGACGGCAATTTACGACATCGCGGTAGGAATCAGCGAAGGCACGACGAAACTGCTGTCGTGGGTCGGCATAGACTGGTCGGTGCAGTTGGAGCCGCGCTCGGTTGCGCTTGCGCTCGTCTACGGTTTCGAGACCTTTTCCACCGGTCTGACGATGGCGGCCTTCACCGCGTACATCGCCAGCACGACCGACCCGCGTTACACGGCCACCCAGTTCGCGCTGTTCACGAGCCTCGCCTCGGTGCCGCGCACGCTGGCCTCGGCGGCGAGCGGCTATGTGGTCGCGAAAATCGGCTGGTTCGACTATTTCATCGTCTGCACCGCGCTCGCTGTGCCGGGCATGCTGCTGCTGTTGCGCATCGCGCCGTGGAGAGTCCGGTCGTGAAGGCGCTTTTTGACCACAAGCCCTTGTGCTTGCGCGCCGGTTCCGGCAGGCGGCGCGACGCGGGCCGCAGCGCGCTCGGCGCCGTGCTGAGCGCAGGCTGTCTGAGCTTTATCGGCGGTCTGCTGATGCCGTCCGGTGCAGATGCGGCGGCGACCGCAGCAGCCGCGAACAGCGCCACTACGGCGACGTCTGCGAACACGGCCAATCCTGCAACCGCTGCGGCGCCGCAAGCACCGGCGGCAACCGCGAAATCCGCGACGGCTGCCGGCGCCGAAAGCGCGCCGCCTGCCGCACCAGCCGCGAACAGCGCAGCCAACTCCGGCAGCGCGCCGGCCGCGGGCACCTCGCCGGGATCATCGGCGCAACCCTCCCCGAGCGCGAAAGCGGTCGCGACAGCAGCCACGTCGTCGCCCGCGGGCGCGGCCAGGCCCCCGGCCGTCGCACCTGCGTCCGCGCCGTACAGCCCCAACAACCAGTTGCGCTACGGCGGCTATCTGGTGTTCCGCAACCTGATCCCATCGCCGATGCTGGAGGCGCAAGCCGCCGAAGAGTTCAGCCAGATCGCGTACGGCGCCGAGCACGCCAACCGTCTCTACGGCGAAACGGACGCGCACGTTACGCGCGTGCGCTCGATCGTCGACAAGATGGTGCCCTACTCGCTCAAATGGAACGAGCGCGCCAAAGGCTGGAAGTGGGACATCGCCGTAGTGCGCTCGCCGGACATCCGCATGTACTGTCTGCCGGGCGGCAAGATCGTCGTGTACGGCGGCCTGCTCGACCGCGCGCGTCTGAACGACAACGAACTCGGCATGCTGCTGGGCCATGAGATTGCCCACGCGCTGCGCGAACATGCGCGCGAGCGGCTCGGCCAGTTGCAGGCGAGCCAGCTGGATTCGTCGGGCACCATTCCGCAGCTGTTCGGCCTTGCGGACCTCGGCATGGCGCCGCTCGGCATCGGCTCGCGGCTGCTCGAAATGAAGTACGAAAACACGGACGAAACGGAAGCCGATGTGATCGGCAGCGACATCGCCTCGCGCGCCGGCTTCGATCCGCGCGCGGCGGTCACGCTGTGGGACAAGCTCGCGCAGGCCACGCGCAGCAATCAGCAGGGCTTTATTTACGTGCATCCGTACCCGCCGGCGCGGCGCCAGGACATCATCAAGCGCCTGCCGGACATGCTGCCGCTTTACGCGAAGGCTATCGGCAAAACCGTGGATGCGCTGCCGGATTACGCCGGCATGGGCCGTCCGCGCCGCAAGCTGGCGCGCGATTGAGCATACGCGTGCGTTTCATCATCGCATGCGACTGAACCGCGCCGCGGCGCTGGACAGCCGCCGCCCCGCCGCGCCGCGCGAAACCTGAACCTTACTTCTTCACGTCGTGGTCGTAGTCGACTGTCAGCGGCGCGTGGTCGCTGAACTTGATGTCGCGAAACACCTCAGTGCGTTTCGCCGTGCTCGCGATGCCCGGCGTCGCAATCTGATAATCGATCCGCCACCCCACGTTCTTCGCATACGCCTGGCCGCGATTGCTCCACCACGTGTATTGCTCGGGCCGCTGATCGAGGGTGCGGAAGACGTCGACGTAACCCACTTCGTCGAACAGTTTGGTGAGCCACGCGCGTTCTTCCGGCAGGCAGCCGGAGTTCTTCTGGTTGCTCTTCCAGTTCTTGATGTCGATTTCCTTGTGGACGATATTCACGTCGCCGCACACGATCACTTCCCGCTCGCGCGCAAGTTCGGCGAGATGCGGCATGAACTCGTCCATGAAACGGTACTTGGCCTGCTGACGCTCTTCGCCGCTCGAGCCTGACGGCACGTACACGGACACGACGGACAGCTTGCCGAAACGCAGTTCGACATACCGCCCTTCGGGGTCGAACTCCTCGCTGCCGAAGCCGATCACGACCTCGTCCGGCTCGTGGCGCGTATAGACGCCGGCGCCGCTATAGCCCTTTTTCACCGCATGCTGGAAATAGCCGGTGAAATCGTGCGGCGCCATGAATTCCGGCGTCATGTCGTCCTGCGAACATTTGATTTCCTGCACGCACAGCACGTCGGCATTCTGCTCGCCGAACCAGTCGAAGAATCCCTTCTTTGCCGCTGAGCGGATGCCGTTCAGGTTGGCGGTAATCACTCGCAACATGTCGTTCCTTTGTGTTCGCTTGGTTTCAGATTCGTGTTCGGGATGCCTGGCTGACGAAGCCCGCGGCTATTCGACCTTGACGCCTTTCAGCGATTCTTTGGCCGGCGGGTAGTCGAGCTTCAGCCCCTGGAAAGTGCGCAACAGCAACTCGGCCACCATCACGTTGCGGTGCGTTTTCGAGTCTGCCGGAATCACGTACCACGGCGCGTATTCGGTGGAAGTCGCGGCCAGCGCGTCGCGATAGACCGCCTGGTATTTGTCCCACTGCTTGCGCGCGTCGAGGTCCGACAGGTCGAATTTCCAGTGCTTGGTTTCATCGTCGATCCGCGCCTGCAGCCGCTCGCGCTGCTCGTCTTTCGAAACATGCAGCATGCACTTGATGATCGTCGTGTCGCTGTCGGCGAGCAGTTCCTCGAACTGGCGAATGTGGCGGCAGCGCACGTCGAATGCCTTTTCGTCGATGCTGCCGAGCACCGTCGGCACGAGCAGATCTTCGTAATGGCTGCGGTTGAAGATGGTGAGTTCGCCCGCCGCGGGCGCTTGCGCGTGCACGCGCCACAGGAAATCGTGCGCGAGTTCGTCGGGTGTGGGCGCCCTGAACGGCGCGATGCGCAGGCCGAGCGGATCGACTTCGTGGAACACGGCGCGAATCGTGCCGTCCTTGCCGCTCGTGTCCATGCCTTGCAGCACCAGCAACACGCGACGTTTTCGCTGCGCATGCAATCGTTCCTGGAAGACGTCGAGCTCCGCGCCGATTTCGGAAAGCCGCTGACGGTCGGACTCTTTCGTACCCGTCGAAAAAGGCTTCGCGGCGGGATCGAAGTCGTCGAGGGAAAACTTGTTTTTCTTCTTCCCGTCGAAGTAAGGCACGCGGAAATCGTCGAGATCGGGTTGCTTCGCCATCCACACACTCCGTAATCTGCGCCCGGTACGCCAAAGCGGGCTTGCAAATGAAACGGGCCGTTGCCCGCACTTTCGTTTCCGGCAACAGCCCGCGGGCGCCGAAGCGAGCGCTTCGGCTATCTGCGTTCGAGCGCATTTTGTCAGCTCGCGGGCCAAGCTTGAACCTGGCTGCAAACTGAGTTCAACCGGGCATCAGCCCAGCTTCTTCTTCAGCAGTTCGTTCACCTGCGCCGGGTTCGCCTTGCCCTTGGTCGCCTTCATCGCCTGGCCGATCAGCGCGTTGAACGCCTTCTCCTTGCCCGCGCGGAATTCCTCGACCGACTTCTGATTGGCGGCCAGCACCTCGTCGATGATCGCTTCGAGCGCGCCGGTATCCGAAATCTGCTTCAGGCCCTTCGCTTCGATAATGCGGTCGGCCGCGACGTCGTCCGTCGCCTTCTCTTCCCATATGGCGAGGAAAATCTCCTTCGCGATCTTGTTCGAGATCGTGCCGTCGGCAATGCGCTGCAACAGGAGCGCGAGTTGCGCGGACGACACCGGGCATTCAGCAATGTCGAGGCCTTCGCGATTCAGCTGCGACGACACCTCGCCCATCACCCAGTTCGCCGCGACCTTCGCATTGGCCGCTCCGAGCTTCTCGACCACCGCTTCGAAGTACGTGGCCGTCGCCTTGCTCGACGTCAGGACGTTGGCGTCGTACGGCGTCAAACCGTATTGCGAGACGAAGCGCTGCTGGATCGCCTCCGGCAGTTCCGGCATTTCGCGCTTCACGCGCTCGACCCACGCCGCGTCGATCACGAGCGGCATCAGATCGGGATCGGGGAAATAGCGGTAATCGTGCGCGTCTTCCTTGCTGCGCATGGAGCGCGTTTCGCGCCGGTCCGGATCGTAGAGACGCGTTTCCTGCACCACCGTGCCGCCGTCTTCGATCAGTTCGATCTGGCGGCGCACTTCGTACTGAATGGCTTCTTCGAGGAAACGGAACGAGTTCAGGTTCTTGATCTCGGCGCGCGTGCCGAATTCCGCCTGACCGAGCGGGCGCACCGACACGTTGGCGTCGCAGCGGAACGAGCCTTCCTGCATGTTGCCGTCGCAAATGCCGAGCCACGTGACGAGCGTGTGCAGCGTCTTCGCGTAAGCCACCGCTTCCGCCGCGCTGCGCATTTCCGGCTCGGTGACGATTTCGAGCAGCGGCGTGCCGGCGCGGTTCAGGTCGATGCCCGTCATGCCCGCGAAGTCTTCGTGCAGCGACTTGCCGGCGTCTTCCTCGAGATGCGCGCGCGTGAGATTGACGACCTTCGCGTAGGCTGCCGTGCCCGCTTTCTCGTTGGCGGGCACCTGGATCGTCACCTGGCCCCCTTGCACCACGGGAATCTCGTACTGGCTGATCTGATAGCCCTTCGGCAGGTCGGGGTAAAAGTAGTTCTTACGCGCGAAGATGCTGCGCGGCGCGACCGTTGCGCCGATTGCGAGGCCGAACTGGATTGCGCGTTCCACGGCGCCGCGGTTCATCACCGGCAAGGTGCCCGGCAAGGCCAGATCCACGGGACAGGCCTGCGTGTTAGGCGCGGCGCCAAACTGCGTAGGCGCGCCCGAGAAAATCTTGGATTGCGTGGACAGCTGCGCGTGGGTCTCCAGACCGATCACGACTTCCCATTGCTTGGTCATGGTGCTCACACTCCTGCCGGTGCCTTGCGGTGCCAGTCAGTCGCGCGCTGGAACGCGTCGGCCACCTGGAGCATCCGGGCTTCATTGAAATAGTTGCCGATGATCTGCAATCCCACCGGCCGCTGCGCGTTGGCGCCCGCGCCGAAGCCGCAGGGCACGCTCATGCCCGGCAAGCCGGCAAGGCTGACCGACAGCGTGTAGACGTCGGCGAGGTACATCTGCACCGGATCGTCGCCCTTCGCACCCAGATCCCACGCCACCGACGGCGCGACCGGTCCCATGATGACGTCGCATTCCTTGAACGCTTGCTGGAAATCCTGCGCGATGATGCGGCGAATTTTCTGAGCCTGCAGGTAATACGCGTCGTAATAGCCGTGCGACAGCACGTAGGCGCCGACCATGATGCGGCGCTTCACTTCGGGCCCGAAGCCTTCCGCGCGCGACTTCTTGTACATGTCGAGCAAATCGCGGTATTCCGCGGCGCGATGGCCGAAGCGCACGCCGTCAAAGCGCGACAGGTTCGACGAGGCCTCCGCCGGCGCGATGACGTAATAGACCGGAATGGACAGCTCGGTCTTCGGCAGCGATACCTCGACGAGCGTGGCGCCGAGCGCCTCGTATTGCTTCAGCGCGGCGTCGATGGATGCGCGGACGTCGTCGGCGAGACCGGCGCCGAAATATTCCTTCGGCAAGCCGATGCGCAGGCCGGCGAGCGGCCTGGCTGCGTCGCCTTGCTGCCAGGGCTGGCCGAGATAGCGCGTGTAGTCTTCGTCGTCGCGCACGAGGCTCGTGGAATCGCGCTCGTCGAAGCCGGCCATGGCGTTGAGCAGCAGCGCGCACTCCGCGGCGCTTTGCGCCATCGGCCCGCCCTGATCCAGCGACGAAGCGAACGCGATCATGCCGTAGCGCGACACGCGGCCGTAGGTCGGCTTGATGCCGGTGATGCCCGAGAACGAGGCCGGCTGACGGATCGAGCCGCCCGTATCCGTACCCGTCGCTGCGGGCGCGAGGCGCGCAGCGACAGCCGCAGCTGAACCGCCCGACGAACCGCCCGGCACCGCCTGACGATCCCAAGGATTTTTCACCGCGCCAAAGTAGGAATTTTCGTTCGACGAGCCCATCGCGAACTCGTCCATGTTGGTCTTGCCGACGCACACCATGCCGGCGTTGGAGAGACGCTCGACCACGGTCGCGTCGAACGGACTTTCGTAGTTCGACAGCATTTTCGAGCCGGCGGTGGAGCGCCAGCCCTTCGTCACGAACACGTCCTTATGCGCGATGGGCACGCCGGTCAGCGGACCGCCGTGGCCCGCGTGAAGCAGCGCGTCCGCGGCTTTCGCCTGCGCGAGGGTGAGGTCTGGGTCGACCTGGATGAATGCATTGAGGCCGCTCGCCGCCTCGATGCGTTTCAGATAAAGCTGCGCCAGCTCGACTGCGGAGCATTCCTTCGCCGTCAACGCGGCGCGCAGTTCGGTCAAACTTTTTTCATGCATTGCGTGATGTCCTGGAAAGCGCGGCAGCGCGGATCGCGCTGCCGTGGAGGCGTTCGATTGCCCGCCGGCGAACCGGGCCGAGGTATCGGCGAAAAGCGAACCTGCGAGCGCCAGCCCGAAAGCGGCAAGCCGCCCGCGCCGCCTGCCGGCCGGGCGGGGCTCGCCGCGCGCGTATTACTCGATCACCTTCGGCACGAGATACAGCCCGTCCTGCACGGCCGGCGCGGGGCGCTGGAAAGCTTCGCGGTCGATCGTTTCGGTCACCGCGTCGTCGCGCAGGCGCAGCGCGACGTCTTCGATCTGCTCGATCGGATGGGCAAGCGGCGCGATGCCCGTGGTGTCGACCGCCTGCATCTGCTCGACGAGGCCAAAAAACTCGTTGAGCTGGACAAGCGTGTGTTCGGCGTCGGCGTCGGCCAGTTCGAGCCGCGCGAGATGCGCGATGCGCTTAACATCGGTCAGGGTCAAAGCCATGCAGTCACCGGAAAAAGTGGCGGACCGCCGCAGCACAAAAAAGAGCGCTGCGACAGCGAGTTACGACGCTGGAGGAAGACCTCGAAAAAGGGGCCAGCGGCGGCAAAAAGTGCCGTCCGTTTCCTTCAAAACATCCAAAATTATAAGGTAT
Source organism: Paraburkholderia phenoliruptrix (assembly GCF_047325075.1). Lineage (NCBI taxonomy): Bacteria > Pseudomonadati > Pseudomonadota > Betaproteobacteria > Burkholderiales > Burkholderiaceae > Paraburkholderia > Paraburkholderia phenoliruptrix. The sequence goes on from NZ_CP168531.1 coordinate 298,950, forward strand.
CATTACGCGTTCGACCCAAACCCGGACCGACTTACCAAGGCCTTTCTGGACATTTCGTGAAGATGGTTCGGATATTTCTGGCCTGGCTTTGCACCGGCCTCCGGTAGACTCCCTCGCAGCTTCAAGTTCCTGTGGCGCCGCTTCGCCCGGTTGAAGCTGTTATTTTTTTCCGCTGCCGCCCTGCGCAAACGTTGCGAGGCCCGGCCCCAAGCGAGACAGGATTTTGAATGTTCGGTTTTTTGCGCAGCTACTTCTCCAACGATCTGGCGATTGACCTCGGCACCGCCAACACGCTCATCTACATGCGTGGCAAGGGCATCGTTCTTGACGAACCGTCGGTCGTGTCCATCCGCCAGGAAGGCGGACCCAACGGCAAGAAGACCATCCAGGCAGTCGGCAAGGAAGCCAAGCAGATGCTCGGCAAGGTGCCGGGCAACATCGAGGCGATCCGCCCCATGAAAGACGGCGTGATCGCCGACTTCACGGTGACTGAGCAGATGATCAAGCAGTTCATCAAAACGGCTCACGAATCGCGCATGTTCTCGCCGTCGCCGCGCATCATTATTTGCGTGCCGTGCGGTTCGACCCAGGTCGAGCGCCGGGCCATCAAGGAAGCCGCGCACGGCGCGGGCGCCTCGCAGGTGTATCTCATTGAAGAACCCATGGCCGCCGCAATCGGCGCGGGCCTGCCGGTGTCGGAAGCCACCGGTTCCATGGTGGTCGATATCGGCGGCGGCACGACCGAAGTCGGCGTGATCTCGCTCGGCGGCATCGTTTATAAGGGCTCCGTGCGCGTGGGCGGCGACAAGTTCGACGAAGCTATCGTCAACTACATCCGTCGCAACTACGGCATGCTGATCGGCGAGCAAACCGCCGAGGCCATCAAGAAGGAAATCGGTTCGGCCTTCCCGGGCTCCGAAGTGAAGGAAATGGAAGTGAAGGGCCGCAATCTGTCGGAAGGCATTCCGCGCAGCTTCACCATCTCCAGCAACGAAATTCTCGAAGCGCTCACCGATCCGCTGAACCAGATCGTCTCGTCGGTGAAAATCGCGCTCGAGCAAACGCCTCCGGAACTCGGCGCGGACATCGCCGAACGCGGCATGATGCTCACGGGCGGCGGCGCACTGCTGCGCGACCTGGACCGTCTGCTCGCGGAAGAAACGGGCCTGCCGGTGCTCGTCGCCGAAGACCCGCTCACGTGCGTCGTGCGCGGCTCCGGCATGGCGCTCGAGCGCATGGACAAGCTCGGCAGCATCTTCTCGTACGAGTAAGCGAGCAAGTTCGATGTCAGTAGCGCGGATCTGGCAAACGGCCCCATGCGGGCCGGTTTGCCATTGGCTCGGCCGCCCGGCGTCCGCACGCTGAACCGCGTTCTCAGCGCGCCGCCGCCTCACCCAACCGCTTACGCCCCCGGCGCCGACCATGGAATACAGTCCGCCGCCCCTGTTCAAGCAAGGCCCGTCCGCCCTCGCACGACTCGTGTTTTTCGTCGTGCTGGCGCTCGCCCTGCTGATCTCCGACGCACGCTTCAAGACGCTCGAAATCGTTCGCGGCGTGCTCGGCGCGGGTCTTTATCCGTTGCAACGCGCGGCGCTCGTGCCGCGCGACGTTTTCATGGGCGCCGCCGACCTCGCGGTAACGAGCGCCACGCTGCGCAGCGACAACGAGAAGCTGCGCACCAAAAACCTCCAGCTTTCGCAGCAGGCCAATACGGCCGCCGAACTTTCCGCCGAAAACGCGCATTTGCGCGCATTGCTGCAGCTGTCGCAGCGCGCGACCACGCAGTCGCTGCCTGCGGAAATCCAGTACGACACGCGCGATCCGTTCACGCAGAAGGTCGTGATCAACCGCGGCGCGCAGCAAGGCATTCAGAACGGCTCGCCGGTCGTCAATGAAGACGGCGTAATCGGCCAGGTGACCCGCGTGTTCCCGCTGCAGGCGGAAGTTACGCTGCTGACCGACAAGGACCAGGCCGTGCCGGTGCAGATCGTGCGCACCGGTTTGCGCAGCGTGATTTACGGCACCCCGAAGGGCGACACGCTCGACCTGCGCTTCGTGCCCATCAGCGCCGACGTGCAAACGGGCGACGAACTCGTCACGAGCGGCCTCGACGGCGTCTATCCGCCGGGTTTGCCCGTCGCCAAGGTCGTGCGGGTCGACAGGCAGGCGGACACCGCCTTTGCGCGCGTGATCTGCCTGCCCATCGCGCCGGTGCGCGGCGCGCGTCAGTTGCTGGTGCTGCATTACGTGAACGACGTGCCGCCGCGTCCTGTCGAGGAGCCGGAAGTGTCCGCGAAAGACGCGAAGGCAAAGAAAGGCGCGAAGTCGGCCGACAGCAAGGCCGCCGCGGACAAATCCGCGAAACCGGGCGAAAAACCGGCGGAAAAGCCGGCGGACAAGGCGGCGGGCCAAAGCACACAACCGGCACAAACGGCACAAACCGGTAAGGCAAGCGCCGCCGACCAGAAATCCGCGGCATCGAAAAAATCCGCCGCTGCTGAAAAAGCGAAGCCGCAAGCCGCGCCGGGGGCAAAACCATGAACCGTCCGCAATACATTCTGCAGCCGGTCAATCCGTACTTCATCGCGTTCAGCCTCGCCGCGGCGTTCCTGCTGAACCTGATGCCGTGGGGGCGCCTGATCGGCGTGCCGGACTTCGTCGCGCTCGTGCTGCTGTTCTGGAACGTCCATCAGCCGCGCAAGGTCGGAATGGGCATCGCGTTTCTGCTCGGCCTGCTGATGGACGTGCACAACGCAAGCCTGCTCGGCGAGCATGCGCTGGCGTACACGCTGCTGTCGTATGGCGCGATCACGATCCACCGCCGCGTGCTGTGGATGTCGCTCGGCGTGCAGACTTTCGCGGTCATGCCGCTTCTCGTCACCGCGCAACTGGTGCCGTTCGTCATCCGTCTGCTGACGGGCGCGGCGTTTCCCGGCTGGGGTTATCTGATCGACGGGTTCGTCGAGGCCGCACTGTGGCCGGTCGCGAGCGTGCTGCTGTTGATGCCGCAGCGCCGCCCCGCCGACCCCGACGATACGCGGCCCATTTAACGCGGCGCCGCGCGCGCAGGCCGTTGCCATGAAACGCACCTCTTCCGCCCGCTCGACGCCCATCGCCGTTCATGCCTTCCGGCCTCGCCCGGATCGGGCGCACACTCATGATGGCCGTCGTCCGGCCTTTTGCTGAAACAGCATGACCGAATTCAAGGACACCCAGCAACAGCTCTCGAAGTTCCGCCTGCGCGTCGCGGCGGCGGGTCTGTTCGTGTTCGTCTGCTTCGGGCTGATCGGCTTTCGTTTCCTGTTCCTGCAGGTGTGGCACTACAGCAAGTACTCGCTGCAGGCCGACGAAAACCGCATTTCCGTCGCGCCCATCGTGCCGAATCGCGGCATCATCACCGACCGTAACGGCGTCGTGCTGGCCAAGAACTACTCGGCGTACACGCTCGAAATCACGCCGTCCAAGCTCAACGCGCCGCTCGAAAGCGTGATCGACGATCTGGCCACGGTCGTCTCGATCGACGCCCGCGACCGCCGCCGCTTCAAGAAGCTGCAGGAAGATTCGAAGAACTTCGAAAGCCTGCCGATCCGCACGCGTCTCACCGACGACGAAGTCGCGCGTTTCACCGCCCAGCGCTTCCGTTTTCCCGGCGTCGAAGTGCGTGCGCGCCTGTTCCGCCAATACCCGCTCGGGCCGACGGCCGCGCACGTGATCGGCTATATCGGCCGGATTTCGCAGCGCGACCAGGAACGCATCGACGACGCGAGCGACCAGAACGACAGCGACCCGGAACACTACGATCCGCGCCTCGACGCAAACAACTACAAGGGCACCGACTACATCGGCAAGATCGGCGTCGAGCAGAGTTATGAGACGGAGCTGCACGGCCAGACCGGTTTCGAGGAAGTCGAAGTCACCGCCGGCGGCCGGCCGGTGCGCACGCTGTCGCGCACGCAGGCCACGCCCGGCAACAACCTGGTGCTGTCGCTGGACATCGGCTTGCAGCAGGTCGCCGAGCAGGCTTTCGCAGGCCGCCGCGGCGCGCTGGTCGCCATCGAGCCGTCCACCGGCGACGTGCTCGCGTTCGTCTCCGCGCCGAGCTTCGATCCGAATTCATTCGTCGACGGTATCGACCAGCAGACCTGGGACGAGCTCAACAACTCGCCCGACCACCCGCTCCTGAACCGGCCGCTGCACGGCACCTACCCGCCGGGCTCGACCTACAAGCCGTTCATGGCGCTCGCCGCGCTGACGCTGCACAAGCGCACGCCGGGCTGGGGCTTCCAGGATCCGGGCTCGTACACCTTCGGCGGCCACACGTTCCGCAACGACGTGCGCTCCGGTCAGGGCTGGGTCGACATGAACCGCGCGATCGTGGTGTCGAACGACACGTATTTCTACATGCTCGCGCATGACCTCGGCGTGAATAACATCGCGAACTTCATGAAGCCGTGGGGCTTCGGCCAGATCACCGGCATCGACATCGCGGGCGAGGCGCGCGGCATCCTGCCGTCCACGGAATGGAAGCGCAAGGCGTACCGCAAGCCTGAACAGCAGAAGTGGTACGAAGGCGAGACGATCAGCCTCGGCATCGGCCAGGGCTATAACTCGTTCACGATTCTGCAACTCGCGCACGCCACGGCCACGCTCGCGAACAACGGCGTCGTGATGAAACCGCACCTCGTGCGCGACATCGAGAACCCGATCACCAAAGACACGCGTCCGGTCGTGCGCGATCCGAGCGACAAGATCGCGGTCAAGCAGTCGGACATCGACATCATCAAGCACGCCATGGAAGGCGTCGTGACGAACGGAACGGCGTCGAAGGTGTTCATCGGCGCGCCGTATCTGGCGGCGGGCAAGACCGGCACGGCGCAGGTGTATTCGCTGCAGGGCGCCAACTATAAGGGTCACGCGATCGCCGAACATTTGCGCGACCACGCGCTCTTCATCGCCTTCGCGCCGGCCGAGCAGCCGAAGATCGCGCTCGCGCTAATCGTCGAGAACGGCGGGTGGGGCGCAGAGGCGGCCGGCCCGATTGCGCGCAAGGTGCTCGACTACTACCTCGTCGGCAAGAATAAGCCGGGGGCCGCAGCGGCAGCCGTCGCCGCGGCGGCCTCCGCTACCGAGGACGCGTCCGCGCCCGAAGTCGGCACCGCGCCGGCGCCACAGGAAGCCGGGCAGCCGGTCAAGATCGCGGCGGGCTATACCGCGCTGCCGATGCCGGGTGCGGCTTCGGCTGCGGCTGCGGCTTCGGCGGCATCTGCCGCCTCCGCGGCGGACGGCGCGCCCGGGGGGCCGGCGGCGGCGGCTTCGGCGGCCGTCCCAGCAGTATCGAAACCGACTGCGCCCGCCGCAAACGCCGCATCACCGCGCAGCCCGTCCACATCGACGACAGGCGCGGCGGCAAGCGCCGCAGCAACCACGGCCGCCACCGCGCCAAACTCGCCCGCGCCGGCGTCGGCCTCGGCGGCAAGGAACGCGACCTCGCACAAATCGGGCGCCCCGCGTCAGCCGAGGCCCGCAAGCGAGCCCGCACCCGCATCCGCATCCGCGGCCGCCGCGCGCCCCGCAGCGAATGCGGCCCGGAACTCATCGCGCGATAGCGGCACTGAGTCCGCGCCGCCACGCCAGCCGGTTTCCGGCGGCATCGACGAATAAGGAGAAAGGCATGCAATTCGACAAGCGCGCCTGGCTCGACCGCATCAAGCGGATGTTTGCGGGCTTCGACCGCCCGCTCGCGCTGATTGTGTTTCTGCTGCTGTGCGTAGGCATCGTGACCTTGTACAGCGCGAGTCTGGACGTGCCGGGCCGCGTGGAGGACCAGTTGCGCAACATCATGCTGACGTTCGTGCTGATGTGGGCGCTCGCCAACGTGCCGCCCACCACGCTCATGCGCTTCGCGGTGCCGCTCTATACATTCGGGATCGCGTTACTGGTCGCGGTCGCGCTGTTCGGCCTCACGCGCAAGGGCGCGAAGCGCTGGATCAACGTGGGCGTGGTCATTCAGCCCTCGGAGATTCTGAAGATCGCGACCCCGCTGATGCTCGCCTGGTACTATCAGCGGCGAGAAGGCGTGATGCGCTGGTACGACTATCTGGTCGGACTGCTGATTCTTGCCGTGCCTGTCGGGCTGATCGCCAAGCAGCCCGACCTCGGCACGGCGGTACTGGTCTTCGCTGCCGGCTTCTTCGTGATTTATTTCGCGGGCCTGAGCTTCAAACTGATCGTGCCCGTGCTGATTGCGGGCGTGATCGCGGTGGCATCCATTGCGGCGTTCCAGGACAAGATCTGTCAGCCCGAAGTGCAATGGCCGCTCATGCACGACTATCAGAAGCACCGCATCTGCACGCTGCTCGACCCGACTTCCGATCCGCTCGGCAAAGGCTTCCACACCATTCAGGCCGTGATCGCCATCGGCTCGGGCGGCCCGCTCGGCAAAGGCTGGCTGAAGGGCACGCAGGCGCATCTGGAGTTCATCCCCGAAAAGCACACCGACTTCATTTTCGCCGTGTTCTCCGAGGAATTCGGGCTTGCGGGCGGCATCGTGCTGCTGACGCTCTATATGCTGCTCATCGCGCGCGGGCTGTATATCGCGGCCAACGGCGCGACGCTCTTCGGGCGCCTGCTCGCCGGCTCGCTGACCATGGCGTTCTTCACCTACGCTTTCGTCAATATCGGGATGGTGAGCGGCATTTTGCCCGTGGTCGGCGTGCCGTTGCCGTTCATGAGCTACGGCGGCACCGCGCTCACGACGCTCGGCGTGGCAATCGGCCTCATCATGAGCGTCGCGCGTCAAAAGCGATTGATGCAGAGCTAGCGCAGCGCGAGCAGGCGCGCGAGGGCCGTACCCCACACAAGGGGCGCGTCGTGTGACGCGCCCCTTTCGCTTACTGCGGTTTCACTTCCTTCTGATCGCGCAACTGCGCGCTCAGCTGCTGATACTTCAGGCGCGCCGCCGGATCGCCCTGCGCGGCGGCCGCCGCGTAATAAGCTCGCGCCACATTCAGATTCTTGTCCACGCCGTCGCCGCCACGCTCGTAGAAAGAGCCGGTCACGTACTGCGCGGTCATGTCGCCGCCTTCCGCGGCCTTTTTGTACCAGACGAATGCCTGCTTGTTGTCGCGATCGGTGCCGCGTCCGTCGAGGAACTGATTGGCGAGCGCGAGCTCCGCCTGCACGTGCCCCTGTTGCGCCGCCTTCAGAAACCAGCGGTGCGCCTCGACCGGATCGCGCCCGACAAACTCGCCATCGTCATACATCTTGCCGTACACGTATTGCGCGTGCGACATGTTGGCGTCGGCGGCCTTGCGCAGCCATTTCTTGCCTTCGTCGACGTTGGTTGCGGTGCCTTCGCCATTGAGCAGCATCATCGCGTAATTGAACTGCGCGAGACGGCTGCCGCGCTCGGCGGCTTTGCGGAACTCGGCAAGCGCCGCCGTCAGATTGCCGGCGTTGTAGTCGGCGACCGCGGTTTGCGTCTCGGGATCGTTCGGTTTGGCCACGCGCTCCTGCGCCTGCGCCGCCATGCCCGTCGTCAACGCCGCCGCTACCGCTACCCGCGCGACGACGCCTTGCATCAGCCACTTCATGCTCTCACCTCCTGCAACGCCTGGCGGGTTGCGCGCAACATCCACATGACGTCGGCGGCCAGAGCGATAAAACGAAAACCGGCGTCGCGATGCTGCCTTGCGCTCGCGGCGTCCATCGAAAAAATGCCGGCGGCAATGCCCGCATTGTCCGCGGCGCTGACAATGCGCGCCATCGCCGCCTGCACGTCGGCGTGCTTCGAATCGCCGAGATGCCCAAGGCTCGCGGCGAGATCGGCGGGTCCGACAAACAGGCAATCGACGCCCGGCGTCGCCGCGATCTTTTCCACTTCATCCAGCCCGCGCGCCGACTCGATCTGCACGATGGTCGCGATCTGCGCATTGGCCGTTTGCACATAGTCGCGCCGCATGCCGTATGCCGCGGCGCGCACGGCGCCCGCGACGCCGCGCAGACCGTTCACCGCCTCGGCGCTCGGATATTGCGTGAGCCGCACGGCGTGCGCCGCTTCTTCGGCGGACTCGATATTCGGAAACATCAGCGTGCGCGCGCCGGCATCCATCACACGCTTGACGAGCCACGGCTCGCGAGCCGGCAGACGCACCACAGGTTCGCTCGGCAGATGCGCGGCCGCAATGGCGCGTAATTGCGATGTGACGTCGCCGCTGTCATTGGGCGCATGTTCCATGTCGATCAGCAGCCAGTCGAAGCCGGCGTGCGCGAGTGCCTCCGCGGCGGCATCGCTGCCGAGCGAGAGCCATAGGCCGAACAGCGGATCCGCTTCTTTCAGACGTTGCTTGAGGGGATTCGTGAAGGTGCTCATGGCCGCGCTCCGTGACGTTGACCTGCGTCAGGATCCGAGAAGCGGGTCAGCGCGCCTTTCCAATGAGCGCGCCAACGAGCCGCGCCCGGACGCGGGCGGCCTTTCTGCCTGCTGCGGCGCAATGCGGTGACCGGCATGTCTCGCTCCGTGTGGTTATGGAGCGATCATACCGTGACAATAACGCGGCGGCTGGGTCGCGCAGCGCGCAGGGACGTTAGTCGCGGACCACGTCGGCCCAGCAGTTCGGCGTCTCGTACAGGCGCACCTTATGGAGCCGCAGATTCACGCCGTAGTGCGCGTCATAGACGTTCGCGAGCACCTCGAACGCGACGGCCGCGAGATTTTCCACCGTCGGAATGCGGTCGAGCACGACCGTCTTGTGGCCGGCCATGGTGTCGAGAAAGCCGCGCACCTGCGAGTCGCCTTCGTAGACGAGGAACGCGTGGTCCCATTTGTCGACGAGATGTTCGACAGCGAGCGACTTCACATCGGCGAAGTCCATCACCATGCCGCGATCGGGCGCGCCTTCGGTGTCGACGAGATCGCCTTGCAGCGTGATTTCGAGCACATAGCGATGGCCGTGCAGATTGCGGCACTGGCTGCGGTGATCGGGAATGCGGTGACCCGCGTCGAATTCGAGTTTTCGTGTAATCGTCAGCACGGCAAATCAGGGAATGTTCAGATACTTGTGGGTCTGCATCGACAGGCGCCATTGCGGATGGCGTTTGCACCAGTCGATGGCGAGCCTGGTGTTGATGTCGCGCGACGGACCGTCCATGGGCTGGACGAGGAAATACTCGAAGTCGAGCTTCGCGTAATCGGACAGACGCTGGTTGTCCTGCGGAATCACGACCTTCAGCTCATTGCCTTTAGTCACGACGAGCGGCGCGTCGGCCTTCGGGCTCACGCAAATCCAGTCGATTGTCTCGAGCACCGGCAACGAGCCGTTGGTTTCAATGGCGATTTCAAAGCCGGCCGCGTGCAGCGCGTCGACGAGCGGCGCGTCGATCTGCAACATCGGCTCGCCGCCCGTGCACACGACAAAGCGCTGGCCCTCGCCTTCCGGCCATTGCGACGCGATCATCTGCACGAGTTCTTCGGGGGTACGGTACTTGCCGCCGTTTTCACCATCGGTGCCGACGAAATCCGTGTCGCAGAAGCGGCACACGGCCTCCGCGCGATCTTCCTCACGGCCCGACCACAGATTGCAGCCGGCAAAGCGGCAAAACACGGCCGGGCGCCCGGCATTCGCGCCCTCGCCTTGCAACGTGTAGAAGATTTCCTTGACCGCGTACGTCATGCTTACCGCCCTGTGCCTTGTCCTTGTACTCGCGTACCTTGTCCAGCTTGTGTACCTACGAATGATTGCCCGAGCCGCGCCGCTGCGCGGGTTGCTCACACCGGCTCGGTTACCTTCTCGCCCGCGAGCCAAGCCTCGTAGCCACGCTTGCGCAAGCGGCAGGCCGGACATTCGCCGCAACCGAAGCCCCATGCGTGCAGCTCCGCGCGCTCGCCGACATAGCAGGTGTGCGTTTCCACGCGCACCAGCTCCACCAGCTCATCGCCGCCCAGCTCGTGTGCGAGGCGCCACGTGTCCGCCTTGTCGAGCCACATGAGCGGAGTTTCGAGTACGAAGCGCGAGTCCATGCCCAGATTCAGCGCGACCTGCAGCGCCTTCATGGTGTCGTCGCGGCAATCGGGATAGCCCGAGAAGTCCGTTTCACACATTCCGCCGACAAGCACCTGCAAACCGCGCCGATAAGCGATGGCCGCAGCAATCGTCATGAACATCAGATTGCGGCCCGGCACGAAGGTGTTCGGCAAACCGTTGGCCGTGGCCTCGATCTCGATTTCGCGTGTCATGGCGGTTTCGCTGATCGCGCCGAGCACGGACAGATCGACCATGTGATCGTCGCCGAGGCGCTCGCCCCACGCGGGGAACGTGCGCGCCACCGCGTTGCGGAAGCCCTCGCGGCACTCCAGTTCGACGCGATGCCGCTGACCATAATCGAAGCCGAGCGTCTCGACCGTCTCATAGCGTTCAAGCGCCCATGCGAGGCACGTGGCGGAATCCTGGCCGCCGGAAAACAGCACCAGAGCGCTACGTTTAGCGTCTTTGCGGATCACCGTGAAACTCCGTGAATGATGAGTGCCGCGTCGCGCTGCGCGAGGTGCGCCATGCAAGCAACGCGGCGCGACGCGAGCCGGCACTGCTGCCGGCCCAAAGCAGTATAGGCCGCGCCTTTGGCTGCAAAGCTGCTGGGCCCTTATACCGTTGATCGTCGGGCGAGGGGTTTCGTGCGGATCGCGGACTGACCGCGCGCCCATGAACGCCTGATGAACCCATTCGGCGGGCGCCGCACTCTCATGCAAGTCCTTGAACTGGCGAGATTTTATCACGCGACGCCGAAGCTCGCCGGACGCGCCCGGCGCAGGATCGGCCAGCACCGAACCAACGACCGCCGAACCAACAAACCTCACCGCAAAAGGAAAAGCCCCAGGAATCTTGCGATTTCCTGGGGCTGAATCCTGGTGGCCTGGGACGGAATCGAACCATCGACACGCGGATTTTCAATCCGCTGCTCTACCAACTGAGCTACCGGGCCAACGAAGAAAGAAATAATATCAAAGGGTCATCTACTGGGCAAGCCCCTTCTCTAAAAAAATCTGCACACCCGATGCTCGCCCACCGCGCCGCCGCGCTCACTCACCTTTGTTCTTGCCGAGATCCACGCCGAGCTGCTTGAGCTTGCGATACAAATGCGTGCGCTCCAGTCCCGTCTTTTCCGCGACCCGCGTCATGCTGCCGTTCTCGCGCGCGAGGTGATACTCGAAGTACGCGCGCTCGAATGCGTCGCGGGCATCGCGCAGCGGAATGTCGAACGAGATGGAGGCCGTTTGCGCCGCGAGCACGCCGCTGCCGTGGCCGTCGGCGGACAGCATGGGCAACGCCGCCGCGGAAGCCACCGTCGACGAATTCATCGGCATGGCGGATTTCGCGGCCGCGCCGCCCGGCGCCACGGCCGCGGTGCCGCGCGCGAGACCCTGCTCGACGGCCTTCAGCAGCTTCTGCAACGCGATCGGTTTTTCCAGAAAGTTAAGCGCGCCGATCTTGGTTGCTTCGACTGCCGTGTCGATGGTCGCGTGACCGGACATCATGATGACCGGCATGGTGAGCTGCCCTTGCGCGGCCCATTCCTTGAGCAACGTGACGCCGTCGGTATCGGGCATCCAGATGTCGAGCAGCACCAGGTCCGGCGCCTGACGCAAACGGAACTCGCGCGCCTGCTGCGCGTTTTCCGCTGCCTCCACGACATGCCCCTCGTCGCTCAGGATCTCCGAGAGCAATTCCCGGATGCCCATTTCATCATCTACCACCAGGATGGTTGCCATTTACGCTGCCTTTGTCTGCACTGTTGCTTTTGTCTTTCCCTGCGACGTGCCGCCATGCGCAGGACGCGGTCCCGCTTCGGGAGCCGCGGCGTCGTCTGCCAGTTGAAGGAAGAGAATCGAAATCTGCGCGCCTTCGATCACATCGCCCGCTTTCATGCGATTGCGAATGTCAATGCGCGCGCCGTGTTCGTCGACGATCTTCTTGACCATCGCAAGACCCAGGCCCGTGCCTTTGGCCTTCGTCGTCACGTAGGGCTCGAATGCGCGCGTGAGAATGCGCGTGGGGAAACCCGGACCGTTATCCGACACTGTCAGACGTACCGCGACGCGCGCCTTGCCTTCCGCGTCGGGGTCTCCGTATTCTACTGTCCTCGTCTCGAGCAGCACACGCGGGCGCTCGACCTCGGCCACCGCGTCCTGCGCATTCTGCAGCAGGTTGTGGATCACCTGCCGCAATTGCGTCGCATCGCCGCGAATGGCCGGCAGTTCGGAGAGCTCGACCTGAATCGCGCCTTTGCCTTCTTCGATGCCGTAAAGCGTCAGCACTTCGCTCACCAGATCGTTCAATTGCAGGTGCGCAAGCACGGCCGGCGGCGTGCGCGCGTAGTCGCGGAAATTGTCGACCATCTGCTTCATCGCGGCGACCTGATTGACGATCGTGGTCGCGCCGCGCTTGAGCACATCCGCATCCGACGGCGCGAGCTTGTCGGCCAGCTTCATCTGCAGGCGCTCGGCGGAAAGCTGGATCGGCGTGAGCGGATTCTTGATCTCGTGCGCGAGTCGCCGCGCGACCTCGCCCCACGCGATGGAGCGCTGCGCGGAGATCACGTCGGAGATGTCGTCGAACACGACCACGTAGCCGGATGTCTGCAGATCCTGCGCGTCGGGATCGGTGGCGGACACGAGGCGCGCGCCGCGCACGAGCAGCGTGAGCGGCTCGGATTCGCCCGCCACCTGAATCGAAAACTGCTGCTGCCAATGCCCGCCGTCGTCATGAGCGTCGCCGCCGGCCGCTTCGCGGTCCGCAAACGCTTTGCGCACCATGCCGCCGAATTCGCTCAGCACGCCGATCTTTTCGAGCGCCGAGCCGAGCACCTCCTGGAACTGCTGACGGAAGATGCGCTCGGCGCCGCGATTCGCGGTGGTGAGCCGGAACTGGCGGTCGAATACGAACACGCCCGCCGTCAGGTTCGCAAGAATGCTCTCCAGATAGGCCTTCGAATGCTCGAGCGCGATGCGGTTGTTTTCGACCGCCGCGCGCGCCTCGGAGAGTTGCCGCGTCATCGCATTGAACGACTGCGTGAGAAAGCCCAGTTCGTCGCGCGATTTGATCTCGCGCTTCGGCGTGTAATCGCCCTCGGTGATTTCCTTCGTGCCCTGCGCGAGCAGAAACAGCGGCCGCGCGAGCTGATTGCCGAGCGCGAGCGCGAGCATCATCGCGATAAAGGTGGCGAGAAAGAGCGCGAGCGTCAGCGTGCCGATGTACATCTTGCGCAAACCGGTACGCCCGAGCGCTTTCTCCTGATACTCGCGATAGGCGCGCTGCACGGCGTCGGCGTTACGCGCGAGCGACTGCGACACCGGCTGCGTCAGTTGCAAAAAACGCTCCGTGGGTTGCAGAAGCGCCGCGTTCGAATCGGGAATGCGCTGCACGACGCGCAGGCGCAGCGCGCCCTTGCTGCCGTGCGCGTGCGGATCGCCGTCCACTTCGCCTTCAATCGCCGCATAGCCGCGCCCGCGCGCCTGGTCGATCATCAACTGCGTGGGCAGGTCGCTCGGCACGAGCGTCGCGAAATTGCCCGACGCCTGCGCGACCACGTGCATGTCGGGCGTGGCGCCGGACATGCTGCGCGTGGGCTCGACGATGGTCGCGTCCTGCACGCCGAACTGGTCGCGCAGACGCAGCAGCGTGAGCGTCGTGCCGGCGGCGTCCGCGCTCGCGAGCTGCTCAGACATGAGCCGCGCCTTGGTTTGCAGATCGGACAGCGACGCGTCAAGCATGCCGCGGCCGAGATTGAGGCCGGACGTCAGCGCGGTTTCCACATTCACGTCGAACCATGATTCGATACTGCGCGACACGAACTGATACGAGACCACATAAATGATGCCGCCCGGCACCACGCCGACGAGCGCCATGAAAAACGCCAGCTTCGCGAGCAGCCGCGTGCCGAACTTGCCCTTGCGCAATCGCGCAATGATGATGACGACGAGCGTCGTCACCACCAGCAGGAAGATCATCGCGACGACGAGATTCGCGGCATAGAGCCACTGGTAATAGCGGTCGAAGAATTCGGTGTTCGCGCTTGCCGCCGCGAGCAGCACGAGCAGCAGCACGGCCGTCACCGCGACCGTGGACACCAGCACGCGCACGACGATGCTGCTGACGCTGGTGGCGGAGCGCACTTTATTTAGCACGTTCGGTCACCGTAAAAGTAAAGCGCTTCCATTCGGAAGCGAGGTTCCAGTCGCGGTTGTTCACCGCGTCGATCTGGAACGGCTTGGGCATCAACGCGATGTCGAGCTGCATGCGCACCGAGGCGGTGTACGTTTCGCCGACATGCACGTCGTTGCGATCGATCACGTGCCACGAGGACACATGCTTGATGACCGCGAGCGCGTCCTTGAGCGTGGAAAAGCCGAGCTGCAAACCGCCGGACGACACACTCGACACCCGATATTCGCGCGTGAGCGGCTGAAACGACAGCCGCAGGCTTTGCGACACGTTGACCGGCTGCTCGTCGAACCAATACCAGCGCGGCCGGCTCAGTTCGAAATCTGTCGTGAAGTACAGCGGAATGCCTTTATTGACCGCGTCTTCGAGATTGCTGTTCAACTCGAAGTCGAAACGCGCGTCGAGGCTCCAACCGGTGTTGTCGGCCTGCAGCGAAGCGCGCTGCACAGCGATCGAGTCGGCGTGCGCCGCGCCCGGCAGCGCGAGCCAGACGGCCAGCGCGACCCAAAGCACGGCGGCGAGCCGAAGCGGGAAGAAGCGTTTGATGGTCACCGTTTCTGAAAGCGCGCGTAGAAAAATCCGTCGTGGTCTGAGTTCGTGCCGGCGCTGGGCTCAGCGAATTCTCCGGCATGAGAACCGGCCGATGGGTCGGCGGGCGCGCGGGCGACTGAGGGTAAAAGTTGCCCCGGCGCGTCCAATCGTACCGCATCCTGGTGCTTGTTTCCAAACCACTGCGCCTGCAACTCGCCTTCTTCCGGAAAGATCGAGCACGTAACGTAGAGCAATTCGCCGCCAGGTTTCACGAGCGGCCAGAGCGCATCGAGAATGCGCCGCTGTTCCTCGACGAGCGCGGGAATATCGGATGCACGGCGCAACCAGCGAATGTCCGGATGACGCCGGACGATGCCCGACGCCGAGCACGGCACGTCGGCGAGAATGCGGTCGAACGGCTGGTCGATGTCGTCGTGCCATTTGGCCGGCGCACCGGCGTCGCCAATCCGCACCTCGGCTTCGAGTTTCAGCCGCTGCAGGTTTTCGCCGATGCGCCGCGCGCGCGACACGTCGCTTTCGAGCGCCACCAGTTGCAGGTTCGCGAGTTCCAGCAGATGCCCGGTCTTGCCGCCCGGCGCCGCACACGCGTCGAGCACGCGCATGCCGTCACGCACGCCGAGCAGCTGCGCGGCGAGTTGCGCGCCGGCGTCCTGCACCGAGACCACGCCCTCATTGAAACCGGGAATACGATCGACCGGCATCGGCGTCGCGAGCTTCACCGCGTATTCGCCGACTTTGCTCGCCGCAATGTGATGCTGCTCGAGGACGTGCAGATACGCCTCGACCGTCGAATGACGCGCGTTCACGCGCAGCGTGAGCGGACCTTGCGTGTTGCCGGCCGCGAGCACGTCTTGCCATGCGTCGGGCCATGCGCGTCTCACTGCATCGATCCACCATGTCGGATAGTTCCAATGCGCGACTTCGTCGGCTTGCGCTTCTGTCAGCAGCGCGTCCCTCTCGCGTAGGAAGTTGCGCAGCACGGCGTTGACGAGTCCCTTCGCAAACGAGAATTCGCGGCGCGCCGAAATTGCCCTGACCGCCTGGTCGACCACCGTGAACGGCGTGTAGGCGGCGCTCGCTTCGTCGTCGATCAACAGGGCGAGCGCGCAGGCCAGCACATGGCCCACGTGCGGCGGCGGTGCCTTCTTGACGAGCCTCGCGATCAGCCACTCGGCCGTGCCGAAACGCCGCATCGTGCGATACGCGATGTCCTGCACCGCGCCGCGCGCGGCAGCGGCACTGCCCTCGGGCGCGGACACGAACACGGATTGCAGCGCGGCCGGCAACGCCGCGCCCAGACGCACGGCGCCGACGGCCTGCGCGGCGCAGTCAAGCGCAAAACCGAGCGACTCCGGCGCGAGATGCAACACGGACAAGCGGGATTCG
This sequence comes from Paraburkholderia phenoliruptrix, assembly GCF_047325075.1. Lineage (NCBI taxonomy): Bacteria > Pseudomonadati > Pseudomonadota > Betaproteobacteria > Burkholderiales > Burkholderiaceae > Paraburkholderia > Paraburkholderia phenoliruptrix. The sequence continues at coordinate 315,104 of NZ_CP168531.1, forward strand.
CGCGGACGCGCCGGCGAAGAAGCAGAACGCGAAGAAGACTTTGGGATCATGGGAAGGCAAAGGCAGGCCGCGCGGTAGGCACGGCACAATGGACACACATTGTAGCGTGGCGCGGCGCGCGGGCCGCCGGCAGGCCTGGGCAGCCGGTGCATACCGGCTTCGCCAAACAAAAAGGCGAGTCCGAAGACCCGCCTTGATGCAACGCTTGAGCAGCCGCGCGCCCTGCGCTTATTCGAAGCGCCCCGTGCGCGCCATTTCCATCAAACGCGCGATGCGTTCTTCCGTCGCCGGGTGCGTTGAAAACAGATTGGCGATGCCGCCGCCCGACAGCGGGTTCATGATCATCATCTGCGCGGTGGCGGGATGCTGTTCCGCCGCGGGGAACGGAATACCGCTCGCATAGCGATGAATCTTGTCGAGCGCCGAGGCGAGCGCCTGCGGGTCGCCGGAAATCTGCGCGCCGCCGCGATCCGCCTCGAATTCGCGCGCGCGCGAAATCGCCATCTGGATGAGCGCGCCGGCGATCGGCGCGAGCAGCGCAACGGCAATGCCCGCGATCGGATTCGCCGGACGCCCGTTTTCGTCGCGCCCGCCGAAGAACATCGCGAAGTTCGCCAGCGCGGAAATCGCCCCGGCCATGGTGGCCGATATCGTCGAAATAAGAATGTCGCGATGCTTCACGTGCGCGAGTTCGTGTGCCATGACGCCGCGCATTTCTCGCTCGGACAGCACGCGCAAAATGCCGGTGGTCGCGGCAACCGCCGCATGCTCGGGATTGCGGCCGGTGGCGAAGGCGTTCGGCGCGTCTTCGTTGATCAGATAGACGCGCGGCATCGGCAAGCCGGCGCGCGTGGACAGCTCCCGCACCATGCGATAGAACTGCGGCGCGCTGGTTTCGTCGACTTCCTGCGCGTTGTACATGCGCAGCACCATCTTGTCCGAGAACCAGTACGAGAAAAAATTCATACCGAGCGCAATGACGAGCGCGATCGTCACGCCGCGCGAGCCGCCTATCACTCCGCCGATCACGATGAAAAGGGCCGTGATCGCGGCCATCAACATCGCGGTTTTGACCCAATTGAACATGTCTGCCACTCCTTGCCCTAACGCGGGGTTCATCTCTGTGCCGCATCATCACGGCGCCTGATTGTAAGCGAAATGTTAGATATGGGCGCGCGCGGAAAATTCAATTATCTTAATGCGGTGGCGAGCTTGATCCCCAAGCCGACAAAGGCACTGCCGACGCCGCGGTCGAGCCACTTCTTCACCGAGGGCTTGCCGGAGAAGCGCTGCGTCATACTGCCGGCGATCCACGCGACGAAGCTGTTCCAGATCATGCTCATCACCACGAACACCGCGCCGAGCGTGAGAAAGGCGAGCGCCTTCTGCTCCGCGCCCGCGGCCACGAACTGCGGGAAGAACGACACGAAGAAGAGCACCACCTTCGGGTTCAGCACATTGGTCCAGAAGCCCTGCAGGAAAAGCTGACGCAGCGACTTGGGCGCACCGGCCGCGCGTGCTTCGCCGCGGGCTTCGTCGGCGGCAGGCTTCGCGAAAATGAGGCGCACGCCGAGATAGATCAGATAAATCGCGCCGACGAACTTGATGACGGTGAACGCCGTGGCCGACGCCGCGAGCAGCGCCGTCAGACCGAACGCGCAAGCCAGTGAGTGCACGCAGCAGCCCGCCGAAATGCCGAGCGCGGACATGAGCCCGGCGCCGCGGCCCTGCGCGACGCTACGCCCGACGATATACGCCGTATCCGGCCCGGGCGTGACATTCAGCAGGAAAACGGCAACGACGAAAAACTCAAAATGGGTGATGCCGAACATGGAAATCCTCGAAAAACTGGCTGCGCAACAAGGATTCTAACGCGCGGCGTGCGCCCGGCGGGGGCCGCTCGCCATCGGCCGAACGGACGATGGCGGAGCGCCGCCGCCCCGTGTTAGTTTGCCGCCGGAAGCTGGAAACGCTGCCCCGGCGCGAGCGCAAAGCCGGCCAGGAATTCGCGCACCGGCAGACGTTTGCCGCCGGGTTTTTGCAGTTGCGTGAGACGCAGCGCGCCTTCGCCGCAGGCCACGAGCACGCCTTCGGGCGAAACGCTGATGAGCGTGCCGGGCGCCGCGGTGCTTTTCGCGTCTTCCGCGGAGGCGGCCCAGATCTTGATTGCCGTGCCGTCCTCAAGGGTCGCCATGCCGCCCGGAAACGGGTCGAATGCGCGCACCTGACGCGCCAGCGCCGCGGCCGGGCGGCGCCAGTCGAGCGCGGCTTCGTGCTTGCCGATTTTCTCGGCGTAGGTCACGCCGTCGGCGGGTTGCGGTGTAGCGCTCAGCTTGCCGCTGCGTTCCAGCTCGACGAGTGCCTCGACGATCAGCTTCGCACCGTCTTGCGCGAGGCGGTCGTGCAGGCTGGCGGTGGTGTCGTCGGCGGAAATGAGCGTGCGCGTTTCGGAGATCATGGCGCCCGTGTCGAGGCCGGCGTCCATCTGCATGAGGGTGATGCCGGTTTCGGCGTCGCCTGCCTCGATCGCGCGGTGAATCGGCGCCGCGCCGCGCCAGCGCGGCAACAGCGACGCGTGAATGTTGATGCAGCCGAACGGCGCGATATCGAGCACTTCCTGCGGCAGGATAAGGCCGTAAGCGGCCACCACCATCACGTCGTGCGGCGTGGCGCGCAACTGCTCGATGGCAGCCGCGGCCTCGGCCGGATACTTGCCCGCGCGGCGCAGCGACGGCGGCTGCGCGACAGCGAGCCCGTGCTCCACGGCGTAGCGCTTCACGGGGCTCGCCTGCAACTTCATGCCGCGCCCCGCCGGCCGGTCGGGCTGCGTGAGCACGAGCGGCACGGGAAAACCGGCACCGTGGATGGCGGCCAGCGCAGCCGAGGCGAATTCCGGCGTACCGGCGAAGACAACGCGCAACGAATGACTCATGAGCGGGAGAGGCGGCGGGTATCGGAACAGGCGCGCATCACATTGCGTGAGCGAGCTTCTTCATCTTGCTCTTGATGCGCGTCTGCTTGAGCGGCGACAGATATTCGACGAACACGCGGCCCATCAGGTGATCCATCTCGTGCTGAATGCACACGGCGAGCAAGCCCTCGCAGTCCAGCTCGAACGTTTCGCCCTTCTCGTTCAGCGCGCGCACGCGCACTTTCTCCGCGCGCTCCACATTGTCGTAAATGCCGGGCACCGAGAGACAGCCCTCTTCCGACAGCTTTTTCTCGTCGCTCGACCAGATGATTTCCGGGTTGATGAAAGCGAGCAGCTGATCGTGCGCGTCCGACACGTCGATCACGATCACGCGCTCGTGCACGTCGACCTGGGTGGCCGCGAGGCCGACGCCCGGCGCCGCGTACATGGTCTCCGCCATATCCGCGACGAGGCGGCGGATACGGTCGTTGACCTCTTCAACCGGCTTCGCAACCTTGTGCAGCCGTTTGTCCGGGTAATTGAGGATGTTCAGTAAGGCCATGATTTCGAGTGTGATTTTCGGCGCCGCTGACCGTGGGAAGGCTCGCGTTGGCCATTCGGCCAGGTTGTGGGCCCGTCGCAATACGCACACGATAGATGGTGTCGAACCGGTTCGATTCAACGCGCCCCGCGCGCAGACGACGAGCCCGCGCGGGTGGGCGCGGCGCTACCGTTATTTCGGATGATGAAAATTTTAGCATGGCGCCCGCCTGCCCGCTGGCCCTGTAGGAGGATCGACCCGCAATGCACACCTTGCCTTCAACGGAATTGGAACTTGCCGCGTGGCTGCGGCTCTCTCTCGCGCCGGGACTCAAACCCGCGGCGCTGCGCCTCTTGCTGAGCGCCTTTGGCCTCCCCGCGGCGATTTTGCAGCAGGAGCATGAAACGCTCGCCGCGATTGCCGGCGAGGCCGCGGCGCGCGCGGCGCTGGCTCCCACAGGCCCTGAATTCGATGCCCAGCTCGACGCGGTGATCGCCTGGCGGGAGCTGCCCGGCAATCAGATCGTGACGCTCGACGACCCGGCTTACCCGCCCGCACTCCTGACCATGCCCGACCCGCCGCCGCTGCTATATATAAAGGGGCGGCTCGAGCTGTTGCACAGGCGTGCGGTCGCGCTGGTGGGCAGCCGCAGCGCGACGCCGCAAGGTCTGGAAGATGCGGAACGCTTCGCGCGCACGATTTCCGCGGCAGGCGTGACCGTCGTGTCGGGACTCGCGCAAGGAATCGACGGCGCGGCGCATTGCGGCGGACTCGACGGTATCGGCAGTACGGTCGCGGTAATCGGCACGGGAGCGGATCTCGTTTATCCGTCCGCGCATCACGCGCTCGCCCGGCAGATTGCCGCACAAGGCGCCATTCTGTCGGAATGGCCGCTCGGCACGCCGGCGCGCGCCGCCAACTTCCCACAGCGCAACCGGCTGATCGCCGGGCTGGTCAGCGGCGTGCTGATTGTCGAGGCGGCCATGCGCTCGGGCTCGCTCATCACTGCGCGGCTCGCCAACGAGATGGGCCGCGACATCTTTGCGTTACCCGGCTCGATCCACGCGCCGCTGTCGCGCGGGTGTCATCGGATGATCAAGCAGGGAGCGAAGCTCGTCGAGACGCCTGACGAGGTGCTGGAGGAACTCGGGTTTGCGAAAGCAGCTCCGATTTCCGCGCCTGCGTCGCCTGCCGGGGCGGGCATTCGTGGGCGGAGGGGCGGGACCGGCGCGTTCGCCGATGTGGTGTTCCGCCAGCCCGACGATGCGTCTCACAAGGTGTCTGACAGCGCGTCGAACAGAGAGCCGGACAGCGCATCGGCAGGCTCGGCGGCCAGCGTCGACAAATACGCGGACACGGCTGCTTACGCGTCGGCGGAATCCCGCCCGGCAGCCGCCAGAACGCACGACTCACGCGCGCTGGTTCCGTCCGACCCCGACGCGCAGCGCCTGCTGGCCGCGCTAGGCCACGCGCCCACCAGCCTTGAAATTCTTGCAACGCGCACCGAGATGGACTACGCGGTCCTGCAGACGACGCTATTGCAGCTCGAACTGGCCGGCCACGTCAGTGCCCTGCCCGGCGGCCGCTATACGCGGGCAAGCCACGGCTAAGGCGCGAGGGCGGCTCGAGCGCGGCTCGGCGCTCCCGGCTCGACCACTGTCGCAGACCGGCCATGCTACATTCGCGCCAAAGCATTCGATCAAGCAACTGAGGAACCACCATGCCCGCGCTGAATCTCGACACCGACCAAGACCGGATCGCCGAGCGCGTCAACGAGCCCGACACGCTGTTCGTCGCCTGCCTCTGCGCGGAGTGGTGCGGAACCTGTCGCGAGTACCGCGAGGCATTCGACAAGCTGGCCGATCGGCATCCCGACATCTGTTTCGCATGGATCGACATCGAAACGCATGCAGATCGATTCGACGATCTCGACGTCGAGAATTTTCCGACCATCCTGATCGAAGACTCAGTAACGACACGCTTTTTCGGCACTGTTTTGCCGCAGGCAGCTATCGTCGAGCGGATGTTGTCGGACCTGACCGCGCTGCCGGGCGTGGTCGGCGCGCCGAAGTTGCGACCGGCGCTGGCGGCCGCCTGAACGCTGCCTCAGCGCCGTTTGAGCGCCGTTTGAGCGCCGTTTGAGCGCCGTTTGAGCGCCGTTTGAGCGCCGTTTGAGCGCCGTCGGATGGCCGCGCGTTGACCGCGTGCCGGCCGCTTTCGCCACTCGTCCGACAACTGCAGCCGACGCGCCGGGGCATCGCCGAAGGCTCAGCGGCACGGCCGTTGCGACCGGCGCACCGCGCGTTTGCCGCAGCTTGCCCAATTGCTGAGCGCGCAATTATGATGGCGCGCTTTTATGGCACTTGACACGCCGCTTTGGCGCCGTGTGCTATAAAGCGGTCGTTAATGGGTAGCAAGGTCGCAAACGAGGGTCGCGCCGCCTGGGCGCGCTCAAGACCACCAACCCGGATATACCAACCTCACATCGAGTCATGTCCAAAGCACTGATCATCGCCGAAAAGCCTTCCGTCGCGAACGACATCGCGCGCGCTTTGGGCGGTTTTACCAAGCATGACGAATACTACGAGAGCGACGAGTACGTGCTCTCTTCGGCAGTGGGCCATCTGCTGGAAATCGCCGCGCCCGAAGAATACGAAGTGAAGCGCGGCAAGTGGAGTTTCGCCAATCTGCCCGTCATTCCGCCGCATTTCGATCTGAATCCGATCGCGAAGAGCGAGTCGCGCCTGAAGGTGCTGACCAAGCTGCTCAAGCGCAAGGATATTGACCGCCTCATCAACGCATGCGACGCGGGGCGCGAGGGCGAGCTGATTTTCCGCCTGATCGCGCAGCACGCGAAAGCCAAACAGCCGGTGCAGCGGCTGTGGCTGCAATCCATGACGCCCGCGGCGATCCGCGACGGCTTCGCGCGTCTGCGCAGCGACGAGGAAATGCAGCCGCTCGCCGACGCCGCGCGTTGCCGCTCGGAAGCGGACTGGCTCGTCGGCATCAACGGCACGCGCGCGATGACCGCGTTCAACAGCAAGGGCGGCGGCTTTTTCCTCACCACCGTGGGGCGCGTGCAGACGCCCACGCTGTCTATCGTCGTCGAGCGCGAGGAGAAGATTCGCCGCTTCGTGCCGCGCGACTATTGGGAAGTGAAAGCGGAGTTCGTCTGCGCGGCCGGTTTCTACGAGGGCCGCTGGTTCGACCCGAAGTTCAAGCGCGACGAGTTCGATCCTGAAAAACGCGACTCGCGCCTGTGGTCGCTGCCCGCGGCGGAAACCATCGTCGCGGCCTGCCGCGGCCAGATTGGCACGGTCACTGAAGAATCGAAGCCGTCCACGCAACTCTCGCCCGCGCTCTTCGACCTCACGAGCCTGCAGCGCGAGGCGAACGGCCGCTTTGGCTTCTCGGCGAAAAACACGCTGGGCCTCGCGCAGGCGCTCTACGAAAAGCACAAGGTGCTGACGTATCCGCGGACCGACGCGCGCGCGCTGCCCGAAGACTATATGGAGACGGTCAAGCAGACGCTCGGCATGCTCAAGGAGAGCAACAACTATCTGCCGTTTGCCAAGCAGGTGCTCGACAAGGGCTGGGTGAAGCCGAACAAGCGCATCTTCGACAATTCGAAGATCAGCGACCACTTCGCTATCATCCCGACGCTGCAAGCGCCGAAAAATCTGTCCGAGCCCGAACAGAAGCTGTACGACCTGGTCGTGAAGCGCTTCCTGTCCGTGTTCTTCCCGGCAGCCGAGTTCCGCGTGACGACGCGTATCACCGAAGTCGTCGGTCATCACTTCAAGACCGAAGGCAAGGTGCTCGTCGAACCGGGCTGGCTGCAAATCTACGGCCGCGAGACCGGCGGTGAAGACGCCAACCTCGTGCCGGTGCAGAAGGACGAGAAGGTCAAGACCGACAAGATCGCCGCGCAGCAGCTCGTGACGAAGCCGCCGGCACGCTATAACGAAGCCACCTTGCTCTCGGCGATGGAAGGCGCAGGCAAGCTCGTGGAAGACGACGAGCTTCGCGAAGCCATGGCTGCAAAAGGGCTCGGTACGCCGGCTACGCGCGCCGCCATCATCGAAGGGCTGTTGGGTGAGAAGTATCTGATTCGCGAAGGCCGCGATCTCATTCCGACCGCGAAGGCATTCCAGTTGATGACGCTTCTGCGTGGCCTCGGCGTGAAGGAATTGACCGCGCCCGAACTGACCGGCGAGTGGGAATACAAACTGTCGCAGATGGAACGCGGCAATCTGCCGCGCGACGCGTTCATGCAGGAAATCGCCCGCATGACGCAGACCATCGTGAAGCGCGCGAAAGAGTACGACTCCGACACGATTCCCGGCGACTACGCGACGCTGCAAACGCCGTGTCCGAATTGCGGCGGCCAGGTGAAGGAGAATTACCGCCGCTTCGCGTGTTCAAAGTGCGAGTTCTCCATTTCGAAGATTCCAGGCGGCCGCCAGTTCGAGATCGAGGAAGTCGAGGAACTGCTGAAGAACAAGACGATTGGGCCGCTGTCGGGTTTCCGCAGCAAGATGGGCCGGCCGTTCTCGGCGATCCTCAAGCTTTCACTCGACGACGAAATCAAGAACTACAAGCTCGAGTTCGACTTCGGTCAGGACGCGGGCGGTGAAGACGGCGAACCGCCCGACTTCTCCGATCAGGCGCCGGTGGGTGCGTGTCCGAAGTGCAAGGGCCGCGTGTTCGAGCACGGCATGAGCTACGTCTGCGAGAACTCGGTCGCGAATCCGAAGACGTGCGACTTCCGCTCCGGCAAGGTCATCCTGCAACAGGAGATTGCCCGCGAGCAGATGGCGAAGCTGCTCGAAGAAGGACGCACCGACCTGCTGACGAACTTCAAGTCGTCGCGCACGGGCCGTAACTTCAAGGCGTTCCTCGTCAAGCAGAACGACGGCAAAATCGGCTTCGAATTCGAGAAGAAAGAGCCGTCGGCCAAGACGGCTGCGAAGACGGCGGCGGCGAAATCGGCAGTGAAATCGGCAGCAAAAGCCGGCGGCCCTGAGTTCGAATCCGATGACGACGAAGCACCGGTCGCGGTGAAGGCCGCGCCGGCCGCGAAAAAGGCCGCTGCGAAGAAAGCACCCGCGACAAAGACGGCAGCAGCAAAGAAGGCGCCGGCCAAAAAGACGGCGGCTCGCAAAACCGGCTCGTAATCGGTTGGATACGAGCGCGAGGCGCGCCGGGCCTGCCAAGCAGGTCCGGCCGCGTGCGCTACACCACACCGCTCAGAACAAAAAAGCGCGATCACCTATGAGGTGACCGCGCTTTTTTTCATGGGTTCGGCAACGCGCCGGGTCTTGCGCGCACTGCGCACTGCGCACTGCCCACTGCCCTGCACGCAAGGTTGCCTTTACAGCGGCGTCAACGCCGCGGGCCGCGAGCGGTTCGCCGGCTTGGCCAACGTCTTCGGCACCGGCGAGAGCTCGCTGTCCAGGAGACGCGACAGCGGTTCTGCGCCGTCGAACGCTTCGGGCGGCATGGAAGCATCCGCTGCTTCGAACGACGCCGGCGCCGCCGGATGTCCTACGCCGTCCTTGATCCACTGCTCGCCGAGCAGACTATTCGGGGTCTGGCTGAAATGCTCGACCAGATGATCGATGAACGTGCGGACCTTGGCCGGCAAATGGCGCCGGCTCGGATACGCGATGTTGATCTCGACTTGCGGCAAACGGTAGTCGCCGAGCAGGCGCACCAGCCGGCCGCGCGTCATGTCGCGTCCGATCAGATAGCTCGGCAGAATCGCGATGCCCATGCCGAGCAGCGCAAACTGACGCAGCATCTCCGTATTGTTGGCCACGATCACATTCGACGGACGCACCCGAACTTCGCCTTCTGGACCGGTAAACACGCGCTCGTCGCCCCAATACTCCGAGGGCAGGCTCAGGCACGGATGCTCGAGCAGATGCTCCGGACGCGTGGGCGTACCGTGCTTCTCCAGATAAGCCGGCGTCGCGCACACGGTCATGCAGCCCGTGGTCAGGCGCCGCGTGACGATGCTCGCGCTGCGCATTTGCCGCGCGATCACCACGCCGACGTCGAAACCTTCTTCGACCAGATCGACCTGGCGGTCGACGAGCGTGACGTCAGGAATGACTTTCGGATAACGCTCGGCGTACGTTTGGAGAACGGGCGCGAGGTTATGCAGGCCGAACACGACCGGCGCGACAATGCGCAACGTGCCGACGGGTTCGTGATTGCGCGCGACCACCATCTGTTCGACGTCTTCGAGTTCGTCGAGAATCTGGCGCGCGCGTTCGAGATACACCTGACCCGATTCGGTCAGCGACAAACTGCGGGTTGTACGGTTGAGCAGTCGCGTGCCAAGACGCCCTTCGAGGTCGGCAACGTGACGGGTGGCAACTGCGTTGGAGATATCCATCGCGCTCGCAGCGCGGGCAAAACTGCCGAGATCCGCCACTTTGACGAAAACTCGCATCGACTGCAAATGATCCATATGACAACTCCTGCCGTGTTACGGCTTCCTGACAATTGGTGATAACCATTGGAAGCGAACTAGGGATTCTCCTACGACTCGCGCAATCGTGCAGAAGTTGCCCGCAAAAGCGGAAATCTCGTCAAATTTCGTGCGACTGTGCGCCCAAATGTGGGGCAGGAGCGTCGATTGTTCCGCGACACGAAACAATTTGCTGCGGCGCAGCTTGCGGCAGGGCATGGTTCGAACAGATGCAACGTGGACCGCGTGCGCGCGCTTCGGCCTCGCATCGCACCGCGACGGCTGCCGCCAAAACAAAAGCCGCCCGAAGGCGGCTCCTGTAGCGTAGTGAGTACTCACATGGTCAGGCTGCGAGCTTGCTCTCCAGCTGACTCTTTGCCTGCGTCAGCGCGGGCGGCAGGCCTTGCTGCAACGTGTCAAAGAGTTCGCTGTGCAGCGCGAGTTCGGCGCGCCACGCTGCGTCGTCGACGGAAATGACCTGTTCGAACTGCTCGCGGCTGAACTCCAGACCGTTCCAGTCGATGTCCTCATAATGCGGCGATACACCGAACGCATGCTCCTCGCCCTGCGCAGTGCCCTCGATGCGGCCGACCATCCAGCCGAGCACGCGCATGTTCTCGCCGAAGCCGGGCCAGACGAATTTGCCGTCGGCGCCCTTGCGGAACCAGTTGACGCAGAAGATTTTCGGCAGCTTCGCGTTCAATTGCTGCAAGCGTTCGCCCGTTTTCAGCCAGTGGCCGAAGTAGTCGCTCATGTTGTAGCCGCAGAACGGCAGCATCGCGAAGGGGTCGCGGCGCACCACGCCTTGCTGGCCGGCGGCCGCGGCGGTCGTCTCCGAACCCATGGTGGCCGCCATATAGACGCCCTCGACCCAGTTGCGCGCCTCCGTGACGAGCGGCACCGTGGTCGAACGGCGTCCGCCGAAGATGAACGCGTCGATCGGCACGCCCGCCGGATTTTCCCAGTCGGCGTCGATGGACGGACATTGCGATGCCGGCGCCGTAAACCGCGCGTTCGGATGCGCGGCCTTGCGGCCGGTTTCCTTCGCGCTCGCGGGCGTCCAGTCCTTCCCCTGCCAGTCGATCAGATGCGCGGGCGGCTCGTCGGTCATGCCTTCCCACCAGACGTCGCCGTCGTCGGTCAGCGCCACGTTCGTGAAAATCACGTTTTCCTTCAACGTGGCCATGGCGTTGAAATTGGTTTTTTCGCTCGTACCCGGCGCGACGCCGAAGTAGCCGGCCTCGGGGTTGATCGCGTACAGGCGGCCGTCCTTGCCCGGTTTGATCCACGCGATGTCGTCGCCGATGGTCGAGATTTTCCAGCCGTTGAGGCCCTCGGGTGGAATCAGCATCGCGAAGTTGGTCTTGCCGCACGCCGACGGGAACGCCGCCGCCACGTGGTGCTTGCGTCCCTCGGGCGAGGTCACGCCGAGAATCAGCATGTGCTCGGCGAGCCAGCCCTCGTCGCGGCCCATTGTCGATGCAATGCGCAGCGCAAAGCACTTCTTGCCGAGCAACGCGTTGCCGCCGTAGCCCGAGCCGTAGCTCCAGATTTCGCGCGTCTGCGGAAAATGGACGATGTACTTGGTCGGATTGCACGGCCACGGCACGTCTTTCGCGCCCGCTTCGAGCGGCGCGCCAACCGAATGCACGCAAGGCACAAACTCGCCGTCTTCGCCGAGCACGTCGTATACCTTGCGGCCCATGCGCGTCATGATCCGCATGTTGGTGACCACATAGGGACTGTCGCTCAGCTCCACGCCGATATGCGCGATGGGCGAGCCGAGCGGGCCCATGGAAAACGGCACCACATACATGGTGCGGCCGCGCATGGCGCCGTCGAACAAACCGTCGAGCGTGGCGCGCATTTCATCGGGCGCGACCCAGTTGTTGGTCGGCCCCGCGTCCTCGCGGCGCTCCGCGCAAATGAACGTGCGATCCTCGACGCGCGCGACGTCGGAAGGATCGGACCAGGCGAGATACGAGTTCGGACGCTTCGCGGGATTGAGCTTTCTGAGCGTACCGGCTTCGACCATCTGCGCGCACAGGCGGTCGTATTCCTCCTGCGAACCGTCGCACCAGACGATCTTGTCCGGCCTCGTCATGGCGGCCACGCGCTGAACCCAGTCGATCAGTTTCCGATGTTTGACCCACGCTGGCGCTTCTACTGACGCTTGGGCTGTGGGATGTGCCTCGAATGATGGAAGATTCATCGACTTGTCTCCGTTTGTAGGGATTGGAAAACGGTACAAGCCCGGCGACGCTGCATGCGAGAGGCATTGAACTGGTCGCGCCGGTTTTTACAAACCGACGCGCAATTGCGCAGGTCATCACGGGCTTCAATGCAGTTTGTCCGGCAAAGCCACACGGGACGGGCGTCTGCAACCGTCTGTAAAGCGGCTTGCCTCAACACGCAACAAACTGTTAAAAACGATGTCAATCGGCCTTGCCGTAGCGCTGTCGTTCTACGCGGCAGTTTCTACGGTAAGCCATTCAGCCAGACCGGCATGTGACCTGGGTCACATGGTGGGACAGTCAGCATAACACTCCGTTCCCGCACCACTACGGTGCGGCGCAAGATACATACCATGAAGATTGCCATCCTCGACGACTATCAGGACGCCGTACGTAAGCTCGACTGCTTTCAATTGCTGGCCGATCATGAGGTCAAAGTTTTCAACAACACCGTCCGGGGACTGGGTCAGCTGGCGAGCCGTCTTTCCGAGGTGGACGCGCTCGTGCTAATTCGCGAACGCACTCGCATCAGCTCGCAACTGCTCGATAAACTGCCGCGTTTGCGCATGATCAGCCAGACGGGCAAAGTGTCGAGCCATATCGATCTCGCCGCCTGTACCGAGCGCGGCATCGCCGTGCTGGAAGGCAGCGGCTCGCCCATCGCGCCGGCCGAACTTACGTGGGCTCTCATCATGGCGGCGCAGCGGCGCATTCCGCAATACGTGGCGAACCTTAAGCAGGGCGCCTGGCAGCAGTCCGGGCTGAAGACGTCCGCGTTGCCGCCTAACTTTGGCTTGGGCCAGGTGCTGCGCGGCCAGACGCTCGGCATTTGGGGCTATGGCAAGATCGGGCGGCTCGTCGCCGGCTATGGCAAGGCCTTCGGCATGAATGTGCTGATCTGGGGCCGCGAGCATTCGCGCGAAGCCGCGCGTCAGGACGGCTATGGCGTAGCGGAAAGCCGCGAAGCGCTGTTCGAGCAGAGCGACGTGCTGTCGCTGCATCTTCGTCTGCACGACGACACGCGGGGCATCGTGAAGCAGGAAGACCTGATGCGCATGAAGCCGACTGCTTTGCTCGTGAACACGAGCCGCGCCGAGCTGCTCGACGACAACGCGCTCGTCAACGCGCTGTCGCACAACCGGCCGGGCATGGTGGCCATCGACGTGTATGAAAGCGAGCCGATTCTGCAGGGCTACAGTCTGCTGCGCATGGAGAACGTGATCTGCACGCCGCATATCGGCTACGTGGAGCGCGAGAACTATGAGCTGTACTTCAGCGCCGCGTTCAAGAACATTCTTGCTTTCGACGCCGGCGACACCGCCAGCGTGGCCAATCCCGAAGCGTTGCAGGGCGGACGCCGGCGCTAGCGGGGTTGGCGCCGGCGCTCACCTCAGGCGGCAAATTCCTGCAGATCCGGCATGCGCTGGAGGAAGGTCTCGCCGTCCGCGCGGCCGAGATTGTAGGCATGCACCATCTGCGACGGGCTCGTGTAGTCCCAGCTCGAAATCGGGACTTTGCGCGACGGCTGCACATACAGCCGTTGCTGCACGCCGTGCGGGACGACGAACATCTGCGGCCGCGGATAAAGGCGCGTCACCATGACGAGCACATTGCCGGGCGCGTCGGCGTCGAGCGCGCCGACGGGGACGTTGTCGACCATGCCGCCGTCGAGCACCGGCCGGCCGTTGCGCCGCAAGACCGGCGTGAAAGGCGGCGTGCTCGACGACTGCAGGATCAGATCGGCGAGATCTTCGACAGTCGCACAATCTTGCGCGCGCACGAACTCGGGGTGAAAACCGAGCGTCTGGCCAAGCGTGGGGTGGAGCGTCTTGCGCACATATTTTTCGATGTTGTACGCGATAAGCCCCGCGGCGACCGCGCTGCGCGCGCCGAGCCAGCGCGGCAGGTGCGACACGCCAATGCGAATTTCGGGCGCCTCAGCAAGCGACGAAAACTTCTCGCCGTAGATGTCGAGCAGCGCCTGGCGATAAATGCGGTAATGCGGAAACACCGACTGACCGCGTAGCAGATTGCCCCAATACGCGTTGCGCGAGTTGTGACGCAGCGCGTTTTCGTAGTAGCGCATGACCCATTCGGAATCGCGCGTGTAGAGCATGCACGCGGTGGCGGCGCCCGCCGAAATGCCGGTGATGACGCGCGGACGGATGCGCAACTCCGGCTGCACGACGTCCCAGAAACCCGCCTGCCACCAGCAGCGATTGCCGCCGCCGGCGAATACGACCTGATCGAACATCCTCTTTTCCTTGACTGCTTTGTCATGTGCCGCGAGGCGGCCGGTATGCCGGGTTACTCGAGCAACGCGTAGGTCGTGGTCGCGTGGACGGCCATCGCGCCCGTCTCATCGAACAGTTCCACTTCGCCGAATACGAGATTGCGGCCGAGGCGCAGCACGCGGGCCGTGACCAGCACGTCGCCCTTGCGCACCGCGCGCATGAAGCTGATGTTGAGCGACACGGTAGTCATTGGTTTGAAACCGCCGAGCGCGGCCGAAATGGCGACGATCATGGCGGTGTCGGCAACCGCCATGAACACCTGACCGCAGATCACGCCGCCCGAATGACGCAGGGCGCCGGCGAACGGGAGGCGCAGCGTGGCGCTTTCTGCGTCGGCCTTGACGGGAGTGAGCGCCAACTCGCGCACCCACGGCGCGAGAACGCGGTCGAGCAGTTCGAGTGTTTCTTTGTCGTCCATGGCGATTCCCGTCGAAAGCCGCGCGGAGCAAGAGCGGCAACTGTCCGCGACATGATACCGGGACGCCGGACGCGACGTCTTTTTGAAGACAGTCGCTTTCGTTGAGGAGTTACTCCAGCTTGAGGTGGCGGTTTTTTTAAGAAATCTGCTAAAGGGGCTTGGCAAGGTCGGAAAGTTACTGCATAATTTCGCTTCTGTTGGGGCGTTAGCTCAGTTGGTAGAGCAGCGGACTCTTAATCCGTAGGTCGAGTGTTCGAGTCACTCACGCCCCACCAAAGAATTTGAAAGGCCGGTCAGCGAAAAGCTGATCGGCCTTTTTGCTTCGCACCTCCCCGCCGTCCCCAACCCCACCACACAACTCCCATCCCTCCGTTACCGATGCGTAACAAATTATTGCGAACGATTATCATCCATGCAATGATACTGATTCTCATTTGAGAACATGACGACGGGCCCACCATCCCTTGCGGCACACTCCGGCAGTCCACCTGCCGATGCCGCCACGGCGCGGGCGTCCGTCGAATCAGAACAATAGCGACAACGACAGGGTATTGAGATGTTCCGAAACACGCCTCTCGCGGCGGCCGTTCTGGTCGCGTTCGCGACGCCGCTTTACGCTCAAACGACAGCCACGCCCGCGATCGGCGCGCTGCCCGCATCATCCGCTTCCGCGTCCCCTTCCGCCGCGAACCAGGCCGCCGATAGCGCCACGCTGCCCGCCGTCAAGGTGACGGGTCAAAGCGGCGCGCCCGCGGAATTCGCGGCTGATGTCTCGAGCGTCGGCGCCAAAGTGCCGACCGCCCTGCGCGACATTCCGCAAGCCGCCGTCGTGGTGCCGAAGTCGGTGCTGCAATCGCAGGCCGCGAGCTCGTTCACCGACGCGCTGCGCAACGTGCCGGGCATCACCATCGGCGCCGCCGAAGGCGGCCAGATCGGCAACAACATCAACCTGCGCGGCTTCTCCGCGCGCACCGACATCTACCTCGACGGCTTCCGCGACCGCGGCCAGTACTATCGCGACACGTTCAACCTCGAATCGATCGACGTGCTCTACGGGCCGTCCTCGCTCTACTTCGGGCGCGGCTCGACGGGCGGCGTCATCAACCAGGTCAGCAAACAGCCCACGTTGAAACCGCGCGCCGACGTCTCGGTGCAAGCCGGCACGCACGACCGCTACCGCAACACGGTCGACCTCGACACGCCGATCACGTCGACTTCCGCCTTCCGGATCAACGCGTTCGGCCAGGACCTCGGCTCCTCGCGCGACGTGATGAAGAGCAAGGACTACGGCGTCGCGCCGGAAGTCAAATTCGGCATCGGCACGCCGACGGAAATCACGCTGTCCGCGCTGATCCAGCATAACCGCGACCAGCCCGACTACGGCGTGCCGGCGCTCAACGGCCATCCGGCGCCGGTCAATCGCGGCACGTTCTACGGCTTCACCGACGACCGCACGATCCAGGACGTGCAGACACTCAACGCACGCATCGAACATCGCTTCAACGACAGCCTGAAACTGCGCAACCAGACGCAATTCAGCCACTACAGCACCGAAGCGCGCGCGACCAACGCGGCGTCGGTGCTGACGGGTCCGCTGCCGACGTCGACGGCACTCACCAACGGCAACTACACGAGCATCGATCCGTCGAAACTGTTCGTGAAGCTGCAAGGCAAGGACCGCAACATCAACGATCACTCGGTCTACAACTCGACCGACATCGAGGCCAAGTTCAACACCGGCTTCATCAAGCATGAAATGGTGGCGGGCGTCGACCTGAGCCACGAGACCTACAGCAACCAGAGCTTCGCGACCACCACGCCGGGCCTGACGTCGAACACGATCGCGATCGTGCCGCTCGTCGACCCTTCGTACACGACGCGTCCGTCGAACGCGAAAACGGTGGCGACGAATCTCGCGGAGTCGACCGCAAACGGCATCGGCGTGTATGCGAACGACACGGTGTCCATCGGCGAACACTGGAAGGTGGTGGGCGGCGTGCGCTGGGACCGCTACGAGGCGTCGATTCACAACTCGATCAATTCGCCTTCGTACGCCACGCAGACGAACTACTTCACGAGCGTGCGCGGCGGCGTCATCTGGCAACCGACCGACTGGCAGTCGTACTACGTGTCGTACGGCACGTCCTTCAATCCGTCGCTCGAAGCACTCACGGTGACGAACAACACGCAGAACCTCGCGCCGGAGCACAACAAGTCGTATGAAGTCGGCGCGAAGTGGGATCTGCTGAACGGCGGCCTGTCCGTCACGCAATCGCTTTTCAACATCGAAAAGACCAACGCGCGCACACTGAACGCGGACGGCAGCTACACACTCGACGGCGACGTGCGCGTGCGCGGCTACCAGCTCGGCGTCGCCGGCCACATCACGGACAAGTGGCAAGTGTTCGGCGGCTACACGTATATGGACGCGACGATTCTGAAGGCGCTCGACGGCACCGCCGGCAAAACGCCCGCGAACACGCCGCGCAACATGCTCACGCTGTGGACTACCTACGCGTTCACGCCGCATTGGGAAATCGGCGGCGGGCCGATCTACACGTCGTCGCGCTACGCCGCGAACAACAACTTCGTGCAGGTGGGCGGCTATACGCGCTGGGATGCAATGGCCGCGTATCACGCGAAAAAGTACGACGTCCAGTTCAACGTGCTGAACATCACGGACAAGAACTACTACGACGCGCTGATTCCGTCGGACGGCGGACGCGCGGTGCCGGGCAACGGCCGCACGTTCCTCGCGACGGTAAACTACCGATTCTTCTGATCGCCGCAACGCGCGATCGACGCCACGCACGCCGCGCGCCTTGCCGCTTCCCGCTTCACCAGGCAGCAAAAGGCGCGCGGTTTCGCAGGAAACTCGAACGATGATTGTCTCCATCCCCGACGTAGTCACCCCCGCCGACGCCGCCGCGATGCGCGCGCATCTCGAAGCGGCCGCGGACGCATGGGTGGACGGCCGCGCAACGGCCGGCTATCAGGGCGCGCCCGTCAAGCGCAACCAGCAGATCGCGGAAGGCTCGCCGATCGCGCTGGAAATGGGCGACAGAATCATCGCGGCGCTCGAGCGGCATCCGCTTTTTATCAGCGCCGCGTTGCCGAACAAGGTTTATCCGCCGCTCTTTAACCGCTATGAAGGCGGCATGCACTTCGGCAGCCACGTCGACGGCGCCATTCGCCTCGTACCCGGCAGCGGCGCGCGCGTGCGCACCGACCTGTCCGTCACGCTCTTCCTCACGCCGCCAGACGAATACGACGGCGGCGAACTGCTGATCGAAGATACTTTCGGCGTGCAGGAAGTGAAGCTGCCCGCCGGCCATGCCATCGTTTACCCGGGCACGAGCCTGCACGAGGTCCGGCCGGTGACGCGCGGCGCGCGCGTATCGAGCTTCTTCTGGGTGCAAAGCCTCGTGCGCGACGATACGCAGCGCGCGATGCTGTTCGATCTGGACGGTGCAATCCAGCGGCTGAACGCGTCCAATGCGGACGACGCCGCGCGCCGCACGCTCGTCGGCTGTTATCACAACCTGCTGCGCATGTGGAGCGAGACGTAACCGGCAGGCGCGGCAGATTACCTCTGCATGCTGGCTAGAGCGGCGCGCTTTTTTGTCCTACGCTTTAAGCGCGACGCGTGGCGCATCCGTGTGTTTCCGCACCACAGCAATCCGGCGAAGACGCCCGCCTTCACGCGCGTGCAAGGTCCTCCCGCGGCAAGACACCGAACCGGCTGGAGGCTGATCGTGAGTCATGCAATCGCCTGATCAAACACTCAGGCCGCCCGGGGATCGCCGCTCCGAGAATCGGCGCATTGCCCGGCGCATTCCCATGGAGGATGACGATGTCGATTCGACTTGGAGAAGAAGCTCCGGATTTCACCGCCGACACCACCCAAGGCACTGTCCGTTTCCACGAATGGATCGGCGACCAGTGGGCGGTTCTCTTTTCACATCCCAAGGACTTCACGCCCGTCTGCACCACCGAGCTGGGATACATGGCCGGCCTCAAGCCGGAGTTTGAAAAGCGCAACACGAAAATTATCGGTCTGAGCGTCGACCCGGTGAGCGATCACGAGAGATGGGTGAAGGATATCGAAGAGACGCAGGGCCACGCGGTCAACTACCCGCTCATCGGAGATGCCGACCTCAACGTCGCGAAGCTCTACGACATGATCCACCCGAACGCGAGCGGCGGCACGCGCACCGCGGCGGACAATGCGACGGTGCGCTCGGTGTTTATCATCGGGCCGGACAAGAAGGTCAAGGCCATGCTCGTGTATCCGATGAGTTCGGGACGCAACTTCGACGAAGTGCTCCGTCTGCTGGATTCGTTGCAACTGAACGCGAAGCACGCGGTCGCCACGCCGGTGAACTGGAAGCCGGGCGATGATGTCATCATTCCGACGTCCGTCTCGAACGAGGATGCCGCGAAGAAGTACCCCGAAGGCTTCAAGACCTTGAAGCCGTATTTGCGGACCGTCGCACAGCCGCGGTGAGATCGGCGGCGCTGTGAAGCCGGGCGCGCTCCGCGCCCGGTACACTTGACGATGCGTGCCCACGGAGAAAAACCTTGCTCATCTTCCGCCAACTGATCGACCCGCAATCGTCCACCTACACCTATCTACTCGCCGACAGTGCGACGCGCGAAGCAGTCCTTATCGATCCGGTATTCGAGCAGGTGCGCCGGGACACCGCGCTGATCAAGGAACTCGGGCTGCGCCTGCTTTATACGATCGACACGCACGTGCACGCCGACCACGTGACGGGTGCGTGGATGCACAAACGCCGCTCGGGCAGCCAGATTGCGATATCGGCAGCAAGCGGCGCGGAAGGTGCCGACCGCTATCTGAACCATGGCGACCGATGCGAGTTCGGCACGCGCTACCTGGAAGTGCGCGCGACGCCAGGCCACACCAACGGCTGCATCAGCCTCGCGCTCGACGACGGCACGATGATGTTCACCGGCGACTGCCTGCTGATTCGCGGCACGGGCCGTACCGACTTCCAGCACGGCGATGCGCACGCGATGTTCCGCGCCATCCACAGCCAGATCTTCAGTCAGCCCGACACGTGCCTGCTGTATCCGGCGCACGATTATCGCGGCTTGACGGTCACGAGCGTCGGCGAAGAGCGCAGCTTCAATCCGCGCCTTGGCGGCGAACTGTGTGAAGACGATTTCGTCGGCTATGTGACGAATTTGCGGCTGCCGCATCCGAAGCAGATCGACATTGCGGTGCCGGCGAACCTGAAGTGCGGCGTCGCCGCGAGCGACCCCACGCAAGCGGCGGAGCCGGAGTGGGCGCCGCTCGTGTACACCTTTGCGGGCATCTGGGAAATCGGCCCGCAATGGCTCGAAGACAATATGCGTTCCGTGCAGATCGTCGACGTGCGCGAGCCCGACGAGTTCAACGGGCCGCTTGGCCGCATTCCCGCCGCGCGGCTCATTTCGCTCGGTAATCTGGCCGCCCGTGCCGAGGAGCTTACGAAAGATCGCCCCATCGTGACCGTGTGCCGCGCGGGCGGCCGGTCAGCACAAGCCACGGTGATCCTGCGCCAGGCAGGTTTTAACGACGTGGCCAATCTCGCGGGCGGCATGCTGCGCTGGCGCGCGGAGGGCCGCGTGGTGGAAAACGGGAGCGAGTAGGTCACGCTGCGATTTCGTTGCGTCCGCATCCAACTGACACGCGGACTTATGCGGTGTCGAGCTGCGCCCCACACACCGCGGGCCCTTACTTCGCTGAAACGTCGATATCGCCGAGGTATTTCGCAGCGAGCGTCTTCACCGTGCCGTCGGCCTGCACCTTCGCGATGGCCGCGTTCAAACGGTCCCGCAGTGCTGTGTCGCCCTTGCGAATGCCATAAGCGATACCGCTGCCGAGAATCTTGTCGTCGCGCACCGGCTGTCCGACGAATGCGTAGTCCTTGCCGCTCGGCTTCGACAGAAAACCGGTTTGCCCCGCGGGTGCGAGCACGAGCGTTGCGTCGAGGCGCCCCGCGACCAGGTCCGTGTAAACCTGGTTCTGATCCTGATACGAGACCACGGTGACGCCGGCGGGTTCCCAATGCGTCTTCGCAAACGTCTCCTGAATCGACGCCTGCAGCACGCCCACACGCTTGCCCTTCAGCGCTTCGGCCGTCGGCAGCAGACCGCTGTCGCGCTTCGCGATCAGTTGCGTGGGCACGCGATAAACAACCGTCGTGAAGTCGATGGTCTGGCGGCGCTGCTCGGTGGCGTTCATCGCCGAATTGATCGCGTCGAATTTGCGGCCCTGCAACGCGGGGATCAAACCGTCGAATGACGTCTCGACCCATTTGCAGGTCATATGCGCGGCTGCGCATACGGCCTTGCCGACATCGATGTCGAGACCTTGCAGCTCGCCGTTAGGACCTTTGGATTCGAATGGCGGATACTGCGCTTCGAGCCCGAAACGCAGCGTCGATGTATCGGCGGCAATCGCGCCGGACGAAGCCGCCAGCGACGCGAATGCGCAGGCCAGCGCCAGCAGAGGCTTGAGCAGTTTCATGGCAAGTCCCTTTCCTTCGGTTGAGTAGTAGTACGAACACGCAGCGTGTGAATGTGCAACGGCGCGACGATGATACTGCGTTCAAAAATGCCGCCGTCGCGCGAGTATGCAGCCAGTCTCAGATCTCGCACAAGCGGCGAGCGCCTTCAATTAGCGTGGCGTCGTCCTTCGAAAAGCTCAGGCGAATCAGGCCCGAATCGGTGCCGTCGCTATAGAACGCGGACAGCGGAATGGTCGCCACGCGCGCATCGCGAATCAGGCGCAACACGAAATCGCTGTCCTTTTCGTCGGAGAAACCGCGAAAGCGCGCGAGCATGAAGAAGCTGCCTTTGCTTGGCAACAGCTCGAAGCGCGATTCGCGCAAACCATGCGCGAGCAGATCGCGCTTTTGCTGATAGAAAGCGGACAGGCCGAGGTAGCTCTCGCGATGGGCCAATGCGTCGACGAACGCGTATTGCATCGGCGTATCGGCGGAAAACACCATGAACTGATGCACCTTGCGGATCTCGTTCATCAGTTCAGTGGGCGCGAGGCAATAGCCGACGCGCCAGCCGGTGACGTGATACGACTTGCCGAACGACGACACGATCACACTGCGCTCGGCCAGCTCGCTGTGGCACGCCATGCTTTGATGTTTCGCGCCGTCGAACACCACATGTTCGTAGACTTCGTCGGACAGAATCACAATGTCCGTGTTGCGCGTGAGCGCCTTGAGACGCGCGATGTCCGCTTCGCCGAGCACGGTCGCGGTCGGATTGTGCGGCGTGTTGATGATGATCATGCGCGTCTTCGGCGTGATGGCCGCGGCCACCTCGTCCCAGTTCACATGAAAGTCGTCGGGCGACAACTTGATCGGCACAGGCGTTGCGCCTTGCAGCCGTACGATCGGTCCATAGCTGTCGAACGAAGGCTCGAAGTAGATCACTTCGTCGCCCGGGTGGACCAATGCGCTGATGGTCGAATAAAGACCTTCGCTCGCGCTTGCGATGACGGTCACTTCGCTCGCGGGGTCATAGCGCACGCCGTAGAGCCTATGCACTTTGTCCGCGAGCGCTTCGCGCAGCGCGGCGATGCCGGACATCGGCGCATACTGGTTATGGCCGGCGCGCATGGCGTGCGCGACGCCGTCAATCAGCTTTGCGTCCGGCGCGAAATTCGGCGCGCCTTGCGACAGATTCAGCGCGTCATGTTGCGCGGCCAGTTGGCCGATCACGGTGAAAATCGTGGTGCCGATGTCAGGCAATTTCGAGCGAGCTTGCATGGCGCTCTGCATAAGGCTTCTCCCTATCTCCATCCGGCGGCGGACTGGCGGCGGCACAGTACGCGTGCCGGCCATTCCGGTCGAGTGCCGGTTCAGTGATTAGGCATCAGCCAAAGAAGCATCACAATCGAAACTTTGTCATGCCGCGCATGCGTTTATTTCATGGCTTGCGCGAAGGCGCAGCGCAGCGGGCGGGCGGCTGGCAGGCGCGTTGGGCAGAAGAAAAGGCGGCGGGACATCCCGGCGGCATGACGGGATGTGATGCGCGGGCCGCCAACGGATCACGCGTCGTCCATCAACCGCACCTTCACTTTCTTGCCCTTCACCTTGCCCGCGCTCAGCTTGCGGACTGCTTCGCGGGCAATGCTGCGTTCAACCGCCACATAGGTCGACATCTCCGTCACGTTGATCTTGCCGATTTGCGAACCGGCAAAACCGGCCTCGCCCGTGAGCGCGCCGAGTACGTCGCCGGGACGGATTTTTTCCTTGCGGCCGCCGAGAATCTGCAGCGTTTCCATGGGCGGCAAGAGCGGCTCATTGCTCGTTGCCGTGAGTTCGGACAGCTTGTGCCACTCGACCTCGCGCTTTTGTGCCTGCTCGATACCGCCCACCCGGCCCATTTCGTCCATGCTCGCGAGGCTCAATGCCCAGCCTTCCTGATCGGCGCGGCCCGTGCGGCCGATCCGGTGCACGTGCACTTCAGGATCGGGCGTGACGTCGACGTTGATCACTGCCTCCAGTTGCGCAATGTCGAGGCCGCGCGCGGCGACGTCTGTCGCGACCAGCACCGAGCAGCTGCGATTCGCGAACTGAATCAGCACCTGATCGCGTTCGCGCTGGTCGAGTTCGCCGTGCAGCGCGAGCGCATGAAACCCCTGCGCGCGCAGCACGTCGAGCAGATCGCGGCATTGCTGCTTCGTGTTGCAAAACGCGAGCGTGCTCACCGGGCGATAGTGATTGAGCAGCAGCCCGACGGCATGCAGACGCTCGTCTTCGCTCACTTCATAGAAGCGCTGGCGGATCTTGGTATCGTCATGACGCTCGGCCAACTTCACTTCCTTCGGATTCCGGAGGAACTGCTGGCTGAGCTTGACAATGCCCTCCGGATACGTCGCCGAGAAAAGCAGCGTTTGCCGCTCCTTCGGGCATTGCCTGACGACAGTTGCGATGTCGTCGAAGAAACCCATGTCTAGCATGCGGTCCGCTTCGTCGAGCACGAGCGTATTGAGCGATTGCAGCGGCAAGCTGCCGCGCTCGAGGTGATCCATGATGCGGCCCGGCGTGCCGACCACGATATGCGCGCCATGTTCGAGACTGGCGGTTTGCGGCCGCATCGGCGTGCCGCCGCACAAGGTCAGCACCTTGATGTTTTCTTCCGCGCGCGCGAGACGGCGAATTTCCTGTGTGACCTGATCGGCGAGCTCGCGCGTCGGGCACAGCACCATGGCCTGCACGGCGAACTTGCGCGCGTCGAGACGCGCGAGGAGCGCGAGCGAGAACGCCGCGGTCTTGCCGCTGCCCGTTTTTGCCTGGGCGATCAGATCGTGGCCGGCGAGCGCAATGGGCAGACTCGCGGCCTGAATGGGCGTCATCTCGACGTAGCCGAGCTGCGTGAGATTCGCGAGCGCCGCGGCCGGCAGCGGCAGTTGGCTGAACGGCGCGCCGGCCGTGATGGGACTGTTCATAAGATGATGACTCGTGATCGGCTCAAGGCCGAAAGAAAAATACGGGCAAATGGCGCTTATTCGGCCATGGGGCCGGGAGACGGACGGCCTTCCATTTGCTCATAGAGCACCGAGCCGTCGTCGCCTTCGAAACGTTCGACGTAATTGCGCGCCCCGCACAAGGGGCAACGGAAAAGCAGCCCCTGCCCCTCGTTTTTGATGACGACGTCCGACTGCTCCCACTGCGCGCCGCAGGACTGATTTCTACATGTAAACACGTTGCTTCTCCAACTGGATTCGATGGTTGATTCGCTGACGGCATAAACCGGAATGCCGCATTAACCGAGATGCGTGTGCCGCGCGCGCGGTGCGCTCACGTCCATTTCGCTGAGACCCTGCACGATGCCGCAGTCTTCGACCGCCTGTTCGCCGTGACATTGCTCGCGCAGCGCACGCAGTTGCGCCTTCAACTGCTGCAATTCGTCGATACGCGTATCGACGTGCGCAATGTGCTCGTCGATCAGGTCGTTGATGCCGCCGCAGCCGTTGGCCGGCGCGTCGGTCAGACTGAGCAGCGCGCGGATTTCGTCGTGCGTCATGTCGAGCGCGCGGCAATTGCGGATGAAGCGCAACCGCTCGACGTGCTTCGCCGAATAGCTGCGGTAATTGGCCTCGGTGCGCTCCGCTTCGGGCAACAGCCCTTCTTTCTCGTAGAAGCGGATGGTTTCGGTCGTGCAATGGGCAATTTTCGCCAATTCGCCGATTTTCATGGGCCCTCCGATACCGGCCTTGACCTTGTAGTGGCTTCAAGGTGTTTACTAGACCACAAATCCAACGAGGAAGCCACCATGCAGCACGCGCACAAGGTGAACACCGACCGCGAGGAACAGAACGAAACCGGTGCCGATCGGCAGGAGCATCGCCATGAAAAGCCCGCGCACGACCCAGCGTGCGGCCACTGCTGCGGCGCGCGCGGCCCCGCCCCGATGCCGCTGCGAGCCGATGTGCCGCCGCCATCCGAAGCGGCGGACGGCGACGTGCGCACGGCAATCCGCATCATGCAAATGGATTGTCCGACCGAAGAAGCGTTGATCCGCAAGAAGCTGAGCCGCATGGCGGACGTGCGCAGCATGGAGTTCAATCTGATGCAGCGCGTGCTGACCGTCGTCCACGCGCCCGCTGCACTCGACGCGGTTCTCGGCGCGCTGCGTTCGCTGGACTTCACGCCGGAAATCGCCGAGGCGAATTCGCACGGCGCGCCGAAGACCGTGCAAGACGGGCCACGCGCGCGGGGCAGCGCACGCTCGGGGTCATGGCTCCCGCTCGCCTTCGCGGCCGTCGCAGCGACGGCTTCTGAGGCCGCTGGGTGGCTCGGCGCGCCTGCCTGGATAGCAGCAGCGCTCGCGATCGTCGCCATCGGCTCCTGCGGGCTCACAACCTACCGCAAGGGCTGGCTCGCCCTCCGCCATGGCAACCTCAATATCAATGCGTTGATGAGCATCGCGGTGACCGGCGCGCTGATCCTCGGTCAATGGCCGGAAGCGGCGATGGTGATGGTGCTCTTCACCGTCGCCGAATTGATCGAGGCCAGGTCGCTCGACCGCGCCCGCCACGCCATTCAGGACTTGATGCAACTCACGCCCGGGCAGGCGAGCGTGCAGCAGCCGGGCGGCGGCTGGCGGCTCACCGCCATCAAGGCGATCGCGCCGGGCGCGCGGGTTCGCGTGAAGCCCGGCGAGCGGATCGCGCTCGATGGAGAAATCGTCGCCGGACGCTCGAGTGTGGACCAGGCGCCCATTACCGGAGAAAGCCTGCCGGTCGACAAGAACGTGGGCGACGCGGTGTTCGCGGGCACCATCAACCAGGCGGGCTCGTTTGATTATCGCGTGACGGCCCCAGCCGGCAATACGACGCTTGCGCGCATCATCCATGCGGTCGAGGAAGCGCAGGCCACCAAAGCGCCCACGCAACGTTTCGTCGATCAGTTTGCGCGCGTGTACACGCCGCTCGTGTTCGCCGTCGCGCTCGCGGTGGCGCTCGTGCCGCCGCTCGTTTTCGGCGGAGTATGGCAGGCGTGGATCTACAAAGCGCTCGTGATGCTTGTGATCGCGTGTCCGTGCGCGCTCGTCATCTCGACGCCGGTCACCATCGTCAGCGGTCTTGCGGCGGCTGCGCGCAAGGGCATTCTGATCAAGGGCGGCACCTATCTCGAACAGGGCCGCAAGCTGCGCCGCCTCGCGTTCGACAAGACCGGCACGATTACGCACGGCAAACCGGTGCAGACCGACTTCGCGATCTTTGCCGACGCGGACGCGAACACGGATGCGCGCTCCGACACCCCCATCCATGCCGGCACTCGCGCTGCACTTTGCCGCGGGCTCGCCGCGAGTCTTGCAGCGCGCTCGGACCATCCGGTGTCGATGGCGATTGCGAGCGCCGCGCAAAAAGACGCCGTGGCGCACCTCGCCGTCGATTCATTCGAAGCACTCGCCGGACGCGGCGCGCGCGGTGAAATAAACGGCCTCACCTACTGGCTGGGCAATCATCGGCTGGCGGAAGAGCTCGGACGCTGCTCGCCCTCGCTCGAAGCACGGCTTGACGCGCTTGAGCGCGAAGGCAAAACCGTCGTACTCCTGATCGATGCCCAGCGCGTGCTCGCCCTTTTCGCCGTCGCGGATACCGTGAAGGAGACGAGCCGCGCCGCTATCGCCGAATTGCACCGCATGGGCGTCGGCACGGCCATGCTCACCGGCGACAATCCGCACACGGCAGCGGCGATCGCCGAGCAGGTCGGGATCGACGAAGCGCGTGGTAACCAGTTGCCGCAAGACAAGCTCGACGCTATCGCGCAATGGTCGGCTGAAGGCGCGAGCGTCGGCATGGTCGGCGACGGCATCAACGACGCGCCCGCGCTGGCGCGCGCGGACATCGGCTTCGCGATGGGCGCAATGGGCACCGGCACCGCAATCGAGACGGCGGACGTCGCGTTGATGGACGACGACCTGCGCAAGATCCCGCTCTTCATCCGCCTGTCGAAAGCGACGCATGCGGTGCTCGTGCAAAACATCGCGCTCGCGCTCGGCATCAAAAGCGTCTTTCTGGTGTTGGCCGTGATGGGTCTCGGCACCATGTGGATGGCCGTATTCGCCGACGTCGGAGCGAGCCTGCTGGTTGTGGCCAACGGCTTGCGGCTGCTGAGAAAATAAACGCGGGCGCTCTTGCGCACCGCGTGATGCCCGAGGCGTCGAAAACGGGCTAGTGCGCGAACGAGCGGTTGCTGCCGGCAGAATGCGCGTCGATCGCAGCCTTCAAGGTGTCCGAAGGGCGCATGCCGAAGAGCTTGCGATAATCGGTCGCAAACTGGCTCATATGCCAGAAACCCCAGGCGGCCGCGACGTCCTGCACCGAGCGCGCATCGCGCGATGCGTTGCACAGATCGCGCCGCGCGCCGTTCAGGCGGATCGCGCGCACGTAGTGGGCGGGCGCCATGCCGAGCACGTCCTGAAAGCAGTACTGCAACGTGCGCCGGCTGACATGCAGCCGCTCGCACAGCTCGGGCACGCCGACCGCGCGGTCGCGATTGGCGAGCACATAGTCGCGCGCTTCCGCGACGATCGACTGACGGCGCACACGTGTCGGCATGGCAAGCGGTTCAAGCGCGGCGGGCAACGCGCATGCATCGAACAGCGCGCCCAGCACCGCGGCTTGCAGGCTCTCGCGCGCCGGCGCGGACAAAGGCGCGCCGCTCGCCGCGCTTTGCGTGAGAAGCTCGCGCAACGAAGCGCACAAACGCTCCTTGCGCTCCATGCCGATGGGCACGACCTCAGTGTGCGCCAACTGCTCCGCCAGCACGACGTGTTCGACATCCGCTGCATAACGGCGCAACACGTCACTCTTCACGACCACGCCAAAAATCTCGTAGCCCGCCGACGTCAGCAGTTCGAACTCGATGCCGCCAGGACGAAACGCGAGTGCATCGCCGGCAATGATCTGCGCGTCGATGCGGCCCGAGCCCGCGCGGCACGTCGGAATGCCGAACCAGTACGCGTCTTTTTGCACCTCGCAGGTTTGCCGCAGCGTGTGGCTCGTCGTTTCGACGAAGATCTGCATGTGATCGACGCACAGCTCCGTCAAACCGCCGACAAAGCTGCCTGCGGTCAGCTGGTCGTAGGTTTGATGCCAGCCGTGAAGGTTGCGCGCCTGCTCGTCCGCGTCGTGAGCAATGCGGGTCTGCACGCGGAAGCTAGGCTGCGGCGCGCGCGCTGAAGCTGCGGGGGGCGCTGCGTTTGCGAAGGTGTCGCTGAGGGTTTCGATCGTCATGGCGAATCCGCGCGATGGATTATCGAAGAGAAAAAACAAGGCAAGTCCCATGCCGATCGTGCGCGGCCGATCATCGCGCCGACTGCTCCAGCATGGGCCAGGCCCCTGTTCAATTCGTGAACAGCAACAACAGCACTGCTCAGAAACGACGCGCCCGCCTGTTGCCCGTTCGAGCCTCGACCCCACGCCGCGGTGCGCCCGTGCCTGCCGTGCGTGCACGGCTCACCAGCCAGGTGCATTGGCATGGTTCTGGCTCCAAGGGTCTCGCGGCCAGCTTCAACGGATTGCAACCCGAGCGCAGCATCGCGCCGACTATAGCCCATTCAAACATGTGAGGAGCACTGAGATGAATCACGCGGAGATGCAGTTTCTGACGACCGAATTCCCGTACAAAAAGCAGTATGCGAACTTTATCGGCGGCGAATGGGTGAAGCCGGTAGGTGGCGAGTACTTCGACAATGTGTCGCCGATCACGGGCGAGCCGTTCACTTCCATTCCGCGCTCCCGTGAGGCCGACGTCGAACTGGCGCTGGATGCCGCGCACCGTGCGAAAGCTGCATGGGGCAAGACCTCGACGACGGATCGCGCGAACATTCTGAACCGCATTGCCGACCGCATGGAAGCGAACCTGCAGCGCCTCGCGGTCGCTGAAACGATCGACAACGGCAAGCCGCTGCGCGAAACGATGGCCGCCGACATTCCGCTGGCCATCGACCACTTCCGCTATTTCGCCGGCGCGGTGCGCGCGCAGGAAGGCTCGATCTCCGAGATCGACGACGACACGGTGGCCTATCACTTTCACGAGCCGCTCGGCGTGGTCGGTCAGATCATTCCGTGGAATTTCCCGATTCTCATGGCGGTGTGGAAACTCGCCCCTGCGCTCGCGGCCGGCAATTGCGTCGTGCTCAAACCCGCCGAGCAAACGCCCGCATCGATTCTCGTGCTCGTCGAACTGATTCAGGACCTGCTGCCCGCCGGCGTGCTGAATGTGGTCAACGGTTTCGGTCTGGAAGCAGGCAAGCCGCTCGCCTCCAGCAAGCGCATCGCGAAGATCGCCTTCACCGGCGAAACCACCACGGGTCGCCTGATCATGCAGTACGCGAGCCAGAACATCATTCCGGTCACGCTCGAACTGGGCGGCAAGAGCCCGAACATCTTTTTCGCCGACGTCATGAGTCAGGACGACAGCTACTTCGATAAAGCGCTCGAAGGCTTCGCGATGTTCGCGTTGAATCAGGGCGAAGTGTGCACGTGCCCTTCGCGCGTATTGATCGATGAAAAGATTTACGACCGCTTCATGGAGCGCGCGTTAAAACGCGTCGCGGCGATCACGCAGGGTCATCCGCTGGATACGAAGACGATGATCGGCGCGCAGGCTTCGCAGGAGCAGTTGGAGAAGATCCTGTCGTATGTGGATCTCGGCAAACAGGAAGGCGCCGAGTGTCTGATCGGCGGCGAACGCAACGTACTTGGCGGCGAACTGAGCAAGGGCTATTACGTGAAGCCGACTGTGTTCCGCGGCAACAACAAGATGCGCATCTTCCAGGAAGAGATCTTCGGGCCGGTGGTGTCGGTCACGACGTTCAAGACCGAAGAAGAAGCGCTCGAAATCGCCAACGACACGCTGTACGGTCTCGGCGCGGGCGTCTGGACACGCGACGGCACGCGCGCCTATCGCTTCGGCCGGCAGATTCAGGCGGGCCGCGTGTGGACCAATTGCTACCACGCATATCCGGCCCACGCGGCGTTTGGCGGCTACAAGCAATCGGGCATTGGCCGCGAAAATCACAAGATGATGCTCGACCATTATCAGCAGACCAAGAACCTGCTCGTGAGCTATAGCGAGAAACCACTCGGTTTCTTCTAAGCGCGCAACGCTAGCGACTCTGTTCAAGCGGGCCGCCTTGCGCGGCTCGCTTTATTTCTGCGAGGACCTACGATGGCCGACAAACAAGAAGTGGCTCGCGTCATTGCAACGCCTGCCGCAATCGAGTTGATCGACAGATTGCGCGCGGAGCATGGCGACGTGCTGTTCCATCAATCCGGCGGATGCTGCGACGGGAGCGCGCCGATGCTGTTTCCGCGCAGCGAATTCATGGTCGGTTCGTCCGACGTGAAGCTCGGCACGCTCGCCGGTGTGCCGTTTTACATGAGCGATTCGCAATTCGAGTACTGGCAGCACACGCAGTTGATTATCGACGTGGTGCCGGGCAACGGCGGCATGTTCTCGCTTGAACGGCCCACGGGTTTGCGCTTTCTCACGCGCTCGCGTCTATTTGACGACGACGAAAACGCGTGGCTCGAATCGCACCCTGTGCAGCGCGCCGATGCGTGAAGCCGCGTCCAGGTCGCGCTGGCGTGTGCGCCGGGGCTTTACGGATGGGGGCTGGAGTTTGCCGCGGCGCCGATCGCGGGCGCTGCTGGCCCAGCGGGCAGCGACGCGTCGCTGTCATCTTTCAGTCCGACGCCGGTGAGACCGAGACGCCGCGCATGCGTGAGCAGATAGTGCAGTTTGTGGGCAGCCAACGGATAGTCGAGTCCTTCCGGACGCACGTTGGAAATGCAATTGCGCTGCGCGTCGCTGCAACCCACTTTCGGCGCATACGTGAGGTAGATGCCGAGGCTATCGGGCGAACTGAGGCCTGGCCGTTCCCCGATCAGCATCACCACGATCCTCGCGTGCAGCAGCTCGCCGATCTCGTCGCCGAGTGCAACGCGCGCTTGCCGCGCGACGACCACAGGACCGATCCTCCAGTCCGCAAGCTGCGGCACCACGGCTTGCAGCAGCGGAACCGCCTGCTTCGACGCGGCGAAGGCCGACAAGCCGTCGCCAATCACGAACACGACATCCGGCGACTCGTTCGCTAACTGCGCGAGCGCGGCGCGGCTCTCGTCCGACAGGCGCCGCCCGAGATCCGGGCGCCGCAAGTAATGCTCGCGATCGGGCGCGGCGCTATGCACGTCGAGCGTTGTGAAGTCGAGCGCATGCAACTGCTCATGCAATGCCTCTGTGTCCAGCGGATGATGCACGGCGTCGCGCGCCTGCGCATGCGAAAGATTGAACGCGAGCAAAGGCGCAGTCGGCACACTGCTGCCCGCGCGGCCCAGCGCAATGCGCGCATTGGTGAACTGGCGCAGCGCATTCCACGGGTTCTTGTCGACGAAATCACT
Source organism: Paraburkholderia phenoliruptrix (assembly GCF_047325075.1). Lineage (NCBI taxonomy): Bacteria > Pseudomonadati > Pseudomonadota > Betaproteobacteria > Burkholderiales > Burkholderiaceae > Paraburkholderia > Paraburkholderia phenoliruptrix. The sequence goes on from NZ_CP168531.1 coordinate 346,931, forward strand.
CATGCGATACCCATCCAGTCGCGCGCGCCCTCGAGCAGCGGTTGCTGTGGCGATGCGCTGAGCAGTGCGCCACGTGCGTCGGTGATCTGCATCGACTCCAGCCATTCCTCGAATTCAGGCGCGCGGCGCAGGCCGAGCACGTCGCGCACGTATAGTGCGTCATGAAACGACGTGCTTTGATAATTGAGCATCACGTCGTCCGCGCCCGGAATGCCCATGATGAAGTTGATGCCCGCGACGCCGAGCAGCGTGAGCAGGTTGTCCATGTCGTCCTGATCGGCTTCCGCGTGGTTCGTGTAGCAGATGTCGCAACCCATCGGCACGCCGAGCAGCTTGCCGCAGAAGTGATCTTCAAGACCGGCGCGCGTGATCTGCTTGCCGTCGTACAGGTATTCAGGGCCGATGAAACCCACCACGGTATTCACGAGAAACGGGTTGAACTTGCGCGCAACCGCATACGCGCGCACTTCACAGGTTTGCTGATCGACGCCGAAATGCGCGTCCGCGGAGAGCGCGCTGCCCTGCCCCGTTTCGAAGTACATCAGATTACTGCCGACGGTGCCGCGTTTGAGCGACAGTCCCGCTTCATACGCTTCCTGCAGCAGCGCGAGCGAAATGCCGAAACCGGCGTTGGCTTTTTCCGTGCCGGCAATCGACTGAAACACGAGGTCCACGGGCGCGCCTTTTTCGATTGCGGCAATCGTATTGGTGACATGCGTGAGCACACAGGATTGCGTGGGCACCTGGTAGCGCTGACGGAAGTCGTCGATCATCAGCAGCAGCTTCGTGATGGCGGCGAGATTGTCGCTGGCCGGATTGATGCCGATCATTGCATCGCCACAGCCGTACATCAGGCCGTCGAGCATGGAGGCAGCAATGCCTTTGACGTCATCCGTCGGATGATTCGGTTGCAGACGCACCGACATGCGGCCCGGCAGTCCCACGGTGTTGCGAAAGCGCGTGATGACCGGGCGTTTGCGCGCCGCCGCGATCAGATCCTGATTGCGCATCAGCTTCGAAACAGCGGCCACCATCTCCGGCGTGAGACCCGCGGCGATACGGGTGAGCGCATCCGCATCCGTCGACGTGCTCAAGAGCCAGTTGCGAAAGTCGCCCACCGTCAGATGCGAAATCTCGGCGAATGCCTGCGGCGAATGCGTGTCGATCACAAGACGCGTGACCTCGTCGCTTTCATAAGGAACCAGCGCTTCATTCAGGAACGTACGCAACGGCACCTGCGCCAACGCCATTTTCGCGGCGACGCGTTCCTCCTCGCTTGCTGCCGCGACGCCGGCGAGTTGGTCGCCGGAACGTTGCGGGCTCGCCTTCGCCATGAGTGTTTTCAGATCGGCAAAGCGATATGTTCGGCTGCCGATTGTCTCCGTATAGCTCATCTTTTACGACTCCAGCTTGCGACTGCGGCGCCGCTGCGCGCAGCGGCTTCGTCGGTCATTCTTCCAGCAAGGCGTCCGTCGGCGCGGCCTCGCGTTGATGGCGCGTCAACAGGAAATAGACGTAGCCGAGCGCGAGAAAGATGGCGAACACCACGGCCACCAGGAAGTTGAAGTACACCATGGTCGCCAGACAGATCACCGCGGCCGCCAGCGCGAAGGCCGGAAACAGCGGAAAGAGCGGCGCACGGAACGGACGCTCCATGTCCGGTTCGGCGCGGCGCAGCTTGAAAAGCGACAACATGCTGATGATATACATCACGATAGCGCCAAACACGGACATCGTCACGATGTTCGCGGTGAGCGTCTGGCCGCCGAACTGGATCAGCTCGTCGCTGTAGATCGCCGCGATGCCGATCACGCCGCCCGCCAGAATCGCGCGATGCGGCGTCTTGAAGCGCGGATGCACCTTCGAGAGCCATTCCGGCAGATAGCCCGCGCGAGCCAGCGCGAAAATCTGCCGCGAATAGCCGAGGATGATGCCGTGAAACGACGCGACGAGACCGAACAGTCCGAGCCACACCAGCATATGCATCCAACCGCTATGTTCGCCGACGATGTATTTCATCGCTTGCGGCAGCGGGTCGTTGATATTCGCGAGCTTCGTCCAGTCGCCGGCCGCGCCCGCGAACACCATCACGCCGATGGCGAGCACCACCAGGGTCAGAATGCCCGCGACATAAGCGATGGGAATGGAACGCTTCGGGTTTTTCGCTTCTTCGGCGGCCATGGCGACGCCTTCGATCGCGAGGAAGAACCAGATCGCAAACGGAATCGCCGCAAACATGCCGTTAAACGAGCCCATGCTGAACGTGTCCGCGCCGGCCCAGCCCCCCTTCGTGAAGTTCGACCAGTGAAAGCCCGGCGAAACGACGCCCATGAAAACGAGCAATTCGAAAATGGCGAGCAGCGTGACGCATAGTTCGAACGCGGCCGCGATCTGCACGCCCACGATGTTCAAGGCCATGAAGACGAGATACGCGCCCATTGCCGCGTGTTTCGGTTCGAGCGCCGGGAACTGCACGTGGAGGTAGGCGCCGATTGCGAGCGCGATGGCCGGCGGCGCAAACACAAATTCGACGAGCGTGGCGGCGCCCGCGAGATAACCGCCCGTCGGGCCGAACGCGTGACGCGCGTACGCGAACGGGCCGCCCGCGTGCGGAATCGACGTGGTGAGCTCGGTGAAGCTGAAAATGAAGGTGGTGTACATCGCGGCGATGAAGACGGCCGTGATGACAAAGCCGAGCGTGCCGGCGCTCGCCCAGCCATAACTCCAGCCGAAGTATTCGCCGGAAATCACGAGACCGACCGCGATTCCCCATAGTTGCCACGTGCCGAGCGTCTGCTTCAACTCGTGATGCGTGACCTTACCGACGTGCTGACTGTTGGACTCTGATTTCATCGGACGCTCCGGAGTTTTCCGCTTGCTCGACGCCGCAAGGCTTTGCGGTGAGTGGACGGGCAGGCTTTCGCCGATGGTAGTGAGCCATTATTCGGGGGTGGTATCGAAATTTGGCAAAGTTGGGGGGACGCTTTTTGCAGAAGGCGCTTAATTGAGCACGTGAGGTTTGCGCTTCGGATTCGCAGGATTTGGTAAACGGGCGCGTGATATTTTTGTTTTTGTTTTCGCTTCGCAAAACCAATGACTTTCCACACTCGCGACAACATGAACGATTCAACCAGTCGGACACGCTACGAGACGCGCCTCGGCCGCGTGCTCGACCACATTTACGATCATCTGGACGAACCGCTCGACATCGATCGGCTCGCGGAAATTGCGTGCCTGTCGCCCTATCACTGGCACCGCATTTATCAGGCGATGTACGGCGAGACGGTGGCCGCCACGGTTCGGCGCCTGCGGCTGCATCGCGCCGCCGGTTATCTGGCAAACGGAACGATGCCGATTGCCGAGATTGCATCGCGCTCGGGTTATAGCAGCCTGCAATCGTTTTCTCGCACGTTTCGCGCGATATTCGGCGTGCCGCCCGCGCAGTACCGCAACGAGGGCACACACCGCCGGTTTCGTCCGGCACTTTCGGGAGAGAAGCAAATGACACTGCGTGAAGTGGAGATCCGTCGCATGGAGCCGATGGCAATTCTGTCGGTCGATCACGTTGGCTCGTATATGCAGATCGGCAAGGCGTTCGACGCGCTTTTTGGATGGCTGGGTAAAAACAATTTGCTCGCTGCGGAGCTGCGCATGATCGGCGTGTATTACGACGATCCCGGCATGGTGGATGAACACGCACTGCGCTCGAAAGCGGGGGTGCTGTTGCCGGGTCCGCTACCAATGTCGGTGACGGTGAGCCCGCCGGTGTCGATCGAGCCTGTGCGCGGCGGCGAGTATGCGGTGTTGCGGCACACGGGGCCGTACAGCGATATGCGCGCGGCCTACGAGTGGTTGTATGGCACGTGGCTCGTGCAGTCAGGGCGCGAGGCGGCCGATGCGCCCGTATTCGAGGAGTATTTGAACAGTCCGAAGACGACGGCGCCCGCGAAGTTGGTGACGGAGATCTGTTTGCCGCTTCGGTGAGGGTTGCCTAAGTGTTGCTTGTGGGTTGGCGGTGCGTTGCATGTTCAGGTGGCGCGAATGTGGGTGCTTGTTTTGGTTTTTATAGGCTTTGTATATGTATACGTAGTAATAGTTAACAAGGGGTGGTGTGGCTTGTGGACAACTGCGAAGCTCTCTTTCGCATCAATGGGTTGCAGCGGAGATAACCTTGCTGGGCGAGCGTGGATATCAGGCTCGGGCCAAGGGGAAGTTTTCGTGCGGCCCACTGAGCGGTGGGGTTATCAAGGTTTGCCCCACATCGTGTGAACCGGGTTTTACACGGGTTGTGCAGAGGAGGGTGGGGATAAGTTGGTTGGCGAGGGGCACCAGTGCGCCCCACCTCGTGCGACGGGCGTAGTCTATCCAGAATGTCCACGGACGCGCCGCAACGTCATGAGACCTCAAAAGCGCGCGAAGAAATTATGCTTTGTATCCGTTCGCTCAATCTTCGTGCTCGCGTCGATATACACGTCGACCCGGCTATACGGAGGCTTGACGTGCACACCGTCGCGACTCGCGAAAGGCAAACTGACCTCGATCCACGCATCCCGCGATGCAAACATGGGCGTGTAGAACTTTTCGGTCTGCCCGGGTGCCAGTTCACCGCGAGTGATTTGATCGTTTTCGTTCAGGAAATAGACCACCGGCTTCTGCGCGTCCGCCGAGTAATGCAGCACGATTACCGGCCGGCAGAAAAACCATGCGGCCAGCGCGAGTATGCACAGCAGGGCGATCCATTTAAGTCGTTTGGAAAGCATCATCAATCGGTCACCGGGAGTATTGATGCGGCCTCTTGGCCGCAGCGTCACCTGCGCCCCAAGGCATGGGAACGGCAGCTATCTTGCGAAGCAGAAGGTCGGTCGTCAATTCGTTTGGGCGCTGCGACCGACCTGTATTCGGGGCCGACGGCGACATCCCCGGCGAGGACCGCGTTTGCATAGGCAGCATAATTATTTTGCGGTGCATGCGATGAAGAACATTTCGACGCTAGCGAGTGATAGCGGACGCTTGTCTTTCACAAACGTGATTGAAAGCCTGGTCAGTCGTTGTGACATCACGCAGGCGCCAGAAGGTATGTCATAGTTGACTTCCTGCACGCACTCGTCTTTCGGGAATCGCTTGGATGTTCGCAGATTGTCGACCGACGGTTTGCCGCCTCTGAGTTGTCCCCTCATATAGGTGAAGTCCGGCTTGTCAAATTGGAAGCCGGAAAACAGATCTTTGTAGGTGTTCATCGTGTGGATCAGCCAGTCGATCTTCTCTGCGGTCGGACGCCCCCCTTGCTCCAGTTTGCGCCCCTCGGACGCGTTGGTAAGCAATTCAAATTGCGACCTGTCCACATATTTGGAAAACGCTTTGGCGTCTGGAAAATGCGTGAAGAAATCGCGCTGCAACGTCTGCAGATCGTCAGTTGTAATGCAACTTTCCTTCGGGCCGGCGAAGGCTACGTTGCATGCGCACATTGCCGATAGCGCGATGGCTGTGACGACCGATGATCGTAATGCCTTAACGTGTTCCATGGCCTTTGGGATCTTTGATGTGATGCAGTTTGTTGAGTTCTTCGGCATTCGCTTCGGGTAACTGAGCGCCCTTCTTGATTTCTTCCTGCGCGAAAGGCAAGTAGGTCAGCGGGACATAGAACCCGTGCATAGCAGATTTTGGAAAATCGGTGAAGTCGATGGTGCCGCCGAATGTACCGTGGCCGCCCTGATTGCCGCCAAGCACCACTAACTTTTTGCTCTTGGAATCGTAACCGTATACAAACATTACGTGCTCCAGGTTAGCGAGCACCGCGATGCAACCGTACACTGGCTCCTTGATCGGCGGAAAGTTGGGGTCCCCAACGAACTTTCGAGCACGGTGCCGATCGTCCCGCTTCGTCACCATGTCCCGTCCGTCCTGTTTCATCACCCAGTTGACGAACGCGGCGCACCACGCATTGGCGCTGCCATTCAGACTCTTGATCCAGTTCTGGTTGTCGACCAAGTCGTGATAATTCATGGTCTTTGTTATAACGCTTTCATCCGCACCGCCCCAACGCTCGGCTTCCTTGATGGCGATGCTCATCCACGTGGCGCGCGGCTGATCGGGCAGGACGAGGCCGGCGGGACGACCCTGACCTTCCTGAGTGCGCGTTTGAATGGTCGGTGTGCCTGCGCCTGCTCCAGATGCAGGTTCCGACGAAGGAGCTGCGCGAATCTAGTGCTTGCGAAAGAATATCTCGCCAAGCTCCTCGAAAACGAATCTGCACGGCAGTACGTTGCCCAACGCCATCCGGATTTGATGGCAGAGTTCGAATCCATCATTGCAACCATTTCTCTCGACCAGCAGCAATTCGGCACGGTCCTCTAATCATCCTCGTTGTGAGGTCGAATTAAGCACTCGCGCGAATTCTTGGCTCGACGACGCAACGCCAGCGATTCTACCGTTGAGCGCAGCCCTGCAATTGTCACTATGTAGATAGCGAGCCACGCGTCTGTGAGGCAATGAGTTTCGGAAGCGGGTCGCACGTACATTTACAGAGGTCATTTTCTAAAGCGACTTGCTTGCCCATCATTGATACGGAATGTGGCGAACCGTCAGTGATGATGACACCTTCCTTGTCGCAGCTATGGCATCTGACAACGCCGCCGATATAAGCCAGCGGCTTCCCGTCCAGTGATGACCCACTTATGCCGTCCATCACGACGCCGTTACGGTCAGTTGTGTCGCCCTGGACAATGAATCTACGTCCCATACTTTCATCTCCGTGAGCAATTTCTTCTTCGCTAGTGGCGCCGCGTTAGACGCGTACAAGCCGCGTGGCTGATGTGTCCCTGCAGGCAACCCGACGTCCGCGGGCCAAACGGGCTCGCGACTTGTAAGGCCGCTGCATAGGGTGGCATCTGTAGCCAGTCACACTTCCGCTACCACCGCTGGCCGGACGTTGTCGCATGCTGCCTCGACGTCCTCCGGCCACACCGGCTCACGACAAGTCAGCTGTGCAATGTAGTGAAGCACGGACAGCAAAAAAACCGGGACACTGAGTACGAGAGAAAAAATGCGGAGTCCCGCGTTAACGCCGCCAATATCCAGCAGTCCGTAAAACCATATACTCATCGACGCTCGAAGGGAGGGGCCGCGCGGCAGATACTTTTTCACAGGTGGCAGCGAATCCAGACTGCTTTCCATATAGCGGCGAATGAACTCAAAGTTGGCCTGGACCTGATAAAGCACCTGTTTGCCGTAGCGCGTGGACTCTTTCGCCCCATTGACTGTCCGCAGCCCAAAGCTGAACGTATCGACGATTTTCTTGCCGGAGTCGTCAAGAACGAAACAGCGCATCAGGGTGGGGGCTCCGCCAAACGTGGCATTGGAGGGCTGCCGATGTACAAAGAAGAATGCCTTATCCCAAGGAACAGCGATGACACCGCCCGGGCCGTTGTGTCGAAACGCGTACACCATGCGAGTCTTGCGGTTGAACCGCACAGATTTGTGCCGATAGTTGAAGCAGTCGCGCAGGAGAAGCATTACCGTGAACGCACAGCAGAGCACTCCCACCACCGCAAGGACCCACATCCCGATGCTGAAGGCGCCTTGCTCACCGTTCCTGACCATAGCCGGGTTCACCTCTACAGCGCCCTGTATCGCGGTGACTGTGAAAAATATGAACGCGGGGAAACCAATCAGGAAGGCAAGCAGACACCATCCAATCTGCGAATATGAGCCGTCACAAACTTCCAGGTACACATCGTTCATGCCGAACACGGTATTGGCGTCGGCAACCTCGTCCGCGACCGGTTTGCGGATATCTATGCGCCGTGCGGCTTCATCCTCGTCAACCGGGCGATTCAACGCAATCCGGGTCACGTGGTCATACGCCATATCTTCTCGCTTACGATGTCATAGCGGTTCCTCTTAAGTTCCGAGGCCGCTCGCGAAGCGACTCAGCGGCAGCAGCAGTTACCTTGGTCGCGGCGCTTTGTTCACGTCATTTCGACAGCCGATTCTCTTTGAACAAAGACTTTCAAGTCGATGCTTGACCCGAATGAGCTGCCGTCAATCAGGCTGTGAGTGAGCCCATGGTTTGCGACGCCACCAGCTTCGGAAGAGGCTCGCATTTGCACTGGCATAAATCGTTCTCGAGTGCGACCTGCTTGCCCATGACACTCATCGTGTGAGGCGAGCCGTCACTGACGATGATGCCCTGCGTGTTGCACGTATGGCACGACACGGGCGCCCCGAGATAAGCCAACGGCCGACCGTCGAAGGACGAGCCGACGATGCCATCGAGCACCACACCATTGTGGGTAGTCTTGTCATCTTTCAGGATGAATCTGCGGTCCATGGTAAGACTTCCTCCTTTCACTCGATATATTCCGGCGAATAACTTAGCGCGTTTCTGCGCGGAAACTCTTGCGGTCAAGTCACGCGGGAATCCCATCAAAAAAGCTTCGGGTTTCGCGTCAACACTGACGGCGAATATCAGATGACCTCAACGCTACTTCGGTAATTTCGCGATGCTGTGACCACGAATTGGCTGTTTGACGGCGTACCAGGCTTAGCTGCCGTTCTGCGTCGATTTGCGAAGCAACTTCGCATTCTCGATATCCCGCTTTTCCAGCGCGCGCAGTCCCGTTACGACGGCGTTGTCCGGACCAAGATGGCTCTCAAGCACACCGATGGACATCACGTGCGTGGCGCAGTCATGCAGCCTAGCCTTGAGCGTGCTCTCGTCCAGCGCATCTTTGTCACCATCGGTCTTCGCGTCCGACCATACCTCACCGGACGACCAGGAACCATTTGCCCCATCCTGCTGGATGCGGGCGTGAATTGCATACTGCCCCGGCTTGAGCCCGATGCGCGCGGTCCAGGGGTGGTCGTCGTCCGGGAACTTGATGGCACACTCCTGCACGGCCGCGTCATTGCTATCGAGCTGAACCCACTGGGCATCATGCGGGGCCTCCGTCTTTGCAAGCGTGGCGGCTGCGCGAGCGAGTGGGCTGTCTGATGCGCTGTGGCAGGCTGTGAGGAAAATCAGCGTTGTGGTGCAGACCAGAAAACCGCAATTCTTTTGCATCGAATATATGGCGACAAGTTGAATGTGAACGTGCTTGCGCGCGTGTGAATTTGAGCCCGGAAAGGCCTGACGTTACGATACGAGTTGACGCGCTGACCGAGGCCACGACGCAGACCCTTGCCGTTCACCCAGGCGATTCCGCGCAAGACAGCAGCAGCGCGTTCAGACAGCAACGGAAGCCCGCAAGCTTAGGCTTGAGCCATTGCCGTCGACTCTGAGTTGCCGCAGGCGGCCTCTACGTCGGTCGGCCAAACTGGCTCCCGGCTCGTCAGTTGGGCAATGTAGTGCAGAATCGACAGCAGGAATATTGGCCCCGAAAGCAGTATTGTAAGAACGCGCATGGCACCGTTGGCACGGCCGACGGCTCCGATGCCGTAGAACCAGACGCTCATAGACGCGCGCAGCGAGGGGCCCCGCGGCAGATACCGCTCGACCTTCGGTAGTGCGCCCGGACCCTGTTCCATGTAACGCCGGATGAACTCGAAGTTGGCCTGAATCTGATAGAGGACCTGTTTGCCCATTGGAGTGGACTCGTCCGCGCCGTTGACCGTACGAGCACCGAAGCTGAACGTGTTCACGATATTCTTTCCAGCGTCGTCAAGCACAAAGCAGCGCATCAGGGTTGGCGCGCCCCCGGCGAGCCCGTTGGAAGGCAGCCGGTGCGGGTAGAAAAACGCCTTGTCCCAAGGCACCGCGATTACACCGCCGGGCCCGTTGTGCCGGAAGGCGTACACCATGCGCGTCTGGCGATTGAAACGCACGGCCTTGTGCCTGTAGTTGAAGCAATCGCGCAGCAGTATCACAACTGTGAGCACACAGCACAGCACCGTAATCACGGTGAAGACCCACATGCCGGCGCTGAACATCCCCTGTTCCCCGTTCCTGACCATCGCCGGCGTATCGACAATCGCGCTTTGCACGGCTTCCACGGTGAGTAAAGCAAATGCCGGGAAACAAAGCAGGAATGCAAGAAGGCCCCAGCCAACCTGCGAGTAAGAAGCGTCGCAGACTTCGAGATAAACATCGTTCATCCCGAACACGGTGTAGGCATCGGCAGCTTCATCGACGACGGGCTTGTGAACATCAATGCGCCGTGCGACCTCTTCCTCGGTTAGTGGACGGTTGATTCGAATCTTTGTCAGGTAATCGTATGCCATGGTGACTCGCTTATGAGGTCAGCGCTTCGAACTGCTTGCGTTCGTCGAGTTCTGAGAACTTTTCCGCCGCTGTACCAAAGAAGCACTTACTGAGCCATTCCTCGATTTCCCGGTGCTTCTTCCATGCTATTAAAAGACCGATGATAACAAGCACGACCATAAGCGCAAAAACCAGGACCGTCGCGCCGGCAATCAGGGCAAGGCAAAGCAGGCCGTTTGTAACGGCAGATGCAAAATACAAGGAGGCTAGGCCCGCATGTCCGGACTCTCGTTCGGTCTTGAATTGCTGGAGGTCATACCATGCCCCGACCAATCCGGCTACCGCACCTACGACACGGAAGGCAATTTCGATAACGGTGCCCCATTTCAGCAACAGTTGCGAATAACGCCCTCCTAGTTTGCTAAATGCCTTCATGCCATTACCAACCGTCTGAAAGGACGCCGCACCCGTTGAGACCATAGCAGCAACGAACTTGTCATGGTTCTCCTTGCGGTTCAGCGCACTGGACTTTGCCAACTCCTTGCTAGCCAACATACAGTTGACCGCGTTGAAGATAACCCCGATGACGCCATATCCAACTTCACCCTGTGTCGCGGCCCGAAATTTTGGAAGAAAGCTCGCATTGATGTTCTCTTCCGTCAATACCGCGCGCACTCCCGGTGCAAAGATTGCCGCCCCCCTGCCACTGAGGGAAGTAGCGCCCGATGACGCCTGGAGAGCCTCATCGGCGTTGAAGACAATGAACTGCGGAACCTTGATTGGACCATCCTTGGGAGACGAACTCTGGAAAGTCTTACGCAGGTTCGCGTTCAACGAACCCAGGCTCGGACGTTTGTTCGCGGGCATCTGTTCGTACATCTGGCGCGCCATATAGGAAATCCACTGGTTGACGGTTCCTTCGACGGGCTTGTAGATGACTGTGGTGCGCGAACGCAGACCCATGCACGCTGTGAGTACCCGGACACTCGCTGTATCGCCAGCCTTGGCGATGAAGCCGGCAATCGGGCCACCCAGCTCGTGCAGCATGCCAGCCACTGCCTTGTCGGCCCGCACAATCAGGCCCTGGCCTTTCTTCTCGAGAATCTCGTTGGCAGAGTGGTTCAGCTCAATGAGCTTCGCGGCCGGCTCCCGCACTTCAAGCAGAGGGAATCCTGCCGCTTCCTTCAGTTTTTCAGCCGACGGGTCGTGATTCAGAATCATCGAACGCAGAAGCGGATTATGGCGGTCCTTCAAGTCTCCCTTGGCCCATTCGAGGACCAGGTCATAGACCACCCTGCGGTCAGCCGACCCATATATACATGCGTAGAAGAGTTCGGCATATTCGACGCCCTTTGCTACATCGAGTTCGTGGAAGTCCCACGCAAACACCGTCCTCATCTGCGTGCCCTTTAGCCAGGCGACATAGTCTTCCGCGAGCGGGGTGAGAATCGTCTCCTCCACCTTTTGCATCTGCGTCTTCATGTCGTTGCGGAACTGAGTCACTGCATTCTGGCTGTAGGCTTCGGTGTACGGTTTCCAGGCCGCTGCCTTAACCGAATCCATCTCTCTTTCCTTCTGTTCGTCGATGGACTTGATTTCCTTCTCGTAGGCCTTCCCACCATCAAACAGGGAGTAAATAGCGTACGATTCAGCTGTCTGCCCCTTGAGCTGCTCGGCGGCTGCGTTCTCGTCTTCCTCTGCGCTTTCTTCAATGGAGGACTTCATTCCGTCAATCACGCTCGCCGTCCACATCTTCCGCTGGTATGGCTTCATTGCCGCACCCATAGCGATTATCTGCTCGGCGTTGAGTTCCTGCGTGATGCCAGATGGGTCCCAAAGCGCGAAGAAGACGCCATTGCCCTTCTCATGTGCGTCCATAAATTGCTTGAGCCCGTCAGCTTCAGTCGAACGGTCCTTGAAGGCAAACGGCGAACCGGATGCTGCGACGTCCACACCTCCCTTGTACTCGAGGACGTACTCGGAAACGTCTGCAATGGTCTGGGCATGCTTCTGCGAATGGTTACCGTTCGCCCATCCCGCTGCATCGAAAAGCTGCATCCGTTGGTCCCTGCAACCATTTTCATTGCCTTCATAGCGCTTGCGTACGGCGGCCGTCCAACGTACGTCGCTGAATGCCAGATAGACCTTGCCGGCTTTATGTGGATGCTCGATGCTGATGCACTGCGCGAGTTCCTTATGCCCGGTCTGCTGGCAGTTGAATCCCTTCTCCTGGGTTTCGGGCAGGTCAACGTCGAGTGGATAGTTGAAAACGTATCCCTCGGACGTCACTCCATAGATTTGCCATTTGTTCTGCGACTGGTAGTAGACGTGGATGAAGCCTTTGCGCACGGAGCGCAGGAAGTAGCTCGCCTTCTTCGCGCTCACGGTTGTGACGCCGTTACCAAACGGCCCCTTCGGCAATGCAAGCGCCGTGGCTGCGCCGAGATTGTGAGCAGTGGTCGCGGCAGCTGCTGCATACCTTACCGGCAGAATGAGAAGACCTTGCTTCTCGCACATGTTGCAGGACTTCTGGCAGGCTGCATTGGCTTTAGCGCCGGTTGACGCGGCCTGGACCTTCGGAATAGTTCCCATCGTTGCTCTCTCTGTCTTGCGTTGTCGGTCTTATTGCTGCGCGTACAGCGCCACTTCCTGTGCAATCACGGCCCAGTTCTCGTCGCTCCACTGGGCAGTAATTTCCGAGTACGACGACGTCTGTCCCGGCTGAAGCGCTGCGGCAACTTTGGGATGTCGGTCGAAGTTCGACGAGACCAGCAAGCCCTGTACGGCAAACACTGTCAGGTCCTCCCCCGCGAGGCGATATCGGGTGCCCTTCGTAAAGAGGGCGTCGAGCCGGCGAGGTGTACGGTCATCAACTGGCTCCCCAACGTCGCGTATGGACTTCAGCGCCTGCTCAATAAGATGCAGGCGGCGCAGCGTTGCCCACTGGTCAGTGGATAGCGACAGGCGTTCGGCAGGAGCGACTGCTGGGTGTTCCATCGCCAGCCACCCATTGTCAGAGTAGTAGCGCCAGCGCTGCACTGGTCCGAGCATTAGCGACAACTGCTCCGGTTGCAGCACCCATCCAAGGTTGCGAACCACGCGAGGGTCGTAGAACCGGAATACAGAATGGCCCCCGGTTTCGCGCGGCAGGGCAATCATGTCGCTAATGTGCTTCATCAAGGTCTCAGCGCTTGCATCAGTCTCAAGCAGCGCGCAGACGCGCGGTGGGAGGCCACTCTCTTGGTCCCGTCCCGCAATGACCTCGATAGCTGGCAGTTGCTGTTCAGGGTGCTCCACCGAGTAAAGCATCGGCATCACGCCTTTGAGTTCCGGCATCGCAGCGGGGACAATCTCGCCGATTTCGTACATCCGCGGCGCCGTGCCAAGGTCAACGCTGCCGTTGTCAGGCTCGACAATCAGGTACTGGTCCATAGGTACTCCTAGTCGACAATGGCCGCACCGGTTTGCGAGGCAGAAGCGAATTTTTGCGCGCAAGCTTCAGTGGTCGGTAGCTGCGCTGCCGCGTTCTCGCTCGCGGGCCCCTGGAATGAATGTTGGGCACCCTTGATTTCGACCAAGCCCGGCGCATGTACATAGATGTTGCCGCCAGCAAGCCGAATCGTTGCGCCACCAGCCATCAGTTTGATTTCCTTGTCAGCCATCACATTGACGGCATCAGACGTCGAGACAACCTTGACCGTTCTGTCGGCCGTAATTTCGACGTTGTCGGACTGGGCCTGAAGTTCGACCTTCCCCTTGCCGGCAAAGAGCTTCATACCGGCGCTCTGGACAAACAGGCTGAGTTTCTCGCCAACACTCGCGATGAGCGATTTGGTTGCGGCGATATGCGTGCTGGCGCCGCTCACAATGTTGACGTGCTCCGTCGCCGCAGCCTGAATGGATTTCTGCGTCGAAAGACCGATACCGGACGGGCTGGCCAGCAGCATCACGGGCTGAGCGAATCCGTTCGCCTCACCAGTTCCACCACTGGCCGTGTTGCCGCCACCCGAGTTCGCCTGCCGAGGGCTCTGCGTCGCGGCAGCAAAATCGTTAATGGTGTCCTGCGCGTCCTGCAAGCCTTCAGCTTGGCTGCCTGTTGCGACTTCGGAGCGCCGCTCAACGACACCGCCCGAGTCGACTAGGTGCTGATGTGCCTCCTTGACATCAAGCGGCTGACTCGACGTGCCGACTCGCGCGTACGTCGACAGATACATGCCCTGCGAAGCGCGCACAGCGCCATACGAATCGGTCTTCAGGTCGAAGCCCGTCCCGAGATAGTTGCCGCGCGTATTGCCTTGCTGGTCGATGAGATAACCGAGATGCAAATAACTCTGGGCCGTGCTGCTGAATAGCTGCGCCCGGTTCTGGCCCGTTGAATCGTCCATCACAAGCTGGTTGTAGCCTGTGCCCTGAAATTCCTTCGACTTGTAACCCGACAGCAATCCGTTGGAGTGCCATTGCGGCGTCTGCTGTGCGTTGAACAGGCTTCCGCTGACGACGGGGCGGTCACAATCTCCGTCCAGGTAGACGATTCCCACTTCATGCCCCACGCGCGGGACAAATACGCCACCGAGCGTCCCGCCGGCGTTTGGCGACATGACGCGTAGCCAGCACGAAGCTTTTTCATCGCCACCGTTCTCCCGGTCCCAGTGCATCAGCACCTTCACCCGGTTGAGGTCGTCCGTGAACACTTCCTCCTGATTCGGGCCGACCACTGTTGCGGTCTGCATATGCATTACAGGTTTGCGGTGTTCAAAGGGACTGCGAAAAGGAACGGTGCGACGCTGCGTTTCCATTTCGACCAGAAAAAATCCCTCACCGCCCAACGCGTCCTTTACGTTGAAGACGTCCGACGAACCCGCGTGATAAGTGCGAGCTTCAGCCAGTTGTGACTGGAGACTATGACGGAACTGTGTTCCGGTCGAAACGGGCAGATTGTTCTCGATGTACCAGGTCAATGCCAGAATCGCAAACTGACGGTTTTCTGCGCTGTCAGATGCGAGAGCGGTTGCGCCCTCGAGCTGGAACCAGCGTCCCACATCGGCTCGCCGCACACTGCCCGTCGCAAAGAAACGCTTCGCGCGCGACTCCCATTCTTCCATCCGCGTCTTGGATAACGTGTCGCCACGAGCGCTGTCGCCGTAGGTATAAGCGCCCGTGTACTCGTAGACCTCAGCCTGGTCGGGCAGGTCGCCTTGCTTGTCGACTGTCGGCGTGGATAGCTCTCTGCTGAAAGTCGGATTCTTATAGTCGAATGTGCGCGTGGTATAGCTCACGCTCTGCAATGTGCGTGCTCCGCCCCACTGAACTATGGCATCCGTCTCACTTCCCGCGCCCGCTCGATAAAACGACACATCTTGTGGTGCAAGGGCTTTAACGGTGTAGAGGTCGTCGGTAATGACCAGCGTATGCGATTTGCCGTCTTCCGCCTGTTCAAAATAGCCGAAGAGCCCTTCACTCTCCATAATCCGGTGCACGAAGTTCCAGTCGTCTTCATACTGGACACAGAACGACCGCTGAGGTAGCTGCTTACCAAGCTCAAAGCGATAGGCACCGCGTGATTGGGGATGCTCATTGAATACCGCCGCGATAATATCCTCTGCGGTCTTGTCCTGGAATATTCGCGCGTCGCTGCGAAACTTAAGGAAATGCAACCAGGACGAAAAACTGAGCTGGTAAAGCTGGACGCTTCCGTCCGAGCCCAGAAATCGCGCAGTGTGGACATAGCCGTGACGCGGCAGATATGACGAGTCAGTCTGTTGAGTCCAGAGCGTCACCGGTTTCGCAATGAGGGATTTGAGCTCAATTGAATCCTTCAGGGAAGCGACATCAACAGTGAAGTAGTAGTTGCGCCCGATACGCGAAGTGCCGACTACACGGACTGGCACCAGCACATTTCCGCCCAGAGCTGTATCCAGCTTCAACAAGCGTCGAGATTGGTCCAACCCCGCGCCCAGCGCGGCTGCCCAGTCATTTACTGTCATTTTTAGACTCCGCTGCGGATTGCCACCCGGAATAATATGATGAAAATCTTTACCGGACAATTTTTGTAAAAGACCGCGCGCAATCAACTTGCGATTCGGAATTATTTACAGATGCACGCATGAAAGGTAGTTTTTTCCCGCTTTGACGTTTATCAGCACGGCGGAGATAGTTTCGCTAGGCGGGGATTAGGCTGCCTTGATTATCGCAGCAATCTCCCGTAACACTTGAAATAGCGAAGCGCCGAATCGTGGACGAACACAAACATCGCTCATACGGAGTAAGCGCCGCGCTCCGACTGACCCACCATTTACGCTCTCAGCCACATTCGTTGCTCTTCCGGCATTTTTTGGGAAAAACAGCTTGCCAAGGCGACTATCAATGAATGACACATGATGTTCACGCAATCATCACTTTCAGACTGTTAAATATTTCAATTCACGGCAGCGATTCTCGTGCCGGATTCATAGTGCCTCCGTTTTCGGCGGGTCATTGACGACAAGACTCCGCAAGATTGAAAACGAGTGCAACGTACATGGATTTCATGGGCCAGCATCGAACCAATTGATTCGTGATTTTTATGCCAGGTGAATATAAGGAGAGTGGTGGCGTTATGTATCCAGCAAGTCATCCAGAAACGCCACGTTCCCACTCCCGACGCTAGAGTCTGCCCGCTCGCTTTCACTACGCAATCATCTTGCGCTCGCCGCAATACCAGCAGGCAGTGGAAACGAGCACCTGCTAAGCGACCTCATACGTGCGCTGCACCTTGCCTGGTACCGCCCATCCAACTCGCGCACGAGAAGCTTGGGCTGCGTACCGGGCAGAAGTCCAGGCGCCGGCTCTCTCGGGAAATCGTCAGGAACCCCACGGCGTCTGGTCATCATCTTCTCCCTGACCGCGAATATCCTCAGCATCGCCCCGGCCAGTGTTGCTTCTTGGTCGTTCTGGGGCTGCTGTTGGGCCAGTTCGCCGGTGTTTCGGTGCGGCCCAGATTGCCGGTAATGCTGAGGCCGACACATCGAGGTCGATGTCAAGCGGGTAGTGCCTGAGCAGACCTAGCGCCACCGTCTGGACAAGGCCACCGATGGTTATCTCGTCGGCGGACGCGAGCACTCGCCGCACACTGGCGCAGGCAGGTCTGACCTTTCAGGCGATTATGTGTGCGCTTAATCGAAAAATCTACCTGTTAGTGCAGTTTGCTTCAGTGGTATTCGCGCGCCCGCAACAATGGCAAGCCGGTGCGGACGGCCGAAACTATCGTCGGCATCGCCTCGGCGCCTACCGGCGCATCTCTACGAAATCTATTGTCCGTTTTATGAGAAGTGGGCGGCACGAGCGCAATCGAAGCAAAACGGCGTTGGCCATTGACTTGGAGGTGGCTGTGCCCCCGGATGTCTTGATGCCTCAGGTCGTGGTGAGACCTGAGTCGCGCATGTTCGCGCGGTGCAATCTACAAGCTTGCTAGGGCAATCGCAAAAAAGGGCCGCTGGAAATGACTCCAGCGGCCCTTTGACGATAGTTCTGGTTACGCCTTGCGACAAAAGGCTCAGCGGTTGGTCAGCCCCCGTAACCGAAATCAAATCGAGGGGCCCGTACCGAAACTAATGCAACGTAGCACAAAACGATGCTGCCATCGCCCCCTCACTCCACCATCACGAACTTGGCCAGATTTCACCTTTTGTCGACATCGAATTGGAAGACATCGTTGTTCCCCTTGAATCACCACAGACCAAGACTACGTTGTCCACGGCCGTGTTGTGCGAACCCGAGTTTGCTGACGACTCCAGTCTGGAATTTCTCACTGAAAAAAACGGCCACCTTACAAAGGTGGCCGTTTTTCCGTCCGACTAACGCTTGACTGGATGCCCTAAGCTTGAGCTATCGGGATGCATCATTCAATAAATGTCTCAGCGGATGCTTCCCAAAATCTCACGTTATGGTTCCTGCTACAGACAAAATCAAACATCAATATTCCCCGCTCTCAACGCATTAGACTCAATGAAAGCCCGCCGGGGCTCCACATCATCCCCCATCAGCGTCGTAAAGATCCCATCCGCCGCAATTGCATCTTCAATCTGCACACGCAGCAAACGTCGCACTGCCGGATCCATCGTCGTTTCCCACAGCTGCTCGGGATTCATTTCACCGAGACCCTTATACCGCTGCTTGGAAACATTGCGCTCTGCATCGGCCAGCAACCACTTCATGGCCGATTTAAAGTCGGTCACCGCCATGCTCCGCTCACCTCGCTTGATCACCGCGCCGGCGCCGATCAACCCCTTGAACGTATTCGCGGTATTCACCAACTGCTGATAATCCGCGGTCAGCTGAAACTCCTCGTCGAACACCGAGATTTTCTGATTGCCGTGATGCGTGCGCGCCACCTTCAGCGAGCGCAATTCCCGAACCGGGTCATACATCGTGGTCACGGTCACTTCAGGCTTCAAGGCATCGTCACGCAGCTTCGCTTCCAAAGCCTTTGCCGATGCCTCGGCCGCCGCCTCGCTCGACAGATCGATCGCCACGCCATCCATTACCGCCTCGAGCGCACCCGCGTCGTACAGCCGGCTCAACCGGTCCACCACCGCCTGCGCCAGCAGATACGCGCGGGCCAATTCGCCCAGCGCGTCGCCGGTAATCGCGGTGCTGTTCTCCGACGGCAGCAATTCCGAACCCTGCAACGCCAGCTTCAGAATGTGCGCATTGACCTCGGTCTCGTCCTTCAGATACCGCTCGTCCTTGCCCGCCTTGATCTTGTACAGCGGCGGCTGCGCGATGTAGATGTAGCCGCGCTCGATCATCTCCGGCATCTGACGATAGAAGAACGTGAGAAGCAGCGTGCGGATGTGCGCGCCGTCCACGTCAGCATCGGTCATGATGATGATTCGGTGATAGCGCAGCTTCTCGAGGTTGTAATCTTCCTTGCCGATGCCGCAGCCGAGCGCCGTGATCAGCGTCACGATCTGCTCCGACGAGAGCAGCTTGTCGTAGCGTGCCTTCTCCACGTTCAGCACCTTGCCGCGCAGCGGCAAGATCGCCTGGAACTTGCGGTCGCGGCCCTGCTTCGCCGAGCCGCCTGCCGAGTCGCCCTCGACGATATAAATCTCGGACTTCGCCGGATCCTTCTCCTGGCAATCCGCGAGCTTGCCCGGCAGGCCGACGCCGTCGAGCACGCCCTTGCGCCGCGTCATTTCACGCGCCTTGCGGGCCGCGTCGCGCGCGCGCGCCGCGTCGACGATCTTGCTGCAAATGATCTTCGCGTCGTTCGGCGTTTCGAGCAGGAATTCTTCCAGCGCCTTTGCAACGACTTCTTCCACCGGCGCGCGCACTTCCGACGACACCAGCTTGTCCTTAGTCTGCGAGCTGAACTTCGGCTCCGGCACCTTCACCGACAGCACGCACGAAAGCCCCTCGCGCATGTCGTCGCCCGATGTCTCGACCTTCGCCTTCTTCGCGACTTCGTGATCGGCAATGTACTTGTTCAGCACGCGCGTCATGGCCGCGCGCAAACCGGTGAGGTGCGTGCCGCCGTCGCGCTGCGGAATGTTATTCGTGAAGCACAGCACGTTTTCGTTGTAGCTGTCGTTCCACTGCATGGCCACTTCCA
This sequence comes from Paraburkholderia phenoliruptrix, assembly GCF_047325075.1. NCBI lineage: Bacteria > Pseudomonadati > Pseudomonadota > Betaproteobacteria > Burkholderiales > Burkholderiaceae > Paraburkholderia > Paraburkholderia phenoliruptrix. The sequence continues at coordinate 366,721 of NZ_CP168531.1, forward strand.
CGCCCACGCCGTCTTTCTCGCCGGTGATGTGGAAAATCGTGGGGTGCAGCACGCTCTTGGTCTTGTTGATGTACTCGACAAAACCCTTCACGCCGCCGACGAACGCAAAGTCTTCTTCCTTGCCCGAGCGCTGATCGAGCAGGCGAATGCGCACGCCGTTATTCAGGAACGACAGTTCGCGAATACGCTTGGCCAGAATGTCATAGTGATATTCGACGTTGCCGAAAATCGTCTCGTCGGCCATGAAATGCACTTCGGTGCCGCGGTTTTCGGTGTCGCCAACGACCTGCATCGGCGAGGTCATCACGCCGTCGATTTCTTCGAGCACGCGGTTTTGCGGCACGCCACGGTGGAACTCCATGAAGTGCTTCTTGCCGTCGCGGCGCACGGTCAGGCGCAGCCACGCGGAAAGCGCGTTCACGCACGAGACACCCACGCCGTGCAGGCCGCCCGACACCTTGTAGCTGTTCTGGTCGAACTTGCCGCCGGCATGCAGCTCGGTCATCACGATTTCGGCGGCGCTGCGCTTCGGCTCGTGCTTGTCGTCCATCTTCAGGCCGGTCGGCACGCCGCGGCCGTTGTCGGTAATGGAGATGGAGTTGTCCGCGTGAATGATCACCTGGATGTCGTTGCAATAGCCGGCCAGCGCTTCGTCGATCGAGTTGTCGAGCACTTCGAACACGAGGTGGTGCAAACCGGTGCCATCCGATGTATCCCCGATGTACATCCCCGGCCGCTTGCGCACCGCCTCCAGACCTTCGAGGATCTGAATGGACGAAGCGCCGTAGCTGTTGTCGGGTTGCGTATTGTTCGTTTCAGTCATGGATTTTTTCCGGTTCTGCATTACTGCTGGGTTGCTGCTCGGGACTTTTCAAAACGCCATAAAAACGCCAAAGGGGCGCTGCGCCCCTTGGTGTGTTCCTGGTATTGGACGCGTCAGATGCGCATCGGCATCACCACGTATTTGAATTCGTCGTTTTCGGGAATCGTGATCAGCGCGCTGGAGCTGGCGTCGCCGAGGCTCACTTGCAGCATGTCGACCTTCAGGTTCGCGAGCACGTCGAGCAGATACGTGACGTTGAACCCGATATCGACGCTGTCGCCGTCGTATGCGATTTCCAGTTCTTCCTGTGCCTCTTCCTGATCGGCGTTGGTCGACATGATCTTCAACTGGCCCGGCTCGATAATGCAGCGCACGCCCTTGAATTTGTCCGACGTCAGAATCGCCGCGCGCTGCAGCGAACGCTGCAGTTCTTCGCGGCCGATCACGAACTGATTCTTGTGCGACTTCGGAATCACGCGCTGGAAGTCGGGGAATTTGCCTTCCACCAGCTTCGACACGAGTTCCACCTGGCCGAACGTAAACTTGACCTGCGTTTGCGCGATGTCGATCTTGAGGGTGTCGTCGATGTCTTCGAGCAGACGCTGCAATTCAAGAATCGTCTTGCGCGGAATGATCACTTCCTGGCGCGCGAACGAACCCTCGATCTTCATCGACGAGAACGCGAGGCGGTGGCCGTCTGTCGCCACTGCCATCAGCTGGTCGCCGTCCACCACCAGCAGCATGCCGTTCAGGTAGTAGCGAATGTCCTGCTGGGCCATCGAAAAATGGACCATGCCGAGCAGCTGGCGGAACGTCTTTTGGGGAACCACGAGGCTCGCGCCGTAGTCTTTAGCTTGCGCGACGGTCGGGAATTCGTCAGCGGCGAGCGTTTGCAGCGCGAAGCGGCTCTTGCCGGATTGCACCGTCAGACGCTTGTCGTTCAGCGTGAGCGTGACCTGCCCGTCGGGCATGGCGCGCAGAATGTCGAGGAGCTTTCTCGCTGCCACCGTGGTCGCCACGGATTCGCCGCCCACGCCGAAGTCGGCGCGCGTGGTGATCTGCAACTCCAGGTCGGTTGACAGGAACGACACGTCCGGGCCGTTCTTGGTAATCAGCAAATTGGCGAGGATCGGCAACGTATGGCGGCGTTCGACGATGCCGCTCACGGTTTGCAGCGGCCTGAGGAGGTTATCGCGTTCGGTCTTGACCAGTTGCATAGAGTTCCTTCGTTGATATAACGGCCTGCGCGCCTTCCAGCCAATCAAGGCGTTTCCGGCACCCAGCCGTGGCTCCCCGCCGGCGCCACGCAGCGCCCGTCACGGCGTGAAATCCGCCCGCGGCCGCGCCGGGCGGTTAAACCTGTATTGTGCCTGAAAAAGGAACCGCCTCACTAAATTGGGGGCGACTTTGGAAATAAACAGGTCGATTTCTCCGCCCGCGCCGCTTAACCCTTCAGCGTCTGCTCCAGCACGTGCAATTCGTGATTCAGCTGCGCGTCCTTGCCGCGTTCGTCGGCGATTTTGCGCACCGCGTGCAGCACCGTGGTGTGATCCCGCCCGCCGAACAGTTCGCCGATTTCCGGCAGACTTTTCTGCGTCAGCTCCTTCGCCAGATACATCGCGATCTGCCGCGGCCGCGCAATATTCGCCGGACGCTTCTTCGAATACATGTCCGCGACCTTGATGCTGTAGAAATCCGCCACGGTCTTCTGGATGTTTTCCACCGAAATCTGCCGGTTCTGCACCGTCAGCAGATCTTTCAGCGCTTCTTTCGTCAGCTCGATGGTGATCTCGCGACCATGGAACTTCGAGTACGCGAGAATTTTCCGCAGCGCGCCTTCCAGTTCTCGCACGTTCGAACGCAAATGTTTCGCGACGAAAAACGCCACATCCTCATTGAGACTCACGAATTCCGACTGCGCCTTGCGCATCAGGATCGCGACGCGCATTTCCAGTTCGGGCGGCTCGATCGCGACCGTCAGGCCGGAGTCGAAGCGCGAGATCAGGCGGTCGTCGATACCGGAAATTTCCTTCGGATACGTGTCGCTGGTGATGATGACCTGCGCCTTGTTCGCGACGAGCGCCTCGAACGCGTAGAAGAACTCTTCCTGCGTGCGCGACTTGCCCGAAAAGAACTGAATATCGTCGATCAGCAGCAGATCGAGCGAATGGTAGTAGCGCTTGAAGTCGTCGAACGCCTTGCGCTGGTACGCCTTCACGACGTCGGACACATATTGCTCCGCGTGGATGTAGCGAATCCGCGCGCCCGCCTTGTCCATCAGCAGCTGATTGCCGATTGCGTGAATCAGGTGAGTCTTGCCGAGCCCCACGCCGCCATACAGGAACAGCGGGTTGTACGAGATGCCCGGGTTGTCCGCGACCTGGATCGCCGCGGCGCGCGCGAGCTGGTTGGCCTTACCGGTCACGAAGTTGTCGAAAGTCAGCACCGGGTTCAGCTTGGAGCGCTCGTACATGGAGTCGGTCTCGGCGCTGCCGTTCGCGCCCGCGCTTTGGCCAGGGCGCCACGTGCGGCGCGCCGCCGCGGCTTCGTTCGCGTCGAGGCTCGGCAGGTCGAGGTCGGCGGCGTCTTCCCCTGCGCCGCGTGCACTTGCGTTTTGCGCCGCCAGTGCCGCGTTGGCGGCATTGACCGCGTTTGCCGGATTGCCACGCGCGGCATGCGCCGCCTGCACCGCGCCGACGGCGGCATCCACGGCCGCGCTTGCGCCCGAGTGAGCACCCGCATGGCCGCCAGCGGGCCCCGAAGAACCCGCGCGCGCCGGACCCGGCGCCGCTGCCGCGGGCGCGCGCATGCCCGCTTTGGGGTCCAGTACGAATTGCACGTCGATCGGGGCATGCCAGAAATCGCGGGCCATATCCGCGATGCGGCCGGAGAACTGGCTCTTGACCCAGTCGAGCTTGAAGCGGTTCGGCGCCGCAATGCTGAGGGTGTTCGCAGCGGCGTCGAAGGCGACCGGGGCCAACGGTTTGATCCACGTCACGTACTGCTGGGGCGTGAGCTCACGCTCCAGCAATGCGGAACAGTGTTGCCAGAATTCGTTCATCAAGATGCTGTCGTTATGGTGTGCACGAGGCTCGCCGCTGCCCCCGTCGCGCGCGCGCAACAAGGCCCGGAGCAGCCAGGCGTAGCAGCCCCAGGCGCTTGTGCCACAAGGGTTTGCGGGACAAGCGAGCCGGAGCGGCGTGCATCATTTTTGGGAAGTAAGGCGAGATTCTAACGCCAAATCGGAGCCGCAAGTGAGTTATCCACAGGGCCGGATCATCTTGGGCCGAAGCCCGCTCTGCGCGGGCGGCCCCGGCTAAACTATTGACGGTCAACGAAAAACCGGTTTAAATAGCGGGTTCCGCGAAAACCAATTCAGTAAACCTCCGGCCATTGCGCTTTCAGCGATGATCGCGCGGTTTTTTTTCGATCAAGTGAGAGCAACATGAAACGTACTTACCAACCTTCCGTTACCCGTCGCAAGCGCACCCACGGCTTTCGCGTTCGCATGAAGACCGCTGGCGGCCGCAAGGTCATCAACGCACGTCGCGCGAAGGGCCGCAAGCGCCTCGCCATCTAAGGCAGGCGAGCGGATTGCGCGCTCTGTCTGCGCGAGACGTCGTTGCTCCGGGCTTGACTGTGGCAAACAACATGCGCGGCACGCCCGACAATCACGGCCAGGCGGAAGCGGAACCGGCCAAGGCGCCGCAACAGGGCTCCGTACCGTTGCGAACGCAAGCCGCCTTCCCCAAAGCCGCAAGGCTACTGAAAACGGATGAATTTTCATCCGTTTTTCGTTTGCGCCCCTGGCGCCGCACCGCGCACTTCGTCGTGTATGGCCGGCCCACCGGCAATGACGCGCGCCTCGGCCTCGTGATCGGCAAGAAGTATGCGCCGCGCGCGGCCACGCGTAATCTGGTGCGTCGAATTGCGCGGGAGGCTTTCCGGCTGCGTCGCGCGGAATTCGGCGGTTGGGACGTGCTGCTGCGTCTGCATACGCGCTTCGACAGGAAGGCTTTGCCGAGCGCCTCGTCGCCGCCGCTGAAGGCGCTGTGCCGCCGTGAAATCGAGGCGCTGCTCGACAAGGCAGCGCGCGAAATTGCCCGTCGCGAGGCGCCGGCCGGGGAAGCGCCGAAGACGGAATGACGCTCAGGCAACCGTCCGCTGTTTCGCCCGGGCCGCCGTCGCTGCGGCAGCCTTTGTCGGCGGACGTTGTCCGGTACTCCACGTTGCGCGGCGCCGTCCGGCCGCATGAGCCATGCAAACGGTACTCATCGCTTTATTGCGCTTTTACAAGGTTGCCGTGAGCCCCATGCTCGGCAACCGGTGCCGTTTTTACCCTTCCTGCTCTGATTACGCGCGCGAAGCAATCCAGTATCATGGCGCCGCGCGCGGGACTTATCTCGCCGCCAGGCGCCTTTGCCGCTGCCACCCGTTTTCCGCGGGCGGCATCGATCTCGTCCCGCCTCCCACTTCTGAAAAGCGCTGACGCGCCGTTCCATCGACACTGAGACAACGCATGGATATCAAACGCACCGTCCTATGGGTCATCTTCTTCATGTCAGCGGTCATGCTGTTCGACAACTGGCAACGCGACCACGGACGCCCGTCGATGTTCTTCCCAAGCGCCACGCCGACCAAAACGGCCGGCAACGCCGCACCGGGAACCACGACGCCGGGAACCCAGCCCGCCGATCTGCCGGCCACCAACGCTGCGGCGCCGGCCAACACGCCGGCGGCCGCGCAATCGCAGCTCGTCAAGTTCAGCACCGACGTTTATAGCGGCGAAATCGACACGCGCGGCGGCACGCTGTCCAAGCTGTCGCTCGTCAAGCAAGGCGACGGCAAGCAGCCGGACCTCGTCATCACGCTGTTCGACCGTACGGGCAATCACACGTATCTGGCGCGCACGGGTCTGCTCGGCGGCGATTTCCCGAACCACAACGACGTCTACACGCTGATGCCCAATCAGCAGACCGAGCTGAAGGGCGACCAGAAATCGTTCAGCCTGAGCTTCGAGTCGCCGGTCAAGGGTGGGGTGAAGGTCATCAAGACCTACACGTTCACGCGCGGCAGCTATGTGATCGGCGTCGACACGAAGATCCAGAACGTCGGCACGGCGCCGGTGAGCCCGTCGGTCTATATGGAACTGGTGCGCGACGACCAGCCGGTGGAAACGCCGCGCTTCTCGCACACGTTCATCGGACCGGCTGTCTACACCGACCAGCACCACTTCCAGAAGATGACGTTCGGCGACATCGACAAGAACAAGGAAGACTACGCGAAGCAGGCCGACAACGGCTGGATCGCGATGGTGCAGCACTACTTCGCGTCGGCGTGGATTCCGCAGCAGGGCGTGAAGCGCGACATCTATGTCGAGAAGATCGATCCGGCGCTTTATCGCGTCGGCGTGAAGGAGCCGGTCGCGGCCATCGCGCCGGGCCAGACGGTCGACGTGTCCGCGCGCCTCTTCGCCGGTCCGGAAGAAGAGCGCATGCTGGAAGGCATCGCGCCGGGTCTCGAACTGGTGAAGGACTACGGCTGGGTCACGATCATCGCGAAGCCGCTCTTCTGGCTGCTCGAGAAGATTCACAGCTATGTCGGCAACTGGGGTTGGGCAATCGTGCTGCTCACGCTGCTCATCAAGGCGGTGTTTTTCCCGCTGTCGGCGGCAAGCTACAAGTCCATGGCGCGCATGAAGGCGATCACGCCGCGCATGCAGGCGCTGCGCGAACGCTTCAAGGGCGATCCGCAGAAAATGAACGCTGCGCTGATGGAGCTGTACAAGACCGAGAAGGTCAATCCGTTCGGCGGCTGTCTGCCTGTCGTCGTGCAGATTCCGGTGTTCATTTCGCTTTACTGGGTGCTGCTGTCTTCCGTGGAAATGCGCGGCGCGCCGTGGATTCTGTGGATTCACGATCTGTCGCAACAGGACCCGTACTTCATCCTGCCGGTGCTGATGGCCGTCTCCATGTTCCTGCAGACGAAGCTGAACCCCACGCCGCCCGACCCGGTTCAGGCCAAGATGATGATGTTCATGCCGATCGCGTTCTCGGTCATGTTCTTCTTCTTCCCGGCCGGTCTCGTGCTGTACTACGTGGTCAACAACGTGCTGTCCATCGCGCAGCAGTACTACATTACGCGCATGATGGGTCAGTCGAAGGCGAAGCCGGCCTGAGTGTGGCCTGAGTTGCACTGAAAGTACGCGCGGCAAATGCAGCCGCAAAGACAAAGCCGCCCGGTTCATCGAACCGGGCGGCTTTTTTCATGGCCAGGGCCAGCGGAAACGACGCATCCGTTATTCTTCTTCGGTATCCTCGCCGTAGAAGCGCACGATCATTTCTTCGACGAGAAACCGATCCTTCGGCGTTAGCGACTCGATCTTCGAAGCCAGCTCGATCGTCTCCTGCGACGGCGGATACTTCTCGCCGCGTGCCAGCGGTCTTGTGCTCGCGCCGGGCGAAGGTCCGTAGTGGAGCCAATGCTCCTTCACGTTCAACCATTCGGCCAGCGTGCGCAGCTTGTCGGGCTTGGGAATCGTCGTGCCCGTCAGCCACTTGTGCGCGGTTTGCGGCGTAACCGGACGGTCGCCGCGATAACGAAGGTTGAACTGTTCGGCGAGCTTGGTCCCGCCGCGAATTTTCAGCGGCTCCAGGCTGTCCTTCAGCCTCTTGGCGAAGGCGGCTTTTTCTTTGGGGGTAGGCATGGGCCAGATTGTGCAATTCAGCGTCTTCCCGGTTGACAACTGAACAGGCTCATGTTTAGCGTATTTGAGATAAATTTAGCTTGACGCGCCGAAGGGGCATGCAGTTCCGCCGGATGTCAATTTTTGCGAAATTTCCATATGGGGCTTGAGCCAGAGCCATGCGCGACGCGCCCCGGGCTTGGACTAGTCCTAACGGTGTAGTAACAATCCTAGCTTGCTTAGGATCAATCTTAAGCGCGGCATAGAAAGCAAGAATGCGGATGCACAAGAGGACCGCCCACAGGCTCCCACCGGCGCGCGCGTTACAATGCCCGGCGCCGCGCGGTTCCGCGCGCCGCCCTGCCCCATTCTCCCGATCTCGCCGCCTCTTCTGTCATGCTGACCACCGACTCCGATCCCATCGTCGCCATTGCCACCGCGCCCGGCCGGGGAGGCATCGGCGTGGTGCGCATTTCGTTCGGACGCGCGGGCGAGGCCGCGGCGCACTCGCTCATGCAGGCGCTCACCGGTCAGACGCTCGGGCCTCGCCACGCGAGCTACGTGCCTTTCCTCGACGGCAGCGGCAACGCGCTCGATCGCGGCATCGCGCTCTACTTTCCAGCGCCGCATTCATACACCGGCGAGCATGTGCTGGAGTTGCAAGGCCATGGCGGCCCCGTCGTGCTCCAACTGCTGCTGCAACGTTGTATCGACGCCGGCCGCGCGTTCGGTCTGCGGCTCGCCGAGCCCGGCGAATTCACCCGGCGCGCGTTTCTCAACGACAAGCTGGATCTGGCGCAAGCCGAAGCGGTCGCCGATCTGATCGAGGCGAGCACGGAAGCCGCGGCGCGCTCGGCAGGCCGCTCGCTCGAGGGGGCGTTTTCGCGCGACATCCATGCATTGGTCGAGGAAGTCATCACGCTGCGCATGCTGGTCGAAGCCACGCTCGACTTCCCAGAAGAAGAGATCGACTTTCTCGAAGCCGCCGACGCCCGCGGCAAGCTCGCGCGCATTCGCGAGCGCCTCGCGAGCGTGCTCGCCGAGGCGCGGCAAGGCGCGCTGCTGCGCGAGGGGCTCTCGGTAGTGCTCGCGGGACAGCCGAACGTCGGCAAATCGTCGCTGTTGAATGCGTTGGCAGGCGCCGAGCTCGCCATCGTCACGCCGATTGCCGGCACCACGCGCGACAAGGTCGCGCAAACCATTCAGATCGAGGGCATTCCGCTCCACGTGATCGACACGGCAGGCCTGCGCGATACCGAAGACGAAGTCGAGAAAATCGGCATTGCGCGCACGTGGAGCGAGATCGAGCGCGCGGACGTGGTGCTGCATCTGCTGGACGCCCGCACCGGCATGACTGCCGAGGACGAAACCATCGCGAGGCGTTTTCCCGCCGGCGTGCCGGTCGTGCGCGTGCTGAACAAGACGGATCTGGTGGGCTTGCCGCCGGAAGCGCGCGCGCTCGGCGTTGACTTCGACCTCAGCGAAGTGCGGTTGTCCGCCAAACAGGGAGACGGCGTGGGGCTGCTGCGCGGCGAACTGCTGCGCATTGCCGGCTGGCAGGCCGGCGCGGAGAGCGTTTATCTGGCGCGCGAACGTCATCTGATCGCGTTGCGCGCGGCCGAGGAGCATCTCGCGACAGCCGCCGCGCATGCCGACCAGAACTCGCAGGCGCTTGATCTATTCGCCGAGGAACTGCGGCTCGCGCAGGATCAGTTGAACTCGATTACGGGCGAGTTCAGCTCCGACGATCTGCTGGGAGTGATTTTCAGCAGGTTTTGTATCGGGAAGTAGTGCGCCGTGCGAGGAAAGTGCTGACTGCGCCTGAAATGCCTTCGCGCATGGTCTCACACAGCAGAAACCCGCATCGCACCCAAGCCGCGCAGTTCGCATTTGTGAGCCATCACCGCGCCGCTTCATTGGTACACAAAGTGCAAACGGGTTAAACTCGCGCTGTCGCCTTCTACGCACCCGAGCATGCCCCGCCAAGCCGTCCCCCTCACCGAATCGCAAGTCCGCGCGCTCGAACCGCGCGCCGCCCGCTACAGCGTCGCCGACGGCAATGGCCTCGTCATCGAAGTCATGACCACCGGCACCAAGGTGTGGCGCTTCCGCTACTCGCTGAACGGCAAGCGCCAGCCGCTCGCGACCATCGGTGACTATCGGATGATTTCGCTGCGGGTCGCGCGAGCCAGGGCGCAGAAGTACGCCGAGCTGGTCGCGCAAGGCATTTCGCCGGTTGCGACCGCGCGTCGCGACCGCGGTGCCGAAGCGAAAGCCGACGTGCTGCGCGAAGCCGCCGAGCTCTACATGGCGACCGAAATGGCCGGCAAGTCGGACGAATATCGCCGCACCACGCGGCGCGCGCTCGACAAGGACGTGTTGCCCGCTATAGGCGGCTTGCCCGTCAAAAGCGTGACGGCCGAGCACGTGGTGGCCATTTGCGACAGCATCAAAAGCCGCGGCTCGCCGAAAATGGCGCTGCACACGCGCAATGTGATCAAGCGCCTCTACGAGTATCTGATCGCGCGCCAACTCGCGAGGGCCAATCCCGCCGAAGTCGTGCCGGCGCGCTCCATTGCGACCTTCGAGAGCCGCACGCGCGTGCTCTCCGGCGACGAAATCGGCGCGACGCTCCATGCAATCGACACCTCGAGCATTCGGCGCCCGCTCAAGATCGCGCTGCATCTGCTCGCGCTGACGATGGTGCGCAAGTCCGACCTCGTGGAATCGACGTGGGAGGAATTCGACCTCGAGAAGGCGTCGTGGCGCATTCCGGCCTCGCGTCTGAAGCAGGACACCGATCAGCTCGTCTACCTGCCGCAGCAGGCAGTCACGCTGCTGCGCGAGCTGCATCGCGCGCGAGCCGCCACGCGGTTCGTGTTTCCGAGCGTGCGAGGCGGCGACCGGCCGATCGCAAAGAGCACGCTCAACCAGGCCGTGAAGGCGCTCGGCCTCGACGTCGAGCATTTCGTTCTGCACGACTTCCGGCGAACGGCGTCGGTTCATCTGCGCGAGATGGCGCGGCACGCACAAGAGGACAAAAGTTCAGCGCAAACGCGACAACACGCGCGCCACGTGGAAGCCACAAGCGCTGCGGCCGAAGCGCGGCAAATCGCGCAGCGCTGGGCGGACTTCGTCGACGCCCAGCTTGACGCGGCGCGCAAGAGCGCGACTCGCGCAAGCTGAACTGGCCCAATGCCGGTCACGGCATCACAGCAGTGGCGGCGCCGCTTTTTAGGTACACAAAGGAATGCATGTGCATCACAAGCATTTGTAATTGCGGGAAAACCTAGCTCGTTCATAAGGTTACTAAAACACCGCCTAGAACCCAAAGCACCGCGCCAGGCCCTCGCTTCACGCCGCACTTTTATCCTGCAATCAATCGCCTACACTGGAGCAACGATGCAACCTTTCCAAGGAGGCGGCCATGTCCGAATCGTTGATCGCTTACCTGCTTGGACCGACCGTCATGGTGCTGGTCGGCGCGGCAATCTGGGCGACGTCCCGCTATCACCACAAGGCGGGATCACAAAAGCTCGAGCGCTGGCTCGACACGCATTACGCCGAGTGGCTGCACCACAGGCACTGAGCGGCAGCGCCAGGCGGCGCCTCAAATGAAAAGGCCGTCGCAGCAGGCGACGGCCTTTCTGTCTGTAGCGAGTAGCGCGCACACAAGGCGCGCGCCTCGCGCTTACCACCTCGGGTTCGGGTCCGCGTATTCATACTGCCGCGGCGGCGCTCCGCACGCCACATACGCGCGCTGGTACTGGTCATAGCAGTAGCCGGGCGGCGGGCCGTCGTAGGCCGGTGCCGGCTGATACGCGGGCTGCGCGTACACGGGTTGTGCATAAACAGGCTGCTGATAGGCCACGACCGGCGCGGGATTCAACACCGAGGTCACGACCGCGCCCAGCACCGCGCCGCCGATCAGCGCGCCGACCAGATCGCCGCCGTCATGGCCATGCGCCGACGCCTGTCCTGCGACGCTCAAGCTGCCCACCATCACCAAAGCCACTGCTAACTTTTTCATTGTCCGCTCCCGCCGTTGAGGCATGGAACGAATTGTCGGCGAGACGCGCGGAAATAGATGCTGCAAGTGGTAACGACGCATTACGGGTGTAACCGCCGCGGCGGCTGCGCGGTCACCGGCGGCGCATCAACGTTGCCACGACGCCGCCGGCACCGGCGCATCGCCGTAATACTTGCGGCGCGCGTCGCGCAGCACGTGCGCTTCTATTGCGCGCTCGTCCACCAGCGCTTTCAACGCGGCCATCACGATGGCCTTGTCGTCCACTTCGAAGAACTCGCGCAGCGCCCCGCGCGTATCGCTGCGGCCGAACCCGTCGGTGCCGAGCGTCACATAGCGGCGCGGCACGTACGCGCGAATCAGTTCGGGCACCGCGCGAACATAATCCGTGGCGGCAACCACGGGACCTTCAGTACCGCCAAGCATCCGCGTGACGTAAGGCACATGCTGCGGCTCGCCATAGCGGGCGAGCCGCTCGGCCGCCATGCCGTCGCGCTGCAGTTCGCTGAAGCTCGTCACGCTCCAGACCGCCGCGCCGATCTGCCAGTCGTCCCTGAGCATGCGCTGCGCCGCGAGCACCTCGCCGAGAATCGCGCCGGCGCCGAGCAGTTGAATCTGCGCCGCCGCTCGCTCGTCAGAACGAGCGGCGAGTGGATACAGGCCTTTGAGAATGCCTTCGCGCACGGCATCCACGTCGCCGCCCGGCGCGCCAGGCTGCGCGTAGTTCTCGTTCATCACCGTGACGTAATAGAACACGTCGCGCTGGCGCTCGCCCATCTCGCGCATGCCTTCGTCGACGATCACCGCGGCTTCATACGCGAACGCGGGGTCGTACGCGCGGCAATTCGGAATGGTCGATGCCGCCAGGTGGCTCGTGCCGTCCTGATGCTGCAAGCCCTCGCCGCCGAGCGTGGTCTTGCCCGACGTCGCGCCGATCAGGAAGCCGCGGGCGCGCTGGTCCGCCGCCGCCCAGATCAGGTCGCCGATGCGCTGAAAGCCGAACATCGAGTAGTAGATGTAGAACGGCAGCATCGGCAGGTCGTGCACGCTGTAGGACGTTGCCGCCGCGATCCACGACGACACCGCGCCCGCCTCCGAAATACCCTCCTCCAGAATCTGGCCCTGCGTATCTTCGCGGTAGTACAGCATCGAGCCGAGATCCTCGGGCTCGTACAACTGGCCAAGCGGCGAATAGATGCCGACCTGGCGGAACATGTTGGCCATGCCGAAGGTACGCGCCTCGTCGGCGACAATCGGCACGATGCGCGGGCCGAGCGCGGTGTCCTTGAGCAGCGCGGTCAGCATGCGCACGAGCGCCATCGTCGTGGACATCTCGCGGCCGTTGGCGTCCAGCGCGAACTGGCCCCAGGAGGACATCGGAGGGACGATCAGCCCCTCCGATGCAACTCTCCGCCTTCTGGGCAGATAGCCTCCGAGAGCGGCCCGGCGAGCATGCAGGTAGTGCATTTCCGGGCTGTCTTCCGCGGGTTTGTAAAACTTCAGCTGTTCGACGTCCGCGTCCGTGAGCGGCAGGCGGAAGCGGTCGCGAAACGCCTTGAGGTCGTCGTAGTCGAGCTTCTTCTGTTGATGCGTCGTCATGCGCCCCTGGCCCGCCGCGCCCATGCCGAAGCCCTTCATCGTTTTCGCGAGAATCACGGTCGGCTGGCCGCGATGCGCAAGCGCGCGGGCGTAGGCGGCGTGCAGTTTGCGCGCGTCGTGGCCGCCGCGCCGCAAGCGGTCGATATCTTCGTCGCTCAATTGCCCGGCGAGCGCGGCGAGTTCCGGATTCTGGCCGAAGAAACGCTCGCGGTTGTAGGCGCCGTCGTTAGCCGAGAAGGTCTGGAACTGGCCGTCGACGGTCTGCGCAAATGCGCGCAGCAAGGCGCCGCTGCGGTCGCGCGCAAACAGCGCGTCCCAGTCCGAACCCCAGATCACCTTGATCACGTTCCAGCCGGCGCCGGTGAAATGCGCCTCGAGTTCGTCGATGATGCGGCCGTTGCTGCGCACCGGGCCGTCCAGACGCTGCAAATTGCAGTTGATCACGAACACCAGGTTGTCGAGCCCTTCGCGCGCCGCGAGCGACAACGCGCCGGTCGACTCGGGTTCGTCCATCTCGCCGTCGCCGAAAAAGCCCCACACCTTGCGCCCTTGCGTGTGCGCGAGCCCGCGATTCGCGAGGTAGCGCATGAAGCGCGCCTGATAAATCGCGTTGATCGGGCCAATGCCCATCGAGCCGGTCGGAAACTGCCAGAAATCCGGCATCAGCCACGGATGCGGATACGAACACAGCCCGGGGCCGCCGATCTCGCGACGGTAATGCCGCAGGTTCTCCTCCGACAGAAAGCCTTCCAGATACGCTCGCGCATACACGCCCGGCGACGAGTGCGGCTGGAAGTACACGAGGTCGCCCGCGCCCTCGCCTGCTCCCGCGCCTTTTTCCGAAGCCGAGGCGCGAAAGAAATGGTTGAAGCCGACCTCGAACAGATCCGCCGCCGACGCATAGCTCGCAATATGCCCGCCGAGTTCGCCGTACGCCCTGTTCGCGCGCACCACCATCGCCAGCGCATTCCAGCGGAGCGCGGCCGCAAGCCGCTCTTCCAGCTCCAGATTGCCCGGATAGCGCGGCTCGTCCTCCGGCGCGATCGTGTTCCGGTACGGCGTCACGTTGTTGCGCGCCGCTTCGACGCCGAGCGAGACAGCATGGCTCGCCAGCCTGTCGAACAGAAACTGCGCGCGCTCGCGGCCCACGTGTTCGACAACGGCGTCCAGCGCCTCCAGCCACTCGGCGGTTTCCTGCGGATCGGCGTCCGCCGGCTCCGCACGCGCTGCACCGAGGGTCCGCCACTGCTCGCTACCGCTGGACAAATCCGTCATGACATCACTCCGTGTCGACGCGTTCGGTTCACAATCGAGTGAGTCAATGGTACTTGCGAGTCGGCAAAATGAGCGTCTCATTTGCTTGAGATGTTAGGCTGCGATAGGCTATTTGTTCCGGATTTCCCACCGCTCACAGAATATTTCGACTATGACCACGCCAACCCGGCGGCTTGACCGCATCGACATCGGCATCCTGAGCCAGTTGCAGCAGAACGCGCGCATCACCAATGCCGACCTGGCGCGCTCGGTGAATCTGTCGCCCACGCCGTGTTTTAACCGCGTGCGCGCGCTCGAAAAGCTCGGTCTCTTCAAGCAGCAGGTCACGCTGCTGAATCCGGAACCGCTTGGGCTGCGCATCAACGTGTTCATCCAGGTGAGTCTGGAAAAGCAGGTGGAAGATGCGCTGCAGCGCTTCGAGCAGGCCATTGCGGAGCGCCCCGAGGTGATGGAGTGCTATCTGATGACGGGCGACGCCGACTATCTGTTGCGCGTGGTGATGCCGGACATGCAAACGCTTGAGCGTTTTATCGTCGATCATTTGACGAAGATTCCCGGCATTTCCAACATCCGTTCGAGCTTTGCGCTGAAACAGGTGCGCTACAAGACGGCGCTGCCGCTGCCCGCGTCCGGATTGACGCTGACGGACCCGGACGATGTCGCGACCGACTGGCGCTAATGCGTCCTGCACGCCGCCCTCGTCTTGCGCAACCGCACGATCACTAATCAGGAGAAGAAAACGATGACCTACGACGACAGCAATCCGTTCGCGAAGATTCTGCGCGGCGAACTACCATGCATCAAGGTCGCGGAAAACGATGCAGCGCTCGCCTTCATGGATCTGATGCCGCAGGCCGACGGCCACGTGCTGGTCGTGCCGAAGGAGGCCGCCGCGGAGATTTTCGATTTGTCGGACGCGGCGACGGTGGCCTGCATGCGCATGACGCAAAAGCTCGCCATTGCGGTGCGCGCGGCGTTGCAACCGGACGGCGTATTCATCGGCCAGTTCAACGGCGCAGCGGCGGGCCAGACGGTGCCGCACGTGCACTTTCACGTGATTCCGCGTTGGGAAGGCCAGCCGCTGCGCCTGCATGCCCGCGAGGTCGCCGACGCGGACACGCTCGAAGCGCTGGCCAAACGCATCCGAGCGCACTGGCGCGCAGATTGACGGACTGCGCTCAGGCACTCGCATGCGGCGCGCCGGTGTATCGCGTCAAGCACACACGCGCCGCTTACAGCCGATGCCGCGAACGACGCAGCGGATGGCGCCAGTCGAGCCGCCGCGGCTTTGCATGCAGCGGACGCATGTCGTGCAAATGGCGGTGTTCCTGCCACAATTCGTCGGAGAAAAGAAACGCGACGATCAGCAGCGGAAGGACAAGAAAAACGCCCAATATCACGTTCTCGATCACGGTGGCCTCCGTTTGCTCGAGCATGGAATCCATTCTAGAGCACCGCACGTACCCGCACTGCCGGCCAGCGCGCATTAACCTGTGCCCACCACATAGAACGTGACCTGGCATTGTTTATCTTCTGCATCTGCCGCGTTAATTCGCGTCGTGCGTGCGACGATATGAACGACTTTGTGTGCAATGCACCAAGCGCATTTCCGATTGTAGTAAATCGCTTAAATCGACTATCGCGTTTACGCTAATGCGGGCCGCAAACCGTTACTGGTGAAAGCGGTGCCCATGCCCGGTCGTTTAGTTATCCGTTGCACTTTCGCCGCTTTTTCCTGCTGCCTAAGGTTTAGGCACGTGCGGCGCGCGGTGCGACAATTCGCCGCTGTTGCAACCGCACACAAGATGTGCTTGTTGTTCTGCGGCGTTCTCCTAAAGTGCAAGTTGCGGGTTAGACGATGGAGTTAAATACATAGCTAACCTGAGCATTTGGCCCGCACCGGAGGAACTATGAAAACTCGACTCGCCCTTGTTTTCGCCATTGCAAGTCTGGCTGCCGCAACCGTTCAGGCGCAAGACGTCGTGATCAAGCCGCAGCAAACCATTCAGTTCAAGGCCAACTCGTATGGCTGCCTGTCGAAAGACAAGCTCGACGCCGTCGACCAGCACGCGCAAGCCGGTGAACAGCAGAAAATGCAGGAGTTCTTCTCCGGATACCAATGCGTTTCCACGCCGGAGAATTCGAGCTTCCGCGTGGTGCGCGTGGTCGGTCACGACTTCGAGTTCGTGAATGCCGGCAATAGCGACACGCAAGGCCTCTGGGCAAACGACCGATTCATCAAGCAATAAGCTTTTCGCGCTTCGGCTTTAACGCGTCGTCAAGCACGCTTCCGATAATACGCGGGAGCGCAGTGCGAACATGCGCATTCTCCGGCTTTAGATACCGGAGACGGCAAGCTTGCGATTAAAAAAATCGGCGAGACACGGTTAGGTGTAGCGTCGATTTTTATTTTGCGCAGCGAGATAACACACGAAGCGAAAAAAAACCGATGCGGCCTATCATCCGCATCGGCAGTACGCCTTCTCGCAAAGCGCAGAAACACGTTTTATCTGGTCGACCCGCTCGCGTCATCAGTGAGAATCGCGCGGCACCGGCGCGCCGCTCGAACCGACCAGGAAGTCGAGGTCCGCACCCTGATCCGCCTGCAGCACGTGCTCGACGTAGAGCTTGTAGTAGCCGCGCTTGGGCGACTCGGGCGCCTGCCACGCTGCGCGCCGGCGCTCGAGCTCCTCGTCGCCCACTTCGAGGTGCAGACGCCGCGCCTCCACGTCGAGTTCGATCATGTCGCCGGTTTGCACCAGGGCGAGCGGGCCGCCCGCGGCCGCTTCCGGCGACACGTGCAGCACCACCGCGCCGTACGCGGTACCGCTCATGCGTCCGTCGGAAATGCGCACCATGTCCGTAATGCCTTTTTGCAGCACCTTCTTCGGCAGCGGCATGTTGCCCACTTCGGCGAAGCCCGGATAGCCCTTCGGTCCGGCGCCCTTCAACACCATGATGCAGTTTTCGTCGATGTCGAGCGACTCGTCGTCGATCTTCGCGTGCAGTTCCTCGATGTTCTCGAACACCACCGCACGGCCGCGATGCTTCAGCAATTCCGCAGTGGCCGCCGACGGCTTGATCACCGCGCCGTTCGGCGCGAGATTACCCTTCAGCACGGCAATGCCCGCCTTCGCCTTGAACGGCTCGGCGAACGTGGTGATGACTTTCTCGTCGTAATTCGGGGCATTGCGCACGTTGTCCCAGATCGTCTTGCCGTTGACCGTCAACGCTTCACGATGCAGCAGACCCTGTTCGCCGAGTTGCTTGAGCACCGCCGGCAACCCGCCCGCGTAGTAGAAATCTTCCATCAGGTATTCGCCCGACGGCTGCAGGTTCACGAGACACGGCACGTTGGAGCCAAGCTCCCAGTCTTCCAGCGAAAGCTCCACGCCGATGCGCTTGGCCAGCGCGATCAGGTGCACGACCGCATTCGTCGAGCCGCCAATCGCCGCGTTCGTGCGGATCGCGTTTTCGAACGCCTGGCGCGTCAGGATCTTGTCCATCGTCAGATCCTCGCGGACCATGTCGACAATGCGCCGGCCGGCCATATGCGCGAGCACCTGACGGCGCGCGTCGACCGCCGGAATGGCCGCGTTGTGCGGCAAACCCATGCCGAGCGATTCGACCATCGAAGCCATCGTGGAAGCCGTGCCCATTGTCATGCAGTGGCCACGCGAGCGGTTCATGCACGACTCGGCCTCGGTGAATTCCTCCTGCGTCATCGTGCCGGCGCGCACTTCCTCCGACATCTGCCAGACGCCCGTGCCCGAGCCGATATGCTTGCCGCGAAAGCGCCCGTTCAGCATCGGTCCGCCCGACACGGCGAGCGCCGGCAGATTGCAGGACGCCGCGCCCATCAGCAGCGCGGGCGTCGTTTTATCGCAGCCGACGAGCAGAATGACGCCGTCCATCGGATTGCCGCGGATCGATTCCTCGACATCCATCGAAGCGAGGTTGCGAAACAGCATGGCCGTCGGCCGCAGATTCGTTTCGCCGAGCGACATCACTGGGAATTCGAGCGGCAGGCCGCCGGCCTCGTGCACGCCTTTTTTCACATACTCGGCGAGTTCGCGGAAATGCGCGTTGCAAGGCGTGAGTTCGGACCACGTATTGCAGATGCCGATCACCGGGCGTCCGTCGAATTCGTCGTGCGGAATGCCCTGGTTTTTCATCCACGAGCGATGCAGAAACCCGTCGCGGTCCTTGAGGCCAAACCACGCCTGGCTGCGCAGCGGCTTTTTAGTCTGGTTGGAATCAGCCATGAAATCTCCTGTTGGCAAACGTGTAGAGCGGGGCGCGCAATCGGAATGCTTTAGTGCACGCGCTTGCTGCGGCGGAACTGGTCGAACAGCACCGCGAGCAGCAGAATCCCGCCGCGAATCAGGTATTGATAGAAAGTCGGCACATTCATCAGGCTCATCGCGTCCTGCACCGAGCCCATGATCAGCACGCCCACCAGCACGCCGGAAATCGTCGCGACGCCGCCCGTCAGCGACACGCCGCCGAGCACGCACGCGGAAATCACGCCGAGCTCCAGGCCGACCGACGTTTTCGGATCGCCGAGACTCATACGCGACGCAAGCATCACGCCCGCAAAACCGGTAACGAGACCTTGCAGCACGAACACCGTGATCTTGATGCGGGTGACGGGCAGGCCTGCGAGCAGCGCCGCCTCGCTATTGCCGCCGACGGCCAGCACGTTCTTGCCGAACACGGTTTTCTTCAGCAGAAAACCGAACAGCACGAAGCCGATGATGTTGCTCCAGATCGGATACGAAATGCCGAGGAACGAGCCGCCGCCGAGGTCGAAAAATCGTTCTTCGGAGATCATCACCGCGTCGCCGCTCGACGTGATGTACGCGAGGCCGCGCACGACTTCCATCATCGCAAGCGTGACGATCAGCGAGTTGATCTTGTAGCGCGCCACGAGCACGCCGTTCACGAGCCCGACCACGCCGCCCGCGACCACACCCGCGGCCACGCCGAGCAGCACGCTATGCGTGGCCGTAATGAGCGTCGACGCCACCACGCCCGCGAACGCCACGATCGAGGCGACCGACAGATCCACTTCGCCGAGCGCGAGCACGAACATCATCGTCACGGAGATCGAACCGATCAGCGTGACGGAAAGCAGCAGGCCCTGAATGTTTCGCGAGCTGAGGAAGTCGGGCACGGTGAACGACAGCACCGCGAACAGGATGACGAACACCATCACGATGCCGGACTTGTTGATCAGATCCCACGTGCGCGCGGCGCGCGCGCTCAGGCCCGCCGAGGCGACGGCCGGCGTGGAGGATTCGGTTGAAGGTGTATTCATGATGTGTGTTCCGTTTCAATGCCGCGGTTTCGGTTCAGCGGCGCCATTCAGTTGCGTTCGGTTCGGCCCGCGATGGGCGAAGGCGAGCCGGCATGTCTAGCGGGGCAGGGCGAGCTTGATGAGCGCGTCGGGCGTGGCCTGCGCTTTCGGCAGGTCGCCGACGAGGCGTCCTTCCTTCATCACGATCACGCGATCCGTCACGCCGATCACTTCCGCCAGGTCGCTCGACACCACGATCACCGTGCGGCCCGCTTCGGCGAGTCCATACAGCAGCCCGTAAATTTCACTGCGCGCGCCGACGTCAATGCCGCGCGTAGGCTCGTCCATCAGAAACACGTCGATCTCTTCGGCGAGCCAGCGCGACAGGATCACCTTCTGCTGATTGCCGCCCGAGAGCGTGCCGATCGGCGTCTCGCCATTGCGTGTCTTGATGGCGAGCTTGCCGATGAACTCCTTCGCGGTCTGCGCTTCCTTGCGGCCGTTGAGCACGTTGAAACGGCTGAAATGCCGGCGGCAGCTGATATTGAGGTTGTCGGATACCGAAGCGATCGAGACAATGCCTTCCTGCTTGCGATCTTCGGGACAGAGTGCGACGCCCGCGCGCACCGCGTCGCGCGGCGTGGCAAAGCGCACCGGCTTGCCTTTGAGCGTGATTTCGCCGGCGGTCGGCTTCACCGCGCCGTAGATGAGCTTCATCAACTCGGAGCGCCCCGCGCCCACGAGCCCGAAGAAGCCCACAATTTCGCCCTTGCGCGCGGAAAAAGTGGCGGGCTCGCGCAGGCCCGGACCCATGACGCCTTTCACATCGAGCTGCACGTCGCCGAGTTCGCGCGTGCGATAGCCGTACACGTCCGCGATAGAACGGCCCACCATGCAGCTGATCAAACGATCGCGGTCGAGGCCCGCGCCTGCGTCGAACGTATCGATGCGGCGGCCGTCGCGGAACACGGTCACGCGGTCGCACAACTCGTAGACCTCGTCCATGCGATGCGTGACGTAGATGATCGCGCGGCCTTCGGCCCGCAACGCGCGAATGATCCGGAACAGTTGCGTGGTCTCGCGCGACGACAGCGAACTGGTCGGTTCGTCGAACGCGATCACGCGCGCGTCGCGCATCAGCGCCTTGCCGATCTCGATCATCTGCCGCTGACCGATGGACAGATTCTTCACCTGCTGCGACGGGTCGATTTTTTCGCCGAGCCGTTCGAGCTCGTGCAGCGCGCGCGCCGCCAGCGTCTTTTCGTCCAGCACACCGAAGCGATTGGGCAGCGCGCCGAGCATCAGGTTTTCCGCGACCGTCAGCTCGGGCACGAGATGCAGTTCCTGATAGATGATCGCGACGCCCGCCGCAATGGCCGCTTTCGTCGTCGTGAACTGCTGCTCGACGCCGCCGAGCGACAGCGTGCCCGCAGCCGGCTGATTGACGCCGGAGAGCACTTTCAGCAGCGTCGATTTGCCGGCGCCGTTTTCGCCCATCAGGCCATGCACTTCGCCGGGCCGCACTTCGAGCGACACCTGGTCGAGTGCGAGCACGCCGGGAAAACGCACGGTAATGCCGTCGAGTTGCAGATACGGCTCGGTGGACGCGAGCGCAGGCGAGGGCGCTTGCACCGGCTCGGCAGTGCCGGCGGAAGACGCAGTGTGTGAGGACATCATCAAAAAACCTCAGTGGTGAACAGGCTGTGCGGGCCGCTCCCGCTTCACGCGAGATGCGAATGCGCGATCTGGCGAACTGCGGCGCGGCCCGCCGCGTGCGAAAGCGAAACGCGGCTTAAATACCGAGTTCCTTGCGCACGTCCTGCCAGTTGCTGCGCACCATCAACTTGCCGGTGGTTTGCGTGTCGGCCGGCGGCTGCTTGCCGTTCTTGATCCACTCGACGAGGTTTTCCGTGCTCTCGCGGCCATGCATCGTCGAGCTGACGGCGATCGTGCCGTAGAAGCCGGTCGGCTCCTTCTTCTGGAACTCGGCAAAGGCTTCGCCCGCGCCGTTGATGCCGACACCGATCACGTCCGCCGCCGGAATATGCAGCTGCTCGGTCGCGCGCACGCCGCCCAGCACGCTTTCCTCGTTCAGCGCGAAGATCACCCACTTCTTGATGTTCGGATGCTGCGCGAGCACTGGCGACGATGCGTTGAAGCCGCCTTCGTCGTCGGTCGTCTTTTGCGGCGCGTCGAAAATGTTCTCTTTCTTGAAGCCGCCGGCGAGCAGCGTTTGCGTCGCGCCGTCGGTGCGCAGCTTCGCGGTCGGCAGCTCGTAGTTCGTGATGCGCAGCGCGCCGACTTCTTCCGGCTTCCAGCCGCGGCGCTTCATTTCGTCGCTGATCGCCTGGCCGACCTGGTTGCCGATCTTGAACGCGGACATGCCGAGGTGCGGCACGTTGGCGAGCGGCTTGCCGCTGGAATCGACCAGTTGGTCGTCCACCGTCACGAACTTCATGTTGTAGCGCTTGGCGCGCGCCTGAATTGCCGGTCCGAGGCGCACGTCGGGCGCGCAGATCACGAAACCCTTTGCGCCTTGCGCGCCGAGATTGTCGATGGCGGACAGCACTTTTTCACCGTCCGGCGTGCCGATGTTCACCACCGAAAAACCGTCCTTCTGGCCGAGCGCGGTCGCGGCTTTCTGTTCGTTGATGAACCACGCCTGTTCCGGCATCTTCACGAGGAAGCCGACTTTGAGCGGCTGGTCGGCATGGGCGGAAAGCTGCATCGCGAAGGGCGCGGCAAGGGTGGCCGCGGCAATCGCGGTCAGCGTCAAACGGCGAAGCTTGCTGGTCATGTCTGTCTCCTGAGGTTGAAAAGCTGCATTGATTTCATTTATGTGCAGCGAGGCGATACACGGCGTTAGCCGGGACTTGAAAAGCGGGTGAATGGATCGATGCCGGCGGCGATGTGCATGTGCATCACCGGCTCAGCTCGCGACGTAAGCCGTTTTCACGGCCGTCCAGAACGCCGCGTCGGTCGAGCCGTACGCGGACGCCTTGCGCCCGCCGCCCGGCGCGTGATGCTCGACTGCCGTGGTCGGCAGATTGATCGTGACGAGGCCGCTGTGCACATGACGGCGGAAATGCCGCGCGCGAGAGAGCGAGCGCGTGCAGATGCCGGCGCACAGGCCATAGGCGCTGTCGTTCGCCAGATGCAGCGCGTGCTCGTAATCGTCGGCGCGCAGCACGACCGCGAGCGGCCCGAAGATTTCGTCGCGCGCAATCCGCTGTTCGGCTTCGCCCGCGAACAACGCGGGCTCGAAGAAGTAGCCGCGCGTCGCGCGTTCGAGGCGCCGGCCGCCGTGCAGCAGCTGCGCGCCTTCCTGCGCGGCGATGCGCACATAGTCGAGGTTGCGCTCGAGCTGCGCGGCGTTCGCGACCGGGCCCATGTCGGTGCCGTGCTTGAGCGCGTGGTCGACGGTGAGCTGGGCGAGCCTTGCCCGCAGCGCATCGACAAACGGCTCATACATCGCGCGTTCGACGATCAACCGCGCCGCCGCCGTGCTGCGCTGGCCGGTCGAGCCATAGGCGCCGGTCAACGCCGCATCGACGGCAATGTCGAGGTCGGCGTCGGCCAGCACGACGAACGGATTCTTGCCGCCCATCTCCAGCTGCACGCGCGCCTGCCGGGCCGCGGCGGCCTGCAGCACACGCGTGCCGGTTTCCGCCGAGCCGCTGAAACTGACACCCGCGACAAGCGGATGCGCGACGATCCGCGCGCCGACCTGGCGGCCGCTGCCCATCACGAGATTGAACACGCCCGCCGGCAGACCCGCGCGGCTCACAATGGATGCAAGCGCCGCCGCGCAAGCCGGCGTGGACTCGGCCGGCTTGAAGACGACGCAATTCCCATGCGCCAGCGCCGCGCCGATCCTGGCCGCGGCAATCGCGAGCGGCGCGCTCCACGGCGCGATGATGCCGACCACGCCGAGCGGCTCGCGCGTCATGTCGATTTCGACGCCCGCGCGCGCCGAGGCGACCGGCTCCGAGTACGCGCGCTGAGCATCGGCGGCGAGCAGCTTGAACGTCTGGCCCGCGCGGGTGGCTTCCGCGAGCGCCTCGGGCAAGGTCTTGCCGACTTCGCGCGCAAGCAGACGGCCGAGCTCGTCGCGGCGCGCGAGCATTTCGCTGCCGATTGCGTCCAGCGCGTCTGCGCGGCGCTGACCGGAGCTCAGCGACCATTCGTCGAACGCCGCGTTGGCGGCTTCAATCGCACTGTCGGTCTGGCGCACGTCGGCGCGCACATATTCGCCGACCGGGTCGTCCAGATCTGACGGATTCAGCGAAACGCCCGTGGTCGCGCCCGTCTCCCAGCCGCCATTGATGTAATGGCGCAGCGGGCTGGCAACGAGCGGGACGAGCGGATCGCGGTTCATCGACGGAAGGGCGTCACGTGAGATGCATGAAAGTCCACGAATGGTATGAGCGGGGGCAATAACTTTCCAATCCCTTTTTGAGCTATCCCGATAACAATTCCGGTATGGCATCATTCAGCCAACGACAAAGACGCTGGAGACAGGCCATGACGCGTAGCTACTCGAACTGGTTCGTGCGGGCGCGGCTGAAGACGCGGCAATTGCTGCTGCTTGCCGCCATGGAAGAAGAGGGCAACGTGCGGCGCGCCGCCGACGTGCTCGGCATGACGCAGCCGGCGGCCTCGCGGCTCCTTAAGGAGCTGGAAGACATGCTGGGCGTGAGCCTTTTCGATCGCACGCCGCACGGCATGCACGCAACGCTGTACGGCGAGGTGATGATCCGCCACGCGCGCATGGTGCTCTCTAACCTGAGCCACGCGCACGACGAAATCTCGGCGCTGCGCGCGGGGCTTGCGGGACAGGTGCGAATTGGCGTGATTGCGGCGGCGGCGGCGACCATGGTGCCGCGCGCGATCGCGAGCGTGAAGGAGCGCTATCCGCAATTGCAAATGTGGGCGGAAGTCGAAACCTCCGACGTGATGCTGCCGCGGCTCGCCGAGGGTGAGCTGGACATCATGATCGGCCGGGTGCTGGAGCGGCAGAACCAGTTCAAGACCGAAGTCCGCTATGAGCCGCTCGCCGACGAGCCGCTGTGCGTTGTCGCGCGGCCGGGCCATCCGCTCGAAAACGAGACCGGGCTGACCTTGCGCGGCATCGTCAACGCGAGCTGGGTGCTGCATCCGCCCGGCAGCGTGCTGCGGCATCGGTTCGATCTGATGTTTTCGCAAATCGGCCTGAATCCGCCGCAAAACGTGGTGAATACCAACAACTTCCTCGCGATTTCCAGCCTGCTGCTACAGAGCGACATGTTGGCGGTTTTGCCGAACGAAGTGGCGGGTCAGTACCAACAGTACGGTGTATTGAAGCGTCTGCCGATCGATTTACCGTGCAGGATGGACACTTTCGGTATCATCACGCGCCAGTCGCACCTCTTGTCGCCGGCGGCTTCCGTCGTACTGGAGGCGCTGCGGGAGGCGGCCGGCGAGGTCTACGGCGCGCCGTCGGAAGCGGCCGTGGCTCGATAAATGCTCCTTCCCGTGTATAAGGCAGACGCCTCGGAGCGCGGGAGGGACCCGATATGTATAACAAGCACGGAAAACGGCAGCGCGCCGTCGACGACTCATTTTCCGTTCGCTCCGGTGGGGCGAGCGTCTGGTTCAGCAACGGCATGGCTCTCAAATCGACGATTTACAAGGCGGAACTGCAGATCGCCAACATGGACCGGCACTATTACGCCGATCATTCACTCACCATCGCGCGTCATCCGTCGGAAACGGACGAGCGGATGATGGTGCGCGTCGCCGCGTTCGCGCTCTTCGCGCAGGAACGGCTCGAATTCTGCAAGGGCTTGTCGGACGTGGACGAGCCGGATCTCTGGCAAAAGGACCTGACGGGCGCCATCGAAACCTGGATCGAGGTCGGCCAGCCGGACGAGCGGCGCATCGCCAAGGCGAGCGGCCGCTCCAACGACGTGGTCGTGATCGCCTACGGCGGCCGGACTTCGGATATCTGGTGGCAGGGCGTGCGCAACAAGGTCGAGCGCATGCGCAATGTGACGGTGTGGTCGCTCGGCGAAAATGTGGCGGCGGAGCTCGGCTCGCTCGCGGAACGCACGATGCGCCTGCAATGCACGGTGCAGGACGGCGAAGCGTGGCTCGGCAGCGCCGAGGCCGACGCGGTCAAGATCGACTGGACGGTGTTGAAGGCGCCCGCCAACGCCTGAGTTGCGGCGTCTGGGCTATGGCCCCGAGCCTGAGCCGCGGAAGCCTGAGCTTCGCCCATGCGACTTACCCAGACCCGCGCGAGACGGTCACAGCGACGTCACGCGCGCGGCCTCCGGTGGCCCCTTCAATTCGACCATGTTGCCCTCCGGGTCGAACAGATACAGCGACGGCCCATAGCCGTCCGCGCCATAACGCACCCCTTCTTCGCCGAGACGCGCGCCGTGTGCGGCGAGGTGCGCCTTGAGCGCTTCGGCGTCGAATGGTTCGACGCGCAGACACACGTGATCCATGTTGCGCGCTGCGCCGGGCGACCCGTTCTCCGGCCGGTCGATCTTCGCGCCCACCTGCAGCAGGTCGATCAGCGAGCGCCCCGCGCGCAATTGCGTGAGACCAAGCTCGCGCTGCTCCTTCTCGAGACTGCAACCGAGCACGTCGCAGTAAAAGCGCGCCATGGCGTCGACATTGGCCGCCCGGATCACCACATGATCGATCTCGCGGATATGAATCTTCATATTGGAAGGCCTCCTGAGGCTGGCATTCTGACGGTGAACAGCCAGTTTAGGAGAAAGCGGGGCCGGCGTTGACGGAGCCGGAATCGGCCGGACGAACCAAATGTACAGACGAAAAAAAGCCCGCTCTATGTGGAGCGGGCTGAATCCATATCAGGAGGAGACATGGAGGAGACAGGTACTAATATACACACGCGCTTGGTGCGACGCAATAACTTTTTAGGGGAAAACCCGACATCGTGGAAATTTGTCGCAGGTTGGGGCAAAACGACCCGTTGGCGGGCGCGCAGGGCCACTTCCTGGACGCCTCAGGGCTACCCGCTGCCTACGAGGAAGCGCAATGACACAGCAAGATCCGGAGCGTACCGTGTCGGGATGCGGCCTACATTGGTGAGCATGGAATAAGCTCATCGACAGCACTATCGGACATCATCATGAACCGCACGCCTCATCCCACAGAAACCGACACGACCCGCCGCAGCGCCGCCTGGCGTTCCGACGACGAACGCTGGGAAGCCGTCACGCGCCGCGATCCGCTCGCGGACGGCGCTTTCTTCTACGGCGTGACGACCACGGGCGTGTTTTGCCGGCCGTCGTGCGCATCGCGCCAGCCGCGTCGTGAGAACGTGGCCTTTTTCGCCGATGCCGCCGCGGCCCGCGCCGCCGGCTTTCGCGACTGCAAGCGCTGTCAGCCGGGCGGCTTGCCGCGCGAACTCGATATCGTCAACCGCGCGTGCGCCGCGCTCGACGCCGATCCGCAGCAGCGCCTTACGCTCGCGCAATTGAGCGACGCCGTGCATGTCAGCCCGTTCCACCTGCAGCGGCTGTTCAAGCGAGTGGTGGGCGTGTCGCCGCGTCAATATCAGGCCGCGCGGCGCGGCGCTGCGTTGCGCGATGCGCTCAGAAGCGGCGCTGACGTCACGCGCGCCACGCTGGACGCCGGCTTTAATTCGCCTTCGCGGATGTACGACAGCGCGTCCGCGGAATTGGGCATGGCGCCCTCCGAATACCGCCGCAAGGGCGCGGGGCTGACCGTGCGCTACGCGAGCGCGCCGACCTCGCTCGGCTTCGTGCTGGTGGCCGCGACGGAGAAAGGCATCTGCAAGATCGGTTTCGCCGACGACACCGCTTGTCTGATCGACGAACTGCGCGGCGAACTGGCCAATGCGGAACTGCTCGAGGACGGCGAGCGGCTCGCACCGTTCATCGCGCAGATCGACGCCTATTTGCGCGGCACGCGTCAGCAGGTCGAGCTGCCGCTGGACATCGCGGCGACGGCCTTTCGCCAGCGGGTGTGGGACGCGCTGCGGCGCATTCCCTACGGCGAAACGCGCAGCTATTCGGAGATTGCCGAAGCCGTCGGTGCGCCGCGCGCCGTGCGTGCCGTGGCCAGCGCGTGCGCGAACAATCCGGTTGCGCTCGCCATTCCGTGTCATCGCGTGGTGCAAAAGGGCGGGGCGCTCGCCGGCTATCGTTGGGGCTTGCCGCGCAAGGTCGCGCTGCTCGACGCCGAGGCGCAGCACGCCCAGCACGTTTGCGCCGACGATGCCGGCACCGCTTCCATCTCAACCCTCGCCACCAAACTGGATCACGCTGCGTGAGCACGCTCGACGACGTCACCTCCCTTGAACTCCCCTATAAACCGCCGTTCGACTGGCCGCGCCTGTTGCGCTTCTTCGGCGGACGCGCAACGCCCGGCGTGGAAGCCGTGGAAGACGGCGCATACCGCCGCGCGATCGAATGGGCCGGCGAGAGCGGCACGCTGAGCGTGCGCCCGCACCCGCGCAAGCGTTGTCTGGTGGCGAGCCTCGAAGGCCCGGTCAGCCGTCACGCCGGCGCGCTCGCCGCGCCGATTGCGAAAATGTTCGACCTGAAGGCCGACCCGAAGAAGATCGGCGCGGCCCTCGCCGAGGACCCCTGGCTCGCGCCGCTCGTCGAGGCGGCGCCCGGACTGCGCGTGCCCGGCGCGTGGTCCGGCTTCGAACTAGTGGTGCGCGCGATCGTCGGCCAGCAGATCAGTGTGAAGGGCGCGACCACCATCATCGGACGATTGGTCCAGCGGGCGGGCGAGCGTATCGAAGGGCATGCGCATGAGAACACCGCGTGGCGCTTTCCCACGCCTGAAGCGTTGGCGCGCGCCGACCTCGCGCAGATCGGCATGCCTGGCAAACGCGTCGCCGCGCTGCAAGGATTTGCGCACGCTGTCGCGAGCGGCGACGTGCCGCTCGACAGCGCCGCCGCTGACGCCAACACGCTGCGCGCCGCATTGCTCGCGCTGCCGGGCATCGGCCCCTGGACCGTCGAATATGTGGCGATGCGTGCGTGGCGCGATCCCGACGCGTGGCCCGCGTGGGACCTCGTGCTGATGCAGTCGATCTGTGCGCGCGACCCGTCGCTCGTGCGGCCCACGCAGCAGCGCACCCGCACCGACGCGTGGCGCCCGTGGCGCGCTTATGCGGCCATGCATCTGTGGAACGAGGTGGCGGACCGAGCCGGGGCCGCACGCGGCGGTTAGGCGCACCGGCGGCTGATATCGAGCCCTTTGACGAAAAGCGACGCCGTGCCGAGGCCTGAAGCCTGAAGCCTGAAGGCCGAAGCCGGAAGCCGGAAGCCCGAAGCGCGAAGCGCGAAGCCCGGCACGCTACTGAACCTCCGGCTGGCGAAACGTCCAGAATAAATGCCCGGAATAACCTGGAAACCGTGTGGCCAAATCCGCACTTGCGGCGGGCAAACACACGTGCCGGCGGCCCGCAAACGCCCGCTGAAGCGGCCTCAAGCAGGCGCGGTGGCGAGATGTTAAAGTGCCCGCTACTGAAAATTTTGCCGAACGTTGTCGACCGCACGGGGCTGCCAGCCGGCAGCCGCGCGGCACATGGCGGCCGACAACGCCCGACCCGCATCAATGCCAAACACGACCTCATCCCGCACGACCGACGCGTTTTCGCACCGCCTGTCCGTGCTCACTTCCGGGCCGCAGCGCGAAGCGCTGCTGCGCGGCCTGCGCGGCATAGAAAGAGAAAGCCTGCGCGTCACGCATGCGGGCCAGCTCGCGTTGACGCCTCACCCACGCGCGCTGGGTTCGGCGCTGACGCATCCGTCGCTGACCACCGACTATTCGGAAGCGCTGCTCGAACTGATCACGCCCGCTGAGCACGACGTCGCGCTGACGCTCGAGAAACTGGATACGCTGCATCGTTTCGTCTATGCGGAACTCGGCGACGAGATTCTGTGGAACAACTCCATGCCGGGGCTGTTGCCCGACACCGACGAAGGCATTCCCATTGCGAACTACGGCACGTCGAATATAGGCAAGCTGAAGTACGTATACCGCGTCGGCC
This sequence comes from Paraburkholderia phenoliruptrix, assembly GCF_047325075.1. Lineage (NCBI taxonomy): Bacteria > Pseudomonadati > Pseudomonadota > Betaproteobacteria > Burkholderiales > Burkholderiaceae > Paraburkholderia > Paraburkholderia phenoliruptrix. Next base: position 396,477 of record NZ_CP168531.1, read on the forward strand.
TCGCGCTGCGCTATGGCCGCACGATGCAATGCATCGCGGGCATTCACTACAACTATTCGCTGAACGAAGAAGTGTGGCGGCTCCTGCACGCGGACCAGCAATCCACCGCGAGCGCCGTCGATTTTCAGTCCGACCGTTATCTCGCGCTGATCCGCAATTTCCGCCGCACCAACTGGCTGCTGATGTATCTGTTCGGCGCGTCGCCCGCGCTCGACCGCCGCTTTTTGCGCGACCGCAAACACACGCTCGACACTTTCGACGCCGACACCTTGTACCGCCCGTATGCGACGAGTCTGCGCATGAGCGACCTCGGCTACTCGAACACCACCGCGCAAGCCGCGCTGCACGCCGACTACGACACGCTGCCCGGCTATCTCGACGCGCTCGCCAAAGCCGTGAGCCAGCCGTATCCCGCGTATGAGGCGATCGGCACGCAGCGCGACGGCGAGTGGGTGCAGATCAACACGAATGTGCTGCAGATCGAAAACGAGTTTTACTCGACGATCCGTCCGAAGCGCGTGACTTATCCCGGCGAGCGTCCGCTGCATGCGCTCGCCGCGCGCGGCGTGCAATACGTCGAGGTGCGCTGCATGGACATCGATCCGTTCGAGCCGGTCGGCATTTCGCTGGAGACGTCGCGCTTTCTCGACGCCTACCTGCTCGTGTGCGCGCTCGACGACAGCGCGCCGCTGCCGCCGCCCGCGTATTGCGAAGCCAATCAGAACTTCGCGCGCGTCACGACGGAAGGGCGCAAGCCCGGCCTGGAACTGGTCCGCGACGGCCAGGCTGTGGCGATGACCGAATGGGCCGACGAACTGTTCGCAAAGATCGACGCCGCGGCAGCCGCGCTCGACGCGCTGCACGGCGGCGACGCGCACGCGCGCTCCGTTGCCGTGCAGCGGGCGAAGCTGGCCGATCCGTCGCTGACGCCGTCCGCACGTGTGCTGCAGACGATGCGCGACAAGCAGCAAAGCTTCCTCGAATTCGGTCTTGAGCAGAGCGAGGCGCACGCGGCGTATTTCCGCGCGCATCCGCTCGACGCGGGCACGGCGAAAGCGTTCGCGGATCTTGCCGCGCAGTCGCTAGAGGAACAGGCGAAGCTGGAGCGCGAGGAGATCGGCTCGTTCGATGCGTTCGTCGCGGCTTATCGGGCGTATACGTTGAACCGGTTCAGCGTGTGAGTGCAGCTCGGGCTCATTTGCGGCCCGCTTGCGGCTCATTTGCGGCTCATTTGCGGCAAGACAGTAAAGCGGCTCCCCGAGCCGCTTTTTTATTGCCTGCTGCACCTCGCGGTAACGACTACGCAGAACGTCGGCGAACCGCGGCCTCGTCGGCAAATTATTCGCGCCTTTCCACGTTTCTCTGATCCAGACGAAACACGCTCCGCGCAAGACGGTCCAAACTTTCATGACACGTTAGCGAGAGGGAGATCAACGTGATGAATAAAGGTCTGTTGCCCACATTGCGCGACGCCAGCGTCGCCATCGCGGCCATTGCGGCCATGGCCGCGGCCGGATGCTCGACGCAGGGACAGGTCGATCCCGACGTCATGCAGATTGCAACCACGCCGCTCACCTGCTCGAACAAGGCTGAGTGCGACCTCTGGTGGCAGCGCGCGCAAACATGGGTGACCAGCCATTCGAAATACAAGGTCGAAGCCGCCACCGACACGCTGATCCAGACCGCCGGCCCCGACGGCGGCAAGCGCGCGCTCGCGTATCAGATCACCCGCACGCCCAATCCCGACGGCACTGCGACAATCGGCTTTGCTGCGCATTGCGACGGATCGCTCGGCTGCAAGCCGAACCCGTGGGAAGCGGGCGCCGACTTCAAGCAGTACGTGCGCGGCACAGCGGCCGGCACACAAGGAAACGACGCGAAACCGTCGCAGCCGGCGTCCGCCGCCCTGCACCCGGAGGCGCAGCAAGGACAGTCGGCCACGCCGTCGGCCGGCGCGGCAGCCAGTCAGTAAGCAGCGCCCGGCGCGCTCAGTGCCCCATTGAAGGACCCACGCCCTTGCGCGGTTTCGTGATCCACACGAGCACGGCGAGCACGAGGAAGGCCGCGCACGAAATGCGGAAAAAGTCGTTGGTGGCCAGCATATAAGCCTGCGCGGTCACCACCTGGTTCAGCTGCGCGGTGATGCTGTCGCCGGAAAGACCCACACCGGCCAGCGCATTCGTGTACGCGTTGGTGTTCGCGGTGTACACGTTGACGTTATCGACCAGCAGAGCGTGATGGCGAATGGTGTCGTTTTCCCAGTAAGTCGTGCTGATTGCGGTGCCGATCGCGCCGGACAGCGTCCGGAAAAAGTTCGACAGGCCGGATGCGCTCGCGAGCCGTTCGTCCGGCACGCTCGATAACGTAATGGTCGTCATCGGCACGAAGAAGCAGGCCACGCCGATGCCTTGCACGAGGCGCGGCCAGATCACGTGGTTGAACGGCACATCAAGCGTGAAGGTGGAATTCCACAGCGACACGAATGCAAACACGATGAAGGCGAAGCTCGCAATGACGCGCAGGTTCAGCCGGTGCATGTTCTTGCCGATCAGCGGCGAAAGGAACAGCGCAAGTATGCCGACCGGCGCGGTGGCAAGACCCGCGAGGCCGGCGGTGTAGCCCATCACGGTCTGCAGCCACAGCGGAAAAATCACCACCGAGCCGAAGAAAGCCATAAAGCCGAACGAGATAATGACCACGCCGAGCGCGAAGTTGCGGTCCTTGAAGAGCGACAGATCGACGACGGGCTCTTTCTCGGTCATCTCCCACACCAGCATGAATGCAATCGAGATCACCGCGATGACCGCGAGCGTCACGATGAACGTGGAGTTGAACCAGTCGCGATCCTTGCCGAGGTCGAGCACCATCTGCAGGCACGCCACGCCGATCACGAGCAAGGAAAGGCCGACCGCGTCGATGCGCTGCTGCGTGGTCTTCGTTTCGCGCCCGCGCAGCAGCACGAACGCGCAGCCCGCGGAAAAAAGGCCGATGGGCACATTAATGTAGAAGATCCACGGCCACGTGTAGTTGTCCGTGATGTAGCCGCCCATCACAGGCCCGAAGATCGGCGCGCAGATCACGGTCATCGCCCATAGTCCCAACGCGAGCCCGCGTTTCTCCGGCGGATAGGAGCGCATCAGAATAGTCTGCGAGAGCGGCACCATCGGCCCGGACACGAGCCCTTGCGCGAGCCGGAAGACGATCAGCGACTCAAAGTTCTGCGCAAAACCGCACAGCGCGGAGGCGATCGTAAAGAGCAGCACGGACAGCGTGAAGAGCCGCACTTCGCCGACGCGCCGCGCAAGCCAGCCGGTGAGCGGCACGGCGATCGCCGAGGCCACCGAATACGACGAGATCACCCACGTTCCCTGGCTCGTGGCGACGCCGAGACTGCCGGAAATAGTCGGCACGGCGACGTTCGCAATCGACGTGTCCAGCACCTCCATGAAGGTGCCGAGCGCCAGTCCGACGGTCAGCAGCGCGAGCGCGCCGCCCGTCAGCGGGGCGGGCTCGGCCGCAGGCGGCGTGGCCGGTTGTGCTGCGGGTTCAGCAGCGTTGGTAGCCGTAGCGGCCATGGTTGTTCTCCTCAGCGCGGAAAGATTGTCGCCACGTGGATCGCTTCAGTCGAAGCGCTGGTTACATGCCCCATCACACTCTGCCCAGACAGAGATCGGATTGCAACTGCGCCCTCCAGAATCATCAGTCAGTTAATGCTTGCCATTTTCCGGCGATGAATCGTCGAGCCCGGCATCGGAGGGCTCCGCCTCGGCGCACAAACCGCAGCCTGCGTTGGAGCCGGCGTCGATCCCGTTGGCAATGAAACGGCCAAGCAGATCGATCAGCGTCGCGAGGTCGGCGGCCGAAAAGCCGCGCAACTGCTCGTTCAGCACGGCGGCGCCGATGCCGGGCAACTGCCGCGCCGCGTCCTGCCCTTGCTGGGTCAGCTCCAGCTTCACCATCCGGCGATCCGCGTCGCTGCGCGTGCGCAGCAAAAAGCCTTTCTTTTCAAGGCGGTCCAGCAGACGGGTCATCGATCCGCTGTCGTATGACATGACGCGCGACAGCTCGAACGGCGTGTTCGCGCGCCCGGCGGCGAGCATCAGGATCACGCCGATCTGCTGCGCCGTCAGCCCGAGTGGTTTAACGGCCCGGTCGGTGCGCTCGACCAGCACGTTGCGCGCTTTCGACAAGTAATAGCCGAGACTCGTATCGAGCCGGATTTCGTCGGCTTTGTAAGGACCGTCAGTCATCTTGAATTCGTGGACATGGCAGCAGGCCGAAGTGGCAGGCGCGCGATCCGCCGAAAAACAACACCGCGGCCGTGCATCGCGCACAGTATCTTGAAATTTACTTGCATAGTCAATATTATATTAAGCAACGAGTTACGCGATCCGCGCCACCCGAGACTATGTTCTGACCGCTTTTTTATCGCGCCGCCAAGTCGGCGCGACCTAAGGATGTTCCGCCCATGCTGTACCTGAAAAATACCCTCGGCGGCCTCAGCCGCTCTCTGACCGATTCCGCTTTGCACAGCTTCCAGGGCCCGCATCGCTGGTGGAAGCTCGCGTTGTTTGCCGTGCTGTTCGTGCTGCCCGGCGGATCGGTGGGGGTCGCGGTACTGGCGTGGTTCGAGCATCGCCGGGGGCGCAAGGGCGCGAACGGGGCATCCGCGGAAATCGCTGCCGCGCCCGTGCGCGCGGCAAGCGCTGCGGCTGCTCCGGCCGCTCCGGCGCATGGTGCGGCGAACGCCTGCCAGTCGCGCGGTGAAGCACCGTGCCGGGCCGCGGCCGGCAAGCTGGCGCGCAAGGCGACTTCCGCGGAATCGCGCGGCTGACTTGGCGGCAGGCATGAGCGGCCAGGGCGGTTTTGAACCACCGCCCGGTAACAGCACGTAACCTTCGCGACATCGTCGGTAACACACCTTCTTCGCTGCCCGCATTAACCTTTCGGTTTCCCGCGCCCAGCGGGCTCATACGCTAACATGCCGGCACACGTACAGGCCGGCGCCGTCACTGGCGGCACGTGGCGTCCAGAAGGAAACAATGCATGCAGTCTGACCGAATCCCGTCCGCGCGGACATCTGCGCCTCGCGTCCTGACTCTCGCGGTAGCAGTGGCCGTTGCCGGCCTCGTCGCCGCGTGCGCGGTCGGCCCCGACTACAAGCGCCCGGACGCCGGGATTCCCGCGTCCTACAAGGAAGCCGCCCCCGGCTGGAAAGTCGCGCAACCGGCGGACCAGCAGGACCGCGGCGCGTGGTGGACCCTCTACCAGGACCCGCAGCTCGACGCACTGGAAGAGAAGCTGAACGCCGCCAACCAGACCATCGCGCAATATGCCGCCGCGTACCGGCAGGCGCGCGCGCTGGTCGGCGAGGCGCGCGCGGCCTACTTTCCGACTGTCGGCGCGTCGGCGGGCGCCACGCGCTCGGGCAACGGTGCTTCGTCGAGCGGGAGTTCCACCACGGCTAGCCGCTCGGGCGTCTACAACAGCTACAGCCTGCAACTCGACGCCACCTGGGAACCCGACCTGTGGGGCTCGGTCGGCCGCTCGGTCAACGCGCAGAAGGCCGGCCAGCAAAGCGCCGCCGCCGATCTCGCCAACGCGCGTCTGTCGGCGCAGGCCACGCTCGCGCAAACCTACTTCTCGCTGCGCGCGCTCGATGCCAACCAGAAACTGCTCGACGAGACCGTCGCCGCCTATCAGCGCTCGCTGCAACTGACGCAGAACCAGTACGCCGCGGGCGTGGCCGCGCGCTCGGACGTGATCCAGGCGCAAACGCAGTTGCAATCGGCGCAGGCCTCCGCGATCGACAACGGCGTGCAGCGCGCCCAGGACGAGCATGCCATTGCGGTGCTCGTCGGCGAACCGGCCTCCAGCTTCTCGCTTCCGCCCATGCCGCTCACCGCGACGCCGCCCGCCGTGCCCGCGCAGGTGCCGTCGGCGCTGCTCGAACGGCGGCCCGACATCGCGTCGGCGGAACGCAAGGCGGCAGCGGCGAACGAGCAGATTGGCATCGCTATTGCCGCGTTTTTTCCGTCGCTGACCTTGTCGGCGACCGGCGGCTTCCAGAGCTCGGTTTTCTCGCAACTGCTGACCGTGCCGTCGCGCTTCTGGACGGTCGGACCGCAACTCGCGGCGACCCTGTTCGACGCCGGGCTGCGCCGCGCGAAAACCGAAGCGGCTCGCGCCGCTTATGACGAGAGCGTCGCCACGTATCGTCAAACGGTGCTCACGGCGTTCCAGGACGTCGAGGACAACCTCGCGTCGCAACGCATCCTCGAACGGGAAATCGTGGTGCAGCAGCAGGCCGTGGAGTCGGCGCGCCAGGCGCTCGCCATCGTGACGAACGAATACAAGGCGGGCACAGTCGGCTTTCTCAACGTGCTGACCGCGCAAACCACCGCGTTCACGGCCGAGCAGAAGCTGCAGACCATTGCGGGGCAGCGGATGGTGTCGTCGGTCGGACTGGTGAAGGCGCTCGGCGGCGGCTGGGACGTCTCGCAGATGAACCGCGAAACCGGCGACGTCGCGGCGCCCGCGCCTTTGCCGTCATCCGCTTCGGCGCCCGCGACGACGCCGGTTGCACAATCCGGCGAAGCCTCGCCGCAGACCGAGGCGCAAAGCCGGTAAATCGCGTGGCGTCGCGTGCGGCCCGCGCCGAAGCGCGTGGCCGCGGCCTTCAATGCACGAACGACAACATCACCGCGTTCGGCCCGCTCGGCCGTCCGAGCAGATTCAGCAGTCCCGCCAGATTGTCGCGCGCCTCGGGCGCGGAGCTCGCCGTTCCGTGAAACGACGTGGAAGCCGGTGACACGACGCCGCGCCCGCTCAGCATCAGCGGTCCTTTGACGGTCCGCAACTCGACTGTCGACGACGCGCCTTCCGCCTGAAACACCAGCTGATACGAACCGAGCGGCTTCACGGGCGAGACGCGCGAACTCACGTCGGTCAGCGCGACAGTCAACTGGCCGAACGCCTCGCGATTGAAGCTGCGCCAGTCGGACCACGAAAGCCGCACATCGCCTTGCAGATCGAGCGTGTTGAAAGGCGCGCCGAGCCCGCTCAGCAGCGAAGCCGGCACGGCAATCGTGCCGGGCGTTACATTCGCGCTGCGCGGCGTCGCGTCGATGGTGATCGGGTCGGGCATCGCCTCGCTATGACGCATGGTCATGCGCACGCGGCCCGTGAAGAGCGACCAGAACGCCGTGCGCCATTCGATCCGCCCGGGCAGCAGCGTCGCGGCGCTCATGTCCGAACCGGCGGCCAGCATCAGCGTGGCGGAGCCGTGCCAAAGCGACCCTGCCGGGTTGACGAGGTTCACGTGTCCGCCGCTTTGCCGGGCGAATTGCGGCGTGATCCACGCGGCCGGCAACATCGCGAGCATCACGGCCAGGCTGGAGAAAACGGCGACCAGCAGCCAGGGCAGCGCGGCGCGCAGGCGCCGCATCCAGTAAGTCATGCGAGATCCCGTGGCAGCGCGCTCATTTGGCCGTGGATGGCTGCAGCGACGCCGTCAGGTCCACCTGGCCGTCTTCCTTCAGCGCGGTCACATGCGCTTCCGCGACCTGCACCTTGAACTGGCGGCGCACGTCGTCGACCCAGGCCGTCCACGCGGGAAACGACGCGTTTTTCATCTGCACCTGCACCGCGTTGCCGATCACCTGGACCTGCGTGGCCGCGAGACCGTGGTCGGCCAGCGACGCGGAGAGCGCGTCCTTCAGCGCGCCGCCCGTCGGCGCCACGCCCTGAGCCGCCGCGGCAAGCTGGCGCGCTTCGTTGGCTTGCGCCGTCATCTGCGCGAGCTGGCGCTGCAAGGTGGGCAGCGACTCACGCAGCCGCGCGCGCCCCTCCTGCGCGGGCGCCCACAGCACCGACCACGCGATCACGACCGCGAGCAGTGCGCCGCCCCACGTCAGCAGCATTTTTTCGCGGTCGGTCCGCTGCTCCCAGAAGCCGGCCCAGGTTTGAGCGAGTTGAGCTTTCATTGTCCGTTCCTGATGGTCCACTTGCCGGTATTGCTGTCGACCGCGCCATTGAGTCCGTTGCGCGCGAGGCGCTTGCCGAAATCCGGATCGAGCTTGACCTCGGGCTTGAAGGTGACGTCGAGCCGCCGGTCGTGATAATCGAGCGCGGCGATGCCGTTGACGGGCACGGGCGGCAGTGACCGCGCGAGGCCATCGGCGAGCGACAGGAAGTCGTCGGGCGACAGCTCGCCAGCGGCCACGCGCAACTGCTGCAATTGACGCGACATCTGATCGGGCGCATCGAGCACGACGGTCGTTTTCGGGAAGGCGTTGAGCAGCAGCTCGGTCATCTGCGTGTTGATGGCGTCGCGCTGGCGCGAAAGCATCAGCCACTGCACATTGGCACCGACAATCGCGACCAGCAGCGCGCCGACCGCGAGCAGCACCGGCAGGCGCAGGCGGCGCAGCGTCGCGCGATCGAGCCGCCACGGCTGCGACGCGAACTCGAACTGGCACAGATCGAAGCGGCAGGCGAGCGCGCGGCGCGCGAGCTGCTCGAACGGCAACGGACTCGCGCCGTGCACATGGGCGGCGAGCCGCGCCGGGCTGCTCGCACCGAGGCTCGGCTCGTTGCCCGGCACCTCGGTCAGCATGTGAAGCGAGACCGGCGTCGCGCCGGCGAGGGCGGCGAGCGTCGCGTTCACCGCGCTCGCGGGCACGGCCAGCCCTTCGCCTTGCGCGCCGCGCGCAATCGCCAGTTCGACGCGCGGCGGGCCGCTTTGCGCCGCGCCTTCCAGCAGCATGGCCGGCGCCGTTTGCACGACCGCGCCGAGCACGGCCGCTACCATCGGCACGACTTCGGATGCGGCGTCGGCAGATGCGTTGGGCGCGCCTGGCTTCGGCGGGGCCTCGCGCAGGGAAGCGCCCGCGCCCGCCAGCGCCGGCTCGGGCGCGTTCGCCGTCTGTGTCGCTTCTTCGGCCACCTGGACTGGCGCGGACAGCGGCGCCTCCGGCAGGCAGCGCGTGACCGGCACCGCGCGCAGGCTGCGGTGACCCGCTGCGGAAAACGCCTCGCAGATGAAGCGGAACCATCCCCGGTCGATGATCGCAAGTATCTGACGTCCGCCCGCGGCCGGTTGCGGATCGACGGCGATGTGGCAGGTTTGCGGGTCCTGGATCAGCTGATCCTCGACGATGTTCGGCAACGCCTGGCGCAGCTTCGGCCCGCGCAGCGGCGGCAGCGTGGCGGGCATCATCAGCAGGTCGCGCGCGGCGACCATCAGCACCGTCGACGTGGCGCGCGGCAACAGCGCGAGCGCCGAGCGCCCGGCCCGCTGCGTGCGTCCCGACTTGTCGAGCAGCACGAACGGCAAGTCCGGCAGCTGCCATTCCTGCGACGGCACCGCCGGATCACGCGGCGGCAATAAGACGATCAGCGTGCTCAAAGGCCACTCTCTCTGGGAAAGGCGTTGTTCATAGTTGGTCTTGCACCCGCACGATACGCGTAGTGTGAGTCAAAGCGTCGCGATAGACGAGAGTCGTGCGATCCACCTCGGCGCGCTCGTGCTGCACGCGGCCGTGAATCAGGAAGTAATTGGTGTTGACGTCGAACTGGTTGGGATCAATCGACACCTGCTGCACGCCCGCGCCGCGCAACGCGAGCTGCACGTCGCCGACGTTATGAAAAAACACCGTCTGCCGGCGCGCGACGAACGCCTGCGCCGAAGACAGGCTCATGCCCGGCACGACCGCCGCGATCACTTCGGCGGAGGCCGTGTTCATGTTGACCGCCGTCACCGTGGGCAGCACGGTAACAAAGGGCCGCAGGCGCGCGACCATCTCCGGCGTGTAGCCGGGAATGTCGAGCAGCGAATCGACGCTCGTCATTTGCAGCGGCGCGTGGGCGGCGCTGTCCTCGCTGTCTTCTATGCCGGGTTTGTCGGTGAAGCCGCCGCTCGTTGCGCCACCCATCGCCCCCCCCTGGATGGCCTGCGTGGAGGTCGTGCCGGACGTCGACGTCACCGTCTGAAACCGCGTGGCCGATTGCATCAGGCTCGCGCGCACCTGCACTGCCGTATTTTTCGCGAGCTGGCTGTTCACGCCGAGCGAGACGAGGAGGCGTTGATACGCGCCGATCTGCTGCGCGTCGAGCTGCATGACGCCGGGCGCCGGGCTCGCCACCAGGTTGCGCAAATTGAACTTCGCCTGGGCGTCCTCGATCGACCCCGACAGGTAGGTCGCCGCGCCTTGCTGCGCGCGCACCTCGCCGATCTGGCCGAGGAAGTCGGAGAGCCGCGTCTTCGCGATCGGCACGCCCCACACGCCGCCGAGATACGTGATGCCAGCCGACGTATCGCCTTCCGAGCGAAGAATCAGGCGCGTCCAGTCGAGCGCACCGCGCGCGACCCATTGCGCCTGCGCGAGCAGACGCTGGTTCTCGATCCGGCGAACCTGGACTTGCTGACGCCACAGCATGCCGGAGACGAGGATCGCCGACAGCGCGACCACGAGCAACGCGCTGATGATGGCCGCGCCGCGCTGCCGTGACCGCGGCCGCTGTTGCAGCGGTTGCGCCGGTTGCGGCCGTTGCGGCTGTCGCGCTCGCTTCCCGCAACTGCGCGCCGCGCCGCGCGGGCCGCGTTGCGCGCGCAGCGCCGGAGCGAGAGCCGGAGCCGCAGCCGCAGCCGCAGCCGCAGCCGCACAGCCAGCATGGAAGGAGAATCTCATCTCATTCTCCAATCAGAAAAACGCGCGTGATGGGCCGCGCAAGCGACTTCGCGCCCACGCTCACTTCCAGCCCGGTCACCGAACGCGGCAGGGGCGCGTTGCCGAGCTGCGGCACCTTCAGGTTGTTGTCGGCCTCGGTGATCGCGCCTTGCACGTCCTTCATCTGCGTGGTCCAGCCGACGCGCGGCACGTACAGGCGCGCCGAAATCGCGCCGACGCCGCCCATCAGCGGGACGGCCGACCAGCCTTCGCCTTCTCCGCCGCGCGAGGCCGCGCGCAGATCGCCGATATTGGCCAGCGGCGGCGACGCATAGCGGACCACGCGGCCCTCGGTGACGCGGTAGCGCACCACCTGCAATCGCGGCGCCGAACCCGGCAGGTGCATCTGCCGGACGATCTGCAAGGCGCCGCCCGCGAGCGACACGGCGGGCTGGCCGGATTCGTCGTCGGAGGCAGCCAGACGCGCGTCGATGCGCATCTGGTCGAACAGCTGCGCGAAGACACGCTCGTCTTCCATCGCGTTCGTGATGGTCTGCCGCCCGCGGATGATCTGGTCGAGCCCACGCCACGACAGCACGGCGATCACCGCCATGATCGCAATCGCGACCAGCAGCTCGATGAGCGTGAAGCCGCGGGCGCCGCGGCGTCTCAAGCGGCTCACGCGACTCCGGCGGCTTGCGTGGCCGACGCGGCTGAGGCCGCGCTCAGAGCGAACGGTTTGTTTCATTCGCGACCACCGTGACCATCTGGGCGAGATTGCCGGAGCGCCCAGGCATTGTCACCTTCACTTCCACGCGACGGAACACCGGATTGGGCGTCGCCGTCACCTGCTCGGTACAGATCAGCTGCAAATTGCCCTGCGAGCAGTCGAAGCTGATCGAGCCGACATTCGGCCACGCATGCGTGAGACGCAACTGCGCAAGCGTGTTGTCGGCGCTCCAGCCGGCAAGCAGCCGCCGGTGAAGGTCGGCCTCGCCGCTCGCCAGCCCGCCGACCGCGCGCAGCGACGCGGCCAGCGCGACCGCGATGATGGCAAGCGCGACCAGCACTTCGATCATCGTGAAACCGCGTTCGCGGTGCGCGGCGCCGCGCGCCGCCGTGCTGCTGCGACGACGCATGTCAATGCACCTCGTAGCGGCCATTGCCGGTGCCGACGATCGTCGCGCGGCCCACGGCGGAAAAGAGCGTGACGCGCACGGGCACGTCGATGGCCTCGGTGCCGAACACCACGCGGCTCGCCTGCGAGCTCGAACCCGGATAATCGATCGTCACGCCAGTCACACCGCCTTCCCACTGGCGCGGCTTGAGCAGGTCGTCGCGCAGCGGACGCCAGCCGTCTTCCGTGCGCATGTCGAAACGAAAGCCGCCGTCGAGCGGCTGCCACGCAATGGGGCGCGCGCGCACCTGCGCTTCGTCGCCGGCCGATTCGAACAGCAGCGCAAGACGCTGCGCCTCTTCGTTCAGGTCGGTGCGCGGATTGCGCGTCATCGTCAACGCCGTGAGGGAAACCAGCAGGCCGGCAATCACCAGCACCACCATCATTTCGAGCAGTGTGAAGCCCGTCTGATGCCGGCGTCTCACGCCTGCACTCGGGCTTGCATTCGGGCTTGCAATCGGGCTCGCCATGTCGCCGGTCTTGCCGCGGCCTCCGTCAGCCGCGCGCGCCAACGCCTGCGCCGCGCGCAGCGGCGAATGAATCACGACACGCGTGCTGCTGACGTCTATTGCCACGAGCCCACATCGGCGTCATTACCTTCGCCGCCTGCCTTGCCGTCCGCGCCGTAGCTGAACACGTCGATCTCGCCGTGCACGCCCGGGTTCAGGTACTGATAGCTGTTGCCCCACGGATCGTTCGGCAGACGCTCCAGATAGCCGCCGTCCTTCCAGTTGTTCGGCACGGGATCCGTCGCGGGCTTTTCGATCAATGCGCGCAGGCCTTGCTCCTGCGTCGGATAACGGCCGTTGTCCAGACGATAAAGCTTGAGCGCCTGCATCACCGTGCCGATGTCCTGCTTGGCGGCGACGCGCCGCGCTTCGTCGGGACGACTCATGATTTTCGGCACGATCAACGCGGCCAGAATGCCGAGAATCGCGATCACGACCATGATTTCGATCAGCGTGAAGCCGCGTTGACGACGGCTGCGCAGACCCGCGATTGCTGTGCGGCGAGTGGTCGACAGTTGCATAGCTTGCTACCTCTTTCAGATAAATTTTTGACTGCGGGCGTTAGCGTCCAGCAGTTTCGATGCCATTGAACACGCCCGGCCGGTCATTTTAATGTCATGCAGTTGAAGGGTTTCAACGCAACGCAATTTTCACAATAGTCCGTACAATGATGCGCATGAACGCCCTCCAAATCCGCCTTCTGTCGCTCGCGCTGTTCGCCGTTTTTTGCGCGACGCTGACCTACTGGGTCATCACGCTCACCACGATGTCCGGCGCGCCGCTGCCCGCAGCCGCCGCGCACCCGCAGGTCTCGACCGAGCAGGCGGCCACGCTGTTCGGCGGGCAGCTCACGCGCACGGTCAATCAGGACGTGCATCTGTTCGGCATCCTCGCGCTGCGCGAAGGCGCCGCGGCCATTGTCAGCGTGGGCGGCGAGCCGCCGCATGCCGTGTCGCTCGGCAGCACGCTGATGCAAGGCGCGAAGCTCTCCGAAGTGCGCGCCCGCTCCATCGTGATCGACCGCAACGGCGCGCATTCCGAAATATTCCTGCCGGCCAACGCAGCGGGCCCGACCATCTACGTTCGCTAAAGCGCGGCCGGCCCGGCCGCACCCTGTAGGTCACTGCACCAGGTTGTTCAACTCGATGATCGGCAGCATCACCGCCAGCACGATCACCAGCACCACGCCGCCCATCGCCAGAATCAGGAGCGGCTCCAGCAGACTCGTCAGGAACATCGTGCGGCGCTCGAGCTCGCGCGCTTCGCCTTCGGCGGCTCGGTCGAGCATCGTGGTGACGTCGCCCGTGGCTTCGCCCGAACGGATCAGGTGAACCAGCACCGGCGGAAACGTCTTCGTATTGCCAAGCGCGCGTGACAGCGAGGTGCCTTCGCGCACGCGCACGATTGCGTCGTCGATGTTGCCGCGCATCGCCGTGTTGCTGAGCGTTTCGGCGGCGGCTTGCAGCGCGCGCAGAATCGGCACGCCGGCCGCCGTCAGAATGCCGAGCGTGCTCGCGAACCGCACGGTGTTGTAGCCGCGCACGAGCTTGCCGAGAAGCGGCGCGGTGAGCAGCCACCGGTCGAACGCGAGGCGCGGACCGGCTTGCCGCAGCGTGGAGCGCACCCCATAGAACAGCACCGCGACGGCGATCAGCACGGCCCACCACCAGTTCCGCACGAAGCCCGAGAGCGCCATCATCATGATGGTGAGAAAGGGCAGTTGCTGCTTCGTGCTCGCGAACACGTTGACCACCTGCGGCACCACGTAGCTGAGCAGAAACGTGACGATACCGAACGCAATGATCGTGACGATGGTCGGGTAGGTGAACGCGAGCACGATCTTCTGCTTGAGCGCGTTGCGTTGCTCGATATAGTCAGCGAGCCGCGAGAGCACGAGGCCGAGTTTGCCGGTGTGTTCGCCCGCCGCAACCAGCGCGCGGTAAATCTCGGGGAAATCTTTCGGATGCTGCGAGAGCGCATTCGCGAGCGAATGGCCGCCGAGCACTTCGGCGCGGATCGCCGCCATCAATTCGCGGATGTAGTCGCGCTCCGATTGCTCGGTGAGCACGGCGAGCGCTTCGTCGAGCGGCAGGCCGGCAATCAGCAGACTCGCGAGTTGCCGCGTGAGAATGGCCTGCTCGCGTTGCGACAGCCGCCGCCCCAACGAAAGCCGCTGATTGCGCTCACCGCGCGTGCGCGTGGCCGCCGGTTCGACGACGAGCGGCGTGAGCCCTTGCGAACGCAGATTGGTCCGCGCGCCGCGCGCGCTATCCGCGTCGAGCACGCCTTTTTGCGCCTTGCCCGCCGCGTCGATCGCCTCAAAACGAAATGCCGGCATGCGCTTACGCTCCGCCCGTCACGCGAATCACTTCTTCGAGCGACGTGAGTCCCGAGGCGAGCCAGCGCTCCGCGTCCTCGCGCAGCGTGTGCATGCCTTGTGCGCGGCCGGCGGCGAGAATGTCGGCGTCCGATGCATTGCGGTGAATCAGCGAGCGGATGTCGTCGTCGATGAGAAGCAGTTCGTAGACGCCGCGCCGGCCCGCATAGCCCGACTGGCCGCACTTGTCGCAGCCGACCGGATGCCAATGGACGCGACCGTCTTCCTCGACGCGCTGTTCGCGGCACACTGGACACAAGCGCCGCACGAGCCGCTGCGCCAGCACGCCCAATAACGACGACGCCAGCAGATACGGCTCGACGCCCATGTCGGTCAGACGCGTGACGGCGGAGGCCGCGTCGTTGGTATGCAGCGTGGCCAGCACGAGGTGGCCGGTCAGCGAAGCCTGCACGGCGATCTGCGCGGTTTCCAGATCGCGGATTTCGCCGATCATGATGACGTCGGGGTCCTGCCGCAGAATGGAGCGCAGCGCCCGCGCGAAGGTCATGCCGATCCGCTCGTTGACCTGTGTCTGGCCGATGCCCGACAGGTCGTATTCGATCGGATCTTCCACCGTCATGATGTTGGTGGTCGCCGTCTCCAGCCGCGACATCGACGCATACAGCGTGGTGGTCTTGCCCGAGCCGGTCGGGCCGGTCACGAGCACGATGCCGTGCGGCCTGCCGATCAGCTTGTCGAACTTGCCGAGCGTGTCCGGGCCCATGCCGAGCGCCTCGAGGTTCAGGCGCGTGGCGTCTTTTTCCAGCAGACGCAGCACCGCGCGCTCGCCGTGGCCGGTGGGCAGCGTCGAGACCCGCACGTCGACCGGACGCCCGCCGACGCGTAGCGTGATGCGGCCGTCCTGCGGCAGGCGTTTTTCGGCGATATCCAGCTGCGCCATGATCTTGATCCGCGAAATCAGCGCGCCGTGCAGCGCTTTTTTCGGGCGCACGACGTCGCGCAGCGTGCCGTCGACGCGAAAGCGCACCACCGACGCGTTCTCGAACGGTTCGATGTGAATGTCCGATGCCTGTTCGCGCGCGGCCTGCGTAAGGAGCGCATTGATCATGCGGATGATCGGCGCGTCGTCTTCCGATTCCAGCAGGTCTTCGACTTCGGGAATGTCCTGCATCAGGCGCGACAGATCGACTTCCCCTTCCACCTCGCCGACCACCTGCGCCGCGCTGCCGTCCTGGCGCGCGTAAGCCTGGTTGATCGCCTGCGCGAGTTCGTCCGCGGGAAGACGCACCACCGAGACCGCGCCGAAATTGCGCGCGACTTCCGCGAGCGCGGCTTCGCTCGTGCGCTCGCTGATCCACACCTCGAGGCTGTCGGCGTACTGATGCGCGACGAGAATCTGGCCGCTGCGCGCGAAGCCGTACGGCACGAGGCGCGCGGCGACGGCCGACGGCGCCGCGCGTTCCGCCTGCCCGATCACCTCCGCGGATGAAAGACCGGCGGCCGGCGATCCGGCGACCGGCGACCCGGCGGCCGGCGATCCGGCCCGCGACGATGCCGGCGACGTTGACGCTGACGGCGGCATGGACGGCGTGTTCACGGCTTGACTCCTGGCGATGCGGTGGACGGCGCGACCGGCACCGGATTGCTTTGCACGGCGCCGCCGTTCACGGCAGGCGCCGGCTGCACGGTGGCCGGCGCGGTGCTCGGCGCCGCGCTGGACTGCGGCGTGGACAGACGCGGCTGAACCTGCGGCGGCTGCATCTGCTGACGGCGCATCTGATCGAGATCGAACAGATTGAGCGTCGAACCGCCCTGACTCGGGCCCACCGGCTTCGGCGGAACCACCGGGTCGTCGTTGTCCTTCATCAGGTTGTTGTCCTGACGGTACGCGCCCTGCACACCTTGAATATAGTCGTAGCGATTCGACGTGACAGCCTGCGCCGTATCGCGATCGCTGATGATCACCGGACGCAGGAACACCATCAGATTCGTCTTGTTGCGATTCTTCTGCTCCGAGCGGAACAGCTGGCCGATCCACGGGATGTCGCCAAGCAGCGGCACCTTGCTGTTGCTGACCTGATAGTTGTCCTGCATCAGGCCGCCGAGCACGATGATTTCGCCGTTGTCGGCGAGCACCGTCGACTGGATCGAGCGCTTCGTGAACTGCGGGCCGGCCGGGTTGGTCGCCGCGTTGGTGGTGCCGTTCACGATGGCCGAGTCTTCCGTGTACAGCTGCAGCTTGAGAATACCGCCGTCGGTGATCTGCGGTTTGACGTGCAGCGTGAGGCCCACATCGACGCGGTCATAGGTATTGAATGCCGAGCTGGCGTTACCGCTCGTCAGGTTCGAGTACGAACCGGTCTGGATAGGCACGTTCGTACCGACAACGATCTTCGCTTCCTCGTTGTCGAGCGTAATGAGGTTAGGCGTGGACAGCACGTTGGCGTCCGCCGTCTGCGAGAGTGCCTGCAGCAGCGCGCCGAGACCTTGCACGCCGAAAATGTTGTGAATCCAGCCGATGTTCAGGCCCTGCTGGATACCCTGCGTGCCGAGGGCCGTGGCAAGACCGCCCGTCGTGCCCGCCGCCGCGGCCGCTGCCGTCAGGTTGATGATGCTGTTGCTCGAACCGGTCGCGAGGTTGGTGCCGGCAAAAACCGAATTGTTCGCCACCTGCCATTGAATGCCGAGATTGCCGCTCGTGTTCGAATTAAGCTCGACGATCAGCGCCTCGATATAAACCTGAGCACGACGCGCGTCGAGCTGGTCGATCACCGCGCGCAGATTGCGGTACACCGGCTCGGACGCGGTGATGATCAACGAGTTGGTCGCGGCGTCCGCCTGGATCATGCCGCCCGGCTGATTCTCGTCGTTCTTGTCCTTGTCGTTGCCGAGGAAACCGCCGGACTGACTGGCATTGTTCGCGCCGTAGCCACCGCCGCCGGATCCGCCCATCGGCGAGGACATGGAACTCATGTTAAGGCCGCCCGACGGCAGCGGCGGCGTGCCGGACGTGCCCGTCGAATTGTTGCCGCCGATCCCGCCGCCGCTGTTCTGATTGAACGAGTTGGCCTCGTTGCCGCCGGTCGGGGAGCCGCTTTCGCCGCCTTTGCCGAGCATGCCGCGCAAGGTCTTCGCGAGCTTGGTCGCCTCGGCATTGCGCAGCGGCACGACGTGCATGTTGCCCGGCATGGTGGTCGGCGCGTCGAGTTCGCGCGCGAGCGTTTTTGCCGCGGCAAGACGCGCGGCGTTCGAGGCGCGGATCAGCAGCGAATTGGTGCGCGGATCCGCGGTGATCGACACTTTGAGCGTCGCATCCGTGCTGCCGATCGCGCCCGGGTCGAGCATCTTGTTCAACTGCGCGGCAATGTCGAGCGCGTTGGCATTCTTCAGTTGTACGACCGACACCGACTGACCCGCCGCCGTGTCCACCCCGGCGATGATCTGCGCGATGCGCCGCACGTTGTCCGCGTAGTCCGTCACGACGATCGTATTGTTGGCCGGATAAGCGGCCACAGTGTTGTTCGGCGAAATCAGCGGACGCAGCACCGGCAACAGGTTATTCGCCGATTCGTTCTTCAGCACGAACACCTGCGTGACCACCTGGTCGCCGCGCGCGGTCGGCGCATTGCCGACGTAGGTGGGCACGCCTTGCAGTTTGGCGTCCGCCTCGGGCACGACTTTCAGTACGCCGTGATCCTGGACGAGGGCGAAGCCCTGCATGCGCAGCGCCGATTGCAACGTCTTCAGCGCCTGGTCCTCGGGCACCGCGTTTTCCGATACCAGATTCAACTGACCTTTGACCCGCGGGTCGACAATGATTGTCTTGCCCGTCGCCGCGCCGATCGCCTTCGCGACCTGGTCGATATCGGCGTTGACGAAGTTGAGTGTCACCTGTGCCTGTGCGGTCTGCGCGGTGATCAGTCCAGCCAGCAGCAACGCCGTTGCGACGCGACGCAAAGCCATACGATTTCTTCTCATGGAATGTAATGTCGATGCCGGCAGCGCGAGCCGCCGGCGGTCATGCAGCACGGACAGGGAAGCAGACCGCCGGTCTGTCGGTCTGCCGGCGGGCCAGGGGGGCGAACCCGCCCTAAAATGCTGGCCATCCGATGTCCGAAAAGAAGGAACAGTAACAGTTTTTCATGTCGGATTTGTCACAAATGGAAAGGCCGAGTGAGTTTTCGCGAGGGATCACGCCCGCTCGCGGACCCTTGAAAGGCAAAGCGCCGCTAGTTGAAAGCCGCAAGAAAACCCTATGTTTTCGCGCGCTTAGGTCTCGCTCAGTTCCCGCTTATGTCTCGCCTATTGTCTCGCTTATGTCTGTTAGCCAACTTGACGGGTCTCGACCTGCCGGTATCATACGAGCCGTTCGAGCCGCCGGTTCGCCCTCGCGGGCACGGGTTTTCCCGTAGATTCCGCCAATGTCCCGGCCAGATTGCGCGTGCCGGCTTGAATCGGCTGAACAATGACTGATAGCAGGCCTTACTATCCCTTACCCTTGCGGTTTGCCAAGTCGTCTTGACCGATGAAACGAACCTTCGTGACCTTTCTGGCAGGAATTACCGTGTTGGCCGCAGCCGGGCCGGTACACGCCGATTGCTTCGACGAAGCCGCGAAATATCAGAAAGTGAACCCGCTGATTCTGCGCGCGATCGCGTGGCAGGAATCGCATAACCGTCCCGACGCCCAGCACAAGAACGCCAACGGTTCGACCGATTACGGCGTCATGCAGATCAACTCCGTTCACCTGCCCACGCTGGCTCAGTATGGCATCTCGCAAGGCACGCTCATGGAGCCGTGCAAGAACGTCTACATCGCCGCATGGCATCTGCGCCGGCAGATGAACAAGTACGGCAATACCTGGCAGGCGGTAGGCGCGTATCACTCGGAGACGCCCGCGTTGCGCGACAAGTACGCTCAACAGATCGCCGCGATTCTGCGCAAATGGAATCTGATGCCGGCGGCACGCTGAAGCAGTGCGGGAATTTGCCGGTTGCGGCCGCCGTCCGCTTGGCCTTGCCGATTTGATGCACAATGCGGCTTCGTGCTGCTGCCCGCGCTCGCCCGTCGTTGGACTCACGCCGCGACACGGCGCCCGGCACGCCTTCCAATCCTCCCGATTTCCGTACTGCGATGAACCAGCCGCCATTGCCCGTCACCGTGCTCTCCGGTTTTCTGGGCGCCGGCAAGACCACGCTCCTGAACCACATCCTCGCGAATCGCGCCGGCCTGCGAGTGGCGGCGATCGTCCACGATCTCGCCGCCGTCAACGTGGAGGCGACGCTCGCACGCAATGCGGCGGCGGCCTCGCGTCCGGACGCCGAGCTGATCGAGCTCGCGAACGGCTGCGTCTGCTGCACGTTGCGCGACGATCTGCTCGCGCAGGTGCAACGGTTGGCCGCTCAAAAACGCTTCGACGCGATTCTGATCGAGTCGGCGGCTGCGGCCGAGCCCACGCAGATCGCCGAGACTTTTGCGGACGCCGAGCTTGACGACGACTCGCTTTCGGAAGCGGTGCGGCTCGACACCATGGTCACTGTGATCGACGCGGTCAATGTCCTGCGCGACTACGGCTCAGCAGAAGCGCTCGCCGAGCGGGGCATCGCCGCGACGGAAAATGATGACCGCACGGTGGTGGAGCTGCTGATCGAGCAGATCGAATTCTGTGACGTGCTCGTCGTGAACAAGGCCGACCTCGTCAGTACCGGCGAACTCATGCGCCTGCAACGCCTGCTCGCGCGGATCAACCCGCGCGCCGTGCAAGTGGTGAGCCGCTTCGGCGCCGTGCCGCTCGAGCAGATCGTGAATACCCAGCGCTTTCACTTCGACGAAACCGCCAATGCGCCGGGCTGGCTGGCGTCGCTCGATCCGCAGAACCGAAGCGAAGACGAGCATGGCCACGGCCATCGCAGCGACGCGGACGAGTTCGGCATCGGCAACTTCGTGTATCGCGCGCGCCGTCCGTTTCATCCCGAGCGCCTGTGGGCGCTGCTGCACGAGGAATGGAAGGGCGTGTTGCGCAGCAAGGGCTTTTTCTGGCTTGCGACGCGCAACGACATCGCCGGTTCGCTGTCGCAGGCGGGCGGCGCTTGCCGGCATGGTCCGGCGGGCATGTGGTGGGCGGCTCAGGACCGCAGCGAATGGCCGGACGCCGACGACGAACTGGCCGCCGAAATCGCCGCCGACTGGTACGGCGCGCCGGACGACTCGAGCATCGGCGACCGCCGGCAGGAACTGGTGATGATTGGCGTCGGCATCGACCCGGCGCTGTGGGCGGCGAAATTCGACGCGTGCCTCCTGACCGGCGACGAATACGCGCTGGGACCGCAAGGCTGGCAGCAGCTCGCCGATCCATTCCCCGCATGGGATTTCGACGAAGACGATCATGATCATGATCATGAGCACCATGGACATGGACATAGCCACCATGATCACGACGGTCACGAACACAGCCACACTCACGGCGACACGCCGCATCGCCACGACTAGGCGGTAGCGCCGTTGGCGGCATCGGCTGCGGCAACCGCAAAGCGCCCGCGGGCCGGTCCCCACGCGGCGCATTCGCTCGATCCCAGCACAGAGACGAAAAAACGGGCGAAAAAAAACCCGCCGTTGGCGGGTGTCAACTGCCTGGCAGTAATCTGCTTAGCGCTTGTTGACTGCGTCCTTGAACGCCTTGCCTGCCGTGAACTTGACGGTCTTCGCGGCCGGAATCTTGATGGTTTCGCCCGTCTTCGGGTTGCGACCCGTACGCGCTGCGCGCTTGCCCGAACCAAAGCTGCCGAAGCCGATCAACTGGACCGCGTCACCCTTCGACACAGACTTCTTGATCACTTCAAGCAACGTGTCCAGCGTTTCACCGGTTTGAGCCTTGCTGGCGCCCGTCTGTCCTGCGACGGCGTCGATCAGTTCCTGTTTGTTCATTAAGGTTCCTTTCTGAGTTTAGGTTGACACGAACAGCGCGAACGCGCCGATTATACGTGCGCGCGCCGCGCCGTCGAGCAGCTGCGGCTCCGGAGCCCCTCCGGATCGAAAGCGCCGGACAGCGAGTGTCCGTCGGCCGTGCTGCCGCTCCCTTCGCGGCGCTTGCTATGATAGCGCAGCGCAAACCCAATCAGGACAAGGGTTTCGAAGAATTACGCGGTTTTGGAACAGATACAGCAAGGAAACGGCACTTTTTGCTGATCCAGCCTCGCTAATCAGCCCGAAACCCAGTGTGGACGGGGCTTTGACGTTGGTTTTTGCCAACGCTCGGCGCGTCTTTTTCGCCGCCCGGCGAGCCGCGCGCGCTGGCGGTAACATTGCACCCGCATTCCGGGGCGTCACTTTGCGTCGCGCATGACCGATCCGCTGATCCCAGCCGTGCTCTCGTTCCGGGACAACGGCACGCCTTTTTCGCCGCTCTACGACGACATCTATCACAGCGCCGTCGGCGCGCTCGAGCAGGCTCATTACGTTTTCCTGCGCGGCAACGCGCTGCCCGAACGCTGGCACGGCCGACGCGTCTTCACCGTGCTTGAGACGGGCTTCGGCATGGGCATCAACTTTCTCGTGACGTGGGCCGCATGGCGGGCGGACCCGGCGCGTTGCGAGCGGCTTCATTTCGTATCGACGGAAAAGCATCCTTTCGCGCTCGCCGATCTGCGGCGGGCCTACGCCGCGATTCTGTCGGATCCGGCGATCGCGGCACTTGCCGACACGCTGGCGAGCGAATGGCCGATGCTCGTGCCGGGCATGCATCGGCTGGAATTCGACGATGGGCGCGTCGTGCTCACGCTGGTTTTCGGCGACGCGCAGCAGAGCTTGCCGAACCTGAGGCTGCGCGCGGACGCGTTTTATCTGGATGGTTTCGCGCCCGCCAAAAATCCGGAACTGTGGACGCCCGCCGTCTTCAAGTCGCTCGCGCGGCTGGCGGGCGAGGGCGCGACTTTCGCCACTTACAGCAGCGCCGGCGACATCAAGCGCGCGCTGACGCAGGCCGGCTTCGAGTACAGAAAGGTGGACGGCTTCGGCTGGAAACGCGCGATGCTGGTCGGCCACTTTGCGCCGCGCTGGCGCGTGCGCCGCCATGAGCCGCCCGTGGCGCTCGGACCGCTCGCGCCCGGCGAACGACACGCGATGGTGATCGGCGCCGGCCTTGCGGGATGCGCGCTCACCGAGCGGCTCGCGGCGCGCGGCTGGCGGGTGACGTTGCTGGAGCGGCATGCGTCGGTTGCCCAGGATGCATCAGGCAATCCGGCCGGCGTCTTCCACCCGATGATCTCGCGCGACGACAGCGTCGCCTCGCGTGTCACGCGCGCGGGTTTTCTGTACGCGCTCAGGCGCTGGGCGGCATTGGAACGGCTCGGCCACGCGCCGAAGCGCGGCGGCCCTGGTCTTTTGCAGATCGCCGAAAACGAAGACGAAGCGCGCGCGATGAGCGAAGCCATCGCGGCGCTGCGCTATCCGCCGGAGTTCGTCACGCCCGTCTCCGCCGACGAGGCGCAAAAACTCGCCGGTACGCCGCTCGCGCGCGGCGGCTGGTTTTTCCCGCACGGCGGCTGGATCGACCCGGCGTCGCTCTGCGCCGCCCAGTGCGCCGCCGCCGGTGACCTGCTCGAGCGGCGCTTCGGCGTGGACGTCGCGCGCATCGAGCATTCCGGCGATCAGTGGACCGTGTTCGACACGGCGGGCGAGCCGCTCGCGCGCGCGCCGGTCCTGGTTGTCGCGAGCGCTCATGAGGCCCCGCGCCTTGCCGGCTTGCGTCATGCACCGACGCGCAGCATCCGCGGCCAGCTCACTTTGCTGCCACCGGGCGCCGCGCCGTCGCTCGCGTTGCCTGTGATCGGCGAAGGTTATGCGATACCGCTGCCCGACGGCGTCACGCTGACGGGCGCCACTTATGAGCTCGACGACGCGGAGACGTCGCTTCGTCCAGCGGGTCATCTGGAAAACATCGAGCGCGTCGCGCACATGCTGCCTGCGTTTGCGCGCTCGGCCGCTCACCTCGATCCCACGGATCACGCCGATGCCGCGGCCGTCACGGGCCGCGTCGCGTTCCGCTGTGTGACGAGCGACCGCATGCCGATGATCGGCAACATCGCCGACGAAACACTCGCCGCGCGCGACGCCGAACGCCTGCGCGGTGCGTGGCCGCTGGATCTGCCGCGTGCGCCGGGCCTCTACAGCGCATTCGCCTACGGTTCGCGCGGTCTCGTATGGGCTGCGCTCGGCGCGGAGCTGATCGCTTCGCAGATCGAAGGCGAGCCGTGGCCGCTCGAACGGGATCTCGCCGAAGACATCGACCCTGCGCGATTTCTGCTGCGCGCGTTGCGGCAGGGAAGCGTCGTCGGTTAACTCACCGCCGCGTGGGCCACGGTTATCCACCGCAAATTGTGGATAACCGCGCTGTTTACCGCTGCAACTCGTGTGGAACCGTTGTGGACGTAAACGGGGTAACTCGAACGCCGCAAAATTTCGCCAAAAGTTACCCGCGTATACGAGTCGTCGCCGCACACGCTGTGCGCGCGGTTATGAAGTCTGCAACGTGCTGATTCGCTTCGGTAAACCACGGTTATCCACAGAAAAGCGGGCAGCTTGTTAACTGCTACTACGTATACATACAGTAAACGCGTAAACAGCAAGGCCTGAGCCGGACGGTGCGCCACCGCACAGATCACGCGACGCCTGAGACCCTCATGCTAAGTGCTGTCCTGAAAAGCACATACGAGCAGTGCACACTGCTCCCAGAGCACCGACTGCACCCGCGAAACAGCCGGGCAATGCCTGTGCACAGAGCCGATAAAACGGGCGCTTTTTCCGCGTCTCACGAAGATAAAGTACTTTTTTACCGTTTTGCCTGCATGTTCGTGTGTTTTCGGTTGAAGCCGAAAAAGCTATGGCACAATCGCCGTTCTTTTTCGCGTGGTGCCTCGCCTCTAGCGGTACCCGCTGCTACGGAACGGTGCCGTTCAATCAGACTCTGATTCAACGTCGACGGCGTTCTTTCACCGTGCCGTGCCGGCTGCGACGGCCGCACCCCTGAATGCGCCGGGATCCTTGCGACTGCGGCGCGTTCGAATCATCCGATCGTTGAAAATTCGCAACGCGGATCACGCGAAGCGATGTACGCCAGTGGAACGTCTCGTGCGTCCACCCGCTCGCCGGTGTTCGCGCCGGCTCACGCTGGTTCGTGTCATCTGCCGTTGCAGCAAAGGAGAACCCATAACGATGAATTCGGCGTTTTCATTTTTTCCAGCCTGGCCGCTCGCACCCGACGCCATCTTTTGGGCTGGTCTCGCCTTACTCGCCGCGGGCTTGTGCGGCGAGCTGTGCTACCGCGCGTGGCGTTTGCCGCGTATTTCCGGCTATGCCGTCATCGGTCTGATTGCCGGCGCGGCCGGTTCGGGCGTGATCGACGCCGATTCGGCCAAGGCAGCGCGGCCGTTGCTCGACGTGGCGCTCGGCCTGCTGCTGTTCGAACTCGGCAGCCGGCTCGATCTGCGCTGGATCCGCCGTAACCCGTGGCTTGTGATGTCGAGCGTCGCCGAAGCCACGCTCACTTTCGCGCTGGTCTTGCCGGTGCTGCTGTTCCTGAACGTGCCGCTGATGGTCGCAACGGTGCTCGCCGCCATTGCCATGGCGACTTCGCCCGCCATGGTGATCCAGCTCAAGACTGAGCTTCGCGCGGAAGGGCAGGTCACGCAGCGTCTTTTGACGCTTACCGCCTTGAACAGCATGTATGCGGTCGTGATCGAAAAGCTGGTGTCGAGCTGGCTGCATCAGGAAGCGTACGGCAACGTGTTCGCAACGATTCTCCAGCCGCTTTATCTGCTGGTCGGCTCGCTCGTGCTCGCGTATCTGCTCGCGCGCACCTGCACGTTCTTTTACCGGCGGCTCAATATGCAGGACGAGCATTCGTTCGTCGCCCTCTTCGGCCTCGTTTTGCTGGCCATTGCGGTGGCGCATCTGTTCAAGCTGTCGACCATTCTCGCGCTGCTGGCGGCCGGCATCATCGTGAAGAATCACGAAGCGCGGCCGCAGCTGTGGCCTCAGCACTTCGGCACCGCCGGTTGGCTGCTCACCGTGATTCTGTTCGTACTCACGCTGACATCGTTCGAATGGAAAGACATTGCGCTCGGCGGCGTCGCGGCGCTGGGCCTGATTGTTGCGCGTCTGGTCGCAAAGCTCGTCGGCGTGCTCGCGTTTGCGAAGCCGAGCGGGCTGAACTGGAAGCAGGGCATGGCGCTCGGTTTGTCGCTCTCGCCCATGTCGGCGCTGGCTTATCTGCTCGTCGACGACACCTACAACCTGTATCCGAATTTCGATCCGCAACTGCGGGCCATCGTCATGTGTTCGATCGTCGTGCTGCAGATTCTCGGGCCGTGGCTCGTTTATCGCAGCCTCGCGCTGGTTGCCGAACGGCGCGAAGAGTAGCGCTTCGCCATTCAGATCGCGCGTTATTCAGGTTATTCGCTTCACATAACGGCCGGGCTTCCGACAACCGCCCGGCCGACCTCACTCAGGGGACGCCATGTCACTCGAACCCTTCATCGATTCGAAGCCGTTCACTTTCGGTGTCGAACTCGAGATGCAGATCGTCAATACGCATGACTATGATCTGACCAAAGCCGGCTCGGATCTGCTGCGCCTCGTCAAGGATCAGAAGATCCCCGGCAATATCACGCCGGAAATCACCGAGAGCATGATCGAACTCTCTACCGGAATCTGCACGAATCACGAGCAGGCGCTTGCCGATCTGCGCAAGATTCGCGACACGCTCGTTTCGGCAGCGGATCATCTGAATGTCGGCCTGTGCGGTGGCGGCACGCACGCTTTCCAGCAATGGAGCGAGCGGCAGATCGTGGATACGCCGCGTTTTCAGTATCTTTCCGAGCTCTACGGCTATCTCGCCAAGCAGTTCACGGTGTTCGGCCAGCACGTGCACATCGGCTGCCCGGACGCGGACAGCGCGCTATTCCTTTTGCATTCGATGTCGCGCTTTATCCCGCATTTCATTGCGTTGTCCGCATCGTCTCCGTTCGTGCAGGGCGTGGACACCGGTTTTCACTCGGCACGCCTGAATTCCGTGTTTGCCTTTCCGCTGTCGGGCCGCGCGCCGTTCGTGCTGACGTGGGACAGTTTCGAGGAATATTTCTCGAAGATGGTCCACACGGGCGTGGTCAACAGCATGAAAGACTTCTACTGGGACATCCGGCCGAAGCCGGGTTTCGGCACCATCGAAGTACGCGTCATGGACACGCCGCTTTCCGTGGATCGCGCCGCGGCCATTGCGTGCTACATCCAGACGCTCGCGCGGCATCTGCTGCTCGACAAGCCGGTCACGCCGCATGAAGACGATTACCTCGTCTACACGTTCAACCGCTTCGAGGCCTGCCGCTTCGGTCTCGCCGGCACCTGCATCAATCCGCAGACGGGCGAACGCAAGACCATTTCGGAAGATATCCTCGAAACGCTCGACCGGATCGCGCCGCACGGCGACGCGCTGGGTTCGGGCCATGCGCTTGCTGAAATCGGCGCGATCGCACGCGGCCAGATCAACGATGCAACGTGGCTAAGAGGCGTCGTCGAAAAGGAAAAATCGCTGCATGAAGCCGTGCGGCAGCAGTGCCTGAAGTGGCGAGCCTGACCGATCGGGCGTCTTTGCTTGTGTTCAACCGTAACAAACCCGCCACGCGCGGGTTTTTTTTCGTCATTAAAATTTCCAGTTCGGTGCCCTTAAGGTTTTTCAAATATGTACGTATACAAACGTAGTAGTAGTTAACAAGCAGCGCCGCAGGCTGTGGACAACTGAATAATTCCCTGCAAAGTCAAGGCGCTGCGTAAACCATAAGTGGACCGGTGAGCAGTGGGCGGGCGTCGCTCGGCGAGGACAACTTAAGGACTGGTAAGTGTGGTACGGATACCTATCAAGAATCGGCGCACATGTCTTCCCCGATGTTGTCCCACGGTTATCCACAGATTAGATTGGATAACTTAGCTGTACGATTCGCCGCTCTCGCATAGAATGTCGTCTTAACTGCTTTGGCTTGCAAGGCGGTGAATTTTTGAGATAGTTGAGACCGTCTCGTCCTGTTTTGGGCGGGGCTACCCCACACAGGCTACGGGCGTTCCCGGCGAGCAATCGGCCGGCACCGCACAAAAGCTGTAAATAAACCAATCGAAGATTATGAGCGAAGGCGTATACGGAGAACAGGCAACCGGGCGAGTCACCCACAGCCTCTTGCGACTCAGCACGGCAATGCGAAGCCAGGCTTGGGAATGGGCCGAAGGCGCGGGGCTCACGCCCACGCAGGGCGAAATCCTGGTTCTGTTGATGCAGCGAAAGGGTCCGATGCGGCTCGGGGAAATCGCGCGCGAAACGGCACTGACCGCGGCGACCACCAGCGACGCTGTCAGCACGCTGGAAACCAAGGGGCTGGTCGAGAAACGCCGCGCGCTCGATGACGGCCGCGCGCTCGCCGTGCGCCTCACCGCTCGTGGCCGTACAGCTGCGAAGCGCGCCGCGCAATGGCCGGACTTCCTTGCGAAGGCAGTTGGCACCTTGCGCGACGACGAGCAGGCCACGTTCTACCGAACGCTGCTCAAGACGGTTTATCAACTGGAAGCGCAGGGCACGATTCCGCCGCACCGCATGTGCCTGAGCTGCACTCATTTCGAGCCGAGCAAGAATCCGAAGAAGGCGCCGCATCACTGCAAGCTGCTCGATCTGAATATGGCGGACACCGACCTGCGTCTGGATTGCGCGGTGCATGAAACCGCGGATGTCGCCACCCAGAAGAAGACCTGGAAGATCTTCGCCCAGTAAGGCGGCTGCTCACCGGGCAATCCGCTACACTGCAACCGGCAGCGGCAGACGGCACACGCCGTCTGCCGGCCTTTCCGGCGCCGCGTAGCGGCAGTCTGCAGTCAACCTGAAGGTGACAGGCTGATGAATCAGGAAGTTCTGGCCATTCGCCACGTGCACTTCGAGGATCTGGGCAGTCTCGAGCGGGTGCTCGGCGAACGCGGGCGCCCAGTCCGTTATCTCGACGTCGGCTTTGCCCGCATCGAGGCGCCGAACCCCGTCACGCCGTCGTTGATGGTCGTGCTCGGCGGCCCGATCAGCGCGACCGACGACGCGCTTTATCCCACGCTCGTGCCGCTGCTTTCGATGATCGAAAAGCGCATCGAAGCAGGGCTTCCCACACTCGGCATCTGTCTCGGCGCGCAACTGATCGCGCGGGCGCTCGGCGCGCGGGTGTAT
Organism: Paraburkholderia phenoliruptrix; assembly: GCF_047325075.1. Taxonomy (NCBI): domain Bacteria; kingdom Pseudomonadati; phylum Pseudomonadota; class Betaproteobacteria; order Burkholderiales; family Burkholderiaceae; genus Paraburkholderia; species Paraburkholderia phenoliruptrix. Next base: position 425,416 of record NZ_CP168531.1, read on the forward strand.
CCGGCGGGCCAGACGGAACTCGGCTGGGAACCGCTCACGCTCACCGATGCCGGTCGTTCATCGCCGGTGCGTCATCTGGATGGCGCGCATACGTCCATGCTGCATTGGCATGGCGACACCTTCGATCTTCCCGCCAACGCAACGCGCCTCGCCTCCACGCGTGCATGCGAGAACCAGGCTTTCACATGGGGCCGCCATGTGCTCGCGCTGCAATGTCATCCGGAGATCCGCACAGATCGCTTCGAGCCTTGGCTGATCGGCAATGCGGGTGAACTCGTCGGTCATGGAATCGACGCGCGTCAACTGCGCGCCGAGACCGCGCAATTCGGTCCGGCTCTCGAGGCCGCGGCTTGCCGCATGTTCGGCGAATGGCTGGATCAGGTCGAAGCGAAACCCTGAGCGGCATCACGTTGATCACGAGCGTGGGCTGCCTGCAGCAAACGACTCACGGTGCTATGCTCGATCGCTCTCGGGTTTCTACTGGGCGGTGATCCATGAGCGCGCTATTTTCTCCACTCACGCTGCGCAGCGTGACGCTTCCGAACCGTATCGTCGTATCGCCGATGTGCCAGTATTCCGCCGAACGCGGCGAGGCCACCGCGTGGCACATGATTCACCTTGGCAGCCTCGCCTTGTCCGGCGCGGGCATGCTGTGCATCGAGGCGACGGCGGTCGAACCGGACGGCCGCATCACGCCCGGCGATCTCGGCTTGTGGGACGATGCAACCGAGGCCGCGCTCAGGCCAGTGCTTGCCGCGATCCGCAAGCATTCGCATATCAACGTGACGATGCAGTTGTCGCACGCGGGGCGCAAGGCATCGAGTCATGCGCCTTGGGAAGGCGGCCAGCTGATTCCGGTATCGCAAGGCGGCTGGTTGCCGCACGCGCCCTCGGCATTGCCGCACAAGGCCGGCGAAGAACCGCCGCTCGCGCTCGACACGCCGGGGCTCAATCGGATCCGCGAAGCCTTCGCGGCGTCCGCGCGGCGCGCAGCGCGCCTCGGCATCGACGCACTGGAAGTGCATGCGGCGCACGGCTATCTGCTGCACCAGTTCCTCTCGCCGCTCGCCAATCAACGGGACGACGACTACGGCGGGTCGCTCGAAAACCGCATGCGCTTTCCGCTTGAAATCTTCGACATCGTGCGCGCGTCTTTTCCCGCCGACAAACCCGTCGGCGTGCGTGTGTCCGCGACGGATTGGGTGGAAGGCGGCTGGTCGCTCGACGACACCATCGCGTTTGCGCACGAGTTGAAAAAGCGCGGGTGCGACTGGATCGACGTATCGTCCGGCGGCGTCTCGCCGTTGCAGAAGATTCCGCTCGAGCCGGGCTATCAGATTCCGTTCGCGAAGGCTGTCAAGAAAGCGACGGCCCTCACGACCATCGGCGTCGGACTCATCACCGACCCGGTTCACGCTGAGCAACTGATCGAAGAGGGCGATGCCGATCTCATCGCGCTGGCTCGTGCGTTGCTGTACAACCCGCGCTGGCCGTGGCATGCGGCCGCGCAACTCGGCGCGACAGTCGAGGCGCCGCCGCAGTACTGGCGCTCGCAGCCGCGCGACCAGAAGGCGCTGTTCGGCGAGATTTCATTCGGGCAACGATGAAGCAGCACGCGCGCATCGCACATGCTCACGCGGCATATGGTTTTGACGGTTGAACGAAGCCGTCTTGACCGTGTAGGATGCCGGATGTGGCGCATGTGCGTCGCAGTGTCGACGCGGCGCTCGCAGGGCGCCGCGTTTGCTATCAGCGCCAGAAAAATCAGCGCGTCAGACGCGGGCGTTTCCGACGGCTGCCGGACTTCATCCCCAGTTCTTCACAAGGATTCATTCAATGAGTTCACGCAGGATCGCCGTGCGTCGTTCCGGTGTGCACGGCAAAGGCGTGTTTGCGCTCGAACCGATTGCGGCCGGCGAGCGGCTAATCGAATACAAGGGCGAGCGGATTTCCTGGAAAGAAGCGTTGCGCCGTCATCCGCATAATCCTGACGAACCGAATCACACGTTCTACTTTGCGCTCGACAGCGGCAAGGTGATCGACGGCAAGGTGAACGGCAACAGCGCGCGCTGGATCAACCACTCGTGTGCGCCGAACTGCGAAGCGGAAGAGATCGACGGTCACGTGTATGTGCACGCGCTGCGCGACATCGCCGAGGGTGAAGAACTCTTCTATGACTACGGCCTTGTGATCGACGCGCGCCAGACCAAGAAGCTGAAGAAGGAATACGAATGCCGCTGCGGCTCGCGCAAGTGCCGCGGCACCATGCTGGCGCCGCCGGAGAAGGAGAAGGGCGCGGATAAAGCGGCTAAGGCGACCAAAGCGTCCAGGTCCGCGAAGTCTGAGAAATCCGCTAAAGCGGCAAAGAAAGCCAAAAAGAAGTAACACGCGGCGAGCTGCGGGGTTCGTCGTGCGAATGACGCCCGCGCAGCGCGCTCCAACAAGTTATCGCTACAGATCGACCGGCGCCGAGTGCGCCGGTTTTTTGTCGTGGCCTTGCTTGAGGTCGTTCGCGTCTTTCGGCAAAGCGGCTTTCACGAGCGGAATGCGCACGATAAAGCGCGCTCCGCCTTCCGGCGCATCTTCGTAATGCACGGTGCCGTGATGCAGCGCCATGATGTCGTGCACGATCGCGAGGCCGAGCCCGGCGCCGCCGTCCACGCCGGCATCGCTCTGACCGTCGCCGCGGAAGAACCGCTTGAACAGATCGGCCTGCTGCGTAGGCGGCACGCCCGCGCCATTGTCTTCGACCACGATCTCGGCCATGCGCACGTCGTCCACCACGGTTTGCGACACGGTGACCGTGATGCGCCCGCCGTCGAAGCGCGAAGGCGGCACATACTTCAGCGCGTTATCCAGCAGATTCGCAATCACTTCATGCAGCAACACGGGATTGCCGCGCGCGATTAACGGCTGATCGTTGGCGGGATCGTCGAGCCGCTGAAAGCCCAGGTCGATGTGCGAGGCCAGCGCGCGCGGTACCCATTCCGCGCCGGTGTCGAAGGCGAGCGCGGCCATGTCGACATTGACGAAGCGCGCGGCCTGCTCGGCCGGCTCCGCCCGCGCGAGCGACAGCAGCTGGTTGGACAGGCGCACCGCGCGATCGGCGGCCGCGCGCAGCTCCCGCACCGCGGCGAGCGTCTGCTGCGGATCGCGCGCGACCGCAGCCTGCTCCGCATGCAGCTTGACGGCCGTGAGCGGCGTGCGCAGTTGATGCGCGGCATCGGCGATAAATTTGCGCTGACCGTCGAGCGCGGTCTTGAGACGGCCGAGCAGGGCGTTAACTGCACCGGTCAGCGGGCGGATCTCGACGGGCACATAGGTTTCGTCGACCGGCTCGAGCGACGTGTGCGTTTGCCGGTTCAGCGAATCGGCGAGATCGGTCAGCGGGTTGAGCTGCTGATTCACCACTCGCCACACGATCACCCAGCCCGCGAGCAGCAGCAACAGCAGCGGCATCATGATCGCCACGAGAAACTCGGCGGCGATGCGAAAGCGGTGATGCACCGGCTGCCCGACCTCGACGACGATCGGGTTGCCGACCGGCTGATCGACGCGTACTTGCGCGACGCGCACCGTTACGCCCTGGTGCTGCGTTTCGAACACGTACGCGTAGTGCATACGCCGAACACTCGTGCCTTGCAGCGGCAGCGTTTTATCGCCGGCAATTTCGGTTTCGCCGTTGCTGATCCGATAGACCAGATGCTCGATCGGATCGGAAAACATGGCTTGTGCGAGCGGCGGCACGGTAATGGGCGCTTCCGGACCCGCAATCTGGATCTGCTTGGAGATGGCGGTGGCGAGGTCGGCGAGCGAGCGGTCGACCACGTGCTGCGTGTACTGCCACGCGAGCCAGTAGGCGATCAGGCCGCTCATCAGCGCGAGCAGCGAAAGGGGAGCAGCGAGGCGCCGCAGCAGCGTGCGGCGCAGACTATTGGCGGCCGGCTGGGGCATGATCGAGCGCGCGGGAAAAGAGCAGGCGCGAGGCGCCCTGAAGTTTCACCGGATGCCGGCAACTCGCGCACGCTGTGCGCTGCGCCGGCCCGGCGCCGTCGGGCCGCCAGCGGATGGCGGCCTTCACGACGATTATGCGGCCTGGCGGATTTCCTGCAACAGATAACCGAAACCGCGCACGGTGACGATTTCAACGCGGCAGTTTTCGAGCTTCTTGCGCACGCGGTGCACATAAACCTCGATGGCTGTGTCGCCGAGATCGCCGCCGAAATGCGTCAGATGGTCCTGCAGTTGCGCCTTGCTGACCACGCGGCCATGGCGCAGCAGCAGCATTTCGAGCACGGCGAATTCGCGCGGCGAGAGTTCGAGCGGCTTGTCGTCGTTGAAAATGCGGCGATCCACGCCCGACAGGCGCACGCCGCCGAGCGACACTTCCGGACGCGGCATGTCGCCGTGCGGACCGCTGCGGCGCATCACGGCACGAATGCGCGCTTCGAGTTCGGTCGGCTCGAACGGCTTGAGCATGTAGTCGTCCGCGCCGGAATTGAGGCCTTGCACGCGGTCGTTCAGTTCGTCGCGCGCGGTGAGGATGATCACGGGCGTATGGCGATTGCTCTGACGGAAGCGCGAGAGCAGCGTCATGCCGTCGATGCCCGGCAAGCCGAGGTCGAGAATCACCAGTTCGTGGCGGTTTTGCGTGAGGGCCTGTTCGGCGAAAATGCCGTCGTGGACCATGTCGACAGTGAAGCCGGCTTGTTCGAGACTGCTTTGGATGCCGCGTGCGATGGGACGGTCATCTTCGATCAGAAGGAGTCGCATGGATTTCGCTCAAGTACAATGGGTTTAGGCGTTCGGGCAAGCGGTTCGCCGGGGCGCCTGCTTCACAGACTGGTTCGCCCGTCTGCTGCATCGAGCAGCTTGCTCGCGCCCTCCGGATAATCGAAGCATGTCCGAGATCAGCATTCAGGAACTCGAAGCCGCGATCAACTTCTGGCGCGCCCGCTCACCCGCGAGCGGGGACGAACTCATTCTGTGCAAGGAGGCAAGCGCGCTCTCCAAGCCGTATGCGCTCCTGATTGTACAGCGTCGGAACACGCTATCGCGGGATCGTTTGGACGCGAATGCACAGCAGGCATGGGATTCTTACGTGCGCCTTAAAAATGGCCTGTAGAACTGAAGGTTTGTCTACGGCATTGCCTGCAAAGCCCTTTCAATACGACGAATTCTGAGCGGTGGCTGCGTGCACTGCGACACGCTCGATACACCGCGCCGGTTCAATGTCGCGCGTCGTGAGGCCATTCGCTTCGTGCGTCGACAGGCCGATCTCCACCTTGTCGTACGCGTTGAACCGCTCCGGGCGATCAGACGCGTGGCGCGTACGCCATGCAATAATCGCGCATCAAACTTGGATTCGATGCGGGTTTTCTACATGCTGGATCTCGACCACTTCGACCTGGCGCTGCTCGACGTACTGCAGCGCTTTGGCCGCGCCACGCATCAGCAGCTTGCCGAACAGGTGCCGCTGTCGCCGTCGCAGATTGGGCGGCGCTTGCAGCGGCTCGAGCAGGTCGGTGTGGTGGACGGCTATCGCGTCGTGCTGCGGCCGGAAAAGCTCGGCTTGGGCGTCACCGCCTTTACGAGCCTCAAGCTGAAACATCACGGCGACTCGATCATCGAGCAGTTTCAGCAGCAGATCGACGTGTTGCCCGAAGTGCTGGAATGCCACGCGGTGGTGGGCGACGCCGACTATCTGCTGCGCATCGTCGCGCCCGACCTCAACTATCTGTCCACCTTCGTGATGAAGAAGCTGATGCGCGTGCCGGGCGTGGATAGCGTGCGCTCGAACATCGTGCTCACCACGTTCAAGCGCAACGGGCCGCTGCCGCTTGCGCATCTGTCGCCGGGAACGGCCGCGGGCTGAAGCGGCTCGCGCGGCCCTGCCGCGGAGGCCCTCCGCGCTGCCCTACCGCGCATATTGGCGCTTTTACGCAGCCTGCTTCGGCTCGCCGTTCGGGCTGCTCAGCAGATCGACATAGGCCACCGCCACGAGATCCGTTTCGGGCACGCCGAGGCTCGCGAACATCGCATGCGCTTCCGCGTGGCCGTGTTCCTCGTCGTCGTCCTGTCCGAGCACCACTTCGAGTTCGACGAAATCGCCCAGGCCGTCGACGCGGTCCAGATGAATGCGCGTGCGTCCCGCGAGATACACGTGCCGTTCCTTGGTCACAATGCCGCGCGTGGTCAGCGCCGTCGCAAGCAGCGCGTGCATGGCTTCGGGATTCGTCACCGGGCTGCGCGTGTAGTACGAGGCCTTCGGCCCGTCGCGGTCGTCGCGCTGGTAGAAGATCAGTTCGGCGGGCGTGCCGTCGTCGAACTGGCGCAGCTTCAGGCGCCCGCGCGGGACGTCGTAGAAGAAGTCCTGCTGGCGGAAGATCAGCGGCGCGTCCGGCGCGAGCTGCGCCGCGCGTTCGCGCAGCTGCTCAAAATGCTGGGCGCGGGCTTTTATTTCGATGTTGCGTGCCATGTCGGCCTCCTGTCGGGAATGGGATGGCCGGCAGCTTGCGTCGTGTGCGGTGAAGCTGCCGGGACAGACAGAGTCGGTTGGAACGGAAAAGCGGCGAGACGGGCGCATGAGCGAACCGCCAATCTAACAAAAACTGCGTGACGCCGCGGTTTCACGCAGCAGCGAGGCGTAGCGCGAGGCTTCGCGCGTGCTGTCATGAGAACCGCTCATATCGCGGCGCGTCACGCTCAGACGATCGTCAAGGCGTGCCCGGCGCGTCCGTCAGCTGGCCCATTGCAACTCGATCAGCTTGAGCGCGGCGGCTATCGCCGGCTCGTCTTTGCGTTCGGCAAGCGCGATGAAGCTCAGTTGCGTCGGCACCGTAATGCCTTCCACGATCGTCAGCGCATGCGCGTGCGCCTCGGCAAGGGCAATCGCGTCGCGCGCCAGCGTCAGACCCACGCCGGACTTGACGAGATCGAGCATGGACGGCTCCTGGTCGACTTCCGCGACCTTCACCGGCTTCACGCCCGCCTCGCCGAATGCGCGCGACAAGAGCCGGTTGTGTGCGGAGGCTGGCGGCGTCCAGATCCACGGAAAGGCGGCGAGCGAGCGCCAGTCGCGCGCGCCTTTGACGCGGTCTTTCCAGCCGGCCGGCGCCAGCACGCGGTACTGGAAATGCGTGAGCGTCAGCGTGTGGAACGCGGGCGCGTCGCGGCTCTCGTCGTCGGAAGGCACGCCGATGTAGTAGCCGACGTCGAGTTCGCCCGCGCGGACCTGCTCCAGCACCCAGCCCGACATGCCGTGCCGCAAGGCCGTTTCGATATGCGGCCACGTCTCCACCAGCTGCTTGAGAAAGCCGCCCAGCCGCAGAAACTCAGGATCGAGAATGGTGCCGATGCGCAGCCGCCCGCGCACCTCCTGACGCAGCGACTGCGCCGCGCGCTGCACGTCGCTCGCCGCGGCCAGCGCGCGTTCGGCGTGCGGCAGCAGCGCCTGGCCGTCGCGCGTGAGCGAGAGTCCATGCGACGTACGCGTGAACAGCGTCACGCCGAGCGTCTCCTGCAAATGCTTGATTTGCAGGCTGACGGCCGGCTGCGTCAGATGCAGTTGCACCGCCGCGCGCGTGAGGTTGCCCTCGCGTGCCACGGTGACGAACGCGCGTAGCAGAATGAGATCCATCCGCTGATATTAACGCCGCTTATAGCGCAGTTGAGCATTACTCATTGGATTTCGCTCGGCGAAGCGCCGTACGCTCGTGTTTCAGCACGCCATTCTTGTGGCGGAAGATCGCGGCAGCCATCCCGGATGATGGTCCACCACCGAGAGGAACAACATGAGCGAGACATATCAGGACGAAACCGTCCGCGCGGGTGCCGGCGTGCGCACGCTGGCGCATTTCATCAACGGCAAGGCTATCGACGGAACCAGCGGCCGTCACGGCGACGTCTTCAATCCCGCCCTCGGCGCGGTGAGCGCGCGGGTGCCGCTCGGCAGCGTGGCCGAAGTGGACGCCGCGGTTGCCGCCGCGTATGCCGCGTTTCCCGCGTGGAGCGAAACGGCGCCCATCAAGCGCGCGCGCGTGCTGTTCAAGTTCAAGGAGTTGCTCGACCGCCATCACGACGAGCTGGCCGAACTGATCACACGCGAGCACGGCAAGGTGTTTTCCGACGCGAAGGGCGAGGTGATGCGCGGCATCGAAGTGGTCGAGTTCGCGTGTGGCATTCCCAATCTGCTGAAGACCGACTTTACCGACCAGATCGGCGGCGGCATCGACAACTGGAATCTGCGCCAGCCGCTCGGCGTGGTCGCCGGCATTACGCCGTTCAATTTTCCGATGATGGTGCCATGCTGGATGTTCCCCGTCGCCATCGCCTGCGGCAACACGTTCGTGCTCAAGCCGTCGGAGCGCGACCCGTCGGCGGCGAACCGTCTCGCGGAATTGCTGAAGGAAGCAGGCTTGCCCGACGGCGTATTCAATGTCGTGCACGGCGACAAGGTCGCGGTCGACGCGCTCCTCGTGCATCCCGACGTGAGCGCGGTGTCGTTTGTCGGCTCCACGCCGATTGCCGAATACATCCACACGGAAGGCACCAGGCACGGCAAGCGCGTGCAGGCGCTGGGCGGCGCCAAGAACCACCTCGTCGTGATGCCGGACGCCGACCTCGACCAGGCCGTCGATGCGCTGATCGGCGCCGCGTACGGTTCCGCCGGCGAGCGTTGCATGGCGATTTCCGTGGCGGTCGCGGTCGGGCATATCGCCGATGAGCTGATCGAGCGGCTCACGCCTCGCGTGAAGAGCCTGAAGATTCTGAACGGCATGGAATCGGCTGCCGAAATGGGACCGTTGGTAACCGCCGCGCATCGCGACAAAGTGCTGGGCTATATCGAAGCCGGCGTCGCCGCGGGTGCGAAGCTTGTCGTGGATGGCCGCGCTCATCGCGTCGACGGACACGAGAAGGGGTTCTTTCTTGGCGGTACGTTGTTCGACAATGTGTCGACCGATATGAAGATTTACCGCGAGGAAATTTTCGGGCCGGTGCTGTGCGTGGTGCGCGTGCCGGATTTTGCGTCGGCGGTGGAGCTCATCAACGCCAACGAGTTTGCGAACGGCGTGTCGTTGTTCACGTCGGACGGCGGAATCGCGCGCGCTTTCTCGCGGCAGATCCAGATCGGCATGGTCGGCATCAACGTGCCGATTCCGGTGCCGATGGCGTGGCACTCGTTCGGCGGCTGGAAGAAGTCGCTGTTCGGCGATCATCACGCGTACGGCGAGGAAGGCGTGCGGTTCTACACGCGCTACAAGAGCATCATGCAGCGCTGGCCTGACAGCATCGCGAAGGGCGCCGAGTTCACCATGCCGGTCGCCAAGTAGTGCTGATGATGTTGGCCTTCGGCGATGCTCGCGCAGTGCTTCGCGCGGCCCGCCGAAAGCATCGATAAAACCGGTCGCCGCTCACTGCGCTGCCGGAAAAAATGATTAGGAGACTGAACGATGAGCCACGTGCAAGCCGCGTCTTCCGAGCGGCGTCTCGAAGGCGAGTTCGACTACATCATTGTCGGCGCGGGGACGGCGGGCTGCGTGCTCGCCAATCGTCTGACCGAAGATCCCGACGTGCAGGTGCTCCTGCTCGAAGCAGGCGGCAAGGACGACTATCACTGGATTCATGTGCCGGTCGGCTATCTGTACTGTATCGGCAATCCTCGCACTGACTGGCTCTATAAAACGCAGGCGGAGCCGGGCCTCAACGGGCGCGCGCTTTCGTATCCGCGCGGCCGCGTGCTCGGCGGTTGTTCGTCGATCAACGGCATGATCTATATGCGCGGGCAACGCGAGGACTACGACGAGTGGGCGCGCGTGACGAACGATCCGTCGTGGTCGTGGGACGCGGTGCTGCCGGTCTTCAAACGCAGCGAAGATCACTACGCGGGCGCGAGCGAAGCGCACGGCGAGGGTGGGCCGTGGCGCGTCGAAAAACAGCGCCTCAAGTGGAAGATACTCGAGGAGTTTGCGAAGGCCGCGCAACAGACAGGCATTCCCGCTACCGACGACTTCAACCGCGGCGATAACACCGGCGTCGGCTATTTCGACGTCAATCAGAAGCGCGGCATTCGCTGGAATGCGTCGAAGGCATTCTTGCGTCCGGCAATGCGGCGGCCGAATCTCACTGTCATCACCGGCGCGCACACTCAGCGCGTCACATTCGAAGGACGCCGCTGCACCGGCGTCGAATATCGCGGCGACGGTACCGACTATATGGCGAAGGCGCGCTGGGAAGTGATATTGAGTTCGGGCGCGGTCAACTCGCCGCAATTGCTCGAGTTGTCCGGCATCGGGAATGGTGCGCGTCTGCAGAACCTGGGTATCGGCGTGGTCAACGATCTGCGCGGCGTCGGCGAAAATTTGCAGGATCATTTGCAACTGCGCATGGCCTATCGCGTGGACGGCGTTCGCACGCTGAATACTGCGTCCGCGCATTGGTGGGGCAAGCTGATGATCGGCATGCAGTATGCGTTTTTCCAAAGCGGTCCCATGTCGATGTCGCCGTCGCAACTGGGCGCTTTCGCGAAGTCCGATCCGGACGATCGCTCGCTCACGCGCCCCGACCTCGAATATCACGTGCAGCCGCTTTCGCTGGATCGCTTCGGCGAGCCGCTGCACCGCTTCAATGCATTCACCGCATCGGTGTGCCAGTTGCGGCCCACATCGCGCGGCAGCATTCATATCGAATCGGTGGACGCTGCGGCGCCTCCGCTCATCGCGCCCAACTATCTCTCCACCGACTATGACCGGCACGTGGCCGCGAACGCGCTGCGTCTCACGCGCCGCATTGCAGCCGCGCCCGCGCTCGTGCGTTACCAGCCTCGGGAAATCTTGCCGGGCATCGAGTATCAGACCGAGGAAGAACTACAGCGTGCGGCAGGTCTCGTCGGCACGACGATTTTCCATCCGGTAGGCACATGCCGCATGGGCACGACCGACGATCCCGCAGCAGTGGTGGACAACCGGCTACGAGTTATCGGGGTTGACGGTCTGCGTGTGGTCGATGCATCCGTCATGCCGACCATCACGTCCGGCAACACGAATTCGCCCACGTTGATGATTGCCGAACGAGGCAGCGCGATGATTCGCGAGGACCGTCGCGCGCGCGTGACGGGCAGCGTGGCCGCACGCGCGGCCAATGCGGTATCGATGTCCGCTGTGTGACACACGTCGCGTCGCGGCACGCGTGGCAGGCGCCGCCTTTGCATGCGGGGCTGCCCACGCATGTCTCCGATAAGAGACTGCGGCGCGCGATTACATACATACACCATCCACTAAGTGCAAATCCCAATGAATGCGCTGCATCATTGGCGCGACAATGGCAGCCATGCTGCGTGTTGCCCCAAGGATTACCGTCCGGATTGGTGCAGCACGCCAACGAGCGTGCACGGGGTGCCGCCGTCCAAATAGTCGCGCAGAGCTTCGCGCGAAAGATCGTAGTGCTTCGCCTCACTCCGTATGGAAGGGAACATGATTCTCGGCGATACGATTCTCGAAACGCGCGGCCTCACCCGTGAGTTCAAAGGCTTCATTGCCGTGAACGGCGTGAACCTGCGCGTGCGCCGCGGCTCGATCCATGCGCTGATCGGGCCCAATGGAGCGGGCAAGACCACCTGCTTCAACCTGCTCACCAAGTTTCTCGAACCGACGGCCGGTCAGATCGTTTTCAACGGCGTCGACATCACGCATGAGCGGCCGGCGCAGATCGCGCGGCGCGGCATCATCCGTTCATTCCAGATTTCCGCTGTGTTTCCGCATCTGACGGCATTGCAGAATGTGCGCGTCGGTTTGCAGCGCTCGCTCGGTACCGCCTTTCATTTCTGGAAGAGCGAGCGCACGCTGCGCCGGCTCGACGACCGCGCGATGGATCTGCTCACGCAGGTGGGCCTGACCGATTTCGCCGATGTGTTGACGGTCGAACTCTCCTATGGCCGCAAGCGCGCGCTCGAAATCGCGACCACGCTCGCCATGGAGCCCGAGCTGATGCTGCTCGACGAACCGACGCAAGGCATGGGCCACGAAGACGTCGACCGCGTCACGGCGCTGATCAAGAAAGTATCGAGCGGCCGCACGATCCTGATGGTCGAACACAATATGAACGTGATTGCCGGCATCTCCGACACGATCACCGTGCTGCAACGGGGCGAAGTGCTCGCCGAGGGCACGTATGCCGACGTGTCGAAGAACCCGCTCGTGATGCAAGCCTACATGGGCAGCGCCGACGCGGCGCTCGCCGGAGCCCACGCATGAACACAATTGCCGAGCGCGAAGGCCTCGAGGTGAGCGGCAAGGCCGCGGGCGCGCCCGCACTCCAGATAGCGGGACTGCAAGCCTGGTACGGGGAATCGCATATCCTGCATGGCGTCGATCTGACCGTGGACCGCGGGGAGGTCGTCACGCTGCTCGGCCGCAATGGCGCGGGGCGCACCACCACCTTGCGCGCGATCATGGGCCTCACGGGCCGGCGCACAGGGTCGATCCGCGTTGGCGGCCGCGAAACGATCAATCTGCCCACGCATCGCATTGCGCATCACGGCATTGGTTATTGCCCTGAAGAGCGCGGCATTTTTTCGAGCCTCTCGTGCGAGGAAAATCTGTTGCTGCCGCCGCTCGTCGGCGACAAGGCGCACATGATGTCGCTCGAGGAAATCTATGCGATGTTCCCGAATCTTCAGGAACGCCGCATGAGCCAGGGCACACGGCTCTCCGGCGGCGAGCAGCAGATGCTCGCGGTCGCGCGTATTCTGCGCACGGGCGCCAATCTGCTGTTGCTGGACGAGATCTCCGAAGGGCTCGCGCCTGTCATCGTGCAGGCGCTCGCGCGCATGATCGTCACACTGAAGGCGCGTGGCTACACGATTGTGATGGTCGAACAGAATTTCCGCTTTGCCGCGCCGCTTGCCGATCGCTTCTACGTGATGGAGCACGGAACGATCGTCGAACACTTCGGGGCTAGTGAACTCGAAAGCAAGATGCCGGTCCTGCATGATCTGCTGGGCGTGTAGAGAGCACGCCCCATTGCCTCTGATAACCACAAGCGAAGAACCAGGAGACACAAATGAAAAAGAACCCACTCGCGCGAATTGCTTCAGTCTGCTTCGCGGTCGCAGCCGGCGCCGCCATCACCATGAGCAGCGCGCAAGCGGCAGATGACGCAGTGAAGATCGGCTTCATCACCGACATGTCGGGGCTTTACGCGGACATCGATGGCCAGGGCGGTCTCGAAGCGATCCGCATGGCCGTGGCCGATTTCGGCGGCAAGGTCAACGGCAAGCCGATCACGGTGCTGTATGCGGATCACCAGAACAAGGCGGACATTGCAGCGTCGCGCGCGCGCGAATGGATGGATCGCGAGGGTCTCGATCTGCTGATCGGCGGCACGAACTCGGCAACGGGTCTTTCGATGAACACCGTCGCCGGTGAAAAGCACAAGGTGTACATCAGCATCGGCGCGGGTGCCGACACGCTGACCAACGAGCAATGCACGCCGTACACTATTCACTATGCGTACGACACCACTGCGCTCGCAAAGGGCACGGGCTCGGCAGTGGTGAAGCAGGGCGGCAAGACGTGGTACTTCCTGACCGCCGACTACGCGTTCGGCAAGGCGCTCGAAAAGAACACGGCAGACGTGGTGAAGGCGAGCGGCGGCCAGGTGCTGGGCTCGGTGCGTCATCCGCTGTCGGCGTCGGACTTCTCGTCGTTCCTGTTGCAGGCGCAGTCGTCGAAAGCGCAGGTTCTCGGTCTCGCGAATGCAGGCGGCGATACCATCAACTCGATCAAGGCAGCGAAGGAATTCGGCATTACGAAGACCATGAAGCTCGCTGCGTTGCTGATGTTCATCAACGACGTGCATAGCCTCGGCCTCGAAACGACGCAGGGCCTTGTGCTGACGGACAGCTGGTACTGGAACAAGGACGCGAACACGCGCAAGTGGGCGCAGCGTTACTTCGACAAGATGCGCAAGATGCCGTCGAGCCTGCAGGCCGCCGACTATTCCGCGACGATGAATTACCTGAAGGCGGTGCAGGCGGTCGGTTCGACCGATGCCGACAAGGTGATGGCGCAACTCAAGAAGACGAAGATCGACGACTTCTATGCGAAGGGCTACATCCGTCAGGACGGCAGCATGATCCACGACATGTACCTGATGCAGGTGAAGACGCCGGCAGAGTCGAAAGAACCTTGGGACTACTACAAGATCACCGCGACAATCCCCGGCGAGCAGGCGTTCACGACAAAGGCCGAAACGCGCTGCGCACTGTGGAAATAAGCGACGCGTGATGGCCTGAGCGACGGCTGGCTGTCCGCGGGCAGACAGCCGTTCGTTTGCGTTGTTCCGTTTGTTTCATATGGCGCGCGCCGGGCGTTATGCGCGTGCTGTTCGCGTGCCGGCCCGATCGTGCGCGACCGATCTCACCTTGACGATGGGTGAAGGCTTCAATGGACATCTTTGGCATTCCGCTTCCCGCGATGCTGAGCCAGTTGCTGCTCGGGCTCGTGAACGGCTCGTTCTACGCAATTCTGAGTCTGGGACTTGCGGTGATCTTCGGCTTGCTGAACGTGATCAATTTCGCGCACGGCGCGTTGTTCATGCTCGGCGCGATGCTCGCGTGGATGGGCTTCTCTTACTTCGGCGTGCCGTACTGGCCGATGCTGATCATCGCGCCGCTCGTCGTCGGTCTGTTCGGGGTCCTGATTGAACGCTCGATGCTGCGCTGGCTGTACAAGCTCGATCATCTGTACGGACTGCTGCTCACGTTCGGGCTCACGCTCGTCGTCGAGGGCGTATTCCGCTCCATCTACGGCTCGTCCGGACAGCCGTACGACGTGCCGTCGGCACTGTCCGGCGCGACCAACCTTGGCTTCATGTTCCTGCCGAACTATCGCGCGTGGGTGGTGGTGGCCTCGCTGATTGTGTGCTTCGCGACGTGGTTCGTCATCGAAAAAACGCGGCTCGGCGCCTATCTGCGCGCGGGCACGGAAAACCCGAAACTCGTCGAGGCTTTCGGCATCAACGTGCCGCTGATGATCACGCTCACCTACGGTTTCGGCGTCGCGCTTGCCGCGTTCGCCGGCGTACTCGCCGCACCCGTGATTCAGGTCTCGCCGCTGATGGGCCAGCCGATGATCATCACCGTGTTCGCGGTGGTCGTGATCGGCGGGATGGGGTCGATCATGGGCTCGATTCTGACCGGCCTGATGCTGGGCGTGATCGAAGGACTGACGCGCGTGTTCTATCCGGAAGCGTCGGCGACCGTCGTGTTCGTCATCATGGCGCTCGTGCTGCTGGTGCGCCCGGCGGGTCTCTTCGGCAAGGAAAAATGATGCATAGAAAAGTGCTCTACGGTCTGCTGCTGCTCGCGCTCCTCGCGGTGCCCGTGCTCGGCATCTATCCGCTCTTCGTGATGAAGGTGATGTGCTTCGCGCTTTTTGCCGCCGCCTTCAACCTGTTGATCGGCTACACCGGGCTGCTGTCGTTCGGGCATGCCATGTTTCTCGCGTCGGCGGGCTATATCACCGGTTACGCGATGCAGACGCTCGGCTTCTCCCCTGAACTGGGCGTGCTCGCAGGCACGGCCAGCGCGACGCTGCTGGGTCTTGTCGTCGGCATCTTCGCGATTCGCCGCCAGGGCATTTACTTCGCGATGGTGACGCTCGCGCTCGCGCAAATGGTCTACTTCGTGTTCCTGCAGGCGCCCTTCACGCATGGCGAAGATGGCCTGCAAGGCGTGCCGCGCGGCAAGCTCTTCGGCCTGCTGGATTTGACGTCCGATGTCGCGCTGTACTTCGTCGTGCTGACAATCATGGTGCTCGCGTTCCTGCTGATCGTGCGGATCGTGCATTCGCCGTTCGGGCAGGTGCTGGTGGCGATCAAGGAGAACGAGCCGCGCGCCGTGTCGCTCGGTTACGATACCGACCGCTTCAAGTTGCTCGCCTTCATCCTGTCGGCGGGGCTGGCGGGACTCGCGGGCTCGCTCAAGGTGGTGGTGCAGGGCTTCGAGACCCTGAGCGACGCCTATTGGACCATGTCAGGCCTCGTCGTGCTGATGACGCTCGTCGGCGGAATGGGCACGTTGTTTGGGCCGCTGCTCGGTGCTGCGCTGATCGTGGCGCTCGAGGATCGCCTCGGCGATATTGGAGGCGCGCTGGCTTCCACGACAGGCGTGGAATGGTTCCGCTCATTGGGCGAATCGGTCACCATTGTGACGGGCATCATCTTTATTGCATGCGTGCTCGCTTTCCGGCGCGGCATTGTCGGCGAAATCATCGCGCGCGTGCGGCCGCTGCGCGCGTGAGCAAAGGCGAATTGAAATGCTTCGGTATCCGATCCAATTCTCGCTGCTGTGCAGTATGGACACCAAGGCGCGCTTAGGCCCTTATTTGCGTATCCTGCGGCGACGCCGGCTCTATGCGCCCCAATTCAGTGCCGCAGTGCACCACTAGGGTAATTGCTAGTTGTGGCATGCCGGGTGCTCATTTAATCTTCATGCAGTTCTGATGCACCACGAATTTGCAGGTGGAGAACGAGGAGACATGAGGCACTAAGTGCCCACACGAAAGCGCTGTTGGATTGATATCCAACAGCGCTTTTTATTTGTCGATTTTCGATTGGCGTCATTCAAATCTTTTGCTAACGCGGTGACGGTTTTTTATGTCGCCGGTAATTAGCCTTTTCCCGCATCGCACCCCTTCAAAACGCTTGCGGCGCGCGGCTTCCGTCCGCTACACTCCTTATTCACCGACCGCTGGGTCGGGATTTAATTCACGAATTTAATCCGAATTGTTTTAACGGGACGTAGAGGAGCGGGATGAAGTCGGCATTGCGTTGGATCAGCGCGGCATTAGTCGCCGCCGGAGTTTCGGCTGCATGGAGCACGCATGCATTCGCAGATGTGAAAATCGGCGTCACTGTCTCGGCAACCGGCCCGGCCGCATCGCTCGGCATTCCGGAAAAGAACACCATCGCGCTGTTGCCGAAGGAAGTGGCCGGCCAGAAGGTCGATTACATTGTGCTTGACGACGCCACCGACTCCACTCAGGCCGTCAAAAACGCCCGCAAGCTCACGAGCGAAGACCACGTTGACGCGCTGATCGGGTCGACCGTCGTGCCGAATTCTCTTGCCATGATGGACGTCGCCGTGGAAAACACCACGCCGGTCATCTCGCTTGCCGCGGCTGCCAGCATCGTCGAACCCATGGACGCCAAACGCGCGTGGGTCTTCAAGACGCCGCAGAACGACATTCTCATGGCCACGGCCATCGCGCAGCACATGTCCAATCACGGCGTGAAGACCGTCGCGTTCATCGGTTTCTCGGACGGCTATGGCGAAAGCTGGTTCAAGGAATTCAGCAAGGCCGCCGACCTCGCGAAGATCAAGGTGGTGGCAAACGAGCGTTTCGCGCGTAACGACGCGTCGGTCACCGGCCAGGTGCTGAAGATCATGTCGCAGAATCCGGATGCGGTGTTGGTGGCCGGCGCAGGCACGCCCGCCGCGTTGCCGCAGAAAACGCTGAAGGAGCGCGGCTACAAGGGCAAGTACTATCAGACGCACGGCGTCGCGAATAACGACTTCCTGCGCGTGTGCGGCAAGGACTGCGAGGGCACGTATCTGCCGGCGGGTCCGTTGCTCGTTGCCGAGCAGTTGCCCGATTCCAATCCGGTGAAGAAGAGCGCGCTCGCCTACAAGCGTGCCTACGAAGCCGCGTATGGCGCAGGTTCGGTGTCGACTTTCGGCGGCCACGCATGGGACGCGGGCCTGCTGCTGCAACGCGCGATTCCTGTCGCGCTGAAGAAGGGGCAGCCGGGCACACCGGCATTCCGCGAGGCGCTGCGCGCGGCGCTCGAAGCCACGAAAGACCTGCCCGCGTCGCACGGCATCTTCAACATGAGCGCGAACGACCACGCCGGTCTCGACCAGCGGGCGCGCGTGATGGTGCAGATTGTCGGCGGCAAGTGGAAGTTGTCCGGCGACTGAGCGAAGGCGAAGCGATAGGTGACCCAATACAAAAAGACGCGTGCAGTTGACGCGTCTTTTTTATTGCGCGCCCGGTGGGAAAAGTGTGGTTGTACGGCTTCAGGAGAAACCCGCATTTGGGTTGCAGTCTATTGACCGTCGGCGCGGCACGACGCAATACTACTAACATGTTAGTGTTTTGCGCGCGCCAGTCCAGGAAGGCATCGCAGGAATTGCAGCAGTAGGGAGCAACGTACAGGCGGCGAAGGCACGCGCGTCGAGCAGGGAAAACCATGCTTGGCACGCCCGGACCCTATAACTAGATTCAGACACCCGACCCACGAGTCGGATTACAAATACGCACTTCGAAGCGTTGGAGACTTGCAATGAAAAAGACAAAGCAATGGGTACGGACGGGCATCGCGATGGCATTGATGTGCGGCGCGGGCGCCGCACTCGCTCAGGTGAAGATCGGTGTGACGCTGTCCACCACGGGGCCGGCTGCATCGCTCGGGATTCCTGAAAAGAACACGATTGCGTTGCTGCCAAAGGAGATCGGCGGCAAGACGGTGCAGTACATTATTCTCGATGACGCGTCGGACACGGGCAAGGCCGTGCAGAACACGCGCAAGCTCATCGACGAAGACCATGTCGACGCGATTATCGGCTCCACTGTGACGCCCAACTCGCTCGCCATGCTCGATCCTGCGTCGGAAGGCAAGACGCCGGTCATTTCGCTCGCTGCGTCGGCCGCGATCATTTCGCCGATGGACGCGAAGCGCGCCTGGGCCTTCAAACCGCCGCAAAACGACAGTCTGATGGCCGACGCCATTGCCGACTACATGGAACATCACGGCGTGAAGACCGTCGGCTTCATCGGTTTCGCGGACGCCTACGGCGATAGCTGGAACAACGTGTTCACCGCGGCCGCCGCTGCGCACAAGCTGAAGATCGTGTCGAACGAGCGATTCAACCGCACGGACGCTTCGGTGACGGGGCAGGTGTTGAAGACGATGGGCGCGAATCCCGACGCGGTTCTGATCGCCGGCTCGGGCACGCCGTCCGCGCTGCCGGCCAAGACGCTCAAGGAGCGCGGCTACAAGGGCAAGATCTATCAGACGCACGGCGTCGCCAATAACGACTTCCTGCGCGTGTGCGGCAAGGACTGCGAAGGCGAGATCCTGCCCGCCGGCCCCATTCTCGTCGCCGATCAATTGCCGGACTCGAACCCGGTGAAGAAGTCGTCGCTGGCCTATAAGGCTGCCTACGAGAAAGCCTATGGCGCGGGCTCCGTGGCGACCTTCGGCGGCCACGCATGGGACGCCGGCCAGATGCTGCAGCGTGCGATTCCGGAGGCGCTCAAGACCGCTCAGCCGGGCACGGAGGCATTCCGCGTGGCACTGCGCGGCGCGCTGGAAAACATCAAGGAGCTGCCGGTCTCGCACGGCATCATGAACACGACCACGACCGACCACAACGGCCTCGACAAGCGCGCACGCGTGATCGTGGAGATCGTCGACGGCAAGTGGAAGCTGCAGAACGACTAATACAAGGCGGTACGCGCCTCTCGTGAAGTGCGGCACATCACGCCGCACTGCCATTCTGTTCGCGGACAATGGCACCGACCGCCGCGCCGTGCTCCGGCGCGGCGGTCGTCTTTCAGGCATTGCAGTTTGATGGACGGCCGCAGGTTGCGCCGCCATGACTGTTTCCAGTTTCGATTTCGACGCTTCAGGACGAGGAAGTATGGATCTATCAATTGCGGCGATCCTCGCGCAGGACGGCATCACCACGGGCGCGATTTACGCGTTGCTCGCGCTCGCGCTGGTGCTGGTGTTTTCCGTCACGCGGGTGATCTTCATCCCGCAGGGCGAGTTTGTCTCGTACGGCGCGCTCACGCTCGCCGCGTTGCAAACCCAAAAATTTCCGGCCACGTGCTGGCTGCTGATGGCGATGGGCGCGGCGTGCTTCGTGATCGAAGTGGCGGGGCTCGCGCGGCACGCCGAGCGGCGGCGGCATGCGGCCCGCACCCTGGCCGTGCTGACCGGCAAATACCTGCTGTTTCCGGTCGCCGTCTATGCGCTGACAAAGGGCGTTTTCCTGCAGCCTTTGCCGATGATCGCGCAGATCGCCCTGACGCTGTTGATCGTGATTCCGATGGGTCCGTTCGTCTACCGGCTCGCGTATGAGCCGATCGCGGAGGCGACCACGCTGCTGCTCCTGATCGTCGCGGTGGCGGTGCACTTCGCGATGGTCGGCCTCGGTCTCGTGATGTTCGGCGCGGAAGGCTCGCGCACCACGGCGTTTTCGGACGCGACCTTCAACCTGGGCAGTCTGTCGATCTCGGGGCAAAGCCTCTGGGTGGTCGGCACGGCGGTCGTGCTGATCGGCGCGCTGTATCTGTACTTCGACCGCTCGATTTCGGGCAAGGCGTTGCGCGCGACGTCGGTGAACCGGCTGGGCGCGCGGCTCGTCGGTATCGGCACGACGCAAGCGGGGCGTCTCGCGTTCACGTTGGCGGCGGGGCTTGGCGCGCTGTGCGGGATCCTCGTGGCCCCGCTGACCACCATCTATTACGACTCCGGCTTCCTGATCGGCCTGAAGGGCTTTGTGGGGGCGATTATCGGCGGGCTCGTCAGTTATCCGTTGGCGGCCGCCGGCTCGATTCTCGTCGGCTTGCTGGAGTCGTATTCGTCGTTCTGGGCGAGTGCCTATAAGGAAGTAATCGTGTTCACGCTGATTATCCCGGTGCTGCTCTGGCGCAGTCTTGCCAGCCCGCACGCCGAAGAGGAAGAGGAGTGACGCGATGAAACGGATCATGAAAAACAGGTTCTTCTGGTTGTTCCTCGTGGTGCTGTTTGCGCTGCCTGTGTTGCCGCAGCCGATTCACGTGCCCGAGTACTGGGTCACGCTGCTCAACTACATCGGGCTGTATTCGATCGTTGCAATCGGGCTGGTGCTGCTGACGGGGATCGGCGGCATGACCAGCTTCGGGCAGGCGGCGTTTGTGGGCATCGGCGCTTATGCGACGGCATACCTCACCACGCGGTTTGGCGTCTCGCCGTGGCTCGCACTGATCGCGGGCGTGCTGGTCACGGCGTTGATCGCGCTGATCCTTGGCCTTGTGACGATGCGTCTGTCCGGCCACTTTTTGCCGCTCGGCACGATAGCGTGGGGGCTCTCGCTGTTTTATCTGTTCGGCAATCTGGAAATGCTCGGCAAGTACGACGGCATCAACGGTATTCCGGTGCTGAACGTGTTCGGCATCGACCTCGAATCGGGGCGCCATATTTATTACCTGATCTGGCTCGTGGTGTTGGGCGCGGTCGTGTCTGTTCACAATCTGCTTAACAGCCGGCCGGGGCGAGCGATTCGCGCCCTGCGCGGCGGCGGCATGATGGCTGAGGCGATGGGCGTCAACACGGCATGGATGCGCGTCGTGATCTTTGTGTACGCAGCCGTGCTGGCTTCGGTGTCAGGCTTTCTGTACGCGCATCTGCAACGGGCGGTGAATCCAACGCCGTTCGGCCTCAATCACGGCATTGAGTTTCTGTTCATGGCCGTGGTGGGCGGTGTGTCGCACGTCTGGGGCGCTGTGCTGGGGGCGGCAATTCTCACGGTGTTGCAGGACTATCTGCAAACGCTGCTGCCGAAGTTGCTGGGCGAGAACGGTAACTTCGAGGTGATCGTTTTCGGCATTCTCATGGTGCTGTTGCTGCAATACGCGCGACAGGGCGTCTGGCCGTTCGTCGCACGTTTCTTTCCGCGCGGCCCGCGCGCGCATCTGCCGGACCATGCGGATGCGTTGCCGCAGCGCACCAAGCCTGCGGCCGGTGAAAATCTGCTGACGGTGAACAAGGCGCGCAAGCAGTTCGGCGGTCTGGTCGCGGTCAACGACGTCAGCTTCGAAGTGAAAGCAGGGCAGATCATCGGCTTGATTGGTCCGAACGGCGCGGGCAAATCCACCACGTTCAATCTGGTAACCGGCGTGCTGCAGGCGACGAGCGGTGAAATCACCTTCCGCGGCGAGCGAATCGACGCGCTGAGTTCACGTGAAATCGTCAAGCGGGGAATCGGCCGCACGTTCCAGCACGTCAAGCTGCTGCCCGGCATGACGGTCCTCGAAAACGTCGCAATCGGCGCGCATTTGCGTGGGCACGCGGGCGTCTGGCGGAGCATTGTGCGCTTGAACAGTGTCGAGGAAGCGCGCCTGATGGCCGAGGCAGCTCGCCAGATTCGCCGCGTCGGACTTGAACAGCATATGTACGACGAAGCCGGCAGCCTTGCGCTCGGCCAGCAGCGAATCCTCGAAATCGCGCGTGCGCTGTGCTGTGATCCCACTTTGCTGTTGCTCGACGAGCCGGCGGCCGGTCTGCGATATCAGGAAAAGCTACAACTGGCCGACCTATTGCGCCGGCTGAAGGCGGAAGGGATGAGCGTGCTGCTGGTCGAGCACGACATGGACTTTGTGATGAATCTGACCGACCGGCTCGTGGTCATGGAGTTCGGCACACGTATCGCAGAAGGCTTGCCGCAGGAAGTGCAGCAGGATCCGGCGGTGCTCGAGGCGTACCTCGGCGGGGTGGAGTAATGGAGAAGACCATGAATGCAACAGCACCGATTCTCGATGTGAATGGGCTTTCCGTGCGCTACGGCAAGGTCGAAGCCCTGCATAACGCGGCGATCAAAGTACGGGCTGGGCAAATTGTGTCGGTGATCGGACCGAACGGCGCGGGCAAGTCCACGCTGCTCAACGCGATCATGGGTGCGTTGCCGCCCACGGGGCACGCGAAGGGCGCGGTCGTCTATCAGGGCGAGGATGTCAGCGCCGTGCCGGTCGAAAAACGCGTCGCCCGCGGTATGTGCTTGGTACCGGAGAAGCGCGAGCTGTTCGCGTCGATGACCGTCGAAGACAACCTGGTCTTGGGCGCGTACCGGCGCAAGCGCGCGGGCGAGCGCAATTTTCTGGATCAGATGGAGCCCGTGTTCGAGCTTTTTCCGCGCCTGAAGGAGCGCCGCAAGCAGGCGGCTGGCACCTTGTCGGGTGGCGAACGCCAGATGCTTGCCGTCGGACGCGCGTTAATGGGCAAGCCCGATCTGTTGATGCTGGACGAGCCGAGTTTGGGCCTTGCCCCGCTGATTGTGAAGGAGATCTTTCACATCATCAGCGCGCTGCGTCAAACGGGGGTGGCTACGCTCCTGATCGAGCAGAATGCCCGCGCCGCGCTGCAGATTTCGGACTATGGCTACGTGCTGGAAACGGGCGAGCTGGCGCTGGAAGGTGAGGCGGCCGATCTGGCGCAGAATCCTCGGGTGATCGAAACGTATCTCGGGTTGGCGAAAAAAGCGGCCTGAAGCTGATCTGAGCGGCGGTTCAAAGCGGCGTGTTTCACGTGAAACACGCCGCTTTTTTTATTCATAGGCCATTCGACCGAATTCGTGCCAAAACCGAACCCGTTATAATTCGCCCATACATTTTCCTTTGAAGGCTCACGCGATGATCTGGCGTGAGGTCCGCGATGCTTTTTCCCACAGAATTTGACGTAATCGTCGTCGGCGGCGGTCATGCCGGCACGGAGGCCGCTTTGGCCGCCGCGCGCATGGGCAATAAAACGCTCTTGCTGACACATAACATTGAAACGCTCGGTCAGATGAGCTGCAATCCGTCGATCGGCGGTATTGGCAAAGGCCATCTCGTTAAGGAAGTCGACGCGCTCGGCGGCGCCATGGCGGCCGCGACGGACGAAGGCGGTATCCAGTTCCGCATTCTTAATTCGTCGAAAGGGCCGGCGGTGCGCGCGACGCGCGCCCAAGCCGACCGGCTGCTTTACAAACAGGCTATCCGTCACCGGCTTGAGAACCAGCCGAACTTGTGGCTGTTTCAGCAGGCCGTGGACGACCTGATGGTTGAAGGCGACCGGGTTGTCGGCGCGGTCACCCAAGTGGGAATCCGCTTCCGCGCACGTGCGGTGGTGCTGACGGCGGGCACTTTCCTCGACGGGAAGATTCACGTCGGTCTGAACAATTACACGGGCGGTCGGGCGGGCGATCCGGCGGCCGTGTCGTTATCGGTGCGCCTCAAGGAGTTGAAGCTTCCGCAAGGGCGCTTGAAGACCGGAACGCCGCCGCGTATTGACGGCCGCACGATCGATTTCTCGCAGCTTGAAGAGCAACCGGGCGATCTCGATCCGGTGCCGGTCTTTTCGTTTCTCGGCCGGGCGGAGCAGCATCCGCGGCAAATGCCGTGCTGGGTCACGCACACCAACGAGCGTACGCACGACATCATCCGCGGCGGACTGGATCGTTCGCCGATGTATACGGGCGTGATCGAAGGGGTGGGGCCGCGCTACTGTCCCTCCATCGAGGACAAGATTCACCGGTTTGCGTCGAAGGAATCGCACCAGATCTTTCTGGAGCCGGAAGGCCTGACCACCAACGAGTTCTACCCGAACGGGATCTCGACGAGCCTGCCGTTCGACGTACAGCTCGAACTCGTGCGGTCGATGCGCGGTCTGGAGCACGCGCACATCCTGCGCCCCGGCTATGCGATTGAGTACGACTACTTCGATCCGCGTGGCCTGAAGGCATCGCTGGAAACCAAGGTGATCAGTGGTTTGTTCTTTGCAGGTCAGATCAACGGCACGACAGGCTACGAGGAAGCTGCCGCGCAAGGGTTGCTGGCCGGTATCAACGCGGGCTTGTTTGTTCAGGGGAAAGAGGCGTGGTGTCCGCGTCGCGATCAGGCGTACCTCGGGGTGCTCGTCGACGATCTGGTAACACGCGGCGTCTCCGAGCCGTATCGCATGTTCACGAGCAGGGCAGAATATCGATTGAGCCTACGCGAGGACAACGCCGACATGCGGCTGACGGAGATTGGTCGCGAGCTTGGCGTTGTGGACGACGTCCGGTGGGACGCATTCAGCCGCAAGCGCGACGCTGTTTCACGTGAAACCGAGCGCCTGCGAACGACGTGGGTCAATCCAAAGACCCTGAGTGCCGACGAAGCCACTGCCTTGCTTGGCAAGCCAATCGATCACGAGTACAGCCTGGCGGACCTGCTGCGTCGCCCGGGCGTCAGCTATGACGGCGTTTGCGCGCTGCGCGGTGGAGCTTGTGGTGCGCCCGAGATTTTGGCGGAAGACCAAGTGCTGCTGGCTCAGATCAAGGAGCAGATCGAAATCGGCATCAAATATCAGGGCTATATCGACCGCCAGGCGGGCGAGATCGAGCGTAACGAAGCGCACGAAAGTACGCGTTTGCCAGAAGGTCTGGACTATGCGGAAGTGAGGGGCCTGTCGTTCGAGGCGCGTCAGAAGCTGACGCAGTTCCGGCCCGAAACGATCGGGCAGGCTTCGCGCATTTCGGGGATCACGCCGGCAGCCATCTCGTTGCTGATGGTGCACCTGAAGCGGGGGCTTGGGCGCCGTCCTGCGAAGCCGGCCGAGCCGGGCGCCGACACAACGCCGGTGGCTCAATGACCACGAAGCAGAAGGGAAGCGACCGCGAAGCGTTGGCGCAACTTCTCGCAGAGGGCGTGCGCCAGCTCGGCCTTGAGCTAAGCGATACCCAATTGGCAAAGCTGCTCGACTACGTCGCCTTGCTGGGCAAATGGAACGCCGTCTACAACCTGACGGCCATTCGCGATCCGCGGCAGATGCTGATTCAGCACATCCTCGACTCGCTCTCGATCGTGCCGCATCTGGCCGAGCGTGATCCGCGCTCCGTGCTTGACGTGGGCTCGGGCGGCGGTTTGCCCGGTATCGTGCTGGCGATCGTGCGGCCGGATTGGGCCGTCACCGTGAACGACATCGTTCACAAGAAAACGGCCTTTCAGGCTCAGGCCAAAGCCGAGTTGGGGCTCGCGAATCTGTCGGTGGTAACAGGGCGCGTGGAGACTTTGCAACCGGGCGCCGAAGTGTCGGCAAAGTTCGACGTAATCGTCTCGCGAGCATTCGCAGAACTCGCCGATTTCGTTACACTGGCCCGTCATCTCGTTGCGGAGCGCGGCGCAATTCTCGCCATGAAGGGCGTACGTCCGGACGGCGAAATCGAGCGTCTGCCGGCGGGCGCCCACGTGGAACAGACCGTGCGGCTCGATGTGCCGTTCCTGGACGCCGAGCGTCATCTTGTGACGGTTCTTGAGGACGAGGCCCGCCAGGCGACGCAGTCACATTCACCGCTTCACGGTTGACCACGTAATTACATCTTCAAGCAGCAAAAGGGACATTCCAACGATGGCAAAAATCTTCTGCGTTGCGAACCAGAAAGGCGGCGTCGGCAAGACGACGACGACAGTCAATCTGGCGGCCAGCCTGGCAGCGCAGGGACAGCGGGTCCTTCTCATCGACCTGGACCCGCAGGGCAACGCCACCATGGGCAGCGGCATCGACAAGGCCGCGTGCACCAACACCGTCTATGAGGTGTTGGTGGACGGCGTCTCGGTAGCCGAGGCACGGATGCGTCCCGAAGCGGTCGGCTACGACGTACTGCCGGCCAACCGTGAACTTGCCGGCGCCGAAGTGGAACTGGTCAGCGTGCAAAACCGTGAGCGTCAGCTGAAGGCCGCCCTTGCCGCGGTCGAAAGCGAGTACGACTTTGTTCTGATCGACTGCCCGCCGGCTCTGTCGCTGCTGACGCTCAACGGCCTTTGCGCCGCGCACGGCGTCGTCATCCCGATGCAGTGCGAGTACTTCGCGCTCGAGGGGTTGTCCGATCTCGTCAATACAATCAAACAGGTGCACGCGAATCTGAATCGCGATCTGAAGGTGATTGGTTTGTTGCGCGTCATGTTCGACCCGCGCATCACTTTGCAGCAGCAAGTCTCGGATCAATTGAAAGAGCATTTCGGCGACAAGGTGTTCGACGCAGTTATTCCGCGCAATGTGCGGCTCGCCGAAGCGCCGAGTTATGGATTGCCGGGCGTGGTCTTCGACAGGGCGTCGCGCGGCGCGCAGGCCTATGTCCAGTTCGGCGCGGAAATGATCGAACGGGTGCGCGCACTGAGCGACGCGCCCCAGGCATCCTAAGCGGATCGAGGAAGCACGATGAATGCAGTAGCACGAAAGAAGGGATTGGGACGCGGCCTGGAAGCATTGCTCGGCGGCAGCGCCGACATCACGGAAGCGGTGGCGATAGAAGGCGCCCCGAACGTGTTGCCTCTATCAAAGATGCAGGCCGGCAAGTATCAGCCGCGTACGCGGATGGACGAGGGCGCCTTGCAGGAGCTGGCAGCCAGTATCCGCGCTCAAGGACTGATGCAACCGATCCTCGTGCGGCCGGTCTCGGCGGATAAATATGAAATCATCGCGGGCGAGCGGCGTTTTCGCGCGGCGCGCCTCGCGGGCCTCGAAGAGGTGCCTGTACTGGTGAAGGACGTGCCCGACCAGGCTGCCGCCGCGATGGCGCTGATCGAGAACATTCAGCGCGAAGATCTGAATCCACTGGAAGAGGCGCAGGGCATCCAGCGTTTGCTCGACGAGTTCAATTTCACGCACGAGCAGGCGGCGGAGTCGGTCGGCCGCTCGCGCAGTGCGGTGTCGAATCTGCTGCGTCTCCTGAACCTCGCTACGCCGGTTCAGACGATGCTGCTCGCCGGCGACCTCGATATGGGCCACGCGCGAGCATTGCTCGCCGTCGATGCCGCGACGCAGATCACGCTGGCGAATCAGGTCGTCAACAAGCGGATGTCGGTGCGCGAAACGGAGAAACTGGTGACGGCGACCACGAAGGCCGCACCGGCCGTGAAGGCGCGTGCCAATCCGGACGGCGGGCGGGACACGCGGCGCCTCGAGGAAGAGTTGTCCGACCTGCTTGCGGCGACCGTGAAGATCAAGCTCGGCCGGCGCGGCCGCGGCCAGGTTCTCGTCGACTTCGGCGATCTGGATGCGCTGGAAGGCATTCTGGTGCGCTTGCGCGGGAATGCTACTGCCTAGAACGCAGATCGTTGCAGACTCATCGAGCGGGCGGTGCAGGAAAAATTGTCTGCCCTGTCCAGATTGCCATGGAATCCTAACTATCTGTTGTGGCCACATGACACGCTTTCAGCTCGAACGAAGGGCAGGGCGTGTCTGCGTGTGAGTGCGCCGCAAAAAAGGCAGCCGGCAGCGCGGAAGTAAACGCCCAACCGGCGTTTGTTGCATTTTCGAGACGTCCGTTGCAACGATTGTCGGGCCTGGCCGCGAGACAAAAACTTGTCAGTTTGCGCACATGTTTTGCCTCTCCCCGACAGCCTTACAGTTGACGTCTTGCCGTCGACGATGAAGCCTTTTCCGCATCGCGAAGCGTCGTTTCGCACTGTTTATTGAACGGCCTAAAGTCTTGAATTGCCTGCAACTATCGCTTACAATCGCCCGGATTTAATTGCACGGCAACCCCGTAAGCGCAGCGAAAGCCCGCTGATCGGAACGAGACTTTCGGAACACTGCGATGGCGGTCAAAGCGTCGAATCAAGCGCCAAAAAATGGGCGCGACGAACACCGCGATGAGCGCACCGTTCCGGATGCCTCCACCGCTCAGTCAGCCGCGCGCGAAGAATCCTGGGACGCCGAGCAAGATAACAATATCGTTCCGCTCACCCGGGCCGAGGCCGAAAAGCTGTTTGGCCCGAATGTGAGCCGTCCATCGCGCGTTACGCCGTTCAAGGTTGTGGCAGCGCAAATGGTTTTGTCCCTGGTTGCAACGTTGGTGTGGTGGCTGTTCTATAAGCCGCCGGGCGCTGCTGCGCTGTCCGCGTTCCTGGGGGGAGCGATCTGCTGGGTGCCGGGTGCATTGTTCGCGGCACGGCTGAGAACGCTGAGCGGCGCCGAAACAGTGATGAGCTGGGTGCTCGGCGAAGCGCTGAAGATGGGCGCCACGATTGCGATGTTTGTAGCCATCGCCTTCTGGTATCACGACGTACGCTGGGTTCCGCTGCTCGTGACCTATCTCGTCGCGCTCAAGACGTACTGGATTGCCTTGGCCTGGCGCTGAGGATGCAGCAGGTAACACCAAGATTTAAAGCCGGCGCATAGCGCCGGTGAAAGTGTGCGGATATGACACGGTCCGCACCCGGCGCGTTCCCGCAATAGAGCATTGCAGCGGAAACGGCCTAAGACGATTTTCGACAATTTGGGTGGCTTTAACGATATGGCAGCTAGCGAAGGCACGCGCGCAATGGATCCGTCCGAGTACATCGCGCACCACTTGCAGAACTTTTCCACCGCGCACCAGACGTCGATTTTCGACATCCACGTGTGGAATCTGGACACCCTTTTCTGGTCGATCGTTTGCGGTCTGGCCACCATCATCATCCTGCATCTCGCTGCCCGCAAGGCAACGTCCGGCGTGCCCGGCCGTTTCCAGTGCGCGATCGAAATGCTGGTGGAAATGGTCGAGGATCAATCGAAGTCGATGATCCACGGCACGCGCACTTTCATTGCACCGCTGGCCTTGACGGTCTTCGTCTGGGTCGCGCTCATGAACTCGCTCGACTTTATCCCCGTCGACCTGCCGGGCCATGTCATTGGCTGGCTGGGCCTGTCCGAAGCCATCCCGCACCACCGTATCGTCCCGACTGCCGACCTGAACGGCACGATCGGCATCGCGCTCGGTGTGTTCGCGCTGATGATTTACTACAACTTCAAGATCAAGGGCGCCGGCGGCTTCGTGCACGAACTGCTGTCCGCTCCGTTCGGCGCACATCCGCTGCTGTGGATCCCGAACCTTGCACTGAACATCATCGAGTTCGTCGCGAAGACGGTCTCGCTCGGCATGCGGCTGTTCGGCAACATGTACGCGGGCGAACTGTTGTTCCTGCTGATTGCCCTGCTCGGCAGCATCTGGAGCTTCGGCGCGGACACGACGGTGCTTGGCTTCATCGGCCACGTGATCGCCGGCAGCGTGTGGGCAATTTTCCACATCCTGATCGTTCTGCTGCAGGCGTTCATTTTCATGATGCTGACGCTGGTGTACATCGGCCAGGCACACGACACGCACTAACCCGCGCTGTCGTAGAAAGAATCGTAGTTTTTTAAATCCCAGTTCCAACCAGTTCTAAAAGACTTTTCACAAAGGAGTGATCATGCAAGCTTTCATCGCCAACATCCAGGGTCTGACCGCCATCGGTATCGGCATCATCATCGGCCTGGGTGCAATCGGCGCCTGTATCGGTATCGGCCTGATGGGCGGCAAGTACATCGAAGCATGTGCTCGTCAGCCGGAACTGATGAACCCGCTGCAAACCAAGATGTTCCTGCTGGCTGGTCTGATCGATGCGGCGTTCCTGATTGGCGTTGGTGTGGCAATGCTGTTTGCGTTCGCGAACCCGCTGCTGTCGAAGCTGGCAGGCTGAGGTTCCTCGGAAGTTTGCGCCTGAGCTATAACTAAAGGCGCAGGGCGGAACGGGCACTGGGGCGCTGATCGAGCACTGAATCGATGAGCGCCTTGCCGTTTCACTTTCCGAACTAGCAACGTTTAAGGAAACACCGTGAATCTCAACGCAACCCTGTTTGCGCAAATGGTCGTGTTCCTGATCCTCGCGTGGTTCACGATGAAGTTCGTGTGGCCGCCGCTGATCAACGCCCTCGACGAGCGCTCGAAGAAGATCGCTGACGGTTTGTCTGCCGCTGAAAAGGGTAAGGCTGAACTGGAAGCCGCTCACAAGCGCGTCGACCAGGAACTCGCCCAGGCACGCAATGACGGTCAGCAACGTATTGCTGACGCAGAAAAGCGCGCTGTCGCCGTCGCTGACGAAATCAAGGCTCAGGCGCAAGCCGAAGCCGCCCGCATCATCGCGCAAGCGAAGGCTGACGCAGAGCAGCAAGTCGTGAAGGCGCGCGAAACGCTGCGCGGCGAAGTCGCCGCACTGGCAGTGAAGGGCGCTGAACAGATCCTGAAGCGCGAAGTCGACCAGGCAGCACACGCTGACCTGCTGAATCAACTGAAAGCCGAGCTCTGATCATGGCCGAACTTGCAACCATCGCCCGTCCGTACGCAGAAGCGCTGTTTGGCGTGGCCGAAGCTGGTGACATCGCCGCCTGGTCCACGCTCGTGCAGGAGCTGGCACAGGTTGCGCGTCTGCCCGAAGTGCTGTCGATCGCCTCGAGCCCGAAAGTGAGCCGCGCCCAGATCAGCGAACTGCTGCTGGCTGCGGTCAAGTCGCCGCTCAAGGACAACGCGCAAGCGAAGAATCTGGTGCAAATGCTGGTGGACAACCATCGCCTGCAATTGCTGCCGGAAATCGCCGCGCAGTTCGAAGAGTTGAAGAACGCCCGCGAAGGGGCGGCCGATGTGCTGATTGTCAGCGCATTCCCGCTCGAAGGCGCGCAGTTGAACGACCTCGTCGCAAGTCTCGAACGCAAGTTCAAACGCAAGCTGAAGCCGACGGTCGAGGTTGACTCGTCGCTGATCGGCGGCGTGCGCGTGACGGTCGGCGACGAAGTGCTCGATACCTCGGTCCGCGCGCGGCTTGCCAGCATGCAAACGGCTCTGACGGCCTGAAGCGCCTCGCGCCAGGCGGCTGGCACGCAACAGAATTGACTATCAGGAGCGAATAATGCAACTCAATCCCTCTGAGATCAGCGAGCTGATCAAGAGCCGGATCCAGGGCCTTGAAGCGAGCGCAGACGTTCGCAACCAGGGCACCGTGATCTCCGTGACCGACGGTATCGTGCGTATTCACGGTCTGTCGGAAGTGATGCAGGGCGAAATGCTCGAATTCCCGGGCAACACGTTCGGCCTCGCACTGAACCTCGAGCGCGACTCGGTCGGCGCCGTGATTCTGGGTGAGTACGAGCACATTTCGGAAGGCGACATCGTCAAGACGACGGGCCGCATTCTGGAAGTGCCGGTGGGTCCGGAACTGCTCGGCCGCGTGGTCGACGCACTGGGCAACCCGATCGACGGCAAGGGCCCGATCAATGCCAAGAAGACCGACGCAATCGAAAAGATCGCTCCGGGCGTGATCTGGCGTAAGTCGGTTTCGGAACCGGTCCAGACCGGTCTGAAGTCGATCGATGCGATGGTGCCGGTTGGCCGTGGCCAGCGTGAGCTGATCATCGGCGACCGTCAGTGCGGCAAGACCGCAGTCGCAGTCGACGCGATCATCAACCAGAAGGGCAAGAACCTCTTCTGCATCTACGTTGCGATCGGCCAGAAGGCTTCGTCGATCATGAACGTGGTCCGCAAGCTCGAAGAAACGGGCGCGCTGGAATACACGATCGTCGTCGCGGCTTCGGCGTCGGAATCGGCTGCCATGCAGTACCTGGCACCGTACGCCGGCTGCACGATGGGCGAATACTTCCGCGACCGCGGCCAGGACGCGCTGATCGTTTATGACGACTTGACCAAGCAGGCTTGGGCATACCGTCAGATCTCGCTGCTGCTGCGCCGTCCGCCGGGCCGTGAAGCCTATCCGGGCGACGTGTTCTATCTGCACTCGCGTCTGTTGGAACGTGCTGCTCGCGTCTCGGAAGAGTACGTCGAGAAGTTCACCAACGGTGAAGTGAAGGGCAAGAGCGGTTCGCTGACGGCACTGCCGGTCATTGAAACGCAGGCAGGCGACGTGACCGCGTTCGTTCCGACGAATGTGATCTCGATTACGGACGGCCAGATCTTCCTGGAAACCGACCTCTTCAACGCAGGTATCCGCCCGGCAATTAACGCCGGCGTGTCGGTGTCGCGCGTCGGTGGTGCGGCTCAGACGAAGGTCGTGAAGAAGCTGTCGGGCGGTATCCGTACCGACCTCGCGCAGTATCGTGAGCTGGCGGCGTTCGCGCAGTTCGCATCGGACCTTGACGAAGCAACCCGCAAGCAGCTCGAGCGCGGCCGCCGCGTGACGGAACTGCTGAAGCAGCCGCAATATCAGCCGCTGCAAGTGTGGGAACTGGCTATCTCGCTGTTCGCCGCGAACAACGGTTACCTCGACGATCTGGAAGTGTCGCAAGTGCTGCCGTTCGAAAAGGGCCTGCGCGAATATCTGAAGTCGAGCCACGCTGACCTGGTCAAGCGCATCGAAGACAACAAGGAACTCTCGAAGGACGACGAAGGCCTGCTGCACACGGCTCTCAAAGACTTCAAGAAGTCCGGCGCTTACTGATCCGCGAGTGATCCGCAAGGCATAAACGGACCTTGAAGCGGCGCGGGCTGCATGCGAATGCTCCCGCGCGGCTTCGGTCGCTTTGCATGGGTCCCGGGTGAGCGCCAGCGCAAATCCGGGCCGACAAGGAGCAAGCAATGGCTGGAATGAAGGAAATTCGCGGCAAGATCAAGAGCGTGCAAAACACGCGAAAGATCACGAAAGCGATGGAGATGGTGGCCGCATCGAAGATGCGCCGCGCTCAGGAGCGCATGCGCGCTGCTCGCCCGTATGCCGACAAGGTCCGCGATATCGCTGCACACATGAGCCGTGCGAACCCCGAGTATCGTCACCCGTTCATGGTGTCGAACGAAGGCGCGAAGACGGCGGGCATCATCCTCGTCACGACCGACAAAGGTCTGTGCGGTGGCATGAACACCAACGTGCTGCGTGCGGCGCTGCAGAAGTTCAAGGAACTGGAAGGCCAGGGCAAGATGATCGAGGCAACCGCGATCGGCACCAAGGGTCTGGGTTTCCTGAACCGCTTGCGCGCCAAGGTGGTGTCGAATGTCGTGCATCTGGGCGATACGCCGCACCTTGAAAAGCTGATCGGCGCGGTGAAGGTGCAGCTCGACCTGTACTCGGAAGGCAAGGTTTCGGCGGTGTATCTCGCATACACGCGCTTCGTCAATACGATGAAGCAGGAGCCGGTGATCGAGCAACTGCTGCCGCTCGCGGCAGATCAGTTCGAGCGCAAGGAAGAGCAGGGCGCGACGCCGAGCACCCAGTGGGACTACATCTACGAGCCGGACGCTCAGGCAGTGGTGGACGAACTGCTGGTGCGTTATGTCGAAGCGCTGGTCTATCAGGCCGTCGCGGAAAACATGGCATCGGAGCAATCGGCCCGCATGGTCGCAATGAAGGCCGCTTCGGACAATGCGAAGTCGGTCATCAACGAACTGCAGCTTGTGTACAACAAGAGCCGTCAGGCCGCGATCACGAAAGAACTGTCGGAAATCGTCGGTGGCGCGGCGGCAGTCTGACCTTCAGGTCAGGCACGCCGCTTCGTGTGCGCCCGTGTGGCGCACCGTCTGGGCAACGGTCTGGGCGATCCCATCGAAACAGCGCCTTTGCGCGAGTGAAGAATTGAGTATCTAAAGGAAAAGCGATGAGTACTACTGCTTTGGTAGAAGGCAAGATCGTACAGTGCATCGGCGCGGTGATCGACGTGGAATTCCCGCGTTCGGACATGCCGAAAGTTTACGACGCGCTCATTCTGGAAGGTTCGGAACTGACCCTCGAAGTCCAGCAACAGCTGGGCGACGGCGTCGTCCGTACCATCTGTCTGGGTGCATCGGACGGCCTGCGCCGCGGCACGGTCGTGAAGAACACCGGCAAGCCGATCAGCGTGCCGGTCGGCAAGCCGACGCTCGGCCGTATCATGGACGTGCTGGGTCGTCCGATCGACGAAGCTGGCCCGATCGCAAGCGACA
This sequence comes from Paraburkholderia phenoliruptrix, assembly GCF_047325075.1. NCBI lineage: Bacteria > Pseudomonadati > Pseudomonadota > Betaproteobacteria > Burkholderiales > Burkholderiaceae > Paraburkholderia > Paraburkholderia phenoliruptrix. The sequence continues at coordinate 459,920 of NZ_CP168531.1, forward strand.
ACATGCGCTCGATCCACCAGAAGGCGCCGGCGTTCGACGAACTGTCGCCGTCGACGGAACTGCTCGAAACCGGCATCAAGGTTATCGACCTGATCTGCCCGTTCGCGAAGGGCGGCAAGGTGGGTCTGTTCGGTGGCGCCGGCGTGGGCAAGACCGTGAACATGATGGAACTGATCAACAACATCGCGAAGGAACACGGCGGTTACTCCGTGTTCGCCGGTGTTGGCGAGCGTACCCGCGAAGGGAACGACTTCTATCACGAAATGAAGGACTCGAACGTTCTCGACAAGGTCGCGCTGGTGTACGGCCAGATGAACGAGCCGCCGGGCAACCGTCTGCGCGTCGCGCTGACCGGCCTGACGATGGCCGAGCATTTCCGTGACGAAGGCCTCGACGTGCTGTTCTTCGTCGACAACATCTACCGTTTCACGCTGGCCGGTACCGAAGTGTCGGCACTGCTCGGCCGTATGCCGTCGGCAGTGGGCTATCAGCCGACGCTGGCTGAAGAAATGGGCAAGCTGCAAGAGCGTATTACGTCGACCAAGACCGGTTCGATCACGTCGGTTCAGGCCGTGTACGTCCCTGCGGACGACTTGACCGACCCGTCGCCGGCTACGACGTTCGGCCACCTGGACGCAACCGTCGTGCTGTCGCGTGACATCGCTTCGCTGGGTATCTACCCCGCAGTGGACCCGCTCGACTCGACCTCGCGTCAGATCGACCCGAACGTGATCGGCGAAGAGCACTACTCGATCACGCGCGGCGTGCAGCAAACGCTGCAGCGCTACAAGGAACTGCGCGACATTATCGCGATTCTGGGCATGGACGAACTGGCGCCGGAAGACAAGCTCGCCGTGGCGCGCGCTCGTAAGATCCAGCGTTTCCTGTCGCAGCCGTTCCACGTTGCTGAAGTGTTCACGGGCTCGCCGGGCAAGTACGTTCCGCTGAAGGAAACGATCCGCGGCTTCAAGATGATCGTTGAAGGCGAGTGCGACCACCTGCCGGAACAAGCGTTCTACATGGTCGGCACGATCGACGAAGCCTTCGAAAAGGCCAAGAAGATCCAGTAAAGGCCGGGTGTAACGAAGAAGGCGCTGGCGCGCGTGAGAGCTGCCTCAACGGTGGTTTTCCCCTGGCTGGCGTCTTCACTACGCTAAACCCAGCCTTGCATGCGACGAGAGCCAGGCGCAAGCCGTAACTCTGGTCGCCACAGGAGTCGACACATATGGCAACCATTAAAGTAGACGTCGTCAGCGCGGAAGAGCAGATCTTCTCGGGCCAGGCGAAGTTCGTCGCGCTGCCGGGCGAAGCAGGTGAACTCGGCATTCTGCCGGGCCACACGCCGCTCATCACGCGGATCCGGCCGGGCGCGGTGCGTATTGAAGCTGAAAACGGCGAAGAAGAGTTTGTGTTCGTCGCCGGCGGCATCCTGGAAATCCAGCCGGGCGCAGTGACGGTTCTCGCCGACACGGCCATCCGCGGCAAGGATCTCGACGAAGCCAAGGCCGAAGACGCGCGCAAGCGTGCTGAAGAAGCGCTGCAAAACACGGGCTCGAACCTCGAATACGCGACCGCCCAGGCGGAACTGGCGTACGCGACGGCTCAGCTCGCTGCAATCCAGCGTCTGCGTAAGCTGCGCAGTCAGAATTAAGCAGCCGGTATCAGAGAGAAAGCAGCCCGCGTGGCTGCTTTTTTTTGACCTCGTGTTGACGTTTACGGAAAGGTCAGCGACATTGTGTGTCCGTCATCAGCGGCTTCCACAGACGCCTTCACGGCAGCCCCCGCGGCGCCTCAATCGCGGCCGCACCCAGCCGCCCGCCCGCGCCGATCCGCTGCGGGTAAGACTTGATGCCGGGCTGGCGCGCGCCGGTGGCACAATCGGTTTCGAACTCATTTCAATAGGGCGATCTGCTCACGGAGACAGCACCATGGCAACGCAAGTGTCAGGCGAAGGCGCAATCATCGAGCCGAAAAACGGGCTCTCGTATGTCCGCGGATCGACAGACATTCCGCTGAGCCAGGCGACGATCGGCGAATTTCTGCGAGAGACGGCTGGACGCTTCCCGGACCGGCCCGCTGTGGTGTTCCGCGAGCAGCAAATTCGCTGGACATGGAAGGAGTTCGCCGAAGAAGTCGATGTGCTGGCCGCCGGGTTTCTGGCGCTGGGCATCGCGAAGGGCGACCGCGTCGGGATCTGGTCGCCCAATCGCATCGAATGGCTGCTGACGCAGTTTGCGACCGCGCGCATCGGCGCCGTGCTGGTGAACATCAATCCGGCATACCGGCTGGCGGAGCTCGAGTACGCGCTGAACAAGGTCGGCTGCAAGGCGATTGTCGCGGCGGAGCGTTTCAAGACGTCGATGTATCTGGAAATGCTGCAGCAACTCGCGCCCGAGCTCGCTACACAAGCGCCCGGCCAACTGCGCGCCGCACGCTTGCCGGCCTTGCGCTATGTGATTCGCATGTGCGACACGGACACGCCGGGAATGCTCAGCTTCTCCGACGTGATCGAGCAAGGGCGCGCCACGCTCGACGTGGCCAGGCTCGATGAAATTGGCAACACGCTGTCCTGCCACGAGGCGATCAACATTCAGTTCACCAGCGGCACGACCGGCAATCCGAAGGGCGCGACGCTCACCCATAGCAACGTGGTCAACAACGCGCGCTATATCGCGATGGCCATGAACCTGAGCGAGCACGACGCGCTGTGCATTCCGGTGCCGCTTTATCACTGCTTTGGGATGGTGCTCGCCGTTTTGGCCTGCGTTTCGGTGGGCGCCAACATGGTGTTTCCGGGGGAGGCCTTTGACCCCGCGGCGACGCTCGCTGCCGTCGCCGAGGAGCAGTGCACGGCCTTGCACGGCGTGCCCACTATGTTCATCGCGGAGCTCGACCATCCGAACTTCGCTTCATACGATCTCTCGCGTTTGCGCACGGGCATCATGGCAGGATCGCCCTGTCCTATCGAGACGATGAAAAAGGTCGTCTCCAGAATGCATCTTGGCGAGATCACGATTGCCTACGGCATGACCGAGACAAGCCCGGTGTCGTTTCAGAGTTCGACCACCGATCCGCTCGACAAGCGCACCACGACGGTCGGCCGCATTCAACCGCATCTGGAGGTCAAGATCGTTGATCCGCTCGGCAATATCGTGCCGGTGGGCGAAACAGGCGAGCTTTGCACGCGCGGCTATTCGGTGATGCAGGGCTATTGGGGCGACGAGGAAAAAACCCGCGAGAGCATAGTAGACGGCTGGATGCACACCGGCGATCTGGCGACAATCGACGCCGAAGGCTATTGCAACATCGTCGGCCGTCTGAAGGACATGCTGATTCGCGGTGGCGAGAACATCTATCCGCGGGAGATCGAAGAATTCCTGTTTCGCCACCCGAAGATTCAGAGCGTGCAGGTGTTCGGCGTGCCCGACGCAAAATACGGCGAAGAAGTGTGCGCCTGGGTGGTGCTGCGTTCAGGCGAACAGGCGACAGCGGAGGAAATCCAGCAGTTCTGCCAAGGGCAGATCGCCCACTACAAAGTGCCCAGGTACATCCGCTTCGTCGACGAACTGCCGATGACGGTGACCGGCAAAGTGCAGAAGTTCGTCATGCGCGAGCGCATGATCAACGAACTCAGGCTGCAGGAAGGCAAGACCGCCTGAACCGCGCGGCGAGAGAAAGCCAGAGCGGCACAAATCGACAAACAAAGGGCTGCCCTCAGGCAGCCCTTGTTATTCGCTCGTCTATTTCCGGGACGAAATTCCCACACGGCCAAAACGTCAACTGGCGCCTAATTGCATGTAAAAGATGCCATTTTGCACTGCGCAAACGTTTGGCAAGACGAAAAAAAAGCGGGCCTGGAGCCCGCTAAAAACCACACGCTACGGGGTTAGCGCGAGGAGACCAAAGTAGGAACCGACTGAGACGACGACCCGGCGTCGACTACGGTCCCAGCAGGGATGCCCCTTCACAGGGCTTCGGCATACGCCGACCGGCAAGTGCATCGTATCCGCTCACACCACGCACCCAGCCACATCCGTGTTGAAACCGTTGAGGGCATTGTGGGCGAATTAACTTAGGAGCGCCGTAACAAAGTGTTTCAGGTTGTAACGCCCGCCAGATAAGGCGTTGCGGGATTTATTGCGGAAAGGAAACGTTAAATCCGCAATTTTTACCTATGACTGCGACGCAATTTAATACGCCCGTTTAATGATATTCGCGAAGCATAGCGCCGCATAAACCGTTAAGTCGATTCCGCATGAAATGGTTGCGTCGTCATCTTTCTGACAATAGAGCGCTGCTGTTACAACTGCTTCGCGCGCTGCCGGCTTTTCCCAGTGCAGGTGCAGAAATCCGAATGCGGTGCAACAAATACCGTGCGAATCTCGCTCCGAAGAGGGCCCGTTCACCGCTCGGCGAAAATTCATCTCCGCTAAGCCGATGGCTGTACGCGCCTGCCTGCGTTACACAATGCAGCCGGCGGAGTCCCTCCGCGCAGCTGCGAGTCTGCCGGAGCCCCTCAACGCTTCAGGAATGCCCGCGGCCCGAGGGCTTAGTTCACTTCAACCACTTATCCGACACTGCCTGATATTCGCCGGTGGCTCGCGCCAGGTGAAGCCACTGGTCGACGTATTGCTGGAACACCACATCGCCGCGCGGCAGCAGCCACGCTTTCTCGCCGTACTGGAACGGCTTGTCGGGGTGGACCGAGCAAAGGCCTGGATTAAGCTTTTGCTGCAGCAGGGTTTCCGACGCGTCGGTCACCATGACATCCGCCTTGCCGGCGAGGATCTGCTTGAAGATCGTTACGTTATCAGGATAGACGGTCACGTTCGCGTGCGTGAAGAATTGCTTCGCGAACCGTTCGTTGGTGCCGCCGGGATTCACAATGACGCGCGTGGCGGGCTGGTCAATCTGCGCCACGGTCTGGTATTTGTTGACGTCGTCGCAGCGGACAATCGGCGTCTTGCCGTCGACCATATACGCCTGCGTGAAGAATGCGCGCTTCTGCCGCTCGAGCGTGGGTGACACCCCGCCGACTCCGATGTCGCATCTGGCGACGAAATCGTTCATCAGATTCGACCACGAAGTCTTGATGTACTCCGCCTTGACGCCGAGCGACTTCGCGAGCGACTCCGTCATGTCGATATCGATGCCTTCGAATTGCCCATCCGCCTTGTAAAACGAATATGGCTTGTAGTCCCCGGTGGTACAGGCGCGCAGCGTGCCGCGAGCGAGAATCTCGTCGAGCCGCGACGCCGTTGCTGCCGTGCCGGACGCCTGCGCCTGTGCCGCGCCGCTGTGGATCAGAATGCCCGCCAGCGCGCCGAGCAGTGCGAGTGCAACCTTCTTCATCAAGTCTCCTTGGTGTGCGTTGTTGTGTAAGTTCGTCGGATGATAGCCCGGCAATTCGCCGTTGAACATCGGCCATTCGGCCAGGTTGCCTTAAGGCGCGCGCCTGCGGACAATGAGCCAGAACCTCACGCACTTACCTTATTGCTGGCATCAGCGGAATGAGGCGGGCGCCGTCCGGTAAAATGCCCCTTTGCTCTCAGTCGCACGCAACGTGGCCCATAACCTCCTGAACGACACTTTCCTGCGCGCGCTGCTGCGCCAGCCGACCGACTACACGCCCGTCTGGTTGATGCGGCAAGCTGGCCGCTATTTGCCGGAATACAACGCCACGCGTGCGCGCGCGGGAAGCTTTCTCGGCCTCGCGAAGAATCCGGCGTTCGCAACGGAGGTCACGCTGCAGCCGCTCGAGCGCTATCCGCTCGACGCCGCCATCCTGTTTTCCGACATCCTGACCGTGCCGGACGCCATGGGTCTTGGGCTGGAGTTCGTGGCCGGCGAGGGCCCGACGTTCGCGCGGCCGGTGCGCACTGAAGATGACGTCGCGCGCCTCGCCGTGCCGGACATCGAGGCCGCGTTGGGCTATGTGACCGACGCCGTGCGCGAGATCCGCCGGGCGCTGACCGACGCGCAAGGCCGGCAACGCGTGCCGCTCATCGGCTTTTCCGGCAGCCCGTGGACGTTGGCCTGCTACATGGTGGAAGGCGGCGGCTCCGCGGACTTCCGCACGGTCAAATCCATGCTGTATGCGCGCCCGGACCTGATGCATCGCATCCTCGAAGTCAACGCGAGTTCGGTCGCCGCGTATCTCAATGCACAGATCGAAGCCGGCGCCCAGGCCGTGATGATCTTCGACACGTGGGGCGGTGCACTCGCGGACGGCGCCTATCAGCGCTTCTCGCTGCACTACATTCAGCAGGTCGTGAATCAGTTGAAGCGCGAGCATGACGGCGAGAAGGTGCCCGTCATCACCTTCACGAAGGGCGGCGGTCTCTGGCTCGATGAAATTGCCGAGACGGGTGTCGACGCAGTAGGCCTCGACTGGACCGTCAACCTGCGGAAGGCGCGCGAGCGAGTCGGCGCGAAGGTCGCTTTGCAAGGCAATATCGACCCGTCCGTCCTGTTCGCGCCGCCCGCGTCGATCCGCATGGAGGCGCGTGCGGTGCTCGACGCCTTCGGTAATCACCCCGGGCATGTGTTCAACCTCGGCCACGGCATCTCGCAATTCACGCCGCCGGAGAACGTGGCGGAACTCGTCGACGAAGTGCATCGCCACAGTCGCGCCATCCGCAGCGGCGCGCACGCACCGAAGTGATGTTGCAACTTCTACCGTTTATTGTTGCGCCGCAGCGAACTGGGCTCTTCACCTAAGGGAAACTTCGCGGTACGCGGGCCGTCCACAGGCACTCTTGCAGTTGTCAAGACTTGACTTATACACATTCATCACGTTGCGGCGCGGTAGAACGTTTAGTCGTGTCCGGACCCTTGCACAGTGCGTGCGCATTTGATCTCAGCCTTGTCTGGCAAGGCTTTGACGGCGCCTGCAAGCAATGTGCGGAACCCCACAGAAGGCCGCTGCGTCGCGGTTTCCGGGCCGTCGGAGCGAAGTTCTCAACAAAGTTATCCACAGGCGTATGGGGTCGACAGCAATTGTTCAGCCGAATCCAAAACTTAGCGTCGAAATTGAAGTTTTACTTTAACTTCAGCGGGGCGGGTCAAAGGCCGGCGACGCGGCGAGCCGGCTGCGGCGCTATGACGCGACGCGCCCCCGCGATGACCGAAGCGGCGGCATGACCGGGACGTTTGTGCGCGTCGCATTGGATCACCCGCTGCCGACGCTGTTCGATTACCACTGGAATGCGCCCGAGCCGGCGGGGCCGGGGATGCTCGTCAGCGTGCCGTTCGGCAAGCGCGACGTGGTGGGCCTCGTGTGTGAAGTGGCCGCTCACAGCGAGGTGCCCGCCGATCGCCTGCGGGCCGTGAATGCCGTGTGCACGGCCTGTCCGCCGCTGTCGTCCGAGTGGCTCGCGCTGGCTGCGTTTGCCGCCGACTACTATCAGCGCGGCCTTGGGGAAGTGGCGTTGCCCGCGTTGCCGCAGGCGCTGCGCGACGCCGCGCGCTGGCCGCGTCTGCTGGCCCCGGAAGAACGCTACAGCTTGACGCCGCAAGGCCGCGCTGCGTTGCCGGACGCTTTGCCCGCGCGCGCCACGGCGCTGCGAAACCTCGCCGAGGCGCTCGCCGCGGCAGACTTTCTCCTTGCCGCCGACGCTCGCGCGTTGCACCCCAAAGCCATTGCGACACTCGCCGCATGGCAAGCGGAGGGCTGGGTGGCGCTCGATCTCGTCGATGCTGCCGCAGCCCTGCCCGCCACCACGTCGGGCGCGGCAGAGCCGCAGACGCTGCCCACGCTCACCGGCGAGCAGTCGGCCGCCGTCGAAGCCATTCGCGACGCCCGCGGCTTCGCGCCGTTCCTGCTGCATGGCGTGACGGGCAGCGGCAAAACGGAAGTGTATTTGCGCGCGCTCGCCGCCATTCTCGCGGCCGACGCCACCGCGCAGGCGCTCGTGCTGGTGCCCGAGATCAATCTGACGCCGCAGTTCGAAGCGGCATTCCGCGCCCGCTTCGCGGCGCTCGCCGATACGGCGATCGTCACGCTGCACAGCGGTCTCGCCGAGGGCGAGCGCGCGCGCAACTGGTTCGCGGCGCACGCGTGCCGCGCTCGGATCGTGCTCGGCACGCGTCTCGCGGTGCTCGCGTCGCTGCCGCGGCTCGCTGTCATTGTGGTCGACGAGGAACACGACCCGGCTTACAAGCAGCAGGAAGGCCTGCGTTATTCGGCGCGCGACCTCGCCATCTATCGCGCGAAGCAGCTTGGCTTGCCGGTTGTGCTGGGGTCGGCCACGCCGTCGCTGGAAAGCTGGTGGCAGGCCGAGCAGGGGCGCTACAGACGGCTCACGCTGTCGCGCCGCGCCGTCGCGGACGCAGTGCTCCCCACCGTGCGCCTGATCGATCTCGAGGACGAGCGCCGGCGCGGCCGCGCGTCGATGGAAGGATTGTCGGGTCCGTTGATCGCGGCGCTGAAGACGCGCCTCGAGCGCGGCGAACAGAGTCTCGTGTTTCTGAACCGGCGCGGCTACGCGCCTCAGCTTGCTTGCGATGCCTGCGGCTGGGTCGCCGGTTGCCCGCGTTGCAGCGCCTATGTGGTGCTTCACAAGCCCGAGCGCGCGTTGCGCTGTCATCACTGCGGCTGGGAGTCGCGCATTCCGCGCTCGTGTCCCGACTGCGGCAACGTGGACATCGCGCCGCTCGGCCGCGGCACGCAACGTGTGGAGGAAACGCTGGCGAGCGCGGTGCCGGGCGCGCGCGTGCTCCGTATCGACGCGGACAGCACGCGCCGCAAGGGCAGCGCAGAGGCGCTCTTTTCAGACGTGCACGCCGGCGAAGTCGACATTCTCGTCGGTACCCAGATGATCGCGAAGGGACATGACTTCCAGCGCGTGTCGCTGGTCGGCGTGCTGAACGCGGACACCGCGCTCTTTTCCCACGACTTCCGCGCGAGCGAGCGGCTCTTTGCGCAGCTGATGCAGGTCAGCGGCCGCGCGGGCCGAGCCGGCCTGCCCGGCGAAGTGCTGGTGCAGACGCGCTATCCGCGCCATGCGCTTTATCACGCGCTGGGGCGTCACGATTACGTCGGGTTCGCCAACTCCACGCTCGCCGAGCGGCGCGACGCTCATCTGCCGCCCTTCGTCTATCAGGCGCTGCTGCGCGCCGAGGGCCGCACGCTTGAAGCCGCGCTTGCCTTCCTGCAGCAGGCGGCAGCCGAGCTGGCAGGCATTCCGGCCGCCGAACGCGTGACCGTGTACGACGCGGTGCCGCTCACCATCGTCAAGGTGATGCATGTGCACCGCGCGCAATTGCTGATCGAAAGCGCATCGCGCGCCGCGCTGCAGGCCACGCTGCGCGCGTGGCAGCCGCTCTTGCGCGGCTTGAAGGGCGTGCTGCGCTGGAGCCTGGAAGTCGATCCGCTCGACATCTAGGTCCCGCCCGGCGTATGCAGCCCGTCAGTATCGGGTCAGTACCGGCACCGGCTGCGGGCAGTCCGGGCGCGTGCTCGCACGGTATTCGAATAGCTTGCGGCGGGGGCCGCGACGCGCGTGGCGGTGCGTGTCCCCAGCACGGCCGACGCACGCGAGGCCACGTGAACGCCGCGCACCGCAAGCTGCCGGTAGCGCGCGGAAGATCGATAGTCGCTGGAGCAAAGCATGGTGGATCTCACGATATTCGCCTGTTCACGTTCCCGAGGGCGGTCGTCGACGAGCGCGCACGGAGCGCACATGAAGCTCACCCGCAGCTCTGAAAAGCTCCAAAAAGCTCGCCCCGCTTTACCGAACCGCCGCGTTGCTCAATCGTTCAACGCGGTCTGCGCTTTCCCCGCCGATGCATGTCCCTCGGACGCCTCGCGCTTGTCCGACCGGGCCGTTGCGCCGCGGATAAACAGCACGGCGCACGCTGCGCACATCACCCAGATGCCCAATACGACAAGCCACTTTTCCATTTCGCTGTCCTCAACCCCGTACTGTTGTTGTGCGCGCCTTCACGCCGCGCCCGCTATGACTTCTATAACGGCGCGCCGTCCGGTTTGATAAGGGCTCGGGGCAAAAGAAATGAGGCCAGGGAAAATACCGATCCTTACCGCGGTCCGCGGCGGCGGCGCCACCCGGCGCAAACCCGCGCCACACAAGGGCTGCACGCAGGTGCAACCGATTCTCCGCATCGGTTGCACCTTTTTATTGAGAGGCGTACGATTCGGCCAACTTTTAGTCTTTCACCAGCATTGCGTTGGGTCTCCGAAGAAGGAAACATGGCTAGCACCACCCTTGGCGTCAAGGTCGACGACCTCCTGCGTTCACGGCTGAAAGATGCCGCTACCCGCCTCGAACGCACTCCGCACTGGCTCATCAAGCAGGCGATTTTCGCGTACCTCGAAAAGATCGAGCAGGGCCAATTGCCGCCGGAGTTGTCCGGCGCGGTGGGCTCAGCCGATATGGCAGACGGCGCAGCGGTCGAACACGACGAGGACGGCGCAGCGCATCCGTTTCTCGATTTTGCGCAGAACGTGCAACCGCAATCGGTGTTGCGCGCGGCGATCACGGCGGCCTACCGGCGGCCGGAGCCGGAATGCGTGCCGTTCCTGCTCGAGCAGGCGCGACTGCCGGCGAAGCTCGCGGGCGACGTCGAGGCGCTCGCCGGCAAGCTCGTCGAGACGCTGCGCGGCAAGAGCCGCGGCGGCGGCGTGGAAGGTCTGATCCACGAATTCTCGCTGTCGAGCCAGGAAGGCGTCGCGCTGATGTGTCTCGCCGAAGCGCTGCTGCGCATTCCCGACCGCGCCACCCGTGACGCGCTGATCCGCGACAAGATCAGCAAGGGCGACTGGAAATCGCACGTCGGCCAGGCGCCTTCGCTGTTCGTCAATGCGGCGACCTGGGGCTTGATGATCACCGGCAAGCTGGTCACGACCAATAGCGAGACGAGCCTGTCGTCGGCGCTTACGCGTCTGATCGGCAAGGGCGGCGAGCCGCTCATCCGCAAAGGCGTGGACATGGCGATGCGCCTGATGGGCGAGCAGTTCGTCACGGGCGAGAACATCTCCGAAGCGCTCGCGAACAGCCGCAAGTATGAAGCGCGCGGCTTCCGCTACTCGTACGACATGCTCGGCGAAGCGGCCACCACCGAGGCCGACGCGCAGCGCTACTACGCGTCGTACGAACAGGCCATTCACGCGATCGGCAAGGCGGCCGGCGGCCGCGGCATCTACGAAGGCCCGGGCATCTCGATCAAGCTGTCGGCGCTGCATCCGCGTTACTCGCGCTCGCAGCAGGAACGCACGATGAGCGAGCTGCTGCCGCGTGTGCGTTCGCTTGCGGTCCTCGCGCGCCGCTACGACATCGGCCTGAATATCGACGCTGAAGAAGCCGACCGCCTCGAACTGTCGCTCGATCTGCTCGAAGCACTGTGCTTCGACCCGGAACTGGCCGGCTGGAACGGCATCGGCTTCGTGGTGCAGGCTTATCAGAAGCGCTGCCCGTTCGTGATCGAATACATTGTCGACCTCGCGCGCCGCAGCCGTCACCGCATCATGGTGCGCCTCGTGAAGGGCGCGTACTGGGACACCGAAATCAAGCGCGCGCAAGTGGACGGCCTGGAAGGCTACCCGGTCTACACGCGCAAGGTCTACACCGACGTGTCGTACCTCGCCTGCGCGAAGAAGCTGCTCGGCGCGCCCGACGCGGTGTATCCGCAGTTCGCCACGCACAACGCGCACACGCTCTCGGCGATCTATCACCTCGCGGGCAACAACTACTATCCGGGCCAGTACGAGTTTCAGTGCCTGCACGGCATGGGCGAACCGCTGTACGAAGAGGTGACGGGCCGCGACAAGATGAACCGTCCGTGCCGCGTGTATGCGCCCGTCGGCACGCATGAAACGCTGCTCGCGTACCTCGTGCGGCGTCTGCTGGAAAACGGCGCGAACACGTCGTTCGTGAATCGCATCGCCGATGAAAACGTCGCGATCAAGGACCTGATCGCCGATCCAGTCGACGAGGCGTCGAAGATCGTGCCGCTCGGCGCGCCGCACGCCAAGATTCCGTTGCCGCGCAATCTGTATGGCGCCGAGCGCCTCAATTCGATGGGCCTCGATCTGTCGAACGAGCATCGTCTCGCGTCGCTGTCGTCGGCGTTGCTCGCGAGCGCGAACCATCCGTGGCGCGCCGCGCCCATGCTCGCCGACGATCAGATCGCGCTCGGCAACGCGCGCGACGTGCGCAACCCGGCGGATCATCGCGACCTCGTCGGCACGGTGGTGGAAGCGAGCGCGGAACATGTGAGCGCCGCTCTCGCGCACGCTGTGGCCACCGCGCCCATCTGGCAGGCGACGCCGGTCGAAGCGCGCGCCGATTGCCTCGCGCGCGCCGCCGATCTGCTCGAAGCGCAAATGCATACGCTCATGGGTCTCGTCGTGCGCGAAGCGGGCAAGTCGCTCGCGAACGCGGTGTCGGAAATCCGCGAAGCGATCGACTTTCTGCGCTATTACTCCGCGCAGATCCGCAGCGAGTTTTCGAACGACACGCATCGTCCGCTCGGGCCGGTCGTGTGTATCAGCCCGTGGAACTTCCCGCTCGCGATTTTCATGGGCCAGGTGGCCGCTGCGCTCGCAGCCGGCAACACGGTGCTCGCGAAGCCCGCTGAGCAAACGCCGTTGATCGCCGCGCAAGCCGTGCGCATTCTGCGCGAGGCCGGCGTGCCGGCGGGCGCCGTGCAACTGCTGCCGGGCGACGGCGAAACGGTCGGCGCCGCGCTGGTGGCCGACCCGCGCACGCGTGCCGTGATGTTCACCGGTTCCACGGAAGTCGCGCGCCTGATCAACAAGACGCTCTCGAGCCGTCTCGACCCCGAAGGCAAGCCGATTCCGCTGATCGCCGAAACCGGCGGTCAGAACGCGATGATCGTCGACTCGTCGGCGCTCGCGGAGCAGGTGGTGGCGGACGTGCTGCAGTCGTCGTTCGATTCGGCCGGTCAACGGTGCTCGGCGTTGCGCGTGCTGTGCCTGCAGGACGACGTCGCGGACCGCACGCTCGAAATGCTGACGGGCGCAATGCGTGAGCTGAGCGTTGGCAATCCGGACCGGTTGTCCACCGATGTCGGCCCGGTGATCGACGTGGAAGCGAAGCGCGGCATCGACGCGCATATCGCCGCGATGCGCGAAAAAGGCCGCAAGGTCGAGCAACTGCCGCTGCCGGAAAGCTGCGCACAAGGCACGTTTGTGCCGCCGACGCTGATCGAACTCGACAGCATCGACGAATTGAAGCGCGAAGTGTTCGGCCCGGTGCTGCACGTGGTGCGCTATCGCCGCAGCCAGCTCGACACGCTGCTCGAACAGATCCGCGCCACGGGTTACGGACTGACGCTCGGCATCCATACGCGAATCGACGAAACCATTGCGCACGTGATCAGCCGCGCGCATGTCGGCAACATCTATGTGAACCGCAATGTGATCGGCGCGGTGGTCGGCGTGCAGCCGTTCGGCGGCGAAGGCCTGTCGGGCACGGGTCCGAAGGCCGGCGGCGCGCTGTATCTGCAGCGTCTGCTCGCCACGCGTCCGGCGGGCTTGCCGAAGTCGCTTGCAGCGGCGCTCGTCGCCGATCTCCCGCAAGCTGCGGAAAAGGGCGACAATCCGTCCGCCGCGCTGACGGCGCTGCGCGACTGGCTGATCGCCGAACGCGAGCCGCACCTGGCCGCGCGCTGCGACGGTTATCTGTCGCACATGCCGGCGGGCGCGACGGCGGTGCTGTCCGGACCGACGGGCGAGCGCAACACCTACACGCTCGGCGCACGCGGCACGGTGCTCTGCATTGCGTCGACGGCAAGCGGCGCGCGCATGCAGTTGGCGGCCGCGCTGGCTACGGGAAATCGTGCGCTGTTCGAAGGCGCTGCCGGTGAACAATTGGTGGCGCAGTTGCCCGCGTCGCTCAAGCCGTATGCGAGCGTGCGCAAGAATGCCGACACACCGTTCGACGCCGTGCTCTTCGAAGGCGACAGCGACGAACTGCTGACGCTCGTGAAGGAAGTGGCGAAGCGCCCGGGCCCGATCGTGTCGGTGCAAGGCGCCGCGTCGCGCGCGCTGGAGAACGGCGACGAAGACTACGCGCTCGAGCGTCTGCTGACGGAACGCTCGGTCAGCGTGAACACGGCCGCGGCCGGCGGCAATGCGAATTTGATGACGATCGGCTGAGCGAACCTCACCGATTCAAGCGGTCATTAAAACGGAAGCGGTAACGGCGATCCCGGAAGCCGCTCCATCCACACCTGGTACCAAGGAGAAGATATGCAACACAAGATGAAACAGCTGGCAGGCGCAGCGCTGGTTGCGGCGATGTCGGTGGCGGGGACGGCCAACGCTCAATCCACGGAAGACGTGAAGATCGGCTTTGCCGGTCCGATGACGGGCGCACAGGCGCACTACGGCAAGGACTTCCAGAACGGCATCACGCTGGCGGTGGAAGACATGAACGCGACGAAGCCGGTGATCGGCGGCAAGCCGGTGCGCTTCGTGCTCGACGCAGCCGACGACCAGGCCGACCCGCGCACCGGCACGACCGTTGCGCAGAAGCTGGTGGACGACGGCATCAAAGGCATGCTCGGCCACTTCAACTCGGGCACGACGATCCCGGCATCGCGCATCTACGCGAACGCGGGCATTCCCGAAATCGCCATGGCGACGGCGCCTGAATACACGCAACAAGGTTTCAAGACCACGTTCCGCATGATGACGTCCGACACGCAGCAAGGTTCGGTCGCCGGCGCGTTCGCGGTGAAGTCCCTGGGCGTAAAGAAGATCGTGATCATCGACGACCGCACGGCATATGGCCAGGGTCTTGCCGATCAGTTCGAGAAGGCGGCGAAGGCGGCGGGCGGTTCGATCGTCGATCGTGAATACACGAACGACAAGGCAGTCGACTTCAAGTCGATTCTGACCAAGGTGAAGTCGGTCAATCCGGACCTGATCTACTACGGCGGCGCGGATTCGCAGGCAGCGCCGATGGTCAAGCAGATGAAGGCGCTCGGCATCAAGGCGCCGCTGATGGGCGGCGAAATGGTCCACACGCCGACCTTCATCCAGATTGCGGGCGACGCGGCGAACGGCACGGTGGCCTCGCTCGCCGGCCTGCCGCTGGAAGAAATGCCGGGCGGCAAGGACTACGTCGCAAAGTACAAGAAGCGCTTCAACGAAGACGTGCAAACGTACTCGCCGTACGCCTACGACGGCGCGATGGCCATGTTTGCCGCCATGAAGAAAGCGAACTCGACGGACCCGGCCAAGTACCTGCCGCTGCTCGCGAAGACGTCGATGCCGGCGGTGACGTCGTCGAATCTGTCGTACGACGCCAAGGGCGACCTGAAGAACGGCGGCATCACGCTGTACAAGGTTGTCGACGGCAAGTGGACGACGCTGCAAAGCGTGGGCGGCAAGTAAGCTGATTTTGCAGCTTGTTTGACGTCGTCAAGGACCCCGCTTCGGCGGGGTTTTTTTATGGGCTTTTGCAGAGTTGCTGCTTTTCACTCGCCCTCACTCCCCCCTCAACTTCCTCCCCTGCTCCCGAATCTGTTCCAGTGTCGCGCCGGGCGTACTCGCCTCCTGCGGCATGCGGATCTCGATCAACGCGGCGCGCTTAGCCTCCAGTGAACGCCGCAACGCCGGCAGAAATTCTTCGGTGCGTTCAACCGTCTCGCCATGCGCGCCGAACGACCGCGCGAACGCCGCGAAGTCGGGATTGGTGAGCCCTGTGCCATGCACGCGATGCGGATAATGCCGCTCCTGATGCATGCGGATCGTGCCGAACTGACTGTTGTTCACGACGATGAAAAGCACATGCAGATCGTATTGCATCGCCGTCGCCAGTTCCTGTGCGGCCATCATGAAGCAGCCGTCTCCGGCGAGCGCCACAACCGCTCGCTGCGGATACAGCGACTTCGCGGCGATCGCGGCCGGCACGCCGTAGCCCATCGCGCCGCTGGTCGGCGCCAGCTGCGAACGGTACTGACGATACGAAAAGTGCCGATGCAGCCACGTCGCGTAATTGCCCGCGCCGTTCGTGAGAATCGCGTCGTCAGGAAGTTGCGCGCGCAACTGTTGAATGACTTCGCCCATCTGCACATCGCCGGGAATGGGGCGCGGCTCGCGCCACGCCAGATACGCGCGATGCGCCTCTTGCGCCGCGCCCGTCCACGGCAGCGGGCCAACTGACGGCTGCAAAGCCGCAAGCGCCGCCGCGAGTTCCGGCATGCCGGAGACGATCGGCAAATCGGCGGCATACACGCGTCCGAGCTCTTCCGCACCTTGATGCACGTGAACGAGGGTCTGCTTCGTCTTCGGAATGTCGAGCAACGTGTAGCCGTTCGTCGTGGCCTCGCCGAGTCGCGGCCCGAGCGCGAGCAACAGGTCCGCATCGCGGATGCGCTGCGCAAGCGCCGGGTTGATGCCGAGGCCGACGTCGCCGGCATAGTTCGGATGCTCGTTATTCAGCGTGTCCTGATAGCGGAACGCAAGGCCAATCGGCAATTGCCAGTTTTCGACGAAGCGTTGCAGATCCGCGCAGGCGGCCGACGTCCAGCCGCTGCCGCCCGCGATCACCATGGCCCGTTGCGCGCGCACAAGTAGATCGCGCAACTTGTCCATCTGCGCCGCCGACGGCGACGCGGCCACGCGCTGATAAGCGGGCGCGCCGGGCACGGCGTCGCACGCGTCGCTCAGCACATCTTCGGGCAAGGACAGCACGACCGGCCCCGGCCGCCCGGAAGTCGCCGTGTGAAATGCGTGGCTCAAATACTCGGGAATGCGCTTCGGATCGTCGATCTGCGCGACCCACTTCGCCATTTGCCCGAACATGCGCCGATAGTCGATCTCCTGAAACGCCTCGCGGTCCAGATGCTCGCGCGCGCATTGGCCGATCAGCAGAATCATCGGCGTGGAGTCCTGAAACGCGGTATGCACGCCGATGGACGCATGCGTGGCGCCGGGTCCTCGCGTAACGAGCGCGACGCCCGGACGGCCGGTCAGCTTGCCCACCGCTTCGGCCATGTTGGCGGCCGCGGCTTCATGACGGCAGACAATCGTCTGAATGCGTCCGGTTTCGTCGTGCAGCGAATCGAGCACCGCGAGAAAGCTCTCGCCGGGTACGCAGAAAACACGTTCGACGCCGTGCGTGAGCAAGGCATCGACCACGAGGCGCGCGCCCGTGGTTCGAGCGGCGGCAGAATCGGAAACGGGAGCATTCGGCTGCGACATCGCGATGAAGCCTCCAGGCTGTGAGTGCATGAGTGCGGTCGGATGCCGGATCGACTGCGAAGTAGGCCGACCGGCGCTTTGACAGCTTACGCCGACAGGGCGTGCAGTGTCACGGCGCAGCGCAATGCATGATCACGCGGAAGACGCCGGTCGGCGCTCGCGTACCTGAAAGCGCGGGCCCGAGAGCCCGCGTTCGCATGCGCCGCACAATCATCCGGGCGCCGTCAAGCCGCTGTCAAGCCATCGCCAGACGAACAGCGAATCGTCAGCACTCGACGATATTCACCGCCAGGCCGCCGCGCGACGTTTCCTTATACTTTGTCTTCATATCGGCGCCGGTCTCGCGCATCGTCTTGATGACGGAATCGAGCGACACGTAGTGGCTGCCGTCGCCGCGCAGCGCCATGCGCGCCGCGTTGACCGCTTTCACCGATGCCATTGCATTGCGTTCGATGCACGGAATCTGCACCATGCCGCCGACCGGATCGCACGTGAGCCCGAGGTTATGCTCCATGCCGATCTCGGCTGCGTTTTCGACCTGCTTGGGCGTGCCGCCCATGACCGCAGCCAGCGCGCCTGCCGCCATCGAGCATGCCACGCCCACTTCGCCCTGACATCCCACTTCCGCGCCGGAAATGGACGCGTTCAGCTTGTACAGAATGCCGATGGCCGCAGCCGTCATCAGAAAGTCGATCACGCCCTGCTCGTTCGCGCCGGGCATGAAGCGCGTGTAGTAATGCAGCACGGCTGGAATGATGCCGGCCGCGCCGTTGGTCGGCGCGGTGACGACGCGCCCGCCCGCGGCGTTTTCCTCATTGACGGCAATCGCGTACAGATTGATCCAGTCGACCATGGAAAGCGGATCGCGCAAAGCCAGTTCCGGGTTGCCCGACAGCGCGCGATACAGCTGCGGCGCGCGGCGCTTCACCTGGAACGGACCGGGCAGATTGCCGTCGGCATCCGGATTGTTGATGCCGCAGCCGCGCGACACACACGACTGCATGACCTCCCAGATCTTCAGCAGGCCCGCGCGCGTTTCCTCTTCGGTGTGCCAGGCCCGCTCGTTGTCCCACATCAATTGCGCGATGCTTTTACCGGTCGATTCGCACAGCGCGAGCAACTCGTTGCCGGTGCGAAACGAATGCGGCAGTTGATCCACGGCGCTGAGCACTTTGGTGTTCGGCGCGCCGGCCGTGACAACGAAGCCGCCGCCCACGGACAAATACGTCGACTCGCGCAACGTGTCGCCTTGCGCGTCGAACGCGCGCAGCTTCAGGCCGTTCGGGTGTTCGGGCAGCGCCTGCCGATAGAAAGAAATGTGATCCTTCTGCACGAACGGCACCTCGTGCGTGCCGAGCAACGCGAGCTTGCGCGTGGTGCGGACCGCTTCGAGCCGCTGCGCAATCGTGTCGGGATTCACGGTGTCGGGCGCGTCGCCCATCAGGCCGAGCATCACGCCGCGGTCCGTGCCGTGCCCTTTGCCCGTTGCGCCGAGCGAGCCGTACAAATCCACCTTTACTGACGCGGTGTTCACGAGCAGCCCGTCGCGTTCGAGCCCTTGCGCGAACATCAGCGCCGCGCGCATCGGCCCGACCGTATGCGAGCTTGACGGACCGATGCCGATTTTGAAGAGATCGAACACACTGACTGCCATTGACTGCTCCTGCTGATGAAGTGTTGGTTTAGCGCGCCGGCATCGGCAAACACACGGCGAGCCATGCCGGCGGCGTCGCTGCGAGTTGCAGCGCGATCGGCGTATAGCGTCCGTCGAGACGCGCCGCCAGGTGAAACAGTTCCGCCGCGTTCTTCGGATCCCACTGGCCCGAATAGCCGGGCAAGCCGGCTTCGCGACGTTTTGCGTCGAACGCGACGCTCGAATGCACGAACTCCTCATGCGTCTTGCTGCCGTTCGCATACGGCGCGAGCCAGTTGAGCGCGGCTTGCAGCGACGCGCCGTTCGCGCCCTTTTCCGGCAGCCAGTTGCGGTTGTGGCGGCGGGCGGCGAGCGCGGCGGTCACGAGCGGCTGCAGATCGTACGTGACGTAGTGCAGCGCGTCACGTTCGGCGAAATCGATGGTCGATCCATCCGGCTCGACGTTGTCGCCCACATGCTCGACAAAGAGACGCTGCGCCGCGTTGATCATCTTGCGGTTGTCGAGCGTGAAGGCGGCCATTGCTATCAGTTTGATCCGGTGGCTCTGCCAGTTGTTCCGGTAATTGCCTTTCAGCGGACGCGGCTGCGCGTCGATTTGTGCGATATAGCCGTTGGCGAGTTTGGTGAGAAACGCCATCGACGCGTTGCGCGTTTTCACCGGCAGCGCGCTCGCGGTCATGTCATACGCGAGAATCAGGCCTTCGAAATGCGTTTCGTCGATGGGATTGAAGCTCGGCTGGTAGGTCGTGACCCACGCGTACAGCAAGCGGTCGACGAGCTTCAGATAGCGGTCGTCGCTGGTGGCGCGCCACGCGAGCGCGGCGTCGCGCAGCAACGCGAGGTCCTTCTCCGCTTCCACGCTCTGATCGTAGATGCCCTCGTGCGGCAGCGTGCCTTCGGTGTGCAGCCTCGCCTGCGCATGAGGCGGGTCGTTCAGATGCGCCTGCACATTGCTCACCAAAGCCTTCACGCCAGGATCGGCGTTGGTGCGCTCGCTGGTTTGCCACGCGGGGGCCGCGCAGAAATTCATCGCGGCTTGCGCATACCGCAGCGGCAGCAGCACGGCGGCGCCGGCAAAGAGCCAGCCGCACGCTTGCCGCCGCATGTGCACTCGCATTGCTTCGGCCGGGCTTTGCATCAATCGCACCTTTCGCACCATGCGAAACTCCTCGTTGGGCTGATTCGGTGTGAGATGTTAGCCGTTTGCGGCGTGAAGCGACAGAACCGCGCACCGCCCGCCTGCCACCGGCGGACGGCGCACGTTTAAAGCCAGTCTTACTCGTAATCCGCGACCGGCACGCAGGAGCAGAACAGATTGCGATCGCCGTATACGTTGTCCGCACGGCCGACCGGCGGCCAGTACTTTTTCGCGATCAGCGTGGGCAGCGGATAAGCCGCCGTTTCACGCGAGTACGCGTGCTTCCATGCGTCGGCGATCACGACCGCGGCCGTGTGCGGCGCGTGCTTCAGCGGATTGTCCTCGCGGTCGGCGCGGCCTTCTTCGACCGCGCGGATTTCTTCGCGGATCGCAATCATCGCTTCGATAAAACGGTCGAGCTCTTCCTTCGATTCCGATTCCGTCGGCTCCACCATCAGCGTGCCCGGCACCGGGAAGCTCATGGTCGGCGCGTGGAAGCCGTAATCGGCGAGGCGCTTGGCGACGTCGTCGACGGTAATGCCGCTCGTTTCCTTGATGGGACGCAGATCCAGAATGCATTCGTGCGCGACGAGGCCGCCCGGGCCCGAGTACAGCACCGGATAATGCGGCGCCAACTTCTTCGCCACATAGTTCGCATTGAGGATCGCGGTTTCCGTCGCCGCCGTGAGGTTCTTCGCGCCCATCATTGCGATGTACATCCACGAGATCGGCAGGATCGACGCCGAGCCGTACGGCGCGCCGGACACAGCGCCGATGCCGTTGGGCGCGCGTTCGTAGCCCGACGAAATCTGGTTCGGCAGGAATTGCGCGAGATGCGCGCCGACCGCGACCGGACCGACGCCCGGTCCGCCGCCGCCGTGCGGAATGCAGAAGGTCTTGTGCAGGTTCAGGTGCGAGACGTCGCCGCCGAACTGGCCCGGCGCCGTCAGACCGACCATGGCGTTCATGTTCGCGCCGTCTACATAGACCTGACCGCCGCGCGCATGCACGATCTCGCAGATTTCGCGCACATTCTGTTCGAACACGCCGTGCGTGGACGGATACGTGATCATGATCGCCGCGAGTTTGTCGGCGTGCTGATCGGCCTTCTTCTTCAGATCTTCGATGTCGACGTTGCCTTGCGCGTCGCAGGCAACGACCACGACCTGCATGCCGGCCATTTGCGCCGAAGCCGGGTTCGTGCCGTGCGCCGAAGCGGGAATCAGGCAGACGTTGCGATGAGCCTCGCCGCGCGACGCGTGGTACGCGTGGATGATCAGGAGGCCCGCGTATTCGCCCTGCGAGCCCGCGTTCGGCTGCAACGACACGGCCGCGTAGCCGGTGGCCGCGACCAGCATGGCCTCCAACTGATCGATCATTTCGCGGTAGCCGACGGTTTGCTCGGCCGGCGCGAACGGATGGATCTGGCCGAATTCGGGCCACGTGACCGGCAGCATTTCCGAGGTCGCGTTCAGTTTCATCGTGCACGAGCCGAGCGGAATCATCGAACGGTCGAGCGCGAGGTCTTTGTCCGACAGGCTGCGCAGATAACGCAGCATTTCCGTTTCCGAATGATGACGGTTGAACACGTGATGCGTGAGGTAGGCGCTCGTGCGTTCGAGCGATGCCGGCACCGACGCCGTGTCCGAAGCCACCACTGCCGAGTCCAGCGCGTCGACTTGCGGCACGTCGCTTGCGCCCGCGGCTTGCGCGAAGACGGCGAGCAGATCGGCGAGATCGCCGCGCGTGGTCGTTTCGTCGATCGACACGCCAACTTGCGTCTCGCTCACACGGCGCAGGTTGATGCGCTTTGCGTTGGCTGCGTCGTGCAGCGCCTGCGTGCGCGCGCCGGTGTCGAACGTGAGCGTGTCAAAAAACGTTTCGTTGACGAGCGAGTAGCCGAGCTGCTTCGCGCCTTGCGCGAGCAACGCGGCGATGCGGTTCACGCGCAGCGCGATGGTCTTCAGGCCGCGCGGGCCGTGATAGACCGCGTACATGCTGGCCATGATGGCGAGGAGCGCCTGCGCGGTACATACATTCGACGTCGCCTTTTCGCGGCGAATGTGCTGTTCGCGCGTTTGCAGCGCGAGGCGCAGCGCGGGGTTGCCTTGCGCGTCGACCGTCACGCCGACGAGACGGCCCGGCATCTGACGCTTGAATTCATCGCGCACCGCAAGGTAAGCCGCGTGCGGACCGCCGAAGCCGACCGGCACGCCGAAACGCTGCGTATTGCCGACCGCCACATCCGCGCCCCATTCGCCCGGCGGCGTGAGCACGGTGAGCGCGAGCAGGTCGGCGGCGACGACCACGTGGCCGCCCGCTGCGTGGATGGCTTCGGTGAGCGCGCGGTAGTCGCGCACGTCGCCGTTCACGCCCGGATATTGCAGCAGCACGCCGAATGCGTTCGCGTTCGCGGCTTCATCTGCGGGACCGACCTTGACTTCGATGCCGACCGGCGTGGCGCGCGTTTTCACCACTTCGATGGTTTGCGGCAGCACGTCGTCGGCGACGTAGAACACATTCGACTTCGGTTTGCCGACGCGCTGCAGCAGCGTCATGGCTTCGGCCGCGGCGGTGGCTTCGTCGAGCAAGGACGCATTGGAAATGGCGAGGCCGGTCAGATCGACCACCATCTGCTGAAAGTTCAGCAGCGCTTCCAGACGGCCCTGTGAAATTTCCGGCTGATACGGCGTGTAAGCCGTGTACCAAGCCGGATTTTCCAGCACGTTGCGCAGGATCACCGTCGGCGTGTGTGCGTTGTAATAGCCCTGCCCGATGTACGAGCGGAACACCTGGTTCTTGTCCGCCAGCTCGCGCAGGGCGGCGAGCGCTTCGGCCTCGCTTTTCGGCTGCGCGAACGGGCCGAGCGGCAGCGGCTCGGTGCGGCGGATCGTCTTCGGAATGA
Organism: Paraburkholderia phenoliruptrix; assembly: GCF_047325075.1. Lineage (NCBI taxonomy): Bacteria > Pseudomonadati > Pseudomonadota > Betaproteobacteria > Burkholderiales > Burkholderiaceae > Paraburkholderia > Paraburkholderia phenoliruptrix. The sequence continues at coordinate 482,811 of NZ_CP168531.1, forward strand.
CGGCGTCGATCAGCGCCGCGCGCGACGCGAAGCCGAGCGCTTCGAGCATGGCTTGCTGGTCGGCCGAATCCGGGCCGATGTGCCGTTCGGCGAAGGCGTCATGCACTTCGAGCGCGGCAAGCGAGAGAGGAGTGCGGTTCATCAGACGATCCGGGTGTTCGAGCTTCATGGTGTTCCTGGCGGTGCGGCCGGCCTTATGCGAAGGGCGCGCCGCACCTGACGGTTAGACGAGAGGTGAATCAGGCGCCGATGGACTTAGAGTACGCGTCGGCGTCGATCAGGCGGTCGAGCGTGGCGTCCGACGCGGGCTTGATCTTGAAGAGCCAGCTTTCGTACGGCGCGCTGTTCACGGAATCCGGCGCGTCGCCCACGGCGCTGTTCGCCTCGATGACTTCGCCCGAAACCGGTGCGTAAATGTCCGACGCGGCTTTCACCGATTCGATCACGGCGACGGTGTCGCCCGCGGTGACGGTCTTGCCCAGTTCCTGGACTTCGAAGAAGACGATGTCGCCGAGCGCTTCCTGCGCGTGGTCGGTAATGCCGACCGTCAGCGTGCCGTCCGCTTCGGTGCGGACCCATTCGTGCGATTCGGTGTATTTCAGGTCGGCCGGGATGCTCATTGGATGCTCCTATGCGGTGTGATTCGGTAATGTCTGGATAAGGTGACGCGCGCGCCGGTTGCCGGCGGCGGCTTAGCCCGCCGCGAGCACTTTGCCGTTGCGCACGAACGGCAGTTTTACCACGCTTGCAGGAACGGATTTGTCGCGAATCTGCACGTGGACGGTGTCGCCCGGCTGCACGCCTGTCGGCACGCGCGCGAAGGCGATGGATTCCTGCATCGTCGGGGAAAAGGTGCCGCTCGTGATTTCGCCTTCGCCGTGCGGCGTGACGACCTTCTGATGCGCGCGCAGCACGCCCGCGGCCTTGCCGTTTTCCTTCAGCAGAATCAGGCCGACGAACGCCGCCTTCGAGCCTTCCAGCTCGAGCTTGCTCTTGCCGACGAATTCGCGCGGCGAAGCGAGGTCGACGGTCCACGCGAGGCCGGCGTCGAGCGGCGAGACGTCGTCGTCCATGTCCTGGCCGTACAGGTTCATGCCGGCCTCGAGGCGCAGCGTGTCGCGCGCGCCGAGACCGGCCGGGCGCACGCCTTGCGCCTGCAGCGCGTTCCACAGCGCGACCACATGATCGGCCGGCACGATGATCTCGAAGCCGTCTTCGCCCGTGTAGCCGGTGCGTGCAACCGTGAGTTCGCCGAACGGCGTGCTGTCGACGCGTGCCGCGTTGAAGGGCTTGAGTGCCTCGGTGGCGGCACGCGTGGCCGGCACCGTTTGCCAGAACTTCTCGCGGGCGTTCGGCCCCTGCACGGCGACGATCGCGAGATCGCGGCGCGGCGTGATGGTCAGGTCGAAGCCGCCTTCATTCAACTGCTTGAACCACGCGATGTCTTTCTCGGCGGTGCCCGCGTTGACCACCACGCGGAAATGCTCTTCGCCGAAGTAATAGACGATCAGATCGTCGATCACGCCGCCTTCCGGGTTCAGCAGGCACGAATACAGCGCGCGGCCCGGCGTTTGCAGCTTGCCGACGTTGTTCGCCAGTGCGTATTCGAAGAAAGCGCGCACGCGCGCGCCGGTGAAATCGACGACGCACATGTGCGAGACGTCGAACATGCCCGCGTCGGTGCGCACCGCGCGGTGTTCGTCGATTTGCGAGCCGTAGTTGACGGGCATGTCCCAGCCGCCGAAATCGACCATGCGGGCGTTGAGCGCACGATGGGTGGCGTTGAGCGGAGTGTGTTTGAGTTCGGTCATGGGGCCTCGGGCGTCTCGCGAAACAAAAAAGGCCATGCGGCGCCGCGCCTCGCGCCGTGTGGCTGCGAGCGTGGTGCTGCATGGCCCCTCTGTCCTCGATACCTGAGAGATTGCGCTGCCGCGGCGAGGTTGACTCGTCGCGGCTGAACGCGCGCCCCTTCGGTGGGCAGCTTGCCGGGTCTGCGCAGCGTATGCGGTGCAGACGGCTACTGCCGCTCTCCAGAGTGCGAAAAACGGCGCCGGGGTGTTGCGTGGATCTTGCGTGGCGCGGGTTTCTCGACGCGTTCGGTCCTTTTGCCTGAGAGTTTGCGGGTGTGCCCCTTCGGCGGCGCGGCCTGCGAATCCAGCGGCCAGCGCGCTCTCCCGACGCGTGCGGCGAATGTACGCGAGGCCCGAGGGCTTGTCAAATCAAGGGCGGATTCGCCGGGAATCTGTCCTTGATGTGGGCCTTCGTCTGTCTTTCTTGACCCTCGGCTCGCCGTTATTCGCCGATTGCGTGCGCCGCGCCGTCCAGTTCCTCGTTCAGCACGCGCTGTTCGTCCGCGGACAGGCCGCCGCCGTGCTGCGCGGCCATGTCGTGCGCTTCCCGCCGGATTACCTCAAGCCGATGATGCAGCTCGCCGCCTTGCGGGGGCGGGTAATAGCCGAGATTCACGCGATTGTCGATACGGCGGCTCAGGTTGTCGATGCGGCCGTCGACCTGATGCAGCCGTTTGTCGGCGATCTGCTGCGGGTTCGGGCGCGGCGCCGGCTCCTGCTGCGGCGCGACCACGCAGGCGGCGAGGGAACTGAGCAAGGCGCATGCGGCGAGCGCGCGAATGGTACGTGGCATGGACTCTCCGTCAATCGTTGTCGTTTTTGGATGCTGCAGACGTAGCAACGGCTCACGGCGCACTCGCGCTGACTGCTGAAGGGCGCTGATTTGTAACGTTATATTGCTTTCGGCTTTGTCAGCTGTCGGGCGGTTTGGCCGGCGCGCGCGATAGTTCCTCGCGCGCCGGCGCCTGCGGCAACTTAACGGATGCGCTCGAACGGCAGGCGCACGCCTTCGTCGGAGCTGTGCGCGGCGAGTTCGATGATCGTCATGACGTCGACGGCGTCTTGCGGCGTCACGGGGAACTTCGCGCCGTGCTGGATCGCTTCGGCCAGAGCGATGTAGAAGTTCACATACTCGCCGTTGCGCGTGGGGACTTCCCGTTCGACTTCGCGGTCGCCGTCCAGCACGCGCAGCGTGCCCGCCGCGTTGCCCGCGGCGAAGCCGTCGTCGCCGGGACGCAGGCCGGCTTTCAACTGGTCTTCCTGCGTGTCCAGTCCGTACTTCACGTAGCTGCCGCGCGTGCCGTGAATGGTGAAGCGCGGCGCGACGATCGCGGTCAGCGCGCTCGCGTGCAACAGCACTTCGAATTCGCCGTAGCCCAGCTGGATGTGCACGTAGTCGGGCGCGCTCGCCTGATCGCGATGTGTGCGCACCGTCGCCGAGACCGTTTGCGGCGCGCCGAAGAGCGCGAGCGCCTGGTCGATCAGATGCGGTCCGAGGTCGAACAGCAAACCGCCGCCGCGCGAGGCTTCTTCGCGCCAGCGCTGACGCACCTCGGGCCGGAAGCGGTCGAAATGCGATTCATAGTGCGTGACGCGCCCCAGCTCGCCGCTGGCCAGCAGATCGCGCACGGTCAGGAAGTCGCCGTCCCAGCGGCGGTTGTGGAACGGCACGAAGAGCTTGCCCCGCGCGAGCGCGATGTTGGCGAGCGTGCGGGCGTCGGCGGCGGTGAGCGTCACCGGCTTGTCGACCACGACGTGCTTGCCCGCTTCCAGCGTGCGGCGCGCGAGGTCGAAGTGCGTGTCGTTCGGCGTGGCGATTACGACGCAGTCAATCTCGTCGAGCGCGAGCAGGGCGTCCAGGTCGGCGACGACCTTGGCGTGCGGATAGTCGGCGCGCGCGGCCTCGGGCTTGCCCGTTGCGATAGCCGCGACGCTCGCGCGGCCGCAGTGCTCGATCACCGGCGCATGAAAGGTCGCGCCGGCAAACCCGTAACCCATCAATCCAATCTTCAGCGATGCGGACATGCGTGTCTTCCCGGAAAAACGGCGCGCCGCCTGGCCACCGCGGCGGCGGCGCGCAACGCCGTCATTGTGGCATGGGGCGAAGTTGGCGTGCCTCGGCGGCGCGCGGCGGGTTTTGTGCATGAGCTGCTGGTTGGACGCGTGAGCTGCGAGAAGCGCCGGCTGAATTTATCCGCCGATTTCATCCGTGTTAACATCGCTCCTCTCGCGCGGAACGGGACGCGCCAGACGGGGCGCGCCAGACCCTCTTTCTTTCCTCTCGCCGCCGCATTTCAACCGCAACGCCCATCCACACACGATGTCCGCAGGCCTGAATCCCGCTCAAAGTGAAGCGGTCCGTTATCTTGACGGGCCGTGTCTCGTGCTCGCCGGCGCGGGCAGCGGCAAGACGCGCGTGATCACGCAGAAAATCGCGCACCTGATCGAGGCGAAGGGCTTCGAGCCGCGCCATATCGCGGCTGTCACGTTCACGAACAAGGCCGCGGCCGAAATGCGCGAGCGCGTCGGCAAGCTGCTCGAAGGCAAAACGCTGACGACGCCCGGCAAGGAAGGCCGCAAAGTGCCCGTCAATCAGTTGACGGTGTGTACTTTCCACTCGCTCGGCGTGCAGATTTTGCGGCAGGAAGCGGAGCACGTCGGGCTGAAGCCGCAGTTCTCGATCATGGATTCCGACGACTGCTTCGGCATGATCCAGGAGCAGGTCGGATCGACGGATAAGGGGTTCATCCGCAAAATCCAGTCGATCATTTCGCTGTGGAAGAACGGCCTCATCATGCCGGAAGAGGCGATTGCGATTGCCGCGAACGAGGACGAGCATCAGGCCGCGATTGTCTATCGCAATTATGTGGCGACGCTGCACGCCTACCAGGCGGTGGATTTCGACGATCTGATCCGCCTGCCCGCCGAACTCTTCGCGAAGAACGAGCAGGTGCGCGACCGCTGGCAGAACAAGCTGCGTTATCTCCTGATCGACGAGTATCAGGACACCAACGCGTGCCAGTACGAATTGCTGAAGCAACTGGCCGGCCCGCGCGCCGCGTTTACGGCGGTGGGCGACGACGACCAGGCTATTTACGGCTGGCGCGGCGCGACGCTCGAAAATCTTGCGCAGCTCGGCAAGGATTTCCCGAAGCTGCACGTGATCAAGCTCGAGCAGAATTATCGTTCGACGGTGCGCATTCTCACGGCCGCGAACAACGTGATCGCCAACAACCCGAAGCTCTTTGAAAAGAAGCTGTGGTCCGAGCACGGTATGGGCGATTCGATCACCGTGACCGCCTGCAACGACGAAGAGCACGAGGCGGAATCGGTCGTGTTCCGTCTGTCGGCGCACAAATTCGAGCGGCGCGCGAACTTTCGCGATTACGCGATTCTCTATCGCGGCAACTTCCAGGCGCGCATTTTCGAGCAGGTGCTGCGCCGCGAGCGGATTCCGTATGTGCTGTCAGGCGGCCAGTCGTTTTTCGACAAAGCCGAGATCAAGGACATTTGCGCGTATTTGCGCCTGATTGCCAACGCGAACGACGACCCCGCGTTCATCCGCGCGATCACGACGCCGCGACGCGGCGTGGGCAATACGACGCTCGAGGCGCTCGGTTCATTCGCGGGCCAGGCGAAGGCGTCGCTCTTCGAGGCCGTGTATATGGGCGGCATCGAGGCGCGCCTGTCGCCGCGCCAGATCGAACCCATGCGTGCGTTCTGCGACTTCATGCAGCGCCTCACCGACCGCGCCGAAAAAGACGCGGCCGGCACGTTGCTCGACGAGTTGATGGACGCGATCCACTACGAAGCGTATCTCTACGACGCATTCGACGAACGTCAGGCGCAGGCGAAGTGGCAGAACGTGCTGGAGTTCATCGAATGGCTCAAGCGCAAGGGCACGAAGGCGGAACCGGACGATGCGGCTGGGGCTGCGAGCGGCGAGGCAACGGGTTACGACACGGCGGACGGTTTGACCGATACCGGGAAGAATCTGCTCGGCTTGATCCAGACGGTCGCGCTGATGTCGATGCTTGAAGGCCGTGAAGAAGACCCGGACGCGGTGCGGCTTTCGACCGTGCACGCGTCGAAGGGTCTCGAATATCCGCATGTGTTTCTGGTCGGCGTCGAGGAAGGCATCATGCCGCATCGCGGCGGCGCGGACGACGAACCGATCGACGACGCGCGCATCGAAGAAGAGCGCCGTTTGATGTATGTGGCGATCACGCGGGCGCAACGCAGCCTGCATCTGAACTGGTGCAAGAAGCGCAAGCGCGCACGGGAGACGGTGGTGTGCGAGCCGTCGCGGTTCATCCCCGAAATGCTGCTCGACGATGCGCCGCCGCCCACGGCTGATGAGGCGCCGATGTCGCCCAAAGACCGGCTTGCGAGTTTGAAGGCGTTGTTGCAGAAGGCTTGAGGGTGGGCCGCTTGCGCGTGCGAGTCCGCAAGACCCCGCTGGCCACAGGTGCTTCGCCTGTTTGAGCGGACCTGCGCGCTACAGTGGCGCAGCTAGTTGGTCGCCATCATTCGTGCGCCTTCGAGCATGCCAACCGGAGACCGCCCGCATGAACTCGCCGCTGCCGCCGCCGCACGTGCCCTACGTGCGCGCTTTGGAAGCCTACATCGACGCCAAGGACAACACGCGCCCGCAGCGCATGGCCGACGCGTTCGCGTCTGACGCCGAGCTCACCATTTCGCTCGCGACGTCGACGATCACATTTCCCGCGCGGACCGGCGGAATTGATGCGATTACGAAAACGCTGGTCACGGATTTTGGTGCGACTTATACGCGGTGCCGCACATATTACGTGTGCGACTCATTGAGGGCGCGCGACGGGGCGATCGACCCGCTGCCTTGGCTGGTGCTGATGCGCGAGCCCGCGGCGGGTGCGTTGCGCGTGGGCCACGGCGTGTATCGGTGGACTTTCGACGACACGGGCAGCGTGAGCCGCTTTCATATTCACATCGCACGCATGGACGTCGTGCCTGATGCCGATGGCACGTTGCTCGAGGCGTTGCAGGAAGGCTTGAGCTATCCGTGGCTTGCGCCTGCTGAATTGCAGGCGCGCTTCGTGGAGCATGTGCGCAGCTTGCCCGAGCTCGCTTTTGCAGAGGCGTTCAGCCGTCCGGCAGATGCGCCCGTCTGAAAACTGTCTATTGCGCGGCATCGCGGTGGGTCAAATCCATCCCGCAAAATAAATCCCTGCCCGCGTGGCCGCGGTGCAGGGATTCCGGTGTCGTATGGCGCAAGGCCGCTAATCTTCGCGCTGCGCCGGGTGAAACAAGCGTACGTTACTTAACCGCGCTCACCATGTAATCGACGGCGGCCTTCACGTCCGCATCCGACGCGTTCGAGCCGCCTTTGGGCGGCATCGCGCCCTTGCCGTGCAGCGCGTAGTTGTAGACGGTGTCCATGGGCTCCTTCAGGCGCGGCGCCCAGGCTTCCTTGTCGCCGAACTTGGGCGCGTTCAGCACACCCGCTGCGTGACACGCCTGGCAAACCTGCTGATACAAGGCCTTGCCCGCTTGCGATGCATCGGCGCTTTGCGTCGCACCCGACGGCGGCGCGGCGGCTTGCGGCACGCTTGCCATGGCGGCCATCGCTGCGGCGGCTTGAGCCGCGCCTGCATCGGACGCGCCGCCTGCCGTCGCCGTTGCAGTTGCCGCCGATGCCGCAGCCGCGCCCGCAGCCGGTTGCGCCGGTTCGGCGAAGCTCGCGCCCGAGTTGTTGGCCATGTAGGCCACCGCGCGGGCGATTTCGAAGTCGCTGTAGTCGTCGGGGCTCGTGCCGCCGCGCGGGGGCATGGCGCCTTTGCCGGTCAGCGCGGTATGCAGCAAGGTGTCGAAGCCTTGCGAGATGCGCGGCGCCCAGTCGGCGGTATTGGTGAATTTCGGCGCGCCCGCTGCGCCCGACGCGTGACAGGCCGAGCACACCGCCTTGTAGACTTCCTCGCCGGTCTTGTAGACGCGCGGCGCGTTGGCATCGCGAATCTCGACCTGAGCGATGGGCTTGATGCGGGAGGTGACTTCGGCTTCGGAGAGACTGTCGGTGCCGGCGCCGGTGCGCGTCGAATTGTCGACGTAGTAAGCCAGCAGAACGATGATGACGATCGGCACAGCAAACCCGGCGATGACCGCGGCGATGAGCTGTCCTGGGGTTTTGATCGGGGCTCCGTGTGGTGCTTCGCTCATGCTTGTCTCGTCTCCGTGGGTATGTGAGCGGTACAGCGCGACGGCAACTTCTTGTTCTTGATCAGCCACGGACGATTATAGACGCAAGCTTTCGACGGCGGCGAGAGGCGCGGCGAGCTGTTCAGCAGGCGTTTACCCGCATCGTGCGAAGTCGGTTGGGCTGGCGGGGAAGGCGGGGCGAGCTGCCTGCAAAGCCCGGAGAAAGGCCTTGGAGGCCGTCCGGTGGACGCTGTGGCCGAAACCGGGTATGCTTCCGGTCTCGCTTGGGCGCCGCTTTTGTTCTGAATGCTGCGCCGAGTGTGTCCGATTTAGTGTTTGTTGTTGTCTAAGCGCCCGTAGCTCAATGGATAGAGTACTGCCCTCCGAAGGCAGGGGTTGCTGGTTCGATCCCAGCCGGGCGCGCCAATTCTGACAAGGGTTTCAGCGGTTTTCCTGCTTCAGCATTTCCCTCCAGTACAGTGAAAATACAGTTGGTACAGTCAGCCGGTGGCCGTCTGCAGGTCGACGACCTGTGTGTGCGGCTGGACCCAGCGTGCCAGGTGATCGGCCGACAGGTGCGCGTAGCGTTGCACCATCTCCAGCGTTTCCCATCCTCCCAGCTCCTTCAGGACCTGTAACGGCGTGCCGCGCTGCACATGCCAGCTGGCCCACGTATGTCGCAGATCATGCCAGCGGAAATCGCGGATGCCGGCGCGCCTGAGCGCTTTGGTCCATGCAGCCGTCACGGTCTGATAAACCGGCTTGCCGTGGTACACGAACACGCTTTCGACGTACTCCGGCATGCGCTTCTTGCCGCGCTGTCGCCGTAGCACCGCGATTGCCGTGTCCGACAGCGGCACGGTGATCGCCTTGCGGGCTTTCGCCTGGTCCGGATGAATCCAGGCGACGGCCCGCGCCAGATCGACCTGCGACCACTGGAGGCCCGTCACGTTGGCACGGCGCAGCCCGGTCTCGAGACTGAACTGCGCCATGTCGGCCAGATGCGCCGGCAGCTCGGCCAGCAGACGTTCGGCTTCCGCCAGCGTCAGCCAGCGTATCCGGCGCGACAGGATCTTGGCCTTTTTCGTCCTTGGCGCCCGGTCGATCCACTCCCATTCGACCGCGGCATTCAGGACGGCCTTGAGGACGCCGACGACGCGGTTCACCGTTCCGGCGCTGACATTGCGGCCGAGCTTCCGGGGACCTTTGCGGGTCTGGACGACCCGGGGCTCCATCCGCTTGATGTGCGCAATCGCGTCGATGCGGTTGCGGTCAATATCGGTCAGCAGCACGCCCGAGAGGTGCTGATCGAGCCACCGCAGATGCGTCTTGCTGGTTTCCAGACTGGCAATGCCTTCACGTTCGCTGACATAGCGGACGACCGCATCATTCCAGGTGTAGCGCGGCTTGTGACCGAGCCTGGCCTGGTTCCACAGATCCACTCTCAGGCGGTCGTAGAACTCCTGCGCCTGCTCCTTGTTGCTGGTGCCAGTGCTGCCCTGTACGACCGGGCCGCCACCGGGCGGGGAAAGTCGGTAATACCAGTTCGGACTTCTACTTCGTTTATAGAGCGACATTTTTCATCTTCCTGATGATCGCCCTGCACAACTCGCGGAATCCATTCTCCTGCGAGGTAACGATGCAGCGCAATCGTGGAGAACATCCAGCGCTTGCCTACCTTCCGGCCCGGGAGTTCGCCGGCCTTCGCCTTGAGCCTCACCGTTTCCGGATGCGCGCCGAGCATTGCCGCTGCCTGAACAAGATCGACAGTACTCATCGGCGGCTCTCCAGACGGACGCGAGATGGGGGCACACGCGGCGCAACTCGTGGACACGTGGATTGCCGGGCGGGCAGTTGCAAGTCATTGATCGGTAAGGGAACGCCTGCCATCAGTTGCCATGAGTCAGCCGATTCCGGCGTGGCTGACTGATGGCCTAAAAAATAGGCAGCATGTCTGACTCGTGGCAAAACAGCGGTAACCCGTGGCGCGCGTGCGTGGCTGATTCCTCGCACTTCACAGCCTTCTTTCTTCTTCTCTTTCAATGAATTAGAGAGAGAAGAAGATGGTACGGCGCGGCAAAACGCAAAAAACAGACTCGTGGCAAAACCGGAGCAACTCATGGCAAAACCCGGACGACCTGTGGCGGTAGTCCTCTCAACAATCAATGACTTACGGGCGCGCACCCCCGAAAACCACGCGTTAGCTGCGCTGCCTGCCCGTCCCCATCGGCCAGTGTCGGTCGCGCGGTCCCCCGACCTCCCGGTTTGGGCCAGTCTCCGTCCGGCCTGGCCCGGGGAAAGGACGGCCAGACAGCGGCCAGACGGAACGGGACGAAGGTGCCGGTCGCGCGGCGGCGACGAGAGCCGGGCCGGCATCATGCGCGACCCCGCTGTTCGACGGCGTCCGTCGCCAGGTCTTCGCGCACGGATACGTGCAGACCGAAATCCGCCAGGCGATTGAGTGAAACCGGTGTGAGATACGGCACGCGGCGGGTGTAAATGCGCCGTTCGACTTCCTTCTCACCGACCACGACCCCGGCGTGATGGAGCTGGCGCTTGAACACGCGATCGGATTTCACAGGGAGACCATTCCACTTGTCTCGGAGCGCCCCGGTGTGTGCGATGTGATCCATCACGTGTCCGGTGCGCAGCAGGATGCAGAATTCGCCGTCGACCGTATCGAACGTGTACGGGTGCTTGTAATTGCCGCCGTCGATTTCGGACAGCACGGTTTCGAGAATCCAGACCCACGGCTCGCGATCGGCGCTGGTTTCGGCAATGTGGCTGTTCATTTCGGCAGTGAGGTCGCGCGGAAAATCGCCTTCACTGGGGTCCATGCCGGCGAACTCGCACAGGTATCGCCACGCAAGCCCCACGGCCGCATAGTTGCCGGCCATGCGCAGCGCGCCATCGTCGGCGCCGCTCGCGCGACAGGTGGCGAGGCAGCGTTCCCGGATGGCGCGATACTGGTCGAGCACGTCGCGCCTGTTCAGCCCGGCCAGGAACTCAAGCCACTGGCGCAGCGGGAAGCGCGGCAGATCGTCAGGCAGCATGGGACCGCGCTTGCCGGTGAGCGACGTGCGCACCAGCTTGCCGAGCAGACTTTTTACTGGTACGTCTTCGCCGGCCAGCATCACCGGCGCGCACAACAGGTATTCCGTCATGTCGGTGCCGCGGCGGGTAACGGTGTACTGGTAGTTTTCCTGCAGCAGGCCGACGGCCTTGTCGATCACATCCTGCCGACGTGCAGACAGTTCTTCCCAGCCGACCGGGTGGCTGGTGTGACTGATACTCGTCAGGAGCCGGAATTCGGTCTGCAGGCTTTGGCCGGAAAACATGGTGAAGGCGATCGTCCGTTCGAGCCGTTTGATGAGCGTCGACTTGCCGGCGCCCTTGTCGGCCTGCACCGTCATGTGCGGCCAGAAGCCGAGCAGCGCTTTCAGGTGACCGCCGAGTGCCCATACGAGCGGGATCGTGGCGGCGTTCTGCCGGAACGTCTCCTGATACGCGACCAGCACGCGCCGCGCGTCGCCGACCGGACCTGCCGGAAATGACAGGTTGTGATACGGACACTGCTTGTCGGCCTCGGTGAAATAGCAGTCGGGGCCTTCGTTGACGATGAGCTGGCCGTCGCGCCAGGCGAGGCCCACGAAGTTCGCCGCGTGGCGCGCGCCGAGGTCCGCGCCGCGCTCAAGGATGTTCACCATGCGCTTGAACGGTGCCGGCGCCCAGATCGGCCCGAACTTGGCCCACTGGTCCGTGTTGTGAAGCTGGTCATCCATCATCACACGACGGATGAGCGTCGGGCCGTGACGCGGCGCCTGCACGGACACGGCGAAGTACACGGTCGGCGCCTGATCGGCGTCGCCGGTCATGGTCGAGGTCGCGCTCGCCACGGACACCCGGCTCATGGAGGCGATACGGAAACCGCACAGATCGGTCGTCACGGGTGTCTCGACGCCGCTTTCCTCGTTGCGCTCCATTTTCGCGATATAGCTGGTGAAGTCGGGTCGGGTACGGAAACGCCAGTACTGTGCGAAGTCGTGCGACGGCAGGTAGATGCGCGGCCGGCCCTTGCGGCTGTCGTCGCCCGCCATGCCGGCAATAAGCCACGGTTCGTACTGGTCAAGTGCGCGTTGCAGCTCGCGAGGGCCGCGCAGTTGCAGGAAGTCGTTGACGTCGTTGATCGGCTTGCGAGTCCTTTCCCCATCGGCCAGGTCGGCCAGCCATCCGGACTGATCGACCATCACGGCACTGATATTCAGGCTCGTGAGGCGTTCGTACAGTGCCCACGCGGCTTCGGGGCCGGGGCGGTGGCCGGCGCGCGGGTGGCCGTCCGCGAACGGCTCGTCATTGTCGAGGCAGATCACGACCTGTTTGCCTCGCAGGAAGGAAAAGTCAATGCCGCCAACGTTCGCAAGGCCGCGCAGCGCAAATGCGGCTGTCGCGGGAATGCTGCACGTGTCGACCGATAGCGCATTGATTGCGCTTTCGACGACGATCACCCGCTTCGCCTTGTTGAGACGCCGCGCGTCGGCGGTCCAGCCATAACCCGACTTGTCGCCCTGGGTCTGCGTCTTGACACCGCCATTGATGGTCGGATCGACGTAGCGCATATCGACGGCGACGACGTGACCGGGATTCAGTGTGCGGACGATGAACGCGGCAGCCGGGCCACCGTGCCCTACCTCGCCGGACTGCACCTTCGAACTGGTCCAGTCGTTGAAGCCGAGCGTTCTGGCTGCGATCGCGGCGTCGATCGCATCGCCGGAAATCCCGCGCCCGGTCAGGTAGTCGCGTACGCGCGCGCGTTCCGCGAGGCATCGATCGGCAATGAACTCCACGGTTGATTTCTCGCGGCGGTCCGCCGGCGCGGCCGGCCGGTCGAACGGGATACCGTAGGCTTCATGCAGAAACCGTATCGCATCGGATACCGTGCCGCCGCGCGCATAGATCACCAGATCGATGCAGGAGCCGCCCTGGTCGGCGCTGTGATCGCGCCAGCCGGTGCCGTGTTTCGGGTGGTTCTGGTAGATCGACAGCGACGGGCTCCGGTCCTCGTGCTGGGGCGAGTGGTAGAGCGCCTTATCGCCGCCGCGCCCGCGTTTGAGGCCAAGGCGATCGGCCAGGTCGTGCAGGTCGACGCGCTGTTTGAGTTCTTCAATCGAGGCCATGGTTATGCGTGCTGCTGTGACTGGGAATCAAATGTTTCGACCGGGTTGCCGTCCGTGGCCGGGCTGAATACGACGGCTTTCAGCGCGTCCGACGAGTGCGGGAAAGCGAGGGCGAGACGATCGCTCAGCGCGGCGACAAAGAGGCCGATGGTGCATTGGCGCTCCAGGCTGCCGGGCCGGCTATCGAAACGCAGCACGGCGGCGGCCCGAACGATCGCGGCCGTGAGTGCAGCATCGTGGGGCGCGGCCGTTTGTTGAGGGGTGTTAGTGAAGCTCATACGGCCTCCCGTGCGGGAACAGACCACGCCAGTGCGGTAATGAGGACGACGAGCGACACGAAGCCGATGGCGACGGCGGTGAGCGGGCCGAATCTGTCAGACGCGCGGCGCAGCGTCAGCGCGGCTGTCCACGTCATGCCAGCAAGTGAGAAAGACAGCATCAGCAATACGCCTAAGCCGAAGATGTACGTTTTCATGATGGTTTCCTTCAAGGGGCACCGGTGATCGGTGCAGAGGTCGGGTCAGTCGTTCTGATCGTTCGCGGCGCGACGTTTGGCGTCGTAGCCGGGGCGGTCGCATTTACGTGCCTGCATGGCGCGCGCGGCACTTTCCACCGCGCGGTGCACAGCCCGGTGACGCATCGACGAATCGAAGTCGCCGACCATTCGCAGGCGTTGCCAGGCCGCACGCAGTTCTGCTTCGGTGATGGGCGCACGCATGGCAATCAGTGCAGTGTCGTTAGGGTCGGCGCGAGCATCGGCATGCCGGCCTCGCAATCCCAGCGGCAGCCGAGGACGTAGCCGAGCCGGCGGGCCATGCCGACAAACACGAACGGATCGATATCGGCGTTCCAGAGAAGCCGCAGATATGCGCGTCGTTCCTGCATGGACAGGAACGACGGGTCGAACGGCAGGACAAGCGGCGCTGCAGCAGGGGTAGCCATGAGGTTCTCCTTTTTTTGGGCAAAAAAAGTCCCTCGCGCCCGATGGGCACGATGCGAGGGAGGAAACGGTTAAGGGAGCTAGACGGGCAGTTCGAGCTGTTCGGCGAGCCGTTCACGTACGTGAGGCGACAGCGGCAGCTTGAGCGACAGGTTCGGCATCGCGGACGGCGACAGCGTGCGCGCGAACTCCATGTTCACGACATACGTGTGACCGCATTCAGCGTTGTTGCACATGAATGTCACTTCGCGGAATGTGAGCGACATGTCCCGGCTACTGCGCGCCGTGGCGCGTGTCCGGCAGTGCGGGCAGCGATTCAGAATGCGCATGAATACCTCCGGGTTAGCGTTTGCCGCATTCGCCGTAACCCTGGCGTGCGCATTCACAATGGACGCCGACTTCGCCGAGCGTCGCGACAGCGTCCAGATACTTTCGCGTGACGAGCACGAAGCCGACTGCGGCGACGAGCGTGTCGATCTTGTCGATCACAACTCCCTGCCCGCCGCTCAGGAAGCGGCTGACCTGCGAGTCGTCCCAACCGATCGTCTGTTGTACGTCGTGGCGTCCCGGGCCGTTCAGCGCCTGACGCAGGGCGGGTTCGATGCGAGCGGGGGTTCTCATGGCTCAACGACCCGCAACAGTATTTGCGTGCAGTTGAGCGACGGAGCCGATAACCTTGGCCCTGTACTGCTCAACGCCTTCAAGATAGATCAGACGCGCGACGCTGGAGGTCGAGCGGTTCTGGCTTCCGGCAAGCTGCTCGAGCATCTGACGCTCGATGGGCATCAGGCGCATATAGACCGGCTTGCTGGACAACACGCCGCGCGGTGAGCGTGTTGTAGGCGCTTTCTTCAGAGGCATGGCGATATACTCCCTGTCATTAACCTTGCACAATCTGATTGTAATTGCCAGTTTGGCAAGTTTCAATAGGTTTATTGCCACTATGGAAAATTTCGGCGCGCGGCTCAAAGACGAACGGAAGCGTTTGGGTCTGAAACAAGCTGAGCTTGCGGAACTAGCCGCAACGACCAACGTTGCGCAAAGCCGGTACGAAAGCGGTGACCGCTCGCCTGATTGGGCATATCTGTCAGCGGTCGCGAGAGCTGGGGTGGACGTGCTTTACGTCCTCACCGGCGAACGTGACACGTCGGCACTTTCGCCGGACGAAGCTGACCTAGTGCGTCGATACCGCGAAGCGCCAGACGCGGTCCGCGTGGCTGCAGTCGCAGCGCTGACGGCAGGCGCGGCACCAGCGAAGTACCAGCAAAGCTTTAAAGGCGCCAATATCGGTCAGCAGGTGAGCGGAGATGTAACCGGTCCTTTCACCATTGACATGGGCAATACGGGAAAGAAGCGTCGGGGCGAGCAGAAAGATTAGCAGTTGAAAAGTAGGGCGGCGGGGCCAGCCGCGTTGGAGAATAAAAAGCAATGGAACAGAAATTCAACGGGGACATCGGGCAGGTTGCGGGCCGCGATGTCAAAACAAATAGCGCGCAATCCAACGTAAGCGTGCATATCCACAACGAACCGAAACAGCGTTACATCAGCGACCGTCAGCGCAGTGCAATCGCCCGCAAGGCGTATCAGATCCAAGCCAAGACGCAGACCGACAAGCTGATGGTATATCGGCGCCTGATGACGGTATTCAAGTTCCCTAACATGGACGAGATGCCGCGCGACGTGTACCAGCGTGCGATGTCCTATCTCGAAGTCTGGTTGCGAAATGGCACAACGGAGCCGGCACCGGTCAAGGCTTCATCGCGAACGTCGAGCCCCGCTGCCGATGCGTCATATCGCGATGCCACGGAAGACGCGAGGCATATTTTCACCTCCACAAATCCGAACGTAGCAACTCCGCAGCTTTTCGCCCAGGCGGCAATGCCTGACGTGCCTGCGAGAAAGGCGCCGTGGCGAGCGGTTGCCGTAGCGTGCGGAGTAATCGCCGCGCTTTCAGCCGTGGCCTATGTCGTTGTAGACCTGTCAACAGCATCCGCGCAGTCGCCCGCCGCACCGGTCGCGGCGCAATGCGAGTACGGTGGTCATCACTACTCTATCGGTAGCGTGGTCCTGCAAGCTGGCTTACGCCAGCAATGCGCGATAACTGACGACAACACAGTCACGTGGGAAAAGGTCAACACACGGCATCGGCGGTAGGTCACGCGAACCATTGCATCTAGCAGGCACCAGTGAATTGGCCAAGGCTGACCGACTGGAAATTTGTGCACGGGGAAATTAATGAAGCTATCTGTATGGACCGCCAAGTCAATCATCATTGCCGCACTATGCAACGTGCTCAGCGTTCACGCGGCCGAGTTGCCGCCGGCTCTGCAAAAGAGCCTTGCAAGCCGACAGGTTGACGGGGTGAAACTGGAAAAAGGATCGCTCTATATGACGATTCGCAAACCAGTCGTGAGGCGCGAAGCTTTCGATAATGTTTTGACGTTCGGCGCATGCTGGACTGCGAACACATGGGGGCGGTCCGACATACGGCGCATTGAGATACGGAACGATATCGGCGCACAAGGGTTCTCATTTCAGGGTGGGCGAAATGAGTGTGAGGCGCTTAAAAACATCGCGCTCGATGCGGAAAAGCGGACAAGCTACATTTCTGAGCGCCTTTGGGTGTGTGTGGCCGGCAATGCCTGTCGGCCGCGACGGCCGGGTGAAGTGACCGCCGGCGACGAGTAAAGCGAAAGGGCCAAGGCTAAACCTTGGCCCTTTGTTTATTGCCCGCCTTTGCGAAAGTGCGTGCGGTGCCGCTCGCTCGTCGGATCGTCGCGTGTTTCAAGTTCCAGTTCGCACGTATAGCCGCCGTTGCCGTCAATCTCGTGCCGCACCTTCTTCACAAGCCATGACTCCGCATCGATATCGGGCTTGAAGCCGTTCAGATAAACGGGCACTTCGGGGTAGAGGTCAGGCCGGCCGAGCGCGAGGTTATACGTCATCGTCGCCTGGCTGCGTTTCGTGCGGTTCAGCTCGGCCGTTGCTGCCGCGCGTGCATCGGCTTCGGTTGCATAGGTTTCCGGCAACACCTTCGCGTTATGGTTATCTTCGCCGCCGACGACGATCGACTTGCGTTTCGCGCGGCCGGTCGCGTGGTAGAACGCGCGCACGCACGCATAGTTCTCGCGCTCGGATACGTGATAGCGGTGCCGGTCGCCTTCTTTGCGCGTCAGCTCAACGGGGGCGAGCGCCTTGCCGCTAACGCTCGTGCCGTGACCGATCGGCACGAACAGCAGGTGCGTATCCTTCACGTTCATCACGGCGTCGTAACGCTTCGCGAGGCGTGTGAGAAATGACATATCCGACTCGTGCGTTTGATCGATGTGCGCGATCACGATTTCCGCAAGCGCCTCGGTGATCGCCGGTTTAAGGCCGTGCGCGCCGGCGATCTTGCGCACAATCGCGCCGATCGTTTCGCCGTGCCAGCTCTTTTCCTTTCGTTCGCCGAGGCCTTTCGTCATCGAAGCAGATCGCGCCTGAATGGTGAGCATATCCGGGGTGCCGGCGTGCTCGATTTCGTTGATCGTGAAAGAGCCCTTGTCGACGAGGCCCGTGTCGGACCATCCGAACGCCACGCGCACGACTTCGCCGCGCTTGGGTAGCACGAGCTTTCCATCGGCATCGTCGAGTGAGAGCATCAGCGTATCGGCTTCGTCCGATCGCGACTCGTCGAGCGACAGGTGATTCAGGCGCGGCGAAATCTTGCTCGTGAGGTCTTTGCCGTTGAGCGTGATTTGATAGATCGGCGTCGGTTGCTTCATTGCGCTTTGTCCTTCGCCGGCTCAGTTTTCGTTTTCACGAGGCCATCGTCGACGCGCGTGAGGTTTAACGTGAATTCGACGCGCCTCGGCGTGCCGTCTTTCTGGTGAAGCGATTGGCCTTCGTCGAGGCCTTCGATCACGAATGCGCCGTATACCGTGCCCGTGCCGTCGACGAGCACATAGGCCTCGCCATCGTCGGCCATCGTGCGCAGCTCGGTAAGCGACGACAGCTTGCCGATACCTTGATCGGGCGCAAACCAGCCCGTGAGCGTGATTGTGTCGTCACCCTGGCCGGTGTATTGCCGAGCATTACGCCCGCCGACGCGCGACGTACTCGCGTGCTTCCAGCTCGTGCGCCGTTGCAACTCCTGATAGGCCAGCGTCGACAGACTGAAAACGAATTGGCCGAGTGACATCATCATCGTTTCTTCCTCCGTTAATCGGACAGGCGGGAGCTAACGCGCGAGGCCTTCTTGCGCTCGATATCGGCGAGCACCTTGCGAATCCGCGTCTCGATTTCGTCAGAGCCGCCGCCTGAAATCTGAAAAATGTAGGTGTCGCCGCCGGCCGACGATGCCGCGCCGGCCGCGTTTCCGGTCGCCTGGCGGGCTTGCAGGGCGGGGCGGGTATCAATCGCTGCGCCGGGACCGCCGGCGGGCGTGCCGGCCGTCTGTGCGCCTTGCGCGGCAGCGAACGAGGTCGCTGCGAGCGTCGCGAGGCCGACCGCGGCTTTCGCGATGCGGCCTTGCTCGCCTTCCATGCCGATCGCCGCGCCTCGCGTGATGAATCCGCCCAGCTCGCCGAACACGCGCGACGGGCTATGAATGCCGAGCTTTTCCTTGAACCATCCGACCGTGCTTGTCGCGACGTTCGTGATCGCCGCTTGAACAGCGCCGAGGCCGCTAGTGATGCCGTTGACGAGGCCGGCGATCAGGTTGCCGCCGAATTCCGAAAACTTCGCCGGCATGTCGACGCCGAACCATGACAGCACGGCCGCGAACGCCTGATAGAACAGACCAAGCGGGGACCAGTTGACGATAAGTGCGCCGATACCTGAAATGCCGCCAGCGAACGCCTGTTGAACCTGTGGCCATAGGCCGCCGAAAAATGCCTTGATCGGTTCCCAATAGACATAGATCGCGAGCGCCGCCGCCGCGATCGCGGTGATCGCAAGGCCGATCGGATTCATCAGCATGGCGCGGCCGGCGAACATGGCGGCCGACGCGAACACGCGCCATGCAGTCGCGCCGAGGCCGAGCACGCGCGCGAGAATGCCGCCTTGCATGCCAAGCGCCGTCATACTGAATTTGACGACAGCGAGCGGGCCAAGCACGCCGGCGAGCATCACGACGAGAGCGCCGCCGGCCGTCAACAGCAGCGCGACGCCGGCCGCGACTTTCATCAGGCCGTTAGCGAGCTTCGGATTGTCGCGCGCCCATTGGCCCAAGCCTTGCGCCATGTCGCCGAGCCATTGGACTACGCCTTTCATTTCCGGCGCGATCGACGCGCCAAACGCGACGAGGGCATTCGTGAAGGTGCCCGTAGCCGATTCCCAAAGGTTTTTAAGCGTGCCGAGCTGCTTATTAACGCGCTCCTGCATCGAGGCTTGCGCCGCCATCTTGGCGACGACTTCCTCGTAACCTTCTTTGCCCTTATTCACCATCAGCGACACGGCTTGCAGCGTTTCAGCGTCCTCGCCAAAAATCTCTTTAAGGATGCCTTCGCGCTTTTGCGTGGTGAGGCCTTTGAGCTTTTGGAACTGTGCAAACATCTTGTCGAGGCCGCCGAATTCGCCCTTGCCGTTCGTGAAGTCGAGGCGTTGGGCCGGCGCGAGCTGCTTGTTTGCCTTGCCGACTTTCTTCGCGTCCATGCCGAGCTGGAACACCTTACGGAAAGCGTTGCCCGCCGAGCCGCCGATCAGGCCCGATTGATCGGCCATCACCAGCAGCGGCGCGAGCGCCTTCGCCCCTTCGAGGCCCTTGATCTTGATGGTGTCCATCGCCGGGCCGAGCTTGGCGAACGCATCGAGCATGTTGTTATCGTCGACGCCGAGCATGAAAGATTTCTGAATCACGTCCGTCAGCGAAAGCATGTCTTTCTCGGTCGTGCGCGTGGCGTCCTGTAGCTTCGCGACAAATTCGGCCGCCTCGGCCGGCGCTTTCTTGAGCTGCACGCCGAGATAGGCAGTCGCCTCGCCCATGCCGCCTAGGATCGATTCCGCGCTGATACCTTGCCGCGTGAGCATGGTCATCATGTTCTGGAAATCCGAGGTCGTGCCGGGGAGCCGGTCGCCGAGCTTCATCGCGAGCGTGTTGATCTTCTCGAATTCAGGGGGCACGACGCCGCCGGCGCGCATAAGCGCGCTCGCGAGCTGCGTCGCCGATTCCTCGGCTTGCGCATATGCGGCGATAGGCACGAGAGTTGCCGCGCCGACGACAGCGCCGCCGGCCATCATCTTCGCGCCCGTGCCCGCCATGGAACCGGCCAGTTCCTTTGTCCTGTTCATTTTCTCGCGCGCCTCGGCGAGCCGCTTCGTGCGAGTGGTGAGGTCGGCGAGCTTGTTTTGCTGAATCGTCATCACGCCGATTGTCGCGGCCATGCACGAGCGCAAATTGCGCTCGTGCTCCGACAGATTGCGCGTATCGATGCCGGCGCCCGCGAGGCGATCGCGGAGCGCCCGCACCTTGTCGGCCTGTTTGTCGTGCTCGGCGGTGAGCTGCGCGGCCGTGCGCTTCGCGCGTTCAAACTCCGCGACCATCTGTTTCGTCGGCGAGTCGGTCGAGCCGATCGTGCGGGCCAGCTCGGCGACGCGCGATTGCGCGCTCTGCATGTCGCGCCTGGTGCCGTTCAGGCCGACGCGCATTTCGCGAAACGCGGCCACGTCCTTTTGCGTGCGCTGTAGCTTGCCGAGTTCTTCACGCGACTCCTTGAGCGACTTCGCGAGGCCCTTGTTACCGTTGAGAATGTTTCGCAGGGGCTTCGTTGCGCCGTCGACCATATCGAACAGCACGCGCAATTTCAGGTCGTTACTGTTTGCCATCGTTATTCGCTTCCATACGGCGAGCGCACGCGCGCTCGCTCGCGCCAGTCGGCCAGCTCGGCCAACGTCAGATCGTCCATATCGCGCCGTGTCCAGTGAAACACGGTCGCGATATCGGCCATCGCTTCTTCAACGCGGTCGGGTATGCCGTTCTCTAGCTCGCCCGCTTCGGCAGCAAAAAAGATGCGAACGCCACCCCCAATTGCACGAGGTCAGCGGGGTCGAGCTGCTGCACGTCAAACTCGGTGAGCGTCGGCGACGAGATGCGCGGCAACACCTTGCCGAGTGCGTCGACGTCCAGATTCACGAGCGCATTGAGCGACGTGCCGCGCAGCTCGCCGGCGGCCGGCTTGCGCAACGTGATTTCGTTGATTACCTGTTCGCCGCGCGTGATCGGAGCATCGAGGGTGATGGTGTTCGACTTGGCTTGTTCGGTCATTTCTTTCTCTGTTCAGATTGGGTCGTTGATGCCCGCCCGGTGCTTGACCAGGCGGGGAAGGGGACATGCTTGCGTTACAGGCCGATTGCCTTGCGCAGATCGGCCAACAGGTCTTCGCCGTTGACGTTTTCGACCATGTTGATGAGGTCAATCTCGATCACGGTTTCGCCGTTGACGGTGAGCTTGTAATAGCTGCACGTCGTCGAAACCTTGAACGCCGTATCGTCGCCGGGCTTCGAGTTGCCGAAATCGAGTTCCTTGTGTCGGCCGCGCACGACGATTTCGATAGCGTCGTGCTTCGTCGAATCCTCGGAGCGATACGCGCCGGCGAAACGCAGTTGCACGCCGTCATGCTTCGTGATGCCGTATTGCGCGCAGACCGATCGCATGAAGCCGCCGGCCGTCCATTCGAGCACGATGCCCTCTTGCCCTTGGTCGATATCGATAGGGCCATTCATGCCGCCGCCGCGATACGCCTCCATCTTTCGCGTCAGCTTCGGGGGCGTGACTTCGGCAATCTGTCCCGCGAAGTTTTCGCCGTTCTGGAACAGATTGAAATTCTTTAGTTTCTTCGGCAATGCCATGTTTAATTGCTCCTAGTTAGGCTGTGACGCGTGCGGCGAAGTCCATCAGATAGCGGTCGGTGATGCGTTGGCGCAGCATCAGGTTTTCAAGGGGGGGAACCGGCGTGTAGTCGTAATCGATCGAGAGCTTGCCGGCCTTCAGCGTGTCTTTGTCGTTCACGCTGTCGTCATACCAGGCTGAGCCGCCGATCAGATAGCCATTCGAAACCAGCTCGCGGAATTTCGCGTTGATGCTTTCGATAATGTCGCGCACGATCGACGGGTGTAAATCCACGTCGACGAACGTCATTTGAGCCTCGGCCATCGTGTCGGCGAGCACTTGCGCGGTGCGCGTGTAGTTCTCGAACGCGAACAGCGGATCGTCGGAACAGGTGCGCGAACCCCAGAAGCGATAACCGTTCGAGTTAATCAGCGTCGTCACGTCCTGTTCGTTCAGGTAGCCCGCATCGGTCGCGGGGTCTTGCAAATCCCAAAACACATCGCGGCTAATGCCGGTGACGCCGTTGATGCCGACATTCGAGAGCGTCTTTTGCCAGCCCCTTTGCTCGTCGAGCTTGGCTCGCAGTCCGAGCGCGATCGCCGTCGCGTCGATCGTGGTCGACGCGTCCGCGGTCGTGTCCCATCCGAGGAAATCAGGCCACAACACCATCAGCTCGCGCTGGCTGAATTGCTTGCGGTACGTGGTCGCCGCTTCCTTCGTTTCCGCGCCGTTCGCCGAGATATAACCAAAGCCGCGCAGCTTCTGCGCGAGCGCTCCGAGGGCCGTCGCGACGGGTTGCGTGTCGAGGCCCGGTGCGCCGAGAATCCGCGGCTTGATGCCGAGTTTCGATTGCGCGGCGAGTAGCGCTTGCATGCCGGTGTAACCGCCGCCGACCGCAGTCGTGCCGATCACGTTGCTCGTCGTCGCCGCATCGTCGACGCCATCAGCGACGCGCACGACGACAATGACGGGCTTCGCCTGTGCCGACATGGCTTCGAGCGTGCGCGCGAGCGTGCCCTTGTCGCCGGCCTTGCCGATCGCCGCTTGAATGTTCGTCAGCAGCACGGGCGTATCGAGCGGGAACATTGCGGCATCAGCATCAAGGCCGGTCGCGACGAGGCCGACAACGGCCGTCGATACGGTGCGAATCGGGCGCGTGCCTTCATTGATTTCGAGTACGCGCACGCCGTGGTGATAGTCAGTTGCCATATGAATTCCTGTGTAGAAGGGCAGTGAAAGGGCGGGTTGCAGATCGCGACGCTTTCGGCGTTACGCGGGGTCGGCCGGGGTTTGCGGCGCGGATTCGGTGGGCGGAATCACGGGCAGTTCAACCGGGGGCGTATAGGCGGCCGGCTCGTCGGGCCACACGACAGCGTTCGGGAAGGTTTCGCGATCGAGCGCACGCGTGCATTGCTCGGCGTAGGCCGTCCACGCCTGATAGTTGAAATAGTCCTCGGCCGACAGCGTGCGGGCCGCGTAAGCCTCGGCCTTGCCATCGGTGAAGGTCGCGGCCTTCGCAATGCGAGCAGCGTATTCGGCCATTGCCGGCGCGCTCGCGACTTCGAACGGCGTCGGCTCGTCGGGCCAGCTCACAGCATCGGGAAAGCCTTCACGCTGGATCGCACGCACGAGGTCGAGCTGATACGCGGACCAGGCGCGGAAGTAATAGGCTTCTTCGCGCGAGAGCAAACTGGCCGCATAGGCGTCGGCCTTGCCCGCGTTCATCGTTCGGGCGCGCGCCATGCGCATATCAAACTCGGCCATCGCCGCAGCGCGCACGCGTTGCGCGACGATTGCGGGATCGATCACCCATGCGCCATCGCGGAACGTGTAGTCGTCCGAGGGGCGCGGGGTTTCCGTCAAACCGTGCTCGGCGGGCGTAGCGCCGGCGATTTGAATTTCGGCCGGCTGGCCGTTGTCCTGCCGATACAGCATCAGGCCGCGATAGTCGGGCAGCAGCTTCCATGCGCCATCGATATAAAACGGCCACGTCAGGCGCGGTCGCGACGGTAGATCGTCGGTCGTGCTGAACGCAGGCACGAGCCAGCGATCGGCGTTGATCGGGTCAGGGTCGGCGAGCCGACTGGAAAGGTACTGGCCGGTCTCGGCGTCGTATTGGTGAATCAGCATGGTTCAGATCCTTTTAGTAGGCGCGAATCATTGCGAGCAGCGCGATATTTCGCGGGCGCGCTTCGTTGCCGCCGTCATAAGCGACGGTGATCGTGTGTGAGTGGTTGCCAGCGCCGCCGATGCCGACGTTGTGCCCGTGCGTGCCCGCGCCGTCAGTGTCGAAACCGTGCCCGTGTGCGCCGGTCGCGTTCGTGTATGGATATCGCGCGCCGTCGATCGAGAAAGTCGACGAATTGCCGACGCCGCGATCGGTGTCGGTTGTGTACATCGGCACGGGTTGATCCAATATGTGCCCGTGGTCGCCGATCGCGTAGGTATTGCCGTGGTGCCCGTGCCAGCCTTGCGAATCTGTCCATGCGCTGTGGACGTGATCGCCGACAGCGGCAGCGCTCGCGCTGTGCGTGTGGACCATGTTTTGATAGGCCTGATAGGTGCCGATACCACGGTTGGTATCCGCGCCGCGCGCATCGTCCCAACAGCGAATGAATTCGCCGCGCAGCTCGGGAAGGCGAAAGGTTGTCGCGCCGTCGCCGCTCGAAAAGCACCCCCAGTTATTCGACGGCCAAGCGGATTCAGCGACCAGTGCGCCGCTCGCCTGTGCATAGGCCCATAGCGCCGGGTAATCCGCGCGCTTGAGAACAGCGCCGTTCAGCTTCAGAAAGCCAGCGCGTACGCTCGTGCGCGGTTCAAAAACGATCGTGCCGACAGCAGCCGCCGCGATCGCCGCGACTACCCATTCAGTCGTCGGGACGCGCTTCGATACATCGCCGGCCGGGGGCGTGAGCGCGGTAATCAAACCGCCTACATCGAGCGTTCCGCGAAACCCGGTGTTTCCGGTGCGCGTGTCGAACCAGTGCGAAAACTCCGCTTTCGGCACGGCCGAACCATCAATATTCGGGCCGAAGCCGATGCCGTACCAAGAGCGCAGCGCAACGTTATTTCCATAGAAGCTCGCCGAATCTGCGTTTCCGGGGCCAAGCGTCGCGACGTTGCCGGGAGCCGCTGCGATGCGGAAAGAATCGACGGTTTGCACGCGGCCGATGAAATCAGCGCCCGACAGACTCGCCTTTGCATCCAGCTTTGGCTTGAGCGTCGCCGGCGTCACGGCGCGAACGGCGTCGGTGCCGGCGTCGACTTCGGCTTGCGTCGCCAACTCGATCACGCCTTGCACTTCAGTCGTCGCCGGCGGATTCAGAAACGTCGCGTCGCCGAACGTGAGCGCCGCCGCGTCGATCGTCGCGAATTGCATGTCGGCGGATAGCAGCAGCATTGCGGCCGGCGACTTCTCCATGATCGGCGTCGCCTGGCTATAGACTCCGAACAGCACATCGTTTTCGAGATACAGGCCGAATCCGTATAGCGAGAATTGATCGTCGGTGTCGTCTTTCAGGGTGACATGCACGGTGTCGGGTGCGACGTTCTTTCCGGCGAATGTCGTGATG
Organism: Paraburkholderia phenoliruptrix; assembly: GCF_047325075.1. Classification (NCBI taxonomy): domain Bacteria; kingdom Pseudomonadati; phylum Pseudomonadota; class Betaproteobacteria; order Burkholderiales; family Burkholderiaceae; genus Paraburkholderia; species Paraburkholderia phenoliruptrix. Next base: position 508,328 of record NZ_CP168531.1, read on the forward strand.
CGCTTGCGCTCGTTCGGCATGGCGAGCATGCCCTTGTCGGCGACGAAAGGGGCAGACGCAAGGCCGATCTTTACGACTTGGTGCGCGTTGGTGCCCGTGTTGCCGGGTGCGACGAGCGCAGCTCGCCCGGCGTCGGTGATGGTGATGAGGGTTCCGGCCATAGGTCAGATATCCGAGAGAGAAAGACGGCGATACAGCGCGGGTCGAACGGCCGCCGCGACGCGCTGCGTGCCCTGCATGGAAAAGCCTTGCGTGAATGAGTAGTGCGCGCTTACGGGCTTCGTGCGATCGATTTCCGCGATGATGTCGGCCACGAGTGCAGCGGTCGGCACTTGCCCGTCCCGGCCGCTAACGGTTAGCACTACGTCGAACGTGCCGGGCACGCCGCGAGGCGTCAGCTCGAACCATTCGCGCAGGGCGATGTTTGCGCCGAACGCGGCGACGACTTCGCGCACGGCAGCAGCCGTGCCGTTTTTGCGTGCGATCGGAATGGCGGCCTTCACGCGGGCGCGCTTGGTCTGTTCGGGCCAGTAGTCTTTCCATGCGTCGACGCCGAGGTGCCACGCGAGCCACGGCAGCAAAGGCAACGGGATCGCATCGGGGTCCATCAGTACGGCCAGCGGCGACGGAATATCGCTAACGCGTGCGCCGACGCGCGCAAGGTTGCGCTCGTGCGTAGTCGAGTTTGGCGGGAGCAGATCACTCATTGTTGTAAATGCCGCCGTCGACCAGCTCGATCGCCGTGCAATACGGCGCTTCCTGTTTCGTTGCCGGAATGTCGGCGGCCGGCTCGTCGAGCATCACCTTTTGCACGCCCGGCGCGCGCGCAGCGGCATAAACGCCGTCGAGCGTGATCGCCATGCCGAGCTTGTGCATGTCGTCGGTGTACTTCTTGACGTTCTTGTTTGCCTCGGCGAGTGCGACAGAGCGATCGGGGCCGGCGAAGAAAACGAGCGTCGCACGCACGGCGTATCGCTTGATCGTCGCGCTCTGCACGGTCACGAGATCGGTGAGCGGGCGCACGTTGTCGGACGCGAGCGCTACGCGCACCTTTTCGACGAGCGTTTCGTCGGCCGTGCCGTCGCCGTCGCGCGAGAGAACCGTAACGACGACTTCTTTCGGCGCGGGGCTTACGGCAGACGCATCGAGCACGCGGCCGTCAGCGTTGCGAGCGTGCGAGATATACGCGCCTTCGGGGCCGGCAACCGAAAAGCCTTGCGGCGCGAGCTGCACGCGCGCGCGCAAATCGGTGTCGTCTTCGTAGACCGCCTCAATGTCATTTTCCGGCTCGGCCGGCGTGATCACGAGGCGTTCAATTTCAAACAGCGCGGCAAGGTGTTCGAGGTCTTTGCCCTTTGCATAGGCCAGCATCACGGCGCGCGCGGCATCGTTCACGCGTTGGCGCAACACGATTTCGCGATACGCGTTTTCCTGCAACGCAATGTTCATCGGCTCGGATTCAAGCGCGAGGGCCGCCGCTACTTCGTCCTGTTGATCGAGCGGATAGAGCGACACGAGCCGCGCCTTGCGCTCGGCGAGCAGCGTTTCATAGTCGATCGTTTCGACGATATCGGGCGATGAAAGGCGCGACAGATCGATCGGCGTTGCGCTCATGCCGCAACCCCGCTCGTGAGCTGCACGCGCGTCGATACTGGCTCGCCGGTCTCGGTCGTGGTGCCTTCAATGTCGACGACTTGCACCCCCGCGCCGGCGTCGCTCAGTTCGGTCGAGAGCTGCACACGCGTAAGGCGCAAGCGAGGTTCCCATTGCATCAGCGCGGTCGCGATCGCCGCATACAGGCGCACGCGCGTCGCGCCATTGTTCGGCGCGTCGATCAGGTCGGGCAGCTCCGAGCCGAAATCGCGGCGAGCGATACGCGTGCCGATAGGCGTCGTGAGAATCTTCGAAATCGATTGATACAGGTGTGCGAGGCCGGCCGTAGCGCGGCCGGTCGAGGCGTTCATTCCAATCATTGCGGTTCGCCGACGAGTTGCCCGTCGCCCTGTTCGAGGTGCTTGTGATGTGCCGAACTTTTGCCGCCGGCGATCACGTCATCGCTTACGGCGACGGTGCCGGAAATAGCCATCGTCGGGCCGCCGCTCGTGCCGGCCTTGCCGGTCATGCCGTTCTCAAACGCGAACGAGCCTTTAACAAGCATCGCGCCTGTGACGGTCGTTTGCGTCGCGTCGAGCGTCAAATCGTCGGCTTTAACCGTCGCCGTTTTCGTCGTGACGTTGACCGCGCCGGGGGCGGTGATGTTGACGGTTCCACCATCGGGAAAGACGGCGTTGAGAACATGGGCGGCCATGTCGTATTCGATCGATGCGCCGTCGCGATAAACGCGCATATGCTTCGCCGGGTCGGTGCTCGGCGGTGGGAAATCTTCGGAAAAGAAACCGCGCAGCGCGACGGCTTGCGCAGGGTCGCCGGTCGGGCAAAGCAGCATCACCCCTTCGCCGATCGAGGGCGCATGCCACTCGATCGACTCACCAGCGAAAGGGCTGAACCATTGAATCCAGTCGGTATGTAAATCGCCGCTCACTACTCGACACAACGCGCCTTCAACCGACTCAACGGTGCCTTTGCGTATGCCGTTCAGAAATTGGCGTGAGGATTCGTTTGCGTTCATGGCTCCATGTTGCCGAGCACGCACGCGCGAGTCGACACGCTGCGTTTGTGAGCGTGTCGGGTACAAATTTCGGGTGCCGAATGATTAAGGCGCGATGTGCTTGAGCAGTAAATCGCGGATCATTTCGCGATCGGCGTCGGTGAATCCGAGCAGCACGCGCGCGGGGTAGGTGTATTCGGGGCCGCCCGGTGCGACCCGATCGGTGCCGCCGAATTGGTGAGTGCGGGCCACGCGTGCAACGCGGCCGGCGAAACCAATCGCGAGGCCTTGCGAGTCAGTTTCGGCGCGCAGGAAGCGCGCTTGCCTCAGTCGAGCGAACATTGCCGCGCGCTTGATGCGGGCGGCCTTGTCGCGCAGATGCTTCGGGCGCGGTTTGCGCTTCTCGTATGCGCTCCCGTCCGGGTTGCGTTGCTGTGCGATGCGCGTGCGTTGGCTACGCGTCAGCTCGCGACCGATATCGCGCAGCGCGGCGCGTCGAGCGGCCGGCGTGAGCCGCGAGAGCAGCCCGCCCGCCCATGATTCGAGCGCGCTTAGTTCGTCCATTGCGCCGGATCGTAAAGGCCGCTCACCTCCCATTCGGGCACGGGTTCGTCGACGTGCGTGATGGTCTGCGCGCCAGTGTCGTCGGTGCCGACGACGACGCTTTCGGTGAGCTTGAGCTTGATCGACAGATCAACCGTGGTTTGCGTGAGTTGGTCGGCTTCGAACGATATGCCCGTCTTGCGCAGATCGTCGTTCGTCAGCAAGTCCGATTGATTGCGCTTAATCCATGCGAGCAGCGCGGCGAACACGATATCGGCATCGCCAGCGAAGTCGAGCAGCAGCACGTTAAGCGTATAGGCGTAATCGAACGAGCCGGATGCCGCGCCCGTCGCGATGATGTTGCCGGCGTCGATAAACACGAGCAGCTTGTCGGGATCGGTCGAGAGCGACGGCACGGCCACATTGAGCGCCTTGCGCAGACTGTTCGCCTTATTCATGGTCGGGGCCGGGAAGGGAAAGGGCTTTCGACTGGCAATCGACGATCAGATCGACACGGGCCGCGCATTCGCCCCATGCCGCCTCGGTGATATCGAGCGCGCGGCGCAGCTCGTCGTTAGTTCGCGGTGCCGTCGCCGGCAGCGTGCAGCGCGCGACGGGCGCGCATTGCAAGGTATTCGTCGGCTCCGGTGATCGCGGGGCGGCCGTACAGGCGCACAACGTCATCAGGCAAAGCGCCATCAGCCCATGTGCGCAACGCTTCGTTTTCATGTTTCAACGCCTCAAAGTCGGTCTCAGTCTGTGCGAGGCTCGCGGCGATGCCGGCGCGCTTCGCGTCGAGCTGCGCGAGCGCCTTCGCGTGCTCGCGCTCTTTCTGCTGTAGTTCGACGATCGTCGCGTCGCGCCGGCCGACCGTCTCTTGCGCTGTGTGCGCGGTGTCCTGTGCGTCGACCAGCTCGGCGCGCAGCGACTTCACGTAAAACCAGCCGGCCGCGATCGCGAGCGCGACGAGCGCGATCGCGGCGAGCTTGAGCGCGATCGGCACGAGGCGTGCGGTGATAGGGTTCATGCCGCCGCCTTCTCGCGCTCGGCATACGTCGTGTATGCCTGGGCGAGCTTGGCGTCGTACAGATTGCGCGCGTAATCCGGGCCGTTGTAGCCCTTGGCGAACGCGGTCCACTTCCTACCCTTCAGCGCAGAAAGCAAGGCCGTGTCGGCCGCGATAAACCGCACGAACGCGTCGAGGTGATCGGCTTCGCTTCTCTGCATGCGAGCGACCCAATCGGCGACGCTCAAATATTCGAGGTCTTGCCAGTGATAGCCCATGATTTGAAACGCGCCCCAGCTCGCCGACTCGTGCGCGGTGTCGGCGTCGATGCGCTCGGCGATCGCAAGGCGGGTGTACTCGGCCGCCTTGCCCATGTACCCGCCGGTGGTGCTCGATACGATGTTCGGATATCGAGCGGCGAGCGCATCCACATCAAAGCCGCGTGCCTCGAGGCGCTTATAGAACACATGCCGCTCGAAAAGAATCGCCGGCCGGCCATCGGTCAAGAAACCTTCGCCACGCGATTCGACTTCGTTGACCGCGCGGATCGCCGCAACGGATACGCCGAGCGTGTCGGCTGCTTTCACGAGGTCATCGTCGGACAGGTGCCGGGGCAGTGCGACACCGGGCAAAGCAATCAGCGTTTTCGGGCCGGCGATGCCGTCGATCACAAGGCCGCGAGCTTTCTGCAGGGCCATAACCGCGGATTCGGTGTCATGGTCGAAGACGTGCGTTTCGTGCACGGGAAAGCCGGCGCGCGTGAGCCGCTTTTGTAGCAACGCAACTTCGTCGCCGATATCACCCTTTCGCAGAATCATCGTCATTCGCTCCGCAGCAGGCGCGCGACGTTGCCGCGTGCGCCGAAAATGAGAACAGTGAAAAGAGCGGCGCGAGCCGCTTCGAAATAGCCGACGGCTTTCGCATGCACGGCCAGCTCGATCGCCGAGCCGCCAAGCGCGACGAGCATCAGCCAGGCGAACCATGAAACGTGATGCCGGTGCCGCGCTCCGTCGCGGCGATAGGCGAGGATGCGCAGCGCCGCGAGGCTGTACGCAATCAAAGCGATCAGTGCGAGGGGGTTGGTCATGAGTCAGCCCTTTCGGAACAGCGACAACAGGTCGAAAGACTTGATGCGCTCGATCAGTTGCAGAGTGACGGTGATTGCCAGTGCAGCGGCGAAGAACGCCGCAACGCCGGTGCTCGTGATCGGCGTGTGATTCACAACATCGGGCGCGGCCATATAGCCCGCGATCAGCGAAATCACGAGATAGGCGAAGCGCTTGCCGAGCGACAGGTCTTTCGACGTGACGACGACGAGCGCCGCGCCCGTGAAAGCGCCGATGAGCGCGTTGCCGTCGATGCCGGGAAACAGGCTTGCGAAGCCGATGCCGGCCGACACAGCGGCGAGGGTGGTGGTGCTAGGTTCGGCCATGTTGACGACTCCGGGTTAATCGAAAAGGTTGACGAGCTGGAGCGTTGTTTGATCGCTCGGCGGATCGGGTAGGTCGACGGCGAGGCCATGCGGCAGCACGGGACCGTAGTCGGCGAGGCCGGCATTCATTTCGAGCGTGGTTTCGACAACGCCTTGCGTGCGGCCGAGGTAGCGGAAACAGAGGGCGTCGACGGTATCGCCCTGTTGGGCATAGACGCGCATCAGATCAGCTCGATCGTTGTGCGCGCGACGCCGCGCATATCGTTGATTGCTTGGCGTGCGTTGCGGCGATCGGCGTCGATCGTCGTCACCAGCTCGTCGGCGTCGTTCGCGCCCGACTTCGTGCTATCGAAATCGCGATACTTCTCGGTGAGGTCCGCGCGCGCGAGGAAATAGATCGCTCGGCGATAGCGCGCGAGCTGCACGCTTTCGCCGCCGATCTTGTCGGCGGGCAGCTCGGCGAGCGATGCAACGCCGGCCGCTTCGTGGTCCGCGCGCCAGCTCGCCAGCTCGCGATTTACTTCGTCGATCGCGGCGATCGCGGCATCGCGCAGACGGGCCGTTGTGACGGTGCCAGTGAGGCGCACGGCTTCGCGCATATGCGCGAGGTCGACAGAGGGAAACCATGCGACGTTTTCGATCGTCAGCGCGTCGGCCGGCGGTGTCGGCTCGGGCGTGATGGTCGGGTCTTCGATCGCGTTAAAACTCGTCATGGCGTCAGCTCGGGAAAGGGTGAGCGGTGGGCCGGCGTCGGATCGCGTAACCGTCAGGCGTTGCGATCGTCAGCCGGCGCCGCTCGGCCGGGGTGGGCTCTTTACTTGCGGCCGGCGGTCGGGCCGGCCGCATTGCTCGCCTTCTCAATGCGGGCAATGTCCTGTTTCACGCCGGCGCGCTCGTCGAGTTCGAGCGCGCGGCGCAGGTGTTCGAGGGCGGCCGGCGAATCGCCGTCGCGCTCGAACGTGTAACCGATCGCCTTGTGCAGCTTGGCGCGCACCTGGTCGTGCATGTCATGCGATTCGGTGAGCTGCGCGACTTCGTTGAGCTGCGCGACGCTCAAGCGATCGCCGTTCGCGTCTTTCTTGAACGATGAAAGCGAAGCCTCGGCGAATTCTTCGGCGATCGCCGTCGATAGCGTGCGGTCGTATTGATCGGGCAGCGTCATCCGGTGCGCGATCGCATAGCGCGCAATATCGAGCGCGCCGGCGAAGTCGCCGACGTCGACGCGCCAGATCATCACAGTCGTTAAAACATCGTCCTGTGCGCCCCGCCCGCCACTCAGCGCGCCCGTCACATAGTCGACGTATTCCGGCAGCAGCTCGGCGCGCTTCACTTCGATCTTTCGGGCGATCGACTTGATCTCTTTGAGTCGACGACGATCGATCGCGAGCTTCGCGAGCATCAGCTCGTAAGCGCTTCCGACCATCGTTTCGCCCATGCCGGCCGAAGCCGACGCGAGCTGTGCCGATACGCGCTGAAAGTGGCGTCGTGCGGGGCTAGTCATCGCGTCGTGTCTCCTTTACGCCGCCGGTGCGGGTGCGATTTCGATGTTCTCGGCGACAGCAGCGCGGCCGAGGTCTTCGACGACATACGCATCGTTCGACGATTCGTAGTTTTCAATGCGATCGCGCTTGGCGTTGTCGACGATCGTGCGCCGGCGCGCGCCGTCTTGGAAATACAACGACAGGTTGTCGAAACTCGTGACGAGCACCGCATTGGCCGGGAAGAAAGGCACGGTCACGGCGGGCAGATTGCCAATGCGCTTTTGGCTCTGGATCACATCAGCGGCCAGCATCTCGGTCGGGGCCTGGCTCTTGTTGATGAGCGGGAAATACTTGTCATGCAACAGGCCGCGACCGCACATCACGACGAGCGCGGTGTCGTCCTGGTGCCACGGGTCGATCATGCTCGCGACCAGATCGGTGACGAGTGCATCGAGGTTTTCGTAATCGGCATCTTTGCCGACGACAATCTTGCCGGCCGTCGCGCCGTGATCCATCACGCGTTGCGGGGCTTGCTCGCGCATGCGTTGTAGCCAGCCTTTATTCACGTCCTGCAACAACGGGTTAGCTGCGCGATCGGACGTTGCCGCGCGCGTCTTGCCGTTGAAGCCGATCGCGATACGGTCGAGCGCTTGACGGCGCACGATCACGTCTCGAATGCGGGTCTGAAAGTCGGGAAACTTCGCCCACGCGTCGAGCTTCGCATAGGTCAGGTGCGAATCGAAGTTCGTTTGCGTGCAGTTGTAACCGTTCTCGTCGAGGTCAGTCACATCAGCCGTGGCGCGGTCCTTCTGCGTCGTGTCGGTCGTGCTCGCGATCGGGCCGCCAACGCCGAGGCCGAGCTTTGCGCCCTGTTGCTCGGCCACCCCGATGATGTTGATGCGCTTGAGGAAGTCGCTCGATTCCTGAATGCGGGTTTCGAGCTTTTGCTGCACGCTCGGCGCGACGGCGAATTTCTGCGTCGCGTTGTTGATGCCGTTGAGCTTGGCGATCGCGTCGAGGAAAGCGTCGAACGCGAAGCGGGTTTCTTTACGCATGTGGTGTGTTCTCCGGGGCAGTGAAATGGGTAATTGCCGGGTTAGCAATCGGTCGTTACGGTGCCGCCGGCCGAGCCGGTCGACGCGGGGCGCTGCACGCCGCTCTCGGTTTTCGAGAGCTGCGTGTGCAGCTCGTCGAACGCTTTGCGATCGGCTTCGCGCGCCGTGTTCAGATCGGCGACTTGCCTCGTGAGCGCTTCGATCGTTTCGCCTTGCGACTTCGTGACCGTCGCCAGCTCAACGCACGTTTGCGCCAGCTCGCTGAATTGCTTGTCGTCCCGCTTCTTCGAGCTGGACAGAATTTCTTTGACGCTGGACAGCAGCGCGCCGATCGCCGAGGGCTTCTCGGCTTCTTCAAATTCGATCAGGGTTTCGTCGGCGACCGTGAAAAGGCTTGTCGGCGATTGCTTCCGGCCGGCGAACGGCGAGGCGTTCGGGTTCTGAGCTGCGAAAGAAAGGATTTCAGTGCCGAGGCTTGCCGGGCTATCGGTGACAGCCAAGCCGATCAGATACGCCTGTTTCGTGTCAGCGAAAGACGGGTCGATTTCGCACGAGGTGTAAATCTTTTGCTTCGCCTTCGTCATGGCAACCAGCTCGGGCGTGGGCTCGATTTGCGCATACAGGCCGAGCTTGCCCGCGAATTCGCCGTCGAGTTCGCGCGTTTCGACCGCGATCACGTCGCCGTATGCCTTGAACGGGCCATCGGGCACGATGCCGCGATAGTGTTCGAGATTCACGCGTGCGCCGTACATCGTCGCGCTGTAGTTCGCGGCAATCTGTTCGAGCCATGAGCGTTCAATCACCCGGCCGTCAGTCGTCGCACCTTCGACCGCGATGCGAAACATTTTCGACTTGGCGAGCTTCGTCGCGTCGGTCGATGCGGTCGAGCCGATCGCCATTGCGCCGAGGCCGGCAGCGCCGGTGATGCTCATGCCGTGATCGCCCATGAACGCGAGCACACCGGCAGAGTTGAGAACGGCATGTGCGGCGAGTGTTGACGCGTGTGCGTCCATCGTGACAGCGAGCGCGATCGCCGCGACGGCGAGCGACATGAGCGACAGCTTGCGAAATTGCATTGTTAGGTCTCCAACAGGTTCGGGAAGGGTTCGGTGTGAGTTGATATCTTGCGATTACGGCCGCAAGCGCTCAACGTTTCGCGTTTGTTCGTGCGTTCGGTACACATAGGCGGGCGTGCTTGCGCGCGCGCGACGCGGGAAACTTGCCGGCATGATCGAAACAGCCGATATCAAACCCGCACTCGAATCGAATGCCAACCCTCGCCGGATTGCGCGCGCGCTTTACTGGCAGGGTTGGCGCATCACGTCCGTCGCGGAACACTTGCAGCTCAAGCGCGCGACGGTTGAGGCATGGAAACAGCGCGACGAGTGGGACAAGGCCGCGCCGATCGAGCGCATTGAGTCGTCGCTTGAAACGCGCCTCGCGGTGCTCATTGCCAAGCCGGTAAAGACGGGTAACGACTTCAAAGAAATCGACTTGCTCGGCCGGCAGGTCGAACGGCTCGCGCGAGTGCGCAAGTACGGCGAAACGGGGAAAGAGAGCGATTTAAACCCGAACATCGAGGCGCGTAACAAAGCGCCACGCAAAGAGAAGGTGCGCAACGATTTCAGCGACGAGCAGATCGCGCGGCTTCACGAGGCGTTTCTCGATTGCCAGTTCGGCTATCAAAAGGTGTGGTATCGCAACGGCGACAAGCGCACGCGCAACATTCTCAAATCGCGGCAGATCGGCGCGACGTTCTATTTCGCGCGCGAAGCGCTAGACGATGCCTTGCAGACTGCGCGCAATCAGATTTTCCTTTCGGCCAGCAAGGCGCAGGCGCACGTTTTCAAGTCCTACATTCGGCAGTTTGCCGCCGAGGCCGCCGAGGTTGAATTGACCGGCGACCCGATCATTTTGCCGAACATGGCCGAGCTGATTTTCCTCGGCACGAATTCGCGCACGGCGCAGAGTTATCACGGCAATTTCTATTTCGACGAATACTTTTGGGTGAGCCAGTTTCGCCAGCTCAACAAAGTCGCCTCAGGCATGGCTATGCACAAGAAATGGCGAAAGACGTATTTCTCAACGCCGTCGAGCATCACGCACGAGGCCTATACCTTCTGGACTGGCGAGCACTACAACAGGGGGCGCCCAAAGGCCGATCACATTCATCTCGATACGTCGCATGCGGCGCTCGCTCGCGGCCGGCTTTGCGAGGATCGACAGTTTCGCCAGATCGTCACGGTCGAGGATGCCGTAGCCGGCGGGTGCGACCTATTCGATATCGACGAGCTGAGGCTTGAATACAGCGCGCAGGAATACGCGAATCTCTTGATGTGTCAGTTTATCGACGACACGGCATCGCTCTTTTCGCTCGTCGAACTGCAACGCTGCATGGTCGACTCATGGGAAGAATGGGCCGACGATTTCAAGCCGCTCGCGCCCCGCCCTTTCGGCTATCGGCCGGTATGGGTTGGCTATGACCCTGCACTATCCGGCGACTCGGCCGGCCTTGTCGTCGTTGCGCCGCCGGCGGTGCCCGGGGGGAAGTTCCGCGTGCTGCACAAGCAGCAGTTTCGCGGCATGGATTTCGAGGCGCAAGCCGAGGCGATCCGACAGATCACGCAGCAATACAAGGTCGAATATATGTCGATCGATACGACGGGCATCGGCCAGGGCGTTTATCAGCTCGTTAAACAGTTCTATCCGAGCGCGGTCGCGCTTAACTACTCGCCCGAAATCAAAGGCCGACTCGTGCTGAAAGGCTTGTCGGTCATCAGCAAGGGCCGGCTCGAATTCGATGCGGGTTGGACGGACCTTGCGCAATCCTTCATGGCAATTCGTAAAACCATGACGGCGAGCGGTCGAAAGGTGACATACGAGGCGAGCCGCAGCGAGGAAACAGGGCACGCCGATCTAGCTTGGGCGTGTCTGCACGCGCTCGATAACGAGCCGCTAGAAGGTGTGACCGCAAACAATACCGGCTTTATGGAGTTCTCTTAATGAGCAAGCGCAAGCGCAGTTTTAACGCATCGAGCAGGACGCCGGCAAGAGCCGAGGCCTTTACTTTCGACGATCCGGTGCCGGTGATGGATCGGGCCGAGATTCTTGACTACGTGCAAGCGTGGTCGGCCGGCGATTGGTATGAGCCGCCGGTGTCATGGTCGGGACTGGCAAAGACGTTTCGCGCCGGCGTGCATCACGGCTCGGCGATTTACTTCAAACGCAACGTGCTTTCATCCACGTTCATTCCGCACAAGTTGCTCACGCGCGAGGAATTCGACAAGTGGGCGCTCGATTTCCTTACGTTCGGCAACGGGTACATCGATCGCCGCACGAACCGGCTCGGCGGAACACTCGCGCTCAAACGTGCGCCGTCGAAATACATGCGCCGGCGGATCGACTTGCAACGCTTCGTGCAGCTCAACGGATACCAACAGATCGAACACGAGTTCGAGCCGGGTGCCGTGCATCACTTGATGGAACCTGACATTAATCAGGAGGTGTACGGCTTGCCCGAATATCTCGGCGCGCTGCACTCGGCATGGTTGAACGAGTCGGCGACTCTCTTTCGTCGCAAGTATTACGAGAATGGTTCGCACGCCGGTTTCATCCTGTACATGACGGATGCGGCGCAGAGTCAAAGCGATGTCGACAAAATGCGCGAGGCTTTGAAGAACAGCAAGGGGCCGGGAAATTTCCGAAACCTTTTCATGTATGCGCCGAACGGCAAGAAAGACGGCATTCAGCTTATTCCTGTTTCAGAGGTCACGGCGAAAGATGAGTTTTTCAATATCAAGAATGTGACGCGCGACGATTTGCTCGCGGCGCATCGCATTCCGCCGCAGCTCATGGGGATCGTGCCGAGCAATACCGGTGGCTTCGGCGCGGCTGATAAAGCAGCCGAAGTGTTTGGACTCAATGAAATCGCGCCGCTGCAACGGCGCTTCGAGCAACTAAACGAGTGGGCCGGCGATGAGGTGGTGCGGTTTGTGCCGTACTCGGAGTATGCGGGGCGAGGGACACCCTAGCGTGAACCGTTGGCCCCAACGATAGGAGCCTGCGCCCGTACAGCGCCTTGGTTGGTGCGCCTTTTCGGGCCCCTCGCCTATTTTTATGGCGAGGGTGCAGCGCACCTCAGGCAAAGAAAAAGGTTCGTTCTTCGATCTCGTCAAAGAGATCAATCGATACGAGCCGACAGTTTGCTTTTTCCTCGATGAGCATGCGCTCAAAAACGTTGCTCACGTCCTTTTGTTCGTCGTCACCCTTGGCTTTCCACGGGAGTCCGTAGTAAGCCTTAAACACCATCAGCGAAAACGCTAGCGGCGTCAGAACTCTCCTCAAAGGCCATCGGTTTTCGGAGTGAAATCCTATATGAAAGTGCGAGCAGGGATGTCGAAATGGTTTGCGTTGGTCCGGTGCATTTTCGTATCGGAACATCGGAACGCCACTACTCACAGAACCGTCCGCAATGAGCGCTAGATATTCCTCGTGAGTGATCATATCAGCTACTACAAGCTCGCGAAGGCGCTTGAAATTAGCGAGCTCTTCCTCCTTCCCTGAGATGAAGGGATTGGGATAAAACGCATACCGAACGTAGCCCTCGCGTTCCCAACTGAACTGAAAATATGAGTAGTCTGACAACAGTACGTTGTAGTGCGACATACTCAACCCGGCTAGATACGCGTCAACATATAGAGTATCGGCTGAAAATAATAAGTCGCGAAATTCGTCCTTGACAGGAAGCGGCCCCGCATTTCCGAAAGTTTCTGCAATGTCCAAGCGCTCTGCAGTCTCCCATGTTCTGTTTATTCCCCGAACTACATCAGAGCGGTCCATTTTTTTCCTCGGCGGAGAGCAGATCGGCGATCTCGTCATCGCTGAAACCTTCGCTCTTCAGCTTGGCAAAGTATTCGTTTCGAATTCGCTTCGCCCTGATGGATCGTTGACTCAAATCCCGTTGAATCAAATTGATCCTGCTGAGGTCGGGCATTACAAACTTCAGCGCCGGGAAATTGGCGGCTGCATCGTCAATTTCTGTGGCGACTCGGTGTGCTGAATCTTTATAGCCAGAAACTCGGAGCCACGCCTTCGTTCTGGTGAACGCCGCGAATAGTTTGTTCCGATCAGACCTCAAGCTGAGAGCTAACGCGTCAACACCTACAGCAAAGACGACGGCAGCCTCGTTTCCTTTAGCCCGGTAAACGGTCGAAAGCGTTATTTTCCCGGGAATGGTGAATGGCGGCTCAGTGTAGGGGTCGGCGTGTATGTTGTTGGTTGCAATTTCGTGACTTGCGAAGGCGGCAGAGATAAGCTTGAAATAGTCACGCATATTCCTATCGTCAAGAGCTACGACAAGAATATCCTCCGGCTGTAGGCCGCCGTTCAAGAACTCAAGAGCCTCCGTCACGACCCATTCCACTTCTTCCACCAGATCGCCCGCCACCATGTGTTCGATGAGCGGCGGCAACCCTTCACGCTCGATCGATACGGGACTATTCTCGGCGGGACGTACGATCTCGATGTGGTTTCCGACGCGGAAATTAGGCGTTACCACTTCGTATCCTACGTCTTGCCAGTGATCAGGACTTTCGAGCAACTGAACGATGTCTGAATAAATGCCAAATCCGAGCGCGTGAGCAGTCACCAAAATTTCTCGTTGATTGCGGTAGCACTTGCTCAACACTGTATCGTTCGTCGCCCCGGGCGGTAGTCCCTGCTCCGCTCGCGCGAGAGAGATTCGCGGCATACCGTCCGTGTCATTACCAAACAACTCTTCCGGTGAGCGCATGCGAACGTTCAGAATGTTTTGCAGCTCGTCGTACGCCCAGACTATGTTTTTACTATCGCGATCACCCGACGCAAGTTGGAAACAGAGGTTATAAAACGCCGCGGGGAAATCTTGCCCCTCGTCAATCAAGACGTGGTCGTAGTAGGACTCAATGTCCGCCTGGTCTAATAGCTCGCGGCATGCAAACTCAAATGGGTCAACTTTACTCGGCGCGGCGTCGCGGGCTGATCCATACGACCGTGGCGTTATGCCTGAACGACGACATGCGTCAGCGTAGGTTCCGCTGGAGCTAGATCCTCCCCATCCGTGGCGAATATGGATCTGATTCCAGTCGGGATCGACTTCTTTATAGTGTCTATAGAACTTAGTGATTAGGTTCTTGATGGGGGAGCGAAGGCTCTTCGTGAAGAACGTCACAAGTATTCGCTCATTTGGCCGAGTCATGTGAAGGTGAGCTGCCTTCATTGCCAGGATGACCGTCTTGCCTGAACCAGCCAGCCCCCGGATGCGCTGTGGGCCATTGATTGTGACCAAGGCGGCTCGACGCTGTTTTTGGTCGAAATTGGCGATCTCGGCCTCAAGCTGGGCGAGCGCTACTGCCGGCCGCTGAGCCTCCGGATTCTCCACGACTCGTTTGCTCGAGCGAGTTAGTGCTTTCGCTCCTTCCAGCACGGATCTGGCTTCGGCAAAAGCAGTGTCGGACATTCGGTCGTCTGCTTGCCCGGCAAGAAAGTCATCAAACGCCGCCAGGGATGAAATAACTTCGCCCTCAGCTTCATGAAATAGCCGGCTGGCGCGAGGGCTATCGCAAAATATCACCGGCGTCACTGCCATGCTCAGGTTAGAGCGATCTCGCCGTAACGTCCTGCTCTTCAACAACCGACCAATAAGAATGCTGCAGAACTGGCCAAGCGACTCATCAAGGTCAGTTAGTACGTGGCTCGGTTGGCGTTCGGCCTGATGCCCGCTGATAAAACGGATCGCGACGATGCCGTGCACGGGGCTAAGCAGCAAAGCATCTGGCTTGTGGGTGACGGTCTCGTAGTCCGAGTACGTTGGAAAGTCGTAATAAAGCGCCGCGTCGTCCAAGTCTAGCGCCGTGGCTTGCGTCTCTATATGACGCACGAATTCGCGCCCCAATGGGTCGTCGCTAATGCGATCCGTTGTTACAAGGATGTCGATAGACACGTTGGTCCCTATTTTTATCAGTGCGCGGTGCGGCGCCATTGAGCTTGAACAGCCGGCGTTCGAGCTGGTCCCGTCATACGCGCTGCGCCGAGATAGTAGTGCCGGGAGACGCCCGGCCAATAACCGCGTCATTCTATCTCACGAAAAAGAAATTACAGTCGGGCAATAACCCATGCAGTCAACTGCGAAGAGCAGCATCTGGCGGCAAGTGGTCATCCCGCCGGCTATTTTTTTCGCTTTGACTAGTTTTTGCGCACTACCTCGCCCGCGGACAACACACGTTGGCGTAAGCGGTGGTGCGGCTAGCGGCCGCTTGGGCCTGCAGGCAAAAAAACGCAGTCCCCCCCGCGCCTGCGGGCTTTGCTTAACTGGCGGTTTTTATGCACCCGGCCTTCAGGGCCGAAGGCTATCGTGGCAAGGGATTCTGGGGGATTTGGGCTGCGCGGAAATCGTGCGTTTTGATGCGCGCGTGTTCGAATGGGCGCACCGTGCTGAGTAAGTAGTGTTTCGTGAACGGGTAAAGCAAAAAGCCCGCTGATGCGGGCTCTTCGAACGAGGTTAGTACAACGCGATGGGACGAGCCCGAAGCGCGGGCGAACTACCAACGGAGCCTATCCGCGAAAGCATGAAGGGCACGAGTCACTTCCGTGGAGTAGATGTCCGGCTCGACCGTCTCTCGCGCTTTCTGCTGACCCAGCGAGCATGACGGCACGTCGCGGCCTGAGTCGGAAACGATCACTCTCAGCAGTGGTCTTTTCGGCGGCCGCCGGTCGGTCATTTCTCGCTCGCCGACTGGCAGAGTGAAATCCAGAGACATCTGGCCAGCCTCGTGGTCATCTTTTCTCATGGCTTTCCTTCCTTTGTGCAGCGCGGGATAGTACCACAAGCTGCTTGGCGCAAATATAGGTCACACAACGCGGTGCAGCAAGGCGGTGTCAACCCGTGTTGCCAGGTTCCAACGGAAATGCATCCTCGAATCTTTGTGAGACTTTCGCTTCGAAATCGCGATAAGAGTCGAGATATTCCACCATGATTTTGGACGAACCATTCTCACCGCTCCACTCGACAAAATTGCCGTCCCCGTCTTTCCTTTTGTCGCGGTGAAAGAACTTGGGGTAAACCCTTGGTGCGGCCCCTGCGAAATGGATAAATTTCACTTGATTGGGAGGCGCCGGCGTTCCGTCCACGTTGGCGTTGTCCTCGACATCATGATCAAGTACAACAATTGAGTCGCCATGCGAGGCTAGGGCGAGGCTCTTCTCATAAGGTTCAATGTAATAGACTTTGTCGATGCCAGCGGCAACGATGTGGCGCGCACAATTATGACAAGGGAAGGTGGTTGTATACAGCGTGCCGCCAACAGTAGACGCCCCTCCTTCACGCGATACGGAAACTATCGCATCCATTTCGGCATGTACAGCGCGAGAGAATTCTATCAAATCAGGGATGCCGGAATATTTATATGCTAAGTCTACTATCGAATCGATATTTGATGTTACGGCCAGCTTCGTCTTTGCATCTTTAAAGAGTGACGCGATTTCGTTGGTTAAGCCGGATCGAATTTTATCTTTTCGAATTTTTTTCTGTCGATCGTTTTCGCAGATTTTTTCCTTCCTGTAGGCGCATCGCTGATCTTCTCGGCTCTCGGCGGTATAAAGTCCACCTCCATATTGTGGGACATCGTTGCAACCAACCGCAATTAGCTTCCCTTTTGCGTCCAATATTGAAGCCCCTACCTGTCTCGAGAAACACGCCGACTTCATTCCACTTGCGTGCGCGACATACATTGCGTGTTCATGGCGTGTTGGTGTAATGGAATTGTTTCCGTGCGCCAACTTCAAAAAACGGTCCATTTGCCGTGGAATGGCCTCATCCCGGCCAAGCGGGTGTTGTATAAAATAATCAGCCATTTTGAACGCCTTCTCAAGGTGTTGCCCGTAACTCTCTGTCTCCTTTCGATCGCGCTCCATTATTCGATTTGCGATGTTTTCGTCCAGTCCTTGGTCTTTAAGGCGCGCAAGTCGGTGATTGTTGGTGCTCATTACGCCAACTAGATAGAAGAGGTTTCTATACGTCAGGCGAAGCAGTGCTGCCTCATCGGGATGCTTTATTTGGTCGATTAGATAGGCCACCTGAGGCAATTCGATTGCGGTATTTCCTGCATTTGAGTTGGTGGCAAATTTAAAGCGCGCGATGTGGTTGACGGCGTATTGGGCCAATATATCGTGGCTATGCATTTTTCTAAAGAAATTACCCCCGGTCTGATTCTCTAGATAGCTAATATCAACATCGTCTGGCGATAAATTGCTCTTCCATGTGTCTCTGTGGTCTTTAATAAATTTGCTGAGTTTTATTCTTTCGACACGGTAGCCGAGACTTTCAAGTTGATGCTGGCATTCGGTGATCACTCGGGGTAATCCGCAACCTGCGGCCCCCATGAAAGCGATGACCATTTCCTTCGAGGCCCTTTTTTCCAGCGTTGTTTTAACATCCTCGCTTTTTGTATCGTTCTTCTGCATTTTTACCACTGCTGTAGACATTTTGCCCTCTCTCTCTGGTTGTGATGGTCTCAGTCACACTGGAAATTCTCTACTTCTACTGATTCGCGGGCGCAATTCGAAGAAATGTTGATTCCTCGATTATTCGGCGCGAGCGTTCTCGTTGACGCGTGGACGTGCCAGACGATCGGCGACGTCGCCCAATTTCGTAGCGATTTCCGCCTGAACGTTTACCACGCGTTCTTGGAATTCATGCTGTCTGGCTGCTGCATCTGGGTTCACTTGGATTGTCCGGACATCCAACGGGAGCGTTCGATCGCCTGCCAACAATTCGAGGAGGAGTCGCCGTAAGAGATTCTGCTCGAGCTCGACTGTCCCGTGTACCTCCGGTGAATAGCTGCCAGATTTCAATTGCTGCCGATCGAATTTGAACTTCGTAGCGGTAGCGAGCCGCTCCAAGAGGTTTGTAAACAGTTCGTCGCCTCGCCCGTTCCATTCCCGAGTTTCGGCCTCGGTCTTCGGACGCTGTTCGAGTGGGATAGAAAGATGCGCATGGTAGTCGTGCCATGCGTCGAGGACTGCTTGAGCCTTCCGGCTCCGGAGGGGAATCCCGAGTACGCGTCGCCCGTAAAATGCGAGGTCGATGGAATTTAGAGCTCGAACGTGGTCGATCGATACGCGCGATTGTCTAGTCGCCATCAACGTAGCGAAGACCAACTGCCTCCGATTCGTAGCCTCGCGAGCACGCTCTACCCATTTCTGTGCCTGAACCGCGAAAATCGGGCCGAGCAGAGTCGCCCCGGCCATCACATATTCGGTTGGGCCGAGCTGAGACATATAAACCCGCTCCTTGTGGTTTGGAATGCAGTCTAACGCAATGGGGCAGTACAGTGAAAATACAGTTTGGACGAGCTGGTTTGGCCTTGATTGACCTTGATTAGCCTTGATTCTGCAGTTTGCGAGTTGTGCAAGGCGTTGATTTATAAGGGGCTGTGGTGCACCGGTAAGACTCCGAAGGCAGGGGTTGCTGGTTCGATCCCAGCCGGGCGCGCCAACTTCACGAATCATCAAGGGTTTAGGCCACGTCGCCTAAGCCCTTTTTTATTTCCCGCAGTGCTTCACCCCACCCCACCTCCCCCGCTTTAACCCCTCACCCCCTGCACCCCCGCAAGCTTGTTGCAAGCCTCCACACCCGCTAGAATCCCCCGGTCACTGGGGAGTAGCCTTCTTTTGCGCATCGCGTGAAGGAGAGCGCGTCAACATACTTGGCCTGCGGGTCATGGCGCGTTCGGCCGGTCGGTTTGGCGAGACCATTGGCGCACAGCTTCGTTCTGGTCGGACGGGTGGCGGTGCGTCATGGTTCGTCTTACGTCCGACCTGGGAGCCGCTGTGAAACCTCAAGCTGTCAAAACCCGCTTTCCCTTCCCCAGCCTCTCGCGCGCTTTTCCGCGCCGCGCATTTTCCGTCGATGCACGGAGCCGCGCATGACCGGTCTTCTCTTCGAACTGGCCGCCATGCTCGTCGTCATTCTCGTGGCGGCCGAGCTTTTCACCAACGCGCTCGAACATCTCGGCGAGCGGCTCAAGATCTCCGAAGGCGTCACCGGTTCGCTCTTTGCGGCGGTCGGCACGGCGTTGCCGGAGACGCTGGTGCCGCTGATCGCGATTGTCGGCGGGACCGCCGACCATGCCGCCAATGAGGAAATCGGTGTCGGTGCCATCCTCGGTGCGCCGTTGATGCTCTCCACCCTGTCCACCTTTCTGATGACGCTCGCGGTGCTGCGCTCGCGCGGTCTCGCCGGGCGCGTCAGGCCGGAACGCTCCGGCTTCACGCGCGATCTCAACTATTTCCTGTTCGCCTTCCTGCTGGCCGCCGCCGCCATGTATGTGCCGCACGAACAGCGAATCGTGCGCGCGGTGTTCAGCGTGGCGCTCGTCGGCGTGTATGTCGCCTATGTGGTGGCGACGTTTCGCGCGTCGAACGATCTCGTCGATGCCGGTCACGGCACCGAGGCGCCCGGCAAGATGATGCTCGCGCGACTCGGCGTGCCGACCAACCTCGCGACCATCGCGATCCAGCTGCTGCTCGCGGTGGCCTTGCTGGTGTGGGGCGCGGAAGGCTTCATCCACGGCGTGCGGGGCGTGTCGGAGGTGCTCGGCGTGTCGCCGCTGCTGCTGTCCTTGCTGATTATTCCCATCGCGACCGAATTGCCGGAGAAGGTCAACAGCATCCTGTGGATTCGCCGCGGCAAGGACACGCTGGCATTCGGCAACATCACCGGTGCAATGGTGTTTCAGGGCACCTTGCTGCCCGCTATCGGCATTCTGCTCACGCCATGGACGCCGCGCATCGAAGTCGTCACCGGTATCGTCATCACACTGGCCGCGGCGGCCTGGCTGCGGCTCAATGCGCGCGAGCAGGGCGCGCCGGTGTGGGCGCTGCTGGTGTGCGGCGCGCTTTACGCGACTTATCTGGCGATCACGTTGAGTCGCTGACCGCCGCTCGATGGGCGCGCCGAGTGGCGACAGCGGCCGTGCGCCGCACCGTCCCGGCGCGTCGCCCGCGTACCCGCGCTGCACTGGCGCCGTGCTTCGTCGTGCGTCTTGCCCGGCGGATGACCCTTGGCCAGGCCGGGCGGCGCTTCTGGAGACGAACTCGCGAGCCTCCGTCAGGCTGCCGCGGCAGCGCGCTCTTTCTCGTACTTGATGAGCTTCAATACGCGCGAATTCGCAAAAAAGCGGATGTAGTTCGCCGTCGAATAGAATATCTCTGTCTGCCATTCGCCGCAAAGCAGATCCTTGCCAGTAGGATCGTCCGCCGGCTGCACGATCGTGTCGGCCATAATGCGGTTAATGCCCGATACGTTCGGGCCGGACTCGTGCCACAGCGCGCTGTTCATGATCACGAAGTCGCCGGGACTCAACTCGGGCGTGATCTTCGGCCACTCGAAATCGAAACTGTCGGGATTGATTTCGCCGGCGTCGCCGAGCACACCCAGCTTGTGCGAACCCGCGTAAAAGGTCATGCCGCCGTTGTCCGCGTTCACCTCGCTAAGGGGCACGAACAGGCTGCACTTGTTCAGGTTGCCGAGGTGATAGCAGCTGTCCTGATGCAGGAACACCTTGTTCGGACTGAACTTATCTTTTATCACGAAGCGGTGGTTGTACAGCGCCACGTGCTCGCCGAAGATCTGCTTGCAGACCTTGGCGAAAGCCGGTTCCTTGTACATGACGGCTAGCTTCGGCGGCAACTGCTCCGTGAGCGAAACAGGATTGGCCTTGTTCACGGCGCGGCTTTCGGCGAGCTGGGCATCATAGAAAGCCTGCCATTCGGCTTGCCATTCCTGCACCACGGCCGGCGCGATCGCATTGCGCATCACGAATACGCCCGTCTCTTTGAATACGCTGGGATTAAACGTATCGGAAGCAATCTGATCGACGACCGCCTCGACGGATGCCAGAGTCTTTTTCATGTCAGCACTTTAGATGAACCGGAACGTCAGTTCGTTATCCTGTGTGTTTTTGAACTTATTGCACTTCGCGAGCACGTTGTACTTCAACGGAAAGAGTTCTCGCCCCGGCGATTCGAGAATGTCGATTTCCACAATATCGAAGTCGCGCAGCAGAACGTTCCAGCCGTGCTCCGTAATGCGCCAGCAATCCGGCGACGGTCCGTGAATACGCCAGTTCAACGGCGCGGAAATCATCAGGTGGCCTTCGTGCCTGAGAATGCGACGGATCTCTTTGACGGTGTCGAATGGATTGAGCGTGTGTTCGATCACATCCATGCACACCACTACGTCGTAGGCGCTTTCCGGGATCGCCGCGTTGACCTTGGTGATGTCGCCGACGATTGTCGGCTTGTAGGTGTCGACTACGTCGAAGGTATCAACGCTGAAATTCGTGAAGCACTGGCGCACCAGTGAACGGTCCTGCGGGCCGACTTCGAGTAGTCTGCCTGTCTCTTCGGAAAGCCGGTCGGCAGTCCGCCGCACGAAGGCATCCATGTGTTCGCGCGTGAGCGGGAACGTGTCGTTGTCGAACTTTGATGGCGTCGCCATGGTGAACTCTCGCTGGTATAGGCTTCAATCGACAGTGCGCGCCGTGTAAGGCGAAGCGTCTTCTTCGATTGATGTTTGAATCCGGTGCAATACGGCAACACGCGCCTCGCTCACAGCCCGGCACGACTGCCTGAAATGATCGATCTTTGCCTCCGCATCGGATGGAAAGCGAAGCGCCTTGCTCGACCAGCTTTCCCTGGGCAGCAGCTTGCAGACTTCGTGGTCTTCCTCGAACACCTGTCGGTTCATCCGGATAGTGGATTCGAAGAACGAGCCGAGCATCTGTGCGGCATTCGCATTCACGGTAGGGGACGCATACAGACGGCTCGTGAAGTGCGTCCGGTCCGCGCCATTGCAGGACGGGAAGAAGTGCTGCAACGAATACGAATAGCCGTACGTCGAGGAAATCATCGTGAACGGGAAGATATACACGCTCATATATCCCTCGTACTGGTAGTCGATGCTAAACAGCTTGCGCAGGCGGCCCAATTGGCTAGCCACGCGCGAATTGCCGAGCGGCGCGTACCAGATCGAGTTCGCGCCGTCGAACACGTTTTCGCCGTCGGCAAGCTGCAATGTGGCAAGCGTTTCCGCGTGCACGGCATCGATGTGATACGGCTCGAGCGCGTTTTCGACCGCGAGCGGCCAATAGCATTCGTAGTCGTAACGGTTCAGGTCCACGCGGCGATCCACATTGAACGAAATGTTCTCGAGAATTTCAGCCGTCTTTCCCAACTGCTCATACAAGCCCATGCGCGGGCTGACGGCGAAGAACACGAAATCGCCGCACCACTCCACCTTTAAAGTCTTGAAGCGTGCCCGGTCGATGTCGCACGCCTTGAAGCGTTGCCTTTGCGGCACGATGACGGTGCCATTTCTATAGGTCCAGCCGTGATAGCCGCAGGTGGCGGGGCGATTGCCGTGCGCGTCCGTGTAGATCCGCGCACCGCGGTGAGGACAGATATTGTCGAACGCGACGAGTTCGCCGCTATCGTTGAAGATCACGACTTCGCCGGACACGCCGTCGAATTTGATGAAATCGCCGTCATTGGCAAGCTCGCGGCGATGACAGGCCAGATGCCAGTATTCATCGAACAGGAGCCGGTCCAGTGTCATCTCACAGCCTCCTCGCGGGAGCGGCGTACACGACGGCGTCTTCCGGTACGGAGCGCATGACGATCGCGCCGGCGCCTACCTTCGCGCGCGCGCCGATCCTGACCTTGGGCAGGATCTTGGCGCCGCTGCCGAAGAACACGCCTTCGCCGGTTTGCACATAACCGGTCAGATCGACGTGCGAACTGAGCGTCGAGTAGGCGCCGAGCTTGACGTCATGGCCGACGCTCGACATCACGTTGATCGCGACGAAGTCGCCCACCTGGGCGTCAGCCGAGATCACCGCCTGAGGACATACCACCACGCCTTCGCCCAATACGGCGGAACGCGCGACGACAGCGCGGGGATGCACGAGCGTCGCGAACACGGCGCCGCGTGCGCGCAGACGCGCAACCACGTCGCGCCGGGCTGCCGGATCGCCGACTGCGACCACGACGGTTTCGCCGTCCCGCGCGCAATAGTCGTCGATGTCGCCACGCCATTCCAGTTGGTACGGATAACCTTCGAGCGCGGCCGGGCTGACGTCGAGAAAAGCGCTGATGGCAGGGCCGCTGCCGGCGTCCGCCGCGTCTTGCGCCCAGTTGATCAGCTCGCGTGCAAAGGCGCCGCAGCCGGCCACGATCAATCGCTTCGTCATCACCGCACCTTGTATCCGCCGTCGACGACGAGCGTCGTGCCGGTGATCCAGCGGCTCGCGCCGCTCAGCAGGAAGAGCGCGGACTGCGCAACGTCGCCCGCTTCGCCGAAACCGAGCAGATGGCTCTTTTCGTAAGCGGCCAGCGCTTCGTCGGGGCTGCCGCCCGTCAGGCGGTCGTGCATGGCGGTGTGGACCGCCCCGGCCGCGATCGAGTTGACGCGAATCTTGCGCGGAGCCATTTCGCAGGCGAGCGAGCGAACCATTCCGTCGATAGCCGCCTTGGCTGCGGAATAGGCCGTCATCCCGGCCTGGCCGGTCGATCCCGCCACCGACGACATGAAAACCAGCGAGCCGCCATTCGCGATCACATCTTTCTTGCTGGCCGCGCGAGCAATGCCAAACCCCGCATAAACACTGCTGCCGAACACCTGTTCCAGTTGGTCCTGTTTCGTGAGCTTGGCGGGACGGATCAACTCGACGCCGGCGGCATGGAACACGCCGGCAAACGTGCCGTGTGTCTGCGCGAGCTGGCTGACCCAGTCGGCGGTCTGATCGGCGTCAGTGAGCGATACGGCGGCCGTGGCGTGACCACTTCCTTCGAGGCCGGCGAGCGTCGCCTGAAGACGAGCCTCGTCGCGCCCAGCGGCAATCACACGCCCGCCCAGGCTCGCGATCAGCGTCGCGCTCGCCCGGCCAATGCCGGACGACGCGCCAGTGACCAGGAAGAGGCCACCGGCGAGGCAGTCTTTTGCGAAGAGAGTCATGTTTCGATGGTGTCCACGATAGCGAGCGGCCCGACCTGAAGCGCCGCCGATGCCCACGAATAACCGACGCCAAAGCCGAACATGCCGAGATGCAGCGCTTCTTCTTTCAGACGGTTTTTCAACTCGGTCGTCATGAGGAGCGGAATCGACGCGCAGCTCGTATTGCCGTATTCACCGATATTGGTCGGAACGCGCTCGGCCGGCAGTCCTGCCTTCTTGCTCAGATGCTTGAGCATGAACAGGTTGGCCTGATGGAACAGAAACGCGTCGTAAGTTGGCTTGTCGCGGCCGGCAATCTCGAGCGTGCGCGCTACGAGCTTCGGCACTGCATTGAGCGTGAAATTGAAGATTTCGCCGCCGTCCATGAACAGGCATTCCGCCGATTTGCCCGCCATGCGTTCGTCGGCGGTTGTGTCGTAAGGCTTGAAGCCGCCGGCGGGCACAATCAGATTACGCACGCCCCGGCCGTCCGCGCCGATGATGAAGTGCGCGGGGGCATCGCCCGCCGACGCCTCCAGCGCCGTCATCGTGCCGGCGTCGCCGAACAGCAGCGCGGTGGAGCGATCCGCCGGATCGACCAGCTTGCTGATGGTGTCGCCTACCGCCAGCAGAACGCGTTTTGCCGCGCCGGTCTGGATCAGGTTCATGCCGAGCCACAGCGCCTGCGGGTAGCCCGAGCAGCCCAGGTTGATATCCAACGCGAGGCACGCAACCGGCAAGCTCAAATCGGCCTGCAACGCAAAGGCGGTGCCGGGCAGGCGATAGTCGGGCGTTTGCGAAACGAAGATCAGCGCGTCGATGGAGTCCGCCTGCCAGCCGAGCCCGGCAAGCAATGTTTCGCCGGCCTTGCGGCACAGGTCGCCAGCGCTCGTTTGCGCGTCTGCCCAACGGCGCCGGTTCACACCAATCATCTTGACGACATCACGGACGGCCGACGCATCAAACCTTTCCGCAAAGTGGTCGTTATCCACCTGCTGTGACGGCACGCACGACACCACACCCGCAATGCGGGCGGATTGCGTGTGTAACTCGCGGCCTGCGACGAAGTCCGGCGAACTCATGCTTGACTCCTCAGGCAGCCTTCTTCGCAGTGCTGATCAGCGCTTCGATGTCGGCAATGGTGTTGCAGTTGTTCAGTGCCTGGCCGCTCAGCATCACGCTGAAGCAGTCGTCGACGAGTGCAATCGTCGACACCACCGCGAGCGAGTCCCAGTTGTGTTCGTGCAAATCGAGCTCCGGCGTAACGATGCTTGCGTCGATCTCGAGAATTTCGGCCATGCCTTCGTAAAAGTGTTCCATGTCTGCTCCTACTAGTAATTGACAAGGCAGCCGGCCCATGAGTAGCCGACGCCAAAGCCCAACAACATCAATCGGCTGCCGTGCCGCAGCATGCCGTCGTCCTTCATCTGTTTCAGCGCGAGCGGTACGGTCGATGACACGGTGTTGCCGCATTGCTCCATGACGATCGGAAATCTGCTCTCCGGGATCTTCATCTTCTTGCGCAGCGCTTCGAGCATGAAACGGTTGGCCTGATGCAGCACGAAGAAGTCGATGTCCTCGCGGTCCATGCCGGCCTTTTCGAGCAGCGACGTCGCGGCCTTGGGCACTTCCGCAAGCGAGAACGCCATCACCTCCGCGCCGTTCATATACAGATGCTCGTCGGTGCGGACATTGCCGGAGGCGTCTTCTTTCTCGATTGCGCTGGCGACGCTTTTCGGCTCGCGGAACAATCCCGCCTTCACGATCAGGTTGTCCGCGCCGCGGCCGTCGGTGCCGAACACGAATGGGCCGATCGACCCGCTGCCGTCTGTCGAGCCGACGATCGCCGTCGCACTCGCGCCGTCGCCGAACAGGGTGCGCACGCTCCTGTCGAGCGGATGGATGTATTTCGAATAGGTGTCGGCGGTCAGCAGCAGCACGCACCGCGCGGCGCCGGTTTCGACGAGGCCCTTGGCGAGCGAAAGCCCATACACATAGCCGGAGCAACCGAGATTGATGTCGAGCGCGCCAGCGCGAGTCGCAATGCCGAGCCGGTCCTGCAACAGGCAGGCGGAAGTCGGCAGCACATAGTCGGGCGCCTGCGTGCACAGAATCACGAAATCGACGTCCTCTGCGCTCACCGCGGTCTGGGCGAAGAGATTGCGTGCCGCTTCGTAGGCGAGGTCCGCAGCGGTTTGTCCGGCCGCTGCAATATGCCGCTCGCGAATGCCGGTCTTGGCGAGAATCTTGTCCGCCGACCATTCGGGATAAAGCGCGGCAAGTTCATCGTTCGTCAGGATCTGCTGCGGCAGATACCCGGCGATATCGAGAATGCGCGCCTGCACCCCGCTCGATTGAACCGGGGACGTCATGACCGGCAGTCCGCGATAATGCCGACGATGCGATCGAGCATGCCGTCGGTGAGTGCCGGGAAAATCGGCAGACACAGCACTTGCTGCGCGGCCGCATGTGCGACAGGCAGATTTTCCCGGCGCGCGGACGGAAGCCCGCGATAGATCGGAAAATCGGAAATCAGCGGGTAGAAGTAGCGGCGCGCGTAGATGTCGTGGTCGCGGAACTTCTGGTACAGCACGTCGCGGCTCACCGGGAATTCCGGGCCGACCAGAATCGGAAAATACGAATGGTTCGCTACCTTTTCGCCGCCTTTCGGCAGGCAGCGAATGCCGGGAATGTCGCGAAGCCGCTCGCGATAAACCGCGTCGATCTGCGCGCGGCGCGCCAGTGCTTCGTCGATGTGCTGCAGCTGCAACAGGCCGAACGCGGCATTGATTTCGCTCATCTTGCCGTTGATGCCCGATGCGACCACGGTCACTTCGTCGACGAAACCGAAGTTCTTGAGGTGGTCGATGCGCTGCTTGGTCTTCGCGTCCTGGCAAATGATCGCGCCGCCTTCGAAGGTGTTGAAGACCTTCGTGGCATGAAAGCTCAGCACCGCCAGATCGCCATATTCGAGCACGCTGCCCGTGTCGGTCTGCACGCCGAATGCGTGCGCGGCGTCGTAGATCACCTTCAGATTGTAGTTGTCGGCGATCTTCTGGATGGCCTCGACGTTACACGGCTTGCCGTAACAATGCACCGGCATGATGGCGGTGGTCTGCGGTGTGATGGCGGCTTCGATCTTCGCGGGATCGAGGTTCAGCGTGTCCGGATCGACGTCGACGAATACCGGTTTGATGCCGTTCCACACGAGCGAATGCGCGGTCGCGACGAACGAGTAGGGCGTCGTGATCACTTCGCCCGTCACGCGCAACGCCTGAAGCGCGGTGAGGAGCGCGAGCGTGCCGTTCGTGAACAGCGAAAGATGCCGCACGCCGAGATACTTGCACAGTTCGTTTTCGAACTGCTGGTGAAACGGGCCGCCGTTGGTGAGTACCTTGCTGTCCCAGATCTGGCGCAAATAAGGGATGAACTCTTCCAGCGGCGCAAGATGAGGCTGGGTGACGTAGATTCGCTCATCGGCCTGCGGCTCGACCACGCGCAGCGGCAAAGGTGCGTTCACTTGGTGTCTCCTTTATCTGACAACATCGGCGACCGATTGAGCGCGCCGCTGAGGTCGTCCATCGAAACTTCGAAGGCGGCGGCCGACTCGCCGGCGCACCACCGTTGCCACATGATGCGCAGCGCGCGCGAGACGCCCGCGGCGACCACATCCGGGCGGAATGCCGCTGACGCAGCGCAGCGTTCACGCAGGCTCATGCGGATTTCGGCGAGTGCGGGAATGTCGGACGCTAGCGCCACGCCGCGCGCGACGAATTCTTCCTTGTTTGCGACAACGAACTGTTCCAGACCGACATGTGACATCCAGGTGGTGCCGGCGCGGCTCGCCAGCGTGCTGCCTGCGATGGTCAGCGTCGGCACGCCCATCCACAGCGAGTTGAGCACCGTGGTGGAACCCGTGTACGGGAAGGTGTCGAGACAGATGTCGACGTGGAAGTGCTGTTGCAGATACACCGGAATGCTCGAACGGCGGCGGAAGGTGAGGCGCTCACGGTCGATGCCTTCCGCGGTGAACCAGTCGATCAGCATCTGTTCGTCCTGATCAGTGGCGATCGCGCCGAGCAGCATTTTTGCGTCCGGCAGCGCGCGCAGCAGCTCCGCCCACAGCGCGATCACGTCGCGGCGCAGCTTGTTCAGACGGTTGAAGCTGCCGAAGGTGATGTGACCGTTATGCATCGCCGGCAAAAAGTTGACGGGCGGCGCACTCTTCTCGGGCAGGAACGTCGCGCTCGAAGGCAGATGCACGATCTTCTCGGAGAACTGACTTTCCGGCGCGCCGAACGGGACACCGTATTTGTCCACGAGGTAGTAGTCCATTGCGCTGAGGCCCGTGGTGCCCGGATAGCCCATCCACGTCACCTGGATCGGCGCCGGCTTGCGCACGAAAGTCAGCAGACGGTTGCGGCCCGTGTGTCCGGACAGATCGAACAGAATGTCGATGCGTTCGTCGCGGATCTTGTTGGCCAGTTGCGCGTCTGGCATGCCGGTGATCTGCTGCCACGTGTCGGCGCAAGCGCGCAACGCTTGCGTGTAGTCGTCTTCGAGGACGTGGTTGTTGTACACGTGCAGCGACAGGCTATCGTCCTTTGCGAGATGCTCGAGGATAGGCAGCAGGTACGACGCCACGGCGTGCCGGAACAGGTCGCCTGAAACGAAGCCGATTTTCAGCTTGCGATCCGGCGAACGCTTGTTCGCATGGTTTGGCCATTGCGAGCGCACAGGGTCTTCATGTTGACGCGCGAAACCGGTGTGCTCGGCGAACAGCGTGTCGTGGTCGATCGTCGGGTTGTGCGAGAGTGCGAACAGATAGTTGTTCGCCGCAATCGCGTCTTTCGGATCTTTTTGCAAAGCGGTGCGAAACGATTCCTCGGCTTCCTGAACAAGGCCGAGATCGAGCTGCAGCACGCCAAGCGAGCTATGCACCGACGCGTTGTTGGGCGCAATTTCAATTGCCCGGCGTGCGGCGGCGAGGCCTTCGGCCACCTGTCCCTGATGAACCAGCGCTATGCCGAGGATACGTTGTGCCTCGGCGCTGTCCGCATTGATTGCGACGATTGCACGGCATTCCCGCTCTGCCTCCGCCAGCATGTTTTTCAGGCGCAGGGTATCCGCGAGTACAGTGCGGGTTTCCAGCTCCTCGGGGTTCAGTTCGGCAGCTTTGCGCAATGGCGGGAGCGCATCGTCGTAGCGGCCCTGACGGTGCAGCGCGATGCCGAGCCAGCGCCATGAGTTGCCGTCGGCAGGGAAACGCTGGGTCAGCGACTCGCCGAGCTTCACGGCCTCGGCGATATTGCCTTTGTTGTACAGCGACGTGAAGCGGCTGGTTTCCTGCTGGCTGATGCGGCGGCCCGCAGCGATGCTGGTTTTGGCGGCCGGCGTCTCTTGCGGCGGCTCGGCTTCCGGGGACTGCGGTTTTTCCGTTGCTACCGGAACCGTCTGCACCGTCAGGCCCGGGTTCGCCATGCGAACGATCAGGCCGTCCACCGCCGGGCCCTTCAGACCCTGCTTCTGGCCCATCTCCAAAGCGAGCCACGCGGCCGCGGTTTCGCCCGCGTCGATCAAGCCGCTAATGTAAGCCGCCCAATACTGGCCGTTGTGCGGTTGCAGGCCGAGACATTGCTCGAACAGCGGCAACGCGTCTGCCGCCTGCCCGACCTGGCCAAGCAGCACGCCCAGGTTGTACATGACGTCGGCGTGATTCGGCTTCGCGTCGAGAATGGCGCGATAGAGCGCTTGCGCATCGTCGAACTCGCCCTTGTGATGGTGCTCCAGCGCGGTTTGCAACACGAGCGCAATGTCCCGCTCGAGTTGCTGCTCGGGCGTCAGAATTTCAGCAGATGGCTGTTCGTACAGGAGAGTCATGGTCTCGGCGCAGAATCGTCTATGGAAGAAATTGTGCTGCGGGGCACAGCTTTCCGATGCGCGGAGATGACGGTGAAAAGGCCGTCTGTTTAGCGTATGGGCGGGGGCGCGGAAACCCGCCAGGCAAGAAAAAAGCCCGCGCGAGGCGGGCTGAGGAAGCGAGCGCACCTCACTTCGGCGCGGACTTCTTGTTATTGTCGGGTTGGCCGGGGAAACCGGCTTTGCGGGGGCGCGGCAGCGCCCGGCTTTGTGTCAGGCGGTATGGGGCCGTGTTTTACAGGCTGGCCATGCGCTGGTACTCGCCGGCCGCTCTGGTGCGGCCCATCGCCGCTTCGAATTCCTCGTGCAGTTCCTGTTGCGTGAGTGCGGCGTCGGCGAGCAGCGCTGCGTCGATGGCCTGAATCTGGCGGATCTTGTCGAGCGTCGCAGGCGTCTCGTCCGCAGTAAGCGACATGAGCAGCGGCGAGCGCAGTTCCGTCAGACGCGCCGCTTCTGGCCAGTCCGCAAGTGCGGCCGCCTGCTGGATCTGCCGCGTAATGGACAACACGCGTTCGACCAGTTCCATCTGGTTCAGGTTATGCGCCGTCATGGTTTAGCCCTTGTTGCTCGCCAGCGCGCCCGCGCTGTTCGTGCCGCCGAATAGCGCGGTCAGGTATTGCGAGTTGTTGTTCATGGTCGCCATCAGCGTGTTCAGGGCGGTGAACTGCGCCTGGTACTGGTTCGTCAACTGCGTCGTGTAGTCGGCGAGCGAGGACTGCTGCTTGGTGATGCTGGCGAGGTCGGCATTCAGCGCGGTGTTGCGCGTGTCGATGATGCCGCCTTTCTGCGTGAATGTGGTGATGCTGCTGTTCAGTTGCTGGGCGATACCGTTGGTCGAGTTAAAGAGCGACGCGACCGTGGCCGGACTGCTCGTCAGCGCCGTGTTCAGCGCGCTATTGTTGACCACCAGGGTGCCGTCGGCGGGATCGTCCTTCAGCGTTATACCGATCGCCGCCAACGTGGCGCCGGCGCTGCCCGAGCCGACCGAACCGCCGACGATCGTGGCCAGCGTGTTCTTGATCGTCTGGAGCGTCGAATCCCCCAGCAATGCGCCTTGCGACGAGGCGCCGGCCGTGTAGGAGGTGAGCGTCGACATCGTCGTCACGACGGTGTTGTAGAGGCTCACGAAATTGGTGATGGCGGTGTTCTGCGCGGTGGTGTCCTGCGCAATGGTCAGCGTCTGCGTGGTGCCGGCTGCTGCGGTGGTCAAGTTCATCGTCACGCCCGCAATCGCGGTGGTGACGGAATTGCTCGAGCTGCTCGCCGCGATGCCGCCGACCGTGAACTCGGCGTCCTGCGCGTAGCCGCTTTGCGTCCAGGCCTGGCTCGAATTCGCCGACACGATCGTCGACGTGCCGCCCGTCGTGCTCGCAGTCGAGGTGACACCGAGGCTCGACAAGCCGTTGTCAGTGGTGATGTTGCTGGTCGAGACGTTGATGACGTTGGCCGCGCCGGTGTTGGCGGCACGCAGCACGAGGTGCGCGCCGTCCGTGCCGGTGACGATCGTTGCCGTCACGCCCGGGTTGCTGCTGTTTGCGTTGATTGCCGCGGCAATGCCGGAAAGCGTGTTGTTGCTGCTGTCGACGTTGATGTCCATCGACTTGCCGCCGAGCGAGATGGACAGCGTGCCGGTGCCCAGTTGCGTCGTGGCGCCGAAGGCTGCCGACGACAGGGCTTGCGAGCTCGCAATCTGCGTGACGTTGACCGAGTAGGTGCCGGCCACGGCGCCGACACCGGCCGTCGCGGTCAGCCCGGTACCGGTCGCCGTCGCCGAGAAGGTGCTCAGCGTGGTGCCGTTCGCCAGGCTGGCTATGCCAGACTGCAACGCGCTTAGCGCGGAACTCAGCGCGCCGTAGGCGGAGAGCGTCGTGTTGTCGGTAGTCTGTTTTGCCGTAAGAGCCGCAGTTTGTCCGGCGATCTTCGCGTTCACGAGTGCTGTGACGAGCGTCGAGACGTCCATGGACGAATTGCCCGTCGAGCCGCTGATAATCGATTGAGCGGCCGACTGCAGCGCGGCGTTGGCGCTAGCCGTGGAAGACGAAGTTGAGATCGTGGACATGCAGAATGCTCCCGGCGTCGGAAATCTGTATCAGATGCTGCGCGATGCTACATCATTGGAAGGCGGAAACGCACGGCGGGAGGCATGCCTCCCGTCGTTTTGAATCTGGCGATGCGCCCGCTTGCGCAGGGCGCATCGCCTTTACCGCGGCGGCTCTTACTGCAGGAGCTTGAGAACTTGCTGCGGGTTGGAGTTAGCTTGCGCCAGGACCGAGATACCGGCTTGCTGCAGCACTTGCGCCTTGCTCAGGTTTGCCGTTTCTTGTGCGAAGTTGGCATCCGTGATTTGCGATTGTGCCGACGACAGGTCGGTCGATTCGGCTTGCTGCGACGTTGCGATCGACGAGAAGCGGTTTTGCGCCGCGCCGAGTGCAGCTTGCAGCGTGTTGACCGTCTGCAACGCGTTGTCGATGGAGACCATCGCCTGGTTCGCGCCCGTGACCGTGCTGATGTCGAGGCCCGAAACCGTGGGCGGTGCGTTGATCGCGTTGATCTGGTTGACCGCTGCGATTGCTGCCGACGATGCTGCGCCGGTCGTCGGCAGTGCTGCCGAGCTCAGTGCCAGCGACGTGACGGCGGTGCCGGTGCCCGCTGCCGTGCCTGCGCTGAAGATCGCGTTTGCCACGCCCGACGTAATCGCGGTGTTGTTCTGGTCGGTGAAGGTGTAGCCACCCTTGCCGTCCGACAGCACGTTGATCGACGTGATCGTTGCGCCCGAGCTGGTGTATGCGCCGGTTGCCGAGAGGCTGACGGCGATCGTGCCAACCGTTTGACCCGTTTGCACGAGACCGCCACCGATCTTGCCTGCCGACATCGATTGGCTCAGGTCGAGGCTGATCGTCTGACCGACGTTCGCGCCGACCTGGAACGACACGCTGCCTGCCGAGCCGTCCAGAATGTTCGTGCCGTTATACGTCGTTTGCGACGCGATACGGTTCACTTCAGCGATCTGCGCCGACACTTCCTTCTGCAGTGCGGCCTGGTCGCTCGACGACAGCGAACCGGTGGACGCTTGCACGGCCAGCTGGCGGATACGCTGCAGGCTGGAAGTCAGCGACGACAATGCGCTCGATGCGGTCTGGATCATCGACACGCCATCGTTTGCATTCGACACGCCCTGGTTCAGGCCGTTGATCTGGCTCTGCATACGCGTCGAGATGGCGAGACCTGCTGCATCGTCAGCCGCGCTGTTGATGCGCTTGCCCGACGACAGACGGGTGATAGCTTGCGACAGGGCGCTTTGCGAGCCGTTGAGGTTCTGCTGTGCAACCAGCGAGTTGATATTGCTATTGATTCCGAGCATGGAAAATCTCCTAAATAAGCCTGAGCCCAATACGCCACATTGGCATCGGCGGAAGCTTCGTTCATTGCTGGCCGCCTCAGTGAAGGTTGACGGCGCCCCTAAAAAAAACTTGAGGAACTTTCTGTAATCGGGACCCGATCAGTTCGCGAGATAAGGCTCGCAGGCCGCGCCGGGCAACGGTTCGCAAGGGATCCGCCGAGTGCGCTGCGGGATTTGGAAAGGCGGCGTATTCTCTTTTTCTCTTCAGATAAAGCCGGGAGAAATCATGCGGAAACGCCGCATTGGGCACTCGCAATTGCAAGTCGCGCCGCTAATGTTCGGTGGCAATGTATTCGGCTGGACCGCCGACGAAGCCACTTCCTTTTCGATCCTGGATGCCTTCGTCGACGCCGGGCTCGACTTCATCGATACCGCCGACGTCTACTCCGCGTGGGCGCCAGGCCATCAGGGCGGCGAGTCGGAAACCGTCATCGGCAAGTGGTTCAGGAAGAGCGGCAAGCGCGACAGGGTCGTGCTGGCGACGAAGGTGTCGAAGCATCCGCAGCGAAAGGGGCTCTCGGCCGCCAATATCCAGGCGGCCGTGGAAGATTCGCTGCGGCGCCTGCAAACCGACTACATCGACATCTACTTTTCCCACGACGACGACAGCGCAACGCCGCTTGCCGAGACGCTCGGCGCTTATCAGCGGCTCATCGAGGCGGGCAAGGTGCGAGTGATCGGCGCGTCGAACTACAGCGGCGCGCGGGTGGAGGAGGCGCTGGCGCTTGCGCGCCGGCATGGCTTGCCCGCGTATCAGGTGTTGCAGCCGGAATACAACCTCTACGACCGGGCCGGCTATGAAACCGATATCGAGCCCGTCGCGCTCGCCCATCAGCTCGGGGTGGTCGTATATTGGAGTCTGGCGAGCGGATTTCTCTCCGGGAAGTATCGTTCGAAGGAAGATCTTGCTGGCAAAGCGCGGGCGGGGCGCGTGGAGAAATATCTGAACGAGCGCGGTTTGAGAATCCTCGGCGCGCTGGACCGGGTGGCCGCGCGCCATGCCAGCACGCCCGCGAGCGTCGCGCTGGCGTGGCTCATCGCGCGGCCGAGCGTGACGGCGCCGATTGCGAGCGCCACCTCGCTGCGGCAACTGGAGAGCCTCGTCGCCGCCGTTCATCTCACGCTCACGGGCGCGGACATCCGCGAACTGGACGATGCCAGCGCCTGAACCGCTCCGGATGGCCTGGCGTAATCCCTAAACCCCTGGTACGATGGAGAGTTTCCTGATATGATCGGGAGTGAATTGAGATCTTTGCCTGTTTCGTCACCGGTTTCTCGTTGATGAAAGGTTGGCGAAACGGCAGCAGGCGCGGCTTTTGCAATACGTCTGTCCGCGTTCCGCGGTGAGCTCCCCACCTCTCTTTTCCGGCCTCCGTGGCCGCTTTGCCTCTCGTTTCATTCGTGGTTTGGCCGGGTTTTGCCCGCGTTTGCCTGTTACTGGCCATGAATCGAAACGACCGGAGGGCCGGCGCGTGAGCGGTCTGCCGCCACGCAATTAACCCTATCAAG
Organism: Paraburkholderia phenoliruptrix; assembly: GCF_047325075.1. Taxonomy (NCBI): domain Bacteria; kingdom Pseudomonadati; phylum Pseudomonadota; class Betaproteobacteria; order Burkholderiales; family Burkholderiaceae; genus Paraburkholderia; species Paraburkholderia phenoliruptrix. The sequence goes on from NZ_CP168531.1 coordinate 543,311, forward strand.
TGATTGAGTTAGGAATTACATGACGACGATTCTTCTGAAGGAAAACGAGCCGTTCGAAGTGGCGATTCGCCGCTTTCGTCGCGCCATCGAAAAGAACGGCCTGATCGCAGAACTGCGTGAGCGCCAATCGTACGAAAAGCCGACCACGGCACGTAAGCGCAAGAAGGCTGCCGCTGTGAAGCGTCTGCACAAGCGCCTGCGCAGCCAGATGCTGCCGAAGAAGCTGCACTAAGCACGCTTTTTCCGCACGATCGGAACGGCGGTGTGAGCTTCGAAAGAAGCCACACCGCCGTTTTGTTATGTGCGTTCTGGGCTGCGCTTTGGCGGTCGTGGCCGCTCATGGACGCTCGGCGCGTATTGGGTGCAGGTTTTGGGTGCCGGTTTTCCGGCATGTCGGAGCGGGCGGCACGGCGGCGCCGCGCTCCGGCTGTCGTCAAGCCGCGTTTTGCAATCTGTGCGCGGACAGCCCGAACTGGCGCGCAATCGAGTTCAAGCGCTCGTTCCACTCCCACGTGCCGAACACGTCGTGCACATTTTGCAGGCAGCTGAGCAGGTCGACGGTGGCCTGATCGTACACATTGATGCGCGAGCGCAGCAGCGCTTTGCGGAGTGCGGCGATGCCGGCATCCATATAGGCGGGCGCCGCGACCGGCGTCTTGCCGACGTAGCGCACGGGCACGCCTTCCATGGCCGTCATATAGTCGCGCAGCTTGATGAAATTGCCGACGGGGCAGCCGCCGCAGTAGCCGCGGTAGGCGCCGCCTCCGCGCGGCAGTAGAGCGGCGCGCTTTTGCCCGAAAAGATGACCGACGGCCTGGTCGAAAATGTCCTGATGGGTGAGGAAGGTGAGAGTTTTCATGGTTGGTCTCGCTATGCCACGCGGTCGTTACTCGTTGTTGAGCGCCTGGTTCCAGTATCCCGCCTGGCTTTGTCGGCGAAACCCCGACTAGCATGGCGAAACGCCTTCAATTCCAAGGTTTGCGCGCTGTCCGCAGCGAGCTTCTCGCAGGCTCGCGGCAGCGAACGCCGTGGCGTTGTCACTCTTCTCCAGCGCTCTTGATCTGTATAACGGCCGGATTCGGCGGCCAGCGCAGCAGGGCTTTACCCGATAGCGGCTCGAAGCCGGCGCGCGAGGATAGCGCGGGCTGAGCTGACTTGCTCGCCCATCGCAAAGCGGGCCGGTCCGCCCGTTTTTAGCGCACCCGGCTCAACCCGCTTTACGCGAGCGGCTCTTCTTGCCCAGCGCCGCGCAGCGTGCGCGGCACATGCAAGTTGTCTCGTGGTCGTTGACCATGCCGACCGCCTGCATGAATGCATAACAGATGGTCGAGCCCACGAACTTGCAGCCGTAGCGTTTCAGCGCTTTGCTGAGCGCGTCGGACACTTCTGTGGATGCCGGCGCACTCTTGTACGACGCCCATTCGTTCTGGATGGGTGTGTTGTCGACGAAAGACCAGATGAAGTTGGCGAACGACCCATGCTCCGCCTGGATCTGCTGCACGGCGCGCGCGTTGGTAATGGCGGCTTCGATCTTGCCGCGATGTCGCACGATACTTTCGTCCGCGACCAGCGCGTCAACCTGCTTCGGCGTGAAGCGCGCCACCTTGTCGATGTCGAAGTCGGCAAACGCACGCCGGTAGCCCGCTCGCTTGTTCAGAATGGTGGACCACGACAGGCCGGCTTGCGAGCCTTCCAGCACCAGCATTTCAAAGAGGTGCTGGTCGTCGCGCGACGGCACGCCCCATTCGGTGTCGTGATAGTGTGCGAGCGCCTCGCTCGATACCCAGTTGCATCGCTGTGTCAATTGTGCGCTCCCCGTTGTGATGTCGCTCGCCAGCATAGCGGATCGGATCGGCGCCGCAAGCTAGCCGTTCGGCCAATTGCGGGATCGAAACAGACCTGCCACGCTATGCACATTTCCCAGGAAACGCATCTGAATCGATGAACAATGACCTCTTTCTGATCGGCGTGGACGGCGGCGGTACCGGCACGCGAATCGTGCTCGCCGACGCACAGGGGCGCGAGCTGGCGCAGGCGGCGAGCGGGCCGTCGGGCCTGGGACTTGGCGTCGAACGTGCATGGCGGGCTATCGCGGCCGCCTGCGCGGACGCATTCGGGCAAGCCGGCGCCGCGTTCGACTGGTCGCGCTGCGTGCTGGGCTGCGGGCTGGCGGGCGTGAACAATCGCGACTGGCTCGCGGCGTTCCGTGCGCAAGCGCCGGCCCTCGCGGGTCTTGCCGTAGAAAGCGACGCCTACACCACGCTGCTCGGGGCGCACGGCGGCGCCTGCGGTGTGATCGTGGCGCTCGGCACAGGCAGCGTCGGCGCGGCGGCAGACCGCGACGGCGGCGAATGCCGCATGGTCAGCGGCTACGGCTTCCCGTCGGGCGACGAAGCGAGCGGAGCCTGGCTCGGCGTGCGCGCCATTGTCCATGCACAACACGCGCTCGACGGGCGCGGCCCGAACGACGATTTCGCGCAGGCGCTCCTCGCCCACGTCGGCGCGCGCGATCGCGATGAGCTCGTCGTGTGGCTTTGCGAGGCGAATCAGACGGCGTACGCGAGCCTTGCACGGGTTCTGATCGCGCATCGCGCACATCCTTTTGCCGCGCGGCTGCTCGGCGAGGCGGGCATTGAAATCGGCAAGATGATCGCGGCGCTCGATCCATCGGCGACCCTGCCCGTTGCCTTGTGCGGCGGCCTTGGCGCGCCGTTGCGCGAGTACGTGCCGCAAGCGCACCAGCCGCGCTTGCGCGAGCCCTTGGGGGATTCCGCGCACGGCGCTTTGCAACTGGCGCAACGCGAAGCCGCGCGGCTCGCGGGCGAGGCTTGAGTGGAGGGTCGCGCGGCGCCTGGCGGGCGCACGCGGGGCTCAATATAGATAGCAAAGCGGCCGGCATAGCGCGCATCGTGCAAGCCACTGTGCGGAAAGCGCTCCGGTGCGTCGCGCCATCGACGGTAAAATACCGCCTTCGACGCTGCCCGCCACTTCACCATGTATAAAGTCATCGCCACGGATCTCGACGGCACGCTGCTCAATGCCGACCACCAGGTCGACCCGTTCACGGTCGCCACCGTGCGCAAGCTGGAAAGTGACGGCGTGCAATTCGTGATTGCCACGGGCCGTCATTTCTGCGACGTAGCGGGTATTCGCGACATTCTCGGCATCAAGCCGTATCTGATTACGTCGAACGGCGCGCGCATCCATGCGCCTGACAACACGGTGATCCACGCGGACGATTTGCCGCCCGCCGTCGTACAACGCCTCGTGCAACCGGAGATTGTCGGCGCGCACGGTCGCGTGATCGTCAACCTGTTCGCCGATCAGGCGTGGCTGATCGACCGCGATGCGCCCGAGTTGCTCAAGTTTCATCAGGACTCGGGCTTCACCTACGAGGTGGCCGAACTGCTCGCGCATGACGGCGCGGACATTGCCAAGGTTCTTTACATTGGCGACCCGGCGGATCTCGCGCAGGTGGCCGCGAATCTCGCGCGCGAATTCGGCGACGCGGTCTATGTGACCTACTCGCTGCCCGACTGCCTTGAAGTGATGACGTCGAATGTTTCAAAGGGGCGCGCGCTGCAAATCGTGCTCGGGCGCGTGGGCGTGGACGCCGCGCACTGCGTGGCTTTCGGCGACAACATGAACGATATCGACCTGCTCGAAACGGCCGGACACCCGTTCATGATGAACAACGCGAATCCCGACCTGATGACGCGGCTGCCGAACGTGCCGCGCATCGGCAATAACTTCGAGGCGGGCGTCGCGCACCACTTGCGCAAGCTCTTTTCACTCGACGACGAACTAATGGCCTGAAGCGCCAGCACGGCCTATCGTTTGAAGAAAATCGGCCCGCAGTTGTTTTACGCAACGGCGGGCCGGCTCATACGGCACCTTGATCTTCGGCAAGGCCCGGTCTTGCGGGCGCCGGCTCAATCGCGCCAACCGCCACGGCGGTCGCCATGGTCGCCGCGGCCGCCGCGGTCGTCGTAGCCCCAATGGCGGTCATTGCGGTCCCAGCCGTGCTCATAACGGTGGTACCCGCGATAGTAATCGCCGCGATCGTAGCGATGGTCCCAGCCGCCGTTACCGTAATACACCGGTTGCGGTGCCGGGTACACGGGCGCGGCTCGCGTGTAGACCGGTGTCCCGAGCGACAGGCCGATGTTCAGGTCCGTGTGGGCTTGCGCGACACCGCATGCGCCTGCTGCAAGGCCCGCGGCAACCAGCAATTGAGTGACGATGCGTTTCATGTTTTTCTCCTGCGAGAGACCTGCTTGTGAAGCGACGTATGTTTGTCGCACAGGTCCAATCTACGCATTCCGCCGGGGCGGTACTGCGACTAGATGTTACGGACTGCAAGCATCGTCGCAGGGCTGGCGCAGGGCGGCGTTGTCGCGCGGTGCGATGCCTGGGTCGCGCGGTATTCGGGAAAAGCCTGTCGCAGCGCGGTGTGGGGCGAGACGGGCGGCGCTGGTGCTGTCGTGGCACTGGGCGGAAGCCGCGTCGAGGTCCGCAGCGCGTAATCGCGGCTTACATCTGTATAACGGAATTAATCAAGTTCACTGCCTTGGCCTCGCGCGATGCGGACCACCGCAGGACCTCAGCCTAACGGGAAGCGTGCACCCAACGACCGAAGGGCAACGGTACGCACAACGCGGAGAACGCCGCCCTTACGCCACGGCGGACGAGTGCGCCGCGCCAAAACAAAGCGGGCGCCTCAGCGCCCGCCTTTGATCCTCCGGTCAACCCGCCGCCATTAGTCGAGCGCAAGTTTCTGCGCGCTGCCGCCGCGGCTTTCCGCGATCAGCGGATAGAGCACGCCCGCGACCACGGCGCCGATAATCGGCGCGATCCAGAAGAGCCACAACTGATCCACTGCGGCGCCGCCGACGAAGAGCGCCGGACCCGTGGAGCGCGCCGGATTCACCGACGTGTTCGTGACCGGAATGGAAACCAGGTGAATCAAGGTCAGACACAGCCCAATGGCGATGGGGGCGAAACCGGCGGGCGCGCGCTTGTCGGTCGCGCCGAGAATGACGAACAGGAAGAAGCCCGTCATGACCGCCTCGCAGACGAACGCCGCGGCGAGCGAGTAATGGCCCGGCGAGCGCTCGCCGTAACCGTTGCTGGCAAAGCCGCTCGCAACCAGCTCAAAGCCGGGCTTGCCCGACGCGATGAGCGCCAGCACCGCTGCGCCCAGCACGGCGCCCACGACCTGCGCGATGATGTACGGCAAGAGGTCGCGAGCCGGAAAGCGCCCGGCCACGGTCAGCCCGACGCTCACCGCGGGGTTCAGATGACAGCCGGAAATGTGGCCGATCGCATAGGCCATGGTCAGTACGGTGAGTCCGAAGGCGAGCGACACGCCGACGAAGCCAATGCCGAGACCGTGCACCGGGCCCGCGAAGTTCGCCGCGAGAACCGCGCTGCCGCAGCCCCCGAGCACGAGCCAGAAAGTGCCGAACAGCTCGGCGGCGAGGCGCTTTGACAACTGCATGATTGGTAATCCTAAAATAGTTGATGCCTGGAAGCACAGAGGCAGGGCGCACAGCTAACCTAGGCGTGTGCCTGTGAACGTCCAATTCTAGGGAAAGAGTCGCCAATCGAGTGTCAAGAATTGTCAATGCAGCCCGTTTTTTACCGATTATTCCGCGATAAAGCCGTTTTACAATTCACCCAGCTTTAATAATTATCAGAAGATAGCTTCCTAAATCGGTATTGTTATCCATTGCGAATTTTTATAATTACAGTTAGTCTGCGAGGCGAATGAGTTCTAAAGGGGAGAACCGGAATGTCTCAATATGCAGACCTCAAGGCGCAGATCGCCAAATTGCAGGCACAAGCAGAAGAAGCCCGCCGCACGGAAATCGACAATGTGATAGCCGACATCCGCCAAAAAATCGCCGAATACGGCCTGACTGCCCAGGACCTCGGCTTTGCAGTGGCCGCCAAGCGCGGGCGCCCGCCCAAGAAGGCGCCGCTGCCGGCTAAATACCAGGACCCGAAAACCGGTAATACCTGGAGCGGCCGCGGCAAACCGCCCAAGTGGATCGTCGGCAAGAACCGTGAACGCTTTTTGATTGGCGCGAGCTGAGTTGTTCGCAAGTGGGCGCGAAAGCGGATTGAAGGACGAGCGGGAGTCCGGGTTTAGCGGACTGTACTAATCGGACATGCAGGCGCATCTGCGTCGCCATTAAAAAAAGCCGCATCGGCAAGGCGGCTTTTCTGTAAAAGAAGCGCGATAAGTCCGGCTTGTTGTTCGCGCAAACGATTCACAGGGAAAAAATGTCTGCGCGCGGTGCGGGAATCGGAAAGCGTATGCGGAGTGAAGCCGTGGGTATCGCACCACGCCGCCGGCTTGTTTAAAGCGTCGCGCGCTAAGAGGCGGAAGAGGCGGCGCGGCGTTCACCGCCCCTTGACCGCTCTCCACTGCCCTTAACCCACCGCGACCTGGCGAAGAATCGGGCGGCGCGTGGCTTCGATCAGCGCCGAATAGGCGTCCACGTAGTTGCGCGCCATCGTCTTGGAGCTGAAGCGGCGCTCGAACTGCGCCCGGATTTCCGCGCGCGACAGTTCATCCAGGCGTTGCAGCGCGGCCACCGCGCCCTGCACGTCCTCGACGATATAGCCGGTCACGCCATGGTCGATCACTTCCGGCACCGACCCGCGGTTGAACGCGATCACCGGCGTGCCGCAGGCCATCGACTCGATCATGACGAGCCCAAACGGCTCGGACCAGTCGATCGGGAACAGCAGCGCCTTGGCGCCCGACAGAAATGCCGGCTTCTGCGCCTCGTTGATTTCGCCGACGAACTCCACGTGCGCTTGCGACAGCAGCGGCTCGATCTCGCGCTTGAAGTAATCCTGGTCCGCCTTGTCCACCTTGGCGGCGATCTTCAGCGGCAAACCGCTTTGCGCCGCGATCTTGATGGCGGTGTCCACGCGCTTTTCGGGGCAAATACGGCCGAGGAACGCGAGGTATTCCGGCTTCTTGTCCGCCTGAGGCGTGAGCAACTGTTCCGGCAGACCGTGATAGATCGTGTTCAGAAAATTCGCCTGCGGCAACGGCACGCGCTGCGAATCCGAAATCGAGATGACCGGTGCGCCCGGGAACGCGTCGAACACCGGCTGCAGCTCCGGCAGATCCAGGCGGCCGTGCAGCGTGGTCACGAACGGCGTGTCCATAGTCGAGAACAGCGGGAACGGCATGTAGTCGAGATGGAAGTGCAGCACATCGAACTCGTGCGCGACGCGGCGCACCTTTTCCATCATCAGGACATGGGGGGCCAGCGCGTCGCGAATCGTGGGGTCGAGCCGCAGCGCACGAGGCCAGCACGCGTCGAGCTTCGCGGACGTCACCGAGTCGCCGCTCGCAAACAGCGTGACGTCATGGCCTTCGTCGACCAATGCTTCGGTCAGATAGGACACGACACGTTCGGTGCCACCGTAGAGTTTCGGCGGGACTGCTTCATACAGCGGCGCAATTTGTGCGATTCGCATGCGTTTCTCCTGTTGGATACGGCTTCGCACGGCAGCGCTCGGGTCGAGCGGGGAGCGAATGCCTGACGGACGGTTGGGCGCGGTGAGCCGCCGCCCGGGGGTGCTCCGAACCTGCATCGGGTTATCCCTTAGCGTCATTATCGGGATCGGCCGCGGCAATTCGAGTTATTTTTCAAACGCTTAATGTTGTTACAGCGCGAAACATGGACCGTTACACGCGCCTTCGCAAGACGCGGAGGCCGCACGACGCGGGGTTTCGTCCGCGAGGCTGGCGGTGCGGAAAAACGCCGCGCTTGGTGGTAGCAAGCGACGCGCCCGCTTCACATAAATCCCGCTTCACACAAAATATTACGCAGTGGTGAAAACCCCTTATAATTCGGCTCACCGCTGCACGGTGCGACCCATGCGTTCACAAAACTCACCGTATGGTTCACCCACGCCGCCGCCTCGGGTTACCGCATAACCCGTCCCAGCGCGGACGCTGCATAGTCCAATTCCCTCCCGCGAAGCCAGCCATGTAGGAAAAACTCCTACACGAATGACGGATTAATCCGTCAAATAAGCTGGGTGTCTGTCCGATTTTGTTTCGCTCCCCCTTTCGAGACAATGCTTGCAAGACCAGAAACGAGCCGATTCGTGCGGTTTAAGTGCGCGCGGTCGAGCAAACGTTTCCGTAACGGCCTGACCAGCCAGATACACCCCGGGGGAATCATGAGCGCGACAAGCGATATGCTCAATGAGATCAGAGAAGTCAACCTGTCTTATCTCCTGCTCGCGCAGCGTCTGCTTCGCGAAGACAAGCCGATGGGCATGTTTCGCATGGGTATTTCAGACCAGCTAGCCGATGTGCTCGCCAATCTGTCGTTGGCGCAGACCGTCAAGCTTGCAGCGTCCAATCAGGTGTTGTGCCGTTTCCGTTTCGACGATCACGCCGTGCTGTCCGCGCTCGCGGACAAGGGCAAGTCGAGCGCCGTGGCCCAGGCGCATTCCGCGATTCTGATGGCAAGCCAGCCGGTCGAGCAGCTCGGCTGATGGTCCTTCGCGGTTCGAGCCAGGCAATCGGGACGGAGACGTAAGCAGGATGGCCTATAAAAGTGTGGTGCTCGAAGTCAAGGAAATCACGCTCGCCATCGAACTGATCGAACTGGGCGCGCGTCTGCAACTGCTCGAAGCGGAAACGAGCCTGTCGCGCGACCGGCTCATCAAGCTGTACAAGGAGCTGAAAGGGGTTTCGCCACCCAAGGGCATGCTGCCGTTTTCGACCGACTGGTTCATGACCTGGCAGCCGAACTTCCATTCCTCGCTGTTCTACAACATCTACCGTTTCATGGCCGACCACGGCGGCTGCGCGACCATCCAGTCGATCGTGAAGAGCTACCGGCTCTACCTCGAGCACATGCAACTGCACGCCGACGAACCCGTGCTCAGCCTCACGCGTGCGTGGACGCTCGTGCGTTTCTTCGATTCGGGGATGCTGCAGATCACGCCCTGCTGCCGCTGCGGCGGGCATTTTGTCGCACACGCTCACGACCCGAAGCAGGGGTTCGTCTGCGGACTGTGCCAGCCGCCCTCGCGCGCCGGTAAGACAAAGAAAGTCGCCGACGCCCGCGCCCGCGAGAGCCTCGCCGCAGCGCTCGACGCCTAGCGCCCGCCACCGTCCGGCCGCCCGGCGGCCACCTTCCCGCCACCCGCCCGCCCGAGCAAAAAACAGATTTCTCCCCGTCCGGCGGGCGCTTCGGGCCGGCCCATCGCCGCGCCGCACGGCGCGCAGTCGCCGTTTCCAGGCGGCGCCCGCGACAGCGCGCGCCTCTGGTTTACACCGGCGCGACAAGCCGCTTTTCCGTCAAAGTTTTCTGTTGCGTTGCCGTAAACCAGTTTAACGACGGTCACCGTCGCATCTTTGTGAGGGCTCGGCAGTGCTGATTTTCGTGGGAACACTCGTGACGCTTTTGTCCGTTTTCGGCGGTTACGCGCTGGAAGGCGGCCATCTCGGCGCGCTGTTGCAGCCCGTTGAAGTGCTGATGATCGTCGGCGCAGGCGTCGGCGCGTTCATCCTCGGCAACGGGATGAAGACGATCAAGGCAACGCTGCGCGTCATTCCGACCCTGTTCAAGGGCGCGAAGTACAACAAGGACGTGTACATGGAGCTGATGGCGCTCCTCTACGTCCTGCTCGCCAAGGCGCGCAAGGAAGGCACGTTGACGCTGGAGGCGGACATCGACGATCCGTCGAAAAGTCCGATCTTCACGCAGTACCCGAAGATTCTTGCCGATCACCACATCATCGAGTTTCTGACGGACTACCTGCGGCTCATGGTGGGCGGCAACATGAATGCGTTCGAGATCGAAAGTCTGATGGACGAGGAGATCGAAACGCATCACCAGGAAGGCGAAGCGCCCGCGCATGCGCTGACCAAGGTCGGCGACGCGATGCCCGCGTTCGGTATCGTGGCCGCGGTGATGGGCGTGGTGCACACGATGGCATCGGCCGACAAGCCGCCCGCGGTGCTCGGCGAAATGATCGCGCAGGCGCTGGTCGGCACCTTCCTCGGCATTCTGCTTTCGTACGGGCTGATCGGGCCGCTCGCGAGCGTCGCCGAACAGCGCGTGACCGAGTCGACCAAGATGTTCCAGTGCATCAAGGTGACGATTCTCGCGAGCCTGAACGGCTATGCGCCCGCGATCGCCGTTGAGTTCGGCCGCAAGGTGCTGTTCTCGACCGAGCGTCCGTCGTTCGCCGAGCTCGAAGAGCACGTGCGCCGCGTGAAGGCCAAGTAAGGACGCCGGGACCGAACCGATGAGCAAGGACAAAGACCGCGCCATTGTCGTCAAGCGCTCCGCACCGAAGAAGTCCGGCCACCACGGCGGCGCCTGGAAGCTCGCGTATGCGGACTTCATGACCGCGATGATGGCGTTCTTCCTGCTGATGTGGCTGCTGAGCTCGGCGTCGTCGGCGCAGTTGAAGGGCATCGCGGATTACTTCAACCAGCCGTTGAAGATCACGCTGTGGGGCGGCGACCGCAGCGCGGAGGATTCGAGCATTCTGAAGGGCGGCGGCCGCGATATTTCGACCGACTCCCAGGGCGTGACGCGGACCAGCGACGGTTCGGTCAATCGCTCGGATCGCACGGTCGCGCACGGCAGCGAAGACGCGATGAAGCAGTTGCAAGGCGAGCTGGAACGTCGCGAGCAGGTCCGCCTGCACGATCTGCAGGTGAAGCTGATGGCCGCCATCGAGGCGAATCCGGTGCTGCGGCAGTTCAAGCAGCAGATCCGCATCGACTCGACGCTGACGGGCTTGCGCATCGAGATCGTCGACTCGCAGAAGCGGCCCATGTTCGCAACGGCGAGAGATCAGGTGGAGCCGTACATGCGCGACATTCTGCGTGAGATCGGTCACACGCTGAACGATGTGCCGAACCGCATCATCGTGCAGGGACACACCGACGCCGTTCAGTACGCGGGCGGCGAGAAGGGCTACAGCAACTGGGAACTGTCCGCGGACCGCGCCAATGCGTCGCGCCGCGAGCTGATCGCCGGCGGCATGGACGAAGCGAAGGTGATGCGCGTGCTCGGTCTCGCGTCCACGCAGAACCTCAACAAGGCGGACCCGATGGATCCGGAAAACCGCCGCATCAGCATCATCGTGCTGAACAGGAAGTCGGAGGAGGCGCTCAATCATGACGACTCGACCACGACGACCTTGTCGGACGACGCAGCCGGCTCCAAGCCGCTGCTGCAAAGACTGGCGCCGCCCGTGACGGTCGCGCCGAAGGTGCCGGCGGCAGCGCCGGCGGCTCAGTAACAGGAAGACGGTTGCCCGGCCGTTCGCGCGCCAGAGCGGCGCGCACAGCGGGGCGATTCAAAGCATCAGTGCAGCGAGGTTTTCATGATCAGGCATATCCTGGCAATCGACGATTCGGCATCGATGCGGCAGATCCTTTCCGCGACGCTGACGGCGGCCGGCTATGAGGTGACGCTCGCGGCGGACGGCGCGGAGGGGCTCGAAAACGCGCTCGCCGTGCGGTTCGACCTGGTGCTCACCGATCAGCACATGCCGGGCAAGACCGGTCTCGATCTGATCGCCGAGCTGCGCGGCAATCCGGCTTACGCGGAGACGCCCATCCTCGTCCTCACGACGGAATCGGGCGACGCTTTCAAGGCTGCGGCGCGCGAAGCAGGCGCGACCGGCTGGATAGAAAAGCCGCTCGACCCCGATTTGCTGACCGAACTGGTGGCGGCGTTGGCCGAGCCAGATCACGCATAAGTATCAACCCACACAGGTTAGGAAGCTCTCGACGCTGCGGCAAGGTAGCCGAGGCCCAGACAGGAACTCTCGCGGTGACACAGGCATGACACTCGACATCACTCAGTTCTACCAGACGTTCTTCGACGAAGCGGACGAACTGCTCGCGCAGATGGAGCAGCTGCTGCTCAATCTGGACGTCGCGCATCCGGACCCGGAAGATCTCGCGGCGATTTTCCGCGCGGCGCATTCGATCAAGGGCGGCGCGGCGACGTTCGGCTTTACCGCGCTGACGGAGACGACCCACATCCTCGAATCGCTGCTCGATCGTGCGCGCAACAACGAACTCGTGCTGCGCAAGGACATGATCGACACGTTCCTCGAAACCAAGGACGTGTTGTCCGGCCAGCTCGCCGATTACCGCGCGAGCGCCGAACCCGACACCGCCGTCGCGAAGGCGATCTGCGCGAAGCTCGAGCAGCTGCATGCCGAAAGCCGCGGCGTTGCCGCACCGGCACCGGCCGCGGCCGAGGCGCCGCAGGCAGCGGTTGCCGCGCCCGTCGAGGAACTCGCAGTTGTGGAAGAAGGCAACCCGCCCGCGCACGTCGTCGATCAGGCGGTGCAGGCGGCGGGCGAATGGAATAACGGCGAACCGGCAGAGACCGGCGGTGCCGAAGGAGCCGGCGACGCGGACGACGCCGCCGGTCCGCATCTGAAAATTACGCTACGGGGCGTTGATGCGAAGGACCAGGAACTGCTTGCCGAAGAGCTGGGCAACCTGGGCAACATCGTCGGGCAGGTCAAGAGCGGCGGCGATCTGACGCTGTGGCTTCAGACCGATGTTCCGTCCGACGACATCATCGCCGTGTGCTGCTTCGTGATCGACGAAAGTCAGATCTCGATCGGCCGCGGAACCGCACCGGCGGACGGTGCTCAGCAAGGCGAACCTGGAACGCCCGACGCTGAGCCTTCGTCCCCGGCGCAAGCAGCACCGGCGGCTTCGGCCGCCACTCATACCGAGGCGCCGGCCGCGCCCGCACAAGCGGCGCCGCCGAGCACCGCCGAGCCCGCGAAGGCCGCGGCGCCTGCTGCGGCAGCGCCGGCCGCATCGGCGGGATCTGCGGCAGCCGAGGCCGAACGCAAGGCCGCGCGTCCGGCAGCGGCTGCGGGCGGCGCGGAAGGCAGCTCGATTCGCGTCGGCGTCGAAAAGGTCGATCAGCTGATCAACCTCGTCGGCGAACTGGTGATCACGCAGGCCATGCTGGCGGAAACCACCAGCACGTTCGACCCGGCGCTGCACGACCGGCTGTTCAACGGCATGGCGCAGCTCGAGCGCAACGCGCGCGATCTGCAGGAAGCCGTCATGTCGATCCGCATGATGCCGATGGATTACGTGTTCAGCCGCTTCCCGCGCCTCGTGCGCGATCTGGCGGCGAAGCTCGGCAAGGAAGTGGAGCTCGTCACCTTCGGTCAGGCGACCGAACTCGACAAGAGCCTGATCGAGCGGATCATCGACCCGCTGACTCACCTCGTGCGCAACAGTCTCGACCACGGCATCGAAACCGTGGAAGCGCGGCGCGCGGCGGGCAAGGACGCGACCGGCCAACTGGTTCTCTCGGCGGCACATCATGGCGGCAACATCGTCATTGAAGTGAGCGACGACGGCGCCGGCCTGCGCCGCGACAAGATTCTCGCCAAGGCGGCCAAGCAGGGCATGCAGGTCAGCGAAAGCATGACCGACGACGAAGTCTGGAACCTCATCTTCCTGCCGGGCTTTTCGACGGCGGAGCAGGTTACGGACGTCTCGGGCCGCGGCGTGGGCATGGACGTCGTAAAGCGCAACATCCAGTCGATGGGCGGTCACGTCGAAATCACCTCGCAGGCAGGCAAGGGCAGCACGACGCGCATCATTCTGCCGCTCACGCTGGCGATTCTGGACGGCATGTCCGTCAAGGTCGGCAACGAGATCTTCATTCTGCCGCTGAACTTCGTGATGGAGTCGCTGCAGCCCCAAGCCGAGGACATCTACACGGTCGCCAACGGCGAGCGCGTGGTACGCGTGCGCGGCGAATATCTGCCGCTCGTCGCGCTGCACGAAGTGTTCAACGTGGCGGACGCGAAGCAGGAGCCGACTCAAGGCATCGTCACCATCATGCAGACCGAGGGGCGCCGCTTTGCAATGCTCATCGACGAGTTGGTGGGGCAGCAGCAGGTCGTCGTGAAGAACCTGGAAACCAATTACCGCAAGGTGCACGGCATTTCCGCAGCGACCATTCTCGGCGACGGCAGCGTCGCGCTGATCGTGGACGTGGCGGCGCTGAACCGCGAGTCGCGCAACGCGCACGGCGCAATGAGCCTCGCATGATGTGCGCAGCATTCGCAGCAACACTTATTCAACCTGATTTATCCCAACCGTTTGGGGGCTAACGTGGCAGAAGTTCAATCCATCAATTCGAGCGTCGCGAACGCGACGAATGGTCGCCGCGACGCGCAGCAGGCCGACGCCGGCGGTCAGGAATTCCTCGTCTTCACGCTCGGCGCCGAAGAGTACGGCATCGACATTCTCAAGGTGCAGGAAATCCGCGGCTACGACAACGTGACGCGCATCGCCAATGCGCCCGAGTTCATCAAGGGCGTAATCAATCTGCGCGGCATCATCGTGCCGATCGTCGACATGCGCATCAAGTTCCATCTTGGCCGCGTCGAGTACGACCACCAGACCGTGGTGATCATCCTGAACGTCGCGCATCGCGTGGTGGGCATGGTGGTGGACGGCGTGTCCGACGTGTTGACGCTTGCCGTCGACCAGATCATGCCGGCGCCGGAATTCGGCGCGACGCTGACGACCGAGTACCTGACGGGCCTCGGCACGGTCGACGGCCGCATGCTGATTCTGATGGACATCGAAAAGCTGATGACGAGCCGCGAAATGGCGCTCATCGAAACGCTCGGCGTCTAACGGCCGCGGCGTTCAAAAGTTTGAAACAGGGAGCACTGAGATGCTAAGCAGGTGGTCGATTCGCACATCGCTCACGCTAGTGGGGATCATTCTCGTCGCGCTGACCATGGTGGTCGGCGTGCTTGGGCTGACGGCGCTCGGCAGCGCAAGCCGTTCGCTCGACCGTATTGCGCGCGGCGATCTGGTGGCGATTCACGCGCTCGACGACGCTTCGGCTTATCTGCTGCGCTCGCGCATCTCGCTCGACCGTGTCACCGCGCTCACCGCGGCAGGCGACACGGAAACGGCGAAGAAGGTGCTGGATCGCGCAGTCGAGCTGTATGGCTTCAGCAACAAGAACTGGCAGACCTATCTGGACGCGCCGAAGGTCGGCGTCGACCAGGCGAAGATGGACGAGCTCGTCGCGCTGCGCACGACGCTCGTGCGCGACGGCGTCGAGCCCGAATTCGCGGCGCTGCGCGCCAACGATCTCGCGGCCTATCACGACATTGCCGACAAGAAGATCAGCCCGATGTTCGTGGCGTATGACAACGTGGCGGCGGCGGTGGTGAAGAGCCTGCAGCAACAGGCTGTCGACCAGCAGGCAGACGCGCAGTCCAACATCTCGCTGATGACCACGTTGATCATCGCCTTCACCGCGCTCTCGCTGCTGCTCGTGGTCGGCCTGCGCTTCGCGCTGCGCGGCCTGATCGTTCAGCCGCTGAAAGACGCAACCGAATGCTTCGAGCGGATCGCCGCGGGCGATCTCTCGGAAACGATCGAAGTGCGAAGCCGCAACGAAATCGGCCGCCTCTTCGCCGGCATCAAGCGGATGCAGGAAAGCATGGCGTCGATGGTCACGGCGGTTCGCAGCAGCACCGAGTCGATCGACACCGGCGCGCGCGAAATCGCGATGGGCAACACGGACCTGTCGCAGCGCACCGAACAGCAGGCCGCTTCGCTGCAGCAAACCGCGCAGAGCATGGAGCAGCTCACGGGCACCGTGCGGCAGAACGCCGAGAACGCGCGCCAGGCGAGCCAGCTTGCCGTGAATGCATCCGATATCGCGACGCGCGGCGGCGACGTGGTGAGCCAGGTCGTCACGACGATGCAGGACATTGCGAGCAGCTCGAGCAAGGTCGTCGACATTATCGGCGTGATCGAAGGCATTGCGTTCCAGACCAACATTCTGGCGCTCAACGCGGCGGTGGAAGCGGCGCGCGCCGGCGAACAGGGCCGCGGCTTCGCGGTCGTGGCGGGCGAAGTGCGCAGCCTCGCGCAACGCAGCGCGAGCGCCGCGAAGGAAATCAAGGAACTGATCGGCGACTCCGCCGACAAGGTGCAAAGCGGCTCGGCGCTCGTCGGACGCGCGGGCACCACGATGGACGAGATCGTGCAGGCCGTGCGCCGCGTGACCGACATCATGGGCGAGATCAGCGCGGCTTCCGAGGAGCAATCCGGCGGCATCGAGCAGGTCAATCGCGCCGTCGTGCAGATGGACGAAGTGACGCAACAGAACGCCGCGCTCGTCGAAGAAGCCGCAGCGGCTGCGGCGTCGCTCGAAGATCAGACGCGCCAGCTGCAAGAGGTGCTGAGCGGCTGGAAGGTGGCAAGCCATGCGGCGCGCAGTTTCAGTGCGGCGAGCGCGCCGGTCGTGCCGCAGGTGAAGGCGCGGGCGAGCGTCGGCAGCAGCAAGCCTGCGGCGAAGACCGCACCGCGTGCCCCGAAGACGGCAGCGAGCGCGCCGGCGGCTCATGCGTCGACGGCGAATGCAACGGCCAGCGCAGCGGCGCATGCAGCCGCCGCAACGAGCGCTGCGCCGGCCGCGGGCAACCACGAAGCAGGCACCGGGCGCGTCGAACCGGCGCTCAAGCCGAAGGCGCCGCGCGCGGCCGCCGAGCCGGTTGCACGTCCGGCAGCGGCGAGCGTGAGCTCGGCCGGTTCGGACGCGGACTGGGAAACCTTTTAAACATGACGATGAAACATGCAGTCATTCGACATCTCGCGCCATGCGGCGCGAATCATCGAAGCACGCTTTCAACGCGTGTCGCGGGCCGGCTGCATGGTGATGGAACGTGCGGGCGGGCGCGACCCCGCGGAAAACATTCCTTGCTCGCGGGCGTTTCCGTCGGGCAGGCGTGATGGCTCGTATCGCAGGCAGGAACTTTCATGATGGCAACGCGCGCACAGCAACGCACCGACCGTGCGGACCCGATCCGATCTAGTGAACAGGGACGTGATTTCGAATTCACCTCCGCAGATTTCACTCGCATTCGCGAACTGATTCACCGCAGCGCCGGCATTTCCCTGTCCGATCACAAGCGCGACATGGCGTACAGCCGACTCGCGCGTCGCCTGCGCGCCCGCGGCCTCGACTCGTTCAGGCAGTATCTCGATCTGCTCGAAGCGGAAAACGATCCGGCCGAGTGGGAAGCCTTCACCAATGCGCTGACCACCAATCTGACCGCGTTCTTTCGCGAGGCGCATCACTTTCCGATTCTCGCGGACTTCGTGACGCGCCGCGCGCAACCGGTGTCCGTGTGGTGCTCGGCGGCCTCGACCGGCGAAGAGCCGTACTCGATCGCGATGACGCTGATCGAAGCGCTCGGCGAAAGCGGCGCACGCCAGGCGACGGTGCTCGCCACCGACATCGACACCCAGGTGCTCGCCAAGGCCGAAGCCGGCATGTATCAGTTCGACCAGGTGAAGCATCTCTCGCCCGAGCGGCTCAAGCGCTTCTTCCTGAAGGGCACCGGCCCGCATGCCGGCATGGTGAAGGTGCGCCCGCAAGTACGCGCCATGGTGCGTTTCGAGCAGTTGAACCTCACCGACCGCGATTACCAGTTGCGCACGCAGTTCGACGCGATCTTCTGCCGCAACGTGATGATCTACTTCGACAAGCCGACGCAAGCGCAAGTGCTCACGCGCTTCGAGCCGCTGATGAAGTCGGGCGGCCTGCTGTTCGCGGGCCACTCGGAAAACTTCACGTATGTCACGCAGGCATTCAGGCTGCGCGGCCAGACCGTCTACGAACTGACGCGCGACGTGGCCGGTGCCCGTGCGCCGGCCCGTACGGGGACGGCGGCGAGCGCATCGACGAGCGGGGTGACGGTATGAGCAGCGCCTTGCCGATCGCCACCAATCTCTACTACGACAACCACTTCCAACGCCCGGGCGTGAAGCTGTTGCCGAACGAGTTCTACACCACGCACGAGGACATGGTGCTCGTGACCGTGCTCGGTTCGTGCGTCGCGGCCTGTATCCAGGACCGCACCGCGGGCATCGGCGGCATGAATCACTTCATGTTGCCCGACGACGGCGCCGAAGTCGGCCAGCCGGCATCCGATTCGATGCGCTACGGCGCTTACGCGATGGAAGTGCTGATCAACGAACTCATCAAGGCCGGCGGCCG
Source organism: Paraburkholderia phenoliruptrix (assembly GCF_047325075.1). Classification (NCBI taxonomy): domain Bacteria; kingdom Pseudomonadati; phylum Pseudomonadota; class Betaproteobacteria; order Burkholderiales; family Burkholderiaceae; genus Paraburkholderia; species Paraburkholderia phenoliruptrix. Next base: position 561,409 of record NZ_CP168531.1, read on the forward strand.
GCGCGAGCGTTTCGAAGCGAAAGTGTTCGGCGGCGGCGCGGTGCTCGCGGGCATGACGACCATCAACATCGGCGATCGCAATTCGGAATTCGTGCGCCGCTATCTGGCGCTCGAAAAGATCCGCATCGTCGCGGAAGACTTGCAGGGCTCGCATCCGCGCAAGGTCGCGTTCATGCCGCGCACCGGCCAGGTGATGGTGAAAAAGCTGCGTTTGCAGCAGGATCCGGGCGTCGCCGAGCGCGAACAGGCGCTCGTGCGCCAGACCGCCGAAGCGCGCGCCGAGCGGCTCGCCGCAGCCAGAAAGCGGGTCGAACTGTTCGCCGCACCCGCGGCCGCGCGCCCCAAGATCGAACTGTTCGGCGCGGCTGCCGGCGCAGCAAGGCCGAAAGTCGAACTGTTCGGCTCGACCCCGCGCCCCATCAATTCAAACAACGCCAGAACCGCAGAGGAGGCGTGAGCGCTGTGCAAAAGATCAAAGTACTGTGTGTCGACGATTCGGCGCTGATCCGCAGCCTGATGACCGAGATCATCAACGGCCAGCCGGACATGACCGTCGTCGCGACCGCGCCCGACCCGCTCGTCGCGCGCGAGCTCATCAAGCAGCACAACCCGGACGTGTTGACGCTCGACGTGGAAATGCCGCGCATGGACGGTCTCGACTTTCTCGAGAAGCTGATGCGCTTGCGGCCCATGCCGGTCGTGATGGTGTCCTCGCTGACCGAGCGCGGCAATGAAATCACGCTGCGCGCGCTGGAACTCGGCGCGGTCGACTTCGTCACGAAGCCGAAGGTCGGCATTCGCGACGGCATGCTCGACTACGCGGAAAAGCTCGCCGACAAGATTCGCGCCGCGGCGCGCGCGCGCGTGCGCCAGGCGGCGCCTGCGCATCACGCGCCCGCTGCCGGCGCGCATGCGCCGGTGAGCGCGGCGCCGCTCTTTAACAATCCGCTCGTCAGTACGGAGAAGCTGATTATCGTTGGAGCGTCGACGGGCGGTACCGAAGCTATCCGCGAAGTGCTCGTCCCGCTGCCGCCGGACGCGCCCGCGGTGCTGATCGCGCAGCATATGCCGCCGGGTTTCACAAAATCTTTTGCGCAACGCCTCAATGGTTTGTGCCGGATTACCGTTAAAGAAGCTGAGCACGGCGAACGCGTGCTGCCGGGACATGCGTATATCGCGCCCGGCCACGCTCACCTGCTGCTTGCCCGCAGCGGCGCGAACTACATCGCGCATCTGTCGGACGATCCGCCGGTGAACCGGCATCGTCCTTCGGTGGATGTGCTGTTCCGCTCGGCCGCGCAGCACGCGGGCAAGAACGCGGTCGGAGTGATCCTGACCGGAATGGGGCGCGACGGCGCCGCGGGTCTGCTGGAAATGAAAAAGGCTGGCGCTTATACGCTGGCGCAGGACGAGGCGAGCTGTATCGTGTTCGGCATGCCGCGCGAGGCGATTGCTCTCGGCGCGGCCGACGAAATCGCGTCGCTGCCGGACATGAGCCGGCGCGTGATGGCGCGTCTTGCGTCGATGGGCGATCGCGTTCAGCGGGTATGATGCGCCGTCTGGATTGAAGCGGTCATATGCCGCACCGTGAATCAAGTAAAGGGAATCAAATGGATAAGGCAATGAAGTTTCTGGTAGTGGACGACTTTCCGACGATGCGCCGGATCGTTCGCAACCTCCTCAAAGAGCTCGGCTACGGCAACGTCGACGAAGCCGAAGACGGCCAGGCCGGCCTCGCGCGGCTGCGCGGCGGCACCTACGACTTCGTGATCTCCGACTGGAACATGCCGAACCTCGACGGTCTCGCGATGCTCAAGGAAATCCGTGCTGACGCCAATCTCAAGCATTTGCCGGTGCTGATGGTGACGGCCGAGTCGAAGAAGGAAAACATTATCGCGGCGGCTCAGGCGGGCGCGAGCGGTTATGTCGTGAAGCCGTTCACGGCTGCGACGCTGGACGAGAAGCTCAACAAGATTCTCGAGAAGATGGCCAAGACCGGGAGCTGATGTGAACCTGCCCACCAATGCGCCTAGCGCCGAAGCGGTCAACGAGAGCGGCGACTTCGCGTCAGACCGCATTCTCGCCCGCATTGGACAACTGACACGCACGCTGCGTGATTCGATGCGCGAGCTCGGGCTCGACAAGCACGTCGAGCGCGCGGCTGAAGCCGTACCCGACGCACGCGACCGTCTCAAGTACATCGCGAACATGACCGAGCAGGCCGCCGAGCGCGTGCTTTCCTCGATCGACATCGCGAAGCCGATTCAGGAACAGTTGCAGAAAGACGCCGGCGAGCTCGACGCGCGTTGGGAGCAGTGGTACGCGGCGCCGATCGAACGCGCGGAAGTGCGCGCGCTGATGAACGACACGCGCGAGTTCCTGCGCGGCGTGCCCGAGGCAACCACCGCGACCAACTCGCAGCTCATGGAGATCATGCTGGCGCAGGACTTCCAGGATCTGACCGGCCAGGTGATCAAGAAGATCACCGACGTCGTGTATCTGATCGAGCAGCAATTGCTCGGCGTGCTGGTCGAGAACATCGCGCTCGAGCGGCGCGAGCAGTTCGCGGCGCACGCCGCCGCGCTCGTCGCGGAAGTGTCGCCGACCGGCAGCCCCGAGCATCTGCTGAACGGCCCGCAGATCAATCCGGAAGGCAAAACGGACGTGATGCAGGATCAATCGCAGGTCGACGATCTACTCGCCAGCCTCGGTTTCTGAGCGGCCTTTTAGCGGTCCTTTAGCGGTCCTTTCGCGGCCCGCGCCCTCGCGGCGCGAGGCCCAACCCGTGTATATAGCAAGTCGCGCTCCCGGGCGCCACGCTGTCTATGGACACAAACCGCAGGCATACTACGAGGTCGAAGAGCGGCGCGGAACCCAGGTGAACGCTATCACCGGGGCTTGCAGAGCGAGGTTTTCCTCCAGATGCGGCCCCATCCGTGTCCTATGATTGGCCTACATGCAGCCGGTCCGCGGGAGAGCGCGCGCCGGCCAGCAGCCAGGGAGGAAATTCGTTATGTGGAGTCATGTACGCCGCGCCGGTCGGGTTACGGCGCTTGTGTTGCCTTTTGTCCTGCCCGGTTCGTTTTCCGCCGTGCAGTCCGCTCATGCGGCGCTCGGCGGCGCCCCGATGACGCCTCCCGCGGACGCGTCGGTCTCGTCCCGCACCATGCATCCTTCGAGCGCCGTCGTGCGCTCGGCGTCGGGTGCAGCTTCTTCCGCTTCCGCTACGGCGTCGTACACCGTTCGTGAAACCACGCTCGGCAACGGCACGGTGGTGCGCGAATACGTGGCCACCGACGGCACCGTCTTCGGCATCGCGTGGAACGGCCCGCAAATGCCTGATCTGAATGAGATGCTCGGCAGTTACTTTCCGCAGTACGTCGCAGGTGTGAAGGCCGCGCGTGCGGCGCGCGGCGGCGCACGTGGACCCGTCGCGGTCGATCAGAGCAGCCTCGTCGTGCAGTCCGGCGGCCATATGGGCGCCTTCTCCGGCCGCGCATGGCTGCCGCCCGCGCTGCCTGCCGGCGTCAGCGGCACCGACATCCAGTAACGGCGAGGACGAACGATGCAAACCATGCTCATTGCAAAGAAACTCAAGGACTGGACGCGGGTTGCGGTAACCGTCGTGCTCGTCTCCGCGCTTGCCGCGTGCGGCGGGGGGGGCGGTGACAGCGGCGGCTCCGGTTCCAGCAGCGGCTCGACTGGCGGTTCGACGGGCGGCTCCAGCGGCGGCACGTCGACGAGCGGCTTGCCGGCCAGCCCGACGCAGCAGCCGATTGCGGCGACCGCCGCCAACACGGTGGCGATCTCGGTTGGCCGCGGCGTCACGGGCGTGATCAACATTCCCACGATCAGCGTGACGGTGTGTGTGCCTAACACGACCACATGCCAGACCATCAACAACATTCAGGTCGACACGGGCTCGTTCGGACTGCGCATCGCCAACGCGGCGTTGAATTCGACGATGCAGGGCGCGTTGCCCGTCAGCTCCATCTCCGGTAGTCCGCTCGGCGAATGCGCCACGTTTGCCGACGGCTATACGTGGGGCAGCGTGCGCACGGCGACTGTGACGATTGGCGGTGAAACGACCACAGCGGCAGTTCCGGTGCAGATCATCGGCGACACGGCGGCGAGCGCCACGGCGCCATCCGGTTGCGGCAGCGGCGCGGCGGAGAATACGCCGAGCGATCTGGGCGCAAACGGCATCATCGGCATTGGAACCGCACTCTATGATTGCGGCTCGACGTGCGCGAACGCATCGACCGCGGCGACCTACAGCAATTACTACTCGTGCCCGGGCGGCACCTCGTGCACCCGCGCGACGGTTCTGCTCGCAAACCAGGTCGCCAATCCGGTCGCGAAGTTCCCGGTCGACAACAACGGCGTGATCGTGCAAATGCCGCCCATCAGCAATAACGGGCAGGCTTCGGCCACGGGCACACTGGTGTTCGGCATCGGCACGCAGTCCAACAATGGGCTCGGCTCCGCGCAGGTTCTGACCACCGACGCCTACGGCGACCTGACCGGCAGCGTCTTCAACGGCAGCACCACGACTGCGTTCCTGGATTCCGGCTCGAACGGCTATTTCTTCAACGACAGCTCGCTCACGCTGTGCGGCAGCAGCTTCCCGGGCTTCTATTGCCCATCCTCCGGGCAGACCCGCTCCATCACGCTGGTCGGTGCGAACGCCGCCCAGGCCACGGCGAGCATCGGCATCCTGAGTGCGTCGACGCTCTTTAACAGCGGCACCAACTACGCGTTCAACGACCTCGCGGGCCAGTTGGGCGGGCTCGCCGCGTTCGACCTGGGCTTGCCGTTCTTCTACGGACGTCACGTCTATCACGGCTTCGACCTGAAATCGAACGGGGGCACCCAGGCGCCTTTCGTTGCCTACGCAAGCTGATCCGGCGCGACGCACCGCCTGATCGCCAGCCACGACGCCCGCGCGAAGCAGCGCGGGCGTTGTCTTTTGCGGCGGCGCGCGGCCTCGCGCGCGGCTCGCCCATCCGCCGAAAAGCCCCGGTTTCTCCTCCTTTATCCGCCGATCGGTGCTTGCGCCGACCGGGAATAATCGCTCTCACTGGAAAGAGGCGCAGTGCCTCGCCCGATTGGAGAGCCTTGTGGCAGAGGAAAGCGACCTCGAAAAAACCGAATCAGCCACCCCTCGGCGCTTGCAGAAAGCGCGCGAGGAGGGGCAGATCGTGCGTTCGCGGGAGCTCTCGACGTTCGCGCTGCTCGCGGCCGGCTTTTTCGGCGTGTGGGGCATGTCGGGCAGCATCGGCGAGCATTTGCAGGCCATGCTGCGCGCGGCGTTCACATTCGACCACGCGAGCGCTTTCGAGACGCACCGCATGATGGCGGGCGCCGGCGCGGCGAGCCGCGAAGGCCTCTACGCGCTTTTGCCGATCCTCGCGTTTACCGGCGCGGCCGCCTTGCTCGCGCCGATGGCGCTGGGCGGCTGGCAACTGTCGGCGAAAGGGCTCGAGCCCAAGTTCGACCGCCTCAATCCGATTGCCGGCCTCGGCAAGATCTTTTCGATCAACGGCCCGATCCAGCTCGGCATGTCGCTTGCCAAGACGCTGGTGGTGGGTGTGATCGGCGGTACCGCGATCTGGAACCGGCGCGAGGAGATTCTCGCGCTCGCCACGCAGCCGCTGCACATCGCGCTCGCCAACACCGTGCATCTCATCGCCGTGTGCTGCGGGATGACGGTGGCGGGCATGTTCGTCGTCGCCGCACTGGATGTGCCTTATCAACTCTGGCAGTTCCACAAGAAACTGCGCATGAGCAAGGAAGAAGTGAAGCGCGAGCATCGCGAAAGCGAAGGCGATCCGCACGTGAAGGGCCGGATTCGCCAGCAGCAGCGCGCCATTGCCCGCCGCCGCATGATGACGCAGGTGCCGAAGGCCGACGTCGTGGTCACGAACCCGACGCACTTCGCGGTCGCGCTGCAATACACGGACGGCGAGATGCGCGCGCCGAAGGTGGTCGCAAAGGGCGTGAACCTCGTGGCCGCGCGCATTCGCGAGCTCGCCGCCGAAAACAACGTGCCGCTGCTGGAAGCGCCGCCGCTCGCGCGTGCGCTTTATCACAACGTCGAACTGAACCGCGAGATTCCCGGCCAGCTGTATGGCGCGGTCGCCGAAGTGCTCGCGTGGGTGTACCAGTTGCGGCGCTTCAAAACCGAAGGCGGCGTCAAGCCGGTCGCACCGACCGAGCTCGACGTGCCCGCGGAACTCGACAAGGGCGGTGTATCGGATGAAGAAGCCGATCAGGAAGCCGCCGACACGCTCAACCCCGCTAACGATGACGGAGTCTCGGCATGAACGCTCGCGCCGGTTTCCTCGCTCGACGGCCCGATGCCCTGAGCAGCACCAATTTGCGCGCCTTAGCCGGCCCGGTGCTGATCTGCATGATCCTCGGCATGATGATTCTGCCGTTGCCGCCGTTCCTGCTGGATTTGCTGTTCACCTTCAACATCGCGCTTTCCGTGATGGTGCTGCTCGTCAGCATGTACACGATGAAACCGCTCGACTTCGCCGCTTTCCCGAGCGTGCTGCTGTTCTCGACCCTGCTGCGCCTGTCGCTGAACGTCGCGTCGACGCGCGTCGTGCTGCTCGAAGGCCACACCGGTCCTGACGCCGCGGGCCAGGTGATCGAGTCGTTCGGCCACTTCCTCGTGGGCGGCAACTTCGCGGTCGGTATCGTCGTCTTCATCATTTTGATGGTGATCAACTTCATGGTGATCACGAAGGGCGCGGGGCGGATCGCGGAAGTGTCCGCGCGCTTCACGCTCGACGCGATGCCCGGCAAGCAGATGGCGATCGACGCCGACCTGAACGCCGGCCTCATCAACGAAGAGCAGGCGCGCAAGCGTCGCGCGGAAGTCTCGCAGGAAGCCGAGTTCTACGGCTCGATGGACGGCGCGAGCAAGTTTGTGCGCGGCGACGCGATTGCCGGTTTGCTGATCATGGTGATCAACATCTTCGGCGGGCTGATCGTCGGGATGGTTCAGCACGGCATGGACTTCGCGTCGGCGGGCAAGAACTACACGCTGCTCACCATCGGCGACGGCCTCGTCGCGCAGATTCCGTCGCTCGTCATTTCGACGGCCGCTGGCGTGATCGTGTCGCGCGTCGCAACCAATGAAGACATCGGCACGCAGCTCACCGGGCAGCTCTTCACGAACCCACGCGTGCTGATGATCACCGGCTGCATTCTCGTGCTGATGGGCCTGATTCCGGGCATGCCGCACTTCGCGTTTCTGATCCTGGGCGGCGGTCTGATCCAGCTCGGCCGCACCATGAAAAAGCGCGCCGAGGAACGCAAGAACACGACGGCGCTCGTGAATGTCGCGCCGGCCGCCGTCACGCCGGTCGAGAACACCGAAGCCAGCTGGGACGACGTGACGATGATCGACACGCTCGGCCTCGAAGTGGGCTACCGGCTGATTCCGCTCGTCGACAAGAACTCGGACGGCGAACTGCTCAAGCGGATCAAGAGCATCCGCAAGAAGTTCGCGCAGGAAATCGGCTTTCTGCCGCCGGTCATCCACATTCGCGACAACCTGGAATTGCGGCCGAACGGTTATCGGATCGCGCTGAAGGGCGTAGAAGTGGGCGTCGGCGAGGCGTATCCGGGCCAATGGCTCGCGATCAACCCGGGCCAGGTTTCGGCCGCGCTGCCGGGCACGCCGACGCAAGACCCGGCGTTCGGTCTGCCGGCCATCTGGATCGACACGAATCTGCGCGAACAGGCGCAGGTGTATGGCTACACCGTGGTCGATTCGAGCACCGTGGTCGCCACGCACCTGAATCACCTCGTGGTCACGCACGCGTCCGAGCTGCTCGGCCGTCGCGAGGTGCAGGCGCTGCTGGAGCGCATGCAGAAAGACACGCCGTCGCTCGTCGACGATCTGGTGCCGAAGACGCTGCCGCTCACCACGCTGCAGAAGGTGCTGCAAAACCTGCTGGAAGAAGGCGTGCCGATCCGCGACCTGCGCACCATCCTCGAAGCGCTGTCCGAGCACACGCCGAAGCTCACCGACGCGCACGATCTCACCGCCGCCGTGCGTCTTGCACTCGGCCGCGCGATTACGCAGCAGTGGTTCCCGGGCACCGGCGACATGCAGGTGATGGGCCTCGACTCGAATCTGGAGCGTGTGCTGTCGCAGGCGCTGTCGACCGGTTCGAACCCCGGCCTCGAGCCCGGCCTCGCGCATACGCTGATGACCGAAACGCAGAAGGCGATGAGCCGTCAGCAGAACATGGGACTTGCGCCAGTGCTGCTCGTGCAGCATGCATTGCGGCCGATGCTCGCGCGCTTCCTGCGCCGCAGCCTGCCGCAGTTGAAGGTGCTGTCGTATGCCGAAGTGCCGGACACGCGCAACATCAAGGTGGTCAATCTGATCGGCGCGCAGGGGTAACGCGCGACGAAAAGCGCGCTGAGCACCTTGTCGCAAACTGCGCGGCACTTGCCGCGCGCATGACGGGTGGACCGACACTCGACCGGTTAGCCGGCGCCTGAAGGCGCCGGTTTTCATTTCCGCGCCTGACTTTTCACACCGCGAAGGTATCGGCGAGTCCATGCTTCGCTCACGGGCACCGCCCTGGCGCGGCTTGCGACTCGCCGGCGCGCGCGCGGCACGGCGCGTTTTCGTCACGCGGCGGGTCGGGATGGCGGCGTGCTTCCATCGGCCGAATTACCCACGTTTAACGGCCTTTATCCACCGATCGTCGGACGACGGGTTTCGCAATAATGATCTCAATGGGAAGCGGTGTGTTGCCGGTCCGTCAGTCCGTTTACCTCATCGGGGGTCCAGCTTGAACATTCGTAAATTTATCGGTGCCAACAGTCGCGATGCACTGCGTCTCGTGCGCGAAGCGCTGGGCGCCGACGCGGTCGTGCTGTCCAATCGGACAATGGATGACGGCAGTGTCGAGATCGTCGCATTGGCCGACAGCGACCTTGCGGCGATCACGCCGAAGGCACCGCGCGCCGAAGCGAGCGCAGCACCATCCGCATCGACGAATCCGGCGGCCGCGCAACCCGCGCTGGGCGCGCCGGCCGCGCCGCGCGCGATGTCCGCGCCTCAGGCGATGCAAGCCAATCCGTATGCGAGCGGCATGCCGGACGTGTTCTCGTCGGTGTTCGGCGCGAGCCCCGAAGCCGGCACCGAGACGGCGGGCAGCTTCGCTGATTCGTCGCTCGCAGGCGGTCATGACGCGCAGCCGGCCGCCAAGGTCATGCCGAGTGCGGCGATGAATGCAGCGATGCAAGCGGCGAAGCAAGCCGCCAAGCCGTCCGCGGCGCTGGCCGACCCGCTGGCCGCCGCGCGCAAAGGCGCATTGCATGGCGCTTCCGCCACTGCCGCCAATGCGGCCACCGAGCGCGCGAAGCACGCGCCTGCGCCGCAATCGCAACAGATCAACGTCGGTCAGCCGAGCGCCCGCGCCGCGGCCGCGCGCCTGAACGAAGACATTCGCGCCGACCTGCTGAAGGCCGCCGGTGTGCCGTCCGGCTCCGCGGCTTCGTCCGCCGACGCTCAGGCGCCGCGCACGCTGGCCGAATCGAATCCGTGGCTGATCGATCACGCGCGACGCATCGCCGCCGAGCAACAGCAGCACGGCGAATACAGCGCGCGTCCTCACACGATGACGCCCGCCGACGCGATGGCCAAGGGCCTCGGCGCCGCCGTCGAGCCGGGCAACGCCGCCGCAACGCAAGCAGACAACACGCCGGACTGGGCTCGCGAAGCCGCGCAAGTCGCCGCGCGCCGCGCCGCGCAGAAATTCGCGCCGGCGCCCGCCGCCGCCGACGACACGCGCACGCCTGCTGCTGTCGCTGAAGCAATCAAGGCGCGCATGGAGCAGGTCGTCAAGGAAACCGTGATGAGCGAGCTGTCGTCGCTGCGCGGCATGATGGAAGAACAGTTCGCGGGCCTCATGTGGGGCGACCGTCAACGCCGCAATCCGGCGCACGGCGCGCTGACCAAGCATCTGTTCGCGGCCGGTTTTTCCGCGCAGCTCGTGCAGATGATGGTCGACAACCTGCCCGAGGACGTCGACAACATGGACGACGGCATGGACTGGGTGCGCTCGGTGCTCGCCTCGAACCTGCCGGTGATGGAAGACGAAGACACGCTCATGGAGCGCGGCGGCGTATTCGCGCTGATGGGCCCGACGGGCGTCGGCAAGACCACGACCACGGCCAAGCTCGCGGCGCGCTGCGTGATGCGCTTCGGCGCCAGCAAAGTCGCGCTGCTCACCACCGACAGCTACCGGATCGGCGGTCACGAGCAACTGCGCATCTTCGGCAAGATTCTCGGCGTGTCGGTTCACGCGGTGAAAGACAGCGCCGACCTGCAACTCGCGCTCTCCGAATTGCGCAACAAGCACATCGTGCTGATCGACACGATCGGCATGAGCCAGCGCGACCGGCTCGTGTCCGACCAGATAGCGATGTTAAGCCGTGCGGGCCAGCCGGTGCAGCGTCTGTTGCTGCTCAACGCAACGAGCCACGGCGACACGCTCAACGAAGTCGTGCAGGCGTACCAGCGCGGACCGGATCAACAGCCGCTCGCCGGCTGCATTCTGACCAAGCTCGACGAGGCCACCAACCTGGGTGGCGTACTCGATACGGTGATCCGCTACAAGCTGCCGGTGCACTACGTGTCGACCGGCCAGAAAGTGCCGGAAAACCTCTACGTCGCGACCAAACGTTTCCTGCTGAAGAGCGCGTTCTGCATTCCGCGCGATCACTCGCCGTTCGTTCCGCACGACGACGACGTGCCCGCGCTGCTCTCCGCGCTGTCCGCGCGCTCCACCGCTGAATTGCACGAGGTCCGCTTTGGATAAGCTCGTCTCCGATCAGGCAGAAGGACTGCGGCGCCTTCTCGCGCGCAGCGGCTCGCGCGTGATTTCGATAACGGGCGGGTCGCTGGGCGCGGGCTGCACAGCCACGGTGATCAACCTCGCGGCGGCGCTCGCGCAGCAAGGCAAGGACGTGCTCGTGATCGACGAGTGGCTCGGCGACAAGTCGGTGAGCGCGCTTGCCGGCAGCGTGCGCGGCGCGGGCAACTTTACGGCGGTGATGCGCGGCGAGATGACGCTCGACGACGCGGCTTCGCGGCATCCGCTCGGCTTCTCGGTGCTGGCCGCCTCGCGTGCGCATCGCGAGGGCTATAGCGCGGCGCAATTGAGCGTGCTGCTGCACGGCTCCGCCGACGTCGTGCTGATCGACGCGCAACTGGATCAGCAAGGGCACCTGTCGGCGCTCGCGATGCAGGCGCACGACGTGATGATCGTCACGCGCATGGCCGCGCAGGCGATCACGGACGCCTATGCATGCATGAAGCGCCTGCATTACGCCCACGCCATCGCGCAGTTTCGCGTGCTGGTGAACCACGTGCAGAGCGTGGAAGACGCTCGCACTGCTTTTGCAAACCTGGCCGGCGTGGCCGGGCGCTACCTCGCGGTGGCGCTGGAAGACGCCGGTTGCATTGCCGCGGATGCGCGGATGGCGCGAGCCGAAGAGTTGTCGCGTTGTGTCGTCGACGCATTTCCGTCGACACCGGCAGCGCGCGATTTCCGGCACCTCGCGGCCGAACTGCAGTACTGGCCGATGCGGCCAGCGATGTCGTCGCAAACGCCATGGATGGCGCCTGCGACAGTTTCAGCGGCGCAACACGCCGACCAACCGTCTGCGCAGCACGCCTGAGGGGCGGCACAAGGACAAGGGGAGCACGATGTATAACGCTCAGGGAAAGATTTCCCAAGCCGATGTTTTAACGAAGTACGCACCGCTCGTGCGTCGACTCGGCTTGCAGCTCGTCGCCAAAATGCCGGCCAGCGTCGACCTCGACGATCTGATTCAGGCCGGCATGATCGGCCTGCTGGATGCCGCGAGCCGCTACAAGGAAGATCAGGGCGCGCAGTTCGAGACCTACGCGAGCCAGCGGATTCGCGGCGCGATGCTGGACGAATTGCGCAGTAACGACTGGCTGCCGCGCAGCTTGCGGCGCACCTCGCGAGAAGTGGAAACAGCTGTGCACAAGGTGGAGCAGAACCTGGGCCGCTCGGCGAGCGAAACGGAGATTGCCGAGCACCTGCAAATGCCGCTCGACGAGTATCAGTCGATGCTGCAGGATCTGCACGGCAGCCAGCTCATCTACTACGAAGACTTCGACCGTTCCGCCGACGACGAACCGTTTCTGGACCGTTACTGCGTGGATCACTCGGATCCGCTCTCGGCATTGCTCGACGAGAGCCTGCGCTCCGCGCTGGTGGAAGCCATCGACCGCTTGCCAGAACGCGAAAAGCTGCTGATGTCGCTCTACTACGAGCGCGGCATGAACCTGCGTGAAATCGGCGCGGTGATGGAAGTCAGCGAGTCGCGCGTATGCCAGCTGCACAGCCAGGCGGTGGCGCGTTTGCGCACACGTCTGCGCGAAATGGCCTGGGCGAATGCCGAGGCCACCTGAGCGCTCTGCCTCGCGCGCCAACGCATGCGTGTCAAGCCTCCGCCATTTCATGCTCGGCGGCGAGCGCGAGAAAAGCAGAACGCGACATGCCACGCGCCTGCGCGTATTCGTCGATTTCATGCACCAGCGCCTCGGGTAACGAGATGTTGATGCGAACCGCCTTCTTCAGCGCGGGAATATTCCGGGTTGTCACGAAGCCCCACGTGAAACCCGCGTAGTCAGGATTACGCCGATGCTCGTCTAGCGTCCGCCTTTCGGGAATCGGCAAGCCTTCGTCGAGCAGCGTGTCCAGATGCGCCTCGATCGCCTCTTTCGCGTTCGCGTAAGCCTCCTCCAGCGTATCTCCCGCCGAATGACAGCCCGGAATATCCGGCACGATGACGCCGAACGCGTGCTCTGCGTCGCCTGGCTCGATGGCGACCGGAAAGATCAAGTTTTTCATTTCAGCCCTGCCTGTTTCAAGATGCTGTTCAGCGTGCCGGGCGGAAGGTCCCTTTTGGGATGGGGGATGGTCACGAGCCCGGCTTTCAATGCGTGCCGGAAGTGATGATGGCTGCCCGATATCCGGACAAGCCGCCAGCCATCCGCGTGAATCAGTTTGACGACCTCGGCACTGTTCATACTGCACTCCTCGTACTATACACACGATTACACAACCTCGCTAGAGTCAGTTTCCGCTGCTGTCGGACGACACGGGAAAGGCGGCGTGCCTACGCGCGCCGGCGGCGGAAAACCTCGTTGGGGAAAGAGGAGATTTGAACGCGGGCGGCACCCTGAGCGCCACCTGGCCGGATGGCCAATGTGTGAGGGAAGGAGGGAAGTGCGAGCGAGCGAGACGGTGAAAACAAAAAGGGCCCGTCGCAGCGACGAGCCCTTGATGGAAATGTTCTGTCTGATCGCGGTTTTACACCGCCGCGCGTGCCGGAATACGCCCGTCGGGACCGTAGAAACCGGCCTTTTGCGGCATCACCACCTGCAGCGCGGCCAGCGCCCGCTGGTTGTAGTCCATGCGGACGCGAATCAGCTCGCCGTTGCTGGTGTTCGAGCGGCGCGCGCGCTCGGCGGCCTTTTGCAGCAGCGACCACTGGGCGCCGAGGCGCTCGTCGGTGCTGGCGGCGAGTTCCATGCCGGCCCAGCCGCCCGGAAAACCCATGCCGGCGAGCAGCTCGTCGCGGCGGGTTTCGAGCTGCGCGAGCTCGCCGATCAGTGCGGTCTTTTTCTCGATTACCGAAGGCAGCAATTCGACCGGCGACAACGCGGTGAGCGCCTTGGTCTCGAGCGTCAGGACCGACGCGAATGCCTCGACGGCGGAATATTCTTCGATGAGGGTGGCAAGCAGGGCGTCTTTCATCTCAACAACTCGCTGAAAACGTCGGCTCGCAGAGGAATTGCGAGCCGGGTTTGTCGAACGCCGCCCGGCAATTCACCGTACTTCGATGCGTCGATTAGTTGCCGGTCGACGAGGATTTGGTCTGCAACAGTTCGCGTGCGGTGCTGAGCACGCCGTCGGCGATCTTGCCGGAGTCGATCGTGAGCGTGCCGTCCTTGATGGCCTGCTTGATCGACTCGACGTGCGCCATGTCGATGTCGGCGGAACCGGACGCCGCGAGGCTGCGCAAATGCTGCGACAGGCCCGACAGGCTGACGCTCGCGTCGCCCGAGCCGCTGGAAGTGGGTTGCGAGGCAGTGCCCGCCGTCTGCGCGCCGGTGTTCGCGGTCGCCGCTTCGCTTTGCTGCGAGCGGGACACGGCATCTTTCAACGTCGGCAGGTTCGAATTGGTTTGGGAATCGACTTTCACGATTGGCTTCCTGAACGATTTGATTCTGATAACGGCAAGCGTTCATCAAAACTTTAGCGCAATCGCTGCAGCTTTTTCCTTGTCTATCAAGACGATCCGGCCCTGAAACGGCCGGCGCCGCCAGAACCTGCGCGACGCGCGGGTCGTCCGCTTTCACAGTTGAATCTCCACCGTGGCGCCGTCCTTGACGATGCCCGAGATGATCTGGCCGTTGGCGGTCTTCACGCGAACCTGCTGACCCGGCGACGCATTGTTCATCGCGCTGCCTTCCGAGGAAATCGCGAAACCGTCGCCGGCGGCCACCACGCGCACCGTCTGCCCGATGGACACCGCCGACGCGCTTTTGAGCATGTCGCGGCGCAGCGGCATGCCGGCGGAGACGCGCGTCAGCGTGACCGAGCCGACCGCCTGCGCCGGATCCGTCACGATGGCCTGCGGCAAGCCCGTCAGATCGCCATCGCGCGCGACGAGGTCGGCGGCGGTGACCACTTCGCCGACCGACATGGCGCGGCCCGCGAGGTAGTAGGTGGCATGCAGCGAAACGCGCGCCTGCAGATAGATGGTCCACGGACGCTGGCCCGCGCAACGCACGCCGACGGTCACGCGGCCCCACAGGCGCGCGCCGCTCGGCATGAACGGCTCGAGCATCATGCACGCGGCGAGACCACGCGGAAACGCGGGCGCGACGGTGATTTCCACCTTGCCCGGCAAGCCCGCCGATTGCTGTTGCAAAAACGCCAGCGCGACGGCGCGAATCGCTTCCGGGTCCTGCTGGCCGGGTAGCGGCGCAGGCTGCGCCGGGGCTGCCGTGCGCGGATTCGGTTGGGCGACGGCCGCCGCGGCTGCGGCAGGCCGCGTGACAGGCATGCTGGCCGTCGGCGCGACGCCGGCGCTCATCGTCGCATTGGCGGGCGCGCTCGCGCGCGTGGCAACCGGTTTGCCGTCCGCGCCGAACTGCGGCGGCTCGCCGCGTGCCGCCAGCGGATCGAAACTGTCCGTTGCCGAAGAACCTGCAGTTGCCGCCGACCCCGACACGCCAGCCGCTGCGCGGCCTGCCACGCCCGAAGGCGCGTTGGCCGCGACCGGCTGAACGCCCGCGCTGCCGCGTGCGCCGTTGGTTTGCGGCGCCGGGGCCACGACAACCGGCACGACGCGGCGCGAAGCCGGCATCGTGTCGAGGCGGCCGGCGGTGCCGGCTGGGCTGGCCGTATCGGCCGGGTTGGCGGAGTTCGTTGTGCTGGTGGCGCTCGTGCCGGCGCGCCCCGGCGCGGGAATGGTGACGACACCGTTCGCGTCCGGCTTGAAATTGGTGCGAATCATTTGCGGCGCGACCGGCGTGTCGCCCGCGCCCGCAATGACGATCGAGCCGCTGGCGTTGGCGGCGCGGGTAAACGCATCGGCGTCGCGCGTGGACGAACCTCGCGTCAGCGATTGCGCGGTGGCGGCGGCGAGTGTCGCGGCCGAGCCGGTCCGTTTGGCGGGCGCCGTCTGCATATGCTCGGCAAGTTCCGCGAGCGCGGCGGGATTCTGTTCGTTCGGGCCGGCAATCACGATCGGGCCGTCGGCTTCGCCGGCCTGCGCGCCGGCGGCCAACAGCAGCGCGGCGCCGCCCGACGCGGCCACGCCGAGCGTCGAACTCAACAGAAGCCTCGCCGCGACGCGCAGGGCGGCCGCACTCATGCGATGCGCCGCCGCGCGTCGTGCGCGGGGCGTCGGATCGGAAGTGGGCTGGTCCATCGCGGTTCTCCATCGAATGCATTCGGTACGCCTTGCATTCTATTGAGCGCCCCCTTTGCGCAAACGTTGAATAGAAGCCCCCTTTCCCGGTTATTCGTCCGATTGCTGCTTGCGCGGCGCCCATAAGATGCTCCTCATGCAAAAAGGCCTTCCCGTCTCATGCAGCTCTCTGACAAGAGCGCACGGGAAGCCTCGGGACCGCTCTCCGGAGATTCTTATGCTGGACAAACTCGATGCCGAATTCGCTTTTGGACGTGAAGCGCTCGACGTGCGCGCTTACCGCCAGGAGCTCCTGTCGTCGAATATCGCCAATGCCGACACGCCCGGCTACAAGGCGCGCGACGTCGACTTCGCCTCGTCGCTTGCGGGCGCGCTGAAAAAGACCGGCGCGACCGGTCACGCGGCGTCGAACACCGCCGCGCTGCCGATGGCGCAGCCGGCCGGCGTGACGAGCGGCATGTCGATGGCGGCGACGGCGCCGGGCCACATGTCCGGCAAATCGACGCTGAGCGCGTCAGGCGGCACCTCCGACGACTACGGCAATCTGCAATACCGCGTGCCGACGCAACCGGCGCTCGACGGCAACACCGTCGACATCGACACGGAGCGCGTGCAGTTCGCGGACAACACGCTGCACTTCGAATCCGGCATGACGGTGCTCTCGAACCAGATCAAGACGATGCTGTCGGCGATCCAGTCGGGCTCCTGAGCAGCGCCGCAAGACATGCGCGGCAGGTAGAACAAATCGCTACGGGAACTAACTTGAAGCCGGCTCGAACCGGCAAGAAAGGTCAGCAAACATGCCTTCTTTGATGAACATATTCGGTGTTGCAGGCTCCGCGATGTCCGCGCAGTCGCAACGGCTCAACGTGACGGCCTCGAACCTCGCCAACGCGGACAGCACGACCGGCCCGGACGGCCAGCCGTACAAGGCCAAGCAGGTCGTGTTCGCGGTCGCGCCGCTCGGCGGTGCGCGCACGGCGTCCGGCCAGCAGGTTGGCGGCGTGCAGGTGACCGGCGTGGTCGACGACCCGACGCCGATGAAGACCGCCTACGACCCCGGCAATCCGGCGGCGAACGCGGACGGCTATGTCACCTTGCCGAACGTCGACCCGGTGCAGGAAATGGTGAACATGATTTCGGCGTCGCGCTCGTACCAGGCCAACGTCGAAACCCTGAACACCGCCAAGACCCTGATGCTGAAAACGCTCACGATCGGAACCTGAGGAGAGCCCCTTGACCACCAGCACCACCATCGGCAGCAACGGCACGAACGTGTCGCAAACGCTGCTCGACACGATGAACGGCACGAAGAGCTCGTCGAGCACGGGCAGTTCGACGAGTTCGACGACCGGCACCTCCGGCACCTCGGCGACCGATCTGCAGAACACCTTCCTGAGCCTGCTCGTGGCGCAGTTGAAGAACCAGGACCCGACCAATCCGATGGACAGCTCGCAGATGACTTCGCAGCTTGCCCAGATCAACACCGTGTCGGGCATCAGCCAGTTGAACACGACGTTGAGCTCGCTCGCGACGCAGATGTCCGCCGGCCAGCAGTCGCAGGCGGCGCTGCTGATCGGCTCGACCGTGCTCGCGCCGGGCAGCTCGATTTCGGTTGCAGGCGGCAAGGCGAGCTCGTTCGGCGTGCAGCTCGCGAACTCGGTGAACGACCTGCAGGTCGTCGTGAAGAACTCGGCAGGCCAGATCGTCAACACGATCGACCTCGGCAAGCAGTCGGCGGGCACGATTCCGGTGGGCTGGACGCCGACCGACTCGGCCGGCAACACGCTGCCCGACGGCACCTACACCATCAGCGCGGTCGGCACGATCAACGGCCAGCAGGCCACGGCCAGCACGCTCGCGGGCGCAACGGTGCAAAGCGTCGTGACCCAGGCAAGCGGCACGCCGGGCCTCGTGCTGTCGAACGGCTCGACCGTCTCGCTGACGAGCGTCGCCGCCATCCTCTAATTCAGATCAAGTCAGTTACGACTTTCCAGACACGGAGACCGTCATGGGTTACCAACAAGGTTTGAGTGGTTTGTCGGCATCGTCGAGCGATCTCGACGTGATCGGCAACAACATCGCCAACGCGAATACGGTTGGCTTCAAGAGCGGCGCGGCGCAATTCGCCGACATGTACGCGAATTCGGTGGCGACCGCCGTGGGCAACCAGGTCGGCATCGGCACGAAGCTCTCGGAAGTGCAGCAGCAGTTTTCGCAAGGCACGATTACGAGCACGAATCAGGCGCTCGACGTCGCGATCAACGGCAACGGCTTCTTCCAGCTGTCGAACAACGGTTCGCTCGTGTATTCGCGCAACGGCGTGTTCCAGCTCGACAAGAACGGCTTCATCACGAACGCGCAAGGCTTGCAGTTGATGGGCTATGCGGCCAACAGCGCCGGCATCATCAACACCGCGCAGACCGTGCCGTTGAGCGTGCCGACCGCGAACATCGCGCCGAAGGCCACGACCAACATTTCCGCCGGCCTCAACCTGAACGCGCAGGATCCGCTGATGCTCGGCACGCCGAGCGTGACGGCCAACGCGTCGAATACCGGCACGCTGACGTCGCCGGGCGCGACGATCACCAACACCGCCTCCGGCACGAACAAGGACAACTACACCGTCACGTTCACCAGCGCGACGGCCTACACGGTGACCGACACGACGCTCGGCACCTCGACGACCGGCACCTACACGGCCGGCTCGCCGATCTCGCTCGGCAATGGTCAGACCGTCACGTTCAACGGCGTGCCTGGCACCGGCGACAGCTACACCATTGCGCCGACGCCGGTGGCCTTCAACCAGAACAGCTCGTCGACGTATAACTACTCGACCAGCACGACCGTGTACGACTCGCTCGGCGGCTCGCAGACGGTCAACATGTATTTCGCCAAGACCTCGGCCGGCACGTGGGACGTGTACGCCGGCGTGTCGACCGGCACCGCCTCGCTCGTCGGCCACGCGAACTTCAACTCGTCGGGCACGCTGCTCGGCACGACCGACGCTGCGGGTACCGCGACCACCACGCCGTATGTCTTCAACTTCTCTGTGCCGACCACCGACGGTTCGTCGACCCCGCAGGCGCTGACGCTGAACATTTCGGGCACGACGCAGTACGGCGGCAAGAACGGCGTGAACTCGCTGCAGCCCGACGGCTACGCGGCCGGCACGCTGACGAGCTTCACGATCGGCGCCGACGGCACGCTGACCGGCAACTACTCGAACCAGCAGACCGCGGCGCTCGGCCAGATCGTGCTCGCCAACTTCTCGAACCAGAACGGTCTCGTCAACCTCGGCAACAACGAATTCCAGCAGACGTCGCAGTCGGGCGTCGCGCAGATTTCGGCGCCGGGCTCGACGAACCACGGCGTGCTGCAAGGCGGCGCGGTCGAGAACTCGAACGTCGACCTGACGAGCCAACTGGTGGATCTGATCACCGCGCAACGCAACTATCAGGCGAACGCGCAGACGATCAAGACGCAACAGACCGTCGACCAGACGCTCATCAACCTGTAAGCGAGCAGGACGGACCCATCATGGATCGGCTGATCTACACCGCGATGTCGGGCAGCACGCAAGCGCTCGAACAGCAGGCCATCGTTGCGAACAATCTGGCGAACGCGTCCACCACCGGTTTCCGCGCGCAGCTGGCGACGTTTCGCGCCGTGCCGATGTCGTTCGGCGACGGCAGTTCGATCAACGACAACACCACGCGTACCTTCGTGCTGTCGTCGACGCCGGGCGCGGACTACACGCCAGGCCCGATCCAGCAGACGGGCAATCCTCTCGACGTCGCGATCGAAGGCCCGGGCTGGCTGTCCGTGCAGACCGCCGACGGCGGCGAGGCGTACACGCGCGCGGGCAATCTGCACATCGACCAGAACGGCCAGCTGGTCAACGCCACCAATCAGGTGGTGCTCGGCAACGGCGGGCCGGTTTCGGTGCCGCCGGGCGCACAGATCACCATCGGCCGCGACGGCACGGTGACCGCGCTCACGCCGGGCGATCCGCCGACAGCCGTGGTGACGATCGATCAGCTGAAGCTGGTCAATCCCGATCCGCAAACGCTGACGCGCGGCGACGACGGCCTGTTCCGCACCGCCGACGGCAATCCCGCCGACGCGGATCCGACCGTGGCGGTCGCGCCTGCATCGCTTGAAGGCAGCAACGTGAATCCGGTGAGCGCGATGGTTTCGATGATCACCAACGCGCGCCAGTTCCAGATGCAGACGAAGCTGCTGGAAAGCGCGGACAAGAACGATCAGGCCGCCAATCAGTTGCTGAATTTCAGCTGACGGGCATGGCGGGCCGTGCACCGGCTCGCAAACAAGTTGCATGGGACCGCACTCAGCGCTAAGGCGCAAAGTGCGGCCCGAATTGGAGAAATTTATGAACCGCTCACTCTACATCGCCGCTACCGGCATGAATGCGCAGCAGGCGCAGATGGACGTGATCTCGAACAACCTCGCGAACGTCAGCACCAACGGCTTCAAGGGCTCGCGCGCGGTGTTCGAGGATCTGCTGTATCAAACCGTCCGTCAGCCCGGCGCGAACTCGACGCAGCAAACCGAATTGCCGTCCGGCATCCAGCTCGGCACCGGTGTTCAGCAGGTCGCCACTGAGCGTCTGTACACGCAGGGCAACCTGCAGCAGACCGGCAACTCGAAAGACGTCGCCATCAACGGCCAGGGCTTTTTCCAGGTGCAGATGCCCGACGGCACGACCGCCTATACGCGCGACGGCTCGTTCCAGACCAACGCGCAAGGCCAGCTCGTCACGTCGAGCGGCTATCAGGTGATTCCGGCCATCACGGTGCCGACCAATGCGACGTCGCTCACCATCGGCAGCGACGGCGCGGTGTCCATCACAGTGGCCGGCTCGACCAACACGCAGCAGCTCGGCACGATGCAGCTCGCCACCTTCATCAACCCGGCCGGTCTCGACGCAAAGGGCGAAAACCTGTTTGCGGAAACGGCCTCGTCGGGCGCGCCCAACGTCGCGCAGCCTGGCCTGAATGGCGCCGGCACGCTGAATCAGGGCTACGTGGAAGCATCGAACGTGAACGTGGTGCAGGAACTGGTGAACATGATCCAGACGCAACGCGCTTACGAGATCAACAGCAAGGCCGTGACGACGTCCGACCAGATGCTGCAGACGCTCAGCCAGATGCAGGTTTAACGCTGAAGCCAGCGGGAATTGACAGGCGGTAATCAAGATGTCGTACTTCACTCGTAATCCGGTCCACTCGCGCACTGCCGTCGCGCTCGTGCAGCTCGCGCTGCTCGCCGCGCTCGGCGGTTGCGGCCTCGTGCCGAAGCAGCCGATCACGCAGCAGCCGATGACGGCGATGCCGCCGATGCCGCCGCAAGCGCAGGCGCCCGGCTCGATCTACAACCCGGGTTACGCGGGCCGGCCGTTGTTCGAAGACCAGCGGCCGCGCAATGTCGGGGACATCCTGACCATCGTGATTCAGGAAAACGTCAACGCGACGAAGTCGTCCGGCGCGGGCGTGAACCGCAGCGGCAACACGAGCTTCGACGTGCCGACGGCCGGCTTCCTCGGCGGCCTGTTCGGCAAGGCGAACCTGAGCGCGAGCGGCGCCAACAAGTTCGCGTCGACGGGCGGCGCGAATGCGTCGAACACGTTCAACGGCACCATCACCGTGACGGTGACCGGCGTGCTGCCGAACGGCAACCTGATGGTCAGCGGCGAAAAGCAGATGCTGATCAATCAAGGCAACGAATTCGTGCGCTTCTCGGGCGTCGTGAATCCGAACACCATTTCGAATCTGAACGCGGTGTACTCCACGCAGGTCGCCGACGCGAAAATCGAATACTCCGCGAAAGGCTACGTCGACGAGGCGGAGAACATGGGCTGGCTGCAACGCTTCTTCCTTAACGTGTCGCCGTGGTGATCATGGGTACTGTTTCATTCCGCCTCCTCGCGCGCGCCGGCAAGATCGGCCGGGCGCTCGCCTTCGTCGTGCTCGCGTGCGCGGCGCTGCCTGCGGCGAGCCCTGCTCACGCGGAGCGCCTGAAGGACCTCGCGCAGATCCAGGGCGTACGCGACAATCCGCTGATCGGCTACGGCCTCGTCGTCGGTCTCGACGGCACCGGCGACCAGACCACGCAGACGCCGTTCACCACGCAGACGCTCGCCAACATGCTGGCGAACCTCGGCATCTCGATCAACAACCAGGCGGCCGGCTCGAGCAACTCGCAGTCGTCGCTCTCGAACATCCAGTTGAAGAACGTCGCCGCGGTGATGGTGACGGCAGTGCTGCCGCCGTTCGCGCGTCCGGGCGAGCAGCTCGACGTCACCGTGTCGTCGCTCGGCAATGCGAAGAGCCTGCGCGGCGGCACGCTGCTGCTCACGCCGCTCAAGGGCGCGGACGGCCAGGTGTACGCGCTTGGCCAGGGCAATCTGGCGGTCGGCGGTGCGGGCGCGAGCGCGAACGGCAGCAAGGTGCAGGTCAATACGCTCGCGGCCGGCCGCATTGCCGGCGGCGCAATCGTCGAACGGGCGGTGCCGACCTCGGTGTCGCAAGCGGGCACGATGCAGCTGAACCTGAACGACATGGACTACGACACCACGCAGCGCGTGGTGGCCGCGGTGAACAACGCATTCGGCGGCGGCACGGCGACCGCGCTCGACGGTCGCACGATCCAGCTGCGCGCGCCGGCCGATCCGGAGCAGCAGGTCGCCTTCATGGCGCAGTTGCAGAACCTCGACGTGAAGCCGGCGCAGGCCGCCGCGAAGGTGATCCTGAACGCGCGCACCGGCTCGATCGTGATGAACCAGATGGTCACGCTGCAGAACTGCGCGGTCGCGCACGGCAATCTGTCGGTGGTGATCAATACGCAGCCGGTGGTGAGCCAGCCGGGCGCGTTCTCGAACGGCCAGACGGTGGTGGCCAAGCAGTCGCAGATTCAGATGAAGCAGGACAACGGCGCACTGAAGATGGTGACGGCCGGCGCGAACCTCGCCGAAGTGGTGAAGGCGCTCAACGCATTGGGTGCGACGCCCGCGGATCTCATGTCGATCCTGCAGGCGATGAAGGCGGCGGGCGCTCTGCGCGCCGACCTGGAAATCATCTAAGGAAGACAGCAGATGAATTCGGATACGACCAATTCCGCCACGGCGGCGAACGATCTGACCCAGCGCTTCGCGCTCGACGTGCAGGGTTTCGCGAAGCTGAGCGCGCAGGCGAAGGCATCGCCGCAAGCCGGCATGAAGATGGCCGCGCAGCAGTTCGACGCGGTCTTCACGCAGATGATGCTGAAGAGCATGCGTGACGCGACGCCGCAGGACGGCCCGTTCGATTCGCACGACAGCGCCACCTTCACGTCGATGATGGACCAGCAGTTGTCGCAACAGCTGTCGCAGAAGGGCATCGGCGTCGCCGACGCCATGCTCAAGCAGTTGATGCGCAACCAGGGCATGCAGACGGGCGGCGCCAATGGCGGCAGCGGCGCGGGCGGTCTCGTCGGCATGGCCAATGCGCTCGGCGGCGGCAGCGGCGGCGACGAAGGTCAGACCGCGGCGCTCAACGCGCTCGCCAAGGCCTACGGTAACGCGCAGGCCAACGGCCAGTTGGCCATGGGCAAGGGCTACTCGGCCAACAGCGCGCTCACGCCGCCGTTGAAGGGCGACGGCAGCTCGCCCAAGGTCGACGCTTTCGTCGACAAGCTCGCGGCTCCGGCCCAGGCGGCAAGCGCCGCGACCGGCATTCCGGCGCGCTTCATCATCGGCCAGGCCGCGCTCGAGTCCGGCTGGGGCAAGAGCGAGATCAAGAAGGCGGACGGCACGACGAGCCACAACGTGTTCGGCATCAAGGCGACCAAGGACTGGACCGGCAAGACGGTGTCCACGCTTACCACCGAGTATGTGAACGGCAAGCCGCAACGCGTGGTCGAGAAATTCCGGGCGTACGACTCGTATCAGGAAGCCATGACCGATTACGCGAGCCTGCTGAAGGGCAACCCGCGCTATGCACAGGTCATCAATTCCGCGCATGACGTGAAGGGCTTTGCAACCGGCATGCAGCGCGCCGGTTACGCAACCGATCCGCATTACGCGAAGAAGTTGATGTCGATTATGGAAAAAATGGGCTAAAACGCCGGTAATTCGAATCGGCAAACAGCGCTTGCGTAGTGAGTCAACGCAAAAGAAACCATGCACGCGACGGGGCCAGGTGCATGACAAGACGGACGAGGCCGGCTGCCCGACGGCGGCCGGCCTACCCGCGAAACGCTGTGCGAACACCGGCGCGCGCCGTTTGCCGCTGACGAATCACCGGCGCGGTATGCGCGGCGGTCGGCAATTTAATGGTGACTTGATGGCGCTTTAACGGAGCTTTAACGTTTGCGCGAGGTCTTTCCAAATAATTCATTGGGCGCCCCTAAATTTTAGCGGGATACTGCCGCTAATCCGTTAGACCCCATACCGGAAGCGTTAATGTCCGGTTGAATGCGCGTGCCACGGTCTGCATGAAAAAGACCGCGTGAAAGCCCCGGCAGCAGCGGTGGCACGTGCCCGCAAGAACATGCATACCGGCAAGCCCATGGAAACCAATCAGTCGAACGGCCAAACCGACACGCAGATCCAGCCGCACGTTCCGCTAGACGACAGCGCACACGATTTTGGCCGTCGTAATCCGCTGGAAATCGGCGTTCAGTTGCGCAATCTCGTCAATCGGGGCGACTTCCTCACCGTTCAGTATCCGGGTGGGCAGCTCGTCACGCGGCTGCTCGATGTCGATGTGCGCGGGCGCACTTTCACGTTCGACTGGGGCGCATTGTCCGACCAGAACCGCGGTCTGCTCGCCGCGGCGGGCTGTCAGTTCCACGCGGCGCCCGAGGGCGTGCGCGTCGAGTTCGTCACCGGCACGCCGCGCGAAACGCGCTTCGAGGGGCTGCCCGCATTCGAAGCCGACTTTCCGCAAGTGCTGTTCTATGTGCAACGTCGCGAGTATTTCCGCGTCGACGCCCCCATTCTGGATCCGTACACGTGCAGCGGCCGTTTGCCGGAAGGCGATTCGTTTCGCTTCGAGGTGCACGATCTGTCGCTGGGCGGCGTCGGCATGCGCACGTCAGACGAACGTGTGGCCGAACTGCCGATGGGCACGCGGCTCGACGACTGTGAGCTCGCGCTCGGCGGCTTGGGTCGCCTGTCGCTCGATCTGCAACTCGTGTCGCACCGGTCGCTCGCGCTGCCGAACGGCACGCAGCGTTACCAGCTCGGCTTCCGTTTTCTGACGCTGCCGGGCAGCGCGGAAAACACGCTGCAGCGTCTTATCACGCAACTCGAAATGAAGCGCCGGTCGCTCGTTCGCTAACGGGCGTACAGAGCGAACAGCGCACAGAGGCCGCACGCGCCGCGCCGGGACTATCCAGCATGCACCCGCCGGCCTTGGCGCATCGGCCTCGCAAACGTTGAAGCAAACTTGCGGAAGCGTCGTGAATGGCCTCAATTTTCCGTCGCTAAAGCCGTTAAACAGTCAGTTCAAGTAACGCGGCGGCATGTGTACGGTGTCGCCCTTCAGGATGACGCATGTCCAATCTCATCAATCTCGGTCTCAGCGGTCTCAACGCAGCCCAATGGGGACTCACGACGACCGGCCAGAACATCAGCAACGCGTCGACGCCCGGCTACACCATTGAAACGCCCGTCTTCGCGGAAACGGGCGGTCAGTACACCGGTTCCGGCTATCTGCCGCAGGGCGTCTCGACCGTCACCGTCACGCGTCAGTACAGCCAGTATCTGACGACGCAGCTCAACAACGCGCAGTCGTCGAGCAGCTCGCTGTCCACCTACAACTCGTTGATCTCGCAACTGAACAACCTGGTCGGCAGCCCGACTGCCGGCATTGCCAGCGCGATCACGAGCTATTTCACGGGCATGCAGAACGTCGCGAACAATGCTTCGAGCCTCGCCACGCGCCAGACGGCGATGAGCGGCGCGCAGACGCTCGCGAACCAGATCAACGCCGCCGGTCAGCAATACGACGCGCTGCGCGAAAGCGTCAACACGCAGTTGAGCAACACCGTTTCGCAGATCAACAGCTACACGCAGCAGATCGCGCAGCTGAACGGCCAGATCAACGCTGCAAGCACGCAAGGGCAGCCGCCGAACCAGCTGCTGGATCAGCGCGATCTCGCCGTGTCGAATCTGTCGCAACTGATCGGCGTGCAGGTCGTCAACAGCAACGGCGCCTACAGCGTGTTCATGAGCAACGGCCAGCCGCTCGTGTCGGCCGGCAACAGCTTCAACCTCGGCACGGCGCCTTCCACGGGCGATTCGAGTGAACTGTCGGTGCAGTACCTCGGCCAGGCCGGCGCCAATCCTGCGGCGGCGCCGCAGGACCTGCCCGACAGCAAGATTGAAGGCGGCACGCTCGGCGGCCTGGTTGCGTTCCGCAGCCAGACGCTCGATCCGGCAGAAGCGCAACTCGGCGCGATCGCCGTCAGCTTCGCTTCGCAGGTCAACGCACAGAACGCGCTCGGCATCACGCTCGCAGGCGTGCAGGGCGGCGCGCTGTTCTCGGTGGGCAGCCCGACGGTTTATGCGAACACGCAGAACACCGGCAATGCGTCGCTCTCCGTATCGTTCGCGAACGCCGCACAGCCGACCACCGGCGACTACACGCTCGCCTTCAACGGCAGCAGCTACACGCTCACCGACAACTCGACGGGCACCGTGGTCGGTTCCGCCAGCAACCTGAGCCAGCCGATCAACGGCCTGAATTTCTCGATGACCGGCACGATGAATGCCGGCGACTCGTTCACGGTCGAACCGACCCGCGGTGCGTTGAACAGCTTCGCGACCGCCACCACGGACGCCTCTGCAATCGCCGCTGCGTCGCCGGTTCTGGGCGCGGCCGCCACGACCAACACCGGCACCGGCGCGATCTCGCCGGGCACGGTGACGGCCGGCTACACGATGCCGGGCTCGACCACCACGTTGACCTACAACGGCACCGGGCTCACCGGCTTCCCGGTCGGCTCGACGGTGACCGTGGCCGGCTCGCCTGCGACCACTTACTCCATCACGAGCGCGACGACCGTCGTGCCGTATTCGTCGAGCACCGGCGCGAGTCTCACGATCAACAACACGAGCGCCGGCCAGATGAACAAGGTGTCGGTGACAATCAGCGGCGTGCCTGCTGCCGGCGACAAGTTCACCATCGGCCCGAACACCGGCGCGAACAACGACGGCCGCAATGCGCTGGCTCTGTCGAACCTGTCCACGGCCAAATCGATGAACGGCGGCACGGTCACGCTGACGGGCGCGTATGCGAACTACGTCAACGAAATCGGCAACCAGACGAATCAGATTCAGACCGCGAGCACGGCGCAGGCTTCGCTCGTGACGCAGATCACGACCGCGCAGCAGTCCGTCTCGGGCGTCAACATCAACGAAGAAGCAGCCAATCTGCTTCAGTATCAGCAGCTCTATCAGGCGAACAGCAAGGTGATCCAGACCGCGCAGACCCTGTTCCAGACGCTGCTCGGCATCTTCCAGTGAGGCGTTGAACATGCGCATCTCCAGCACCCAGTACTTCACCATGAACGTGGCGACGATGAGCGATCAGCAAGCTCAGTTGTCGCAGCTTTACGCGGAGATTTCGAGCGGCGTGAGCCTGTCCACGCCGTCGGACAATCCGCTCGGCGCGGCGCAGGCCGTGCAGTTGAGCTCGACCGCGACGAGCCTCGCGCAGTACACGAGCAACCAGAACACGGCGCTCGCGTCGCTGCAGCTCGAAGACTCGACGCTCGGCAGCGTCAACAACGTGCTGCAAAGCATGCACACGCTCGTGCTGCGCGCCGGCGACGGGTCGCTCAACAACGGCGACCGCGGCTCGATCGCCACCCAATTGCAAAGCCTGCGCAGCCAGTTGATGACGCTCGCCAACGCGACCGATCCGCAAGGCAATTATCTGTTCGCCGGCTATCAAAGCAGCGCGCAGCCGTACAACACGAACTCGGCCGGCGTCGTCACGTATTCCGGCGACACCGGCACACCTGCCGTGCAGATCACCGGCTCGCACGTCGTGCAGACCGGCGACAACGGCCTGGCGATTTTCGGCAGCGTCGCGCCGATCGGCACGAGCGCGGTGCCGGCGGCCGCCGCGGGGAACACGGGCACGGGCGTCATCAGCACGGTGAGCCTGAACAATCCGACCAACCCGGCCAACGCGGACACGTACTCGATCGACTTCACGTCGTCGACGACTTACACCGTGAGCCAGACCGACCCGGCCACGGGCGCCGTGACGACGAGCGGTCCCCAGGCGTTCACGGCAGGCTCGGCGATCACGCTCGGCGGCCAGTCCATTTCGATCAGCGGCGCGCCGAATGCGGGCGACAGCTTCTCGGTGACGCCCGCCACGCAAGGCAGCATGGACGTGTTCGCGAACCTGAGCCAGCTGATCAGCACGCTGCAGTCGCCGGTTTCGGGCGGCGCGTCGACGGCGAGCTTGCAGAGCGCGCTCGTCACCAGCATGACCCAGCTCGAGAATACGATGAACAACGTCGTGACCGCGCAGGCGACTGTCGGTGGCCGCGAGCAGGAGATCCAGGCACTGCAGACGGTCACCCAGGCGAATACGCTGCAGACGTCGAGCAATCTGTCGGATCTGACGCAGACGGACATGATCAAGACCGTCGGCAAATACACGTTGGCGCAGAATGCGTTGCAGGCGGCACAGCAGGCGTTTGTGAAGATCCAGAACATGTCGTTGTTTCAGTATCTGAACTGACGGTGAGCGACTGACTGGTCGCTCAAGAAGAAAGGGCGGAGACCGGTGAAGCCGGCTCCGCCCTCTCTGCATTCAGACCTGTGTGTTTGCGCGGGTTTCCCTTAGTCCACGTTAGGAAGGAAGGTGGCCTACCTGAACCCCAGTGCCACGCGCCCCATCTGATCGATCCCGACCGCAAAAAGACGCGCAAAGAACGGAATCATGTTCGGGATCATCAGTTGCAGGAGCAACAGACCGATCAGCATGGTGAGCGGAAAGCCGATCTGGAATACGCCGATCTGCGGGGCCGCGCGGTTCAGAATGCCGAGCGCGAGGTTGGTGATCAGCAATGCCGCGACCACTGGCAGCGACAGCAAAAGCCCCGCTGAAAAAATCGTGCTGCCGAAGTTGGCCAGCGTGCGCCAGCCGGGCGATCCGAGAATATTGGCGGACACAGGCAGCGAATTGAACGACGCAAGCAGCGCGCTGATCATCTGCAGATGGCCGTCGATCACGAGAAAAACCAGCATCGCAATCGTGTACATGTAGCTCGACAGCACCTGGCTCGAGCTGCTCGCCTGCGCGTCGAAGAAGGTGGCAAAGCCGAGGCCCATGCCAAGGCCGACGAAGTCGCCGGTTGCGCTGATCGCCTGAAAGACGATCTGCATGGTCACGCCGAGCGCGATGCCGATCAGGAACTGGTTGACGATGATCCACACGCCTTCGGCGGAAAAGACCGTGACTTGCGGCAGTGCGCCGAGGGTCGGCGCGACGATGATCGTCACGAAAGCCGACAGGCCGATCTTCACGCGCAGCGGCAGCGAGCGGTTGCCGAGCACGGGCGCGGTCGCGACCAGCGCGAGAATCCGCACGAACGGCCACAGAAACGCGGTGAGCCAGGCGTTCAGTTGCGCATAAGTGACGGAAAACATGGTGGCGGCGAGGCTTGCTGCAGGAAGAGAAACGCGGCGCTCAGTTGACGAGCGTCGGAATGTTGGTGAGCGTCTGGCGCAGATAATCGAGCATGGTGGTGAGCATCCACGGACCGGCGATCACCATCGTCACTGCGATGGCGAGCAGCTTCGGAATGAACGACAGCGTCGATTCGTTGATCTGCGTGGCGGCCTGGAAGAGGCTCACCACCAGACCGACCACCAGCGCGACCAGCAGCAGCGGCGCGGCGAGCAGCAGGCCGACGTACATGGCCTGGTGCGCGAGTGTCATGACGGATTCTGAATTCATGGCGATTCAACCGAAAGCGTAGACAACGTAAAAGACAGGGACTGCAGCAGAGCGCGAGCGCGCGGGGCAGCGCGCCGCGCACTCAGACAAAACTTTGCGCAAGCGAGCCGAGCAGCAACTGCCAGCCGTCGACGAGCACGAACAGCATCAGCTTGAAGGGCAGCGAAATCGTTGCGGGCGAAACCATCATCATGCCCATCGACATCAGCACGCTCGCCACCACCATGTCGATGATGAGAAACGGAATGAAGATGGTGAAGCCGATCTGGAAGCCGGTTTTCAGCTCGCTCGTGACGAACGAAGGCACGAGCAGCGACAGCGGCACATCCTCGGGGCCTTGCATCGGCGCCGCGTGCGAGATGCGCGCGAAGAGCGCGAGATCGCTTTCGCGCGTCTGACGCAGCATGAACGTCTTGAAGGGCGCGAGGCCGTGGCTCACGGCGGTTTCCATTGGAACGGTGCCTTCGGAGAAGGGCTTGTAGCCGTCCGTGTAAGCCTTGTCCAGCACTGGCGACATCACGAAAAGCGTAAGAAACAGCGCAAGGCCGACGAGCACCTGGTTAGGCGGCGTGGTCGTCGTGCCGAGGGCCTGACGCAGCAGCGACAACACGATGATGATGCGCGTGAAGCTCGTCATCATCAGCACCATGGCCGGCAGGAACGACAGCATCGTGAGCAGCAGCATCGTCTGCACGCTCAGCGAATACGTGGTGCCGCCGTTCGGGCCCGGGCTCGTGTTGAAGGCCGGCAAGCCGGCGGTTTGCGCGAACGAGAGCGAGGGCAGCGCGAACATCAGCGCAGGCAATGCCACTGCGGCGACGGGCGCGGCGCGGCGCAAACCGCGAACTACTGTCGAGGCGACGCGCGAGGTGCGGGTGGAGTGCGCGTCATGCGCCGATTGAAGACTGAACTGCATTACCGAACCCCGTTGCCTTGCCCGTTGAAACGTTTGCTCACTTCGCCCTTCAAGGCGTCGCGAAAGCGCTGGCCGAAGCTGCCAGACAATGTGCCGCTGCCTGTCGTGCCGCCCGCGCCGCTGTTAGCCGCTGCGCCCGGCGTGCCCGGCTGGGCAGTGCCGACGGCGTCGATTGCGACGGAGCCGGCCGGCATGGTGTGAAGCAGACGCACGTTGCCCGGCGCTGCACCGAGCACGAGCCACGTATCGCCGATTTCGACCACCGCGACGCGCTCCTTGCCACCGAGCGATGCGCCGCCGACCGTCTTCACGAGCCCGCTGCGGCTGCCCGGCTGCAAGCCGAAGCGGCGCGCGAGCCACGCGCATCCGAAGACCAGGCCGATCACGACCGCGAGGCCGACGATCGTTTGCAATACCGCGCCGACGCCGAGCGCCGGAACGGCCGTGCCGGCACCGACGCTCGACGCCATCTTCGCTGCGTTGTTGACCGCGTTCATGTCGGCCGCGTGTGCGGCGAGCGGCGCGCACAGCGCGCAGAAGAGCGCGGCGGCATGCCGTGCGACGCTCACAGCGCGGGCGGACAGATGACGCGGCGCAGGGAACAGCGCGCGGCGAACGACGGGTTTCATCGATTCAACTTCCGGATACGTTCTGACGGCGTGATGATGTCGGTCAGGCGAATACCGAACTTGTCGTTCACCACCACGACTTCGCCTTGTGCGATCAGACAGCCGTTGACGAGCACGTCCATCGGCTCGCCGGCCATACCGTCCAGCTCCACGACCGAACCTTGCGCGAGTTGCAGCAGGTTGCGGATCGCGAGCTTGGTGCGGCCCAGTTCGACGGTCATCTGAACGGGAATGTCCAGAATCATGTCGATGTCGTTGCGCGTCGAAGTCGGCGCGACTTTCGACAGCGGCTGGAATACGCCGGCCGTGCTGGCGCTGACTTCGCTGCTGTTGTCGTTCTGCTCGGCGAGCGCGCTTGCCCAGTCGGCGAGCGCCGCTTCGTCCTCGGCGCTCGCCGCGTCGGCGGCAACCTGCGCCGCGGCGGAGCTCAGCTCTTCCTCGGGCTTTGCGTTCAGATCACTCATATCCACCTTCCTTCATTGTGTCGGCTGCGCTGATCATCTTCTGCACGCGCAACGCGTATTGACCATTGAAAATTCCGTAGCCGCATTCCATCACCGGCACGCCGTCGACTTTCGCCGTGATCTGCTCGGGAATGTTGATCGGCAGAACATCGCCCTTGCGCATGTTCAGGATCTGTTCGAACGTGATCGGCACCTGCGCGAGGTCGGCGGTCAGTTCGACTTCCGCTGCCTGCACCTGCTGCGACAGCACGCGGACCCAGCGGCGGTCGACTTCGAGCGCCTCGCCCTGGATCGGCGACGACAGAATGTCTCGGATCGGTTCGATCATCGAATACGGCATGCAGATGTGCAGCGTGCCGCCCGTCGTACCGAACTCGATCGAGAACTGCGTGACGATGACAATTTCGTTCGGCGTCGCCACGTTGGCGAACTGCGTGTGCATTTCCGAGCGCATGTATTCGAACTGCAGCGGACGCACGCTTTTCCACGACGCCGCGTAGTGTTCGAACGTCAGGTTCAGCAGCTTCATGATGATGCGCTGCTCGGTCTGCGTGAAGTCCCGGCCTTCGACGCGCGTGTGAAACCGACCGTCGCCGCCGAACAGGTTGTCGACCACGAAGAACACCAGGTTCGGATCGAACACGAACAGCGACGTGCCGCGCAACGGCTTGACGTGGACCAGGTTCAGATTGGTCGGGATCGGCAGGTTGCGGGTGAACTCGCTGTACTTCTGCACCTTCACCGGGCCGACGGAGATTTCCGCCGAACGCCGCATGAAGTTGAAGATGCCCACGCGCAACAGGCGCGCGAAGCGGTCGTTGATGATTTCGAGGCCGGGCATCCGGCCGCGGACGATGCGTTCCTGCGTCGCGATGTTGTAGGGACGTACGCCTACACGCTCGCTTTGCTCGGCTTCAGAGTCGGACTCGCCGGTTACGCCCTTGAGGAGGGCATCGACCTCCTCCTGGGACATGAACTCTTCGTGGCCCATTTCCTATTCCTCGTGCATACCGTGGCGTTTGATGAGGGCAGTGCGCAAGCGCGTCACTGCACGACGAATTCGGTGAACAGCACGTCCTGGACGTGGATCGGCGCGGCGCCCTTGTCGGTCGGCTGTTCGATCAGCGTGCGCAACTCGGTCGCAAGCGCGTGCTTGCCTTCGAGCGGCGCGAGTTCATCGGGATGATGGTTCGACAGCGCGAGCAGAATGCGGCTGCGGATTTCCGGCATGTGTTCGGTAAGTTCCTGCGGCGTCTTCGGGTCGGTGAGCTTGAGCGTGAGGCCGATGCGCAGGAAATGCTGCTGGCCGTCGTCCGATTGGAGGTTGACCGTCATCGAATCGAGCGGGAAAAACGTGGGCGCGGGAACCGGGGCGGGCGCGGCGGCCGTGGGGGCGGGCGCGCGCTTCGACATGAAGAACCACACCCCGGCACCGGCGACGGCCGCGGCGACGATAGCGATGAGGGCGATCAGGATGATGCGCTTCAAGGGGCCCGGGGAAGCGGGCGCGACTTGCTGATTTGCAGGAGTGGTAGCCATGAGGTGTGCTGTGCTTGCCGTTAGTGCTGGTGATAGTGATTGTTGTTGATTTGCCTGCGGCGCGATGGGTCGAACAGAAGGGTTAATGCGGGCTATTCCTGGTTTTTGGCGGCCCGGCGGGGCGTGGCTTTTTTGTTGTTCTGGATGGCTGTTTTTTTAAAACCCTTGGCCTTTCCTTGTTGTCACGGTGGTCTATTGGCGTTGCCCCTGTGCGGGGCGGCACTTACTTTCTTTGCCGCCGCAAAGAAAGTAAGCAAAGAAAGCGGGCTCACACCGCCAGCTCATAAGTGGGTCCCCTGGCTCGGAGGGGGTAGTGGTGCATCTGGAATCGGTGTTCCCGCACATTCGGCCTCAGTGACAAGGCAGTCATGCTTCCCGCCTCGCACTGCGTGCTCGCCGGAAGGGGCGGGCCCAACACCGACCACTCGCGGCTGGCGCGGCGGGGGCCGTCGGCTGCGCCTCGGCGAGGCGTACGGCGGCGAGTTTGGGGGTGAGCCTCAAGTGCACTCGGGACCAGCGGCGGAGCGACCCGGGGCGCTTCGACCCGCGATGGTTGCAGAACGACCGCCGCGGCGCGCGCAGCGCCGCCGGAAGCATGACTGCCTTGTCACGAGCGCGGAGTGCGCGAGGGCACGGATTCCAGATGCACCACTGCCCCCTCCGAGCCGGGGGACCCACTTATGAGCTGGCGGTGTGAAGCCGCTTTGTTTGCTTACTTTCTTTGCGGCATGCAAAGAAAGTAGGTGCCGCCCCGCACAGGGGCAACGCTAATAGACCACCGTGACCTCAAGGAAAGGCCAAAGGTGTCAAACAAAAAAACCCAAAAAAACCAGACCCACAAAAAAATCAGGCAAACGTATCCACGAGCCCAACCCGCCGCCGCGCAGCGCCATCCACAGAAGCAACGACCGCGCCGGAGGCGCCCGCCCCAAACGCGTCACCGCCGGCCGCGGAGCGCCCCCCTGACCTTCCCGAACCGGCGTTCTGCTGCTGCCCGCCCTGGCGCCCAAACCCATCGCTGACGCTCGCGCTGCCGAGCCCAATGCCGTTCGCCTCCATCGCCTCGCGCAGCTTCGGCAAAGCAGCCTCGACCGCTTCCCGCACCTGCTGATGCTGCGACACGAACAATGCGTGCGCATGGTTGTCGGCGACCTGCAGAACCACCTGCAGCGGCCCCAGGTCCTTCGGATTCAACGTCAGCTCGGCGCTCTGCGAATGCGCGTTCGACAGGAACACCACCTTCTGGCTCAACGCGTCTTCCCAATCGGTCGTGCCGACGTGCGGCCCCAATGCATTGGCTGCTTCCGCCGCGCTCGCGTTGCCCGTCGTCTGCACTGCTGCGGTCGCGCTCGCCGCGCTCGCGGCCGCCTGGCTCGCGGCCAGCGCCGCCGCTGCCGCGTCGGCGGTGTTCTTGAACGACGCGAGATCGCCCGTTTGCGCGCCCGTCGTACCCGTCGATGTCAACGTGCCCGCCACCGCTGCCGAAGCCGCCGCAGTCGGATCGGCGACCGCCGTCGCGGCCGTGGCCAATGCGCCGCGCGCCGCGGCCGAACCCTTGCCGCCGCCGGCCAGCCCGGCTTCCAGCGTCTTGCTCGTCGTGTCGTTCAGCGAAGCATTCGCGCTCGCAACACCGTTCGCCGCCGCGGCGGCTGCCGCGCCGCTCGCGAATGCCTGCGACGGAACCACCGCCTGGCCGTTCGCCAGCGCGGCGAGCGCGGCCTGCAACGAGTCCTGCAGCGACTTCGGATCGGTCGGCGTCTTCTTGCCGAGCGTGCCGGCCGGCGTCGCGTCGGTGGCGGCGCCGGTTGCGGTCGGGTCGCCATTCGTCAATGCCGCGAGGTTCGCGCCGGCCGGATCGGCGGGCGCGCTCGCGTCGGCTTGCGCTTGAGCCTGCGCCTGAGCGGCGGCTGCCGCGGCGGCGGTGGCGGCGTCGTTTGCGCTTGCCGCGTTGGCCGGCTTCGGGGGCGTGTCGCCGGTCTTACCCGTCGATGCCTGCTGCGGCTTGTCCACCGGCGCAGCGGATGACGCCGCGTTCGCGGCGCTGCTGTCCGTGCCGCCGCTCTTCGTGTCGTCGGCGCTTTTCGTCGTGGAATCGTCGGGCGGCGGCGCGTCGTGCACGCTCGACCCCTGCGAAACATCCGTCGACGATGGCGCCGGCCGGCTTGCGCCAGCGTTCACGCCGGCCGCGTTATTGGGCGACGCGCTTGCCGCACTGTTTTGCCAGTCGATGCTCTGCTGCAAGGTCTGCGAAAACGGCTTCGCGTTCGCAGCGGCAAGCGCCGCTGCGCTGCTGGAACTGCTGGCATTGCTGGTGGTGTTGCTGCCGGCCGAGCCGAGCAGCGAACCGATCTGTGAGAGAAACGACATAAGTGTCCTGTCAATCCGTCAAAGGGTACGGTATCGAGTCTGTTAGTCGAGGCCGCGCGGGCGTCAG
The DNA here is from genome assembly GCF_047325075.1 of Paraburkholderia phenoliruptrix. Lineage (NCBI taxonomy): Bacteria > Pseudomonadati > Pseudomonadota > Betaproteobacteria > Burkholderiales > Burkholderiaceae > Paraburkholderia > Paraburkholderia phenoliruptrix. The sequence goes on from NZ_CP168531.1 coordinate 597,393, forward strand.
GCGCCTTCCGCGCGCATCCTCAGGATTCTTGCTGCATGTTCATCGGCGTCGCGCTGATCGCGCCGCGCCACGGTCTTTGCCTCGGCTGCCTCGCCGCGCGCCTGCAGCACCTCGTAAGAGCCGAGCTTCTGCTTCTGACGCTGCCAGTCGGGCTTGGCCGCCTCGAGCCGCGCGGTCGCGGCGGCCAGCAGCTTGCGCTGCTGTTCGATGGCGGCGTCGAGCGTGTCGATGAACGCCTGGAAATTGCGCATGTTGCCGGCGGGCATGCCCGCCTGGGCGGTCGCCGTGAAACGCGCGTGATATTCGTCGCGATACTGCACGAGGGCGTTCAGCTGCGCCTCGACGTCGTTGCGCTCACGCTGCGCGCGGCCCAGTCGCTGCGCGGCGGCGTCCACGTCGTCCTGCGCGAGACCGATCAACGTCTTGATCGGAAAGTGTTTCGCCATCGTCAGCCTCCTTGGGCAAACAGCGCGTCCAGCATCTCGATACTCGGTTCAAAGTTCGCGCACTCGCGAAAGCCTTGCTGCAGGAAGGCTTCCATCCGCGGATACAGCGCGATGGCACGGTCGAGCAGCGCGTCGCGCCCGCTCGAATACGCGCCCACGTTGATCAGATCGCGGTTGCGCTGATAGCGCGACAGCATCTGCTTGAACATACGCGTTTTGTCCAGATGGTTATCGTCGATCAGCGCGGTCATTGCCCGGCTAATCGACGCTTCGATGTCGATCGCCGGATAGTGGCCGGCTTCCGCGAGCGAGCGAGACAGCACGATATGGCCGTCGAGAATCGCCCGCGCGGAGTCGGCGATCGGGTCCTGCTGATCGTCGCCTTCTGTCAGCACCGTGTAGAACGCGGTGATCGAGCCGCCGCCCGCCGGGCCGTTGCCGGTCCGCTCGACGAGCGCCGGCAGCTTCGCGAACACGGAAGGCGGGTAACCCTTGGTGGCGGGCGGCTCGCCCACGGCCAGCGCGATCTCGCGCTGCGCCATCGCGTAGCGGGTCAGCGAATCCATCAGCAGCAGCACATGCTTGCCCTGGTCGCGGAAATATTCGGCGAGCGAGGTCGAGTAGGCCGCCGCCTGCATCCGCAAAAGCGGCGACACGTCGGCCGGCGCGGCGATCACCACCGAGCGCGCGAGACCTTCCTCGCCGAGAATCTGTTCGATGAACTCCTTCACTTCGCGGCCGCGTTCGCCGATCAGCCCGATCACGATCACTTCGGCGCTGGTGTAGCGCGCCATCGTGCCGAGCAGCACGGATTTACCGACGCCCGAGCCGGCGAAGAGGCCCATGCGCTGCCCGCGTCCCACCGTGAGAAGGGCATTGATCGCGCGCACGCCGACGTCGAGCACCTTGTGAATCGGCTCGCGGTTCAGCGGATTGATGACCGGCGCGGAAAGCGGCGCGTCGGTCTGCGCGCCGAGCGGGCCGAGCCCGTCCAGCGGACGGCCGGACGCGTCGAGCACGCGGCCGAGCAGCTCCCAGCCGACCGGCAGGCGCTTCGCGCCCGCCATGGGGTCCGCGATCGGCGCGCTTTCCAGCGGAAAGACGCGCGCGCCGGGCAGCAGGCCGATCACTTCGGTGGTCGGCATCAGAAACAGTTTGTCGCCGGAAAAGCCGACCACTTCGGCTTCGGCCATCGGCAGCGAACTGCCGGGCGGCAGTTCGATCATCACTTCGGCGCCCACGGAAAGACGCAGGCCGACGGCTTCGAGCACGAGACCGGCGGCGCGTGTCAGCCGTCCGCAGGCGAGCATCGGCTTGGCGAGCGCGTTGCGTGCGCGCAGCGCGTCGAGCTGGCCGCGCCAGGCTTGCATGTGCGGATTGCTGTCGAGCGCGGGATCGTAAGGTGCCGCTGCCTTGGCGGCGGTGCGCGCGGCCCCGGCTCCAGCCGCTGCATTTGCGCCGACGTGAGCGGCCGGCGCCGACTCGCGGCTCGCCGCCGAGCCGGTCAGCGGATGCGCGTGACCCTGAGCCGCACCGCCCGCGGCAGACGCCGCCGACAGCGCAGACCCGCCCAGCAATTCGCCGGCCGACACACCATCCGCGAACGGCGTGTCCGCGAGCGCCTCGGCGCCGAACGAGGCCAGCGCCAGCTCGCGTTCGAGCGGCGTCAGGTCGCTTGCGCGGATTTCCTCGAGCGTCGGCTTCACCATGTACTCACTTTGCCGAGCGCCGCGGCGACGCGTTCCCAGCGTGTATCGATGCCCGCATCCACTTCGCCGCTGCCGGCCTGCGCGCGGCAGCCGCCGCGCTCGACAGCCGGATCGGTGCGCACGGTCCAGCCGCGCGTTTGCAGTTCTTCCATCAGATACGCTTCGACCACCGGCAGGTCGGCCGGACTCACGATCAGCGCGGGCGCGCCCGTGAGCGCCGGCTCGGCGGCGAGCACTTCGCGCGCGGCGGCGATGAGCGCGGTCGGGTCGTGCTGCACGTGCTGGCGCACCACCTGTTGCGCGATGTCGAGCGCGAGCGAGACGAGCGTCTCCGAAATCGCGCCTTGCGCGCCGTCGAGCGCGGCCTTGAAGGTTTCGGCGAGCGCGGCGAGCCTTGCGGCTTCCTCGCGCGCTTCGCTGCGGCCCTGTTCGAAGCCTTGCGCATGGCCCTGGTCGTAGCCGGCCTGATAGCCGAGCGCCTGACCGGCCACATGGCCCGACGCGATGCCCTGCGCATGCGCGGCTTCGCGCAGGCGCTCGAGTTCGGCTTCCAGCGCGGCTTCGTCGGCCTCGGTTGAAGGCGGCGCGGGCGGCACCGGGTCGAACGAGGCCATCTCCCAGCGCTGGTAGGCCGAGAGGCTTTCCTTTGCCGTGGAGTTGCGGTTAGACATATGCATCTTCCGCCTTGCCGCCAATCACGATCTGGCCGCTTTCCGCCAGGTTGCGCACGATCTGCAGGATGCGGCGCTGCTGCGTCTCCACTTCGGAGACGCGGACCGGGCCGCGTGCGTCGAGGTCTTCGGCGAGTAGTTCGGCGGCGCGCTGCGACATGTTCGAGAGGAACTTCTGACGCAGCGCGGGCGCGGCGCCCTTCAGCGAGATGATCAGCGCCTCGGATTCCACTTCTTTCAGCAGCAGCTGGATCGCGCGGTCTTCCAGGTCGAGCAGGTTCTCGAACACGAACATCTGGTCGACGATCTTCTGCGCGAGCTCCGCGTCGTACTGGCGGACGTTCTCGATGACGCCTTCCTCGTGATTGCTCGACATGAAGTTGAGGATTTCCGCCGCCGTGCGAATGCCGCCCATCGGGCTGCGCTTCAGGTTGTCGCTGCCGGACAGCAGGTGCGTGAGGACGTCGTCGAGCTCGCGCAGCGCGGCCGGCTGAATGCCGTCGAGCGTCGCGATGCGCAGCAGCACGTCGTTACGCAGACGGTCGGTGAAGCACGAGACGATTTCCGACGCCTGGTCGCGGTCGAGGTGCACGAGAATCGTCGCGATGATCTGCGGGTGCTCGTTCTTGATCAGTTCCGCGACGGCGGGCGAGTCCATCCACTTGAGGCCCTCGATACCGCTGGTATCGCTGCCCTGCAGAATCCGGTCGATGATCGCGCCGGCCTTGTCGTCGCCGAGCGCCTTGGTCAGCACGGACCGGATGTACTCGTTCGAGTCGAGCGACATGCCGGTGTGCTTTTCCGCCTCGCGCACGAACTCGTGCAGCACGACGTCGATCTCCTCGCGCGTCACGGCCTTCATGGCGGCCATCGCGACGCCGATCTTCTGGACTTCGCGCGGTCCAAGGAACTTGAACACCTGCGCCGCTTCTTCCTCGCCGATCGACATCAGCAGAAGCGCGCTCTTCATTACGCCTTCAGCGCTCATCGGTCACCCAATTCTTGACGACAGTTGCAACGATCTTCGGATCCTGGCGCGCGATGTTGCGCGCGAACTCCAGGTTCCGCTCATATTTGTGCTTCGCGTTTTCCAGCGCCAGCAGTTCGCTGTCGCTGTTGTCGATTTCGACATTACCGTTGCCGGCGCGCTCGGCGGCCGGAATGCCGTCGAGCAGGATCGGCTCGTCCGGCGACGGCAGCGCCGCGGCCACGACCGGCTCCGGCGGCGGGAAGGCGCGGCGCAGCGCGGGCTTCACCATCACGAAGTAGAGGAACAGAGCCACCGCGCCGATGCCGAGATACGTGGCGATCTGCTTGTAGAGCGCCAGCATGTCGGGCGTGCGCCACCACGGCAGGTCGGCGTTCGGGTCGAGCTCGGCGGTGAACGGGCTGTTGACCACGTTGACCGAGTCGCCGCGCTGCGCGTCGAAGCCCATCGCGTCCTTCACGAGCTGGTTGACCTGCGCGAGCTTGTCGGCGCTGACCGGCTGCATGGTCGCATGACCCTTGCCGTCGACCACCCGCAGATAGTTGACCACCACCGCCACCGACAGGCGCCGGATGCCGCCCATCGGCTGCTCGAGGTGGCGCACGGTCTTGTCGAGCTCGTAGTTGGTCGTCATGTCCTTGCGGTCGCTGACGGGCGTCGTCGTGACGCTGCTGCTCGCGCCGTTCGGCGCGTTGATCGGCGCGGAGGCCGGCTGCGGCGGCTGGTTCGACAGCGCGCCCGGCACGCCCGAGGCGCCGCCTTGCGACATTTCGGTCGCGGTGCTCGATTGCTGGCTGCGGATCGCGGCCTGTTGCGGGTTGCCGTTCGGGCCGTAGTTTTCCGACGTCTGTTCGCTGCGCGAGAAGTCGATGTCGGCGCTCACCTGCGAATGCGCGTTGCCGGCGCCGAAGAGCGGCGCGAGGATTGCGTCGATGCGCTGCTGCGTGTTGCGCTCGATCTGCTGGCGATACTTCAGTTGCGAGGCGTCGAGTCCGCCGCCCGTCGTCGGCTGCGTCAGCAGGTTGCCGTCCTGGTCGAGAATGGTCACGCCCTTGACCGGCATTTCCGGCACCGCCGACGACACCATATGGGTGATCGCGAGCACCTGGCCTTCGTCGAGCGCGCGGCCCGGGAACAGATTGACGAGCACGGAGGCCGACGGCGCTTCCTTGTCGCGCACGAACACGGAAGGCTTCGGAATCGCCAGATGCACGCGCGCCGACTTGACCGACGAAATGGATTCGATCGTGCGTTCCAGCTCGCCTTCCAGCGCGCGCTGATAGTTGATCTGCTCGGCGAACTGGCTGATGCCGAACTTCTGGTTGTCCATCAGTTCGAAGCCGACCGAGCCGCTCTTCGGCAGGCCCTGCGAGGCGAGGCGCAGCCGCATCTCATGCACCTGCTCGGCCGGCACGAGGATGGCGCCGCCGGCATCGGAGAACTTGTACGGAATGTTCGCCTGCTGCAGCGCCGTGATGATGGCGCCGCCGTCGCGGTCGGACAGGTTGCTGTAAAGCACCTTGTAGTCCGGCGCGCGCGACCACAGGAACAGACCCGCCACCACGGCGACGAGTACCGCCACCGCGAAGATCAGCGGGGCGCGCGGGTTGCCGCGCATTTGCGCGAGGCCCGACAGGCGCTGGCCGAAATTGCCGCCGAGGCCGCCACCGAGGCCGCCCAGGTCCGCGTTGCCGCCTGGCTGGCCGGCGCCCGCCGCGGCCGCGCCGGGCTGCGCGCCGGCGAGGCCCATGCGGGCGTCGGGGTTGATCAAAGAGTTGGCTGACGAATCCATGCGTCGGGTTTCTCCGGGATGCCTTTGCGTTCTGCCGCTGCACCGCGCCGAGGGCCGGCGGGGGTATGGACAGATACTTTCACGACTGAAATTATCCGCACGCACGCCCCGCCCGATTGCTTGAATAGAGCCGGGTTTCCCCCCTAGTTTCGGGGCTTTCCCGCGAGGGCCACTGCTATGCTTTCGTCCAGATCGGTACGGTTTGGTCGTGCCGCTCGTCATTACTGGAGAGAACATGACTTTGCCCGTGAACGCGATTTCGTCGGCGCTGCAACAGTTGCATTCGATGGCGGCAGCGGCCGCCGGCGGCAGCACCGCGGCAACCGGCGCTTCGGCCGCAGGGGAGTCCGGCGCGGCCACGGCCGGCGGCTTTGCGTCGGCGCTGAAGGCCTCGCTGGACAAGATCAGCGGCGATCAGAACAAGGCGGTCGGCGAATCGAAGGCGTTCGAGCTGGGCGCGTCGAACGTGTCGCTGAACGACGTGATGGTCGACATGCAGAAGGCCAATGTCGGCTTCCAGTTCGGCCTGCAGGTGCGCAACAAGCTGGTGACCGCCTACAACGACATCATGCAGATGCAGGTCTGAACGAGACCGCGGCCGCAGCGGCAAGAATGTTCCGCCCGCTGCGGCCGCAAACCGCCCGCACGCGCGTACACGCCCGCCTGGCGGGTGCGCGCAGCCTGACCCCTTAATCCTCCTTACACTGGCCTAAAGCTTTTTCGCTGCGTATCCGATAACCAGATACAGGCATGAATCTGGGTGCGGCAACGCTGCCCGATGGGCTGCCACGACCAACCGTAGTTGCAATTGAGGAGGAGCGCCGATGTTTTCCCCAGGACACTCTGGAGCCAATGCGTACGCACGCGTGGGCGTCGAGACAGGGGTGATGGGCGCGAGTCCGCATCGTCTGATCGTGATGTTGTATCAGGGGGCCCGGCAGGCAATCGCGCAAGCGCGGATGCACGTGCAGCAGGGCAATGTGTCCGGTCGTGGAGAGGCGATCGGCAAGGCGATTCAAATCGTCGAAAGCGGGCTGCAACAGTCGCTCAACCTTGAGGTGGGCGGCGAGATTGCGCAGCGGCTGAACGCGCTATATGGCTATATGTCGCGCCGGCTGCTGGAAGCCAATATAAAAGCGAGCGAGGCAATGCTGGTCGAGGTCGACGGTCTGCTGGCGACGCTCGAAGAGGCATGGATCGGGATTGCCCCGGAGATAGCGCGGATGGCTGCACAGCCGGCCGCGGAAAGCATGAGATGACATCGAACGCAGAATACTTTGCCCGCTACGAGGCCATCGCAGCGCTGTCCTGCCGCATGCTGATGGCTGCCCGACGCGCCCTGTGGAACGATCTGGTCCACCTGCAGGACGAATACCGGCTGCTCGTGGACGCGCTCAAGGAGGCGGAGACGGGCGTCAAGCTCGACGAGACGGAGCGCCTGCGCAAGTACGCGCTGATCCGGCAGATTCTCGCCGACGACGCCGCGATCCGCGATCTGGCCAATCCGAGCCTCGCCAAGCTGTCGGCGTTGTTCGGCGGGCGGCCGTCGCGGGTGCTCAAGGAGCTGTACGGGGCGCGCTGACTGGAGCCCCGAGGTAGCCGCGAGGCGTCCGACTGAACGAATTTGAGCGCGCTGCCGCCAATGTGACCAAGGAATCGGCATGAACGGAATCGACACGGCTCTCGCATCGCTGCTTGCGACCCGCATCGACAGCCTGCTGAATATTGGTCCCGGCAGCGCCGCCACCACTCAGACCGGCGCGGCGGACGTCGAGGAGGCGCCGACCATGGCGGCTCCCGTCGCCCCGCCCGCGCCGCAGCCCTCCGCGCAGACGGCCTTGTCCGCCGTCGCGCTCACGCTCAACGCGATCGTGCGCTCGGGCGGCGAGGCGACGCCCGCGATTGTCGGGCAGACGCCGATCTGGCCCGCCGCGCCTGCGCTCGACGTCGAAGTCGGCGGGTTGCCGCTCTTCGACGCCCCCGCCGCTGCGAATCCTGCTTCCAATCCCGCTTCGAACACCGCCGCCGCCGCGGCCACGGCCAATGTGGCGGCGGCCCAGGTGCCCGTGGCGGCGCTTGCGGCCGCGCTAGCGCGGACGGTCGGCGACAGCGGTCTCTTTTACGAAGCGCATCTTGCGCAATGGCTGAGCGGCCAGCGCTCGCCTGAGACGCTCGCCGGTGAGGCGCAGAACAAGCTCGTGGCCGCAGCCGCGCAATTGCCGCTGAACTGGAGCGGGACTGCCGGCGAGGCGTCGACTGCGTCTGCCGCGGGCGCTGCCAGACAGGGCACGGGCGCCGCGCAGAACGGTGCGTCCGGCGCGGCCGCCGACGGCGCAAATCCGAACGCCGCGAATAGTGCGAATGCCGCCATGGGCGCCGGCCGCGCCATGCCGTCGATCGACACGGCGCACGCCGCGCGTTTCGTCGCCGGTGAAGTGCTGGCCAGTTCGCTGTCGGACCTGAACGGTCAGCCGGCGCATGCGGGGCTGCACAACGCGGCTTCGACGGCGGCCGACAACGGCGCGTCGCAGACGGCGCAGGCCGCGGCGGTTCATCCCGCGACGGTGCCGCTTGTGCGCCAGCAGCTCGATCTGCTCGCCACCGGCCAGTTCCGCTGGACGGGCGAGGCTTGGCCCGGCGCGAAACTTGACTGGACCATCGAACAGGAAGGCGACGAGTGGGACCGCAGCGGCGGCGGCACGGCGAGCGAAGACGACCAGCCGTGGCGCACGCGCCTCACGCTGTCGCTGCCGACGCTCGGCACCGTCGACGCCGAATTGACTTTGACCGGCATGCGCCTCGTCGCGCGCGTGCAAGCGAGCCCCGGCGGCGCGGCGCGCCTTGCGATGCAGGGCGAGAGCTTTCGCCAGCGGCTTGCGGCGGCCGGCATCCAGTTGCATGGCTTGACGATCCGCGAGATTGGCGGCGGGGCGCCGGCCACCGGCACGGCCGCAGCGGGCGCGGCGGCGGCCGCTCAGGCGGCGGCGTCGGCGTATGCGCGCTCGGCTTCGGCAGGCGTGGGCGCCGCGGCATCGGCGGCAACAGCGGCCGGTGCGTCCGCCACGGCACCAGGCAGCGCGGCTGGAAAGGGCCGCCGCGCGCCGCTCGACGACTTCGACTGGGACATGTGATGAGCCGCAAACATCGCCGCAGTGCGGCAGCGCTCGTCTACGACGCCCACGGCAGCGATCCCGCGCCGCGCGTCATCGCCAAGGGCTACGGCATGCTCGCCGAGATGATCGTGCAGCGCGCGAAGGAAGCCGGCCTCTACGTGCACGAAGCGCCCGAAATGGTCTCGCTGCTGATGCAGGTGGACCTCGACGCGCGCATTCCGCCGCAGCTGTATCAGGCGGTGGCGGAATTGCTGGCGTGGCTGCATCGGCTGGAAAGCGGGGCAGAGCAGGAGCCGCCGCAGGCGGCGCCGGGCGGTGCGAAGAGACGGGCCGGCGATGTCATCGACGTCGTGGCGGTGGATGTGGATGGAGGCGCGGGCGGGCGTTGACCGGCAGTCCGTGAAGGCGCTGCCGGCGAGGGCCGCAGACGATGCGACCGCCGAATCACCCAACCCCGCATCACGGCATCCCACGCCGCGCCAGATCCCCTCAAAACCGCATCATCAGCTTGAGCAACGCATTGACGCGCTTGCCGTACGGCGGCGCGATCCAGCCGCGCGCGTTCAGGCGCGCCTGCGTCAGCACCGGCTTCATCTTCGAAAACGTCACGAAGCCTTCGTAGCCGTGATAGGCGCCCATGCCGCTCGCGCCCACTCCGCCGAACGGCAGGCTCTCGCAGGCGAGATGCATTAGCGTTTCGTTGATCGCCATGCCCCCGGCGATGGTTTCATGCGTGACGCGGTCGATGGTGGCGGCGTCGTCCGCATACAGATAAAGCGCGAGCGGGCGCGGCCGCGCGTTGATCCAGGCGATAGCGTCGTCGAGCGTGTCGTACGGCACGATGGGCAGGAGCGGCCCGAAGATTTCCTCATCCATCAGCGCGCATTCGGGCGGGACATTCGTCACCGCGACAGGCGGAAAGCAGCGGCTGGCCGCATCGGGCGCGCTGTCGGTGAGCGGCTGCAGTTGCGCGCCGGCGGCCTGCGCTTCGTCCGCGAGACGCTGAAGGCGCTCGAAGTGCCGCGGCGAAATGATCGACGTGTAGTCCGGATTGCGCGCGATGCCTGGATACATCTTCGCCATGCACGCGCGCGCCCGCTCGATAAACGCCTGTTCCTTGCCGCGCGGCACGAGCACGTAGTCCGGCGCGACGCAGGTCTGCCCGGCGTTGAGCGTCTTGCCGGCGAGGAGATTCTCCACGGCGTTGTCAAAGCGCGCGTGCTCGCCAATGATCGCGGGCGACTTGCCCCCGAGTTCGAGCGTGACGGGCGTGAGATTCGCGGCGGCGGCGCGCATCACTTCGTGGCCGATTTTCGTCGATCCGGTAAACAGCAGGTGATCGAACGGCTGCGCGCTGAAAGCGGCGGCGAGCGCGGCGTCGCCGTTCACGACCGCGACGTGGTCGCGCGCAAACGTCTCGCCGATCAGCCGCTCGAACAACGCGGACGTGCGCGGCGTCAGTTCGGACATCTTGATGATCGCGCGGTTGCCTGCCGTGAGCGCGCTGATCAGTGGCCCGGCGGCGAGCAGCACGGGATAATTCCACGGCACGATAATCCCGACCACGCCGAGTGGCTGCGGCACGACTTTCGCCCGCGCCGGCAGCAGCCATTTGTTGGTGCTGCGGCGCTGCGCTTTCATCCAGCGTTTGCCGTGGCGCAGCGCCGCGTCGATTTCCTCCTTCACCAGCAGGAATTCGGCAAGCAGCACTTCCTCTTTCGCGCGATTGCCGAAGTCGGCGCTCAGTGCGTCCGCGAGCGCGTCGCGGTTATCCAGCAGCACGGTGCGCAGCGCTTTCAGGTGCGCCGCGCGCGTGTCCCACGACGGATACGGCGCGCGCAGATACGCATGCTGCTGATCGCGCAACAGCGCGGCGAGCGCGGCGACCTCGGGCAAATCGTTCTTCATGGTTCATCACTCCCTGATGATGGATGCGCGGTCACGCCGCGCTTATTGATGTTTTGGGTGTTGCCGCTTGCAATGCCACGTTGGTGCCGCTCAAGCGGGAAAAGCCCGCTCGATGATCGCCGCATGATCGAACGTCGCGGGCAGCGTGCCGTAGACGCGGCCGCTTTCGCCGCAGCCTTCCGCGAGACGCGTGGCAATGAACGCCTCCGCGACAGCCGCGGGCGTGTGCTTTACGAGCAGCGTGGCCTGCGCGATCAGCACGATCTGCTGCGCGATGCGCCGCGCCAAGCCCTCGCGATGCTGGGCGGGCCCGTGCAACGTCGCGGCGAGTTGGCCGAGCGCGGCGCGCAGAGCCGGATGTGCGGCGGCATCGGCCTGCCATTGGGCGAAGAGCGCCTGCGCGGCTTCGGGTTCGCGTTCCATCGCGCGCAGCACGTCGAGGCACATGACGTTGCCCGAGCCTTCCCAGATCGAATTGACGGGCGCCTCGCGATAGAAGCGCGCCATCGGGCCGGTCTCGACATAACCGTTGCCGCCCCAGACTTCCATCGCCTCTCCGGTGAATTCGAGCGTGCGTTTGCACACCCAGTATTTCGCGGCCGGCGTGACGATGCGCCGCCACGCGCGCTCGGCGAGTGCCGTGGACGAAGTTCCAGCGGACGTTGCCGCGGCGTCGGTCGATTGCTCGAATGCGTGCGCGAGCCGCATGAACAGCACGGTGGCCGCTTCGGATTCCAGCGCGAGGTCGGCCAGCACATTGCGCATCAACGGTTGGTCGACGAGATTGCGGCCGAACGCGCTGCGATGGCGCGCGTGGTGAATGGCCTGCACGAGCGCCGCGCGCATCAGCGCCGCGCTGCCGATCACGCAATCGAGCCGCGTGTAGTTCGCCATTTCGATGATGGTCGGCACGCCGCGCCCTTCGTCGCCGATCATGATGCCGAACGCGTCAAGAAATTCGACTTCGCTGCTCGCGTTCGAGCGGTTGCCGAGCTTGTCTTTCAGACGCTGGATCTGCACGGCGTTCTTGCTGCCGTCGGGCGTGAAGCGCGGCACGAAGAAGCACGACAGGCCGACGTGATCGTGCGTGCGGGCGAGCACCAGATGAGCGTCGCATTGCGGGGCCGAGAAAAACCATTTGTGGCCGACCAGCTCGTAGGCGCCGCCGCGACCGCCGGCGGCAATCGCGCGCGCCTGCGTCTGATTGCTGCGCACGTCGGAGCCGCCCTGTTTCTCGGTCATGCCCATGCCGATCATCGCGGAAGTCTTGTGCGCAAGCGGCAGGTCGCGCAGATCGTGCTCGCGCGCGTACAGCTTGTCGCGCAACGTGTCGAAGAGCTGCGGCTCGCGCTGCAACACCGGAATGCTCGCGAAGGTCATGGTCAACGGACACAGCGAGCCGGATTCGATCTGCGCATGCAGGAAGTAGCCGGCGCAGCGCGCGGCCATCGCGCCGGGCCGCGGATCGGAGAACGGCAGCGCATGCAGTCCCTCGCGGCGCAGCAGCGCAAGCAACGCATGCCACGCGGGATGAAACTCGAGCGCGTCAATCCTTTCGCCGCGCGGGCTGTGGGTGACGAGCTCGGGCGTGTGACGATTGGCGAGCTCGGCGAGCGCGAGAGCCTCGGGTGTGGTGAGCGCCGCGCCGTGGCGCAGCAGCGCGTCACGGTGCCATGCGGCGCCGTCGCGTTCCACGGCGGCGGACAACGCGGCGTCCGTGGAAAAAAGGTTGTAATCCGCGAGCGGCGGCACCTGATTGGTGACCTCGTGAGTCTGGCCGAAGCTATGGCGTTGCATCTGCTGTCTCCCTTCGCCGCGTGTTCGCGGCACGCTCGCCGGCGCGTTTTCGGCGCGCGGCGTAGGCTCCTTTTCGCGCCCTCCTGCGTGTGCGGGCGCCTTTCGACGATTGTTCGACGCTTTCCCAACGCCCTTCCGGGGCCATTCGTGCCCAGTCTCCGGCATGAATTCGCGCGGCGCTGTTTGATCGCCGCGTGTGCGCCACGGCTCGAAAGCGGGCGCTGCGCGGGCGCTGTTTGAATGCCAGCGAGCGGCCGTCCGGCGGGCGCGCGCGGGTCTTTCATCATAGGGGCGCGGGGGCGCTTACGTTTAGAGTAATCGCTCTGACGTCGGGCCGCCGCGGCCTGCGAACGCTCCCTACAATGCGTGGACAACACACGTAGACAAGTGTGCACGAGACAGGGCCCGCCGACAACGCGGCCCATCAGGAGGAGCGATGGAATACGACTACATCATCGTAGGCGCCGGCTCGGGCGGCTGCGCGCTCGCGAGCCGTCTCGCGGACAGCTGTCCCGACGCGACGATTGCGCTGATCGAAGCCGGCCCGCACACCAACCGCAACCTGCTGGTCAATATGCCGGTGGGCGTGGCGGCGGTGGTGCCGCACAAGCTCAGGACGAACTATGGCTATCTGACGACGCCGCAGCCGGGCCTCGCCGGGCGGCGTGGCTATCAGCCGCGCGGGCGCGGCTTCGGCGGATCGAGTGCGATCAACGCGATGATCTACACGCGCGGTCATCCGCTGGATTACGACGAGTGGGCGCAATTGGGCTGCGAGGGCTGGTCCTGGCAGGAGGTCCTGCCGTATTTCCGCCGCGCCGAGGGCAACGAGCGCGGCGCTGACGCGTGGCACGGCGACAGCGGGCCGCTGACCGTGTCGGATTTGCGCTACCGGAATCCGTTTTCGAAGCGCTTCGTGCAGGCCGCGATGGAAGCCGGCTACAAACCGAACGACGACTTCAACGGCGCGGATCAGGAAGGCATCGGCTTTTATCAGGTCACGCAGCGCGACGGCCGGCGCTGCAGCGTCGCGCGCGCCTATATCTACGACCGTGCGCGCGCCAATCTGCACACCATCGCGGACGCTACGGTGTTGCGCGTGCTTTTCAGGGACAAGCGCGCGTGCGGCGTGGACGTGGTGCGCGGGGGCCGTCGCGAGACGCTGACGGCGCGCGCCGAAGTCGTGCTCGCGGCGGGCGCCTTCAATTCGCCGCAACTGCTGATGTGCTCCGGCATCGGGCCGGCCGCGCACCTGCAGGCGCAGGGCATCGAGGTGCTGCACGATGCGCCGGACGTCGGCCGGAACCTGATCGACCACGTCGATTTCACGATCAACAAGCGCGTGTCGTCGATCGAGCCGACAGGTTTTTCGGTGCGCGGCATCGCGCGGATGGTGCCGCAGCTCGTCACGTTCATGCGCCATGGCCGCGGCATGCTGTCGAGCAATGTCGCCGAGGCCGGCGGCTTCCTGAAGAGCAAACCGACGCTCGCGCGCCCCGATCTGCAGTTGCATTTTTGCGCAGCGCTCGTCGACGACCATAACCGTCACATGCATTGGGGCCATGGTTATTCGCTGCATGTGTGCGTGCTGCGGCCGTTCAGCCGCGGCACCGTGACGCTCGCGAGCGCGGACGCGCGCGAGGCGCCCGTGATCGATCCGCGTTTTTTCAGCGATGCGCGCGATCTCGATCTGCTGGTGGAAGGCGTGCAGATGGCGCGGCGGATTCTCGACGCGCCGTCGCTTGCGCTGTGCGGCGGGCGCGAGTTGTACACGCGGCCGGGGCAGACCGACGAGCAACTGCGCCAGACCATTGCCGGGCACGCGGACACGATCTATCACCCGGTCGCCACTTGCAGGATGGGCGGCGACGCGCGGTCGGTGGTGGATCCGCAATTGCGGGTGCGCGGTGTCGCGGGGCTGCGGATTGTGGATGCGTCGGTCATGCCGACGCTGATCGGCGGCAATACGAATTCGCCGACTGTCATGATCGGCGAACGCGCGGCCGATCTGATCGCGGCAAGCCGGCGCGAGCCGCAAGCGGTGGAATTGCCTGGTGCGGCGGCGCCCACTGCGAGTGCGGCATGAGAGACGGGCAGCGCCTCATTCCTGCCGCGGCAGCCGGAGCGGCGCGGCGATGCCGGTCAGGCCGAGCATCAGATCGTCGCCGGCGCGGCCGGGCAGCGTCTCGCGAGCGACCTCCAGCCAGGCGCGGGCGGCATGCGACAGATAACCGTCGCGGCGCCAGCCGATCGCCATTTCCCACGGAATCTCCGGTTCGACCACCGGCCGGCATGTGAACTGCGCGGCATCGAGCCGCCGGCAGTAGGGCGCGGGCAGCAATGCAATGCCGACTCCGGCGAGCACGAGCGCCGCCATGAAGTCCCAGTGCCCGCTGCGTCCGACAATAGTCGGCGCAAAGCCCGCAGCGCGGCAGGCGCTCAGCACGACGTCGTTGAGCGCGAGGCTTTCGCCGTAGAACACGAACGGCTCGTCCGCAAGCTGCGCGAGCGGCACCTCGCGCAAGTCGTCCCAACGCGAGCCGGTGCGCGCGACGAGCCATAGCAGTTGGCGCGTGATCGGTAGCACGTCGATATTGTGCGGATCCACCGGTTGCAACACTCCGCCGAGCTCGAGTTCGCCATTGATGAGCGCCGTCTCGATGGCTCGGGAGCCCTGTTCGAACAGCTTCAGCTCGATTTTCGGATAGCGCTGCCGGAAGGTGGCGATGGCCGGCGTGAAGAGCGAGCCGCCCATCGGCGGAATACCGATAGTCAGTTCGCCCCGGCCGAGCGCGTCCAGGTCGTTCAGCTCGGCTTGCAACTGCGCGTGCGCGGCGAGCACCTCCTGGCCGCGCTGATAGACGATGCGGCCCGCGTCGGTGAGCACCATCTGCCGCCCGTCGCGCAGGAGCAGCGGCGAGCCGATCTCGTCTTCGAGCGACTTCACCATCTTGCTGATGGTGGGTTGGGTGACGAACATCTGCTCGGCGGCGACGGTGAAGCTCTGCTGACGAACGACTTCGACGAAATAGCGCAGCGCACGCAGTTCCACGGTGGGCTCCGGATTCCAGATTGGAATGAATCGGACGATTGTAAGTCATGCGATTTATGGCGGCGAGGGCGGGGCGCCGGCCTGGCGACACGGCTCAACGTGCCGCGCTTTATCAAGATGAGCGCTTCGCGGCGGGCGCTACCATCGGCGCTTTGTTCGTCCGCACTGTCTTATGACGCCTCTTTCCGGCATCTGCATCGTGATTCCCTGTTACAACGGCGCGTCCACACTCGTCCGCGCGCTGGATAGCTGCCGCTGCCAGCCCGAGGCGGCGCAGATCATCGTGGTGGACGACGGCTCGGGCGATGCGTCCGCGGAGCTCGCGCTTGAAAGCGCCCGCTCCGACCCGCGCGTCCAGTTGCTGCGCATGCCGTGCAACGGCGGCGCGGCGCGCGCGCGCAACTGGGGCGCGCTGCATGCATCGCACGATGTGCTCGCCTTTCTCGACGCCGACGACGAATACCTGCCCGGCGCATTGGCGGCGGCGAGCGCATTCCTCGCGCGGAACCCGGCGCAGATGTCAGTGCGGCTCGACGTCGACTATGCCGGCTTCCCCGCCGACATCACGGAGCACCCTGACTTCGCGCAGCATGCGGCGACGCTCAGCAACACGGTGCCGAGCAGTCTCGTCGTGCGACGGGCGGCTTACACCGCGCTCGGGGGCTTTCCAATGGACGACGCCTTTCGACGCATCGGCGGCGAGGATGGCGCATTTTCGTGGGCGTTGCGCGAAGTTTTCGGCAATCCGCGTCTGCACGGCGCGAAGCGCGTGCGCATGCATTACCACGCGGGCATTCACGCTGAGCGCTACTTCCGCATCGCGTTCGGCTGGCAAACGCCCGATCCCGCCGATGTCGCCGACGCGTTTCGCTTCTCGCAGCGGTTTGTGGAGTCGGCGCGAGCGGGCATCGGTCAATTGCGTAACGGGTGGCTGGCGGCGGCAGAAGCGGCAAACCCAGCAAGCCCAGCCGTGACGCGCTGATCAGCTAAGCGCGATGTCGATGTAAAAGCCGCGCCGTAGCACCCGCCGCACCGCACCGCGCGCCGGAGGCTGCGGGCGAAACAGCCCCAACGGCCCCCACCGCGCTAATCCCAAGCCTCCGCGTCGCCCCCATCTCCGCGCCCCACAGTCATCCCGATTTGCTACAATCGCCGTTCGTCTTCGAGGAGCGTTGCGACGGGTACCGCGAATTCCGCATATTCGCCGGCCGCCCGCCAGGCTCGAAGGCTTCAATCGGAGGACCCGGACGCGCAATCGCGCTGTCCCAGCCACCGCATCGAACCGCGCTCACGTCAAATTTCTAGTCACTACTTAGAAAGGAGGGCGTGATGAACGCCGCAGTTATCGATTCCCAAAATTCCCAGGACTACCTCGTTGCCGACATGTCGCTTGCCGACTGGGGCCGCAAGGAGCTCACCATTGCCGAGACCGAAATGCCCGGTCTCATGCAAACGCGCGACGAATACAAGGCGCAGCAGCCGTTGAAAGGCGCGCGCATCGCCGGTTCGCTGCACATGACCATCCAGACCGGCGTGCTGATCGAGACGCTGACCGCGCTCGGCGCGGACGTGCGCTGGGCTTCGTGCAACATCTTCTCGACGCAGGACCACGCGGCCGCGGCCATCGCCAAGGCCGGCACGCCGGTGTTCGCGTTCAAGGGCGAGTCGCTCGACGAATACTGGGAGTTCTCGCACCGCATCTTCGAATGGCCGGACGGTGAGTTCGCCAACATGATTCTCGACGACGGCGGCGACGCGACGCTCCTGCTCATTCTCGGCTCGAAGGCGGAGAAAGACCGCTCGGTCATCGCCAAGCCGACCAATGAGGAAGAAGTCGCGCTGTACAAGTCGATCGAGCGTCATCTGGACGCCGACCCGACGTGGTATTCCACGCGCCTTTCGCACATCAAGGGCGTGACCGAAGAAACCACGACCGGCGTGCATCGCCTGTATCAGATGGAAAAGGAAGGGCGCCTGCCGTTCCCGGCCATCAACGTGAACGACTCGGTCACCAAGTCGAAGTTCGACAACCTGTATGGCTGCCGCGAGTCGCTCGTGGACGGCATCAAGCGCGCGACCGACGTGATGATCGCCGGCAAGATCGCGGTGGTGGCCGGTTACGGCGACGTGGGCAAGGGCTGCGCGCAATCGCTGCGCGGTCTGGGCGCGACCGTGTGGGTCACGGAAATCGACCCGATCTGCGCGCTGCAGGCGGCCATGGAAGGCTACCGCGTCGTGACGATGGAATATGCGGCTGACAAGGCCGACATCTTCGTGACGGCCACCGGCAACTACCACGTGATCAACCACGATCACATGAAGGCAATGCGCCACAACGCGATTGTCTGCAACATCGGTCACTTCGATTCGGAAATCGACGTGGCGTCGACGCGCCAGTACCAGTGGGAAAACATCAAGCCGCAAGTCGACCACATCATTTTCCCGGACGGCAAGCGCGTGATCCTGCTGGCCGAAGGCCGCCTCGTGAACCTCGGCTGCGCGACGGGCCACCCGTCGTTCGTGATGTCGAACTCGTTCACGAACCAGACGCTCGCGCAGATCGAACTGTTCACGCAAGGCGACAAGTACGAGAACCGCGTGTACGTGCTGCCGAAGCATCTGGACGAAAAGGTCGCGCGCCTGCATCTGGCGCGCATCGGCGCACAGCTGACCGAATTGTCGGACGCGCAGGCGAGCTACATCGGCGTCGAAAAGAACGGTCCGTTCAAGCCGAACCACTACCGCTACTAAGCCCATGCGTTGCGGCACGCCCGCTTGCGCGCAAGCGCGCGGGCGGCCGGCAAGCATGACGGCATGACGACGGGGCGGCGCGCAGGCGCCGTTTTCTTCGCCATGTCCGCTTCCCATTGTTTAACGGACATTCTGCCTGCAAGGAGCTTTACATGACCGTGCTGCTGACCTGGCTGATCAATGCGCTGGCGCTCCTGATCATCACCTACCTCGTTCCGTCGATTCACATCCGCAGCTTCGGGACGGCGCTGATCGTGGCGGTCGTGCTCGGCCTCATCAATACGATCCTGCGGCCGGTGCTGATTCTGCTGACGCTGCCCGTCACGATTCTGACGCTCGGGCTCTTCATTCTGGTGGTCAACGCGCTGTGCTTCTGGCTGTGCGCGTCGCTGCTGAAGGGTTTCGAGGTATCGGGGTTCTGGTCGGCGTTCTTCGGCTCGATTCTGTACAGCATCGTTTCATGGCTGCTGTCCGCGCTCATTTTCGGCAACCGTAGTCTCGGTTGACATACTGAATCATGAACCCGATCGAACTTTCATTCGAATTCTTCCCGCCGAAGACGCAGGAAGGCGTCGACAAGCTGCGGGCCACGCGCGCGCAGCTCGCGCTGCTCAAGCCCAAATTCGTGTCCGTCACGTTCGGCGCCGGCGGCTCGACGCAACAGGGCACGCTCGATACCGTCGTCGAAATGGCGAAGGAAGGGCTCGAGGCCGCGCCGCACCTGTCGTGCATCGGCTCGTCCAAGGAGAGCTTGCGCGCGATTCTCAACCAGTACCGCGCGCACGGCATCCGCCATATTGTCGCGCTGCGCGGCGACCTGCCGTCCGGCATGGGCGAAGTCGGCGAGCTGCGCTATGCGTCGGAGCTGGTGAGCTTTATCCGCGCCGAGTTCGGCGACTGGTTCTGGATCGAGGTGGCCGGCTATCCGGAATATCACCCGCAGTCGCGCTCGCCGCGTCACGATCTGGAAAACTTCGCCCGCAAGGTGAAGGCGGGCGCCAACTCCGCGATCACGCAGTACTTCTTCAATGCGGACGCCTATTTCCGTTTCGTCGACGAGGCACGCAAGCTCGGCGTCGACGTGCCGATCGTGCCGGGCATCATGCCGATCACGAACTTCTCGCAACTCATGCGCTTTTCGGAAATGTGCGGCGCCGAAGTGCCGCGCTGGATCGCGCGCCGGCTGGAGAGTTTCGGCGACGACCGCGAGTCGATCCGCGCCTTCGGGCTGGATGTGGTCACGGATTTGTGCGCTCGTCTGATCGACGCGAAGGTGCCCGGTCTGCACTTCTACACGCTTAATGGCGCGGCGGCGACGAGAGCGATTTGTGAGCGGTTGAAGGGCTGATCGGCCGAAGCGCTGCCTGTCATGCTTTTTGTCGGTTCTCGCCAGACTCGCCGTGCGGGACATGTGCGGCGAGTCTGGCGGCTGTTTCCTCATTAGTATTCTTGCCGGGTTCAAAACCGGCCGGGCAGGTCGAATCGCCCCCTCTCCCCCAACTGCCCGACCCTGAAAGTCATTCGAAAGAGCCCTCTAAATAACCGCGGAGGCGCGCCGGATGCGGCGTCGCGGATAATTTCCTCTGCTTGTGACACCGGGGAAAGCTCAGTAATATCGCGCTACGCTGGCGACAGCCGGCCCCGAACCTGGAGGAAACATGAAGCAAAACAATCTGTTGCGCGCCGCGCGTGTTACGACGCTCGTCGCTGCTGCAGCGGCATCGATGCTGGGCGCGAGCGTCGCCCGTGCTGAGATTCCGAACAAGACCCTCGTCTACTGCTCAGAAGGCAGCCCCGCGGGTTTCGATCCGGCCCAATACACCACGGGCACCGATTTCACGGCCAACACGTTCACGGTTTATAACCGTCTGGTCGAATTCGAGCGCGGCGGCACCAAGGTCGAGCCGGGCCTCGCCGAAAAGTGGGACGTCTCTGCCGACGGCAAGACCTACACGTTCCATCTGCGTCACGGCGTGAAGTTCCAGACCACGTCGTTCTTCAAGCCGACGCGCGAATTCAACGCGGACGACGTCGTGTTCACGTTCGAGCGCATGCTCGACACCAATCAGCCGTTCCGCAAGGCTTACCCCGTGCAGTTCCCGTACTTCACGGACATGGGCCTCGACAAGCTGATCACCAAGGTCGAAAAGGTCGATCCGTACACGGTCAAATTCACGCTGAAGGAAGTCAACGCGCCGTTCATCCAGAACATGGCGATGGAATACGCGTCGATCCTGTCCGCCGAATACGGCGACCAGCTGCTGAAGGCCGGCAAGGCCGCCGACATCAACCAGTTCCCGGTCGGCACGGGTCCGTTCATCTTCCGCAGCTATACGAAAGACGCGACCATCCGCTTCGACGGCAATCCCGATTACTGGAAGCCGAACACCGTCAAGATCTCGAAGCTGATCTTCTCGATCACGCCGGACGCCGGCGTGCGCGTGCAAAAGATCAAGCGCGACGAATGCCAGGTGATGAGCTATCCGCGTCCGGCCGACATCGCGCCGCTGAAGTCGGAAGCCAACATTGCCATGCCGTCGCAACCGGGCTTCAACCTCGGCTATCTGGCGTACAACGTGTCGCACAAGCCCGTTGACAAGGTCGAAGTGCGTCAGGCGCTCGACATGGCGATCAACAAGAAGGCGATCATCGAATCGGTGTACCAGGGCGCCGGCCAGGCCGCCACGAACCCGATGCCGCCGACCCAATGGTCCTATGACAAGAACCTGAAGGCCGCCTCGTACGATCCGGAAAAGGCCAAGTCGCTGCTCGCGAAGGCCGGCTATCCGAACGGCTTCGACATCACGCTGTGGGCCATGCCGGTACAGCGCGCCTACAACCCGAACGCCCGCCTGATGGCGGAAATGATCCAGGCCGACTGGGCCAAGATCGGCGTGAAGGCGAAGATCGTCACGTACGAGTGGGGTGAGTACATCAAGCGCGCCCACGCTGGTGAGGACGACACGATGCTGATCGGCTGGACCGGCGACAATGGCGATCCGGACAACTGGCTCGGCACGCTGCTCGGCTGCGAAGCGGTGAACGGCAACAACTTCTCGAAGTGGTGCTACAAGCCGTTCGACGACCTGATCCAGAAGGGCCGCTCCTCGTCCGATCAGGGCGCACGCACCACGGCCTACATGCAGGCGCAGCAGATTTTCGCGCAGCAACTGCCGTTCTCGCCGATCGCTCACTCGACCGTCTATCAGCCTGTCAGCAAGAAGGTGGTCGACATGCGCATCGAGCCGCTCGGCTATGCCCGCTTCGACGGCGTCAGCGTCAAGTAAGGCACCCGGCCACGTGTCGGGCAAGTCGTAAAATTCGCGCAGTACGCTTTTCGCACGGTTAGAAAACTGGTCGAAATGGTCCGGCGACCGGGGTCACGAGCCCTCGTCGCCGGTTGCGTTTTTTCTTCATCAAGACCATAGGGACGAACCATGTTCCGCTTTGTTTTGCGCCGCATCGGCATGGTGATACCGACCTTCATCGGCATCACGATCCTTGCATTCGCGCTGATTCACCTGATACCGGGCGATCCCATCGAAGTGATGATGGGCGAGCGCGGCGTCGATCCGGCCATGCATGCCGCGGCAATGCACCGGCTCGGACTCGACGAAGCTCTGCCGATGCAGTACGTCCATTACATCGGCCGCGCGCTGCATGGCGACCTCGGCACCTCGATCATCACCAACACCAGCGTCATGGGCGAATTCCTCGCCCGCTTCCCCGCCACCGTCGAGCTGTCGATCTGCGCGATGCTCTTTGCGCTGATCGTGGGCCTGCCGGCGGGCGTGTTCGCGGCGCTCAGGCGCGGCACGGCGGTGGATCACGGCGTGATGGGCACGGCGCTCACCGGTTATTCGATGCCGATCTTCTGGTGGGGCTTGATCCTCATCATGGTGTTTTCGGTCAAGCTCGGCTGGACGCCGGTGTCGGGCCGCATCGCGGTCGAATACGACATTCCGCACGTGACCGGCTTCATGCTGATCGACGCGATGATGTCCACCGACGAAGGCGCGTTCAAGTCCGCATTGAGCCATCTGATCCTGCCGGCCATCGTGCTCGGCACCATTCCGCTCGCGGTCGTCGCGCGCATGACGCGTTCGTCGATGCTCGAAGTGCTGCGCGAGGACTATATCCGCACCGCGCGCGCGAAGGGTTTGTCGCCGGCGCGGGTGATCGTCGTGCATGCACTGCGCAATGCGCTGATTCCGGTCGTGACCGTGATCGGCCTGCAGGTCGGCACGTTGCTGGCCGGCGCAGTGCTGACGGAGACGCTGTTTTCGTGGCCGGGCATCGGCAAGTGGCTCATCGACGCAATCGGCCGACGCGACTATCCGGTCGTGCAAGGCGGCATTCTGATGATCGCCACGCTCGTGATCTTCGTGAACCTCGTCGTCGATCTGTTGTACGGCGTGCTCAACCCGCGCATCCGCCATACGAGGTAAGTGGACATGGCAGACATTCAAAACACCGTTCCCCAGTCGGTGACTCCGCCGAGCGGCCGCGCCATCGCGGCCCGCGAGTTCTGGGCCAATTTTTCGCGCAATCGCGGCGCGGTCGGCGCCGGCATCGTCGTGCTGCTGTTGATCGTCGTGGCGATATTCGCGCCGCTCATCGCGCCGCATAGCCCGATCGAGCAATACCGCGACTTCGTGAAGATTCCGCCCGCATGGCTCGAAGGCGGCAACTGGAAGTTCATTCTCGGCACCGACGAAGCGGGCCGCGACATCCTCTCGCGCCTGATGTACGGCGCGCGGCTGTCGTTCTGGATCGGCTTCATCTCCGTCGTGCTCGCGCTGATTCCGGGCATCGTGCTCGGGCTGATCGCCGCGTTCTTCGACAAGTGGGCCGACACGCCGATCATGCGCATCATGGACGTGCTGCTCGCGCTGCCCTCGCTGCTGCTCGCGGTGGCGGTCGTGGCCATCATCGGTCCAGGCCTCGTCAATACGATGCTGGCGATCGCGATCGTCGCGCTGCCGGGCTACGTGCGTTTGACGCGCGCGTCGGCACAAGGCGAGTTGCAGAAGGAATACGTGACGGCTTCGCGCGTAGCGGGTGCCGGCACGCTGCGCCTGATGTTCTCGCAAGTGCTGCCCAACTGCACGGCGCCGCTGATCGTGCAGGCCACGCTCGGCTTTTCGTCGGCGATTCTGGACGCGGCCGCGCTCGGCTTCCTCGGCCTCGGCGTGCAGCCGCCGTCGGCGGAGTGGGGCGCGATGCTCGCTTCGGCGCGCGACTACATCGACAGCGCGTGGTGGATCGTCACCATGCCTGGCTTGTCCATCCTGATCTCGGTGCTCGCCATCAACCTGCTCGGCGACGGGCTGCGCGACGCACTCGATCCGAAACTCAAACGGATGGCATAAATGAGCAACAACCTACTGACCATCCGCAATCTCGCGGTGAACTTCAACGGCTTGCCGGCCGTCGACCGTATCAACCTCGACGTCGCGCCGGGCGAAGTGCTGGGTGTCGTCGGCGAATCGGGCTCGGGCAAGAGCGTGACGATGATGGCGCTGATGGGCCTGATCGACGCGCCGGGCAAGGTCACGGCGGACGAAATCACCTTCAACGGACGCGATCTGCTGAAGGCATCGGCGAAGGAACGCCGCAAGATCATCGGCAAAGAGATCGCGATGGTGTTCCAGGACGCGCTGACCAGCCTGAACCCGAGCTACACCGTCGGCTATCAGATCAAGGAAGTACTGAAGCTGCACGAAGGCCTGCGCGGCAGCGCGCTCGACAAACGCGCGCTAGAACTGCTCGACCAGGTCGGCATTCCGGACGCGAAGAATCGCATTGGCGCGTTTCCGCATCAGATGTCGGGCGGCATGAACCAGCGCGTGATGATCGCCATGGCGATTGCCTGCAACCCGAAGCTGCTGATCGCCGACGAGCCGACTACCGCGCTCGACGTGACCATTCAGGCGCAGATCATGGAGCTGCTGATGCGCCTGCAGAAGGAGCGCGGCATGGCGCTCGTGCTGATCTCGCACGACCTCGCGGTGGTGTCCGAGGTCGCGCAGCGCGTCGCGGTCATGTACGCTGGCGAAGTAATCGAAACCAACAAGGTGCCGGATATCTTCGCCGCGCCACATCATCCGTACACGGAAGCGCTGCTCGCGGCGATTCCGGAACACAACGTGGGCGCCGTGCGGCTCGCCGCGTTGCCGGGCATGGTGCCGGGCCGCGACGATCGTCCGAAGGGTTGCCTCTTCGCGCCGCGCTGCAAGTACATGGTCGACGACTGCAACAAGGGACGCCCCGCGCTCGCGCCCATGCCAGGCCACGCCGAGGTGGCGCGCGTGCGTTGCATCAAACCCCTGAACCTCGCCGGCGACGCGAACGTTCATACCCATGGAGGCGCACGATGAATGCAGTACCCGAAACGCGGCGCCAGTCGGACCATGCGGGCGATCACGTGCTGGTCGCCGACAAGCTCGCGCGTTACTACACGGTCAAGCGCGGCATGTTCGCAACGGGCACGGTGAAAGCGCTGAACGGCGTGTCGTTCGCACTCGAGCGCGGCAAGACACTCGCGGTGGTCGGCGAGTCCGGCTGCGGCAAATCGACGCTGGCGCGCCAGCTCACCATGATCGAGTCGCCCAGCGCGGGCCGCTTGCTGATCAACGGTGAAGACGTCGCCGGCGCCGATCACGCGAAGATTGCCGCGCTGCGGCGGCGCGTGCAGATGGTGTTCCAGAATCCCTTCGCGTCGCTCAATCCGCGTAAGACGGTCGAGCAGACGCTCGGCGAACCGCTCGCGATCAACACGCAGCTGAGCGCGACGGAACGCGCCGAGCGCATCGCGCAGATGATGCGCACCGTCGGCCTGCGTCCCGAACACGCGAAGCGCTATCCGCATATGTTCTCGGGCGGCCAGCGTCAGCGTGTGGCGATTGCGCGCGCGATGATTCTCGATCCGCAGATCGTCGTGGCCGACGAACCCGTGTCGGCGCTCGACGTGTCGATCCAGGCGCAAATTCTGAATCTGTTCATGGATCTGCAGCAGCAGTTCAAGACCAGCTACGTGTTCATTTCGCACAATCTGTCAGTCGTCGAGCATATTGCCGACGACGTGATGGTGATGTACTTCGGCGGCGTGGCGGAACTCGGTGACAAGAAGCGGATTTTCTCGAAGCCGCGTCATCCGTACACGCGTGCGTTGATGTCGGCGACGCCGTCGATCTTCGAGGCGGATCGCACCATCAAGATCAAGCTGCAGGGTGAAATGCCGTCGCCGCTGAATCCGCCGTCGGGCTGTACGTTTCATCAGCGCTGCCCGTATGTGATCGACCGCTGCCGCAGCGAGGAACCGAAGCTGCGTGAAGTGGATGGCCGTCTGGTGTCGTGTCACCGTGCCGAGGAGGTGGGGGACGTGGATGCCTGATGCGCTGGCGGCGCGTCGTCTTGCGCGCCGCTCGCGTGATGGCGGCCGCCGCGCTGCCTTCACGCGACGCTTGCGGGCGCGTGCACTGACCAGTGCCGCGCTTGTCGGCGTTTTTTGTTTTTATGTCGGACTGCCCGGCGCCGCGTATGCCGCTGGTGCCGCGGCCAATACGCCCACCGTATCCACCGAGGCAAACGCCAAAGGCGCGCACCCGAGCGTTCCGGTGCCGCAGACGCCGGCGCCGCCGCGCGCCGCGCTGCCCGGCTTCAATCCGCCGCCCGCCACGCCCGGCACGACGGCGAGCGGTCCTGTGCGGCTGCAACCGGCGCACATGCCGTTCTATGTCGCGACGCGCGGCACCACTACGCTCTACGTGCTCGGCACGCTGCACGTCGGCGATCCCGCCGATTACCCGGCGGCTCAGCCGTTTCGTCCTCCGATCATGGGCGCCCTGGCGGCGTCGCCGACACTGGCGCTGGAACTCTCGCCGGACGAGCTGCTGGTCTCGCAAGACGACGTCTCGAAATACGGCGTATGCCGCCGCGACTGCCTGCCTGGCTTGCTGCCCGAGCCGCTGTGGCGCAAGCTCGCGTTCCGTCTGCGCGGCAATCCCGCCGCGCTGGATGAGATCAAGAAGACTCGGCCGTGGCTCGCCTCGCTGTTGGTGGAAACCTACGATTCGCTCAGCGCCGGTTTGCAGACCGAATACGGCACCGAGGCGCAATTGCAGAACGTTTATTTGCGCACGCGCGGCAAGATTGTCGGACTGGAGACGCTGCCGCAGCAAATGCGCGCGTTCACCGGCCTCTCGCTCGCGCAGCAACGCGAGATGCTCGCGCAGGATCTGGTGCAGACGCCCGCGCAAAATGTCGAGGACGTGCGTACCTTGCATCGCCTATGGCGGGTCGGGGACGCCGACGCAATCGCCGCGTGGGAAGCCGCGAAAACGGAGAAACTCGCGCGTGACAAGCGCGTGTCGGATTCGATCGACGACAGAATCGTCTACGCGCGCAACCGGCGCTTCGTCTCGCGCATGCTGCTGATCGCCGCGCCGAATAAGCCCGTGTTCGTGGCAATCGGCGCGTTGCATCTGGGCGGACGCAAAGGAGTGCTGCAGTTGCTGCGGCAGCATGGGTTTGTGGTGGAGGCGGGGTGAGAGCGGGTGCGAAATGCCCGGCATGAAATGCCGAGTCACGGCGCGGGGTCGATTGCGCTGACTACTCGCGCAACGATCTCGTCGGCTGTTTGCTTGTCGAGCGTCTCTACGTAGCGAGCAGAACCGTGCTCTACGCGAGCATTGATGTCGAAAGTGCGAACCTGATTGCATACCGCTATGCCGGTTGTATCGTGTCCGGAAATGTGGACGGCAAGGCCGGCGTGACGGAAGAAGTTGCCGCCGGTGGTGATAGGCACCGTCATACATACACCCAGCGCGTTGATCTCGGCGGGCGTGATCACGACGAAGCGGTGCCGGTCCTTCATCTCCTTGCCTGCTACGGGGTTCGGGTCGATCCAGTAGACGTCGCCGCGCCGTGGCGTATTCCGCTTGACCATCATGTCAGCTCGCTTCCCATAGGGCCGCCGTCTCGTGCCCAGGCGGTCTCTGCGGTCAACTCCGCGATACTTTCGGAGCCCTCCAGCAGTTCGGCGAGCGTATAGCGTTTTGTCGCCGACGACGCGGGCCGCGCGATCAATTGTCCATCCTGGACCTCCAAGGACATGTGATCTCCGGCGTCTACGTGCAGCAACTTGAGAAGCGCTGGCGGGATCGTCATGACAAGTGCTCCGCCCTGCCTCCGAATTTTCGATGTAACAGCCATGGTCTCTTCTCCGCTCGCTGCCGAGCCGTGAGTGTGCAACAAATGTAGCACATTACCGCCACGCGACAGCCGGCCGTGCGGTACATCAACCGCTTCGAAGCGCGGTGTTTTCATTCTTGCTCCTCCGTTTGGAGAGCGTGTACCACTTCCCCCACCACGCCCGCCCATTCCCCCAACACCTGCTGCCTGAAAAGCCGCATTCCCGGATACCACGGCGAGTCGCTGCGCGCTTGCAGCCAGCGCCAGTCGGAATTGGCCGGCAGCAGCAGCCACACCGGCTTGCCGAGCGCGCCCGCGAGATGCGCGACGGCGGTGTCGACGGCAATCACCAGGTCGAGGTTCATGATGAGCGCGGCGGTGTCCTCGAAGTCGCCCAGTTCGCCGGTGAAATCGTGCGCGCGCAACGCGAGCGGTGCGCCGGCCAGCTGGGCGTGCGCCGGGCCTTGTTGCAGCGGATACCAGCTCACGTTCGCGACATCCGCAAGCGGGTGCAGATCGGCGAGCGCCATCGACCGGTAGCGGTCGTTGCCGAATGTCGGACTGCCCGCCCACACCAGGCCGACTTTGCGGTTTGCGCCGCCGCTCGCGGCGAGTTTGCTGCGCCACGCTTCGATCTTTGTCTCGTCCGCGAACAGATAGGGCAGCTCAGCCGGAATCGTGGCCAGTTCGGTGCCGACGCAGGACGGCACGCTCATCATCGGGACCCAGAAGTCGTATGGCGCGTCCGGCCTGCCGGCGAACGCGCGATGCACGCCCGGCATGCGTTGGATGAGCCGCAGCAAAGGCTCGCGCACGCACACATCCACTCGCGCGCCGCGTTCGTGCAACACGCGCGCGTAGCGCAGAAACTGGAAGTGATCGCCGAAACCCTGCTCGCCGACGATCAGCAGGCGCCGCCCGTCGAGCGGCTCGCCGCGCCATTCGGCCACGCCCGCGACGGCCAGCGCGTCATAGTCGCTCTTGCGCCAGCGCAGCGCGAACTCGGCCCATCCTTCTGTGTAATCGCCGCGCTTGAGCAGCAGCCACGCGAGGTTCTGATGTGCGTCCGCGTAACCGGGGTCTTGCGCCAGCGCCTCGCGATAAAACTTCTCTTCTTCGTCGAGGCGCCCCTGCGCGCCGAGCGAACCGCCGAGGCACACCAGGTTCGTCGGATTCGCTTGGAGCACAACGGCGCGCCGGTAATGCGCCTCGGCCCCGGCATAGTCGCCGCGCTTGCCGATCGCGCTGCCCAGGTTGACGTGCGCCTCGGCGTAATCCGGCCGCAGCGCGAGCGCGCGCTCGAAACTGGCGACCGCCGCCTCGTGTTCGCCCTGCGCGTTGTGCGCATTGCCCGCGTTGAAGTGCGCCTCCGCCGATGTCGGATCGAGCCGCAGCGCGTCGCGGTAACACGCGAGCGCTTCGGCGAAACGGCCGAGCTTGCCGAGCGCCGTGCCGAGGTTCAGATGCGCATCGACAAACGCGGGATTCGACGCGATGGCGAGCCTGTACTGCTCGAGCGCGTCATCCAGTGCGCCTTGGGCCTGCAAGGCCACGCCGAAATTGTTGCGCGCGTCGGCGAAATCGGGCTGCAGTTGCAGCGCCTGGTCGTAGCAGATCGTGGCTTCGTCCAGTCGGCCGAGCGCGGCGGCGGCGAGACCGCGGTTGCTCCAGCACGCGGCGTCGTGACGGTCGTGCTTGAGCGCCTGGCTCATTAGCGTGGCGGCCGCCGCGTGCTGTCCGCGTTGATAGTGCAGTACGCCGAAGTAATGCAAGGCCCTTGCATGTGCTGGATCGAGCGCGAGGATTTCGCGGTAGAGGGAGTCGGCGGTGTCGAGCCGACCGGCCTGATGTGCGTGCAGCGCGGCGTCGACGAGCGAAGCGACACTGGACGACGGCGGCGACGCGGTGCGCCCGCCGGGGCGCTGGGATTGATGTTCCATGAAGACCTGCGGGAAGAGCCGCGGCCGTGCGCTACGCGCGCGCCCGCGCGCGTGGACGGGAGATCGTCCGGCATCTTATGGCCGGTCTCATGGGCCGGCGTTCGGACACATCCCATTTCCGTTGCAGGTTTTTCCTGTTGCTCATGCTTCACCGATGTGCCGCCGAAACGTCGCACGGCACATCGGAAATTGCTGCATTTTGTACTGTCTTTTACCGCTGCGTTCTAGCTGAACATCAGGAAATTGAGCAGGAAGATATTGACCACCAGCAGCGTGAGCGCCGTCGGAATCTGTACCTTGATCACCGCGTTCTTGTCAGGCAGTTCGAGCAGCGCCGCCGGCACCATGTTGAAGTTCGCGGCCATCGGCGTCATCAGTGTGCCGCAGTAGCCCGAGAACATGCCGATCGCCACCATCACGGCCGGATTGCCATGAAACACGCCGACGAGAATCGGCACGCCGACGCCGCCCGTCATCACCGGGAAAGCGGCGAAGCCGTTGCCCATCACCATCGTGAAGAGCGCCATGCCGATGCAGTACACAGCCACCGCGATGAACCGGTAGTCGAGGCTGATGTACGCGGTCGTCACGTGCGCGACGGCTTTGCCGACGCCCGCATCCGAAAACACGAGGCCGAGCATGCCGAGCATTTGCGGCAGCACCGCGGCCCAGGAGAGGGCGTCGACGAGGCGGCGCGCTTCCTTCATCGACTGGCCGACGGTGTCGCGCGTCAGCACGCAGGCAATGGCGAGCGCGATGACGCAGCCGATGCCGAAGCCGATCAGCGTGACGTTGGCCTTTTCGATCAGCGGCACGCCGCCGAACACCAGGTGGCTTGCCGACAGCGTGACGATCACCGTGATCACCGGAATCGTCAGCGCGGGCACGAACAGCTTGTTGCGAAGCCGCGCGGCGCTCGCCTTGCGCGCTTCGAGCGAGAGCACGCGCGGCTTGCCCGCGGTCACGCCGCCGAAGCCGGCAATCAGCGCCATGGCGATCACCGCGACGCCGACCACGGCGGGCGGCAGCTTGTCGCCGATCAGAAAGATCAGTGCGTAGAGAATCCAGAAGCCGCCGGCCGTCAGGCGGCGCGGGTGTTCCTTGTCGGTGACGATCATGCCGCCGATGATCAGCAGCACCACGCCCAGCAGCCAGAACAGATAGGTAATCGTGAGCGTCATGCTTTGTCTCCTGCGGCCGATTGCGCCGGCGAAACGGTGGTGTTGCCCGCTTTCGCGTTGCCGCGCAGTTCGCGGTCGAGCTTGCGGTCGAGCAGATACAGGCGGAAGCCGTGAATCAGAAACGCGCTGATCGCGGTCGGAATGCCCCACACCGCCACGTGGATCGGCTCGACGACGATGCCGGCCTCTTTCAGGAAGGTGGTCATCAGCACGATGGCGCCGAACGCGACGAAAATGTCCTCGCCGAAGAAGAGACCCACGTTGTCCGTTGCCGCCGAGAAGGCGCGCAGCTTGAAGCGCACGGCGTCGCTGATCTTGCCGAAGCGGGTTTCGGTGGCGCCTTCGGCCATCGGGGCGATGAGCGGGCGCACCATCTGCGGATGTCCGCCGAGCCCGGTCAGGCCGACCGCCGCGGTGAGTTCGCGCACGAGCAGATAGACGATCAGCAGACGCCCGGCCGTGGCGGCCTTGATGCCGCTGATCCACGTCTGGGCGCGCTCGCGCAGGCCGTGCCGTTCGAGCAGGCCGATCACCGCGAGCGGCAGAAGAATGATCAACGGAATGTTGCGCGTCTTGATGAAGCCGGTGCCGATTTCGGCGAGGATCTTTTCAGGCGGGAAGTGCGCGGCGAGGCCGGTGATGATCGCGGCAACCGCCACGATCAGCATCGGATTGAACCGCAATAAAAAGCCAACGATGATGACGGCCACGCCGATCAGCGGCCATAAACTGACTGTTGTCTGCATCTGGATCTCCAAACAGGTTTCAACCTCGCCGCTTGTGGCGGCCAGCATGGGCCGGCGCGTGGCGATCCGCGCGCCGTTTTGTTGCCGCGGCTCTTGGCGGCCGCGTTGCTACGTACTGCTACTTCACCTTCTACTGCAACTGCAACTCGCGTTGCTGCGGCGAACTCGCCGCCCGTCCGCCGCCCGTTCGCCGGAAGCGTTCCGCACCTGGCGAACGCCCCGCGTGGAGCGGGGCGTTGGAGGATCATCAAGGCATGGCGCGGAACAAACTCGCCGACGTCAGACGCTGGCGGCGCCGGCCGCATGCACTTCGATACCGGCCTGCTCCAGCGCGCTGCGAATGCGCCGCGCGAACGCGAGCGCGTGCGGGCCGTCGCCGTGCAGGCAGATGGTCTGCGCATTGAGCGGCACCCATTGGCCGTCGACCGCGCGCACACGCTGCTCGCGCACCATCGCGAGCGTGCGTTCGAGCACTTCGTCTTCATCGTCGAGCAGGGCGCCCGGTTCCTTGCGCGGCACGAGCGAGCCGTCGGCGCGATAGCCGCG
Organism: Paraburkholderia phenoliruptrix; assembly: GCF_047325075.1. Lineage (NCBI taxonomy): Bacteria > Pseudomonadati > Pseudomonadota > Betaproteobacteria > Burkholderiales > Burkholderiaceae > Paraburkholderia > Paraburkholderia phenoliruptrix. The sequence continues at coordinate 629,228 of NZ_CP168531.1, forward strand.
ATCGGCGAACACTTCTTCGATGGCGGTCAGCCCCGCGTTGCGCGCGGCCGTCACGAGCCCGCTGTTGGCAAGCGCGAACACCGCGACCGACGGGTCGAAGTCATGCACGGCCGACACGATCGCATCCGCGATCTTCGGGTCGCGCGCGGCCTGGTTGTAGAGCGCGCCGTGCGGCTTGACGTGCGCGATGCGCCCGCCCTCGGCCTGCGCGATTGCCGACAGTGCGCCGAGCTGATACAGCACGCCCGCGTAGATCTCGCTCGCCGGCAAGTCCATTTCCTTGCGGCCGAAATTCTCGGGATCGTTGAAGCTCGGATGCGCGCCGATCGACACGCCTTTCTGCACTGCCCAGCGCACGCAGTCGCGCATGGCCTGGGCGCCGCCCGCGTGCCAGCCGCACGCGATATTGGCCGAACTGACGAGGTCGAGCAGCGCCTCGTCGGAGCCGCAGCCTTCGCCGAGATCGGCATTCAGATCGATTTCCATGGTGTTCCCTCTATTCAGTTACAGCGCCGCGACGGCCATTTGCCGCGCGCAGCGCTCTTCATGCATGGCGATGGCGGCGTCGATCTGCCGCAAGTAGGTGCGCTCTTCGAGCAACGCCTGGCGCGCCTCGTAAGGTGTGGTCGGGATGAAGCGCACGGCCGCGTTCAGGCGCACCTGCGCGAGCTTCCACAAGTCGGCCTGAATCACCGCGCCGATCTTCGGGTAGCCGCCGGTGGTCTGCGCGTCGCTCATCAGCACGATGGGCTGGCCGTTCGGCGGGACCTGGATCGTGCCCGGCAGCACCGCGTGCGACAGCAGGTCGGCCTTCTGCTTGCGTTTCAGTTCGTTGCCGGCGAGCCGGTAACCCATCCGGTTGCTATTCGGCGTGACGAGCCACTCGTCGGACCAGAACGATTCCTGCGCTTCGTCCGTGAAGCTGTCGTATTCCGGGCCGCGCAGCACGCGAATCGGTACAGCCCAGGGCACGCCCGTGGGATGCCGGCCGCGCCGCAGCGGCTCGTCGACGAGCACGAACTTGCACCACGCGGGCGCTTTCACGCCGAATTCCGGCGCCTCGGGCGAGAAGCCGACGTGGCCGCGCTGCGGCGGCGCGCCGAGCGGCACGCGGTCGCCGTCGCGCAGCGCCCGGCCGCCGAGACCGCCGAAGCGTCCGGCGAGATCCGTGCTGCGCGAACCGAGCATCGGCAAGACGTCGATGCCGCCCGCGACGCAAACGTAGCCGCGCATGCCGCGCTTCGCCGCGTTCAGCACCAGCTCCTGCCCGGCTTTGACGGGCAGGCTCCACCAGGAATAGACCGGCTTGCCGTCGAGCGTCGCGCCGAATTCGCTGCCGGTGATCGCGACCCGCGTCGCGCGCAGAAACCGCAGCACGGTCGGGCCGAAGGTGATTTCGAGGCCGGCCGCGTCGGGCCGGTTGCCGACCAGCCGGTTGCCGACTTCCAGCGACAGGCGGTCGAGCGCCCCGCCCATCGCGACGCCGAGATGCCGGTAGCCGTGGCGGCCGAGGTCCTGGATGGTGGTCAGAAGACCTGCGCGAATCACGTCGATCATGCGTGTATCCCCGCGATGGTGAAGCGCACCCGGTCGCCCGGCTGCAACAGCGTGGGCGGGCGGCGCGCGGGATCGAAGAGCGGCAGTTCGGTGCGGCCGATCAGCTGCCAGCCGCCCGGCGACGTCGCCGGATAGATGCCGGTCTGCTCTCCGCCGATGCCGACGGAACCCGCCGGCACTTCCAGCCGCGGCGACGCGCGGCGCGGCGTGTGCAGCGCCTCGTCGAGCCCGCCCATATAGGCGAAGCCCGGCTGGAAGCCGAGGAAGAACACCACGTACTGGCCGCTGGAATGCCGCTCGATGACTTCCCGCACGCCCAAACCGGTGTGGCTCGCCACGGCGCCGAGGTCAGGGCCGAACTCGCCGCCGTACTGAACCGGAATCTCCACGTCGCGGCCCGCCGCCGGGGCTTCGCCGGCGGCGTCCCAGGTTTCCTGCAAGAGCTTCGACAGCGCGTCGCGGTCGGCTTCGAGCGGATCGAACACGAGCGTCAGATTGTTCATGCCCGGCACCACTTCGAGCACATGCGGCCAGTCGCGCGCGAGTTCGGCGACCGCCCAGACGCGGCGCTGGCAGTCGAGCGTCGCGGGCGGGGGCGCCTCGCAGACCAGCGCGGCGTCGCCGAGCGGAAAGATGTGGGGTTGGCTCATGGCTTGAAGACCCGAAGAAGTCAAAGAGTTCTGCATTGCGCAACGTCGGACAACCACGGCACGACAGTCACGCGATGTTTGAAGGATACATTGTCAATAAAATATCAACGATTTATCAATAAGAGTTTTCGCCAGGCTCGCGGGGCGCGCCCGCTCGTCGTACACTCCGGACACTTTCCATTTCGTTTTCTGAGAAATTCACATGTCGCGGCATCCCACCAAGATCGTCTCGTCGGAACATCTCGTGTCCGACACGAGCGCGGAGCTGTCCGAGCTCGAGTACGCGCTCATCATGGCCGGCAACGCATTCAACCGTTGGATGGTGCGCTGCATGTCGGCGGCGGGGGAAAAGGACATGACCGCCATCGAAGTCTCGCTGCTGCATCACGTGAGTCATCGCGAGCGTCGCAAGAAGCTGGCCGACATCTGCTTCGTGCTGAATATCGAAGACACGCACGTCGCGACCTATGCGCTGAAGAAGCTCGTAGCTAGAGGGTATGTAAAAAGCGAAAAGACCGGCAAGGAAGTGTTCTTTTCGGCGACGGAGGCGGGCCGCGCGCTATGCCTCAAGTATCGCGAGGTGCGCGAAAGCTGCCTCATTTCGACGCTGAAGGAAAGCGGCCTCACTAACGAGCAGATCGGCGAGGCGGCGCAATTGATGCGCAGTGCGTCGGGCATGTACGACACGGCCGCGCGCGCGGCGGCGTCGTTATAAAGAAGAGGCGCGCAGCCTGACGCGTCAATGCACCTCAGCGCAGAGCGAGCGCGCGCTCGCGCTTCGTCCGGGCTTAACCGGCGGCTCGCGCATGCAGCCCCGTCTCGGTGACGATCATGTCGAGGGGAATGTCGTGCGCCTCGCGTTCGAGCGCGGGCGTGCGGCACGCTTCATATGCGACGCCAACCGTGATCGGCCTCGTCGCGCCGGGCCAGCCGGCGAGCGTGCGGTCGTAATAGCCGCCGCCGTAGCCCAGGCGGTAGCCGTCGGCGTCGAAACCCACGCAGGGCACGAGCAGCAGCTCGGGAATCACAAGGCGTTCCGTTGCCGGCTCGGCAATCTTGTGATGGCCGATCTTCATCGGCGCGTCGGGCGACCACGCGTGGAATTCGAGCGGCAAGCCGCGTTCCCTGATGATCGGCAGACTGGCTTCGCGCGGCGAGCCGCCCGCCAGCCAGATGGAGACCGCTGCGCGCGCATCGAATTCGCCGGCGAGCGGCCAGTAGAACCCCACGCTTTTGGCATCGAAATGCTTCAGCGCGTCGAGCACGCGGCGTCCGAGCGCGGCATTGTTCGTCGGCTCGGAAGCCGCTTGCAGCCTTGCTTCCAATAGCATTCGACGCAGCGCCTTTTTCGATTCGGCGGAAGGGTTGCATGCTATGCTTGGGTTCAATTCGCGCTCCAGAAACAACGATGTCAAAAAGTCTTTTTCGAGTATATCGCGCGGCCGGTATGGCGCTTGCCGCAGCCGCTCTCGTCGCATGCAGCACCGCGTCAGCCGTCAAGCCCCTTCCCATTTCGCAGCTCACCAACGACGACCAGATTTTCGTCCAGTTGCGCGAGGCTGCCCGCAATAACGACGCGGCGCGCGCGGCGCAGCTCGCGAGCATGATTCCGGGCTATCCGGCGCCTTCGTATGTGGAGTATTTCCAGCTCAAGCCGCAGCTTTTCGATTCGGGCGGCCATGCGCGCGTCGACGCGCCGGACGCGCCGGTGCTCGCGTTCCTGCAGAAATACGACGGTCAGGCCATTGCCGACCGCATGCGCAACGACTATCTGACGGTGCTTGGCACGCGCCACGACTGGCGCAACTTCGATCAGCAATATGCGCGCTTTGTCCTGAACGACGACACGCAGGTGAAGTGCTACGCGCTCGAATCGCGTGCGTCGCGCGGCGAGAATGTCGCGGACGCGGCGCGCGCGCTGCTCGTCGATCCGAAATGGTACGGCGACGGCTGCGTCGACCTGATCACGATGCTCGGCGTCAACAAGCAGTTCAGTACCGACGACGTCTGGCAGCAGATCCGTCTCGCGTACGAACAGAACTACACGAATGTCGGCAGCAAGCTCGTCGACGCGCTGGGCGACCACGCGCCCGATCCCGTGCTGTTCGGGCAGGCGGCGAATACGCCGCCCTTGCTGCTCGCGCGCGGCGTCGGTGCCGATCCGCAATCGCATCAGCTCGCGTTGCTCGCGATCACGCGCATGGCGCGCAACGATCCGGCCATGGCGGCGGCCACCTTTGCGTCGGTCGCACCTTCGCTGAATTCGCCGGAGCGCGCCATCGGCTGGGGCACGATCGCCTATCAGGCCGCCGCGAAACAGATGCCGAGCGCGACCGACTGGTACCGCCTGTCGGTGAACGCGCCGCTCTCCAATCCCGCGTACGAATGGCGCACGCGCACGGCACTTCTCGCCGGCGACTGGAACATGGTGCGCTGGTCGATCGAGCAGATGCCGGCGGCGCTGCGCAACCAGCCGTCGTGGATCTACTGGCACGCGCGCGCGCTCAAGCAGGCGGGCGACACGACCACAGCCAACCAGGAATTCGAGTCGATCTCGCAGGGCTTCAATTTCTACGGCCAGCTCGCCGCAGAAGAACTCGGCCAGAAGATCGTGGCGCCGCCCAAAACCTCGGTGACCGACGCCGAAGTCCAGCAGGCCGGCAACACGCCCGGCTTCGATCTCGCGCAGCGCTTCTACGCGCTGAATCTGCGTCTGGAAGGCAATCGCGAATGGAACTGGCCGCTGCGCAACATGAGCGATCGTCAGTTGCTCGCCGCTGCAGAATACGCACGCCGCATCCAGCTGTACGACCGCACCGTCAACACGGCCGACCGCACGAAAACCGAGCACGATTTCTCGCTGCGCTATCTGTCGCCGTTCCGCGACATTGTCGAGCGCGATGCGCAGTCCACCGGTCTGGACGTGGAATGGGCGTACGGGCTGATTCGCCAGGAGTCGCGCTTTATCATCAACGCGCGTTCCGAAGTCGGCGCGGGCGGTTTGATGCAGTTGATGCCGGGCACGGCGCAACTCGTCGCGAAAAAGATCGGCCTCGGCCCGATTTCGCGCGAGCAGATGAACGACATCAACACCAACATCCTGCTCGGCACGAACTATCTGTCGATGATCTACAATCAGTTCGATGGTTCCGCCGTGCTGGCCACCGCGGGGTACAACGCCGGTCCGGGCCGTCCGCGCAACTGGCGGCAGTCGTTGCAGCATCCGGTTGAAGGCGCCATCTTCGCCGAGGCGATTCCGTTCCAGGAAACGCGCGACTACGTTAAGAATGTGTTGTCCAACACGGTCTACTACGCGGCATTGTTCGAAGGCCGTCCGCAATCGCTGAAGGCGCGTCTGGGTTACATCGCACCGTAAGCGCCGTGCCGCCGCTGCCTCCTGCGAGGCGGCGGCGCGCCTCGCCAGCCGTTGCCGCGGCTTCCACCAGGGAGTCGAAAATGCGACATAAAGCCATTGCGATCATCGGCGGTTCCGGGTTTATCGGAAGCCATCTCGTCAACGCCCTCGTTGAAATGGGCAAAGACGTGCGCATCGCCACGCGGCGGCGCTACAACGCGCGGCATCTCACGCTGCTGCCTATCGACGTGATCGAAACCGATGTGTTCGATCCGGTGCAGCTTGCGCGCTTTGTCGAAGGCACGGACTGCGTGATCAACCTGGTCGGCACGCTGCACGGCAAACGCCGCACGCCCTACGGTCCCGAATTCGCGCGCGCGCATGTCGAACTGCCCACGCGAATCGCCGCGGCTTGCGAAGGCAAGGGCGTGCATCGGCTGATTCATCTGAGCGCGCTCGGCGCGGACTCGCACGGCCCGAGCATGTACTCGCGCTCGAAGGGCGATGGCGAGAAAGCGGTGCACGCGGCGAATCTTGCATGGACGGTGTTCCGGCCGTCGGTGGTGTTCGGGCCCGAAGACCAGTTCCTGAACAAGTTCGCGTTTTTGCAGCGCGTCTTTCCGGTGATCCCGCTGGCCATGCCGGACGCGAAGTTTCAGCCCGTGTATGTCGGCGACGTGGCCAAAGCCATTGTCAATGTGCTCGATCTCGACGCGGCCAACGGCAAGACCTATGAACTCGGCGGCCCGAGCGTCTATACGCTCGAACAGCTCGTCAAATATTGCGGCGACGTGATCGGCCGGCACGCGAGCATCATCCGTCTGCCCGACGCGCTCGCGCGCATGCAGGCGATGACCTTCGAAATGGCGCCGGGCGAACCGGTCATCACGCGCGACAATCTCGACTCCATGAAAGTCGACAACGTGCTGAGCCGCCCGCTTGCGCCCGAGTTGGGCATCGAGCCCGCCAGCATCGAAACCATTGCGCCCGTCTATCTGACCGGCGCGTCGTCACGTTCGCGTTTCGATGCATTCCGCGCGAGCGCGGGGCGCTGATCTCTTTTACTTTTCCCCACTCTTCATATGAACCGGCATGAAGCTGCTTATTGGTGACAAGAACTATTCATCGTGGTCGATGCGGCCATGGCTGCTGCTGAAGCACTTCGGCATTGCGTTCGACGAAGTGCTGATTCATCTGAATCAGCCGGGCACGAATGCCGCGGTCCTCGCGCACGCGCCGAACGGGCCAGGCAAAATTCCCTGTCTGATCGACGATGCGGGCGAGGCGATCTGGGACTCGCTCGCCATTGCCGAGACGCTCGCCGAGCGTTTCCCGCAGCACGCGCTATGGCCGCGCGACCCGGCGGCGCGCGCGCGTGCCCGCAGCATCAGCGCGGAGATGCACTCGGGCTTCGGCGAATTGCGCTCGAACATGTGGATGAACATTCGCGCGTCGTTTCCCGGCAAGAACGCGAAGCCCGGCGTGCTCGCCGACATCGCGCGTATCGAGACGATCTGGCGCGACTGCCTCGACACCTACGGCGGGCCGTTCCTGTTCGGCGAATTCAGTATTGCCGACGCCATGTATGCGCCGGTGGCCATGCGCTTTAACACGTGGCGGCCGGCGTTGTCGGAGACGTCGCAGGCTTATGTTCGTCGACTGATGCAAGAGCCGGCGGTCAAAGCCTGGATCGACGACGCGTTGAGCGACACCTACGCCGTGCCGTATCTCGACGAATGCCCATGAATATCTATGCAGTAGGCGGCGCGATTCGCGACGAACTGCTCGGCGTGCCGGTGCAGGATCGCGATTACGTAGTGGTCGGCGCGACGCCCGAGCAGATGGTCGCGCAGGGTTATCGTCCGGTCGGCAAAGACTTTCCGGTGTTCCTGCATCCCGAGACGCATGAGGAATACGCGCTCGCGCGCACCGAGCGAAAGACGGCCGCCGGCTATCACGGCTTCCAGTTTTTCTACGCGCCGGACGTGACGCTCGAAGAAGACCTCGCGCGCCGCGACCTGACCATCAACGCGATGGCGCGCGAAGTGCGCCCCGACGGCGAGCTGACCGGGCCGGTCGTCGATCCGTTCGGCGGCCAGCGCGACTTGCAGGCCAAACTTTTCCGCCATGTCAGCGACGCGTTCCTGGAAGATCCCGTGCGCATTTTGCGGATCGCGCGTTTCGCTGCGCGCTTCGCAGATTTCACCGTCGCGCCGGAGACGCTCGCGCTGATGCGCAAGATGGTCGCCGACGGCGAAGTGGACGCGCTCGTCGCCGAACGCGTCTGGCGGGAGGTGTCGCGCGGCCTGATGGAAAAAAAGCCGTCGCGCATGTTCGAGGTTTTGCGCGAGTGCGGCGCGTTGGCGCGGATTCTGCCGGAGATCGACGCGCTCTTCGGCGTTCCCCAGCGCGCGGACTATCACCCGGAGGTGGATACGGGCGTGCACGTGATGATGGTGCTCGACCACGCCGCACAGCAGGGCTACGCGCTGCCGGTGCGATTCGCCGCGCTGACGCACGACCTCGGCAAGGCCACCACGCCGGCAGACATCCTGCCGCGCCACCTCGGCCACGAAGGACGCAGCGTCGATCTGCTCAAGCCGCTGTGCGAGCGCCTGCGCGTGCCGAACGATTGCCGCGACCTCGCGCTGCTGGTCGCGCGCGAGCACGGCAACATTCATCGTGTGATGGAGATGGGCGCGGCTGCGCTCGTGCGGCTGCTGGAGCGCGGCGACGCGATTCGCAAGCCTTCGCGCTTTGCCGAAGCCTTGCAGGCGTGCGAGGCGGACGCGCGCGGGCGGCTCGGTTTCGAGGCGCGCGAGTATCCGCAGGCCGAGCGGCTGAGAGTCGCGCTCGTCGCCGCGCGCGGCGTGGATGCGGGCGCTGTCGCGAAGCGGTTTGCCGATGCGCCGGCGGGGATCAAGGACGCCGTGCACGAGGAGCGCGTGCGCGCGGTGGCGGCGGCGCTGGGGTGAGTGTGTGGCGGCCCGCGCTCGCGCCGCATGTCCGCGAAAACGCGGCGAAAACGCCGCGCAACGCAGCGAAAACGCAACACAACGCAGCGCGGCTTCTACAAAAGTCTGGCGATAAGCGAGAGCAGCATCGACAGCAACAGTGTCGACATGAACGGGAAATGATATTCGCGCCCGAACAGACGCAGCGTCACGTCGCCCGGCATGCGCCCGATGCCCAGCTTGCGCAGCCACGGCCAGCAGGCCGACAGCACAGCCAGGGCGACAAAGGTGGTCAGCAGCCAGCGGATCATCGCGCGTAGTCCGGCATTACAACGTGTGCGAGCGGTCGCCGCTGGAGAACGCCTGCAGCGTGTCGTCGAGCCCGCGCGAGAAAGCGATGACCTTGAAGAGCTCGCCCATTTCGGCCTCCGAGAGCAGCTTCTGCACCGCATTCGCCGCGGGCAGAAAGCGCGCGGTGTCGGCGGGATCGATTTCGGCGAGCGCGTCCGTCATGCCCGCGTTCAGCAGGAAGCGCGCTTGCGACGTGAAGCCGAGCAGGTCCGCACCGGTCTCCACGCCCGCTTCGGCGATGCCGGTAAATTCCACGTGCGCGGTAATGTCCTGCAGGCCGGGATAGACAAACGGATCGCCGTGCGCGCGATGGCGGTAGTGGCACATCAGCGTGCCCTGGGTGCGCTGCGGGTGGTAGTACTCGTGACGCGGGAACCCGTAGTCGATGAAAAACGCCGCGCCGCGCGCGAGCATCGTGCAAATGGTTCGCGTAAAGGCCCGCGCGGCGTCGTGCGTTTCGGCAATGTAATCGCCGCCCGCCGTGTCGATGTCGGACAGCAGCGCCAGCTCGGCCGACACCGCGACCGGTCGGTCTTCGAAGGCGAACCGCCCGTCGCGCCAGATCACGCCGCGTTCGCGCCAGGCGCCGTCCGCGCAGGCGAAGAGCCGCACGGGCATGGCGTCCAGCACTTCGTTGCCGATCACCACGCCTTCGAAGCGCTCGGGCAGCGCGTCCAGCCAGCGCACTTTGCCGGCGAGCGCGGGGGCCGCGGCGTCGATGGTCTCACGCTGGCGCTCGCGCAGTTCGCCGGACAGATCGACAATGGAATAGCTGTCGAACTCCGCGCCCAGCGCCGCGAGCGCGTTCAGCAGGCCGGCCGCGAGCTTGCCGGTACCGGCGCCGAACTCCATCACGTCGCGCGTGCCGCTTGCCTGCAAGGCTTCCGCGATGGGGCGCGCGAGCGTGTCCGCGAAGAGCGGCGAGAGTTCCGGCGCGGTGACGAAGTCGCTGCCGTCGTCGCCGCGCAGGCCGAACTTACGGGCGCCGCCGCTGTAATAGCCGAGACCGGGCGCATACAGCGCGCGCTCCATGTAGCGGTCGAACGGCATCCAGCCGCCGGCGTCGTCGAGCTCCGCGCGAATCCGCGCGACGAGCGCCTCGGACTGCGCAAGCGCGCTCGGGCCGGGAGCAGGTAAACTATCGGGTTGGTGAGCTTTCGGATTCATTCCCGCATTGTAAATGACCGCTTCTACGGACACCGCCGCCGCCCGCGCGCCCGACGCGCCGCGCGTCGTGCTGATTACCGGCGCAGCGCGCCGCATCGGACGCGCGCTCGCACTCGGCTTTGCCGCGCGAGGCTGGGACGTCGCCGTTCACTATGGCGCCTCGCGGCGCGAAGCCGAAGAAGTGGTCGGAGAAATCACCGCGCTGGGTCGCCGGGCGGTGGCTTTGCACGCCGAGCTGGGCGACGAGACGCAGGTCGCGGGCTTGTTGCCGGCCTGTAGTGCGGCGCTTGGCCGGCCGGCGTGCATCGTCAACAATGCGTCGCGCTTCGAGGAAGACACGGCGCGCAACGTCGGCTATGAGCTGCTGCTCAAGCTGACCGCGATGAACCTGGGCGCGCCGCTCGTGCTCGCGCGCATGCTGTACGACGCGACGCCCCCCGCCGCGCTGACAGACGAAACGCAGCGCGGCGTGGTGATCAACGTGCTGGACCAGAAGCTGTACAACATGAACCCGGACTACCTGTCCTACACGCTGTCGAAGGCGGCGTTGCAGACCGCCACCGTCGCGCTCGCGCAGGCGCTGGCGCCGAAGGTCCGCGTGGTCGGACTTGCGCCGGGTCTCACCATGCAATCCGGCGACCAGACCGCGGAAAGTTTCGCGGCCGCTCACCGTGTAACGCCTTTGGGCCGCGCGTCGCGGCCGGAGGATATTGTCGCCGCCGCGCTGTATCTCGCGGACGCAACCGGCGTCACAGGAACGACGCTGGTGGTCGACGGCGGGCAGCACCTCGTGCCGCTGCCGCGCGACGTAATGTTTTTGACGGGCGCCTAACTCAGGTCCGCGCCCCCTTGCGTGCCACGCACGCTTTTTTCGACTGGAACGAACATGTTTGCCGCTCTTTCGCATCCCCGGCTCGCCGATTGCCGCCGGCTCTTTCTGCGCAATTACGAAGTGCACATCAACATCGGCGTGCACGATTTCGAAAAGCGCGGCGAACAGCGCGTCGTAATCAACGTCGAACTGTTCGTGCCGCTCGCGCTGTCCACGCCGGTGGAGGACAAGCTGGCCGAGGTCGTCGACTATGATTTCATGCGTTCCACCATTTCGCGCCGCGTCGAGCAAGGCCATATTCACTTGCAGGAAACGCTCTGCGACGACCTCGTGAAGACCATGCTCGCGCATCCGCAGGTGCGGGCCGCGCGCGTTTCGACCGAGAAGCCCGATGTTTATCCCGACTGCGACGCGGTGGGCGTCGAAGTGTTCCGCATCAAGGAGGACTGAGGCATGAACGCGCCCGACATCATCGACGACACCACGCCCGCCGCGCGCGAGAAGTCGCCGCTCACGCGCCGCGAGCAGAAGGAAGCGTACGAGAACAACAAGCTCTTCAAGCGGCTCGCGCGTCAGGTCGGCCAGGCGATCGGTGACTTCAACATGATCGAGAACGGCGACAAGGTGATGGTGTGCCTGTCGGGCGGCAAGGATAGCTACGCGATGCTCGACATTCTGATGCGCTTGCGCGAGCGCGCGCCGATCGACTTCGACATCGTCGCGGTGAATCTCGACCAGAAGCAGCCCGGCTTTCCGGAACACGTGCTGCCCGAGTACCTGAAGCAACTGGACATTCCGTTTCACATCGAGAATCAGGACACCTACAGCATCGTCAAGCGGCTGGTGCCGGAAGGCAAAACCACCTGCTCGCTGTGCTCACGGCTGCGGCGCGGCATTCTCTACCGCGTGGCGGGTGAGCTAGGCGCGACGAAGATCGCGCTCGGCCATCATCGCGACGACATTCTGCAAACGCTGCTGCTCAATCTGTTCTATGGCGGCAAGCTGAAAGGCATGCCGCCCAAGCTGCAATCCGACGACGGCAAGAACATCGTGATTCGCCCGCTCGCCTACGTGAAGGAAACGGATCTGGAAAAATACGCGGAGTTGCGCGAGTTCCCGATCATTCCGTGCAACCTGTGCGGCAGTCAGCCGAACCTGAAACGCGCGGAAATGAAGGCGCTGATCCGCGATTGGGAGAAGCGCTTTCCTGGCCGCATCGAGAACATGTTCAACGCGTTGTCGAATGTGGTTCCGTCGCATTTGATGGATCACAAGCTGTTTCCGTTCGCTGGCCTGCGCGCGACCGGCGAGGCCGACCCGCAAGGCGATATTGCTTTCGACGAAGAGCCGTGTTCGACGGATGCCAGCGAGGCCGCGCCGCTTGGCGCGGCGCGGCCGATCTCGATCGTGCAGTTTGACGATCTTTGACCGGAATTCCTGCAAAAAAGGCGCTTGGGCACTTACTTTCGCTTGCAATGTGGCCGCTTTCGCGGCCATTTTCGCAAGAGGGTGCGTGATAGAATCGTCGGCTCCAAACTCGTCTATTTGCCGACGCCATGAACATCGTGATTTTGGCGGCAGGCACCGGTAAGCGCATGCGTTCCGCGCTGCCCAAGGTGCTCCATCCTCTGGCTGGCCGGCCGCTCCTCGCTCATGTCATCGACACTGCCCGCACGCTGAAGCCTACGCGCCTCGTCGTCGTTATCGGTCATGGGGCGGAAGCGGTCCGCGAAACGGTTGCCGCGCCCGACCTGCAATTCGCCGTGCAGGAGCAACAGCTCGGCACCGGCCACGCGGTGCAGCAGGCCTTGCCGCTTCTCGATCCGTCGGTGCCTACGCTCGTGCTTTACGGCGACGTGCCGCTCACGCGCGCGAGCACCTTGCAGGCACTCGTCGAACGTGCGGGCAGTCATGCCTACGGCGTGCTAACCGTCACGCTGGCGGATCCGACGGGATACGGCCGTATCGTGCGCGATCCGCAGGGCAACGTCTCGCGCATCGTCGAGCAGAAAGATGCGAGCGCGGACCAGCTTCTCATCGACGAAATCAACACCGGCATCGTCGTGGCGCCCACGGAGCGGCTGTCGGGCTGGCTCGCCGCGCTGAAGAACGACAACGCGCAAGGCGAGTTCTATCTGACCGATGCCGTCGAAATGGCCATCGAGGCGGGTCTGGAAGTCGTCACCACGCAGCCGCAGGACGAGTGGGAAACGCTCGGCGTGAACAGCAAGCAGCAGTTGGCGGAGCTCGAGCGGATTCATCAGCGCAATGTGGCCGACGCGCTGCTCGTGGCCGGCGTGACGCTTGCCGATCCGGCGCGCGTGGACGTGCGCGGCACGCTGGAATGCGGCCGCGACGTGTCGATCGACGTGAACTGCGTGTTCGAAGGCCACGTCATACTGGCCGACAATGTGACGATCGGACCGAACTGCGTGATCCGCAACGCGAGTATCGGCGCGGGCACGCGGGTCGACGCGTTCACGCATATCGAAGGCGCGCAGGTCGGCGCGAAGGTCGTGCTCGGACCGTATGCGCGTCTGCGGCCGGGCGCGTCGCTCAGCGACGAAACGCATGTCGGCAATTTCGTCGAGGTGAAGAACGCGGTGCTTGGCCACGGCTCCAAGGCGAACCATCTCACGTATATCGGCGACTCGGACATCGGCGCGCGCGTGAATATCGGCGCGGGCACCATCACCTGCAACTACGACGGCGCGAACAAGTTCCGCACGATCATTGAAGACGATGTGTTCGTCGGCTCCGACACGCAACTGGTTGCGCCGGTGCGCGTGAAGCGCGGCGCGACAATCGCGGCGGGCACGACGGTCTGGAAGGACGTCGAGCAGGACGCGCTCGTGCTGAACGACAAAACCCAGACCAGCAAGTCGGGCTACGTGCGCCCGACCAAAAAGAAAAATTGACGGAGAGGCGCGGGCGGCGCGACGCGCGCCCCGCAAAATTCCAGCACTCAATAGGAACAGACCATGTGCGGCATTGTCGGCGCGGCAGCGCAACGTAATATCGTCCCCGTCCTGATCGAAGGACTGCGGCGCCTCGAATATCGCGGCTACGACTCGTGCGGCGTCGCAGTGCTGGGCGACAGCGGCCCGGCGCGCGCGCGCAGCGTCGCGCGCGTCGCCGATCTCGACGATCAGGTGCGCGACAGCCACCTCGGCGGCATCACGGGCATCGCGCATACGCGCTGGGCCACGCACGGCGCGCCGGTGACCGACAACGCGCATCCGATCTTCTCGAAAGATGCGCTCGCGTTGGTACACAACGGCATCATCGAAAACTATGAGCCGCTGCGCGAGATGTTGCGCGGCAAGGGTTACACGTTTGTCTCGCAGACCGACACAGAGGTTATCGCGCATCTGATTCACAGCCTGTATGGCGGCGATTTGTTCGCGGCTGTGCGCGAGGCCGTCGCGCAATTGCACGGCGCGTATGCGATTGCAGTGCTGCATAAGGACGAGCCGCATACCGTGGTCGGCGCGCGCCAAGGCTCGCCGCTCGTGGTCGGGCTCGGCGAGGGCGAGAACTTCCTCGCCTCGGACGCGCTCGCGCTGGCGGGCAGCACCGAGCGTTTCATCTTCCTCGAGGAAGGCGACGTGTGCGAACTCACGCTCGAAGGCGTGCGTATCGCCGATCGCGAAGGCAACGAAGCGCGGCGCGAAGTGCGTCAGGTTGCGGCCTACGGGGGCGCGGTGGAACTCGGCCCGTATCGTCACTTCATGCAGAAGGAGATTTTCGAGCAGCCGCGCGCCATTTCCGACACGATTCCGCAATCCGATTCGTTCGAGGCGTCGCTGTTCGGCGAAGGCGCGGACAAGGTCTTCGCGGATATCGACAACCTGCTGATTCTTGCGTGCGGCACGAGCTACTACTCGGGGCTCACGGCGAAGTACTGGCTCGAGTCGATTGCGAAAATTCCGACACAGGTCGAAATTGCCAGCGAGTATCGCTACCGCGAGTCGGTGCCGAATCCGAAGTCGCTCGTCGTGGTCATTTCGCAATCGGGCGAGACCGCGGATACGCTCGCGGCGCTCAAGCACGCGCAGGAACTGGGGCATCGTCATACGCTGGCCGTGTGCAACGTCAGCACGAGCGCGATGGTGCGCCAGACCGAGTTGGCGTTTCTCACGCATGCGGGCCGCGAGATCGGCGTGGCCTCCACCAAGGCGTTCACCACGCAGCTGGTCGCGCTCTTCGTGCTGGCCGTGACGCTCGCCAAGCTGCGCGGCCGTGTAAGCCCGGAGCAGGAAGCCGAATACTTCAAGCGGCTGCGCCATTTGCCGGCTGCGCTGAACAGCGTGCTGGCGCTGGAGCCGCAGATCATCGCGTGGTCGGAGGAATTTTCGCGCAAGGAACATGCGCTCTTCCTCGGACGCGGCATGCATTATCCGATTGCGCTAGAAGGCGCCTTGAAGCTGAAGGAAATCTCCTACATTCACGCGGAAGCATATCCGGCGGGCGAGTTGAAGCACGGGCCGCTCGCGCTGGTCACGGAGGCGATGCCAGTCGTGACGGTGGCGCCGAACGACGCGCTGCTGGAGAAGCTGAAATCGAACATTCAGGAAGTGCGCGCCCGCGGCGGCCAGCTGTACGTTTTCGCGGATGCGGACACGAAGATCGTCAACGACGACGGCATCCACGTGATTCGCATGCCGGAGCACTATGGTCTGCTCTCGCCGATCCTGCACGTCGTGCCGCTGCAGTTGCTCGCGTATCACACGGCTTGCGCGCGAGGCACGGATGTGGATAAGCCGCGGAATCTCGCCAAATCCGTCACGGTGGAGTGAGGGGTGGGTCGCGTGGGCGATTGAGTTAGGGCATCAAACAAAAACGCCGGCTATATAGCCGGCGTTTTTTTTGCGCCGTCGGCCGTCTCTATTTCGCGGTCGCTACGGAATCCGCGTCCCGGGGCCTCGCTCGCTCACAACTCCGGCCGGGCGAGGTCGCTTGTCGCGATGTGCTCGCCGTAGACCTGCGCGGCGGCGATGGCTTCGAGCTTAGTCGGGTAGGGCCCGAGTTCCGGCGCACCGTCGAACGGGAACAGCACGCGGCCGTCCGTCGTACGAACCACCTTCAATACGCCGAAGAAGCGCCGATAGCCCGCAAGTCGGGACGTCGCCGAAATTTCGAAATCGTCCTCAGACGTTGCGGGGACGCTTGGGATGAATGCGGTCTTGCTCATACTGGGGACATCTCGTGTTCGGTCAGTCTGCGGTTGCCGCGAGGCAAACGGCTGTTACGGACGGCGGTTTGTCGCGGCGCGACCGGCATTGTCTCAAATCTCAAGGAGACGGGCAGGCTCGCCACTGAGGGAAACGCGGCGCCTGGGTGCTCCGCTGAGTCAAATTTGCAACTAACAGACAAACTATCGGCCCATCAAAACCATCGCCTCCAGCGCGCCGACGCGCCCGGCGCCCGGCACTGGGCGACATCGCGGCTTTCCCGACCCACCCCGAGCCCCGAATCCGCACCCAAACCACTAGATGCCTATTTTTAAGGCAAGGTTATAATGCGCTGACTTTTTCCTCAGACGTTTGCCATGAGCCGGTTACTCTGCCTGATTCTGCTTTCGCTCGGTGTCGCGCAATCCGCGATGGCCGAGGAAAATGGCGACCGTGTGTCCGCGTATCTGACGCAGAAATTCGGCATCGCGAAAGAAAAGGCTGAAAAGATTTCGGATGCGGTGCAATCCGCGGCGTCGAAATATTCGCTACCGCCCGCGCTGTTGCTGGCCATCATCTCGATCGAATCGCGCTTCAAGGAAAAGGCCAAGGGCGCGAATGGCGCAACGGGGCTCATGCAGGTCGTGCCGAGTGCGCACCGCGGGCTTTTGCGCAACGTGAAAGATCTCACCGAGCCGACGGCGAACATCGAGGTGGGCTCCGCGATCCTGTACGGCTACATGCGCTCGGCAAACGGCGACATGAACGCCGCGCTCAAGAGCTATGGCGGCTCACAAGCCTACGCGCAGAAAGTGAGCTTGCGCGCGGGCGACTTCGCGAACGTCGCCACCCGGGAAGACTCCGCTAAAAATGCCGACGCCCAGGCGGGCGTCTGCGACGCGCGCGTGGCCGGTCGCTGCCCGGCCGTGTCGGGCAATTGGACGAATGCGTTTGCTGTCCCTTCCGCGGGGGCTGTGAGCACCAATGCTGGCGCCAGCGGCGCCGTCAGCGCGGCGGGACTGTCGGCGACATCGAACTGAAGGCCGGCGCTCACAGCCTCTTGCCATGCGCCGCGTCCTGGTCAGACGCATCAACTCAGCGCTTCTCACTCTCGCTGAGATCCTGCCCCCAGTCACATCTTGAAGACAGCCGCAATTCGCGCACGGTCGGCTTCGCTGCGCGCTTTTTACGCACGCGCGACAACCGCTCTACAATGCATTGCCTTCGCGGTTCGCCCCTCGTCTACGCAGCGTTTCTGATCGACCATGCCTACCTCGCTTTTCAAGACCACCGCCGCCTCGCTGTGCGGCCTCTTCATGCTCGCCGCATGCAGCAGCGCGCCGACGCCGAAGTTCCAGCAGGAGCTCTTCGAAACCGGCGCGAGCCCGTATGCGCGCAATTTCAATTCGAGCGTGACAGACACCTGCGAAGCCGCGCGCCGCGCACTGCTGAGCCAGGGCTATTTGACGACGATGACGCGCAACGACACCGTCGACGGGACCAAGAACTTCCAGCCGTCTGGCGACACGCACGTGGTCGTCGAATTTCACGTGGTCTGCACGCCCGGCGAAGAGGCGAGCAGTACGAGCATCGTCTACGTGAACGCGGTGCAAAACGGCTTTGCGCTGAAGAAGAGCGATACGTCGGCGAGCGTCGGGCTGAGCGTGCTCGGTTCGCTCTCGTTGCCGATCCGCTCGAACAGCGACGCCATGGTGAAAATCTCCAGCGAAACGATTCCGTCGGGCAAGTTCTACGACCGCTTCTTCGGTCTCGTCGATCATTATCTGCAGACGGTGGTGCGGACTCAGCCCGTCGTCAATGACCGCATCGAGACGCATGTGTTGCCGGTCCCGGTGGAAGCTGCGCCATTAACGGCAACCGCACCGGCAATAGCGCCGGCAACCGCACCTCTATCTACACCCGCAGCGCAAACCCCCGACCTCCCGATCAATAAAGCCGCCGCTCTCGCGCCCGCGAGCGAAGCCGGCGCCCTCCGTTAAGTTCCAGGACCCTGCGTTGCCACGGAACGCGGCGCGCTTCGCTTGCAAAAGCAGCGCGCAGCGGCAGTTGTCCTATGTCGTTTACTTTCTTCGTATACATACGTAGTAGTAGTTAACAAGGGTAAGCCCGCTCTGTGGATAACCGCGGATTCTTCCGTTACATCAAGGTAATGGGAATCCGATAACCGCGCGGGACGGTTCTGCAGAAAGACGGCCAAAGCGGGATAAGTTTTGCGGCGTGTGACGCCGGGTCCGCCTTATCAAGATTCGGCGCACAGGCTGTTCCATGCGCTATCCCAACGTTATGCAAAGGCCGGTGTGGATAACTGGCGCAGGCGCAGCGCTCGGCGCGAGTGCGGCTTTCGTCTGTCGTTTGCTCGCGAGCGTACAGATGGCTTTGCCCGTCGCGCGCAAATTGAAGGCGGACGGTACGAAGATTGCGTGTCTGTTTTTGCGAGCGCAACTGTTGCTATTTAGTCAAAACAGGTTTGGCAACGCCCGATCCAGGCATAGAGTTAAAGTGGTTTCTGAAGTAATTGGTGCAGTGCGGGGGTGTGGAATGAAGCGCAGAACAGCACGACAATTGGTCCGTCTCCTTTCGGATATCCGGCATGCAGCCCATTGCAGCACGCTCCGGGCGGCCGCCACTAACCGGGAGATGGCGCTTGCATCGGCCGAGCGGCACGAGGCTTCGGGCGAGAGTCACGAAAGCGACGACAGCACGGATACGGCCCGCGAAGCACCGGCGAACAAACCGGCTGGGAGCAGGTCATGAGAGCCACGAGCGAACACTCGTTGCGTTTCCTCGTCGAGAAGTGGCTCGCGCCGGCGCCTTCCGCGGCTGTTCACGTCACCGAATTCAGCCGCACGCGCATGGGCGGCCGGCGCTATGTCCATGTTGAAACGTCGGCAGCAAACGGCTCCCGCGGACTTTTCTTCTTCCGTCACGACGACGGTTGCTGGTGCGTGTTTCCGCCGACGGGCGACGCCCAGCACCTGTACGCGCATCCCCGGGCGGCCTGAACGCTGTTGGGGCTCGGATGCGCCGAGGGTCGGCGTCGAGCCCCGGCGTTCGAGTGACTTGCCGCTGCCGGCAAATCCAGCCAGTCCCTTGCGGCAGCAAACCGGATTGCGACCTGGCATCGCGCCGGTGTGCGCGATCACCGCGCAACGGCCGCGCCGCTTCGGGCACAATGGCGCGCAGTGGCCGGCCCTTCCGTTCGACTGTATCGACTGTCTCCGACCCAGCGGCCCCGCGCGCGGCGCCTGCCGCACCGCCCATGAGCCGGCCAACTCTCATGGCAACCCGATGGACGACAAAGACTGGATCGCCGGCGCCGCCAAGGCACTGGCCATCATCGAAGCATTCGACGAAGAACACGCGCGCATGACGCCGACCGCCGTCGCGGGCCGCGCCGGCCTGTCGCGCACCGCGGCGCGCCGCTATCTGCTGACGCTGCGCGAGCTCGGCTATGTCGACACGGACGGCAAGCTCTTCTGGCTCGCGCCGCGCGTTCTCCGGCTCGGTCAGTCGTATCTCGACTCCGCGCGCCTGCCGCGCACGGTGCAGCCCTTCCTGCAACGCATCACGGCGACCCTTCAGGAGACGGCGCTCGTCGCGATTCTCGACGAACACGACGTGGTCTACGTGGCCCGCAACGGCGTGAATCGCGCGATGGCGGTCGGCTTCGTGCTGGGCTCGCGCGCGCCGGCGCCTTTGTCGTCGGCGGGATTGGTGTTGCTGGCGTTCCAGGCGCCCGAGAGTATCGAGCAATGGCTGGCGTCGTACCCGATCAAGGTGTTCACGCCGTACACCTACTCCACCGTCGAACGGCTGCGTGAAGTGCTCGGCGAAATCCGCCGCAACGGCTATGTGGTCACCGACCAGCAACTGGAACTCGGCGTGCGCGGCGTCGCGGTGCCGTTGCGCGACCGGCACGGCACGGTCGTCGCTGCGATCAGCGTCAGTATGCCGATCGGCCAGGAGTCGGCCAACGCGGCGCTACACCGCGTTCTGCCGACGCTGCTCGAGACCGCCAGCCTGCTGCGCAACCTCGTCTGATGCGCGGCGCGTCGTCACCCCATATCGGGTGTTTGTGAGTGAAAGCATGTCGAAAGCAAGCTGTCTCCAGGAAAATACATATCCGGTTTTGCGCATGACAAACCGCCTACGCCAGGTAATACTCTCCCGCGGGGAGCGGTAAGGCTCCTAAGCCCTGCCTGCTTCACCGTGCAGCTATTTCATTCACACTGACTCAGTCGTTGAGGTTTGGGGAACAACACATGAAAAAAGTTATCGTCTCGCTCGCAGCTGCATCCATCGCGCTGGTCTCGGTTCAGGCTTTCGCGCAAGCATCGGACGCAGCCGCTCCGGCCGCTGCAGCTAGCGCACCGAAGAAGCATCACATCAAGAAGCTGAAGTCGCACGGCAAGCGCGCTCCGGTCGCGGCAGCGGCATCGGCAGCCGGCACGAACGACAAGGGTTCGCAGAACTAAGAGGCGCGGGGCGCCAGCGGGCGCGGCTCGGCCGATTGCAGGTGCCACCAGCGCGCCTGCTTTTTAGCCGCCGGGTTAGCCGCGGTTTCAGCCGTGGCGCCAGCGAGCGCGGCTTTTCAGCCGCACTCAAGACGCGCCGCAAGCAAAAAGGCCAGAGCTCAAGCTCTGGCCTTTTTGCATTCAGCCGGGTTTATCGCGCCGGCTCGGCGCGATCGCAGTCTACGCGCGAACAGCAAGCGCGCATGCCGCGCCGGCACTCGTCACTCGCTAGCCATGCTTATCCCGCAAGACCGCGTTTGATGACTTCGTTCAGCAGCCCCGTCATGCCTTCTGGATGCGTGGCAGCGCGCTCTTTCAGCTCGGCAACCAGATCGCCGTTCAGCTTGCACGCGAACGCCACAAGTCCTTGCGCCTGATCGAGCTTGCGCTGTTCCCGGCGATCGACCTTGGGCGCCGCAGCCGCGGCTTTGCCGAAGCGCTCGGCAGTGGACTGCTTCATTGCGTTGTTCAGTTTGAGCGCCTTGTTCTTTTCAAGGTCGGTTTTTTTCATCGCCATACGTCAGGCCTCTGACAGATAAGTAATCCCGCATTGTACGCACGCGGCGTTGTGTCGGGCGAGCGCGCCGCGGCGCGTTTCAGGCCGAAGCGCCGGGCGCGCCGCATTCGCCGGAATCGAGCGAATCGGACTGGGCGGGCGTGGCCGCCATGCTGTCCATGAGCGCTCGCATCCGTTGCCAGTGGGTGCCTTCCCAGAAGACACGTCGGCATACGTCGCAGGTGACAAACTGCTTGTGGCGCTGCAGGACGCCATCGGGCGCGCGGTCGCCGACTTCGTCGCGCGCGATGCGTCGAAGCGGCGCGTTGCACATCAGACAGAGTCGAAACGGCTGCGCGCTGCCGGCGAGATCCAGCCGTTCGAACACCTCGCGCAATTGCTCGCGCGGCCGCAGCGCGCGCACGTAGCAGCCGTGCGTGATGGCGCGGCGTTTCAGCAGTTCGCGGTCGCGCGTCAGCACGATGCGCTCTTCGGCGGCGGCCAGCGCTTCGATGTGGGCGTCGGGAAAATGGTTGTCGTAGAGCGTGTCGAAGCCCGCCAGCCGCAGCAGCGGGGCGAGCCCGCCGAGATGCGCATCCGCGATGAAGCGCACCACGCGCAGCGGCCGCTCGCGCACGCGCAGCAGCGGGCGGATGTCGAGCGCCTCGAACTTCGGATACACGGCGACGCGGTCGCCGTCCGCGAGCAGATGGTTGAAACCGACCGACTCGCCGTTCACGAGGATCAGCTCGACTTCGGTATGCGGCACGCCGAGCGCCTCGATTGCGTGCTTCGTGGTCGCGTCGCGCGCGCAGGCATAGGCAAACGCGCGCCGGCGCAGCGGCCGGGCGAGAAAATCGTTCAGCTCCTCGTAGAAGCGGAAAGTCGCGGTGACCATCGTCGCAGTATCGCACTGCGCGCCGTTGCCTGCCGGGCGGCGAGCGCCCCTGCCACCGCGTTCGCGTGCCCGCGTTGCCGCGTTTTCCTGCATCTGTCGCATGGGTGTGCTTTACTTCCACATCTTTAGAAGACGGAGCCACAGATGGACATCGGTTTTATCGGTCTCGGCGAGATGGGCGCCGCGATGGTTGCAAACATTCTGAAAGCGGGACACCAGGTGCGCGTGTGGAACCGCTCGCCGGAGCGCGCGCAAGCGCTCGCGGACGCGGGCGCGCGAATCGTCGCGACGCCGGCCGACGCTTTTGCCGGCGACGCCGTGTTCTCCATGCTCGCCGACGATGCCGCGCTGCGCGAGGTCGTGACGGCGTCGTTGCTCGAACATGCGCCGCGCGGGCTCATTCACGTGAACATGGCGACGATCTCGGTCGCGTTGGCCGAGGAACTCGCGACCGCGCACGCGTCGCGCGGCATCAATTACGTCGCGGCGCCGGTGCTCGGCCGGCCCGACGTGGCCGCGGCGGGCAAGCTGACGATCGTCGCGGGCGGCCCGGCGGAGGCGATCGACCGCGTGCAGCCGGTGTTCGACGCGATCGGTCAGAAAACCTGGCGCATCGGCTCGCTGCCGCAACAGGCGAATGTCATGAAGCTGGCCGCGAACTTCATGCTCGGCGCGGCCGTCGAGACGCTCGGCGAAGCCGCCGCGCTCGTCTCCGGCCACGGTCTCGCGATCCAGGATTTCCTCGACGTGATCACGAGCGGCATTTTCCCCGGACCCGTCTATGCGGGCTACGGCAAGATGATCGCGGAAAACAGCTACGAGCCGGCGCTCTTCAAGGCCCGCTTGGGACTGAAGGACTTGCGCCTCGCGCTCGCCGCGGCCGACGCAGTCACGACACCCCTGCCCATTGCCAGCGTTGTCCGCGACAGCCTGATCGAAGCGGTCGCGCACGGCGACGGCGAGAAGGACTTCGCCGTGCTCGGCCAGGTGGCGGCCCGCCGCGCCGGCCGCTGAGCCTTGCCGCAAGCGCGGCGCGCGAGCGGCCGCGCAACAGGCGATAATGGCCGTCCCATTTTCTACACGGTGATGTGATGAGTCTGCATACCTGGTGGCTGTTTGTGGCCACTGTCTTTGTCGTGTGCGCCATTCCCGGCCCCAACATGCTGCTCGTCATGACGCACGGCGCGCGGCACGGCCTGCGCCGCACCGGTGCCACCATGGCGGGTTGCCTGTCGGCGCTGGTGCTGATGCTGGCGGTATCGGCGGCGGGGCTTGGCGTATTTCTCGAAGCGTGGCCGGCTCTCTTTAACGCGTTGCGTTTGATGGGCGCGGCTTATCTCGTCTATCTCGGCATCAAGGCGTGGCGCGCACCCGCCGACGAGGCCGCCGCGTCGCAAGTCGAGGAACTGGCCGCGAAGCCGGCCCATTCGCGGTTCGCGTTGTTTCGCAACGGCTTTCTGGTGGCGGGCAGTAATCCGAAGGCGATTCTCTTCGCCGCCGCGCTGCTGCCGCAATTCATCGACGCCGGGCTGCCCAAGCTGCCGCAGTTCGGCATTCTTGTCGCCACGTTCGCAGTGATCGAAGTGAGTTGGTATCTCGTGTATGCGGGGTTCGGCACGCGCATCGGTACGCGGCTCAGGAGCCGCAGCGTGGCGCGTCTGTTCAATCGGCTGACAGGCGGCGTGTTTGTCGGCTTTGGCGCCATGATGGCGCTCGTCCGGCATTAACGGGTCTGGCGGCGCTCATCATGCCCAGCAAGCACATGTGGCGAATTCGCAACAAGAGGGGACAACCCTGATTCTCATGTTGCGTCGCACCAAACCATTTGCTATAGTTCGTCTTGTCTCCTCCATGTCTCCTCTGATATGGATTCAGCCCGCCAACTTAGGCGGGCTTTTTTTTGCCCAAAATTTCCCCGGTCTTGCAAAAACACGGAGCCGGCTGGCCCTTGGGAGGACCGCCGGCTTACTGTGCCTGAAGCTGCAGCACGTATGCCGCAGGGTTGCCAGTGTTGCTGTTCGCTCAGAACTTGTAGGAAACCGCGAGGAAGGAAATGATCGGGTCGGCTTTCAGTTCGGCTTTGGACACGCCCAGTTCCGTGCCGTCCGCCGCCTTGATGATGACGGACGACGTCGTCTTCAACGGAATGTAGGTGACCGACGCCACGAGACCCCAATGGTCGGTGATGTTGTACGCGAGCCCCGCATTGAACACTGGCGCCCACGACGACGACGCCTTCGCCGACACCTGCGTCTTGCCCGGCTTCCCTGCGCCGGCGGCGAGGATGGCGCCGAGATTCTCCTGCGTCGATTGCACGAAGTTCTGGCTCAGCTGAATGTCGGAAAACCAGTTGTACGACACGCCGACGCCGACAAACGGTCTGAACTTTGCTGTCGGCGCATTGAAGTAGTACTGAAAGAGCAGGGCCGGGCTCCATTGGCGCACGCTTTTCACGATCGGATTGGTTTGCGGATCGCCGATATTCTGCTGGCCGAGCGCGCCCGCCGGGCCCGGCGGCTTGATCGTGCCGTGACCGTAGATCTTGAACACGGGCGGCACGCCCGCCACGGTCGTCACCGCAATGTGATCGGTCAGGTAATGGCTCATGACGAGGCCGACCGTATTGGCGGTGTTCGTCGAGAGGCTCGTGCCCGCTGACGTGAAGGAGTTCGGCAGGCGCAGCGGGGTGTTGATCGGCGTCGGCGCGACGTTGGTGGTCAGCGGCGTGCTCGAATCTTTCGGCATGACGTGGAACCAGCCGAGCACCGCGACGTTGTCGCCCGCGTGCTGTGCGTGGGCGCTGAGTGAGAGGCACGCGGCCAGTATTGCAAGACAGATCTTTTTCATGGTGTTGCTTCTCCTTGAGCGGCCGTCCGGCGCAATGCGCGCGCGGTGGGCATCTGCGGGTAGACCGCGGAGCCGCGCGCGGAACAGGCGGTGCGCCGGCCGCCGCGCTGCAAGCGCGGGCGGAAGCCGGTGCATGAATGCCCGGGAGCGCGGATGCCTGGGGCACCATCGCCCGGGGCACGAACGCCCGGGGCACGAACGCCCGGGGCACGAACGCCCGGGGCACGAACGCCCGGGGCACGAACGCCCTGGCACGAACGCCTCATTGCGTGCGGACGGCGCGGAACGCGCCGGTTACTGGACGAAGGCGCCGATCGTGAAATACGGCGAGGCCGCGTTGGTCAGATCGAGATAGCCGAACACGCCGCCCGTGAAAATCATCTTTCCGGTCGGCGTATTGCCCGTGGACGCGCCCACGTGCGTCGTCGTGACCACGCCGGGCACGGTCTGCGTGAAGTCGAGGTTCAGCGCCGTCGCGAGCGAAGCCTGCGACGGGTTGAACGGATCGAGCAGCGTCGCCTGCGTGCCTTCGAGCGCGGTGGTGCGATAGTCGAACTGGCTATCCACGCCGATGTACTCGCCGTTCTGCGAGTTGACCGCCAGCGCGCTTTGCGGCGCGAGAATGGAGATGCCTGATTCGTCGTCGGCGTAAGGGCCGAGCGCGCCGTTTTGCGGCACCGTCACCGACGAGTTCGCGGCGCCGGTGCGCACCAGAATCGGCACGAGCTGGTTGCGCAGCTTGCCGACGATCATGTAGCCGCGCGCTTCGGGCGTGGTGGCGAGCGTGGGTTTCGCCTGTCCCTGGAAATTGTTGGTCTGAAACGCGCCGCTGCCGTCGGACGCCTGCGCGAAATTGCTGCCCGGCTGCTGGCATTTGCCCGCGTTGACGCCCGAGTTGTCGCATTCGGTCCACGTGCCGTCCGCGTTGATCGTGATCTTCGTATCCACGGCGACCGGCATGAAATTCTGCGACGGCACCTGGTGATAGCCGAGCTGGTTGTAGGTGCCGGCCACCTTCGCAAGATCCGTTTCAATCGACGAGAAACCGATGAACGGGTAGTACGGAAACTTGGTATCCGGCACCGCGCCCACGCCGAGAATGCCGCCGAACGAAATCTCGGCGCCCGGAATCGTGCCGCCCGCCACGCCTTCGCCGACGAAAATACGCGCCGGGCGATTCGGGTCAAGGCTCGCGCCGTTTAGCCGGAACGCGCACTGGTTGAGCTTGTTGGTCGGCAGCAGGGTTTCCTGTGTCAGCGTGCCGCTTGCGGTCTGGCCGGCGCGCGTCGGCACGACCGTGCCGGTGGTCGCCGGAATCGGAGATTCCACGTAGGTCACCTGCCAGGTCATCTTCGTCGTGTCGAGCTGCAGTTTGACGAGTTCGCCGTCGCCGCCGCCGCCCGTGTAGACCGTGTTGTAGTCCAGCGTCGCGGGACACAGCCGAACCTGCGTCACCGGACCGTCGCCATTGCCGCCGCCTCCGCCGCCGCATGCCGCGAGCAACGGTGCCGCTAATGCGAGCACCGACAGAAATCTCCATTTCATACCGCCTCCAGAATTTTTTCGTTGTAGATGGCCGGCTCCCTGTCCAGCCACCGCTTGCTCTTTTATGTCTCGTACTGCGAACTGCGTGTGCTCCAGGGACTACTTGCTGATTTGCGCTCCAATACCGAAATAGGGCGTGCTCGGTGTATCCGAATTGGCCGACGTCGGGGCGATGCCGCCGTTCTCGGCGCCCTGGACTTCGATGGCATAAAGGCCGCCCGACGCGATCGCGAGGCCGGTCTTGCCGTTGGTGTCCTGCACGCCGACGAGTCCAGGGCTCGCGAGGCCGTAGCCGAGGCCGAAGCCGCTTTCGGCCGCCGAGGTGGTCGGATTGATGAAGGTGCCGACGGCGCCCTGGATCAGCGTCGCGGTGTACTTAAAGTTCGAATCCGCGCCCACGTAGCCGCCGTCGAAGCCGCCCGAGGCAAGCGGGGTCGCGGCGGCGAGCATCGCGATGCCCGATTCGTCGTCGACCTTGGCGTCGAGATGCAGCGGCGCCGTGCCGAGGTTGATATAGCCGGTGCGCACAATGAGCGGCACGGTCGCGCCGTTGATCTGGCCGAGCACCATGTGCGCCGTGGCCGACTTGCCGGTCGCGCCGATCAGCGGCATCTGGAACTGCTGGACGATCTGCGGCGCCTGCTGGCTGTCGAAGTAGCCGCTGCTGTTCAGGGTCCACGGATTGCCGGTGGACAGACAGCCGCCCGCATTCGGCGAGTAGTTCGGGTTCGCGGCGTTGCTGCTCGTGCAGGTGCCGCTCGCGTCGAAGGTTTCGACGGTGTTGGTCGCGACGGTCGAATAGTTGCCGGACGGCGCGAGGTGATACAGGAGGCCGTTGTAGGTGCCGGGCAGCTTCGTGATGTCCGTGGTCGTGCTCGCGAAGCCGAGGAACGGGTAGAAGTCGAAGTGGCGGTTCGGCACCGCGCCGATGCCCGAGCCGATCAGCGGAACGGAGAGTCCGTCGAACTGGATCGTCGCGCCCGGAATGCCGCCGCCCGCTACGCCCTGGCCGACGAAGATCATCGGCGGATTCGGGTTGTTGGTGAAGTCGGGCGTCGTGTAGGGCTGGCCGTCGCCAGCGGCCGTGCCGGTGCCGGCGCCGAGAATGAAGGCGCAGCGCGTTTGCTCAGCGGTCGGCAGCGTGCCGGTTGGCGGATGGATTACCGCGCCCGTGATCTGCGTGCCCGCGCGTGTCGGCGTGACCGTGCCGGTGCGCAGCGGAATCGGCGATTCCAGCCACTTGAGCGTGTAAGTCATCGCGGTGGCATTGATATTCAGCTGGACGACCTCGCCGCTGCCGGCGCCGCCGAGAAACGTGCTTTTGACGATGTCGGCGGTTGCGGGACACAGCGCAGCCGACGTGCTGCTGGAAGCAGGCGGACCCTGTACGCCGCAGCTCGACCCCGAGCATTGCGGCGCGTTGATCGGCCCCGGGTTATCGGATTTACCGCCGCCGCAAGCAATAAGAAACGGAGTCGTGGCAATAGCCACTGCCAAACCTCGAATAATGGCGTCCGCCATGCTGCTGTCTCCCTTCATGTATTTGTGCGAGCTAATTTCGCCGCGCGATTAATGCATGTCAATTGAATGAGCCGTCTAAAAAGCACGATTCAAACAGCGGCATTTTGGCGAAACGCGCAGTGTGCGGGCGCTACCGGCCCTTTTAAACAAAAACGCAGATTGCGATGCGAGGCGGCTCGTCGTTGTTTCCTTGCACGCCCTTGACTGGTAAGCCTTGGAGCAAAATGGCTCCATGATCTTCGAACGACCGTTCGACAAAAAATCCGGAGTTTCCCCAGGCGGAAAAGTATGCCGCGCGGGTCGTCGACGGGAAAAGTTACCTTAAAAATTCTGCCCAGCCTGTTTTCGATTTTTAAAGTAATGCGGGCTACTACTGATTATCTTTCAATCGATCCGAGCAGCGGGGGTTTAAAACAAAAAAGCCGGTCTTAAAGACCGGCTTTCGTGAAGCTTGCAAACGGCACATTGCCGCGCTATTCAAACTTTCGTTATCGCTTCAAACCGCTTTCCTCGGCGGCGCCGATGGCGAGATTCATACACTGGATCGCCGCACCCGAAGCGCCCTTGCCCAGGTTGTCGAGACGCGCAACGGTCACGAAGCGCTCCGCCGTGCCGAACACGAAGAGATCGACGCGATTGGTGTCGTTGTTCGCCTGGACATCGAAGAAGCCGCCGTCGAGATTCGCCTCTGCGTCGAACGGCGCGACGCGCACGAACGCTTCGCCCGCGTAGTACTCGGCGAGCAGCGCCTGCACTTCTTGCGGCGTGGTTTTCTTCGCCAGTTGACGCGGCGAGAAGTAGGTCGTGACCGCAAGACCCTTGTAGAAATCTCCGACGATCGGCGTGAAAACCGGCGCCGACTTCAAGCCCGTATGCGCCGCCATTTCCGGCAGATGCTTGTGCGTGAGACCGAGCGCGTAAGGACGCGGGCTCTTCAGCTTGCTGTTTCCGCCGGCTTCGTAGTCGGCAATCATCTTCTTGCCGCCGCCGCTGTAGCCGGTAATCGAATAGGCATGCGCGTCGAACTCCGGCGCGACCACGCCGCCTTCCACGAGCGGCCGCATGGCGAGCACGAATGCCGACGCGTGGCAGCCCGGCACGGCAATGCGCCTGGCCGTGCGCAGGCGTTCGCGCTGCGAGCGCGCAAGTTCCGGCAGGCCGTAAGCCCAGTCCGGCGACGTGCGGAACGCGGTGCTCGCGTCGATCAGCACCGTGCGCTCGTTCTCGACCAGCGAAGCCGATTCGCGCGAAGCCACGTCGGGCAGACACAGGAACGTGACGTCCGACGCGTTGATGAGACGGCGGCGCTCTTCGATATCTTTGCGCTTCGCTTCGTCGATACGCAGAATTTCCACGTCGGCGCGCTGCGACAGGTATTCGAAAATCTTCAGGCCGGTCGTGCCTTCCTGTCCGTCGACAAAAACTTTCGTGCTCATCTCGATCTCACTGGCTTCTTGGGGAACGGCGGCCGACGCCGCGCGAAACCGCCATTTTAAGACTTCATCGGCATGTGCGTGCGCAGGTGCGGGAAAACGGCGCAAAAACAGCGGAAAAACGACGATGCCCGCGCGAAGTGACAGGGGCGTGACTTGTCGGACGCGACCGGCCCGGGCGCGGGGCCTTGAGGGTGGCCTGGCGTGCGTGCGGGCGGGGGCGTTAAGTCGTCGCAGCACCGCATTCGCGAGGAACCGGCCCCGCGCGACCGTCGGCGTGCCGGCCTACCGGCCGTAGTTCACCACCATCTTCGCGCTGCCGATCGCCGCCGTGCCGATCTCGTGATCGAACATCAGCGCCGGGCGGCCTTGCGCCAGACGGAGGTCGGCAGTATTCAGCGCATACACGGTGATCACGTAGCGGTGCGGTTTGCCGGGCGGCGGGCAGGGGCCGCCGTAACCGTCGACATCAAAATCGTTGCGGGCTTCCACGGCGCCGAGCTTTTTCAGGAAGCCGGACGCGCTCGCGTTTTCGGGCAGGCTCTCGACCGTCGCGGGAATGCCCGCGACCGCCCAGTGCCACCAGCCGCGGCCGGGCGCATCGGGATCGAACATGGTGATCGCGAAGCTGCGGGTTCCGGCCGGCGGGTCCCGCCATGTCAGTTGCGGCGAGCGGTTGCCGCCTTTGCAGTCGTCCTGATCGAAAACCTGTGGGGAATTGACTGCGCCACCCGCGCGAAAACTCGCGCTCGTGATCGAAAACGTGGCCTCGGCCAAGGCCGCTGGGCCATGCCCGAGCCAGAGCGCCAGGCCGAGCGTGGCGCAGACAAAAAACGGCGTACTGCTAGACGGTGAAGCGTGCGAAACAACCAGGCAACGCGAGCGCATGTGCCGGCTCTCCTGTGTCGATCGGAGTGGGCGCGCGGGCGCCGGCTCAGATCCCATGCAGCATCAGGTCGCTGCGAGGGTGCAAGGCGGTTGCCTCGCGGTGTTTATTGTCCCTATTTTGTGCCTCGACGTCGAATCAAGTCTAACATTAGCTCTACGGTGCATCATTGTTGTGCGCGCAAGCGGATTGCGAGCCTAAAATCAGCTATAGTCGGAACAATTTACGCGATGTCGCCCGCGTCCTATTAGGTCGAACTAAACATTAAGAATAACAACGCATGTCTGAAGTTTTGGAGAGGGATTTTCTTGTCGAGGTGCGGGCAATGCAAGACGTAGTCAAGGTCGTCATCGCCGACGATCATCCAGTCATCCTATTCGGCGCCGAACAGGCCTTGCTCAAGTTTCCCGGCATCCAGGTGGTTGCACGAGCAAGACAGTCCACGGAATTGATCAAGGTGCTGCAAACCACCGCGTGCGACGTGCTCGTCACCGACCTCGCCATGCCGGGCGGCCAATTCGGCGACGGCCTGCCGTTGATCGGCTATCTGCGCCGCAATTTTCCTAACCTTCCCATCGTCGTGCTAACGATGCTGGAAAACGCCGCCTTGCTGCAACGGTTGCGGGAGCTCGGCGTGACGTCGGTCGTCAACAAGTCCGACGACCTGAGCCATATCGGGCTCGCGGTGCAGCACGTGAGCCGGCATCTCGAATATCTGAGCCCGTCGGTGAAGGCGTCGCTCGACGCGCTGCGCATGAACGCCGGCGGCAAGAGCGATGAAGTCATGCTGTCGAGGCGCGAACTGGAAGTCGTGCGCCTGTTCGTGTCGGGCATGACCATCAAGGAAATTTCGGAGCAACTGAACCGCAGCATCAAGACGATCAGCACGCAGAAAAACACGGCGATGCGCAAGCTCGGCATCGACCGCGATTCGGAGTTGTTTCAGTACGCGCAAAGCAACGGCTTGCTGAACCTGTCGTCGAATTCGGCGGAAGGTACGGGCGATGTGGCGTAGCTGCTCGCCACGGTGCGCTGACGGATAAATCGCCGGACGAGCCGCTAGCCGCTCGGCATGTTGCAGCAAAAAGGCCGCCTGTCGCGAGACAGGCGGCCTTTCTGTTTGGCCGAGGCGTAAGAGCCGAGATTACTGCGGCGTGGTGGTGGCGCCGCCGTGCGCCGCCGACCATTCAGCCGGCGCGTGCAGGAATTTCTCGACTTCGTCGAGCGTCTTGCTGTCGAAGTACTTGTTTTCCTTGGCGACGCGCAGCACGTCCCACCAGGTGGCGAGCGCGTGCAGATCGACGTCGATGTCTTTCAGCACCGACACGCTTTCCTTGAAGATGTTGTAGTGGAACAGCACGAAGCAGTGATTCACCGTGGCGCCGGCGGTGCGCAGCGCATTGATGAAGTTGATCTTGCTGCGGCTGTCCGTGGTCAGGTCTTCCACCAGCAGCACGCGCTGCCCTTCGGTCAGAAGACCCTCGATCTGCGCGTTGCGGCCAAAGCCCTTCGGCTTCTTGCGCACGTATTGCATGGGCACCATCAGGCGGTCCGACAACCAGGCGGCGAACGGAATGCCCGCGGTTTCGCCGCCGGCCACGGCGTCGATCTGCTCATAGCCGACGTCGCGCAGAATGGTGGTTTCCGCCATTTCCATGAGGCCACGGCGCACGCGCGGGTAGGAAATCAGCTTGCGGCAATCGATATAAACCGGGCTCGCCCAGCCGGACGTGAAAATGTACGGTTTCTCCGCGTTGAAGTGCACTGCTTGTACTTCGAGCAGCATCTTGGCGGTGGTGTCGGAGATCGTCTGGCGATCGAAGCCTGTCATGGGCGGATCCTTGGGGTTGAGCGGGGAGAAGCGGGCGCTGGGCCCGGTGGCGCAGCAAGCGGGACATGCCGCGCCGTGCTGGGCGGAATGTGCAGCCGGCCAGTGGAAGCTGGCCGGTTTTGCTGCGCGCGTAGGCCGACATTTTACCCGAAACGGGTCCTTGCGAGGAGGCTGTCGTGCGGGTGGGCGGCGAGTCGCGGCCGCCTTGACGCCGCCGCGTGAGTCGTGGCGCGCAGTGGCCCGCCAGGCTTCCCGGGAAGCTTCGCCCGAGCCACGGTGACGCGCGGCACGTTGCAGTCGCGCGTCGGGATTGGCTTTTTGGCTAGCTTGTGAGCCGTCTGGGCCGCCTTTACACTCACGCGAATTTCTCCGGCGCCGGCCGTTGCCGTCGTCGATCGAATCACGGACTGCTTCCCATGACGCCCGCTTCTTCCGCTGCCGACACGCCCGCTTCCGCCCGAAACGGCTATGCCGCCCGGGCGCTCGTCGCGTCCGTGCTCGGCTATGCGATGGACGGCTTCGACCTGCTGATTCTCGGCTTCATGCTGCCCGTCATCGCGGCGGATCTGCATCTCAGTTCCGCGCAGGCCGGCTCGCTCGTCACATGGACCTTGATCGGCGCGGTGGCCGGCGGTTTGATTTTCGGCGTGCTCAGCGACTATTACGGACGCGTGCGCATGCTGACGTGGACCATTCTCGTGTTCGCCGTGTTCACGGGACTTTGCGCGCTCGCGCAAGGCTACGCCGACCTGCTGGTTTACCGGACCATCGCGGGGATTGGGCTCGGAGGCGAGTTCGGCATCGGTATGACGCTCGTGGCCGAGGCGTGGCCGGCCGCGCAGCGGGCGCGGGTCTCGTCGTATGTCGGCCTTGGGTGGCAGCTCGGCGTGCTGGCGGCCGCGCTGCTGACGCCGCTGCTGTTGCCGCTCGTCGGCTGGCGCGGCATGTTCGCGCTGGGCTTGCTGCCTGCCGTGGCGTCCTTCTTCGTGCGACGGCGCGTGGAGGAACCGGCGCTATTCACCGAGCGCGCCGCACGCGGCATGCGCAAGCTGCCGCTGAAACTGCTGATCGCCGACGCGCGGACTGCGCGCGCAAGTTTAGGCGTGGCGATTCTCTGCTCGGTGCAGAACTTCGGCTATTACGGGCTGATGATCTGGCTGCCGAGCTATCTGTCGAAGACCTTCGGCTATTCGCTGACCCGCTCCGGCGTCTGGACAGCCGCGACCGTCCTCGGCATGGCCTGCGGCATCTGGCTCTTCGGCGTGGCGGCGGACCGTTTCGGCCGCAAGCCGGCCTTTCTGTTTTATCAGCTCGGCGCCGTGGCAATGGTCTTCGTCTACGCGCATCTGACGACGCCGGCGGCGCTGCTCGTCGGCGGCGCGGCGATGGGCGTGTTCGTCAACGGCATGATCGGCGGCTACGGCGCGCTGATTTCCGAGCTTTATCCCACCGACGCGCGCGCCACCGCGCAAAACGTCCTCTTCAATGTGGGCCGGGCGGTCGGCGGCTTCGGGCCGGTGGTGGTCGGCGCGCTCGCCGCGCGTTATTCGTTTGCGGTGGCGCTCATCTTTCTCGCTTCGATCTACGTGCTGGACGTGCTCGCCACCCTCCTGCTGATTCCCGAGCGGCGCGGCGCCGAACTGCACTGAGCGCTGCCGGCCGGCGCATGAAAATGCGGCGCCGCAGCATGGCTGGCGGCTGTTTCGCCGATGGCGAGGCGCATTAACCAGTCGGTCCATGGACACGCGCGGGGTGTACACTAACCGACCCGCGTAGCACTCCGCACCGTCCCGCCCTCCGCCGAGGACCGACGCCGCGCCTAACCGGCGCACGCGAAAAGCGCCTCGGTCGATGATCCATTCGATAGAACGAAGCGCCGCCGGGCGTGCGGTGTGCCGGCCCAAATTTCTTACGTCTCGCAGGCAAAAAATGGACGAACAACTGAAGCAAAGCGCTCTCGCCTATCACCAGAATCCGAAGCCCGGCAAGATTTCCGTCACGCCGACCAAGCCGCTGTCCAACCAGCTCGACCTGTCGCTCGCGTATTCGCCGGGCGTGGCAGCCGCCTGCATGGCGATCTACGACGAGCCGCTCGACGCGCAGAAGTACACGTCGCGCGGCAACCTCGTCGGCGTGATCACGAACGGCACCGCGGTGCTCGGCCTCGGCAACATCGGCCCGCTCGCGGCCAAGCCGGTGATGGAAGGCAAGGGCTGTCTCTTCAAGAAGTTTGCCGGCATCGACGTGTTCGATATCGAGCTGTCCGAGTCCGATCCCGACAAGCTCGTCGAGGCTATCGCGATGCTCGAGCCCACGCTCGGCGGCATCAACCTGGAAGACATCAAGGCGCCGGAATGCTTCTACATTGAGAAGAAGCTGCGCGAGCGTATGAAGATTCCGGTCTTCCACGACGATCAGCACGGCACGGCGATCATCGCGTCGGCGGCGATCCTGAATGGCCTGAAGGTGGTCGGCAAGCAGCTCGGCAGCGTGAAGCTGGTCTGCTCGGGCGCGGGCGCGGCGGCTATTGCGTGTCTGGACCTGCTGGTCAATCTCGGTTTGTCGAAAGAGAACATTCTCGTCGTCGACTCGAAGGGCGTGATTTACGAAGGCCGCGGCAACCTGGATCCGTCGAAGGAACGCTATGCGGCCAATACCGAGGCACGCACGCTGGCTGACGCGATCCGCGGCGCCGACGTGTTCCTCGGCTGCTCGAGCGCGGGTGTGCTGAAGCCGGAAATGGTCGCCGAAATGGGCACCCAGCCGCTCATTCTCGCGCTGGCCAATCCGGAGCCGGAAATCCGCCCGGAAGAAGCGAAGAAGGTGCGCCCGGACTGCATCATCGCGACCGGCCGTTCGGACTATCCGAACCAGGTCAACAACGTGCTGTGCTTCCCGTTCATTTTCCGCGGCGCGCTGGATGTCGGCGCGACCACTATCACGGAAGAAATGAAGCTCGCGTGCGTGCGCGCGATCGCCGAGCTGGCGGAAGAAACCGATCAGGGCGATGAAGTCGCGAAGGCGTATGAAGGACATTCGCTCGAATTCGGTCCGGAATATCTGATTCCGAAGCCGTTCGATCCACGCCTCATCATCAAGATCGCGCCGGCCGTTGCGCAAGCGGCCATGGATTCGGGCGTCGCGACCCGTCCGATCAAGGACATGGACGCGTATCGCGAGGAGCTCGGCACGACCGTTTACCGCACGGGCATGGTGATGCGTCCGGTGTTCGCGGCCGCGAAGTCGGAGCCGGCGCGCATCGTCTTTGCGGAAGGCGAGGACGAGCGCGTGCTGCGTGCCGCGCAATTCGTGCTGCTGGAAAAGATCGCCAAGCCGATTCTGGTCGGCCGTCCGTCGGTGATCGAAATGCGTCTGAAGAAGATGGGCTCGAAGCTCAAGTGCGGTGAAGATGTCGAGATTGTCGATCCGGAAGACGATCCGCGTTATCAGCAATGCTGGCAGGCGTATCACGAACTGGGCGCGCGCGAAGGCGTCACGCCGGACGTCGCCAAGGCGGCCATGCGCAAGTTCAACACGCTGATCGGCGCAATTCTGGTGCGCCTCGGCGAAGCCGACGGCATGATCTGCGGCATGATCGGCCAGTACCACACGCATCTGAAGTTCATCGAGCAGGTGCTGGGCAAGGCGGACAACGTGCAGAACTTCGCCGCCATGAACCTGCTGATGCTGCCGGGCCGCAACCTGTTCATCTGCGACACGTACGTGAACGAAGTGCCGACCGCCGAGCAGCTCGCCGACATGACGATGCTCGCCGCGCGCGAAATCGAGAAATTCGGCATCACGCCGAAGGTCGCGCTGCTGTCGAACTCGAACTTCGGCAGCGCGCCGTCTTCGTCGTCGCAACGCATGGCGGCGGCTCGCAAGCTGATTGCCGAACGCGCGCCGTCGCTCGAAATCGACGGTGAAATGCACGGCGACGCGGCGCTGTCGGAAGTGGTTCGCAAGGCCGCTTTCCCGGGCACGACGCTGTCGGGCGAAGCCAACCTGCTGATCATGCCGAACGTGGAAGCGGCGAACATCGCCTACAACCTGCTGAAAATGGTCGGCGGCGAAGGCGTGACCGTGGGCCCGTTCCTGCTCGGCGCAGAAAAGCCGGTCCACGTGCTGACGCCGGCCGCGACCGTGCGCCGGATCATCAACATGACCGCGGTCGCTTCGGCGAACGCGCGCAAGTCGGTGAACAACCGGTAATCGGCGCAGCGCCTCACGCGGGCGTACCGGCCGTCATGGCCGGTGGCCGGCGGCGGTCAGTTCCGCAGTCGGCCTGCAAAAAAAACCGCCACGGAATTCACTTCCGTGGCGGTTTTTTTATCCGCGACCCGCACGCTGTGCGCCAGGTGCGGAGCGCGGCGTACGTCCTGGAGCGCGTCAAGCCGCGTGCTGCGTCGTTCCGGTCTGCGGCGAGCGCCAGCGCGCGAGCAGATCGTTCCACTTCACGCGCACGCCCTTCAGGTTGTTTTCCTTGATGTGCCCAAAGCCGCGGATGCCGTCCGGCAGATTCGCGAGTTCGACGGCCAGATCGCGGTTCTGCGCGCTGAGCCCGCCGATCAGTTCCCGAACCAGCGCTTCATACTCGCCGATCAGCGCGCGCTCGGTGCGCCGCTCTTCCGTCTTGCCGAAGATGTCGAGCGCCGTGCCGCGCAGGAACTTCAGCTTCGCGAGCACATGCATGGCGCTGAACACCCACGGGCCGTACTTCTTCTTGATCAGATGACCCTGCGCGTCTTTCTTCGAGAACAGGGGCGGCGCGAGGTGGATGTGCAGTTTCCAGTCGCCCTCGAAACTCGCTTTCAGCTTCTCGATAAACGCGGGATCGCTGTAAAGGCGCGCGACTTCGTACTCGTCCTTGTAGGCCATCAGCTTGTGCAGATTCCGGGCGACTGCTTCTGTCAGCGGCAACTGGGTGTCGGCTGAATCGAGTGCCGATTCCGCTGCCCGCACTTGTGAGACCAGCGCGCGATACCGCTCTGCGTAAGCGTTGTTCTGCCATGCCGCGAGGTAGGACGCGCGTTTGTCGATCAGCGTGTCGAGCGCCTTCGGCGTATGCAGCGAGATGATCTTGCCGCTCGCCGCA
Source organism: Paraburkholderia phenoliruptrix (assembly GCF_047325075.1). NCBI lineage: Bacteria > Pseudomonadati > Pseudomonadota > Betaproteobacteria > Burkholderiales > Burkholderiaceae > Paraburkholderia > Paraburkholderia phenoliruptrix. Next base: position 666,355 of record NZ_CP168531.1, read on the forward strand.
TCAGCCGCTTCAGCCCCGGCACCCTTGCCTTGCGATTGCGCGAACTTGCGCACGGCTGCCGGATCGTGTGCCGCGCGACGGCCCCATTCGAAGGCCGCGCGGTTCTTTTCGACTTGCACGTTGTTCAACTCGATGGCGCGCATCAGCGACTGATACGTGAGCGGCACCCAGCCGCGTTGCCATGCATAGCCGAGCACGAACGGGTTCGTGTAGATGGCGTCGCCGAGCAGTGCGACCGCGAAATGGTTTGCGTCGACGGTGTCGACGCATTCGTCGCCCGCGCCCGCGCGCACGTCTGCCTCGGTACTGCTGCCGGGGAAACGCCAGTTCGGGTTCTTGATGAGCTCGGCTGTCGGCGTATGCGCGCTGTTGAGCACGACGCGCGTCTGGCCGGCTTGCATGCGCGACACGCATTCGTCGCTCGCCGTCACGATGGCGTCGCAGCCGATCACGAGGCTCGCTTCGCCCATGGCAATGCGCGTGGCGTGGATGTCGTCGGGCTTGTTCGCGATCTGCACGTGGCTCATCACGGCGCCGCCTTTCTGCGCGAGGCCGGTGACGTCGAGCACGGTGACGCCCTTGTTCTCCAGGTGCGCGGCCATGCCGAGCAGCGCGCCGATCGTCACGACGCCCGTGCCGCCCACGCCGGTGACCAGCACGCCGTAAGGACGGTCGATGGCGGGCAGCGCGGGCTCCGGCACGGGCGGCATGGCGTCGCCGACAATGCCCGAGGCCGTTTTCGGCTTGCGCAACTGGCCGCCTTCAACGGACACGAAACTCGGGCAGAAGCCGTTCACGCAGGAAAAGTCCTTGTTGCACGTGGACTGGTTGATCTGCCGCTTGGTGCCGTATTCGGTGTCGAGCGGTTCGACCGACAGGCAGTTCGACTTCACCGAGCAGTCGCCGCAGCCTTCGCACACCGCTTCGTTGATCACGACGCGGCGGGCCGGGTCCGGGTAGGCGCCACGTTTCCTGCGGCGGCGCTTTTCGGTCGCGCAGGTCTGGTCGTAGATCAGGATCGTCGTGCCAGGAACCTCGCGCAGCTGACGTTGCACTTCGTCGAGCTGGTCGCGATGATGGATGTCGATGCCCGGCGCGAGGCCGACGTTGCCTGAATACTTTTCCGGCTCGTCGGTGACGATGACGATTTTCGACGCGCCCTCTGCGGCGAGCTGATGCGTGATTTGCGGCACGGTCAGCACGCCGTCGACCGGCTGGCCGCCCGTCATCGCCACCGCGTCGTTGTAGAGCAGCTTGTAGGTGATGTTCGCCTTCGACGCGATCGCCGCGCGAATCGCCAGCAAGCCCGAGTGGAAGTAGGTGCCGTCGCCGAGATTGGCGAACACGTGCTTGTCGTTCGTGAACGGCGCCTGGCCGATCCATGCGACGCCTTCGCCGCCCATCTGGCTGAAGGTACTGGTGCTGCGGTCCATCCACACCGTCATGTAATGGCAGCCGATACCCGCCATGGCGCGCGAGCCCTCGGGCACATTCGTCGACGTGTTGTGCGGGCAGCCCGAGCAGAACCACGGTTTGCGCTCGACTTCGACGCGCGGGCGCGCGAGCGCCTTTTCCTTGGCTTCGATCACGGCGATGCGCGCGGCAATGCCGGCGCGCACATCCGACGGCAGATCGAATTTCGCGAGCCGCGCGGCGATTGCCTTCGCGATGATCGCTGGCGAGAGTTCGTAATGCGCCGGCAGCAGCCAGTTGCCCATCGGCACCGACCATTCGCCGCCCGCGCCGTCTTTCTCGTCGAATTTGCCGAAGACGCGCGGACGCTGCGTGTCCGGCCAGTTGTACAGCTCTTCCTTGATCGCGTATTCGAGAATCTGACGCTTTTCCTCGACCACGAGAATTTCGTCGAGGCCGCGGGCAAAGGCTTGCGCACCCTGCGCCTCGAGCGGCCACACACAGCCGACCTTGTACAGCCGAATGCCGATGCGCGCGCAGGTTTCGTCGTCGAGACCGAGGTCGGTCAGCGCCTGACGCACGTCGAGATAGGCCTTGCCGCCCGTCATGATGCCGAAGCGCGCGTGCGGCGAGTCGATTTCCACGCGATCGAGCTTGTTCGCGCGCACGTACGCGAGTGCCGCGTACCATTTGTAGTCGAGCAGACGCGCTTCCTGCACGAGCGGCGGATCGGGCCAGCGGATGTTCAGCCCGCCCTCGGGCATGGCGAAATCTTCCGGCAGCAGAATCTTCGTGCGATGCGGGTCGATGTCCACCGAAGCCGACGACTCGACCACGTCGGTCACGCACTTCATGGCGACCCACAGCCCGGAATAGCGGCTCATGGCCCAGCCGTGCAAGCCGAAATCGAGGTATTCCTGCACGTTCGACGGAAACAGCACCGGCAGGCCGCATGCCTTGAAGATGTGTTCCGACTGATGCGCGAGGGTCGAGGACTTGGCCGCGTGATCGTCGCCGGCCAGCACGAGCACACCGCCGTGCCGCGAGGATCCCGCCGAATTGCCGTGCTTGAAGACGTCGCCGGAACGGTCGACGCCCGGGCCTTTGCCGTACCACATCGAGAACACGCCGTCGTATTTGGCGCTCGGGTACAGATTGACCTGTTGCGAGCCCCAGACGGCGGTGGCCGCGAGGTCTTCGTTGACGCCGGGCTGGAACACGACCTGATGCGCGGCGAGATGCTGTTTCGCCTTCCACAGGGATTGGTCGAGTCCGCCGAGCGGAGACCCGCGGTAGCCGGAGATGAAGCCGGCGGTGTTCAGGCCGGCGGCGCGGTCGCGTTCCTGCTGCAGCATCGGCAGACGCACTAGCGCCTGGATGCCGCTCATGTATGCGCGGCCGCGTTCGAGGGTGTATTTGTCGTCGAGCGTGACGGAAGATAGCGCGGCTTCGAGCGAGGCTCGCTGACCAGCGTCTAGCGGGGCATTCATTATGTGTACTCCTCCACCCAGTTTGGGATCGCCAGAACTTTTGGGCCGCGGCATCTTGTGAATGCGTATGGCCGGGGTCGCCATATTGACGTGTTTTAAGTGATGGTAGCACTGGTGAAAACCCGCCGCATCAGGCGGGAGCTTCCGGAGCCACGGTCGTCAGGTGAGTCTTTTCAGCGGTCGCGCTCTTTTGCAAGGTTCGCCCGTCGCGCGCGCCTGTCGGTGTAACAAGCTGTAAAACCTACAATTTCGCGGAACCGCGGTTGAGATGTCTGTCTAACACCGCACCTGTGAGCAATGTCTGTGCAACGTGCCGCATGTTGCGGCGCTTCAGGACAACAGGGCAGTTAGAAAAGGAGTACGCATGAACACGAGAAACATCCAGACCTTCCTGATGGTGTCGGCCGCTTTTTTCGCCATGAGCGCGCCGGTGCGTTCGAACGCGAGCACGGGGGCGCCGTCTAGCGCGATCAGCCGCACGGCGCTGGTTGCGCCGGCGCGCGTTGCCATCAATCGCATCGCGCGCGAGAGCGCGTCTCGCAAGGAAGACCAGAATTCATGACGCGCCGCTGATGCAGCGTGTCGATGGTTGACTCGCCGCTGCCCGGCCTGGACCCAGGCAGCGGCACACGCGACAAGGGCGAGGATCGTGAGATCCTCGCCCTTGTCGCTTTATCAACGCCTATGCGTGCTTTTGATCATCCGCCAATGCGGGCGGACGCCTTGCTGTTTCACGCCTTGTCCTGCACGACGCCCCGGCGGATCTGATCCAGCTCGATCGATTCGAAGAGCGCCTTGAAGTTGCCCTCGCCGAAACCCTGATTGCCCTTGCGCTGGATGATCTCGAAGAAGATCGGGCCGATCTGGTTCTCCGTGAAAATTTGCAGCAGCAGATCGTCCGGCGCGCCGTCGATCAGAATCTTGCGCTTGCGCAGTTCCTCGAGCGGCTCGCCATGATTCGGCACGCGGCGGTCGACCAGTTCATAGTACGTGTCGATGGTGTCGAGCAGCGAGATGTTCGACGCACGCAGACCGTCGACGGTACGGTAAATGTCGTTGCTGCCGAGTGCGATGTGCTGGATGCCTTCGCCGTGATACGCGTCCAGATATTCCTGGATCTGGCCGGCGGTTTCCGAACCTTCCTCGTTGATCGGAATGCGGATTTTGCCGCACGGCGACGTCATCGCTTTCGACTTCACGCCCGTCACTTTCCCCTCGATGTCGAAGTAACGCACTTCGCGGAAGTTGAAAAGGCGCTCGTAGAATTCCGCCCATTCCTGCATGCGACCGCGGTGCACGTTGTGCGTGAGGTGGTCGATATAAGTGAGGCCATGACCGACGGGATTCGGATTCGCGCCGGGAATCGGTTCGAAGTCCACGTCGTAAATGTCGATGTTGCCGACGCTGCCGGGCGCGGCGCCGTTCTTGCCGCGCCAGCGGTCGACGAAATAGATCAGCGAATCGCCGATGCCCTTGATGGCCGGAATGTTCAGTTCCATCGGGCCCGTCTTGTTGTCGAAGCCCCACGCGCCTTTTTCTACGGCCTGCTGGTAGGCCTTCGCCGCGTCCTGAACCCGGAACGCAATCGCGCAGATCGACGGGCCATGCAGGCGCGCGAAGCGCTGCGCGAACGAATCCGGCTCGGCATTGACGATGAAGTTGATGTCGCCCTGCCGGTAAAGCGTCACGTCCTTATGACGATGACGCGCGACAGCGGTGAATCCCATCTGCTCGAACAGCTTGCCGAGCGCTTTCGGATCGGGTGCCGTGTATTCGATGAATTCGAAGCCGTCGGTGCCGACGGGATTGTCCCAGGTTGGAACCTGCATTGTCTGTCTCCATGTCGAGGGCGCTTTGCGCCGGAATCGCGCGCGCGAAATGCGATAGAGCGCGACCGAATGACGCCAGTGTAGAGGCCGGATCGCGCCGTAAACTTGCGAACTTAATCGCCAAGGCGTAGCGTTGCGCTATTTTCTGGCTCAAGTTCCTCTAACGGCGGCAGAAAGTGGCTCATATCGAGATAGACGCAATCGACCGGCGGATTCTGGCGATCCTTCAGGAGAATGGCCGGTTGTCGAATCAGGAGATCGCCGAGCGGATCAACCTCTCGCCGAGTCCGTGTTTGCGGCGCATCCGGCGGCTTGAGGAGAGCGGAGTGATTCGCGGCTACGTCGCGCTGCTGGACGCGCAGCGCCTTGGGCTCGATCTGCTTGCGTATGTCAATGTCCGGCTCGAAAAGCGCGGCGGTTCGGCGCTCAGCCCGCGCGGCGAGGCGACTCACGCCGACCTGTTCCGCGCGGCCGTCCAGACCTGGCCTGAAGTAGTGGCTTGCCACGCGATGACGGGCGACATGGACTATCTGCTGCGGGTCCAAGTCGAGGACATGGCGCACTTCTCGCGCTTCGTGCAGGACCAGCTGCTGCATCATCCTTCGGTGATCGACGTCAAAACGAGCTTCTCGCTGGACACGATCAAGGAGACGACGGCGCTGCCTATTTTGTAAAGGTGCTGCGAAGACGCGCGGTTCACGGCGCTCAAAGGTCCACGCGGCAAACGACAAAGGGCAGCCATGCGGCTGCCCTTTGTTGCTGCGCGGGTGCTTGCGTGCCCCGATGCCTCACTTGTTATGCCGCCGCGGCCGCCGGCATGAAAGACTCGAGCAACCGCGACGTACGGCGCGCCTGGCGTTTGAGCGCATAGTCGAACACCGCGGCCTGTTCCTGGAGCATTTCCGTGATGATGCTGGTTTGATCCGCGGGCGGCAGCGTGAGATAAGCGTCCGCTTCGCCGTACGCGTATTCGATCTTCATGCCGGCTTTCTTCGCGATGTGCATCATGGTCGAGTTGCGCGACAGGCAGTGCATGTAAAGCGTGGTGACGTGCGTGTTGCGGCTGCGAATGGCCGCGCGCTCGAACAGCCTGGAACCGATACCCTGGCCGCGCACGCTTTCCAGTACCGAAACGCCGAACTCCGCTGTGCGCTTGTCGCCTTCCGCCGGCAAATAAGCCAGGTGACCGACACCCGTGAGCTGCAATTGATCGTCGAATACGCCGAACACGGTGTCGCGCGTGAAGTCGATCGCGCGGACGTAGTTTTCGATGACGTGGTCGGGCACGACTTGCCCGAAGCGCAGCAGGCGGTCGTCTTCGTCCAGCGCGAGGAAATGCGTCAACAGGCGGTCGCGGTCGACCGCCGTGAGTTCACGGACCAGAGCAGGCGCACGACCGGCTGGCAGCGACGCGCGATCGTGCGCGACGATCGGCTCGGCGGCGCGGGGTGTAATCATGGTCATGGTCGGGTTCTCCTTTTCATCGCGCGGCGTTGGTGCACCGCAAAAAGGATTGTAGCCGAACCCCGACCTCAACACTAGGGAAAACCCGTATCTAGATTGGAGGTTGCTGCCTAATTGAGCAACGCATTGATGCTAAGTCTATGAATTACAAGAAGAAGAATAAAAGGACGGGCGTTCGTTTCAGGCTGTCGTATCTATGCAACCCGGGTCTTCATGCTGCGCGCATATTGCTGTGGTGCGCAATCAGCGGGCTTCCGCGCCCAGTCCGTGGTCGACCATACCCACCACCTGCTCGGCGAATTCCCGGTAGCCCATGCGTCCTCCCGGTTTCAGCCAGGTGAAGGTCCAATTGATCATGCCGAACACCATCATGGTGAGCGCGGTCTGATTTTCGCGCGTCGCGCGCTCCGGGTAAGCGCGCGCCAGTTGCCGCGCAAAGGCGGCGACCACGTCGCGCTGGCGGTTGAGAATGACCTCGCGCTGGGCGTCGACGAGATACTTCACGTCGTTCAAAAGGGCGACGTGCCGGCTGTGCGACGTTTCATATTCGGAGAGGAACGCGCGGATCAGCTCCGCGAACGTCTCGCGCTCGGTCAGCCCGCGGCGCTGGCTCGCGCCTTCCACCTCGGCGATGATCAGCATCAGCCGTTTCGTGTAGCGATCCAGCAAATCGAAGAGGATCGCCTCCTTGCTCTCGTAGTAGTGATAGAGGCGCGCTTTCGACGTGCCGCTCGCCGCGGCAAGATCTGACATCGACGTGCTCGGATAGCTCGTCTGCGCGAACTTGGCCGCCGCTAGTTCGAGAATCTGCTCGCGCTGGGTTTCGTGGTCGGGGGCTCGGGTGCGGGCCATGGTGGTCTGCTATTTATCGGCTTATCAGTGGGGACAGGGTGCGAGTGCCGCGCACAGTTCGAGGGTGCGCCACGCGCTCGCGTCGCCGCGCAGCCTGATCCGGCGCGTGGCGGCCAGCTCGCGGAAACGCCACAGCACAATGCTGTCGCTGACGAGAAACCCGAGCTCGGCGGTCATGACTTCCGCGGCCACGCGCGCGGCCGGCTGCCAGTCGGCGCCAGCGTGCTCGAGTATCAAGGCGTCGAGATCGGCGAAGCTGCCGCTCGTGAAGGTGTTGTCGCGCCAGCGCCGCGTTTCGCCGTTGGCGTGTTTCGCTTCCTGCCATTCGAGCGCGAGTCGGCTGATGCGCAGCACGGAGATCGGCGCCGCGTCAGGCAAACGCGTTTGCAGCACCGCGGGCGCGAACATGCCGACGGACGTCGCGCGATCCCTGCGGGTGTGCGCCCAGGCGCCGGCATCGGTGAGATCGCGAATCGACAAACGCACTTCATTGAGGCGCTGCGGCTGATTGCGTAGGTAATAGCAGACACGGCGCAGCATCAATTGATCGGCGGCGCTTTCGGCGTGCCAGACCACGAGGTTTGCCGCGCCGCGCGCGATGGCCTCAAGTGCCGCCGCCTGCTCGCGAAACTCGCGGATGAAGTCGCGCTTCGTGTCCGCGCTCACGCGATCCCAGAAGGCGGCGCGCACGTCGGGGCCGTCGTCGATGCCGCGCAAAGGGCCGACCGCGAGGTCGTCGCGCAGGGCGTGCACGCGATCGTCGCAGCCCGCTTCGCGCAAGGCGGTGCGCAGTGATTCCGCGGCGACATCGCCGTTCGTGAGGTGGATCGTGCTCATCGGCCGTGATTGGGTTTTAGTGGGCGATTGACAAAGGGCCGCTCGCCTCGCGGACCGGAATGGTCCGATGGCGAGCGGCCCCTAGTGTAAGCGGATCGCGGAACGGCTCAAAGCACGGCGGGCGCAATGCGCGACGAGCGTCTCCTCAACGTTCGTCGTAGCTCACCACGACGCGGTCACTGATCGGATGACACTGGCAGGTCAGCACGAAGCCGTCGCGGATCTCGTGTTCTTCCAGCGTGTAGTTCTTTTCCATCTTCACTTCGCCTTCCACGACTTTCGCACGGCACGTGCAGCAAACGCCGCCTTTGCACGCGTAGGGCAGCGCGAGGCCGGCGCGCAGGCCGACGTCGAGCACGCTCACGCCCTGATAGGGCAGGCGCAGCTTGCGGCGTTTTCCGTCCAGCACGATTTCCAGCTCGGCGGCCGGCGTATCTTCGGTGATTTCGATGGGCGGTACGCCCGCTTGCGGCAGCGGCGAGCCGAAGCGCTCCACGTGCACTTTTTCCGGTGGCACGCCGGCGGCTTTGAGCGCGGCCTCGGCGGCGTCCATCATCGGCGCGGGGCCGCAAATAAAGGCTTCGTCGATGGAATCCGCAGGCACGAGGCTCTCCAGAAACGCCGCGCATTTCTTCTGGTCGAGCACGCCGTTGAACAGCTCGACGTCCTGCAAATCGTCGGACAGCACGTGGTACAGCACGAAGCGGTTCATGAAGCGGTTCTTCAGGTCTTCCAGTTCTTCCGCGAACATGATCTGGTCGACGCTGCGGTTGCCGTAAATCAGCGTGAAGGTGCTGCGCGGCTCGACCTCGAGCGTCGTCTTGATGATGGCGAGCACCGGCGTGATGCCCGAGCCGCCCGCGAACGCCACATACTGCTGGCCGTGGTCCGCGTTCAGATGCGTGAAGAAGCGGCCGTCCGGCGTCATCACGTCGATCGTGTGGCCCGGCTGCAGCGTGTCGAAAGCGAAATTCGAGAAGCGGCCGCCGCGCACGCGTTTGATGCCGATGCGCAGTTCGCCGTCGCGGTCGTAGTCGGTCACGCCGACGCAGATCGAATAGGACCGGCGTGTTTCCTCGCCGTCGATGTGCGTTTTCAGCGTGACGAACTGGCCCTGCGTGAAGCGATACAACTCGCGCAGGTCGGCGGGGACTTCGAAGGCGACCGAGACGGCGTCGGCGGTTTCCGGCCGCACTTCGCGGATACGCAGCGGATGAAATTGCGGGGTAGCCATATCAGTAGGGTTTGAAATAGTCGAAGGGTTCGCGGCAGTCGAGGCAGCGGTACAAGGCCTTGCAAGCGGTCGAGCCGAATTGCGCGAGGCGTTCGGTATGGGCCGAGCCGCAGCGCGGGCACGACGGCGCGGGCAGCGCGCGCGGCACGAAGCGCATCACTTTTTCCTGAGGCACGAAGGCCGAGCCGTCCGCCGATCCGCAATGGCCCGTGGGCGGTGCGATGCCGTAGGCGCGCAGCTTGTCGCGGGCTTCGGCGGTCATCCAGTCGGTGGTCCACGCGGGCGCGAGCACCGTCGCGATCCGATACGGCGAGAGACCGGCGAGCTCGAGTGCATGCCCGATGTCTTCGGCGATCTGCGACATGGCCGGGCAGCCCGAGTAAGTCGGCGTGATGACGACTTCGAGCGCGCCGTCGTCGGCTCGGCGGACATCGCGCAGAATGCCGAGCTCGCGGATCGACACCACCGGAATCTCCGGATCGGGCACGGCTTCAAGCACGGCCCACGCGCGTTGCAGCGTGGCGTCGCGGGCGGCGCGGGGCGCGGCCAGGGGAGCGGTCGAGGTCGTCATGATCGGATCGGCAGAGTGGCCGCGCTTACCAGGTCGCACCGGGATGCTGCCGCGCAAGGCTTTGCATCTCGGCCAGCACAAAGCCCATGTGCTCGGAATGCTCGCCGTGCTTGCCGGTCGTGATGTGCTTGACCGGCTCGGGGAGCGCGAGCGTGGCTTGTTCGAGCGTGGCGCGCACGTCGTCGAGCCAGGCGGACTCGAGATCGGCGCTGAGCGGCCCGATGCCGGCGGCGGCGACGGCTTCCTCCACGGCGTCCGTGCTGAAGAATTCGCGCGTGTACGGCATCAGGTAGTCGAGCGCGGCCTGCGCGCGGCGGTGAGACTCGTCCGTACCGTCGCCGAAACGGATCAGCCACTCGCTCGCATGATGCACGTGGTAGCTCGTCTCCTTGATCGACTTCGCGGCAATCGCGGCAAGCTGCGTGTCCTTCGATTGCATGAGCGCCGTCCACAGGTGCGCCATCAGCGTCGAGTAAAGGAAATTTCGCACGATGGTGACGGCGTAGTCCTTCTCGGCCTGCGCGGTCGCGGACAGCGGGCCGTAGTGCGGCAACTCGACCAATGTGTAATTGGCGAACTCGCGCTCGGCGCGGAAGTACGCATAGTCGTCTTCGGTGCGGCTCTTGCCGGTGAGCTGCTGTTCGAGCGAGGCCGCGTGCGTGTACAGCAGGCGCGCCTGGCCGATCAGGTCGAGGCTCATGTTGGAGAGCGCGATATCTTCTTCGAGAATCGGGCCGTGGCCGCACCATTCGGTGTTGCGCTGACCGAGAATCAGCGCGGTATCCGCGAGGCGCAGTACATATTGCAGATGGTCGGGCGTCGTGTTCATGGGCGCGCTTACATGTGATTGACTTCGTCGGGAAGCGTGTAGAACGTCGGATGGCGGTAAATCTTGTCGCCCGCCGGTTCGAACATTTCCGCCTTGTCTTGCGGCGCCGAGGCCGTGATCGCCGAAGAAGGCACCACCCAGATGCTCACGCCTTCCTGGCGGCGCGTGTAGACGTCGCGCGCCATGCGCAGCGCCATTTGCGCGTCGGCGGCATGCAGACTGCCGCAATGCTTATGGTCGAGTCCCTGCTTGCTGCGCACGAAGACTTCCCAAATCGGCCATTCCTTGTTCATCCTGATCTCCTGATTCGTTGCATGGCGCGCCGCGCGGCTCAGGCGGCGTGCTGTTGTGCGCGTTGGCGTTGCTTTTCGGCGTGGGCGAGCGCCGCTTCGCGAACCCAGGCGCCGTCGTTGTGGGCTTTCACGCGCGTGCCGAGGCGCTCGCGGTTGCACGGGCCGTCGCCGTTCACGACACGCCAGAACTCTTCCCAGTCGATATCGCCGTAGTCGTAATGACCGCGCGCCTCATTCCATTTGAGCGCCGGGTCGGGCAGCGTGACGCCCAGCACCTTGGCCTGCTCGACGGTGGCGTCGACGAATTTCTGCCGCAGGTCGTCGTTCGAAATACGCTTGATGCCCCATTTCGACGACTGATTGCTGTGGATCGAATCCTTGTCGCTCGGGCCGAACATCATCAGCACGGGCCACCACCAGCGGTTCACCGCCTGCTGCACGAGTTCGCGCTGAGCTTCGGTGCCGGACATCATCGCCATCAGCGCGTCGAAACCCTGGCGCTGGTGGAACGACTCTTCCTTGCAGATGCGGATCATCGCGCGGGCGTACGGGCCGTAGGTGCAACGGCACAGAGGAATCTGATTCATGATCGCCGCACCGTCGACCAGCCAGCCGATCACGCCCACATCTGCCCAAGTGGGGGTCGGATAATTGAAGATGCTCGAATATTTGGCCTTGCCGGCATGCAGCGCCGCGATCAGCTGATCGCGCGAGACGCCGAGCGTTTCCGCCGCGCTGTAGAGATAGAGGCCGTGGCCGGCTTCGTCCTGCACCTTGGCAAGCAGAATCGCTTTGCGCTTCAGACTCGGCGCGCGCGTGATCCAGTTGCCTTCGGGCAGCATGCCGACGATTTCCGAATGCGCGTGCTGCGAAATCTGGCGCACCAGCGTTTTGCGGTACGCCTCGGGCATCCAGTCCTGCGGTTCGATCTTGCCGTCGGCGGCCATCACGGCGTCGAACTGCGCCTCGTCCGGCGATGCCGCGCCGGATTCCAGCGGGGCCACGTTACCGGGAATGTCCAGGGATTGCGTGTACATGGGGACGCTCGTCTGCGGGAGTTGTCTGGTTCGCACAGTATAAACCAACCGACCGGTCGGTTAATAAATATTTTGAGACGACATGCGCGGACCGATAGATCGCGAGGGGCAGATCGGCGATGCATCGGCTTTGCGCCAAAGCCCCGCGCCGACGCTTAACCTATAAAATTGCGAATTGGCCGCGATTGGCGGCCCCATTTGCGGCCCCTCCTGCATCCCGGTATTTCATGTTACGTCTTAGCGAAATCAAACTCCCGCTCGATCACCCCGAGAGCGCGCTCGACGCCGCCGTTCGCGCACGGCTTGCGGAACTCGGCGTGCCGCGCGACGGGCTCGTCCGATACACGGTGTTCCGCCGCGCGCACGATGCGCGCAAGCGCGCCGACATCAAGCTCACTTATATCGTCGACGTCGAGGTCACGGACGAGGCCGCCGCGCTCAAGCGTCTGGCCGACGTGCCGCATTGCGGCGTGACGCCCGACATGACGTACCGGTTTGTCGCGAAGGCCCCGGCGCAGCTCACGGCGCCGCGCCCGGTGGTGATCGGCATGGGGCCTTGCGGGCTGTTCGCCGGGCTGATCCTCGCGCAAATGGGCTTTCGGCCGATCATCCTCGAGCGCGGCAAGGCGGTGCGCGAGCGCACCAAGGACACGTTCGGCCTGTGGCGCAAGTCGGTGCTGAATCCGGAATCGAATGTGCAATTCGGCGAGGGCGGCGCGGGCACGTTTTCGGACGGCAAGCTGTACAGCCAGATCAAGGACCCGAAGCACTACGGCCGCAAGGTGCTCGACGAATTCGTGCGTGCCGGCGCGCCGGAAGACATTCTGTATCTGAGCCGCCCGCACATCGGCACGTTTCGCCTTGTCAGCATGGTCGAGAAGATGCGCGCGACTATCCACGAGCTGGGCGGCGAGGTGCGGTTTCAGACCCGCGTGGACGATATCGAGATCGATCAGGGAAAAGTGCGCGGCCTCAAGCTGTCGACCGGCGAAACGCTGCGCTGCGACCACGTGGTGCTTGCCGTTGGCCACAGCGCGCGCGATACCTTCCAGATGCTGCACGACCGCGGCGTCTATATTGAAGCGAAGCCGTTCTCGCTCGGCTTCCGGATCGAGCATCCGCAGGGTGTGATCGATCGCAGCCGGTTCGGCAAGTTTGCCGGCCACAAGCAACTGGGCGCCGCGGACTACAAGGTCGTGCATCACTGCAGCAACGGGCGTGCGGTGTACAGCTTCTGCATGTGCCCGGGCGGCACGGTGGTCGCGGCGACATCCGAGCCCGGCCGCGTGGTGACCAACGGCATGAGCCAGTATTCGCGGGCCGAGCGCAATGCGAATGCGGGAATCGTCGTGGGTATTACACCCGACGATTACCCCGGCGGGCCGCTTGCCGGCATTGCGTTTCAACGCAAGTGGGAAGAGCGGGCGTTCGAACTCGGCGGCGGCAACTATATGGCCCCCGGCCAGCTGGTCGGCGACTTTATTGCCGGGCGGCCGTCCACGTCGCTGGGCTCGGTCGTGCCGTCCTATAAGCCAGGCGTGCATCCCACGGATCTGAGTACGGCACTGCCCGACTACGTGATCGAGGCGATCCGCGAAGCGCTCCCGCAGCTGGAAAAGAAGATCGCCGGCTTCGCGATGCACGACGCGGTGCTGACGGGCGTCGAAACGCGGACGTCGTCGCCGATCCGGGTGCGCCGCCGTGACGACTATCAGAGCATGAACGTCGAGGGGCTGTATCCGGCGGGCGAAGGCGCGGGGTACGCCGGCGGGATCTATTCGGCGGCTATCGACGGGATTGAAGTGGCCGAGGCCGTGGCTTTGAAAATGACAGGGCATTAGCGGCCGGCTGAGTTCGCGGGCGATGCTGCCGGTTTGCGCGGTGCGCGCTGTCAGTTGCCCGTTATTCGCCGCTCCCGCCGGCGGGGCTGGGTGTGGCTCCCCGCGGCGGGCGACGTGAATCGTGCACAATGCTCGTTTTGCTCTGAGTCAGATACTGGAATGACCATCCGCTCCCTGGTTGCCGCATGCGGCGCGGCGCTGCTTGGCCAGTTTGCCGTTTCTGTTCCCGCCGCGGCCGCCGACACCTCGGCGCATTGGGTCGCCGCCTGGGCGACCGCGCTGCAGCCCATTCCGCAGCGTGCCGATTTGCCGCCGCTTTATCGCGCGCCGGAAGTTGCCGGCCGCACCGTCCGTCAGATTGTTTATCCGACGCTGTCAGGGAAGTCTGCGCGGATCCATCTCAGCAACGAGTACGGCAAGACGCCGTTGGTGATCGAGGAACTGCGGATCGCGCGGTCGGCCGGCGGCGCTGCGGCGTCCGCTGGCGGCGGCGCGCGGGTAACGTTCGGTGGGAAAAGCAGTGTGACCCTTCCGGCGGGCCGCGAGGTGGATAGCGATCCCATCGCGATGGACGTCGCGGAGGGCGCGCCTTATGCGGTCAGCGCCTTTGTGGGGCCCGATCAGCGCATTGAGGCGTGGCACCGGGTTTCCAGTCAGCTCAATTATGTTTCCGCATCCGGCAATCACACGCAGGACACGGCAGCCGCGGCGTTTCGCGCGCGCTTCACGCAGTACGCGTGGGTGACGGCGCTGTCCGTCGACGCGGCGCCTGAGGCGACGGCGATCGCGGCGATCGGTGACTCGATCACGGACGGCATGCGCTCGAGCCTGAACCAGAATCGTCGATGGCCCGACGCATTGGCCCGGCGGTTGGCGAGTGCGGGCAGCGGGTCGACGGCGGTTATCAATTTGGGCATCAGCGGCAATCGGCTGCTGAACGATTCGCCTTGCTATGGCGAAGCGCTCCTCACGCGTTTTGGGCGGGATGCGCTCGAGCGGCCCGGCGTGAAGTCGGTAATTGTGTTGATCGGCATCAACGATATCAATTTTGCGGCGATGCCCGCGCGCAACGGCCTTGACTGCGACTTCCCGCATGCTTCGGTGACGGCGGCCGGGCTGATCGCGGGCTATCAGCGGTTGATCGCGGGCGCACGACACGCGGGGGTGAAAGTGTTCGGCGGAACGTTGACGCCCGCGGCGCTTCCGCCCGAGCGGGAAAATATTCGACTCGCCGTGAACCAGTGGATCCGGTCCAGCCATGCTTTTGACGGCGTGGTGGATTTCGACGCCGTCCTCCGCGATCCGGCGGCGCCTGATCGGCTGCAGCGCAAATTCGATAGTGGCGACCACATCCATCCGAGCGACGCCGGTTACGCCGCCATGGCCGACGCGGTCCCCGTCGAGGCCGTGGCGAATCCGGTGCACAGGTGAACTGGCACAAAGTTTTCGTCGAACCCTTGTCATAAGGCTATCGGTGACCTATTATTTCGCTCCTCGTTTGGGAACGAGGAGCCGCGGCAGAAACCAGCGGCGATGGCGTCAAGCAGGTTTTTAAGCGAAAGCGAAAAAATTTAGTTGACGAAACGGACGAGAGTCTTCATAATCTCGCTTCTCTGCTGCTGATGCAGCGACGCAGAACGAAGCGGTGCCGGGTGGTTGAAATCAGGCGCTGCGAAGTGTGCGAACCGATCTTTAAAAACTAACAGCCGATAAGTGTGGGCGCTTGATGCGACGACGCTACGCCGGACTCTTCTGGGTCTGGCGGAAAAGCGAAAGTATCAAGTCTCACACAGTAATGAAAGGAAGGTTGCCTGACTCTTCTGTGGAGGAGTGAGGTTAATCATTCGTCAGTACGTTGAGTGAGCGACCGGGTTCGAGAGAGCCCGAAAACAGTAACAGGTTTGAACTGAAGAGTTTGATCCTGGCTCAGATTGAACGCTGGCGGCATGCCTTACACATGCAAGTCGGACGGCAGCGCGGGCTTCGGCCTGGCGGCGAGTGGCGAACGGGTGAGTAATACATCGGAACGTGTCCTGTAGTGGGGGATAGCCCGGCGAAAGCCGGATTAATACCGCATACGCTCTGCGGAGGAAAGCGGGGGATCCTTCGGGACCTCGCGCTACAGGGGCGGCCGATGGCAGATTAGCTAGTTGGTGGGGTAAAGGCCTACCAAGGCGACGATCTGTAGCTGGTCTGAGAGGACGACCAGCCACACTGGGACTGAGACACGGCCCAGACTCCTACGGGAGGCAGCAGTGGGGAATTTTGGACAATGGGGGCAACCCTGATCCAGCAATGCCGCGTGTGTGAAGAAGGCCTTCGGGTTGTAAAGCACTTTTGTCCGGAAAGAAAACGCCGTGGCTAATACCCGTGGCGGATGACGGTACCGGAAGAATAAGCACCGGCTAACTACGTGCCAGCAGCCGCGGTAATACGTAGGGTGCAAGCGTTAATCGGAATTACTGGGCGTAAAGCGTGCGCAGGCGGTTCGCTAAGACAGATGTGAAATCCCCGGGCTTAACCTGGGAACTGCATTTGTGACTGGCGGGCTAGAGTATGGCAGAGGGGGGTAGAATTCCACGTGTAGCAGTGAAATGCGTAGAGATGTGGAGGAATACCGATGGCGAAGGCAGCCCCTGGGCCAATACTGACGCTCATGCACGAAAGCGTGGGGAGCAAACAGGATTAGATACCCTGGTAGTCCACGCCCTAAACGATGTCAACTGGTTGTCGGGCCTTCATTGGCTTGGTAACGTAGCTAACGCGTGAAGTTGACCGCCTGGGGAGTACGGTCGCAAGATTAAAACTCAAAGGAATTGACGGGGACCCGCACAAGCGGTGGATGATGTGGATTAATTCGATGCAACGCGAAAAACCTTACCTACCCTTGACATGGATGGAATCCCGCTGAGAGGTGGGAGTGCCCGAAAGGGAGCCATCACACAGGTGCTGCATGGCTGTCGTCAGCTCGTGTCGTGAGATGTTGGGTTAAGTCCCGCAACGAGCGCAACCCTTGTCCCTAGTTGCTACGCAAGAGCACTCCAGGGAGACTGCCGGTGACAAACCGGAGGAAGGTGGGGATGACGTCAAGTCCTCATGGCCCTTATGGGTAGGGCTTCACACGTCATACAATGGTCGGAACAGAGGGTCGCCAAGCCGCGAGGTGGAGCCAATCCCAGAAAACCGATCGTAGTCCGGATCGCACTCTGCAACTCGAGTGCGTGAAGCTGGAATCGCTAGTAATCGCGGATCAGCATGCCGCGGTGAATACGTTCCCGGGTCTTGTACACACCGCCCGTCACACCATGGGAGTGGGTTTTACCAGAAGTGGCTAGTCTAACCGCAAGGAGGACGGTCACCACGGTAGGATTCATGACTGGGGTGAAGTCGTAACAAGGTAGCCGTATCGGAAGGTGCGGCTGGATCACCTCCTTTCCAGAGCTTGACGCGTCAGGGTGTTGAGCGCTCACGCTTATCGGCTGTAAGTAAAGAAACGCAGACAGACGCAGGGGTCTGTAGCTCAGTCGGTTAGAGCACCGTCTTGATAAGGCGGGGGTCGATGGTTCGAATCCATCCAGACCCACCAGCTGTCTTGTGTGGTGGCTGACCGGGGTGCTCACTGAAGTGCACACTGAGGTGCCCTGTATCTGTGTGACCCGCGGGGGGATTAGCTCAGCTGGGAGAGCACCTGCTTTGCAAGCAGGGGGTCGTCGGTTCGATCCCGTCATCCTCCACCAATTCCCAATGCCTAGTGTTCAGTGCGAGCTGAGCGTTATGCATTGGCAATTGAGCCAGTCAGCGTGATGCACGATCCAGTCGTGATATCGGCTGAACGTTCTTTAACAATCAGGAAGAAGTAGTAAAGAGATTCACGAAAGTGTACCTGGAGATGGGTGCGCGAGTAGGTGAATCAGGGTTGTGATTGTATCGATGTATTTTAAAGGTGATCGAAAGATCGCCTTGGAATACGGCGCAACACGAATACTCAACCTGTAGCGAGTGGGTCCTGTCGTGTCCAGCACGATGAGACATACCCGTTATAGGGTCAAGCGAACAAGTGCATGTGGTGGATGCCTTGGCGATCACAGGCGATGAAGGACGCGGTAGCCTGCGAAAAGCTACGGGGAGCTGGCAAACGAGCTTTGATCCGTAGATGTCCGAATGGGGAAACCCACTCCGAATGGAGTATCCATGACTGAATCCATAGGTCATGTGAGGCGAACGCGGTGAACTGAAACATCTAAGTAACCGCAGGAAAAGAAATCAACCGAGATTCCCAGAGTAGTGGCGAGCGAAATGGGAGCAGCCTGCATTCTTTATCTGAACTGTTAGCTGAACGCTCTGGAAAGTGCGGCCATAGCGGGTGATAGCCCCGTAAGCGAAAACAGATTGGAAGAACTAGGTATGCGAGAAGTAGGGCGGGACACGTGAAATCCTGTCTGAAGATGGGGGGACCATCCTCCAAGGCTAAATACTCGTGATCGACCGATAGTGAACCAGTACCGTGAGGGAAAGGCGAAAAGAACCCCGGGAGGGGAGTGAAACAGATCCTGAAACCGCATGCATACAAACAGTCGGAGCCTTCGCAAGGGGGTGACGGCGTACCTTTTGTATAATGGGTCAGCGACTTACATTCAGTGGCAAGCTTAACCGATTAGGGCAGGCGTAGCGAAAGCGAGTCCGAACAGGGCGTTCAGTCGCTGGGTGTAGACCCGAAACCAGGTGATCTATCCATGGCCAGGATGAAGGTGCGGTAACACGTACTGGAGGTCCGAACCCACTAACGTTGAAAAGTTAGGGGATGAGCTGTGGATAGGGGTGAAAGGCTAAACAAACCTGGAAATAGCTGGTTCTCTCCGAAAACTATTTAGGTAGTGCCTCGTGTATCACCTTCGGGGGTAGAGCACTGTCATGGTTGTGGGGTCCATTGCGGATTACTACGCCATAGCAAACTCCGAATACCGAAGAGTGCAATCACGGGAGACAGACATCGGGTGCTAACGTCCGGTGTCAAGAGGGAAACAACCCAGACCGCCAGCTAAGGTCCCCAAATATGGCTAAGTGGGAAACGAAGTGGGAAGGCTAAAACAGTCAGGAGGTTGGCTTAGAAGCAGCCATCCTTTAAAGAAAGCGTAATAGCTCACTGATCGAGTCGTCCTGCGCGGAAGATGTAACGGGGCTAAGCCATATACCGAAGCTGCGGATGCATATTTATATGCATGGTAGGAGAGCGTTCCGTAAGCCTGCGAAGGTGCACTGGAAAGTGTGCTGGAGGTATCGGAAGTGCGAATGCTGACATGAGTAGCGATAAAGGGGGTGAAAGGCCCCCTCGCCGTAAGCCCAAGGTTTCCTACGCAACGTTCATCGGCGTAGGGTGAGTCGGCCCCTAAGGCGAGGCAGAAATGCGTAGCTGATGGGAAGCAGGTTAATATTCCTGCACCATTGTTGAATGCGATGGGGGGACGGATCGCGGAAGGTTGTCCGGGTGTTGGAAGTCCCGGTCCTTGCATTGGAGAAGGCGCTTTGGCAAATCCGGGCGCGGAATTCAAGGGTGCGAGGCCAGTGATCTAGGTCACGAAGCAATCGGAAGTGGTTCCGGGAAAAGCCTCTAAGCTTCAGTTCAACAAGACCGTACCGCAAACCGACACAGGTGGGCGAGATGAGTATTCTAAGGCGCTTGAGAGAACTCGGGAGAAGGAACTCGGCAAATTGGTACCGTAACTTCGGGATAAGGTACGCCCCTGTAGCTTGACTCGCCTGCGCGAGAAGGGTGAAGGGGTTGCAATAAACTGGTGGCTGCGACTGTTTAATAAAAACACAGCACTCTGCAAACACGAAAGTGGACGTATAGGGTGTGACGCCTGCCCGGTGCCGGAAGATTAAATGATGGGGTGCAAGCTCCTGATTGAAGTCCCGGTAAAACGGCGGCCGTAACTATAACGGTCCTAAGGTAGCGAAATTCCTTGTCGGGTAAGTTCCGACCTGCACGAATGGCGTAACGATGGCCACACTGTCTCCTCCCGAGACTCAGCGAAGTTGAAGTGTTTGTGATGATGCAATCTCCCCGCGGCTAGACGGAAAGACCCCATGAACCTTTACTGTAGCTTTGCATTGGACTTTGAACCGGTCTGTGTAGGATAGGTGGGAGGCTGTGAAGCGTGGACGCCAGTCTGCGTGGAGCCATCCTTGAAATACCACCCTGATCTGTTTGAGGTTCTAACCTTGGTCCGTAATCCGGATCGGGGACAGTGCATGGTAGGCAGTTTGACTGGGGCGGTCTCCTCCCAAAGTGTAACGGAGGAGTACGAAGGTACGCTAGGTACGGTCGGAAATCGTGCTGATAGTGCAATGGCATAAGCGTGCTTAACTGCGAGACCGACAAGTCGAGCAGGTGCGAAAGCAGGTCATAGTGATCCGGTGGTTCTGTATGGAAGGGCCATCGCTCAACGGATAAAAGGTACTCTGGGGATAACAGGCTGATACCGCCCAAGAGTTCATATCGACGGCGGTGTTTGGCACCTCGATGTCGGCTCATCTCATCCTGGGGCTGTAGCCGGTCCCAAGGGTATGGCTGTTCGCCATTTAAAGAGGTACGTGAGCTGGGTTTAAAACGTCGTGAGACAGTTTGGTCCCTATCTGCCGTGGGCGCTGGATATTTGAAGGGGGCTGCTCCTAGTACGAGAGGACCGGAGTGGACGAACCTCTGGTGTACCGGTTGTCACGCCAGTGGCATCGCCGGGTAGCTATGTTCGGAAGAGATAACCGCTGAAAGCATCTAAGCGGGAAACTCGCCTTAAGATGAGATATCCCCGGGGCTTCGAGCCCCTTGAAGGGTCGTTCAAGACCAGGACGTTGATAGGTCAGGTGTGTAAGCGCAGTAATGCGTTCAGCTAACTGATACTAATTGCCCGTAAGGCTTGATCCTATAACAGGTGTGTGTCGGCAGCCGTGAGTGCTTCAGCACTTATGGATGCCCCACCCTGCGCCACGCGCAGGGTCTTATGCAGACCACACACGGTTGAGATCCATGTTGTGCCCGATACAGCACAACCCCGCATCGCCTGGTGAGCATCACCAGAAACTACTTCTTCCAGATTGGCTGTATTGCCCCACCGGCAGTACGGCAACCCGTCAAAGCCTGATGACCATAGCGAGTCGGTCCCACCCCTTCCCATCCCGAACAGGACCGTGAAACGACTCCACGCCGATGATAGTGCGGATTACCCGTGTGAAAGTAGGTAATCGTCAGGCTCCCCACCACCGTCAGAAACCCCACCCCGCAAAGGTGGGGTTTCTGCGTTTACGGCAGCACCGCAATCACTACCTATAAGTGAGAGCGTTTGGGTTTGGAACAGTCGAGTAACTCTTGACATTCAGCGGTTGTTCCCCCATAATCATCAGTTCTCTGCGGAGGGGTGCCCGAGTGGCTAAAGGGGGCAGACTGTAAATCTGTTGGCTTACGCCTACGTTGGTTCGAATCCAACCTCCTCCACCAGAATGCAAGTTGTAGCAGTTGTTGGGAATCCATGGGTCCTTGCGGGTGTAGCTCAATGGTAGAGCAGAAGCCTTCCAAGCTTACGACGAGGGTTCGATTCCCTTCACCCGCTCCAGCCAAATAGAAGTAGCGCCCATGTGGCTCAGTGGTAGAGCACTCCCTTGGTAAGGGAGAGGTCGGCAGTTCGATCCTGCCCATGGGCACCAGAAGTACCCGGTGATTGTTTGCGCCCGGCGCAACGTACGGAAAAATCCTCTTAGGAGTCGAAAATGGCCAAGGGTAAGTTTGAGCGGACCAAGCCGCACGTGAACGTCGGCACGATCGGTCACGTTGACCACGGCAAGACCACGCTGACGGCAGCGATCACGACGGTTCTGACGCAGAAGTTCGGCGGCGAAGCGAAGGCATACGACCAGATCGACGCGGCGCCGGAAGAAAAGGCACGTGGCATCACGATCAACACGGCGCACGTCGAGTACGAAACGGCTAACCGCCACTACGCACACGTCGACTGCCCGGGCCACGCTGACTATGTGAAGAACATGATCACGGGCGCCGCGCAGATGGACGGCGCAATCCTGGTGTGCTCGGCCGCTGACGGCCCGATGCCGCAAACGCGTGAGCACATCCTGCTGGCGCGTCAGGTCGGTGTGCCGTACATCATCGTGTTCCTGAACAAGTGCGACATGGTGGACGACGCCGAGCTGCTGGAACTGGTCGAGATGGAAGTGCGCGAACTTCTGTCGAAGTACGACTTCCCGGGCGACGACACGCCGATCATCAAGGGTTCGGCCAAGCTGGCGCTGGAAGGCGACAAGGGCGAGCTGGGCGAAGTGGCGATCATGAACCTGGCCGACGCGCTGGACACGTACATCCCGACGCCGGAGCGCGCTGTGGACGGCACGTTCCTGATGCCGGTAGAAGACGTGTTCTCGATCTCGGGTCGCGGCACGGTGGTGACGGGTCGCGTTGAGCGCGGCGTCATCAAGGTCGGCGAGGAAATCGAAATCGTCGGTATCAAGCCGACGGTGAAGACGACCTGCACGGGCGTGGAAATGTTCCGCAAGCTGCTGGATCAGGGTCAGGCGGGCGACAACGTGGGTATCCTGCTGCGCGGCACGAAGCGCGAAGACGTGGAGCGTGGCCAGGTGCTGGCCAAGCCGGGTTCGATCAACCCGCACACGCACTTCACGGCTGAAGTGTACGTGCTGAGCAAGGACGAAGGCGGCCGTCACACGCCGTTCTTCAACAACTACCGTCCGCAGTTCTACTTCCGTACGACGGACGTGACGGGCTCGATCGAGCTGCCGAAGGACAAGGAAATGGTCATGCCGGGCGACAACGTGTCGATCACGGTGAAGCTGATCAACCCGATCGCGATGGAAGAAGGTCTGCGCTTCGCTATCCGCGAAGGCGGCCGTACCGTCGGCGCAGGTGTCGTTGCCAAGATTCTCGAGTAACGCCAGACAGTTCTCGTTAATCTGTAGTTTCGGGGTTGGCGGTGTCGTCAACCCCAAATGGTTTAGGGGTATAGCTCAACTGGCAGAGCGTCGGTCTCCAAAACCGAAGGTTGGGGGTTCGATTCCCTCTGCCCCTGCCAACTCTCGCGTCGTATGTGACGCTTCGTTAAGGTGTTATGGCGAATCCTTCCGTCGAAACTGTAAATACATCCGGCGACAAGCTGATGCTCGTCGCGGGCGTATTGCTGGTCTTGGCCGGGTTCGTGGGGTTCTTCTGGCTCAACGGTCAGGAATGGTACGTCCGCGGAGCCGCCTTGGCTGTTGGTGCAATCGCGGGTGTTGCAGTCGGTCTTCTCTCCGCGCCTGGCAAGGGTTTCATCGCTTTCGCCAAAGATTCGTACAAGGAAGTCCGCAAGGTTGTCTGGCCGACTCGCAAAGAGGCCACCCAGACGACGTTGGTCGTGTTCGGCTTCGTGTTCGTTATGGCGATCTTTCTTTGGGTGAGTGATAAATCCATCGAATGGGCGATTTTCTCGGTGATTCTGGGTTGGAAATGATATGAGCGATACTCCGGCATCTCCGAGCGGCAAACGCTGGTACGTCGTGCACGCCTACTCCGGTATGGAGAAGAGCGTGCAACGTGCGCTTCAGGAGCGCATCGAACGTGCTGGCATGCAAGACCAGTTTGGTCAAATCCTCGTTCCAACTGAAGAAGTGGTCGAGGTGAAAGGTGGTCACAAGTCGGTGACCGAGCGTCGTTTCTTCCCTGGCTACGTGCTGGTGGAAATGGAAATGACCGACGAGACGTGGCACCTCGTGAAGAATACGGCGAAGGTCACTGGCTTCGTTGGTGGTGCACGTAATCGCCCGAGTCCGATTTCTCCGCGTGAAGTCGAGAAGATCATGTCGCAGATGCAGGAAGGCGTGGAAAAGCCGCGCCCGAAGACCCTGTTCGAAGTAGGCGAGATGGTGCGGGTGAAGGACGGTCCTTTTACGGATTTCAACGGCAGCGTCGAAGAAGTCAACTACGAAAAGTCGCGTGTCCGTGTTTCCGTTACGATTTTCGGCCGCGCAACGCCGGTTGAACTGGAATTCGGCCAAGTCGAGAAGTTGTAATTCAGAATTTTACGCGGCGCGCCATTCGGCGCGTTTCGTACTTCGCGCTTACGGTCCGCGTAACGGCCGTTGAGGAGCGTAACTAGTCGAGTTTCGACGAACGCGCGTTACTACTCACTGAACGTCTGCTCGCAACGCGGCGTTCCAAAGAGGTTTTCAACATGGCAAAGAAAATCATTGGCTTTATCAAGCTGCAGATTCCTGCAGGTAAAGCCAACCCGTCGCCGCCGGTCGGTCCGGCACTGGGCCAGCGCGGCCTGAACATCATGGAGTTCTGCAAGGCGTTTAACGCGCAGACCCAAGCACTGGAACCGGGTCTGCCGATTCCGGTCGTGATCACCGCGTTCGCTGACAAGAGCTTCACGTTCGTCCTCAAGACGCCGCCGGCAACGGTCCTGATCAAGAAGGCAGCGAAGGTCGACAAGGGTTCGAGCAAGCCGCACACCGACAAGGTCGGCAAGATTACCCGCGCTCAAGCTGAAGACATCGCCAAGACCAAGATGCCCGATCTGACGGCAGCTGATCTGGACGCAGCGGTTCGTACGATCGCTGGTAGCGCCCGCTCGATGGGCATCACCGTGGAGGGCGTGTAAATGGCTAAGCTTTCTAAGCGTCTGCAAGCATTTGCAGCAAAGGTTGACCGTCAGAAGCTGTACCCGATCGACGACGCACTGTCGCTCGTGAAGGAATGCGCAAGCGCCAAGTTTGACGAGTCGATCGACGTGGCCGTGCAACTCGGCATCGATGCAAAGAAGTCGGACCAGGTGGTCCGGGGTTCGGTCGTTCTGCCGGCAGGTACCGGTAAGTCGGTCCGCGTCGCTGTGTTCGCGCAAGGCGAAAAGGCTGAGCAGGCTCGTGCAGCTGGCGCTGAAGTCGTCGGTATGGAAGACCTGGCTGAACAGGTTAAGGCCGGCAATCTGGACTTCGATATCGTGATCGCTTCGCCGGACACGATGCGCGTTGTCGGTACGCTCGGTCAGATCCTCGGCCCGCGCGGCCTGATGCCGAACCCGAAGGTCGGCACGGTCACGCCGGACGTCGCGACTGCAGTCAAGAACGCCAAGGCAGGTCAGGTGCAATTCCGCGTCGACAAGGCCGGTATCATCCACGCCACCATCGGGCGTGCTTCGTTCGAGCCGACGGCTCTGCGCAGCAACCTGAGCGCGCTCATCGACGCGCTGCAGAAGGCCAAGCCGGCGACCAGCAAGGGTGTCTACCTGCGCAAGGTCGCTCTGTCGAGCACGATGGGCGTCGGCGTTCGCGTCGACCAGGCATCGCTCGCGGCGCAGTAAGTAATTCATCGCCTCGGCGAAAGCCGGGGTGGTTTATGGGCTTTGGGCGGTTGTGCGGTGGCAGTTGCATCGCGCAGCCGGTTGTCAAAGACCGTTGGCGGGCACGCAGCAGGTAGGCGAGCCCTTAATGCAAAGCCAACGCAGATGGCGAACCCGAAAAAGTTTTGTAGTGATGAAGCCGGTTGATGCTCGCAGCAATGCGGGTGTCGGGCGGTCGAAATACTCCTGACTGGTCGGACGCCGTTATTGAACGCGGTACACAAGGCGCACGCCGCGTGTATCGAATCTGGAGGTTAACCGTGCCACTCAACAAAGAAAGCAAGCAGGCCGTCGTCGCTGAGGTTGCCGCGCAAGTCGCGAAAGCCCAGACCGTGGTTCTGGCTGAGTATCGTGGGATCACGGTTGGCGATCTGACCAAGCTGCGCGCGAAAGCGCGTGAGCAACAGGTTTATCTTCGCGTGTTGAAGAACACGCTGGCGCGTCGCGCTGTCGAAGGTACCCCGTTTGCTCCGCTGGCAGAGCAGATGACTGGCCCCCTGATCTACGGCATCTCGGAAGATGCAATTGCTGCTGCCAAGGTCGTCAACGACTTCAGCAAGAGCAATGACAAGTTGGTCATCAAGGCTGGCGCCTACGAAGGCAACGTGATGGACAAGGCAGGCGTGCAAGCGCTGGCCAACATCCCGAGCCGCGAGGAACTGCTCTCCAAGCTGTTGTTCGTTATGCAAGCACCTGTTTCTGGCTTCGCGCGCGCTCTGGCCGCGCTGGCAGAGAAGAAACAAGGCGAAGAATCCGCTGCGTAATGCACTTCAGCCGAGCGTAATTGATCGCTAGCTGTATCCGAATTCAATTTAGGAGTATTTCAAATGGCAATCGCAAAAGAAGACATCCTCGAAGCCGTAGGCTCGATGTCGGTTCTGGAACTGAACGAGCTGGTTAAGGCGTTCGAAGAAAAGTTTGGCGTGTCGGCAGCTGCTGTTGCAGTGGCAGGCCCGGCAGGTGCAGGCGGCGGCGCTGCTGCAGCTGAAGAGCAAACCGAATTCACGGTCAACCTGGTTGACGTCGGCGCGAACAAGGTTTCCGTCATTAAGGCAGTTCGTGAACTGACGGGTCTCGGCCTGAAGGAAGCGAAGGACCTGGTCGACGGCGCACCGAAGCCCGTTAAGGAATCGGTGCCGAAGGCTGCTGCTGAAGAAGCCAAGAAGAAGCTGGAAGAAGCCGGCGCGAAGGCTGAAATCAAGTAAGTTTCAGCGCGCTGTGCGAAGGCTGGCGGTTTTTCACCGCCGGCCTTTTTGTGCTTTGTGGGGGACGCGTTTTTGCATTGCTGTCCGGCAGGAATGCGACTCCCAGAAGCCAAAGAAAATCGCCTATCGGCAACATTGACCGGCGCTTCTCTTTGTCTTCTGAAGCGACTGCAGAAGGCAAGTTTGGTCGGGTAGCGGCTCAAGTCCCAGATGCGACACGCATCCGCTACCGTCAGCCAGCGGTTGGTAGAGGCCAACCACCAAGCTTCTAGGCTCGTTCAAGCCATCGGACGGCCATCGGGTCTCAGTCGGTGAACACTCGGGTTGTCTCATCAAGGTATCCTGCCTCGACAACAATGCCCGCCGTGATTCGGAGATCGTATGCAATATTCCTTCACCGAGAAGAAGCGTATTCGCAAGAGTTTTGCGAAGCGCCCCATCGTTCACCAAGTACCTTTCCTGCTGGCTACCCAGCTTGAATCATTCAGCACGTTTCTGCAAGCAGATACGCCGTCTACGCAGCGCAAGCCGGAAGGCCTGCAGGCTGCGTTTACATCCGTTTTCCCGATCGTTTCGCACAACGGGTTCGCACGCCTCGAGTTCGTCAGCTACATGCTGTCGCCGCCGGCATTCAACATCAAGGAATGTCAGCAGCGCGGTTTGACCTACTGCTCGGCGCTGCGCGCCAAAGTGCGTCTGGTGCTGCTCGATAAAGAATCGCCGAGCAAGCCGGTCGTCAAGGAAGTGAAGGAACAGGAAGTGTACATGGGCGAAATTCCGCTCATGACGCCGACGGGTTCGTTCGTCATCAACGGCACGGAGCGCGTGATCGTTTCGCAGCTGCACCGTTCGCCTGGCGTGTTCTTCGAGCACGACAAGGGCAAGACGCACAGCTCGGGCAAGCTCCTGTTCTCCGCACGTATCATTCCTTACCGCGGTTCGTGGCTCGACTTCGAGTTCGACCCGAAGGACGTGCTGTACTTCCGCGTCGACCGCCGCCGCAAGATGCCGGTCACGATCCTGCTGAAGGCAATCGGCCTCACGCCGGAACAGATCCTCGCAAACTTCTTCGTGTTCGATAACTTCACGCTGATGCCCGAAGGCGCGCAGATGGAGTTCGTGCCGGAGCGTCTGCGTGGCGAAGTCGCGCGTTTCGACATTACCGACCGCGACGGCAATGTGATCGTCCAGAAGGACAAGCGGATCAACGCGAAGCACATCCGCGACCTGGACAACGCCAAGACCAAGTTCATCTCGGTTCCGGAAGACTATCTGCTCGGCCGCGTGCTGGCGAAGAACGTCGTCGACGGCGACACCGGTGAAGTCATCGCGAATGCGAACGACGAAATCACGGAAACCGTCCTCGAAAAGCTGCGCGAAGCGAAGATCAAGGACATCCAGACGCTTTATACGAACGATCTGGACCAGGGTCCGTACATCTCGTCCACGCTGCGTATCGACGAAACCGCCGACAAGATGGCCGCGCGCATCGCGATCTACCGCATGATGCGCCCGGGCGAGCCGCCGACCGAAGAAGCGGTCGAGGCACTGTTCAACCGTCTGTTCTACAGCGAAGACGCCTACGACCTGTCCAAGGTGGGTCGTATGAAGTTCAATCGCCGCGTGGGTCGCGACGAGATCGTCGGCCCGATGACGCTGCAGGACGACGACATTCTCGCGACGATCAAGATTCTGGTCGAGCTGCGTAACGGCAAGGGCGAAGTCGACGACATCGACCACCTCGGCAATCGCCGTGTGCGTTGCGTCGGCGAACTGGCGGAGAACCAGTTCCGCGCCGGTCTCGTGCGTGTGGAACGTGCTGTGAAGGAACGCCTCGGCCAGGCCGAAAGCGAAAACCTGATGCCGCACGACCTGATCAACTCGAAGCCGATTTCGTCGGCGATTCGCGAGTTCTTCGGTTCGTCGCAGCTGTCGCAGTTCATGGACCAGACCAACCCGCTGTCGGAAATTACCCACAAGCGCCGTGTTTCGGCACTGGGCCCGGGTGGTTTGACGCGTGAGCGCGCAGGCTTCGAAGTGCGCGACGTGCATCCTACGCATTACGGCCGCGTCTGCCCGATTGAAACGCCTGAAGGTCCGAACATCGGTCTGATCAACTCGCTCGCGCTGTACGCGCACCTGAACGAATACGGCTTCCTCGAAACGCCGTATCGCAAGGTCGTGGACGGCAAGGTGACCGACCAGATCGACTACCTGTCGGCGATCGAAGAAGGCCGTTACGTGATCGCGCAGGCGAACGCGGCGGTGGCCGAAGACGGCACGCTGACCGACGAACTCGTGTCGTCGCGTGAAGCGGGCGAAACGCTGATGGTCACGCCGGACCGCATCCAGTACATGGACGTGGCGCCGTCGCAGATCGTCTCGGTGGCTGCATCGCTGATTCCGTTCCTCGAGCACGATGACGCGAACCGCGCATTGATGGGCTCGAACATGCAGCGTCAGGCTGTGCCGTGTCTGCGTCCTGAAAAGGCCGTGGTCGGTACCGGTATCGAGCGCACGGTGGCGGTCGACTCGGGCACGACGGTTCAGGCCTTCCGCGGCGGCGTGGTCGACTACGTCGACGCGGGCCGTATCGTGATTCGCGTGAACGACGAAGAAGCGGTGGCTGGCGACGTCGGTGTCGACATCTACAACCTGATCAAGTACACGCGTTCGAACCAGAACACGAACATCAACCAGCGTCCGATCGTGAAGGTCGGCGACAAGGTTTCGCGCGGCGACGTGCTGGCTGACGGCGCATCCACGGACCTCGGCGAACTGGCGCTCGGCCAGAACATGCTGGTCGCGTTCATGCCGTGGAACGGCTACAACTTCGAAGACTCGATCCTGATCTCGGAGAAGGTGGTGGCCGACGACCGTTACACGTCGATCCACATCGAAGAACTGAACGTCGTGGCTCGCGACACGAAG
Organism: Paraburkholderia phenoliruptrix; assembly: GCF_047325075.1. Lineage (NCBI taxonomy): Bacteria > Pseudomonadati > Pseudomonadota > Betaproteobacteria > Burkholderiales > Burkholderiaceae > Paraburkholderia > Paraburkholderia phenoliruptrix. The sequence continues at coordinate 695,583 of NZ_CP168531.1, forward strand.
CTCGGACCGGAAGAAATCACGCGCGACATCTCGAACCTGGCTGAAGTACAACTCGGCCGTCTCGACGAGTCGGGCATCGTCTACATCGGCGCGGAAGTCGAAGCAGGCGACGTGCTGGTCGGCAAGGTCACGCCGAAGGGCGAAACCCAGCTGACGCCGGAAGAGAAGCTGCTGCGCGCCATTTTCGGCGAAAAGGCTTCGGACGTGAAGGACACCTCGCTGCGCGTGCCGTCGGGCATGAGCGGCACGGTGATCGACGTCCAGGTGTTCACGCGCGAAGGCATTCAGCGCGACAAGCGCGCGCAACAGATTATCGACGACGAACTGAAGCGCTATCGTCTCGACCTGAACGACCAGCTGCGTATCGTGGAAGGCGACGCGTTCCAGCGTCTCGCGCGCATGCTGACGGGCAAGGTCGCGAACGGCGGTCCGAAGAAGCTCGCGAAGGGCACGAAGATCGAACAGGCTTACCTGGAAGATCTCGATCATTACCACTGGTTCGACATCCGCCTCGCGGACGAAGAAGCAGCGGCGCAGCTCGAAGCGATCAAGGATTCGATCGAACAGAAGCGTCACCAGTTCGACCTGGCGTTCGAAGAAAAGCGCAAGAAGCTCACGCAAGGCGACGAACTGCCGCCGGGCGTGCTGAAGATGGTCAAGGTGTATCTGGCAGTCAAGCGCCGTCTGCAGCCTGGCGACAAGATGGCAGGCCGTCACGGTAACAAGGGTGTCGTGTCGAAGATCGTGCCGATCGAAGACATGCCGTACATGGCCGACGGCCGTCCGGCTGACGTCGTTCTGAACCCGCTCGGCGTGCCGTCGCGGATGAACGTCGGTCAGGTTCTCGAAGTGCATCTGGGCTGGGCCGCGAAGGGTCTCGGCTGGCGTATCGGCGAAATGCTGCAGCGTCAGGCGAAGATCGAAGAACTGCGCGAGTTCCTGACCAAGATCTACAACGAGTCGGGCCGCGCCGAAGAGCTGGACAGCTTCACCGACGAGGAAATCGTCGAACTGGCGAAGAACCTGCGCGAAGGCGTGCCGTTCGCGACGCCGGTGTTCGACGGTGCGACGGAAGAAGAAATGTCGCGCGCGCTGGATCTGGCGTTCCCGGACGACATCGCGCAGAACCTCGGCATGACGCCGTCGAAGAATCAGGTGCGTCTGTACGACGGCCGCACGGGCGAAATGTTCGAACGTACGGTGACGGTCGGCTACATGCACTACCTGAAGCTGCACCACCTGGTCGACGACAAGATGCACGCGCGTTCCACGGGCCCGTACTCGCTCGTGACGCAGCAGCCGCTGGGCGGTAAGGCGCAGTTCGGTGGCCAGCGTTTCGGTGAAATGGAAGTGTGGGCGCTCGAAGCGTACGGCGCATCGTACGTGCTGCAAGAAATGCTGACGGTGAAGTCGGACGACGTGACGGGCCGGACCAAGGTGTACGAGAACCTGGTCAAGGGCGATCACGTGATCGATGCTGGCATGCCGGAGTCCTTCAACGTGTTGGTGAAGGAAATCCGCTCGCTCGGTATCGATATCGACCTCGACCGCAACTAATCGGACTACTGGAGAGAAGCGATGAAAGCTTTGCTCGATCTATTCAAGCAAGTCCAACAACCTGAAGTTTTTGACGCAATCAAGATCGGTCTGGCCTCGCCGGACAAGATCCGTTCGTGGTCGTTCGGTGAAGTGAAGAAGCCGGAAACCATCAACTACCGGACGTTCAAGCCGGAGCGCGATGGTCTGTTCTGCGCGAAGATCTTCGGCCCGATCAAAGACTACGAATGCCTTTGCGGCAAGTACAAGCGCCTGAAGCATCGCGGCGTGATCTGCGAGAAGTGCGGCGTGGAAGTGACGCTCGCCAAGGTGCGTCGCGAACGGATGGGCCACATCGAACTGGCCTCGCCGGTTGCGCACATCTGGTTCCTGAAGTCGCTGCCGTCGCGTCTGGGCATGGTGCTCGACATGACGCTGCGCGACATCGAGCGCGTGCTGTACTTCGAAGCCTATGTGGTGATCGACCCGGGCATGACGCCGCTGAAAGCGCGCCAGATCATGACCGAAGAGGATTACTACAACAAGGTCGAAGAGTACGGTGACGAATTCCGTGCCGAGATGGGCGCGGAAGGCGTTCGCGAGCTGCTGCGCGCAATCAACATCGACGAACAGGTCGAACTGCTGCGCACCGAGCTCAAGAACACGGGCTCTGAAGCGAAGATCAAGAAGTACGCGAAGCGCCTGAAGGTGCTCGAGGCTTTCCAGCGTTCGGGCATCAAGCCTGACTGGATGGTGCTCGAAGTGCTGCCGGTGCTGCCGCCGGAACTGCGTCCGCTCGTGCCGCTCGACGGCGGCCGTTTCGCGACGTCGGACCTGAACGACCTGTATCGCCGCGTGATCAACCGTAACAACCGGTTGAAGCGTCTGCTCGAGCTGAAGGCGCCTGAAATCATCGTCCGCAACGAAAAGCGGATGCTGCAGGAAGCCGTCGACTCGCTGCTCGACAACGGTCGCCGCGGTAAGGCCATGACCGGCGCGAACAAGCGTCCGCTGAAGTCGCTCGCCGACATGATCAAGGGTAAGGGCGGCCGTTTCCGTCAGAACCTGCTCGGTAAGCGTGTGGACTACTCGGGCCGTTCGGTGATCGTGGTCGGCCCGACGCTCAAGCTGCATCAGTGCGGTCTGCCGAAGCTCATGGCGCTCGAACTGTTCAAGCCGTTCATCTTCAACAAGCTCGAAGTGATGGGTGTTGCAACCACCATCAAGGCTGCGAAGAAGGAAGTCGAGAACCAGACGCCGGTGGTGTGGGACATCCTCGAAGAGGTGATCCGCGAGCATCCGGTCATGCTGAACCGTGCGCCGACGCTGCACCGTCTCGGCATTCAGGCTTTCGAGCCGGTGCTGATCGAAGGCAAGGCAATCCAGCTGCACCCGCTCGTTTGCGCGGCGTTCAACGCCGACTTCGACGGTGACCAGATGGCTGTTCACGTGCCGCTGTCGCTCGAAGCGCAGATGGAAGCGCGCACGCTGATGCTGGCGTCGAACAACGTGCTGTTCCCGGCGAACGGCGATCCGTCGATCGTGCCGTCGCAGGATATCGTGCTGGGTCTGTACTACGCGACCCGTGAGGCCGTGAACGGCAAGGGCGAAGGCCTGTCGTTCACCGGCGTCTCGGAAGTGCTGCGTGCCTACGAGAACAAGGAAGTCGAGCTCGCGTCGCGCGTCAACGTGCGGATCACCGAAATGGTCCACAACGAAGACAAGTCGGAAGGTGCGCCGGCGTTCGTGCCGAAGGTCACGTTGTACGCAACGACCGTCGGCCGCGCAATCCTGTCGGAGATTCTGCCGCCGGGCCTGCCGTTCTCGGTGCTGAACAAGCCGCTGAAGAAGAAAGAAATCTCGCGTCTCATCAACACGGCGTTCCGCAAGTGCGGTCTGCGCGAAACGGTGATTTTCGCCGACCAGTTGATGCAGTCCGGTTTCCGTCTGGCAACGCGCGCGGGTATCTCGATCTGCGTGGACGACATGCTCGTGCCGCCGCAGAAGGAAACCATCGTCGGCGACGCCGCGAAGAAGGTGAAGGAATACGACCGTCAGTACATGTCGGGTCTCGTCACGTCGCAAGAGCGCTACAACAACGTGGTCGACATCTGGTCGGCAACGTCGGAAGCGGTCGGCAAGGCGATGATGGAGCAGCTGTCCACGGAACCGGTGATCGATCGCGACGGCAACGAAACGCGTCAGGAGTCGTTCAACTCCATCTACATGATGGCGGACTCGGGCGCGCGTGGTTCGGCGGTGCAGATTCGTCAGCTGGCCGGTATGCGCGGCCTGATGGCGAAGCCGGACGGCTCCATTATCGAGACGCCGATTACCGCGAACTTCCGCGAAGGTCTGAACGTGTTGCAGTACTTCATCTCGACCCACGGCGCACGTAAGGGTCTGGCTGATACGGCACTGAAGACGGCGAACTCCGGTTACCTGACGCGTCGTCTCGTCGACGTGACGCAGGATCTGGTGGTGGTCGAGGACGATTGCGGCACGTCGCAAGGCGTGGCCATGAAGGCGCTCGTCGAAGGCGGTGAAGTCGTCGAAGCACTGCGTGACCGTATTCTCGGTCGCGTGGCGGTGGCCGACGTCGTCAATCCGGAATCGCAGGAAACGCTGTACGAAGCGGGCACGTTGCTCGACGAAGACGCGGTCGAGGAAATCGAACGCCTCGGTATCGACGAAGTGCGCGTGCGTACGCCGCTCACCTGCGAAACGCGCTACGGTCTGTGCGCAGCCTGCTACGGCCGCGACCTGGGCCGCGGCTCGCTCGTGAACGTCGGTGAGGCGGTCGGTGTGATCGCCGCTCAGTCGATCGGTGAGCCGGGCACGCAGCTGACCATGCGTACGTTCCACATCGGTGGCGCGGCATCGCGTGCGGCAGTCGCTTCGTCGGTTGAAGCCAAGTCGAACGGTACGGTGCGTTTCACGTCCACGATGCGTTACGTCACCAACGCGAAGGGCGAGCAGATCGTCATTTCGCGTTCGGGCGAAGCCATGATCACCGACGACCACGGTCGCGAGCGCGAACGTCACAAGGTGCCGTACGGCGCGACGCTATTGCAACTGGACGGCGCGCAGATCAAGGCCGGCACGCAACTGGCGACGTGGGACCCGATGACGCGTCCGATCATCACCGAATACGGTGGCACGGTGAAGTTCGAAAACGTCGAGGAAGGCGTGACCGTGGCGAAGCAGATCGACGACGTGACGGGTCTGTCCACGCTGGTCGTGATCGACGTGAAGCGCCGCGGTTCGCAGGCGTCGAAGACGGTGCGTCCGCAGGTCAAGCTGCTCGACGCGAACGGCGAGGAAGTCAAGATCCCGAACACCGAGCACTCGGTGCAGATCGGCTTCCAGGTCGGCGCGCTGATCACCGTGAAGGACGGTCAGCAGGTGCAGGTGGGCGAAGTGCTCGCACGTATCCCGACCGAATCGCAGAAGACGCGTGACATTACCGGTGGTCTGCCGCGTGTGGCGGAACTGTTCGAAGCACGTTCGCCGAAGGACGCAGGTATCCTGGCGGAAGTCACGGGTACGACGTCGTTCGGTAAGGACACGAAGGGCAAGCAGCGTCTCGTTATCACGGACCTCGAGGGCAACCAGCACGAGTTCCTGATCGCGAAGGAAAAGCAGGTTCTGGTGCACGATGGTCAGGTCGTCAACAAGGGCGAAATGATCGTGGACGGGCCGGCCGATCCGCACGACATCCTGCGTCTGCAGGGCGTCGAGGCGCTGTCGCGTTACATCGTGGACGAAGTGCAGGACGTGTACCGTCTGCAAGGCGTGAAGATCAACGACAAGCACATTGAAGTGATTGTTCGTCAGATGCTGCGCCGCGTGCAGATCACGGACAACGGCGATACGCGCTTCATCCCGGGCGAACAGGTCGAGCGGTCGGATATGCTCGACGAAAACGACCGCATGATCGCGGAAGACAAGCGTCCGGCAACGTACGAAAACGTCTTGCTCGGTATCACGAAGGCGTCGCTGTCCACCGACTCGTTCATCTCCGCGGCGTCGTTCCAGGAAACGACCCGCGTGCTGACCGAAGCGGCGATCATGGGCAAACGCGACGACCTGCGCGGTCTGAAGGAAAACGTGATCGTCGGCCGTCTGATTCCGGCCGGTACGGGTCTCGCGTTCCACAAGGCGCGCAAGAGCAAGGAGCTGTCCGACCGCGAGCGTTTCGACCAGATCGCAGCGGAAGAGTCGTTCGAATTCGGCACGCCGGAAACCCCGGCCGCCGAACAGCAACACTCCGGCGAGTAAGCTCAGCGGGATGTCGGGGCGGCGCAAGCCGCCTCGGCTTACCCGCCAGCAAAGCCGCCCAGTTTCGACTGGGCGGCTTTTTTTTCGTGCGCCGCTTTTTTACTGGCCTTTTGCCCGCTTTTGCCGATTCGTAGGCCGAATGGCTAACGTTGTTGCAAAGCGCGGGCGTAACCCGAATGGGTTGGTAAAATTCCTGTCACCCGCTTTGCGCCGCTTCTCTCAAATTCATGTCCCGTCCGCTCGAAATCCTCAACGAAGTCTTTGGCTACCCCGCGTTCAGAGGACAACAAGGCGAAATTGTCGAGCACGTCGCCGGCGGCGGCGACTGTCTGGTGCTGATGCCGACGGGCGGCGGTAAATCGCTGTGTTATCAGATACCGTCGCTCGTGCGCCGCGAGCGCGGCTTTGGCACGGGCATCGTCGTCTCCCCGCTGATCGCGCTCATGCAGGATCAGGTGGCGGCGCTGACCGAAGTCGGCGTGCGCGCGGCGTACCTGAACTCCACGCTGTCGAGCGCCGAGGCCATGGCGACCGAGCGTGCGTTGCGCGACGGCGACATCGATCTCCTGTATGTCGCCCCGGAACGTTTGATGACGCCGCGCTTCCAGGAATTGCTGGAGCGCACGCGCATCGGCCTGTTTGCCATCGACGAGGCGCATTGCGTGTCGCAATGGGGGCACGACTTCCGGCCCGAATATATTCAGTTGTCGGTGTTGCACGAGCGCTTTCCCAATGTGCCGCGCATTGCACTGACGGCCACCGCGGACGCGATCACGCGCGACGAGATCATCCACCGTCTTGCGCTGGACGACGCGCGCATCTTCGTGTCCAGTTTCGACCGGCCGAATATTCGCTACCGGATTGTCGAAAAGGACAACGCGCGCACGCAGCTGCTCGACTTCATTCGCGCGGAGCACACGCGCGCGGACGGCACGACCGACGCCGGCGTCGTCTATTGCCTGTCGCGGCGCAAGGTCGAGGAAACGGCCGAGTGGCTGAAAGAAAAAGGCATGCGCGCGCTGCCGTATCACGCGGGCATGGAATTCGAGACGCGCCAGAAACACCAGGAAATGTTTCAGCGGGAGGAAGGCATCGTCATGTGCGCGACGATTGCGTTCGGCATGGGCATCGACAAGCCGGACGTGCGCTTTGTCGCTCACCTGGATTTGCCGAAGAGCGTCGAAGGCTATTACCAGGAAACGGGCCGGGCGGGGCGCGACGGCATGCCGTCCAACGCGTGGATGGCCTACGGGCTCGGCGACGTCGTCCAGCAGCGCAAAATGATCGACGAGTCCGACGCCGACGACGCGCACAAGCGCGTCCAGACGGGCAAGCTCGACGCGTTGCTCGGACTCTGCGAAGCGGCGACGTGCCGGCGCGTGCGACTTCTCGCGTACTTCGGCGAAGCGAGCAAGCCGTGCGGCAACTGCGACAACTGCCTTGAGCCGCCCGCCACGTGGGACGCGACGCGTGAGGCGCAGATGGCGCTTTCCTGTGTGTTCCGCGCGCAGCGGGCGAGCGGTTTCAATTTCGGCGCGGGCCATCTGATCGACATTTTGCGCGGCAATCGCAGCGAGAAAATCCTGCAGCGCGGTCATGAAAAGCTGACCACCTTCGGCATCGGCGCCGCGCTCGGCGAGCCGGAGTGGCGCGCGGTGTTTCGGCAGCTCGTGGCATTCGGCTACCTGACGGTCGATCACGAAGGCTTCGGCTCGCTCGTTCTCACCGAGGCGAGCAAGCCCGTGTTGAAAGGCGAGCAAAGCGTGACCATGCGCCGCTACGTGAAGCCCACCCGGACCCGCCAGTCGTCCGGGCGGACCAGTGAACGCGCGGATCCGACGCTCGGCATGGGTCCCCGCGAACGCGCACGCTGGGAGCGGCTGCGCGCGTGGCGCACGGAAACCGCGAAAAGCGACGGAGTGCCGGCGTATGTCATTTTCCACGACGCCACACTGGCCGAGATCGCGCGCAACGGCCCCGATTCTATCGAGGATCTGCGCGGCATTCCGGGCATGGGCGCGCGCAAGCTCGACCGTTTCGGCGAGGAACTGCTGGAAGTCGTCGCCGCAGATTAAGCCGGCCGCCGTCACCCGGCGAGGTGCGCAGGTCTGCGAAACATTGCAACCTGTTGACTCGCTTAGTGTTTTCGGAATACTATGCTAGGTTCCGGTTCTTGGGATGCTTGCGCGCGGGCGCTGTCCGTGTGTTCGTAGTCCAGATTTGATTCAAGCTGATTCAAGCCGGAAGTTCGATGCGCAGTCGTTTTCGCTTTGCCCGAAAACATATGCGTCGATTTTGTTCAATTTCAGGAATAAACAATGCCAACCATCAATCAACTGGTTCGCAAAGGCCGCACGTCGGAAACGACGAAGAGCAAGTCGCCGGCCCTGCAGGACTGCCCCCAGCGTCGCGGCGTGTGCACCCGTGTGTACACCACGACGCCGAAGAAGCCGAACTCGGCACTCCGTAAGGTTGCAAAGGTGCGCCTCACGAACGGCTTCGAAGTCATTTCGTACATCGGTGGTGAAGGCCACAACCTGCAGGAACACTCGGTCGTGCTGATTCGCGGCGGCCGTGTGAAGGACTTGCCGGGTGTGCGTTACCACATGGTTCGCGGCTCGCTGGATACCCAGGGGGTCAAGGATCGTAAGCAGGCTCGCTCGAAGTACGGTGCGAAGCGCGCCAAGGCCGGCAAGTAAGCAGTCGGTCAGCAGTTCAGGTCGCCTGCAAAGGCGGTATTAGCGGTGGTGCCGGAATCGCCGGTGCTGTCGAGTAAGTGGTCACCCGACCAGGCTGGTAAGTCGTCAGAGATGAATCGGGTTAGTTGGTGGCCGCGGGGCTAGATGGGTTCAACCCAGCTCCAACTGAAAAGTTAAAGGAAGAAACATGCCGCGTCGTCGCGAAGTCCCCAAGCGGGAAGTGTTGCCGGATCCGAAGTTCGGTAACGTTGATGTAGCTAAGTTCATGAACGTGCTGATGCTCTCCGGCAAGAAGTCGGTTGCCGAGCGCATCGTGTACGGCGCTTTCGAACAGATCCAGACCAAGGGTGGCAAGGACCCGCTGGAAGTGTTCACGGTAGCGCTCAACAACGTCAAGCCGGTGGTCGAAGTGAAGAGCCGCCGCGTTGGTGGTGCGAACTATCAGGTTCCGGTCGAAGTGCGCCCGTCGCGTCGTATGGCATTGGCGATGCGTTGGCTGCGTGAAGCCGCGAAGAAGCGCAGCGAGAAGTCGATGGCCCTGCGTCTGGCAGGTGAACTCTCCGAAGCGGCCGAAGGCCGTGGCGGCGCAATGAAGAAGCGCGACGAAGTTCACCGGATGGCAGAAGCCAACAAGGCGTTCTCGCACTTCCGTTTCTAAGCTTCCCGAACCCGGGTTAGCAGCAAAAACGGAAAGAAATTCCGGGCGGGTGCGCTTACAAAGCGCCTCGCCCGTTTGTGTTACAGCGCGATGGGTATTTCTCGCATCGCGTCATCCCCATAGAGGATCAAAGTGGCTCGCAAGACACCTATCGAGCGCTACCGTAACATCGGTATTAGCGCTCACATCGACGCCGGCAAAACGACGACGACCGAGCGCATCCTGTTCTACACCGGCGTGAACCACAAGATTGGTGAAGTGCACGACGGCGCCGCCACCATGGACTGGATGGAGCAGGAGCAGGAACGCGGCATCACGATTACGTCGGCTGCTACGACGGCGTTCTGGAAAGGCATGGCCGGCGACCGCGCCGAGCACCGCATCAACATCATCGACACCCCGGGCCACGTCGACTTCACGATTGAAGTCGAGCGCTCCATGCGCGTGCTCGACGGCGCCTGCATGGTCTACTGTGCAGTGGGCGGCGTGCAGCCGCAGTCGGAAACCGTGTGGCGTCAGGCTAACAAGTACAAGGTTCCCCGTCTCGCGTTCATCAACAAGATGGACCGTACCGGCGCGAACTTCTTCAAGGTTTACGACCAGCTGAAGCTGCGTCTGAAGGCCAACCCGGTTCCGGTCGTGGTGCCTATCGGCGCGGAAGAAAACTTCACGGGCGTCGTCGACCTGATGAAGATGAAGGCGATCATTTGGGACGACGCGTCCCAAGGCACCAAGTTCTCGTACGAAGACATCCCGGCTGAGCTGGTCGATTCGTGCAACGAATGGCGCGAAAAGATGATCGAAGCGGCCGCCGAGTCGAGCGAAGAGCTGATGAACAAGTACCTGGAAGAGGGCGAGCTCTCCGAAGCGGAAATCATCAAGGGCCTGCGCGACCGTACGATCGCTTGCGAAATCCAGCCGATGCTGTGCGGCACCGCGTTCAAGAACAAGGGCGTGCAGCGCATGCTCGACGCCGTTCTGGACTTCCTGCCGTCGCCGATCGACATTCCGCCGGTTACGGGCGAACTGGAAAGCGGTGAGAAGGCTGAGCGCCGCGCTGCCGACGACGAGAAGTTCTCGGCACTGGCATTCAAGATCATGACCGACCCGTTCGTCGGCCAGCTGATCTTCTTCCGTGTGTACTCGGGCGTCGTCAATTCGGGCGACACGGTGCTGAACGCGACCAAGGACAAGAAGGAACGTCTGGGCCGTATTCTGCAGATGCACGCGAACCAGCGCGAAGAAATCAAGGAAGTGCGCGCGGGCGACATCGCCGCAGCAGTCGGTCTGAAGGAAGCGACCACGGGCGACACGCTGTGCGATCCGCAAAACCCGATCGTGCTCGAGCGCATGATTTTCCCGGAGCCGGTGATTTCGCAGGCTGTCGAGCCGAAGACGAAGGCTGACCAGGAAAAGATGGGTCTGGCGCTGAATCGCCTGGCTCAGGAAGATCCGTCGTTCCGCGTTCAAACGGACGAAGAATCGGGTCAAACCATCATTTCGGGTATGGGCGAGCTCCACCTCGAAATTCTGGTCGACCGGATGAAGCGTGAATTCGGCGTGGAAGCCACGGTCGGCAAGCCGCAAGTGGCCTACCGCGAAACCATTCGCAGCACGGCGGCTGACGTCGACGGCAAGTTCGTCAAGCAGTCGGGCGGCCGCGGTCAGTATGGTCACGCAGTGATCACGCTGGAGCCGAACGAGCAGGGCAAGGGTTACGAGTTCCTCGACGAGATCAAGGGCGGCGTGATTCCGCGTGAATACATCCCGGCAGTCGACAAGGGTATCCAGGAAACGCTGAAGGCAGGCGTGCTGGCGGGCTTCCCGGTCGTTGACGTGAAGGTTCACCTGACGTTCGGTTCGTACCACGACGTCGACTCGAACGAAAATGCGTTCCGCATGGCCGGTTCGATGGCGTTCAAGGAAGCAATGCGCAAGGCAAACCCGGTCATCCTCGAACCGATGATGGCTGTGGAAGTCGAAACGCCGGAAGACTACATGGGCAACGTGATGGGCGACCTGTCGGGCCGTCGCGGTATCGTCCAGGGCATGGAAGACATGGTGGGCGGCGGCAAGATCGTTCGCGCCGAAGTGCCGCTGTCGGAAATGTTCGGCTACTCGACGTCGCTGCGTTCGCTGACCCAAGGTCGTGCAACGTACACGATGGAGTTCAAGCACTACGCTGAAGCACCGCGTAACGTGTCGGAAGCGATCATCAACGCCAAGTCGAAGTAATCGCGCGGCAAGTCATTAACGATTAACTTTTTGAAAGAAGAGAAACATGGCTAAAGGTAAGTTTGAGCGGACCAAGCCGCACGTGAACGTCGGCACGATCGGTCACGTTGACCACGGCAAGACCACGCTGACGGCAGCGATCACGACGGTTCTGACGCAGAAGTTTGGCGGCGAAGCGAAGGCATACGACCAGATCGACGCGGCGCCGGAAGAAAAGGCACGTGGCATCACGATCAACACCGCGCACGTCGAGTACGAAACGGCTAACCGCCACTACGCACACGTCGACTGCCCGGGCCACGCTGACTATGTGAAGAACATGATCACGGGCGCCGCGCAGATGGACGGCGCAATTCTCGTGTGCTCGGCCGCTGACGGCCCGATGCCGCAAACGCGTGAGCACATCCTGCTGGCGCGTCAGGTCGGTGTGCCGTACATCATCGTGTTCCTGAACAAGTGCGACATGGTGGACGACGCCGAGCTGCTGGAACTGGTCGAGATGGAAGTGCGCGAACTTCTGTCGAAGTACGACTTCCCGGGCGACGACACGCCGATCATCAAGGGTTCGGCCAAGCTGGCGCTGGAAGGCGACAAGGGCGAGCTGGGCGAAGTGGCGATCATGAACCTGGCCGACGCGCTGGACACGTACATCCCGACGCCGGAGCGCGCTGTGGACGGCACGTTCCTGATGCCGGTGGAAGACGTGTTCTCGATCTCGGGTCGCGGCACGGTGGTGACGGGTCGCGTTGAGCGCGGCGTCATCAAGGTCGGCGAGGAAATCGAAATCGTCGGTATCAAGCCGACGGTGAAGACGACCTGCACGGGCGTGGAAATGTTCCGCAAGCTGCTGGACCAGGGTCAGGCGGGCGACAACGTGGGTATCCTGCTGCGCGGCACGAAGCGCGAAGACGTGGAGCGTGGCCAGGTGCTGGCCAAGCCGGGTTCGATCAACCCGCACACGCACTTCACGGCTGAAGTGTACGTGCTGAGCAAGGACGAAGGCGGCCGTCACACGCCGTTCTTCAACAACTACCGTCCGCAGTTCTACTTCCGTACGACGGACGTGACGGGCTCGATCGAGCTGCCGAAGGACAAGGAAATGGTCATGCCGGGCGACAACGTGTCGATCACGGTGAAGCTGATCAACCCGATCGCGATGGAAGAAGGTCTGCGCTTCGCTATCCGCGAAGGCGGCCGTACCGTCGGCGCAGGTGTCGTTGCCAAGATTCTCGAGTAAAATCGCGGATTCACTTGCAGTAAGTGGTGCCCGGAGCCGGGCGCCCGCCCCAAGTGGGCATCCGGCTCTACGTTCTTTTACTATCTGGCGGCGCAATACCGCCTCGCTCTTTCCAAGGAATTGTCATGCAGAACCAGAAAATCCGTATTCGCCTGAAGGCTTTCGACTATCGCCTGATCGACCAGTCGGCTGCTGAAATCGTCGACACGGCGAAGCGGACTGGCGCAATCGTTCGTGGCCCGGTACCCCTGCCCACCCGTATTCAACGCTTCGACATCCTGCGTTCGCCGCACGTCAACAAGACGTCGCGCGATCAGCTCGAAATCCGTACGCATCAGCGTCTGATGGACATCGTCGATCCGACGGACAAGACCGTCGACGCGCTGATGAAGCTCGACCTGCCGGCTGGCGTGGACGTCGAAATCAAGCTGCAATAAGGCTCCCAGCCGTTGCCGAGCCTGATCGGCAACGCTAAGTCTTTGATTGCTTGCAGAAAACGAAAAGCCTCGCTATAATGCAAGGCTTTTCGCGCATTTGCGCAAAAAAGTCGGTGTGCTGCAGCGTGGTTTCACGCCCGAAACGGCACCGGCATTTTGTAAATTAGCCCCGACCAATCGCAGTCGGGAATGGAGAAAACGATGAGCCTTGGACTCGTAGGTCGCAAGGTTGGCATGACCCGTATCTTCACGGCTGAAGGGGATTCGATTCCCGTTACCGTGCTGGACGTGTCCGACAACCGCGTGACGCAGATCAAGACTGTTGAAACCGACGGCTACACCGCCGTGCAGGTTGCATTCGGTACGCGCCGTGCATCGCGCGTGACGAAGCCGTTGGCCGGTCATCTCGCCAAAGCCGGCGTTCAAGCCGGTGAAATCCTCAAAGAATTCCAGATCGACGCCGCTAAGGCAGCCGAGTTGTCGAACGGCGCCGTGGTCGGTCCCGACCTGTTCGAAGTGGGCCAGAAGGTCGACGTGCAAGGCGTGTCGATCGGTAAGGGCTACGCCGGTACCATCAAGCGTTACAATTTCGCATCCGGCCGTGCATCGCACGGTAACTCGCGCTCGCACAACGTGCCGGGTTCGATCGGTATGGCGCAGGATCCGGGTCGTGTTTTCCCGGGTAAGCGCATGACCGGTCACATGGGTGACGAAACGGTAACGGTGCAAAACCTCGAAATCGCTCGTATCGACGCTGACCGCAAGCTGTTGCTGGTCAAGGGCGCCGTTCCGGGTGCGAAGGGTGGCAAGGTATTCGTTACGCCGGCCGTGAAGACGCGTGCCGTGAAAGGAGCGAAATAATGGAACTTAAGCTCCTGAATGCCAATGGTCAGGAAGGTGCAGGCGTTAGCGCGTCGGACGTCGTGTTCGGCCGTGACTACAACGAAGCCCTGATTCACCAGGTCGTGGTGGCGTATCAAGCGAATGCCCGCAGCGGCAACCGCGCGCAGAAGGACCGTGAGCAAGTCAAGCACACGACCAAGAAGCCGTGGCGCCAGAAGGGTACGGGCCGCGCCCGTGCCGGTATGTCGTCGAGCCCGTTGTGGCGCGGCGGTGGCCGGATCTTCCCGAATTCGCCGGAAGAAAACTTTTCGCACAAGGTCAACAAGAAGATGCATCGCGCAGGTCTCTGCTCGATCTTCTCGCAGCTGGCCCGCGAAGGCCGCATCTCGGTGGTCGACGAGCTGACGCTCGAAGCACCGAAGACCAAGCTGCTGGCCGAAAAATTCAAGGCGATGGGTCTCGACTCCGTGCTGGTGATTACCGACACGGTTGACGAAAACCTGTACCTCGCGTCGCGCAACCTCGCCCACGTGGCGGTTGTCGAGCCGCGTTACGCCGACCCGCTGTCGCTGATCTACTTCAAGAAGGTCCTGATCACGAAGGCTGCGGTCGCCCAGATCGAGGAGTTGCTGTCATGAGCGAGATTCGCAAAAACGATCATCGTTTGATGCAGGTCCTGCTCGCGCCGGTGATCTCCGAAAAGGCGACGCTGGTGGCCGACAAGAACGAGCAAGTCGTGTTCGAAGTCGCGCCCGATGCCACGAAGCAGGAAGTGAAAGCTGCAGTCGAGCTGCTGTTCAAGGTGGAAGTCAATTCCGTCAACGTGCTGGTCTCGAAGGGCAAAGCCAAGCGCTTTGGCCGCTTCATGGGCAAGCGCAAGGACGTGAAGAAGGCGTACGTCTGCCTGAAGCCCGGCCAGGAAATCAACTTTGAAGCGGAGGCCAAGTAATCATGGCAATCGTTAAAGTTAAGCCGACTTCGCCGGGTCGCCGCGCGATGGTGAAGGTGGTCAACAAGGAACTGCACAAGGGCAAGCCGTTCGCTGCGCTGCTCGACACGCAATCCTCGACCGCCGGCCGTAACAACAACGGTCACATCACCACGCGTCATAAGGGCGGTGGTCATAAGCACCACTATCGCGTCGTCGATTTCCGTCGCACGAAAGATGGCATTCCGGCCAAGGTCGAACGTCTCGAGTACGATCCGAACCGTAGCGCGAACATCGCGCTGGTTCTGTACGCCGACGGCGAGCGCCGCTACATCATTGCTCCGAAGGGTGTCACCGTCGGTCAGCAACTGATGTCGGGTTCGGAAGCGCCGATCCGCGCAGGTAACACGCTCCCGATCCGCAACATTCCGGTCGGTACGACGATCCACTGCATCGAAATGCTGCCGGGCAAGGGCGCGCAAATGGCGCGTTCGGCTGGCACGTCGGCCATGCTGCTGGCTCGTGAAGGCATCTACGCACAGGTCCGCCTGCGCTCGGGTGAAATCCGCCGCGTCCACGTTGAGTGCCGCGCGACGATCGGTGAAGTTGGCAACGAAGAGCACAGCCTCCGTCAAATCGGTAAGGCTGGCGCGAACCGCTGGCGCGGTATCCGCCCGACGGTGCGCGGCGTTGCAATGAACCCGGTCGATCACCCGCACGGTGGTGGTGAAGGCAAGACGGCTGCAGGTCGCGATCCGGTGAGCCCGTGGGGCACGCCTGCTAAGGGTTATCGCACTCGCAGCAACAAGCGCACGACGAGCATGATCGTCCAGCGCCGTCACAAGCGTTAAGGAGTAGGCAATGGCACGTTCTGTAAAAAAAGGTCCGTTCTGCGACGCCCATTTGCTGAAGAAAGTTGAGGCGGCAGCAGCTTCGCGGGATAAGAAGCCGATCAAAACCTGGTCGCGTCGCTCGACGATCCTCCCGGATTTCATCGGTCTGACGATCGCCGTTCACAACGGCCGTCAACACGTTCCGGTGTACATCTCGGAAAACATGGTCGGCCACAAGCTTGGCGAGTTCGCACTGACCCGTACGTTCAAGGGTCATGCAGCCGACAAGAAGGCTAAGAAATAAGGGGCTCAAGATGGAAGTGAAAGCAATTCATCGCGGTGCCCGCATCTCGGCGCAGAAAACGCGCCTTGTGGCTGACCAGATCCGCGGTTTGCCGGTCGACAAGGCGCTGAACGTTCTGACGTTCTCGCCGAAGAAGGCTGCGGGAATCGTGAAAAAGGTCGTGCTGTCGGCGATCGCGAATGCGGAGCACAACGAAGGCGCCGATATCGATGAGCTCAAGATTACGAGCATTTACATCGACAAGGCTGCGTCGCTCAAGCGTTTCACCGCGCGCGCTAAAGGCCGCGGTAACCGCATCGAGAAGCAATCCTGTCACATCACTGTGACGGTCGGGAATTAAGGGGTCATACGATGGGACAGAAAATTCATCCGACTGGCTTCCGTTTGGCCGTCAGCCGCAATTGGGCTTCGCGTTGGTACGCGAACAACAACAATTTCGCGGCGATGTTGCAGGAAGACATCGGTGTTCGTGAATACCTGAAGAAGAAGCTGAAGAACGCGTCCGTCGGCCGCGTGGTGATCGAGCGTCCTGCAAAGAACGCGCGTATCACGATTTTCAGCTCGCGTCCGGGTGTCGTGATCGGCAAGAAGGGTGAAGACATCGAACTGCTGAAGTCCGAGCTGCAAAAGCGCATGGGCGTTCCGGTTCACGTCAACATCGAAGAAATTCGCAAGCCGGAAACCGACGCGCAACTGATCGCCGATTCGATCACGCAACAGCTCGAGCGCCGGATCATGTTCCGCCGCGCGATGAAGCGTGCAATGCAAAACGCGATGCGTCTGGGTGCTCAAGGCATCAAGATCATGAGCGCTGGCCGTCTGAACGGTATCGAAATCGCACGTACGGAATGGTATCGCGAAGGTCGCGTGCCGCTTCATACGCTGCGTGCGGATATCGACTACGCGACTTCGGAAGCGAAGACGACGTACGGCATCATCGGCGTGAAGGTGTGGGTCTACAAGGGCGACACGCTCGGCCGTAACGACGCACCGGTGGTTGAAGAAGTCGCCGAAGAAAAGCGTCCGCGCCGCAACGCACGTCCGGGTGGCGATCGCCGTCCGCGTCGCGATGGTGAAGGTGGTGGCCCGGCAGGTGCACGCCGTGGCGCTCCTCGTCGTGCTGGCGGTGCCGGCGGCGACGGGAAGACTGGAGAATAACGATGCTGCAACCGAAACGCAGAAAGTATCGCAAAGAGCAGAAGGGTCGTAACACCGGCGTCGCCACCCGCGGTAACGCGGTGTCGTTCGGTGAATTCGGCCTGAAGGCTATCGGTCGTGGTCGCCTGACCGCGCGCCAGATTGAAGCGGCACGTCGTGCAATGACGCGTCACATCAAGCGTGGTGGCCGCATCTGGATCCGCATCTTCCCGGACAAGCCGATCTCGCACAAGCCGGCGGAAGTGCGTATGGGTAACGGTAAGGGTAACCCTGAGTACTACGTCGCAGAGATTCAACCGGGCAAGATGCTGTACGAAATGGACGGCGTAACCGAAGAGCTGGCACGCGAAGCGTTCCGTCTGGCTGCAGCCAAGCTGCCGCTGAAGACGACCTTCATCGTGCGTCAGCTCGGCGCCTAAGGAGCAAATGATGAAGGCTTCCGAACTTCACCAGAAAGATCAGGCCGCGCTCAACAAGGAGCTGTCGGACCTGCTGAAGGCGCAATTCGGCCTGCGCATGCAACTCGCGACCCAGCAGCTCACGAACACGAGCCAGCTGAAGAAGGTTCGTCGCGACATCGCACGTGTGCGGACCGTCCTGACTGAGAAGGCGAACCAGAAATGAACGATAGCGTAAAAACCTCGCTCAAGCGGACGCTGGTCGGCAAGGTCGTCAGCAACAAGATGGACAAGACGGTCACCGTGCTGGTCGAGCACCGCGTGAAGCACCCGATCTACGGCAAGTACGTTGTGCGCTCGAAGAAGTACCACGCGCACGACGACGCGAACACGTACAACGAGGGCGACCTCGTTGAAATCCAGGAAACTCGTCCGATTTCGAAGACGAAGGCTTGGGTTGTGGCTCGCCTGGTCGAGGCTGCTCGCGTCATCTGACGCCGCAAAGCAGTAGAAGTTGTTGAAATCGCAGTAGATTTCGCTTGCAAGACCGAGATTATTTGTTATAATCTCGGTCTTCCCTCTTTGTGGGAGCCCCGTCGCGGGCGAAGTTGGTGGGGGAAGCGGTTCAGGCGCCAGCCTGTCCCGAAGGATTCACCGGATTGCGATGGCGGGTTTCGTTTGCCGTCGCTGCTGTTCTAACCCAAGCAGCCGATTGGCTGACGGGACCAAGACTGACCGGGTACGCCATGGTGGTGTGACCGGATTAAGTTGGGAAAGATAAACCATGATCCAGACCGAAACTCGGCTTGAAGTGGCCGACAACACGGGTGCGCGTGAAGTCATGTGCATCAAGGTGCTCGGCGGCTCGAAGCGTCGTTATGCCAGCATTGGCGACATCATCAAGGTGACCGTCAAAGAAGCAACGCCGCGCGGGCGCGTGAAGAAAGGCGAAATTTATAACGCCGTGGTGGTTCGCACCGCCAAGGGCGTGCGCCGTCAGGACGGCTCGCTGATCAAGTTCGACGGCAACGCCGCAGTGTTGTTGAATGCCAAGCTCGAACCTATTGGCACCCGTATTTTCGGGCCTGTCACGCGCGAGTTGCGCAGCGAACGATTCATGAAGATCGTTTCGTTGGCACCTGAAGTGCTGTAAGGAGTCGCGATGAACAAGATTCGCAAAGGTGACGAAGTTATCGTCATCACCGGCAAAGATAAAGGCAAGCGCGGCGTCGTGCTGTCCGTTGGCGATGGCAAGGTCACTGTCGAGGGCATCAACCTCGTCAAGAAGCACGTCAAGCCGAACCCGATGAAGGGTACGACGGGTGGCGTGGAAGCCAAGACGATGCCGCTGCAAATTTCGAACGTCGCATTGGTCGACGCGAATGGCAAGGCGTCGCGTGTAGGCATCAAGGTCGAAGGAGACAAGAAGGTCCGTTTCCTGAAGACGACCGGTGCCGTGCTGAGCGCCTGACGCTGCGGAGTAAAAAAATGGCTCGTTTGCAAGAGTTTTACAAAGAAAAGGTTGTACCCGGCCTCATCGAGAAGTTCGGTTACAAGTCTGTGATGGAAGTGCCGCGCATCACCAAGATCACCCTGAACATGGGCCTTGGCGAAGCGGTTGCTGACAAGAAGATCATCGAAAACGCTGTGGGCGATCTGACCAAGATCGCAGGTCAGAAGCCGGTGATCACGAAGGCGCGCAAGGCAATTGCCGGCTTCAAGATCCGTCAGGGCTATCCGATCGGTGCAATGGTCACGTTGCGTGGCCAGGCTATGTACGAATTCCTCGACCGTTTCGTGACGGTGGCGCTCCCGCGTGTGCGCGACTTCCGTGGCGTGTCGGGCAAGGCGTTCGACGGTCGCGGCAACTACAACATCGGTGTGAAAGAGCAGATCATTTTCCCCGAAATCGATTACGACAAGATCGACGCACTGCGTGGGCTGAACATCAGCATCACGACGACTGCGAAGACCGACGACGAAGCAAAGGCTCTGCTCGCCAGCTTCAAGTTCCCGTTCAGAAACTGAGGTTACCGTGGCTAAACTGGCACTGATCGAACGTGAAAAGAAGCGTGCTCGCCTCGCTGCTAAGTACGCTCCCAAGCGTGCAGAGTTGAAGGCGATCATTAGCGATATGAGCAAGTCGGACGAAGAGCATTACGCAGCACGTCTGGAACTGCAACAACTGCCGCGCAACTCTAACCCGACCCGTAAGCGCAACCGTTGCGCAATTACCGGTCGTCCGCGCGGTACGTTCCGTAAATTCGGGCTGGCGCGTAACAAGATTCGCGAAATCGCGTTCCGCGGCGAGATCCCTGGCCTGACCAAGGCGAGCTGGTAATAGGAGAAACATAAATGAGCATGAGTGATCCTATCGCCGATATGCTGACTCGCATCCGCAACGCGCAGATGGTTGAGAAAGTCTCGGTGACTATGCCCTCGTCGAAAGTCAAGGTTGCGATTGCGCAGGTCCTGAAGGACGAAGGTTATATCGACGATTTCGCAGTGAAGTCCGAAGGTGCGAAGTCTGAATTGAACATCGTGTTGAAGTACTACGCTGGCCGTCCGGTCATCGAGCGCATTGAGCGCGTCTCGAAGCCTGGTCTGCGTGTGTACCGCGGCCGTAACGACATCCCCGTGGTCATGAATGGCCTCGGCGTGGCAATCGTGTCGACGCCGAAGGGCGTGATGACGGACCGCAAGGCGCGCGCAACGGGCGTTGGCGGCGAAGTCATCTGCTACGTCGCTTAAGGCCGAAAGGAGAGAAACATGTCTCGAGTAGGTAAGAGCCCGATCGCGCTGCAAGGCGCAGAAGTGGCCCTGAGCGATGATCGCATCACCGTCAAGGGCCCGCTGGGTACGATTACGCAGGCGGCAAACCGCCTCGTGAAAGTGGTGAACGACAACGGCATTCTGAAGATCGAGCCGGTTGACGAAAGCCGCGAAGCGAATGCGATGTCGGGCACGATGCGCGCACTGGTTGCGAACATGGTGAACGGCGTGACGAAGGGTTTCGAGCGCAAGCTGACGCTGGTTGGCGTCGGTTATCGCGCACAGGCGCAAGGCGACAAGCTGAACCTGTCGCTGGGTTTCTCGCACCCCGTGGTGCACCAGATGCCGGAAGGCGTGAAGGCTGAAACCCCGTCGCAAACCGAAATCGTGATCAAGGGGATCGACAAGCAGAAAGTTGGCCAGGTCGCTGCAGAAGTGCGCGGCTACCGCCCGCCGGAGCCCTACAAGGGCAAGGGTGTGCGCTACGCTGACGAGGTCGTGATCCTCAAAGAAACGAAGAAGAAGTAAGGGTGCGCAATCATGGATAAGACTCAATCTCGCCTGCGCCGCGCTCGTCAGACGCGTATCAAGATCGCTGAGCTGCAGGTCGCGCGTCTCGCCGTGCATCGCACGAACACGCACATCTATGCGCAAGTGTTCTCGCCGTGCGGCACCAAGGTGCTCGCCAGCGCGTCGACGCTCGAGGCCGAAGTGCGTGCGCAACTGGCTGATCAAACGGGCAAGGGCGGTAACGTCGCCGCTGCCACGCTGATCGGCAAGCGCATCGCAGAAAAGGCTAAGGCTGCCGGCATCGAATCCGTCGCCTTCGACCGTTCGGGTTTCCGTTACCACGGCCGCGTGAAAGCGCTGGCTGATGCGGCGCGCGAAGCCGGACTCAAGTTCTAAGGGAAGAATTCGTCATGGCAAAGATGCAAGCGAAAGTTCAGGCTGACGAACGCGACGACGGCCTGCGCGAAAAGATGATTTCGGTCAACCGCGTGACCAAGGTTGTGAAGGGTGGCCGTATTCTCGGCTTCGCCGCACTGACCGTGGTTGGCGACGGTGATGGCCGCGTCGGTATGGGCAAGGGCAAGGCGAAGGAAGTGCCGGTTGCTGTCCAGAAGGCGATGGAACAAGCCCGCCGCAACATGTTCAAGGTGCCGCTGAAGAACGGTACCCTGCAACACGAAGTGCACGGCAAGCATGGCGCATCGATGGTCCTCCTCGCTCCGGCGAAGGATGGTACCGGTGTGATCGCCGGCGGCCCGATGCGCGCAGTGTTCGACGTGATGGGCGTGCAGAACGTTGTGGCCAAGAGCCACGGCTCGACGAACCCGTACAACCTCGTTCGTGCAACGCTCGACGGTCTGCGCAAGCAGTCCACGCCGAGCGATATCGCGGCGAAGCGCGGCAAGTCCGTCGAAGATATTCTGGGCTAAGGTGGACACCATGTCTGAAAAAACTGTCAAGGTCCAGCTCGTCAAGAGCCTGATCGGCACCCGTGATACGCACCGTGCAACGGTGCGTGGCCTGGGCCTGCGCCGACTCAACTCGGTCAGCGAGTTGCAGGACACGCCGGCCGTGCGCGGCATGATCAACAAGGTTTCGTACCTCGTTAAGGTCATCAGCTAAGCGGCTGACCAGGACTCAAGGAGTTGATAATGGAATTGAATAACCTGAAGCCGGCTGAAGGCGCGAAGCATGCAAAGCGTCGCGTGGGTCGCGGCATCGGCTCCGGCCTCGGCAAGACCGCTGGCCGTGGTCACAAGGGTCAGAAGTCGCGTTCGGGCGGCTTTCACAAGGTTGGCTTCGAAGGCGGTCAAATGCCGCTGCAACGTCGCCTGCCGAAGCGAGGCTTCACCTCGCTGACGAAGGAATTCGTCGGTGAAGTGCGTCTCGGCGATCTGGAAAAGCTGCCGGTCGACGAAATCGATCTGTTGGCTCTGAAGCAGGCTGGCCTGGTGGGCGAGCTGATCAAGAGCGCCAAGATCATCGCGACGGGCGAGCTGAAGCGCAAGATCGTTGTGAAGGGTCTGAGTGCGACGAAGGGTGCGCGCGCTGCGATCGAAGCAGCCGGCGGCTCTTTCGCCGAGTAACGCGCAAGTTATTTGCCGTCACTAGCTTTTGCATCGGAGAAGGTACTTGGCTAACAGCCCGAGTCTCGCAAAACCCGGTCGCAGCGCGGCGAAGTTCGGCGATCTGCGTCGGCGGGCAGTGTTCCTGCTGCTGGCGCTGATCGTCTACCGTATCGGCGCGCACATTCCGGTGCCGGGTATCGACCCGGACCAGCTGGCGAAGTTGTTCCAAAGCCAGTCGGGCGGCATCCTTGGCATGTTCAACATGTTTTCGGGTGGCGCACTTTCGCGGTTCACGATTTTCGCGCTCGGGATCATGCCGTACATCTCGGCGTCGATCATCATGCAGTTGCTGGCAATTGTCTCGCCGCAGCTGGAAGCGCTGAAGAAGGAAGGGCAGGCGGGGCAGCGGAAGATCACGCAATACACGCGAATCTTCACGGTTCTGCTGGCGACGTTCCAGGCATTCGGCATCGCCGTGGCTCTGGAGAATCAGCCGGCTCTGGTGATCGATCCGGGCATGGTGTTTCGGTTGACGACGGTCGTGACGCTGGTGACGGGCACGATGTTCCTGATGTGGCTGGGTGAGCAGATCACGGAGCGCGGACTTGGCAACGGTATTTCGATCATCATTTTCGGCGGTATTGCGGCGGGTTTCCCGAACGCAATCGGTGGTCTTTTCGAACTGGTGCGAACCGGCTCGATGAGCATCATCTCGGCGATTATCGTCGTCGCGCTGATCGCAGCCGTGACCTATCTGGTGGTGTTCATCGAACGCGGCCAGCGCAAGATTCTCGTGAATTATGCGAAGCGGCAAGTCGGTAACAAGATTTACGGCGGTCAATCCTCGCATTTGCCGCTGAAGTTGAACATGTCGGGTGTGATTCCGCCGATCTTCGCATCGTCGATCATTCTCTTCCCGGCAACCATCCTGAACTGGTTCAGTTCGGGATCGCGCACCAGCTGGTTCGCAGACACGCTGCACAATGTGGCCGAAGCCCTCAAGCCCGGTCAACCGGTGTACGTGTTGCTGTACGCGTTGGCGATCGTGTTCTTCTGCTTCTTCTACACCGCACTGGTGTTCAACAGCAGAGAGACGGCCGACAACCTGAAAAAGAGTGGCGCTTTCGTTCCTGGCATCCGCCCGGGCGATCAAACGGCGCGATACATCGACCGCATCCTCACGCGTCTGACGCTGGCCGGTGCGATCTACATCGTGTTTGTTTGCCTGCTGCCCGAGTTTCTGGTGCTGCGCTGGAACGTGCCGTTTTATTTTGGTGGAACGTCGCTGCTGATCATTGTCGTCGTCACAATGGATTTCATGGCGCAGGTGCAGTCGTACGTTATGTCGCAACAGTATGAATCGCTGCTGAAGAAAGCTAATTTCAAAGGCGGCGGCGTCCCGATGCGTTGAAAGGACTTATGGCCAAAGACGATGTTATCCAGATGCAGGGTGAAGTCATCGAAAACCTGCCTAACGCTACCTTCAGGGTGAAGCTGGAAAACGGCCATGTCGTATTGGGACACATATCCGGCAAGATGCGGATGCATTACATCCGGATCCTGCCGGGCGACAAGGTGACGGTTGAATTGACGCCTTACGATCTGTCGCGTGCGCGGATCGTGTTCCGGGCGAAGTGATTTGAAAAAAGGGTAATATCATGAAAGTGATGGCATCGGTTAAGCGCATTTGCCGCAATTGCAAGATCATCAAGCGCAAAGGCGTTGTGCGCGTGATTTGCAGCTCTGATCCGCGCCACAAACAGCGTCAAGGCTGAACGCCGCGCTTTTGCTTGCGCTTTTTGTTTGAGGAAAAACAATGGCTCGTATCGCAGGGGTTAACATCCCGAACCACCAGCACACTGAAATCGGCCTGACGGCTATTTACGGTGTAGGCCGCACGCGCTCGCGCGACATTTGCGTCGCTGCTGGTGTGGCATTTTCGAAGAAGGTCAAAGACCTGACTGACGCAGACCTCGAAAAGCTGCGTGAAGAAGTCGGCAAGTTCATCGTTGAAGGCGATCTGCGCCGTGAAACGACGATGAACATCAAGCGCCTGATGGATCTCGGCTGCTACCGTGGTGTGCGGCATCGTAAGGGCTTGCCCCTGCGCGGCCAACGCACGCGTACGAATGCCCGTACGCGCAAGGGTCCGCGTCGTGCAGCGCAATCGCTGAAGAAGTAAGCGGAACTGACAGTTACAGGAAAACGTAATGGCTAAGGCTTCGAACAACTCCGCGGCGCAACGCGTTCGCAAGAAGGTCAAGAAGAACGTCGCCGAGGGCGTGGTTCACGTTCACGCGTCGTTCAACAACACCATCATCACGATTACCGATCGTCAAGGCAATGCACTTGCCTGGGCAACGTCGGGTGGTCAGGGCTTCAAGGGCTCGCGTAAATCGACCCCGTTTGCAGCTCAGGTGGCAGCCGAATCGGCTGGCCGCGTGGCGATGGAATACGGCGTGAAGAACCTCGAAGTGCGGATCAAGGGCCCCGGTCCTGGCCGTGAGTCGGCGGTGCGCGCGTTGCATGGTCTTGGCATCAAGATCACCGCGATCTCCGACGTGACCCCGGTTCCGCACAACGGCTGCCGTCCGCCGAAGCGTCGTCGTATCTAAGACGCTGTTTTCGCTTGCGCCTGTTGCCGCCGGATCAAGTAGCCGGCGAAACAGGCTGCTTGCGCTATTGAATTGACTAAGCCCACCGTTCGACCCAAAGGGTTCGGACTAGCGCGAGTGCACGCATTCGCGTGACTAATCAACGAAGGAATCAACGTGGCACGTTATATCGGCCCTAAGGCCAAGCTGTCCCGCCGTGAAGGCACCGACCTCTTCCTGAAGAGCGCCCGTCGTTCGCTCGCTGACAAGTGCAAGCTTGACAGCAAGCCCGGCCAACATGGCCGCACCTCGGGCGCACGTACGTCCGACTACGGCACGCAGCTGCGCGAAAAGCAAAAAGTGAAGCGCATCTACGGCGTGCTGGAGCGTCAATTCCGCCGTTACTTCGCTGAAGCCGACCGTCTGAAGGGCAACACGGGTGAAAACCTGCTGCAATTGCTCGAGTCGCGTCTGGACAACGTCGTGTATCGCATGGGCTTCGGCTCGACGCGCGCTGAAGCACGTCAGCTGGTGAGCCACAAGGCGATCATGGTGAACGGCGTCGTCTCGAACATCCCGTCGATGCAAGTGAAGGCAGGCGACGTTGTCGCCGTGCGCGAACAATCGAAGAAGCAAGCGCGTATTCTCGAAGCGCTGTCGCTGGCTGAGCAAGGCGGCATGCCGAGCTGGGTCTCGGTCGATTCGAAGAAGTTCGAAGGCACGTTCAAGCAGAAGCCGGAACGCAGCGACATCGCTGGCGACATCAACGAAAGCCTGATCGTCGAATTGTATTCGCGGTAATCGGATTAGCGGCCGGGGCACCCCGTTGCGTTGCGCAAGGGGGCGTCTCGGCTGTTTATTTTCAGGTTGTTACCGGTCAGCCTTATCGGTGTAACGAGCCGAGGGTATTGAAAAGGAAAACCTATGCAAACCAGTTTGTTGAAGCCCAAGATCATCGCAGTTGAATCGCTGGGCGAAAGCCACGCGAAAGTGGTCATGGAACCGTTTGAACGCGGTTACGGCCACACCTTGGGTAACGCGCTCCGGCGCGTGCTGCTGTCGTCCATGATCGGCTATGCGCCGACCGAAGTGACGATCGCAGGCGTCGTGCATGAGTATTCGACGCTCGACGGTGTGCAAGAGGACGTGGTCAACCTGTTGTTGAACCTGAAGGGCGTGGTGTTCAAGCTGCATAACCGTGACGAAGTGACGGTTACGCTGCGCAAGGAAGGCGAAGGCGTCGTGACGGCTGGCGACATCGAGCTGGCGCACGACTGCGAAGTGATCAACCCCGACCACGTGATCGCGCATCTGTCCAAGGGCGGCAAGCTCGACGTTCAGATCAAGGTTGAGAAGGGCCGCGGCTATGTGCCGGGCAATGTGCGTCGTTACGGCGAAGAATCGGCCAAGATCATCGGCCGGATCGTGCTGGACGCGTCGTTCTCGCCGGTTCGCCGCGTGAGCTACGCCGTTGAAAGCGCTCGTGTCGAACAGCGTACTGACCTCGACAAGCTCGTGATGAACATCGAAACCAACGGTGTGATTTCGCCGGAAGAAGCGATCCGTCAATCGGCTCGCATTCTGGTGGATCAACTGTCGGTGTTCGCTGCACTGGAAGGCACCGAAGCAACGGCTGAAGCGCCGTCGCGCGCGCCGCAGATCGATCCGATCCTGCTGCGCCCGGTCGATGACCTCGAACTGACGGTTCGTTCCGCGAACTGCCTGAAGGCCGAGAACATCTACTACATCGGCGATCTGATCCAGCGCACGGAAAACGAGCTGCTCAAGACGCCGAACCTGGGCCGCAAGTCGCTGAACGAAATCAAGGAAGTACTGGCGTCGCGTGGTTTGACGCTCGGCATGAAGCTGGAAAACTGGCCGCCCGCAGGGCTGGACAAGTAAGCCGGCAGCCGTCCGCGGCAGAACCCGCCGCTGCACTGGCAACGACGCGGATTTTCCTTTAAAATCCGCGTCCTGTCTTTTTTCACTACCGGCCCGTGTGCTCTCTGCTCTGCAGTCATTTCAGAGCGAAGCAGCGCGATAGAAGAGCTGGACCAAAACTTTGAATCGAAGGAATCAACATGCGTCACCGTCATGGTCTGCGGAAACTGAACCGCACGAGCAGCCACCGTCTGGCAATGCTCCGTAATATGTCCAACTCGCTGATCGAGCACGAAGTCATCAAGACCACGCTGCCAAAGGCGAAAGAACTCCGTAAAGTTGTCGAGCCGCTGATCACGCTCGGCAAGAAGCCGTCGCTGGCCAATCGTCGTCTCGCATTCAACCGCCTGCGCGATCGTGACTCGGTCACGAAGCTGTTCGACGTCCTCGGCCCGCGTTACGCTAACCGTCCGGGTGGCTACCTGCGTGTGCTGAAGTTCGGCTTCCGCGTCGGCGACAACGCACCCATGGCGCTCGTCGAACTGCTCGACCGCCCGGAAGTTGAAGAAGTCGAAGTGCAAGAAGCTGAATAAGCGTTCAGGCGCTGATCGGTCATGAAAAAGCCAGGCTTACAGCCTGGCTTTTTTGTTTGCGGCGGCGCAAACGCTGAGTCCCGCGCACGAAAGGACCCGGCGGCCAAATGCCGCATGCCCGGAGCCGAGCTGCGAGCGACACCGCAATGCCAGGTGATACGATATTGACACCCAGCTTGTGTTGCCGGAGCTATCTGTGAGCTTGAGCGTGAACGTGACTTTACTTCTGACGACGGTACCCGACGCGGCCGTGGCCCAGAAGCTTGCCGCCGACGCGCTGGCTGCGCGGCTGTGCGCGTGCGTCACGCAGCTCGGTGCCGTGCAGTCCAGTTATTACTGGCATGGCCAGGTGGAGACGGCGCAAGAAATCCAGTTGCTGTTCAAGACGAGCGCGGCGCGTGCGGTCGAACTCGAGCAGTACCTACAGGCACACCACCCGTACGACACGCCCGAAATCCTGTCCTGGCAAGCCACCGCGTCGGCCGCCTATGGCCAATGGATCATCGCTGAAACTCAACGCCCCCTCCATGTTTAACCGCCTCAGTCGTCACGCGCGCAATGCGTGGCGTGCCGCTTTCCTCGTCTTCGCCAGCCTGCTTCTTGCGCAGTTCGGCACGCTCGCCCATGCGGCGGACGACTTCCTCGATCCCGCCGTCGCCTTCAAGTTCAGCGCGGCAGAAAAGCCGGGCGAAGTCGACGTCACCTACAAGATCGCGGACGGCTACTACATGTATCGCGAGCGTTTCGCGTTTGCGACCCGTAATGGAAGCGCGACACTCGGCGAGCCGCAACTGCCGGCGGGTCACATCAAGTTCGACCAGACGTTTAATAAGAACGTCGAGACGTACCGCAATGAACTGACGATCCGGATCCCCGTGAAACAAGCTGCCGGGGGATTCGATCTCGCCGTGACATCTCAAGGCTGTGCAGATGCCGGCATCTGCTATCCGCCGATGGAGCGCGTCTACCACGTCAGCGGCGCCGCGCTGCTGCCGGCGGGCAGCACGGCCGCGCCGCGCTCCACCGCGAGCGACGCGCCGTGGTACGAGCGCGCAACCAGCGCCGACTACGCGCAATCGCTGCTGCAGGACGGTGGCTTCGTCGCGATCATCGGGCTTTACTTCGTCGCGGGCATCGTGCTGAGTCTGCTGCCGTGTTCTTATCCGATGATTCCGATTCTTTCGGCCATCATCATCGGCGAAGGCGCTCGCGTGACGCGCGGCCGCGGTTTCTCGCTCTCGCTCGCCTACGTGCTCGGGATGGCGCTCGTCTACACCGCGCTCGGCATTGCCGCCGCGCTGGTCGGCCAGAGCCTCGGCGCCTGGCTGCAAAACCCTTGGGTGCTGGGCGCATTCGGCGTGCTGCTGACCATTTTTGCGCTCACGCTGATTGCCGGATTCGATATCGCTTTGCCGCAGCGCTGGCAGCAGGGCGTCTCGCATGCGTCGGCGGGGCGCTCGGGCGGCAGGTTCGCCGCCGTCGCCGGCATGGGCGCGCTGTCCGCGCTGGTGGTCGGCGCCTGCATGACGGCGCCGCTTTTTGCCGTGCTCGCGTTCATCGCGCATACGGGGAACGCCGTGCTGGGCGGCGCGGCGTTGTTCTCGATGGGCCTTGGGCTCGGCGTCCCCCTTTTGATCGTCGGTCTCGGCGCCGGCACGTTGCTGCCGCGCGCAGGCGCATGGATGGACAGCGTCAAAGTGCTGTTCGGCGTCGTGCTGCTCGCCGCGGCGCTCTGGATCGTCTGGCCGGTGCTCGGAGCCACGGCCACCATGCTGCTCAGCGCGCTCTGGCTGCTGATTGCTGCTGCATCGCTCGGCCTTTTTGCGGCGCCGGCGCCACAGACGCCGATATGGCGCCGGCTCGGACGCGGCATCGGCGCTGCATTTGCCGTTTGGGCGGCGGTGATTCTGGTCGGACTTGCGGCGGGTTCGTCCGACCCTTTGCGCCCGCTTGCCGTGCTTGCCGCACGTGGCGCGGCGCCCACGGGAGAAGGTGGGCCTGTCACGCCGCAGATCGCGTCGCAGGCCGATCTGGCGTTCCAGCCGGTGCGCTCGTCGGCTGAACTCGACCAGGCCGTCAAAGCGGCCCCACAGCCCGCCATGCTCGATTTTTATGCGGACTGGTGTGTGAGCTGCAAGGAAATGGAGAAATTCACGTTCAGCGACCCGCGCGTGCAGGCGAAGTTAAAGCAAATGAACCTTCTGCGCGCCGACGTCACCGCCAACAATGCCGAAGATCAGGTGCTGCTCAAGCGTTTCGGCCTGTTCGGCCCGCCGGGGATCATCTTTTTCGACCGCGGCGGCAAGGAGGTGCTCAGAGTGGTCGGTTATGAATCGGCTGACAAATTCCTGCGATCGCTCGACCGGGCCAGTCTGCCGCAAACCTGACGACATGCAAAAAAACGGAGGCGTGACCTCAAGAGGTCCGCCTCCGTTTTTCTATTCAACGGGCGAGTGAACTGCGATCAGCTGCGCACAACGCGGCGCGCCACTCACTCACTCAAGAACGCACGCACGCCAAGCCGCGGCAAGCTCAGCCCTCATCATTTCTGCGAGCGGAGAATCCGCGCCGCATCCAGCGCGAAATACGTCAGCACGCCGTCGGCGCCTGCGCGCTTGAACGCGAGCAGCGATTCCATCATCGCCTTATCGTGGTCCAGCCAGCCGTTCTGCGCCGCCGCCTTGAGCATCGCGTACTCGCCGCTGACCTGATAAACGTAGGTCGGAAACTGGAATTCGTCCTTCACGCGACGCACGATGTCGAGGTACGGCATGCCCGGCTTCACCATCACCATGTCCGCGCCTTCGTTGATGTCGGCCTGGACTTCGCGCAGCGCTTCATTCGAATTCGCCGGGTCCATCTGATAGGTCATCTTGTTGCTTTTGCCGAGGTTGGTGGCCGAGCCGACGGCGTCGCGGAACGGACCGTAGAACGCCGACGCGAACTTGGCCGCATAAGCCATGATGCGCGTGTGCACGTGGTCCTCACTTTCCAGCATTTCGCGGATCGCGCCGATGCGGCCGTCCATCATGTCCGAAGGCGCAACGATGTCGACGCCGGCCTCAGCCTGCGCGCGCGCCTGCTCGATCAGGATCTCGACGGTTTCGTCGTTGATGACATAGCCCGTCTCGTCGAGCACGCCGTCCTGGCCGTGGCTCGTGTACGGATCGAGCGCCACGTCGGTCAGCACGCCGAGTTCCGGGAAGTGCTTCTTCAGTTCACGCACCGCGCGCGGAATCAGGCCCGCCGGGTTGGTCGCTTCACGGCCGTCGGGCGTTTTCAGCGAGGGCTCGATCGCCGGAAATAGCGACAGCACGGGCACGCCGAGTTCGACGCACTGCTCGGCGACTTTCATCAGCAGGTCGACGGAAACGCGTTCGACGCCGGGCATCGACGCCACGGCTTGCCGGACGTTGTTGCCTTCGACGACGAAGACGGGGTAGATCAGGTCGTTAGTGGTGAGAATGCTCTCGCGCATCAGACGGCGCGAAAAGTCGTCGCGGCGCATACGGCGCGGGCGAAAATGCGGGTAGAAGCTCATGTGGGATCGAAAACCGTGGATATCTTGAGTGGGGCGATGACACGGGGGGCGCCGGCCGGGGCGGCGCCCACTCGCGGAAACTTTTCAAGACAATGGTATATCATACCGATCGAGCAAGGCGCCTGGCGCTGACCTCCCCGCTTCTCCTCCCTGAGCGGGTGCCTGTCGTTTTTCGATTAGGCTGTTTGACCCGCCGTTCAAGCGGCGGGTTTTTTTATGGGCCGCCGAAATCGCGCCTTCAGGCCGTCAAAAGAGCGCGCGCGCCTTACTGCGCAGCGTCCGTTTCGCCCTTTGCGTCGGGGATTAGCCAGCTTTCGATCAATTCGTGCGCTTCCTCGATGCCGACCCGCTTGAGCGCCGAAAAAAGCTGCGCCGTCAGCTCGCCCTGGTAGCCTGCGGCCCGATATTCCGCCAGTCCCTTCTGCGTGGTGCGCAACGCATTCACGCTTTCCTGGCGCGTCAATTTGTCGCATTTCGTCAAGAGCGCGTGAATCGGCTTGCCCGTCGGCGCAAACCATTCGATCATCCGCCGGTCCAGCTCGGTCAACGGGCGGCGCGCGTCCATCATCAGGATCATGCCGCGCAGTTGTGAGCGCGATTGCAGATAAGTGGAAAGCAGCGCCTCCCAGTGAGCCTTGGCGGCGCCGGGCACTTCGGCATAGCCGTAGCCCGGCAGGTCGACGAGATGCGCAGCGGGGTCGTCCGCCTTTCCCACCGAAAAGTAGTTGATGTGCTGCGTACGCCCCGGCGTCTTACTCGCAAAGGCGAGCCGCTTCTGATTGCACAGAATGTTGATGGCCGTCGATTTGCCCGCATTCGAGCGCCCGGCAAAAGCAATCTCAGGCTGAGCGGTGGCCGGCAGATCGCGCAGGTGATTGACGGTCGTAAAAAAGCGGGATTGGTGGAGCAGGAAGGACATGGGCAGGCCGGATTTCGAGACGCCGGGGAACCCGGATTGGGGACGGGTCAAGCCCGACTGGCGTCTTAGCGATTAGCGAGTTATTGTACAATACGATGGTTTACTGAAAACCTGAGGGGGCCAGCCCGCGTGCCTCGGCGGCTCCTGGGCGGTCACTTGGGTCGCCGTCGTATTGTGCAAAACCTCTAAAATCCCACAAGACGAGACAGGGTGTGCGAATGAATCGACTGTGCAAGGCTCTGATGGTGTTTCAGGTAGCGGCAGGTCTTTCAGGTTTGGCAATTCAGGCACGAGCAGCAGATCCGGCAAAGCCGGACATGAATCGGGGGCAGGCAATCGCGGTGCAGGTTTGCGCGTCATGCCACGGCGCAGACGGCAACAGTGCCGGCGGTGCGTATCCGAAGCTGGCGGGTCAGCATCCCGACTATCTCGTCAAACAACTCAAGGATTTCAAGGCGCAGCCCGGCGGCAAGCAACCCGCGCGCAACAATGCGATCATGACGGGCATGGCGTCGGCGTTATCCGATCAGGACATGGTCAACGTCGCTGCCTATTTCGCGGCGCAGGCTCAGAAACCCGGCTACGCGCACAACAAAGATACGGTGCCGCTCGGGCAAAAAATTTATCGGGGCGGGATTGCGGACAAGGGCGTGCCGGCCTGTGCAAGTTGTCACGGGCCCACGGGGCAAGGCATTCCGTCGCAGTATCCGCGTCTGTCCGGGCAATGGGCCGAGTACACGGTGGCGCAGCTGAACGCGTTCACGCAGGGGCCCGGCGCACGCAATAACAATGAGGCGATGCATGCGGTCGCATCGCGTCTGTCGGACAGCGAGATCAAAGCTGTAGCCGATTACATCGCGGGCCTGCACTAAGAGGTTCGCGCGCAAGTGCAACCGGCCCGCCGAGGCCGGTGAAAAACAAGAAAAGGGTGGGGGCGTCGTCGCTACGATCGCCCTTCACCCTTTTTTGCTGTTCAGTCGGAGTATGAATGAGCGTCACCACGTCGGGTTTGCAGTCGAAGTCGGGCCATCGCGTCTTGCGCAGCGTCGTCGAAGTATTGAGTTCGATGCGTTTTGCCATTGCGCTGCTGGTGATTCTGTCGATCGCCAGCATCATCGGCACCGTCCTCACGCAGGACGATCCCTATCCCAATTACGTCAATCAGTTCGGCCCGTTCTGGGCTGACATCTTCCGCGCGCTGAGCCTCTACACGGTGTACAGCTCGTGGTGGTTCATCCTGATTCTCGGCTTCCTGATGGTGTCGGTGTCGCTGTGCGTGATCCGCAACGCGCCGAAAATGATCGCCGACGCGAAGAGCTGGAAAGACAAGGTTCGCGAAGCGAGCCTGCGCGCGTTTCATCACAAGAGCGAATTCGCCGTGCACGGCACGCGCGCGCAGACGGCCACGGCGCTCGGCAAACTTTCGGCGAAACTCGGCTATAAGTTCGTCGCGCGCGAGTCCGACGGCGCCACGCTGATCGCGGCGAAGCGCGGCGCGCTGACCAAATTCGGCTACATCTCCGCGCACCTCGCGATTGTGGTGATTTGCCTCGGCGGCCTGCTCGACAGCAACCTGCCCATCAAGCTGCAAATGTGGCTGTTCGATAAATCGCCGATCCGCGCCAACACGGTGATCAACGACATTCCGCCGGAGCACCGCCTGTCGCAGTCCAATCCGACGTTCCGCGGCTACGCGTGGGTGCCGGAAGGGCAGCACGTGTCCACCGCGATCCTGAATCAGCCTGACGGCTCGCTCATTCAGGATCTGCCGTTTTCGATCGAGCTGCAGAAGTTCATCGTCGACTATTACTCGACCGGCATGCCGAAGCTGTTCGCAAGCGACATCGTCGTGGTCGATCACAAGACCGGCGCGCGCGTGCCGGCCCGCATCGAGGTGAACAAGCCGTTCGAGTACGACGGCGTGTCGATCTATCAGTCGAGCTTCCAGGACGGCGGCTCGCAAATGCAGATGACCGCCTACCCGATGACCGGCGCGAGCGCGAAAACGGCGCCGTTCGGCGGCACCATCGGCGGCAATGCGCCGTTGAGTTCGGCCACGCCGCTCGCCGACGGCCAGACGGTCGAGTTCACCGATTTCCGCGCGATCAACGTCGAGAACATCTCGAACGCCAACGGCCAGACGGACACCCGCGGCGTCGCGGCGCACCGCTCGCTGAAGGAAGCATTCGACGAACGGCTCGGTTCCGGCGCGAAGACGTCCAAGCCGCTCGAGCTGCACAACGTCGGCCCTTCGGTGCAGTACAAGGTGCGCGACAAAGACGGCCAGGCGCGCGAGTACAACAACTACATGCTGCCCGTTGCGGTGGGCGGCGAGAAGTTTTTCCTCGCCGGCATGCGCCTGAATCCCGACGATCCGTTCCGCTACCTGCGCATTCCCGCGGACAGCGGCGGGACCGTCAACGAATGGATGAACCTGCGCGCCGTGCTGGAAAACCCGGCCGTGCGCGCACAAGCCGCGCACCGCTTTGCGCTGCGCTCGGTGCCGGAAGCGAACACCGAATTGCAGCAGCATCTGGAAGAAAGCGCGTTGCGCGTGCTGACCCTGTTTGCGGGCGCCGACAACAGCGTCAAGCTGCCGAACGGCCAACCGGTGGGCGGCTTCCAGGCTATTGCCGGTTTTATCGACCATTCAGTGCCGAAGGCCGAGCAGGAAAAGGCCGCTGGTTTGCTGCTGCGCATGCTGGAAGGCTCGATGTGGGATCTCTGGCAACTGTCGCGCCAGCAGCAGGGCGAGCCCGACGCGCAGGCGAATGCGGAGACGAGCCGCTTCGTCCAAAGCTCGATTAATGCCATATCGGACAGCTTTCTGTATGGATCGCCGGTCTATTTGCAGCTGGACTCCTTCAAGCAGGTGCAAGCCTCGGTATTTCAGTTGACGCGCGCACCCGGCAAAAAAGTCGTGTATCTTGGCAGCCTGCTCCTCGTATTGGGCATCTTCTCGATGTTCTACGTCCGCGAACGGCGCCTCTGGTTCTGGCTCAAAGACTCTGAGCAGGGCACGCATGTCGTGATGGCCATGTCGAGCGCCCGCAAAACGCTCGACTTCGAAAAAGACTTTGCTCAGACGCGCGAGGCCGTCGGCGCCGCGCTAGGCGCGAAGCCCGTCGATGCAGCGTCCGGCAGCGCCGGCACTCAGTCGGCAAGCTCACAAGATTCGACCCGGTAATACCATGGACTTGACTCAGGTTTCCTCATCTTCTCCTTCCGCCGCCCGGCCTGCCAAGACGCCCGCGGACGAAGCGCTCAACGCGGTTCAGTACGATGAGCGGCCGTTCCTGAAACGGCTCGGCGTGGTCGACTGGCTGTTCGCCCTCGCGATGGTGGCGGGCGCCGGTTTCGCGCTGTCGCGCTATCACCCGTTCATGAATTACTACGACAAGCTGGTGCTGGTGTGCTCGGTGCCGGCGTTTGTCGTGCTCGGCTGGCGCTGGAAGCCCGCGCGCGCGCTCATGGCTGGAATCGCCGTGCTGTCGCTGCTGGCCATCCAGATCTATCACGGCGATCTCGCCCGGGCGGACAACGCGTTCTTCCTGAAGTACTTCCTGTCGAGCCAATCCGCCATTCTGTGGATGAGCGCGCTGTTCGTGTTCGCGACCGTTTTCTACTGGATCGGACTGCTGTCGCGCTCGCCCACCGGCGCCGCGATCGGCTCCAGAATGACGTGGGCGGCGGTGGTGATGGGCTTCGTCGGCCTGATGGTGCGCTGGTACGAGTCGTATCTGATCGGCGCGGACGTCGGCCACATCCCCATCTCGAATCTGTACGAAGTGTTCGTGCTGTTCAGCCTGATCACCGCGCTCTTCTATTTGTATTACGAACAGCACTACAACACGCGCGCGCTCGGCGCATTCGTGCTGCTCGTCATTAGCGCGGCCGTCGGCTTCCTGATGTGGTATTCGGTCGCGCGCGACGCGCAGCAGATCCAGCCGCTCGTTCCCGCGCTGCAAAGCTGGTGGATGAAGATTCACGTGCCGGCGAACTTCATCGGCTACGGCAGCTTCGCGTTGTCGGCCATGGTGGCGGTTGCTTATCTCGCCAAAGAGCGCGGCGTGCTGGCCGATCGCCTGCCGGCGCTCGAAGTGCTCGACGACGTGATGTACAAGTCCATCGCCGTGGGTTTCGCGTTCTTCACGATTGCGACGATTCTCGGCGCGCTGTGGGCCGCGGAGGCTTGGGGCGGGTACTGGAGCTGGGACCCGAAGGAAACGTGGGCGCTGATCGTCTGGCTGAACTACGCGGCCTGGCTGCATATGCGTCTGATGAAGGGGCTGCGGGGCGCGGTCGCGGCCTGGTGGGCGCTGACCGGCCTGCTGGTCACCACCTTCGCTTTCCTCGGGGTGAACATGTTCCTGTCCGGCCTGCATAGTTACGGCAAGCTGTAATATTCGCCGTCCTCGACCGACAAACAACCGCCGCGTGTTTCACACCGGCGGTTTTTTTACGGCTGGCGGAATATTGGCGCATTGAATGTGTTCGTGATTGAGAGAGCGCGTGAAATGTCCCGACGAGCGATCATCACCATGGCCCCGCTGGATGTCTGACCCGGGGGCCGCAAGGAGCAGCACGATGTGGATCAAGCGAAGCGACAGGATTCAACTCACCGGCGACGATATCGCTCGTAGCGAAATCACGCCGCAGCACATTTTCCAGAACCGGCGGCGCGTGCTGCGGGCGGCCGGCGCATTGGCGCTCGGCAGTCTGATCGGCGTGAACGGCGAAGCGCTGGCGGCTTACACGTCGCCCGACCCCAAGGCGCAGAAGCTCGCGGCGAAGACCAACACGAAGTTCGTCGCGCTCGACAAGATCACGCCGTTCAAGGACATCACCAGCTACAACAACTATTACGAATTCGGCACCGATAAGGCGGATCCTGCCGAGCACGCCGGGACGCTGCGTCCACGGCCGTGGAAGGTGAGTGTCGAAGGTGAGATCAAGAATCCGAAGGTGTACGACATCGACGAATTGCTCAGGCTCGCGCCGCTCGAGGAGCGCGTGTACCGGCTGCGGTGCGTCGAGGGTTGGTCGATGGTGATTCCGTGGATCGGCGTGCCGCTTGCGGAGCTTATCAAGCGCGTACAGCCGACCGGCAACGCGAAATATGTGCAGTTCATCACGCTGGCGGATCCGTCGCAGATGCCTGGGCTGTCCACGCCGATTCTCGACTGGCCGTATTCGGAAGGCTTGCGCATGGACGAGGCGATGAACCCGCTTACGCTGCTCACGATGGGCGTGTACGGTCAGGTGCTGCCCAATCAGAACGGCGCGCCGGTGCGTGTCGTGGTGCCGTGGAAATACGGCTTCAAGAGCGCGAAGTCGCTCGTCAAAATCCGCTTTGTCGAGAAGCAGCCGCCGACGAGCTGGAACACCTATGCGTCTAACGAATACGGCTTCTATTCGAACGTGAATCCGAACGTCGACCACCCGCGCTGGAGTCAGGCGACGGAGCGGCGCATTGGCGAAGACGGCTTTTTCACGCCGAAGCGCAAGACCTTGATGTTCAACGGCTACGGCGATCAGGTGGCGTCGCTGTACCAGGGCATGGACCTGAAGAAGAACTTTTAAGCGACATGACGATGGCTTCCGATACTCAATCTGTCGCGCGTACCGAGCACAATGCGCCGCGGGAGCAGGCGCGCGCGGCCACGTCCGCTCCGGCGTCCGCAGCACCGAGACGGCCCGCGGCTGGCTCGCGTTGGGTCGTGCCGGCCAAAGTCGCCGTTTTCGTGGCGGCGTGGTATCCGCTCGCGCGCATCGTGTTGTTCGGCGTGACCGATCGGTTGGGCGCCAATCCGATCGAATTCATCACGCGTTCCACGGGGCTGTGGACGCTGGTTTTTCTGTGCATCACGCTGGCGGTGACGCCGTTGCGCCGGCTCACCGGCGTGGCGGCCTTTCTGCGGTTTCGCCGCATGCTCGGGCTGTACGCATTTTTCTACGCGACGCTGCACTTCATGACTTATTTCTGGTTCGACAAGTGGTTCGACGTCGCGGAAATCGTCAAGGACATCGGCAAGCGGCCTTTCATCACCGTGGGCTTTGCCGCTTTCGTGCTGCTGATTGCACTGGCCGTCACGTCGCCGCGCGCGATGGTGCGCAAGCTCGGGCGCCGCTGGCAGGCGTTGCACCGCGCCGTTTATGCGATCGGCGCGCTCGCGATTCTGCACTTCTGGTGGATGAAGGCAGGCAAGCACGACCTGATTCTGCCGAAGCTGTACGGCGGGATCATGCTGGCGCTGCTGGGCTGGCGTCTGGTTGTGTGGTTGCGCGAGCGCGGAACAAAACGACGATGAAGCAACGGTCGCGCTGACTGGCGCTCAATCCGCTTTGCAGAAAAAAAGGCGATGCCACCACCGTGACATCGCCTTTTTTCATGCAGCCGCTCGCTGATTATGGTTACGCCGGCAGGATGCTTTCGCCCGCAAACAGCTGCTGGACTTCCTCGCGCGCACGGACCACATGCGCTTGTGTACCATCAACCATGACCTCCGCTGCGCGCGGGCGCGTGTTGTAGTTCGAGCTCATCACAAAGCCGTACGCGCCGGC
This sequence comes from Paraburkholderia phenoliruptrix, assembly GCF_047325075.1. Classification (NCBI taxonomy): domain Bacteria; kingdom Pseudomonadati; phylum Pseudomonadota; class Betaproteobacteria; order Burkholderiales; family Burkholderiaceae; genus Paraburkholderia; species Paraburkholderia phenoliruptrix. The sequence continues at coordinate 734,072 of NZ_CP168531.1, forward strand.
CGAGCGGATGGCGAGCAGGTCGCCCGGCTCGACGGAGAGCAGGCGCTCGCGCCCGAGCCAGTCGCCGCTTTCGCAGACCGGCCCGACGACGTCGTACACATGCGCCGGCGCCTCGCGCTGAACGACGGCGTCGATGACGTGATACGCCTCGTACATGGCCGGGCGGGCAAGATCGTTCATGGCTGCGTCGACGATGGCGAAGTTCTTTTCAGCGCCCGGCTTCAAAAATTCGACGCGCGTGAGCAGCACGCCCGCATTGCCGACGAGCGAACGGCCCGGCTCGAAGTACACCTCGCGATGGCCGTGGCCGCGCGCCTCGATGCGGTCGAGCACCGTGCGCACGAAGTCGCCGATGTCCGGCGGCGTTTCGTCGTCATAGGTAATGCCGAGGCCGCCGCCCACGTCGATATGACGGATTGTGAGGCCGTCCTGCTCGATCTGCTCGACGAGCTCCAGGAGCTTGTCGACGGCGTCGAGGTAAGGCGCCACCTCCGTGATCTGCGAACCGATATGGCAGTCAATGCCGACCACCTCGAGGTTCGCCATGGCGGCGGCCGCCTGATAGGTGGCGCGCGCATCTTCGAATGCGACACCGAACTTGTTCGACTTGAGCCCGGTGGAAATATAGGGATGTGTTTTCGCGTCGACGTCGGGGTTCACGCGCAGCGAAACCGGCGCCTTCTTGCCCATTTGCGCCGCCACTGCGTTCAGGCGATCCAGTTCCGGAATCGACTCGACGTTGAAGCATTTGACGCCGGCCGCAAGCGCTTCGCGCATTTCGTCCGCGTGCTTGCCGACGCCGGAAAACACGGTGTTTTCCGCCTTGCCGCCCGCTGCCAGCACGCGCGCCAGTTCGCCGCCCGACACGATGTCGAAGCCCGCGCCGAGCCGCGCGAACACGTTCAGCACCGCGAGATTGCTGTTGGCCTTGACGGCGACGTGCACGCTCGCGCGGCGGCCGGCGCATGCGCCCGCGTAGGCGTTCCACGCGTCGGTGAGCGCGGCGCGCGAGTACACATAGAGCGGCGTGCCGAACTGTTCGGCGAGCGAAACGGCGGACACGCCTTCGGCGTGCAGCACGCCGTCGACATAGTCAAATGCAGGTCGAGTCATGCGGAGTTCTTATTGAGCGGGAGTGGCGGCGGGGGCGGGCTTCGAGGCAGTTCCGGCGGAAGCGGCAGAAGCCGCCGATGCCGATAGTTCGTCTGCCGGCGCGAGAGAAAGCGGCGTGCCGGACGTATCGGGAATGGAGTCCGCGTCGGATGCAGTTTCGGCGCCAGGCTTCACTTCATCCGGCGACGGCGGCTGCGTGCGGTCGATCGGCTTGGCCGGCAAGGGCGGTACGGTGGGCAAATAGAGCGAACCGCGTTGCCCGCACCCGGCGAGCGAACCGCCGAGCGCGCAACCTGCGAGAATGGCTAAACCCGCTACAATCGCGCGGCCGGGCGCCGCCGCGCGCATCCGAGATACGACTCGCATGACTGTCCCTGAATGAATAATCGATGGAGTTTAGCATGTCCGATAGTGATTACCTGACCCGCGCCGAGGCCGCGCTAGCCGCCATCGAACGGGCGCTGGACGACGCCGAAGCCGACATCGAACTCGAGCGCAGCGGCAACGTGCTGACCCTCGAATTCGCGAACCGCTCGAAGATCATCGTCAATCTGCAACCGCCCATGAGCGAGATCTGGATTGCTGCCAAAGCCGGCGGTTTTCACTACCGTTTCGTCGACGGCGAGTGGCGCGACACCCGCAGCGGCAAGGAATTTTTCGCGGCGCTTTCTGAATACGCGACGCAACAGGCCGGCGAGCCGGTGCACTTCGAGGCCTGAGCACGGCAACGCGCGCCTGCGCGCAAGTGTCAAAAAAAGCCGCCGCGCATGATCTGCGCGGCGGCTTTTTATTTGCTGCAGGCAACCCGCCCGCTCAGTGCCCGCGGAACAGATTCATGATGTCCTGTTTCTCCTGCTCGCCCACCTGCCCGGGCGCGGCGGACGCTGCGCTAGCCTCGTCCAGTGTCGCCTGACTGACGCCGACCGTCGCGACAAAACCGTGACCCGGCGTGAATTCGTCGAAATACAGTTCTGAGCCGAGTTCGACCACGCCGTCGGGCATCGGCATCTTGTAGTCCGGCACGCCCTTGAGCGCGCGTGCCATGTACTCGATCCATACGGGCAGCGCGAGCCCGCCGCCGGTTTCCTTGTCGCCGAGACTGCGCGGGTTGTCATAGCCGATCCAGGCAATGGCGGTCAGCGTGTGCTGGTAGCCGGCGAACCAGGCGTCGCGCGAATCGTTCGTCGTGCCGGTCTTGCCGCCCAGGTCCGTGCGCTTGAGCACGTTGGACTTGGCGCCCGTGCCGCGCTGTGCGACGCTCTGCAGCAGGCTGTTCATGACGTACGCGTTGCGCGGCTCGATGGCGTGCGGCGCGCTTTGCTCGGCGACGAGCGGCTGCGCGTGCGCGACGACGACACCGCGCGGATCGGTGACTTCCGCGATCAGGTACGGATTGATCCGATAGCCGCCGTTCGCGAACACCGAAAATGCGCCCGCCATTTGCAGCGGCGTGACGAGACCGGCGCCGAGCGCCATCGGCAGATAGGCGGGATGCCGGTCCGCGTCAAAACCGAAGCGCGTGATGTACTGCTGCGCGTACTTGGTGCCGATGTGATTGAGGATGCGAATCGACACCAGATTCTTCGACTTCTGCAACGCAGTGCGCATGGTCATGGGGCCGTCGAAACCGCCGCCGTAATTCTTCGGCTCCCACGCCTGGCCGCCCGTCTCGGCGGCGCTGAAAAAGAGCGGCGCGTCGTTGATGACGGTGGCCGGCCCGAGACCCTTTTCGAGCGAAGCCGAATAGATAAACGGCTTGAAACTCGAGCCCGGCTGACGCCACGCCTGCGTGACGTGATTGAACTTGTTCTTGTTGAAATCGAATCCGCCGACGAGCGCGCGAATCGCGCCGTCCTGCGGCACGACGGAAACGAATGCACCTTCCACTTGCGGCAATTGCGTGATGGCCCACTCGCCCTCGTCGTTCTTGACGAGACGAATGATCGCGCCCGGCCGCAGGCGCTGATTCGGCTGTGCGCGTGCGCTGAGCGCCGACTGCGCGAAACGCAGGCCGTCGCCCTGAATGGTCGCCACATTGCCGTCGATAAACGTGGCCTGCACCTGCTTCGGGCTCGCGGCGGTCACGACCGCCGCGATGATCTCGCCGTTATCCGGGTGTTCGAGCAGCGCGTCGTCGATGGCCTGCTCACGGTCGTCCGCGTCGGACGGCAAGTCGATGAACGCTTCGGGGCCGCGATAACCGTGGCGCCGCTCATAGTCCATCAAACCTTTGCGCAGCGCGCGATAGGCAACGTCCTGATCGGCGGAGTCGATCGTCGTCACGACATTCAGCCCGCGCGTGTAGGCTTCCTCGCGGTACTGCGCGTACATCATCTGCCGCACCATTTCCGCGACATATTCCGCATGCACGCTGAATTCCTTGCCGGCGCCCTTCACGACGAGCGGCTGACGGCTGGCTTCGTCGTATTGCTGCTGGTTGATGTAATGCAGCTCGTACATGCGCTGCAGGATGTACTCCTGACGCACCTTCGCGCGCTTCGGATTCACCACCGGGTTGTAGGCCGAAGGCGCCTTCGGCAAACCGGCCAGCATTGCGGACTCGGCGAGCGTCAGGTCCTTCATGTCCTTGCCGAAATACACGCGCGCCGCGCTCGCGAAACCATACGCGCGCTGGCCGAGATAGATCTGATTCATATAGACCTCGAGAATCTGATCTTTCGAGAGCTTCGACTCGATCTTGTAGGCGAGCAGCATCTCGTAGATTTTGCGCGTATAGGTTTTCTCGCTCGATAGAAAGAAGTTGCGCGCCACCTGCATCGTGATCGTGCTCGCGCCTTGCGTTGCATGGCCATTGGTCAGCGCGACGAACCCCGCACGCGCGATGCCCGTCAGGTCCACACCGCCGTGGTCGTAAAAGCGCGCGTCCTCGATGGCGAGCACCGCTTTTTTGAGGCTGTCGGGCACGTCCTGAATGCGCACGATATCGCGCCGTTCTTCACCGAATTCGCCGATCAGCACGTGGTCGGCCGTGTAGATGCGCAGCGGCACTTTCGGCCGGTAGTCGGTGAGTGCATCGAGCGAGGGCAGGTTGGGTGTGGCGACCACGAGCGCGTAACCGAGCACCAGCAGCACGCACACCACGCCTGCAACGATCAGCCCGAAAAAACCAAGAATGAGCTTGAGCCACAACGGGCGTTTGCGCTTCTGCGGCGCGGGCGGCGGAGAGGTGGGAGACGTGGATTGCATATAGGCACCAAAAAACAGTCCCGCGATTATAGCCGTCCCGCATTTCAGCTTTCGGCGTGCTTACTGACAGTTCTTGACAAGTCTCTTCACTGCGTTGAACGAGGCTTCACTGTAGCCGCTTTGGTCATTGCCGGCGCGTGGGTTCGGTCACGTTAGCCGTTTGGCTGAGTGTCGCTCAGACGCGTCCATCCGCACAATTCTTCCTCGCTGCTCGCGTTCGAATGGTTCGCCGCGCGAGTCTCAGGGAGGGTGTGATGACGATAAGAAGTTCATGGCTGCAAGCCGTGCAGGCAGGTATGCAGCGTTTCGCTGCCGGTATCGACGTGAGTGCGCAGGAGGTGCGGCTCGTCGTGGTGAGTCAGCGTGCGCGCGCAGGCGCTTCCCTGCAGATCGAATATATGCGCACGGTGCCGTTGCCGGCGAATGCAATGGCCGGCGTTGAAATCGCTGACCGTCAGGCGGTCGCCCGCGCCTTGCGCGATGCATTTGCCGATTTGCCTCATGCGTGCGCGACCTCCGCGTTGCGATGCGCGATGGCGGTGCCCGCGTCCGCGACGCTGACGACCACCGTGCCGCTCGCGCGGCTCGCGGCGCAAAGCGGTTGCGCGGAAGACGGCGGCCATGAACTCGCCGAGCTCGAACCGGCGGTCATGGGCGAAGTGGAGCGCATTGCGGGGCTCGAGCGACACGCGCTCGCCGTCGACTGGTTCGTGGATGAGCGGCCGTCGCCGGTTCGTTCGGTGACGATTGCCGCGACGGGGCGTCAGCACCTCGAGGCGCGCATCGAATGCGCGGCGGCAGCGGGCATTTCGCTTACCACAATCGACGGCGAGCCGCATGCCGCGCTGCGCGCCATGCGCTACGCGGCGAGTCGCGAACTCGATCCGCACGAACCGTACGTCGCGCTGTGGATCGGCGCGGACGGCGTGCAAGGCTGGCGTCTCGTCGACGACAGCATCGCTGCCGAAATGCGGTACCCGGCGCCCGAGCATGCCGATCTCGCCGACGCACTGCGCGACCTCGTGCATGGCCCCGCGTTCGACTGCGCGTTCGTGAGCGGCGAGCTGGAGCTGCTGGAGGGCGTCGGCTTTTCCATGGCGGATATCGCCGAGGTGCTTGGCTGCACTGCCTTGCCGTTCGAATGCGCCGCGCTTGGCGGCGTCGCGCGCCAGGTGAGCGATCCGTTGCTGCATGAACCCGCCGGCGCCGTCGCCTTCGGACTGGCGTTGCGCGGGGTGCTCGAATGAGCGCGGCCGTTTTCGATTCAGTGCCGTTGAGCGCGGCGGCGCATTTGCATGTCGCGCGAGACATGCGGCGGCTCGGCGCCGTCCGTTCTTTCGTGCCGAAACTCGGCGGCTTCAACCTACTGCCGCACAGGCAACGCAAGGCGCGGCTCGGGCGCAGGCGCTGTCTGCTGACTTGGGCTGCCGCAGCGCTGACCGGCTGCGCAGCCGTGGGCGCGCTGGCCGGCTACCAGGCGTTCGACAAAGCGCGGCTCGACGCGCAGCGCGAGTCGAACGAGCAGGCGCTCGCGCAACTCGCGGCGCCGCTGGCAGCGCACGCGAACCTGCTGCGGGCGCGCGACCGGCAACGCGATGAAGCCGCGCGCGCCAAACGTCTCGCCGAGCCGCTCACGTATCTGCGCGATCTGCTCGACGCGCTGAGCTTTGAACCAGGCGACGGCGTGCTGCTGCAACAGCTCCGCCAGCGCGAGCATGAGACCGAACTCGTGGCGACGTCGCGAGCGCATCTCGATTCCGCGCAATGGCTGAAGCGTCTCGGTGCGATTCACGGCGTGACGGGCGCGGAGATGAGCGAGTCGCATCACGCGCCGCCAAAGGCGAATTCCGCTGCGGGCAGCGCGGGCGCAATCGAGTTCGGCGCGCGCCTGCACTGGGCGGGCGCGACAAAAAATCCGGCGACGAAGGCGGCCCTGGCGGCATCGCCGAAAGCGGGCGTGGATCACACAGGAGGTTTGAAATGAGTACGACGATTGCCGGATTCGGCGGCGCGGTGCAGGCGGGCCCAGTGCTCGCGCATTGGCTGAAATGCGCGCGCGCGCCGCTTCATACGTGGAGCACGCGTCGCCGGTGGGCGGTTGCCTTGCTGATTGGGCTCGCGGTGTTTGTCCTTGGCGCGCACGGCTGGGTCGTGGCGGACCTCGGTCGCGTCGAGGCGAGCCGTGCGGCGCTGCTCGCGAGCACGCAACGTCTCGCGGATGGGAAGCGTGCGCTCGCGCAGTTGCCGTCGTTGCGCCGCGAAGCGGGTGCCGCGCGCGGCGGCGTGGCAGCGATTCCACCTGTGCCCGCACAGTGGACGTCGGCGGACGACGTGCGCGTCGTCTCCGAACTGGCCGCGCAAAACGGCGTGCTGCTGCTCGCGGTCGAGCCGGGCGCTGAGAGCGGGGCGGGCGCTCAAAGTGAGCGGCCGCTGCAGCTTACGGCGCGCACCGATTTCATCCACCTCATGTCGTTTCTGCGTGGACTCACGGAGTTGCCGGTGCTGATGGTTCCCGTGGACGTCACAATCAAGCGGGACAGCGCATCGCTCTCGGTGAGCGCGGCACTGCGCGTGTACAGCGGCTTGCATCCGGCGCCTGTGAGCCTCTCCGCACAGCAGCTTGCCGACGCCAGTCTTGATTCGGACGACGAAGAAGATGTCGTGTTCTTCGATCCGTTCTCGCCCGCCCAGATGCAGGCCGCGGCGGATTCGCCCGGAGCCGCTCAACTGCATCTGCTCGGCTTGCTGCATGATCGGGCGCGCGGTCTCGCGCTAGTCGATACACCGGACGGCGCGACCACCGTCGAGTCCGGTCAGCAGATCGGCGACGAGCGCTTTACGCACTTTGACGCGTCGGGCATCACGCTCGCCAAAGGCGATGCAACGCGTACGCTGGCGCTCGCGGAGGCGTCCTGATGAGCACAACGAAGCTGTTACGCGTGCGAGCGCGCTCCGCTGATCGCGTCGTGGTGGGTGGCAGCGTTCGCAGGTGCGTTGGCATTGGGCTGTCGGTGAGCCTGTACTTGAGCATCTCGGCGAGCGTGGCACTGAGTGTCGGCGCTGCGCAGGCCGCGATTCCATCGCTGCCGCCGTTGCCGGCCGCCATGCCGCTCGACGATGCGCTGGCGTCGTCCGAGGGGACATACAATGCGCCGCCTTTGCCGCGCGATGCGGTCGCCGAGACGCCGAACCCGTTCCGCGACGATTCATCGGACGAGCCGAAAGCGTCGCGCGCGGCGGTGCCCGCAAGCCGCAGCAGCACGGACGACGCAATCGACCCGGCCGACGGTTCCACGCCTCTCTTCCGGCAAGCGGCGCCCGCGAGCGGCGACGCCGCTGCCGCCAGCTCCACGCTGGAAGGCCCGCCCGTGCCCTTGCCGCCGCTCGCGCGTCTGAGCGGCGCACCGAAAACCGCCGCCGACGCCTCGCTCGCCGCCGATGACAAGCCGATCTCGCTCAACTTCCAGCGCGCGGAACTGGGCGCGGTGCTGAATGCGTTCGCTCAGTTCACCGGCCTGAACATCGTTGCCAGCGAAAGGGTACGCGGCTCGGTGTCGCTGCGCCTCGACAAGGTGCCGTGGCGCGTCGCATTCGACACGCTGCTCGACGTCCACGGTCTCGCGATGGAGCGTCATGGCAACGTCATATGGGTCGCCCCGATCGCGGATCTGGCGGCGCGCGAGCGGCAGCGCTACGAAGCGCACGCGCGGGCGGCGGATCTGGAGCCGCTCGCGAGCCGCACGTTCGAGCTGCACTATGCCCGAGCCGAGGACGTGCGCCGTCTGTTGACCGGCTCCGGCAACCAGCGCGTGCTGTCCAAACGCGGTGCGGTGACCGCGGACCCGCGCACCAATCTGCTGTTCGTCACCGACCTGGAAGGCCGTCTCGCGCAGATTGCCGCGCTGCTGGCTTCCGTCGACCGGCCGACGCGGCAGGTGCTGATCGAGGCGCGCATCGTCGAAGGCGAGCATGGTTTCTCGCGCAACCTGGGCGTGCGGCTTTCGATGGCGGGCACCGCCGCCGACGGCACCACGCGCGGCTTGAGCGGCGGCAAGGACGGCCTCGTCTATGATCTGTCCGCCCGGCCGATCGCCGGTTTCGACGCGGCCACCGCCGGCCTCACGCTGTTCGCGGCCGGCGCCACGCGGCTTCTGAACGTGGAACTGAGCGCGCTGGAGGCCGAGGGGCGCGGCGAAGTCGTCTCCAGTCCGCGCGTGGTCACCGCGGACCGGATGAAGGCCGTGGTCGAGCAGGGCACCGAACTGCCGTATCAGGCGAAAGTCGGGCAGGGTGTGTCGGGCGTGCAGTTCCGGCGCGCCACGCTGAAACTGGAGGTCGAGCCGCAGATCATGCCGGACGGACGCGTCGTGCTGGACCTGGATGTGGCGAAGGACAGCGTCGGCGAACAGACCGACGCCGGGCCCGCGATCAACACCAAGCACGTGCAGACGCGCGTCGAGGTGGAAGATGGTGGTACGGTGTCGATCGGCGGAATTTACGCGACGGACGGCCGCGACGATGTGACTCGCGTGCCGGTCCTGGGCAAAATACCGGTTTTAGGCGCGCTTTTCCGCCATCGGGCTCATCGCGACCAACGCAGCGAACTGGCCGTTTTCATCACGCCGCGCGTCGTTCAGACGAATTAGGGGCACGCTCTTGCCGCCGGAAAGCGGCGGCGCGCAGGCTCGACAAGGCAGCCGCTTTGCCAGTAAGCTGCGGCACGAACCACACCGGATTAGCCAGAGGACACCGTTGCAAGCGCGGGACGCACACGCCAATGTATTTTTTGTAGGGCTCATGGGGGCGGGAAAAACCACCGTGGGCCGGGCCATTGCGCGCCGTCTCGACCGCCCGTTCTTCGATTCGGACCATGAAATCGAAGCGCGCACGGGCGCGCGCATTCCTGTGATCTTCGAGCTGGAGGGCGAGGCGGGCTTTCGCGAGCGCGAGGCGAGCGTCATTTCGGAGCTCACCGAGCGCGACAATATCGTGCTTGCCACCGGCGGCGGCGCCGTCCTCCGGCCGGAAAACCGCGCAGCGCTGCAAAGCCGCGGCGTCGTGATTTACCTGCGAGCCAATCCGCACGATCTCTGGCTGCGCACCCGGCGCGACAAGAATCGCCCGCTTCTGCAAACCGAAGACCCGAAAGCGCGCCTCGAAGCGCTTTATGAAGTACGCGATCCGCTTTACCGCGAGTGCGCGCATTTCGTGATCGAAACGGGGCGGCCTTCGGTCAACGGGCTCGTCAATATGGTGCTGATGCAGCTCGAGATGGCCGGCGTCGCCAAACATCCTGCTTCATAATGGGTCGTATGATTACCGTCAACGTCGAACTGGGCGAACGCGCCTACCCCATCCATATCGGTGCAGACCTGATCGGCCAGACGGCATTGTTTGCGCCGCACATCGCCGGCAACTCGGTCACGATTGTCACCAACACCACCGTCGACCCGCTTTACGGCGACAAGCTGCGCGCGGCGCTGGCGCCGCTCGGTAAGCACGTATCCACAGTCGTGTTGCCGGACGGCGAGGCGTACAAGAACCTCGAGACGCTGAATCTGATCTTCGACGCGCTGCTGGGATCGCGCGCCGACCGCAAGACGACGCTGATCGCGTTGGGCGGCGGCGTGATCGGCGATATGACAGGGTTCGCCGCCGCCTGCTACATGCGCGGCGTGCCGTTCATCCAGGTGCCGACCACGCTGCTTTCGCAGGTGGATTCGTCGGTGGGCGGCAAGACGGGCATCAATCATCCGCTCGGCAAGAACATGATCGGCGCGTTTTACCAGCCGCAAGCCGTGATTGCCGACATCGGCGCGTTGCGCACGCTGCCCGCGCGCGAACTGGCGGCGGGCATCGCCGAAGTCATCAAGACCGGTGCGATTGCGGACGCCGGCTTTTTCCGCTGGATCGAAGCCAACGTCGAGGCGCTGAACCGCTGCGAGCCCGCGGCGCTCGCCGAGGCCGTCAAGCGCTCGTGCGAGATCAAGGCGTCGGTGGTCGCGCAGGACGAGCGCGAAGGCGGCCTGCGCGCCATTCTCAACTTCGGCCACACGTTCGGCCATGCTATCGAAGCCGGCCTGGGTTACGGCGAGTGGCTGCATGGCGAAGCGGTGGGCTGCGGCATGGTAATGGCGGCGGATCTGTCGGTGCGCCTCGGCTATCTCGACGAAGCGTCGCGCAAGCGGCTCGTCGACGTGATCGTCGCGGCGCATTTGCCGACCCGCGCGCCCGCGCTGGGCGAATCGCGCTACGTCGAACTGATGCAGGTCGACAAGAAAGCGGAGGGCGGCGCGATCAAATTCATTCTGCTGAAGCGTTTCGGTGAGACGCTCATCACCCAGGCGCCCGACGCCGAGGTGCGCGCCACGCTGGCCGCCGCCGTCTGAGAAGGCGGACGTTCCAGCAAGGCGCCGCGCACGGCGTCGAGCGGCGCCGCCCATGTTTCGGAGAACCCGGTGACAGACAGGCGCAGCGACGATGTAAAGCAGCAACCCGCGGCAGACACGGCAGCGCTCGGCGTTCCCAGCCAGGAAGCGCTCGAAGCGCATCTCGCGCCGTATGCCGCGCATTCCGCGCAATCGCGCGGGCGCCGCTATCCGGAAACGCCGCCGAGTGCGCGCACCGAGTTTCAGCGCGACCGCGACCGCATTGTTCATTCAACGGCGTTCCGCCGGCTCGAATACAAGACGCAGGTCTTCGTGAATCACGAAGGCGACCTGTTCCGCACGCGTCTCACGCATAGCCTCGAAGTGGCGCAGATCGCGCGGTCCGTGGCGCGCAATCTGCGCGTGAACGAAGACCTCGTGGAGGCCATCTCTCTCGCGCATGATCTCGGGCACACGCCGTTCGGCCACGCGGGGCAGGACGCGCTGAACGAATGCATGCGTGAGCACGGCGGCTTCGAGCACAATCTGCAAAGCCTCGCCGTCGTCGACGATCTGGAGGAGCACTACGGCGCGTACAACGGCCTGAACCTGTGTTTCGAAACGCGCGAGGGCATTCTCAAGCATTGCTCGCGCGAGAATGCGCGGCGGCTCGGCGCGTTGGGCGAGCGCTTTCTGCAAGGGCGTCAGCCGTCTATCGAAGCGCAGATTGCGAACGTGGCCGACGAAATCGCGTACAACAATCACGATGTCGACGACGGCTTGCGCTCGGGACTGCTCACCGTCGAGCAACTCGCCGAAGTCGAGCTGTGGCAAACGCACTACGAGGCGGCGCGAAGCGATTTCCCGCAGATTGAAGGCCGCAGGCTGATTCACGAGACGGTGCGGCGCATCATCAACACGCTGATCGTCGATCTGATCGACACCACCAAGCTGAATCTCGTGCGCCATGCGCCGGATTCGCTCGAGGCTGTGCGTGCCGCGCCGGCGCTCGTCGCGCACAGCGAGCCCGTGGCGGCGCAGGCTGCCGCGCTCAAGCGCTTTCTGTTCAAGAACCTGTATCGCCATTACCGCGTGATGCGCATGGCGAACAAGGCACGCCGCGTCGTCGTCGGTCTGTTCGACGCGTTCACCGACGATCCGCGGCTTTTGCCGCCCAGCTATCAGTCGACCGATGCCGCGCTGCAACCGCGCCTCATCGCACACTACATTGCGGGCATGACGGACCGCTATGCGCTGAAGGAGTATCAGCGTCTTTTCGTGATCGACGATAACTGAGGACGAAAACTGAGCGGCCGCGCAGCCCCACTTCGCCCGATTCGGCGACATGTGCAGCGCGACCGCGACGCGCGGCGCAATCTTCAGCAGATGGTCTAGCGCACCCGCGAGGCAAACAGCGCGCCTGCAATCAACGCAACGCCGCCGACAATCGCCAGCGTCTGCCACGGATTTTCATGCACGTAGTCGTCCGCGTCGGCAAGCGCGACGTTGGCACGTTCGCGCACGGCCTCGCGGGTGTCGTTCAGACGGGCGCGCGCGCTGTCGAGCTGCTTGCGCAGCTTGCCGCGTAGCGCAACGGCGTCGGCCTGAGTGCCGTCCGCCAGGGTGGATTCCAGCTCCGACATGAGTGTGCGCAGTTCGCCTGCAATGTCTTCGGCCGCATGGCGGCTATGTCGGGCAATACGGCGTGCGCGGCGGCTCGTGCTGGTCCAGGATTCGCCGAGGGCGTCTCGCGTGTTGGGAAGTGCTGTCATGGTCGCTCCGTCGATGAGGGTGAAAAAGGCCCACGTTCACGGTTGCGTCAAACCACATCGCAACGCAGGAAGCACCAGCAGAACGCAACTTCGGTGCCACACCCGAAGGCGCGGCAGACGGTGGTGTGCGCCGGATTTCGTCAGCACATATTGCACGAAGCGCCTTGTACGCGGGTCAAATTTACAAACGCACTGTGACGCGCGGCGATTATCGGTAAAGCCGGCGTGCCGCCTCGCCGCGCGCACAAAATAAAAAACGCCGCCATTGGATGAATGACGGCGTTGTGGGAGCCAAGGAAATTCGACTACCCTAATCGCACTGCATCGTTCTATCGCGCACCGGAAAAGGTGTTAGAAGCGGTAACCGATGTTGACGTAGGTCACGATCGGGTTCAGCTTGATCTTGGTTTGCGATTGCACGTTAAGCGTACCGACCGGCGTGCTCGCCTGCGTGTTGAGCTTGGCCGTGGTGCTGAGCGGCAGATACGACACCGAGACGCCCGCAAACCAGTGCTGGTTGAACGCGTAAGTGAAGCCCGCATTAAACACAGGCTCCCACGAACTATCCGTAGTCACGCTGGTCGGACCATGCAGAACGTTTGCTTCGAATGTGCCGTTCGTGATCTTCTCGTCGGTGAACCAGATACGGCTCACGCCGATACCGAGGTACGGGCGGAAGGTGGCAGTCGGAGCGTTGAAGTAGTACTTGAACAGCAGAGTCGGGCTCCACTGTTTCGCCTGGCCGAGCTTGCCGAACCGTTCGAGGCTGCCGGTACCGTTCAGGTCGAACGAAGGCGGGTAGCCGACTACAAATTCGGCAGCGATGTGATCAGTGACGAAGTAGCCCGCTGTGATGCCGATGGTGTCGGCGGAACTGAGTGTGGCTCCGGTGTTGGCTTCTACGATATTGGTTGGGCTTCCGCCGATGCTCGTCACACGCAGCGGCTCGCTACTCGATTGAGGCGCAAGATGGAACCAGCCTGTTGAGACGAAAAAGCTACCGGCCGATTGTGCGTATGCTGCCGTTGTCATGCCGGCTAGCATCGCGGTCCCCACTACGGCCTGTTTTAATTTCATATGTGCTCCTCCAAAAAAGGCCCGCTCATTATGACCACAACGTTTGAAACTCACCATACGCGGCGATTAGAGCTTTCTCCCTAAGCCGCGCGCGCTTTCTGGCCTGGCCGCGCCGCGCCGAACCTGCGGCGCATGCGGCTTCTCGGACCTTCGGGTATGTACCAACGCGACTATCGGATACTTCAGCATGGCACGGCTTGCACGTCTTTATGTTCCTGACCAGCCGCAGCACGTCATCCTCCGCGGACTCGATCAGCAGCCTGCGTTCGTCGACGACCAGGACTATGAATTGTTCATCGACTGTCTGAAAGCAGCTTCGCGCGACCATCACTTGTCCATCCACGCGTATGCGTTGATGCCGGGCGCGGTCCAGCTGCTCGTCACTCCTACCGAGGAGTCGAGCCTGCCCAAGGCGATGCAGGCAGTCGGGCGCCGCTACGTGGCGCACTTCAACCGCCGCTACGCGCGGCGCGGCACGCTGTGGGAAGGGCGCTACCGCGCCACGGTGATCGAGGGCGAGCGGTATTTTCTGCTGGCGAGCCGCGTCGTCGAAATGTGCCCGGTGCGCATGCAGCTCGTGAGCGCGCCGGAAGACTACCGGTGGTCGAGCTACCGGCATCACATTGGTCTCACGCTCGACAGCCTCATTACCGACCATCCGCTTTACTGGTCGCTCGGCAACACGCCGTTCGAGCGCCAGCGCGCGTACCGCGAACTGTGCGAGCAGCCGCTCGACGAACGCGAGGCAAGCCAGCTTCAGCAGGCCACCTTAAAGGGTTGGGTACTCGGCAGCGACACCTATCGCGAATGGGCGGCGCGCGCCGCGAACCGGCGCGTGTCGCCGTTGCCTCGCGGGCGGCCGCGCAAGGTGCGCGAGACGCCGCAGACGCGATAAGCGATTCGAATCAAAGGTTTGTGTTTCAAACGGCATCCCGATATGCCGTTTTATTTTGCCCCACTTTGATGTGGAACCAATTAAATGAGGCCGCAATGCACCAAATTGATAATTGGGGATCGATCATCACGTTTTATTTGCTATTCCATTGATTCGTCGCGTATATTCCGAATTCCGGCGTTCTGGCAGGCTTAGCGGCCTGCGCATCCAGCGCCTCGCCGTTGCGGGTGTGCACGTGCGGCAAATAGAAAAACGGTTTAACGGCCTGTCCGGCCCCTCACAGACGGTGTCCCCATGAACGATCACCAGCAACCGGCTCATCCGGTTCCCGCCGCGCAAGGGTTGTACGACCCGCAAAACGAACACGACGCCTGCGGTGTCGGCTTCGTCGCTCATATCAAGGGCAAGAAAAGCCACGAGATCATCGAGCAGGGCCTCAAGATTCTCGAGAATCTCGACCACCGGGGCGCAGTCGGCGCCGATCCGTTGATGGGCGACGGCGCCGGCATCCTGATCCAGATTCCGGACGGCTTCTATCGCGAGGAAATGGCGAAGCAGGGCGTCACCCTGCCGCCGTTCGGCGAATACGGCGTCGGCATGGTGTTTCTGCCGAAGGAACACGCGTCGCGCCTCGCCTGCGAACAGGAACTCGAGCGCACGGTGAAGGCCGAAGGCCAGGTCGTGCTCGGCTGGCGCGACGTGCCGGTCGATCACACCATGCCGATCTCGCCCACCGTCAAGGCGAGCGAGCCGCTGATCCGCCAGATCTTCATCGGCCGCGGCAAGGACATCATGGTGACCGACGCGCTCGAGCGGAAGCTGTACGTGATCCGCAAGACCGCGAGCCACCGCATCCAGGCGCTCAAGCTCAAGCACGGCAAAGAATACTTCGTGCCGTCCATGTCGGCGCGCACGGTCGTCTACAAGGGCCTGCTGCTCGCGGGTCAGGTCGGCGTGTACTACCGCGACCTGCAGGACGAGCGCACCGTCTCGGCGCTCGCGCTCGTGCACCAGCGCTTTTCGACGAACACGTTCCCGGCGTGGGAACTGGCTCACCCGTACCGCATGATCGCCCACAACGGCGAAATCAACACGGTGAAGGGCAACGTCAACTGGCTGAACGCGCGTACCGGCGCGATCGCGTCGCACGTGCTCGGCGACGACCTGCCGAAGCTGTGGCCGCTCATCTACCCGGGCCAATCGGACACCGCCTCGTTCGACAACTGTCTCGAACTGCTGGTGATGGCCGGCTACCCGCTCGTTCACGCGATGATGATGATGATCCCGGAAGCCTGGGAACAGCACACGCTAATGGACGACAACCGCCGTGCGTTCTACGAATACCACGCCGCAATGATGGAGCCGTGGGACGGCCCCGCCGCGATTGCCTTCACGGACGGCCGGCAGATCGGCGCGACGCTCGACCGTAACGGCCTGCGTCCGGCGCGCTATATCGTCACGGACGACGACCTCGTCATCATGGCGTCGGAAGCGGGCACGCTGCCCATTCCCGAGTCGAAGATCGTCAAGAAGTGGCGTCTGCAGCCCGGCAAGATGTTCCTGATCGACATGGAGCACGGCCGCATCATCGACGACAAGGAACTGAAGGACAACCTCGCGAACGCCAAGCCGTACAAGAGCTGGATCGACGCCGTGCGCATCAAGCTCGACGAGATCGAGGCGAAGGCCGAAGACGTCGCGACGGAACGCCGCGAAGCCGCTGCACTGCTGGATCGCCAGCAGGCGTTCGGCTACACCCAGGAAGACCTCAAATTCCTGATGGCGCCGATGGCGCAAGCGGGTGAGGAAGCCGTCGGCTCCATGGGCAACGACTCGCCGCTCGCGGTCATGTCCAACAAGAACAAGACGCTCTACCACTACTTCAAGCAGCTGTTCGCGCAAGTGACGAACCCGCCGATCGACCCGATCCGCGAAAACATGGTGATGTCGCTCGTGTCGTTCATCGGGCCGAAGCCGAACCTGCTCGACACCAACAACATCAACCCGCCGATGCGTCTTGAAGTGTCGCAGCCCGTGCTCGACTTCAAGGACATCGCGAAGATCCGCGCGATCGATCAGTACACGGGCGGCAAGTTCAGCTCGTACGAACTGAACATCTGCTATCCGGTCGCGTGGGGCAAGGAAGGCATCGAGGCGCGCCTCGCGTCGCTGTGCGCGGAAGCCGTCGACGCGGTCAAGTCCGGCTACAACATGCTCATCGTGTCGGACCGCAAGACCGACCGCGACAACGTCGCGATTCCGGCGCTGCTCGCCACGGCCGCGATCCACACGCACCTCGTGCAGCAGGGCCTGCGCACGAGCACGGGTCTCGTCGTCGAAACGGGTTCCGCGCGTGAGACGCACCACTTCGCGCTGCTCGCGGGCTACGGCGCGGAAGCCGTGCACCCGTACCTCGCCATGGAGACGCTCGGCCAGCTGGCAGCGGGCCTGAAGGGCGACCTGTCGCCGGAGAAGGCGGTCTACAACTTCACGAAGGCGGTCGGCAAGGGCCTGCAGAAGGTCATGTCCAAGATGGGCATTTCGACCTACATGTCGTACACCGGCGCGCAGATTTTCGAAGCCGTCGGCCTCGCTGAAGACCTCGTGCAGAAGTACTTCAAGGGCACGTCGTCGAAGGTGGGCGGCATTGGTCTCTTCGACGTCGCCGAAGAAGCAATCCGTCTGCACCGCGACGCGTTCGGCGAGAACCCGGTTCTCGCGAACATGCTCGACGCGGGCGGCGAGTACGCGTACCGCGTGCGCGGCGAAGAACACATGTGGACGCCGGATGCGATCGCCAAGCTGCAGCACTCGGCGCGCAGCAATTCGTATCAGACGTACAAGGAATACGCCCACCTGATCAACGACCAGACGAAGCGTCACATGACGTTCCGCGGCCTGTTCGAGTTCAAGCTCGACCCGGCCCGCGCCATTCCGCTCGACGAAGTGGAACCGGCCAAGGAAATCGTCAAGCGTTTCGCCACCGGCGCCATGTCGCTCGGCTCGATCAGCACGGAAGCGCACGCCACGCTGGCGGTCGCGATGAACCGTATCGGCGGCAAGTCGAACACCGGCGAAGGCGGCGAGGACGAAAACCGCTATCGCAACGAACTGCGCGGCATTCCGATCAAAAACGGCGACACGATGAAGTCCGTGATCGGCGACGAAGTGATCGTCGACATTCCGTTGAAGGACGGCGATTCGCTGCGCTCGAAGATCAAGCAGGTCGCGTCCGGCCGCTTCGGCGTGACGGCGGAATATCTCGCCTCGGCCGATCAGATCCAGATCAAGATGGCGCAGGGCGCGAAGCCGGGCGAAGGCGGCCAGTTGCCGGGCCATAAGGTGTCCGAATACATCGGCAAGCTGCGTTACTCGGTGCCGGGCGTCGGCCTGATCTCGCCGCCGCCGCACCACGACATCTATTCGATCGAAGATCTGGCGCAGCTCATTCACGACCTGAAGAACGTGAATCCGAGTTCGAGCGTGTCGGTCAAGCTCGTGTCGGAGTCGGGCGTCGGCACGGTTGCCGCGGGTGTGGCCAAGGCCAAGGCCGATCACGTCGTGATCGCGGGTCACGACGGCGGCACCGGCGCGTCGCCGCTGTCGTCCATCAAGCACGCGGGCACGCCGTGGGAACTCGGCCTCGCGGAAACGCAGCAGACGCTCGTGCTGAACCAGCTGCGCGGCCGTATCCGCGTGCAGGCAGACGGTCAGATGAAGACCGGCCGCGACGTCGTGATCGGCGCGCTGCTCGGCGCGGACGAATTCGGCTTCGCGACGGCGCCGCTCGTGGTGGAAGGCTGCATCATGATGCGCAAGTGCCACCTGAACACGTGCCCGGTCGGCGTTGCGACGCAAGATCCGGTGCTGCGCGCGAAGTTCAAGGGTCAGCCGGAACACGTCGTGAACTTCTTCTTCTTCGTCGCCGAAGAAGCGCGCGAGATCATGGCGCAACTGGGCATCCGCAAGTTCGACGACCTGATCGGCCACGCCGAACTGCTCGACATGAAGAAGGGCATCGAGCACTGGAAGGCGAAGGGTCTCGACTTCTCGCGCGTGTTCTATCAGCCGCAAGTGCCGGCTGAAGTGGCGCGCAAGCACGTGGAAGAGCAGGATCACGGTCTCGACCGCGCGCTCGACCACACGCTGATCGAAAAGGCGAAAGCGGCCATCGAGAAGGGCGAGCACGTCTCGTTCATCCAGCCGGTGCGCAACGTCAACCGTACGGTCGGCGCCATGCTGTCCGGCACGATCGCGAAGAAGTACGGCCACGACGGCCTGCCCGACGACACCATCCACATCCAGCTGAAGGGCACCGCGGGCCAGAGCTTCGGCGCGTTCCTCGCGAAGGGCATCACGCTGGATCTGGTCGGCGACGGCAACGACTACGTCGGCAAGGGTTTGTCGGGCGGGCGCATCATCATTCGTCCCACGAACGATTTCCGCGGCAAGTCGGAAGAGAACATCATCTGCGGCAACACGGTGATGTACGGCGCGATCGAAGGCGAGTCGTTCTTCCGCGGCGTGGCGGGCGAGCGCTTCTGCGTGCGTAACTCCGGCGCGACGGCGGTTGTCGAAGGCACGGGCGACCACGGCTGCGAATACATGACGGGCGGCACCGTCGTCGTGCTCGGCGAAACCGGCCGTAACTTCGCGGCCGGCATGTCGGGCGGCGTGGCTTATGTGTACGACCCGGACAACACGTTCGCGGGCAAGTGCAACAAGTCGATGGTCGCGCTCGACCCGGTGTTGCAGCAGGCCGAACAGGAGCGCACGGTCGACCGCGGCCTGTGGCACGCGGGCACGACGGACGAAGCGCTGCTCAAGGGTCTCGTCGAGCGTCATTTCCAGTTCACGGGCTCGCCGCGTGCGAAAGCGCTGCTCGAAAACTGGGACGCGTCGCGCCGCCAATTCGTGAAGGTGTTCCCGACCGAATACAAGCGCGCGCTGGGCGAAATGGCAGCGAAGAAGGCGAACAAGGAAGTACTCGCCGCCTGATCGCCGAATTGTCGCCGACTGCTCCAGAACGGTAGACGTCACCTTTAGCCGTACCCGCCGCCGCTCGGCAAGCCGACGCGCGGCGGGTCCAGATTACCCCTAGATACAGATAGAGAAGAGAACCACATGGGCAAGGCAACCGGTTTTCTCGAGTTCGAGCGCCGCCACGAGGCGTACGAAGCTCCGCTCACGCGTGTGAAGCACTACAAGGAATTTGTCGCGGCCCTCACCGACGACGAAGCGAAGATTCAAGGCGCGCGTTGCATGGACTGCGGCATCCCGTTCTGCAACAACGGCTGCCCGGTGAACAACATCATCCCGGACTTCAACGACCTGGTGTTCCATCAGGACTGGAAGAACGCGATCGAAGTGCTGCACTCCACGAACAACTTCCCGGAGTTCACCGGCCGCATTTGTCCGGCGCCATGCGAAGCGGCATGCACGCTCGGCATCAATAACGACCCGGTCGGCATCAAGTCGATCGAACACGCGATCATCGACAAAGCCTGGGCCGAAGGCTGGGTTGCGCCGCAGCCGCCGAAGCACAAGACCGGCAAGAAGGTCGCCGTGGTCGGCTCCGGGCCCGCGGGCCTCGCCGTCGCGCAGCAACTCGCGCGCGCGGGCCACGAGGTGACGGTGTTCGAGAAGAACGACCGCATCGGCGGCCTGCTGCGTTACGGCATTCCCGACTTCAAGCTGGAGAAGTGGCTGATCGACCGCCGCATGCGCCAGATGGAAGCCGAAGGGGTGACGTTCCGCGCCAACGTGTTCGTCGGCAAGGAAGGTTCGCTGCCCGCGCACATCGGCAACACGGCGAAGGAGACCATCACGCCCGAGCAGTTGAAGGAAGACTTCGACGCCGTCGTGATCGCCGGCGGTTCGGAAACGCCGCGCGATCTGCCGGTGCCGGGCCGTGAGCTGGAAGGCATTCATTACGCGATGGAATTCCTGCCGCAGCAGAACAAGGTCAATGCCGGCGACAAGGTTCCGCACCAACTGGTCGCGAAGGGCAAGCACGTCGTCGTGATCGGCGGCGGCGATACGGGCTCGGACTGCGTGGGCACGTCGAACCGTCACGGCGCGAAGAGCGTCACGCAGTTCGAACTGCTGCCGCAGCCGCCGGAAGAGGAAAACAAGCCGCTCGTGTGGCCGTACTGGCCAATCAAGCTGCGCACGTCGTCGTCGCATGAGGAAGGCTGCTCGCGCGATTGGGCCGTGGCCACGAAGCGCCTGGAAGGCAAGAACGGCAAGGTCGAGAAGCTGATCGCCGCGCGCGTCGAATGGAAGGACGGCAAGATGGTCGAAGTGCCGGGCTCGGAATTCGAAATGAAGGCCGATCTCGTGCTGCTCGCCATGGGCTTCACGCAGCCGGTGTCGCCGGTGCTCGAGGCATTCGGCGTCGACAAGGACGCGCGCGGCAACGTGCGTGCTGCAACCGAAGGTGACAAGGCGTACTACACGTCGGTCGACAAGGTGTTCACGGCGGGCGACATGCGCCGCGGCCAGTCGCTCGTGGTGTGGGCGATCCGCGAAGGCCGTCAGTGCGCACGTTCGGTCGACGCGTACCTGATGGGCCATTCGGAACTGCCGCGCTAAGCGTCGTCGGCCGCCGGCCGGAGGGGGCAAGTGCCGGCCTGGCGTGACTCGCGAGCGGCACCCTCAAGGCGGTAAGAACAAAGCCGGGCACCTGCAAAGGTGACCCGGCTTTTTCACGTGCGTGGGTTGGCACTGGCGCGGCGGTCCGTCACTTCTCATATCGCGCCAACGTCAGCCCGTCGAGATCGATCTCCGGTTTGCGCTGCGTGATGAGATCGGCGACCACGCGGGCCGAGCCCATCGACATCGCCCAGCCGGTCGAGCCATGGCCGAGATTGAGCCACAGGTTGCCGATTCCCGACGGGCCGAGCAAGGGTGCGCCGTCGGGCGTCATCGGGCGGCGGCCTACCCAGAAATGCGCGGACGTGGGCGCCGCGGCGTGCGGAAACCAGTCGGCCAGCACTTTCATCAGCGTCTGCAAGGCCTGCTCGCGCAGCGTCGCGTGGCGGTTGCCGAGTTCCGCCGTGCCCGCCACGCGCAGGTTATTGCCGAAGCGCGTAATGGCTGTCTTGAGCGATTCGTCCATGAGCGCGGCGCGCGGCGCCTTTTCGTCGTCGATCACAGGCAGGGTCGCCGAGTAGCCTTTGACCGGATAAAGCGGCACCTTCACGCCGAGTGGCGCGAGCAGCGCCGCGCTGTCGACGCCCAGCGCCACGACCACGCTGTCCGCGGGCAGCGTTTGCGCGCCGCGCTCGCTTTGCACACGGACCGCGCGCACGGCGCCGCCTTCCACATCGAGCGAGGTGACGCGCGTGTCGAAGCAAAAGCGCACGCCATGGCGCTCGCAGATGGCGCGCAGCTCGCGCGTGAAGCGGGCGCAGTCGCCGGCTTCGTCGTCGGGAAGATGGACGCCCGACACCGGCGCCGCGCGCGCCCAGCGCAGCCCCGGCTCGATATCGACGCATTGCGCGGCGCTCACTTCCCGATACGCCATGCCCGCGTCGCGCAGCACGGCCAGCGCCGGTTGCGCGAGTTCGACGTCGTACTCGCTGCGAAAAAGCTGCAGATAACCCTGGCTGCGGCCGTAGTCGAACGGATGATAGTTGCGGAACTCGCGCAGGCACTCGCGGCTGTAGTAGGCGATTCGCTGCATGCGCTGCTTGTTGACGCGAAAACGTTCGAGCTCGCATTCGCGCAGCCAGCGCGCGATCCAGCGCCATTGCGCCGCGTCCAGAGTGGGGCGAAAGACCAGTGGCGATGCCGGCTTGAACAGGTATTTGAGAATCTTGGCCGGCATGCCGGGCGCCGCCCACGGCGTCACATAACCGGGCGCGATTACGCCCGCGTTGCCGAAGCTCGTGGCCAGCGCGACATCCGGTTCGCGCTCGATCAGCGTGACCTCGCAGCCTTGCTGGCGCAGATAGAAGGCGGTGGCGACGCCGATCACGCCGCCGCCGAGAACGATCGTTTTCATGTGCTTATCGGGCCATTCAGCGGCAAGCCGGAGTCGCGGTCTCAGGCGGCGGGGCGGGTCGCGCCGAGCACCTTGCCCTTCGTTTCGGGCAGGCACAGCGCGGCGACGATCACGAGCAGATAGCCCGAACCGGCGACAATCCCCATGGCCTTCACGAGCGACATGGTCTGCGAAAGCGTGCCGACGAGAATCGGGAAGAACGAGCCGAAGCCGCGCCCCAGGTTGTAGCAAAAGCCTTGGCCCGAGCCGCGAATCGCATTCGGATAAAGCTCCGAGAGATACGCGCCCACGCCCGCAAAAATCCCCTGCACGACGATGCCGAGCGGAAAACCGAGCGCGAGCATCATGCCGTTGGTGATCGGCAGCATGGTGTAGACCATGCCGAGCACGAACGAGCCCACCGCGAACAGGACGAACGACGCGCGCCGGCCGATCCTGTCGCACAGAATCGCACCGACGATATAGCCGGTGAACGAGCCGGCGATCAGCACGATCAGATAGCCGCTCGTGTTGAATACCGACAGATGGCGCACGGTCTTCAGATAAGTCGGCAGCCACGTCGTGATCGCGTAATAGCCGCCGAGCATGCCGGTGCACAGCGCGCTGCCGAGCAGCGTGGTACGCAAATGGGGCAGCGAGAAGATCTGCAGGAAATGCGCAGTCTCGACGCCGCTTTCCCGCGCGCGGCGCGTCTGCAGGTAGATATCCGGGTCGCTGACATTGTGGCGAATGTAGATGATCCACGCGGCGGGCAGCAGGCCGATCCAGAAACACGCGCGCCACGCGTACTGTTCGGGGAGCAAGGCGAAGAATGCCCAGTAAATGATGGCCGCCGCCGCCCAGCCGAACGACCAGCTGCTTTGCACCGTGCCCACCGCCTTCGCGCGATGCTGCGGCGAGCGTATGGTCTCCGCCATCATGATCGTCACGACCGACCATTCACCGCCGAAGCCGATGCCTTGCAACGTGCGCGTGGCGAGCAGTTGCCAGAACGAATGCGTGAAACCCGACAGGAAGGTGAACAGCGCGAACGTCGCGATCGTCCATTGCAGCACGCGGATGCGGCCATAACGATCGGCCAGAATGCCGGCCAGCCAGCCGCCGAGCGCCGACGAAATCAGCGAGCTCGTCGCGATCATGCCCGCTTCGCTTTTGCTCATGCCCCACGTCGCGATCAGCGTCGGAATGAGGAACGAGTAGATCATGAAGTCGAACGCGTCGACCGCATAGCCGCCGAAAC
This sequence comes from Paraburkholderia phenoliruptrix, assembly GCF_047325075.1. Taxonomy (NCBI): domain Bacteria; kingdom Pseudomonadati; phylum Pseudomonadota; class Betaproteobacteria; order Burkholderiales; family Burkholderiaceae; genus Paraburkholderia; species Paraburkholderia phenoliruptrix. The sequence goes on from NZ_CP168531.1 coordinate 757,752, forward strand.
CGGCGTACAGGGTGCGGCGTTCCCGCTGCGTCAGTTCGGTGAACCATTGGAGAGAGGGCATGTTTGTTGTGTTCTCCTCGCTTTTCTTGTGTGCCGGCGGCTTGTGGGCAGTGTTTCTATTCTACGGGGACGAGGCGTCATGCGACCACGTGGGGTCAAAATTGGCATCAGGTCGGCAGTAAGCGGTAAGCAGCCGATAACACAGAATATGCGGATTGCAACCCGCATACTGGGAAGGCCGGCGCGACACGGAAAAGCCGTGCAAAAACATTGCTTACGAACTAATACGCCGTAACCAAAACAATTATTGAAAACGTTAAACTGCGCCCGCAGCGCATAGGCTGCACATTATTGACTCATGCTTTGCGCCTGCCACGTCGACCCGCCTGATGCCCGCCACCGCGAAAACCTGCCCGGCGCCTCGCCGCTACTTTATGCCCATGGACCTGCGCGGGGAGCCGCTCACACTCGCGGCATGCCCGTCGCGACGGACATTTCTGAAGCGCTCGGCCAGCGTGCTGCTGGTGTCCGGCGTGAGCAGCTCGCTGCTTTCGGCATGCGGCGGCGGCAATCTCGACGATGAGCAGGGCGAGACGCCGCGGCTTGCGTCGGTCGACAATTTTCGCGACGTCGCGGGCGCCGCGGCCGGCTATCCGACTGTCGACGGCAAGAAGATGCGCCGCGGCGCCTTTTTCCGCGCGAATGTGCTGACGCTCAGCGTGGCCGATCAGACTGAAATGGAGAGACTCGGCATCGCGAGCGTTTTCGATCTGCGCACGCCCGGCGAGATCGAGCGGACGGCCGACATGCTGCCGCGCGGCGCGGTTTCGCAAAGGCTCGACGTGCTGGGCGTGCGCGACTTCGTGCCGCCCGCTGTCAATTCGGCGGCCGACGCCGTCGCGTTCATGGAGTCGCAGGCGCGCGGCTATGTCACCGGCGCCGCACAGCGGGCGAGCTTCGGCGCGCTGCTGCGTCAGCTCGCCGACGGCACCGGCGCGCAGCTTTTCCATTCCAATGCGGGAAAGGATCGCGCGGGCTGGGTCGCGGCGCTGCTGCAAAGCATTGCCAACGTGCCGCTCGACGTCATCATGCAGGACTACCTGCTCAGCAACGTGTATCGCGCGCAGGCCATCCGGTCGCTGAGGGAAACATTGCGCGCGCAGGACGGCGACGCGCTCGCGGCAATCCAGGAGCCTTTGCTCGGCGTGCAGGAAAGTTTTCTGCAGGCGGGCTTCGATCAGGTTCAGGCTAGCTACGGCACGATGACGCGTTATCTGACGGAAGGCCTGGGCGTATCGGACTCCACCATCGAGAGCTTGCGCAGTCGGCTCGTGGTCTGACGCGCGGGCCAAACCCGTGGGCCAAACCCGCGGGCAAAAAAAATCCGCCCCCAGATAAGCGGGCGGACTGAGAAGGGCGGCATCGAGGTTGCCGGGGGCCACTATAAGACCGCCGGCCATGCGGTAGCGCATTCGGTAAGGCGGAGTAAGCGCACCTCGGCGGCGTCGGTGAGCCGCGCCTGTGATAGGCGTGATCGGCGCGATCGGCGTCTTACGCGCACGCCGCCTCGACCGGCAACTCGATACACACTACCAGACCGCCCTCGGCGTGATTGCGGACGTGACAACGTCCTCCGCGGTCGTTCGCAAGACGCGCCACGATTGCGAGGCCGAGGCCGCAATGGCCCTCGCCGCCGCGCGCGGCATCGAGTCTCACAAACGGTTTCATCGCGGCGGCAATGCGGTCGTCGGGAATGCCCGCACCGTGGTCGCGCACGCTGATGGTCCAATGTTCCCCGTTGCGCGCAGTGGCGATGTCGACGGGCGGCGCGCCGTGTTCCAGCGCGTTATCGACGAGGTTGGTCACGAGCCGGTCGAGCAGCGTGCGCGGCAGCGTGAACGACGGCCCGGCACGCAAATCCAGCGCGAAGAGCGCGGTTTCGCCGGCGCGGTCGTCCGGCGCTTCGTCGGGATTGGCGCTCGCGCTGTCACTGTCGGAGAACTGCTCGCGCAGGAATTCGTCGACTTCGACCGGCGGCCCGGCATCGGCCGATTGGCCGGCGAATTCCAGAAACTGCTGGACGATGTTGGTGAGCGAATCCACGTCCCGAATCAGGCCGGCGCGCTCGCTTTCCGCCACCAGCACGCTCGCCCGCAGCTTCAGGCGCGTGAGCGGCGCTTTCAGGTCGTGCGCGACGCCGGCCAGCATGACGGCCTCATCGTCGCCGGCTTCGTTCAGGCGCCGCATCATGTCGTTGAACGAGCCGATCAGATCGCGCAGTTCGCGCGGCCCTTGCACCGTCACCGGCTCCGGACGGCCGCCCGAGCCGAAAGCGCGCGCCGCCTCTGCGACGCGCGAAAGGGGGCGCTGCATCTGCCACACGGCGAAGAGCGACAGGATCAGCGCGGCGGCCAGCATCGAAATCGCTTCGATCAGAAAGCGCGGCGGCGGCGGCAAGTCGACCGGCAGCACGACCCAGTTGGACTTGCCCGGAAACAGCACCCACAGCTGCGGCGGATGCAGATCGTCGACGGCGATCTGGGTGCCCGGCGGCAGCGTCTCCCGCAGATGCCGGGTCAACTGCACGACCAGATGTTCCGTGGGTTCACGCAGATGGACGCTCGGCGGCATGTTCCAGGTCGGAACCAGATGCACGCGCATGGCGGGCGCGAGCGCGGCGCCCTTGATCGGCTCGCCGTTGACGGCCTGCAAGGCCAGCACGACGCCGCGCGCAAAGCCGTCGATTTCATGCCGCGGCGGCTGCATGACCACGAGCACGAACCAGCCGGCCTGAATTGCCAATAGCACCGCCGTCGAAAGCAACGCCATTCTGCCGAATAGCGTGTTCAGCGGGTTTCTCATGCGTTCGAGGCGGCCTCGTCGGAGAACGGCGTGCCGTCGGCATCGGGTACGAAGACATAGCCTTTGCCGCGCACGGTCTGCACATAGCACGGATTGGACGGATCGTCCTCGATCACGCGGCGCAGGCGCCAGATCGGCACGTCGAGGCTGCGGTCGCGAAAGGCGAGGTTGTCGCGATGCACGAGGTCGTGAATCAGCACGCGCGACAACACCTTATACGGATGGTTGACGAAGATCTTCAGCAGCGCGAACTCGCTGTCGCGCAGCGGCAGCTTGCTATCGGCGCGCGACAGCGAACGCGTGGCGAAGTCCAGTTCGAATGGGCCGAAGCGGTACGGCTTGCGGGCCTCGGGCGCGCTCGTGGTCGACGGGCCGCGGCGGCGCAGCACCGTGTGAATGCGTGCGAGCAGTTCGCGCGGATCGAAGGGCTTGGTCAGGTAGTCGTCCGCGCCGAGCGAAAGCCCGACAATGCGGTCGGCCACCGTGCCGCGCGCCGTCACGAAGATCACCGGAATGTCGTCGCCGGCGGCGCGCAGCGCGGTGAGCGCGCGCAGACCGTCGGTGTTCGGCATCATGATGTCGAGCACGACGACCGACGGCCGTTCGCGCTCGAGCCGGCGTTGGAGATGCGTGCCGTCATGCAGCACGGACGCGTCGAAGCCGTTCGACTGCAAGAACTTGCAAAGCAGATCGCGTACGACCGGATCGTCGTCGACGATAAGGACCTGTGGATTCATGGCGAAATTCTAGACTGCCGCGCGCCTCGCGCGCGCGGCGTGCGGCCGGCAGTTTGCTTACCAATGCTTACCCGATGACATGCCGATCCGGCCGAAAAGCGGCGCGAATCCGGTCTATGTACGCGTAAGGCTCGTCACCCAAGGTTCACAGCATATTGCACAGCGGTCCTGTGCGGCAACGCACGGGACCGTGCGAAATCGCCTCGAGGCGGCGCGCGCGGCGTTTCCGGAAACAATCTGGATGCTTAAGGAAGTGCTGGAAACCGCTCGCAATGGGTCGTAAGAACCGCCGGAAAGCGCGCTTTTCTTCGTGCATCGGCGAGGCGCGCGCGGCGGGATGATTCGTCCTGCGATACGTCGCGTCGCACGCCGGCAGCGCCTTGAGCGCTCGCCGGTCCGCGCGGCGCACGACCGGCATCCCGCCCAACCCAGTGCCATGCGAGGCTCATCATGACAGTTCCCAGCAACCTCAATTCCACCAGGTTTTCTTCCATTGCGCCCGCGAGGCCGGCCGAAAAACCGGCGTCGTCCGGCAGTTCCGCGGGGGCCGGCGGCACCGCGCAAAGCAAGGGCGCCGGGACGCAGGCGCAGCCGTCGCTGCCTGCGGGCCTCGTCGGCCATCACGTCAACACCACCGCCTGATCTGGCGAGGCGCGCGTGTCGACTTCGAAACTTTGCAGGCGCGTGGTTCGCGCCACCGCGTGGCTCGCGCTCGGCGCGGCGTTGCTGCCGCTCGACGGCTGCGCCGTGGCCGCGCTGCCATGCCGGCTCACGTCGGCTACGCTGAAAATCATCCCGGTCGTCGGCCATGCGGCGGCCACCCCGTTCGACATGTGTTCATCCGCGATCGACTGAGTCATGACACCCAAACGGATTGCCCTTGCGTTCGCGCTGCTGTGCGGCATGTTCCCGCTGACCGTGCCGGCACAGCCGGCGGCGCGCGATGCAGGCGCGCCGGCTTCGGCCACGAGAGAAGCTGCCGCCGACGCGCGCCGGCGCGCGCAGGAGACGCCGTTTGCATTCCGCGGCATTGCGCTTGGCATCACGCTCGACGAATTCCGCGCCGGTTCGAAGGTGCGGGCGACGCCGCTCGGCAGCGTGCCGGTCTGCGAGACGGACGTGCAGGCGGGCGCGCTCGGCATGCGGCTCAAGTCGCGCGACAGCCTGACGGTCGCCTGCCGCTGGGCGCATCGGGACGACAGCGGGTGGGCGCTCTCGCAAGCGGTGGTCGACGGTGCGCCGGCGGCCGAACATGTGCTGCGTTTCGCGCGCATGGAAGGCCAGGGCGAGGGCCGAAGCGCGCTGCGGCTCTACGAGATTTCCTTCGTGATCGACGAGGTCACCGCCGAGGACTTGCGCGACGCGCTCGCGGAGCGCTATGGCCCGCCGCGTCACGCGACGCAGAACGTGTCGTCGCCCGGCGCGCTGCCGGTCTATGTGTGGGAAAACGCGGTCAGTTCGATCACGCTGTGTTTCCTGCCGGGCACGCGCAACGGCACGCTGACTTATCTGCTGAAGGGCTCCGACGCGTGGGTCAAGTCGGTCGTACGGCAATGGCAGGCGAGCGATGCGGAAGCCGGTTGATGTGAGGTGACGCGCATGCTCGGTCCGCCATGAGTGGGCGGCCGGTCGAGCCTGAACTCGTTTCGGACACCTTGAGACCTGGGAGTACAACAATGCTTACGTCACGTTTTTCCGCCGCGGTGTGCGTGGCGGCAGCCTGTCTATCCGCTTGCGCCAGCACACAGAAGTCGATTGTCGACACGCCGATGGCGCCACCGCTCGTGTCCGCGCCGCTGAACGTCAACACGCAGGGCGCGATCTATCAGGCCGGCACGCTCATGGTGCTGTACGAGACGCCGCGCGCGCAGCATATCGGCGACGTGCTGACCATCCGGCTGTCGGAATCGTACAGCGGCAACAACAGTTCGACGGCGGCGGCGAGCCGCGCGAGCAGCATTACCGCGGACGCGGCGGACAAGTCGACCGGCGCGGCCGCGCGGCTCGCGAGGCTGTTCAACATCGGCTCGGCGAGCACGGAGTTCAAAGGGCAGGGCAGCCTCACCGACGTGAGCGGCATGAACGGCACGCTGGCTGTCACCGTGATCGGCACCATGCCCTCGGGCAATCTCGTCGTGTCCGGCGAAAAGGTGATTTCGATGAGTGGTAACCGCGACCGGCTGCGGCTATCGGGCGTCGTCAATCCTAAGGACATCGAAGCAGGCAACTACGTTGCGTCGAGCAAGGTCGCGAATGCGCGCATCGAGCAGGCCGGCACCGGCATGATCTCCGACGCGACGACCATGGGTTGGCTGCAGAGAATGTTCCTGAGCGTGCTGACGTTCTGACGCGCAGGATCGCGCCGCGTCATGTCGGCGCGCGCGCTGCGCGGCCCGCGCCGCCCCGCCGAACCGGCGCCCGCGGTACTTACTCCGCAAGCGAGGCCGGTCCGCGTTCCGCCGCACCGATTTCGCCGTCCGGCACGAACACGTAGCCGCGTCCCCACACGGTTTGCACGTAGCGCGGTTCGGACGGATCGACCTCGATTAGCCGGCGCAATCGCCAGATCGACACATCCAGACTGCGGTTGCGATGCGTGTCGCTATTGCCGTGCAGTTTTTCGAGCAGTTGCGCGCGCGTGAGCACGGTCATCGCGTGGGTGACGAACACTTTCAGCATCGCGAATTCGCTTGAACGCAGCGTAATGCGCTCGCCGTCGCGGCGCAATTCGCGCGCCGGGAAGTTGACTTCGAAGCGGCCAAAACGATACGGCGCGCGCTGCTCGGGCGCGCTCGGCGCAACCGAGCCGCGCCGCCGCAGCACTGTGCGGATGCGCGCGACGAGTTCGCTCGGTTCGAACGGCTTGCCGAGATAATCGTCGGCGCCGAGTTCGAGGCCGATGACGCGATCGATCGGATCGGCGCGCGCCGTGAGAAGAATCACGGGAATGTCGTCGCCCGCCACGCGCAACGCGCGCAGCGCACTGATGCCGTCGAGCTCGGGCATCATGATGTCGAGCACGACGAGCGCGGGACGTTCGTCCTGGAGCTTGCGCTGCAGCGCCATGCCATGTTCGAGCGTGGCAACCTTGAAGCCGCGCCCTTCGAGATATTGGCTGACGAGCTCGCGTACGACGGGGTCGTCGTCGACGACCAGAATGGATGGGTTCATTCAGGTCATCTTAGTGATCCGCGCGGGCGCAGCAAAGCGGCTAACGCTTTCCAATACTTTCTCGCGTAAGACAAAGCAAGGGCGCGAGGCTAATTGATCTGCGAGGTCTGAATGGTCTGCAGCGTCCGGCGGCCAAAATCTGTCTGGTCGATCACCATCCTGTCGATCAGTCCGTTGAGTTTGGTGGACGCGGAGGAAAAGCGGTCGGTGTTCAGGCCGCCCGTCTGATAGCGCGCGGTGACGAGAACGCGGCCGTTCTGCACGAGCGTCAGATCGATGATGGACAGATACTGGATTGCGTCGTCGCTGAACGAGCGGCGGCCGTAGTCGATGGCGGCGTTGTACACGAGGCGCGCCTCGCATCCGGCCGGCGAGGTGCCCGGATTGTAGACGTCCGAACGAATGCCGTGGCGGTCGAGCGCGAGTTGCAGCGCCGGCACGAAATCGCCGACCGACACCGCAGTGTTGACCTCGATGCACACGTGGCGCACATCCGCGGGACGGCCGCTCACAAAAGTCGGCGACGAATAGTTCGCCGCGATGGCGTAGCCCGCCTGGATCACGGAGCCGGTGGCGTCGGCTGCCTGGATCAGGGTCCACGCGCAGCCGTTCAGTCCCATCGTGAGCGTCGTGCACGCCACAAGCCGCGCGCCCGGCCGCCGCAACATGACCCACGCCGCACGGGGAGCGTGCGCGAATGCGTTAGCGCGTATGCAAGGCAGGAAGGTCATGATGCAGGGCGAGATGCGATGAAGGCCAACAACGGACGGCGACTGAGCGGCGCGAAAGCAGCGGCGGGCGCATCGTCACCATCGTCAAGATTGTTGCGCAGTGCCTGCGCTCAGCGCGTGACGCGCAGGCGCAACTCGTTTTGCCCTTGCACGCTCGCGCTCACGTTCACACGGCGCGCGGCGGTGGTCACGATGAAGTGCTGGCGCGTCGGCGTGTTGACGTCGTGCACGACATTCGGAAAGCACGCGGCGATATCGGCGCCGATTTCTTCGAGCGGATCGTTGACGACGCCGTCGGCCTGCCAGTGCGCGCGCCAGTGGCAGTCGTAGGCATGCGCGTTGGCGCGGCAATCTTCAGTGCTTTCGACGCCCGGCAATTGTGCGGCCGGTTGTGCATGCAGTTGCTTGAAGTCGGATGCTTCGACGATGTGCTTGAGCGCGGGGCAGACGTCGGCGGGTTCATTCGGCGGCGTGGTTTGCGCTGCGTGCGCGGCGCCAGCGAGCAGCATGGCTGCGCCGAGAGCGAGCCCGAGGCGGTGAAGCGGAGAAGAACGGCGATCGAGTGACATGAGCGGGAGTCCGTTAGCAGTGGAGAGCGTGCGAGCCGCGGGGACGGCGCGCACGACTATCGTCGCTCTTTCGGGCTTGTTTCAAAGGGCGGAAAAGCTTGCCCGCTTCGCAAATGCTTTCCGGGTGTTCCCGAGTGTTCTCGTGTGTTGCCGGATCTTGCCGTGGCCTGGCGTTGTGGCGGGATAAACGTGCGCTGGCGCGCGACTCAGCCGAGCGTCAGTCCGCCGTCGACATGAATCACCTGGCCCGTGATGTGGCGCGCTTCGTCGGACAGCAGAAACGCGATCAGCGCGGCGACATCCGCCGGTTCGGCGATGTGCCCGAGCGGTGTCGACTCGGCGGCGCGTGTCCACGCCGCGGCATTGTCGGCGCTCGGCCCGCGGTCCTTGCGCGTGTAGCCGGGCGCAACGCAATTCACCGTCACCCCGTGCGGCGCGAGTTCGGCGGCCGCGGTTCTCGCCAGAGATTCGAGCGCCGCTTTCGCTGCGGCGGTGGCGGCAAACGGCGTGTCCGCGCGGTAACGATGCGCGACGAACGAACTGAGTGCGACCACGCGGCCGCGCTTCGAGCTTTCCAATGCAGCGGTGGCGCGTTTGACGAGCGCGGCGAACGCAGCGGGCATGGCGGCGAATGCCGCGCTGAGTGCATCGGGATCCAGCGCCTGAAGCGTTTGACGCTGCGCATGCCCGGCATTCGCGACCAGTTGATCGAGCGCGCCGAAGCTTGCGAGCGTTTGATGCACCACGTGTTCCGCCGCACCGCGCTCGGCGAGATCGGCGAACACCGTGGCGCAGACGGCGCCGTTGGCGCTGCAATCGGCGGCCACCTGCGCAAGGCGTTCACGCGACTCGCGCTCGGCACCGCGTGCATGCAGCATCAGGGCAGTGCGCGGCGCGGCGATGCGCCGGGCCAGCGCCGCGCCGATACCCGAACCGGCGCCGGTGATCAGCACGACACGCTCGAAAGCCGCGCTGCTTTCGCCGGTGACGGCGCTTGCGGTGTTCATGCGGCGACCGCTTCGGCGGCACGCTCGACGTCGAGCGTTTCGTCATGGAACGCAGCGAGCGACTCGCGATGCGCGACGCTGACAATCGCCGCCTTCGGCAGCCGCTCGGTGAAGAGGCGGTAGAGACGCGCTTCGTTTTCAGCGTCGAGCGCGCTCGTCGCTTCGTCGAGGAACAGATAGTCGGGCTTGTGCAGCAGCACGCGCGCGGCGGCGAGGCGCTGTTGCTCGCCTGGCGAGAGGACGCGCGTCCAGTGCGCGGATTCCTGCAGACGGTCCGCGTATTGCGACAGATGGCAGGTCACGAGCGCCTCGCGGCATTCGTCGTCGGTATAGGTGTCGGCCGCCGACGGATACCCGAGCGCTGCCTTCAGCGTGCCGATCGGCATGTAGCTTACCTGCGGAATGAACATCATGCGGGCGTTGACCGGCGCGTCGATCGCGCCGTCGCCGAACGGCCAGAGGCCCGCCAGCGCGCGCATCAGCGTGCTCTTGCCCGAGCCCGACGGGCCGCGCACGAGCCAGCGCGAACCGGGGTGAATCACGATATCGCGGATGCGCGACAGCGGGCTGCCGTTCGGCAGCGCGAGCTCGAGGCCGTCGGTGGAGAGCTCGTCGGCGTCGACGAAATGCAGATTGATGCCGCCGTGCGCGGTGGCCGGCGAGACGGATTCCTTCAGACGCGGCGCATGCACGACACGCTTGAATTCGCGCAGACGGTTGACCGTGGCGCGCCATTCCACCAGCGTCGAATAACTGTTGATGAACCACGAAAACGAATCGCTCACGGTGCCGAACGCGCTGGAGATCTGCATCAGCACGCCGAACGTGAAGGCGCCGGCAAAATAGCGCGGCGCGGCGACGACAAGCGGAAAGATAATCGCGATCTGACCGTAGAAGCTCAGCACGAAGGTGAGCCGCTTGGTGTACTTCATGACCTGCCACCAGTTGTCGCGAATGCGGCTGAACAGCGAGTGGGCGTTTTTCTTCTCCGTGTCCATGCCGTTGTAGAAGGCGATCTGCTCGGCGTTCTCGCGCAGGCGGATCAGGCCGAAACGGAAATCCGCCTCGACTTTCTGCGCCTGATAGTTGATGGGCACGAGCGGATGCCCGACCTTCTGGATCACGAGCGACCCGCCCACCGCGTAGAGCGCGGCCGCCCACACCATGTAGCCGGGAATATGCAGCGGCACGCCGCCGAGCGTGATGGTCAGCGCGCCGGCCAGCGCCCACAGGATCGTGATGAACGACACCAGCGTGACCACGGTGGACAGCAGATCGAGCGTGAGCGAAAGCGTCGTGGTGGCGAAAGACTGCAGGTCGTCGCTGATCCGCTGATCGGGGTTGTCGGCGAGGCGGTCGCGCTCGATGCGGTAAAACGCGCTGTCGTGCAGCCACTCGTTCAGATAGCGCGTGGTGAGCCACTGGCGCCAGCGGAAGCCGAGCATCTGGCGCATGTAACGCCCATACACCGCGAGGATAATGTAGCCGAACGCGAGCCCGGAAAAGATCATCAGCAGATGTGGGAAGTCGCGCACATTCTTGGTTTGCAGCGCGTTGTAGAAGTCCGCGCTCCAGCGGTTCAGGCGGACGTTGATCCACACGACCATGAGGTTCATCGCGATGATCGCAATGAGCATGGCCCACGCGGTCTTTTTTTCTTCCGACACCCAGTAAGGCTTGATCAGACTCCAGGCGGAGACTTTCTCGTCGGGCGGCAGCGCGGGGCTGACAGAAGTATGCGTTGTCATGAGCGTCCTGAGGAGTGCTGTTCTAATCTGGCCGTGCCACGGTGGCCGCGCCACGTTGGACGGGCCACGCGGGCCGGCCCGTCGCGGGTCCTGGTGCATGTGCGGGCGCGGCGCCCCATGGGCGAGCGCCGCGGCGACTGCCGATTCTGGCGCGAAGCCCTTAAGCGAAAATTAATTCCCGGCGCCGCGCGTGCCGCCGGTCGCGGGCGGCCCTGTCTTGCGCCGCCGCCACGTTTCACCGCCGTCTCGCGCGCGATGCCGCGTTCGCCGCGTCATCTCTGCTGGCATTGTGCCAGAGCGCCGGGCCGCCGCTCTCTAAGTGACAAAAGCGCACAAAGGCAGACAAAAGCCGCGAGAGATGGTGCCGGATCAAGCCGCGTGCGACGCAAAGCGCCGCTCGTTTGCGAGCGCCGCGCCTTTTATGGTCTAATGACCTTTCGACGAAACAGGGGTGCTTCGCACTTGAGCGGCGTGATTCTCACGCTGCGGCAGCGAGGCTGAGAGAGACCCTTTGCACCCGATCCGGGTAATACCGGCGCGGGAAGTTTCCGGAAGCAGCCAGTCTTCCATTCCCCGCCGGGCGGCGTAGTTCATTCGAGCACGCCTGTTGCCTGGCCGGCCTTGCCCGCCGGTTTCGTCCTGGGTACGCGCTTCTTGTTGGCCGTACGGAAAGGACTCGATGACCGCCTATTGTTCAGTTATGTGTTTTGCCCCTGATCGCGCCAACTGCGCCGGCCGCGCTGTTCGGCACGCGCACTGTGTCGCCGTTGACCGTCATATCGAAGCGGAGGGCGCACGATGAGCCGCGCCGCGCAACCCGATTTCGCCGTGCTCGGCGGCGGCCTGTGCGGGCGCCTCGTCGCGTGGCGGCTTGCCGGAGACGGCCATCGCGTCGCACTCTATGAGCGCGGCGACGCCACCGGTTCGGACGCCGCAGCGTGGGTCGCGGCGGCCATGCTGGCGCCGCTCGCCGAAGCCGCGAGTGCGGAGCTGCTGATCACGCGGCTGGGCGCGGCATCGCTCGAAAGCTGGCCGCGTGTGCTGGCCGAGCTGCCCGAGCCGGTGTTCTTCCAGCGCAACGGCACGCTCGTCGTTTGGCATCACGCGGATCGGACCGAGGCGCCGCTGTTCGAAAGGCGCGTGCGCTCGAACGCGCCGGCCGAGTTGCTGGACGGCGGCTTTGTCACGCTGGCGGGCGCGCAACTGGGCGCGGCGGAGCCTGCGCTTGCCGGGCGCTTCAACCAGGGCTGGCTGTTGCCGCGCGAGGGGCAGCTGGACAACCGCCAGGTGCTGCGCGCCCTCGCCGCGGGCCTCGCGCAACGCGGTGTGCAAACACACTGGAATACGCCGGTGCAAGACGGTGCGCTGCCGCCGGCGCGTATCACGATCGATTGCCGCGGCCTCGGCGCCAAACCCGTGCTGCCGACGCTGCGCGGCATTCGCGGCGAAGTGGCGCGCGTGCACGCACCGGGCATCCATCTGACGCGGCCGGTGCGGCTCCTGCATCCGCGCTATCCGCTCTACATCGCGCCGAAGCAGGACGATTTGTATGTGATCGGCGCGACCGAAGTGGAGGGCGAGGACATGTCGCCCGTCAGCGTGCGCTCCGCGCTGGAGCTGCTGAGCGCGGCGTTTTCCGTGCATCCGGGCTTCGGCGAGGCGCGCATTCTCGAACTGAATTCGCAGTGCCGGCCGACCTTGCCCGATCATCGGCCGGCCTTGTTGTGGGACGGCGGACAGACGCTGCGCGTGAACGGCCTGTACCGGCATGGCTACATGATCGTGCCCGAAGTCGCGGACGAAGCCGTGCGTTTTGCGGCGGCGCTGCTGGACGGGCGCGTCGCCGACGCGGACGCATTCGCCGACTGGCGGCACGCCGCGCGCTGGAGCGAGCTGTTCCACGAGGACCGCGCGCGGGAGCCGGCATGAGCGTTGGGATGACGAGGCGGCGCGGTGAGCGCTCGGGCATTGGTCATCTATTGGCCATCGACTGAATCGTATTTGAGCACTATGGACATTCATATCAATCAGAAGCCGTTGTCGCTGCCCGAAGGCGCGACTGTCGCGGATGCGCTCGCCGCGTATGGCGCGCGGCCGCCGTTTGCCGTCGCGCTGAATGGCGATTTCGTCGCGCGCACGCAGCATGCGGCGCGTGCGTTGCAGCCCGGCGACAAGCTGGACGTGGTGCAGCCGGTGGCCGGCGGGTGAGCACCCAATCGCACCCAATCGCCGCCCGCCTTGCCTTGCCGGAGACCCGATGATGCACATGACTTCCACCCAACCCGCCGACGCGCTCACGCTCTACGGCCAGACCTTCGCGAGCCGCGTGCTGCTCGGCACGTCGCGCTATCCGTCGCTGCAATCGCTGTCGGATTCGATCGCGGCCGCGCGCCCCGGCATGGTGACCGTCGCGCTGCGCCGGCAGATGAACGAAGGCGGCGCCGAAGCCGGGTTCTTCGATCTGCTCAAGCGCCACGGCGTGCCGCTGCTGCCTAACACGGCCGGCTGTCTGACCGTCGGCGAGGCGGTGACGACCGCGCACATGGCGCGCGAAATCTTCGAAACCGAGTGGATCAAGCTCGAACTGATCGGCGACGACTACACGCTGCAACCCGATCCGGTTGGCCTGATCGAGGCGGCCGCGAAGCTCGTCAAAGACGGCTTCAAGGTGCTGCCGTATTGCACAGAAGACCTCGTGATCGGCCGCCGTCTGCTCGACGCCGGCTGCGAAGCGCTGATGCCGTGGGGCGCGCCGATCGGCACGGGCAAGGGCGTCATCAATCCGTACGGCCTGCGCGTGCTGCGCGAACGGCTGCCGGACGTGCCGCTCATTGTGGACGCCGGACTCGGCGTGCCGTCGCACGCGGCGCAGGTGATGGAATGGGGCTTCGACGGCGTGCTGTTGAACACGGCCGTGTCGCAGGCGACGCATCCCGAGGCAATGGCCCGCGCTTTTGCGCTCGGCGTCGAAGCCGGCCGCGAGGCCTTCCTCGCCGGACCGATGGCCGAGCGCGAAAGCGCGCACGCGAGCACGCCGGTGGTCGGCATGCCCTTCTGGCATCAGGATGGGAGCGCAGCATGACGCAGACTCTGGCTCTGAAAGACCGCGACCTGTTCTGGCCGCCCGCCGACGAACTCGTCGAAGCCACCGAGCGCATCCGCGCGCGCCTCGGCGACTGGCCGCCCACGCGCGCGCCGTGGCGCATCTGTCTGACCGCGCCGGACGAGCCGAACGGCGGCGATCTGATCGTGGTCGCCGACGCCGCCCGGCATGGCGAACAGATGGCGCGCTGGCTCGTGCGAGGCGCGGCCGTGGTCGAGGCCGCCGAGCACAAGGCGACGCTGCACCTCGGCGGCGAAAAGTACCGGTTGGAAGGGCATCTCGCGGAAGACTGGATTCCCGCGCTGGCCGCATTTCTGGACTGCGGTTTCGATCCGCACGACGCGCTCGTGCTCGCGCTCGCGTGGCGCGACGGCGATGAAACCCGCACGCACGCCGCCGGCGATTCCTTCCCGTGCGATCTGGCCAGCTTCCCGCGCGTGGCCGGTTTGCCGCCGGCGCCGGCCGAGGCGTTTCCGCGCTGCCCCGAGCGGCTCGGCCTGTATCCGGTGCTGCCGAGCGCCGAGTGGGTCGAACGGGTGCTGGACTTCGGCGTGAAGACGGTGCAGTTGCGCCGCAAGTCCGCTCATCCCGCGGATGAGCTCCAGCGCGAAATTGCCCGCTGCGTCGCGGCGGGGCGGCGGCACGACGCGCAGGTTTTCATCAACGATCACTGGCGGGCCGCTCTCGAGGCGGGCGCCTACGGCGTGCATCTCGGGCAGGAAGACGTGCACACGGCGGACTTGTCGGCGCTTGCCACGGCGGGCATCCGCCTCGGTTTGTCGACGCACGGTTTCTACGAGATTCTGAAGGCGCTGCACTTCCGCCCGAGCTATATCGCGCTCGGCGCCGTCTTCCCGACCACCACCAAGGTGATGCCGACCGCGCCTCAGGGCCTGAAGCGCCTCGCGCGCTACGTCCGGCTACTCGACGGCGTGGTGCCGCTCGTCGCGATCGGCGGGATCGATTTGCAGGTGCTGCCCGACGTGCTCGCCACCGGCGTGGGCTGCGCGGCGGTGGTGCGCGCCGTCACGGAAGCGGCCGATCCGGCGGCCGCTGTTTCCGCACTGCAACAAGCGTTTACGCAATAATGGTCGCGAATCGTTAAGGGAGAGGGCACCTCACGGCAACTTTTGCATGATGGCCCTATAATTCGGCCTTCCGTGTAAAAGGATTGTCAGTCAGTGTCTTCCCCATCCGAGACCTTACTCGAGCTGCGCGACGTCGACTTCGGTTACGGCGACCGGCTCGTCCTGTCGAACCTGAATCTGCGCTTCAAGCGCGGCCAGGTCGTCGCGGTCATGGGCGGCTCGGGCTGCGGCAAGACCACGGTGCTGCGGCTGATCGGCGGCCTCGTGCGCGCGCAGCGCGGCGAGATCCTGTTCGACGGCGAAAACGTCGGCGCACAAACGCGCGAGGGCTTGTACACGCTGCGCCGCAAGATGGGCATGCTGTTCCAGTTCGGCGCGCTGTTCACTGACATGTCGGTGTTCGAGAACGTCGCGTTCGCGCTGCGCGAGCATACCGATCTGCCCGAGGAACTGATCCGCGACCTCGTGCTGATGAAGCTCAACGCGGTCGGCCTGCGCGGTGCGCGCGATCTGCTGCCCTCGGAAATTTCCGGTGGCATGGCGCGGCGCGTGGCGCTTGCGCGCGCCATCGCCCTGGACCCGGAACTGATGATGTACGACGAGCCGTTCGCCGGCCTCGACCCGATCTCGCTCGGCATCACCGCCAATCTGATTCGCGCGCTCAATCAGGCGCTCGGCGCGACCTCCATTCTGGTCACGCACGACGTGCCGGAATCGTTCGCCATTGCCGACTACGTCTATTTCCTCGCCAACGGCGGCGTTCATGCCGAGGGCACGCCCGCGCAGCTGCGCGCGTCGACGGATCCGACGGTGCGGCAGTTCATCGACGGCGCGCCGGACGGTCCCTTCAAATTTCACTATCCGAGCAGAACGCCGCTCGCGGCGGACTTCGGCGTCGGCGGAGGTCAGTCATGATCGGCTCATTGATCAGCACGCTCGGCCGCTCGGTGCTCGGCGGCCTCGGCACGGCCGGTTACGCGACGCGTTTCTTCTTCCGGCTGCTGTTCGAATTCTTTCCGTTGCTGCGCCGCCCGCGCCTTGTCACGAAGCAGATCCACTTCGTGGGTAATTATTCGCTCGTGATCATCGCGGTGTCGGGGCTCTTCGTCGGCTTCGTGCTCGGCTTGCAGGGCTATTACACACTGAACCGCTATGGCTCCGAGCAGGCGCTTGGGCTTCTCGTCGCGTTGTCGCTCGTGCGCGAGCTCGGGCCGGTGGTCACCGCGCTGCTGTTCGCCGGCCGCGCGGGCACGTCGCTTACCGCCGAGATCGGTCTGATGAAGGCCGGCGAGCAATTGACCGCCATGGAAATGATGGCGGTCGACCCGGTCAAGGTCGTGGTCGCGCCGCGTCTGTGGGCCGGCATCATTTCCATGCCGATCCTCGCCGCGATTTTCAGCGCGGTCGGTGTGGCGGGCGGCTATGTGGTCGGCGTGCTGCTGATCGGCGTAGACGCCGGCGCGTTCTGGTCGCAAATGCAAGGCGGCGTGGATGTCTGGCGCGACGTCGGCGCGGGCGTCGTCAAAAGCGTGGTGTTCGGCTTGGCCGTGACGTTCGTGGCGCTGTTCCAGGGCTACGAAGCGAGGCCTACGCCGGAAGGCGTGTCGCGCGCCACGACGAAGACGGTCGTGTATGCGTCGCTCGCGGTGCTCGGCCTCGATTTTCTGCTGACCGCACTGATGTTCAGCTAGGACTGCGTCGCCTGTCGGTTGCTGCGGCGCGTCGCTCGGCGCGCGCGGTACGGCGGCGGCGTGGCGGATTCACTTTAGGATGACGATGAAAAAGACTGCTCTCGACTTCTGGGTCGGCCTGTTCGTAGTGCTGGGTTTCGTGGCGTTGCTGTTTCTCGCGCTGAAGGCCGGCAACATGAGCTCGCTGTCGTTTCAGGCGACCTACCCGGTCAAGCTCAAGTTCGACAATATCGGCGGACTGAAGGCGCGTGCGCCCGTGAAAAGCGCGGGCGTGACGGTGGGCCGCGTGGCGTCGATCGGTTTCGACAGCAATGCCTATCAGGCGCTCGTCACGATCGACATCGACAAGCAATACCAGTTTCCGAAAGACACCTCGGCGAAGATCCTGACTTCCGGGCTGCTCGGCGAGCAATACATCGGACTCGAGCCGGGTGGCGATTCCGAGATGCTGAAGGCGGGCGACACGATTTCGATGACACAATCGGCCATCGTGCTGGAAAACCTGATCGGGCAGTTCCTCTACAGTAAAGCGGCCGATTCGGGCGCATCGAAGCCGGGCGCCGCACCGGGCGGAAACGCGGCGGCGCCGGCACCTGCGCCGGCACCCGCGGCGGCGCTGCCTGCTTCCGGCTCGGCCGGTCAATAAGGAGAACAACAATGCAGACCTTACAGGCCGGAGGCGCGCGCGTCTTCCGGTTGGCCAGACTGGCCGTCGCGGCGGCGGCGCTCGCCGGCTGCACCACCGTGCAGACGCCGACCAAGGGCGATCCGCTCGAGGGCCTGAACCGCACCATCTTCACGGTCAACGACAAGCTCGACCAGTACGCGCTCAAGCCGGTCGCCAAGGGCTACGTATTCATCACGCCGCAGCCGGTGCGCGACAGCGTGACGAACTTCTTCTCGAATATCGGCGACGTCTACATTGCGGCAAACAACCTGCTGCAACTGAAGATCACCGACGGCGTAGAAGACATCATGCGGATCGTGATCAACACGGTCTTCGGTGTGGGCGGCCTGTTCGACGTGGCGACGCTCGCGAAGCTGCCCAAGCACGACAACGACCTCGGTCTGACGCTCGGCCATTACGGCGTACCCGCGGGTCCGTATCTGGTGCTGCCGCTCTTCGGCCCGAGCACCTTGCGCGATGCGGTCGGCTCGATCGGCAATTACTATGTCAACCCGCTCAGCTACATCGATCCGCCGGGCTTGAGCTGGGCGCTGTACGGCCTGAACATCGTCAACACGCGCGCGAATCTGCTGAATGCAAGCGACGTGCTGGAAGGCGCCGCGCTCGACAAATATTCGTTCGTGCGTAACGCGTATTTGCAGCGTCGTCAGTATCTGCTGTCTGACGGCAAGCAGGCGCAGGCGCTGCCGAACTATGGCGACGAGGCGCCGCTGCCGAAGTACGAGGACGTCGACGGCACGGCCGCGGGCGCCCCGGCGGGCGCAGTAACGGGAACCGCCGGCGCAGCGGGAACGGGCGGTGCTGCAGCGAAGGCGTCGGCCGCTCCCGGCGCGAACGCCGCCACGCCGCCGCAGCCGGCCACCGCCAACAGCGCTTCCGCGCCGGAAGCTGCGTCGGGCAGCGCGGAAACGCCGCCGCTCGACGTCAACGGCGGTCCCGAAACCACGCAGATTCCGGCGGGGCAGCTGGTGCCGCCCACGCGGTTCAATTTCCCGTCGTTCAAGCTGCGTTGATAGTGCGGGTGCGGCCGTAACACATCGATACGACTCTCGCAGTTTGCGCATGGATTGCTGCTGAACTCGCGTGTTAATGTCGGTTCAAACGGTTGCACTATTTTTTACGCAAGGCTCGATATGAAAAAATTCTTCCTCATTCCGTTGTTTGCTGCGCTGTTCTCCTTCGTGAGTGCTGGTGTATCGGCACAAACTGTCGACAGCAACGCGCCCGACGTGCTCGTCAAAACCGTGACTCAGCAGGTGATCGACGCGGTGCGCGCCGACAAGTCCATCCAGCAGGGCGACATTTCTCACATCACGCGTCTCGTCAACGAAAAGATCCTGCCGTACACGGATTTCCGCCGCACCACGCAGCTGGCCATGGGCCGCAACTGGCGCACCGCCACGCCGGAGCAGCAGAACCAGGTGGTCGAGCAGTTCAAGATGCTGCTGATCCGCACGTATTCGGGCGCGCTCGCGCAGGTGCGCGACCAGCAGATCCAGTACAAGCCGTTCCGCATGAATCCGGACGACACCGACACGGTGGTGCGTTCGGTCGTGATGAACAACGGTTCGCCGATCGAACTCGACTATCGTCTGTACAAGACGCCGCAGGGCTGGCGCGTGTATGACATCAACGTGCTGGGCGCATGGCTCATTCAGGCTTATCAGCAGCAGTTCAACGAGCAGATCCAGCAGAAGGGCGTGGACGGACTGATCCAGTTCCTCACGCAGCGCAATCAGCAACTCGCCGCGGGCAAGCAGTCGTGAGCGAAGTGCTGAGCCCCGTCGCCAATCGCTTCGCAAGCGGCGCGACGCTGACCCACGCGAGCGCGAAGGCCGCGCTTGCGGCGGGTCTGGAGCGCATTGCCGCCGGCGCGCGCGGTGTGGATTGCACGCCGCTTACGCAGTTCGATTCGTCGGCGCTGGCCGTGCTTCTCGCGTGGCAGCGGGCCGCGCAAGCCCGCGGCGGCGCGTTTCAGGTCGTCAATCTGCCGGCTGGGCTCGCGAGTCTCGCGCAAGCCTATGGCGTCGATACGCTGATCGCCGGTGCCGCGCAAGGCGATCGCCCCAACTGAGCAGTCGTGCGCGTGCCGGCTGCTGTTTTTTGCTTCCGCGCAGCAGGTTGCCGCGAGCACGGCAGTCTCACCTGCCCCGCACCTGCGTCGCACACCTTCCAATCCCCGCAACTGAGATAGGGCCGCCGGGTTTTGCCCTATAATCAAACGTTTTTTGGGGGCAGGGTTCGGGTCGCCCAACTCGCCCCAATTCCGTTTCTTTCCAGCATTTTGCGCCCGCCCAGGGCTTCTTTAAGCGCCGCGACGCACGTGGCGCACTGTCATGTCAGCCATTGAAATTCGTAACGTCAAGAAGCGCTACAAGGACTTGCAGGCGCTCAAGGGCGTCAGCCTCACGGTGGAAGAAGGCGAGTTCTTCGGGCTGCTCGGTCCGAACGGCGCGGGCAAGACAACGCTCATCAGCATTCTCGCGGGCCTCGCGCGCGCCGACGAAGGCAGCATCGCCGTGCGCGGGCACGACGTGGTGGACGACTTCCGCGCCGCACGGCGCGCATTGGGCGTGGTGCCGCAGGAACTGGTGTTCGACCCGTTCTTCACCGTGCGCGAAACCTTGCGCATCCAGTCGGGCTACTACGGGCTGCGCAACAACGACGCGTGGATCGACGAGATTATGGCCAACCTCGATCTCACCGACAAAGCCGACGCCAACATGCGCGCGCTCTCGGGCGGCATGAAGCGCCGCGTGCTGGTCGCGCAGGCGCTCGTGCACCGGCCGCCCGTCATCGTGCTCGACGAGCCGACTGCCGGCGTCGACGTCGAACTGCGTCAAACGCTGTGGAAATTCATCTCGCGCCTGAATCGCGAGGGCCACACCATTGTGCTGACCACGCACTATCTGGAAGAAGCCGAATCGCTGTGCGACCGCATTGCGATGCTGCGCCGCGGCGAAGTGGTCGCGCTCGATCGCACGAGCACGCTGCTCCAGCGTTTTGCCGGCATGCAGCTGTTCGTGCGCTTCGCGCAAGGCGTGCTGCCCGCCGAACTGCGGCCGCTCGAAGCCGAGGGCGGCGCGGGCAACGGCAATGGCCGCCAGCATCTGCTGCGTCTGGCGAGCTATGACGACGTCGAGAAAATTCTCGCGCAATGCCGCGCGGCAGGCTGCACGTTCGAAGAGATCGAGGTCCGCAAGGCCGACCTCGAAGATGTTTTCGTTCAGGTCATGAACGGTCCGGAAGTGATCGAGGGGCTCGCATGAGCGGCTATAGCGGTTTCGGCACGCTGTTCTACAAGGAAATTCTCCGTTTCTGGAAGGTGTCGTTCCAGACCGTGCTCGCGCCCATCATCACGGCGCTCTTGTATCTGACCATTTTCGGCCACGCCTTGCGCAACCATGTGCAGGTTTATCCGGGCGTCGAATATACAAGCTTCCTCGTGCCGGGCCTTGTGATGATGAGCGTGTTGCAGAATGCGTTCGCCAATAGTTCGTCGTCGCTGATTCAGTCGAAAATCACCGGAAACCTGGTGTTCGTGCTGCTGCCGCCGCTGTCGCACTACGAGATGTTCGCCGCCTATGTGCTCGCGGCCGTCGCGCGTGGCCTCGCAGTGGGCTTCGGCGTGTTCATCGTGACCATCTGGTTCGTGCCCGTCAGTTTCGCGGCGCCGCTCTACATCATCCTGTTCGCGATTTGCGGCGCGGGGATTCTCGGCACGCTCGGTCTGATCGCGGGCATCTGGGCCGAAAAGTTCGACCAGCTCGCTGCGTTCCAGAATTTTCTGATCATGCCGCTCACGTTTCTCTCGGGCGTGTTCTACTCGACGCATACGCTGCCGCCCGTGTGGCGCGAGGTGTCGCGGCTCAATCCATTTTTCTACATGATCGACGGCTTTCGCTACGGTTTCTTCGGGATGTCGGATATCAATCCGCTCGCGAGCCTTGCGATTGTCGCCGGTTTCTTCGTGGTGCTGGCCGTGGTGGCGATGCGCATGCTCGCCTCCGGCTACAAGCTGCGCCACTGACGAGGAGCTTCTCTCATGTTGCCGACTCCCGAACAGGTCAAGCAATACATCGCCGCTGGGCTCGCCTGCCAGCATCTCGAAGTCGAAGGCGACGGTCAGCATTTCTTTGCGACCATCGTGTCTCCGAGCTTTGAGGGCAAGCGGCTGATCCAGCGCCATCAACTCGTGTATGCGGCGCTCGGCGACCGCATGCGCGAAGAAATTCACGCGCTCAGCATGAAAACGCTGACGCCCGCCGAATGGCAGAACGCGTAATCTGGAAATTTAGTGCGAATCACTCAGGAAGGGCGCGACGCGGGCAGCGGCGCGCCGAACATAATGCAAGCAGTCCCGGCTGAAGTCCGGGTCGATCAGGAACACATGGGCATGGACAAACTCGTCATTGAAGGTGGCTACCCGCTGTCGGGTGAGGTCGTTGTCTCGGGCGCGAAGAACGCGGCGTTGCCGATTCTGTGCGCGAGTCTGCTGAGCGCGGAGCCGGTGCATCTCGACAACGTGCCGGATTTGCAGGACGTGCGCACCATGCTCAAGCTGCTCGGGCAGATGGGCGTGCGCATCGAGAGCGGCGACGGGCGCGTGTCGCTCGACGCGTCGAAGGTCGACAACCTCGTCGCGCCGTATGAGATGGTCAAGACCATGCGCGCGTCGATCCTCGTGCTGGGGCCGCTCGTCGCGCGCTTCGGCCACGCGCGGGTGTCGCTGCCGGGCGGCTGCGCGATCGGCGCACGGCCGGTGGATCAGCACATCAAGGGCCTGCAGGCCATGGGCGCCGAGATCACGATCGAGCACGGCTTTATCGAAGCGCGTGCGAAGCGGCTGAAGGGCGCGCGCATCATCACCGACATGATCACGGTGACCGGCACCGAAAATCTGCTGATGGCGGCGGTACTCGCGGAAGGCGAGACGGTCATCGAGAACGCGGCGCGCGAGCCGGAAGTCGGCGATCTCGCGCATCTGCTCGTGCAGATGGGTGCGAAGATCGAAGGCATCGGCACGGACCGTCTCGTGATTCAGGGCGTGGACAAGCTGCACGGCGCGAAGCACACGGTGATTCCGGACCGCATCGAGGCCGGCACGTTCCTGTGCGCGGTGGCCGCGGCGGGCGGCGACGTCACGCTGCGAAAGGTGCGTCCGCAGATTCTGGAAGCGGTGACCGCGAAGCTGCGCGAAGCGGGCGTGACCATCGAGGAAGGCGACGACTGGATGCGCGTGCGCATGAATCAGCGCCCGGGCGCGGTGTCGTTCCGCACGTCGGAATATCCGGCGTTCCCGACCGACATGCAGGCGCAGTTCATGGCGCTCAATGCGGTGGCGGACGGCAAGTCGCAGGTGGTCGAGACCATCTTCGAGAACCGTTTCATGCACGTGCAGGAGCTGAACCGCCTCGGCGCGAACATTACGACTGACGGCAAGACCGCGCTCGTGACCGGCGTCGACAAGCTGTCCGGCGCAAAGGTCATGGCGACGGACCTGCGCGCGTCGGCGAGCCTCGTGATTGCCGCGTTGCGCGCGGAAGGCGAGACGCTGATCGACCGCATCTACCATCTGGACCGCGGTTATGACCGCATGGAAACCAAGCTGAACGCGATCGGCGCAAAGGTGCGCCGCGTATCCGGGAGCGAGGCATGAGTTCGATGCCGCAAACCTCGACTTCGCCGGCGGTCAGCGCGCCGCTTACGCTGGCTTTGTCGAAGGGGCGTATCTTTGAGGAAACGCTGCCGCTGCTCGCCGCAGCCGGCATTGAGGTGGCCGAAGATCCGGAAAGCTCGCGCAAGCTGATTCTGCCGACCACGGACGCGAATCTGCGCGTGATCATCGTGCGCGCGACCGACGTGCCGACGTACGTCGAATACGGCGCCGCGGACTTCGGCGTGGCGGGCAAGGACGTGCTGCTCGAACACGGCGGCAGCGGCCTGTATCAGCCGGTGGATCTGGATATCGCGCGCTGCCGCATGTCGGTCGCGGTCGCCGCGGGGTTTGATTATGCGAACGCCGTGCGCCAGGGCGCTCGCTTGCGCGTGGCCACCAAGTACACGGAGACGGCGCGCGAGCATTTCGCGGCCAAGGGCGTGCACGTCGATCTGATCAAGCTGTACGGTTCGATGGAACTCGCGCCGCTCGTCGGCCTCGCGGATGCCATCGTCGACCTGGTGAGCTCGGGCAACACCTTGCGCGCCAACAACCTCGTGGAGGTGGAGGAAATCATGCAGATTTCGTCGCGCCTCGTTGTGAACCAGGCGGCGCTCAAGCTCAAGCGCGCCGCGTTGCGGCCGATTCTCGACGCGTTCGAACGCGCGACGAAAGCCGGCCTTGCCGCGGCCTGAGAGTTCGCTCGACCCGTCTGACCTCGCTGTAAAGCGCGCCTTACCGAAACGGATACACGTATGTCTATCAAGATTCGCAAACTCGATTCCACCGCTCCCGACTTCCAGAAGTCGCTGCACGCGGTGCTCGCGTTCGAGGCGAGCGAAGACGAAGCAATCGAGCGCTCGGTCGCGCAGATCCTGAACGACGTGAAGGCGCGCGGCGACGCGGCGGTGCTGGAATACACGAACCGCTTCGACCGGCTGGACGCGCCGAGCGTCGGCGCGCTGGAGTTGCCGATTTCGGAGCTGGAAGCGGCGCTGGAAGGCCTCGAGCCGAAGCGGCGCGCGTCGCTCGAAGCCGCGGCGGCGCGCGTGCGCGGCTATCACGAGAAACAGAAGATCGAGT
The DNA here is from genome assembly GCF_047325075.1 of Paraburkholderia phenoliruptrix. NCBI lineage: Bacteria > Pseudomonadati > Pseudomonadota > Betaproteobacteria > Burkholderiales > Burkholderiaceae > Paraburkholderia > Paraburkholderia phenoliruptrix. Next base: position 781,889 of record NZ_CP168531.1, read on the forward strand.
GCGGCAGTCACAGTTGGCAATACACGGAAGCCGACGGCACCGTGCTCGGCCAGAAGGTCACGCCGCTCGATCGGGCGGGCATCTACGTGCCGGGCGGCAAGGCGGCGTATCCGTCGTCGGTGTTGATGAATGCGATTCCGGCTCGCGTGGCCGGCGTGCGCGAAATCGTCATGGTCGTGCCCACGCCTGACGGCGTGAAGAATCCGCTGGTGCTGGCGGCCGCACTGCTCGGCGGCGTGGATCGCGTGTTCACCATTGGCGGCGCGCAGGCTGTCGGCGCGCTCGCGTACGGCACCGAGACCGTGCCGGCTGTCGACAAGATCTGCGGCCCGGGCAACGCGTATGTGGCGTCGGCCAAGCGCCGCGTGTTCGGCACGGTCGGCATCGACATGATTGCGGGGCCGTCGGAAATTCTCGTGCTCTGCGACGGCACGACCGATCCGCGCTGGGTCGCCATGGACCTGTTCTCGCAAGCCGAGCACGACGAACTCGCGCAGTCCATTTTGCTATGTCCGGACGACGCGTTCATTGGCCGCGTGCAGGATGCGATCAACGAACTGCTGCCCACCATGCCGCGCCGCGATGTGATTCAGGCGTCGCTCGAAGGGCGCGGCGCGCTCGTCAAGGTGCGCGACATGGCTGAAGCCTGCGCGATCGCCAACGACATCGCGCCGGAGCACCTTGAGATTTCGGCGCTGGAGCCGCATCAGTGGGGCCAGCTGATCCGCCACGCGGGTGCCATCTTCCTCGGCCGCTACACGAGCGAGAGTCTCGGCGACTACTGCGCGGGGCCGAACCACGTGCTGCCTACGTCGCGCACGGCACGGTTCTCGTCGCCGCTCGGCGTCTATGATTTCTTCAAGCGCTCGAGCGTGATCGAAGTGAGCGCGGAAGGCGCGCAGACGCTCGGCGAAATCGCCGCCGAACTGGCTTACGGCGAAGGTTTGCAGGCGCACGCTCGCAGCGCGGAATACCGGATGCGGCAAGGCGGCTGAGCCGAGGAGCCGGCGCGGGCGCCGGCGGCCTGGCCCACACAATACAGACCAACCCGGCGCGGCAAGCCGCCGCGCCACGAGGCGTGTCCGAAGCGTGCATGCTCGACACGCATTCGGCGCACGCGGCCGAGCCCACTGACTTATGACGACACCTCAAGACATTATCCGCCCCGACGTGCTCGCGATGACGAGCTATCCGGTACCGGACGCCACGGGCTACATCAAGCTCGACGCGATGGAAAATCCCTTTGCGCTGCCGCCGGTGCTGGCCGCGCATCTCGGCGAGCATCTGGCCGGTGTCGCGCTGAATCGCTACCCGGCGCCGCGCCCGGAAGCGCTCATCGAGAAGATCAAGCGTGTGATGGGCGTGCCGGCCGGCTGCGACGTGCTGCTCGGCAACGGCTCGGACGAGATCATCAGCATGCTCTCGGTGGCGTGCGCGAAGCCGGGCGCCAAGGTGCTCGCGCCGGTGCCGGGTTTCGTCATGTATCAGATGTCGGCGAAGCTCGCGAATCTCGAATTTGTCGGCGTGCCGCTCAAGGCGGATTTCACGCTCGACACCGAAGCCCTGCTCGCGGCCATCGCGGAACACGAGCCCGCGGTGATCTATCTTGCCTATCCGAACAATCCTACCGGCACCTTGTTCGACGACGCCGATATGGAGCGCATCATCGCCGCCGCGACGAAGAGCCTTGTGGTGATCGACGAGGCGTATCAGCCGTTCGCCCAGAAAAGCTGGCTGCCGCGCGCCGACGCGTTCGACAACGTCGTCGTGATGCGCACGGTGTCGAAGCTCGGTCTGGCCGGCATTCGCCTTGGCTACCTCGTCGGCAAGCCCGCGTGGCTCACCGAGCTGGACAAGGTGCGCCCGCCGTACAACACCAACGTGCTCACTCAGGCGGCGGCGGATTTCCTGCTCGATCACGTCGACGTGCTGGACTCGCAGGCGGCGAAATTGCGCGACGAACGCGCCAAACTGGCCGACGCCGTCGCGCAATTGCCGGGCGCCGAAGTGTTTCCGAGCGCCGGCAACTTCCTGCTCGTGCGCGTGCCGGACGCCTCCATTCTGTTCGAAACCCTGCTGACGGCGCGGGTTCTGGTCAAAAACGTGAGTAAAATGCACCCATTGCTGGCGAATTGCGTGCGTTTGACCGTCGGTTCTCCCGAGGAAAACGTCCAGTTGCTCGCCGCGTTAAAGCTCGTATTGCATTAAACGGCGGCTTGCCGCTTCCCTCCCACACTACTATCGCTTTGTAGCCAGATTCGAGGAATTACCATGCGCCTTGCGGAAGTCGTTCGCAACACCAGCGAAACGCAGATCCGTGTCAAGATCAACCTGGACGGCACCGGTCAGCAGAAGCTGGCCACGGGCGTGCCGTTTCTCGACCACATGCTCGACCAGATTGCGCGGCATGGTCTTTTCGATCTCGACATCGAAGCGCATGGCGACCTGCATATCGACGACCACCATACGGTCGAAGACACCGGCATCACGCTCGGCCAGGCAGTGGCAAAGGCGATCGGCGACCGCAAGGGCATTCGCCGCTACGGGCATTCGTATGTGCCGCTCGACGAGGCGCTGTCGCGCGTCGTGATCGACTTCTCGGGCCGTCCGGGGCTCGAATTCCACGTGCCGTTCACGCGTGCGCGCATCGGCACGTTCGACGTCGACCTGTCCATCGAATTTTTCCGCGGCTTCGTGAACCACGCGGGCGTGACGCTGCACATCGACAATTTGCGCGGCCTCAACGCTCACCATCAGCTGGAAACGGTGTTCAAGGCGTTTGGCCGCGCGCTGCGCATGGCCGTCGAACTCGACGAACGCGCAGCGGGCCAGATTCCGTCGACCAAGGGCAGCCTTTAAGCGACTCTTACTTACCCGGACCGGTACGCGCACGGCGCGCGCCCGGTGTGCAATGGACATTCTGAAGTCGTTTATTTCGCTGCTCGCGCTGATCAATCCGGTCGGCGCCATTCCGTTCTTCATGAGTCTGACGGCGAATCAGAGCGACGCCGAACGGCGCAGAACCATCCGGATCGCGGCGATTTCGGTGTTCTGCGTGATCGCGGTGACCACGCTGCTCGGGCAGCAGATCATCAGCTTCTTCGGCATTTCGGTCGGCTCGCTCGAAGTGGGCGGCGGCATCATCATGCTGCTGATGGCGATCAACATGCTGAACGCGCAGATCGGCAATAGCCGGTCCACGCCCGAAGAGCGCGACGAGGCGGAGCAGAAGGACAACATCGCGGTCGTGCCGCTGGCCATTCCGCTCCTGACCGGCCCCGGCGCGATCAGCACCACGATCATCTACGCGGCCGGCTCGCCGCACTGGTACGACCGCATTGGGCTGATCGTGATCGGTGCGGTGCTGGCGGCGATCTGCTTTTTTTCGCTGCGCCTTGCCGAACCGATTGCGCGCTGGGTCGGTCGCACCGGTATCAACATCGGCACGCGGCTCATGGGTTTGATGTTGTCGGCGCTGGCGGTGGAATTCATCGTCGATGGATTGAAGGCTTTGCTGCCTAACTTGAAATGAAAACTTCGATAGCGATTGTGGATTACGGAATGGGCAACCTGCGCTCGGTGGCGCAGGCGTTGCGCAAGGCCGCGCCGGAAGCGGACGTGGCTATCGTCGACCAGCCGGAAGCGATCCGCGCGGCCGACCGCGTGGTGCTGCCCGGCCAGGGCGCAATGCCCGACTGCATGCGCAGTCTCGCCGAGTCCGGCCTGCAGGAAGCGGTCGTCGAAGCGTCGCGCGTGAAGCCGCTGATGGGCGTGTGCGTCGGCGAGCAGATGCTGTTCGACTGGAGCGCCGAGGGCGACACGCCGGGCTTGGGCCTTCTGCCGGGCAAGGTGCTGCGCTTCGATCTGGAAGGCCAGGTGCAGGACGACGGTTCGCGCTTCAAGGTGCCGCAAATGGGCTGGAACCGCGTGCATCAGACGCAGCGGCATCCGCTGTGGGACGGCGTCGCGGACAATGCGTTCTTCTACTTCGTGCACAGCTATTACGTGGTGCCGGACAATGCGGCGCACACCTCGGGCGAGACCGTGTACGGCGTGCCCTTTACCTCGGCGGTAGCGCGGGATAACATCTTCGCCACCCAATTTCACCCGGAAAAGAGCGCCGAAGCGGGGCTGCGCGTGTATCGTAATTTCGTGCACTGGAACCCGTGAGCGCCTTTCTTCGCCCTGTCGGCGAGCGCCGTCCGCCACCCGCGGGGCCGTCGCCGTGCGCCGCTGCGGCCGTATGCCGATTCCGCCTTGCGCCGCCCGCGCGCAAGGGCGTCGAAAGAGTTGTACTAAACTAGCGAGACGGCGTTCCGGCGCGCTGGCTCTCCAGCCGCTGCCGCCGACCTTCAACCCCTTCCCAGACAACACCCGATTGCTATGCTGCTGATCCCCGCCATCGACCTGAAAGACGGTCAGTGTGTACGCCTCAAACAGGGCGATATGGACCAGGCGACGATATTCTCCGAGGAACCGGCGGCGATGGCCCGACATTGGGTCGAACGCGGCGCGCGGCGTCTCCACCTCGTCGATCTGAACGGCGCGTTCGCCGGCAAGCCGAGGAACGAAGACGCGATCCGAGCGATCATCCAGGAAGTGGGCGGCGAGATTCCCGTGCAGCTGGGCGGCGGTATCCGCGACCTGAATACTATCGAGCGTTATCTCGACGACGGCCTTGAGTACGTGATCATCGGTACGGCGGCGGTGAAGAATCCGGGCTTTTTGCAGGACGCCTGCACGGCGTTCGGCGGCCATATCATCGTCGGGCTGGACGCGAAAGACGGCAAAGTCGCCACCGACGGCTGGAGCAAGCTGACGGGCCACGAAGTGGCCGATCTCGCGCGCAAGTTCGAGGATTACGGCTGCGAATCGATCATTTACACGGACATCGGCCGCGACGGCATGCTTCAGGGCATCAACATCGAGGCGACGGTGCGCCTTGCGCGCGCGGTGAAGATTCCTGTGATCGCGAGCGGCGGCCTGTCGAATCTGGCCGACATCGAATCGCTGTGCGAAGTCGAAGACGAAGGCATTGAAGGCGTGATTTGCGGCCGCGCCATCTATTCGGGCGACCTCGACTTCGCGGCGGCGCAAACCCTCGCGGACCGGCTGCGCGAATCGGACGACGCGTGAGCGCGCGTCGGACGCGCGGCGCATAGGCGGGCGGGGCGGCGCCTTCGGGCAGCCCCCGGCACACCACCGCTCGCATTCTCACTTGAAGCGAGCGGCCTCATCAGCAGTATTGGCAGATTTGCACGATCATGGCTCTAGCTAAACGCATCATTCCCTGTCTCGACGTCACCGCTGGCCGTGTGGTCAAGGGCGTCAACTTCGTCGAACTGCGCGACGCGGGCGATCCCGTCGAAATCGCGCGCCGTTACGACGATCAGGGCGCGGACGAACTCACTTTTCTCGACATCACCGCGACTTCCGACCAGCGCGACCTGATCCTCCCGATCATCGAGGCGGTCGCCTCGCAAGTATTCATTCCGCTGACGGTCGGCGGCGGCGTGCGCGCCGTCGAAGACGTGCGGCGCCTGCTCAATGCGGGCGCGGACAAGATCAGCATGAACTCGTCGGCGGTCGCGAATCCGCAGCTCGTGAAGGACGCGACGGACAAATACGGCTCGCAATGCATCGTCGTCGCGATTGACGCGAAGCGCGTGTCCGCGGACGGCGAGCCGCCGCGCTGGGAAGTCTTCACCCATGGCGGGCGCAAGGCGACCGGCCTCGAGGCCGTCGAGTGGGCGCGCAAGATGGCCGAGCTCGGCGCGGGCGAAATCCTGCTGACCAGCATGGACCGCGACGGCACGAAAAGCGGCTTCGACCTGGCGCTCACGCGCGCGGTGTCCGACGCGGTGCCGATTCCGGTGATCGCCTCCGGCGGCGTCGGCAATCTGCAGCATCTCGCCGACGGCATCAAGAGCGGCCACGCGGACGCCGTGCTCGCCGCGAGCATTTTCCACTACGGCGAACACACAGTCGGCGAGGCCAAGCGCTTCATGGCCGACCAGGGCATTTCGGTGAGGTTGTGACGTGGTGAATCCAACGGCAGTCAATTGGCTCGACAAGGTCAAGTGGGACGCGAACGGACTCGTGCCGGTTATCGCGCAGGAGGCGTCGACGAACGACGTGCTGATGTTCGCGTGGATGAACCGCGAGGCGCTCGCGAAAACCATCGAGCTCGGCCGCGCGGTGTACTTTTCGCGTTCGCGCCAGCGCCTGTGGTTCAAGGGCGAGGAATCCGGCCACGTGCAGCACGTGCATGAAGTGCGGCTCGATTGCGACGAAGACGTCGTGCTGCTGAAAGTCGAGCAGGTGTCCGGCATTGCCTGCCACACCGGCCGCCACTCGTGCTTTTTCCAGAAATTCGAAGGCACCGTGCAGGATGGCGACTGGATCGCCGTCGATCCGGTGTTGAAAGACCCCGAACACATCTACAAATGACGCAGACCACCCAAGCCGCAGTCGCCACGCCGTCCACGACCGATACGTTGATGCGCCTCGCGGCGATTATCGACAGCCGCAAGGGCGGCGATCCGGACGTGTCGTACGTGTCGCGCCTCTTTCACAAGGGCGACGACGCGGTGCTCAAGAAAATCGGCGAAGAGGCCACCGAAGTCGTGCTGGCCGCCAAGGACACGCGTCACGGCGGCGAGACGAAGGCGCTGGTCGGCGAGGTCGCGGACCTGTGGTTCCATTGCCTCGTCATGCTGTCGCACTACGATCTGAGCCCGGCCGACGTGCTCGCCGAACTGGAGCGCCGCGAAGGCATGTCGGGCATCGAGGAAAAGGCGCTGCGCAAAAGCCGCGAGCGCGAGAAGAACGGCGACTGAGCCTGCAGTTTTCGCCGGTGCGATTTTTTGGCGCGGATTGGCCCGCTGCCGCTTGAAGTGGCGGGCGCCGGCGCCCACATTGCAGTGAACGCAGCCGGACAACCCATCCTCGGGAGGATGCAGCATGGAACAGTCGCACGAGAGCTATCCGCCGCCGGCTTACCGCCACGCCATGGAGCCGGAGCGGGAACGCAGCCTGCGCACGCTGACGCATGTGCTGTACGCGCTGTATGCGGTTCACTGGCTGACGGGCGGTTTGACGATTCTCGTCGCCATCATCATCAATTATGTGAAGCGCGCGGACGCGGCGGGCACGCCGTACGAGCCGCACTTCGAGTGGCAGATCCGCACGTTCTGGATCGGTTTGCTGGGTTATGCGATCGGCGGGCTGCTGATCTTCGTCGTGATCGGCATTCCCTTGCTGTGGGCCGTCAGCATCTGGATGTTGTACCGTATTATCAAAGGCTGGCTGTATCTGTACGATAACAAGCCGCTTGCGAATCCGCGCGCGTGGTTCTGAATTCGTCCGATGTTTCGGGCGTCGGCGCGGTTCGCTGCGCCGTCTCAGATCACGGTTCGCGCTTTAGCCATACCGCGTCAGGAATACGATGAGTCACGACCCGAATTGCCTCTTCTGCAAGATCGCCGCCGGCGAGATCCCGTCGACCAAAGTCCATGAAGATGAAGAGTTTCTGGCCTTCCGCGACATCCGTCCGGCAGCCGAGACCCACGTGCTGGTCATTCCGCGCAAGCATATCCCCACGCTCAGCAGTTGCACCGAAAGCGACGCGCCGCTGCTTGGTAGAATGCTTGTTTTGACCGCGCGTCTGGCGGATCAATTGGGCGTGGCGTACACCGGTGGCGAAACCGGCTTCCGCACGGTCATTAATACCGGTCCGGGCGGCGGGCAAGAGGTGTATCACCTGCACGCGCATATTCTCGCGGGGCCGCGTCCCTGGCAGCGCATGGGTTGATACGGCGAGCGCGACGTGTGTGTCCCAGCCATCACGCGAATCGGCCGGCGGGCAAGCATCATTTTTGCGCGCTTGTAATTTTGGCGACGCGATTGCCTGGTCACAATACACGCCGGCCGTGGCGCTTCGCCGCCGGTGCAACGCATCGGCAAAGCACGCAACGCTGCTGTAAGGTAGAGATGAAGCGCGTGCGCTTCGATTCACGCCGCGAGGCAGACGAATTTTTGCCGCACCAGGTGCGGCGTCGGGGTTAAGGAGAGTAGTCATGGGTTCGTTGAGTATTTGGCATTGGTTGATCGTGTTGCTGATCGTCGCGCTGGTGTTCGGCACGAAAAAACTGCGCAACATCGGCGGCGATCTGGGCGGCGCGGTGAAGGGCTTCAAGGAAGGCATGCGCGAAAGCGAAACGCCGTCGTCGACAGATGCGCAGCAGCAGCGCGAACTGCCGCGCAACGGCGCCGTGGATGTGGAAGCCAAGGAAAAGACCCCGCGTTCGGGCGATTACCGCTAAGCCGCGGGCCAACCGCGTTACTGACGGACATTTCCCTCCATGCTGGACCTCGGTCTAACCAAGATGGCGCTGATCGGCGTCGTCGCGCTGGTCGTGCTCGGCCCTGAGCGGTTGCCGCGCGTCGCCCGCACGGCCGGCGCGCTGTTCGGCCGCGCGCAGCGCTATATCAACGACGTGAAGGCGGAAGTTACGCGGGAAATCGAACTCGACGAGTTGCGGCGTATGAAAACCGAGTTCGAGACGGCGGCGAGCAATGTCGAAACCGCCGTTCAGGAAAATCTGCGCAAGCACGAAGCCGAGTTGAACGACGCGTGGAACAGCGGGACGTCGGTGTCGCCGAGCATTGCCGGCGGCGCGCTGGAAGACGCCGGCAACGCGTCCTGGCCGAACAGCACACCGGCTGCGGCGCCCAAGCGCAAGAACTGGCGCGTCAAGCAGACCGCCATGCCCACCTGGTACAAACGCGCCACCACGCGCCGCACGCGCGTGCAGTCCGGGGCGGCGCGCGTCGCACGGCATACGCCTGCCAGCATGCGTCGTCCGACGCGGTTTTTCTGATGATCAGAACGACAATCTCTAACCGAGGGCCGGTGTGAGCGACCCCCAGCAAAGCCAGGACGAAGGCACTGAAGAGACCTTCATTTCCCACCTCGTTGAATTGCGCGATCGCATCATCCGTGCGGGTCTTGCCGTCATCGTGGTGTTTGTCGGGCTCGTGTATTGGGCGCCGGATATCTTCCGGCTGCTGGCGCGCCCGCTCATGAACAACCTGCCGAAAGACGGCAAGATGATTGTGACCGACGTCACCGGCTCGTTCTTCGTGCCGATGAAAGTGACCATGCTGGTCGCCTTCGTGATCGCGCTGCCTTTCGTGCTGTATCAGATCTGGGCGTTCGTCGCGCCGGGTCTCTATCAGCACGAGAAGAAGCTGGTCGGGCCGCTCGTCGGCAGCAGCTACACGCTGTTTCTGTGCGGCATGGCGTTCGCGTACTTCGTCGTGTTTCCCACCATCTTCCGCGTGATGGCGCATTACAACGCGCCGCTCGGCGCGGAGATGACGACGGATATCGACAATTACCTTAGCTTCGTGCTCACCATGTTCATTGCGTTCGGCGTGACCTTCGAGGTGCCGATTGTCGTCGTGCTGCTCGTGCGCATGAATGTGGTCACGCTCAAGAAGCTCAAGGAAGTGCGGCCGTATGTGATTGTCGGCGCGTTCGTGATTTCGGCTGTGGTCACGCCGCCGGACGTGTTTTCGCAACTCATTCTGGCCATTCCGCTGATCGTGCTCTATGAGGCGGGCATCATCGCGGCGCGGCTCATTGTCGGGAAACAACCGGCGGTGGTCGAAGAAGCGAGTCCGCCGGGCTAAGTCGAATCGACTGACGCGGTGGCGATGACGGTTAGTAGGTCGTGCAGCAAAACAAAAAGGGCAGTCCGCTTGATGTGGACTGCCCTTTTTTGCATTTCACGCTGCGGATTGGCGCCTTGCTTGTTGCATGCGGTGGTGCGCTCAGCCCGCGCGCTATCGCGCTCAGTCGCTCCGCCGCCCTTAACCTGCGTCGTCGTCCTGCTGGTCGCTGTCGTCGGCGGGCTGTTTCGGCGGCGGCGGGCGCTTGCCGATGATCACGTCGACATCCATCTCGTGGTTCTTGCGCACCAGGTGCACCTTCGCCGGCGTGCCCGGCTTGATCTGCGCGATGACGTTCAGGAGACGCGTGGTGTCGGTGATTTCCTGTCCGTTGACGCTCATCAGAATGTCGCCCGGCTTGATGCCCGCGCGGTCGGCGGGACCGTTCTTCAGCACGCCCGCCACGATCGCACCCGACTTTTGATCGAGCCCGAACGACTCCGCAATCTCCGGCGTCACGTCCTGCGGCTCGACGCCGATCCAGCCGCGCGTGACCGAGCCGGTGGTAATGATGCTCTCGAGCACGCTGCGCGCCGTCGACACCGGAATCGCGAAGCCGATGCCGAGCGAGCCGCCCGAGCGCGAGTAGATGGCGGTGTTGATGCCGAGCAGATTGCCGTTCACGTCGACGAGCGCGCCGCCCGAGTTGCCGGGATTGATTGCCGCGTCGGTCTGAATGAAGTTTTCGAAGGTATTGATGCCGAGATGATTGCGCCCGAGCGCGCTCACGATACCCATGGTGACCGTCTGCCCGACGCCGAACGGGTTGCCGATGGCGAGCACCACGTCGCCCACGCGCGTCTGCTCCATGCGGCCGAGCGTGATGGTGGGCAGGTTCGTCATGTTGACCTTGAGCACCGCCAGATCCGTTTCGGGATCGATGCCGATCACCTTGGCGTTCGTTGTGCGACCGTCGGCGAGCGCGATTTCGATCTGATCCGCGCCGTCGACCACGTGCTGGTTCGTTAGAATGTACCCTTCCGAACTCACTATCACTCCGGAGCCCAGGTTCGCGGCCGGCTGCTCGCGCTGCTTGCGGTTGTTGTTCTTGTCGCCGAAGAAGTAGCGGAACAGCGGGTCTTTCGCGCGCGGATCCGGCGGCAGCGAGCCGTCTTTGCTGGAAAACACATTGACGACCGCGGGCATGGCCTTCTGGGCGGCGTCCGCATAAGACGCCGTGGCGGGCCCGTTGCCGATGCCGGGCGCCACTTCCCGCAGCGCGACAATCGGTTCGGCAAGCTGCTTGCCGAATTGCCCTTGACGCTGAAGCCACTGCGGTTTGAGAGTCGCGATGATGAACATCAGCGCCAACAGCACAGTCACCGCTTGGGCGAAGAACAGCCAGAAGCGTCTAAGCATCTGAAGACTAGAGGTTTATATGGATCGGATCGAACTTGAATTGTACTTGAACAATCTTCTTGAAACCGCGCGCTTCAAGGACTATTGCCCGAACGGTCTGCAAGTCGAAGGGCGCCGCAAGGTCGGCAAACTCGCCACCGGCGTCACCGCGTCGGTCGCGTTTCTCGAAGCCGCGCTGGAGTGGGGCGCGGACGCCGTGCTGGTTCACCACGGCTACTTCTGGCGCAACGAGGCGCCGCAGATCACCGGCCGCAAGTACGCGCGCCTGAAGCTCCTCCTGGCGAACGACCTGAACCTGTTCGCCTATCACCTGCCGCTCGACGATCATCCCGAGTTCGGCAACAACGCGCAGATCGGCGCGAAGATGGGCTGGATCAGCGACGCGCGCTTCGGCGAAAACGACCTGGGCTGGCTCGCCACCTTCGCCATGCCAATCACACTCGCGCACTTCACCGCAGAGATCGAGCAGACGCTCGGCCGCACGCCGCTGGTGTTCGGCGACCCGGACCGCATGTTGCGCCGCGTCGCGTGGTGCACGGGCGCGGCGCAAGGCATGTTCGATGCGGCCATCAACGCCGGCGCGGACGTCTATCTGACGGGTGAGGTCTCGGAATCGGTCATGCACACGTCGGCGGAAAGCGGCGTCGCGTTTCTCGCGGCAGGGCATCACGCCACCGAGCGCTTCGGCGTGCAGGCGGTCGGCAAGCACCTGTCCGAACAGTTCGATATAGAGCACCTCTTTATCGATATCCCGAACCCCGTTTGAGGCGTCGGCATATCGAATACGCATTAGCGAAGAAAAAAGCTTGAATAACGGAGGGAGCACTTAAAAGCAGTGGTGAAAATGTTTGCGATCCGTACGGAGAAACCCTGAGTTATCAAAGGCTTCGCACGGTTTTTGGCAATCGGCCCTTGTAAATGGCGACTCCATTCGAGCAAACTAGCGGCGGTAGAAGCGACCTGAAGGAAAATCCAACTCAGAAGTGGGGCGTGTGATGCGAGACAAGGAAGATGAACGCGTCGACGGCAGCCGCCGTACCTGGCTGATAGCGACGACCGTAGCAGGTGGCATTGGAGGTGTTGCCACTGTCGTACCCTTTGTTAGTTCGTTTGCACCATCTGAAAAGGCCAAGGCAGCAGGAGCCCCGGTCGAAGTCGACATTAGCGATCTCAAGCCCGGCGACATGAAGACCGTGGCCTGGCGCGGCAAGCCGGTCTGGATCATCAACCGCACCGAGAAGATGCTCGCCGATGTCCAGAAAGCCGATAACGAAGTAGCCGATCCCCACTCGAAGAATCCGTTTTCGATGCCGTTGCCGGAGTACTGCAACAACGAATTCCGCTCGCGCACCGACCACAAGAATATTTTTGTCGCTGTTGCTGTGTGCACCCACCTTGGCTGCACGCCGACGCCGCGCTTCCAGGAGGGCGCGCAGCCCAATCTGCCGGACGACTGGCCAGGCGGTTTCCTGTGCCCGTGCCACGGCTCGACCTATGACATGGCCGGCCGCGTCTTCAAGAACAAACCTGCGCCGCAAAACCTCGACATCCCGCCTTATATGTTCACGTCGGCCAATGGGCTCGTGATCGGCAAGGACGAGAAAGGAGAAGCGTAATGGCGATCGAACACGAAGTAGAGACGACCGGGCTCGTCGGCTGGATCGACCGGCGCTTTCCCTTCACGTCGACCTGGAAAAAGCACGTTTCCGAGTACTACGCGCCGAAAAACTTCAACTTCTGGTACTTCTTCGGCTCGCTCGCGCTGCTGGTGCTCGTCAACCAGATTGTCACGGGCATCTTCCTCACCATGAACTACAAGCCCGACGCGACGCTGGCTTTCGCGTCGGTCGAGTACATCATGCGCGAGGTGCCGTGGGGCTGGCTGATCCGCTACATGCACTCCACGGGCGCGTCCATGTTCTTTGTGGTCGTGTACCTGCACATGTTCCGCGGGCTCATGTACGGCTCGTACCGCAAGCCGCGCGAACTCGTGTGGATTTTCGGCTGCGCGATTTTTCTGTGTCTGATGGCCGAGGCGTTTTTCGGCTACCTGCTGCCGTGGGGCCAGATGTCGTTCTGGGGGGCGCAGGTGATCGTGAACCTCTTTTCGGCGATTCCGTTCATCGGCCCGGATCTGTCGCTGTGGATTCGTGGCGACTATGTGGTGTCGGACGTCACACTGAACCGCTTCTTCGCGTTTCACGTGATCGCCATACCGCTCGTGCTGCTGGGGCTCGTGGTTGCGCACCTGGTCGCCCTGCATGAAGTCGGCTCGAACAATCCCGACGGCATCGAGATCAAGGCGAAGAAGGACCGCGACGGCATCCCGCTCGACGGCATTCCGTTTCACCCGTACTACTCGGTGCACGATTTCATGGGCGTATGCATCTTCCTGATGATCTTTGCGGCGATCATCTTCTTCGCGCCGGAAATGGGCGGGTATTTCCTCGAAGCGAACAACTTCGTGCCGGCAAATCCGCTGCAGACGCCGCCGGAAATCGCGCCGGTCTGGTACTTCACGGCCTTTTACGCGATGCTGCGTGCCACCACCGACCCGTTCAAGATCGTGCTGATGGTCGTGATCGCGCTGCTCGGCCTGCTCGCGCTCGTGCGCGCGCGCGGCAAGTGGAAGCTCGGCTTGCCGGTGCTCGCCGTGCTCGTGATTCTGGCGATGGCGTTCACCGAGTCGAAGTTCTGGGGCGTGGTGGTGATGGGCGGCGCGGTGATTTCGCTCTTCTTCCTGCCGTGGCTCGACCGCTCGCCCGTCAAGTCGATCCGCTACCGGCCGTTCTTTCACAAGGTGTTCTACGGGATCTTCGTGCTGGCCTTCCTGACGTTGGGCTTCCTCGGCACCAAACCCCCATCGCCGGCGGCCACGTTGATTGCGCAGGTGTGCGCGCTGATCTATTTTGCGTTTTTCCTCGGCATGCCGTTCTGGACGCGGCTTGGCACGTTCAAGCAACCGCCTGAGCGCGTGCGCTACAAGCCCCACTAATCGCGAGCGAGGAGAACACGAAGATGAAAAAGCTGCTTTCGACGTGCGCGCTGATCGGCGCGACACTGCTCGCGGTGCTGGCCGGCCCGGCTTTCGCGGACGAGAATATCCACCTCGACCACGCGCCGGATAACGCAGACAATTTCGCTTCTTTGCAGCACGGCGCGCAATTGTTTGTAAACTACTGCCTGAATTGCCACAGCGCGAACCTGATGCGCTACAACCGGCTGACCGACTTAGGCATCACGCCGAACGAAATTCAGTCGAACCTGCTCTTCACCACCGACAAGATCGGCAACACGATGACCGTGGCAATGCGCCCGGACGACGCGAAAGCCTGGTTCGGCGCAAGTCCGCCGGATCTGTCAGTGGAAGCGCGGGCGCGCGGCAAGGACTGGCTGTACACGTATTTGCGCAGTTTTTATCGCGACAATACGCGGCCGACCGGCTGGAACAATCTGGTGTATGAAAACGTGAGCATGCCTCACGTGCTGTGGCAGCTTCAGGGGCAACGTACCGCGAAGTTCGGTGACGAAGTCGACGAAAGAACAGGCGAAACGGTGCACAAATTTGTGGGCTTCCAGCAGGTCACTCCGGGGACGATGTCGCCGGTAGATTATGATTCTGCTGTGGCCGACCTTGTGTCGTATCTGTCCTGGATGTCCGAGCCGACGCAGAAAACCCGCAAGCAACTTGGCGTGTGGGTGCTGTTGTTCCTCGGTATTCTGAGCTTTTTCGCCTGGCGACTGAACGCCGCGTACTGGAAACATATCAAATAATCACGCCGCACCACGGCGTGGGGCCGGCGCCAGGAAAAACCTGCTGAACGGTTTTTCCGCGCGCTGGCCCTTCAGCTTTTTGAGGAAACGTAAATCATGATGGTTCTGTATTCCGGCACTACTTGCCCGTTCTCCCAGCGTTGCCGGCTGGTGTTGTTCGAAAAGGGCATGGACTTCGAGATCCGCGACGTCGACCTGTTTAACAAGCCGGAAGACATCGCCGTGATGAATCCGTATGGTCAAGTGCCGATCCTCGTCGAACGGGACCTGATTCTGTACGAATCGAACATCATCAACGAGTATATCGACGAGCGCTTCCCGCACCCGCAACTCATGCCGGCCGACCCGGTTCAGCGCGCCCGCGCGCGCCTGTTCCTGCTCAACTTCGAGAAGGAGCTGTTCGTCCACGTCGGCACGCTCGAAAACGAAAAGGGCAAGGCCGCCGAAAAGAACCACGAGAAAGCGCGCCTCGCGATTCGCGACCGCCTGACGCAACTCGCGCCGATCTTCCTGAAAAACAAATACATGCTCGGCGAAGAGTTCTCGATGCTCGACGTCGCGATCGCGCCGCTGCTGTGGCGTCTGGACCACTATGGCATCGAGCTGTCGAAGAACGCGGCGCCGCTCATGAAATACGCCGAGCGCATTTTCAGCCGTCCGGCTTATATCGAGGCGCTCACGCCTTCCGAAAAGGTGATGCGTCGTTGAGTTTGGCTTTGGGCGCAGGGCGCCACGCGGCTTGTCGCGCGCGGCCCCGCGCCCGGTAAGAGGACTGCTGATGCAAGAGATTTCCACCAAGCCTTATCTGCTGCGCGCGCTGTACGAATGGTGCACGGATAACGGCTACACGCCGCACATTGCGGTGCGCGTCGACAATCACACGCGCGTGCCGCGGCAATTCGTGCGCGATAACGAGATCGTGTTGAACATCAGCTTCGAGGCCACCAGCCAGTTGCAGATGGGCAACGAGTGGGTCGAGTTCAGCGCCCGTTTCTCCGGCAAGTCGCACAAGATCGAGGTGCCGGTCGCCAATATTCTCGCGATCTACGCGCGTGAAAACGGGCAAGGCATGGCGTTTCCGGTCGAGTCGACAGGCGGCGAAGCGCAGGATTCGGGCGCAGACGCCGAAGCGGTCGAATCGGCCCAGCCGGCCGAACCGGTCGCCTCACCGGCCGCGCCGCGTGCGGTCGAGAGTCCGTCCGCAGCCGATGCCGCCGCCAAAGCCGATCGCGCGCCGGAGGGCGACCAGCCCGACGACGACGGTTCGAAAGGTGGCGGGAGGGCTCGCCTCAAGATCGTAAAATGAAGTAGAATCACGGCCTCATGCCGGCTTAGCTCATCAGGTAGAGCGCTTGACTTGTAATCATGAGGTGGCGGGTTCGAGTCCTGCAGCCGGCACCAGTAGTGCGAAACGGGGTTTCTGTTCAGTCAGGAACCCCGTTTTTTATTTGGCCGCTCAGCGGTTGACACTGCAAACGGTGAGCGCAGGTGAGGGCTAAAATCGCCATATCTCTTTCACCTTGTCGATTGTGGACTAAACTGTCTACATTTCGCCGAGCCTGAGCGCCGAGAGTACGTCGCAGCGCCACTTCGCCCAACCATTCAACTTTCCATGACGAGCCCTGCAAGCATCACCTGGCCCGAAGCCGACGGCCCCCGTACCGCGCGTTGGCGCTCCGAGGCGGCGGTGCCGCCACCGAAGCGCGTGATCGTCGCCGACGACAGAACCACCGCCGATTCCGCCTACCGGCTCGCGTGCGAAGGCACCGCGCTGCTGTGGCGCGGCGACTTCCAGAACGCGCGTCAATTGCTGCAGGCGGTCACGCGGCGGCTGGAGCGCAAGCCGCGCAAGCAGGGCGCGACGCCGCTCGATGCGTTCAACCTGCATCGGCAGACGCAGTCGCAGCGCGCGCGCACGCTCGGCATGATCCTGATTCCGCTCGACGCCGATTACGCGATTCCGCTGCGCCGTGCGCCGGATGTGCAGCAGGCCTGCATCGAAACTTACGGGCCGCCGGGCGACGAAGCCTCGGTCGTGTCGCTGCGTGAGCTGCTCGGTCTGATCGGCGCGCACGAATGGCGGAAGAAGGGTGTGGAAATTCCTGCGCTCGGCGATCGGATTCATCCGCACTACGGCGTGTTTTCGCCGGTGCGCGGGGAATATGTCGATCTCGTCGCGCGCACGCCGCTGCCTTCGCTGAACAAGGCCTTCGACATCGGCACGGGCACCGGCGTGCTCGCTGCGCTGCTCGCCAAACGCGGCGTGAAGAAAATCGTCGCGACGGACCAGGATCCGAGGGCACTTGCCTGTGCGCGCGAGAATCTGACGCGCCTTGGTTATGAGCAGCAAGTCGAAGTCGTGCAAGCCGACCTGTTTCCGGAAGGACGCGCGCCGCTTGTCGTCTGCAACCCGCCGTGGGTGCCGGCGCGGCCCGCTTCGCCGATCGAATATGCCGTCTACGATCCGGAAAGCCGCATGCTGCTGGGCTTTCTCAAGGGCCTCGCGGAACATCTGTCGCCGGGCGGGGAAGGCTGGCTGATTCTGTCAGACTTTGCCGAGCATCTCGGATTGCGCACGCGCGAGTGGTTGCTCGCCGCTATCGACGATGCGGGGCTCACCGTAGTCGGTCGGGAGGATATTCGCCCGAGGCATCCGAAGTCGACGGATGAGGCGGATCCGCTCTACAAGGCGCGCGTGGCCGAAGTGACCTCGTTGTGGCGACTGAAGGCGCGTGCTTGAGCCGGTTGTAAGCGGCGGGTGAGAGATTCAGCAGTCGCGAACGGGCACTGCCGGCTGGGGCTTAAGACGACTCTGGCGTAACGGGCAGAGCCGTCTTACGGCAACCCCGCCCGCGCCTTGGCAAACGCCGCGGCCCCGCGCCCCGCGACCAAACCGCTCGCAAAACAGGCCGTCAGCAGATAGCCGCCCGTCGGCGCTTCCCAGTCCAGCATTTCTCCGGCGCAGAAAACGCCGGGCACACACTCGATCATGAGATGCGCATCCAGCGCCTCGAACGGGACACCGCCAGCGCTGCTGATTGCTTCGGAAATGGGCCGCGCGCGCAACAGCCGCACGGGCAACGCCTTGATCGCATGCGCGAGACGCGTCGCGTCGACGAAAACTTCCTTCGGCAGAATCTCGTGCAGCAGCGCGAGTTTTACGCCGCCAATGCCGACTCTTCCTTGCAAATGACTCGACATGGAGCGCGACCCGCGCGGCCGCGTCACTTCCGCCACCACCCGCTCGAGAGCCAGGCCTGGCGCCAGATCCAGCGAAATCGTGAGTTCGCCGTCGGCGGCAATCCGCTCGCGAATCGGCGCGGAAAGCGCGTAGATCAGACTGCCTTCAAGGCCGGTTTCGGTCAGAAGTATTTCACCTTGTCGATTGTGGACTTTTCCGTCTACGTCGGTCAGTGAAATGGCCACCGACTTCACTGGCTGACCCGCGAAACGCTCCACCAGGTAAGGGCTCCAGCCGGCGTCGAAGCCGCAGTTCGCGGGCTTGAGCGGCTGCACCGGCACGCCGCGCGAGGCGAGCAACGGCACCCACGCCGCGTCGGACCCGAGGCGCGGCCAGCTGGCGCCGCCGAGCGCAAGTACGACGGCGCCACAGTCGGCGGACTGTTCGCCTTCGGGCGTCGCGAAGCGCAAGCGGGCGGATGGCGCGCCTTCGCCGTCCGTGTGCTCGCCGTCCCAGCCGCTCCACTTGTGCCGCATGTGAAAGCGCACGCCGCCTTCCCTCAACCGATGCAGCCACGCGCGCAGCATCGGCGCGGCTTTCATGTCGGTCGGAAAAACGCGTCCTGAACTGCCGACGAACGTCTCCACGCCCAGCTCGCGTAGCCACGCGCGCAGCGCGTGCGGCCCGAACGCGTCCACAAGCGGCGCGATGCGGTCGCGGCGCGCGCCGTAGCGATCGAGAAACGGCTCGAGCGGCTCGGAATGCGTGATGTTCATGCCGCCTTTGCCGGCCATCAGGAATTTGCGGCCCACGGAGGGCATGGCGTCATAGACGTCCACCTGCACGCCTTGCAGGCAAAGCGCCTCGGCGGCCATCAAACCGGCGGGGCCGCCGCCGATGACGGCGACGCGGGCGGAATCGAACGAAGATGACATGCGGGCCTGCGGATAAGGGAAGAGGCGGCGTGCCGCAGCCTATGCGGCGAAACAACGGGCGTGCTCCTCTCACCAGCACAACAGCGTGCTGCGGTGAGACGTGGCGCGGCGAAGGCCGCTATTTTTACATTGCAAGCGGCGCCGGGCAAACGCGTCGGTCTTCACCACAGACGCGAGAACGCTACATTTCGGCGCCTTTGCGCCCACCGCGCCGTAAGGCCGCCGCTTTGTTATTCAGCATCGCGAACTATAATTTCTGGACACCTTCCACCGGGCGCCATTCGCGTCGTTCCCCGCATCTTTCCACTCACCGCGTCGTTCCCGCGCGAGTTCGCGCGTCGTGTCCTGCGTGGATGTCCGCACCTATCGATCAAGGAGACTGCCATGACCCGCCACTACATCGACTGCCGCGAGTTTCCAAGCGAAATGAACTGCACGGTCGCGCTGTCGGCCGACAGCGAAGACGAGTTGCTCGACGCCGCCGTGCAGCACGCGGTCAGCGTGCACAAGCATGCTGATTCGCCGGAACTCCGGTCGCAATTGAGGACGCTTTTTCACGAAGGCACGCCCCCGGTTCAGGCTCCGCGCATGTGAGTCGCGGCATTGACTCGCGGCGTTGACTTGCGGCATTGACTCGCGGATTGAGCCTCGAACCTCTGACTGCACTCGGGCAGGAAAAAGAGCCGCCGCGCTGACTCGCGGGGGAGGCGAGCGGCGCGTGACCGCTCGCGCGAGTCGCGGCGTGGTGTCGATCTCGTCTCGACGCGTTGCCCGAGGTCTCAGCTCGGGTAGGCTTCGTCGACCTTGAGCCCGGCAAGCTTGAAGATGACACGCAGCGTTTGCGGTTTGATGTCGCGCCGCGACGCGAGCGTGGTCATCACGAAGTCCAGCACTTTCGCGTATTTGAGCAGCGTCAGGCAGGTTTCCATGTCGACGCTGCCGTCGCGCATGACTTCGGCGAGACGAAGCATTTCCGTGGAGATGTCGCGCGCCATCTCCAGCTCGAGCTGCTGCTTTTCGCTCCAGGCGGGCATGGCGGTGAGCTTCGCCATCATTTCCTGGAACTTCTGTTCGACGTTTCCGTTGGGTACCGTATCCATTGCTGCCTCTTCTATTGTCCGGGCGCGAGTGCTGTCGACATTGCGGCGCGCTGCCGGTTACGTAACGTTCGGCTCGTGTTACGGAGCCGTCCTCCCCACTTGCATCCGGGCCGGGTGTTCGTCACCACGACCGACAGCTTGTTGTTATGGGCACCACGGCTTAAGCCTTTGGGACCTTGGCGGCGCGAAACGGTTCTGCTGCGCGCGGAGAATTCCCGCGGCGTGCCGAAAAACAGCAGGAACTGTTCCAGGAATGCGGCACTTCCTGCATGTTTTGGCGCGCTCTTCGGTGAACGGCCCGCCGTTTGGGTAAACTGGCAGCAACTTTTGTTTTCTTCCGTCACCTGACGCACGTTCCCGCCGCAATTGCCCACGGCTTCCCACGATGTCCAGCAAAACCCACGAAATTCGCCCGAACCAGTCCATCGAGTTGCTCAAGGAGCTGCACATCCTGACGCGCGACGGCAAGATGAACCAGGACAGCCGCCGCAAGCTGAAGCAGGTCTACCATCTGTTCCAGTTCATCGAGCCGCTGCTGACGGACCTGAAGGAGCAGAAGGGCGCGTTCACGCTCGTCGACCACGGCGCGGGCAAGTCATATCTAGGTTTTATCCTGTACGACCTGTTCTTCAAGGACTTTCAGGGTGCCGCAGGTGGGGCGTCGCACATTTACGGCATTGAAACGCGCGAGGAGCTCGTGACCCGCTCCGAGCAACTGGCGGCGCGGCTCGGCTTTACGGGCATGTCGTTTCTGAATCTGTCGGTAGCCGAATCCATTACGTCGGAGCGCCTGCCGGCGCAAATCGATATTGTCACCGCATTGCACGCCTGCAATACCGCCACCGACGACGCCATTCGCTTCGCCCTCGAAAAGAAGGCGAAATACATTGTGGTGGTGCCGTGTTGTCAGGCCGAAGTGGCAGGCGTTTTACGGCAAAACAAAAGTAAATCGCTTGGCAATGCGCTGACGGAAATCTGGCGGCATCCGTTGCATACGCGCGAATTCGGCAGTCAGATTACCAACGTGCTGCGCTGCTTGCAGCTGGAAGCGCACGGCTATCAGGTGAGCGTGACGGAACTGGTCGGCTGGGAACATTCGATGAAAAACGAACTGATTATCGCCCAGTTCAAGGACCTGCCGCGGCGGCGCCCGGCCGAGCGCCTCAACGAGGTGATGCAGACGCTCGGTATCGAGGAACTGAAAGAGCGGTTTTTCGTTTCCGCGTAATTCAGGCTTTCATCAATTTATGCCAGCCGGCGAGTCCGATTCGTCGCAGCGTTTCCTGATTGCGTTCGTAGATTGCTTCAGCATCGGGAAATGCCTGAACCGCGCGCTCAATGCTGTCTTCTCTGAGTAAATGCAGAATGGGGTACGGCGCGCGATTCGTGTAATTCTCGATGTCGTCAGGTTCGGTGCCTTCGAACTGATAGAAAGGGTGAAAGCTGGCAATCTGGATAATGCCTTCGAGCCGAAGCTGCTTGAGCATTCTTTCGGCGAAAAAAAGCGCGTCGTTGTATTCGAGAAAATCGCCGAGCGCCTGGGGCAAGATTAATAGTGTCGTGTCCACGGCAGCGGGATCGGCGGCGACCAGCGTGTTCAGCTCCGTTTCGAGATCGGCGAGCACGCCTTCCAGGTCGGTGGCCTCGCTCACCGCGTAGCGAATTTGTCCCTTTACGTGGACGGCCTTCGCAAACGGACACAGGTTGAGTCCGATCACGGCTTCAGTCAGCCAGTGACGGGTGGCGGCAACGACTGCGTCGTGCGGTTCGGCGGATGAGGGCATGGCGGTTCGGCAATTCAGGCAAAGCGTCATTTTAGCGGCGCCCGCGCGGGCTCACGACGGCGCTGCTGGCTGCGTGCGTGCGCTCGCGCGAATCAGCGAACCAGCGATCCAGCCAAAACTAACCTGCCGATCTGCCCCCGCATGCGGCGGCGATCAATTGCGCTGCCGCTTTCGGCGCGGCCAGCACCGGCCCGGAACCGGCGCGATAGGTCTGGCTCGCCGCATACACACCCTCGATCAGCAAAGCGAGCGCGTTGCCGAGCAGCTCGGGATCGTCGGCGCCTGCGGCCGTCGCCAGTTCAGTGAGACGCGCGAGCAGCCGCTCCTTGTTGCGGAACACGAATTGCCGCGCGGCGTGCTCGGTGTCCGAAAACTCGACGGCGACATTCACGAACGGACAGCCGCGATAGTCCTCGAGCGACGCCCGCGCCGCGAGGTCGTCGAAATATTGCTGCAACTGCCGCGCGGGCTCGCCGGGATGTTTCGCGAAGCTCTTCTCGACATAGCCGAAGAACTGCGCGTCTTTGCGCTCCAGGTACGCCATCACCAGTTCGTCTTTCGACGAAAACTGGCGGTACAGGCTCATCTTGTTGACGCCGGCCCGCTCGACCACCGCGTCCACGCCCACTGCGCGAACGCCCTCGCGATAGAACAGTTCGTCCGCGGCGCGCAGCAAGTGCTGTTGCGCTTCGGGCCCGGTCGTATGCGTGCCCCGGGCCCGGCGCGGGGCGCCCACCGGCCCGGACCCCGGCGGAGCGCCGGCTGGCTTGGAAGTTTCGCTTGCAGACATGAACGGCCCCTGAATTCAATTGACGCCTTGACATGTTACCGAGCTGTAACTAACATCGCAACACTGATTGTGACTGATCTGTCACAAGTCCCTTACCGAAACCGTAAAAATACCGACGGTGCCGACGCTTCGAATTCGCGCGACAGGAGAACCGATGAACTGGGCAGCAGGACTGATAGGCAGGCGTTTCCACTACGGCTGGTTGACGGTCGCCGTGGTGTTTCTGGTGTTGCTCGCGGCGGCCGGCACGCGCGCCACGCCGAGCGTGATGATGGTGCCGCTCGAGCACCAGTTCGGCTGGAGCCGCGCGACGATTTCGCTCGCCATCTCCGTGAACATCGCGCTTTACGGGTTGATGGGGCCGTTCGCGGCAGCGGCGATGCAGCGCTTCGGCGTGCGGCCCACGCTGCTCATTGCGCTCGGCACGATGGCGGTGGGCGTCGCGCTGTCGTCGCTGATGACACAGCCGTGGCAGATGGTGCTCGTGTGGGGCGTGATGGTGGGCGGCGCGACGGGCGTGGCCGCGCTGTCCTTGTCCGCGACCGTGGTGACGCGCTGGTTCACCACGCACCGCGGGCTGGTCATGGGGATTCTTACGGCGAGTTCGGCGACCGGCCAGCTCGTGTTTCTGCCGATGCTCGCGGCCATCGCCGAGCACTATGGCTGGCGTCAGGTGGTGTGGGTCGTCGCGGCGGCCGCGGCTGTCGTTTTGCCGCTGGTGGCGTTTCTGCTGCCCGAGCGCCCGGCCGATGTGAAGCTGCGTCCGTACGGCGAGCCGCACGACGCGCCCGTGGCGGCCACGGTCACGAAGCAGAACCCGCTCGCCATCGCATTCGGCACGCTCGCCATGGCGAGCAGGACACGCGATTTCTGGCTGCTGTTCTTTAGCTTCTTTATTTGCGGCGCGAGCACGAATGGCTACGTCGGCACGCATTTGATCGCCATGTGCGGCGACTACGGCATGTCGGAAGTGCAGGGCGCGTCGCTGCTTGCGGCCATGGGTGTGTTCGATCTGTTCGGCACGACGCTCTCCGGCTGGCTCTCGGACCGTTTCAATAGCCGGGTGCTGCTGTTCTGGTATTACGGGCTGCGCGGCTTGTCGCTGATGTATCTGCCGCACGCCTTCGGCATCGATTTTTTCGGGCTGCCGCTATTCGCCGTGTTCTACGGGCTCGACTGGATCGCCACCGTGCCGCCGACCGTGCGTCTCGCGACCGACGTCTACGGCAAGGAGTCGGCGCCCGTGGTGTTCGGCTGGGTCGTGGCGGGGCATCAGCTCGGCGCGGCGTTCGCGGCGCTCGGCGCGGGCATGCTGCGCGCGAGCCTCGGCACCTACACGGTGGCGTCGATGATTTCGGGCGGTCTGTGCCTCGTCGCGGCTGTTATCGTGCTGCGGATCAACCGGCCGGCCAAGGTGCCGCAGCCGCAGGCCGTTTGACGCGACGCCGCGGAAAGACGCGAGCCCGCCGCCTCCGCGTCTTTCCACACCACGGAAAAACCATCTGCGCGCATTGCACAGCGCGCGCGCCAATCCTTGGGTATGCTATGTGGCCTTGGGCAGCCGCCCGTTGATCATGAATTTCCACCGAGAGAAGCGCATGACCCACAAACCCGCCCCCACCGAAGTTGCCATCCACGAGCTGATTGCCGGTCGCTGGAGCCCGCGCGCCTATTCGAGCGAGCCGGTGAGCCGCGAGAACCTGCGCGCGGTGCTCGAAGCGGCACGCTGGGCGCCTTCGTCGTACAACGCCCAGCCGTGGCGTTTTCTGGTGTTCGACCGCAGCGTCGATGAAGTCGCATTCAAGCAGGCGTTTGCCACCCTCGTGCCGTTCAACCAGGGCTGGAACGCACCCGCGCCCGTGCTGATCGCCGTGACGACGCAAACGCGTACCGCGAAGGGCGAAGTGAACCGCTGCGCGCAATACGACGCCGGCGCGGCGGCCATGGCGCTGGTCTTGCAGGCGCATGCGCTCGGCCTCGCCGCGCATCAGATGAGCGGCTTCGACCCGAACGCATTCCGCACGGCTTTTGAGTTGCCGAACGACGTCGAGCCCATCGCGATCATTTCTCTCGGCCATTACGGCGACGTCGAGAAGCTGGATCCGGTGCTGCGCGAGCGCGAAAAGTCGGCGCGCCAGCGTTTGCCGCTTGGCGAGATTGCCTATGGCGGCGGCTGGAAAAAGGCGTTCTGAGGCGGCTTCCGTTGCCTTGCACGTTGACGAAGAACGCGCGGCGCCTACCGCGCGTTTTTTTGGGGCGCGTCAAAGCGCGTCGTCGTCGGTTACGCTCGAAAGCGGCGCGGCCACATGCTCCAACGACTTGCGCTCCGCGTCCACACCCCAGATCGCGGCGATCACGGCTGCCGCGAGCATGAGCGCGGAGCCGACCAGATAGCCGGAAAACACTTCGCCGCGCTGGTGTGTGTCGATCAGCCGTCCGAAGAAGGCCGGGCCGGCGATTCCGCCGAGCGCCGTGCCGAACGCGTAGAACACGGCAATGGCGAGCGCGCGGATTTCGAGCGGAAACGATTCGCTGACCGTGAGATAAGCCGAGCTGGCCGCCGCCGACGCGAAGAAAAAAATCACCATCCACGCGACGGTTTGTGTGACGACCGTCAGCATGTGCTGCTCGAAGAGGTAGCCGCTTGCCGTCAGCAGAATCGCCGACATGCCGTAAGTCGACGCGATCATCTTGCGCCGCCCGATCACATCGAAAAGCCGGCCGAGCAGCAGCGGCCCGAGGAAATTGCCGAGCGCAAAAGGCAGTAGATACCAGCCGATGTGATCGCCTGGCACCCCGTAGAAATCTGTCAACACGAGCGCGTAGGTGAAGAAAATCGCGTTGTAGAAGAACGCCTGCGCGGTCATCAGCGAAAGACCGACCAGCGCGCGCCGTCGGTGCAGATTGAACAGCGTATGGAACACCTCGCGCAGCGGCGTGTGCCCGCGGGCCCGCAGGCGCAGGCGCGTGAAGCCGTCGGCGGGCAGCGTGTGGCCTTCGCTGCGAAAGCGACTTTCTATGCCTTCGACGATGCCGCGAGCGTCGCGCTCGTCGCCGTGCGTCAGCAGCCAGCGCGGGCTTTCAGGCACCCAGATGCGCATCGGCAGCACGATCAGCGCGAGCGCCGCGCCGATGAAAAAGCACGCGCGCCAGCCCCAGTCGCCCGGCAGCAGGTGCGGATCGAGCAGCACCAGCGAGCCCGCCGCGCCCAGCCCGGCGCCTACCCAGAACGTGCCGTTGATCGCGAGATCGATCCAGCCGCGCACGCGAGGCGGCGTGAATTCCTGAATCGTCGAATTGATCGCCGTGTATTCGCCGCCGATGCCCGCGCCGGTCAGAAAGCGGAACAGCAAAAAGCTGGCGAGATTCCACGACAGGGCGGTGGCGGCGGTGGCCGCCAGATACAGCGCGAGCGTGATGAAAAAGAGCTTGCGGCGGCCCAGCCGGTCGGTGAGCCAGCCGAAACCGAGCGCGCCCAGCACCGCGCCGGCAATGTAGGCGCTGCCGGCGAGACCCACGTCCGCGTTGCTGAAATGCAGCGACGGGCTCGACTTCAACGCGCTCGCGACCGCCCCGGCGAGTGTCACCTCGAGCCCGTCGAGCAGCCAGGTCACGCCGAGCGCCACGACGATCAACGTATGAAAGCGTCCCCAAGGCAGGCGGTCGAGCCGCGACGGCAAGTCCGTTTCGATCACCCCGGCGGTTTTTCGCTCGACGTCGGCGGCAGGCGGCGCGCTCATTGCTGATGGTCTCCTGAGTCGTTGGAATGCGGCGGCTGGAACAGCAGTGGGTAGCAATTTGCGTTCCGCCGCGCGTGGCGCGCAAAGCGCGCGTCGGGGCTGCACGCCGTTTGCGGCTCGGTCGCGCCTGCATTGCGCTTTCCTCACGACCCGCCGGGCTAATTGGCATGTTGATGCTGGTCCGGCTTTCGTGATACAAAGCCGCTCCCCCTACCAGTGCGCGCCAGCCGTGAGCGGCGATTCCTGCCATGACCTATTGCGCGATTGACTTCGGTACTTCCAACTCGGCCGTGGCCGTTCCGGACGGCGCGGCGCTCCGACTCGCTCCGGTCGAAGGCGCGTACACGACGCTGCCCACGTCGGTCTTCTTCAATACCGACGAAGACACCCGCGAATTCGGGCGCGCCGCGCTCGCGGCGTACATCGACGGTTTCGACGGGCGGCTGATGCGCTCGATGAAAAGCATTCTCGGCTCGCCGCTTGCCGATAATTCGACGGATCTCGGCGACGGCACGGCAATCAAGTACACGGACGTCATCGCGATTTTCCTCGACCATCTGAAGCGTTCGGCGGAAAAAAGCGCGGGGGCGCCGATCGACCGCGCGGTGCTGGGCCGCCCGGTGTTCTTCGTCGACGACGACCCGCGCGCGGATCAGATGGCGCAAAAGCAGCTGGAAACGGCGGCGCGCGCAGTTGGTTTGCGCGACATTCACTTCCAGTATGAGCCGATTGCGGCCGCTTTCGACTACGAATCGCGCCTGACGCGCGAAGGCCTCGTGCTGGTGGCCGACATTGGCGGCGGCACGTCAGACTTTTCGCTGGTGCGCGTGGGGCCCGAACGGATGCAGCGCGTGGAGCGCAAGGACGACGTGCTGGCTCACCACGGTGTGCATGTCGCGGGCACGGATTTCGACCGCCGCGTGGAACTGGCCACGATCCTGCGCGAACTCGGCTATCAATCGCTCGACCCGGAAGGCCGCGAAATCCCGAACCGCGTCTATTTCGACCTTGCGACGTGGCATCTGATCAACACGGTCTATGCGCCGAAGCGTGTGAGCGAACTCGCTTTGATGCGGCACCTCTTCAGCGAGGTCAAGCACCACGACCGCCTGATGCGCGTGGTCGAGCGGCGTCTCGGTCACGCGCTCGCAGCGCATGCCGAAGAGGCGAAGATCGGCGTCGCGGCGGGCGGCGAGACGGTGATCGATCTGGACGAAGTGGAAGACGAACTGCGTCTTGCATTCGACGAAGCCCAGCTGATCGAGGCGGGGCAGGAAGAGACGCGGCGCATCGTGGCGGCGGCGCGCGACACCGTGCAGGCCGCGGGCGTGTCCGTTCGCGACGTGAGCGCGGTGTACTTTACTGGCGGCTCGACCGGTCTCGCGTTTCTCTCTAACGCATTGGCCGCGGCATTCCCCGATGCGCAAGCCGTATTCGGCGACCGCCTCGCCAGCGTGGCCACGGGCCTCGGCATTCACGCGCGGCGTGTCTTCACCTGAACGCGAATCACAACTCGCATAGCGCGAAGATAATCGCCTTGTCGCAATGTCGACGGATATAAAAAAACCCCGCCTTGGCGGGGTTTTTTGCGTCCAGAAGGAAGCAGCGTAGCGCTTACACCGGCTTGATGTTAGCAGCTTGCTTGCCCTTCGGGCCCGTCTTCACTTCAAACGTAACCTTTTGGTTTTCTTGCAGCGTCTTGAAGCCTTCCGTGCGGATTTCCGAGAAATGCGCGAACAGATCTTCGCCGCCGCCGTCCGGGGTGATGAAGCCAAAGCCCTTTGCGTCATTGAACCACTTGACGGTACCGGTTTCCATATTACTTGTTCCTAAAGATGGTGAATAAGGCCGAAGCCCATGAGTGCATGAAAATCAAGGAAGGGGGTAATGGGACCAACCGGAGTACCGTTGATGGGCGAACTACGAAAGACCAATTCACTCGCCGCTTGAAATCCTGCCCGAACGTTATACGGCGATTTCGAGAGAAGGTCAACACTCGGCCGGCAACTTTACAAAAATTCGCGATAGCGCACCGAAAAGTTGCTTACAAAGCTTGCGAAGTGGGTAGTTTTTTTGCTAGGGAGAACCCTTAGTTTCGCTGCAGGAGGCGGGTGCAACCGTTAAACTACGCGCCCGCGCCGGTTGCACCATACGGATAACCGCCGCGCATACATGCGCGTCACCCGTTCTCAGCGCCATAAGCGCAGGTCAGGGGGTGCCGACATGGTTCTGAAACAGGAGAAGACGTGAAAAGTTCTATACAACGGAACATCGGGCCGTTCGCACTCATGCTGACCGGCCTGGGTTCGATCATCGGCTCAGGCTGGCTGTTCGGCGCGTGGAAAGCCGCGAAAATCGCGGGTCCGGCGTCGATCTGCGCGTGGATCATCGGCGCGGTCGTGATTCTCGCCATTGCGCTGACCTACGCCGAACTGGGCGCGATGTTCCCGGAGTCGGGCGGCATGGTGCGTTACGCGCGCTATTCGCACGGCGCGCTGGTGGGCTTCATCAGTGCGTGGGCCAACTGGATCGCCATTGTGTCGGTGATTCCCATCGAGGCCGAGGCCTCCATTCAATACATGAGCACCTGGCCGTATGCCTGGGCGCATGCATTATTCGTCGACGAATCATTAACGACAACCGGGCTGCTGCTCTCGGCGGCCCTCGTGATCGTCTACTTCCTGCTGAACTACTGGGGCGTGAAGCTGTTTGCGCGCGCCAACTCGGCCATTACGATCTTCAAGTTCCTGATTCCGGGGGCGACCATCGCCGGCTTGATGGCGAGCAGCTTTCACACGGAAAACTTCGGCCAGGTGAGCACGTTCGCGCCGTATGGCTGGTCGGCCGTGCTGACGGCGGTCGCCACGAGCGGCATCGTGTTCGCGTTCAACGGGTTCCAGAGCCCGATTAACCTCGCCGGCGAAGCGCGTAATCCCGCGAAAAGCGTGCCGTTCGCCGTGATTGGCTCGATTCTGCTTGCGCTCGTCATTTATGTGCTGCTGCAGGTCGCGTATATCGGCTCGGTCAATCCGACCGACGTGATGAAGGGCTGGCGCCACTTCAATTTCGCCTCGCCGTTCGCGGAACTGGCGATCGCGCTGAACCTGAACTGGCTGGCCATTCTGCTGTATGTCGACGCCTTCGTGAGCCCGAGCGGCACCGGCACGACCTACATGGCGACCACCACGCGCATGATCTACGCGATGGAGCGCAACAACACGATGCCGAAGATTTTCGGCAGCGTGCATCCGTTTTACGGCGTCCCGCGCCCGGCGATGTGGTTCAACCTGCTGGTCTCGTTCATCTTCCTGTTCTTCTTCCGCGGCTGGAGCTCGCTCGCGGCGGTGATTTCGGTGGCGACCGTGATTTCCTACCTGACGGGCCCGATCAGCCTGATGGCGCTGCGCCGCGCGGCGACGGATCTCGAGCGTCCGCTGCATATTCCCGGCATGCAGGTGATCGCGCCGTTCGCGTTCGTGTGTGCGTCGCTGATCCTGTACTGGGCCAAATGGCCGCTGACGGGCGAGATCATTCTGCTGATGGTTGTCGCGCTGCCGGTCTACTTCTACTTCCAGGCGAAGTCGGGCTTCGGCGGCTGGGGCCGCGACCTGAAGGCGGCATGGTGGCTCGTCGCCTATCTGCCGGTGATGGCGATCCTGTCGCTGATCGGCAGCAAGGAGTTCGGCGGCCATGGCCTGCTGCCGTACGGCTGGGACATGCTGGTCGTGATCGCGTTCTCGCTCGTCTTCTATTACTGGGGCGTGCAGAGCGGTTATCGCTCCGAATATCTGGAAGAGCGTCAGACGCACGACGAAGTGCTCGAAGGTATCGGCGCACATTAAACTGCAGCGTTCGCCGTCCCGGCGGCAAGTCAAAAGTAAAAGCCCGCCTGAGTTCTGCTCGGGCGGGCTTTTTGTTTCTGCTGCGGCATTTGACCGCTCGTTCCGCCGCGGGCGGAGCCGGCGCTCAGGCGCTCCCGAACACGTAGTTCGTCATGGCGAGCGCGCGCTGGTACGTGCCGAGCGACTGGATCGTCAGCGAGTAATCGTCGTCGGCGGCACCGAGCGCGGCGAAGACCGGCAGCAGATGCTCGTCGGTCGGATGCATCAGCACGGCATGCGGCGCCTGGCGGCGGTAGTCGAGCAGCGCGTCGATGTCGCGCGCGGTCAGCTTTTCCTCGAACCAGTCGGTGAATTCGGCGACGCGCGGATCGGCATCTTCGGGCCGCGCGGAAAAGTCGGCCGCGCGCAGATTGTGGGTGATCTGGCCCGAGCCGATCACCAGCACGCCTTCGTCCTTTAGCGCGCGCAGCGCGCGGCCGACGCGGAAATGATGACCGGCGTCGAGGCGCGGCTGGATCGACAACTGTGCGACGGGTATGGCCGCGTCGGGAAACATCAGCAGCATCGGCACCCACGTGCCGTGGTCCAGCCCGTGCGGCTGCAGCTCGGCGTGCAGGCCGCCTTCACCGAGCAGCGCGGCGGCGCGGCGCGCGAGATCGGGCGCGCCGGGAGCCGGATACTGAATCTCGTACAGTTGGCGTGGAAAGCCGTAAAAGTCGTGGATGGTCTCGGGTTCAGTCGAGATGCTCGCGACAGGCTGCGCGGTGCCCCAATGCGCCGAGAGCATCAACACCGCCTCCGGCCGCGGCAACTGCGCGCCCAGCGTCGCAAACTCGGCGGACGGCAATGACGGGTCGATCGGCAGCGTCGGCGCGCCGTGGGACAGGAAAAGCGAAGGTAAGCGGTTCATGGCAGCGGGGCGCCCGCAAGGCGCGATCGGAAGTTCGGTTGCTGCCAATATAAAGCCGCACCGCTGTTTGATAAACGGGCGAAAGCGGAATTGATTGTCTTGCGGCAGTTGTTAATGGGGCGCTCGGGTCGCGCCACGCAGTCAATCGTCGGCGCCGCGCAATCCCGTCCACGCCGGCGAGAGCGCCGGCCCGAGCGCAAACAGATCGAGCACGCGCGCGACCGTGTGATCGACCATCTCGTCGATGCTCGCCGGTTGGTTGTAGAAGGCAGGCAAGGGCGGAAAGATCACGCCGCCCATTTCCGTGACCGCCGTCATATTGCGCAGATGCGCGAGGTTGAACGGTGTTTCGCGCACCAGCAGCACGAGCCGGCGGCGCTCCTTGAGCGTGACGTCGGCGGCGCGGGTGATGAGGTTGTCGGAGAAACCGTGCGCGACGCTTGCGAGCGTTTTCATCGAGCAGGGCGCGACGATCATGCCGTCCGTCGCAAAGGAGCCCGACGCGATGCTCGCGCCCACGTCGCGCACCGAATGGACGACATCCGCGAGCGGATGCACGTCTTCCTTGCCTAGCTTGAGTTCGTGCTGGATGTTGAGCCAGCCGGCGTTTGAAATAAGCAGATGACTTTCCACGCCGCCCAGCTTGCGCAGCGTTTCGAGCAGGCGAATGCCGTAAATGGCGCCAGTCGCGCCGGTGATGGCGACAATCAGCCGGCGTGGCGCCGCAGCGCGTGTTTCCATGACTCGCGGCGCCTCAGCGTGTTTCGAGAGCAGCTCGGGAGCAGCCGATCAGGCCGCGGCAAACAGTTGCTGCAGTTCGCCGGATTCGTACATTTCCATCATGATGTCCGAGCCGCCGACGAATTCGCCCTTCACATAAAGCTGCGGAATGGTCGGCCAGTTCGAAAACTGCTTGATGCCCTGGCGGACTTCGTCGTCTTCGAGCACGTTGACGGTCTTGAAGTCGCTGACGTTGCAAGCCTTCAGGATCTGGACGGCGCGGCCGGAAAAGCCGCACATCGGAAACTGTGCGCTGCCCTTCATGAAGAGCACGACGTTGTTTTCGTCGACGATTTGCTTGATGCGTTGTTGCGTATCCATGACTGACCTTGCGGTTCCGGTATGTGTAGGGAATAGGCTGAAATGATAGCGGATTTCGCTCGTACCGGCCGACGGCCGCTTTGACCATATGGTGATTGCGGCTATTGCGGCGGCTCGCTGTGGCCGGCGGCGGCTTGGTATTGGGCGTTTGGCGTTTGGCGTTTGGCGTTGGGCGTCCGGCGTTTGGCGTTTGACGTGAGTCGAGCGGCGGCGTGTGTGTTGGCGAGGCGAGCTCAGCCGGCAAGCCGCCCGCCGCTGATTCGCTCGATACCTGCGAGATCCCGCTCGGATCTGACATCTGCGAAACCTTGCGCTGTCAGAAGTGTGCGCACGGCCTCGGCCTGATCGTAGCCGTGCTCCATCCACAGTATGCCGTGCGAGCTCAGCCGCGCGGGCGCGCCGGCGACGATCGCGCGAATCGCGCTGAGGCCGTCGGCTTCGTCGGTGAGCGCGCCGCGCGGCTCGTAGCGCAGATCGCCCTGCGCCAGATGCGGATCGCCGCTCGCAATGTACGGCGGGTTGCTGACGATCACGTCGAAGCACAGCCTGCGGTCAAGCGCACCGTACCAGTCGCTTTGCGCGAAGATCACGGCGCCGCCGGGTCGCTTTGCATCGAGCCGGCGCGCGGCATTGCGCGCCGCGACCGCGAGTGCTTCTGCCGAACGATCCACC
Source organism: Paraburkholderia phenoliruptrix (assembly GCF_047325075.1). Lineage (NCBI taxonomy): Bacteria > Pseudomonadati > Pseudomonadota > Betaproteobacteria > Burkholderiales > Burkholderiaceae > Paraburkholderia > Paraburkholderia phenoliruptrix. The sequence continues at coordinate 814,812 of NZ_CP168531.1, forward strand.
GCAGTGACTTGCGCATCCGGTCGCATCGACGCAATGGCCACCGCAATCGCGCCCGTGCCGGTTCCGAGATCGAGCACGCGCGGACGCGCGAGGTCTTGCATGGCCGTGAGCGCCGTTTCGACCAGCAATTCGGTTTCGGGACGCGGAATCAGCACATGCGGCGTGACCTCGAATTCGAGTCCGAAAAATTCGCGCACGCCGACAATCTGCGCCACCGGCTCACCGGCCATGCGCCGTGCCTGCAACGCCAGATAGCGTTCGACGCAGGCGCCGTCGAGCACTTCGTCCGCGCGTGTGATGAGTTGCGTTTGCCGCCAGCCCAGCACATGCGTGAGCAGAATCCGCGCTTCGAGCGGCGGCAATGGCGAGGCGCGCAAGAGCGTGGCTGGCGTGCCGGGAGTGGCCGGCGTGGCGGCGCGGTCGCGATCGGCTGGGTCCTGGGCGGTCATTGACGCCTAATCCGCGTCGCCGAGCGAAGCGAGCAACTCGGCTTGATGTTCGCTCACAAGCGCCCCGATCAGTTCGTCCAGATCGCCGTCCATGATCGCATCGAGGCGATACAGCGTCAGATTGATCCGATGGTCTGTCAGACGTCCTTGCGGGAAGTTGTAAGTGCGAATCCGCTCCGACCGGTCGCCGGAGCCGATCAGGCTCTTGCGCGTCGCGGCTTCCTTCGCCTGCTGCTCGTGCGACTGCTTGTCCTTGATGCGGGCCGCGAGCACCTTCAGCGCGCGGTCCTTGTTCTTGTGCTGCGAGCGGTCGTCCTGACATTCGACGACGATGCCCGTCGGCAAGTGCGTGACCCGCACGGCCGAATCCGTCTTGTTGATGTGCTGGCCGCCCGCACCGGACGCGCGGAACGTGTCGATGCGCAAGTCGGCCGGATTGATTTCGACTTCGCCGATTTCGTCGGCTTCCGGCATCACCGCGACCGTGCACGCCGACGTGTGAATGCGGCCCTGCGTTTCGGTTGCCGGCACGCGCTGCACGCGGTGGCCGCCGGACTCGAACTTGAGCTTGGAATACGCGGCTTCGCCCGCAATCCGCACGATCACTTCCTTATAGCCGCCCAAGTCCGATTCGCTCGCCGACATCATCTCCACTTGCCAGCGGTTGCGCTCGGCGTAGCGCAGATACATACGCAACAGGTCGCCCGCAAAAAGCGCGGACTCGTCGCCGCCGGTCCCCGCGCGGATTTCGAGGAAGATGTTGCGGTCGTCGTTCGGATCTTTCGGCAACAGCATGGTCTGCAGTTCGCCGCCGAGCTGCTCCATTCGGTCACGCGCCGCGCGAATTTCCTCTTCGGCGAAATCGCGCATGGATGCGTCTGTCAGCAGTTCCTGCGCGGTGGCGGCGTCGTGCATGGCCTGGCGCCACAGCGCGTAATGCTCGACCACAGGGCCCAGCTCGGCGTGTTCGCGCGTGAGCTTGCGGTATTGGTCGAGATTCGAGGTGATGTCCTCTCGGCTCAGCAGGTCGTTGAGTTCGGCCAGCCGCGTAGTCAGCTGGTCGAGCTTGTGTTGCATGCTCGTTTTCATCGGGCGGGTATCGGAGCGGGCTCCGGCAAGGACGGCAACCAGAAAAATGGGCGGATGCCCGGGACAGAAGCACGTGGCGGGCCACTGCGGGGCCACGGGCGGGCGGGGCGGCGGCGTGCGCGCCGCTAACGCTCGGTGGAACCGGAGTGTTTGTAGAAGCCGCCCATCAGTTCGATGAGCGTGTCACGGTGTTCGCCGCTCGCGCGGTTGAGCGCGTGGGTGGGGCCGTGAATCAGCTTGTTGGTGAGCGCCTGCGAGAGCGCCTCGATCACCGCGGCCGGATCGTCGCCACGCGCGAGCATTTTCTGCGCGCGTTCGACTTCGGCCCGGCGCAGCACGTCGGCTTGCGTATGCATATGGCGGATGACCGGCACGATGCTGCGTGCGTCGAGCCATTGCATGAAATTCTGCACGCGCGTTTCGATAATCGCTTCAGCTTGCGCCACCGCGGCCTGGCGCGACGCATTGCCTTCGCGGACGATTGCGCCCAAGTCGTCGACGGTATACAGGAACACGTCTTCCAGCTTGCCGACTTCCGGTTCGATGTCGCGCGGCACGGCCAGATCGACCATGAAGATCGGCCGATGACGCCGCGCCTTGACCGCGCGCTCGACCGCGCCCAAGCCGATGATCGGCAACGTGGACGCCGTGCACGACACGATGATGTCGAACTCATGCATGCGTGTGGGCAGTTCGGACAGCGGAATGGCGCGCCCATTGAAGCGTTCGGCGAGCCGCATGCCGCGCTCCGCGGTGCGGTTCGCGACCACGAGTTCGCGCGGTTGCTGCGCGGCGAAGTGCGTGGCGCACAGCTCGATCATTTCGCCCGCGCCGATGAACAGCACGCGTTGGTTCGAGACCTTGTCGAAAATGCGCTGCGCGAGCCGCACGGCTGCTGCGGCCATGGAAACGGACTGTGCGCCGATTTCGGTCGTGGTGCGCACTTCCTTCGCGACGGCAAACGTGCGCTGGAACAACTGGTTCAGATAGGTGCCGAGCGCGCCTGCCTCCGAGGCCGTGCGCACGGCATCCTTCATTTGTCCGACGATTTGCGTTTCGCCGAGCACCATCGAATCGAGACCGGACGCGACGCGAAATGCGTGGCGCACGGCTTCGGACTGCGGCAGCGCGTAGACGTGCGGCGCGAGCTCTTCGATAGGCAGGTTGTGATACCGCGACAGCCATTGGATCGCGGCTTCGCGCGCGGCGGCGTCGTCGGTCGCGCAGTAGAGCTCGGTGCGATTGCAGGTGGAGAGAATCGCCGCTTCGGGCGCCGAGCGGGCCGTGGTGCCGAGCCAGACGCTTTTAAAGGTGTCCAGCGCAGGCTTGATCTGTTCGAGCGGAAACGCCACGCGTTCGCGCAAGGCGACAGGCGCAGTGTGGTGATTGATTCCGATCGTTAGAAGCTGCATGCTGGGGAGCTATGGTTTAGCCCCATATTATAGCGTTTCCACGATTCTTACACCGCCGACGCCCGCGCCGTGCCGCTTATGGCGGGCATCAGCGCCGGCATCGGCATCAGGCCGCTGCGGCTTCCACCGGAAAGGCGTCCAGTTGATAGCCGTAGCCATACAGCGGCGCGAGCGAATAGCCGTTTTCAGGACGTAGCTCGAGCTTGGATCGCACGCGCGACGCGTGCGTGTCGACCGTGCGCGACTTAACGTCGCGGCGGCGCGCCCACACCGTTTCCATGATGTGCGCGCGCGACACCGGCCGCGACAGATTGCTGAACAGAAGCAGCGCGAAGCGGAATTCCTTCGGCGTGAGCGTGACCGTGCGGTTGCGGAAGGTGACGGCGAAATTCGCAGCGTCGAACGCATAACCGCCGATGACGTCGTGCCGCCGGTTGGGCGGCCGGCGCAGTCCCGCGCGGCGCAGCAGCGCGTCCACGCGCGCGATCGTTTCCGGCCCGCGCACTGGCTTTGTCAGACAGTCGTCGGCGCCCGCGTGCAGTGCCGCGACGATCTGGCTTTCGCGCGGCTCTGACATCATCACGATGACCGGCAGGCTCGGCAGCAGCGCGCGCGCACGTGCGATCACGTCTTCCGCCGAATGGTCGCCGGCCCAATTTTCGGTAATCAGCAGGTCGAAGAATTGGTCCGCGGCCTGGGCGAAAAAAGGAGCGCTAGTGGTGAAGTGCTGACAGACGTGGCCGCCGGCGAAAATCAGCCGGGTGACCAGTTTGGCGTGTCGCGTGTCCGGCTCGATAAGGGCGATTCGCATGCGCGCGTTCCACTTGACCACGGCCAGGAACCAGGCTTTTCCGTAAGGCCTACAGCTTGCCTAACATCACCCCGACCCCTAAACTCAACCGCTGTGCGGAAAGCGCCGTGCTGATTTTTTGAGAAAGAGACAAAAATGCTAGCTGTCGTCGAGCCTCGCGCCCATGAGACAAATCCGAAACTGCGCGAGATCACTCGCTGATGGGTTGGCCCGGAATCGTCGTACTGGGAGCCGCAATCGGCTTCGTGGGATGGTGGCTGCATCCGCTGCGCCGCATGAATCGCTCGAATCGTGCCCGCTTATGGGTGGCGCTTGTGACCGGCGTGCTGGGCGCGAGCGTCGCGCACATGGCCGGCAATGTGGTGGGACTTTTTCATGACGGTGAATTGCTCGAATGGCCCGTATGCACGGCCGTCGCGATGATCGCTGTTGCCGTGACGGTCGGCTTGCTTTCCCGTCGTTGAATCTTTGCAGGTGACTTCCATGAATGCCCGACTTCCCCAGACTTCCTCCATTCCCGAACGGCTTGCCAGCTTGCGCAGCGCCATGGCGCGCGAAGGCGTCGCGGCTTACCTCGTGCCGTCCGCGGATCCGCATCTGTCCGAATATCTGCCGGGGCGCTGGCAAGGGCGGGAATGGCTGTCCGGTTTCACCGGCTCGGCGGGCACGCTCGTCGTCACGGCCGAATTCGCGGGCGTGTGGACCGACAGCCGCTACTGGGAGCAGGCCAACGCGCAACTGGCCGGCAGCGGCGTCCAGCTCATGAAGATGACCGGCGGCCAGCAAACCGCGCCGCACTTCGACTGGCTCGCTGAAAACGTGGCGCCCGGCGGTACCGTCGGCGTGGACGGCGCCGTGCTCGGCGTGGCGGCGGCGCGGGCGCTGACGCAGGCGCTCACGGCGCGCGGCGTGAAGCTGCGCACCGACGTCGATCTGTTCGACGGCGTCTGGCCGCAGCGCCCGTCGCTGCCCGATGCCACGGTGTTCGAGCACGCCGCGCCGCATGCGAGCGTCGCGCGTGCCGAGAAGCTCGCGCAGATCCGCCGCGTCATGGCGGAAAAGGGCGCGCAGTGGCACTTCATTTCCACGCTCGACGACCTCGCGTGGCTTTTCAATCTGCGCGGCGCCGACGTGAGCTTCAACCCGGTTTTCGTCGCGCACGCGCTAATCGGCAAAGACCACGCGTCGCTTTTCATTGCAGACGGCAAGGTGCCGTCCGCGCTCGCCGAGGCGCTCGCGCGCGACGGCGTCAGTGTCGAGCCGTATGCAAAAGCGGCGGATGCGCTCGCCGCGCTGCCCGCCGGCAGCACGCTGCTGATCGACCCGCGCCGTATCACGTACGGCTCGCTGCAGTCGGTGCCGTCGACGGTGAAAGTGGTCGAGGCGGTCAATCCGTCCACGTTCTTCAAGTCGCGCAAGACTGAAGCTGAAGCGCAGCACGTGCGCGAGACCATGGAGCAGGACGGCGCGGCGCTTGCCGAATTCTTCGCGTGGTTCGAAGGCGCGCTCGGCCGCGAGACCATCACCGAGCTGACTATCGACGAACGTTTGACGGCCGCGCGTGCGCGCCGGCCGGGCTTCGTGTCGCTGAGCTTTGCGACCATCGCGGGCTTCAACGCGAATGGCGCCATGCCGCACTATCGCGCGACCCAGGAATCGCATTCGGTGATAGAAGGCAACGGCCTGTTGCTGATCGACTCGGGCGCGCAGTATCTGAGCGGCACGACCGACATCACGCGCGTGGTGCCGATCGGCACGATCAGCGACGAGCAGCGGCGCGACTTCACCATCGTGCTGAAAGGCACCATGGCGCTGTCGCGCGCAAAATTTCCGCGCGGCATCCGCTCGCCGATGCTCGACGCGATCGCCCGCGCGCCGATCTGGGAAGCCGGCGCCGACTACGGTCACGGCACGGGCCACGGAGTCGGCTACTTCCTCAACGTGCACGAAGGCCCGCAAGTCATCTCTCACTACGCGCCGGCCGAACCGTGGACGGCCATGGAAGAGGGCATGATCACGTCGGTCGAACCCGGCATCTATCGGCCGGGCAAGTGGGGCGTGCGCATTGAGAATCTGGTGCTGAATGTGCCCGCGGGCCAGACGGAATTCGGCGACTTCCTCAAGTTCGAGACGCTCACGCTCTGTCCAATCGACACGCGTTGCCTCGACCTGTCGCTGCTGCGCGACGACGAACGCGCGTGGCTCAACGGCTATCATCAGACGGTTCGCACGCGCCTCTCGCCGCATGTTTCCGGCGACGCGAAGGCGTGGCTGGAACTGCGCACGCAGCCAATCTGAGCCGTAACCACCTCGCGACGGAGAGCGCATGGGCATCAAGGCAGTCGTGTTCGACTTCGGCGGCGTGTTGATCGACTGGAATCCCGAGTACCTCGATCGGCAGCTGATTCCGGACGAGGCCGAGCGCCGCTGGTTTCTCACGCACGTCTGCTCGATGGATTGGGTGGTGCGTCAGGACGGCGGCCAGCCGATCGTCGAGGCGACGGCGGAACGGGTCGCGCAGTTTCCCGACCACGAAGCGCTGATCCGCGCGTTCTACGAGCGCTGGCACGAAATGGTGGCCGGCGTGCTGGACGACGGGGTCGCGATCATGGAAAAGCTCGAAGCCGCCGAGGTGCCGCTCTTCGGGCTGACGAACTGGTCGGCGGAGACGTTTCCGTATGCATGGGAACACTACCCGGTGCTGCGGCGTTTCAGGGACATCATCGTGTCCGGGCGAGTGGGTCTCGTGAAGCCCGATCCGGCGATCTTCGCGGCCATGCGTGAGCGGATCAACGTGCAACTGCCGGACATCGAGCCGGCCGAGCTTGTCTTTATCGACGACAACCCGAAGAACGCGGCCGCCGCCACCGCGCTCGGCTGGCACGGCGTACATCACACCAGCGCGGCGCAAACCGAAGCGCGCTTGCGCGAATTGGGTTTGCCGGTTTGACGGGCCGCGCGGCGCTGTGCGCGACCCGCGCGCGGCAGGCGTGAGCCATGATGACGCGCTGCTTCGAGCGGGTGCGCAGCCGCTTACGATTACTGCCCCAGTAAGTTCTTCAAGGCGTTTCCCAAACCTTTGACGGTTTCGCCCGCGCCTTTCGCTACCCCTTCCACGCTGACGCCCAGCGCTTTCGCGAAGCCCTCCGCGATCCGCGTGGTCAGCCGTTCCTGCACCGAGAACTTCGGATCGCGCAAATTGCCGTCGAGCACGAAGTGCAGCGTGATGTCGCCGTTATGCGTCTTCAGCGCGGCGACCGCCGCCTTGGTCGGAATGGACAGGAACGTGTCCAGCGGATTGCCGTTGTCCGCGAGTTGCAGGTTGTGGACCGTTATCGTGCCCGGCGCGTGCAGCTGATAGTTGCGCACCGTCGACTGAATGCTCATGTCGACCGTGCCGCCCGTCACTTGTGCTCTCGCGCCGGTCTTCTTCACGAGATAGGGATCGAGCATGGCGACGTCGACGCCGCGCAGCGTGCTCGTCGTCTGCGAGTCCTTACTCGCGATTCGGATCCATCCGCTGAACGTGACCGTGCCGGTGTGCGCCGGTCCTTTGATCGAGCCTTTGACGTCGACGCGGGTCGGCTCCGTGAGCTCCGGTAAATGAATGTTGTCGACAGTCGCGTTGGCGTCGCTCACCGTCACCTTGTAGGCGGGCGGTCCGACGGTCATGTCGTAGAAATGGAAGCGGCCCTGTTCGAAGCTGATGTGATCGACCTGCTTCTCGCGCGGCGCCGAACTCGCCGACGCGCCGCGCGCCTCGTCGTTGGTTCTGTTGACGGACTGGCGCAAATTCGGCAGCAAACGGAGCGTGCCGTTTTGCGTGCGCAGCACGGCCATGTCGAAACCGCGCACCACCACGCTGCGGATATGCATGCGGTGCGCGAGCAGATCGCGGATGTCCGGCGTGAGCGTGATGTCTTCCGCTTTCAAGGGATCGCCGGCGGGCCAGCCGGGCGGCGGCTTCAGCAGTACATGGGTGAGATGAACCGAGGTCAGCCCGACATCGATACTTTGCGCGCTGCCCAGCGGCCCGAGCGCGGCGACCACGCGCGCTTTCACTTCGCGCTGCGCGTATTGCAGCAGGCCGAATGCAATGACGACGAGCACCATCAGCACGCTGCCCGCGGCAACGATCCAGCGTTGGCTCCTCGACATCGCCATGCTTGTCTCCTCGTTGCCGCGATGCGCGGCCAGGCCGTGATGAGTGCGCGCCGCCCTCGCGCGCCGCGGGGACGACATATAGCACGCGCAGGCGAGCAATGCGTGTGCCGTGTCGCGAGGCCGCCGACGTCTGGCGGTTGCGGATGGTATGGAGTGGCTGCGAAGAACTGGCGGACGTGCCGCGAGGCTGCGGCAATCGTGCGGGAAGCGTGCGGCAATCGTGCGAGAAGCGCGTGGGAAGCTGAAGAGCAGAGGCGTGAATGCCAGGCAGCCCGCCCGTGTTTCTACGGGCAGGCCGCTGCCGGACCGGCGAACTTAACGCGTGATCGGCTTGTAGCGCAGACGCTTAGGACGCGCTGCTTCTTCGCCGAGACGTGCGCGCTTGTCGGCTTCGTACTCCTGGTAATTGCCGTCGAAGAACGTGACTTGCGAATCGCCTTCGAACGCCAGAATGTGCGTCGCGATCCGGTCGAGGAACCAGCGGTCGTGCGAGATCACCATCACCGAGCCGGCGAATTCGAGCAGCGCGTCTTCGAGCGCGCGCAGCGTTTCGACGTCGAGGTCGTTCGACGGCTCGTCGAGCAGCAGCACGTTGCCGCCGGCAATCAGCGTTTTGGCCAGATGCAGACGGCCGCGCTCGCCGCCCGACAGGTTGCCGACGATCTTCTGCTGGTCGCCGCCCTTGAAGTTGAAGCGGCCAATGTACGCGCGCGAGGGCGTCTCGTACTTGCCGACCGTCAGCACGTCCGCGCCGCCGGAAATCTCCTCGAACACGGTCTTCGACGGATCCAGCGCGTCGCGGCTTTGATCGACGTAAGCGAGCTTCACGGTCGGCCCCATCACGATTTCGCCCGAGTCCGGCTGTTCGCGGCCCGTCAGCATGCGGAACAGCGTGGACTTACCCGCGCCGTTCGGACCGATGATGCCGACAATCGCGCCCGCCGGAACCTTGAAGCTGACGTTGTCGAGCAGCAGCCGGTCGCCATACGATTTGCTGACGTTCTTGAACTCGATCACCTCATTGCCGAGGCGGTCGCCGACCGGAATGAAGATTTCCTGCGTTTCGTTGCGCTTCTGGTAGTCCTGGCTGTTCAGTTCCTCGAAGCGGGCAATACGCGCCTTCGACTTCGCCTGGCGACCCTTCGGATTCTGGCGCACCCATTCCAGTTCCTTCTTGATTGCCTTCTGACGCGCCGACTCGGACGCTTCTTCCTGCTTCAGGCGCTCTTCCTTCTGGTCGAGCCAGCTGCTGTAGTTGCCCTTCCACGGAATGCCGTGGCCGCGGTCGAGTTCGAGAATCCACTCGGCCGCGTTATCCAGGAAGTAGCGGTCGTGGGTGACGGCGACCACCGTGCCGGGGAAGCGCGTGAGGAACTGTTCGAGCCAGTCGACCGATTCCGCGTCGAGGTGGTTGGTCGGCTCGTCGAGCAGCAGCATGTCGGGCTTTTCGAGCAGCAGCTTGCACAGCGCGACGCGGCGCTTTTCGCCGCCCGACAGATGCTCGATCTTCGCGTCCCATGCGGGCAGGCGCAGCGCGTCGGCGGCGATTTCGATCTGCTGTTCGGCGCTGCCGCCGTCCGACGTCGCGAGAATCGCTTCGTATTTGGCCTGCTCGGCGGCGAGCGCGTCGAAATCCGCGTCCGGCTCCGCGTACGCCGCGTAGATTTCGTCGAGCTTTTTTTGCGCGTTGAACACGTCGCCGAGACCTTCTTCGACGGTTTCGCGCACCGTCTTGTTCGGGTCGAGCTGCGGCTCCTGCGGCAGATAGCCGATGTTCAGGTTCGGCATCGGCGTGGCTTCACCTTCGATGTCCTTGTCCACACCGGCCATGATGCGGATCAGCGTGGATTTGCCCGAGCCGTTCAGGCCGAGCAGACCAATCTTCGCGCCGGGGAAAAACGACAGCGAGATGTCTTTGAGGATTTGACGCTTGGGCGGCACGATCTTGCCGACCCGGTTCATGGTGAAGACGTATTGGGCCATTTGCTTGTGTGCTTGATAGACGTTGACGACGCCGGCCGCGCGGGGGCGGGCAGTCGTGGGTGGATAGGTAATCGGTGTCATGCCGGGGCGAAGCGCCCGGCGTCGGCCGGCGCGGCGTCGGACGCGGTGTCAGCGCGACGACGCCCATGCGGGCCCTGTGCAGATGGCATTGTACTTCGGCGGGAGCGCGCGACGGCAGAGGGCACTGCCGGCGGCTTGCGCCGGTCTGCCTGCGCCCGCTTGTTTGTGCTCGTCTGTTCGTGCTCGCCTGTTCGTGCTTTAGCGGCGCTTACAGCCAATCGGCGACGCCGCCGTGCCGCGAGCAGGTGCCGCCGTGGTGCCGGCTGAAGCTGTAGCTGCCGTCGCGGCAACGCGCGGTCGCGCCGTTGGGCGCCTTGCCCGACAGCGAGCGGGCCGGCGCATGCACGGTGTTGCCGTCGCGATTTCGGTAGGTGTTGTGATTGCTGAGGTCGGCCTCGTTCGGCGTCGTGCCGGGCGCCACATACGCGAATGTCGGCGAGATGCCGATCGACAGCGTCAGCAGCAACGCCGCTGCAACCAATGCGCCGCGGCGCGCGCTTTTCAGGCCATGAGCTTGCATGTCGTTCTGGCGTAGTGGTTCATCGGTTCTCGAAGCGCAGGTCAGTTCACGCGCCGGCCGCTCACCGTATCGAAGAAATGCAGATGGCGCGCAGGCAGCGCGACCTGCAACGCTTCGCCGGCCGCGGGCCGGTGCGCGTGCGGCAAACGCACGGTCACATCATGCTGACCCCAGCGTCCGTGCGCGAGATTGTCCGCGCCGAGCAGTTCGCAGGAATCGACGGTGAGGCTTGCGTGCGGCGCATCCGCTTGCCCCGGACTCATGTGCTCGGGACGAATGCCGAGCGTGTACTCGCGCCCCTTCGCGACTTCGCGGCCCATCGACGGCACGCCCGCGAGCGGCAGCTGCGGACCGTTGCCGGCCACGTCGAAAGTGGAGCCGTCGCCGGATACGCGGCCTTGCAGCAGATTCATTCCGGGCGAGCCGATGAAGCCCGCCACGAACACCGTGGCCGGCCGCTCGTAGACTTCGGTCGGTGCGCCGATCTGCTCTGCGTGACCCTTGTTCATCACGATCACGCGTTGGGCCAGTGTCATCGCTTCGATCTGGTCGTGCGTCACATACAGGCTTGTTGTGGCGAGGCGCGCATGCAGACGTTGAATTTCGAGCCGCATCTGCACGCGCAGACGCGCGTCGAGATTCGACAGCGGTTCGTCGAACAGAAACACGGCCGGTTCACGCACAATCGCGCGGCCCATGGCGACACGCTGACGCTGACCGCCCGACAATTCGCGCGGCTTGCGCTGCAACAGCGCTTGCAGTTCGAGAATCTGCGCGGCGGCCTTCACGCGCTCTGCGATCTGCGCCCGGTGGACGCCCGCAATTTTCAGCGCGTAGCCCATGTTTTCCGCGACGCTCATGTGCGGATAGAGCGCGTAGTTCTGAAACACCATCGCGATGTTGCGGTCTTTCGGCTCGAGCTCGTTCACCACTTTGCCGGCGATCGAAATGCTGCCTTCGGAAATCCGCTCGAGTCCCGCCACCATCCGCAGCAAAGTGGATTTGCCGCATCCAGACGGCCCGACCATGACGACGAACTCGCCGTCGTTCACATCGACGTCGATGCCGTGCAACACGAATTGTTTGCCGTCGTAGGTTTTTTTAACGCCTTGCAGTGTGAGTGCAGCCATGCGGTTTTAGCCCTTCGTTTGCGAGTCTTCGTTTGCGTGCTTTTCTGCGAGTTTCTTGATGCGGTCCACGCCGTGCGGATCACTTCTCGGCATCCACGAGTCCGCGCACGAACCAGCGCTGCATGGCGAGCACGACGGCGAGCGGCGGCAGCATCGCGAGCAAGGTGGCCGTCATGACCAGATGCCATTCCGTGGCCGTATCGCCCGAGGCGATCATGCTCTTGATGCCGACCACGGCGGTCGTGAGCGACTGCTGGCTCGTGATCAGAATCGGCCACAAATACTGATTCCAGCCGTAAATGAAGGTGATCACGAAGAGCGCCGCCATGTTCGTCTTCGACAACGGCAGCACGACGTCCCAGAAAAAACGCATCGCGCCCGCACCGTCGATGCGCGCCGCTTCCATTAATTCGTCCGGCAGCGTCATGAAAAACTGGCGGAACAGAAAGGTCGCCGTGGCCGACGCGATAAGCGGCAGCGTCAAACCGCTGTACGTGTTGCTCAGATGCATCGACGACACGACTTGCACGGTCGGGAAGATGCGCACTTCGACCGGCAGCATCAGCGTGATGAAGATGAGCCAGAACGACAGATTGCGAAACGGAAAGCGGAAGAACACGATCGCATACGCCGAGATCATCGACACTGCAATCTTGCCGATGGCAATGACGAGTGCCATCACGAGGCTATTGAACAGCATGCGGCCGAAGGGCGCTGCCGCGTTGCCGCTGCCGTGCGCCCAGACGGTCGCGATATTGTCGAACAGATGCGAGCTCGGCACGAGTGAGAGCGGCACGGTGAACACTTCGTGCTCGCTCATGGTCGCCGCGCAGAACGCGACGTACACCGGAAACACCACGAGCACGACGCCGAGAATCAGCACCGCGTGGCAGAAGAGGTCGAAACCGCGGCGGTTCTCGATCATGAGTATTGAACCTTGCGTTCGATGAAGCGGAATTGCACGACCGTCAACGCGACGACGATCACCATCAGAACCACGGATTGCGCGCCCGAACTGCCGATATCGAGTCCCTGGAAGCCTTCGGCGAAAATCTTGTAGATGAGCGTGCGGGTCGATTGGGCGGGGCCGCCGCCCGTTGCTGCGTCGATCACGGGGAAGGTGTCGAAGAACGCGTAGGTGATATTGATGACTAGCAGAAAGAAGCTGGTGGGCGACAGCAGCGGCAGCGCGATGCCGAAGAAGCGCCGCAGGGGACCGGCGCCGTCGATTGCCGCGGCTTCTATCAGCGAACGCGGAATGGCCTGCAAGCCTGCGTAGAAAAACAGGAAGTTGTAGCTGACCTGCTTCCACACCGAGGCGAGCACCACGAGAAACATCGCCTGCCCAGCGTTCAGGGCGTGATTCCACACAATGCCGTACTTGGCGAGCGCAAAGGTGACGAGGCCGATGCTTGGGTTAAAGAGAAACGACCACAACACGGCGGCGATGGCCGGCGCGACCGCATACGGCCAGATCAACAGTGTCTGATACGCCTTTGCGCCGCGCGTCACGCGATCGGCGCAAACGGCGAGCAGCAGCGAAATCACGAGGCCCGACGCGGTGACGAACGCGCAGAAAATGATCGTCGTATTGAACGACGACAGATACAACGGATCGGCGAAAAGCTGCCTGAAGTTCGCGAGCCCGACAAATTCGCTCGACGTGCCGAACGCGTCCTGGCTTTGCGTGGATTGCCACAGTGCTTCGCCGGCGGGCCACAGAAAGAACAGCGCCGTGATCAGAAGTTGCGGCGCGACGAGCAGATAGGGCAGCAGGCTGGTGCCGAAGCGGGAGCGCTTTTCCATCGACGAATCTCAAGAGGGTGGCTGCGGGCGGGCTCCGGCGCGAGTGCGCCGGAAACCTGCCGGTTTGCGCTTGCTGATGCGATTGGTGAGGCGATTGCTGAGGCTTACGCGGCGATCAGCTGCCGGCTTTCTCGAAGCGGCGCAGCAATTCGTCGCCGCGCGAGACCGCCGAGTCGAGCGCCTGTTGCGGCGTCTTCTTTTCGGCCCACACCTGCTCGAGTTCTTCGTCGATGATGGTGCGGATCTGCGGCATGTTGCCAAGGCGCAGGCCCTTCGTGTACGGCAGAGGCGGCTTGTTGAGCATCTGCTTGATGGCGGTGTCGCTGCCCGGGTTCTTCTCGTAGAAGCCCTGTTGCTGGGTCAACTGATACGCGGCGGTCGTGACCGGCAGATAGCCCGTGTCCTGATGCCACTTCGCGGCGACTTCCGGCGAGCTCAGGTACGACAGGAATTTCGCCACGCCTTTGTAGACAGCCGGATCCTTGCCCGACAGCACCCACAAGCTCGCCCCGCCGATGATCGCGTTCTGCGGTGCGCCCTTCACGTTGGCGTCGTAAGGCATCATGCCGGTGCCGAAATTGAACTTCGCATACTTCTTGATGGTGGCGAGCGAGCCCGACGAGTTCGTGATGATCCCGCAGTCGCCGCTATAGAACTTCGAGATCGGCTCGTCTTTGCGGCCTACATAGGTGAACGTGCCGTCTTTCTGCATGTTCTGCAGGAACTGGATGTGCGCGACCTGCAGCGGCTTGTTGAATTCGAGCTGCGCGTCGGCGCCGTCGAAACCATTGTTCTTCGACGCGAACGGCGCACCGTGCCACGCGCTGTAGTTCTCCAACTGGATCCAGCTCTGCCAGCCCGACGAGTAGCCGCACGCCATGCCGGACGCTTTCAGCTTCTGCGCGTCGGTTTGCAGTTCGGCCCAGGTTTTAGGCGGCTGGTTCGGATCGAGGCCGGCTTTCTTGAATGCGTCCTTGTTGTAGTACAGGACCGGCGTCGAGCTGTTGAACGGCATGGAGATGAGATGGCCGGTTTTCGCGTCGCTGTAGTAGCTCGCAATGGTCGGCACGAACGCTTTTTCGTCGAGCGGCAGGCCGGCTTGCTTGAACACGTCCGATACCGGAACCACGGCTTTTTTCGCCTGCATCATGGTCGCGGTGCCGACCTCATAGACCTGCAGGATGGCCGGCGCATTGCCGCTGCGATAAGCGGCGATGCCCGCTGCCAGCGTCTGGTCGTAGGTGCCCTTGAACACGGGCACGATCTTGTAGTCGGACTGCGACGCGTTGAACGCGTTGGCGATGTCGTTCAGACGCTCGCCTAGCGCGGCTTCCATGGCGTGCCAGAACTGGATTTCAGTGGCGGCCCGAGCCGTCTGGCTCATGCCGAGGGTGCCGACACTCAGCACGGCGGCAACGGAAAGCGAACGGAACAGCGGCTTCAAACTCATCGATTTGTCTCCTGACGGAAGGTGCGCGAATGCGAATCGCGCGATTCTATTTATATTCGATGACAGTCCGGCGTCGCCGCCGGGCCGGCGCTCTTTTACGCCTTTGACGGGCGCCGGATGTCGCAATTTAACATCGCATGTCACGAAACTGAAATAGAGGGCTTCGGCAATGAAAAAAGCCCGCGCGGGGCGGGCTTCTGAAGATGCAAGTCGGAACAGCCGGTGGGCTTCCGGCTTGGGGCGTCGATAGGAGAGATCGCTCAGACGTTAAACAGAAAATTCATCACATCGCCGTCGTGCACGACATACTCCTTGCCCTCCGCGCGCATTTTCCCGGCTTCTTTCGCGCCTTGCTCACCCTTGTAAGTGATGTAGTCGTCGAAAGAAATGGTTTGCGCACGAATGAAGCCGCGCTCGAAGTCGGTGTGAATCGCGCCCGCGGCTTGCGGCGCGGTGTCGCCGATATGGATGGTCCACGCGCGCACTTCCTTCACGCCCGCGGTGAAGTACGTTTGCAGCCCGAGCAGCTTGAAGCCCGCGCGGATCACGCGGTTCAGGCCCGGCTCTTCCATGCCCATGTCGGCGAGGAACACTTCCATGTCTGCTTCGTCGAGGTCGGCGATTTCCGCTTCGATTGCTGCGCAGACGGCGACCACCGGCGCGTTTTCCGACGCCGCGAACTTCATGACCGCGTCGAGATGCGGATTATTCTCGAAGCCGTCTTCCTTCACATTGGCCACGTACATGGTCGGTTTCGCCGTGATCAGGCAGAACGGCTTGAGCGTCGCCTTCTCTTCGTCCGACAGATCCAGCGCGCGCACCGGCTTCGCCTGATCCAGCTGCGCGCGCACCTTTTCCAGCACCGCGGCGTTCTTGACGGCTTCCTTGTCGTTGCCCGACCTGGCCGCCTTGGAATAGCGCGCGAGCGCCTTTTCAACCGTGGCGAGGTCGGCGAGCGCGAGTTCGGTGTTGATGACCTCGATGTCCGACAGCGGGTCGATCTTGTTCGCGACGTGAATCACGTTCTCGTCTTCGAAACAGCGCACGACGTGCGTGATGGCGTCCGTTTCGCGGATGTTCGCGAGGAACTGGTTGCCGAGCCCTTCGCCCTTGCTCGCGCCCGCCACCAGACCGGCGATGTCGACGAATTCCACGACTGCAGGCAGGATGCGCTCCGGCTTGACGATTTCCGCCAGCGCTTTCAGGCGCGCGTCCGGCACTTCGACGATCCCGACGTTCGGCTCGATCGTGCAGAACGGATAGTTCTCGGCGGCGATGCCCGCCTTCGTCAGCGCATTGAACAGGGTGGACTTGCCGACGTTAGGCAAGCCGACGATGCCGCATTTGAGGCTCATGGAAATCCTTCAGTGATTCAGTAAATTGCGTGATGCGCTCGACGCCGTGTGCAGGATTCAGGAGCCTTCGCGGTGGACCGGCAAGGAAGACGCAGCGGAGCGGGACACGACACCAGGCGGGCATTGCCTCGACGATTCTGGGCCGGTTTTGTCACGGAAACCGTAATTGTAACCCGTTCCCACCCGCTTCTTGACGTGGCGTCAGAAAGCTGCGCGCCCGGTCCGTCCCCCGCAACCCCGCAGCTATAATGCGCGGATGAACGCACACCATCAGACTTTCGACGCCGCCGTGATCGGCGGCGGGCTGGTCGGCAAAACCGCCGCGCTTGCGCTCACTCAAGCCGGCTTGCGCGTCGCGCTGCTCGCGCAGGCGTGCGCGCCGCTCGCCGCCGGCGCTTCGTTCGACTCGCGGGTGTACGCGTTGTCGTCGAGCTCACAGGCCCTGCTCGAGCGGTTGCGCGTCTGGCAGGCGCTCGATCTGGCGCGGCTCGGGCCCGTCTACGACATGCGAGTCTACGGCGACGCGCATGCCGAACTGCATTTCTCCGCGTTTCAGGCTTCGGTGCCGCAACTGGCGTGGATCGTGGAGTCGTCGGTGATCGAGCGCGCGCTCGACGCGGGATTGCGCTTTCAGCCGAACCTCACGTGGATCGACAGCCGCGCCCAGGCGCTCGACTTCACCGCCGACAGCGCAAGCGTCGGTCTCGCGAACGGCAGCGTGCTGGTGGCGGATCTGGTGGTGGGCGCGGACGGCGCCCACTCGTGGGTGCGCGCGCAGATCGGCTCGAAGATGAACCGGCGCGACTACCGGCAAACAGGCGTCGTCGCGAACTTCAAGGCCGAGAGGCCGCACGGCGAGACCGCCTTCCAGTGGTTCAGGGACGGCGAGATCATTGCGCTGCTGCCGATGCCGGACGGCCACGTCTCGCTCGTGTGGTCGGCGCGCACCGAGCACGCCGAGCAGCTGATCGCGCTCGATCCCGCGCAACTCGCGGCGGAAGTGGAGCGCGTAACCGGCGGCCAGCTCGGCGCACTCGATTGCGTGACGCCCGCGCAAGGCTTTCCGCTCGCGCTGCAAACGGTCGACCGGCTCGTCGCACCGCGCGTCGCGCTGGTGGGCGACGCGGCGCATCTGATTCATCCGCTCGCCGGGCAGGGCATGAACCTCGGACTGCGCGACGTCGCGGCGCTGGCCGATACGGTCGCCGGCAAGGAGTCGTTCCGCGATCTCGGCGACATGGTGCTGCTGCGGCGCTACGAGCGCGCGCGCCGCGAAGACATTCGCGCGCTGATGATCGCGACCGACGGTCTGCAAAAGCTCTTCTCCGTGCCCGGCCCGCTCGCGAAAATCGTGCGCAATAGCGGCATGGCTTTTGTCGGCGCACAGCCATTCATCAAGCGCTGGCTGGTGTCCGCGGCGCTCGGCTGACGCGTTGGCCGACACGCCGCGCGCCGTGCCAGTCCGGTGAGACGGGTATCATGAACGCACAGCGGCGGTTCGCGTCACCGCGCGAACCTCGCAAAACGCCAACGCGTGCGCCACGCGCGCGATTGAACCAGGAATTCAGCATGAAAAGAACTTTCCGCATGGCCGCAGCCGTGCTCGCGATCGCCGCCGTCACGTTCGGCTGCTCCGCGCAGGCCGACCAGTCCACCGACAAGCTCAAGGCCACGCTGCAAAGCCGCCTTGCCGACGTGACCATCAAGAGTGTGACCAAGTCGCCGATCGCCGGCCTTTACGAAGTGAACCTCGGCAACCAGATCGTCTATAGCGACGCCAACGGCGACTATCTGCTGCTCGGCGACATGGTCGACACCAAGACGCGCAAGAATCTGACGGACGCGCGTCTGTCGGAAACCAACCGTATCGATTTCGCGAGCCTGCCGTTTGCAAATGCGGTCAAGGTCGTGAAGGGCAACGGCTCGCGCAAGATCGCCGTGTTCTCCGATCCGAACTGCCCGTACTGCAAGCAGCTCGAAACCACGCTGAAGTCGATCGACAACGTGACGGTCTATACCTTCCTGTACCCGGTGTTGTCGCCGGATTCCACTGCCAAGTCGAAGTCCATCTGGTGCTCGACGGACCGCGCGAAAGCCTGGGAGTCGTGGATGCAGGATCATCAGGCGCCCACGGCCGCCGGCACTTGCGACACCGCCGCGATCGACAAGAACCTCGCGCTCGGCCACGCGATGAACGTCGAAGGCACGCCGACCGTATTTCTCGCCGACGGCCGCCGCCTGCCCGGCGCCGTGCCGGCCGACCGGCTCGACAAGGAAATGGCCGCGGTGCATTGAGCACGCGGTTCACATCTGACAAAGGAGGCGCGACTGGCGCCTCCTTTCGCATCAAGCTCCTCAAACATTCAAGCCCGAAAAAACAAGCGCCGCCGATGAAGCCGATCCGCTACACCATCGTTCCGAAGCAACCCGCCGCCCATCTCTTCGAAGTCACCGTCACCGTCGCCGATCCCGATCCGGCCGGCCAGCGTTTCATGCTGCCGGTGTGGATTCCCGGCAGCTATATGGTGCGGGAGTTTGCGCGCAACATCGTCACGCTGCGCGCATTCAACGACGCGGGCCGCAAAGTACGCGTCGAGAAAACCGACAAGCACACGTGGCAGGCGGCGCCGGTGAAAGGCGCGCTGACGCTGCGCTATGAGGTCTATGCGTGGGATCTGTCGGTGCGCGCGGCGCATCTGGACGACACCACGGGTTTTTTCAACGGCACGAGCGTGTTTGTGTCGCCGCTCGGTCACGAGGAAGCGCAGTGCGTGATCGACATTCAGAAGCCCGAAGGCGCCGCGTATCGCAACTGGCGCGTCGCGACGGCGCTGCCGGAGGCGCGCGGCACGAAGCGCTACGGCTTCGGCGAATATCGCGCGCAAAACTATGACGAACTGATCGACCATCCGGTGACGCTCGGCGAATTCGAGCTCGCCACCTTCAAGGCTCACGGTGTGCCGCACGACGTGGTGATCGCGGGACGCGTGATCGGGCTCGACATGCCGCGGCTTTGCGCGGACCTCAAGCGCATTTGCGAGGCGCAGATCGCGCTGTTCGAGCCGAAGTCGAAGAAGGCGCCGGTGGACCGCTATGTGTTCATGACGCAAGCCGTCACCGACGGTTATGGCGGCCTCGAGCACCGCGCGTCGACGGCGCTGATCTGCAATCGCGGCGATCTGCCGGTGCAAGGCCGCGAGGCGCTGACGGAGGGCTATCGCACCTACCTCGGCTTGTGCAGCCACGAATATTTCCACACCTGGAACGTGAAGCGGATCAAGCCGGCGGTGTTCGCGCCGTATGACCTTTCCGTCGAGAATTACACGTCGCTGCTGTGGCTTTTCGAAGGTTTCACGTCTTATTACGACGACCTGATCCTCGTGCGCAGCGGTCTGATTTCACAGGACGATTATTTTGGCATGCTCGGCAAGGTGATCGGCGGCGTGCAGCGCGGCAGCGGGCGGACGAAGCAGACCGTCGCCGAAAGTTCGTTCGACGCGTGGGTCAAATACTATCGGCAAGATGAAAACGCGCCCAACGCGATTGTCAGCTATTACACGAAGGGCTCCCTCGTGGCGCTTTCCTTCGACCTCGCGATTCGCGCAGAAACCAGCAACCGCAAGTCGCTCGACGACGTGATGCGCCTGTTGTGGCAGCGTTTTGGCCGCGATTTCTACCTGGGCAAGCCGGTCGGCGTCGAGGAAAGCGAAATCGAGGCGCTTTTCACCGAGGCGACCGGCGTGGAACTGGGCGAGCTGTTCACGCAAGCTGTCCACGGCACGCGCGATTTGCCGCTGGAGACGCTGCTGGAGCCGTTCGGCGTGACGATCGCGCCGGAACCCGACAAAAATGGCAAGCCGTCGCTCGGCGCGCGCGTGCGCGGCGGCGCGGACTGCACGCTGGCCGCGGTTCACGAGGGCAGCGCTGCGCAGAAGGCCGGGCTCTCAGCCGGCGACGTGCTGATCGCACTCGACGGCCTGCGCGTGACCGGCTCCAATCTGGACGCGCTGCTCGCGCGCTACCAGCCGGGCGCCAAGGTTGAAGTGCATGCGTTTCGCCGCGACGAGCTGCGCACCGCGCAACTCAAGCTGGACGGGCCCGACGTGTCGCGCTACAAGCTCACCGCCAGCGACAAGCGGCCCGCCACGCGGAAGGCACGCGAGCGCTGGCTTGCAAGCTGACTGTAATCTGCGATAACGTCAATTGGCCTTGGCAAGCGGCGGATTGTTCTATCAGTGCAACAATCCGTCGCCGCCGGACGGCTTTTTCCCGGGTCGGTAAAAAAACACAATGGCTCCACTCGCGCAACGCTGCGCGCCCCCTACTGGAGTCAACCATGACCACGATCCTGCAAATCAACTCGGCGGCCCGTTCGCAAGGCGCAAACTCGACGCTGCTTGTGAACGAACTGACCGACAAGCTGCAACAGTCGAACCCGGGCGCGCAAGTCGTCGTCCGTAATCTGCAAGCCGAACCGCTGCCGCACCTGGACGATGCCGTGCTCGGCGCGTTCTTCACGCCGGCTGACCAGCGCACGGCTGAGCAAGCCGCGATCGCCGCCCGCAGCGACGCGCTGATCGCCGAACTGCAAGCCGCCGACATCATCGTGATCGGCGCGCCGATGTACAACTTCGGCATCTCGTCGCAACTGAAGACGTACTTCGACTTCCTGGCGCGCGCCGGCATCACGTTCCGCTATACCGCGAACGGTCCGGAAGGCCTCGTGACGGGCAAGAAGGTTTATGTCGTGTCGGCACGCGGCGGCAAGTATCTGGGCACGCCGAACGACAGCCAGACGCCGTATCTGAAGACCTTCCTCGCCTTCCTCGGCATGACCGACGTGAGCTTCATCTACGCGGAAGGCCTGAACATGGGCCCCGACGCGGCGAGCGCCGCGCTGGCATCGGCACGCGAAGCGATTGCTGCTGCCTAAGGTGCGGGCTCGGCGATGTCCGGGGTGCGTCTTGGGATGCCGCGCGGGTAGCGTCTAACCGGGCGATTCGAGCAGCGTTACCGCCACTTCGCCGCAGCGCCTTCCGGCACACTGCGAAAAAAACGCCACCGGCTTTGGGCCGCGTGGCGTTTTTTGTCTGGCGTGCGCGATCGGCGTTGCGCCGGCCCACGCGCGTTGCTGCCGCCTACGCGAGCATTTGTGCTTCGTCGGGCAGACGCCAGTCGATCGGTTTGCGGCCATGCTGCACGAGATACTCGTTGGCCTTGGCAAAATGTCCGCAGCCGAGAAAACCCCGATGCGCCGACAACGGCGACGGATGCGGCGCCTCCAGCACGTAATGCGATTTGCCGCCGAGCAGCGCGCGCTTTGCCTGTGCGTGCGCGCCCCACAGCATGAACACGAGACCGTCGTGGCGCATCGCGAGTTCGTGAATCAGCGTGTCCGTGCATTTCTCCCAACCGCGTTTGGCGTGGCTCGCTGCCGAATCGCGCTCGACGGTCAGCACGGTGTTCAGCAGTAGCACCCCTTGTCTCGCCCAGGTGTCCAGGCATCCGTGACGCGGAGGTTCGTGGCCGAGGCTGGCAGCGATTTCCTTGAAGATGTTGCGCAGCGACGGCGGCGTGCGCACGTTTGGCGCGACGGAAAACGCGAGCCCGTGTGCTTGCGGCGTGCCGCGGTCTTCGCCGTGATACGGGTCCTGGCCGAGAATCACGACCTTCACTTCGTCGGGGCTCGTCAGGCGCAGCGCGCGGAACACGTCGGCGGGATACACGGTTTTGCCTGCGGCGCGCTCACCGTCGACGAAACGGCAGAGCGGCGCATAGGCGTCGCTTTCAATAAACGGTTTCAGGTGCGCGCGCCAGGCAGCGGGCAGGGCGGCGAATTGCGCTTCCAGCGTGGGCGGCGTGCTGGCGGCCGTGTGCGGTGGCGGCGCGGCGGAGGCTGCACTGGCCGGTGCAGCGTCGTCGCCGAATAGCGATGCCTGGGGCGCCTGCGACCGCGTCGAGCGTGTACGGGATGAGGAAGTCATGGCGCACAAGTGTCGCAGCAAACGGGATACGGCTCAAGTCGTGGCGGCGGGCGCCTCTTTAGATGCCGTGCAGGGCGACGCAACGGTGAGAAGCCGTGACCATCGGTGGGAAGCGGTGAGCATCGTTGAAGGAAGGCCGGCTGCCCACGGAGCCCAGCAGCCCTCCGCGAGACGGCGCGCCGCTCAGCCTGCCCGCAACTGATATCCGCGCTGCGCCTTGCTGATGCTTTCCGGCTCAAGGCCCGCGACCGCTTTGCCGAGTTCGGCGCAGAGCGCGTGCAGCGCGGCTTCGTCGCCGGATTTCAGTTCGAGTTCGATCTCCGAGATGGGCGCACGACGCAACTCGCCGTTCACTTCGGTAAGCACGTTGCCTTGATCGATTGCGGCTTCGACCTCCGAACCGTCGACGCTCACCTGCCACAGCGTGCGGGTGAAATCGGTGCGGAAGAGTTCGATCAGCTGGGGCGCCGCTTGGCGCAGCGCTTCTGCCGCCGCAGGCTCGTCGCAGTCTCGCAGCAATGCGTCGATGTCGAGCGCCTCGCCCGCGACAGGCATTTCCCACTCGTGACGGCTATGCAAGCCGTTCGTCGCGTGGCCCACCGTTTTGAAGGTTTGCAGCCAGCCGTCCGGGGTATGGCGCAAACGCAGCGCGCTCTTCGACGCTGCGAGCGCGAGTTGCGGCGTATCGAAGTAAATGTTCGACAACCTGATCGCGCGGCCTTCCTCGCCGGTGCGCGCGGCGAACCAGCTGCCGGCCGCCTTGACCTGCGCGGCCGGCAGCAGCAACTTGATCTCGCGTTCCATGCCCATGGTCTGCTCCGCTGTTTTTGCTAAACGCGACGCGCTGACATCACGCCGCGCCGGGAAAGAACATGCGAGCAAGCTCCACACCCGGCTCGTCGGCGCGCATGAACGCCTCGCCGACGAGGAACGTATTCACGTCCTTCGCGCGCAGCCGTTCGACATCCGCTCGCCCCAGAATGCCCGATTCCGTTACGACGATACGGTCGTCGGGAATGGCCTCGAGCATGCCGATTGTCGTTTCGACCGACGTCTCGAACGTGCGCAGATTGCGATTGTTGATGCCGATGAGCGGCGTTTTCAGCGTGAGCGCCTCCATCAGCTCTTCGCGGTCGTGCACTTCGACGAGCACGGCAAGCCCGAGCGAATGCGCGAGCGCTTCGAGATCCTGCATCTGCGCGGTTTCGAGCGCGGCGGCGATCAGCAGGATCGCGTCCGCGCCCATGGCGCGCGCCTCGACGATCTGATACGGATCGACGATGAAGTCCTTGCGCAGCACCGGCAACTGGCAGGCGGCGCGCGCCTGTTCCAGATACGCGACGCTGCCCTGAAAGAACTGCACGTCAGTCAGCACGGACAGGCAGGCCGCGCCGTGCTGCTCGTAAGAACGCGCGATCTGCGCGGGCACGAAGTCTTCGCGCAGCACGCCTTTGGAGGGGCTCGCCTTCTTCACTTCGGCGATCACAGCGGCGAGACCCGCTGCGTGCTTCGCGCGCAATGCGCCGACGAAATCGCGAATGTCGCGTGACGACGCTTCGAGGCGCAGTTCTTCGAGCGGGGCGCTTTGTTCGGCCGCGCGGACTTCTTCGCGTTTGACCGCGATGATACGGTCGAGGATGTCGCTCATAGGTGTCTCGCTACGATGGTTGCTACGTAATCAGTGCTTGAATTGCTGCGTGAAGCGGATCAGCTCGTCGACTTTCGCGCGAGCCTTGCCGCTGGAAATTGCTTCGCGCGCAAGCTGAATGCCGTCCGCAATCGACGACGCCACGTTTGCCGAATAAAGCGCCGTGCCCGCGTTCAGCGTGACGATCTCGCGCGCGACGCCCGGTTTGTTGTCGAGCGCTTCGAGCAGCATGGTTTTCGATTCGGCGGCGTCCGCCACTTTCAGCGTGCGGTTCGACACCATCTGCATGCCGAAGTCTTCCGGATGAATCTCGTACTCGTGCACCTCGCCGTCGCGCAATTCGCCGACTTGCGTGGCCGCGCCGAGCGAGACTTCGTCCATGCCGTCCATGCCGTACACAACCAGCACGTGTTTTGCGCCGAGACGCTGCATCACGCGAACCTGAATGCCGACCAGATCCGCGTGGAACACGCCCATCAATTGATTCGGCGCGCCGGCCGGATTGGTGAGCGGACCGAGAATGTTGAAGATGGTCCGCACGCCGAGTTCGCGGCGCACGGGCGCAATGTTCTTCATGGCCGGGTGATGGTTCGGCGCGAACATGAAGCCCATGCCGGTTTCCGCGATGGATGCGGCCACCTGTTCCGGCTGCAGGTCGATATTTACGCCGAGCGCTTCGAGCACGTCCGCGCTGCCCGACTTGCTCGACACGCCGCGATTGCCGTGCTTCGCGACTTTCGCGCCGGCCGCGGCCGACACGAACATGGTCGCCGTGGAGATGTTGAAGGTATGCGAGCCGTCGCCGCCGGTACCGACGATATCGACGAAGTTCGAGTTGTCCTGCACGTCGACGTGCCGGGCAAATTCACGCATCACCGTGGCGGCGGCGGTGATTTCGCCGATGGTCTCTTTTTTGACGCGCAAGCCGGTAATGATCGCGGCGGCCATGACGGGCGAAAGTTCGCCGCGCATGATGAGGCGCATCAGATGCAGCATTTCGTCGTGGAAAATCTCGCGATGCTCGATGGTCCGCTGCAGCGCTTCCTGGGGCGTGATGGTCATGATGTCGTCTCGCTTCATCAGGCGGTGCGTTGGGCGGTCTTCGCTTTGGACTGCTTCACGAAGTTCTCGAGCAGCGCGTGGCCGTGTTCGGAAAGAATGGATTCCGGATGGAACTGCACGCCTTCAACCGCCAGCTCCTTGTGACGCACGCCCATGATTTCGCCGTCTTCGGTCCATGCGGAGACTTCGAGGCAATCGGGCAGCGATTCGCGTTCGATGGCGAGCGAGTGATAGCGCGTCACGACGAAATGCTTCGGCAGATCGGCGAACACGCCTTTGCAGTCGGTTTCGATCGTGCTGACCTTGCCGTGCATGATGGTTTGCGCGCGCACCACGCGCCCGCCGAATGCTTCGCCGATGGCCTGATGGCCGAGGCACACGCCGAGAATCGGCGTCTTGCCGGAAAATTCGCGCAGCACGTCGAGCGTGATGCCCGCGTGTTGCGGATTGCTCGGGCCGGGCGACAGGCAGATTCGCTCGGGGTTGAGCTTTGCGATGTCGTCCAGCGTGATTTCGTCGTTCCGATAGGTGCGCACGTCTTCGCCGAGTTCGCCGAAGTACTGCACCAGGTTGTAGGTGAACGAGTCGTAATTGTCGATCATGAGCAGCATGGTGTGTCTCCGGTCAGAAGTCGCTATCGAGGCCGTCCTGGACCTGCTCGGCCGCGCGCAGGACGGCGCGCGCCTTGTTTTCGGTCTCTTGCCATTCGGATTCGGGCACCGAATCGGCGACGACACCCGCTGCCGCCTGCACGTACAGATTGCCGTTGGCGATCACGCCGGTGCGGATCGTGATGGCGAGGTCCATTTCGCCGGTGAACGACAGATAGCCGACTGCGCCGCCGTACAGGCCGCGCTTCACGGGTTCGAGCTCGTCGATCAGCTCCATCGCGCGGACCTTTGGCGCGCCGGACAATGTGCCCGCCGGGAAGGTGGCGCGCAGCACGTCGAAATTGGTCGTGCCGGGCTTCAGCTTGCCTTCCACCGAACTCACGATGTGCTGCACGTGCGAGTATTTCTCGATCACCATCTTGTCCGTGACGACGACCGAGCCGATTTGTGCGATCCGGCCCACGTCGTTGCGCGCGAGGTCGATCAGCATCACGTGTTCGGCGATTTCCTTCGGGTCGTTGAGCAATTCCGTCGCGAGTTCGGCGTCGCGCTCGGGCGTATTGCCGCGCGGACGCGTGCCGGCGAGCGGGCGAATCGTGACGATGCGGTCTTCGCCGCGCTTTTCCTGGCGCACCAGAATTTCGGGCGACGCGCCGACCACGTGGAAGTCGCCGAAATTGTAGTAATACATATAAGGCGACGGATTCAGCGAACGCAGCGCGCGATACAACGACAGCGGATTGTCGCGATACGGCTTCGTCAGACGCTGGCCGACCTGCACCTGCATGAGTTCGCCCGCGGCGATGTACTCCTTGGCCTTGCGCACGGCGGCCAGATAATCGTCTTTTGCGAACTCGCGATAGGTTTCGGTGCGCACGCTCGCCGATGTGACCGGGGGCTCGACCGTCGCGCGCAGGCGCTGGCGCAGTTCGCGCAGACGCTGCTTCGCCTTCGTGTAGGCCTCGGGCTGTGTCGGGTCGGCGTAGATCACGAGGTACAGTTTGCCCGCGAGGTTGTCGATTACCGCGACTTCTTCTGTCAGGAGCAACTGGATGTCCGGCAGGTTCAGATCGTCTTTCGGCGCGGTATGTGCGAGTTTTTTCTCGATGTAACGCACTGCGTCGTAGCCGAAGTAACCGGCGAGGCCGCCCGCGAAACGCGGCAAGCCGGGGCGCTGGGCGACCTTGAAGCGGCCCTGGAATTGCTGGATGAAGTCGAGCGGATCGCCCTCATGGGTTTCGACGACCTTGCCGTCGCGCACCACTTCGGAGACGCCGTTGCGCGTGCGCACGAGTGTGCGCGCCGGCAGGCCGATGAACGAATAGCGGCCGAAGCGCTCGCCGCCCACGACGGATTCGAGCAGGAACGAATTGGCGCCGTTGCGCTCGGTTTGCGCGAGCTTCAGGTACAGCGAAAGCGGCGTTTCGAGGTCGGCGAGCGCTTCGGCGATCAGCGGGATGCGGTTGAAGCCCTCGTTGGCGAGGGACTGGAATTCGAGTTCGGTCATGTTCCGATCCTGTTCATAGGTCCGGCGGCAGCGTGCGTCGGACAAAGCGGGGCATAGCGCAGCCGGTCAGGCGTTCGTTCGATATTGGCGATGATGAACCGACCGGCGCGATTTTCCCATCGACGCAAGCACGGAGTTCCGGCGCCAGCGGTACTGTGCAAGCACACGCAGGCCGAATCAACCGATGCAGCTGAGTACAGCGATGCGAACGAGGGAAAAACGCGTGAGCGCAGCGAAGTAAAAAACGGTTGCCGAAGACGAGCTTCAGCGTACCTCGGGCGAGGTTAGCGCGACCAGCGACGCCAGGGCCAGGCTCCCCGGTCGATGCTAATCAGACTCCGTTTTTTATTCAGAAACATGAGGATGAAGGACTTTTCAAGTCGTGGAATGGTGCGCTGCGATCGCCCTGGCGGCGTCGAGCAGCGAGGCAACTATACCATCGGATTTTATTGTTTGTATAGCTTGGCCATGGTTGTAGCCGTAGGGCACGGTCAGCGTCGCCATGCCGGCCGCGCGGCCCGCCAGTGCGTCGTTTTCCGAATCGCCGATCGCGACCGTGGCACGCGGATCGACGCCCAGTTGCGCCGCAGCCGTGAGCATGGGCAACGGATCGGGCTTTTTCTTAGGCAGACTGTCGCCGCCCAGCACCACGCTGAAATAGTGCGCGAGGCCGTATTGCGCGAGCAGCTCGACGGCAAAGCGGTGCGGTTTGTTGGTCACGCACGCGAGCTTCAGGCCGGCGTCGCGCAGCGCGGCGAGGCCGGCTTCCACGTCGGGATAGAGGCGCGTGTGCAGACCGTTGATCTTCGCGTACTCCGCCTGATAGATGGCGAGCGCCTCGTCGAAACGGTCTTGCGCGTGCTCCGCTTCGAAGCGCGGCGCGAGCACGCTGCGGATCAGATGCTCCGAGCCTTTGCCGACATAGCCGACCACTTCCTCGCGCGAGGTTTCCTCAGCGTCGAGCTGCGCGAGCATGCCGTTGAGACCGGCGGTGAAGTCGTCGGCGGTGTCGATCATCGTGCCGTCGAGGTCGATGATCGCGGCCTGCAGGCGCAAGCCGGTGAAAGTCGGGGCGGGGAACGGAGCGGTCATCGGGCGCGCGGTATCAGTGCTGGGCTTGGTGCTGGATGTTGGCGAGCGCGGCGCGCATCTTGTCGATCACGACCTTGTGGTCCGGCTGGCCGAATATCGCCGAGCCCGCCACGAACGTGTCCGCACCGGCCGCGGCGATTTCGGCAATGTTGTCGACCTTGACGCCGCCGTCCACTTCAAGATGGATTTCGCGCCCGGTGCGCTCCTTGTACGCGTCGATCCGCTTGCGCGCTTCGCGCAGCTTGTTGAGCGCCTCGGGAATGAACGACTGGCCGCCGAAGCCCGGGTTCACCGACATGATGAGCACGAGGTCGAGCTTGTCCATCACGTGATCGAGGTAATTCAACGAGGTGGCCGGATTGAAGACGAGGCCGGCCTTGCAGCCATGATCGCGGATCAGCGACAGCGTGCGGTCGATGTGGTCCGAGCCTTCCGGGTGGAAGCTGATCAGATTCGCACCCGCCTTCGCGAAGTCCGGCACGATACGGTCGACGGGGCGCACCATCAGATGCACGTCGATGGGCACGTCCACATGCGGACGGATGGCTTCGCATACGAGCGGACCGATCGTCAGGTTCGGCACGTAATGGTTGTCCATCACGTCGAAATGGATCCAGTCGGCGCCGGCGGCGACGACGTTGCGGACTTCTTCGCCGAGGCGGGCGAAGTCGGCTGACAGAATGCTGGGGGCGATGCGGAATTGCGTCATGGCGGCGGGCGGATGCAAGCGGGAAAGCGCCATTTTACCTTTTGTGCGGGTGGTGGGCAGTGCGGCGGGTGGTGCGGCCGAGTGGCGGGGAATGGCGGGAATGGCCGAGCGACGGAGGGCGGTTCTCGTGGCGGTCCTTTGGAGTTTGGCCGCTGCTGGCTTGCCGGCGTCGAATACGAAGCCGCGCGAAGGCCGTGAGCGCCCGGGGCGCCTTATGCGCCCTAGTCCAAAGGTTATGTCCGGTTGCGGGCGCCTCGCTCATGACGCAGAATGCCAAACCATGGCGCATCGGCGTCGAGGGGCCTGAAGCCGTTGGCGCTCGGGCTTTCCAGCGATCTTGTCGCACCGTTTCACCAGATTGGAATCAGGATGAGCCAGTACGAATTCAGCGTGTCGGCGCAAGTGCAGTTTCTGCCCGAGGAGTCAGACCCGGAGCGCCGCCAGTATGCGTTCGCCTATACGCTGACCATCCGCAATACCGGTCAGGTGCCCGCGCAACTGATCGCGCGGCATTGGGTGATCACAGACAGTGAAAAGACGGTGCAGGAAGTGAAGGGTCTCGGCGTGGTTGGCCACCAGCCGCTCCTCAAACCCGGCGAGCAGTTCGAATACACGAGCTGGGCGGTCATCGCCACGCCGGTCGGCACGATGCGAGGAGAGTACTTCTGCGTGGCTGAGGACGGTGAGCGTTTCGACGCGCCCGTGCCGGAGTTCATTCTGCGCATGCCGCGCACGCTGCATTGAACCGGGGCCATTGCCCGCGGTCTTTAACTGGGCAATGCGGCGGCGACGCGGCTTCCATCGGCACAGTGGAGTGCGCGGAGGGGCGCTGCGTCAGCGCGGTTCTGGCGGCTTTTGCGTTTCGCGGCTGTGGGCGCGCGCCGCTTTCTTTTTACCGGATGACGTCCACACGACGATGAACACGAGCAGGAACAACGCGAGAAGCGATTCCAGCGCGAAGATGAGCATTGGGTATTCGTCGAACAGATCAGACATGGCGGTTTCCATCAAGAACGAACATTGTATGCGTTTTGTCCGCGCGGCCGGAGCCTGGCTCGGTGCGCTGTCGGTTGCGGTCATTCTCGCCGCCTGTGGCGGCGGCGGCGCGGTGCGGCCGGTGACTTCGCCACCTACCGGCGCCGCGATCATTCCTGGCCAGATCGCCGCTACGCGCCTCACGGCGGTAGCGTGGCAGCAGGTTCCCGGCTGGCAGGACGATTCGCTGATTGGCGCCACGGCCGCCTTGCGGCAGAACTGCCTGAGGCTCGCGCGGCAACCGAATTGGGCGCGGGCCTGTGCGGCAGCGGCGCAGTTGGACGATCTCGACGTGACGAGCGCGCGAGCTTTTTTTGAGGCCTATTTCACGCCGTTCCAGCTAGCCAACACCGACGGCACGCTCGACGGCCTCGTCACCGGTTATTACGAGCCGTTGCTGCGCGGGTCGCGCACTCGCCATGGCGTGTATCAAACGGCGTTGTATCGCTGGCCATCCAGCTATCGGCCGGGTGCGCCGATGCCGCCGCGGGCGCAGCTCGAACGAATGGGCGTGCTAAACGGCAACGAGCTTGTCTGGGTCGACGACCCGATTGAAGCGTTCTTCCTGCAAGTGCAGGGTTCCGGCCGGATCGTCATGGAAGACGGCAGCGTAATGCGCCTGGGCTTTGGCGGCACGAACAACCAGCCGTACAAATCTATCGGAAGATGGCTTCTGGACCGCGGCGAGCTGACGCCAGCACAAGCCACCATGCAAGGCATCAAGGCCTGGGCGCGCGCGAACCCCGGCCGCGTGGACGCGCTGCTCGATACGAATCCCCGTTTCGTTTTTTTCCGCGAGATGCCGTCGGCGGAAAGCGCGCCCAAAGGCGGCGCAGACGGTCCCATCGGTGCGCTTGGCGTGCCGTTGACGCCGGAGCGCTCCATTGCCGTTGATCCGACCTCGATCCCGCTTGGCACACCGGTGTTCTTGCAGACCACGCGCCCGCTGACGAACTCGCCCATGAACCGCCTCGTATTTGCGCAGGACACCGGCTCGGCAATCAAGGGCGGCGTGCGCGCCGATTACTTCTGGGGTCTCGGCGATGACGCGGGCGACCTCGCCGGCAAGATGAAGCAGGGCGGCCGGATGTGGTTGCTGCTGCCGAATTCTTAGGGTGGGCAGCAGCCTCTCCGTCAGTGTCGCGGCGATGGCTACTCGGACGCCGCTGGCGCTCGTGACGCGTCCTACCCCATTGCCGCGGTCTGCGCCGCGCGCCCGAGCTAACCGCTTATCCGCAGCCTCGGCGAAAAACGGCGGGGTTCACTGCCCCGACTTGCGCTTGTCGACGACGCGCCTTGCCTTGCCCACCGAACGTTCGATTCCGTTCACCGGCAGCACGTTCACGACCGCGCTCACGCCGATCAGCGCCTTGATGTCGTACGCGAGCGCCTGCTTCGCCGCGCTTAGCGCGGTGGTGTCCGGCGCACTTTCCGGGCAAGGCTCGACGTTCAGCGTCAACACATCGAGCGGACCTTCCTTGGTGAGCACGATCTGATAGTGAGGCGCGAGAGCGTGTTGCTTCAGCAGCAGTTCCTCGATTTGCGTGGGGAATACGTTGACGCCCCGAACGATCATCATGTCGTCCGAGCGACCGGTGATTTTTTCCATGCGGCGCATGGTGCGGGCGCTGCCCGGTAAGAGACGCGTGAGGTCGCGCGTGCGGTAGCGAATGATCGGCAACGCTTCCTTGGTGAGCGACGTGAACACCAGCTCGCCCAGTTCTCCGTCCGGAAGAACCTCGCCCGTTTCCGGGTCGATGATTTCGGGATAGAAATGGTCTTCCCAGATGGTCGGCCCGTCTTTCGTTTCGACGCATTCCGAGGCCACGCCCGGTCCCATCACTTCCGACAAACCATAAATGTCGACCGCGTCGATTCCCATACGTCTTTCGATTGCCTGACGCATGTCGTTGGTCCACGGCTCGGCGCCGAAGATGCCGATGCGCAACGAGCAAGTGGCCGGGTCAATGCCCTGGCGTTCCAGCTCGTCGGCGATTGACAGCATGTAGCTCGGCGTCACCATGATGATGTCGGGCCGGAAGTCCTGGATCAGTTGCACCTGCTTTTCCGTCTGGCCGCCGCCGAACGGGATGACGGTGAGGCCCGCCCGTTCGGCGCCATAATGCGCGCCCAAACCGCCGGTGAAGAGGCCGTAGCCGTAGCTCACATGGACTTTGTCGCCGGGTTTGGCGCCGGCCGCGCGGATCGAACGCGCGACGAGATTCGCCCACGTGTCGATATCGCGAGCGGTGTAGCCCACCACGGTCGGCTTGCCGGTCGTTCCAGACGAAGCGTGAATGCGCGAGACACGCTCTTGCGGCACGGCGAACATTCCGAACGGATAGCTGTCGCGCAAATCTTTCTTGGTCGTGAACGGGAAGCGCGCAAGATCCGCGAGCGTCTTCAGTTCGCTCGGATGAATTCCCGCTTCGTCAAACTTTCGACGATAGACCGGTGAATTTTCGTAAGCGTGGTTCAGCGACCATTTGAGCCGTTCAAGTTGAAGCGCGGCAAGTTCGTCGCGGCTGGCGGTCTCGATCGGATCGAGCGGAAGGGCGGGGCTCATTGCATGTCTCCTTGCTGCCTCAATGCTAATGCGGGGCTGATATAGGTTGCGCTCAAGCGCAAAATTCGAGCGTGGGCGCCGGACTGCGCGCCGCTGCTACGCGGCGAATCGATTGCCGTGTCGCCGCTCATCACTGCCGCGGACTTGCGACTCCCGGGCGGAGCGCTTGCCGCACGCCTTCTCCGTGCGCTGTGACGCTGTCGCGTCTCGTCTCGTCTCGTCTTACTCGGGTCCCGTGCCGGACGACGTATGCGGAATGACGTTTCCCTTGATCTGCGCCGATTTGCCGCGAAACAGGGCAACTGTGTCCCCGGCACGATTGGTGACGCGAATATCGTAAATTCCGGTGCGGCCGTTCAAGGTCTGTTCGACGGCCTCTGCAGTGAGCACGTCACCGCCATGCACGGGACGCAGAAACTCGATCGAGCAACCGGATGCCACAGTGTTGAGGTTGCGCGAGTTGCAGGCGAACGCAAAGCTCGAGTCGGCGAGTGTGAAGATCAGTCCGCCATGGCAGATCTGATGGCCGTTGAGAAAGTCGTCGCGCACAGGCATCCGCAGACGCGCATAGCCGGCGCGCACTTCCACGATTTCGAGGCCGAGCGCACGGCTGCACGCATCGTTCTCGTACATCGCGGCGGCGGTGGCGCGGGCGAGTTCGTCGGGTGTCATTTCCGCAGGATAGAGAGATTGCGTCGACATATCAGCGGCCCTCGAAACGCGGCGCGCGCTTGTCGACGAAGGCTTGCACGCCCTCCGCATAATCATGCGACGCACCCAGCTCGCGCTGCAGGTCGCGCTCCAGGTCGAGTTGCTGATCGAGCGTTTGCGTCGCGCCGGCGCGCATGGCCTGCTTGATCGCGGCAATGGCGCGCGTCGGTTGCTGCGCGAGCTGCGCCGCCAGTCTGGTGGCGGCTGCGGCGAGCTCCTCGTCGTCGACTGCTTGCCAGATGAGGCCCCAGTTTTCGGCTTTTTCCGCGCTGAGTTTGTCGCCGGTGATGGCGAGTCCCATCGCGCGCGCCATGCCGACTCGCTGCGGCAAGAACCAGGTGCCGCCCGAATCCGGCACGAGACCGATCTTCACGAATGCCTGGATGAAGCTCGCCGAACGTGCTGCCAGCACGATATCGCAGGCGAGCGCCAGATTGGCGCCGGCGCCCGCCGCCGTGCCGTTGACTGCCGCGATCACGGGTAGCGGCAGTGCTTGCAAGCGGCGAATCAGCGGGTTGAAATGCGCGTCGATCAAGTCGCCCAGGTCTGTCATGGCGCCGGGCGTGAAATCCAGATCGGCGAGGTCCTGCCCCGCGCAGAATCCGCGGCCCGAGCCGGTCAGGACGAGCGCGCGAGCGCCGTTTGCCTCTACCTCGCCGAGCGCAGCCGCGAGTTCCTCATGCATGGCGCGCGTGAAGCTGTTCAGCTTGTCCGGGCGGTTCAGCGTAATGGTCGCTACGCGGCTCGACGCGTCGAACGCGAGGCGGATCGCTTCGTATGACATTGGGTGTCTCCTCAAAGTCTCTTTCGCGGAACTGCAGCGCTTGATTTCAGAGCCGCTCGATGACGAGCGCGATGCCCTGACCCACGCCGATGCACATAGTGCAAAGCGCGAAGCGCCCGTTGCAGCGCTCCAGCTGGTAGAGCGCGGTCGTGACGAGGCGCGCGCCCGATGCGCCGAGCGGGTGCCCGAGGGCAATTGCTCCGCCGTTCGGATTGACGCGCGGATCGTCGTCGCGCAGTCCGAGCGTGCGCAGAACCGCGAGTCCCTGCGATGCGAATGCCTCGTTTAACTCGATCACGTCGAACTGCTCGAGACTCATGCCGAGTTGCTTGAGCAACTTCTGCGTGGCGGGCGCGGGCCCTATACCCATGATGCGCGGCTCGACGCCCGCCGTTGCCATGCCCACCACGCGCGCGCGGCGGCGCAGCCCATATTGGTCGGCGGCTTGCTGGTTCGCTAGCAGCAGCGCGCACGCGCCGTCGTTCACGCCCGACGCATTGCCGGCAGTCACGGTGCCGTCCGGACGAACCACGCCCTTGAGCCTCGCCAGGCTTTCGAGCGAGGTCTCGCGCGGATGCTCGTCGAGCGTCACGCGAATGGGATCGCCCTTCTTCTGCGCGATTTCCACACCGACGATTTCCTGGGCGAGCGTGCCGTCACGTTGCGCGCGCGCGGCCTTCTGCTGGCTCGCCAATGCGAACGCGTCCTGATCGACACGGCTGATTCCGAATTCCACTGCGACGTTTTCCGCCGTTTCGGGCATGGAGTCGACGCCATACTGACGTTTCATGAGCGGATTGACGAAGCGCCAGCCAATCGTCGTATCGTAGATATCCGCTTGCCGCGAAAACGCGCTCGCCGCCTTGCCCATTACAAACGGCGCGCGGGTCATGCTTTCCACTCCGCCGGCGATCATCAACCGGGCTTCGCCCGCCTTGATGGCGCGCGCCGCGCTGCCGACAGCATCCATGCCAGATCCGCACAGGCGGTTGATTGTCGAACCCGGTACGTCGGTGGGAAGTCCCGCGAGCAACGCCGACATGCGCGCCACGTTGCGATTGTCTTCACCGGCCTGGTTCGCGCAGCCGTAGATCACGTCGTCCACGGCACGCCAGTCGACGCCAGGATTGCGCTCGATTAATGCCTTGATCGGCACGGCGCCGAGGTCGTCGGCCCGGACGTCTTTCAGGGCGCCGCCGTAGCGGCCGATGGGAGTGCGAATCGCGTCGCAGATAAAGGCGTCGTTCATGTCCATTCCTGCTCAGGCGGACCGGCGGTGCATGCCGATCCGATGTCTCATGTTAGTTGGCGGGCACGGCGCGGTCTATTCAGCCAAAAGGCATAGGACGAAGCCGTGCTTTTGTCTTATGACGTTCAGCTAGCTACCGCTGGCGCCGCTTTCGGTTCAACATGTACGCGGCTTTGAACCACACGGAAACGATTTGCGACGAAGGCTGCATCGGTAAGTGCGGCGTTGGCCGCAGGGTTCGCGCCAGTGCCATGGAAATCGGAGAACGCAGCCGACTGGTTGACGAACACACCGCCCGTCAGGTTGATCGAAAGCGCGACACCGCCGCGCAGCGACGCCTCGTGCGCTTCTTCGAGCACGGCTTCATCGGTGCTGTACACGGACAGCGTAAGCGCGCCGTGCTCGGCTGCGATCGTGCCGGCAAGTTCGAGAGATTGCGCGGTCGAGTCCGTAGCAATGACGAACGAGATGGGACCGAACCATTCCTTGGTGAATTGGGCGCGGTCGGTTGCGGCGTCGAGCTGGACCACAAGCGGCGTGCGCACACGGGCGCCGGCAAAAGCGGGGTGCCCGAGCGTTTGACTCTCGACCAGAATCCGGCCGAGCTTCGCGGCTTCGTCGATGCGTTGCGTGACGCCTTCGTTCTGAATGGCACCGAGTAGTTCGACGGCACGGGCCGGGTCCGCCACCAGTTTTTGCACGGCGCCGGCTATGGCCTGCGCGACTTCGTCGAAGGTGAGCGTGCCGTCCGCGGTACGAATGCCGCCGCGGGGGACATAGATGTTCTGCGGCGCGGTGCACATCTGGCCGGAGTAGAGCGAGAGAGAGAACGCGATGTTGCGGGCGACGGCCTTGATGTCGTCCGCGGAGTCGATCACGATCTGGTTGACACCAGCTTTCTCGGTATAGACCTGGGCCTGGTGCGCGTTGCGTTCGAGCCAGGTGCCGTTTTGCGTGCTGCCCGTGAAGTCGATCAGCTTGATTTCCGGACGTACGGCGAGGCTTTGGACGACCGCGCCGTCGTTAGGCTCAGTGGCGAGCAGGGTGATGACGTTCGGATCGAAACCGGCTTCGCGCAGAACGTCGCGCGCAATGCGCACGGTGATCGCGAGCGGCAGAATCGCGCCGGGATGCGGTTTCACGATCACGGCGTTGCCCGTGGCGAGGTCGGCGAAAAGCCCTGGATAGCCGTTCCAGGTGGGGAAGGTGCAGCACCCGAGCACAAGGCCTGTGCCACGAGGCACGATGGTGTAACGCTTGTGCATGGCGAGCGGCGGGTTTTTGCCTTGCGGTTTTTCCCAATGGGCGTCGGCGGGAATACGGCGCAACTGGTCCCACGCGTAGACCACAGCTTCCAGCGCCCGGTCTTGTGCGTGCGGGCCGCCCGCCTGGAAGGCCATCATGAAGGCCTGACCGGTCGTATGCATCACGCTATAGCCGATCTCAAAGCTGGCGCGATTGAGCCGGGCGAGAATTTCGAGCGACACGCCGATCCATGCCTTGGGCCCGGCGGCGCGCCAGTTGCGTTGAGCGGCCGCGGCGGCGGCGATCAGTGCATCGGGATCGGACTTGGGATAGCGAATGCCGAGCGGGAAGCCGAAAGGAGACACTTCCGCGCCGACCGTCTCCCCCGTGGACGGTTGGTCCAACTCGAAGGCTGCGTTCAGGTGCGCTTTGAAAGCCGCTTCGCCGTCCGCGTTGGCGGTTTCCCCGTACACTTTCGGACTGGGCATTTCGACGAATGGGCTCCAGTAACCGCGCGTCTCGGC
Organism: Paraburkholderia phenoliruptrix; assembly: GCF_047325075.1. Classification (NCBI taxonomy): domain Bacteria; kingdom Pseudomonadati; phylum Pseudomonadota; class Betaproteobacteria; order Burkholderiales; family Burkholderiaceae; genus Paraburkholderia; species Paraburkholderia phenoliruptrix. The sequence goes on from NZ_CP168531.1 coordinate 851,789, forward strand.
CGCGGCGAGCGCCTTTTGCAGCGTATCTTCGTGCTTGGTGAATAACGGATGTGTCATGGCAGAGGCTTGGCTGTGTGTTGGGGAAAGCCCGTCGAATAATTGACCGACCGGTTGGTTGGGGAATGTTAGCATTATTAGGATGGCCGCGCGAAGCGTTTTTCGCGCTCAATTGATCACAAGGAGGCGGCATGGCTTACGAGAACATTCTGGTCGAAACGCGGGGGCGGGTCGGTTTGGTCACATTGAACCGCCCGAAGGCATTGAACGCGCTTAACGATGCGTTGATGGACGAACTGGGGGCGGCGCTGCGCGCGTTCGATGCCGACGACGGCATCGGCGCCATTGTGGTGGCGGGCAGTGAGAAGGCGTTCGCCGCCGGTGCCGACATCGGCATGATGTCGACCTATTCCTATATGGACGTCTACAAGGGCGACTACATCACGCGCAACTGGGAGACGGTTCGCTCGATCCGCAAGCCGATCATTGCAGCGGTGGCGGGCTTTGCGCTGGGCGGTGGCTGCGAACTCGCGATGATGTGCGACATGATTTTCGCCGCGGACACTGCGAAGTTCGGTCAGCCGGAAATCAAGCTCGGCATCATGCCGGGCGCCGGTGGCACGCAGCGCTTGCCGCGCGCGGTGTCGAAGGCCAAGGCGATGGACCTTTGCCTGACGGCGCGCTTCATGGACGCCACGGAAGCCGAGCGCGCCGGATTGGTGTCGCGGGTCATTCCCGCTGCGTCGTTGATCGAGGAGTCGATCGCCGCGGCCGCTACGATCGCGGAGTTCCCGCTGCCGGCAGTCATGATGGTGAAGGAGTCGGTGAATCGGGCGTACGAAACGACGCTTGCGGAGGGCGTGCATTTCGAGCGTCGGCTCTTCCATTCGCTGTTCGCGACGGAGGACCAGAAAGAAGGGATGGCGGCGTTCGTGGAGAAGCGCAAGCCAGTTTTCAAACACCGTTAATACGCTTGTCAAAATAACGCTTGCAACCCGCCGCCGGGCTCGCTAGAATCTCGCTCTTTCGTGCTCCGGACGCCGGGGCACGGGAAGCGGGAAAGCCAGCAGTGGCAAGGCTTCCGGCGGTGGCAGCAGGTTCAGTCAGTAACAAAAACCTGTTGACGGCGCGACGGAAGTTCTTCATAATCTCGCTTCTCTGCTGCTGATGCAGCGACGCAGAACGAAGCGGTGCCGGGTGGTTGAAATCAGGCGCTGCAAAGTGTGCGAACCGATCTTTAAAAACTAACAGCCGATAAGTGTGGGCGCTTGATGCGACGACGCTACGCCGGACTCTTCGGGGTCTGGCGGAAAAGCGAAAGTATCAAGTCTCACACAGTAATAGTAATGAAAGGAAGGTTGCCTGACTCTTCTATGGAGGAGTGGGGTTAATCATTCGTCAGTACGTTGAGTGAGCGACCGGGTTCGAGAGAGCCCGAAAACAGTAACAGGTTTGAACTGAAGAGTTTGATCCTGGCTCAGATTGAACGCTGGCGGCATGCCTTACACATGCAAGTCGGACGGCAGCGCGGGCTTCGGCCTGGCGGCGAGTGGCGAACGGGTGAGTAATACATCGGAACGTGTCCTGTAGTGGGGGATAGCCCGGCGAAAGCCGGATTAATACCGCATACGCTCTGCGGAGGAAAGCGGGGGATCCTTCGGGACCTCGCGCTACAGGGGCGGCCGATGGCAGATTAGCTAGTTGGTGGGGTAAAGGCCTACCAAGGCGACGATCTGTAGCTGGTCTGAGAGGACGACCAGCCACACTGGGACTGAGACACGGCCCAGACTCCTACGGGAGGCAGCAGTGGGGAATTTTGGACAATGGGGGCAACCCTGATCCAGCAATGCCGCGTGTGTGAAGAAGGCCTTCGGGTTGTAAAGCACTTTTGTCCGGAAAGAAAACGCCGTGGCTAATACCCGTGGCGGATGACGGTACCGGAAGAATAAGCACCGGCTAACTACGTGCCAGCAGCCGCGGTAATACGTAGGGTGCAAGCGTTAATCGGAATTACTGGGCGTAAAGCGTGCGCAGGCGGTTCGCTAAGACAGATGTGAAATCCCCGGGCTTAACCTGGGAACTGCATTTGTGACTGGCGGGCTAGAGTATGGCAGAGGGGGGTAGAATTCCACGTGTAGCAGTGAAATGCGTAGAGATGTGGAGGAATACCGATGGCGAAGGCAGCCCCTGGGCCAATACTGACGCTCATGCACGAAAGCGTGGGGAGCAAACAGGATTAGATACCCTGGTAGTCCACGCCCTAAACGATGTCAACTGGTTGTCGGGCCTTCATTGGCTTGGTAACGTAGCTAACGCGTGAAGTTGACCGCCTGGGGAGTACGGTCGCAAGATTAAAACTCAAAGGAATTGACGGGGACCCGCACAAGCGGTGGATGATGTGGATTAATTCGATGCAACGCGAAAAACCTTACCTACCCTTGACATGGATGGAATCCCGCTGAGAGGTGGGAGTGCCCGAAAGGGAGCCATCACACAGGTGCTGCATGGCTGTCGTCAGCTCGTGTCGTGAGATGTTGGGTTAAGTCCCGCAACGAGCGCAACCCTTGTCCCTAGTTGCTACGCAAGAGCACTCCAGGGAGACTGCCGGTGACAAACCGGAGGAAGGTGGGGATGACGTCAAGTCCTCATGGCCCTTATGGGTAGGGCTTCACACGTCATACAATGGTCGGAACAGAGGGTCGCCAAGCCGCGAGGTGGAGCCAATCCCAGAAAACCGATCGTAGTCCGGATCGCACTCTGCAACTCGAGTGCGTGAAGCTGGAATCGCTAGTAATCGCGGATCAGCATGCCGCGGTGAATACGTTCCCGGGTCTTGTACACACCGCCCGTCACACCATGGGAGTGGGTTTTACCAGAAGTGGCTAGTCTAACCGCAAGGAGGACGGTCACCACGGTAGGATTCATGACTGGGGTGAAGTCGTAACAAGGTAGCCGTATCGGAAGGTGCGGCTGGATCACCTCCTTTCCAGAGCTTGACGCGTCAGGGTGTTGAGCGCTCACGCTTATCGGCTGTAAGTAAAGAAACGCAGACAGACGCAGGGGTCTGTAGCTCAGTCGGTTAGAGCACCGTCTTGATAAGGCGGGGGTCGATGGTTCGAATCCATCCAGACCCACCAGCTGTCTTGTGTGGTGGCTGACCGGGGTGCTCACTGAAGTGCACACTGAGGTGCCCTGTATCTGTGTGACCCGCGGGGGGATTAGCTCAGCTGGGAGAGCACCTGCTTTGCAAGCAGGGGGTCGTCGGTTCGATCCCGTCATCCTCCACCAATTCCCAATGCCTAGTGTTCAGTGCGAGCTGAGCGTTATGCATTGGCAATTGAGCCAGTCAGCGTGATGCACGATCCAGTCGTGATATCGGCTGAACGTTCTTTAACAATCAGGAAGAAGTAGTAAAGAGATTCACGAAAGTGTACCTGGAGATGGGTGCGCGAGTAGGTGAATCAGGGTTGTGATTGTATCGATGTATTTTAAAGGTGATCGAAAGATCGCCTTGGAATACGGCGCAACACGAATACTCAACCTGTAGCGAGTGGGTCCTGTCGTGTCCAGCACGATGAGACATACCCGTTATAGGGTCAAGCGAACAAGTGCATGTGGTGGATGCCTTGGCGATCACAGGCGATGAAGGACGCGGTAGCCTGCGAAAAGCTACGGGGAGCTGGCAAACGAGCTTTGATCCGTAGATGTCCGAATGGGGAAACCCACTCCGAATGGAGTATCCATGACTGAATCCATAGGTCATGTGAGGCGAACGCGGTGAACTGAAACATCTAAGTAACCGCAGGAAAAGAAATCAACCGAGATTCCCAGAGTAGTGGCGAGCGAAATGGGAGCAGCCTGCATTCTTTATCTGAACTGTTAGCTGAACGCTCTGGAAAGTGCGGCCATAGCGGGTGATAGCCCCGTAAGCGAAAACAGATTGGAAGAACTAGGTATGCGAGAAGTAGGGCGGGACACGTGAAATCCTGTCTGAAGATGGGGGGACCATCCTCCAAGGCTAAATACTCGTGATCGACCGATAGTGAACCAGTACCGTGAGGGAAAGGCGAAAAGAACCCCGGGAGGGGAGTGAAACAGATCCTGAAACCGCATGCATACAAACAGTCGGAGCCTTCGCAAGGGGGTGACGGCGTACCTTTTGTATAATGGGTCAGCGACTTACATTCAGTGGCAAGCTTAACCGATTAGGGCAGGCGTAGCGAAAGCGAGTCCGAACAGGGCGTTCAGTCGCTGGGTGTAGACCCGAAACCAGGTGATCTATCCATGGCCAGGATGAAGGTGCGGTAACACGTACTGGAGGTCCGAACCCACTAACGTTGAAAAGTTAGGGGATGAGCTGTGGATAGGGGTGAAAGGCTAAACAAACCTGGAAATAGCTGGTTCTCTCCGAAAACTATTTAGGTAGTGCCTCGTGTATCACCTTCGGGGGTAGAGCACTGTCATGGTTGTGGGGTCCATTGCGGATTACTACGCCATAGCAAACTCCGAATACCGAAGAGTGCAATCACGGGAGACAGACATCGGGTGCTAACGTCCGGTGTCAAGAGGGAAACAACCCAGACCGCCAGCTAAGGTCCCCAAATATGGCTAAGTGGGAAACGAAGTGGGAAGGCTAAAACAGTCAGGAGGTTGGCTTAGAAGCAGCCATCCTTTAAAGAAAGCGTAATAGCTCACTGATCGAGTCGTCCTGCGCGGAAGATGTAACGGGGCTAAGCCATATACCGAAGCTGCGGATGCATATTTATATGCATGGTAGGAGAGCGTTCCGTAAGCCTGCGAAGGTGCACTGGAAAGTGTGCTGGAGGTATCGGAAGTGCGAATGCTGACATGAGTAGCGATAAAGGGGGTGAAAGGCCCCCTCGCCGTAAGCCCAAGGTTTCCTACGCAACGTTCATCGGCGTAGGGTGAGTCGGCCCCTAAGGCGAGGCAGAAATGCGTAGCTGATGGGAAGCAGGTTAATATTCCTGCACCATTGTTGAATGCGATGGGGGGACGGATCGCGGAAGGTTGTCCGGGTGTTGGAAGTCCCGGTCCTTGCATTGGAGAAGGCGCTTTGGCAAATCCGGGCGCGGAATTCAAGGGTGCGAGGCCAGTGATCTAGGTCACGAAGCAATCGGAAGTGGTTCCAGGAAAAGCCTCTAAGCTTCAGTTCAACAAGACCGTACCGCAAACCGACACAGGTGGGCGAGATGAGTATTCTAAGGCGCTTGAGAGAACTCGGGAGAAGGAACTCGGCAAATTGGTACCGTAACTTCGGGATAAGGTACGCCCCTGTAGCTTGACTCGCCTGCGCGAGAAGGGTGAAGGGGTTGCAATAAACTGGTGGCTGCGACTGTTTAATAAAAACACAGCACTCTGCAAACACGAAAGTGGACGTATAGGGTGTGACGCCTGCCCGGTGCCGGAAGATTAAATGATGGGGTGCAAGCTCCTGATTGAAGTCCCGGTAAACGGCGGCCGTAACTATAACGGTCCTAAGGTAGCGAAATTCCTTGTCGGGTAAGTTCCGACCTGCACGAATGGCGTAACGATGGCCACACTGTCTCCTCCCGAGACTCAGCGAAGTTGAAGTGTTTGTGATGATGCAATCTCCCCGCGGCTAGACGGAAAGACCCCATGAACCTTTACTGTAGCTTTGCATTGGACTTTGAACCGGTCTGTGTAGGATAGGTGGGAGGCTGTGAAGCGTGGACGCCAGTCTGCGTGGAGCCATCCTTGAAATACCACCCTGATCTGTTTGAGGTTCTAACCTTGGTCCGTAATCCGGATCGGGGACAGTGCATGGTAGGCAGTTTGACTGGGGCGGTCTCCTCCCAAAGTGTAACGGAGGAGTACGAAGGTACGCTAGGTACGGTCGGAAATCGTGCTGATAGTGCAATGGCATAAGCGTGCTTAACTGCGAGACCGACAAGTCGAGCAGGTGCGAAAGCAGGTCATAGTGATCCGGTGGTTCTGTATGGAAGGGCCATCGCTCAACGGATAAAAGGTACTCTGGGGATAACAGGCTGATACCGCCCAAGAGTTCATATCGACGGCGGTGTTTGGCACCTCGATGTCGGCTCATCTCATCCTGGGGCTGTAGCCGGTCCCAAGGGTATGGCTGTTCGCCATTTAAAGAGGTACGTGAGCTGGGTTTAAAACGTCGTGAGACAGTTTGGTCCCTATCTGCCGTGGGCGCTGGATATTTGAAGGGGGCTGCTCCTAGTACGAGAGGACCGGAGTGGACGAACCTCTGGTGTACCGGTTGTCACGCCAGTGGCATCGCCGGGTAGCTATGTTCGGAAGAGATAACCGCTGAAAGCATCTAAGCGGGAAACTCGCCTTAAGATGAGATATCCCCGGGGCTTCGAGCCCCTTGAAGGGTCGTTCAAGACCAGGACGTTGATAGGTCAGGTGTGTAAGCGCAGTAATGCGTTCAGCTAACTGATACTAATTGCCCGTAAGGCTTGATCCTATAACAGGTGTGTGTCGGCAGCCGTGAGTGCTTCAGCACTTATGGATGCCCCACCCTGCGCCACGCGCAGGGTCTTATGCAGACCACACACGGTTGAGATCCATGTTGTGCCCGATACAGCACAACCCCGCATCGCCTGGTGAGCATCACCAGAAACTACTTCTTCCAGATTGGCTGTATTGCCCCACCGGCAGTACGGCAACCCGTCAAAGCCTGATGACCATAGCGAGTCGGTCCCACCCCTTCCCATCCCGAACAGGACCGTGAAACGACTCCACGCCGATGATAGTGCGGATTACCCGTGTGAAAGTAGGTAATCGTCAGGCTCCCCACCACCGTCAGAAACCCCACCCCGCAAAGGTGGGGTTTCTGCGTTTACGGACCGACCGCGGGTACAGCGGCACGGAAACGGCTGGCGCCCGAAGCTACAGAAACGCGGCAACGCAAGCCATATGCACCCCACCAGCGCGATGGGCCCTGCCGCGGCGTCCTGTCTACATCCACGCGAAATCCTATTTCCCTTCCGCCAGAAACCGCTGCGCAAGTCGCACCCAATACGTCGAACCGATGGGCAGCAACTCATCGTTGAAATCGTAGCTCGCGTTATGCAGCATGCAGGGGCCGGCACCGTGGCCTGCCTCGCGGTGGCCACCGTCGCCATTGCCGAGGAACGCATAGCATCCAGGCTTCGCCAGCAACATGAACGAGAAGTCTTCGGCACCCATCGTCGGTTCGACGGAATCGTTCACATTCTCCGCCCCCACCACCTCCTTCATGACTGCCGCCGCAAAGCGCGCCTCTTCACTGCTGTTGATCGTGGGCGGGTAGTTTCGGTGGAAGTGGACGTCGACCGTGCAATCGTAAGCGTCCGCCGTGTTTTCGGCGATTTTGCGCATACGCGCTTCGATGAGATCCAGCGTCTCAGTGGTGAAAGTGCGTACAGTGCCCGCGATCCACGCGTCGTCGGGAACGACGTTGACTGCGTCGCCGGCATGGATCTGGGTGATCGAGAGCACGGCCGTATCGAGCGGCTTCTTGTTCCGCGTAATGATGCCCTGCAGCCCGTTAGCGATCTGCACCGCAGTAAATACCGGATCGCGTCCGTTATGCGGCAACGCGGCGTGCGAGCCTACCCCTTTGATATCAATGCGAAATTCGTTGCTCGAGGCCATGATCGGACCTTCGGTCACGCCGAACTGCCCCGCCGGCATGCCCGGCCAGTTGTGGATGCCGAACACCGCATCGACGGGAAACTTCTCGAAAAGGCCGTCCTCGATCATGGCCTGAGCGCCAGCGCCGCCTTCTTCGGCCGGCTGAAAAATGAACACGATCGTGCCTTCAAAGTCGCCGTGTTTCGCGAGATGCCGGGCTGCACCGAGGAGCATCGCGGTGTGTCCATCGTGACCGCACGCGTGCATTTTCCCGTCGTTCTGCGACCGATGTTCGAAGCTATTCAGCTCCTGAATCGGCAGCGCATCCATGTCGGCGCGCAGGCCAATCGAACGCGCGCCACTGCCGCGTTTCAGCACGCCCACGACGCCTGTCTTGCCTAATCCGCGATGAGTTTCTATGCCCCACGACTCGAGTGTCTTCGCAACCAGGTCGGCGGTCGCGGTTTCCTCGTAACGCAGTTCGGGATGAGCATGGATCGTTCGTCGAAGGTTTCGGATTTCTCCGTGAGCAGCCTGGATTTCGGGGATCAGTTTCATAATAGAGTGCCGATGTGCTTGCGCTTTGACTTGCATGAAATCGTCGTGGCGATAGGTGCCGGACGCAGTGCTAACGATTCTACGCCGAAGGCTTTTTGGCGGCAGCATGCAGGCAAGCGCCAACGGACGTAATAAAATTCCGCGTTGCGCCCCGCTTACCGTCCCCCGAATGGTTACCCAATGAACGCCCCCACCGAATTCGCTCGCGCTGTTTGCCCTCACGATTGCCCCGACACCTGCGCAATGAGGGTCACCATTGACGGCGGGCGGGCGATCAAGGTCGTCGCTGACCCGGACCATGCTCCGACGCAGGGTGCCTTGTGTACCAAAGTCAGCCGCTACGCGGAACGGGTCCATCATCCGCAACGCCTGACAACCCCCATGAAGCGCATCGGCCGCAAAGGCGAGGGCCGTTTTGAAGCCATTAGCTGGGAAGACGCGTTGGAGTGGGGCGCGAGGCGCCTGTCGGAGATCGCGGGTCGCACGCCCGAAGCTATCCTGCCCTATAGCTACGCCGGCACGATGGGTCTCGTCCAGGGCGACAGCATTGCGCAACGGTTCTTTCACAAGCTGGGCGCATCGCAACTGGACCGCACGATCTGCGCGGCGGCCGGCGCGGCGGGGTTGAAATACACCTATGGCGCGAGCCTCGGCATGCTCACGGAGTTCTTCGAGGAGAGCGAGGTCATTCTGATCTGGGGCTCGAATCCCATTGCGTCGAATCTCCATTTCTGGACGCGGGCGCAGGAGGCGAAGCGTCGAGGCGCGCGACTGATTGCGATCGATCCGTATCGTTCGCTGACGGCGGAGAAGTGCCATCAGCATATTGCGCTGAAGCCGGGCACTGACGGCGCATTGGCACTCGGCATGATGAACGTGCTGATTTCAGAGGACCTGCTCGATCACGCTTACATCGCCGCGCATACCGTGGGCTTCGCCGAACTCAAAGCCCGCGCGCTCACGTATTCGCCGGCGTGCGTGGCAGACATTTGCGGCATTGAAGAGCAGGCTGTCATTGACCTCGCGCGACTTTACGGCAGCACGCGGAAAGCTGCGATTCGCCTGAACTACGGTCTGCAAAGAGTGCGCGGCGGCGGCAACGCGGTCCGCGCGATCGCGTGTCTGCCGTCGCTGACCGGCGCGTGGCGCGAGCGCGCCGGCGGCGCCTTGCTGTCGTCGTCCGGCTGGGCGCCGGTCGATACGCATGCTCTGCAACGTCCCGATCTGATGCCCGGCTGGCCCGAGAAACCGAGCCGCGTCATCAATATGAACGCAATCGGCGACGCACTCCTGCACCCGGGCGACCCGCAGTTCGGCCCGAAAATCGAGGCGATCGTCGTGTACAACTCGAATCCGGTCGCCGTCGCGCCCGATTCAGAGCGCGTCGCGGCAGGTTTTGCGCGCGAGGACCTCTTCACCATCGTGCTCGAGCATTTCCAGACGGATACGGCCGATTATGCCGACCTGCTTCTGCCGGCCACGACACAGCTCGAGCATCTCGACGTGCACAAGTCGTACGGCCACACGCACGTCATGGTGAACCTGCCGGCGATTCCGCCGGTCGCCGGTGCCCGTCCGAACACTGAGATTTTTCGCGGCCTCGCGCGTCAAATGGCGCTTGACGAGCCAGCACTCTTCGAAAGCGACGAAGCCGTCGCGCGCCGGGCGCTCCGATGGGAGGACAAGACGCTCGAAGGCGTCGACTGGGAGACGCTCAAGCAGACCGGTTGGGCAAAGCTGAATGTGCCAGACGCGCCGTTTGCCGAGGGCGGCTTTCGCACGCCGTCGGGTAAATGCGAGTTTTACAGCGAGCGCCTCGCCGAGCAGGGCCTCGACCCGCTTCCGGATTACCTGCCGCCTTACGAGTCGGCGGAATACGCACCGGAACTCGCCGCGCGCTACCCGCTCGCGATGATCTCGCCGCCCGCGCGCAACTTCCTGAACAGCACGTTCGTCAACGTGGAGAGTCTGCGCTCGACGGAAGGCGAGCCGCATCTCGACATTCATCCGGTGGACGCTGACGCGCGCGGTATTGCCCACGGCGACACGGTGCGCATTTTCAACGACCGCGGCTCGATGCAGGCGCGCGCCCGCGTCACCGACCGCGCGCGCCAGGGCGTCGTGATCGGCTTGTCGATCTGGTGGAAAAAGCTTGCGCCCGACGGTCGCAACGCCAATCAGGTCACGAGCCAGGCGCTCACCGATCTCGGCGGATCGGCCACTTTCTACGACTGCCTCGTCGAAGTGGAGCGCGTCTGAGCCGCGCTTCTCGCACTGCGCAAGCGTCGCCAGCAAGGCGTTCGCAGGTTCGAGGCAGCAGTCTAACCCAGCCGTTTTTCGCGGATACCGCAGAGGTGCCCATGCTACGATGCGTTTTTAGCACGACCATTCGAAAATAAAGAAGGAGACGCTGCATGGATAAAATCTGGCTGAAATCTTACCCGCCCGGCGTTCCCGCAGAGATCGACCCGACCCGCTATTCGTCTGTCGCCGAGCTGCTTGAGGAAGCGTTCCGCGAGCATCGCGACAAGCCGGCCTTCGTGTGCATGGGAAAGGTGATCAGCTACGGCGAACTGGACGCGCTTTCGCGCAAGCTGGCCGCGTGGTTTCAGTCAAAGGGTCTTGCGCGCGGCGCTCGCATCGCGATCATGATGCCCAACGTGCTGCAATATCCGGTCGCAATTGCGGCAATCCTGCGCGCGGGCTATGTGGTCGTGAACGTCAATCCGCTGTACACGCCGCGTGAGCTTGAACATCAGTTGAAAGACAGCGGCGCGGAAGCAATCATCCTGCTGGAAAACTTTGCTGTCACGCTGCAGGCAATCGTGCGCAATACAGCGGTGAAGCACATCGTGGTCGCCGCTATGGGCGATCTGATGGGCGTGAAAGGCACTGTGGTCAACTTTGTCGTGCGCCGTGTGAAGAAGATGGTGCCGGCCTGGAGCTTGCCCGGCCACGTCAAATTCAACGCGGCAATCGCGGAAGGCGAACGTCAAAGCTTCAAGCCAGTCGAGCAGGGCCCCGACGACGTCGCATTCCTGCAGTACACCGGCGGCACGACGGGAGTGGCCAAGGGCGCCACGTTGCTGCATCGGAACCTGATTGCAAACGTGTTGCAGTCCGAAGTCTGGCTGAATCCGGTGCGCACAAACCGCACGGACATCGACCAGTTCATCACCGTGGTGGCTTTGCCGCTGTATCACGTGTTCGCGCTGACGGTGTGCGGCCTGTTGACCATTCGCACCGGCGGCCTCGGCGTGCTCATCCCGAATCCGCGCGACATCCCCGGTATGGTCAAAGCGCTGCAAGGCTACGCCATTACGACGATCCCGGCGGTCAACACGCTGTACAACGCGCTCCTGAACAGCCCCGACTTTCACAAGCTCGATTTTTCGAAACTGATTGCGGCCAACGGCGGCGGCATGGCCGTGCAGGAAGCGGTCGCGAAGCGCTGGTTCGAGCATACGAAGACGCCGATCATCGAGGGCTACGGCTTGTCCGAGACCTCGCCGTGCGTGACCTGCAATCCCGTCACGGTGACGGAATATAGCGGGACGATTGGTTTGCCGCTGCCGTCCACGGAAGTCTCCATCCGCGACGACGAGGGCAACGAAATGCCGCTCGGCCAGGCGGGCGAGATCTGCATTCGTGGCCCGCAGGTCATGGCCGGCTATTGGAATCGGCCGGAAGAAACGGCGAAAGTCATGACGCCGGACGGCTTCTTCAAATCAGGCGACGTCGGCTTCATGAACGAGCATGGTTTTGTGAAGATCGTCGACCGCAAGAAAGACATGATTCTGGTCTCCGGCTTCAACGTGTATCCGAACGAGATTGAGGACGTGGTCGCGAAGCTTCCCGGCGTGTTCGAGGTCGCCGCGGTTGGGGTGCCCGATCAGCATTCCGGCGAAGCGGTGAAGCTGTTTGTCGTGAAAAAGGACGAGGCGCTTACCGACGCCGACATTCTGGCTTATTGCAAACAGCAGCTTACTGGCTACAAACGGCCGAAAATCGTCGAATTCCGCACCGAGCTGCCGAAGAGCAATGTCGGCAAGATCTTGCGCCGCGAGCTGCGCGATGGTCGTGCATGAGCGCCTGTCGCGTTGAATTGATCAACAGGTGACATGCAGTAAGCCGTCGATATAAGCAGAACGGAAGGGTCCGGCAGACGCCAGGTCAGCCGGGCCTTCTTATTTGCGCAGTCCCGCCACGGACGTAAAAAAAGGCGCCCGAAGGCGCCTTTGAGGCAAACTGCGTTTTTACGACTTATTAGAACTTGTGGCGGATACCGACACGAGCTGCCAGCTGGTTCTGGTTCGACGAGCCCGACAGGCCGTTGATGCCAGCCGTTGCTGCAACCACGGCACCTGCTGCGTTGACCGTTTCGCCGGTAGCGTGCTGATACACGCCGATCACGTAGACGTCGGTACGCTTGGACAGGAAGTAGTCCACGCCAACTGCGCCTTGGTGGTACTGAGCGCGCGAGTTGCCGTTGATTTCCGTGCCGCGCGTGTAGTCATACGCTGCGCCGACCAGCAATGCCGGGGTCAACTGGTACTTGAAGTTGACTTCTGCGTTGTTGAACGTAGCCGTTTGGCCCTTGAACGGCGATGCGTACGAAGCGCCCAGGTTTGCAAAGCGGATGTTCGAGTACGTCAGACCGACGGTTGCTGCGCCGAACGTGTAAGCACCGCCTGCACCGATAACCTGGTACGTGTTAGCCGATGCGAAACCAGCGTAGACCGGCGAGCTCACTGCTGCGTTCGCAGCCGGCAGCGGCGACTGACCGCCGTTGTTGAACAGGCCACCTTGAGCTGCCGGCGTACGTGCATTCAGGTAACCGACGCCCAAGACCAGGGGACCGTTGTTGTAGCCAGCGCCCAACGACCAGATCTGGTTCGACGAGAAGTTGCCTGCAACGCCGCCGAAGCTGTACGTGCCGCCGAACTTCAGGCCGCCGTAATCCGCGCTGGTGTACTTAACCGTGTTGTTCGTACGGTATGCGTTGTTGAAGTTGTCGATGTCGCCCGGGTGAGCAGCGATGTAGCCGCCCCACTGGTCGCCCGCTTCCAGCGGACCGACGTAGTCGACGACGGAGTCGTACTGACGACCCAGCGTGACCGTGCCGAACTGGCTCGACAGACCGACATAAGCTTGACGACCGAACATCAGGCCGCCTTGACCCAGCTTGCCGTTGTTCACGTCAAAGCCGTTTTCCAACACGAACAGCGCCTTCAGACCGCCGCCCAGATCTTCCGTGCCACGCAGGCCGAAACGCGAGCCTTGCATAACGCCGCTGGACAGGTTGTACAGGTGCTTGCCACCCGAGTTGGTGTTGATGTTGAAGCCTTCGTCAATGATACCGTACAGGGTCACGCTGCTCTGCGCATGTGCGACGCCTGCGAATGCGCCCAGTGCTGCGAGAGCGAGAAGCGACTTTTTCATCGAATGATCTCCAAGGATTACGAATCTTTTCTACAAGGCGAAATATTTATGTAGCGTTGAGGCCTTGCTTGTCCAACTTCGCGAGAAGTTGCACGTAATGTAACAAAAGGGCTAGATGGCACAAAGAAAAAGGAGGTCGCCGGGAACGCTCCTGTTTCGTTTACGCAACATGATCTAAAATCGAAATCCTGATGCCTTAGACGGCTGGATCAGAGCCGCTCGCAGGCCGCTTTTTCCCCCGCAAAGCCTTGCCGCACGGACTACGAAGTGCAGGAAGCCGGTTGTTGAATCAGGGAGTGCCGAATGTTTCTGGACGAGTTGATTACTGAGTTTGATCGGGGTTTACGCTCAATGACCGGCGTTTCGCGAATGAGCCGTCCTTTGCCGGTTCCGCAAGAATCGGCGGCCTCTGCGGAAGTGCCGGAACTGTCCCCGGCCGAGCGCGCGCATTCCGCGGGTCTCATGCGCGTGAATCACGTCGGCGAAGTGTGTGCGCAGGCGCTCTATCAGGCGCAGAAACTGGCGACGAAGTCGCCGTCGCTGCGCAGCGTGTTCAATCGTGCCGCAATCGAGGAAGAAGATCACCTCGCCTGGACGGCCAAGCGCCTCGAGGCGCTGGATTCGCGCCCGAGTCTGCTCAATCCGCTGTGGTACACAGGCGCGCTTGCCATTGGGCTCGCGGCGGGACGCCTCGGCGATCGCGTGAGCCTCGGCTTCATGGCTGAAACCGAGCGGCAGGTCGAACAGCATCTGGATAGTCATATGGACCGCCTGCCTGCCGCCGACCGCGAATCGCGCGCCATTGTCGAGCAGATGCGCGTCGACGAGGCCGAGCACGGAAAAGCGGCCATGGACGCGGGCGGCATCGAGTTGCCGTTCCCAGCGCGCGCCTTGATGCGCGCGATGTCGAAAGTCATGACGCGCACCGCGTACTACCTCTAAGAACCGCCAGCTTTCCGTCACATCGCGCCAAGTGGGACGACGCCGCTCGCGTCGTCCGCACGTAACTGCTGAAACCCCGCCGGACCCCTTCCAGACGCCCTTCACGATCGCTTACGATCCGCGCCCTTCGCCCGCACTTTTCACGTATCACCTTCACAAGCTTCAGTAGTTCCTTCATTTATAACGGTTTTCCGTTTTAAGTCTGACATGAAGGAGTCGCGCTAAGTCCTTGTTCTAACAAACAAAATTCGCTCAAAAAGCGGCTCTCTCCCTTGACCCGTGTTTAGCGTTCCTCTAAAGTGGGAGACAGTGTGAGAAAGTGCATTTTTGTGTGATCTCACTGGCGGTTTCGGGTAGATTTTTACGAATCGGGCAGCCAGCGCACAGGCGCTGGTCAAGAGGGAGAGCGAAGTGTTCCAAGGGGCGTCGGCGCTGACGCTCGATGCGAAAGGGCGGATGTCGATTCCCTCGCGCTATCGGGATGCGCTGCAAACACAGGCAGAGGGCCGGGTGACGATCACCAAGCACCCGGACGGCTGCCTGTTGCTCTTTCCGCGCCCGGAATGGGAAATCTTCCGCGACAAAGTCGACAAGCTCCCCATGAATGCGGCGTGGTGGAAGCGCATCTTCCTCGGCAATGCAATGGACGTCGATATGGACGGCGCGGGCCGCGTGCTCGTGTCGCCCGAATTGCGTGCGGCCGGCTCGCTGGAAAAAGAAGTGACCTTGCTCGGCATGGGGCGCCACTTCGAAATTTGGGACGCACAGATTTACGCCGCGAAGGAACAGGCGGCGATCGCCGAGGGCATGCCCGAGGCGTTGAAGAACTTCACGTTCTGATCGCGGCTTATATATATGGCATCGGCGATGAGAAACGAATTGCAGCATCGCACGGTGCTGCTGGAAGAAGCGGTAGAGGCGCTCGTCACGCGCGCGGACGGCGTGTATGTGGACGGCACATTCGGGCGCGGCGGTCACAGCCGTCTGGTGTTGGAGAAGCTGGGTGAAGCGGGGCGTCTGATCGCTTTCGACAAAGACCCGCTCGCCATCGCCACGGCGCAGCAGATCGCGGATCCGCGCTTTGGCATCGTGCACGAGAGTTTTGCTTCGCTGCGCACTGCGATTGCGGCGCGCGGCATTGAACGGGTGTCGGGCGTTTTGCTGGATCTGGGCGTGTCGTCGCCGCAAGTCGACGACCCGGAGCGGGGTTTCAGTTTCCGCGCCGACGGCCCGCTCGACATGCGGATGGACCCGACGCGCGGCGAGTCTGCCGCCGACTGGCTGGCGCGGGCCACGGTGCAGGAACTGACGGAGGTGATACGAGATTATGGGGAAGAACGGTTTGCTTTTCAGATTGCAAAGGCGCTTGTTGCTCGCCGGGCAGAGTCCGACCGTCTTGGGCCTCTCGTCAGCACGGGCGAGCTTGCCCAAATCGTGGCTAACGTCGTCAAAACCCGTGAGAAGGGCAAGGATCCGGCAACCCGCACCTTTCAGGCTATACGGATTCACATCAATCAAGAGCTTGCGGAGCTGCAAGTCGTTTTAGAAGCAGCGTTAGCGCTGCTGGAGCAAGGGGGGCGGCTGGTGGTCATCAGCTTTCATTCGCTCGAGGACCGGATCGTCAAGCGATTCATGCAGGCACACGCCAGTGCGCCCGCGGTCGATCGTCGCCTGCCGATTCGCGCCGTCGATCTGCCGAGCCCCCCGCTCAAAATCATCGGCCGCGTATTTGCGAGCGACGCTGAAGTCGCCGCGAACCCGCGCGCCCGTTCTGCCGTGATGCGCGTGGCGGAGCGGATTGCACCATGAATCGCCTCAATATATTCCTGCTGATGATCGTGATGGGTTGCGCCTTGTCTGTTGTCAACGCCACCAATCAGCAGCGCCAGATCTTCATCCAGTTGCAGCGCGCGCAGTCGCAGGAGCGCCAGCTGCAGCAGGACTATTCGCAGCTTCAATATCAGCAGAGCGCGCTGTCGAAGACGTCGCGCATCGAGCAGATCGCGACCGCGTCGCTGAAAATGCAGGCGGTCAGCACCGGGCGCACCCAGTACCTGACGCTCGACCCCGGCGCCGCGAAGGCCGAAGACGCGCCGATCCCGACTTCCGCGCCGGCCTCGGCGCCGGTTGGCGCAGCGAAACGCAGCGGAGGCGTGCGATGAAAAAATCGTCGGCTCACAAGAGCGTCGCGTTTTCCGCCAACCCGATCCTGTCCGTGCGCCTGCCCATGTGGCGCTCGAAGCTCGTCGTGTTCCTGCTCTTCATGGCGTTCGTCGCGCTGACCGCGCGCGCGTTCTGGATTCAGGGCCCCGGCAACGCGTTCTATCAGAAGCAGGGCGAAATCCGCTATCAGCGGCGCCTCGAACTGCCGGCCACGCGCGGCAAGATTCTCGATCGTAACGGTCTCGTGCTGGCCACGAGTCTGCCCGTGCGCGCTATCTGGGCCATTCCCGAGTCCGTGCCCGACGACCTCGGCGCAGACAAGCTGGACGCGCTTGGCAAGCTGCTCGGCATGACCAACAAGGAACTGCGCGCGAAGCTCTCGGAAGACAAGACCTTTGTCTACGTGAAGCGCCAGGTGCCGGTGGATATTGCCGACAAGGTGAAGGCGCTCGACATCCCCGGCATTTACGCGCGCGACGAATACAAGCGCTTCTATCCAGAAGGCGAAATCACCGCCCACCTGATCGGCTTCACCAACGTCGAGGACGAGGGCCAGGAAGGCGTCGAGCTCGGCGATCAGAAGCTGCTCGCGGGCGTGTCGGGCAGCCGTCGCGTAATCAAGGACCGCATGGGCCACATCATCGAGGACGTGGACGAGCAGGTCGTGCCGCATAACGGCCGGGACGTCGACCTCTCGATCGACAGCAAGATCCAGTACATCGCCTACGCGAACCTGAAGGCGGCCGTCGAAAAATTCAAGGCGAAGGCCGGCGCGGCGATGGTGATCGACGTGCGCACGGGCGAAGTGCTCGCGCTGGTGAATTACCCGACGTACAACCCGAACGACCGTTCTCACCTGACGGGCGACCAGCTGCGCAACCGCATCCTGACCGACACGTTCGAACCCGGCTCGATCATGAAGCCGTTCACCGTGTCGCTCGCGCTCGATCTGCACCGCGTCACGCCGACTACACTGGTTGATACCGGCGGCGGCCGCTTCGTGCTTGACGGTGCGCCGATCACCGACGACAGCGCGTTCGGCGTGCTGACCGTCGGCGGCGTGATCCAGAAGTCGAGCAACATCGGCGCGACGAAGATCGCCATGCAGCTCAAGCCCGAAGAGATGTGGAACATGTACACGAGCATCGGTCTCGGCCAGGCGCCGAAGGTCGGGTTCCCGGGCGCGGCGGCGGGGCGGCTGCGGCCGTGGAAGAGCTGGCGCCGCATCGAGCAGGCGACCATGTCGTACGGCTACGGCCTTTCCGTGTCGCTGTTCCAGCTGGGCCGCGCCTATACCGCCATTGCGCACGACGGCCAGATCATGCCGGTGTCGATTTTCCGCACGCCGGGCGACCAGCCGGCAACCGGCCCGCAAATCTTTTCGCCGACCACCGCCCGCGAAGTGCGCGCGATGCTCGAAACCGTCGTCTCGCCGGGCGGCACGTCGCCCGATGCGGCTGTGCCGGGTTATCGCGTCGGCGGCAAGAGCGGTACCGCGTATAAGCACGGGCCGCACGGCTACGACCACTCGAAGTACCGCGCGTCGTTCGTCGGCATGGCACCTATGCCCAATCCGCGCATCGTGGTCGCGGTTTCCGTCGACGAACCGACGGCGGGCAGCCACTTCGGCGGTCAGGTGTCCGGGCCGGTGTTCTCGGGCATTGTCGGCGACACGCTGCGCTCGCTGAACGTGCCGCCGCAAATGCCGGTCAAGCAGATGGTCGTGTCGGACGATTCCGCGTCCGCTGCGCCTTCGGCCACGCCGGCGCCGTCGGCGGCGAAGAAAATTTCGACCAGCGCGAGCGCGAAGAAGATGACGATTTCCGCGAACGCGAAGAGCCACCCGGGAGTCGTTCGATGAGCGCGCTCCGCCAGCACCATCCCGCGCATCAACAGATTGCCGACGCGTTGCAGTGGCTGCGCGCACGCGTGCAGCCGGGCGCGCATCTGCATGCCGACACGCGTTCGCTCGCAGCCGGCGACGCGTTTTTCGCCTACGCGGTGGAGGGCGCGGACAACCGCCCGTTTATCGACGGCGCGCTCGAACGCGGCGCTGCCGCGGTGCTCGTCCAGCCGGAAGGTTTCGGCGGCGCGATCGACGCATCCACGATGCTCGCGGTGCCGGCGTTGAACGAGCTCGCCGGTTCGATCGCGAGCGCGTGGTACGGCGATCCGAGCGACAGCATGCTCACGGTCGGCGTTACCGGCACGAACGGCAAAACCTCGTGCAGCCAGTGGATTTCGGCGGCGCTGACCGCGCTCGGCACGCGCTGCGCGATCATCGGCACACTCGGCACCGGTTTGCCGGGGCAACTCGTGCACACCGGCTTCACGACGCCCGACGCGCCGCAATTGCAGCGCAGTCTTGCGCAGTTGCGCGACGCCGGCGCCAAGGCGGTGGCGATGGAAGTGTCGTCGCACGCGCTGCATCAGGGCCGCGTGAACGGCACGGCGTTCGACATTGCCGTGTTCACGAATCTCACGCAAGACCATCTGGATTACCACCACACGTTCGAGGCCTACGAGGCGGCGAAGGCGCGCCTTTTCGCGTGGCCCGAACTGCGCGTGGCCGTGATCAACCGCGACGACGCGGCGGGCCGTCGTTTGCTCGCGAGCACACGCGGCCACGCACGCACCATCGCATATGGTCTCGACTCCGCGCAGCAAGATGCGTCCCGAAGCACGCCGGACAGCACGCCGCAGGCCGACGCGTTGCTGCTCGCGTCGAACGTGCGCGCGACTGCCACGGGCACCGCGTTCCACCTGAGCACGTCCGATTGGGGCGACGCGGATGTCGAAGTGCAAACCCTCGGCGCGTTCAACGTGAGCAATCTGCTCGGCGTACTCGGCGCGCTGCTTGCCGCCGACGTTCCGTTCGACGCCGCGCTCGCCGAACTGGCCAGGCTCGAGTCGGTGAACGGCCGCATGCAGCGTCTCGGCGGCCGCTTGCAGAACGACGAGCCGCTCGTCGTGATCGACTACGCACACACGCCGGACGCCCTCGAAAAAACCCTCGAAGCATTGCGGCCGATGGCAGCCGCGCGCGGCGGCGAACTCGTCTGCATGTTCGGCTGCGGCGGCGATCGCGACGCGACCAAGCGTCCGCTGATGGGCGCGATTGCCGAGAAGCTTGCCGACGGTGTCGTCGTCACTAGCGACAACCCGCGCAGCGAAGACCCGCAATCGATCATCGAACAGATCGCCGCCGGCATGAAGGACGCGTCGAAAGCGCGCCGCATCGAAGATCGCGCGAGCGCGATCCTGCAGGCGATCCGCGGCGCCGCGCGCGAAGACGTCATTGTGCTGGCCGGCAAGGGGCACGAAGCAACACAGGAAATCATGGGCAAAAAGCGCGCTTTCTCCGACCAGGACCACGCCCGGCTCGCGCTCGCCGCGCGGGCGACGCAGGCACGCGGAGGCGGCGAATGAGCGATCAGGGCAACGTCATGTTCACGCTGCGTGAAGCAGCCGCGCTGATTCCGGGCGCCACCATAGTCGGCGACGAGAGCGCCGCGTTCGAACGCGTGTCGACCGACAGCCGCAGCGCCGGTCCCGGCGATCTGTTCGTCGCGATCAAAGGCGACCGTTTCGACGCACACGACTTCCTCGCCGATGTCGCCGCGCGCAATGTGAGCGCTGTGCTCGTCGCACGCGTGCCGGACGGCTGGACGGTGCCCGCCGTGCGGGTCGCCGACACGCGCGCTGGGCTCGGCGCGCTGGCGCGCGGCTGGCGCCGCAAGTTCGGCATGCCGCTCGTCGCCGTGACGGGCAGCAACGGCAAGACGACGGTCAAGGAAATGATCGCGTCGATCTTCGCCGCGGCCGTCGGCGCGGACGAGCGTCTCGCCACGGCCGGCAACTTCAATAATGACATTGGCTTGCCGCTCACGCTGTTTCGTCTGGATGCCGCGCATCGCCTCGCTGTCGTCGAACTCGGCATGAACCACCCGGGCGAAACGTCGCTGCTCGCGAAGATCGCCGAGCCGACGGTCGCGGTGGTCAACAACGCGCAGCGCGAGCACCAGGAATTCATGGCGACGGTTGAAGCGGTCGCGCTCGAACACGCGAGTGTGATCCACGCGCTCAAGCCTGAAGGCGTCGCGGTCTTCCCGGCGAACGACGCTTACGCGAGCATCTGGCGCGTGGCGGCCACGGGAAACCGCATCATCGACTTCGCGCTCAACACGGCGGAACGCGCGACCGAAGCGGCTGTCACGGGCACGTTCGACGGCGGGCTGCTCAGCATCGAAACGCCCGAAGGCGCTTTGCAGGTCACGCTGCAGGTGCTCGGCGACCACAACGCGCACAACGCGCTCGCCGCGACGTCGGCGGCGCTTGCCGCAGGCGTTTCGCTCGACGCGATCAAGCGCGGCCTCGAATCGTTCGGCGCGGTGAAAGGCCGCTTGCAGGTCAAGCGAGCCGCGCTCGGCACGCTTGCGGGCGCCAAGGTGATCGACGACACCTACAACGCGAATCCCGATTCGATGCGCGCCGCGATCGACGTGCTCGCGTCGCACGCTTCGCCGCGCGTGCTGGTAATGGGCGACATGGGCGAAGTCGGCGACAACGGTCCCGAATTCCACCGCGAAATCGGCGCTTATGCCAAAGAACGCGGTGTCGACGCACTGTACGCAATGGGCGACGCCTCGCGCGACGCCTGCGTGGCGTATGGCGCAAGCGCGCATCACGTCGCCGACGTCGGCATGCTGGTCGCGCAATTGCAGCAGGCCGGTTTCGGCGCGGCTGCAACGCTTCTCGTGAAAGGCTCGCGCTTCATGCAAATGGAGCGCGTGGTGGACGCCGTTACGAGTCCACAACCCAACGCAGCGGGCAGCGCGCCCGCCGCACACTGAAATAGAAGGACCGAAGCATGCTACTGGCGCTGGCGCAATGGCTGCAGAATGACGCAAGCTTCTTGCGCGTGTTCAGTTATCTGACTTTCCGCGCGGTGATGGCCACCATTACCGCGTTGCTGATCGGGCTCGTCTGCGGCCCGGCCGTGATTCGCAAACTGACCGCGATGAAGGTCGGTCAGGCCGTCCGTAAAGACGGTCCGCAAACGCACCTCGTGAAATCCGGCACCCCGACCATGGGCGGGGTGCTGATTCTGCTCGGCATCGCCGTGGCTACGCTGTTGTGGGCCGATCTGACCAATCGCTTCATCTGGATCGTGATTCTCGTCACCTTCGGCTATGGCGTGATCGGCTGGGTCGACGACTATCGCAAGGTGGTCTACAAGGACCCGCGCGGCATGTCGTCGCGCGAAAAGTATTTCTGGCAGTCGGTGATCGGTCTGTTCGCTGCGGTGTACCTCGCGTTCAGCGTGTCGGAAGCAAGCAATGTGCGCGTGTTCGACCTCTTCATGGCATGGGTGCGCAGCGGTTTGTCCATGGGCTTGCCCGCGCGCGCCGACCTGATGCTGCCGTTCGTCAAGTCGATCAGCTATCCGCTCGGCGTGTGGGGCTTCATCGTGCTGACGTATCTGGTGATTGTCGGCGCGAGCAACGCCGTGAATCTGACCGATGGTCTCGACGGCCTCGTCATCATGCCCGTCGTGCTGGTGGGCGCATCGCTCGGCGTGTTCGCTTATGTGATGGGCAGCTCCGTCTACTCGAAATATCTGCTGTTTCCGCACATTCCCGGCGCGGGGGAGCTGCTGATCTTCTGTTCGGCGATGGGCGGCGCGGGGCTCGCGTTCCTCTGGTTCAACACGCACCCGGCGCAGATGTTCATGGGCGACGTCGGCGCATTGGCGCTCGGCGGCGCGCTCGGCACGGTCGCGGTCATCGTGCGGCAGGAAATCGTGCTGTTCATCATGGGCGGCATTTTCGTCGCCGAAACACTTTCGGTGATGTTGCAGGTCGCGTGGTTCAAGTTCACCAAGCGCCGGTTCGGCGAAGGACGGCGTCTCTTCAAGATGGCGCCGCTGCATCACCATTTTGAATTGTCGGGTTGGAAGGAAACGCAGGTGGTCGTGCGCTTCTGGATCATCACGTTGATGTTGTGTCTGTTCGGGTTGTCCACGCTCAAACTGCGTTAAGAAGGCATTTAAGGAAGCAGACGATGTTCGGCGAGAAGTTTCGGGATCGGCAAAAGCCGATGGTGCTCGTGCTGGGACTGGGTGAATCCGGTCTCGCCATGGCGCGCTGGTGCGCGCGGCACGGCTGTCGGCTGCGAGTGGCCGACACGCGCGAGGTGCCGCCGAACCTGTCCGCGCTGGAAGCGCACGGCGTCGACGCTGCGTTTGTCGGCGGCCCGTTTTCGCCGGTGCTGCTCGAAGGCGTGGAGCTCGTCGCGATCAGCCCGGGCTTGTCGCCGCTCGCCGCCGACCTGTTGCCGCTGATCACCGCGGCGCGCGAGCAGGACATTCCCGTGTGGGGCGAACTCGAACTGTTCTCGCAAGCGCTGAGGACGCTCGGCGAAAGCGGCTACGCGCCGAAGGTGCTCGCGATAACCGGCACGAACGGCAAGACCACCACGACGAGCCTGACGGGTCTGCTGTGCGAGCGAGCGGGCAAGAAGGTGGCGGTGGCGGGCAACATCAGCCCGTCGCTGCTCGACAAGCTGAGCGAAGCCATCGACAACACCGCGCTGCCCGACGTGTGGGTGCTCGAGCTGTCGAGCTTCCAGCTCGAAACCTCGCATACCTTCGAACCGGACGCGGCCGCCATTCTCAACATCACGCAGGATCATCTCGACTGGCACGGCGGGCTGGATGCCTACGCCGCCGCCAAGGGCCGCATCTTCGGTGCACAAACCGTGCGCGTGTTGAACCGCGACGACGCGCGCGTCATGGCGCTCGCGCCTTCCGAGTCGAGCGACGCGGACGTGGTCACGTTCGGCGTAACCGAGCCGAAGAACGACGGTGACTACGGCCTGCAGCGCGAGAACGGCATGGTGTGGCTCGTGGAAGCGCACGACCTCGACGCGAGCGACGAACCCACACCGAAACGCCGCCGCAAGAACGAAGCCGTCACGCCGCCGAACATCGCGCTCAAGCGGTTGATGCCGGCGGACGCGCTGCGCATTCGTGGGCTGCACAACGCCGCCAACGCGCTCGCCGCCTACGCGCTCGCGCGCGCGATCAGCCTGCCCGGCGCGCGTCTGCTGCATGGATTGCGCGAATATCGCGGCGAGCCGCATCGGGTGGAATTGATCGCGTCGATCGACGGCATCGATTATGTCGACGACAGCAAGGGCACGAACGTCGGCGCGACGGTCGCCGCGCTCGACGGCCTCGCGCAGCGCGTCGTGCTGATCGCCGGCGGCGACGGCAAAGGCCAGGATTTCGAGCCGCTGGCCGCGCCCGTCATGCGCTGGTGCCGCGCCGTGATGCTGATCGGCCGCGACGCGCCGCAGATTCGCGCGGCGCTCGAAGACACCGGCATCGCCATGACAGATCACACGACGCTTGAAGAAGCGACGCGTGCCGCCGCCGCCCTCGCGCAACCGGGCGACGCCGTGCTGCTGTCGCCCGCTTGCGCGAGCTTCGACATGTTCAAGGGTTACGCGCACCGCGCAGCGGTGTTCCGCAGCACGGTGGAAGAAATCGCCGCCGAACGGGGGGCGATGATATGAGCTGGTCGGAACGCTTCGGTTCACGCGCGGGCGGCTCGGGCGAGACGGCGGGCGCCGCACGCGGCGGCGGCCGCACGGGCGGCAGCGGCCTGGCGAGCGCCGTCAACGGTGTGCGGCCGCTGCGCTCGCGCATGCTCGACTACGACCACTCGCTGCTGTGGGTTGTCGTCGCGCTGCTCGGGCTCGGCGTCGTGATGGTGTACTCGGCGTCCATTGCGATGCCCGATTCGCCGAAGTACGCGTCGTATCGCGACTACGCGTTCCTCGTGCGTCAGATCATTTTCGTGATCATGGGCGCGGTGGTGGGCGTGGTGTCGTTCCGTATTCCCATTTCGACGTGGGACAAATACGCGCCGAAGCTCTTCCTGATCGCGCTCGCGGCGCTCGTGATCGTGCTGATTCCGCACGTCGGCAAGGGCGTGAACGGCGCGCGCCGCTGGATTCCGCTCGGCATCACGAACATGCAGCCGTCGGAAATCATGAAGCTCGCGGTGACGATCTATGCGGCGAACTACACCGTGCGCAAGCAGGAATACATGCACAGCTTCGCCAAAGGCTTTCTGCCGATGGCGATGGCGGTCGGCTTCGTCGGCGCATTGCTGCTGCTCGAGCCGGACATGGGCGCTTTCATGGTGATCGCCGCGATCGCGATGGGGCTGCTCTTTCTCGGCGGCGTGAACGGCAAGCTGTTTGGCGGCCTCGTCGCCACCGCCGTCGGCACGTTCACCCTGCTCGTGTGGGCGTCGCCGTGGCGGCGCGAGCGGATCTTCGCTTACCTCGATCCGTGGGACGACCGCTACGCGCAGGGCAAGGCGTATCAATTGACGCACTCGCTGATCGCCTTTGGCCGCGGCGAATGGTTCGGCGTGGGCCTCGGCGGCAGCGTCGAAAAACTCAACTATCTGCCGGAAGCGCATACCGACTTCATCCTGGCGGTGATCGGCGAGGAGCTCGGCTTTGTCGGCGTGCTCGTCGTGATCCTGATGTTCTACTGGATCGTGCGCCGCTCGTTCGAGATCGGCCGTCAGGCGCTCGCGCTCGACCGCACGTTCGCGGGTCTCGTCGCGAAAGGCATCGGCATCTGGTTCGGCGCGCAGACGTTTATCAATATGGGCGTGAATCTCGGCTTGCTGCCCACTAAAGGTTTGACGTTGCCGCTTGTCAGTTACGGCGGCTCGGGCATTCTGCTCAACTGCGTCGCCGTGGCGGTGCTGATGCGCGTCGATTACGAAAACCGGGTGCTCATGCGCGGAGGAAAAGTATGACCTCCATCCAGCAACGCACGCTGATGGTGATGGCCGGCGGCACAGGGGGGCACGTGTTCCCCGGGCTCGCGGTCGCGCATCTGATGCAGGCGTGGGGCTGGAAAGTCGTCTGGCTCGGCAACCCGGCGGGCATGGAAGCCACGCTCGTGCCGAAGCACGGCATTCCGATGGAGTACGTGCGCTTTGGCGGACTCCGCGGCAAAGGCCTGAAGACCAAGCTGATGCTGCCGCTGAATCTGCTG
Source organism: Paraburkholderia phenoliruptrix (assembly GCF_047325075.1). NCBI lineage: Bacteria > Pseudomonadati > Pseudomonadota > Betaproteobacteria > Burkholderiales > Burkholderiaceae > Paraburkholderia > Paraburkholderia phenoliruptrix. Next base: position 877,602 of record NZ_CP168531.1, read on the forward strand.
CGTGCCTGCACGCAGAGCCTCAATGTGCTGCGTCGCGTGAAGCCTGACGTGGTGCTCGGCATGGGCGGCTACATCACGTTTCCGGCCGGCCTCATGACGGCATTGAGCGGACGTCCGCTCGTGCTGCACGAACAGAATTCGATTGCGGGGCTCGCGAACAAGGTGCTCGCGAAGCTCGCCAAACGCGTGCTCGTCGCGTTTCCGAACGCGCTGCCGCACGGCGAATGGACCGGCAATCCGATTCGTGCGGAACTTGCGCGCGCGATTGCGCCCAAAGCACGCTATGCAGAACGCAACGGTCCGCTGAATGTGCTGGTGGTCGGCGGCAGTCTGGGTGCGGCAGCCCTCAATGAAGTCGTGCCGCGCGCGGTTGCGCTGCTCGCTCCGCAGGAACGGCCGCGCATCGTGCATCAGGCGGGCGCGAAGCATATCGACGCGCTGCGCGAGAACTACGCGGCAGCGGGACTGCAGGCGGGCGCGGACGTACAGCTCGTGCCGTTCATCGACGACATGACGAGCGCCTACGCGCGCGCGGATCTCGTGATCTGCCGCTCGGGCGCAATGACGGTGTCGGAGATTTCAGCGGTTGGTGTGGCCGCGTTGTTCGTGCCGTTTCCCTATGCGGTGGACGATCATCAAACCACTAATGCAGCGTTTCTCGCCGACAACGGCGCGGCGCTGGTCGTGCAGCAACGCGATCTGTCGGCGGAAAAACTCGCCGACTGGTTGCGCAGCCTGACGCGCGAAAGTCTCGCGCAGATGGCAGAGCGTTCGCGCTCGCTCGCGAAACCCGACGCCACGGAACAGGTGGCGCAGATTTGCGCCACCGTGGCGGGTTCGATTTCGGGCGCGAGCCCAGAAGGAAAGCAATGAAACACATCGTCAAACATATTCATTTTGTCGGCATCGGCGGTGTCGGCATGAGCGGCATCGCGGAGGTGCTGGTCAATCTCGGCTATCAGGTGAGCGGCTCGGATCTGTCGAGCAACGCCGTCACTGATCGCCTCGCCGCGCTCGGCGCGCGCATTGCGATCGGCCATGCGGCGGAAAATATCGAAGGGGCGAATGCGGTGGTCGTTTCCACGGCAGTGCGCAGCGACAACCCGGAAGTGCTGGCCGCGCGTCACCGCCGCATTCCGATCGTGCCGCGCGCGGTCATGCTCGCCGAACTGATGCGCCTGAAGCAAGGCATTGCGATTGCAGGCACCCACGGCAAGACCACCACGACCTCGCTGGTGGCGAGCGTGCTCGCGGCGGGCGGCCTGGATCCGACCTTCGTGATCGGCGGACGGCTCATCAGCGCCGGCGCAAACGCGCGGCTCGGCACGGGCGACTTCATCGTCGCGGAAGCGGACGAGTCCGACGCGTCGTTCCTGAATCTGTTCCCGGTGATCGAGGTCATCACGAACATCGACGCCGATCATATGGACACCTATGGGCACGACTTCGCGCGGCTCAAGCAGGCGTTCATCGAATTCACGCACCGTCTGCCGTTTTACGGCATCGCCGTGTTGTGCGTCGACGATCCGAACGTGAAGGAAATTCTGCCGTTCGTGTCGAAGCCGATCATCCGTTATGGCTTCGCGCCGGATGCGCAGGTGCGCGCGGTCAATGTCGAAGCGCGCGACGGCAAGATGCATTTCACGGCGATGCGCGAAGATGCGGCGCCGCTCGACATCACGCTGAACCTGCCGGGCGAGCACAACGTGCAGAACGCGCTGGCCGCTATCGCCATTGCGACTGAACTTGAAGTGAAAGATGCCGATATCCAGCGAGCGTTGGCGGATTTCAACGGCGTCGGCCGACGCTTTCAGCGTTACGGCGAAGTGCCCGTGATCGCCGACGGCCAGGCGGCGGGCACCTATACGCTGGTCGACGACTACGGTCATCACCCGGTGGAAATGGCGGCCACGGTCGCGGCGGCGCGCGGTGCGTTTCCGGGGCGGCGCCTCGTGCTTGCGTTCCAGCCGCACCGCTTCACGCGCACGCGCGATTGTTTCGAAGACTTCGTGAAGGTGCTCTCGACGGTGGACGCATTGGTGCTGACCGAAGTGTATTCGGCGGGCGAAGCGCCGATCGTCGCGGCGGACGGCCGTGCGCTCGCGCGCGCATTGCGCGTTGCGGGCAAGGTGGAGCCGGTGTTTGTCGATACGGTGGACGAAGTGCCGGGCGCGCTCGCAGCAGTGGTGCGCGACGGCGATGTGGTGATCACGATGGGCGCGGGTTCGATCGGCGGTGTGCCGGGTCGTCTCGCTCAGGAAACGAAGGTGTGAGATGAGCAGTATCGACCCCAACAAATTCGGCAAGGTGGCAGTGTTGCTCGGCGGCAATTCGGCCGAGCGTGAGGTGTCGCTCAATTCCGGGCGCCTCGTGCTGCAGGGTTTGCGCGACGCCGGCGTCGACGCGCATCCGTTCGATCCGGCTGAGCGCCCGCTAGCCGCGCTGAAGGACGAAGGCTTCGTGCGCGCGTTCAATGCGCTGCACGGCGGCTACGGCGAAAACGGCCAGATTCAGGGCGCGCTGGATTTTTACGGCATCAAATACACCGGCAGCGGCGTGCTCGGCTCGGCGCTCGGACTCGACAAATTCCGCACGAAACTCGTGTGGCAGCAACTCGGCATTCCGACGCCGCCGTTCGAAGCCGTCATGCGTGGCGACGACTACGAAGCGCGCGCGAAAGACATTGTCGCGAAGCTCGGTTTGCCGCTTTTCGTGAAGCCGGCCAGCGAAGGTTCGAGCGTCGCCGTGATCAAGGTGAAGAGCGCGGACGCGTTGCCTGCGGCGCTCGTCGAAGCGGTGAAGTACGACCGGATTGTCGTGGTCGAGAAGAGCATCGAGGGCGGCGGCGAATACACCGCGTGCATCGCGGGCGATCTCGACCTGCCCGTGATCCGCATCGTGCCGGCCGGCGAGTTCTACGACTATCACGCGAAGTACATCGCGAACGACACGCAGTATCTGATTCCCTGCGGTCTGACGCCTGCCGAAGAAACGCGCATGAAAGTGCTGGCGCGCCGCGCGTTCGACGTGCTCGGCTGCACCGACTGGGGCCGCGCGGATTTCATGCTCGACGCCGACGGCAATCCGTACTTCCTGGAAGTGAATACGGCGCCCGGCATGACGGACCATTCGCTGCCGCCGAAAGCGGCGCGCGCGGTGGGCATCAGCTATCAGGAACTGGTGGTCGGCGTGCTGGCGCTGACCTTGAAGGATTAATCGGCAGCACCTGTTCGAAGCAATAAGCGGGGCAACCCGAAAGCAACACTATGTGGAATAACGTTCGCCAGCTCAATCTCGCCGCCAGCGCATTGCATGCGTTGCTGGTGCTCGTGCTGCTGGCGGCGGGCGGTTACTGGCTGATCCAGCGCCCCAGTTTCGCGCTGCGCGAGATACAGATCGACGGCGATACCGAGCACATCAATTCGCCGACGGTTCGCGCGGGCGTCGTGGGGCGCCTGAAGGGCAACTTTTTTACGGTGGATCTCGACGTCGCGCGCCAGGCGTTCGAGCAGATGCCGTGGGTGCGTCACGCGAGCGTGCGCCGGGTCTGGCCGAACGCGCTGGCTGTCACGCTGGAGGAGTACAAACCGCTTGGCACGTGGGGCAGCGACCAGCTGGTGAGCGTCGACGGCGAGCTTTTCACCGCGAATCAGGGCGAGCTCGAAGAAGACTTGCCGGCGTTCGACGGTCCGGACGGCACGGCGAAGGAAGTGGTCGCGCGCTATCACGACTTCCAGAAGTGGTTCGCACCGCTGAACGCCACGCCGGAAGAAGTGACGCTGTCGCCGCGTTATGCATGGACGGTGAAGCTGTCAAACGGCATGCAGGTGGAACTCGGGCGCGAACGCAATCAGGACACGCTGCTCGATCGGAGCAAGCGTCTGACCGCGGCCTGGAGCGCGGTGACGCAACGTTGGGGTAAGGATATCGAGTATGCGGACTTGCGCTATCCGAACGGTTTCGCGATTCGTGCCGCTGGCATGCGCTTTATCAGCGAACCCGACAAGGGCAAGAAGTAAAGGGACATCACACGCAATGAGCACGCTATGAGTAAAGACTATAAAGACTTGCTGGTCGCCCTCGACATCGGGACGTCGAAGGTCGTGGCCATCGTCGCCGAGCTGAAGGGCGAAGGTCACTACGAGGTGATCGGCCTCGGCCAGAGCGAATCGAAGGGGCTCAAGAAAGGCGTGGTGGTGAACATCGAAGCCACCGTGCAGTCCATTCAACGCGCGCTCGAAGAAGCCGAGCTGATGGCCGACTGCAAGATCACGAACGTGTTCACCGGGATCGCCGGCAGCCACATTCGCAGCTTCAATTCGAGCGGCATGGTGGCGATCAAGGAGAAGGAAGTCACGCAGGCCGACGTGGCGCGCGTGATCGAAACGGCGAAGGCGATCAACATTCCGACCGACCAGCAGGTGCTGCATATCCTCACGCAGGAATTCATCATCGACGGTCAGGAGGATGTGCGCGAGCCGATCGGCATGAGCGGCATCCGCCTCGAAGTGAAGGTGCATATCGTCACCGGCGCGGTGAGCGCGGCGCAGAACATCGTGAAGTGCGTGCGCCGTTGCGGGCTCGAAGTGAACGATCTGATTCTGCAGCCGCTCGCGTCGTCGCTCGCGGTGCTGACGGAAGACGAAAAAGAGCTCGGCGTGGTGCTTGTCGATATCGGCGGCGGCACGACGGACATTGCGATTTTCAGCGAAGGCGCAATCCGCCACACGGCCGTGATTCCGATTGCCGGCGACCAGATCACGAGCGACATCGCCATGGCGCTGCGTACGCCGACGCCGGACGCGGAGGACATCAAGGTGGATTACGGCATCGCCAAGCAGGCGCTCGCCGATCCTGACGAAATGATCGAAGTGCCGGGGCTCGGCGAGCGCGGTCCGCGCACGCTGTCGCGCCAGGCGCTCGCCGCGGTGATCGAGCCGCGCGTCGAAGAACTGTTTTCGCTCGTGCAGCAGGTGGTGCGCGAGTCGGGTTACGAAGAACTGCTGAGCTCCGGCGTCGTGCTGACGGGCGGCGCGTCGATGATGCTCGGCATGGTCGAGCTGGGTGAGGACATTTTCCTGAAGCCGGTGCGGATCGGCGTGCCCGAATACGCGGGCGGTCTCGCGGACGTGGTGCGCAACCCGCGCTATTCGACGGCGATGGGTCTGCTCGTCGAAGGACGCTCGCAACGCATGCGCGGCCGCAAGGTGGCGGTGCAGTCAGGGTCGATGGGACAAGTCTTCACGCGAATGAAGGACTGGTTCCTCGGCAACTTCTAACGAATTCGCGTGACCGAACGGGTTTAGAAATACGCGCTGGTGCCGGCGGCTGGCGCGCGACAGAAGGTTGCCCGATCTTCTGCCGAATAACGGCCGAGTGGCTGCAATTTTTTATCTTGACGGAGGCAACATGGAATTCCAGATGCTGGAAACCGAAACGAACGGCACCATCATCAAGGTGGTCGGAGTAGGTGGCGCTGGCGGCAATGCCGTTCAGCACATGATCAACAAGGGCGTGCAAGGCGTCGACTTCATCGTGATGAACACGGACGCGCAGGCTCTGTCGCGTTCGCGCGCCACCGCGGTGATCCAGTTGGGCAACACGGGCTTGGGCGCCGGCGCCAAGCCGGAAATGGGCCGCGCCGCAGCGGAAGAAGCACGTGAGCGCATCGCCGACGCACTGCGCGGCGCGCACATGGTCTTCATCACGGCGGGCATGGGCGGCGGCACGGGCACGGGCGCAGCGCCGGTGGTCGCGCAAATCGCCAAGGAAATGGGTATCTTGACTGTTGGCGTGGTCAGCAAGCCGTTCGAATTCGAAGGCGGCAAGCGCATGCGTGTGGCAGAAGCCGGTTCGCAGCAACTGGAGGATCACGTCGACTCGCTGATCGTCGTTCTGAACGACAAGCTGTTCGAGGTGATGGGCGACGACGCCGAGATGGACAAGTGCTTCCAGTGCGCTGACGACGTTCTGAACAACGCAGTGGCCGGCATCGCGGAAATCATCAACGTCGACGGTCTGGTGAACGTCGACTTCGAAGACGTGAAAACGGTGATGGGCGAGCAGGGCAAGGCGATGATGGGCACGGCCACGGTGGCCGGCGTCGATCGCGCGCGTCTCGCGGCCGAGCAGGCTGTTGCCAGCCCGCTGCTGGAAGGCGTGGACCTGTCGGGCGCGCGCGGCGTGCTGGTCAACATCACGTCGAGCCGTTCGCTGCGTCTGTCGGAAACGCGCGAAGTGATGAACACGATCAAGAGCTACGCAGCGGAAGACGCCACGGTGATCTTCGGCGCGGTGTACGACGACGCCATGGGCGACGCGCTGCGTGTGACGGTCGTGGCAACGGGTCTCGGCCGCGCGGCGAAGAAGCAGCAATCGGCACCGATGACGCTCCTGCGCACCGGCACCGACAATCAGCCGATCGCCGCACAGCATGCTTCGTACGCCACGCCGTCGCACGCGAGCACCGCCGACTACGGCGCGCTCGACACGCCGGCCGTGTGGCGTACGTCGCGCGACACCGCGGCTTCGCACGTGCAGGCGCTGCAGGAAAAGGGCGTCGACACGTACGACATTCCGGCTTTCCTGCGCAAGCAGGCGGACTGAGCGCACGGGGCAGGCTTTCGCTGCCGCGCCGCCGGGTTTTTTCCGGATTTCAGGCGTTGGCGGACGAATGCACGAGCGTGGCGGGTGAACGGCAGACAAGCCGCGTATCGTCGGATTCGCGGCAAGGACAAGTGCCCTCTTCGCAATCGCGAAGCGGATCGGGCAACTGTCGCCGATTCACTGCGACACGATGACGTGCGAACGATGCTTCGCATCGATGCAAAGGACTGAGCATGATTCAAGCTGGTGACAAGCTGCCCGACGCAACGCTCTTCGAATATGTCGAAGACGAGCGGGCGGGCTGCACGATCGGGCCTAACAGCTTCGACGTGCGCGAGCAGACGGCGGGTAAGCGCGTGGTGATCTTCGGATTGCCCGGCGCCTTCACGCCGACCTGTTCGGCCAAACATGTACCGGGTTATGTCGAGCACGCCGAGCAGTTGCGCGCGGCCGGCGTCGACGAAATCTGGTGTGTGTCCGTGAACGACGCGTTCGTGATGGGCGCGTGGGGACGCGATCTGCACGCCTCGGGCAAGGTGCGCATGATGGCGGACGGCAGTGCGGCTTTCACCCGAGCGCTCGGTCTCGAGCAGGATTTGTCGGCGCGCGGCATGGGGATCCGTTCCCAGCGCTACGCGATGGTGGTCGACGACGGCGTGGTCAAGACGTTGAACGTCGAGGCTGCCGGCAAATTCGAAGTAAGCGATGCAAGGAGTATCCTCGCCACGTTGAGCTAGTTATGGAAGCGTCGGCGCCTTCGCCCGACACGCGGTCCGCCGCGTGGCGCAATGGCAACGGCGAGCATGACGCTTTGTGACAGGCCGTTACGCGGGCCGACGACCGGAAACGCCTCCGTTCCGGACGCCGGCCCGTCACGCTTTCCCTCACGGGCGCCCGTTGGAAAATGCGGGTAATGCAGCGAAACAGATTGATACTTTCCGCGCGAAGACGCTTCTTAGGGTTATGGAGTATAATTCGTGCTATGGAATAAAAAGTCCCGATTGGGATTTTCAATCGAACAAAAGATCACCATGTTGAAGCAGCGCACCATCAAATCAATCGTCAAGACGGTCGGCATCGGCTTGCATTCCGGCCGCAAGGTCGACCTGACGCTCCGCCCCGCAGCGCCGGATACGGGCATTGTGTTTTCGCGCGTGGATTTGCCCACGCCGGTGGACATTCCTGCGTCGGCCATGGCGATTGGCGACACGCGCCTCGCTTCCGTGTTGCAGAAAGACGGCGCGCGCGTCTCGACCATCGAGCATCTGATGTCCGCCTGCGCCGGTCTCGGCATCGACAATCTGTATGTCGACGTCACCGCGGAAGAAATTCCGATCATGGACGGCAGCGCCGGCTCGTTCGTGTTTCTGATTCAATCGGCGGGCATTGAAGAACAGAACGCCGCGAAGAAGTTCATCAAGGTCACGAAGCCCGTTGAGATTCGCGACGGCGACAAGTTCGCCCGTCTCGATCCGTATTTCGGTTTCAAGCTCAAATTCACGATTGATTTCCGCCACCCGGCTGTCGATAAGACCGGCCAGGCGCTGGAAGTCGATTTCGCCAACACGTCGTACGTGCGCGAAATCGCGCGCGCCCGCACATTCGGCTTCGCGCACGAGGTGGAAATGATGCGCGAGCTGGGCCTCGCGCGCGGCGGCAGCATGGACAACGCGATCGTGCTCGACGAATACCGCATTCTGAACAACGATGGGCTGCGTTACGACGACGAGTTCGTGAAGCACAAGATGCTCGACGCAATCGGCGACCTGTATGTGGTCGGGCATCCGCTGCTGGCTTCGTACAACGCCTACAAGTCGGGTCACGGCCTGAACAACGCGTTGCTGCGCGAGTTGCTCGCGCACGAAGATTCGTACGAAATCGTCACGTTCGACGACACACAAAAGGCGCCTCGCGGCTTTGCTTACGAGACGCAGACGGCTTTTGCATAAAGAATCGGCATCGCGTCTTCGGTGAAATTTCCGAAGCGAGTGGACGAAAAGAAAGCGGCTCAGATGAGCCGCTTTTTTTGTTCAGCGATTTCGCCGATGCCGCGCCGCCATTTTCGCCAGCGCCTCCCGCAGCGGCGACGGCGCGAGCGATTCGCTGAGCGCGTGCAGCGCGTCGGCTCCGGCCGGCGTCATGCGCGCCTGCTTGACGGGCGGCGGCTCTTTGGCGGGCTGCGGCCGCACGCGGATGCGCAGCGCATTGACCGGCCAGCCGCGCTGCTGCAAATCCGCCAGGAGCCGCGGCTCCAGATGCCGCAGACGCGCCGCGAGCGCGTTGTGCGCGGCAAAGAGCGAGAGCACGCCTTCTTTGATAAAACCAGGTTCGACGCTCGTCGCCAGGTAGTCGGGCAGCAGGTCGCGCAGGTCCTTTTCCAGCGCCGCAATCTGCTCGACGCCCGCGCGCAGCGCGGCGAACGCGTCGGTGCGATTGAGCACGTCGGCGACCGGCTGCGGGCGGCGCGCCTCGAACTGCCTGGGCGGCCTTGAAAACGAGGGAAAACGGCTCATGTTTGACTGTGACGGCGTGTCCGCGCCCCACGCGCGAACCTGCCGCAATTGTACCGCGCAGCATGCACCCCCGGCCGGCCGCATCGGCAGCCGCGAAGCGCGGCGGGGCGGGGTTTGCTGCGTTCCCGGCCTCGCGCCGCTGACATCAGCGCGGGCGAGGGCGCGTGCTAAAATGCCCGATTCGAATTCACTCTTGGACGAAGCCGCCGAGGCCATTCCGACCCCGGAGCGCGCGTGCACGAACCGCACGCCGCGACCAGCCGAAGCCGCGACGCAGACACCGATCCGATGACCACCGGTTTTCTACAGAAGATTTTTGGCAGCCGCAACCAGCGGCTAGTCAAGCAATATCAAAAGACCGTCGCGGCGATCAATGCGCTCGAACCGCAGATCGAGCAATTGACGGACGAGCAACTGCGCGCGAAGACGGACGAATTCCGCCAGCGCGTCGCGAGCGGCGAGTCGCTCGACAAGATCCTGCCGGAAGCGTTTGCCGTCTGCCGCGAGGCGAGCAAGCGGGTGCTGAAAATGCGCCACTTCGACGTGCAGTTGATCGGCGGTATGGTGCTGCACTACGGCAAGATCGGCGAAATGCGCACCGGCGAAGGTAAAACGCTCGTCGCCACGCTGCCGGTCTATCTGAACGCGCTGTCGGGCCGCGGCGTTCACGTCGTGACGGTGAACGACTATCTCGCCCAGCGCGACGCCGAGTGGATGGCGCGTCTTTACAACTTCCTCGGCTTGTCGGTCGGCATCAATCTGTCGCAAATGGACCATGCGGCCAAGCAGCAGGCCTACGCCGCGGACATCACGTACGGTACGAACAACGAGTTCGGCTTCGACTACCTGCGCGACAACATGGTGTACGAGCCCGAAGCGCGCGTGCAGCGCGGGCTCAACTTCGCCGTGGTCGACGAAGTGGACTCGATCCTGATCGACGAAGCGCGTACGCCGCTCATCATCTCCGGTCAGGCCGAAGACCACACCGAACTCTACGTGCGCATGAACGCGCTGCCGCCGCTGCTCGAGCGCCAGATCGGCGAAGAGAAGGCGGACGGCACGGGCGTCGAAAAGCCGGGCGACTACACGCTCGACGAAAAGGGCCGTCAGGTGTTCCTCACGGAATCGGGCCACGAAAAGGCCGAGCGCCTGCTCGCCGAATGGGGCCTGATCGGCGAGGGCGAGAGCCTCTACGCGCCGCAAAACATCACGCTGATGCATCACGTCTACGCGGCGCTGCGTGCACACACGCTGTTCCACCGTGACCAGCACTATGTGGTGCAGAACGGCGAAGTGATCATCGTCGACGAATTCACCGGCCGTCTGATGGCGGGCCGTCGCTGGTCCGACGGGCTGCATCAGGCTGTCGAGGCAAAGGAGCACGTGAAGATTCAGAGCGAGAACCAGACGCTCGCTTCCATCACGTTCCAGAACTACTTCCGCATGTACGCGAAGCTGGCCGGCATGACCGGCACGGCGGACACGGAAGCGTACGAATTCAACGAGATCTACGGTCTCGAAACGGTCGTGATCCCGACCAACCGTCCGCCCAAGCGGATCGACAAGCAGGATCAGATCTACAAGACGGCCAAGGAACGCTACGACGCGGTGATTCGCGACATCCGCGATTGCTATGAGCGCGGGCAGCCGGTGCTGGTCGGCACCACGTCGATCGAAAACTCGGAGCTGCTGTCGCATCTGCTGAAGCAGGCCGGTTTGCCGCACGAGGTGCTCAACGCCAAGCAGCACGCGCGCGAAGCGGAGATCGTCGCGGAAGCGGGCCGGCCGAAGCGCATCACGATCGCCACCAACATGGCCGGTCGCGGTACCGACATCGTGCTCGGCGGCAATGCCGAGAAGCAGGCGTCGTTCATCGAACAGGACGAGACGCTTGCCGACGACGAAAAGCAGCGCCGCATCCAGAAGCTGCACGACGAATGGCAGGCGCTGCACGATCAGGTGAAGGCTGCGGGCGGTTTGCACATTATCGGCACCGAACGTCACGAATCGCGCCGGATCGACAACCAGCTGCGCGGCCGCGCGGGCCGTCAGGGCGACCCGGGTTCGTCGCGCTTCTATCTGTCGCTGGAAGATCCGCTGCTGCGCATTTTCGCGGGCGACCGCGTGCGCGCGATCATGGACCGCCTGAAAATGCCGGAAGGCGAGGCGATCGAAGCGGGCATCGTGTCGCGTTCCATCGAATCCGCGCAGCGCAAGGTCGAGGCGCGCAACTTCGATATTCGTAAGCAGCTGCTCGAATACGACGACGTCTCCAACGATCAGCGCAAAGTCATCTACCAGCAGCGCAATGAGCTGCTGGAGGCGAACGACATCACCGAAACCATCGGCGCAATGCGTCATGGCGTGATCGCGGACATCGTTCACCAGTTCGTGCCGCCTGGCAGCATCGAAGAACAGTGGGACGTGCCGGAACTCGAAGAAGTGCTGCGCAACGAATGGCAGCTCGACCTCGCGATCCAGGAAATGATCAACGAGTCGAACTCGATCACGTCGGACGAAATTCTGGAGGCCGTGCAGGCCGCCGCGGACGAAGCCTACGAGGCGAAGGTCGAACTGGTCGGCCGCGAGTCGTTCAGCGCGTTCGAACGCTCGATCATGCTCCAGACGCTCGACCGGAGCTGGCGCGAGCATCTGGCGGCGCTGGACCATCTGCGCCAGGGTATCCATCTGCGCGGCTATGCGCAAAAGAACCCGAAGCAGGAATACAAGCGCGAGGCGTTCGAACTGTTCGCCGCCATGCTCGACGCGGTCAAGCTCGAAGTCACCCGTATTGTGATGAACGTGCAGATCCAGTCGCCCGAGCAACTCGAGCAGGCCGCCGAGCAGATGGAAGAGCAGGGCGGCCACCTCGAGAATGTGGAGTTCCGCCACGCGGAGTTTGCCGAAGCGTCGGCTGCGGCGCCCGCCGCCGCGGAAGCCGCCACCGCCGCCATGATCGGCGACGCAATGAGCCACGCGGCGTCGGCGCAAACGGCGTCGCCTGTCGGCGCGGACAGCGTGCCGAAGGTCGGCCGCAACGACCCATGCCCGTGCGGCAGCGGCAAGAAGTACAAGCAGTGTCACGGCAAGATCGCATAATGCCGAAGGCGGCGCGCCCCGCGGCGCGCCGCGTCGCTTTACAGCGTGTCTTTTGCACCGTGTGGTGTTGTTGATTGCGCGGTGGTGCGGCACCCTCCCCGAGCCACCAGTTCCGTTTTCCTTTATGCCGGCGCTCGCCGGCATTTTCTTCGACAGGTCGCGACCATGGCTGTCAATTTCCCCTCGATCGATCCCGCTCAACTGCATCCCGTCGCCGGCGTCACGCTCGGCTGGGCGGAGGCGAACATTCGCAAGCCGAACCGCAAGGATGTGCTGGTGATTTCCGTCGACGAAAGCGCGACGGTCGGCGGCGTCTTCACGCAGAACCGGTTCTGCGCGGCGCCCGTCACCGTCTGCCGCGAGAATCTCGCGCGCGTGCGCGCCGGCGGCAAGCCGATTCGCGCGTTGGTGATCAACACCGGGAATGCAAACGCGGGCACCGGCGAGCCGGGCCTCGCGCATGCGCGGGAAACCTGCGCTGAACTCGCGCGTCTCGCGGATATTGCGCCCGAGCAAGTGCTGCCGTTTTCGACGGGCGTGATTCTCGAGCCCCTGCCGGTCGATCGCCTGAAAGCCGGGCTGCCGGCCGCGCTTGCGAACCGCAAGGAAGCCAACTGGTACGACGCCGCGCAGGCGATCATGACCACCGACACGCTGCCGAAAGCGGCCTCGCGTCAGGTCACGATCGAGGGGCACACGGTTACGCTCACGGGCATCAGCAAGGGCGCCGGCATGATCAAGCCGAACATGGCCACCATGCTCGGCTTCCTCGCATTCGACGCAGCCGTCGCGCAGCCGGTGCTGGACGCGCTCGTCAAACACGTGGCGGACCGCTCGTTCAACTGCATTACGATTGACGGCGACACGTCGACCAACGACTCGTTCATCCTGATCGCGTCGGGCAAATCCAGCCTGCCGGCGATCACGTCCACCGACTCGCCCGCCTACGCCACGTTGCGCGATGCGGTGACTCAAGTCGCGCAGACGCTCGCGCAACTGATCGTGCGCGACGGCGAAGGCGCGACCAAATTCATGACGGTTCATGTGGAAGGTGGTTCGAGCGTCGGCGAATGCCGCCAGATCGCGTATGCGATCGGCCACTCTCCGCTCGTGAAGACGGCCTTCTACGCATCGGACCCGAACCTCGGCCGCATTCTGGCGGCCATCGGCTATGCCGGCATCGACGATCTCGACGTCGGCAAAATCGATCTGTATCTGGACGACGTGCTGGTCGCGACGGCCGGCGGCCGCAACCCGGCGTACCGCGAAGAAGACGGCCAGCGCGTCATGAAGAAGAGCGAGATCGGCATTCGCGTCGTGCTCGGTCGCGGCAATGCGCAAGCCACGATCTGGACTTGCGACCTGTCGCACGACTACGTGAGCATCAACGCCGACTACCGCTCGTAACCCGGTTCATCACGCGGCCTTCGGGCCGCTCATCATGGTCATGGACAAACTCGAACAGTTTCTGACACGGGCCGAAGCCGTGCTCGTTCGCCTGGAGGCGATGCTTCCGCCTGCCGCGCCTGACATCGACTGGTCGGCGGCGGTCGCATTCCGCTGGCGCAAGCGCCAAGGGCGTGGCTACCTGCAGGCAGTGCCGGCCATTTCTGAGATCAAGCTCGACGACCTGCAAAACATCGACCGCCAAAAAGCGCTGATCGAGCAGAACACGCGCCAATTCGTCCACAAGCTGCCGGCGAACAACGTACTGCTGACGGGCGCGCGCGGCACCGGCAAGTCGTCGCTGATCAAGGCCTGCCTGAACGCCTACGCGAAAGACGGGCTGCGTCTCATCGAAGTGGACAAGGATGATTTGCACGACCTCGGCGACATCGTCGAGCTGATCGCGCAGCGTCCGGAGCGCTTCGTGGTGTTCTGCGACGACCTCTCGTTCGAAGACGGCGAGTCGGGCTACAAGGCGCTGAAAGTCGCGCTCGACGGCTCGGTCGCCGCGCAGTCGGACAACGTGCTCATTTACGCGACCTCGAACCGGCGCCATCTGCTGCCCGAGTATATGAGCGATAACGAGACGTACAAGCACACGTCCGACGGTGAGATTCATCCCGGTGAGTTGGTGGAAGAGAAGATCTCGCTGTCAGAACGTTTCGGGCTGTGGGTCAGCTTTTATCCGTTTAAGCAGGACGACTACCTGTCGATCATCGCGCACTGGTTGCGCCATTTCGGCTGCACCGACGCGGAAGTCGAGGCGGCGCGCGGCGATGCGCTCGTCTGGGCGCTGGAGCGCGGGTCGCGTTCGGGACGTGTCGCGTGGCAGTTCGCGCGCGATTGGTCCGGCAGGAAATCACAGGCATGAGCGACGTTCAGAAGAACGCGGCGGGCCGGCCCGTCACCGAGGTTGCCGTTGGCGTGCTCGTGCAGCCTGATGGCCGCTATCTGCTCGCGCAACGTCCCGCAGGTAAGCCGTACGAGGGCTACTGGGAGTTTCCCGGCGGCAAGCTGGAAGCGGGCGAATCGGTCGAGGCGGCGCTCGCGCGCGAGTTGCACGAGGAACTCGGTATCGACGTCAAAGCGTGCCACTTGTGGCACACGCTCGAACACGACTATCCGCACGCTTATGTGAGGCTTTATTTCTGCAAGGTGACGCAGTGGACCGGCGAGCCGCATGGCCGCGAAGGTCAGGCGTTTGTCTGGCAGGCGTTGCCCGCCGACGTTTCGCCGCTGCTGCCGGCCACGATTCCCGTGCTCGAATGGCTCGCGGCGGAAAAGACTGCATAGGGAAAGCGCACGGACGTCGGAAGGCCGGTTGACCCCGCTGAGTGAGTCGCCACGCGACGCCGTTTTTCGCGCGGTTATTCCGAGGCGCTTCGACGCAGGTGGAACACCGCGCTGTCGATCAATGCGGGCTGTAATCCCCGCCAGGTGTCTCGTCCGACGGCGCGTCCTGATCCGTCCCGCCGATCTTGTACTTCTCGGCGGCCCAGGCGCCGAGATCGATCTGTTTGCAGCGTTCTGAGCAGAACGGGCGGAATCGATTTTCAGGTGTCCAGCGGACGTCCTTTCCGCAAGTGGGGCATTTGACGACGGTTGGCATACGGTCAGGCAGACATGGCAGATGGAACAAGTAACGAATATTAGGCCATTTCTCGCCGCTTCAAAGGCGCGGCTGAGTAAAGCCGCCGGATCTGTTCGAATCTATCTGACAGTCGGGACGAGCCTGGCTTACAGGCTGCAGAGCGTAAGCTGAAAGGGCACGTCGACATCCACCGCGCGCGGACGCAGATCGCCGTCCTGCACCGTGAAGCGCACCCACAGCATGTACTTGTTGGCGCTGGCCTCGGGAATCACGCGCAATTCGGGCGCGACCCGTACCTGCATCAATTGATAGGAGCGGCCCGACAGCATTTGCTGATAGCTGCCCGCCATGGCCATGACTTTCGACGCCTGACCCGACTCGCGCGCGAGCCTCAGCACGATAGTTGCGGCGTCGCGCAGCGGAAGCAGCGGCGTGACCCATTTGGCGATGTCCTGACGGCGCTGGTCGGGATGAAGCTGCTGCCACGCATAATAGGACGGCAGGTCGAACTTGCAGGTGCCGCCCGGAATGATGGCCCGGCTGCGGATGCTGGCAAGCCATTCGTTTTCTGCGAGATGCTGGCCGGTTTTGCCTTGCATCTGCGAGAGGCCCGCGAGGGTCTGTTCGATTTCGCCGAGCACGACTTCGAGCGCGTTCTGCTCGATGCCCGGATTGCCCCGAAACGGCGCGAGCGTTTGCCGCTGCCGCTCGAGTTCCTTCATCAGATCCGACTTGAGATCCGCGCGACCCGCTACCTCTGAAATCTCGAACAGCGTGGTCAGTGCGACGTGGTGTTCCCTGGCGTCTTCCTGCGTCAGGAAGAACGTGAAGCGCTCGAACAGATCTTCGAGGCGCAATAGCGTCCGGATTCGCTCGTTGAAGGGGTACTCGTAAAGGATCAAGCGGGCTCGCCTCGGGCGTGGTCGGTGACGGGAATGCAGGACATTCTAATGCCGTGGGACTACCCTAGCAATCGCGCGCGTTTTGCGCGTGCTTTGGCAAAGTTTTTCGCGTGTTTTCGGCGGTTTTCAGCCGGTTCGGCATGCGGAAAGTGCCGAAGTTCAACGATTCGCGCCAACCGGTGACGCACCGCAAGCGCTGTTTTTGTCTAACGGCCTACACACGGCGTTCCCCGCGCGCTTGCAGTGTGTGGCCGACTGTTTCCGATGCCGCCGATCAGGCCGCCGCCAGCGCCAGGTACGCGCGATGCTGCGCGTCGACCTGCGCCGTGAGCGCCGCAAGCGGCGCGTCGTCGTTCACGATAACGTCGTCCGCGGCGGCAAGGCGCGCTTCGCGAGTCGCCTGACGCGCGATAATCGCAAGCACCTGGTCGCGGCTGAAACCGTTGCGGATCATTACACGGGAGATTTGCGTTTCCACACTGCAATCCACGGCAAGCACGCGATTTACCCGGTTTTCCCAACTGCCCGACTCGACGAGCAGCGGCACCACGACGATCACATAGGGTCCCTTCGCTTCGCGCTGCTCGCGCTCGGTTTCCGCACGAATCAACGGATGCGTGATGTTTTCGAGGCGCTTGCGCGCGGCGTCGTCGCTGAAGACGAGGGTGCGCATGCGGGCGCGGTCGAGCGAGCCGTCGGCGGCGACGAAAGCATGGCCGAATTCGGCGGCGATCTGCGGCATCGCCATGCCTTGCGGAGCCGTGATGCGATGCGCGATCAGGTCTGTGTCGACGATCGGCACGCCGTGCGCCGCGAACAGGTCCGCCACCGTCGATTTGCCGCTGCCGATGCCGCCGGTCAATCCCACAACGAACATGCTTCAGCCTCCGAGAGCCAGGTAGAGCGGTGTGCCGAGAAACAGGGTGAGGGCGCCGCCCGCTGCCAGAAACGGCCCGAAGGGCAGCGGCTCTTCAAAGCGCATCCGGCCGCGCCAGGTCGCCGCGAGCCCGACCACCGCGCCTGCCACGGCGGCCACCAGCACGATCTGCGGCAGCGCCGCCCAGCCCAGCCACGCGCCCAGCGCGGCCAGCAGCTTGAAGTCGCCGTAACCCATTCCGTCGATACCTCGTACCAGCCGGAACAGCCAATGCACGGCCCATAGCACCAGATAGCCGAAGATAGCGCCGAGCACCGCGTCGTGCAGGCTCGCGAAGACCCCGTTGAAGTTGACGACGATGCCGGCCCACAAGAGCGGCAGCGTCATGGAATCGGGAAGCAGATGCGTGTCCATGTCGATGATGCTCATCGCCAACAATGCCGCGCACAGCCCGAACGCGGCAAGCGCGGCGAGTGTCGGGCCAAAGAGCGCGAGCGCGGCCGCCGCGAGTGCCGCACTCGCGACCTCGACCAGCGGGTAACGCAGGCTCACGTGCGCCTTGCATTCGGAGCAGCGCCCGCGCAGCAGCAGGTAGCTCAGCACCGGCACGTTCTCCCACGCGCGCAGCACGTGCCCGCAGTGAGGACAGGCGCTGCGCGGCACCCACAGGTTGTAGCGCGTGGGCAGGCCATCTTCTTCGAGAGGTTCGTCGGTCGCCTCGCTGACTTCCAGACGCCATGCGCGTTCGAGCATGATCGGCAGCCTGTGGACGACCACGTTCAGGAAGCTGCCGATTGCGAGCCCGAACACGATTGCAAAGGCGAACTGCCAACCGGCGGGCAGGCTGCCGAATGCCTCGCCGGGAACGGCTGCGAAATGCGCCGGAAGCAGGTTCGAAAATGCGCCTGAAAGCACGCTGGATGAAGTGTCTGGCACGAGTGAATGAGCTGCCTGCATGGATAAACGATGGATTCGGCTGCGATGCTACACCACGTTGCCGAGTTGAATAATGGGAAGATACATGGCGACGACGAGACCGCCGACGAGCGCTCCCAACACAATGATGACGAGCGGTTCACAGAGGCTCGCCAGCGCGCCGATCTTTTCGTCGACCTGACGATCGGCCAATGAGGCCACGTCGAGCAGCATCGAGTCGATTGCTCCGGACTCCTCGGCAACCGCGATCGGCTGCACCACCTCGGGCGGAAAGCAGCGCGCCGCCCGCATAGCCGCGGCGAGCCGTTCTCCGCGGCGCAGCCGGGCCGCGATGTCGACGGTGGCACGGTCGAAAAACGCATTGCCGGTGGCGTGAGTGAGCGAGTCGAAGGCATCGGCGAGCGGCGTGCCGGCCGACAGCAAGGTGCCGAGCGCGCGGCTCCAGCGCGCGGAGCACAGGGTGGCGAGCAGCGTTCCGGCGACCGGTATTTTCAGCGATAGGCGGGCGAAGCGGATGCGCGCCGCTTCGGAGCGCCGCAGGAGAAACGTCACTATCGAGCTCGTCGCGACGATGACCGCAATGGCCGGAACGCTCCATCGGGCCACGCCGGAGGACAGCGCGAGGACGAACTGCGTGGGCGCGGGCAGGCGGGCGCCAAAGCCGTCGAAGATCTGTTTGAAAGTCGGTACGACCCAGACCAGCAACGCAGCGGTAATCGCGAGAGCCAGCAGCAAAATCGCGAGCGGATAGGTCAATGCGGCGCGCACTTTCGAACGCTGGGCGGCGGCGCGTTCCCGGTCGTCGGCGATTCGGGCGAGAACTCCGGCGAGGGCGCCCGCCGCCTCGCCGACCTCGACGAGCTGGCAATACAGCGCATTGAACTGCGCCGGATGCCGCTGCAACGCAGCCGAAAACCGCAGGCCGGCCGTGATGTCGCGCGCCAGCGTGCCGACGATGCGCGGCATGCCCATGCGACGCGAGCCTGGCGCCTGCGCCAGCAGATCGAGCGCGGGCGCGAGCGGCAAGCCGGCGCGCAGAAGACTGGCTAGCTGGCGTGTGAACAACGTGACCTCGGCGGCATTGGCGCTTGGGCGCGGGGCGGGACCTTCGGCCTTCAGATCGACCACGAACAGCTTGTCGCGCTGGAGGAGCGCCCGAGCCGTGCCTGCATCCGGCGCAATGAGTGCGCCGGTTTTGCGGCTGCCGTCCGCATCGACACCGCGCCATCGGAAGCGAATATCTGCAGGCCTTAGCGGGCTTGCGGTCGGCGTGTTCACGCGACCTCCGTCGCCGCGAGTGCCTCGGCGAGGCTCGTTGTGCCGTCGCGCACGCGGGCCAACGCGGCATCGCGCAGCGTGCGGACGCCTCCGCTCTGCGCCTGTCGCGCGAGCTCATGCGTGCTCGCGCGCGCGACGATCAGCTCACGCATGGCGTCAGATACCGGCATCACCTGATGGATGCCGACGCGGCCTCGATAACCGATGCCGTGGCATGCCGCGCAGCCCTTCGCCGCATACGGCTGCCAGCCGTCGAGCTGATGGTCGGCGAACCCCGCGGCTTCTAGCGCTGCCGCCGAATGCGGCGCGGGCGCCCGGCACGCCTCGCACAGGCGCCGCACCAGCCGCTGCGCGGTCACCATACGCAACGCGGCAGCAAGGTTGTACGGTTCGACGCCAATGTCGATCAGACGCGCGACGGCGGCCGGCGCGTCGTTCGTGTGCAAAGTCGAGAGAACCAGGTGGCCGGTTTGTGCGGCTTTCACGGCGACGTCGGCGGTTTCCTCGTCGCGGATTTCGCCGACCATAACGACATCCGGGTCCTGGCGCAAGAACGCGCGCAACGCGACCGCAAAGGTCAGCCCGGCCTTCTCGCGCACGCTGACCTGATTGATGCCGGCCAGCTGGATTTCCGCCGGATCTTCCACCGAACAGAGATTGCGCGATTCGCTGTTGAGCAGATTCAGAAAGCAGTACAGCGAGAGAGTCTTGCCGCTGCCAGTCGGCCCAGTGACAAGCACGAGGCCATGCGGCGCGCGGATGGCCGCATCGACGGTTTGCCGTTGGCGGACGTCGAGGCCGAGCGAGTCGAGCGAAAGGTCGGTTGGCAGAGCGTCGAGCCGGCGCAGCACCAGCTTTTCGCCGAACAGCGTGGGCAGCGAATTGACGCGGTAGTCCTCGATCCGTCCCGGCGAGGTCGCGATCCGCAGCCGGCCGTCTTGCGGTATGCGGCGCTCGGCGATGTCCATGCGAGCCAGCACCTTTACACGGGTGATGAAGGCGTCCCGCAGGTGAGCCGGCGGCGGCGCCAATTCGTGCAGCACGCCGTCGATACGCAGCCGCACTCGCCAGCTGTTTTCGGCCGGCTCGATGTGAAGGTCTGACGCGTTGCGGCGAGTCGCCTCACGCAGCGTGTCGGTCAGCAGACGCACGGCGGGGGCGTTATCAGAATCGTTGAGCGTGGCCGCGCCTGAATCAGCGGCGAACCCGCTGGGCTTGCCGCGGGAGGCGCTTTCGCCGTCGGCCGCGAGCGGCCGCAGCGGCGCCGCAGATTGAAAAGAAGCTTGCATGAAAAGCCGGCGATGCGCCGCCTGTAGAACACGACGGCTCCAGTTTCCGCCAAGGCGCGTCTGAATGACATTCGGCCATTCGGCTAATGGCGCGTGCCGCAGGCTTATGCGATGCTGGGCGTGCCCGTCGGGGAAGCGAACGGCACGCCGGGTCGGATGGCGACGACGATCTGAACGAGACGTGAAGGGGTAGCGGCTCGGCAGCGCGCGAGCCCGCTAACTGAGCAGCGCCTTGGCGCTCTTCGCACGCGCGGGCGGTTTGAAAAGCTTCACGGTGCGGATTGCCTGGTCGTCGCTGCGCATCACCTCGATCTTGACGTCGCGGATCTGCACGCACACGTCGCCGTCGGGAATGTCTTCGAGAATTTCGAGGATCAGGCCGTTGAGTGTTTTGGGCCCGTCTGTCGGGAGCGTGAGCTGAAGCCAGCGGTTCAATTCGCGCAGCGGCATGCTGCCCGCGACGATGCATTCGCCCTGCTCGTTCCAGCCGCCGCGCGAACTGGCGCCGCGCGGAATGGACGTGGTGAATTCGCCGATCAGTTCCTCGATGATGTCTTCCGGCGTGACGAGCCCCTGCAATTCGCCGTATTCGTTGACGACGAGCGCGATGCGATGGCGGCTTTCCTGGAAGTACTGCAGTTGCTGGAACACCGGCGTGCCGGTCGGCACGAAGTAGGGCTCGGTGAGCAGCTCGCGCAGCGTCTCGCGCTCCAGTTCCTGGTTGTGCAGCGCCGCCAGCGTCTTACGAACGTGGAGCACGCCAAGCACGCGGTCGATGTCGCCCTGGTAGACGATCAGCTTGTTGTGATAACAGGTTTCGAGCTGATGAAGGATCTGTTCGAACGGCGCGTCGAAGTCTAGCGCCTCGATACGGCGGCGAGGGATCATCACGTCGTCGACGGAAATGTTTTCCAGGTCGAACAGATTCAGCAGGATGCTGCGGTGCTTGGTCGGCATGAAGCTGCCGGACTCGAGCACGATGGTGCGCAGCTCCTCGGTGGAAAGGCGCTGGTCGCGCGCGCCCTGGGTGTTGATGTGCAGGACGCGCAAGATGCCGGTGGCAAAGAGATTGACGAACCAGACGAGCGGTCGGGCGGCCCGCATCATCGGCGCGATCAGCAGGCTCGCGGGCAGCGCGATCTTCTCGGGGAAGGTGGCGCCCACGATTTTCGGCGTGATTTCGGCAAACACGATGATCAGGAACGCGACGATACCCGTCGCGATGGACAGCACCACGTTGTTGCGTCCAAAGGTGTGCAACGCGATGGACGTGGTCAGCACCGGAATGATGGTGTTGAACAGGTTGTTGCCGATCAGCACGACGCTCAGCAGCTGGTCTGTGTGCGCGAGCAGGCCCTGCGTGGTCTTGGCGCCGAGCGCGTTCTTGCTGGCAAGGTGCTTCAGGCGATGGCGGTTGAGCGCCATCATCGCCGTTTCGGAAATCGAGAAGAAGCTCGAGCAGACAAGCAGCAGGAAGACGGCGCCAATCTGCGCCCATAAGGGAAGTTGTTCCACGCGTCGTGAAGAATAGAGGGAGGAAGGATGGAGAGAATATAGCAGAGGGGGCAGTGCAAGCCGCCAGCGGCGCCGCGCCCGGCTTCCCTCTTGACGCGCACCGCGTTCGGCGCTCTGACGACAATGCGCCGCAAAAAACAAAAAACCGCCGAGCAAGCTGGGCGGTTTTTCGAGCCTTGAATGAACAAGGCAAATCTGGTCGGGGTGAGAGGATTCGAACCTCCGGCCTCTACGTCCCGAACGTAGCGCTCTACCAGGCTAAGCTACACCCCGAAATGTACTGCGGACTCGTTTCAGACTAAACCGGCGTTTCTGTCTCGTTTAAGACTGTCTCGCCGTCGAGTAAGAACATAATTCTAGCAGGCTTTCTTTGTAAATGGAATCAGGAAACGAAGAAATTGCTGCGGCCGCTGCCTGAGCCTCCTGTTTCGCGCATTCGAGCGTGTGGTCGAGCGCGCCCGAGCGCGTGATGGCCTCGAAAATCGTGTCGAAACGATCCGTGCCGCCTTGTTCGATAGCCTCGCGGGCGAGCGCCGACTGTTCGGGCGTGCCGCGCTCGATCAGATAGATGAGCGGCAGCGTGGGCTTGCCCTCGCGCAGGTCGTCGCCGGCATTTTTACCCATGGACTCTGCCGTGCCCGTGTAGTCGAGCCAGTCGTCCATGATCTGGAAGGCCGTGCCGATGCGCCGCCCGAACTCCGCGGCGGCCGCTTCGGTACGAGCGTCCGCGCCGGCCAGCACCGCACCCAGCTGGGCGGCGGCCTCGAACAGCTTGGCCGTCTTGTAGCGGATCACCTGCATGTAGCGCGCTTCGTCCACGTCCGCGTCGTGCATGTTCAGCAACTGCAGGACTTCGCCTTCGGAGATGATGTTGGTGGCTTCCGACAGAATCTCCATCACGCGCATCTTGCCGACACCCACCATCATCTGGAACGAGCGTGAATAGAGGAAGTCGCCGACGAGCACGCTCGCCGCGTTGCCGAACAGCGCGTTGGCCGTCTGGCGGCCGCGCCGCAGGTCGGATTCGTCGACCACGTCGTCGTGCAGCAGCGTGGCGGTGTGGATGAATTCGACGACCGCCGCCAGTTCGTGCCGGTGCCCCGTGGTTTCTCCGAGCGCGCCGGCCACCAGCAGAAGCAGCGCGGGCCGCAGCCGCTTGCCGCCGGCACTGATGATGTACTCGGAGATCTGATTGATCAGCATCACTTCGGACGCAAGACGGTGCCGGATGACGCGATTCACCTGCTGCATGTCTTCGGCGATGGGAGCAAGCAGGCTGGCGGCGTTGGAGGAGGGGGTGGCAGTCGACGACATGATGGCTGAATTGGGTAGTGCCGCGAATTATAAGGCGAATCGCGGAGATTCCGGGTCGCGGACTGCCGCGCGGCGCGCGCGGGACGCCGTCAGGCGGCGCTCGGCGGCGGACCGCGCGTCGCCCGCAAGGGCCGCGCGGCGGCTCTCAATGAGTTTTGACCGAGCAGCTAACTCTATGTATAATCACGGGTTTCCGCGCGCGGTGCGCGGGAAAAATGAACACAGAGTGAGGTTCTCAATGTACGCGGTCATAAAAACCGGTGGCAAGCAGTATAAAGTTGCCGTCGGCGAAAAACTTAAAGTAGAACAGATACCGGCAGACATTGACGCTGAAATCACGCTCGACCAGGTTCTCGCAGTGGGCGAAGGCGAATCGATTAAGTTCGGTACGCCGCTGGTCAGTGGGGCTTCCGTCAAGGCTACCGTCGTGTCGCAAGGTCGTCACGCGAAAGTGACCATCTTCAAGATGCGTCGCCGGAAGCACTACCAGAAGCATGGCGGCCACCGCCAGAACTATACCGAACTGCGCATCGACGCGATCAACGCGTAAGCGCACCGGTTAAGGAGCAAATCAAATGGCACACAAAAAGGCAGGCGGATCGTCCCGGAACGGCCGCGACTCCGAGTCGAAGCGACTTGGCGTGAAAGTGTACGGCGGTCAGGCTATCAACGCCGGCGGCATCATCGTTCGTCAACGTGGCACGCGCATGCACGCGGGTGAAAACGTCGGTATCGGCAAGGATCACACCCTGTTCGCGCTGACGGACGGCCACGTCCAGTTCTCGACGAAAGGCGCCGCGAAGAAGCACACGGTCAGCGTTGTCCCGGCAGCAGCCTGAGTTTAATCAGGCACGGGCTTCAGGACCGGAAAAGGCCCCGCGAAGTTAGCGGGGCTTTTTTTATTGCAGCAAGCGCCGGTCGCGCCGCGCATTCGGACATCGTCTTATGCCGTTCGGTCGATTGATCATCGCGCGGCGGGCGCGGCAAAATAGCAGTTTGAAGCAGGATCCAGCAACACCAGATCTGGCAGCACCATCTGGCGGTACACCACGGGACGGAGTTACGCATGAAGTTCATTGACGAAGCGAGGATTGAAGTCATCGCCGGCGACGGAGGGGATGGCAGCGCGTCGATGCGCCGCGAGAAATTCGTTCCGTTCGGCGGGCCGGATGGCGGGGACGGCGGGCGGGGCGGCAGCGTGATCGCGGTAGCAGACCGCAACATCAACACGCTGATCGACTACCGGTACGCGAAAAAGCATCAGGCGCGCAACGGTGAGAACGGCCGCGGTTCGGATTGCTACGGCAAGGGCGGCGACGACATCACGCTGCGCATGCCGGTCGGGACCACGATCACCGACATGGAAACCGGCGAGCTCATTGCCGATCTGACCGAGCACAACCAGAGCGTGCAGATCGCGCAGGGCGGCGCGGGCGGTCTCGGCAACCTCCATTTCAAATCCAGCACCAACCGCGCGCCGCGCCAGAAGACGGACGGCAAGCCGGGCGAGCGCCGCATGGTGCGCCTCGAGCTGAAGGTGCTGGCTGACGTCGGCCTGCTCGGCATGCCGAACGCGGGCAAATCGACATTCATTTCGTCGGTATCGAATGCCAGGCCGAAAATTGCCGACTACCCGTTTACCACGCTGGCGCCGAATCTCGGCGTGGTGCGCGTGGGGCCGAGCCGCAGCTTCGTGATCGCCGACATTCCGGGCCTGATCGAAGGCGCCGCCGAAGGCGCGGGGCTCGGTCACCAGTTCCTGCGCCACCTGCAGCGCACGGGGCTGCTGCTGCATATCGTCGACCTCGCCCCGTTCGACGAATCGGTCGATCCGGTCGCGGAGGCCAAGGCGATTGTCAACGAGCTGCGCAAGTACGACGAGCAGTTGTATCAAAAGCCGCGCTGGCTCGTGCTCAACAAGCTGGACATGGTGCCTGAAGACGAGCGCGAGGCGCGCGTCTCGGCCTTCCTGGAAGGCTTCGGCTGGGACGGTCCTGTTTTCGAGATTTCGGCGCTGACCGGTCAGGGTTGCGAGAGCCTTTGCTATGCGGTGTACGACCACATCGCCGCGCATTCGGACGCGCAGCGCGCAGCCGAGGCAGAAGATCTTGCCGCTGATGTGCGCTTTCGCGACAAGCCCGATGCGAAGGCCGCCGCGGGCGAGTCCAGCGTCGATCCGCAGGACTAACAACCGGAGCGTCGGCGCTTGAGCGGCGCCGGCGCGCGTCAGGCGTCATCTTGGGAGACAGCGCACAATGCGTTCCGTCATCGCAGATTCACGGCGATTGGTAGTCAAAGTCGGCTCGAGCCTCGTCACTAACGACGGTCGCGGCCTCGACCATGCGGCCATTGGTCGCTGGGCTGCGCAGATTGCCGCTTTGCGCGCGCAAGGCAAGGAAGTGGTGCTGGTGAGTTCGGGCGCCATCGCGGAAGGCATGCAGCGGCTCGGCTGGACCAAGCGGCCGCGAGAGATCGACGAATTACAGGCCGCCGCCGCTGTCGGTCAAATGGGCCTCGCGCAGGTCTACGAGAGCCGCTTCGCCGAGCATTCCATTCAGACCGCGCAAATCCTGTTGACTCATGCCGACCTCGCGGACCGGGAGCGCTATCTGAATGCGCGTTCCACGTTGCTGACGCTGCTGCGGCTCGGCGTGGTGCCCATCATCAACGAGAACGACACCGTCGTGACCGACGAGATCAAGTTCGGCGACAACGACACGTTGGGCGCGCTGGTGGCGAACCTGATCGAGGGCGACGCGCTCATCATCCTCACCGATCAGCAAGGGCTTTTCACCGCCGATCCGCGGAAAGATCCGAATGCAACGCTGGTCCAGCAGGCGGATGCCGGCGCGCCGGATCTCGAAGCCATGGCCGGCGGCGCCGGTTCCAGCCTGGGCCGCGGCGGCATGCTGACGAAGATTCTGGCCGCCAAACGCGCCGCGCACAGCGGGGCCAATACGGTGATCGCGAGCGGCCGCGAAGCAGACGTGCTATCGCGCCTTGCGTCCGGGGAGGCGATCGGCACGCAGCTGATCGCACGCACCGCGCGCATGGCGGCGCGCAAGCAGTGGATGGCCGATCACCTGCAGGTGCGCGGCCACGTGGTAATCGACGACGGCGCCGTCGAGAAACTGACCGCCGGCGGCAAGAGTTTGCTGCCAATCGGCATTGTTGGTGTGCAGGGCGCGTTTGCCCGCGGCGAGGTCATTGCCTGCCTCGACGCGACCGGCCGCGAGGTGGCGCGCGGCCTCACCAACTACAGTAGTGCGGAAACCAAGCTGATCCAGCGGCGTCCGAGCGGCGAGATCGAAACGGTGCTCGGCTATATGCTGGAGCCCGAGCTGATTCATCGCGACAATCTGGTGCTGGTTTGATCTGCTCGCCGGTTTCCGGTCGGCACGTCCGGTTAGCACGCTGAGCCGAGCCTCGAGCTGAGCTCCAGAAGCACATAAAAAAAGCCGTTCCAGTGGGACCGGAACGGCTTCTCGGCGGGCTCATCGTCAGCAGTTCAATGTGATCAATGAACCAGAGACGTTGCTGTGCGCTTATAACGGATGTTCTCGATAATCGACTTCGCGCTGCCCGTAGGCAGCTTGTTGGCGCACAGGTAATCCTGATACAGCGCTGCGTGATAAGCGTTCAGCGTGCCGTTTTCAATGCGGGTGAAGTCGTTGGCGACCGTTCTGTCCCAGCCGTCGTGATCCGAATTCAGGCCGGCATAGAGGCGCCATTCGTAGGTGTCGCAGCGAATGCCTTCGTAGTTCACATTGCGCGCGCCGCTCGGACTCGTGACCACCACGGTGTAGCGCACCACGCCGTCGGAACCCACGCTCAACGAGTTGCGATCTATCGCGAAATGCAGCGGCGTATTGCCCGACACCTCGAACGGAAGCAGGTTGGACTCCTGCGGCAACGGCGGCAACGTGTCGACTTTGTTTTCCACCCAGTTCGTGGGTCGGTCGAGCAGGTAGGTGAACGCGCTGTCGTCCTTGTTGGTGGGTTTGCCGGCGCTCGAACAGCCAGCCAGCAGGGCGCCGGTGGCGACGCACGCCACGACGAGAGCAAGTGCTTTCAATATGATTTCCTCAAAAAACGGGCGCGGCTCCCGGATCCCGGGGGCCGCGCCCGCATGGACGGCGCGAGACGCCGCTCAGAACAATCAACTGCGCGCGCCGTGGCGAAGGAGCGAACCCCCCGCCTCGCGAGCCGATTCGTTTTCGAGCTCGGACGCAGTGCCGGTCTGATCCGCTGAGCCGACATGCTCGCCGCAGTCGGCCGCGCCCGTTGTGTGAACCGACGTTTCGATTCTGACCGACGTGACTGACGTAACCGAGGTCACCGTCATCACCGTGGAATCCGGCGGACTTTCCATTGACGACGCTATCCGCGGATAGCGCGGGCCATGGTGACCGCCCGTTTTTTCCGTACGCGGCGCAGTCCGGCGCATGAAACGGGATAGCTCCGTCAGCGCCAACTGATACACATCCCGCTTGAACTCGATCACACAGTCGAGCGGCACCCAATATTCGTTCCAGCGCCAGGCATCGAACTCCGGGTGGTCGGTGGCGCGCAAGCAGATGTCGCAATCGCGCCCCACCATTCGGAGCAAAAACCAGATTTGCTTCTGGCCGCGGTAATGACCGCGTACCTCGCGCTTGATGAACTTGTCAGGCACCTCGTAACGCAACCAGTCGCGCGTGCGACCAATCACCTTGACGTGCTCAGGAAGCAGACCGGTTTCTTCGTGTAACTCCCGATACATCGCTTGCACGGGGGTCTCACCGTACTTGATGCCCCCTTGCGGAAACTGCCAGGAATGTTCACGGAGCCGTTTGCCCCAAAACACCTCGTTGTGCGCGTTCAAGAGGATGATGCCGACGTTCGGGCGAAAGCCTTCACGATCCAGCATACAACCACCTTCGAATCCTTTAAAATTGCTTTGATTATAAACAGATAACGGCCCTCACGCACCGATTCGCACCAGAATGGAACGATTCGCCGCAAATGGCCTGCATTTGGGGTAGCCTGTCAAGTTTCCCGTGCGTCATCCCTTGCGTGCAAGGCCTTGCGCGGCGGCGACGGCTCCGTAATGGCGGCGCCGCGCAGTGCGGCCCGGGGCGGGGATTTGGCGCCCAAGCCGTGTCGATTTCCTGTTTTCACCCTTTCGGGCGGTCCCTCCGGAGCCGCCGCTTTTGGAAAATCTGAATGAAAGCTTCCCGTTTCTTTATCGGCACCCTGAAAGAAGCTCCGGCAGACGCCGAGATCGTCAGCCACAAACTGATGGTGCGCGCCGGCATGATCCGCCGCGTCGCCGGCGGCATCTATAACTATCTGCCGATCGGCCTGCGCTCTATCCGCAAGGTGGAAGCCATCGTGCGCGAGGAAATGAACCGGGCAGGCGCGATCGAATTGCTGATGCCGGCCGTGCAGCCGGCCGAGTTGTGGCAGGAGTCGGGCCGTTGGGAGAAATACGGCCCCGAATTGCTGCGCTTCAAGGACCGCAAACAATCGGACTTCGTGATCGGACCCACGCACGAAGAAGTGGTGACGGACATCGCGCGCGGTCAGATCAAGAGCTACCGTCAGTTGCCGGTCAACTTCTATCAGATCCAGACCAAGTTCCGCGACGAAATCCGCCCGCGTTTCGGCGTGATGCGCGGCCGCGAGTTCATCATGAAAGACGCCTACTCGTTCGACAAGGATGCGGCGGGCCTGCGCGAGTCGTATCGCAAGATGTACGACGCGTATGTGCGCATTTTCACCCGCCTCGGTCTCGATTTTCGAGCGGTGGCGGCGGACAACGGCTCGATCGGCGGCAGCGGTTCGCATGAGTTCCACGTGATCGCCGACACGGGCGAAGACGCCATCGCCTATTGCCCGACCTCCGATTTCGCGGCAAACGTGGAAGCAGCCGAAGCGCTGCCGCTCTACGCCGAGCGCGCGGCCCCGGCCGAGGAAGTGAAAAAGACGCCCACGCCGGGCAAGGCAAAGTGCGAGGCCGTCGCCGAGTATCTGAACATTCCGCTCGAGCGGACCATCAAGTCGATCGTGCTCGCCACCGAAAATGAAGGCGCCGAACCGACCATCTGGTTGCTCATGCTGCGCGGCGATCACGATCTGAACGAGATCAAGGCGAGCAAGCTGCCGGGCCTCGCCGAATTCCGCATGGCGACCGAGGCCGAGATTATCGAAACGTTCGGCACGCCGCCGGGCTATCTCGGGCCGCTCAACACGAAGAAGCCGGTCAAGGTGGTAGCGGACCGCACCGTCGCGAACATGAGCGACTTCGTGGTGGGCTCGAACGAAGTGGATTACCACACCACCGGCGTCAACTGGGGCCGCGATCTGCCGGAGCCGGTCGTCGCGGATATCCGCAACGTGAAGAAGGGCGATCCGTCGCCGGACGGCAAGGGCGTGATCGACATCTGCCGCGGCATTGAAGTGGGTCACGTGTTCCAGCTCGGCACCAAGTATTCCGAAGCGATGAACGCGACCTGCCTCGACGAAAACGGCAAGCCGCAGCCTATGGAAATGGGCTGCTACGGCGTCGGCATCACGCGCATTCTGGGCGCGGCGATCGAACAGAATTTCGACGAGAAGGGCATCATCTGGCCGGAATCGATTGCGCCTTTCGAAGTCGTGCTGTGCCCGATGGGCTACGACCGCAGCGAAGCCGTCCGCGAGCAGGCCGACAAGCTGTACGCGGAACTGGTGGGTGCGGGCATCGACGTGATTCTGGACGATCGCGGCGAGCGCCCGGGCGTCATGTTCGCCGACTGGGAATTGATCGGCGTGCCGCATCGTCTCGTGATCGGCGACCGCGGCCTGAAGGAAGGCAAGCTCGAATATCAGGGCCGCCGCGATGTCGAAGCCACCCTGCTGCCGGTCGACGAGGCCGCGCAAGCGGTCATCGCGAAGGTTCGCGCGGC
Source organism: Paraburkholderia phenoliruptrix (assembly GCF_047325075.1). NCBI lineage: Bacteria > Pseudomonadati > Pseudomonadota > Betaproteobacteria > Burkholderiales > Burkholderiaceae > Paraburkholderia > Paraburkholderia phenoliruptrix. Next base: position 907,897 of record NZ_CP168531.1, read on the forward strand.
GCTCGCGCGCTAAGCGGAGCGGACGGTGGAGTACACCTTCCTGTCCGCGACCGTCCTGCTGATTCTGATCACCGACCCGCTCGGCAACATTCCGCTCTTCATCAGCTGTCTGCGCGGTGTGTCGCCGAAGCGGCGCACCGCGGTGATTCTGCGCGAGGTCGCGATCGCGTTTGCGATCCTGCTGCTGTTCATGGTGCTCGGCGACGGCTTTCTGCGCATGATGAGCCTCACGGACCAGTCGTTGCGCATCGGCGGCGGCATCGTGCTGTTTTTGATCGCGCTGCGTATGGTGTTTCCGCATCCCGACGGCCCGTTCGGCGGCGACACGCGCGGCGGCGAGCCGCTTATCGTGCCGCTCGCCATTCCGGCGCTCGCCGGGCCGTCGGCGCTCGCAACGGTGATGCTGTTGACGTCGCAGGCGCCCGGCAAGATGTTCGAGTGGATCGGCGCGCTGACGGTCACCATGATCGTCTGCGCCGTGGTCCTGATGCTGGCCGAGCGCATTCAGGCGTGGCTTGGCGAGCGCACCATGATGGCGTTCGAGCGCCTGATGGGGCTCGTGCTGGTCGCGATCTCGGTGGAGATGATGCTGGGCGGTATTCGCGCGTTCGTGCATCAACTGTGAAGCGGGCACGCTGTTGCTTCGGCGCCGCTTCGCGCCATTCGTGGCGCAAATGAAAAAGCGGCCCGGCGGGCCGCTTTTTTTCTGCTTCGCCTGCTACAGGCTACCGGCCCACGGCGGGACTCATCAAGCGCCTTCAGTCAGCGCCCGAATAGTCGGCAGGTTGCGCCAGTAACCCTTGGCGTCCATACCGCAGCCGAACACGTAGCGGTCCGGCACTTCGAAGCCGCAGAAGTCGGGGCGCAGCGGCTTCGCCTTCGGAATGATCTTCTCGCACAGCACCGCGCTTAGAAAGCGCTTGGCGCCCATTGCGAGAATGCGGTCGCGGATTGCGGCCATCGTCTCGCCTTCGTCGAGAATGTCGTCGAGCACGAGCACCACGCGATCCTTCACCGACTCCGCCGGCGCCACGCGCCATTGCATCTCGTTGCCGCCCTTGGTGGTGTTGCGGTAGCGGGTCAGGTGGATGTAGTCGAATTCGAGCGGGAAGTCGAGATGCGGCAGCAGCATGCCGGTAAACACCGCCGCGCCGCCCATGACCGAAAGCACGAGCGGGAAGTCCTCGCTCATTTCGGCGCGGATGGCGGCCGCCATGCCGCTGATCGACGCGTTCACCTCGTCGGCCGAAACGATTTCTTCGGAGTGGCTGAAAATATGGAGAGCTTCTTCGCGGTTCATGACATGTGACGGGCGGTAACTGTATACATAGTGTGAGCGGGAATGCTCACAACCCATTCTTCTTTCAAGACGGCGGCTGGCGCTTGCGTGGACACCCTGCGCGCCGCCGTCTTGCTAAAGCTTAGCGCATGCCGGGCAACATGCCCTTCATGCCGCGCATCATCTTTTGCAGATTGCCGCCCTTCAGCTTTTTCATCATGGTACGCATCTGGTCGTACTGGTTGAGCATGCGGTTGACTTCCTGCACCTGCACGCCCGCGCCCGCGGCGATGCGGCGCTTGCGCGTCGCCTTGATGAGATCCGGCTTGGCGCGCTCGAGCGGCGTCATGGAGTTGATGATGCCTTCCATGCGGCGCATCTGCTTTTCGGCCTGGCTCATGTCGGCGCCGGCCGCCGCCTGCTGGAACTGTGCGGGCAGCTTGTCCATCAGCGACGACAGGCCGCCCATGCCCTTCATTTGCGTGAGCTGCGCGCGGAAATCGTTCAGGTCGAAGTCGCCGCCTTTCTTGACCTTGTCGGCGAGCTTTTGTGCGGCCTGGACGTCCACGCCGCGTTGCGCTTCTTCGACGAGGGCGAGAATGTCGCCCATGCCCAGAATCCGGTTCGCCATCCGGTCCGGATAGAAAACCTCCAGCCCGTCCAGCTTTTCAGCGACGCCGACGAACTTGATTGGCTTGCCCGTCACGTGGCGCACCGAAAGCGCGGCGCCGCCGCGCGAGTCGCCGTCGAGCTTGGTGAGCACGACGCCGGTGAGCGGCAGCGCGTCGCTGAATGCCTTCGCCGTGTTGACCGCGTCCTGGCCGAGCATCGCATCCACGACAAAGAGCGTTTCGGCCGGCTTCAGCGTGCTGTGCAGCGCGGCGATTTCCTGCATCATCGCCTCGTCGATACCCAGACGGCCGGCCGTGTCGACGAGCAGCACGTCGTGGTAGTGGCGCTTCGCCCAATCCACGGCGGCACGCGCGATGTCGACGGGTTTCTGATCCGGCTCAGACGGGAAGAAGTCCGCGCCGACCTGCTCGGTCACCGTCTTCAACTGCGCGATAGCAGCGGGGCGGTAGACGTCGCACGAAACGGTCAGCACCTTCTTCTTGTACTTCTCGCGCAGCAGCTTGGCGAGCTTGCCGACCGTGGTCGTTTTACCCGCGCCTTGCAGACCCGCCATCAGAATCACGGCCGGCGGCGTGACGGCGAGATTCAGCTCCGAGGCCTTGCCCTCATAGTCGCCGCCGATGACCGCCGTCAGCTCGCGCTGCACCACGCCGACGAGCGCCTGGCCCGGCGACAGGCTGCTGATGACTTCCTCGCCGAGCGCCTTCTCCTTGACCTTTGCGATGAACTCGCGCACGACGGGCAACGCCACGTCCGCTTCGAGCAGCGCGAGACGCACTTCGCGCAGCATTTCCTGGGTGTTCGCCTCAGTGAGCCGGGCTTCGCCGCGCAGCGTCTTGACGACGCGCGCCATCCGTTGAGTCAGATTGTCGAGCATGGGGAGCGATGAACAGTGCGGCCCGGGCGGGCGCGAAGCGGAAGACGTCGCGGAGCAGGGGCCTAGTGTAAACTTCGAATATGGATATTGTACTGTATGCCCTCACCGCGCTCCTCTATGGCGGACTCGCCGTGGCCGGCTGGCGCTCGCACCGGCACGCCGGATCGCGCCCCATGCTGGAGAGCATGCCGCCGTTGCCGGCCGCCGCCATAACGGGCGGCCATGCGCAGCCGGGGCTCGCCGGCGCCGCGGCTTCCGGCATGGGCTCGTCGGGCCGCGCGCTGTTGTTCGTGGCGCTCCTCGCGCACGGCGTGCTGCTGCACACCACGATCTTTCCGCAGAATGCGATGGTGTTCGGTTTCGCCTTCGCGCTCTCGGCCATGTTCTGGCTCGGCGCCGGCATCTACTGGATAGAAAGCTTTTTCTTTCCGCTCGACGGGCTGCGGCTACTCGTATTGCCGCTCGCCTGCGTCGCTTCGCTTTTGCCGCTGGCGTTCAACGGCGTGCGCGTGCTGCCGTATTCGGCCGCGCCCTTGTTCAAGCTGCACTTTCTGATCGCCAACATCGCCTATGGACTGTTCGCCATCGCGGCGCTGCATGCCGTCCTGATGCTGCTCGTCGAGCGACGTCTGCATGCCATGCGCGGCGGCCTCGCGCAGCGTCACGTCGCCGCAGCCGGCAACGGCTGGCTCTCCAGTTGGCTCGACACGCTGCCGCCGCTGCTCACGCTGGAGAAGCTGCTGTTCCGTCTGATCGGCGCGGGCTTCGTGCTGCTTACGCTCACGCTCGTGTCGGGCATTCTCTTCAGCGAGCAACTGGTCGACCGGGCGCTCAGCCTCGACCACAAGACCGTGTTCGCCATTCTTTCGTGGGTGATGTTCGGCGCGCTGCTGACCGCGCGCAAGATCTCCGGCTGGCGCGGCCGTGCCGCGTTGCGCTGGGTGCTGGCGTCGTTCGTCGCGCTGCTGCTGGCTTATGTCGGCAGCCGTTTTGTTTTCGAGGTGCTGCTGCACCGTGCCGTAGTGTGAGCGTGTTCCATGCGACAAATCTTTTTGCTGATCCTGCTGTTCATCGTCGGCCAGTGGCTTGTGAAGGCGCTGCGCCGTCATGACGCGCACACGGCGCAACGTACCGGCGCGGATGGCGCACGCGGGGCAGCCGACCAAGCCGACTATCGCAACGGCGGCAACGGCGCCGCGCGTCAGTCCGCCACGCCGCAACTCGCCGAGCCGATGATCCGCTGCGTCGAGTGCGGCGTGCATGCGCCGAAGAGCGATTCCGTCGTCGTCGCTGGAGAGGCGTTCTGCAGCGCCGCGCATGCGCAGCGCCACGGCGCAAGACCCACGGGCCGCGACGCCCGATGAGCGTCGCATTCACCGTCGACGCAGACGGTTGGGTTCCGCAAGCACGCAAACTGCCCTCGCCGAATGTCGAGGCACGGCCGCAAGGCGCGGTGCCCACGCTGATTGTCGTGCACAACATCAGCTTGCCGCCTGACGAATTCGGCGGCACCGCGATCGCCGAACTCTTCCTCAATACGCTCGACTGTAACGCTCATCCGTACTACGACGCGCATCTGCGCGGCGTGCGCGTGTCGGCGCATTTCGTGATTCATCGCGACGGCGCGCTCGAACAGTTCGTGTCGTGCAACGAGCGTGCGTGGCACGCCGGGCCGTCCAATTTTTTCGGACGCGAGCGCTGCAATGATTTCTCCATCGGCATCGAGCTTGAGGGTAGCGACACGACCGCTTTCGAGTCCGCGCAATACGACACGCTGAGCGCGCTCGTCACCGCGCTCCTGTCGCGCTATCCGATCGAGGCACTCGCGGGGCACGCCGACATTGCGCCCGGCCGCAAGACCGATCCAGGACCTCACTTCGAGTGGGCGCGCCTGCAATCCGACACCGCGCTCGCGGATCGGTATTTCCCCTATCTCAAGTTTTCTAAAACGCCGTAAAGCCCCTTCGCGCGAACTCGCGTGATGCGAGGAGAACGAGGCGCAGCCTGGTTCTCCGGGGAGGCGGCTTCGCGTCGCGCGAGCCAAAAGTCAAGACGTCGGAAGCAAATAAAACGATTTGATCTGTCTTGAAAGTCCACTATACTTGGTGCCACACATTCAGTTACGCACTAGATATTGTGTGTCTTGTGTATAACTATGTGAATAACCGAGTGCATAACTGCGTGCACAAGTCTGCGGCGCCCCGCTCCCGGAGCATGGCGCCGCAAGCATTCCAGGCAGCGAAAAAATTCCTGCGGCGCGCCGGTCAAGACCAACCGGCGGCAACCAGAAAGCATCAGGAAAGGGGCTGAGAGTGATCGCGACCACTACGAAGAAGACCGTTACGAATTCGAATCAGGCTTCATCGCAGTCGCATCCCGCCAGCCGCCAAGGCCGGTCTTTTTCCTGCACCTCATCGCTTGCGCACGCGGCGGCGCAGCGTTCGTTTTAATCCGCGGCACTCGCCGCAACATTTCCAGGACCAGGAGCTTTGCACATGCAAACCACCGACAATGTGACGACCCGGTATGAGGGATCGCCGACTGGCCAGGCTTTCGGCCAGGCACAAGGCGCTCAGGCGCTCGCGCCGCAAGCGACCTATGCCGACTACAAGGTGATCCGCCGTAATGGCAGCGTCGTGTCGTTCGAGCCGTCGAAGATTGCCATCGCCGTGACGAAGGCCTTCCTCGCCGTCAACGGTGGTCAAGGCGCGGCGTCGGCACGCGTGCGCGAACTGGTCGAGCAACTCACGCAGAACGTGGTGCGCGCGCTGTTGCGCAGCCGTCCGAACGGCGGCACGTTCCATATCGAAGACATTCAGGATCAGGTCGAACTCGCGCTCATGCGCGGCGGCGAGCACAACGTCGCGCGTGCCTACGTGCTGTATCGCGAGAAGCGCACGCAGGCGCGCGGTCACGACGAGCAGGCGGCGGCGAGCACGCCGGGCCTGAGCGTCACCGACAACGGCGTCACGCGTCCGCTCGACATGGCGGCGCTGCGCGGCATCATCGAGTCGGCTTGCGCGAATCTGGGCGACGCCGTCAGCGCCGAGCCGATCGTCGCCGAAACGGTGAAGAACCTGTACGACGGCGTGCCGATGAGCCAGGTCTACGACTCGGCCATTCTCGCCGCGCGCACGATGATCGAAAAAGATCCGGCCTACAGCCAGGTCACCGCGCGCATTCTGCTGCACACCATCCGCCGCGAGATTCTCGAAGAAGAGGTGACGCAAGCCGAAATGGGCGAGCGTTACGCCGAATACTTCCCGCAGTTCATCAAGCGCGGCGTGCAAGCGGAACTGCTCGACGACAAGCTCCTGCAGTTCGACCTGAAGCGTCTCGGCGCCGCGCTCGACGCGAACCGCGACCTGCAGTTCGGCTACCTCGGTCTGCAAACGCTGTATGACCGTTACTTCCTGCATCACGACGGCGTGCGTATCGAAATGCCTCAGGCATTCTTTATGCGTGTTGCAATGGGCTTGTCGCTGAACGAGATCGACCGTGAAGCGCGCGCCATCGAGTTTTACAACGTGCTGTCGAGCTTCGACTTCATGTCGTCCACGCCGACGCTGTTCAACTCGGGCACGCGCCGCTCGCAACTGTCGTCGTGCTATCTGACGACGGTCGACGACGATCTCGACGGCATCTACGAAGCACTGAAGGAAAACGCGCTGCTCTCGAAGTTCGCCGGCGGCCTCGGCAACGACTGGACGCGCGTGCGCGCGCTCGGCTCGCACATCAAGGGCACCAACGGCAAGTCGCAAGGCGTCGTGCCGTTCCTGAAGGTCGTCAACGACACGGCCGTGGCCGTGAACCAGGGCGGCAAGCGCAAGGGCGCGGTGTGCGCGTACCTGGAGACGTGGCACCTCGACATCGAAGAATTCCTCGAGCTGCGCAAGAACACGGGCGACGACCGTCGCCGCACGCACGACATGAACACGGCGAACTGGATTCCCGACCTGTTCATGAAGCGTGTGATGGAAGGCGGCGACTGGACGCTGTTCTCGCCGTCCACCTGCCCGGATCTGCACGACAAGTTCGGCGCGGAATTCGAGGCGGCTTACACGGCTTACGAAGACAAGGTCGCGCGCGGCGAAATCAAGCTGTTCAAGAAGATTCCGGCGGCCCAGCTGTGGCGCAAGATGCTCGGCATGCTGTTCGAAACCGGCCATCCGTGGATCACGTTCAAGGATCCGTGCAATGTGCGCTCGCCGCAACAGCACGTGGGCGTCGTGCACTCGTCGAACCTGTGCACGGAAATCACGCTGAACACGAGCGACGCCGAAATCGCCGTCTGCAACCTGGGCTCGGTGAATCTCGTCGCGCATCTGAAGGAACAGGCCGACGGCACGCTCGCACTCGACCACGACAAGCTGAAGCGCACGGTCAGCGTCGCGATGCGCATGCTCGACAACGTGATCGACATCAACTACTACGCGGTGGCGAAGGCGCGTAACTCGAACCTGAAGCACCGTCCGGTCGGCATGGGCATCATGGGCTTCCAGGACTGTCTGCATCTGCTGCGCACGCCGTACGCGTCGGAAGAAGCGGTCAAGTTCGCGGACACGTCCATGGAAGCGGTCTGCTACTACGCGTACTACGCGTCGACGGAACTCGCGCAGGAGCGCGGCCGCTACTCGAGCTACCGCGGCTCGCTGTGGGATCGCGGCATCCTCCCGCAAGACTCGGTCAAGCTGCTCGCCGAAGCGCGCGGCGGCTATGTCGAAGTGGATTCGAGCGAGTCGATGGACTGGACGGAGCTGCGTTCGCGCATCGCCACCTACGGCATGCGCAACTCGAACTGCATCGCGATCGCGCCGACGGCGACCATCTCGAACATCATCGGCGTGTCGGCCTGTATCGAGCCGACGTTCCAGAACCTGTATGTGAAGTCGAACCTGTCGGGCGAATTCACGGTCGTCAACGACTACCTGGTGCGCGACCTGAAGGCACGCGGCCTGTGGGACGAGGTGATGGTCGCCGACCTGAAGTACTTCGACGGCACGCTCTCGCGCATCGACCGCATTCCGGCCGACCTCCGCGCGATCTACGCGACCGCGTTCGAAGTCGATCCGAAGTGGCTCGTCGAAGCGGCTTCGCGCCGTCAGAAGTGGATCGACCAGGCGCAGTCGCTGAACATCTACATGGCGGGTGCATCGGGTAAGAAGCTCGACGAGATCTACAAACTCGCGTGGGTGCGCGGCCTGAAGACCACGTACTACCTCCGCACGATGGCGGCCACGCACGTCGAGAAATCGACGGTTGCTCACGGCGCGCTCAACGCGGTGAGCTCGGGCGGCGGCGAAGGTGCCGGCGGCGCTGGCGGCATCAGCGGCGGCGCGGCAGGTGGCTTCGGCGTGAGCGGCGGTGCTGGCGGCCTGCAGGCAGCAGCGGCGGCAGCGCCGGCTGTTTCAGTCGAAGCAGCGCCTGAAGCGGACGGTCCCGTGTGCATGATGCGTCCGGGCGACCCCGGCTTCGACGAGTGCGAGGCTTGCCAGTAAGCAGCGAGCAGCAGGCAGGTTCGTTGTTTGCTGACGGGTTCTAGGTAATCACCCGCATGCAGCAGCAACGAACCTCGCAGAGATGAAGCAGAAGTCATCCGACGAGCGGCGCGGCAAGCGCGATGCTGAAGCCAGCAGGAAGTGAAAGCCGCACCGCTCATCGTCGGACAGTGCAGTAGCGAAGCAACGAGTCGGCGTGTGATGAAGCGCGCAAGCCGACAGCAGACTGCAAGACCCCGGCGCTTCGGCAACGCGTCGTCAACGCTTCGGTGAACGGAGCAGGAAACCGAGCAAGCCCGCCAAGCACGCGGAGCAGGCAAGCTCGCCGGCCACATGCATCGCCCGAGGCTGCGTTGAACTTCAACTCACTCACGCGGACGAACCGGCAACGCGCAGCACGTGCAGCACATGCGGCAAGAGCACTCGCGCAATACAGATAGATAGAGCAGCGAAACGACGCTTGAACACGTTGCTCTCCGAGCTCGCGAAGTACCTCGACGACACACGTTCAACACGCCTCACATGAGGTGATGCGCACACTACGTTGAACAAAGTGTTGTATGAACGTAGCAACGCGAATCGAAAACAGGATTTTTCGCAAGCGGACTCTTTTATCGCTCGTGAAAAGATGGTACAAACCGTTCTAAATTGATGGTGACATTTATGCTCAACTGGGATGACGAGATCACTGCCGTAACTCCCTCGAGCGCTACGCAACAGAACGTGTTGCGCAACGCTGCGGGACCGGCTGTCGGTTCGCAAGTCGGAACGCGTTCCGCTCCTCATGCTCCCTCGGCTCAAGACATCTTCGCGAACGACATCGCTGTCGCTCCCGTTGCCACCGCGGCGCGTGCTGCCGGAACCGCTGCTGTTTCCGAAGCGCGGGTCAATGTCGCCGACAAGCGCATCATCAACGGCCAGACCGACGTCAATCAGTTGGTGCCGTTCAAGTACAAGTGGGCCTGGGAAAAGTATCTGGCTGGTTGCGCCAACCACTGGATGCCGCAAGAAGTGAACATGTCGCGCGACATCGCCCTCTGGAAAGACCCGAACGGTCTGACCGAAGACGAGCGCCGCATCGTCAAGCGCAACCTGGGCTTCTTCGTGACGGCCGACTCCCTCGCCGCCAACAACATCGTGCTGGGCACCTACCGCCACATCACGGCGCCCGAATGCCGCCAGTTCCTGCTGCGCCAGGCGTTCGAAGAGGCGATCCACACGCACGCATACCAGTACATCGTCGAATCGCTCGGTCTCGACGAAGGCGAAATCTTCAACGCGTATCACGAGGTTCCCTCGATCCGCGCGAAAGACGAATTCCTCATTCCGTACATCCACGTGCTGACCGATCCGGCCTTCAAGACCGGCACGCTCGAAGCAGACCAGACGTTGCTGCGCTCGCTGATCGTGTTCGCCTGTGTGATGGAAGGCCTGTTCTTCTACGTCGGCTTTACGCAAATCCTGGCGCTCGGCCGCCAGAACAAGATGACCGGCGCGGCGGAGCAGTACCAGTACATCCTGCGCGACGAGTCGATGCACTGCAACTTCGGCATCGACCTGATCAACCAGATCAAGCTCGAAAACCCGCAACTCTGGACGGCTGAATTCCGCGCGGAGATCCGCGAGATCTTCCAGCAGGCGGTCGAACTCGAATATCGTTACGCAGAAGACACGATGCCGCGCGGGGTGCTCGGCCTCAACGCGTCGATGTTCAAGAGTTATCTGCGCTTCATCTGCAACCGCCGTTGCCAGCAGATCGGTCTCGATCCGCTGTACCCGAACGAGGAAAACCCGTTCCCGTGGATGAGCGAGATGATCGACCTGAAGAAGGAGCGCAACTTCTTCGAGACGCGTGTTATCGAATATCAGACTGGCGGCGCGCTGACCTGGGAGTAAACCGGGTCCGTGCTGTGATGCATTCATCGATGGGGATGCCGTCGGCCTCCGGCTGCGGCAATTATGTTTAGGAGCTGAACCGCCTGATGCAAAGCGTGCCCCGTGCGCCGCGTGCCTTCGCGGCCCACAAACATGACCGGCACTTTGCGAACCCTTCAGTGGGATGGGCAAACTTCCCCCCGGAAAAAGCCGTCGGCGTGATCGCCGTCGGCTCGATCAAGCAATTGCCGGCGTTGAAACCCAACGCCGATGACATTTGGCGCGCGGTGCCTTCGGGCACGGCGCGCCTTACCGCATTCATTAGCGTAAGCGCGCAGCACCTGCGTACGCCGATGAATAGCCCGCTTCGTAGCGCGCGCCCTGAGAAGCGTCCGCGGGAAGCGGGTTTTGACGAAGGGTGTAGTTTGAACTGACTCTCATCTGAAAACCTGAAGGAGAAAATGATGGCAACTGCAAAGAAAGCCGCCGCTAAGAAGCCTGCAGCGAAGAAGGTCGCAGCCAAGAAGGCAGCTCCGGCGAAGAAGGCCGCACCGGCCAAGAAAGTAGCAGCGAAGAAGGCAGCGCCGGCCAAGAAGGTCGCAGCGAAGAAGGCAGCGCCGGCGAAGAAGGTTGCAGCGAAGAAGGCTGCACCGGCTAAGAAGGCCGCAGCGAAGAAGGCAGCACCGGCCAAGAAGGTAGCCGCGAAGAAGGCAGCGCCGGCCAAGAAGGCTGCAGCGAAGAAGGCAGCACCTGCCAAGAAGGCGACTGCGAAGAAGGCCGCGCCCGCGAAGAAGGCTGCTGCGAAGAAGGCCGCGCCTGCGAAGAAGGCTGCTGCAAAGAAAGCCGCGCCTGCGAAGAAGGCCGCTGCCAAGAAGGCCGCGCCTGCGAAAAAGGCTGCTGCTAAAAAAGCTGCGCCTGCCAAGAAGGCTGCTCCTGCGAAGAAGGCCGCCGCTCCTGCGAAGAAGGCTGCCCCTGCGAAGAAGGCTGTCGCCAAGAAGGCAGCGCCTGCACCCGCTGCGACTTCTGTTTCGAGCGCGCCGGCGGCGACGGTGAAGACCGCGCTGAACCCGGCAGCGGCATGGCCGTTCCCGACGGGCAGCCGTCCGTAATCGGACGACAGGCAGTAGCAGCACTTCGGCACATCGTTAGGTGTGCCGGATGACCGAGTGGCGCTTGACGCAGTCTTGCGAGCGCCACGCGGTCAGAATCCCGTTGCCGGTTTCCGGCCGCGGGATTTTTTTTCGCCGCTCGAACACGTCGAGCGTGGAGCGCGCCGTGACGCGAAAAGCGTGGGCGAAAAAAAACGCATGCACAGGGGAGGGCATGCGTGTGAGGTCGATGCGGCCGCGTCAGGCTGGCCGCTCGAGAGGGGAAAACTTAGTGCGTCACGCGCGTGACGCCGCCGCTGGAGAGCAGCCGGACGCGGTCGCCGGCGCGGAAAATTTCGCCGGTGGCGCTTTGCGTGATGGCGCGGATGTCGCCGTTGTCGAGCCGCACGGTGATTTCAAGGCCGTCGCGCACGGCGACGCTGTTCTCGACCGAATTGCCGGCCACCGCGCCCGCCAGACCGCCGATGATGCCGGTCACGATCGAGCCGCGTCCGCCGCCGATCGCGCTGCCGGCCACCGCGCCCAGTGCGCCGCCGCCGATCGCACCGAGGCCGCTCGGCTGACCGTTGTTCGAACTGATCTTGACTGCGCGCACACTGTCGACCGTGCCCATGCGGACCGTTTCCTCGCGCTGCGCCTGCGACGCCGTGTAGACGTCGGCAGAGCTGCTGTTATACGCACACCCCGACATGGCCAGCGAACCGGCAATCAAGGCGGCCACTATCAGGCGACTCGTTGTTCTCATTCCCTAACTCCAATAGCTTGCGGTATTACGGCAGGTCGTACCCGAACGCCTGCTTGAACCGTTCGTTGATCTGCGCCCGGGTGGGCGCATAATTTTGCGGACCCTGGTGTTCGATCTTCAGCGCGCCCATCAGGCTCGCGAGACGGCCGGTGGTCGCCCAGCCGAGCTTCTTTTCGATGCCGTACAGCAAACCGCCGCGGAACGCGTCGCCGCATCCGGTCGGATCGAGCACCTGTTGCGCTTTGACGGCCGGAATCTGCTCGACGCCGCCCGCGTGATGAATCTGCGCACCGTGTTCGCCGAGCGTGACGATGAGCGCTTCCACTTTGCCGGCGATCTCCTCGATGGACCAACCGGTCTTGTTGCTCACGAGCTTGGCTTCGTAATCGTTGACAGCTACGTAAGTCGCAAGTTCAATCATGCGCCGCAGTGCAGCACCGTCGAAGAGCGGCAGGCCTTGGCCCGGATCGAAAATGAACGGCACGCCGGCGGCGGCCAGATGTTCCGAATGCTGGACCATGCCGTCGTAGCCGTCCGGCGCGACGATGCCGAGCGTGATGCCCTTCGCTTCGTCAGCGCGGTTCAGATGCGACTGCATCATCGCGCCCGGATGGAACGCGGTGATCTGATTGTTCTCGAGATCGGTGGTGATCATCGCCTGCGCGGAGTAGGTGCCCGGCACGACCAGCACGTTTTCCGTGGACAACCCCAACTGCGCGAAGCGGTCCATGTAGAGTTGCGCGTCGACCTCGCCGAGCGTGCCCATGATGCGCGCGTCGCCGCCCAGCAGATTCAACGAATAGGCGATGTTGCCCGCGCAGCCGCCGAACTCGCGGCGCATGGTCGGCACGAGAAAGCTCACGTTCAGGATGTGAACCTGCTCCGGCAGGATGTGCTCCCGGAACCGGCCTTCGAAGGTCATGATGTTGTCGTAGGCGAGCGAGCCGCAAATCAGCGTAGCCAAGGCGAGCGTTCCTGTAAAAAACTGTGGAGAAATGGAAGTGACGATGTGACAGCGCCGCGCGGTGAGCGCGGCGCCGGGTCGTCCTACGCTGAAGTTTTACTTCAGCGCGGCAAGTGCAGCGTCGTAGTTCGGTTCGTTCTTGATTTCGCCGACCAGTTCCGCGTGCACGACTTTGTCGTTTTCGTCGATCACGACGACGGCGCGCGCCGTCAGACCCGTCAACGGGCCGCTCGTCACGTCGACGCCGTACGCCTGGGCGAATTCGTGGCCGCGGAAGGTCGAGGCCGTCACGACGTTTTCAATGCCTTCGGTCGTGCAGAAGCGCGAGGCGGCGAACGGCAGGTCGCCCGACACGACGATCACGGCCGTGTTGCTGAGCTTCGCGGCAGCTTCGTTGAACTTGCGGGTGGAGGTCGCGCAGGTCGGCGTGTCGAGGCTCGGGACAATGTTGAGCACCTTGCGCTTGCCGGCGAAATCGGCGAGCGACAGCGGCTTCAGGTCCTTGCCGACCAGCGAGAAAGCAGGAGCGGTCTGACCGACCGACGGGAACGTGCCGGCTACTTCAATCGGGTTACCACCCAGCGTGACTTGACTCATGTTGTTGTGCTCCGAAAGTTCGTCAGTGATGACGGTGAACGCGCCCGGTTCGAGCCGGGCACGCGGGGATGCGTTACGGATAGAAAATCTGTACGCGGAAATTCGAGGCGACCGCGTTGCCGGTGTCGAGGCGCACGATCATGGTTTGCGTCATGTGCGGCGGCAGGCCGGCCGCGATCGGCGTGCCGGGCGGCACGTAGTCTTGCGGAAAGAGCACGCGGCGCAGCGCAATGTTGTTCTGGTCGTCGAGCAGCGTGAGTTCGATTGCCGGATAGGCGAGCGCGACGTTGAAGCGGTTGCGCAGCGGCATGCGCAACTCGAGCTTGTGCGGCCCGTCGACCTGGCGCAGATCGGACGGCTCGACCTGAAGACCGTCGATGTCGTGCGGCGCCGTGATCTGGCAGCCGAGCTGCGCGCATGCCTTCGCGTACAACGCCTGCGTGCTCGGCAGATAGACGAGCACGGTTTCGCGCTGCCACCACGCGAGCTGCGCAAGCAGGGCGATCACGAGCAGTCCCGCCGCCACCGATCCGCCGATGATCCACGCAAGACGCCGCGGCTCGGCCGGACGCGTTTCGCGCACCACCGGAAACGGATCGGCGTCGTCGTTCACGGGGTTCACCGAGAACGGCTCGCCGCCCGGCGTCGCAGCCGCACGTGCCGGTCCGCGCAGGTCCGGATCGTCCAGATGCGGATGCGGATGCGTCGTGCCGAGGCCGGCCGCACCTACGCCGGTGGTACCGAAATGCGGTTCGTTGTCGGGAAATCCGTGGAAGCTCGTCGGTTCATTGAACACCGGTTCGTCGGCCGGAGAGCCAGCGGGGCGCTCCGTTTTATGCCAGACGCGCGGAGCTTCGTCGGCGGGCGGCCTGCTGGGTGGTTCGCTTATCGGCGCGTTTATCGGCTTGCTGGTTGGTTCGCGTGTTGGCTCGCGCCTTGGCTCACTCGCGGGCTCTTCCTCGTACGCGAACGGTTCGAGCGGCGCGTCCGCAAGCACGGGCTCGTGGTCGGGCCGAGCTGCGGCACCTGAAGCGCCTGATGCACCTGACGCACCGGCGGACAACTCCGGACCGGCTGCCGCGTGGCCCGGCGCCGCGGGCGTGGGGGCGTCGGTGTAGCGCGGCCCGGCTGAAACGTTCTCCGCGTTATGACGGAAGCGTTCCTCGAAAAGCGGCGTGGGCCGGGGCGCCCAGGGATCCCACGCGGCGGGGCTGAAGTCGGCGCCGCTCGGCCGCGTGCCGGAAAGCGCCTCCATGGCCGCCGCGGCGGACACGTGTCTGGCAGTGGAAAAGTCGCCGCCTTCGCTGATGTCGTAAAGGCTGCCGGACGCGTCGAATACTTCGTGGCATTGCCCGCAACGCACGAGGCCGCGACGCAGCGCGAGCTGCGTGGGTTGCAGGCGGAAAACGGTTTGGCAGAAGGGGCAGCGCGTCGCCAGAAGCATATTGAGCCGGTTAGCCGCGAGGCTGTTGGTTGGACAATACGCCTTATTCTAATGGCTTTCGCGGCGCGTTCCCGTTAAGCATACCCAGCCTTCGTGTTCGCGCCATACGCCGATGTCGATCCAGCGCGCGTACACCTGCGCGACCTCGTCGGCTTGTCGCGCCAGGATGCCCGACAGTGCGATGCGGCCGCCCGGCTTGACCTTCGACGACAGCATCGAGGCCATCAGTTTGAGCGGATTGGACAGGATATTGGCGACCACGATCTCGAATTCGCCGGCCGGACAGGCGTCGGGCAAGCCGTAGGTGACTTCCGCGCGGTTGCGCTCGCTGTTGTGACGCGCGGACTCGACAGCCTGCGGGTCGATGTCGATGCCGAACACCGGATCGGCGCCGCATTTTTTCGCGAGAATCGCGAGGATGCCCGAGCCGCAGCCGTAGTCGAGCACCGATTGTCCCGGCTGCACGGCTTGCTCCAGCCATTCCATGCAAAGACGGGTGGTCGGATGGCTGCCCGTGCCGAAGGCGAGGCCGGGATCGAGTTCGAGCACCAGCGCGTTCGGGTCCGGCGCGTCATGCCACGACGGCACCACCCAGATGCGCTCGCCAATCGGAATCGGATCGAATTGCGACTGCGTGAGCCGCACCCAGTCCTGTTCCTCGACTTCGCGCACGCTGAAGGGCGGCGCCTCGGCGAGGCCGATTTCGTTCGACGCGGCGGCAAGCAACACCGCCGGCTCGTGCTCCGGCGCGAGCAAGGCGATCACGCGCGAGCGCTGCCACGCGGTGCGTTCGGGCGTGAGGCCGGGCTCGCCGAAGAGCGGTTGCTCGTCGGGCGTGTCGGCGTCCGCATCTTCGACGGACACGGACAGCGCGCCCAACTCGAGCAGCGCGTCCGACAGTTCCTCCGCGTGCTCGCGTGCCAGTTCGGCGACCAGTTCCCGGTAACTCATGACTTACGCTTCTTCCGGCGCGGCCTGCTGCTTCGCGGCCAACCGGTTTTCGAGGTAGTGAATGCTCGTGCCGCCTTCGACGAACTTCGCATCCAGCATCAATTCGCGATGCAGCGGGATGTTCGTCTGAATGCCTTCCACGACCATTTCGGACAGCGCAATGCGCATCCGCTTGATCGCCTGCTCGCGCGTCGCGCCGTAAGCGATCAGCTTGCCGATCATCGAATCATAGTTCGGCGGCACGAAATAGCCATTGTAGGCATGCGAATCGACGCGAATGCCGGGGCCGCCCGGCATGTGCCACGACGTCAAACGTCCCGGCGACGGAATGAACTTGAACGGATCTTCAGCGTTGATCCGGCATTCGATGGCATGGCCCTTGAACACGATGTCGCGCTGACGGAAGGCGAGCTTTTCGCCGGCCGCAATGCGGATCTGTTCCTGCACGATGTCGACGCCCGTGATGAGTTCCGTCACCGGATGCTCGACCTGCACGCGCGTGTTCATCTCGATGAAGTAGAACTCGCCGTTTTCGTACAGGAACTCGAACGTACCGGCGCCAAGATAGCCCATCTTCTTGCAGGCGTCCGCGCAACGATCGCCGATGCGGTCGATCAGACGGCGCGCGATACCCGGCGCCGGCGCTTCTTCGATCACTTTCTGGTGACGGCGTTGCATCGAGCAGTCGCGCTCGCCGAGCCAGATTGCGTTCTTGAACGAATCGGACAGCACCTGAATTTCGATGTGCCGCGGGTTCTCCAGGAATTTCTCCATGTAGACCTGCGGATTGCCGAACGCACGGCCCGCTTCTTCGCGCGTCATATTGACCGCGTTGACGAGCGCCGCTTCCGTGTGGACGACTCGCATGCCGCGGCCGCCGCCGCCGCCCGCCGCCTTGATGATCACCGGGTAGCCGATCTGGCGGGCAATTTTCACGACTTCCTTCGGATCGTCGGGCAACGCGCCTTCCGAACCGGGCACGCAGGGCACGCCGGTCTTGATCATGGTCTGCTTCGCCGTGACCTTGTCGCCCATCATGCGGATGGTTTCCGGACGCGGGCCGATGAAGGTGAAGCCGGACTGCTCGACACGCTCGGCAAAGTCGGCGTTTTCGGACAGGAAGCCGTAGCCGGGGTGAATCGCTTCGGCGTCCGTGACTTCCGCCGCGCTGATCAGCGCCGGCATGTTCAGGTAGCTCAGATTGGAGGGCGCCGGGCCGATGCAGACCGCCTCGTCGGCGAGCTTGACGTACTTGGCTTCCTTGTCGGCTTCCGAATAGACGACGACCGTCTTGACGCCGAGTTCGCGGCAGGCGCGCTGGATGCGAAGGGCGATCTCGCCACGATTGGCAATAAGGATTTTTTCAAACATAGCGGGTTTTCGACTCATCAGTGGGCGCCGGGTCGTTCACAACACCGGCTGCCTCAGAGGATCGGGCGCGCGCTCCGTGCAACGGAGCGGGCTCGTGCACGGGCGCGCGGGCGGCATGCACGCGAAAGGCGATGCGCGCCGCGTTTAACCGACCACGAACAGCGGCTGGCCGTATTCCACTGCCTGGCCGTTTTCGACGAGGATTTCCTTCACGACGCCGGACTTGTCCGACTCGATTTCGTTCAGCAGTTTCATTGCTTCGATAATGCAGATCGTCTGGCCTTCCTTGACCGTGTCGCCGACCTGCACGAACGGATCAGCACCCGGCGACGGCGCACGGTAGAACGTGCCGACCATCGGCGACGTCACGACGTGGCCTTGCGGAGCAGCGGCGGCCGGGGTGGCCGGTGCGCCTGCTGCGGCGGCTGCGGGCAGTGCTTCGCCGCCGTTGGCGGGCGCGGCTTGCGCGAACGGCTGCGGCGCGTACGAGGCGGACGGTTGCACGTAAACCGGCGGCGCATTCTTGACGATGCGGACCTTGCCTTCGCCCTCGGTCACTTCGAGTTCGGAAATACCCGACTCCGAGACGAGGTCGATCAGAGTTTTCAGTTTACGTAGATCCATCAGGAAGCCCCTTTCAATGCGTGGATGCCGGCGCGCGTGCGGCCGGCGCAATTAGACGTGTTGTTGATTCAGACGCGCGACGAGCCGGCGGCGAGCCGGTCGAGCGCGAACTCCAGTGCGTACAGATAGCCCTTCCAGCCGAGGCCGCAGATCACGCCCTCCGCCTGGTCGGAGAAATACGAGTGATGCCGGAACGGTTCGCGACGATGCACGTTCGACAGATGAATCTCCACGAACGGAATGCCGACGCCCGCCAGTGCGTCCCGGATCGCCACGCTCGTGTGCGTGTACGCGGCCGGGTTGATCAGAATGAAATCGGTTTTTTCAGTTCGCGCGGATTGAATGCGATCGACGAGCGCGCCTTCGTGATTGCTCTGGAACGACGCGAGCTCGACGCCGGCGTCGGCCGCGCGGTCGGCGAGCGCCTGATCGATCTGCGGGAGAGTCACGCGGCCGTAGACCTCGGGTTCCCGGGTGCCGAGAAGATTGAGGTTGGGGCCGTGCAGTACCAGCAGTCGCGTCATGGTCGCTTCTTTTTCCGTGGAATTGGGCGCACTTTAGCGCTGATTAGAGAAACTTGTCTAGTTTCATGCACGGACGAAGCACCGCAAGCCGGTTTTTGGCGTCTTGGCGGCGGTCCAACTTCTACGAATTGCTACCGATTTGTGCCGAATTTCGCTCGTTCCAGCAGCAAACCAACGTGAAAAGATTGTGAAATCTAGAGCGCGTCGAGGGTTTGTTTCAGTATTTTTGGATCGATCTGGCCCAATTTTGTCGAACGGATATTGCCGTTTGCGTCGATCACGACGGTGAACGGCAGGCCGCCCGCCGTGTTGCCGAAGGCTCGCGCGAGATCGGCCCCGCCAAAACCGGTTACGTACACTGGATAGGCCACTTTGACCTTCTGCAGGAAAGTCTGGACGTTTTTCTCCGAATCCACGCCAAGTCCTACGAACTGGATCCCTTTGTTCGCATAGTCGCGCTGGAGCTGCGACAGCGCCGGCATTTCCTCGACACACGGGCCGCACCAGGAGGCCCAGAAGTTGACGACGATTGGACGTCCTTTGAACACAGTTAGCGATTCAGGCTTGCCGTCGGCCGTCGTCACCGGCGCCGCCCAGAACTGCGCGACGGCGCTTTCCCTGGAGGCCGGTTGCGCGCCGTGCGCGACTTCGCTGACGCCGTCGTTGTCGCTCCGGCTGTGTGCATTGCCGTTCAGCCAGTGATGAGCCAGCACGCCACTCGCGGCAGCGATCACGGCGACGACCGCGCCGAACAGAATACGTCTCAAGTTCATGATGCGAATTAATTAGTGGAAGGAGCGACGCCGCTGCCGTCGAGAAGCGACTGGACCGCCTGCAGGTTCGCGCGCGCCGTGCGTCCGCGTGCATCGGCCTTCACTGCGCCGCGGAGGTCGTCCGATTCGTACAGCGCGACGTGCACCCCGACGGGTTCGGAGTCGCGCCCTTCGCTCGCCGGCCGCCACAGGAAGCTGAGCGTTTCGACGTAGCCGCGCCCAGCAAAGTGGCGCGTTTCCGACACGTCGTACTGAATATTCGCGTTCAGAAAGTAGATGGCGACTTCTTTCGGGTTGTCGCAGAACACCTGAAGATGGATGTCGGAATGTTCCCCCGCCGTGCCGCCGAGCACGGCGCCCGTCAGATACGGGTTGAACGGCGCGAGCCGCTCCATCCATTCCACTGCGATACGGCGCAGACGCCGCAGCAACGCCGGTTGACTGTCGCCTTGAAAGATCGACTGATATTCGCGGATTTCTTCCTCGATCTGGTCGTTATCCGGCAGCCATTCCCCCGCGACGCGGCTTTCCCCCACGACCTGCCGGGCCGCCTTGCGCTTGGCCGTGGCATAGTCGAGACCGTCTTCCGCGATGAGGCGCGCAGCCGCGATGGCGATTTCTTCACGCACGCGCTGCGGATCAAAATGTGATTTGCGAACCATCCGTCCATCATACTAGAGATTGATGACAGCCCTTTCTGGCGGCTCGGAGCGGCTGCCCGCGGCGCTCGCGGCGGGCGAGAGCGCTTAGGCGTTCGGGAGGCGTCGGTTACAATAGCGTGCTTTGCGGGAAGCCGTTCCGGCGGCCCGCTCATCTCACATCCCTCACAGGAAAGCGCCGGCCAGCCGGGTTTTTCTGGCCCTCCCGGGTCTGGCGAAACGCCGGAGAAGGGGCTCTTCCAGGAATAACGCCCGCGCGGCACGACAGGCTTATGCACATCCACATCCTCGGTATCTGCGGCACGTTCATGGGCGGTCTCGCGGTCCTCGCGCGCGGCGCGGGCCACACGGTGACGGGCTGCGACGCCGGCGTCTATCCGCCCATGAGCACGCAGCTCGAGGCGCAAGGCATCCGGCTGATCGAGGGCTACGACGCGCAACAGCTGGACGGTCTGAACGCCGACCTGTTCGTGATCGGCAACGTGGTGTCGCGCGGCAATCCGCTCATGGAAGCGATTCTCGACCGCGGCCTGCCGTATGTGTCCGGCCCGCAATGGCTCGGCGAACACGTGCTGAACGGCAAGTGGGTGCTGGCCGTGGCCGGCACGCACGGCAAGACGACCACGAGCTCCATGCTGACGTGGCTGCTGGAAGACGCGGGTCTGAACCCAGGCTTCCTCATTGGGGGCGTGCCGCTGAACTTCGGCGTGTCGGCGCGGCTCACGGATTCGAGCTTCTTCGTGATCGAGGCGGACGAGTACGACACCGCCTTCTTCGACAAGCGATCGAAGTTCGTCCACTACCGGCCGAAAACCGCCGTCCTGAACAACCTGGAGTTCGATCATGCCGATATCTTCCCGGATCTCGCCGCGATCGAGACGCAGTTTCATCATCTGATTCGCACTGTGCCGCGCATTGGCCGGGTGGTGACCAATGGTCGCGAAGATGCGCTCGAGCGCGTGCTGACGCGCGGTTGCTGGAGCGAAGTGGAACGCTTCGGCGTGCAGGGCGGCTGGGAAACTCAACCTGCAGAAGACGGCGTGCCTGTCGACGAACGCTTTGCCGTGTACCACAACGCCGAGCGCGTGGGCGTGGTGGAGTGGCAAGTGCAGGGCGAACATAACCGTATGAACGCGCTCGCCGCCATTGCCGCCGCGCGCCATGTGGGCGTGCCGCCGGCGCAGGCGGCCAGGTCGCTGGCGAGCTTTCGCAACGTCAAGCGGCGCATGGAAGTGCGCGGCAGCGTGGACGGCGTGACCGTATACGATGACTTCGCCCATCATCCGACCGCGATCGACACCACCGTGGCCGGTCTGCGCGCGCGCGTGGGCCGCGACAACACGCGCATTCTCGCCGTGCTGGAGCCGCGCTCGAACACCATGAAGCTCGGCGTCATGAAGGCGCAATTGCCGGCCAGTCTCGCCGACGCCGACCTCGTGTTCGGCTACGGCGCGCCGAGCGGCCGCGACGCGCTCGGCTGGAACCTGGGCGAAGCGCTCGCGCCCTTGGGCGCCAAGGCGCAAGCCTTCGACAATCTGGACGCGCTCGTGAAAGCCGTGGTTCACGCCGCGCGCCCCGGCGACCAGATTCTCGTGATGAGCAACGGCGGTTTTGGCGGCGTGCATCAGAAGCTGCTCGACGCCCTCTCCGCGCGAGGCGCCACGTGATTCTCTATTTGCACGGTTTTCGGTCTTCGCCCAATTCTTTCAAGGCGCGCCTCCTGGCGGCGCGGCTCGCCGAACTGGGCCGCGGCGACGAATGGTGCTGCCCGATGCTGCCGGTTTCGCCGTTCGAGACGGTTGCGCTTGTGGAGTCGCTGGTGGCCGCCGCCGGGGCCGGGCACGACACCAAGCACGACACAAAGCACGACACAAAGCACGACACAAAGCACGACACCAAGCACGACCCCAGCGGCGTGACGGTGATAGGCAGTTCGCTTGGCGGCTACTTCGCCACTTATCTGGCGGAGAAGCACGGCTGGCCGGCGGTGCTGCTGAACCCGGCCGTGGTGCCGCAGCGCGACCTCAGCGCCTATCTCGGTGAGCAGCCGCTGTGGCATGGCGGCGGCAGCATCGTCGTCGAGCCGCATCATCTTGACGAATTGCGGGCGCTGAGTGTGACAGCGATCACGCGTCCCGAACGTTATTATTTGCTGGCCGCAACCGGCGACGAAGTGCTCGACTACCGCGAAATGCTCGCGCACTATCCCGGCGCGCGGACTACGCTGATCGAAGGCAGCGACCATGCGATCAGCGAATTCGCCGACTACCTCGACGACGTGCTGGCCTTCTGCGACGCCGCGCACGAAGAGCCGCCGGCGCCGCGCGAAGCGGCCTGAATACAAGGAAGCACCCGCAGCGCACCTAACCGGCGCGGCCCTGAAAGCCGGCCGTCCGACAGCGGAAACGCCGCCGGTCATCAGAATTCATGCCGCCTGCGCGCCGTGGCGCGCGGCGGATTCATCATCACGAACACGTTGCCGTGCCGCCCGCGCCGGCGCATGCAAGTCAGACGAGAGTATTGAGTGAACGTTTTCTTCGAGGAATCGGGCAGTTTCAAGGCCGGCAGCGTACTGTCGCGCCAGGGCGATGCGTTCCAGGTCGAGTTGCCGGGCGGCCGGCGCGCGAAGGTGCGCGCGAAAGACGTGCTGATCGAGTTCGAAAAACCGGGCGCGGCCGAACTGATGCAGGAGGCGGACGCCGTCGCGCAGGACATCGATCTCGACTTCCTGTGGGAATGCGCGCCCGACGAGGAGTTTCCGTTCGCCACCCTGGGCGCGGAATATTTCGGCGAGCGCTTCGGCCCGACCGAGCGCGCGGCGCTGGTGCTGCGCATGCATGGCGCGCCGGTCTATTTCCGTCGTAAAGGCCGCGGCATGTATCAGCGCGCGCCGCAGGAGCAGCTGAAAATGGCGCTCGCCGGTCTGGAGCGCAAGCGCCAACAGGCCCTCGTGCAGCAAGGCTACGAGGAAGAGCTGAAGGCCGGCCGCCTGCCCGAGGCCTTCAGCGGCAAGACGGCGCTCGCCTTGCTCACGAAGCCCGACAAAAACACCATCGAATACAAGGCGCTGGAAGCCGCGGCGGCTGCGCGCGGCATTTCGCAGGCGCGTCTGATGCTGGAATGCGGCGCGATTCCGTCGGCGCGCGCGCTGCACGAGGCCAAATTCCTCGCGGAGTTTTTTCCGCACGGCACCGGCTTTCCGGCTGTCACGCTGGGAGCCTTGCCGGACGATCTGCCGGAGGCGGAGGTCGAGGCGTTTTCGATCGACGACATTACGACCACTGAAATCGACGACGCGTTTTCCGTCGAACATCTCGCGGACGGCCGCGTGCGGATCGGCGTGCACATCGCCGCGCCGGCGCTCGGCATTCAGCGCGGCGACGAGATCGACGCGATTGCTCGCGCGCGTCTGTCGACGGTTTACATGCCGGGCGACAAGATCACGATGCTGCCCGACAGCGTCGTCGACGCGTTCACGCTCGCCGAGGGCGGCTTGCGCCCCGCGCTGTCGCTGTATGTGATCGTCAATCGCGAGACGCAGGAAATCGTTGCGAGCGAAACACGCGCCGAACGCGTGTTCGTGAAGAACAATCTGCGGCACAACACGCTCGACGAAGTCGTCACCGAAGAAGCGCTCGCCGCCGGCACGGGCGACTATCCGCACAAGGACGACATTGCCGTGCTGTGGCCGTTCGCGCAGGCGCTGTTCGAAAAGCGCCAGGCCGCGCGCGCGGGCTACGGCCTGCGCCGCGAAGTGCAGCGCAATACCGACTTCAACTTCTACGTGGACGGCGAGCACATCACGATCACCCCGCGCCGGCGCGGGTCGCCGCTCGACACGATCGTCGCCGAACTGGCGATTCTCGCGAACTCCTCGTGGGGCGCGTTTTTGCACGATCACGGCGTGCCGGGCATTTATCGCACGCAGCGCGCGTTCGGCGCGCCGAGCGGCCCCAAGCGCACGCGCATGCAGACCAATGCCGCGCCGCACGAAGGGCTCGGGGTCACGCAATACGCGTGGAGCACGTCGCCGCTGCGCCGTTATGTCGATCTGGTGAATCAGTGGCAACTGCTCGCGTGCGTGCAGCACGGCGTGACCGCGAAGCTGGCCGCGCCGTTCAAGCCGAAAGACGCCGATCTGTTCGCCGTCGTGCAAGGTTTCGACGATACCTACAGTGCCTACGCCGATCACCAGCGCCGCATGGAGTATTTCTGGTGTCTGCGTTGGCTCAAGCAGGAGAACAGGAAGCAGGTGGTGGCGTCGGTCGTGAAGGGCGATCTCGTGCGGCTCGAAGAGATTCCGCTGCTGCTGCATGTGCCGGGCCTCGGCGTGCATGCGCGCGGCACGCGCCTGCAAATGGAAGTGATGTCGATTGACGAGTTGACGGTCGAGGCATCCGTGCGTCTTCTGCATGTGCTGGATGCGCCGACTGTCACGAGCGGCAGCGAAGCGGACGAGGCCGACGAAGGCGAAGAGGACGAAATCGTCGACGCATCGGATGAAAGCGCCGAGAGCGAAGCTGAGGCACAGGCAGAAGCCGCTGTCGAGCCCGGCAGCGACGAGAATGGCGAAGCGAACGACGACAGCGACGCCGACAGCGCGCCCGGCGGCGAGGGCACGAATGCCGCCGCTGGGCAACACATCACGGAACCGGGGCGATGAGCGGTAAAGAGACGAAAGACCGTTATGCGGTGATCGGCAATCCGGTCGGCCATAGCAAATCGCCGCTCATTCACAGCCGCTTTGCCGCGCAGACGGGCGAGCCGGTCGAGTACGGCGCGTTGCTCGCGCCGGTGGACGCCTTCGTGCCGCACGTGCGCGCGTTCATCGAAGCGGGTGGCCGCGGCCTGAACGTGACGGTGCCGTTCAAGCTCGACGCGCACGCTTTCGCCGACACGCTGTCGCCGCGCGCGGCCGCGGCCGGCGCCGTCAATACGCTGCGCGTCGATTCGAACGGCGTCTACGGCGACAACACGGACGGCTTCGGGCTCGTGCGCGATATCGAGGTGAATCTCGGCGTGCCGCTGAAGGGCGCGCGCATTCTGCTGCTCGGTGCCGGCGGCGCGGCGCGCGGCGTGGTGCTGCCGATGCTCGAGCGCGTGCCGCATTCGCTCACCATCGTCAACCGCACGGGCGCGAAGGCCGAAGCGCTGGTCGACCAGTTCGCGCAGGCTGCGCGCGACGCCGGCTGCCGCCTCACTGGCGGCAACGCACGCACAATTGAGCCGGGGGCGTACGACGTGATCGTCAATGCAACGGCGGGCAGTCTGGAGGCGTCGTTGCCCGAATGCGACGACGGCGCGTTCGGCACCGGCACGCTTGCATACGACATGATGTACGGCGCGCATCCGACCGTGTTCATGGAGCACGCGCAGAAGCTCGGCGCGCGCGGCGCCGACGGCCTCGGCATGCTCGTCGAGCAGGCGGCCGAATCGTTTTATGTGTGGCGCGGCGTGCGGCCCGACGGCGCGCCGGTGCTCGCGGAACTGCGCGCGCTGTTGAGCGCGCCGTCGCACGCCTGACGCGCGAAGTTCGCGACATCACCGCATTCCCACGAGGCCTGAGACCACGATGACAGCAACGCGGCGCGCGAGCCGGCCCGGTCCGGCGCGATGGATCGGTTATGGGGTCGCCGTGCTGGTGTTCGCGTGGCTCGCGACACAGGTGTATTACTTCGCGCAGATCGCGGTGTGGAACTACGTGAATCCCCGTTCGACGGCTTACATGCGCTCGGACGCGTGGCGCCTGTCGCG
This sequence comes from Paraburkholderia phenoliruptrix, assembly GCF_047325075.1. NCBI lineage: Bacteria > Pseudomonadati > Pseudomonadota > Betaproteobacteria > Burkholderiales > Burkholderiaceae > Paraburkholderia > Paraburkholderia phenoliruptrix. The sequence goes on from NZ_CP168531.1 coordinate 933,574, forward strand.
CGAGCGGCCCGATCTCGCGATCCGGCGCACGTGGGTGCCGTATGAGCAGATCTCGCGCAATCTGAAGCGGGCAATCATTGCCTCGGAAGACGCGAACTTCGTCAACAACAACGGCTACGAAACCGACGCGATTCTGCAGGCGTGGGAGCGCAACAAGACGAAGGGCAAGATTGTGCGAGGCGGCTCGACGATCACGCAGCAACTCGCGCGCAACCTCTTTTTGTCGCGCGAAAAGAGCTATATCCGCAAGGGGCAGGAACTGATCATTACGTGGATGCTGGAGACCTTGATGGACAAGGAGCGCATCTTCGAGATCTACCTGAATTCCGTCGAGTGGGGCAATGGCGTGTATGGCGCCGAGGCGGCGGCGCGGTATTACTACAGGACGTCGGCGAGCGCGCTGACGGCGGCGCAGTCAGCGAGGCTCGCGGTGATGCTGCCGCAGCCGAGGTATTTCGATGAGCATCGCGGGTCGAGGTATCTGGCGGCGAGGTCGCGGGTGATTGCCGGGAGGATGGGGGCGGCGGAATTGCCCGAGTGAGCCTGCGGCGCGCTTTTGGTTTTTTCTTGTTTTAAATCCCTTGGCCTTTCCTTGAGAAATCCCTTGGCCTTTCCTTGAGAAATCCATTGGCCTTTCCTTGAGGTCACGGTGGTCTATTAGTGTTGCCCCTGTGCGGGGCGGCACTTACTTTCTTTGCCGCCGCAAAGAAAGTAAGCAAAGAAAGCGGGCTCCAACCGCCAGCTCATAAGTGGGGCCCTCGCTTGGAGGGGGCAGTGGTGCATCTGGAATCCGTGCCCTCGCACACTCCGCGTGCGTGACAAGGCAGTCATGCTTCCGGCGGCGCTGCGCGCGCCGCAGCGGTCGTTCTCAACACCGCCCTCCATTGAACCGCTCCCAGTTCTGTTTGGTTTCCTGATCATTTTGTGGGTCAGTTGCGCCGGTCCCTGACCAGGACACGCGCCGATTGCGCCCCACATTTCAGCGCCGCCTCGCCAAACCCCTGAGCACCTCGCCGAGGCGCAGCCGATGGCTCCACCGCGCGTAATCGCGAGCGACTGGGTTGGGCCCGACCCTTCCGGCGAGCACGCAGTGCGAGGTGGGAAGCATGACTGCCTTGTCACTAGCGCGGAGTGTGCGAAAACACAGATTCCAGATGCACCACTACCCCCTCCAAGCCAGGGGACCCACTTATAAGCTGGCGGTGTGAAGCCGCTTTCTTTGCCTACTTTCTTTGCGGCATGCAAAGAAAGTAGGTGCCGCCCCGCACAGGGGCAACACCAATAGACCACCGTGAACACAAGGAAGGCCAAGGGGGCAAGCCAAGCGCAAGGCAACAAAAAATCCCATTATCTGACCACACCCATCACATATTGGAGCTTTCTCAAAAACCGCCCTACAATCGATTCCAACAAGCAGACACCGCTCTGCAAGAGCAAAAAACAAAACGGAGACAAAGCCAAATGCCGACCCGAACCGCCAGGCAGCACCTCCGCGCCCGCACCGTCGCGCGCACTCAAGGCCCGCTCTCCGGCCCCGCGCTGTAAGCGCAGAAACCACCGAAAAGCGAATCGCCATGAACAAAGCGATGCCCCATCACGCCGAAAGCCCGGCCGAAGCCGATCTGGCGCCGCGTGCCGATCATGCATCGAGCGCCGCGCCGCGTACGACGGCTGCAGCGGCCGCAGCGAGCGCGAAAGCGCCCCGCGCCGCGGCGCAGCCCGCCGTCGTCAACGAAATCGCGCTGCCGAGCACGTTGCTCGACATCACGCCGCAACAGGCCGGCACCCAGACGCTTCTGCGCGGTCTCGCGATTCTCGAGGCGGCCGCCGCCGGCGTGCGCGATCTGCGCACCTTCGGCGCGGCGCTCGGCACGACGCGCAGCACGACGCATCGGCTGGTGAGCAGCCTCGTGCAGGCGCGCTACCTGCGCCAGGTGCAAGGCGGCTATCTGCTGGGTCCCAAGCTGATCGAACTCGGCACGATCGCGCTCGAGCAGATGCCGCTGACCGCAGTCGCGCGTCCGCATCTCGAATCGCTCGCCGAACAGACGCTCGACACCATTCACCTCGGCGTGCGCGACGGCGACGACGTGCTCTATATCGACAAGATCCCCGGCACGCGCGGCCTCGAAATGCGCTCGCGCGTCGGTCACCGCATGCCGCTCGCGTCGACCGGCATCGGCAAGGCCATGATGCTCGACCTCAAGCCCGAGCTCTGGCAGTCGCTTTTCGACGCCTCGCGCCGCGCGCTCGCGAGCGTCACGTTCAAACCCGACAACCGCCCGGACGCGCAGACCTTCATGCAGCGCATGACGAACTACGCCGCCGGCGGCTACACGTTCGACCTGGAGGAGAACGAAGCGTCGATCCGCTGCGTCGCGGCTCCGGTGCGCGATGCGTCGGGCGCGATCGTCGCGGCGCTGTCGGTGGCGAGCACGATTCCCTACATGTCGCTGGAACGCATGGACGAGCTCATTCCGGTGGTGCAGCGCGAAGCGCGCGCGATCTCCGAAGAACTCGGCTGGCGCGCCCCGCAACCCACAACCCGCAGGATCAAGCGATGAAACAGGCGGGTTCTCCCACTCCGTCGAACGCAGAGGTCGCAGCCGGCGCCGCTGGAGTCAACGCAAAACCGGGCGCCGACGCAGAACGCAGCGGTCAGGCGGCCCTGATTGGGCTCGACTGGGGCACGACGTCGCTGCGCGCGTATCTCTACGACGCGTCCGGCAACGTGCTGGCGACGCGCGCATCGACGGCCGGCATCATGAATCTGCCGCGCAGCGCCGATCAGGGCGGTTTCGACGCGGCTTTCGAGGACGCCTGCGGCGCCTGGCTCGATGCCGCGCGCGGCACGCCGGTGATTGCGGCCGGCATGGTCGGCAGCGCGCAAGGCTGGCTCGAAGCGCCCTATGTGGAAACACCCGCGAGCGCCGACGCGCTCGCGGCCGGCATCGTGCGTGTGCAGGCGGCGTGCGGCGCGACGCTGCACATCGTGCCCGGCGTACTGCAACGCGGCGAATTGCCCAACGTGATGCGCGGCGAAGAAACGCAAATCTTCGGCGCATTGGGTCAGGACCTCGACCGCAGGGACGACGGCAAACGCGCACTGATCGGCTTGCCCGGCACGCACGCCAAATGGGCCGTGGTGCAGGGCGGCCGCATCGAACGTTTTCATACTTTCATGACCGGCGAAGTGTTCGGCGCACTGCGCGAACACACAATTCTCGGACGCACGATGGTCACGCCGGATCGTCCGGATTCCGAATCGTTTTTGCGCGGCGTCGCCATCGCTCGTGAAAAGGGACAGGCGGGCGTGCTCGCCACGGTCTTCAGTTCGCGCACGCTCGGTCTGACGGGGCAACTTTCGCGCGAGCAGCAGCCCGATTATCTGTCCGGCCTCCTGATCGGGCACGAGCTGGCTGGCCTCGAGGCCGTGCTTGCGCAGCAGCACAGTTCGCTCGCGGGCCAGAGCCTGCGCCTCATCGGCAACGAGGCGCTGTGCGAGCGCTATCGCGTCGCGCTCGCGCAGTTCGGCTGCACCCAGGCCGAGCTCGTCAGACATGCGACCGAGCGCGGCTTGTGGCGCGTCGCCTCAGAGGCGGGGCTCGTCAAGCCGGCCGCCCACGCGGCGCGCGCCGGCGAGGCCGCCGCGCCGTCATCCACGAAATAGGGAACCGACATGCAACCTCACATCAATCTGCCCGCTCCGTACATGCCGCATGCGGGTCTGATCGCGGCGTTCGAGGCATGTCCGCTGATCGCGATCATGCGAGGCGTGACGCCCGCCGATGCGGCCGAGCACGGTCAGGCGCTGTATGAAGCCGGCTTTCGCATCGTCGAGGTGCCGTTGAATTCGCCGCAGCCGTTCGACAGCATCGCCGCAATTCGCAAGGCGCTGCCCGCCGATGCGATCGTCGGCGCGGGGACGGTGCTGCATCCGAGTTTCGTCAAGGACGTGAAGTCCGCGGGCGGCGAACTGATCGTCATGCCGCATAGCGACCCGGAAGTGGTCGGCGCCGCCAAAGCGCAAGGCATGGCGTGCGCGCCTGGCGTGGCGACGCCGACCGAGGCGTTCATCGCGCTGAAGAACGGCGCCGACGTGCTGAAGATGTTCCCCGCCGAGCAGCTCGGCTGCCAGGTCGTGAAGGCGTGGCGCGCGGTGATCGCGGCGCAGGTGCCGCTCGTGCCGGTCGGCGGCATCACGCCGGACAACATGGGGCCGTTTCTGAGCGCGGGCGCCAATGGCTTCGGGCTCGGTTCGGCGCTGTACAAGCCCGGCCAGAGCGCGGCCGTGACGGCCTCGCACGCGAAGGCGTTCATCAACGGATTGCGCATTGCTCGCGCGGGTGCAAAGAAATGACACGGCTTGCCGGCAAAGTCGCCTTGGTCACCGGCGCCGGCCGCGGCATCGGCGCGGCGATCGCGCTTGCGTTTGCTCGCGAAGGCGCGGCGGTGGCGCTTGCCGAGCTCGACATCGACACGGCGCGGCAAACGGCCGAGCAGATCCGCTCGGAAACCGGTGCACGCGTGCTCGCCGTGCAGACCGACGTGACGCGATCGGCCTCGGTTCAGCACGCCGTGAGCGAAGCGGAGCGCGCGCTCGGCCCCGTCGACGTGCTGGTGAACAACGCGGGCATCAACGTCTTTTGCGACCCGCTCACGATGACCGACGACGACTGGCGCCGCTGCTTCGCGGTCGATCTCGACGGCGTCTGGAACGGTTGCCGCGCGGTGCTGCCGGGCATGGTCGAGCGCGGCGCGGGCAGCATCGTGAATATCGCGTCGACGCATGCGTTCAAGATCATTCCGGGCTGCTTTCCGTATCCCGTCGCGAAGCACGGCGTGATCGGCCTCACGCGCGCGCTCGGCATCGAGTACGCGCCGCGCAACGTGCGCGTGAATGCCATTGCGCCGGGCTATATCGAAACGCAACTGACGCACGACTGGTGGAATGAGCAGCCCGATCCGGCTGCGGCAAGACAGGCCACGATCGATTTGCAGCCGATGAAGCGCATTGGCCGCCCGGAAGAGGTGGCGATGACAGCGGTTTTCCTCGCATCGGACGAGGCGCCCTTCATCAACGCGACCTGCATCACCGTGGACGGCGGACGCTCGGTTCTGTACCACGACTGAAGAAGACAACGCAGCACCGTTTCACCGGACGACGCGCTGGCCGCGTGTGTCACAACCGGTACAAGAAGACGCGGCCGATACCTTCTCGTTATCAATTAGTCAGGAGACACACAACATGAAACGCAGAATTTTCCTCACGCTGGCAGCAGCGGCGGCGGGTGTGCTTTTCAACGCACCGGTCGCGCAAGCCGCCGACCCGGTCAAGATCGGTTTCCTCGTGAAGCAGCCGGAGGAACCGTGGTTCCAGGACGAATGGAAGTTCGCCGAAATCGCCGCCAAGGAAAAGGGCTTCACCCTCGTGAAGATCGGCGCGCCGTCGGGCGAAAAGGTGATGAGCGCTATCGACAACCTGTCGGCGCAAAAGGCGCAGGGCTTCGTGATCTGCACGCCTGACGTCAAGCTCGGACCGGGCATCGTCGCGAAAGCGAAGGCCGACGGCCTGAAGATGATGACCGTCGACGACCGTCTCGTGGACGGCGCGGGCAAGCCGATCGCGTCGGTGCCGCATATGGGCATCTCCGCGTACAACATCGGCAAGCAGGTCGGCGACGGCCTCGCCGCCGAAATCAAGAAGCGCGGCTGGGACATGAAGGACGTCGGCGCGATCGACGTGACGTACGAACAGCTGCCGACCGCGCATGACCGCACGAGCGGGGCCACCGACGCACTGCTCGCCGCCGGCTTCCCGAAGGCCAACGTGATCGCCGCGCCGCAAGCAAAGACCGACACGGAAAACGCGTTCAACGCCGCCAACATCGCGCTCACGAAGAACCCGCAGTTCAAGCACTGGGTGGCGTACGGCCTGAACGACGAAGCCGTGCTCGGCGCGGTGCGCGCAGCGGAAGGCCGCGGCTTCAAGGCCGACAACATGATCGGCATCGGCATCGGCGGTTCGGATTCGGCGCTGAACGAGTTCAAGAAGCCGAACCCGACGGGCTTCTTCGGCACGGTCATCATCAGCCCGAAGCGTCACGGCGAGGAAACCTCCACGCTGATGTACGACTGGATCACGCAAGGCAAGGCACCGCCCCCGCTCACGCTGACGACCGGCATGCTGGCCACGCGTGAGAACGTCGGCGAAGTGCGCGAGAAGATGGGTCTGGCTTCCAAATAAGCGCAACGCAACGAAGTGAACTGCCGGCGCGCCGCGTTTTTAGAGCGGCTGCGCCGGCAACAGCAAAGATCGACAGAGGAGGCGAAGTGTCAGCGACGCTACGTTTTGACAATATCGGCAAAGTCTTTCCAGGCGTGCGTGCGCTCGACGGTGTGTCTTTCGACGTCAACGTCGGCCAGGTGCACGGCCTGATGGGCGAAAACGGCGCGGGGAAGTCGACCCTGCTGAAAATTCTCGGCGGTGAATATCAGCCCGACTCGGGCCGCGTGATGATCGACGGAAAAGAAGTGCGCTTTACGAGCGCCGCTTCGTCGATTGCGGCCGGGATCGCGGTGATTCACCAGGAACTGCAATACGTGCCCGATCTCACGGTCGCGGAAAACCTGCTGCTTGGCCAGTTGCCGAATTCGTTCGGCTGGGTCAACAAGCGCGACGCCAAGCGCTTCGTGCGCGAGCGTCTGGAAGCAATGGGCGTCGCGCTCGATCCCGACGCGAAGTTGCGCAAGCTCTCCATCGCGCAGCGGCAGATGGTGGAAATCTGCAAGGCGCTTTTGCGCAATGCGCGCGTGATTGCGCTCGACGAACCAACCAGCTCGCTGTCGCATCGCGAGACGGAGGTGCTGTTCAAGCTGGTGCGCGATCTGCGCGCCGACAACCGCGCGATGATCTACATTTCGCATCGCATGGATGAGATCTACGAGCTATGCGACGCCTGCACGATTTTCCGCGACGGACGCAAGGTCGCCTCGCACGCGACGCTCGAAGGCGTCTCGCGCGACACCATCGTCAGCGAAATGGTGGGGCGGGAAATTTCGGACATCTACAATTATTCGCCGCGGCCGCTCGGTGAAGTGCGCTTTGCGGCGAAGGCGATCGAAGGCCACGCGCTGTCCCAGCCGGCCAGCTTCGAAGTGCGGCGCGGCGAGATCGTCGGCTTTTTCGGACTCGTGGGCGCGGGCCGCAGCGAACTGATGCATCTCGTGTACGGCACCGAACACAAGAAGGGCGGCGAACTGCTGCTCGACGGCAAGCCGATCCGCGTGAAGAGTGCGGGCGAAGCGATTCGCCACGGCATCGTGCTGTGTCCGGAAGACCGCAAGGAAGAAGGCATTGTCGCGATGGCGACGGTATCGGAGAACATCAACATCAGTTGCCGGCGCCATTATCTGCGCGCGGGCGTGTTCCTCGACCGCAAGAAAGAAGCGGAAACCGCGGACCGTTTCATCAAGCTGCTGAAGATCAAGACGCCGAGCCGCCGCCAGAAAATCCGCTTTCTGTCGGGCGGCAATCAGCAGAAAGCAATTTTGTCGCGCTGGCTCGCCGAACCGGATCTGAAAGTGGTGATTCTCGACGAGCCGACGCGCGGCATCGACGTCGGCGCGAAGCATGAAATCTATAACGTGATTTATCAGCTCGCCGAACGCGGCTGCGCGATCGTGATGATTTCGTCGGAACTGCCGGAAGTGCTCGGTGTGTCCGACCGCATCGTCGTGATGCGCCAGGGCCGGATTTCCGGCGAGCTCGCCCGCAAGGATGCGACGGAACAAGCGGTGTTGAGCCTCGCGTTGCCGCAAAGCTCGACCGCACTGCCAGGAACTGCCGCTCAACAGGCGGCCTGAACATTATTGGACGCAAGTCCGGCAACCCGTGGGGAACGGGAGGAGTCTTCAAATGCAAGCTAGAGAAAACCTCGCGCAACAGGCCGCCAAGAGCGCCGCCGACGCGCTGATTCCGCAGACGAGCGACAAGGCGAAGTGGTGGCAGCAGATCACCGAGTACAGCCTGATTCTCATCTTCCTCGTGATGTTCGTGACGATGTCGCTGACCGTCGACCACTTCTTCTCGATCGAGAACATGCTCGGCCTCGCGCTGTCCATTTCGCAGATCGGCATGGTCGCGTGCACGATGATGTTCTGCCTCGCGTCGCGCGACTTCGATCTTTCCATCGGCTCCACCGTCGCGTTTGCCGGCGTGTTGTGCGCGATGGTGCTCAACGCGACCGACAACACGTTCATCGCGATCGTTGCGGCGGTGGCGGCCGGCGCGGTGATCGGCTTCGTCAACGGCGCCGTGATCGCGTATCTGCGCATCAACGCGCTGATCACCACGCTCGCGACCATGGAAATCGTGCGCGGCCTTGGCTTTATCGTGTCGCACGGCCAGGCTGTGGGCGTGTCGTCGGATACGTTCATTGCGCTCGGCGGCCTCAGCTTTTTCGGCGTCTCGCTGCCGATCTGGGTCACGCTGCTGTGCTTTATCGTGTTCGGCGTGATGCTCAATCAGACTCTGTATGGCCGCAATACGCTCGCCATCGGCGGCAATCCGGAAGCGTCGCGCCTCGCCGGTATCAATGTGGAGCGCACGCGCGTCTACATCTTCCTGATCCAGGGCGCGGTGACCGCGCTCGCCGGTGTGATTCTGGCCTCGCGCATTACGTCAGGCCAGCCGAATGCCGCGCAAGGCTTCGAGCTGAATGTGATCTCCGCGTGCGTGCTGGGCGGCGTGTCGTTGCTCGGCGGCCGCGCGACGATTTCCGGCGTGGTGATCGGCGTGCTGATCATGGGTACCGTCGAGAACGTGATGAATCTGATGAACATCGACGCGTTTTATCAGTACCTCGTGCGCGGTGCGATCCTGCTCGCCGCCGTGCTGCTCGACCAGCTGAAGAACCGCGGGTCGCGCGACTGATCCCGTGACTCAACCCTTCATCCCGCTTTAATAAAGGAATCGAACGATGTCGTCTCCGGCCAATGCAAACGAGCGCCTCGCGAACAACGCATTCGCGCGCTACCCGAGTCTTGTCGACCGCACCGTGCTGATCACGGGCGGCGCGACCGGCATCGGCGCATCGTTCGTCGAGCATTTCGCGGCGCAAGGCGCGCGCGTTGCGTTCTTCGATATCGACGCGACGGCGGGCGAAGCACTCGCCGACGAACTCGGCGACTCGAAACACAAGCCGCTTTTCCTGCCGTGCGATCTGACGGACATCGACGCGCTGCAAAAGGCGATTGCCGACGTGAAAGCCGCCATCGGCCCGGTCCAGGTGCTCGTGAACAATGCCGCGAACGATAAGCGTCACAGCATCGGCGAAGTCACGCGCGAATCTTTCGACGCCGGCATCGCGGTGAACATCCGTCACCAGTTCTTCGCGGCGCAGGCGGTCATGGAGGACATGAAGGCCGCGAAAAGCGGCTCGATCATCAACCTCGGCTCGATCAGCTGGATGCTGAAGAACGGCGGCTATCCCGTCTACGTGATGTCGAAGTCCGCGGTGCAAGGTTTGACGCGCGGTCTCGCACGCGACCTCGGCCACTTCGATATTCGTGTGAACACGCTCGTGCCCGGCTGGGTGATGACGGAGAAGCAGAAGCGCCTGTGGCTCGACGACGCAGGGCGCCGCGCGATCAAGGAAGGCCAGTGCATCGACGCGGAACTGCAGCCCGCCGACCTCGCGCGCATGGCGCTGTTCCTCGCCGCCGACGACAGCCGCATGATCACCGCGCAGGATATCGTCGTGGACGGAGGTTGGGCGTGACGGCCACCGTCGCTGCGGGCGCCACCACGCGCACGTCGCGCGCCGCGCTCGTCGTCGACAGCAAGTGCACGTTGGGCGAAGGCGCGACATGGTGCGCGAAGACCGGCCGCTTCTACTGGACGGATATCGAAGGCGCGCGTTTGTGGCGCTACGATCCCGCGGACGGCCGCAGCACCTCATGGGCGATGCCCGAGCGCCTCGCCACCTTCGCGCTGTGCGCGGATCCGCATTACCTGTTGCTCGGCCTCGCGTCGCGGCTCGCGTTTTTCGATCTGGCGACGGGCGAAACGCGTCATATCGTCGACGTCGAGCCGGGTCTGAACACGCGCGTGAACGACGGCCGCTGCGACCGGCAAGGGCGTTTCGTGTTCGGCACCAAAGACGAAGGCTCGCCGTTGCAGGCCATCGGCGGGTTTTACCGGCTCAATCGCGACCTCACGCTCGAGCGTTTGCCGCTGCCCGCGCCTGCCATCTCGAACAGCATCGCGTTCAGCCCGGACGGCGCGACGATGTATTACTGCGATTCGCCGACGCGTGAAATCCGCGCCTGCGACTACGGCGCAGACGGCAGTGTCGCCAACGATCGCCTCTTCACGCGCCTTGCCGATGCCACCGGCGAGCCGGACGGCTCGACCGTCGATCGCGACGGCGGCCTGTGGAACGCGCAATGGGGCGGTGCGCGCGTCGTGCGTTATGGCGCGGACGGCGTCGAAACCGAGCGCGTGGAGGTGCCGACGGTGCAACCGAGTTGCGTCGCGCTGGGCGGCGCGCAGTTGGGCACGCTGTACATCACGAGCGCGCGTGTCGGTCTCGACGCAGCCGCGCTTGCCGCGGATTCGCGGGCGGGCGGCGTGTTTATCGCGACGCCGGCGCGGCGCGGTTTGTCCGAGCCGGTTTTTCTCGGCGCGCCGGTGTAGCGCGAGCGGTGCATGAACGCTGCGTGGCTCCCACGGCAGCGTGAAGGAGCCGGGCCGCAGCGGCGAGTCCGGTGCAGGGTCGAGGTTCGCCATATCGAGCAGCAAGACCGGAAGTCAAGCCGGCGACAAGTTGGCAGCGAAGTCGGCAATGAAGATGCAATGCAGTTGGCCATGTAGTTGACGACAAAGGTGTCGATAGCGGCGGCAATCAGCCGGCGCAGCAACCCGAGTTCGGACCAGAGGCGACCGGTTCAGGACAATCGCCCGACAAGTATCCGCCATCCATGACGGCAATGTGCCAAGCCTCTCGAAGGAGCCAGATATGAGTGTTGCGAATCCTGTTTCCGCCTTTCCTCAGAGTGCACAGACCTCACCGGGCGCCCAAAGCCGGCGTGCCCGACTCGCGGCGGCGGCCAATCCGGTGATGCCGGGGCCGAGCACCTCGGCGGTCGCCGTGGGTGACAGCCCGGCCGGCGACGTCGCGTGTGTCACGCTGGCCAATGCGCAGTTGCGGCTCGACGTCGCGCCGACGCTCGGCGGCGGTATCACGCGCTTCGACTGGCGCGACGACGGCGCGCTCACGCCGATTTTCCGGCGCTGCCGCCATGTCACGGCCGACACGCATCCGAACGAACTCGCCTGTTATCCGCTGCTGCCGTATTCGAACCGGATTGGCGGCGGCCACTTCAATTTTGCCGGGCGACGCGTCGACGTGGCGCGCAATCGCCCGGACGAGCCCTTGCCCATTCACGGCGACGGCTGGCAGTCCGCCTGGCAGGTCGCCGACTCGGACCGCGAGTATGTGCGCCTGACGCTCGATCGGCGCGACGGCAAGCCGTACTCGTTTCGCGCGGCGCAAACCTACAAGCTCGACGGGCCGTCGCTCGTCATTACGCTCGAAATTGAGAACACGGGCCGCGATGCTTTGCCTTTCGGACTCGGCGTGCATCCGTTTTTCGTGCGCGACGCGGACACGGAGCTCTCGGCGGCGGCCGGCGGCTTGTGGCTCACCGGCGACGACTGGCTGCCGGTCCGTCACGTGCAGGCGCCGCCCGCGTGGCAGTTCGGCGTGGCGTATCCATTGCCGGAGACCATCGTCAATCATGCATTCACCGGCTGGAGCGGGCAGGCAGCCGTGGTGTGGCCGAAGCGCCGGCTGTCGCTGAACATTGCCGCCGACACGGACTACTACGTGCTGTACACGCCGCCGGGCCAGGACTTCTTCTGCTTCGAGCCCGTGGATCATCCGATCAACGCGATGAATCTGGCGGGCGGCGCGTGCGAAAACGGCATGACGCAGCTCGGGCGGGGCGAGCGGCTAACGCGCACGTTCCGCTTTACGGTCGAGCGCACCGGCTTGCGGTCGATGCCGGGCGCGCGCGGAACGCGGCGCCGGCAGTAGGAGGTGGGCGCTCCCGCGGCGGGCCGTCGCGCCGGGCAGGTAAAATACGCGCCTCACCCGATTACCGGCTCGCCGCGAGACCCACCATGTCCAATTTCATCCAGACACTCAACGACGCCTGGCAGCGCACGAACTCGCTGTTGTGCGTCGGCCTCGATCCCGAGCCCAGCAAGTTTCCCGGCGCGCTCGCGGGCCGGCCCGACGCGATCTTCGACTTCTGCCGCGAGATCGTCGACGCGACCGCGCCTTACGCCTCCTCGTTCAAACCGCAGATCGCCTACTTCGCCGCCCATCGCGCGGAAGATCAGCTCGAGCATTTGATCGCACATATCCATGCGCGTCATCCCGGCTTGCCGGTGATTCTGGACGCAAAGCGCGGCGACATCGGCAGCACCGCCGAGCAATACGCGCGCGAGGCGTTCGAGCGCTACCAGGCGGACGCGGTGACGGTCAATCCGTACATGGGCTTCGATTCCATCGAGCCGTATTTGCAGCATGCAGGCAAAGGGGTGATCGTGTTGTGCCGCACGTCGAACGCGGGCGGTTCCGACCTGCAATTCCTGGAGACGGGCGGCCGGCCGCTTTACCAGGTCGTCGCGCAACTCGCCGCAGAGAAGTGGAACGCGAGCGGCCAGCTGGGTCTCGTCGTCGGTGCGACTTTTCCGAAAGAGATTGAGGTGGTGCGCGGCATCGTCGGCGATATGCCGCTGCTCATTCCGGGCATCGGCGCGCAGGGCGGCGACGTGCAGGCGACCGTCAGCGCCGGCCGCACCGCGAACGGCACGGGCATGCTGATCAACTCGTCGCGCGCAATTATCTATGCGGGCAAGGGCGAGGATTTTGCTCAAGCGGCGGCGAAGGCCGCGATGGAGACGCGCGACAGGATCAACGCGTTTCGCTGATCGCGCTGTCGGGCGGCGAAGTGAGGTGGCGAGGTCAGGCTGTGAAGTCAGGCGACGGAGCGAGGCTGCGAAGTCAGGTGGTGGAGCGAGGCTGTGCTGTGAAGTCAGGCGACGGAGCGAGGCTGCATACCAGGCGCCAAAGTCAGCCGGTGCCACGAGGCCGCGCGGCGGCCGGCGCAATTCACCTTTCCGCAGTCTGAAGTCAGAGCCGAAGCCGCCTCAAACCGCGGCCGGTCCTAACCGCCCGATTAACCCGGCATGCTCCGGGTAGTCCGCCTGAAGCGTTTGCACATCGGCGATTTCGAACTCGCTGAACTCGAAACCCGGTGCGACCGTGCAGCCCACGAGCGCGAAGCTCGCCGGGTCCGCGCATTCCGCCGCGAACCACAAACCGGCGGGCACCACGGCCTGGAACACCGCGTCGCGATGAATCAGCGCATTGCCGAGCTTATGCGTGACCAGCTTGCCGGCGCCGTCGAGCACGTGCACGTTGAGCGGCTCGCCCGCATAAAAATGCCAGACCTCGTCGGATCGGATCCGATGCCAGGCCGAATGCGCGCCGTCGCACAGCAGGTAGTAGATCGCGGTGGAGGCCGAACGCGACGGCGCCTCGCCATGAGCGCGGCTCACGCGCTCCGCCGACCGATACGTCTCGCTGAAATATCCGCCTTCCGGATGCGGCTTCAGATCGAAGCGGCGAATCAACTCGTCTTTCGCTGCACGGGAATCCGGCATGCGTTTTTCCCTCTTGCTGACCCAACGGTCAATGTTCGCGCTCGTCGAGCAGCGCAAGCACGCCGCGCAGCGCGTGCGCCGCGGCCTGCACGCGAATCTGCTCGCGGTCGCCCTTGAAAATCTTCGTTTCGACGGATGTGTGCAGCCGGTTGCTCCAGCCAAACGACACCATGCCGACCGGCTTCGTCTCAGTGCCGCCGCCCGGGCCCGCGACGCCCGTGATCGACAGCGAGACTTGAGCGCGGCTGTTGCGCAGCGCGCCTTCGGCCATGGCGCGGGCCACCTGCTCGCTGACCGCGCCGAATTTTTCGATCATGTCCGCCGGCACGCCGATCATTTCGCTCTTCGCCTGATTCGAATAGGTGACGAAGCCGCGCTCGAACCAGCCGCTGCTGCCGGAGATGTCGGTAATCGCGGTCGCGACCATGCCGCCCGTGCACGACTCGGCCGTGACGAGCATCAGGCGCTCGTCGCGCAGACGGTTGCTCACGCGGATCGCGAGCTGGTGAACGACGGAATCGGTAGGCATGACGTCAATCCGGAACGGGGCGCGGCGGTTAAACGGACATGCGCCAGAGCGCAATGACGAGCAAGGTGAAGAAGGCGGCGACAAGATCGTCGAACATGATGCCAAATCCACCTTTCAGCCGGCGATCGAAATAGCCGATGGGCGGCGGTTTAACCATGTCGAAGAAGCGGAACAGGATGAACGCCCACAACTGGCCGGTCAGCGTGACCGGCGTGACCATCAGCAACACCAGCCAGAACGCGACGATTTCGTCCCACACGACGGGCGACGGGTCGTCGATACCGAGCTTTTTCGCGGTGAAGCCGCAAATCGCAATACCGCCGACAAAACCGGCGCCGATCAGCACGCCCCATTCGATCACGGTCAGATAGCGGCTGAACACGGCGAACGACGCCCACGCGAACAGTGTGCCAATCGTGCCCGGCGCAAACGGCGACAGGCCGCTGCCGAAACCGAGCGACAGAATATGCAGCGGATGCGACAGCATGAAGCGCGCGCTTGCGCGGCGCGGCTGCGGGCGTTGCGGCTTGGGAGGCGGGCCGCCGACGAGCTCGTCGGCGGGCCTGAGCGGGGGATCAGTCTGCATGAAAGTGGTCGAAGCCTTGCAACGTCAGGGTGAGCGGCGCGCCGGCGGCGTCGCGCCAGTCGATCGCCGGGCGGTCGGCCGCCGTTTGAAGAGCGCTTATTGTACCGATGCGGGTGACCGGCACGCCCGCCGTGCGGCCGGCATTGTCCACCGCGCCGCGCGCCGCGGGCGGGGCGGTGAAGCACAGTTCGTAGTCGTCGCCGCCGGCGAGTGTGCAGCGCCGCTGCGTGTCGAGCGGCAGTCGGCGCAGGGCGGCGGAGCGCGGCACGGCGTCGGCGTCGACGGTGGCGCGCACAGTCGAGCGGTCGAGGATGTGCTTGAGGTCGCCCGCGAGCCCGTCCGACACGTCCAATGCCGCATGTGCAACGCCGCGCAGCGCGAGACCGAGCGCAATGCGCGGCTCGGGGCGTTCGAGCGCACGGTGAAAGAACGCGGCGTCGGCGGCATCGGCGCTCCATTCGCCGCGCCGGATGCCGAGGCCGGCGCGCGCGTCGCCGAGCGTGCCGGACACCCAGATGTCGTCGCCGGGTTGGGCGGCGTCGCGGCGCAGCGCCATGTGCGGCGGCACGCTGCCGAACACGGTGATGCACAGATTCAGCGGCCCGCCGGTCGTATCTCCGCCGATCAGCGCGCAACCGTGCCGTTCGGCCAGCGCAAAGAGGCCCTCGCTGAAGGCGGCGAGCCACGCTTCGTCGGCTTTCGGCAGCGCGAACGCGAGGGTGAAGGCCTGCGGCTGTGCGCCCATCGCCGCCAAGTCCGACAGATTGACGGCGAGGGCCTTGTGGCCGAGCGCCTCGGGATCGACATCGGCGAAGAAATGGCGGCCTTCCACCAGCATGTCCGTCGATATCGCCAGCATCTGGCCCGCACGCGGCGCGAGCAGCGCGCAGTCGTCGCCGATACCGAGCGAGCCGTTCGCGGCAGGCGACGGCTGACCCGCCGCGCGGCGGGCAAAGAAGCGTTCGATCAGCGAAAACTCTGAGAGCATTGTGAGGAAAAGTGCGGGGGCAACGGCCTTTTGCTACGCTTCAGTCTTGGCAGTTGTACCCGTATTGAAGGGATTGGGCCGGCAATTGGGGCTACAATGCCGTCGAACATCTATTCTAATCCGCACTTCGAAGCCCGCCTTATGTCGACTCCCGTCAATAGCAAACTCCGCGAAGCCGCCCTCGATTACCACGAGTTTCCCACCCCGGGGAAACTGGCGATCACCCCGACCAAGCAGATGATCAATCAGCGCGACCTCGCGCTGGCCTACTCGCCGGGCGTCGCCTTCGCATGCGAGGAAATCGTCGAAAACCCGATGAATGCCGCGCGCTTCACGGCGCGCAGCAACCTGGTCGGCGTCGTCACGAACGGTACCGCGGTGCTGGGGCTCGGCAATATCGGGCCGCTCGCCTCCAAGCCGGTCATGGAAGGCAAGGCCGTGCTGTTCAAGAAGTTTGCCGGCATCGACGTGTTCGACATCGAGCTGAACGAGTCCGATCCGCACAAGCTCGTCGACGTGATCGCGGCGCTGGAGCCGACCTTTGGCGGCATCAACCTCGAGGACATCAAGGCGCCGGACTGCTTTATCGTCGAGCGCGAGTGCCGCAAGCGCATGAAGATTCCAGTCTTCCACGACGACCAGCACGGCACGGCAATCGTCGTCGCGGCGGCGATCACCAATGGTCTGAAGGTGGTCGGCAAGGACATCAGGGAAGTCAAGCTGGTCGCCTCCGGCGCGGGCGCGGCGGCGCTGGCGTGTCTGGACCTGCTGGTGGACATCGGCCTGCCGCTCGAAAATATTCTCGTCACCGACCTCGCGGGCGTGGTGTACAAGGGCCGCGTCGAGCTGATGGACCCGGACAAGGAGCGCTTTGCGCGCGAAACCGACGCTCGCACGCTCGCCGAGGCGATCGGCGGCGCGGACGTGTTCCTCGGCCTGTCGGCGGGCGGCGTGCTCAAGCAGGACATGGTCAAGCAGATGGCCGACAAGCCGCTGATCCTCGCGCTTGCCAACCCGACGCCGGAAATCCTGCCGGAACTGGCGCTCGAAGTGCGTCCGGACGCCGTGCTGTGCACGGGCCGCACCGACTATCCGAACCAGGTGAACAACGTGCTGGTGTTCCCGTTCCTGTTCCGCGGCGCGCTCGACGCCGGCGCGACCACGGTCACGCGGGAAATGGAGATCGCGGCGGTCAATGCGATTGCTGAACTGGCGCGCCAGGAGCAGAGCGATATCGTCGCGACGGCGTATGGCATTCAGGACCTGTCGTTCGGGCCGGCCTATCTGATTCCGAAACCGTTCGACCCGCGCCTCATCGTCAAGGTCGCGCCGGCCGTGGCGAAGGCCGCGATGGATTCCGGCGTCGCGACCCGTCCGATCGAGGACATGGAGGCGTACGAGCAGCACCTGCAGCAGTTCGTGTATCACAGCGGCACGACAATGAAGCCGATTTTCCAGCTCGCGCGCGGCGTGGAGCCGGAGAAGAAGCGGATTGTGTTCGCGGAAGGCGAAGAGGAGCGCGTGCTGCGCGCGATGCAGATCATCGTCGACGAAAAGCTGGCGAAGCCGATTCTGATTGGCCGCCCGGCGGTGATCGAGCAACGCATTGCGCGCTACGGGCTGCGGCTCGTCGCGGGTCAGGATTACACGGTCGTCAACACCGATCATGACGAGCGTTACCGCGATTTCTGGCAGGAATACTACAAGATGATGTCGCGCAAGGGCATCACGCAGCAAATGGCGAAGCTCGAAATGCGCCGCCGCACCACGCTGATCGGCGCGATGCTGGTGAAAAAGGGCGAAGCGGACGGCATGATCTGCGGCATGGTCAGCACGACGCATCGCCATCTGCACTTTATCGACCAGGTGATCGGCAAGCGCGAGGGCTGCGCGGTCTACGCCGCGATGAACGCGCTGGTGCTGCCGGGCCGGCAGATTTTCCTCGTGGATACGCACGTGAACGTCGATCCGACGCCGGAGCAACTGGCCGAAATCACGATCATGGCCGCCGAGGAAGTGCGCCGTTTCGGTATCGAGCCGAAGGTCGCGCTGGTTTCGCATTCGAACTTCGGCTCCAGCCACGCGCCGACCGCGCAGAAAATGCGCGATACGCTCGCGATCCTGCGTGAACGCGCGCCCGAGCTGCAGGTGGACGGCGAAATGCACGGCGACGTCGCGCTCGACGCGAACCTGCGCCGCGAAATCCTGCCGGACTCCACGCTCGAAGGCGACGCAAACCTGCTGGTGCTGCCGAACATCGACGCGGCCAACATCTCGTACAACCTGCTGAAGACGGCGGCCGGCAACAACATCGCCATTGGCCCGATGCTGCTGGGCGCGGACAAGCCGGTGCACGTGCTGACGGCCTCGGCGACGGTTCGGCGCATCGTCAACATGACGGCGCTGCTGGTGGCGGATGTGATCGCGGCGCGCTGATTGCGCTGAAAACGGCCGGCCCGCGCGGCGGCCGGCTTCGCCCGGAGAAAAAGAAGGCGTGCCCGCAACGGGCACGCCTTAGGGCGAACAGGGGATAGCCGCCCCAAAACGGCAAACAACAGACCGGCAAACAACAGACTTCGTCGCAGAAAGTGCAGCGCCAGGCTTTGCTCTCTGCAAGCTCGGCAAACGCCCGTCGGGTGTTGTGTTTGCTTCGTTGGGCTCATCTTAGCCCGCTCCGGCTAAATTTTCTGTCAAAAGTCGTCAAATCGCGACGGGCGGGGCTTTCGCGCGAAATCGGGCGATTTTACCGGTCTGCCGAACGTTGATTCCGGGGACCATTAGCGATACCCTTACGACTTTCATGGTCGTCAATTTCGTGATCTCACAGCCGGGAATCCTGTAAATGGCACGCAGGTGGCAGCGCATCAAGGGCGTGCTGATCGGTGCTGTTGCGCTGTGCGCTTGGTGCGGCCCCGTGCCTCAAGCGTTCGCGCGCAACTACAACGCACCCGCCGGCACGCAGGCACAGGCAGAGGGCACCGTCACGGTGGCGCAACTGCCCCGCGAGGCCGTCAATACATTGAACTTGATTGCCGCGGGCGGGCCTTACCCGTATGAAAAGGACGGCGTCGTGTTCGGCAACCGCGAACGGTTGCTGCCGCCCAACCGGCGCGGCTACTACCACGAATACACCGTTCCCACGCCTCGCTCACGTAATCGCGGGGCGCGTCGCATCGTCTGCGGAGGTCCGCTGAAGCGAACCGACAATTGTTATTACTCGGACGACCACTACACCAGTTTTAATCGTATTGTTGAATGACATCGGGATGAACGGCATGAGCGACAACGTCTACGCGCACGACACCGGAGTCGCGACGGATCTTTTCGCGGCCGGCGAGGGCAACCTGTTCCAGCGCGTCATGCAAATGCGCGCGGGCGACCAGGGCCGTGAGAACCGGAGCGAGCCTGACAGTGTGGTTTCATCGAACGAGGAGCCCATGAGTCTTTTCAGGACCGTACGACCGAACATCGTACAGTCGATCCGCGCATTCCGCGTTCAGGACCTCGCGGACGAGGCGAATCAACTCGGACAGCATTTTCTCTATGCGTACTGCGCGAACGCCCAGTCCAAGCAGGAAGTGCTGGAGACCATTGCCACGTCGTTCCTGTTTCCGAAACATTTCGGCAAGAATTATGATGCGCTGTACGACTGCCTCACCGACCTGGTCCACAAGGCGGGCGCGCAGCCGGGCTTCGTGATCGTGCTCGAGCAGTTGCCTGTCGCACAGAAATTCGACAAGGAAGGGCGCGAAACCCTGCTGGACGTATTCCGCGAGGCGGCTGAATTCTGGGCCGAGCGCAAGGTTGCGTTCCGCGTTTTTTATTCGTTCGCCTGAATGTGCTGAAGGGCGCTTCTCAGTTCTTAACTGGAGCGCCACCGGGAGTGCTGCCAGAATGTGAAAGGCCCGCCGATTTGGCGGGCTTTGTTTTTGGGGTTCATAGCGACGGCGAGCCATGGTGCGTTGCCAGGACGGCTTTTGACCGCTTTTGACTGCTTTTTGATCGCTTTTGGCTCACGCTTTAGGCCAGAGCTTCTGGAGCTGCGCTTTCGGATCGCGCTTCCGGGACCGCTTCTGGACCGCGCTTCTGGAACCGCGCTTTCGGGCCGCGCTTCCGGAACCGCGCGCCGGGACCACGCTTCGCACCGCTTTTGCCGCAGCCGCAGCCCCTGACCGACGCGCGGTCTCCCGCGCAACGAAAGCCGTTCAGCCGCCTACCACCCGCCCCACGTAGCGGCCAGCGCCGACAGCACCGCGATGCCCGCGGTTTCGGTGCGCAGCACGCGCGGCCCGAGGCCCACGGCCTGAAAGCCGTGATCCATCGCGGCGGCTTCCTCGGCGGCGGAAAATCCGCCTTCCGGGCCGACCAGCACGGTGACGGGCCCCTTCGGCGGGCTCGCCGGCAATGCGGAGAAATGGATGCTGGCGCGCGGCGACAGCAGAATGCGCAGTTCGTCGCCGACGGGCACGCGCGGCATCGCGCCGAGCCAGGTGGCGATTTCGCGCACCGGCATGACCTCCGGCAGACGGTTGCGCCCGCATTGCTCACACGACGCCCGCACGATCCCTTCCCAATGCGCGTGCCGCCGCAATGCGCGTTCGCCGGAGAGCCGCACGACGCTGCGCGTGGTCGTGAGCGGCACGAAGCTGGCCGCGCCTAGCTCAACCGCTTTCTCGATCAGCCAGTCCATCTTGTCGCCGCTCGCAATGCCCTGCGCGAGCGTGAGCCGGTACGGCGGCTCGACTTCGATATCGCGAAACTCGCGAATCTTGACCGTGACCGCGCGCCGCTCGATCGCGACGAGTTCAGCGCTGTATTCGCCGCCTTCTCCGTTGAAAAGCACGATAGAGTCGCCCGTCTGCAAGCGCAGTACGAGGACGTGCCGGACGACGTCATCGGGAAGTTGCACGATGTCGTCGGGCGAAAGGGGCGTACCGACGAAGAAGCGAGGCATCAGAAAAATACTCATTAGTTCACGAAAGGTGGCGAGCGAGCGCCCAACGGTAGCCGTCCAGATCCTCGACCTGGGCGAAGCGGTCGCCCCAGAACTGGTCCTGTGGCTCGCTCAACGATTTGGCGCCGGCGGCCAGCGCGCGGGCGTAAACCGCGTCGACATCGTCGACGTAGACATAAAACGATTGCGGGGCAATGGCACCCGCGCTTCGCGGCGTTTTGGCGGTCGAGCCGAACGCGCCTTCCGGCGCGAACATCACGATCAACTGGCCCTGGTAGGTCATCTCGACATGCATCACGACGCCGTCGTCCTGCACGCTGTCCCGCAAGTCGAAGCCGAACGCGGCCGTGTAAAAGGCGGTCGCGGCGCGTGCGTCGCGCACCGTCAGATAGGGGGTCAACCAGGGCACACCGGCTGGGCGGGAGGCGGTCATGGAGTTCTCCGGATCTATAGGATTGTTGGACGCATGCTGTAAGGCGGGCAGCGAGTCCGTATCGGCTATCGGATAGCGCGCACGGGTCAGGTCGTGCATTTTGCCCGCGCGTCAGCTTGTCGGCTTTAAGAATTGACTTAGTTTATCGCGCACTGACGGCGACACTGAAAAGAGTCCGGCGTGTGTGGCGGTGCCGTAGTGCTTCAGTGCGTCGATTCGACGCGCCGCGAGCCGTTCGGCCACGAGCTGGGCGCTCAGCGCGGCCGGGTCGAGCGTGTCGCTGGCTGCGGCCATCATCCATAACGAGCCGTACAGCGGGACAAAGGTGTTCATCGTGCGGACCACGGCGAACGCGCGGCGCAGGTCGTCGAGCAGCCCGGCAATGCGCGCGGCGTGGAAATACGGCGAGCCGAGGTGGACGGACAACGCGGCCTCCGGGCTCATCACGCGCTTGAGCTGGCGGTAGAAGTCCGTCGTGTACAAGGCTGCGGCCGGCGAGTCGGGCGGCGTCAGGTCGAAGACGATCAGATCGAATGGCGCGGACTGGGCGTCGGCGGCAGCGGCCACGTAATGCGCGGCGTCGCCGATCGCCAGTTCGACGCGCGGGTCGTCGAACGCTCCGCCGTGCACCTCGGGCAGATGCTCGCGCGTCAGCCGAACCACCTGCTCGTCGAGCTCCGCAACGACAATTCTTTCGATGCCGGGATGCGCGAGCAGTTGCCGCGCGGCGCCGCCGTCGCCGCCGCCCAGTACCAGCGCGGCCTTCGGCGTGGGATGCGCCAGCGCCGCCGGATGCACCATGCATTCGTGATAGATGAATTCGTCGCCGGTGGAGGTCATGGGGCGGCCGTCCAGCGTGAAAAGGCGGCCGAGCTGGGGCGTCTCCCACACCTCGATGCGCTGAAACGCCGAGTCGACGCGCGCAATCAGCGAGGCCTGCGGAAATCCGTAGACGGCGTCTGGAGAAGGGTGAAACAGCAACGGAGCGCTCAAGGGGCTTGCCTGCACGAAAACACGTTGAATCGGGTGGCTCGATTGTAAAGGCCGACGGCCTTGGCGGTCCGCGGCATCGGCCAGATCGGCGCGGCTTCGCGACCGGCCGAGGGCCGCGCCGCCATGCGGCTTGGCGCACAGGGGGCGTGCCGCGTTCTGTTAGAATGTCACGCTTTCAGCCTTGTCCGTTTGCTCTGCCCGTTTCGCGTCTCCCGGCGCCGCACCGTGCGCCGAAGCGAACTGGCCGCCGAGCTCCCGGACCTCAAGCGCGCACCGCCTTCTGACTCTGTCTCCGGACTCGACATGACGACCCCGTCTCCCGCACCCACTTCCTTGATGGCCAACGCGATCCGCGCGCTGTCCATGGACGCCGTTCAACAAGCGAACTCGGGCCATCCCGGCATGCCGATGGGCATGGCCGAAATCGGCGTGGCCCTGTGGTCGCGCCATCTGCGCCACAATCCGAAGAACCCGCAATGGGCGGACCGCGACCGTTTCGTGCTGTCGAACGGCCATGGCTCCATGCTGCTGTATTCGCTGCTGCACCTCACCGGCTACGACCTGCCGATCGGCGAGCTGAAGAATTTCCGCCAGATGCATTCGAAGACGCCGGGTCACCCCGAATACGGCATCACGCCGGGCGTCGAAACCACGACGGGCCCGCTCGGCCAAGGTCTGGCGAATGCGGTCGGCATGGCGCTCGCAGAGTCGCTGCTCGCCACCGAATTCAACAAGCCTGACGCGAAGATCGTCGATCACCACACGTACGTGTTCGTCGGCGACGGCTGCCTGATGGAAGGCATCTCGCACGAAGCCTGCTCGCTCGCCGGCGTGCTGAAGCTGAACAAGCTGATCGCGTTCTACGACGACAACGGCATTTCCATCGACGGCGAAGTGGTGCACTGGTTCCACGACGACACGCCGAAGCGCTTCGAAGCCTACGGCTGGAACGTCATTCCGGGCGTGAACGGCCACGACGTCGACGCGGTGGACGCCGCCATCAAACAGGCCAAGCAGTCGGACAAACCGACGCTGATCTGCTGCAAGACGGTGATCGGCGAAGGTGCGCCGACCAAGGCCGGCAGCCACGATTCGCACGGCGCGCCGCTAGGCGACAAGGAAATCGCGGCCACGCGCGAGGCGATCGGCTGGAAGTGGGAGCCGTTTGTGATTCCGCAGGAAGTCTATGCGGCGTGGGACGCGAAGGAAGCCGGCGCGCGCTTCGAATCCGACTGGGACAAGGCCTTCGCCGCCTACGCGGCGAAATATCCGCAAGAAGCGGCCGAATTCAAGCGCCGTAGCGCGAAGCAATTGCCTGCCGACTGGAAGGAAAAGGCGAAGGCGATCATCGCCGGCGCGAACGAGCGCGCGGAAACGGTCGCGACCCGTAAGGCGTCGCAGCAGGCCATCGAAGGTTTGTCGGCTGTTCTGCCGGAACTGCTCGGCGGTTCGGCTGACCTGACCGGCTCCAATCTGACCAACTGGAAGGCCGCAAAGCCGGTGCGCGTGAATGCAGAAGGCCGCGCGGCGGGCAACTACGTCAACTACGGCGTGCGCGAATTCGGCATGAGCGCGGCCATCAACGGTATCGCGCTGCACGGCGGCTTCAAGGCGTTCGGCGGCACCTTCCTCACGTTCTCCGACTACAGCCGCAACGCGCTGCGCGTCGCCGCGCTGATGAAGGCGCCGTCCATTTTCGTGTTCACGCACGACTCGATCGGTCTCGGCGAAGACGGCCCGACGCACCAGTCCATCGAACACGTCGCGAGCCTGCGCCTGATTCCGCATCTGCACGTGTGGCGTCCGTCGGACACCGTTGAAACGGCGGTGGCGTGGACTCAGGCAGTGGAACATCACGGCCCGTCGTGCCTGATCTTCAGCCGTCAAAACCTGCCGTTCTCCGAACGCACCGACGCGCAGATCGCCAATATCGAGAAGGGCGGTTATGTGCTGCGCGACTGGAACGACGAAATCGTCGCGCGCAAGATCATCCTGATCGCCACGGGTTCCGAAGTCGAACTCGCGCTGAAGGCGGTCGAGCCGCTGGCGCGCGAGGGCATCGCGGCGCGCGTCGTCTCCATGCCGGCCACCACGGTGTTCGACAAGCAGGACGCCGAGTACCGCGAGCGCGTGCTGCCGCAAGGCGTGCGGCGCGTCGCGATCGAAGCGGGCGTGACGGATTTCTGGCGCAAGTACGTGGGTCTGGAAGGCGGCGTGGTCGGCATCGACACGTTCGGCGAATCGGCCCCGGCTGGCGTGCTGTTCAAGCATTTCGGCTTCACCGTCGAGCACGTAGTGGAGACGGCTAAAGCCGCGCTCGGCTGATCCCGCGCACTGCGTTGCCGCATGGGTGACAGCGCCGGCAGGAAGGCGCTGAACGCGCGGCAGCGCGGCCGGTCAGACGAAACATCGACGTATTTTTTCAGCCATCAGGAGATAGACCATGACGATTCGCGTCGCAATCAACGGCTACGGCCGGATCGGCCGCAACACCCTGCGCGCCTTCTATGAAAACGGCAAGAAGCACGATATCGAAATCGTCGCCATCAACGATCTGGGCGATGCAAAAACGAACGCCCACCTCACGCAATACGACACCGCGCACGGCAAATTCCCGGGCGAAGTATCGGTGGACGGCGACTACCTGGTTGTGAACGGCGACAAGATTCGCGTGCTGGCCAACCGCAACCCGGCCGAACTGCCGTGGGGCGAGTTGAACGTCGACGTCGTGATGGAATGCACGGGCTTTTTCACGACCAAGGAAAAGGCGAGCGCGCACATCAAGGGCGGCGCGAAGAAGGTCATCATCTCGGCGCCGGGCGGCAAGGACGTCGACGCGACCATCGTCTACGGCGTGAACCACAACGTGCTGAAGGCATCGGACACGGTCATCTCGAACGCATCGTGCACGACGAACTGCCTCGCGCCGCTCGTCAAGCCGCTGAACGACAAGATCGGCCTCGTGAACGGTCTGATGACCACCATCCACGCATACACGAACGACCAGGTGCTGACGGACGTGTATCACGAAGACCTGCGCCGCGCGCGCTCGGCCACCCACAGCCAGATCCCGACCAAGACCGGCGCGGCTTCCGCTGTCGGCCTCGTGCTGCCGGAACTGAACGGCAAGCTGGACGGCTACGCAATTCGCGTCCCGACCATCAACGTGTCGGTGGTCGATCTGTCGTTCATCGCCGCACGCGACACGACGGTCGAAGAAGTCAACGCGATCATGAAGGAAGCGTCGCAAGGCGCGCTGAAGGGCATTCTCGGCTATAACGACGCGCCGCTGGTGTCCGTCGACTTCAACCACAACCCGGCTTCGTCGACGTTCGACGCGACGCTCACCAAGGTCTCGGGCCGTCTCGTGAAGGTGTCGAGCTGGTACGACAACGAGTGGGGCTTCTCGAACCGCATGCTCGACACGGCTGTGGCGCTCGCGAACGCGAAGTAAGCTGCCGCCGTGAGCTGAAACTCACGCTTTTGCCAGGTGTTTCGGGCCGCCGCGTTGCAAGAGTCGGCGGTTCGTCCGGCGGGCAGGAGCCGCTCTTCGGAGCGGCTTTTTTACGCCTGCGGAGTGGGGAAGTACACGCCGGCGCGCTGCGCGGCGTTCGAGATATGTGTCTCGATGGCTTTGCCGGCGGCAGCCGAATCGCGTGCCCTGAGCGCGTCCAGAATCGCGCGATGTTCGGTGTAGGTGGAGAGCACCAGTTCGCGCCGGTAAAACGGCATGCGCTGGCTTTCCTTCATGATGTCCGCGCTGCTGCTCAGGATCGACTCGATGGCGGCATTGCCCGCAATGCTCACGATCCGCATGTGGAAGTCGTAATCGAGCCGCGCGGCTTCGTCGAGCTCGTCGCACGCGAGCGCGGTTTGCATGGCCGCGATGTTTTCTTCGAACCACGCGAGGTCGGAGTCGCTGACGGCGAGCGCCGCCATGCGCGCGATAAAGCCCTCCAGCGCGTAGCGCATCTGATAGGTGTCGGGCAGCGACGACTGCGCGGCAAAACGCCACGACTGCGCCGCCGCGGCCTGCGCCCGTTCCACGTACACACCCTTGCCGGGCCGGATGACGAGCAGACCGAGCGCCTCCAGCGTGGACAGCGCCTCGCGCAGCGACGCGCGGCTGATCGCGAGTTCCTCCGAAAGCTGGCGTTGTGCCGGCAGCAGGCTGCCCACCGGATAAACACCCGCTTCAATCCGTTCGCGGATGGTCGCGATGGCGGCATCGGTGACGGTGTGCGGGACATTTTTCATCGGAATTCACTGGAAAGTGCGGTCTGACCGGCATTGTAGTACGGGCTTTACGACAGTGCGTTTGAGGACCCGGCTCACGCCCAGAAAAACGCGCTGGACCGCCCAACAAACGCGGGTAAACACCGTTTTATGATTGCTTGACGCCAGTATATCGGCTTCCTACTATCCACCATAACAGTACTGGTCGGACCAGTCTGAACAGATGGACATCCACCCCAGGAGGAAGCCGTGCTGAAGTTTCTTAACTCGCTGTTTGGCCGGGTCGTGATTGCGCTGGTGATCGGCGTCGCGATCGGCGCGCTTTATCCGCAGTTCGCCCAATCGCTGCGTCCGCTCGGCGACGGCTTCCTGAAGCTGATCAAGATGGTGATCGGTCCGATCGTGTTTTGCGTGGTTGTGAGCGGCATGGCTCACGCGGGCGATCTGCGCAAGGTCGGCCGCGTCGGCCTGAAGGCGGTGGTCTACTTCGAAGCGATGACGACGATCGCGCTTGTGATCGGCGCGGTGCTGGCCTACGCGACGCGGCCCGGCGTCGGCATGAACATCGACGTGCATTCGCTCGATCCGGCCTCGCTCTCCACCTATACCGAGCACGCGAAAAGTCTGAAGGACACCGCCGGCTTTCTGCTGAAGATCATTCCCGATACGGCATTCAACGCGTTCGCCACCGGCGACATCCTGCAGATTCTGGTGTTTTCGGTGCTGTTCGGCTCGGCGCTTTCGTTGCTCGGCAGCAAGGGGCAGCGCGTGAGCGGCATGATCGACGACCTCGCGCAGGTGTTCTTCCGCGTGATGGGCTTCATCATCAAGCTCGCGCCGCTCGGCGTGCTCGGCGCGATCGCGTTCACGACCGGCAAGTACGGCGTCGAATCGCTGAAGCAGCTCGGCATGCTCGTGCTTGTGTTTTACGCGAGCTGCGTCGTGTTCGTCGTGGTCGTGCTCGGCGCCGTCATGCGGCTCGCGGGCTTCAGCATCTTCAAGCTGATGCGCTATCTGCGCGAAGAACTGTCTATCGTGCTCGGCACCGCCTCGTCGGATGCCGTGCTGCCGCAAGTCATGCGCAAGCTCGAATGGATGGGCGTGAAGGATTCGACAGTCGGTCTCGTGATTCCGACCGGCTATTCGTTCAATCTTGACGGCTTCTCGATCTATCTGACGCTCGCCGTGCTGTTCATTGCGCAGGCGACCAACACGCCGCTTTCCACGCATGACCTGATCGTGGTCGTGCTGGTGTCGCTCGTCACGTCGAAGGGCGCGCACGGCATTCCCGGCTCGGCCATCGTGATCCTGGCCGCGACGCTGTCCGCGATTCCGGCGATTCCCGTGCTCGGCCTCGTGCTGATTCTTCCCGTCGACTGGTTTGTCGGCATTGCTCGCGCGCTGACCAACCTGATCGGCAACTGCGTGGCGACGGTGGTGGTCGCCGTGTGGGAGAAGGACATCGACCGGGCGCGCGCGCACCGCGTGTTGAACGGCGACGCCGATTTTCGCTACGTCGCGACCGGCGCCGAACCGGCTATCGAACCGGCTATCGAACCGGCCACCGGCAACGGCGCACCGGCCGTCTAAGGACGGCGTGAGCGTGCGGGCGGGTGCTTCGCGCGTCGGCCTGACGCGTCCGCCTCGCACGTTTCCCGCGCCGGGCGCGGCCCATGCGATCCGCGCCCCGCACGGTTGACGCGACCCGCCCCGACGCATCTCCAACCCTTTCGTCGCTCGACTCCAAATCATGGCCAATCCAATCCTCGACCCGAACGCTCCCGCTTTCACCCGTCGCTACATGAATCTCGCCGATCCGCGGCTCGGCGCAAAGGCGCTCTTTGCGAGCGACGAATTCTTCGCGCCGAAAGAGCGCATGCTCGATCCGCAGCCGGCGGTGTTCATCCCCGGCAAATACGACGACCACGGCAAATGGATGGACGGCTGGGAAACCCGCCGCAAGCGCACGAGCGGCCACGATCACTGCGTGATCCGGCTCGCGCGGCCGGGCGTCGTGCATGGCGTCGATCTCGACACGAGCCACTTCACCGGCAACTTCCCGCCGGCCGCGTCGATCGACGCTTGTCACGTGGAGGGCGACGCCCCGCCCGCTAACGCCGACTGGCAAACGCTCGTCCCGGCGACGACGCTGCAGGGCAACCAGCACCATTACGTCGAAGTGAACGACGCGCGCGCCTTCACGCACCTGCGCGTGAATCTGTATCCGGACGGCGGCCTCGCGCGTCTGCGTGTGTATGGACAGCCGAAGCGCGACTGGGAGCGCGTCGAGCGCGGCACGCTGCTCGACCTCGCGGCGATTGAAAACGGCGCCTATCTGGTCGCTGCCAACAACCAGCATTTCGGCCCCGCTTCGCAGATGCTGATGCCCGGCCGCGGCGTCAACATGGGCGACGGCTGGGAAACGCGGCGCCGCCGCGAGCCGGGCAACGACTGGGCGATCGTCGCGCTCGCACGGCCTGGCGTGATCCGCAAGATCGAAGTAGATACGGCCCATTTCAAGGGCAATTTCCCGGATCGCTGCTCGCTGCAGGCGGCGCGCGTCACCGGCGGCACGGACGACTCGCTCGTCACGCAGGCCATGTTCTGGCCCGTGCTGCTCGACGAGCAGAAGCTGCAGATGGACCACGTCCACACGTTCGCGGACGGCCTCGCGTCGCTCGGCGCGGTCACGCACGTGCGTTTCAATATCTTCCCCGATGGCGGCGTGTCGCGGCTGCGCCTCTGGGGCGAGCTCGCCTGACGGAGCGTCGCATGAAGACATCAGAAGCGACATTGCCGGGCACATTGCCGCTGCAGCGTCTGACGCGCGAGACGTTCGCCCCGTTCGGCGACGTGATCGAGCTCGACGGCGCGCGTCATTTCCCGATCAACAGCGGCACGACCGAGCGCTATCACGACCTCGCGCGCGTCGACGTGACGGACGACGGCGGCCGGCCGCTCATCAACCTGTTCCGCGCGCAGCCGCACGCGCTTCCGGTCGACATCAGGATGATGGAACGGCACCCGCTCGGCAGTCAGGCTTTCATTCCGTTGACGCCGTGCCGGTATCTGATCGTCGTGGCGCCCGCCGGCGAGTTGGACGCCTCGCAGTTGCGCGGCTTCTGGACCGACGCCTGGCAGGGCGTCAACTATGCGAAGGGCGTCTGGCATCATCCGCTTCTCGCGCTAGACCGCGTGAGCGATTTTCTGGTCGTGGACCGCGGCGGAGAACAGCACAACTGCGACGAGCAGGACTTGCCGCAGCCGTTGCGGCTCGCGCTGCCGGAGACGTTTCCGGAGCGCGTGGGAAGCGCGGAGATCGTGGCGTAAGCGCGGCAGCAGGCAAGCCGAACGAAGCGCAAAGAAGCGGGATAAAGCGCAGGGAAGTGGCGCTCCGGCAAGCTTCGCTGCTGTGCCGCTGCTGTTGAACCAGAAGCTGCCCAACAAGCGCTGCCCAACAAAAAAAATGGCCCGGCCGATTTCACCCGGCCGGGCCATTTTCTGCTCATTGCTCACCTTGCGACCGCGCCCCCCGACACGGCCGCCGCCGCGTCAATGCTTGCGATGCGGGCAATTTTCCTTCGTGCAGACGCCGTACAGCGCCAACGCGTGCTCCTGCAGCTTGAAGCCGCGTTCCTTCGCAATGGACTGCTGACGGTTCTCGATTTCGGAGTCGAAAAATTCCTCGACGAGCCCGCAGTCGAGGCACACCAGATGGTCGTGATGCGACCCTTCGTTCAGTTCGAACACCGCCTTGCCCGATTCGAAGTTGCTGCGCGACAGCAGGCCTGCCTGCTCGAACTGCGTCAGCACGCGATAAACGGTGGCGAGACCGATATCGAGCTCCTCATGCAGGAGGTTGCGGTACACGTCTTCGGCCGTCAGGTGACGGACCGGGCTGTGCTGGAAAATCTCAAGGATTTTGAGGCGCGGAAGGGTCGCCTTGAGCCCGATATTCTTGAGATCGGTTGGATTGGTCATGACAAGGGATCCCTAGAGTACAATGCTGGGCTCTCATAGTAATGTGTTTTTGCCGTTCTGGTCATCTTCGATGGAATGAAACTCGCGCGGCTCGTCAGCGGGCCCGCACGGTGAGTGAAATGATTTCAAAATCTCAACTGATCTACCGGGGGAGCCGCATGCGGGGTACCTTGATCGCTGTTGCGGCTGTCGCGATTCTCGCAGGATGTTCCACGTACGACAGCGTTACGCAGCGGATTGCTCAAAGCATCACGCCGTACCGGATTACCGTTGTGCAAGGCAATTTCGTTTCGAAAGAAGCCGCTGCGCAAATGCAGGTGGGTATGTCGCGCGCCCAGGTGCGTCAGTTGCTCGGCACGCCGCTTCTCACCGACATGTTCCACGCGGACCGCTGGGATTACGTGTTCTATTTCAAGCGCGGCTCGACCAACGTCGTGCAGCAGCGCGATTTCGTCGTGATGTTCGCGGGCGACCGCGTCGCGAGCTGGAGCGGAGGGGAAGATCTGCCGTCCAACCTCGAACTGCTGGCCGAGATCGACGGCGACAAGCGTGGCAAGAAGGCCGCGGCGCCGGTTGCGGCGAGCGCCGCTAGCGCCGCAGCTACCAGCGCGCCGGCCGCGGCGGCGCCGGTCACCGTGGACACCACGCGTTCGCCGTCCGTCGAGGGTGCGGCCGCCGTCGCCGCGCCGTCCACCGACCCGAACGCGGAAGCCGCCCAAGCCGCCAATCGTGCGACGAATGCGGTGCAGGCGCCTTCGCGCAACACGCCTTCGTCGGTGCGCTCCACGGCGCCCACGGCCAATGCCGGCGGCGTGCCGTCGCAAGGCCCCACGTCCGCCGGGCAGCCGCAGTTCCAGTTCCACCGTCCGCCGCCGCCGCCGTCGCCGTCGGCGCAAGACAATCCGGTTGGGCCCACGGGTTCGTCGCAAGGCGGCAACGGCCCGACGTACAACGCGCCGCTCACCGCGCCGTCCACGTCGGGAACGAGCCAGTAATCTCGCTGTCCTTGTTTTAAGACGGTCGCTGTGCAATCGCCCGCTGTGATGCAGCGCTTGGTTGCGCGGCGCCGTCCGGTTCTCTGCTGTTCCAGTCATGCGCGGCGCGAGGGCGTGCTGCCCGCCGCCGCTTTTGCCCGCCCTTGCCGGGCTGTTCTTCCGAACCCTCGTAGCCATGAAAATTGCGATTGCTGGCGCATCGGGCCGTATGGGCCGCATGCTCATCGAAACCGTTCTCAACGATTCCGACGCCACGCTGTCCGGCGCGCTCGACCGCGCGGGCTCCCCGCAGCTGGGCCAGGACGCCGGCGCTTTTCTCGGCAAACAGACGGGCGTCGCGCTGACGGACGACATCGAACGGGTGTTCGCCGAGTCCGACTACCTGATCGACTTCACGCGCCCCGAAGGCACGCTGATGCACCTCGAAGCGGCGCAGCGCCACAACGTCAAAATGGTGATCGGCACGACCGGCTTCGACAACGCGCAGAAAGCGCAATTGCGGGCCGCGGCGGACAAGATCGCGATCATGTTCGCGTCGAATATGAGCGTGGGCGTCAACGTCACGCTGAAGCTGCTGGAATTCGCGGCCAAGCATTTCGCGACCGGCTACGACATCGAGATTATCGAGGCGCATCACCGTCACAAGGTCGACGCGCCGTCGGGCACCGCGCTCACCATGGGCGAGGTGATCGCCAATGCGCTTGGCCGCAATCTCGACGACTGCGCGGTCTACAGCCGCGAAGGCGTGACAGGCGAACGCGATCCGTCCACCATCGGCTTTTCGGCGATTCGCGGTGGCGATATCGTCGGCGACCATACGGTGCTGTTCGCGGGCATCGGCGAGCGCATCGAAATCACGCACAAATCGGCGAGCCGTCTGTCGTACGCGCAGGGCGCGCTTCGTGCCGTGCGTTTCCTCGAAGGCCACGAAACCGGTTTCTTCGACATGCAGGACGTGCTCGGTCTGCGCTAAGTAAAGCAGGCCAAGGCGGCAGGCCAACGCGGCAGGCCAACGCGGCAGGCCAAGGCGGATTTTCTTCAGGCGAGGTCAGATGGCAGGCGGCAGCGGCATCATCCATTACCTGCAAACGAGCGACGCAATCACGCATGGCGTCGCTTATGTGCTGCTGGCGATGTCGATTGCGAGCTGGTGCTTTCTGATCGTCAAGAGCTGGGTGCTGCTGCGCGCGAAGCGCCAGGGCGCACGCGCGGTCGCACGCTTCTGGCAGGCGCCGACGCTTGCGGAAGGCGTCGCCGCGTTGAAGCGCGCCGACCGCGAGCGCGTCTTCGCGCCGCTCGCCGAAGCGGCGCTCCATGCGTCCGAGGTCGACATTCCGGGCGCATTGCTCGCGCGCGTGGAGCGCGGCGAGCGCGTGCTCAGAGCGCTGCGCCAGGCGCTCAATGCGTCGCAACGACGGCTCGAATTCGGTCAGGTGCTGCTCGCTTCAGTCGGCAGCACGGCGCCTTTCGTCGGGCTGCTCGGCACCGTTTGGGGCATTTACCACGCGCTCGGCAGCATTGCGGCAAGCGGTCAGGCGCAGATCGAAAACGTCGCCGGACCGGTCGGCGAGGCGCTCATCATGACCGCCTTCGGCCTCGTCGTCGCGATTCCGGCCGTGCTCGCGTACAACGTGCTGGGGCGTCTCGTGCGGCAGTTGTCGGAAGAGCTCGACGGCTTCGCGCACGACCTGCACGCCTATGTCTGCGCGCCCGCGGGGCAACCGCAGGCGGCGCCGCGCGGCCAGCCGGCCGCCGCTCAACAGGCTCGCTGAGCCGCTGCATGCCGCGCTGAGCGATGAGGCACGCTCCGATGAATTCGACAGCCCGACCGTTCCATCCGGCACGCTAACGCGATAACGCAACAGGCCAACCGGGCACGCGACGAAGGAGATTGACATGGCATTCGGCGGACTCGAGAAAAAGCAGACGGCCGCGCCCATGGCGGAGATCAACATGACGCCGTTGATCGACGTCATGCTGGTGCTGCTGGTCATTTTCATCATTACCGCGCCGTTGTTCACGCACGCCATCCGGCTCGATTTGCCGAAAGTCGCGGCCGCGCCCTCGCGTGAGACGCCGCAAACCATTTCGCTTTCCATCGACGCCGCGGGCAAGCTCTACTGGAACGGCGCGCCGATCACGCTCGAGCAGATGCGCGCGCGCTTCGCGCAGGCCGCCACGGCCAGCACAGCATCCACCGCGGCCGCAGCCAGTACCGCAACGACAGCGGCCGACGAAACCACCACCGCCGGACAGCCCGAAATCCACCTGCACGCCGAGCGCAATACCCGCTACGAGGTGATCGCGCAGGTGATGGGCGCCGCGCAGCAGGCCGGTCTCGAGCGCATCGGCTTCGTGACGGACCCGCCGCCGCCGGCCCCGAAGCAGTAGGCGGCGTTCGGAGCGCGGCGCCGCGGTCTGCGAACGGTATAATCAGCGCTTTCCCCCGCAGAAGGGGAAACGACGCCATTTCATCCAGCAAAAGCACCAAAGCAGCATAGCGGCCGGTGCGGAAGCACCGAACCCAGCGATCCCATCACACCATGCACGAAAAATACGTTCCCTCCGACGTCGAATCCGCCGCGCAAGGGCAATGGCGCGCCGTCGACGCGTACAAGACGTCGGAAACCACCGACAAACCCAAGTTCTATTGCGTCTCGATGCTGCCGTACCCGTCGGGCAAGCTGCACATGGGGCACGTGCGCAATTACACGATCAACGACGTGATGTACCGCTATCTGCGGATGAACGGCTACAACGTGCTGATGCCGATGGGGTGGGACGCGTTCGGCATGCCCGCGGAAAACGCGGCCATGGCGAACAACGTGCCGCCGGCCAAATGGACCTACGACAACATCGCTTACATGAAGAAGCAGATGCAGTCCATGGGCCTCGCCATCGACTGGTCGCGCGAAGTCGCCACCTGCAGCCCGGACTACTACAAGTGGAACCAGTGGCTGTTCCTGAAGATGCTGGAAAAAGGCATCGCGTACAAGAAAACCGGCACCGTCAACTGGGACCCGGTCGACCAGACCGTGCTCGCGAACGAGCAGGTGATCGAAGGTCGCGGCTGGCGGTCGGGCGCGCTCGTCGAAAAGCGCGAAATCCCGATGTACTACATGCGCATCACGCAGTACGCGGACGAGCTGCTGAACGATCTGGAGGGCCTCGGCTGGCCCGAGCGCGTCAAGATCATGCAGCAGAACTGGATCGGCAAGAGCTTCGGCGTGAATTTCGGTTTCCCGTATGAGATCGACGGCGAGCAGAAGCTGTTGCGCGTGTTCACCACGCGCGCCGACACGATCATGGGCGTGACTTTCTGCGCGATTGCCGCCGAGCACCCGCTCGCCACGCGCCTCGCGAAAGACAAGCCGGAGCTGCAGGCGTTCATCGACGAATGCAAGCGCGGCGGCGTGGCCGAAGCCGACGTCGCGACCATGGAAAAGAAGGGCATGGCGACCGGCTTCTACGTCACGCATCCGCTCACGCAGGAACAGGTGCCGGTGTGGATCGGCAACTACGTGCTGATGAGCTACGGCGAAGGCGCGGTGATGGGCGTGCCGGCGCACGACGAGCGCGACTTCGCATTCGTGAAGAAATACGGTCTGCCGGTCAAGCAGGTGGTCGCCGTGGAAGGCAAGGCGTTTTCGACGGACGCCTGGCAGGAATGGTACGGCGAGAAGACGGGCACGCTCGTCAACAGCGGCAAATACGACGGCCTCAACTATGAACAGGCCGTGGACGCCATTGCCGCCGACCTGAAGGCGCTCGGTCTCGGCGACAAGCAGATCACGTGGCGTCTGCGCGACTGGGGCGTGTCGCGTCAGCGCTACTGGGGCACGCCGATTCCGATCATCCACTGCCCGAAGTGCGGCGACGTGCCGGTGCCGGAAAAAGATTTGCCGGTCGTGCTGCCTGAAGACCTCGTGCCGGACGGCACGGGCAACCCGCTCGCGAAGTCGGAAGCGTTCCTGAACTGCAGTTGTCCAACCTGCGGCGGCGCGGCCAAACGCGAAACCGACACGATGGACACCTTCGTCGATTCGTCGTGGTACTTCTACCGCTACGCGTCGCCGGACGCGAAGACCATGGTCGACGAGCGCACCGACTACTGGGCGCCGATGGACCAGTACATCGGCGGTATCGAGCACGCCATTCTGCACCTGTTGTACTCGCGTTTCTGGGCGAAGGTGATGCGCGACCTGGGTCTCGTCAAGTTCGGCGAGCCGGCCAAGAACCTGCTCACCCAAGGCATGGTGCTCAACGAAACGTATTACCGCGAAGACGCGGCGGGCAAGAAGACCTGGTACAACCCGGCGGACGTCACGGTTTCGTTCGACGACAAAGGCCGCCCGGTCGGCGCCGTGCTCAACGCGGACGGCCAGCCGGTCGTGCTCGGCGGCGTCGAAAAGATGTCGAAGTCGAAGAACAACGGTGTCGACCCGCAATCGCTGATCGACCAGCACGGCGCGGACACCGCGCGTCTGTTCGTGATGTTCGCCGCGCCGCCTGAGCAGCAGCTCGAATGGTCGGGCTCGGGCGTGGAAGGCGCAAGCCGCTTCCTGCGCCGCGTCTGGAGCTTCGCTCACGCGAACGAAGCCGCGCTGCGCGCGGGCGGACAGTTCGACGCCGCGCAACTCGGCGACGCCGACAAGCTGCTGCGCCGCGAAATCTATAGCGTGCTGAAGCAGGCGGACTTCGACTATCAGCGTCTGCAGTACAACACGGTCGTGTCGGCGGCCATGAAGATGCTCAACGCGCTCGACGGCGCAAAGGGCGCGCTGCCGGCCGTGCTGCGCGAAACCTATGGCGTGATGCTGCGCGTGCTGTACCCGGTCGTGCCGCACCTCACGTTCCAGTTGTGGCAGGAACTCGGTTATGCCGACGAATTCGGCTCGCTGCTCGACGCGCCGTGGCCCAAGGTCGACGAAAAAGCGCTCGAGCAGTCCGAAATCGAACTCGTGCTGCAGGTGAACGGCAAGGTGCGCGGCGCGCTGACGGTGGCGAAAGACGCGTCGCGCGAATCGATCGAACAGCTTGCGGCCGCGCACGAAATGGTCGCGAAGTTCAGCGAAGGCAAGGCGCCCAAGAAGATTATCGTGGTGCCGGGCCGTCTCGTGAACGTGGTCGTTTGACCGCCTTGCCCTACCTGCCGGCAGGCATCGCGCCGCCTCGCGCGGCGGCGCATGCCGCGCGCCGGGAATTCACTGCGAACCAGGAGCCAATGTGACTCGCAGATCGCTTTTTGTAACGCTGGCTTGCAGCGTATTGATGTTGTCCGCGTGCGGCTTCCAGCTGCGCGGCCAGCAGGACTATGCCTTCAAGCGCCTCTTCATCGCGGGCGGCTCGCCAGCGGCGAGCGCGCGGCTCGCGCGCATCGTGCAGGGCGGCAGCGACACGGTGGTGGTGACGTCGGTGGCGAACGCGGACGCGACCTTGCAGATCACCGAAGCGCGCGGCACGAGCACGCTCACGCTGAATTCGCTGGGCGTCGTCGCCGAATATCAATTGAATCTGAACATGAACTACACGCTCGTCGGCAAGGACGGCACGGTGTTGATCCCGCCGAGCGTGATCGCGCTGAACCGCGCGATGACCTATAGCGACCGGTACTCGCAGGCGAAAACGGCCGAGTCGGACATTCTCTTCGCCGACATGGAAAACGACGCAATCGACCAGCTTACGCGGCGTCTGTCGAGCGTGCGTTCGCTGCATCCGGCGCCGGGCGAGCAGGTGCCGGGCGTCGCGCCGCGCGCGCCGTTGCCGCCGCCGCCGCTGTGAGCGTCGCGCGCCGATCAGATCAGAGATACACCTAGCCATGCAACTGCGACTTGACGCGCTCGAAGCGCATCTCGCCAAGGGACTCGCCGGACTGTACGTCGTGTACGGCGACGAGCACCTGCTCGCGCAGGAAACGTGCGACCGCATTCGCGCGGCGGCGCGCGCGGCCGGCTTTACGGACCGCTCGGTATTCACCGTGGAGCGCAGTTTCGACTGGAGTTCGCTTCTGGGCGCGAGTCAGTCGATGTCGCTCTTCGGCGACCGGCAACTGGTCGAGTTGCGCATTCCGTCGGGCAAGCCCGGCAAGGAAGGCGCGGACGCGCTCAAGGCGCTCGCGGGCTCCGTCAACGACGACGTGCTCACCATGATCACGCTGCCGCGCCTCGATGCAGCCACGCAGAAGTCGGCGTGGTTCACGGCGCTCGCCGACGCAGGCGTCGCGTTGAAAATCGATCCGGTCGAGCGCGCGCAGCTGCCGAACTGGGTCGGCCAGCGGCTTGCGGCGCAAGGCCAGCGCGTGGCCGCAGGCGAAGAAGGGCGGCGCGCGCTCGCGTTTATCGCGGAGCGGGTGGAAGGCAATCTGCTCGCCGCGCATCAGGAAATTCAGAAGCTCGGGCTGCTGTATCCGGCCGGCGCGTTGAGCTTCGAACAGATTCACGACGCGGTGTTGAACGTTGCGCGTTACGACGTGTTCAAGCTTAACGAGGCAATGCTCGCGGGCGACGTCGGCCGCCTGTCGCGCATGATCGACGGTCTGAAGGGCGAAGGCGAGGCGGCGGTGCTGGTGCTGTGGGCCGTCGTCGAGGAATTGCGCACGCTGTTGCGCATCAAGCGCGGCGTCGCGGCCGGCAAGCCGCTTGCCATGCTGGTGCGCGAAAACCGCGTGTGGGGTCCGCGCGAGCGGCTGATCGGGCCGGCTTTGTCGCGTGTCACCGAGTCGGCGCTGGAAAAGGCGCTGGCGCTGGCGGCGCGGCTGGACCGGCAGGTGAAGGGTTTGTCGGGCGGCACGCCGGGCAATCATCGCAACGATCCGCCGCCTGATCCGTGGGATGGGCTCTTCGAGCTCGCAATGGCGGTGGCGTCGCCGAAGACGTCTGCTGTGCCGCCGGCGCGACCTCGCAGCGGGGCGGCGGATGCTGCGGCGGCGCGCAGGCCGGCGTGAGTTTCAGGGCCGTGCACAGCCTCGGCGGGTTTTGAGGCGGCGAGGCCGCAGGGCAGGAAGTCGAGCGAAGCTGCGCCACAGAACTGGCAGCGCGCGCAGCGCGGCCCCGCAGCACCACAGCCTCCGGCTGTCGCAAGTAAGCGCACGAAGCACCAGGCACGAGGCACGCAGCACGGCGCCCATGCCCTCGCGAGCGAAGCGCCCGGGCCCGACTTACAATCGTTGCATCTTTTGCTAGTCAGTTAATCAGCCTGTTCGCCGCCCGTCCGCGGATGCGGCATGACGAGAATCACCATGGATATCGACCAGTACATGACCGACCTCGGCCGCCGCGCCCGCCAGGCATCGCGTGCGATGGCGCGGGCGTCGACGGCTGCCAAAAACGCCGCGCTGGCGGCGGTCGCAGCGGGCATCGAGCGCGACGCCGCGCTGCTCAAGGAAGCTAACGCGC
Organism: Paraburkholderia phenoliruptrix; assembly: GCF_047325075.1. Taxonomy (NCBI): domain Bacteria; kingdom Pseudomonadati; phylum Pseudomonadota; class Betaproteobacteria; order Burkholderiales; family Burkholderiaceae; genus Paraburkholderia; species Paraburkholderia phenoliruptrix. Next base: position 972,401 of record NZ_CP168531.1, read on the forward strand.
GCGACGTCGCGCGGGCGCGCGAAAAGGGCCACGATGCGGCTTTTATCGACCGCCTCACCTTGTCGGACAAGGCGCTCGACACGATGGTCGAAGGCTTGCGCCAGGTGGCGGCGCTCGCTGACCCGATCGGCGAAATCAGCAATCTGAAGTTCCGGCCGAGCGGCATCCAGGTCGGGCAGATGCGCGTGCCGCTCGGCGTGATCGGCATCATCTACGAATCGCGTCCTAATGTGACGATCGACGCTGCCGCGCTGTGCCTCAAGTCGGGCAACGCGACCATTTTGCGCGGCGGTTCGGAAGCGCTCGAATGCAATACGGCGCTCGCGAGACTGATCGGCGAGGGATTGCAGGCAGCCGGTTTGCCGCAGGACGCGGTGCAGGTGGTCGCCACGTCGGACCGCGCCGCGGTCGGCAAGCTGATCACGATGACCGAATATGTCGACGTGATCGTGCCGCGCGGCGGCAAGAGCCTGATCGAGCGGCTCATGAACGAAGCGCGCGTGCCGATGATCAAGCATCTGGACGGCATCTGCCACGTGTACGTGGACGACCGCGCGGATCTCGCGAAGGCGCTGACCGTTTGCGACAACGCCAAAACTCACCGCTACGGCACCTGCAACACGATGGAAACGCTACTGGTCGCGCGCGGCATTGCGTCGGCCGTGCTGCCGCCGCTCGGCAAGCTGTATCGCGAGAAAAATGTCGAGCTGCGCGTGGACGCGGCGGCGCGCGCGGTGCTGGCGGACGCGGGCGTGGGTCCGCTTGTCGACGCGACTGAAGAAGACTGGCGCACCGAATACCTCGCGCCCGTGCTCGCGATCAAAGTGGTGGACGATCTGGACGCAGCCATCGAGCACATCAACACCTACAGCTCGCAACATACCGACGCGATCGTGACGGAAGACCACGACCGCGCCATGCGCTTTCTGCGCGAGGTGGATTCGGCAAGCGTGATGGTGAACGCGTCGACCCGTTTCGCGGATGGCTTCGAATTCGGCCTCGGCGCGGAAATCGGCATCTCCAACGACAAGCTTCACGCGCGCGGTCCAGTCGGCCTGGAGGGCTTGACGTCGCTCAAGTATGTCGTGCTCGGGCATGGCGAAGGGCGCCAGTAAGCGCCTGCCGATTCAACGCGTGGCCGTGCAACGCGGCCGCGCTTCACCTCTTTTCCCGACCGCGACGCCGCGTCACTTCACGCCGCGCTGCAAGGACGGCAACATCGCCAGCGCTGTTTAGAACAACTCATCCACCACCCAAGGACACCCGATGCTCTGGATCAAGACGTTCCACATCGTTCTGATCGCTTCCTGGTTTGCCGGCCTGTTCTATTTGCCGCGCATCTTCGTCAATCTGGCGATGGAAACCGAGCCTGCCGCGGTCAAGCGTCTCCTGATCATGGCGCGCAAGCTGTTCCGTTTCATGTCGTTTATCGCCGTGCCGGCGCTTGCTTGCGGACTGTGGCTTTGGCTCGTGGCCGGAATCGGCCAAGGTCAGGGATGGATTCACGCGAAGGTCGGCGTGGTCGTGCTGCTCATCGTCTATCACGCTTACTGCGGCGTGCTGCTGCGGACCTTCGAGCGTGGCGGGAACCGTCGCTCGCACAAGTGGTATCGCATGTTCAACGAATTGCCGGTGCTTGGCATGCTCGCGGCGGTGGCGTTGGTCGTTATTAAGCCTTTCTAAGCAGTTTTCATTGCGGCCACGGTTTCGCAGTCGCGTCTAAGACTTTTCCGAAACGTCGCGCGGAGTCTTCGCCGCGTTTGCCGGGCGCGGTGCTGCGCTCGCTGCCGACGTTTCGCAATTCCTCTTCGTCTTTTCTCTGCCGCCCGCGCTTTTCGCGCTGGCGCGTCACGACATTTCTCGTCTTCAGCCGCGCGGCGGCGCGCTCTCAAGCCCTTCTCAATGCGCTCAACGCGCGGTCTTGGCTTCCGCATTTGTCTGCACACGCTCCGCTTGATCCGAGCCGCTTTTAGTCCTTGTCTGATTCAGTCTGTATAGCGCGACTCATATTCTCGAAGGCGAACATTGGCGCAGTACGACGGCCCGTAGCCCCGCTTCGCGCAATGTCGAGCCGCAGTGTGCGGCGGTCGCGTTCCCTACAAATTTGTGAGTCTTCATGAACAAGAATAGATTTCGCCGAGTATTTAGCAAACGTCTCGGCATGCTCGTCGCGGTTGCAGAAAATGTGACGAGCCAAGGCAAAACGGCAGGCGAAACTTCCGGCGCAAGCCCCTCGGGCCGCGAGATCGGCGTCATCTCGACAATGACTGCCACGGCGCTCGCGCTGATCGCGTTTCATCCGTCGCTCAGTCGCGCGCAGTCGCTGCCGACCAACGGCCAGGTGATCGCCGGTCAGGCCAGCATCTCGCAGAACACCAACACGATGACCATCAATCAGGGTACGCAGCGTATCGCCGCGAACACGAAAAAGCGAGCCGCGAGCTGCTGCAACTGCTCAACAAGATCGACCAGCATTATGGTGTCCTGATGGATGTGGATGTGTGGGCGCAGTCCAACGAAGCGCAGGACATCATGGACGACCACCTGCTTGCGCGTCTCACCTCGGCAATCACGAGCCTCGTCACCGATCCGAAGTTCACCTTCTCCGACGCCGGCATTGCCCGCACGGCATTGTTCCAGCGCTGGCTGGCCGCCATGTTCGCGGCGAGCCCATTCCGCAACGCCGATCACATTTTGCGATCGCTCGGCGTCGACGAACTCGCGCGCAATGCGATCGAGTTGCGCAACAGCGAAATCCGCAAGTTCCAGCTCTTCTATTTGCCGGAGTCGGAAGTTCGTCTCGATTGGGACGCGCTGTGGAACTTCGACAAGACGAAGGCGGCGTCGCTTGCCATGACCATCATGTCGTCGCGCTTTCTCGGCACGCCGTCGGCACATCAGAAACGCGAACTGCTGTTGCGCTGGCTGCCGGAGCGGCTCGAGCAGATCGACAGCATCGATTCTCTGCCCATGGGCGTGCTGCACGACGTCTACATGCATTGCAGCTATGCGGACATGGCCGCCAAGCACGACATCAAGAAGCCGATCAACGCGCTGATCCGCCGCAAGCTCGGAGAGCTCGGCATTCATGATGTCACGCGTCCGGCCGCCAAAGTGGAGGGCGACAAGCCCGTGCTGCTCGTCGTGCTCGAATGGTTTTCGAAGAACCACTCGATCTACCGCACGCACTCGCAAACGCTCGTTGCGATGCGCGACAAGTTCCATCTGGTGGGCATGGGCTACGACGGCCGCGTCGATGAGGCCGGCAAGGCCGTCTTTCACGAGTTCATTGCCCTGCAAGGTGGCAACGTGTGGGAGGCCGCACGGCACGTGCGCGACACGAGCGAGGCGCGCAACGCGCAGATGATGTACATGCCGAGCGTCGGAATGTTCCCAATCACGATGGTGCTCGCGTGTTTGCGCGTCGCGCCGCTGCAACTCATGGCGCTGGGGCATCCGGCCACGACGCACGGCCATGCAATGGACTACGTCGTCGTCGAGGAAGACTACGTGGGCGACGAAGCCTGCTTTAGCGAGAAGCTGCTGAAGCTGCCTTCCGACGGCATGCCGTATCGCGCGCCGGCCGCCATGCTCGAACTGGATCTGCCGAAGGAAAAGGCGCCGTCGAACGTACTGAAGATCGCGGTGGCCGGCACGACGATCAAGCTGAACCCCGGTTTTCTCAATACCTGTGCCGCGATTGCTCGCGAGGCGAGCGTGCCGGTGGAGTTCCACTTCCTCGTCGGCCAGGCGACGGGTCTCGTGTTCCCGCAGGTGCGCAATCTGATTCGCCGCCTGATCGGCAAGAACGCGGTCGTGCACAAGCATCAGGGCTACGCCGGTTACATGAACGTGATTGCGGGCTGCGACATGTTCCTGAATCCGTTCCCGTTCGGTAATACGAACGGCATTGTCGATACGGTGTGGGCGGGGCTCGTCGGCATCTGCAAGACCGGCCGCGAAGTGCATGAACATATCGACGAAGGCATGTTCCGCCGCCTCGGTTTCCCCGAGTGGACCATCACGAAAACCAACGACGAATACAAGGCCGCAGCACTGCGCCTGATCGAAAACGCACAGGAGCGCCGCGAACTGGGCGCGTCGCTGGCAGGCCCGAAGGCCATCGAAAAGCTGATCTTCCAGGGACGTCCGGAAATTCTCGGCGAGCGCATGCAGGCGCTGCTCGAGGACAAACTGAACAAGGCGCAGTGAGGACGGCATGAACGAAACCAGCAAATCCGCCATGCGCCGCGCGCGCGATCCCGCTTTCCAGCAGCATTATTTCGTGGGCAAGGGCATCGACATCGGCGCCGGAGACGATCCGCTCAGCGCGCACGCGCATGTTTTTCCGCGCGTTAGCGAGATCGTGCCGTGGGACAAGCCGCAGGGCGACGCGCTACGCATGGCGGGCGCGCCAGACGCGTCGTTCGATTTCGTGCATTCGAGCCATTGCCTCGAGCACCTCGCGAATCCTTACCAGGCGCTCGCGCGGTGGCTTGAGCTGCTGAAGCCGGGCGGCTACGCCATCCTGACCGTGCCGGACGAGGATCTGTACGAGAAAGGCAGGTGGCCGAGCCCGTTCAATCGGGAGCACAAGGTCAGCTTCACGATCTGCAAGCCGGAAAAAGCGCTGCCCGGCTCGGTCAACGTGCTGGACATGGTGTGCGCGTTTTCGTCGATTGCTTCCTGCGAGCGCGTCGCGCTGGTGCGCGACAACTATGACGAGCGGCGCGCGAGCGTCGACCAGACGGCGCGGGGCCTGGCCGAATGCGCAATCGAGATTGTGCTGCGCAAGCGCGCGGTGCCGGGCGCGCGCGAAATGATGGACGCCGCGTCCAAGGCGCGCGACGCAGACGAAAGCCTGCGCGCGTGGCAGGCCGTGCTCAAGTCTTACCCGTATCGCTTCGACGTGTACCACGGCGCGATGCTCGCGTGGCTGCGCTGGGACTTGCTCGAACCGATCGACGGCCTGTGGGCGCAATGCGTCGAACGTCTGCCGGACCAGCATTTGCCGAGGCTGTATCACGCGCTGCACACCATTGCGCGCGGCAAACTGCAGGAAGGCTTCCGCATCCGCGAATCGTGGATGGGCAAGTTCGGCTGGCAGCGTCGCACGACCGCGCAGCCGCCCGCCGCGATTCCGGCCTGGACGGGTGAGCCGCTCGAAGGCAAGTCGATTGTGATCTGGAGCGAGTTCGGTCTCGGCGATGAAATTTTCTTCCTGCGTTTCGCGCGGATGCTTCGCGAGCGCTGCGGCGCCGCGCACGTGTCGGTGGTTTGCCAGGCACCGCTCGTCACGCTGTTCGAGCGCTCCGGCGAGGCGGACGCCGTGTTCAGCGTCGCGCAGGCCGCCGCCTTGCCGCCGCACGACTATTGGGTGTTTCCGCACGCGATTCCCGCTTACCTGGCGCTCGATCTCGAAGCGCTGCCGCCGTCGGTGCCTTTCCTGCATGCGCCCGGAAAGACCGCGTTTCCGGCGCTCGTCGAAAGCAAAGGCAAGCTGAAGGTCGGGCTCGCCTTCAAGGGCGCGCCGACGCATGAGAACGACAAGCAGCGCTCGTTGCCGTCGCTCTCGGTGCTGGACGACCTCTTCAACGTGGAGGGCGTCGAGTTCTTCAGTCTGCAAAAAGGCGCGGGCGCCGACGAAGCCGCGGATTACGCGAAGCGTCTGCCGAATTTCCACGACGTGGGTGCGTCGCTGAACAGCATGGACGAGACCGCCAACGCGATTGCCGCCCTCGACGTCGTGTTGACCGTCGATACGTCCGTCGCGCATGTGGCGGCCGCGATGGGCAAACCGACGTGGCTGATGCTGCCGTTCTTCGGCGACTGGCGCTGGCACTACACGCGCGACGACAGTCCGTGGTATCCGACCCTGCGCCTGTTTCGCAGACCGCCGGGCGCGGACTGGTCACCGGTGGTGGCGCGCATTCGCGGACGTTTGCTGACGGCGGTGAATGCCGAACGCACGAATCCATGAGAGCCGTACCGGCCTGACAATCCGCAACACACATGAAACGGGCTCCGCACAGGAGCCCGTTTCGTTGTTGTCGTTTCGCTTTCCGCTTCCCTTTTTCATATTCAAAGCGGCGCGGCGCAATGGGTCGCGTGAGACTCACCAGGCGCTCACCCTTCCGGCCCAATCCGGCGCCGCGCGATCAGGTCCTTCGCGCCGGCCAGTTTTTCAGCGAGATCCGGCCCGCGTTGCAGCGCGACGCCGACAGCCAGAATGTCGCCGATCGCGAGGTGCGACGTGCGCGAGGTCATCGGCGAAAAAATGTCCGTGTCTTCGTCGACATTGGCAAACAGTCCGACCGACGCGACCCGTGCGAGCGGCGAGTTGCCGTGCGTGATCGCGATCACCTTGGCGCCGCCCGCCACCGCGGATTTCGCCGCATCGACAATGTCGCGCGTGCGCCCCGTATTCGAAATCGCGACGACGACGTCGCCTTCGCCGAGCATGGCCGCCGACATCAGAAACGTGTGCGGATCGGAATAGGCGACGCTCGGCATGCCGAGCCGGAAAAACTTGTGCTGCATGTCCAGCGCGGCGATGCCCGAGCCGCCCGCGCCGTAGAACTCGATCCGCTTCGCCTGCGCGAGCACGTCGATGGCGGCCGCCACGCTATCCGACGACAGCGTGTTGCGCACCTGGATCAGCGCGCCGATGGTCCGGTCGAACACCTTCGCGGCCACGCCGGGCGCGGGTTCGTCGGGACGCACGTCGCGATAGACGGCGGGCACTTCGGTGGCGATGCCCTGCGCAAGCCGGATCTTGAACTCGCGAAACCCCGAAAAGCCGAGCGCATGACAAAACCGCGCGATGGTCGGCTGGCTCACGCCCGCGCGCGCCGCGACTTCCGTCATCGAGAGGTCGAGCACCTCGCGCGGCGCCTCGATCACATAGTTGGCGAGCTTGCGCTCCGACGGGCGCAATTGTTCGCGCATCGCTTCGACTTGGGACAGCATCATTGGAAAACTCGCACTATGCTGAAGAATCCGTGGACTATAGCTGATTGCCAGTAAGGTACAAAAACTACATATCTGCAGTAGGTGTTATCCCTAAGTATGGGCGTATTTGCGTTGACGCGCCGCCAGCAAAGCGTTTCGCCGGCCAATGCGATGCGGCACCGCAGCAGGAAATCCGATTGCGATGATGTAGTTTTTCTACTAACATGGCCGTCGTCGGTTTCACCCGACGACCCCGCGATACCACCTGGCATAGCGCGACCCGACCTGCCGCCAGCGACGAAGGAGCTCCGATGGTTTCCCCGCATTCGCAATTGTTGAAAGTCACGCAGCGCGTGATCGAACGCAGTAAGCCGACTCGTGAGGCGTACCTGTCCCGCATCCATCAGGCGCAGGGCCGCTTTCCGGCGCGCGGCGCGCTTTCCTGCGCCAACCTGGCCCACGGTTTCGCGGGTCTGGAAGGCAACGACAAGCTCGTCATCAAGCAGATTCGCGAGCCGAACATCGGCATCGTGTCGTCCTATAACGAGATGCTGTCGGCCCACGCGCCGTACAAAAGCTACCCCGACATCATCAAGCAGGCCGCGCGCGAAAACGGCGGCGTCGCGCAGTTCGCGGGCGGCGTGCCGGCCATGTGCGACGGCATCACGCAAGGCAACGCGGGCATGGAACTGTCGCTCTTCTCGCGCGAAGTGATCGCGATGAGCACGGCGGTTGCGCTCACCCACAACATGTTCGACGCGGCGCTGTGCCTCGGCATTTGCGACAAGATCGTGCCGGGCCTTTTGATCGGCGCGCTGCAATTCGGTCATCTGCCGACTATCTTCGTGCCGGCCGGCCCGATGACGAGCGGCCTTTCCAACGACGACAAAGCCAAGACCCGCCAGCAGTTCGCCACTGGCCAATGCGGCCGCGACGCGCTGCTCGAAGCCGAAGCTGCCGCGTACCACGGCCACGGCACGTGCACGTTCTATGGCACGGCGAACAGCAATCAGATGCTGATGGAAATCATGGGCCTGCATCTGCCGGGCTCGGCGTTCGTGCATCCGCATACGCCCTTGCGCGACGCGCTGACCGCGCAGGCCGCGCGCCGCGTGCTCGATCTGACGGTCGAGCGCGGCAATTACATGCCGATCGGCCATGTGATCGACGAGAAGGCGATCGTCAACGGTATCGTCGCCTTGCTCGCCACGGGTGGCTCGACCAATCACACGCTGCACCTGGTGGCGATTGCGCGCGCGGCGGGCATCGTGATCGACTGGGACGACTTCGACACGCTCTCGCAAGCCGTGCCGCTCCTTGCGAAGATCTATCCGAACGGCAAAGCCGACGTGAACCATTTCCACGCGGCAGGCGGCGTCGCGTTCCTGGTCCGCAATCTGCTGGAAGGCGGCTTGCTGCACGAAGACGTCAACACGGTCGTCGGCAAGGGACTGAGCCGCTACACGGAAGAGCCGAAGCTGATCGACGGCAAGCTGCAATGGGTAGCGGGCGCCGAAGCGAGCGGCGACACGGCGGTGCTGCGCGGCATCGGCGAGCCGTTCCAGCCCGACGGCGGTTTGCGTCTGATGCAGGGCAAGCTGGGGCGCGGCGTGATCAAGATTTCGGCGGTTGCGCAGCAGCATCGCAAGGTGAAGGCGCCGGCCATCGTGTTCGACTCGCAGGAAGCCGTGCAGGAAGCGTTCGACAACGGCGAACTCAAGCGCGACTTCATTGCGGTCGTGCGTTTTCAGGGCGCGCGCGCAAACGGCATGCCCGAGCTGCACCGTTTGACGCCGCTGCTCGGCGTGTTGCAGGATCAGGGTTTCCATGTTGCGCTCGTGACCGACGGCCGCATGTCGGGCGCGTCGGGCAAGGTGCCGGCGGTGATTCATCTGTCGCCGGAAGCGCTGCTGCACGGGCCCATCGGCAAGGTGCGCACCGGCGACATGCTCGTGATCGATGCCGAAGCCGGCGTGCTCGACATCGAGATCGATGCAGCCGAGTGGGCCGCGCGGCCGAACGCCGTGCCGCTCAATCAGGCGGAAAACGAAGTCGGTTTCGGCCGCGAGCTGTTCGGCGTGTTCCGCGCGGCGGCGGCGCCGGCGGAGCAGGGCGCGTCGGTGTTCGGGCCGATGGTCGGCGAGCGTCCGGCCTCTCACGGCGAGCACGGCGCACACGCGGCGGCCGCTGCAACGGCTGCGGTTCAACATGGCGAAGCACGTAGTACGAGCACGACCCAGGCAGGCTAATCGCGCGCCGCAAGCCGTCCAACGGAGCAGCCCCATTGGGCAGCCAGACAAACCAGGCCTTGCGATCCACCATCCAACGGCTACTGGTAGAAACAAGGAGTGTCACTATGACGTCGAAAACAGTAAGCGAGATCGTCCGCCTCGGCCCGGTGATTCCGGTGCTCGCGTTCGATTCCGTCGAGCAGGGCGAACACGTGTCGCGAGCGTTGCATGCCGGCGGCGTGAAGGTGCTGGAAATTACGCTGCGCACGGCGGCCGGGCTCGAGGCGATCGAACGCGCGAGTCAGTTGGCCGAAGACATCGTGGTCGGCGTCGGCACGATCACCAAACCGGAGCACTGCGCTCAGGCGAAGAAAGCGGGCGCGCAGTTCGGCGTCTCGCCGGGCCTCACGAAAGATATGCACAAGGCCGCAGAGGACGCCGGCCTGCCGCTGTTGCCAGGCGTGATGACGCCGACCGACATCATCACCGCACTCGAACTCGGCTATGAGATCGTGAAATTCTTCCCGGCCCAGCAAGCAGGCGGCGTGCCGATGCTGCAAGCTTTCCACGGTCCGTTCCCGACGCTGAAATTCTGCCCGACGGGCGGCATCACCGCGGAAACCGCCACGCATTTCCTGTCGCTGCCGAACGTAGTGTGCGTGGGCGGCTCCTGGCTCACGCCGAAAGCGGCCCTGGCCGCGCAGAACTGGGACGAAGTCACGCGACTTGCGCGCGCGGCGAGTCAGTTGGCGGCGCCCGCTCATTAGTCGATAACCGCCGGATCTTAGCCGCTCAGCGAGCCGGCAACCATGAAGCCTCGTCGATACAGCCGTTCGGGCTGTCGCGGCGAGGCTTCGTTGCAGATAGGCATGCTGGTTTCGCGGGCTTTTAGAGACAACAGACAGTAAAATTCAGCGACCGCGTGGCTTGCAGCTTTTGAGGCGCGCCGGTCGCCATGAGACAGGTGGCTGCCGTCGTCCGCACCCACAATCAATAACGCAAAGGAGGAGCTTCATGGAAGCTGTTCACGGCAGCATGCTGCTGGTTTACGGGGTGATCGCCATCGCCCTGCTGATCTTGATGATCACCCGCTTCAAGGTCTATCCGTTCCTCGTCCTGATTATCGTGTCGCTGCTGCTCGGGCTCGTGTCCGGCATGCCGATGGCGACCATCGTCAAGTCGTTCGAAACCGGCAACGGCAACACGCTTGGCCACATCGCGGTGGTGGTAGGCCTCGGCACGATGCTCGGCAAGATGATGGCCGAATCCGGCGGCGCGGAGCGCATCGCCACCACGCTCATCAGCTGGTTCGGCGAGAAGAACATCCACTGGGCGATGATGGTCGTCGCGATCATCGTCGGTTTGCCGGTGTTCTTCGAAGTCGGCTTCGTGCTGCTGATTCCGATTGCGTTTAACGTCGCCAAGCGCACCAATAAGTCGCTGCTGCTCGTCGGCTTGCCGATGGTCGCGGGCCTGTCCGTCGTGCACGGACTGATTCCGCCGCACCCGGCCGCGATGCTCGCCGTGCAGCAGTATCACGCGGACATCGGCAAGACGATCGCGTATGGCCTGATTGTCGGCGTGCCGACGGCTATCGTCGCCGGTCCGCTCTTTGCGCTGCTGATTCATCGCACGGTGAAGCTGCCGAAGGACAACGCGCTGGCCTCGCAATTCCTCAACAAGGAAGAAGTGGCGATGTCGGGCACGCCCGGCGGCGCGAGCGCGGCGCCCAGGCGCGATCTGCCGAGCTTCGGCGTGACGCTCTTCACGGTGCTGTTGCCGGTGATCCTGATGCTGGTCGGCAGCTGGGCGGATCTTGTCTTCACGCCGAAGACGCTGCCGAACGACCTGCTGCACTTCGTCGGCAATTCTGACGTAGCGCTTCTGATCGCCGTGCTGGTCAGCTTCTGGACCTTCGGCGCGAGCCGCGGTTTCAATCGCGATCAGATCCAGAAGTTCTGCGGCGAATGTCTCGCGCCGATCGCGGGCATCACGCTGATCGTCGGTGCGGGCGGCGGTTTTGGGCGCGTGCTGATGGATAGCGGCATTTCGAAGGAAATCGTCGCCGCGGCAACCTCGGCGCATCTGTCGCCGCTGCTGTTCGGCTGGCTCGTCGCCGCGCTGATCCGTCTCGCCACGGGTTCGGCGACGGTCGCCATGACGACCGCCTGCGGCATCGTCGCGCCGATCGCGGCGGCGAGCGCCATTCAGGTGAAGCCGGAGCTGCTCGTGCTGGCAACGGGCTCAGGCTCGTTGATCTTCTCGCACGTGAACGACGGCGGTTTCTGGCTGATCAAGGAATACTTCGGTATGACGGTGGGGCAGACCTTCAAGACATGGTCGCTCCTCGAGACCATCATTTCGTTGATGGGTTTGGGCTTGACCTTCGCGCTGGCGGCGGTCCTGTAAGGAGTTTTTGATGATTTTGATCGCAATGGGCGTGTCGGGCGCCGGCAAGACGAGAATCGGCGAGATGCTGGCGGAACGCCTGCACTGCGCGTTCACCGACGGCGACGCGTTTCACAGCGCCGCCAACAAGGAGAAGATGCACCACGGCATTCCGCTCACCGACGAAGACCGGTGGCCGTGGCTCAAAACTATCCGCGCCGCGATCGAAGAAAAGCAGAGGGCGGGCGAGACGGCGGTGTTCACGTGTTCGTCGCTGAAGCGCTCGTACCGCGACATCCTGCGCGACGGCGACAAGGACGTGTGCTTCGTGTACCTGAAGGGCTCGCGCGAGGTGCTGCAGGAGCGTCTCACCACGCGCACCGGCCATTTCTTCGACCCGTCGCTGCTGCAAAGCCAGCTCGACACGCTCGAGGAGCCGGGCGCGGACGAGGCGGTGACCGTGAGCATCGAGCTGTCGCCGGGACAGATTGTCGATGAAGTGCTGAAACAGATCGACAAGCGCTAGGTTTCTCGCCTTTTTTATCGTTCAGATGTGGAAAAGCCGCTCCCTGGAGCGGCTTTTCTTTTGCTGCGGCGCTTACATCCGGCCGGGGCCGGGCAAGGCGTAACGCGTCAAGCTTCGGGCGTCATGCGTCAGGCTTTAGCCGATGCGCTTTGCCAGTTCCACAGCCTTGCCGATATACGACGCCGGCGTCATCGCGAGCAAGCGGTCTTTCGCGTCCTGCGGAATTGCCAGGCCGCCGACAAACGCCTGCAGCGCCTCACGCGTGATGCCCTTGCCGCGCGTCAGTTCCTTCAGCTGCTCGTACGGATTTTCGATGCCGTAGCGGCGCATCACCGTTTGCACCGGCTCGGCCAGCACTTCCCAGCAGTTGTCCAGGTCTTCGTTCAGACGCTGCGCGTTCACTTCCAGCTTGTCCAGACCGCGGATCAGCGAGTCGTACGCGAGCAGCGAATAGCCGAACGCGACGCCCATGTTGCGCAGCACCGTCGAGTCCGTCAGGTCGCGCTGCCAGCGCGAAACCGGCAGCTTGTCGGCCAGGTGGCGCAGCGTGGCGTTCGCGAGGCCCAGGTTGCCTTCGGAGTTTTCGAAGTCGATCGGGTTGACCTTGTGCGGCATCGTCGACGAACCGATCTCGCCGGCCTTGGTGCGCTGCTTGAAATAGCCGACCGAAATGTAGCCCCAGATGTCGCGGTCGAGGTCCAGCAGGATCGTGTTCGCGCGCGCGACGGCGTCGAACAGTTCGGCCATGTAGTCGTGCGGCTCGATCTGGATCGTGTACGGATTGAACGTGAGCTTCAGGCGCTGTTCGACCACTTCGCGCGAGAACGCTTCCCAGTCGAATTCCGGATACGCCGACAGGTGCGCATTGAAGTTGCCGACCGCGCCGTTCATCTTGCCGAGCAGTTCGACCTTCGCGATACGCTCGATGGCGCGTGCGAGGCGCGCGGCCACGTTGGCGATTTCCTTGCCGAGCGTGGTCGGGCTGGCCGGCTGGCCGTGCGTGCGCGACAGCATGGGCTGCGCGGCATGCGCGTGCGCGAGCGCGACGAGCTTCTGATGCACGGTGCGCAGCGCCGGCAGAATGACGTGCTCGCGGGCGCCCGCGAGCATCAGGCCGTGCGACGTGTTGTTGATGTCTTCCGACGTGCACGCGAAGTGGATGAACTCGCTCGCGCGTTCCAGCTCTTCCTGACCCTTGACCGACTCCTTCAGCCAGTATTCGACGGCTTTCACGTCGTGGTTGGTGACGCGCTCGATTTCCTTGATGCGCGCGGCGTCGTGCGCGGTGAAGCGCTCGGCCAGTTGCAGCAGGAACTGCTCGGACGCTTCGGAGAAGCGCGGCACTTCGGCGAAACCGGCGCGCGACAGCGCGATCAGCCAATGAATTTCGACCGTCACGCGATTGCGCATGAACGCGGCTTCCGAGAGCCAGTCGCGCAGGGCTTCGGTTTTCGACGCGTAGCGGCCGTCGAGCGGAGAGAGCGCATTCAGCGCGAACAGGGTGTCGGGGCGGGTGTCGGACATGATGGCGGCTGGTCTAAGCGTTGAGCGCCTGCTGAAGTGACAGCGGGCGGATCGGAACGGAGGGAACCGCGAATTTTACCACCACAGGCGGATTCGCCCGGAATCCGGCTGCCGGTGCCCGAACCGCGCTGGACTGCACTGAACCGCGCACTGAGCGCCGCACGGGTGACGCGACCGCCGACCGGATGGGACGCACCTGCGGACCCACTAGAATGCTGACTTCTTCTTTCTCGCCGGCAGCAGGCTTCGCATGGAACTCAAATGGCTCGAAGACTTCGTTTCGCTCGCGGAAACGCGCAGTTTCAGCCGCTCCGCTGAGCTGCGCCATGTCACGCAGCCGGCGTTCTCGCGGCGCATCCAGGCGCTGGAGGCATGGCTCGGCACGGAACTGATCGACCGCTCGGTGTATCCGACGCGGCTGACGCCGGCGGGCCAGGTGTTCAACGAGCAGGCGCTCGCCATGCTGTCGCAGTTCCACGAGGCTCGCGCACTGCTGCGCGGCCACACCGCGACGCCGCAGGCGACCATCGAATTCGCCGTGCCGCACACGCTGTCGCTCACCTACTTTCCGCGCTGGCTGCAACGCATCGAGGCGCAAATGGGCCCGATTCACACACGGCTGCGCGCGCTCAACGTGCACGACGCGGCGCTCTCGCTGGTGGAAGGCGGCTGCGATCTGATGATGGGCTATCACCATCCCAGCCATCCCGTCGCGCTCGATCCGGGCCGCTACGACATGCTGACGCTCGGCAACGAGCCGATCAGTCCGTTTTCCGCGCCGGGCCGCGCGGGCCGTCCCCGTCACACGTTGCCGGGTACTGCCGAGGCGCCCACGCCTTACCTGTCTTACACGCCCAATGCTTACCTCGGCCGCATGACCGAGGTGATTCTGGCCAACGCGCCGGAGCGCCTCTATCTGGACCGGCTTTACGAGACCGACATGGCCGAAGGCCTGAAGGCGATGGCGCTCGCCGGCCACGGCATTGCCTTCCTGCCGCACAGCGCGGTGGAAGACGCCGTCGCGGACGGCAAGCTCATCCGGCTCGACCGTGGCACGCGCGGCACGCCCGAAGGGCAACTCACGCTCACCATGGAAATACGCCTTTACCGCGACAAGCTCGCCGCCAAGAGCGACGACGCGCGGCAGATTCTCGTGCGGCAGCTGTGGGACGTGGTGTCGGAAGAGCTGGCGCACGGCGGCGCATGAACGCCGACGCGAGCTACGCTTGAAAGCGGGTCGAGGGTTGCCTGGAACCTGCACGAAGCCCGCCGCAAACCTGCGCGCTCGCGACACGAATTTGCAGCTTCCGAGCGGTTATGCAAAAAAAACATAACCGGATAAGGAAACGGCATTGGATTTCAAATCGGCCTTTTTCGACAATGCTGCTATTCGATCAACGCCGGAGCGTTCATGTCTTCCCAGCAGCAAGTCGCCCAATCCGCCTCAACGTTGCAGTCCGTTCCCTCCTACCTGAATAGCGATGACCTCGGCCCGTGGGGTAACTACCTCCGCCAGGTCGACCGCGTCGCGCCGTATCTCGGCTCGCTGTCCCGCTGGCTCGAAACCCTGAAGCGCCCGAAGCGCATCCTGATCGTCGACGTGCCTATCGAACTCGATAACGGCACGGTCGCGCACTTCGAGGGCTACCGCGTGCAGCACAATGTGTCGCGCGGTCCGGGCAAGGGCGGCGTGCGTTATCACCAGGACGTGACGCTGTCGGAAGTCATGGCGCTGTCCGCGTGGATGTCGGTCAAGAACGCTGCGGTGAACGTTCCTTACGGCGGCGCGAAAGGCGGTATCCGCCTCGATCCGCGCAAGCTCTCGCGTGGCGAACTGGAGCGCGTGACGCGCCGCTATACGAGCGAAATCGGCATCATCATCGGACCGAATACCGACATTCCCGCGCCGGACGTGAATACGAACGAGCAGATCATGGCGTGGATGATGGACACGTACTCGATGAACCAGGGCCAAACGGCAACCGGCGTCGTGACCGGCAAGCCGATCACGCTCGGCGGTTCGCTCGGCCGACGCGAAGCAACGGGCCGCGGCGTGTTCGTGGTGGGTTGCGAAGCGGCACGCCGCATCGGTTTCGACATCGAAGGCGCGCGCATCGCCGTGCAGGGCTTCGGCAACGTCGGCGGAATTGCGGCGCGTCTCTTCCAGGAAGCGGGCGCGAAGGTCGTCGCGGTGCAGGATCACACGGGCTCGCTGTACAAGTCGACGGGTATCGACGCGGTCGCGCTGCTCGAGCACGTCGCGAAGACGGGTGGCGTGGGCGGTTTCCCGGAAGCCGACGCGGTGACGAACGAAGAGTTCTGGACCGTGGAGTCGGACATCCTGATTCCGGCGGCGCTCGAAAACCAGATCACCGAAAAGAACGCCGGCAAGATCAAGACGCGGATCGTCGTGGAAGGCGCGAACGGCCCGACCACCACGGCTGCCGACGACATCCTGCACGACCGCGGCATCCTCGTGATTCCGGACGTGGTGGCCAATGCCGGCGGCGTGACGGTGTCGTACTTCGAATGGGTGCAGGACTTCTCCAGCTTCTTCTGGACCGAAGACGAAATCAACCAGCGCCTTGAGCGCGTCATGCGCGAAGCATTTGCCGCCGTGTGGCAGGTGTCGAGCGAGCAGAGCGTCTCCGTGCGCACGGCGGCGTTTATCGTCGCGTGTAAGCGGATTCTGCAAGCGCGCGAAATGCGCGGCCTGTACCCCTGATCGCAGGCTGCTAAAGCGGCCGGCGGAAGAGAAAACGGCGGGTCCGCTACCTCGCGGATGCGCCGTGCATTTCACGTGAATGCGCATGCCTGAACGTGCTCCACAAGAGCGCGCGTTGGACCTGGCGGGCGGCATCGTAAAGATGCCGCCCGCCTTTGCATATCCGGAAACCTTGACCGACTGCGCGAAGCCGCCGCCCGCCGATAGCGGCGTACACGCAACAACCATGGTTTACTGCCGTACTTTCAGAATAATTACTTTGCTAAACTGGCGCCGGTTCTTGCCAAGGAGATCAAACATGAAGGTTAAAAAGGCTGCGCTGCTGCTCGCGACTCTCGGACTGTTTACGGTTGGCGCGCACGCGCAGGACGCCGGCACGCTGAAAAAAATCAAGGACACGGGCGTCATTTCGCTGGGTCACCGCGAATCGTCGATTCCGTTTTCCTACTATGACGACAAGCAGAATGTGATCGGCTATTCGCAGGAATTCGCGCTGAAGGTGGTCGACGCGGTCAAGCAGAAGCTGAATGCGCCGAACCTGAAAGTGAAGCTGATTCCGGTCACGTCGCAAAACCGTATTCCGCTGGTGCAGAACGGCACCGTCGACATGGAATGCGGCTCCACCACGAATAACGCGGAACGCCAGCAACAGGTGGCGTTCTCGAACACGATCTTCGTGATCGGCACGCGTCTGATGACCAAGAAAGATTCGGGCATCAAGGACTGGGCCGACCTGAAGGGCAAGACGGTCGTCACGACCGCCGGTACCACGTCCGAGCGCCTGCTTCGCAAGATGAACCAGGACAAGAACATGGGCATGAACATCATCAGCGCGAAGGACCACGGCGAGTCGTTCCTGACGCTGTCCACCGGCCGCGCCGCCGCGTTCATGATGGACGACGCGCTGCTCGCCGGCGAGCGCGCCAAGTCGAACAATCCGGGCGATTTCGTGATCGTCGGCGCGCCGCAGTCGCATGAAGCTTACGGCTGCATGCTGCGCAAGAACGATCCGGAGTTCAAGAAGGTGGTGGACGAAGCCATCGCGAAGGTGGAAACCTCGGGCGAAGCCGACAAGATCTACAAGAAGTGGTTCGAATCGCCGATTCCGCCGAAGGGCCTGAACCTGAACTTCCCGGAAAGCGACGACATCAAGGCGCTCTTCAAGAGCCCGAATGACAAGGCAATCGATTAAACCTTAGCTGTTTTTTTGAAATGCTGAATGAAACGGAAGGGGCCGCGCGCTTCTTCCGTTTCTTTTTGCTGGAGTCTTGGTCATGTCATATCACTGGAACTGGGGCATTCTGCTAAGTCCGGTCTCCACCGGCGAGCCGACCACTTATCTGGGCTGGCTGCTGTCGGGCTTCTGGGTGACGATTACCGTGTCGCTGTCGGCATGGGTGATCGCGCTGATCGTCGGTTCGTTTTTCGGTGTGCTGCGCACGGTGCCGAATAAATGGGCGTCGGGCATCGGCACCGTCTACGTTGCGATTTTCCGTAACATTCCGCTGATCGTGCAGTTTTTCACCTGGTATCTCGTGATACCGGAACTGCTGCCGGTCTCCATCGGCAACTGGTTCAAGCAACTGCCGCCGGGTGCGCAGTTCTTCTCCGCGTCGATCATTTGCCTCGGGCTCTTTACGGCCGCGCGCGTGTGCGAGCAGGTGCGCTCGGGCATCAATGCGCTGCCGCGCGGCCAGCGCGCCGCGGGCCTCGCCATGGGTTTCACGCAATGGCAGACGTATCGCTATGTGCTGCTGCCGGTCGCGTACCGCATCATCGTGCCACCGCTCACGTCCGAGTTCCTGAATATCTTCAAGAACTCGGCGGTCGCGTCGACCATCGGTCTGCTCGATCTGTCGGCGCAGGCGCGTCAGCTCGTCGATTACACGTCGCAGACCTATGAGTCGTTCATCGCGGTCACGCTCGCGTACGTGCTGATCAACCTGGTCGTGATGCAACTGATGCGCTGGGTCGAAGCAAGAACCCGGTTGCCCGGCTATATCGGAGGCAAGTGATGCACCATTTCGACTGGAGCGGTATTCCGGGCGCACTGCCTACGCTGTGGACCGGCGCCATCGTCACCTTCAAGATCACGCTGATCGCGATCGTGGTCGGCATTGTCTGGGGCACGGTCCTCGCGATGCTGCGGCTGTCGTCGTTCAAGCCTTTCGAGTGGTTCGCGAAGGGCTACGTGACGATTTTCCGTTCGATCCCGCTCGTGATGGTCCTGCTGTGGTTCTTCCTGATCGTGCCGCAGGTGCTGCAGAACGTGCTCGGGCTGTCGGCGGATATCGACATTCGTCTCGCGTCGGCCATGGTCGCGTTCTCGCTCTTCGAGGCGGCGTATTACTCGGAGATCATTCGCGCGGGCATTCAGGCAGTGCCGCGCGGGCAGGTCAACGCGGCGTTCGCCCTCGGCATGGGCTACGGGCAGGCCATGCGCCTCATCATCCTGCCGCAGGCATTTCGCGCGATGGTGCCCTTGCTGCTCACGCAGGGCATCGTGCTGTTTCAGGATACGTCGCTCGTCTACGTGATCAGCCTCGCCGACTTCTTCCGCACCGCCACGAATATTGGCGACCGTGACGGCACGAATGTCGAAATGGTACTGTTCGCGGGCGCGTGTTATTTCGTGATCTGCGTGATCGCGTCGAGCCTCGTCAAAGGTCTTCAGAAAAAGGTCGCAAGATGATCTCTATCAAGAATGTTTCGAAGTGGTACGGCCAGTTTCAGGTCCTGACCGACTGCACCACGGAAGTCAAAAAGGGCGAAGTGGTCGTGGTGTGCGGCCCGTCGGGTTCGGGCAAGTCCACGCTGATCAAGACCGTGAACGGCCTGGAGCCGTTCCAGAAGGGCGAGATCGTCATCAACGGGCAGTCGCTGACGGATAAGAAAACCAATCTGTCGAAGCTGCGCTCGAAGGTCGGCATGGTCTTCCAGCACTTCGAGCTGTTCCCGCATCTGTCGATCGTGCAAAACCTCACGCTCGCGCAGATCAAGGTGCTCGGCCGCTCGAAGGACGAAGCGTCGGCGAAGGGTCTGAAGCTGCTGGAGCGCGTCGGCCTGCGCGCGCACGCGGACAAATTTCCGGGGCAGTTGTCGGGCGGTCAGCAACAACGTGTGGCGATTGCGCGCGCGCTGTCCATGGACCCGATCGCGATGCTGTTCGACGAGCCCACGTCCGCGCTCGACCCGGAAATGATCAACGAAGTGCTCGACGTGATGGTCGAACTCGCGCAGGAAGGCATGACCATGATGTGCGTGACGCACGAAATGGGCTTCGCGAAGAAGGTCGCGCATCGCGTGATTTTCATGGACAAGGGTTTGATCGTCGAAGACGACCGCAAGGAAGACTTCTTCGCCAATCCGAAGTCGGATCGCGCGAAGGATTTTCTGGCGAAGATCCTGCACTGAGGCTGGAACACCCGAGGCCGCAGCGCTTTTTGCGCGGCGCTCGGCCAACGAAAAGCCGCTCGAACGAGCGGCTTTTTTTATCGACGCGCAGCGGGTTCGCCGGTGCGCGTCACGACTCGAATGCCGCGGCGTCGTCCGCCGCTTCGAGATCCACTTCCACTTCCGCGAGAGCAGGCGAAGCGGCGACCGAAGCCGCAATCGTGCTTGCCGAAGCCGACGCGTCCAGACACGGATTGCGCAGTTTTTCCAGCACCGAGGCCGGCACCGGTACATTGACGCGGCCAATCACGTCGCCGTGCTGGAACATCAGCAGATCGCCGGGAGCAAACGCGGTCCACACTTCGTTGTCCGTGAGCGGCTGCGTCGCGATGACGGCGACACGGTCTTCGGGCGTGGTGTACTTGGCGAAGTCGATGGACACGTCGGCATCTACCAGATGCGCGGTGGAAAACGGCCAGCGCCGCACGATGTAATGCAGGTGCGTGGAGCAATGCGCGAACAGCGCCTGACCGTTCGACATCAGGAAATTGAACACGCCGAATTGGGTGATCTCGCGCGTGAGCGTTTCGAGCGCGGCGAACAGCTCGTTGAGCGGCGGCTGCTGCGCGCCTGGGAACGCCTTGCGCAACCCTTCGAGCAGCGCGCAGAAGGCGAGTTCGCTGTCGGTGGTGCCGACCGCCTGATAGACGCCCGAGAGCACCGGCGAATAGTCCTTCAGATCGCCGTTGTGCGCGAAGATCCAATGGCGCCCCCACAATTCGCGCATGAACGGGTGGCAGTTTTCGAGCAGGATGTGCCCTTGCGTCGCCTTGCGGATATGCGCGATCGTGTTTTTCGACTTGATCGGATAGCGCTTGACCATTTCGGCGATCGGCGAAGTGGCCGACGACTGATGGTCGATGAACAGGCGACACGCTTTGTCTTCGAAGAAGGCGATGCCCCAGCCGTCGGCATGGTGATCGGTGACGCCGCCGCGCGCCGCAAAGCCGGTGAAAGAGAACGTGACGTCCGTCGGCGCGGCGCAATTCATTCCGAGAAGTTGGCACATGTTGCGGGTGAGCCTGTGAACGGGGCAAGCCGTTACAATGATGATTTTCCAAGCATATCACCGAGCCAGAAGCGCCAAATAGCAAAATTGACGTGTATTCAGGCCGCAACACAACGGTTTGACCTCATCGTCGGTGCATTGTCCGGCCATCGTTCCGTATCGTGCGCATTCGGCGCTGCCATCCGTTCCGCTCCCGTTCTCCTCTTGCCATGACCGCTTCCAACGCTTCTCCCGATTCCCGCGACTCCATCACGCTCGCCCGCCCGGACGACTGGCACCTGCACGTGCGCGACGGCGCCATGCTGGCGGCGGTGTTGCCGGACACGGCGCGCCAGTTCGGCCGCGCGATCATCATGCCGAACCTGAAGCCGCCGGTCACGACCACGGCGATGGCGGCGGCATACCGCGAGCGGATCGTCGCCGCAATCCCGGCCGGTGCGAAGTTCGAGCCGCTCATGACGCTGTATCTGACCGACAACACGCCGCCCGACGAAATTCGCCGCGCGCGCGAAAGCGGTTTCGTGCACGGCGTGAAGCTGTATCCGGCCGGCGCGACGACCAACTCCGACGCGGGCGTGACCGACATCATGAAGTGCGCAAAGACGCTCGAGGCGATGCAGGAAGCCGGCATGCCGCTTCTCGTGCACGGCGAGGTGACGGATTCGTCGATTGATCTGTTCGACCGCGAAAAGGTGTTCATCGACCGGGTCATGACGCCGCTGCGCCGGGATTTTCCGGCGCTGAAGGTAGTGTTCGAGCACATCACGACGAAAGACGCGGTGGACTACATTTGCGAAGCGGGCGTCGGCCCCGATCTGCTGGGCGCGACCATCACCGCGCACCATCTGCTCTATAACCGCAATGCGATCTTCCAGGGCGGCATTCGCCCGCATTACTACTGCCTGCCGGTGCTCAAGCGCGAGACGCATCGCGTGGCGCTCGTCGAGGCGGCTACGTCGGGCAATCCGCGTTTCTTCCTCGGCACGGACAGCGCGCCGCATCCGAAGGGCCTGAAGGAGCACGCGTGCGGCTGCGCGGGCTGCTACACCGCGCTGCACGCGCTGGAGCTGTACACCGAGGCGTTCGACAAAGCCGGCGCGCTGGACAAGCTGGAAGGCTTCGCGAGCTTCTTCGGCGCGGATTTTTACGGTCTGCCGCGCAACGGCGAGCAGGTCACGCTGCGCCGCGAGGAATGGACGCTGCCCGCGGAGCTGCCCGTCGGCGATACGCCGGTTGTGCCGCTGCGCGGCGGTGAACCGATCGGCTGGCGTTTGGTGTGAGGCGAGGTTGAGGATGGCGGAGCGCAAAGACGTGCGTGATCTGCCGCACGGGCGCGATGCGAGCGCACGCTCATGCCCGGGCCGGCGAGCCGGAAATGAAGCGCTGGCGCCCGACGCGTCAGCCTTCGCCGCCATCGACTGGTCGAGGCCGTGGTTCGCGCAGTTCGCCGCGCGCGGCCAGCGCTGGCAGCGTGCGGCGCTCGAAAGCTACGCCGCTTTGCTCGCCGAAATGAATGCCGACGCCGGGCAGACGCGCCAGCTCACCGGCCGCGGCCAGCGCCTTGCGTTTATCGCGCAGGACGACCTGCCGCCCGGCGCCGCCTACGAGGCGCATATCGCGTCCACCGGCTGCGTGCCGACGCGCCACAATCTGCACGACTTCTTCAATGCGTCGATGTGGTTTGCGTTTCCGCGCATCAAGGCGGCGCTGAACGCGCGGCAGTCGGCGGCGATCGACCAGCTGGGCGTTGGGCCGACGCGCGGCGGCGTGCGCGACGCGCTGACGCTGTTCGACGAAAACGCGCTGCTCTTCGCGTCGGCTGATCCGGCCCTGAGCGCGGCGCTCCGCGGCTTTGACTGGCGCACGCTGTTCGTTGAACGGCGCGATGCGTGGGGCGGGAGCTGCGAGGTGCGCTGTTTCGGCCATGCGTTGCTCGAGAAGCTGATCGCGCCGTTCAAGGCCTGCACCGGCCACGCGTGGATCGTCGACGTGCCGCCCGCCTATTTCGAATGGGATGCGGCTTTGCGCGACGCGTGGCTCGACGAGGCGGTCAGCGCGGCTTTGCTGGACACCGAGGCGCTGACGAGCCGGCTGTTCGCGCCGCTTCCGGTGCTGGGCATCCCCGGCTGGTGGCGGCAGAACGCCGAGCCGGGCTTTTACGACGACAAGTCGGTGTTCCGCGCGGGCCGGCGCACAGATGCTAAAATCGGCGCCAGCAAAGCAGGCCAGGCAGTCGCGGCCTCGGCGGTTTCACACGTTGGAACCGGCGGGGGCGAGGAAAGTCCGGACTCCACAGGGCAGGGTGATGGCTAACGGCCATCCGTGGCGACACGCGGAACAGGGCAACAGAAAGCAAACCGCCGATGGCCCGGCGCAAGCCGGGATCAGGTAAGGGTGAAACGGTGCGGTAAGAGCGCACCGCGGCTGCCGCAAGGCAGACCGGCACGGTAACCTCCACCCGGAGCAATTCCAAGTAGGCAGGCGCGCATCTTCGAGATGCAGGGCGGGGCCCCCGTCTCGTCTGCGGGTAGGAAGCTTGAGCGCGTCAGTAATGGCGCGCCTAGAGGAATGGCTGCCACGCGCGTCGCGTCTTCGGACGTTGCGCGTGCACAGAATCCGGCTTATCGGCCTGCTTTGCCACCTCACAACATTAATGCCGGCGTCTTTTCAGGACGCCGGCATTTTTGTTTCAGCGGCACGTTTGGTTTGCGCGGCACGTTTGCGCGGCACATCAGGCGCCGCGCGCGTTGGCGCCTGGGCCGAACCGCTTCCGGCGCGCCGACCGCGATGCTCAGCTCGCCACGATGTCGAACGAGTGCGTCAGTTCCGCCGTTTTGGCGATCATGATCGACGCCGAGCAATATTTGTCGTGCGACAGGTTGATCGCGCGCTCCACGGTCGCCGGGTTCAGGTTCTTGCCGGTCACGGTGAAGTGAAAGTGAATTTTCGTGAACACTTTCGGATCTTCGCTGGCGCGCTCGGCCTTCAGCGTGACCGAGCAACCGGCAATTTCCTGACGGCTTTTCTTCAGAATCATCACGACGTCGTAGGCGGTGCAGCCGCCTGTGCCGAGCAAGACCATTTCCATGGGGCGCGGCGCGAGGTTGCGGCCGCCGCCTTCGGGCGCGCCGTCCATCGCGACCAGGTGGCCGCTGCCTGTCTCGGCCGCGAACGCCATGCCGTCTTGCCCCATCCAGCTCACTTTGCATTCCATGCTGTGCTCCACCGCGCTGCGCAATATCGAGACGGCATTGTAGCCCGGCCTTTCAGTGTCCGTCCGAGGGGGCTTCGACGGAAAATTTATGCGCGATAGCGGCTTGCGTGTTGCGGCGCGGCATGTTGCGTCGTCGCTCGCATATTGCCGGAGATTTAGGGGTTTTACTCTAAGGGTTGACCTTAACTGACTCACATCCGGCGTCGCGACACCCTGATCTGCCGGTGTAGCGGGGATCCCGGCAGATGCGTCTGTAAATCCCACAATATAAAATCTGATTTCGCATTGCAAATCTTCTTGCAACGCACAAGGATGCTTCATATAATTGGTCCATCGGTTGCAGCAGTGCGCAACCTCCGCTGTCTCCTCCACCTCCTCCTTTGGTGGATTAAACCCGAACCACTTGTTCGGGTTTTTTTTCGCCTGCGATCTTGCCGCGCTCGAGGGTGCGTTTCGTAAGAGCCGGCCCGTTGCGGAGCGCTTTGAAGCCGCTTTGAAGTCTGTTGGCGGCGCCTTGCGGCACCAAGTCCCGTACATTTTGACTTGGCGTTGCAAATTCCTTTATAATTCAGGGCTTTTCCGCATCCGCGCCCGCGGAGGAAGAACAGGGAGAGCCTGCACGCGCCTCGATGCGCACACTACAAGCAGGAAAAAACACATTGGGCGCAGCAATTTTTTTGGATCGATCATGAAGACGTTTTCCGCAAAAGCCCATGAGGTGGCGCGCGAATGGTACGTGATTGACGCGACGGATAAGGTTCTCGGGCGTGTCGCCAGCGAAGTGGCACACCGTCTTCGCGGCAAGCACAAGCCTGAATTCACTCCCCACGTCGACACCGGTGATTTCATCATCGTTATCAACGCCGGCAAGCTGAAGGTCACGGGCAACAAGACCACGGACAAGAAGTACTACCGTCACTCGGGCTACCCGGGCGGTATCTATGAAACGACGTTCGGCAAGATGCAGGAACGCTTCCCGGGCCGCGCGCTCGAGAAGGCGGTCAAGGGCATGCTGCCGAAGGGCCCGCTCGGCTACGCGATGATCAAGAAGCTGAAGGTCTACGCTGACGCAACGCATCCGCATTCGGCACAACAGCCGAAGGCGCTCGAGATCTAAGGGGAGCCCACATGATCGGTAACTGGAATTACGGCACGGGCCGCCGCAAGAGCGCCGTCGCACGCGTGTTCATCAAGGCAGGCAAGGGCGACATCGTTGTGAACGGCAAGCCTATCGCCGACTACTTCTCGCGCGAAACGTCGCTGATGATCGTGCGTCAGCCGCTGGAACTCACGAACCACGCTGCCACGTTCGACATCAAGGTCAACGTGACGGGCGGTGGTGAAACGGGTCAAGCCGGTGCGGTTCGCCACGGCATCACCCGTGCGCTGATGGACTACGACGCAACGCTGAAGCCGGAACTGTCGAAGGCCGGCTTCGTGACGCGTGACGCTCGTGAAGTGGAACGTAAGAAGGTCGGTTTCCACAAGGCACGTCGCCGCAAGCAATTCTCGAAGCGTTAATCGTTTCGGGCGCGAACCGGTTTATCGCCGGAACGCAGCAAAAGCCGCCAACGCTGTCGCGAAGGCGGCTTTTTTTATGCTTTTGCCGCCACCGGCGGATGTGGGCGCAGCCGCCGTGCCTCGCCGTGGCGGCCGCCCAGCGCCAATTCGTTGCCCGCTGCCGCTGTCGCGCGCGAATCCTGTAAGAACCCATTGATTTTGTGGGCATCAGCACGATATTGAGATCGGCCCTACAATAGCGGTTAGAGATTTCTGGAGAGTTCGAATGAACGCAGTCACCGACACACCCGTGACCGAGATGCCCGCCCCCTTCGTTTTTACCGACGCAGCGGCTGACAAGGTCAAGCAACTGATCGAAGAAGAAGGCAATGCGGACCTGAAGCTGCGCGTTTTCGTGCAGGGCGGCGGCTGCTCGGGCTTTCAATATGGCTTTACGTTCGACGAAGCCGTCAATGAAGACGACACCGTCATGAACAAGAGCGGCGTGCAATTGTTGATCGACTCGATGAGCTACCAGTACCTGGTGGGCGCTGAGATCGACTACAAGGACGACATCAACGGCGCGCAGTTCGTCATCAAAAATCCGAACGCCACTACGACTTGTGGCTGCGGTTCGTCGTTCTCGGTCTGAACGCCAGCCGGACAACAGCACATCCGCATCAAGGAACGGGGCTTCGGCCCCGTTTTTCATTGCCGGCAGGGCAACGACCGGGCGCGGAAGCCCACCATGGGCCCACCGGGCTTGCCAGGTGGGCCCGGCATTAACGCGGATAAATCGCCCCGAGCACCCGCTCGGCGCTCGCCCCTGTCACGGCCGGCAAACTGCCCGGCAGTCTCGCGATGCAGCGCATCGCCAGCCACGCGAACGCCAGCGGCTCCACCTGGCTTGGCGGCACACCGAGCGCGTCCGTCGTCATGACCGGCACGCCGCTCACGCCGCTGTCTTCCAGCGCCCGTTGCAAGGCCTTGAGAATCTCCGGATTGCGCGCGCCCCCGCCGCAGACATAGACCGCTCTCGCGTCGGATGCATGCCGTTCGATTTCTCGCGCGACCGTCACCGCGGTCAGCGCGACGAGCGTGGCCTGCACGTCGGCGGGCGCGAGCGCTGCGAACGGCTGCAGTTTCGCGTCCAGCCACTCGGCGTTGAAGAGATCGCGGCCGGTGCTCTTGGGCGGCTGTTGGACGAAAAACGGCTCGTCGAGCAATGCGTTGAGCAGAGAGCGGTCCACCTGGCCGCTCGCTGCGAACTGACCGTTCTCGTCGAATGGCTTGCCTAGATGGCGTTGCGCCCACTCGTCGAGCAGCGCGTTCGCCGGACCGCAATCGAAGCCGCGCACGCCGCCGGTGGCGTTCAGAATGGTGATATTGCTGATGCCGCCCAGGTTGCACACCACACGCGTCTCGTTTTTGGCGCCGAACACCGTTGCGTGAAAAGCCGGTACCAGCGGCGCGCCCTGGCCGCCCGCGGCGACGTCGCGGCTGCGGAAATCGGCGACCACGTCGATATGCATCATCTCGGCGAGCAGCGCGGGATTGTTGATCTGCCGCGTATAACCCTTTTCCGGCCGATGCCGCACCGTTTGCCCATGCACGCCGATGGCGCGGACTTCAGCCGCGGACACGTGGCAGCCGCGCAGCAGTTCATGGCAGCACACGGTATAGCGCGTGGCGAGCGCGTTGGCCGCGAGCGCCTCGCGCTCGATTTCGTTGGCGCCCGGCTGTTGCAGCGCGAACAGCGCCTCGCGCAAGCCGGCGGCGAAACCGACGAACGCCTCCGCCAGCACGACGGGCGGCTTGCCTTCGGCGAAGCGGACCGCCACGCCGTCCACGCCGTCCATGCTCGTGCCGGACATGAGGCCAAAATAGACGCCGTCTGCGGAGACTTGCGTCACGTTACTGCTTCTGTCGATGATTCGTTGCGGATTCACGGCTCGTTCCTGATCGCTCGTTTGCGAAGGTTGTAGCAGATTATCGACGCAAGCGCGCTCGAATATGAAGCGGCCGCGTGGCCTTGAACCCGGGCGCGGCGTGCCAATCGCCGCGTAGAGGCGCGCCCGCCACGGCTTTGGTGGGCGCGGCGGCGCGCATCTATGGGACAATCTGTTTTTTTCGCGACTTCACGTTTCCAGCATGAGCACCGAGTCCAACAAGCCGAACCCCGCCCCTGCCTTCCCGATCACCGACGAAGTCCGTCACGCGCTCGCCGTTACCAAGCGCGGCGTCGACGAATTGCTGATCGAAGATGAATTCGCGCAAAAACTCGCGAAAAGCCAGGCGACCGGCACGCCGCTGCGCATCAAGCTCGGGCTCGATCCGACCGCACCCGACATCCACATCGGCCACACGGTCGTGCTGAACAAGATGCGCCAGTTGCAGGACCTCGGTCACACGGTCATTTTTCTGATCGGCGACTTCACCTCGCTGATCGGCGATCCGTCGGGCCGCAACGCCACGCGCCCGCCGCTCACGCGCGAACAGATCGAGTCGAACGCGAAGACTTACTTCGAGCAGGCTGCGCTCGTGCTCGATCGCGAAAAGACCGAGATTCGCTATAACAGCGAATGGTCGATGCCGCTCGGCGCCGACGGCATGATCAAGCTCGCGTCGCGCTACACGGTCGCTCGAATCCTCGAGCGTGAGGACTTCACCAAGCGTTTCCAGAGCGGCGTGCCGATTTCGATTCACGAATTCCTGTATCCGCTCATGCAGGGCTACGACTCGGTGGCCCTGAACGCCGACCTCGAACTCGGCGGCACGGATCAGAAGTTCAACCTGCTGGTCGGTCGCGAATTGCAGAAGCAGTACGGCCAGGAGCAGCAATGCATTCTGACGATGCCGCTGCTCGAAGGGCTCGACGGCGTCGAAAAAATGTCGAAGTCGAAGAACAATTACATCGGCATCAGCGAAAAACCGACAGATATGTTCGGCAAGCTGATGAGTATTTCCGACACGCTGATGTGGCGTTACTTCGAACTGCTGTCGTTCCGTCCGATGGACGAGATTGCCGCGTTCAGGAAAGAAGCCGAGGCTGGCCGTAATCCGCGCGACTTCAAGGTGATGCTCGGGCAGGAAATCGTCGCGCGGTTTCATTCGCAAGCCGACGCTGAGCGTGCGCTCGAAGACTTCAATCACCGCGCGAAGGGCGGCGTGCCGGACGACATTCCGGCGGTCGTGCTCGCCGGGGCGCCGCTTGCCATCGGCCAGTTGCTCAAGCAGGCGAACCTCGTGCCGTCGACAAGCGAAGCGCTGCGCAATATCGAGCAGGGTGGCGTGAAGATCGACGGCGCGACGGTGTCCGACAAGGGCCTGAAAGTCGAGGCCGGCGAATACGTGGTTCAGGTCGGCAAGCGCCGCTTCGCGCGCGTCACGCTGACGGCGTGAGCCTGCAGGCCATGATCACGATCCGAATGTCGAAGCCGGAAGCAGTCCGATGATCGCGTTAATCCAGCGCGTGCGGCGCGCCGAAGTGCGCGTCGCAGACGGTGAAAACGAGCGTGTGACAGGTGCGATCGACGCCGGCCTGCTCGCGCTCGTCTGCGCCGAGCGTGGCGACACCGAGGCGGCGGCCGACCGGCTGCTGGCGAAGGTGCTCGGCTACCGCGTGTTCAGCGACGCGGCGGGCAAGATGAACCTGTCGGTACAGAATCTTGACGGCGCGGGCCGCGCGGGCGGCTTGCTGCTGGTTTCGCAATTCACGCTGGCGGCGGACACCAACAGCGGCCTGCGTCCAAGCTTCACGCCGGCCGCGCCCCCGGACGAAGGCAAGCGCCTCTTTGACTATTTTGTTGAGGCGGCGCGCGCGAAGCATCCCATCGTCGAGACGGGAGAGTTCGGCGCGGACATGCAAGTTTCGCTCGTCAACGACGGGCCCGTCACATTCTGGCTGCAGACCAACGCCTGAGTTCCGCGCGGTTCTTGCGACCATAGCGGCTCGGCACAACCGGCGAAGAGCGCCCATCTTGATCCCATGACCACGCAGATTCTGTTTATCCGGCACGGCGAGACCGACTGGAACCGCATCAAGCGCATTCAAGGGCATATCGACATTCCGCTTGCAGCGGCGGGTCTTGCCCAGGCGCAACACCTCGCGCGCCGCATCGCCGCTGAAGTGCGAAACGGCGCGCGGCTCGATGCGATCTATTCGAGCGATCTGCAGCGCGCGCGGCAAACCGCTCAACCGATCGCCGACGCGCTCGGCTTGCCGGTGCAGCTGCGCGAAGGCTTGCGCGAGCGCTCCTATGGCGCGTTTCAGGGCCACGACAGCGATGAAATCGCCGAGCGGTTCCCCGACGAATATGCCCATTGGCAAACTCGCGACCCCGGCTTCGCACCGCCGGAGGGCGAGTCGCAGCGCGCGTTCTACCATCGCGTGCTGCATGCCGTCGAGCCGCTCGTTGCTGCGCATCCCGGCGGCCGGATCGCCTGCGTTGCGCACGGGGGCGTGCTGGATTGCGTGCGGCGCTTCGCGTGCAGTTTGGCGCTCGATGCCCCGCGCGACTACACGTTGCTGAACACGAGCGTGAACGTGGTCGATTTCGCCGACGGCCGCGCGACGATCGTGTCGTGGGGCGACGTATCGCATCTCGACGCGCCCAGTGCCGACGACAGTTTCAAGAAGGTTCCGGAGCCGGGGCGCTAATCACGCAACGCCAGCCACGGACGCCAGCGCTACGCACGCGCCCCACGGCGCGACGCAAGTTCAGCTCAGCGTGAGCCGCCCTCCGGCTTAACCGCAACGCGGCGGCGCGCCCGCTTCGACACGCCATTCACCAGCGCCCATCTGATAACAGGCGCGACGGCGCGTACGCCAGGTCGCGCCACCGCGCGGCGCATCAGCGCATGGCGCTCTAATCCCAGCATCGTCTGAGCCCAATCGGGCAGAAGGTCGACGCCCGCATTGAACATCAACACGCCGGCGGGACGCATCGCTGCGCTCGGGGCCGGCGCATGCTTCAGCATCCGGACGACCTCGCGCGTGCGTTCACTTGCGAGCAGTTCGGATCGCATGGCCAGCAGATAAGCGTCGATCGCGGCGCGCGAGCGCGGAACGTCCGACGCGCCGAGCATCTGCGCGATGCGCGCGGTTTCCGCGAAATACTGGTCCTGCGCCGCAACGGGAAGTGCGGGGTTCACATAGCGAAGATGCGCGGTCATGAAGCTCGACACTTCGGCGACGTGAACCCACGTCAGCAGCGCAGGCTCGCTTGCGCGATAAGGCCGGCCGTCGGGCGCAATACCGCTCACACCGAGGTGGATGCGCTTCACGCGTTCTATCAGCGCAAGCGCATCGTTCCGGCTGCCGTACGTCGTGCCGGCAATAAACGTCGCCGTGCGGCGCAGACGGCCCAGAATGTCGGTGCGAAAGGTGGAGTAGTCCCAGACGCCCGCCAGCGCGAGCGGATGCAAGGCTTGCAACAGCAACGCGCTGATGCCGCCCGTCATCATCGAGGTGAAGTCGGCGTGCACTTTCCAGCACACGGAGTCCGGGCCAAAGAGGCCAGGGTCGCCGGGCGGCGATGAATAGTCGAGCGTCGGGCCGCTGCCGGTAGTCAGATGCGTGACGCCCGCCGCGAGTCTTGCGCGAAGGCGCCCGGTCAGCAACTGCGCCATCATACCGGGAGATCGGGGTTGTCTCGTCTCATCGGACATGCTTGTTCCGCCTCGCTGCGCCGTGCCGCTGCTTATGCCGCGGCTAGGTTGCAGCCGAGTCCCACAGACCGGGCAGCGCGCTCGACGCGTCCGGCGCCGCGAGTCCGAAGTGCCGGTAAGTGAGCAGCGTGGCGACGCGGCCGCGCGGCGTGCGCTGCAGGAAGCCTTGCTGGATCAGATACGGCTCGAGCACGTCCTCAATCGTGTCGCGCTCTTCGCCGATGGCGGCCGCCAGATTGTCGACGCCGACCGGGCCGCCGTCGAACTTGTGCAGGATCGCTTCCAGCAGCTTGCGGTCCATGAGGTCGAAGCCGACCGCGTCGACGTCGAGCATTCGGAGCGCCGCGTCCGCCACTTGCGCGGTGATGTTGCCGTCGGCCTTGACCTCCGCGTAGTCGCGCACGCGCCGCAGCAGGCGGTTGGCGATACGCGGCGTGCCGCGCGCGCGCCTTGCGATTTCGAACGCGCCGTCCGGATGAATCTGCGCGTTCAGCAGCGAAGCCGAACGCGTGACGATACGCGCGAGTTCGTCGGCGTTGTAAAACTCGAGCCGCGCGACAATGCCGAAGCGGTCGCGCAGCGGATTGGTCAGCATGCCGGCGCGCGTGGTCGCACCGACCAGCGTGAACGGCTGCAAGTCCAGCTTCACACTGCGCGCGGCGGGGCCTTCGCCGATCATGATGTCGATCTGATAATCCTCGAGCGCGGGGTACAGAATTTCCTCGACGACTGGCGAAAGCCGGTGAATCTCGTCGATGAACAACACGTCGTTTGCTTCGAGATTGGTGAGCAGCGCGGCGAGGTCGCCCGCGCGCTCAAGCACCGGCCCGGACGTTTGCCGCAGATTCACACCCATTTCGCGCGCGATGATGTGCGCAAGCGTGGTTTTGCCGAGACCCGGCGGCCCGAACAGCAACACGTGGTCGAGCGACTCCGAGCGGCGCTTGGCGGCCTCGATAAAAATTTCGAGCTGGCCGCGCACCTTTTCCTGCCCGACATATTCTTCGAGCTGGCGCGGGCGCAACGCGCGTTCGAACGCTTCCTCGTTCGGCGAGACGGGCGTGGCCGCGATGATGCGCTCGGCGGCGAGTTTGTCGGTTTCGATCATCCGGTCATTGTACCGCGCGAGGCGCGTTGCGAAACCCGGCCGAACGGCCAGGGTGCGCCGCTCGTCGGGCTGTGCGAAGCTTGTTTTATCGCGCGTGCGGCCGGCGCACGGCATCAGCCTTCGGCTGCAAGCCTCAGGCCTTGGACAAGGCCTTCAGCGCGAGCTTGATGCCCTCGGACACGCCCGTGCCGGCCGGCACGTTCTTGATCGCCGCCAACGCTTCCTTCTCCGAATAGCCGAGCGCGAGCAGCGCGTTGAGAATGTCGGAAGCGTGGTCGGAGGCCGACACCGCGCCGGCCATGGCGCCCAGGTCCGCGCCGAGCTTGCCCTTGAGTTCGAGCAGCAGCCGCTCGGCGGTTTTCTTGCCAATGCCCGGCACGCGCGTGAGGCGTGCGGCGTCCTGCAGCGTGACCGTCTGCGAAAGTTCGTGGACGCTCATGCCCGACAGCACGGCGAGCGCCATGCGCGCGCCGATGCCGGAAATTTTGAGCAGCTCGCGGAAGGTGGAGCGTTCCTCGGCGGTGCCGAAGCCGTACAGCAGATGCGCGTCTTCGCGCACGATCATCTGCGTGAGCAGCACGACCCGCTCGCCGGTGGAAGGCAGGTTGTAGAAAGTGCTCATCGGCACATCGACTTCGTAACCGACGCCGTTGCAGTCGACGAGCAGATGCGGCGGGTTTTTTTCCAGCAGAACGCCGGCAATGCGACCGATCATGGCGAGTTCAGACGTGTGAGAAAGGGCGAGTGTAGCGCAGCGAAGATGCGCCGCCGACGGCGGGCGCCGGCACCGCGCGAAAAAAGCCTGTTGGCTGTGCGGCGCCTAGCCGACGAGACGCCCGCGCCGCACTCGCAAGCCCTTTTTGGCGAGCGAGGGCGCGATGCCGCCGAGCGTGCTGAGCGTCGTGCCGCCGTGCGCGTGACAGATCGCCATGCCGAGCGCGTCGGCGGCATCGGTGCTCGGCACGCCAGACAGGTTGAGCAGGCGGACCACCATCTGCTGCATCTGTTCCTTGGTCGCGCGGCCATAGCCGACCACCGCCTGCTTCAACTGCAGCGCGGTGTATTCGGCGACCGGCACGCCGCCCGCGACCAGGCCGCAGATCGCCGCGCCGCGCGCCTGGCCGAGCAGCAAGGTGGACTGCGGATTGACGTTGACGAACACCTTTTCGATCGCCGATTGGTCCGGCGCATGCTGGCGGATCAGCGTGGAAATACCGTCGAAAATGGTGCCGAGGCGCGACGGCAGGTCGGCGTCGGCGGTCTTGATCACGCCGCTCGCCACGTAGCTGAGCGTGTGTCCGCTTTGATCGATCACGCCGAAGCCGGTGACGCGCAAGCCGGGGTCGATGCCAAGAATTCTCATGAAGTGCCGCACATGCGGTTAAGGCCAGGTGCCTGCGATACTACAACAGACACGCGGCGCGGCGGCTTGCAAAGGGTCGCGCGAGAGGAATAAAAGCTGCTGCGTCCGTCGGAAGGAGGTGATCAGCTATGCAGCCCTATGGAAACAGGAGTGGGATATCCGGCGTCGTCGCATATGAAATCGGCGAGGATTTTGTTCGCGCGCAGTTCGATGGCGGCGAAACGTACCGGTACTCGAAAAAGGGCGTCGGCGCGCGGCATCTCGCCGAGTTGAAGCGGCTCGCCAAGCTGGGCGAGGGCCTGAGCACTTATATCAGCCAGCATCCGGAAGTGAGGCACGGCTACGACCGCGACGACCCGCCCGGCTGACGACCGGCACGGTGTCAGATCCCGGGCACCGGGCGCCGGCCAAAGCAAAAACAAAACGGCCCGGCAGAAATTTCCACCAGGCCGCTAAATCCTCACCTACAGCGGCGGCTGCAACACCTCGCCGCCGCGCAAGCCGAACTCAATGCCGGAAGTGACGCACGCCGGTCAGCACCATCGCGATATTGTGCTCGTCGGCGGCGCTTACCACTTCGTCGTCGCGCATCGAGCCGCCGGGCTGGATCACGCAGGTCGCGCCCGCGGCCACGACCACGTCGAGGCCGTCGCGGAACGGGAAGAACGCGTCCGACGCGACCGCCGAGCCGGCCAGCGTCAAGCCGGCGTTCTGCGCCTTGATGCTCGCGATGCGCGCCGAGTCCACGCGGCTCATCTGGCCCGCGCCGACGCCGAGCGTCATGCCGTTGCCGCAGAACACGATCGCGTTCGACTTCACGTACTTCGCCACGCGCCAGGCGAAGAGCAGGTCGTCCATTTCCTTCGGCGTGGGATGACGCTTTGTGACCACGCGCAATTCGCGCGGCTGGACGTTCTTGGAATCGAGCGATTGGACGAGCAGGCCGCCGCCCACGCGCTTCAGGTCGAATGCGTTATGGCCTTCGCCCAACGCGATTTCCAGAAGACGCACGTTCTGCTTCGCGGCGAACACCTGGCGCGCCGCTTCGCTGAACGACGGGGCGATCAGCACTTCGACGAACTGCTTGGCCACCGCTTGTGCCGCGGCTTCGTCCACTTCGCGGTTGAAGGCGATGATGCCGCCGAACGCCGAGGTCGGATCGGTCTGGAATGCCTTCGAATAGGCTTCGTTCGCGTCCGCGCCCACCGCCACGCCGCACGGATTAGCGTGCTTGACGATCACGCAGGCCGGCACGTCGAAGGTCTTCACGCATTCCCAAGCAGCGTCGGAATCGGCGATGTTGTTGTACGACAGTTCCTTACCCTGCAACTGGTTGTAGTTCGCCAGCGCGCCGGCCGGCACCGACAGATCGCGGTAGAACGCGGCGCTTTGATGCGGGTTTTCGCCGTAGCGCAGATCCTGCACCTTGTTGAACGCGAGGTTGAAGGTGGCCGGATAGACGTTGCGCGACGCGTGTTGCAGCTCGTCGGTCAGGCTCGTCAGGTAGTTCGTGATCGCGCCGTCGTACTGCGCGGTATGCGCGAAGACCTTGGTTGCGAGGCGGAAGTTCGTCTTGTACGAGACCGCATTGCTGTTCGCGCGCATTTCCTCGAGCACGACCGCGTAGTCGGCCGGGTCGACCACCACTGTCACGTCGCGATGATTTTTCGCGGCCGAGCGCAGCATGGTCGGGCCGCCAATGTCGATGTTCTCGATGGCGTCTTCCAGCGAGCACTCTTCTTTCGACACCGTCTGCACGAACGGGTAGAGGTTCACGACGAGCAGGTCGATGGTCGGAATATCGTGCTTTTCGAGCGCCGCCATGTGTTCCGGCAGGTCGCGGCGCGCGAGGATGCCGCCGTGCACCTTCGGATGCAGCGTTTTCACGCGCCCGTCCAGCATTTCCGGGAAGCCCGTGTAGTCGGCGACCTCGGTGACGGAGAGGCCCGCGTCCGCGAGCAGTTTCGCGGTGCCGCCGGTCGACAGGATCTTGACGCCGAGGTCCGACAGCGACTTGGCGAAGTCGACAATGCCGGACTTGTCGGAAACGGAGATGAGCGCTTGCTTGATCATGATGAAGACGAAAAGCCGAAGGGAAACGTGGCAGGGCGCGTGAAGGCTACAACAAGCCGTGCTGTTGCAGTTTCTTGCGCAGCGTATTGCGGTTGATGCCGAGATACTCGGCGGCCAGCGACTGGTTGCCGCCGGCCTGCTCGAGCACCACTTCGAGCAGGGGTTTTTCCACGCACGAAATCACCATGTCATAGACGTCGTGCGGATTCGAGCCGTCGAGGTCCTGGAAATACATGCCCAGGCTGTCGCGGACAGATTGTTCGATATTGTTCTTGCTCATGCTGCTAGTTTGTCGGTGTGGTCCTCGCCCTTGTGCCCGGGCGTCTCGTCGACGTTTTCGTCGACGTAAACGAGGCGGTCGGAGAGCGCCTTCTGTGCGTCGAAAAATTCGTTGACGGCGAGGAGTTGTTCGCGCGTGGTGTCGAGCGTATTCATGCGATGCCGGAACACGTTGGCGCCAGAAAGGCCGCGAGTGTACCAGCCGATGTGCTTGCGCGCAGTGCGAACGCCCGTAAATTCCCCGTAGAACGCGTAGTGATC
Organism: Paraburkholderia phenoliruptrix; assembly: GCF_047325075.1. NCBI lineage: Bacteria > Pseudomonadati > Pseudomonadota > Betaproteobacteria > Burkholderiales > Burkholderiaceae > Paraburkholderia > Paraburkholderia phenoliruptrix. The sequence continues at coordinate 1,008,676 of NZ_CP168531.1, forward strand.
TTCCAGGTGCTCGTTCATGACCTGCTGGATTTCGTCGATGCGCGGCGGCGGCAGCAATTCGCCCGTCTGCAGGAAATGCTCGATCTCGCGAAAGAGCCACGGGCGGCCCTGCGCCGCGCGGCCGATCATGACGGCGTCCGCGCCGGTCACGGCGAGCACGTGGCGCGCTTTTTCCGGCGACGTGATGTCGCCGTTGGCGACGACCGGAATGTGCACGGCGGCCTTCACGGCGGCGATGGTGTCGTATTCGGCCTCGCCGTGATACAGGTCGGCGCGGGTGCGGCCATGCACCGTCAGCATGGCAATGCCGGCGGCTTCGGCGAGCCGCGCGACGTTCAACGCGTTCCTGTTCTCGCGATTCCAGCCGGTGCGGATTTTCAACGTGACTGGCACGGCGTCCGGACCGACGCCGACCGCGCCCACCACCGCCTCGACGATGCGCTGCACGAGCGGCTCGTTCTGCAGCAACGCCGAGCCCGCGGCCACGTTGCACACCTTCTTCGCCGGGCAACCCATGTTGATGTCGATGATCTGTGCGCCGTTCGCCACGTTGTAGCGGGCGGCTTCGGCCATCATGGCGGGATCGGCGCCCGCGATCTGCACGGCGATCGGCTCGACCTCGCCCGTGTGGTTCGCGCGGCGCATGGTCTTCTCGCTTTTCCACAGCTGCGCATTCGACGCGACCATTTCCGACACGGCATAGCCTGCACCCAGCCGTTTGCACAGCTGCCGGAACGGACGGTCGGTGACGCCGGCCATGGGCGCGACGAACAGGTTATTGCGCAGATTGTGCGAGCCGATGGTGGGCATGACGTGGACGCGCGCGCGGCCCCGATTGTCGATTGGTCGATTGCTCGATGCAGTCAATCGGAGCGTTCGCGAAATGCGAGGGAAAACCGCTATTTTAGCGTTAACAGATAGCCCGCACTTCAGTTGCGGGCGTCGTAACTCATTAAATCTTCTATGAAAGTGGCCGGCGCCATAGAGTTCGGTCCGCCCGCGCGACGGCTGCCGGTCCGGCTCGCAATGCTGCGCCGACCATGCCGCGCAGCATCGCAGCGGCGCGGGGCACGCTCAGCGGCGCTGCCCGAACATCATCTGCCGCGCGAGCGCGGTCTTCACCGGCGGCGCGAATTCGAGCGCGGTCAGCGCGAGGCCGCGCAGCACCGCGAGCGGCGCGAAGTCGACGGTGAAAAGGCGCGCGAGCGTGTCCGTGGCGCCGATCGTCATGCGCCGGTCGAGGGCGCGGCGTTGCGCGAAGGTGGCGAGCGCGAGCGGCGTGGGGCCTTCCGCGCACAACGCGTCGACGAGCGCGTGCGCGTCGCGCAGGCCGAGATTCAGGCCCTGTCCCGCGACCGGATGCAGCGTCTGCGCCGCATTGCCGATAGCGACGACGCGGCCCCGCACGAGCGTGTCCACCGCGTTGAGCCCGAGCGGGAACGACGCGCGTCCCTTGATCTGCGTAAAGCGCCCCATGCGGCCGCCGAATGCTTCACCGAGTTCGCGCAGGAATTCGTCGTCGGAGAGTTGAGCGCGGCGCGCGGCTTCTTCCGGCGCGCAGCACCAGACGAGCGCGTAGTCGGCGCCGCGCACACCGCCCATCGGCAGCAGGGCGATGGGGCCTTCCGGCGTGAAGCGTTCCCACGCGACGTGCGGCTGCGGCGCCGACACACTGACGGTGCCGACCAGCGCGGTCTGGCCGTAGTCGCGCGAGCTGGCCTTGTCGCGGCGCGCGGTGCTCTGCTGGTGCGCGGGGTTGGCGTGGTTGGCATGGTGGGCGGCCCCGCTGGGTGCCTCGCTGCGTCCATCGTTCCCATCGTGCCCGTCGTGCCCGTCACGTGCGGCTAGCTGCGCGTGCGCTGTCTCGTCGTCCGCCGGTTCGACGCGGGCGATGCGGGCGACGGGTTGCGCGGCGTGCAGCGCGCTTTCGCCGCCTGACACACGCTGGCCGCCGTGTCTTTCTGCATGCCGGTCGCGGTGCTTTGCCGCCTTCTGATCGCCGAACAGGCCGCCTTCGGCGCTCACCAGAATGCGCGTGCGCAGCCGGCGCGTCACGCCCGCGGTTTCGATCGGCAGCGTGACGCCGTCTTCTTCCTCTACGGGCGCCGCGGCGGACGTCGAGCGGAACCAGTGGACCGGCGTGGCATGCACGGCTTCAGCGAGGCCATGCACGATGGAGCCGTAGCGCAGCACGTAGCCGAGCGCCGGCAGTCCGTGCTCGCCATGGTCGATCAGCGTGCGGCCGAAATGTCCGCGCTGCGAGACGTGGATGCGCTGGATCGCGGTTGCGTCGGCGGGCCAGCGCAGCGGTTCGAGGATCATGCGGCTGCCGTGCGAGACCGCAATCGCGCGCGGATCGGCAATCGAATCTTCCGGCTCGCGCGCGTCGATCAACGCGATCTTCAGCTCGCGCGTGACGCTGCGGCGCGCGAGCCAGCCGGCCAGCGCGAGCCCGACCGGCCCGGCGCCGACGATCGTCACGTCGAAATCGAACGCCTGCTGCTGCGCGCCGGGCTTCAGAATGACCGTCGACGGGGAAACATCGTTCATGGCGGGTTACTTCCTTGGTTCGTAAGCCGCGCGGGCTTCCTGCATCAGCGCCTCGATTTCCCCGGCGGCGACCGGCACGTCGCGCGTCATCAGCTCGCAGCCGTCCGGCGTGACGATCGCGTCGTCCTCGATGCGGATGCCGATGTTCCAGTAGCGCTCGGGCACGCCTTCAGCCGGCCGCACGTAGAGACCCGGCTCGATGGTCAGTGTCATGGAAGCCTGCAGCGTGCGCCACGGCAGCACGCCCGCTTCGTCACGCGGCGCGCCGCGTTCGCGGTAGTCGCCGACGTCGTGCACGTCCATGCCGAGCCAGTGGCCGGTGCGATGCATATAGAAGGGCGCGTAGGCGCGCTCGGCGATCACGTCGTCAACGGACGCGAACTTCGCGCGGTCGACGATGCGCGTGTCGAGCAGGCCTTGCGACAGCACGCGCACGGCGGCCTGATGCGGCTCGTCGAAGGTGACGCCGGCGCGCGTCGCGGCAATCGCGGCCTGCTGCGCGGTCAGCACGATGTCGTAGAGTTCGCGCTGCGGCGCCGTGAAGCGGCCGCTCGCGGGAAACGTGCGCGTGATGTCCGACGCGTAGCCGTCCAGCTCGCACGCCGCGTCGATCAGGATCAGGTCGCCTTCCTGCGCGATCGCATTGCCGGCCGGGTAGTGCAGCACGCAAGCGTTCGCGCCCGCCGCGACGATCGACGTGTAAGCGGGCGCCTGTGCGCCGAACTTGCGGAACGTGTAGAGCAATTCCGCTTCGAGCTCGTACTCGCGCACGCCCGGGCGGCAGGCCGCCATTGCCCGGCGGTGCGCCTGCGCGGAAAGCTGGCCGGCGCGGCGCATGATGGCGAGTTCGTGGTCGTCCTTGACGAGCCGCATCTCGTCGAGCAACGGCAGCAGATCGCGCGCGGCCGTGGGCGCAGCCACGCCGCTGCGGCCCTGCATGCGCACGGCCTCGAGCCAGCCGCGTACCTGGCCGTCGAGCTTTTCCGACGTGCCCAGCGCGTAGTGCAGCGACGGCTTGTCGGCGAGAATGTGAGGCAGTTGCGCGTCGATTTCGCCGAATGCGAACGCGGCGTCGAAGCCGAACGCGACGCGCGCGCCGTCGGGCCCGAAACGAAAGCCTTCCCAGATCTCGCGTTCGACGTTTTTCTCGCGGCAGAACAGGATCGACGCGGGTTCGCCGGCAGCGGCGCTGGCGTCGAGCACGAGCAGCGCCTCGGGTTCCGTGAAGCCCGTCAGGTAATAGAAGTAGCTGTCGTGCCGGTACGGATAATCGGCGTCGCGGTTGCGCAGCGCTTCGGGCGCGGTCGGGACGATGGCGACGCCGCCGCCCGCTGCGCGCAGCGCGGCGAGTACGCGCTCGCGGCGCGCGCGGTAGACGTCGATGGCGATGGTGGGTTCGGTCGGCTGGTTCATCGTGCGATTGTAGCGCCCAATGCGCAGACGGATTTTGCGCGGCCGCGCGCGCCTGGCGCCGCCGCGACCGCACGTGCCGGTCCGGGCGCGACGCTCGCACCGGTTTATTTAACCGCTGCAGCGTCGCCTGGCCATTCGGCTGGCTAGACGCGGCGCGCGTGGCAGGGCAATGTTGCAATCCATCCACAGCGATCGCGCGGGCGGCTCGCCAGGCGCGCGCGGGGCGCTCGCGCACGCCGCCAAGCACTTATACTTGCGCCGGATTCAGAAAAAGGCAGATGGCAATGATGAAACTCATCGGTTCGCTCGCCAGCCCGTTCGTGCGCAAGGCGCGCATCGTGCTGGCCGACAAGAAGATCGACTACGAGCTGGTGCCCGAGAACGTCTGGGCGCCGGATACGCGCATTCATACCTTCAATCCGCTCGGCAAGGTGCCGTGTCTCGTGATGGAAGACGGCGAAGCGGTATTCGACTCGCGCGTGATCTGCGAGTACGTGGATACGCTGTCGCCGGTCGGCAAGCTGATCCCGCAATCGGGGCGCGAGCGCATCGAGGTGCGGTGCTGGGAAGCGCTCGCCGACGGTCTGCTCGACGCCGCCGTGCTGATTCGTCTGGAGAGCACGCAGCGCACGCCGGAGCAGCGCGTCGACGCGTGGGTGGCGCGCCAGCAGCGCAAGATCGACGAAGCGCTCGTCGCCATGTCGCAGGGGCTCGGCGGCAAAGCGTGGTGCGCGGGCAATCACTACTCGCTCGCCGATATCGCCGTGGGCTGCGCGCTGGGTTACCTCGACTTCCGCATGCCCGACCTGAATTGGCGCGATTCGTATCCGAACCTCGACAAGCATTTTCAGAAGCTTTCGCTGCGCCAGTCATTTATCGATACGATGCCGGCAGGCTGAACGGCTAAAAGCGAATCTGCTGACATTTACAGCGAGTTTGCAAAATTGCGTTAATCGTACTTTCAAAGTCATGAATTAACGCTTTCAGATGTGGTAAAAAAGCGCCTCCCGCCAGGCGCTTTTTTTTTCGTCTGCCATGTGGGGCAATGGTTATGCAGTTCACATATCCGGCGAGATTTTTTTGCTGAATGCGGCCATTGCAAACGGACGGCGAGTTGATCGCGCCGTCAAACGAATAACACACAAAGAGACTTTCACGATGAAACCGTATGGCCTCGTTATTGCCGCATCCGTGTGCGCGCTGTTTGCCGCGTGTTCCAATGTCAACAGCCTCGATCCGTCCGCGCTGATCCAGTCCGGCCAGCTCGCCACGCAGGCGGCCACGCTGTCGGACGCCGACGTGCGCGCGCTCACCGACAAGTCCTGCGCGCAGCTCGACAGCGAAAACACCATCGCGCCCGCCAACAGCAAGTATCAGAAGCGCCTCGCCAAGATCGCCGCGCAACTGGGCGACAACATCAACGGCACGCCGGTGAATTACAAGGTGTATGTGACGAAGGACGTCAATGCGTGGGCCATGGCGAACGGCTGCGTGCGCGTCTACAGCGGCCTGATGGACATGATGAACGACAACGAAGTGCGTGGCGTGGTCGGCCATGAAATGGGCCACGTGGCACTCGGCCATACCAGGAAGGCGATGCAGGTGGCGTATGCGACGTCGGCGGTGCGCTCGGTGGCGTCGTCGGCGGGCGGCATTGCGGGCGCGCTGTCCGGTTCGCAATTGGGCGAATTCTCGGAGAAGCTGATTAACGCGCAGTTCTCCCAAACCCAGGAAACCGCCGCGGACGATTATTCGTTCGATTTGCAGAAAAAGAAGAATCTCGACCCGTCGGGTCTCGTCACGGCTTTCAATAAACTCGCGCAAATGGATGGCGGCAAATCGAGTATGTTGAGTTCGCATCCGGCGTCGCCGGCACGGGCGCAGCATATTCAGCAGCGCATCGCGTCGAATCAGTAACTTTGTCGGGCGAATAAAAAAACGCGCGCTGCCGGTCATGCCGCAGCGCGCGTTTTCTATTGCCGTCTCAATTGTTTATTCGGCGCCGTTTGCGGCCTGACCGCTTTTGCGTCGCGCCATGCCCGGACCGAATGCAAAGCCGAATGCGAGCAGCAGGAGCGACACGGCGAGCACCGTATTATTGCCGCTCGTCACGTACGGCGTGCGGCCGGCCGTGCCTTGCACCGTCACGTCGAGCGAGCCGATGGTGTAGGGCGTGAGCTTGCCGAGCACCTTGCCGTTCGCGTCGATTGCCGCTGTCATGCCGGTGTTGGTCGCGCGCAGCATCGGGCGGCCGGTTTCGAGCGAGCGCATGCGCGCAATCTGCAGATGCTGGTCGAGCGCGATGGTGTCGCCGAACCACGCGAGGTTGGTCGAGTTGACCAGCACGCCGGCCGGCGTCTCGCTCTCGCGGATGGTTCGCGCAATCTCCTCGCCGAAAATGTCTTCGTAGCAGATGTCGACTGCGACCGGCTGGTTGTGCACGACGAACGGCTTTTGCACGGGGCCGCCGCGCGCGAAATCGCCGAGCGGAATATTCATCAGATTGACGAACCAGCGGAAGCCCCACGGGACGAACTCGCCAAACGGCACGAGGTGGTGCTTGTCGTACCGGTAGATGTCGCGTGTGCCCGGGGTGACGCCGAAGAGGCTGTTCGTGTAGTCGACCACGCGCCCTTCGGGCGTGACAGAGCCGCCGATGGCGCCGAACAGCACGGCGCTGCCCGTGGAGTCCGCGAAGCTGCGCACCGCCGACGCAAACGGCACTGGCAACTGTTGGGCGAGAACCGGAATGGCGGTTTCGGGCGTGACGATCAGGTCGGCGGGCTTCGACGTGATCATCTGCTGATACTGGTCGATGGCGGCGCGCACGCCTGCTTCCTCGAACTTCATGTCCTGCTTGACGTCGCCTTGCAAGAGACGCACGCTCAGCGGCGCGTTCGCCGGCACGGTCCAGCTCGCGAGGGGCAGCAGCAGACCCGCCGCGATCAATACGAGCGCGATGCCGCCCGGCAGCGCAAAGCTCCCTGCACGGCCGCGCGCGCTTGGGCGATCTGCAGCGGCGTCCGACGAGGCATCGCCCGGACCGCGCGAGCGGCGCAGCGCCGGCAGCGCGGCCATGAGCGCCTGCGCGATCAGCGCGGCCGCCAACGCAAGCACCCAGCCGACGCCATACACGCCGACGAGCGGCGCGAATCCGCCGAACGGCCCGTCCACTTGCGCATAGCCGCTTGCGAGCCACGGAAAGCCGGTGAACACTGTGCCGCGCAACCATTCGCCGATGGCCCACGCGCTCGCGAAAGCCAATGCGCCGTGCCATGTGGGGGCGAACGGTGTGTCCGTGCCCGATGCGCCGTTGCGCGCCTGTCCGGCGCAAAACGACCAGACGCCGGCAGCCAGAGCGGGATACAGCGCGAGATACAGCGAAAACAGCACGAGCGCCGTGCCGGCGAGCGGCGCGGGCATGCCGCCGTAAAAATGCATGCTGACGTAGAGCCACCAGACGCCGGTCACGAAGTTGCCGAAGCCGAAGGCGCCGCCCGTCAGTGCGGCGCTTTTCCAGCCGGTGCTGCGCGTGAGCCACGCGAACAGGAACACGAAGATCGCGAGTTCGAGCCAGCCGCCGTGCGGCGTGGGCGCGAACGACAACGTATTGACGGCGCCTGCCGCCAGCGCGACGAGGTAATGCCAGCGGGGAAGCGTGCGCGCGCGCGTGGAGTGCGCGGCGGACGCGCTCCCGCCGCGGCGCGAGGAGGAAGTGATCGGGTCGGCCATTGTTGCGCGGTCGGCGTGGGAAGTGGCAGGTTGAAAGACTCGGGCGAGGGTGGAGGCGAAAAACGTGCCAGAAGCGTGCGAAAAGCGGACGAGAGCGGGGGCGACAGCGAAAGCCGCCCGCTCAGGTCTGCACGTGCTGCGCTTCGCGCTCGCGCTGACCGGCCAGCGGATCGCGCCGCACGAGCAGCATGTGAATCTGGCGCGCGTCGCCGCGCAGAATCTCGAAGATCAGATCGTCGAGACGAACCTTCTCGCCCCGGTGCGGCACGCGCCCGAAATGATGCGTGACGAGTCCGCCGATGGTATCCACTTCTTCGTCTGAATAATGCGTGCCGAAGGTTTCGTTGAACTGCTCGATCTCGGTCAGCGCGCGCACGCGGAAGCGCCCGTCAGGCGAGGCGATGATGTTGCCGCTCTCCTCGTCGAAATCGTATTCGTCTTCAATATCGCCGACGATCTGCTCCAGCACGTCCTCGATCGTGATCAGACCGGCCACGCCGCCGTATTCGTCGACGACCACCGCGAGGTGGTTGCGGTTCACGCGAAAGTCGTGCAGCAGCACATTCAGCCGCTTCGACTCGGGGATGAACACCGCGGGCCGCAGCATGCCGCGCACGTCGAACTCTTCCTCGGCGTAGTAGCGCAGCAGGTCTTTCGCGAGCAGCACGCCGATCACGTTGTCGCGATTGCCTTCGTAGACCGGATAGCGCGAATGCGCTTTTTCCAGCACATAAGGGATGAATTCGGCGGGATTGTCCGCGATGTTGATCGCGTCCATCTGCGCGCGCGGCACCATGATGTCGCGTGCGCTGAGTTCGGAGACCTGGAACACGCCTTCGATCATCGACAGCGAGTCTGCGTCGATCAGGTTGCGCTCGTGCGCGTCCTGCAGAATTTCAAGAAGTTCGGCGCGCGAGTCGGGCTCGGGCGAGATGAAATCGGTCAGACGCTCCAGCAGCGAGCGCTTTTCGTGAGGTTTGTCGGTGTGGCGTCGACTGGGATACGTGTCGTTCATGTTAGTGCGCCCGGCAAGACTGGGCGCGCTGTTGCAGAGCATTAAGGATACACCAGGCACATGGCAGGACCGTGTCCCGCCCGGCCGGGCGATGAATGAAACCGGCTGACACCGGAGCGCCGCAAGGCGCGGGCCATGGGTCAATCCTAACTGATTCCACCGGGATACGCGCTTTGGAGAAAAAAGGGGCGGCGCTCGGGCGGCGGCACGTTGTTACCTGGCGCAGCGCATACGCCAGGCTCGTTGTCGCGCGGGTTCGCGCGCCGCACCGTTTCCGGCACCCTTTTGCCCATGCATCCGGCGACCGGGTTCGCCGCGCGCGAAGCCTTCTATGACTCGGATCTGGGCGCGGCGCGCAAGTCTTCCCGAGCGGGGCCCGGTTGGCCGTGCCCCTCGCGGCAGCGTTCCAGCAGGGCTTCCAGCGCGCGGTCGGGCATGCCGCTTTCGCGCAGCGCGTGAACCGTGCGGCTTACGTAATCGAGCGTGGTGCCGTAGCGACCGCGCGCGCAGCCGAACACCGTTCTCACGACGTCGTCGTCGAGCTTGCCCGTGTAGCTCGGCACGTCGCGGCGCATCACGAATGCCAAGGCGTCGACGCGCCGGCCGTCGGCGAGCACGCACGGCAGCCACGCGGGCCGGTACGACCCCATCGCCATTTCGCGGCGCCAGAGCGCTTCCAGATGCGGCATGGCGCCTTCTGCCGCGAGACGAAACGCGATGCCCGTGCACGAGCCGCCGCGGTCGAGCGCGAGCACGAGGCCCGGCTGCTCGGGCGTGCCGCGGTTCACGCGCGACCACAAATACAGACCGCGGTGATAGCCATGCACCTTCGAGCGCGTGGCTTCGACGGTAGGCAGCCCCGGATTCCAGATCAGCGAGCCATAGCCGAAGAGCCACAAGTCGCGCTGGCGGTCCCAGTCGCGCAGCGTGCATTCGAGCGATGCGCGCAGTTCCTCGTCCGTCAGAAGCCGCGACTCGCCGAGCGCGGGCGGATAGTCCGGGCAGGGCGGCCGGGCGGCGGCGTCATCAGAAGGAAAGGAGCTCACGGTCGGTGCGGACGGCGGTTAGCGGTACGGGTCGGGAAAGCCCAGTTTGCCGAGAATTTCGGTTTCGAGCCCTTCCATTTCCTCGGCTTCTTCCTCGACCTCGTGGTCGTAGCCCTGCGCGTGCAGCGTGCCGTGCACGAGCAGATGCGCGTAATGCGCGACGAGCGGCTTGCCCTGCTCGGCGGCTTCTTTCTCCACCACCGGGCAGCACAGAATCAGGTCGCCCGTCACAGGATCGTCTTCCGATTCCGCGTACGCGAAGGTCAGCACGTTGGTCGAATAGTCCTTGCCGCGATAGGTGCGGTTCAGCGTCCGGCCTTCTTCGGCGTCGACGAAACGCACGGTCAGTTCGCCGTCGGCGAAAAGCGCGGCCTTGATCCAGCCGGCTACCGTGGCGCGCGGCAGCAGCGCCTTGTGTTCGGGCCACGCCTTGGCGGCCGGGAATTGCAGATTCAGCGTCAGTTTCGGGGCGCGGCTCATGCTGGTTCGATGTGGGTGACGAGATTTCGCGCCGTGGCGTGTACGCCTGCGCGAAGGGCGGCCGGCCGCATCAACGCGAGTCCGCCGGACTGGCGGTTTTCTGCGAATGCGCGTCGTAGGCCTCGACGATGCGCGCGACGAGCGGATGCCGCACCACGTCGGCGCTGGTAAAGCGCGTGAGCGCAATGCCGCGCACGTCGGACAGCACCTGCTGCGCTTCGATCAGACCGCTCTTGTGGCCGCGCGGCAGGTCGACCTGAGTCGTGTCGCCGGTCACCACGGCTTTCGAGCCGAAGCCGATGCGCGTGAGGAACATTTTCATCTGCTCGGGCGTGGTGTTCTGCGCCTCGTCCAGAATGATGAACGCGTGATTCAGCGTGCGGCCGCGCATGTACGCGAGCGGCGCGATTTCGATCATCTGCCGCTCGAACATCTTCGCGGTCTTGTCGAAACCGAGGAGGTCGTACAGCGCGTCGTACAGCGGACGCAGATAGGGGTCGACCTTCTGCGCGAGATCGCCCGGCAGGAAGCCTAAGCGCTCGCCGGCTTCGACGGCCGGCCGCGTGAGCACGATGCGCTTTACCTGGTCGCGCTCGAGCGCGTCCACCGCGCAGGCGACCGCGAGATAGGTCTTGCCCGTGCCGGCCGGGCCGACGCCGAAAGTGACGTCGTGCGAGACGATCTGCTTCAGATACTCGCGCTGCGCAGGCGTGCGGCCGCGCAGATCGGCGCGCCGCGTGTACAGCTTCGGGCCGAGTTCTTCGAGGTCGTCGTCGCCGCTGTCGGCCGGCTGGTCGAACGGATGGTCGGGATTGCCCGGAAAGCGCGGGTCGCCCGCTTCGTCGCCATTGCCGTTGCCGTTCGCGCGATGCCGCGCCGGGTGGCGCACTTCGACGAGCGCGAGCTGGATGTCGTCGACCGACAGCGGATCGCGCGCGTTGTTGTAGAAGTTTTCGAGCGCGGTGAGCGCGAGCTTCGCGCCGCGCCCGCGGATCGTGATGCGGTGGCCGCGGCGTTGCAGCGTCACGTCGAGCGCCTGCTCGATTTGCCGCAGGTTTTCGTCAAGCGGTCCGCAGAGGTTGGCAAGCCGCGCGTTGTCGTCGCGCGGAGCGGTGAATTCCAGATGCGGCTGAGTGGTTTTCAAGGCGATGGGTCGATCCTGTCGGTTTCAGTACGCAGGCGGCGCGGGCGCAGTTACGGTGGCGGCGCGCCGCGCGTCGGCGTCAATGGTCGGTCAATGGGTGGCGGCGCTCGCCTCGTCCGCTGCAGGGTCGTGCAGCAGCACGAGCTCGCCACGCAACGAATGTGGGTACGCCTTGACGATTTTCACGTCGACCATCTGACCGATCAGCCGGGCATGCGAGGCCACCGGCGCCGGGAAATTCACCACGCGGTTGTTCTCCGTGCGGCCCGCGAGCTCGTTCGGGTCCTTGCGCGCGGGGCGCTCGACCAGAATGCGCTCGACCTTGCCGACCATCGAATCGCTGATGCGCTGCACGTTTTCTTCAATAGTGGCTTGCAGGTGCTGCAGGCGCTTCAGCTTGACTTCGCGCGGGGTGTCGTCGTGCAGATTCGCAGCCGGCGTGCCCGGGCGCGGGCTGTAGATAAACGAGAAGCTCGTGTCGTATTTCATCTCGTGCACGAGCGCCATCATCTTGTCGAAATCTTCTTCCGTCTCGCCGGGAAATCCGACAATCATGTCAGTGGAAAGCGACAGGTCGGGGCGGATCGCCCGCAGCTTGCGGATCACGGACTTGTATTCGAGCACCGTGTAGCCGCGCTTCATCGCCACCAGAATGCGGTCGGAACCATGCTGCACCGGCAGATGCAGGTGGCTGACGAGCTTGGACACCTTGGCATAGGTGTCGATCAGACGCTGCGTGAATTCCTTCGGATGCGACGTGGTGTAGCGAATGCGTTCGATACCGGGAATGTCGGCGACGTATTCGATCAGCGTCGCGAAGTCGGCAATTTCCGACGAGCCGAGCGTCAGGGCGCCGCGATAGGCATTCACGTTCTGACCCAGCAGCGTCACTTCGCGCACACCCTGATCGGCGAGACCGGCAATTTCCGTCAGCACGTCGTCAAGAGGACGTGAGACTTCTTCGCCGCGCGTGTAGGGCACGACGCAATAGCTGCAGTACTTGCTGCAACCTTCCATGATCGACACGAACGCGCTCGGGCCTTCCACGCGCGCGGGCGGCAGATGGTCGAACTTTTCGATTTCCGGAAACGTGATGTCGACCTGCGCGCGGCCGCTTTCGCGGCGCTTGTCGATCATTTGCGGCAGACGGTGCAGCGTTTGCGGGCCGAACACGAGGTCGACGTAGGGCGCGCGCGCGACGATCGACGCGCCTTCCTGGCTCGCGACACAGCCGCCTACGCCGATAATCAGATCGGGGTTCGCTTCCTTCAGCTCGCGCACGCGGCCGAGGTCGGAGAACACTTTTTCCTGCGCTTTCTCGCGCACCGAGCAGGTGTTGAAGAGAATCACGTCCGCATCTTCGGGCGTGTCGGTCTTGACGAGGCCTTCTGCCGCGCCGAGTACGTCGACCATCTTGTCGGAGTCGTACTCGTTCATCTGGCAGCCAAAGGTCTTTACATAAACTTTCTTGGTCATCGAATTTCGCCGGTCGCAGTGGTTAACCTGGGGGCGCTGAATAAAAGGTCAAGGAGAGCCGAAAACGTGCGGACGGTCCGTGGGACGGCGCTTGGGGTCGCTTTCGGTTGCGGTTTCCGGCTGCGCTGTCAGCCGCGCTTTCAGGTGCGCTTTCATGGCGCACTGCCGGACGGTCTGCGCGGTCGGAGTGGCCATGCATGGCTGCCTGGCGCCGCTGCCGCCGCTGTCTGCTACTTAGGCCGCCGAGGCCGCCGAGGCCGCCGCCGTTTGCCGCTTGGCGCACTATTATAGCCCTTCGGCGAATAGGGGCTCGTGGCCCGATTCCGCGCTGCGGCGCAGCGGTGCAGCGCGCGCAGCCCGCCGCCTTACACGGCGTCCGGCGCTGCGCCCGGCGCCCCGTCCTGTCCCGCCGGCGGCAAGCCCAGCAGGCTTTCCAGTTCGTCCGACACCTGCGCGAAGCGCTCGCTCAGAAAATCCAGCAGCACCCGCACGCGCGGCGCCATGAAGCGGTTGCGGTGGTAAAGCGCGTGCAGCGGCGCATCCGGATAGCGCCATTCGGGCAGCAGGATTTTCAGGCCGTCCGCGCGCAGATCCGCTTCGACGTCCCACATCGACTTGATCGCGATGCCGTAGCCGCGCAGCGCCCATTCGCGGGCGACGGCGCCGTCGTTGGTTTCGCGCGCGCTGTCGAGCGGCACCGTGTAATGCTGCACTTCGTCGCCGCGCGTGAAGCGCCATTCGTTGACCGGTCCGGAGCCGGTGCTGAGCACGATGCAGTCGAAGTTCGCGAGGTCGTGCGGATCTTTCGGCTCGCCTTTACGCGCAATATATTCCGGCGACGCGCACAGCACGCGGCGGTTGCGCGCCAACTTGCGCGCGACGAGCGAGCTGTCCTGCGGCACGCCGAAGCGAATCGCGAGGTCGATGTCCTCCTGTACGAGGTTCGACAGCGAGTCCGACAGCGTCAGCGCGAACGTCACGTCAGGGTAGAGCGCGTTGAATTCGTCGAGCCAGTGCATCAGCAGATTGCGCCCGAAGTCCGAGGTCGCCGACACGCGCACCTTGCCGCGCACCACGCCTTGCCCGGCCTGCAGCGCGGCTTTCGCGTCGTCGAGCGATTGCAGCGCCTGCCGGCAGCAGTTCAGATAGAGGCGGCCTTCGTCGGTGAGCCGCAGCTGGCGCGTGGTGCGCTCGAAAAGCCGCGCCTTCAGGCCGGCCTCGAGCTTTGCGAGGCGCGCGCTCGCGGCGGCAGGGGTGAGTCCCATCTTGCGGCCGGCCGCGGACAGGCTGCCGTGCTGCGCGGCCTCCACAAAGAGGCGAATGTCGCCGAGATTATCCATGGCTGGTTTCAAATGGCATTTGAAAATGCTTCAAAGGCTACGCCAATTATCAAATCGGCGCCGCGCGCCCACAATTCACCTTTCCAACAACCCCTGCGCACTCGCCGCCGCCGGACATCATGCAGCTCGACCACGCGACCATTGTGACAGCCGATCTCGCCACCGCACGCCGTTTCTTCGTCGAGATCGCCGGTCTGCCGGAGGGCGCTCGTCCGCCTTTTGCAGTCGACGGCTACTGGCTTTACGCCGACGGCCGCCCGGTGGTGCATCTCGTTCAGGCGAGCGCGCCGGACCCGTCGGTCCGCGCGGCGCCGCGCATCGACCATATCGCCTTTCGTCTGGACAGCGCCGGCGAATGGCAGGCGCTGCTCGCGCGTCTGCGCGCATCGGGCGTCGGTTATCAGATCGCGCAAGTCCCGCCGATGGGTCCGCAGCAAGCCGCCATGCAGATCTTCGTGGCGCTGGCGCCTTGCGTCGTCGTCGAATTCGTGACGGCGCTCGAGCACGCTCAACCGTAAAACCTGGGAGAAAAACAATGCCGATTCCCTTACTCGCGCTCGCTATCAGCGCGTTCGCGATCGGAACGACCGAGTTCGTCATCATGGGATTGCTGCCCGAGGTCGCGCGCGATCTCGCGGTGTCGATTCCGTCGGCGGGATTGCTGGTGAGCGGCTACGCGCTCGGCGTCGCCGTCGGCGCGCCGCTGCTCGCAGTCGTGACGAGCAGAATGCCGCGCAAGCTCGCGCTGCAGCTGCTGATGGGCGTGTTTATCGTCGGCAATACGCTGTGCGCCATGGCGTCGAGCTATTCGGTGCTGATGGTCGCGCGCGTGGTGACGTCGTTCGCGCACGGCTCCTTTTTCGGCATCGGCGCCGTGGTGGCGGCGTCGCTCGTGCCCGCCGAAAAGCGCGCGAGCGCGATTGCGCTCATGTTCACCGGCCTGACGCTCGCCAATGTGCTCGGCGTGCCGTTCGGCACGTTTGTCGGCCAGGAGTTCGGCTGGCGCGTCGCGTTCTGGATTGTGAGCGCGTTCGGCGTGCTCTCGCTGGCCGGGGTGACGGCGCTCGTGCCGAACCGCCACGACAGTGGTCCCGCCGGTCTCGGCCATGAAGTGCGCGTGCTGAAGGACCCGCAGGTCTGGACCGCGCTCGCGATGACCGTGCTCGGCTTCGGTGGCGTGTTCGTCGTGTTCACCTATATCGCGCCGATTCTCGAGCAGGTGAGCGGCTTCTCGCCGCGCGCGGTCACGCTGATTCTCGTCTTGTTCGGCGTCGGGCTGACCATCGGCAATACGGTCGGCGGCAAGCTCGCGGACCGGGCGCTGATGCCTTCGCTGATGGGCATTCTCGCGGCGCTCGCCGTCGTCATGGCGCTGTTCGCGCGCACCAGCCATTCGCAGGTGGCCGCGGCGATCACCGTCTTCGTGTGGGGCATTGCCGCGTTCGCCACGGTGCCGCCTTTGCAGATGCGCGTCGTCGAGAAGGCCGCCAAGGCGCCGAACCTCGCGTCGACGCTCAACATCGGCGCGTTCAATGTCGGCAATGCGGGCGGCGCGTGGCTCGGCGGTCTCGTGATCGATCACGGCCATTCGCTCGATACCTTGCCGTGGGTCGCCGCGGCGGTGAGCGTGGCCGCTTTGCTGCTGACCTGGTTCGCGTCGCGTCGGGACGCGCCCGCCGCGGTGCACGCCGGGCAGCGCGGCGCGGAGGTCCGCGAGCGGGCCTAGACGCGCGTCCTCCGCAATGCTGATAACAGTGTGAAGATAACTTCGTTGGGCGCGGCGGGGCGCAATGCTATCTTGCTTCCACTCACTGCTTGCCCGCCGCCCGGCGGCGCTCCTGGAGGCAATCATGCATTCCCCGCTAGCTCTGGTCCGCGATCCCGCTGCCGATGACGCCGCGCCGCGTGCCGCCGAACCCTTCGACGCGCTCGAACACCTCGTCGGCGTGAATCTCGCGCGGTTGCGCGCGGAGCGCCAGTTGTCGCTCGACGCGCTCGCCCGCGCGTCCGGCGTCTCGCGCGCGATGCTCGCGCAGATCGAATCGGCGCGCAGCGTGCCGTCCATCAAGGTGCTGTGCAAGGTGGCGGCGGCGCTCAAGGTGTCCGTCGCCGCGTTCTTGCGACGCCACGCGACCAATGGTTTCGAGCACTTGCCGGCGGAGCGCTCATCGCGCATCGTCAGTTCGAACGGACGCTACTCGGCTCGCCCGCTGTATCCGGAGAACGAGCCGACGGCCGCCGAATTCCACGAGCTGCGCATCGCGCCCTTGCATACGGAAGCCGGCGTGCGCCGCGCGCCCGGCACGACGGTCAATCTGGTGGTCAGCGAGGGCACGCTCGAAGTCAGCGTGCACGACCAGCGCCAGTTGCTCGCCACGGGCGACGCTATCGTGTTCGACGCGGATCAGCCGCATAGTCTGCGCAATCCCGGCGACACGGAGGCCCGCGCGTTCCGTGTGACGCTGAAGGCGGAGACGCCGCCGCGCTGGGACGTGCCCCCGCACCACGACACGGCGCACGGAGCCGCGCCGGTCTGATCGAATGTGCCGGACGCGTCCGCTCGCGCGAATCCCGTCCGGCCAGTAGGGGTTGCGCTGCGCTTCGCGCGCGGCTGTTGTATGCTTGGCCCGCCGGCTCGTCCGGCAATCAGTGCGTCTTCAGGGCGGGGCGAAATTCCCCACCGGCGGTATGCCGGCAGCGCGAAAGCGCAAGCCGGCGAGCCCGCGAGCGCCCGCAGCAGCGCGGTTTTCAGCGAATCGAAAGCCGCCGCGGGGTCAGCAGATCTGGTGCGAAGCCAGAGCCGACGGTCACAGTCCGGATGGAAGAAGATGTGCAGATAGTCATGTTCGTTTCCGTGGCGCCGCTTGCAGGTTCGAGCGGTGCGCGAACGCCGCCTGAGTCGTCAGCGGCGCCGCACGGCGCGTCTTTGCCTGTTTGCAATGCCCTGAAACGTTTCTCGCCCAACTTTTGCGATGAGCGTTTCAACCATGTCCTTTGCCACTTTTCCTGCACCCTCGACGCTTGCGGACGACGCATTCGCCGATCTCCCCTTACTCGCTACGGAACCTGTTCCGCCACGTATCGCCGCCGCTTTGCAAGCCATGCGCGAGGGCCGCGCCGTGGTCCTGCAAGACGATGACGACCGCGAGAACGAGGCCGATCTGGTCGTGTCCGCCGAGCGTCTTTCCGTCGAAACCATGGCGCTCCTGATTCGCGAATGCAGCGGCATTGTGTGTCTGTGCCTGCCCGACGCGAAAATCCGCGCGCTCGAACTCCCGCCGATGGCCGTCAACAACGAAAGCCGCCACGGCACGGCGTTCACCGTGTCGATCGAGGCGCGCGAGGGCGTGACGACCGGCGTCTCCGCGCTCGACCGCGTCACCACGATCCGCGCCGCGATTGCCGATACGGCCAAACCGGCCGACATCGTCCGGCCCGGCCATGTGTTCCCGTTGCGCGCCATGCCAGGCGGCGTGCTCGCGCGCCGCGGACACACGGAAGGCACGGTGGATCTCGCGATTCTGGCGGGGCTCAAGCCCGCCGGCGTGCTGTGCGAATTGATGAACGCCGACGGCACCATGACGCGCGGCGCCGACGTCGCGCGCTTTGCCGGGCAACACGGTCTGCCGATGCTGACCATCGCCGAACTGGTCGAGTTTCGTCAGGCGTTGGCGCAGGCGCGGGAGTGCGTCGAGGAAGCTTGAGTTCGTGATGTAAGCGGCGCACGCCCCGCAAGACAAAAGGCCGACTGCAGGCAGTCGGCCTTTTTCTCGAACGCCGTAGTATGGCGGCGGCTACGACTGCACGTCGCCGAACTCGCCGCGCACGCCCG
This sequence comes from Paraburkholderia phenoliruptrix, assembly GCF_047325075.1. Lineage (NCBI taxonomy): Bacteria > Pseudomonadati > Pseudomonadota > Betaproteobacteria > Burkholderiales > Burkholderiaceae > Paraburkholderia > Paraburkholderia phenoliruptrix. The sequence goes on from NZ_CP168531.1 coordinate 1,026,704, forward strand.
CGTCGATCAACGCGGGCAGTTCGTCCATATGCTTCATGATGCGCGTCATGCCCATCTTGCGCAGCGCGTCCGCGTAGCCGTCGGGAATATGGCTCGCGCCGACGAACGCGATCGTCTTCATGCCAGCCGCGCGCGCGGCGTTCAATCCGGCGACGCTGTCTTCCACGACGATGCAGCGCGACGGGTCGACGCCGAGCGTCTGTGCGGCGAACAGGTACACATCGGGAAATGGCTTGGGCCGCGCGACCTGTTCGGCGCTGAAAACGCGCTCGCCGAAAACGTGCTGCAAGCCGGCGCGCCGCACCGACGCGCTCACCCGCGACATGCGGCTGTTCGACACCACCGCAGCCGGCAGCGTCACGCGCTGCAGCGCGTCGCGCACGCCGTTGATCGGACTGAGCGACGCGGCGAGCGCCAGCTCGACCTGATGTTCGATCGTGTTCAGAAAATCGGCCGGCAATGCGATGTCGAACGCCTTTTCGATACCTTCGAGAAAGCGCGACGTTTGCTGGCCGAACGCCGTTTTGACGACGGGCTCGAAGTCGAGGCCGGGAAAATTGGCCGAGAGCGTCTCGAACATGACGCGGTCGGCGATAACTTCACTGTCGACGAGCACGCCGTCGCAGTCGCAGATAAGGTGGTCGATCATGCCTGAAGGAACGGAAAGCGGGGCGCGTGGTGGAGCTCAGTCGCCGGGAAGAAACCGGCTCACGCGTCCGTGTGAAAGCGCCATGATACGTGCTTTGACGCGGCCCGCGCCGCGCCGCCGCTTTCCTTCGATTCCATCGCATGCGGTTCGGGACCGCACCGCGCGATCAACGTGCGTGCAGATAAAGATAAAGACCCGCCGCCACCGCGCCGCCCAGAAGCGGGCCGCACACTGGAATCCACGCGTAGCGCCAGTCGCTGTCGCGCTTGCCGGGAATCGGCAGCAGCGCGTGCATCAGACGCGGCGACAGGTCGCGCGCGGGGCTCATTGCGTAGCCGGTCGGTCCGCCGAGCGAAATGCCGATGCCGAGCACGAGCAGGCCCACCGGCAGCGCGTCCAGCGCGCCGAGGCCGACTTGCGGCGACGCCAGGTACAGCACGCCGAGAATCAGCACGAAGGTCGCGATCATTTCGGTCAGCAGATTGTGCGGCACGCTGCGAATGGCGGGCGCGGTGCAGAACACGCCGAGTTTCACGTCGGCGTCGCCTTCCTTCGCGAAGTGCTGCCGGTACGCGACCCATACGAGCAGCGCGCCCGCCATTCCGCCGAGCATCTGCGCCGCGATATAGCCGGGGACTTTCGCCCACGCGAATTTGCCCGCGAGCGCGAGGCTGACCGTCACGACCGGATTGAGGTGCGCGCCGCTGAACGACGCTGTCACGTAGACGGCGATGAACACGGCCATCGCCCAGCCCATCACGATGACGATCAGATCCGCGCCCTTGCCCTTGGTGCGCGCGAGCAGCACGTTGGCGACAGCGCCGTCGCCGAGCAGCACGACGAGCGCCGTGCCGATGAATTCCGCAATGTATGGAGACATGGTTTGGTATCCAAAGTATTGTTGTTAGGGAAGCCGCGCCACGCGGCGGCTTCCTGCGGTTTTGTCCCAGGTCTTCGCAAGCCCTCTGCGATGTTCGTGCGTGAACATCGCAGCGCGCGCGCTCAGGGCGTGTCGGCCCATGCCTTGGCGGCGCGAATCGCGCGCTTCCAGCCGTCCAGACATTCCTGCACGTCCGCTTGCTCGCGCGCGGGCGTGAAGCGCCGGTCGAGCTTCCACTGGCTTTGCAGTTCGTCGACGTCTTTCCAGTAGCCGACCGCGAGGCCCGCCAGATACGCGGCGCCGAGCGCGGTGGTTTCCGACACCTTCGGGCGGACCGCGTCCACGCCGAGAATGTCCGCCTGGAACTGCATCAGCAGATTGTTCGCGCACGCGCCGCCGTCCACCCGCAGTTCGCCGATGCGAATGCCCGAGTCGGCCTCCATGGCCTTCAGCACGTCGAGCGACTGATAGGCGATCGAGTCGAGTGCGGCGCGCGCGATATGCGCGGACGTCGTGCCGCGCGTCACGCCGAACAGCGTGCCGCGAGCGCGTGCATTCCAATGCGGGGCGCCGAGGCCGGCGAATGCGGGCACGAGGTAGACGCCGTCGCAATGCGGCACGCTCGCCGCGAGCGCCTCGATCTCAGCGGCATGTTTGATGATGCCGAGACCGTCGCGCAGCCATTGCACGACCGCGCCGCCGATGAAGATGCTGCCTTCGAGCGCGTAGTTGATCTGGTCGCCGATTTGCCACGCAATCGTCGTGACGAGATTGTTCTTCGATTCGATCGGCTTGTCGCCGGTGTTCATCACGAGGAAGCAGCCGGTGCCGTAGGTGTTCTTCACCATGCCGGATTGCGTGCACATCTGGCCGAAAAGCGCGGCATGCTGGTCGCCGGCGATGCCCGCGAGCGGAATCTTCGACGCGAACACCGTCGTTTTGGTCGGCCCATACACTTGCGACGACGCCCGCACTTCCGGCAACATGCTGCGCGGAATGTCGAGCGCCTCGAGCAGTTCGTCGTCCCACTTCAGCGTGTGGATGTTGAAGAGCATCGTGCGCGAGGCATTGGTGACGTCGGTGACGTGCAGGCCGCCCTTGGTGAAATTCCACACGAGCCAGCTGTCCACCGTGCCGAACGCGAGCCGGCCTTGCTTTGCCTTCTCGCGCGCGCCTTCGACGTTGTCGAGAATCCAGCGGATCTTGGTCGCGGAAAAATACGAGTCGATCGGCAAGCCGGTTTTCGCGCGCACCTTCGCCTCGAGGCCCTGTTCCTTGAGCTGGTCGCAGAAGTCGGCGGTGCGGCGGTCTTGCCACACGATGGCGTTGTAGATGGGGTGCCCGGTTTCGCGGTCCCACACGATGGTGGTTTCCCGCTGATTCGTAATGCCGATCGCGGCGATCGACGTGCCGTTCATGCCGGCGCGCGTCACGGCCTCGGCGGCGACGCCGGCCTGCGTCGACCAGATTTCCTGCGGATCGTGCTCGACCCAGCCCGGACGCGGATAGATCTGCTCGAATTCCTTTTGCGCCGTCGACACGACATTGCCGAGGCGGTCGAACAGCATCGCACGTGAGCTGGTGGTGCCCTGGTCAAGCGCGAGGATGTACTGATCCTGCATTGTCTCTTCTCCATGCATTTTATGAATCGCCGCGACAGCCTGAAACAGCCTACCGGCGACGGGAACGGCTCGTCATGTCGGGCGGCCGTACGCTTGTCCCTGCAGGCGGCCGGCCGAACGGGCCGAGGGTGAAGCTATTTTTTTCTTACGCGCTCTGTCGCTCGGGCTCGCGGGCGAACCATGCGTCGATGTCGCGCGTGACCGACTCGAGCGTGCCCGGCTCGACATGAAGCCCGAGCTTCGAGCGGCGCCACAGCACGTCCTCGGCGCTGCGCGCCCATTCGACGTCGCGCAGATACGCCAGTTCGGCTTCGAAAAGGCCCGGCGCGAATGCGCGGCCGAGATCGGCGAGCGAATGCGCGTGGCCGAGCACGTTCTTCACACGCGTGCCGTAGGCGCGCGCGAGGCGATGGGCCAGATCCGCCGGCAGCCACGCATGGCGTTGCTTCAACTCGGCGAGAAAGCGCTCGAAGTTCGCGTGTGCAATGTCGCCGCCGGGCAGGGGCGCGCCCGAGGTCCATGACGGCGCGCTCTTGCCGAGCGCTGCCGTGAGCTTGACGACGGCTTCCTCGGCGAGCTTGCGGAACGTCGTGATCTTGCCGCCGAACACCGAGAGCAGCGGCGCTTCGCCGGCCGGCGCGTCGAGTTCGAGCGAATAGTCGCGCGTGACGGCGGAAGGGTTGTCGGCGCCTTCTTCCTCGAGCAGCGGCCGCACGCCGGAATAGGTCCAGCGCACGTCCGCGGGCGTGATCTTTTGCCTGAAGTAGCGGTTGATGGAGTCGCACAGATACTGCGTCTCGTCGCCGGTGATAGCCACCTGCGCGGGGTCGCCGCGATATTCGATGTCGGTCGTGCCGATCAGCGTGTAGTCGTGCTCGTACGGGATCGCGAAAATGATCCGCTTGTCCGGGTTCTGGAAAATGTACGCGTGGTCGTGTTCGAACAGGCGCCGCGTGACGATGTGGCTGCCCTTGACGAGCCGCACGCTGTGCGACGCCGGACGGCCCAGCGCGCCTTGCAGCAGTTCGCCGACCCACGGACCCGCCGCGTTTGCAATGGATGCCGCACGCACGTCGAGGATCGTGCCGTCTGCGCGCCGCAGTTGCGCGCGCCATTCGCCGCCGGCGCGCACGGCGCTCAGCAGCTTGGTGCGCGTGAGGATGGTCGCGCCGTGTTCGGCGGCGTCGAGCGCGTTGAGCACGACGAGGCGGGCGTCGTTGACCCAGCCGTCCGAGTACACGAAGCCGCGCTTGATCGATTCAACGAGCGGCGCGCCGGCCGGATGGTCGCGCATGACGATGCCGCGCGAGCCGGGCAGCAGCTCGCGCCGGGCGAGGTGATCGTAAAGGAACAGGCCCGCGCGAATGAGCCACGCCGGGCGCAGATCGGGCATGTGAGGCATCACGAAGCGCAGCGGCCACATGATGTGCGGCGCGGCGCGCAACAAGGTCTCGCGCTCCTGCAAGGCCTTGCGCACGAGCCCGAACTCGCGGTATTCGAGGTAGCGCAAGCCGCCGTGAATCAGCTTGGTGCTCGCCGACGAGGTATGCGCCGCCAGATCGTCCTGTTCGCACAGCAGCACGGAGAGCCCACGGCCGGCCGCGTCGCGCGCGATGCCCGCGCCGTTGATCCCGCCGCCCACGACGAGCAAATCGAATTTCGTGCCTTGGGTCACCTGCTGCGTCTCCTGCGTCGTTAAGGGCTGCGGACAGCTGTCTGAAAATCTATCGAACCGATAGTGTTCGTTTTCGAACTTTAATGAACATATTCGAAAAAGTAAAGTTCGCTCTGCTCGGAAGGAGACTCTGTCGAATGGCTAGGGGAGTGGCGCGGCGCGCGGCCACGGACGATACTCTTGGCACTGGCCATTTCCGGGTGAAATTCATGCGTGGACTTTTGATGCTGGGCGCGGCTGCGCTTCTTGCCGGCTGTGTCGCTTCGCCAAGCCTCACAGGAACGATGGGCGCGCCGTCGTTCGTCTCATTGCAACAGATGTGCAGCGCGCAGACGGTGGACTACGGGAACGACGCGCAAGGCGTGTATGCGATGCTCTTCGACGCGTATGTGGCGAACCGGCGCGGGCGCCTGTCGAAGGACGATTACTGCGCGTTCCAGACGTCGATTGCCGAGCGCTACAGGAGCCAGGGCGCGAGTGCCGACCCGCAGGTCCGCAATCAGTGGGTCGCGTTCCTGACCGAGCAGCGCGCGCGGGCGATCAGCTGGCGCGCGGCAGTGGATCCGACGTTGCGCAGCGGATGAGCGCCCGGCAGAAAAAGCGACGGCATCAGGCTAGTGGCGAGCGTGGGCGCGCTGGGTCGATGGAGGCGCGCACAACGAAAGCGGGCGCCGCAATGGGCGCCCGGGGTGACGTGGTGACGCAAGCAGGCCAGGCGGAGGTGAGCGCGGCGGTTGGCCACGCGCATGGCATCGCGTTGCCGCCAGCCGCCGCGCCTGGGCGGAAGCGGCGGTTCGGCCCCACGACGCGTGGGTCGTTATTCAGGAAAGACGTTTGATGGCTCGGAGTGCGCTATCGCCGGATTCCGTTACACGCCATTGTTCATTGCCCGAGGCGAGCCGCTCCAGCTGGACGAGCTGACGTTCGAGGAGCGCGTCGAGTTCTTCTCGCTCCATGTCGACTTGATTCGGAGCGTCCTTGACGAGCAACAACGTGGCGAATTCGTGCGGACTCAGCATCGTTTCTCTCCATGTCAAGCAAACGCGGACGGCCTCGACGGCGACTGGCATCAGGTGGCAGGGCCATGGCCAGGTGGTCCGCAAAAAGATCGGGCGGGAGGTACGGCTTACGACAGGTTGATTTCGCTCCGGCGGCACGCGAGCGCGCAACGAACGCCGGGGAACTGGAGTGTAGTCAAGCGAACGTTAAACACCAAACCGGCCCCTGTAAATTTTCCCGTTGACAATTGTCAGCCGCAGAGGCGGTTCGAAGCGGCGGGAAAATCCTTGATTTCACTTGAAGTTCCGCTTGCGCTGCAACATGGCCGGGAACGCCTGGTCAGGCGGCTACGTAGACCTGGCAATTGGCGGCACTGAGCGTTTCGGCCATGTCGGCGGGCGGCGCGGCGTCGGTGAAAAGCGCGTCGATCTGATCGAGATGGCCTTGGCGAACGAGTGCCGGGCGGCCGAATTTGGAGCTGTCGGCGGCGAGAAAAACGGTGCGCGCATGCTGGATGATGGCTTCGGCCACGCGCACCTCACGGGTATCGAAATCACGCAGCGTGCCGTCGGTCTCGATGCTGGAGGTGCCGATAATCGCAAAGTCCACCTTGAACTGGCGGATGAAGTCGATCGCGAGTTCGCCGACAATGCCTTTGTCCCACGGCCGCACGATTCCGCCGGTGACGAGCACTTCGCAGTCGGGATAGCCGCTCATCATGCTGGCGACGTTCAGATTGTTGGTGATGACACGCAAGCCGCGGTGCCGGTTGAGCGCGCGCGCGACTTCCTCAGTGGTGGTGCCCAGATTGATGAAGAGCGAAGCCTGATCGGGAATGTGAGTGGCCACTAGCGCTCCGATGCGCCGCTTTTCGTCGTGGAACATGCGCTGGCGCGCGGTGTATGAGACGTTTTCGGAACTCGTCGGCAGGCTCGCCCCGCCGTGGTAGCGGCGCAGCAGGTTCATGTCGGCGAGCCAGTTGACGTCGCGGCGAATCGTCTGCGGCGTCACGTCAAAATGCGCGGCGAGATCGTCCACGGTCACGAAGCCGTCGCGTTGCACCCACTCCAGCAATTCCTGTTGCCGGGCGTTCAGCGTGAGGCGGGGGTCTCGGGTCATGGTCTCGGGTCGTGGGGTTGTTATCGGCGCCTGCCCGCGAGCGGGCGGCCAGGATGCGTGAACGAGTGCGTGTATTGTAAGACCATCGCGAGAGCCGCCCGGCAACTCATGCGACATCCATAAGACTGCGGGCGCCGGTTCACCTGCATTCAGGCTACAAGCGCATTGATCCATGCGATAAATGAATTTGTTTTTTGGACCGGATCGCGATGCAATCGAAGGTTTTCCGTTCCGTCCGTGCTTCATCTTCCTTCATCTTCCTATTGTCCGGCGGCGTGCGTCGCCCGACCCGTGCTTGCGAGAGTGTTCGACATGACTGGCTTTAACTGGCAGAACCCTTACCCGACGCCGCGCCTGCCTGTATTCGCGCGCAACATCGTCTCGACGTCCCATCCGCTTGCCGCTCAGGCGGGGCTGCGCATGTTGTGGAAAGGCGGTAACGCCGTCGACGCAGCCATCGCCGCAGCGGCCGCGATCACGGTTGTCGAGCCGGTTTCATGCGGCCTCGGCGGCGACGCGTTTGCACTGGTGTGGGACGGTCGCAAGCTGCATGGCCTGAACGCGTCGGGCGTGGCGCCGGCGGCGTGGAGCGTCGACTACTTCAGGCGCAAGTACGGCGAGGAAGCGGGCCTCGCGATTCAGCCCAAGCGCGGTTGGGATGCGGTGACGGTGCCCGGCGTCATCGCCGGTTGGGAAGCGCTGCATCAGAAGTTCGGCTCGCTGCCGTTTGCCGATCTGATGGAGCCCGCCATCGAGATCGCGGAGCGCGGCCATGCGGTGGCCAGCATCGTCGCGCACAAATGGGCGGCGGCGGTGCCGGAACTGAAGGACCAGCCGGGCTTCGCGTCGACCTTCATGCCGCGCGGACGGGCGCCGCAAGTGAGCGAACTCGTGCGCTTTCCCGGCCACGCGAAGACGCTGCGCAAGCTCGCCGAGCAAGGCCCGCGCGCCTACTACGAAGGCGAGATCGCCGAGCGAATCGCGGCCTTTTCGCGCGAATGCGGCGGCGCGCTGACGGCGGACGACCTGCGCAACTATCGTGCGGACTGGGTCGAGCCGATCGGCAAGAACTATCGCGGCTATACCGTGCATGAGATTCCGCCGAACGGGCAGGGCATTGCCGCGTTGATCGCGCTCGGCATCCTCGAACAATTCGACGTGAAAGAGCTGACGGTCGACAACGTCGAGTCTCAGCACCTGCAGATCGAGGCGATGAAGCTCGCGTTCGCCGACGTCTACCGCTACGTGGCCGATCCGCGTTCCATGGAAGTCACGCCCGAGCAGATGCTCGACCCCGCTTACCTCGCGTCGCGCGCGAGGCTGATCGACCCGAGGTGCGCCACACAATTCGATTTCGGCATGCCGAAGGCGGGCGGCACGATCTATATGTCGGTCGCGGACGAGCGCGGCATGATGGTCAGTTTTATTCAGTCCAACTATATGGGCTTCGGCTCGGGCATCGTGGTGCCGGACACGGGCATCTCGATGCAGAACCGCGGCTGCGGTTTTTCGATGGATCCGGCATCGCCGAATGTGGTGGAAGGCGGCAAGCGGCCGTTCCATACCATCATCCCCGCGTTCCTCACGCAGCAGGTGGACGGCCAGCAGGAGGCGGTGATGAGCTTCGGCGTGATGGGCGGGGACATGCAGCCGCAAGGTCATCTGCAATCCATCGTGCGCATGCTCGACTACGGGCAACAGCCGCAGGCCGCGTGCGACGCGCCGCGCTGGAAGGTCAACCGCGACTTCACGATCGACATCGAATCGACGCTCGACGCACGGACGGCAGAAGCGCTGCAGAAGCTCGGCCACACGATCAAGTCCGTCGACGATCCTTACATGGATTTCGGTTCGGGCCAGTACATCTGGAAGCTCGATCGCAACGATCCGGAGCGCGGTTATGTGGCCGCGAGCGACAGCCGCCGCGACGGTCTGGCGGCCGGCTTCTGAACGTCTCGCGCGGCTAAGCGCGCTTCGCGGCGATTCAGCGCGGTGTGTGCTGGGGCGTTTCCGGTGCTCCGGGCGCCCCTCATGCGTGAAGCGCGCCTCGTCGCATTTCGCGAAGCACAGCCAGCTCGTCGAGCTGGCTTTTGGTTGCGCGTTGCACTCGCGCTTGCGTCACCGAAACTTTCGTCTATCGTGGAATTGGAACTGCGGCCAATCGGCATGGTCTGTGCTGGGTTGTCTGCAGAGTTGCGAAACAGAGGCTAAGATGCAGACACAAGGGGTTAACTCTAATTCACGGCGCTGTATCCGACACGGCGAACCGCAACGCAAGGCAGCGCGATAGCAGCGGTTGCGAGCATGCTCCACGAGTCGATACAGCTTTCGGAGCAAGACACGATGCACACAGAGCTGAACCATGTCATGCCCTGGCGAATCGAGGACATCGACCTCACGCGCATTGACCGCCAGAAGGCCGTCGCAAACGAAGACCTGTTGTTGCTGCTGTGCGCCGCTTCGTTTATTGAAAGCGGCACCGACCTTTACACCAGTAATCTCAGTCAGTTCTTCGACGACGATCCGGAAGTTTCCGCGTGGCTCAACAACGAGTGGGAGCCCGAGGAAATGCAGCACGGCCGCGCGCTCAAGACGTATATCGCGTACGTCTGGCCCGAGTACGATTGGGACACGGCGTTTCGCAATTTCATGGACGAGTATTCGCTGACCTGTTCCGTGGAAGATTTCGAAAAGACGCGTGCGCTGGAAATGGTCGCGCGCTGCGTCGTCGAAACCGGCACGGCCACGTTGTATCGCGCGATTGGCGAGTGTTCGGACGAACCCGTGCTCAAAGAGATTACGGACAACATTCGGACCGACGAAGTCCGCCATTACAAGCACTTTTTCAAGTACTTCAAAAAGTACAACAAGATCGAGGGAAATGGCCGGCTTGCGGTGCTCGGCGCGCTCATGCGCCGCGTCATGGAAATCAAGAACGAAGATTCGGAAATCGCGTTGCGGCATGTCTTCGCCATTCGCTATCCGGAGCGCGTGCGCGATCAGGCTTATAACCGCGAGCGCGCCGCGCGCATCAATGCGCTGGTGAGGCGCAACCTGTCGGCGGACATGTGCGTGAAGATGCTGCTCAAGCCGCTCGATCTGCCCGCGAAGATTCAACCGGGCGTGCATTATCCGCTCGCGAAAATCACGCAGCACGTGTTCTTCCGGTGAAGCGGTAGAGGCGCCGGCGTGCAGCGATGGCCCGCGCGATGCGGGCCATCTGCTTTTCGAGGCATGATGAAGGCCTTACCCTTTCACCGGACATCTGCGATGAGCGACTCCTCACTGCCGCAACGCCCGCTCGACCAGACGGTATTCGACGAATGGCCCGATGCGGTTCGCGCGCTGTTCGACGGCTCGTCGCTTGCGAGCAAGACCGGCTTCACGGCGTCGTTGCTGACCGTCGACGCCAATCAGCACATTCGCACGTCGCTGCTTGGCATCGGCGAGTTATATGCGCCCGATTCGCGCACGCTTTGCATCGCGCTGTGGCCGCAAGCGCGGGCGGCGCGCGCGATCGCACAGAGCGGGCGCGCGGCGCTCACCTTCGTGTTCGAAGAGAAGTTCTATCAGGTGCAATTGCTCGCCGCGCCGCTGCCGGCCGCCGAGGGCGACGACAGCGGTCTCGTCTATATGAACTGTTCGATCGAATCGGCGGAATCGCAAAGCGTGCGTTATGCGCGCCTGACGAGCGGCATTACGTTCGAGCTGGAGGGCGGGAAAGGGCAGGTGCTCGACCGGTGGGAACGGCAGATCGAGCATGTGAAGCGCGCGGCGGCGCGTGCGTGAGATGGGGCTCGCAGCGGGAGCCGCGAGCCGCCAGCGTCATCTCACGTCTTAGCGCCCGCGCTGCCCGCTGCGCGCCGGATGAGCGCCGCGCGGCGCGTCCGTACGCGGCTTGGCGCCGCCGCCCAGCAGCGCGCCCGGATTGCTGCCTTGCGGCTTGCGCGGTGCATGCGCCACGCCGCCCTCGTGCGCGATGGCGCGCGGACGGTCGTCGTGACGCTGGCCGTCACGGCGCGGTTGTCCGCCGTTGCCGGCGGGCTTCGCGCCTTGCGGTTTTGCGGCTTGCGGCTTGGGCTGTTGCTGGCCGTTCGTGGGACGCTGCCCCGAGCGCTGCGCCGTGCCTTGCGCCGTGCCTTGATTCGCGCCTTGGCTCGACCCTCTGGCCCCTCTTGCCGCACCGCCATTGCCGCCGTTCGGTGCTCCTTGGCCTTGGCCCTGACGCGGCGAACGTCCGCCGCCGCCCTGACCGCGGCGCAGGATCGGCTCTGGCTTCGCCGTCGGGTCCGGCTCGAAGCCGGCGATCACTTCCTGCGGCACCGGGCGCTTGATGAGCTTCTCGATGTCCTTCAGCAACTGCAATTCGTCGACACACACGAGCGACACCGCTTCGCCCGTCGCGCCCGCGCGACCCGTGCGGCCGATGCGGTGCACGTAGTCCTCGGGCACGTTCGGCAGATCGAAGTTGACGACGTGCGGCAACTGGTCGATGTCGATACCGCGCGCGGCGATGTCGGTGGCGACCAGCACCTGCAGCGTGCCGTCCTTGAACTCGGCCAATGCGCGGGTACGCGCCGACTGGCTCTTGTTGCCGTGAATGGCGAGCGCGCTGATGCCGTCCTTCGTCAGCTGTTCGGCAAGGCGATTCGCGCCGTGCTTGGTGCGCGTGAACACCAGCACCTGAAACCAGTTGTGCTGCTTGATGAGATGCGTGAGCAACTCGCGCTTCTTGTCGCGATCCACCGGGTGGATCTTTTGCGCGACGGTTTCGGCGGTCGTATTGCGGCGCGCGACTTCGATGAGCGCGGGCGAGTCGAGCAGGTTGTCGGCGAGCGCCTTGATCTCGTCGGAGAAGGTGGCCGAGAACAGCAGGTTCTGCCGCTTCGGCGGCAGCTTGGCCAGCACGCGCTTGATATCGTGGATGAAGCCCATGTCGAGCATGCGGTCCGCTTCGTCGAGCACGAGGATCTCGAGATGCGACAGGTCGATGGTCTTCTGCTGCATGTGGTCGAGCAAACGGCCAGGCGTTGCGACGACGATATCCACACCGCTCTTCAATGCGCCGATCTGCGGATTGATGCCGACGCCGCCGAACATCACCGTTGACTTCAGCTTCAGATATTTGCCGTAGGCGCGCACGCTTTCTTCGACCTGGGCGGCCAGTTCGCGCGTAGGCGTGAGAATCAGCGCGCGCACGGCGCGCTTGCCGGAGGCCGCGGCGAGCGGCGGCATCGAATGAAGACGCTGCAGGATGGGCAGCGTGAAGCCAGCCGTCTTGCCGGTGCCGGTCTGTGCGCCGGCCAGCAGGTCGCCGCCGTTGAGCACGGCCGGAATGGCCTGAGTCTGGATGGGAGTCGGAGTGGTGTAGCCGAGTTCGTGTACAGCGCGGACCAACGGTTCGGACAAGCCGAGGGAATCAAAAGACATAAATGCTCTTTGCAATGCAGTTTCGCGAACGGCACATGAAGGCCCGCCGGGCACATGCGGCATGCATGCCGCACGAATGCGCCGCCTGGCGTAAGCCAGAGCGAGGCCGAAGCCCAGTTCCGTTCGCAGGGAAATCGGCGGCACGCTCGAGATGCGTGCCGAGTGCTTCAACGCGCTATGCAGACACGTTGACTGGCCTTAAGTTGCATTTCGCCGCCGTGGACGTCACGCGACATAGCGCGCGACGCTGACGAATTGACACAGACTGCCCGCCAGTACGAACAGGTGCCAGATACCATGCCCGTGCCGGATGCGCTCGTCGTTGATGAAGAAGTAGATACCGGCGCTGTAGATGACCCCGCCGGCCACGAGCCAGGCAGTGCCCGCTGCCGGCAATGCCTCCAGCAGCGGACGGACGGCTACGAGCGCGAGCCATCCCATCAGGACATACAGCACCATCGAAACGCTGCGGGTGCGCCGCCCGAGCGTGAGTTCCTGCACGATGCCGAGAGCGGCAAGCCCCCAGCTCACGCCGAAGAGCGACCAGCCCCACGGCCCGCGCAGCGTGACCAGCGTGAACGGAGTATAGCTGCCGGCAATCAGCAGATAGATGGCCGAATGGTCGCATTTCTGCAGCACTGCTTTCACGCGTGGGTCGCGCACGCTGTGGTAGAGCGTCGAAATAGCATACAGCACGAACAGCATCGCACCGTACACGCTGAAGCTGACTACCTTGTACGCGTCGCCCTCGACCGCACCCATCGTCACGAGCGTAACCAGCCCCGCCACCGACAGCACGGCGCCGACGAGGTGGGTAATGCTGTTCAAACGCTCACCGACATGCACGGTCTTTCCTCCTACACCGCTTTATCAAGCAATTGCCGCGCCACGCGTGGCGCCGTCAGTTGCTGCATGATACCGGGACTTCAGACGCGGTACCGAAAAGCGCGATTGTCAAATGCGGTCCTCAAAAACGAAGGGCGCGGCCGCGAAAGTCGCAGGCCGCGCCCCGGGTGCAACGAACGCTGCTTAGTCGAGCGGCGCCGAACGCAGATCGGACACTTGCTGCGGCGACACAGCCGTGCCGTGGTTGCCCCACGACATACGGATGTACGTCACGACGGCGGCCACTTCCTGGTTGGACAGCGACTGCGCGAACGGCGGCATGCCGTACGGGTGCGGATTCGCGTCCGTGCTCGGCGGATAACCGCCGTTCAGCACCATGCGGATCGGGTTGACCGCCGACGGCATCTGGATCGACTGGTTGTTCGCGAGCGGCGGGAAGGCCGGCGGCATGCCGAGGCCGTTGTCCGCGTGGCACTTCGCGCAGTTGTCAGCGTAAATCTTCTGACCTTGCTTCAACAGTTCGCCGCCGAACTTTTCGGACGTTTCGAGCTGCATGGGCTCCGGTGCCTCGCTCTTCTGCGGAATCGTCTTCAGGTACGTGGCCATGGCGTTGATGTCCGCATCGCTCATGTACTGCAGGCTGTTGTGGACCACTTCCGCCATCGGGCCGAACACCGCGCCGCGGTTCGACACGCCGGTCTTCAGCAGGTCGGCGATGTCCTTCGTTTCCCAGTCGCCGAGACCCGCTTCCTTGTTCGACGTGAGCGACGGCGCGTACCAGTTCTGCAGCGGAATCAGACCGCCCGCGAAGGCCGCCGAGCTGACCGGACCGCCCATTGCGTTGATCGACGTATGGCACATGCCGCAATGGCCGAGGCCTTCGATCAGATATGCGCCGCGGTTCCACTCGACCGACTTGGTCGGATCCGGCTTGTACTCGCCTTCACGGAAGAAGAGCGTACGCCAGCCGATCAGCATGTTGCGCTGGTTGAACGGGAACTTCAGTTCGTGCGGACGGCTCGGCACGGCAACGGGCGGGATGGAGCGCAGGTACGCGTAGATCGCGTCCGAGTCGGCGCGCGTGACCTTCGTGTAGCTCGTGAACGGGAAGCCCGGGTAGAGCAGGCTGCCGTCTTTCGAGCGGCCGGTATGCATGGCGCGGTAGAAGTCGTCCTGCGTCCACTTGCCGATACCGTACTGGTCGTCAGGCGTGATGTTCGGCGTGAACATCGTGCCGAACGGCGTGGCCATGGGCAGGCCGCCGGCGAACTGCTTGCCGCCGCGGACCGTGTGGCAGGCGATACAGTCGCCGGCGCGGGCGAGGTACTCGCCCTTCTTCACGAGCGCAGCCTGGTCGGCGGGCGTGGCGGCCACGGCCGTACCGTTGTGCAGATTGTCGCCGCCCGACCACAGGACGGGGACGAGTGCAGCAGCCGCGACGACGACCACTGCCGAGAGGGCGAACAAAGACTTGCGTTTCATTTGAGTGTCTCTCCCGGTGCCTTATTGCGGTTCGCTGCCGCAGGCAAGCGGAGTCTTCATCGAGCGGGCCGGAGCCGGCACGGGGTTTTGTGGAGCCTGTTGCGTGGAAAGCCAGGCAGCAACTGCGTTCACGTCTTCGTCCGTGAGGCGCGTGGCGATGGTGTGCATGCAATCAGGTGCGATGGCGTGGCGCGTGCCCGAACGCCATGCGCCGAGCTGCGCGCTGATGTAGTCGGAGTGCAGGCCCACGAGACCGGGGATGGCCGGTTCCATACCCGTCAGGCTCTTGCCGTGGCAGGCCGCGCAAGCCGGAATCTGCTTCGACGCGTCGCCGTTCAGCACGATCTGCTGGCCGCGAGCGAGCGTGGCCGACGACACAGTCGGCTTGGCGGGCGGCGGATAAGGCGGACGCTGCTTGGAGAAATACGTGGCGATCTGATGCAGATAGTCGTCGGAGAGATACGTGACGAGGTAGTTCATGGGCGGATACTTGCGGCGCCCTTCGCGGAAATTCTGCAACTGGTTGTACAGATAGTCGGCCGGCTTGCCTGCGAGGCGCGGAAAGTAGTCGTTGTCGGTACCTTGCCCGTGCGTGCCGTGGCAGGCCGTGCAGCCTTGCACGCGCGCTTCCATCGTATCGGGGGCCTTCGGTTGAGTCTGCGCTTTCGCAGCGCTATAGACACCCGCGGAGCCGATCAGCAGAAGGGCAAGCAACGGGCGGAAAATGCGTCTTGAAGACACGCGTAACTCCATCAAAATCGGGGACCTGACCGAACTTCGAGCGGCTCGGTGTGAAGGGCAGCCGGCGCTGCGGCGACGCAGCATTCTATCATCGAAGGGTGATGATGACTATTTGCCGCATCGGGGACGCTTGCGGCTGTCACAGGCGTGCGACAGTTTGCCGCGCGTCGCGGTGCGGAACTCACGGCGCGGTCTCCGGCTCGTGGCCGGCTAGTCGGCAAATGCAAGCGCTGTACCCGGCGAACTTATCCGCGCGATGTTGAACCGAACCGCGCCCGAACCATCGAAGCGTACACTTCGGGGCCCGCCGGGCCGCACGTCCGATGTGCCGGGGCACCAGGTCCGTTCCATCGGACCGGCCGGCCATCGCCGTTTTCCCGCCGTTTTACTGTTCACCCGCTATCGGCCTTACATGAAGCTAATTAACCTTTCTCGTCCGGCGCGGCTTTCGTCCGCGCTCGGCGCCGCCGCGCTGCTGCTGCTGAGTTCCGCAGCATTCGCGCATGCTCATCTCGTTTCGAGCGAGCCCGCTGCCAATGCCGAAGTCGCCGCTCCCGCCGACATTACGATCCACTTCAGCGAGCCGCTCGAGCCGGCCTTCAGCAAGATCGCACTCACCGATGCCGGCGGCAAGCCGGCCGCGCCCGCGGCGTCGCAGGTGGACAAGCATGACGCGCGCGTCATGCATCTGCCGCTGCCGACGCTCCGCGCCGGCCGTTACGCGGTGCATTGGACGGCGGTCGCCACGGATGGGCATCGCACGCAGGGCGACTTTGCGTTCACCGTCAAATGAGCGTCGACGGACTGTGGATCGGGCAGGTCGCCATGGCCGCGCTCATGAATGTCGCGTTTGCGTTTGCCGTCGGCTCGGCGTTGCTCGGGGCGTGGCTCGCGAATGACGCGAAGGCCAAGATCGCGCCCGCACAGCCTGCCTGGTTGCGCGCGCAACGTTCGCTGCTGACGGCGAGCGCGGTGCTGGTGCTCGCGGACCTCGGCTGGCTGCTCTATCAGGCGGCGTCGATGAGCGGCGTGTCCTTGCCCGCCGCCTTCGCGATTGTGCCGACGGTGCTCTCGCAAACCCATGTCGGCTACGGCTGGAGCATCGCCTTTGCCGGCGCGCTGGTCCTGCTCGGCACAGCGCTGACGAGCCATGGCGGCGTGCTGCGCAACGCGCTGCTGTGGCTCGCGGTGATCGCGATCGCGGCCGGCAAGGCCTCGCTCGGACACGCGGCGGACGCGGGCCTCGCGTCCGCCGCGATCGCGATGCAAACACTGCACGTGCTCGTGACGAGCGTCTGGGGCGGCCTCGCGATCGCGGCCGGGCTCGTCGTGCTGCCGGCGCTCGGCGCGTCGACCGCGCGCGGCGTGCTGATCCGCACGGCGACGCAGGTGTCGAACGTGTCGCTGGTGGCGGTCGGGTTCGTGCTGCTGTCCGGCATCTTCAATGCCGTGCGGGGCTCGGGCGGTTCGTTCGAGGCGATTGCGTCCAGCACATGGGGCCATGTCCTGATCCTCAAGCTCACGCTCGTCGGACTCGCGCTGGTGCTGGGCGGCCTGAACCGTTTTCTCGCGTTGCCGCGCCTGCGCCGCACGGCGTCGACAATGGACGCGCATACCTTCGTCAACGTGCTTTATCTCGAGGCGCTTGCGATGGTCGGTGTCTTCATCGCGGCGGCCGTGCTGGCGCATAGCGTGCCGGCCTTCGCTGCGCTCGGCTGAGCCTCGCGAGCGAGACGTTCGAAACGCCCGGCGCGCCGGCGCTCCCCGATGCGCGTCGTTGCGTTTGTCAGGTGGGGCGAGTGGCGCGGTCTGCACGCGTCGCACAAGAAGCACCGCACGGTGTCAGCGTGCGGCGCAAGACACGCGGTCTTGCGGGCCGGCCCGGCCTCGACAGGCGCGTGGACAGTCTGCTCGGCATCCGGCCGCCGGCCGCAATCATTCCAGCCCCAGCCGGTGGCCGACGATCGGCGCGCAAAAGAGCGCGATTGCGCAGCCCGCGGCTTTGCCTTCGAGTTCGGCTGCCGCCGCGTGCGCGTTATAGACGTGTGTGAGCAGATCGAACAGCTGCGGGACGCAATAGACGAAAGCGGCGAGGACGAACCACTTCTCGATGGCCGTAATGCGCCAGCCGCGCTCGTACGCCAGCATCGCGCCGATGATGCGCAGCACGCCGAACAGCGCGAGCGCGCCGACGGCAGCCTGCTCGCGCAGCAAATAGTCCGGAATGAATTCGCCCATGAAGCCCCCTGATGCATTCGTTGTTTGAATGCATTTCAGCAAGCTCCAGGCCATGTCTCCGTCTGATGCCGAACAGAATGAGTGAGAGCCTTTGCCGACGGGGCTTGGCAGGGCTTCGTGGGGTTGGCCGCGCGACGCGGGAGGTGTCGCCCGAGCGCCGCTCGGGTCCATTCGGTCCGGGATGTTACGTTACTGAGACGGGCGCGCGCGTCACGTCACCGTAACGCGCGGCTGCATTGCCCGAGAGAGGTTCCCGCGAGCACGGGCAAAACGAAGCGCAAAACAAAACGCAAGACAAAACGCCGCCCGCGGGCGACGTCTGTCGGCGACTGCGCCGGCAAACCAGCTCAGCCGATGAGCGAGCCTCACCACTCCGCGACGCTGCCGTCCGCGTGACGCCACACCGGGTTGCGCCAGCGATGCCCGACCTTCGCCATCTCGCGTACCTTCTCCTCGTTCACTTCGATGCCGAGGCCAGGCCCTTGCGGAATCGACACGAAGCCGTCTTCGTATTTGAAGACTTCCGGGTTCCTGATGTAGTCGAGCAGGTCGTTGCCCTGGTTGTAGTGGATGCCGAGGCTCTGTTCCTGGATGAACGCGTTGTAGCTCACCGCGTCGATCTGCAGGCAGGTGGCGAGCGCAATGGGGCCGAGCGGGCAGTGCAGCGCGAGCGCGACGTCGTAGGCCTCTGCCATCGACGCGATCTTGCGGCACTCGGTGATCCCGCCCGCGTGCGACGCGTCCGGCTGAATGATGTCGACATAGCCGCCCGACAGGATGTGCTTGAAGTCCCAGCGCGAATAGAGACGCTCGCCGAGCGCGATCGGCGTGTTGGTCTGATTGACGATGTCGCGCAGCGCTTCCGCGTTTTCCGACAGCACGGGCTCCTCGATGAAAAGCAGCTTGTAGGGATCGAGTTCTTTCGCGAGCACCTTCGCCATCGGCTTATGCACGCGGCCGTGGAAGTCCACGCCGATGCCGATGTCCGGCCCCACCGCCTCGCGCACCGCCGCGACATTGTTGATGACGCCTTGCACCTTGTCGAAGGTGTCGATGATCTGCAACTCCTCGGAGCCGTTCATCTTCACGGCCTTGAAGCCGCGCTCGACCACGGCGCGCGCGTTGTTCGCGACGTCGCTCGGACGGTCGCCGCCGATCCACGAATACACCTTGATCCTGTCGCGCACCTGGCCGCCAAGCAGCGCATGAACCGGCACGCCGTGATGCTTGCCCTTGATGTCCCACAGCGCCTGGTCGACGCCGGCAATCGCGCTCATGGTGATCGGACCGCCGCGGTAGAAGCCCGCGCGGTACATGACCTGCCAATGGTCTTCGATCAGCAGCGGGTCTTTGCCGATCAGATAATCGGACAGTTCTTCGACGGCCGCGGCCACCGTGTGCGCGCGGCCCTCGACCACCGGCTCGCCCCAGCCGACGATGCCTTCGTCCGTTTCGATTTTCAGGAAGCACCAGCGCGGCGGAACGATGAAGGTTTCAAGCTTGGTGATTTTCATGACGTGCGTCTCCGGTGGTCGCATGCGGATAGTCGAGGGTTTCCATGCTACAACAAACGTGAGTTAAAGTACTATTAATAGTACTATTTGCCACATATTGAGCGGCACGGCCGCCGGGAGAATGCTATTCAGCACGATCTGCACGGGCGTGTCGCCCATCTGCTGGCCACGGCGATTCTGCGCGGCGACTACGCGCCCGAGTCGATCCTGCCGCGCGAAGCCGAACTGATGGACACGTTCGGCGTCAGCCGCACGGTGTTGCGCGAGGCGCTGCGCACGTTGACGTCCAAGGGGCTGATCGAATCGCGGCCGCGCGTGGGCACGCGCGTGAGGCCGCGGCACGCGTGGAATCTGCTCGATGCCGACGTGCTCGACTGGTACTCGCGCGTGGCTGCGCCCATGCAGTTCGCGCTCAAGCTGCAGGAAATGCGCGAGATGATCGAGCCATATGCCGCGGGTCTTGCCGCCGCTTCGCATTCTGACGAGACCTTCGGCGCGCTCTCTGCCGCTCACGCCGCCATGGCCGCCGCGCGCAACGTCGACGAATGGGTGCGCGCGGATCTGCAATTCCATTTGAGCGTGCTCATTGCCTGCAGCAACGAACTACTGATTCCACTCGGCACGCTGATCGAGCGCACGCTGGAGGCGCAGCTTCGGTTGAACGCGAAGCGCGCCGACGTGTTCAACGCGTCGCTCGCCGAGCATACGGCCGTGTTCGAGGCCATTCGCGCGCGCGACGCCGCCGCCGCGCGCGACGCCATGGCGCGTCTGCTCGGCGTCACGCGCGGGCGCATCGAGGCGTGATCAATCCATGGCGGCGTGGGCCGCCGAAGCGTCGTGGCTCTTGCTGCCCGGGCGGATCAGCACGAGCAGCGGAATGACGAGCAGCGTCGCGACGAACATCAGCTTGAAGTCGTTGAGATACGCGATCATCGAGGCCTGCTGTGTGATCGACGCGTTCAGCGCCGCGATGTCGTAATGCGAGCCGCTTTCGAGCATCGGCTGAATGGCGGGGTTGAAGGGCGTGACATTGGCCGCGAGGTCCGCGTGCGAAATCTGCGTATTGCGCGTCATTAGCGTTTGCACGATCGAAATGCCAATACTGCTGCCGATGTTGCGCATCAGGCTGTAGGTGGCCGTGCCGTCGGCGCGCAGTTCCGGCGCGAGCGTCGAGAATGTCAGCGCGCTCAGCGGCACGAACACCAGACCGAGCCCGAAGCCCTGGATCACGCCGGGCCACACGATGTCCGAGGCCGACAGCACGATCGTGTAGTGCATCATCTGCCATAGCGCGAAAGCCGAAATCAGGAAGCCGGCGAGCAGCATAAGCCGCGCGTCGATCCGCTTCAGCAAGCGGCCGGCGAACAGCATCGCGACCATAGTGCCCGCGCCGCTCGGCGCGGTGACGAGACCGGTGGTCGCGACCGGATAGCTCATCAGGTTTTGCAACATCGGCGGAAGCAGCGCGCGCGTGGCATACATCACCGCGCCGATCACGAAGATGAAGAACGTACCCGTCGTGAAGTTCGGATCCTTCAGCAATTCGTATTTGAAAAACGACGTCTTGCCGACGGTTGCCGTATGCACGAGAAAGAATGCGAAGCTGATAGCGGCAATCAGCGCCTCCAGCACGATCTCATGGGAGCCGAACCAGTCGAGTTGCTCGCCACGATCCAGCATCGCCTGAAGCGCGCCAATCGCGAGGCCGAGCGTCGCGAAGCCGAACGCGTCGAACTTCGCGTCGGGTTTCGGCGCGCGCGAGGGCAGAAAGGTCGCCACGCCGAACAGCGCAAAGGCGCCGATCGGCACATTGATGAAGAACACCCAGCGCCAGTTGTAGCTGTCGGTGAGCCAGCCGCCGAGCGTCGGGCCGAGAATCGGGCCGACCATCACGCCCATGCCCCACACGGCCATGGCCTGGCCCTGCTTCTCGCGCGGATTGATGTCGAGCAGGATGGACTGCGACAGCGGCACGAGCGACGCGCCGAAAACGCCCTGGAGCAAACGTGACGCGACGATTTGCGCGAGCGTCTCCGAGAGACCGCATAACGCCGACGACACCGTGAAGCCGCCGATCGCGAGGATGAGCAGGCGCTTCACGCTCAGCCGGTCGGACAGCCAGCCGGTCAGCGGCGTCGCAATCGCGGCGGCGACGATGTACGAGGTCAGCACCCACGTGATCTCGTCCTGCGACGCCGATAGCGTGCCCTGCATATGCGGCAGCGCGACGTTGGCGATGGTGCTGTCGAGCGTCTGGATCAGCGTGGCGAGCATGATCGAGACGGTGATCATCGGCCGGTTGAGCGGCGCGGCGGCGACGCTCGACGGCGAGGAGGCGGCGGGCATGACTGTGGGAGATCGTCGATATAGTAAGCATGCTTAGTATATCGACGCGTGGACCGGCTCACATCGGGAATTATGCGGAGGCTGAATAACTTGACCACGGGGTTTCGGGAGGAAGCTCTTTCGTATAATCCGCGCATGGAGACCCAACCCGCCGCACCCGCCCGACCCGCCCAGCTTGCTCAGCTCGAAGAGCGCTTCGGCTTCCTTGTTTCGGACGTCGGCCGCTTGAGCGGCAAGCGTTTCGACGATCTCGCGAAATCGTCGGTCGATCTGACGCGCGCGCAATGCCGTGTGCTGGCTTATCTCGCGCATTACGGCGACATCAACCAGGCGCGGCTCGCCGATCTGCTGGAAGTTGCGCCGATTTCGGCGGGCCGACTGCTCGACCGGATGGAGGAGGGCGGCTGGATCGAGCGCGCGGCCAATCCGCAGGACCGCCGTGAGCGCCAGGTGCGCATGACACCGAAGGCGGAGCGCGCGCTGGGCAAGGCGCGCGAAGTGGGCGACGCGGTCGCGCTGGAAGCGTTGAACGGCTTCAGCAAGGAAGAAGCCGCGCAGTTGATCACGCTGTTGCAGCGCGTGCGCGGCAATTTGAGCCGGCTGGTGGATCGGTGATCCGTTTTGCCGCCGTCGACCTCACGGCGGCAGCGGCTACTTGGCTTCCGAGCCGGTGGTGGCGCCCGACGGCGGCGCCAGCTCAAAGCAGGCCGGCGCTTTTTTCCCGGGCTCGGGTCCCTGCGGGTCGATGCATTTGAACGCGCTCTGGTCGCGCTGCACGAAGATGGTGTCGGCCGGACCGGCCTCTCCACGAGGCGTGTTGACGACGGCCACGATCTTGTAGCCGTTCTGCAAAAGCGTGGACAGCGTGCTCTGGCTTGCGCGCCACTGGTTGTCGGTGGGCGTTTGCGCTTGTGCCGCGGTGACGGAAGCGGCGCCGAGAAGCGCGATGGATGCGATGGCCACGGTGTGCGCAGCGGTGCGGAACGTCATCAACAATCCTCCTTAAGTTGCGGGTGTCGCTGCCCGGATGAAACGTGGACAGCCAGAAACGAAAAAGCCGCTGAACCTTGCGGATCAGCGGCTTTTTCTTGCAACTGGTGGCGAATCAGGGACTCGAACCCCGGACCTGCGGATTATGATTCCGTCGCTCTAACCAACTGAGCTAATTCGCCGAAAGAAGCGAGATTATGAGGACAGCGCCGGAGGCTGTCAACCCCCCGGCACGCAACTTTTTAAGTCGCCGCCTCACGAACCCGCGCGGGCCTCAGTCTTTCGCGTAAATGTCCGAGTCCTTGGTCTCGCGCACGAACAGCATGCCGATCACGAAGGTGATCACCGCGATCACGATCGGATACCACAACCCGGAATAGATGTTGCCCTTCGCCGCGACGATCGCAAACGCGGTAGCCGGCAGGAAGCCGCCGAACCAGCCATTGCCGATGTGATAAGGCAGCGACATCGACGTATAACGGATCCGCGTCGGGAACATCTCCACCAGCATTGCCGCAATCGGCCCGTAGACCATGGTCACGTAGATCACGAGGATGGTGAGAATCACCACGCTCATCGGCCAGTTGATCTGCGACGAATCGGCCTTCGGCGGATAGCCGGCGGACTTCAGCGTCGTTGCCAGCGTTTTGTCGAACGTCTTGCCCTGGTCCTTCGCGTCGGCGGCCTTGCCGTCATAGGTGTTGATCACCGTGTCGCCGACCTTGATCTGCGCGAGCGTGCCCGCGGGGGCCGCCACGTTGTCGTAGTTCAAGCCGGACTTCGACAGCGCGCTCTTCGCGATGTCGCACGAACTCGTGAACTTCGACGTGCCGACCGGGTTGAACTGGAACGAGCATTCATCCGGATTCGCGATCACGACAATAGGCGCCTTGGCCGTGGCCGCTTCCAGCGCCGGGTTGACGTAATGCGTGAGCGCCTTGAAGAGCGGGAAGTAGGTGAGCGCCGCGATCAGAAGGCCTGCCATGATGATCGGCTTGCGGCCGATGCGGTCCGACAGCGAGCCGAAGAACAGGAAGAACGGCGTGCCGATCAGAAGCGCGAGCGCGATCATGATGTTGGCGGTGGCGCCGTCCACCTTGAGCGTCTGGGTCAGGAAGAAGAGGCTGTAGAACTGGCCCGTGTACCACACCACGGCCTGGCCGGCCGTCAGGCCGATCAGCGCAAGAATCACGACTTTCAGGTTTTTCCACTGGCCGAACGCCTCGGAAAGCGGCGCCTTCGACGTCTTGCCTTCGGCCTTGATGCGCTCGAACACCGGCGATTCATGCAGTTGCAGGCGAATCCACACCGACACGGCCAGGAGCAGAATCGACGCGATGAACGGAATGCGCCAGCCCCATGCGCCGAACGCGTCTTCGCCCATAGCCGTGCGCACGCCGAGAATCACCAGCAGCGAAAGGAACAGGCCGAGCGTGGCCGTCGTCTGAATCCAGGCCGTGTAGAAACCGCGGCGCCCCGGCGGCGCGTGTTCGGCCACATAAGTGGCGGCACCGCCGTACTCGCCGCCGAGCGCGAGGCCCTGCAGCATGCGCATTGCGATGAAGATCACCGGCGAAGCAATGCCGATCGCCGCGTAACCCGGCAAAAAGCCGACGAGGAAGGTCGACAGACCCATGATCACGATGGTGACGAGGAAGGTGTACTTCCGGCCGACCAGGTCGCCGAGCCGCCCGAACACCACCGCGCCGAACGGCCGGACCGCAAAACCCGCGGCAAAGCTGAGCAGCGTGAAGATGAAGCCGGCCGTGGGATTCACGCCGGAGAAGAAGCTCTTGCTGATGAAGGCCGCCAGCGAGCCGGCGAGATAGAAGTCGTACCATTCGAAAACCGTACCTAGCGACGATGCGAAGATCACCCGCTTCTCATCGCGCGTCATGGGTACGGGCGCAATGTGTCCGCCAACGGTAGCCATTTGTCGTCTCCAATATTTGATATGCACGCGGCGCACCGGCCCGCTGTGCACCGTGCAACCGATTATTGGAGTGAAAACTTACGGCGTACTGACGCGGACGGCCACGCTCGCAGCCTCGCAATCAGCCGCGAATTCTTCGGAAAATCTGTCAAATTGCGTGCAAGCGCGCACAGTCTGGCGCCAACGTCGTTGAATCTGTCCTGCGGCGTTGGTGGTGGTCAGGTCGCGTTAGGGTAAGTCCTGCCCCGTTCCAGCACGTGCAAACTGACACGCACGAGCGTTCCCGCGAGCCTCGGCGAGCTCTGATAGACGTTGTCTTCGATAGTCAGCTCGCCGCCGTGCATGGTCGCAATTTCGCGGACGATGGCGAGCCCGAGGCCGCTGCCGTCGCCTTCGCGGCCGAGAATCCGGTAAAAGCGCTCCAGCACCCGCGCGCGCTCGGCCACCGGAATGCCAAGCCCCGTGTCTTCCACTTCCAGATGCACGAGCCGCGCGGCGGCGTCGTGCCTCACTCTCACCGTGATGCGGCCGCCCGCCGGCGTGTAGCGGATCGCGTTGTCGATCAGGTTCGACAGCATCTCGCGCAACATGACCGGATTGCCTTCCACTTCGACTGGCTCGTCGGGCGCCTCGTAGCCGAGATCCATCTGCTTGGCGAGCGCGGCCTGCACCCAGTCGCGCACGGCGTTGCGCGCCACCTCCGTCACTTCCACCGGCGTGAAAATCTGCCCCGACATACGGTTTTCCGCGCGTGCGAGCGCGAGCAGCTGGGTGACGAGGCGGGCCGCGTGCTCGGAACTCGTCGCGATCTGTTCGAGCGAGCGGTGCACTTCCTCCGACGCGTCCTGCCGCAGCGCCAGTTCGGCCTGGGTGCGCAGACCTGCGAGCGGCGTCTTCATCTGATGCGCGGCGTCGGCGATAAAGCGCTTTTGCAGCTCCATATTCTGTTCGAGGCGCGTCAGCAGGTCATTGAACGACGTGACGAGCGGCTCGATTTCCGGCGGCGCCCGGCGCGCCTCGAGCGGCGAGAGGTCGTCCGGACGCCGCGCGCGGATGTGCGCCTGCAGCGCGTGCAGCGGCGCAAGCCCGCGCGACAGACCGAACCACACGAGCAGGATCGCGAGCGGCAGGATCACGAACTGCGGCAGGATCACGCCCTTGATGATGTCGTTGGCAAGCTGGCTGCGTTTGTCGAGCGTCTCCGCCACCTGCACGAGCACCGGCTCCGCGCCCGGCGTCTGCGGGAACTCGACCGTCGTATAGGCGACGCGGATGTCGTTGCCGCGCAGCATGTCGTCGCGGAACGCCACGAGGCCCGGCTGCGGCCGGTCGTCCTCGTGCGGGAGCGGCATGTCGCGCTCGCCCGCCACCAGCTCGCCGCGCGTGCCGAGCACCTGATAGAACACACTGTCGACGTTATCGGTGCGCAGAAAGTCGCGCGTGGAATCGGGCAGCGTCAGTTCGGCGACGCCGTTGACAGGATGGATCTGGCGCGCGAGCACGTAGGCGTCGGTTTCGAGCGCGCGGTCGAACGGCCCGTTGGCAATCGACTTGGCGACGAGGTAAGTCACCGCGAGGCTCATCGGCCAGAGCAGCAGCAGCGGCGCCAGCATCCAGTCGAGGATTTCGCCGAACAACGAGCGCGGACGCGCCTCGGCGGCGGCTTCGGTTTCGTCGGGCGGGGCGAACGGATTGGCGTAGCGCTCGTCGCGCGCCTCGTCGAGGTCCGCCGCGCGAGCCGCCGCGCGATCTGCGCGTGCGGACATGAAAGTGCTCTACTTATAGTGATGGCTTGTCGGCATTCCGCCGGACGGTGCCGGCGAGGAGGGCGACGGCGCCGGCTCAGGGGCGGCGGGCGTGTCAGGGGTGCCTGCATTGGCTGCATGGCCGCCCGGATTGGCGTTCGCGGCTGCGACCGCCTTTTCGAGGCAGTAGCCGAGTCCACGCACGGTGATGATACGCACGCCGCTCGGCTCGATTTTCTTGCGCAGCCGGTGCACATACACCTCGATTGCGTTGTTGCTGACTTCCTCGCCCCATTCGCACAGATGGTCGACCAGCTGTTCCTTCGACACCAGCCGGCCGATCCGCTGCAGCAGCACTTCGAGCAGGCCGAGCTCGCGCGCCGACAGGTCGATCACCTGATCGTTGATATAAGCGATCCGGCCCACCTGATCGAACGACAGCGAACCGTGCCGCACGACGGTCGGGCCGCCGCCAGCGCCGCGCCGCGTGAGCGCGCGCACGCGCGCTTCCAGTTCGTTCAGGGCGAACGGCTTGGCCATGTAGTCGTCGGCGCCGAGATCGAGGCCCTTGACGCGCTCGTCGACGCTGTCGGCGGCCGTCAGGATCAACACGGGCAGATTGGAATTGCGGGCGCGCAGGCGGCGCAGCACCTCGAGCCCGGACATGCGCGGCAGGCCGAGATCGAGAATCAGCAGGTCGAAACTTTGCATCGACAGCGCGGTGTCGGCCTCGACGCCGTTCTTCACGTGATCCACGGCATAGGCCGATTGGCGGAGTGATCGAACCAGACCGTCCGCGAGTATGCTGTCGTCTTCGGCAATCAGAATTCGCATGATGCGCCAGCTCAGGGCCTGTGGCCGGCACCTCGGGTGTCCCCGCGGCGCACAGCGGTCTCCGAAAATTATTGTGGGTGGTTTGGGCAGCGCGACGGTAAAAATGCGCGTTCGCATGAGAATCGCGCTTGCCAAAACTACTGTTTTTTTATACAGTGTCTGGGTTTCGTGTGCTGTCCTTTAAAAATGGACGACACATCTGCCTCAGACGCCGTTCATCATAGCAAAGGACGATTCATGGAAGAAAGCAAGAAAGGCTCGGCTGGACTGACTGCTGAAAAGAGCAAGGCACTCGCTGCCGCCCTCGCGCAGATCGAAAAGCAGTTCGGCAAAGGGTCGGTCATGCGGCTCGGCGCAGGTGAGGCAGTCGAAGACATCCAGGTCGTTTCCACTGGATCGCTCGGCCTGGATATCGCACTGGGCGTCGGCGGTCTGCCGCGTGGCCGCGTGGTCGAAATCTACGGCCCGGAGTCGTCGGGTAAAACCACGCTCACGTTGCAGGTCATCGCCGAAATGCAGAAGCTCGGCGGTACGGCAGCGTTTATCGACGCGGAACACGCGCTGGACATTCAATACGCCGGCAAGCTCGGCGTGAACGTGAGCGACCTGCTGGTTTCGCAGCCGGATACGGGTGAACAGGCGCTGGAAATCGCCGACGCGCTCGTGCGCTCGGGCTCGATCGACATGATCGTGATCGACTCGGTCGCGGCACTGGTGCCGAAGGCTGAAATCGAAGGCGAAATGGGCGACTCGCTGCCGGGTCTGCAAGCGCGTCTCATGTCGCAGGCGCTGCGCAAGCTCACCGGCACGATCAAGCGCACCAACTGCCTCGTCATCTTCATCAACCAGATTCGCATGAAGATCGGCGTGATGTTCGGCAATCCGGAAACCACCACGGGCGGCAACGCGCTGAAGTTCTATGCGTCGGTGCGTCTGGACATTCGCCGCATCGGTTCGATCAAGAAGAACGACGAAGTGATCGGCAACGAAACCCGCGTCAAGGTGGTCAAGAACAAAGTGTCGCCGCCGTTCCGCGAGGCAATTTTCGACATTCTGTACGGCGAAGGTATTTCGCGACAGGGCGAAATCATCGACCTGGGCGTGCAGGCCAAGATCGTCGACAAGGCCGGTGCGTGGTACAGCTATAACGGCGAGCGTATTGGCCAGGGCAAGGACAACGCGCGTGAATTCCTGCGCGAAAATCCGGACATCGCGCGTGAGATCGAAAACCGTATCCGCGAATCGCTGGGCGTGAATGCAATGGCCGAAGCAGTGACCGGCGCAGGCGCAGAAGTCGCGGACGAAGAAGAGTAACCACTACGTGATACGCAAGGGCCGGTCATTGTCCGATACCGGACGCAACGCGGCCGGCCCGCGCGATGAAGGTAGCGGTTCGCGCGAACTTTCGGGTCCGGCGAACCTGCCGGATTCATCGCATCCGTCGCATTCCCCCGCTCCCTTCCAGCCTGTCGACCCATTCGATCCCTTCGAATCATTCGACGCGCACGATCGCGCCGCAGGCCGTGGCCCGCGGCGCGCGCAGTTCCAGTCAACCCAACCCGACCCATCCGCCGAGCCCACTTACACGCGCTCGCGTGGTTCATCTGGCTCTCGGGGTTCATCACGATCGTCCGGCTCTCGCCACAGCCCCGGCTCGCCGAGCCCAGACACCGAGCACACTCAAGGCGAAGTAAAGAAATCGCAACGTCCCGCGCGTTCGCTCAAAGGGCGCGCGCTAGGCTATCTGTCGCGTCGCGAGTACAGCCGTAGCGAACTCGCACGCAAGCTGAAGCCGTTCGTCGAAGAAAACGACTCGCTCGATACGCTGCTCGACACACTGGAGGCCGAAAACTGGCTGTCGGACTCCCGATTCGCAGAAAGCCTGATTCATCGCCGGTCGTCGCGGCTCGGCGCTAGCCGGATCGTCGGCGAATTGAAGCAGCACGCGGTGGATCAGGCACTCGTCGAGGAAGCCAGCGCCCAGTTGCGCGAAACCGAGCTGGCGCGCGCGCAGGCCGTATGGCGCAAGAAGTTCGGCCAGCTTCCGCAAACCCCAGCCGAGCGTGCCAAGCAGGCGCGTTTTCTCGCGTCGCGGGGTTTCTCGGGCGCGACCATCGGCAAGATTCTCAAGGGCATCGACGAAGACTGGAGCGGCGAATAAGCGGGCGGCCAACCCCGCCATAATCCCGCCCATAACGGGCGCGCAGCCGGCCGCTGCCGCACTCCCGCCTGTCTCAAATACCCAGTATGGTAAAATTCGCGGGTTTTCCAATTCGGCCTTTCCTTTTCGCATGCCGCTTTCCTCGTCAGTGCCCCGTCAGTTGCGCCATCGCCGCGCAATCCGGGCGGAAGCTTATGAACGAGCGGACGGCTTGTGGGATGTGGAAGCGTGCTTGACCGACGAAAAGCCACGCGACGTGGTGCTTGCGTCGGGCGTCCGGCCCAATGGTCAACCGATCCATGAACTCTGGCTTCGCATCACCATCGATCGCAAGCTCAATGTCGTCGACGCCGAGGCGTCGTCCGACTGGGTGCCCTATCCTGGGCTCTGCCAAGCCAGCAATCCCGCCTATCGTGCCCTCATCGGGCTCAATCTGTTCCACAACTTCCGTCGCGATGCTGCCCGTTTGCTGGCCGGCACGGCTGGTTGCACGCATCTCACCGAGTTGTGCGCGGTCCTGCCGACCGCCGCGATTCAGGCGTTCGCCGGCGACGTATGGAACACCGGTGACGACACGCGAGGCGGGAGTGCCAGTTCAGAAAACGGGTCGACTGACGGCGACGCCGAACGTTTAAACGAAAAACCGCCGTTCCAGTTGGGACGCTGCCATGCGCTGCGTTTCGACGGGGAGGCAGTGCAGCAGTTTTACCCGCGCTGGTATGGCCATGCGCCACGCCCAGCAGACCGCCCGGCATCGCCAGACAACGGGGCGGCCCGCCACGAAGGCAGGGGCAATGCGCCCGGCATGTTGGACGGTAGCGGAAGCGATGTTTAATCCAACTCTCAGACTGAAGGGAATCACGCATGAAGATTCACGAGTACCAGGGTAAGGAAATCCTGCGGAAATTCGGCGTCGCGGTACCGCGCGGCAAGCCGGTCTTCTCGGTGGATGATGCGGTCAAGGCCGCGGAAGAGCTCGGCGGCCCGGTGTGGGTCGTGAAGGCTCAGATCCATGCGGGTGGCCGTGGTAAGGGCGGCGGCGTGAAGGTTGCCAAGTCGCTGGAGCAGGTCCGCGAATACGCGAACCAGATCCTCGGCATGCAGCTCGTCACCCATCAGACCGGTCCGGAAGGCCAGAAGGTCAATCGTCTGCTGATCGAAGAAGGCGCCGACATCAAGAAGGAACTGTATGTCGGCCTCGTGATCGATCGCGTTTCGCAGAAGATCGTCGTGATGGCATCGAGCGAAGGCGGCATGGACGTTGAAGAAGTCGCGGAAAAGACGCCCGAGCTGATCCATAAAGTTGCCGTCGACCCGTCGACCGGCCTGAAGGACGCCGAAGCAGACGACCTCGCGAAGAAGATCGGCGTGCCCGACGCGTCGATCCCGCAAGCGCGCGCGATCCTGCAAGGCCTCTACAAGGCATTCTGGGAAACCGACGCATCGCTCGCCGAAATCAACCCGCTGATCCTGACGGGCGACGGCAAGGTCATCGCGCTCGACGCCAAGTTCAACTTCGACTCGAACGCGCTGTTCCGTCATCCGGAAATCGTCGCGTATCGCGATCTGGACGAAGAAGATCCGGCTGAAGTGGAAGCGTCGAAGTTCGACCTCGCGTACATCTCGCTCGACGGCAACATCGGCTGTCTGGTGAACGGCGCGGGCCTCGCGATGGCGACCATGGACACCATCAAGCTGTTCGGCGGCGAACCGGCAAACTTCCTCGACGTGGGCGGCGGCGCCACGACGGAGAAGGTCACGGAAGCCTTCAAGATCATGCTGAAAAACCCGAACCTGACTGCGATTCTGGTCAACATCTTCGGCGGCATCATGCGTTGCGACGTGATCGCGGAAGGCGTGATCGCGGCGTCGAAGGCCGTGTCGCTGAAGGTGCCGCTCGTGGTCCGCATGAAGGGCACCAACGAAGACCTGGGCAAGAAGATGCTCGCTGAATCCGGCCTGCCGATCATCTCGGCGGACAGCATGGAAGAAGCGGCTCAGAAGGTCGTCGCGGCTGCTGCGGGCAAGGCGTAAGCCGGGTCCGCGTCAGGCTTTCACAAGCGGACTCATCGAGCGGCTTTACAGGATTAACCAGGATTACGAATGGCGGCGCGCGTGTGAGGCATGAGCGGCGCGGGCGAAGAACATCTCGCCGCGTCGCGCCACCGGGCGGCGCCAAACGAACAGAGGTCAATACATGTCGATTCTGATTAACAAAGACACCAAGGTCATCACGCAGGGCATCACCGGCAAGACCGGTCAGTTCCACACGCGTGCTTGCCGTGAATACGCAAACGGCCGCGAAGCGTACGTTGCAGGCGTGAACCCGAAGCGTGCCGGCGAAGACTTCGAAGGCATTCCTATCTACGCAAGCGTCGCGGAAGCCAAGGCTGAAACGGGCGCGACCGTGTCGGTGATTTACGTTCCGCCGGCAGGCGCTGCTGCTGCAATCTGGGAAGCGGTCGAAGCCGACCTGGATCTCGCCATCTGCATCACGGAAGGCATTCCCGTGCGCGACATGATCGAGATCAAGGACCGCATGCGTCGCGAGAATCGCAAGACGCTGCTGCTCGGACCGAACTGCCCGGGCACCATCACGCCGGACGAGCTGAAGATCGGCATCATGCCGGGTCACATCCACCGCAAGGGCCGCATCGGCGTCGTGTCGCGTTCGGGCACGCTGACGTATGAAGCAGTCGGCCAGTTGACGGCAATCGGCCTCGGCCAGTCGTCGGCAGTCGGTATCGGCGGCGACCCGATCAACGGTCTGAAGCACATCGACGTGATGAAGATGTTCAACGACGATCCGGACACGGACGCCGTCATCATGATCGGCGAGATCGGTGGTCCGGACGAAGCGAACGCCGCTTACTGGATCAAGGACAACATGAAGAAGCCGGTGGTCGGCTTTATCGCCGGCGTCACGGCGCCTCCGGGCAAGCGCATGGGCCACGCTGGCGCGCTGATCTCGGGCGGTGCGGACACGGCCGAAGCGAAGCTGGAAATCATGGACGCCTGCGGCATCAAGGTCACGAAGAACCCGTCGGAAATGGCGCGTCTTCTGAAGGCGATGTTGTAAATCGAAATGGGCGCCCAGTTGCGGCGCCTTTTTTGATACGCTTACGAGATCCTTTCGTCAGCGTGCGGTTCAAAAGCGGGGGAGTTCAACACTCCTCCGCTTTTTTATTGGCCGCGCCTTCCGTTCCTCTTTATTCTTTTGCTCATGCTCGAGTTTCTCGCCACGCTCCATTGGGGCGCAGTCATTCAGATCATCGTTATCGACATTCTGCTCGGCGGCGACAATGCCGTCGTGATCGCGCTGGCGTGCCGCAATCTGCCGGCGGATCAGCGCACGAAGGGCGTGTTGTGGGGCACGGCGGGCGCCATTCTGCTGCGCGTGATTCTGATTGCGTTCGCGGTCGCGCTGCTCGACGTGCCCTTGCTCAAATTCGCGGGCGGGCTGCTTTTGCTGTGGATCGGCGTTCGTCTCATGGCGCCGGCGCACGACGCGCACGAGAATGTGAAGCCGGCCGACAAGCTGATCTCGGCGATCAAGACGATCATCGTCGCCGATGCCGTCATGAGTCTCGACAACGTGATCGCCATTGCGGGCGCGGCCGAGGCAGCCGACCCGCAGCATCGCCTCGCGCTCGTGATTTTCGGGTTGGTGGTGAGCATTCCGTTGATCGTATGGGGCAGCCAGTTGGTGCTGAAGCTGCTGGACCGTTTCCCGATTGTGATCACGCTCGGCGCGGCACTGCTCGGCTGGATCGCGGGCGGGCTCATCATCAACGATCCGGCCGGCGACCGTTGGCCGGTCCTCGACACGCCGCTTGCCGAATACGGAATGAGCGTCGCCTGCGCGCTCTTCGTCGTGGTTCTTGGCTATGTGATCAAGCGCCGCAACGCGAAATCCGCGGCGGCCTGAAGCGGCGCGTTGCGCCGAACGCGCGCCTCTACACATTCAACGTTAGCCATTCGGCTGACTGTCTGACACGAGCGTCGCTCGCTACGATTAAAGCGCCTGTTCCCGATCCGCGGAGCAGGCGTTTTTCGTTTCAGGAGCCTGCCGATGATCGTCACCTTGCCTTATTCCCCCTATTCCCAGTCCTCGCGGGCGCACGCGCGGCGCTCGCGAGCGCGTTGGTCCGCGAGACTCGCGCGAGCGTGCCGCCGCGTCGGCTCGCGTCTCGGCTTCGGCTTCACGCTGATCGAGCTGATGATCGTGCTTGCGATTGTCGGCGTGATCGCCGCCTATGCGATTCCCGCGTATCAGGACTATCTCGCGCGCAGCCGCGTGGGCGAGGGCCTGTCGCTTGCGGCCTCCGCGCGGCTCGCCGTCTCGGAAAACGCGGCGAGCGGCAACGCGTTCGGCGGCGGATACGCGTCGCCGCCCGCCACGCGCAACGTCGAGTCGGTGCACGTCGACGACGACACCGGCCAGATCACTGTCGCCTTCACGACGCGGGTGGCGCCGGCCGGTTCGAACACGATCACGCTGGTGCCGTCGGTGCCCGACAACATTGACGCGCCGACCGCGCGCGTTGCGTTGACGAAGGGCTCGGTGCAGGCGGGCGCGCTCGCGTGGGAATGCTTCGCGGGCGGCAAGACGGCGTCGTCGTTGCCGGCGCCGGGCGCAGGACCGATGCCCGCGCAAGCGCCCACGTTGCCCTCGAACCTCGCGCCGCCGGAATGCCGTGCGTGATAGAAGATTCAGCAGCCGTCAACGCGCAACGCGCGCACGGAAATCTGACGGTTCAAGTGTAAATCGCTGATTTTCGGGATATTTCGGCCCAGCCGGCGCACAGCGCAAGGATTTTTTTGTATAGTGCGCCGGTTGCTGACGCCCACCCGCTTACCCGATGCCCACCCCTTTCGCGCGTTACCTTTCTCTCGTTCTGTTGGCTCTCGCGTTGGTGCTGCCTTATGCAGTCGTCAACCATACGTACCCGATTCCGACGTTCTACGCTGAATTCACGGCGCTCGCGTTGTACCTGTTGATGGGCGCCGGCGTGGTTCTGCTGGTGGCGACCTCGCAGCCGCGCATCGGCTTTGCCTCGCCTGTCGTAGCCCTTGTGCCGTTGCTGTTCGGCTTGCTGCTCGTCGCACAATCGGTGCTTCTGCCCGTCTCTCAGCCGTCGATGAACTGGCTCGGCGGCGGTTTCCTGCTGGCCGCTTTCATGGCGGCGCACGCGGGCTATGGCTTCGCACGCGCGAAGCTCAATGAGACGGCGTTGCGCTGGGCGGCCGGCGCGCTGGTTGTCGGCGGATTGTTTGCGGTGTTCTGCCAGGTCATTCAGCTCTTTCATCTCGAGGCGCGCGTGTCGCCGCTCGTCGTCGCGTATAACGTGACGGTGGAGCGCAGGCCGTTCGGCAATATGGCGCAGGCGAACCACCTCGCCACCTATATTGCGTTTGCGATGGCGGGCGCGCTTTTCCTCGTGCAGACGCGCCGGATCGCCGTCGCGATCTGGGCGCTGGTGTCGACCATTTTCGCGGTGGGGCTCGCGCTGACGGTGTCGCGCGGCCCGTGGCTGCAAATGGGTGTGATCGTCGTGGCCGGCCTGTGGATGGCGCTCGTGCAGACGCGCGCCGAACCGCAGTTGCGCCGCAGCCATCGGCAGTGGCTGATTCCGGTTGCGCTGGCTGTGCTGTTCTTCGTCGTCAATGCGCTGATTCGCTGGGCCAATGTGCGGTATCACCTCGAACTGGGGCAGTCCGCCGCGGATCGCTTCAAGGACGCCGGCCAGATCGCGCCGCGGATCGCGCTATGGAAATACGGCTGGACGATGTTCCGGACGCATCCGTTGCTGGGCGTCGGCTGGGGCGAGTTCCCGAGCTATCAGTATCAGTTCGCGAAGGCGCTCGGCGGAGTGGAGATCGCCAACAACTCACACGACATTTTTATCGACCTGCTCGCGAAGACCGGTTTGATCGGCCTCGCGATCGTGCTGTTCGGCCTCGTCGCGTGGCTCGTGCGAGTGGTGCGCGCGCCGCAAAGCGCGGCGCGCGTATTCGGCATTGCGCTGATCGGCGTGCTCGTCATGCACGCGCTCGTCGAATATCCGCAGCAGTACATGTTCTTCCTGCTGCCGGCCATGTTCGTGTTTGGCCTGCTCGAGACGCGGCCGCTGCGGCTCGTGCCCGCGCGCGTGTCGTTCGGCGCATTCGCCGTGATCGTGTTCGGCGGCATCGCGGCGCTTTATCCGGTGTATCGCGATTACGCTCGCGCGGAGGTGCTGTATTACGGCTCGCGTCCGGCTGAACAATATCGCGCGGATCCGTCGTTCCTGTTCCGCGCCTGGGGCGAGTACGGCATGGCGACGCTTTTGCCGATGAACGCCATGGACCTTCAGCACAAGCTCGCCATGCACCGCCAGGCGATGGCGCTCCTGCCCGGCGAAACCGTGCTGCGCCGTTACGCCGTGCTGCAGGCGTTGAGCGGAGACACGGCTGCGGCATTCGACACGGTCGAGCGACTGAAAATTTTCGCCGAAGAGCTGAAGGACTGGCCGGCGCAGTTGAGCTATCTGTATCAGCTGTGCGATGAGCAGAAGACGCTCGCCGGTTTCAAGGCGGAATTGGTGAAGCGCTACGGCTTGCCTTCGAGCGATGTGGAGCAGGAAGACGATGGCGACGAGGAGTGAGCGGCGGGGCGGCGGCTGAAGGTACCGACCGGCGCGCGACGAACAGGAGCGCTGCGCGCGGTCACTCCGCCACCCAATCCCCCGACTTCCCACCATGCTTCTCCATCACCTTCACATCGGTGATGGTCATCCCGCGATCCACCGCCTTGCACATTCTGGTTTCGGTATATAGCCTTCGGATTACGGTCTTATAAATCAAAGGCTTACCGTACTCGAAGCGTTCGATCTTGTCCCACTCGGTTGATGAAGTGGGACTGCGTTGGGACAAGACTGGCACAACAATTCTTGTCCATTCGCCGGGTGTAAGTTTACGCGATCTACCGCATCCTTGGACGTGCGCCGAAGCGCGGCGACGTGCTGCACCGGCATTACGTCAGTCTTAATGCTCGCGATGTCGCAGGGCCGCTGGAACAGATTCAGGCGGCGTTACTCTCGTCAGTTATCTCCTTCACGTAGAATTGACCATCCTGTTCGGACGTAAGGTCGAGATGCAACTGCTAAAAGACATCGTGACGTTGTTGAGCGACAAAGACGGTTCGCTGACGGATGCGCTTCTGAAGACGAAGGTTCTGCTGCACCGGATCGGACACAAGGAACTTGCCGATTGGGTTAACGACGAACTGAACGGATACGGCGACGGCAAGTCGGTACCCGCCTATCGCGTCGTCGGCGCACGATTGTTGGGAAACGTTCAGAACAGTGCGTGGCAGTTTTCCAAGCACGGACTACCAACCGCGCATTTGCCGGACGATGTGCGCAAGAGTCTGTTGGAAGCTCCGTTGCGCGAATCGGTGGGTGTGCTCGAACAGTTCGCGGCGAAGCCAGACACTAGTCTGTCGATCCCCATCCCACCAGAATTCAACGGTTTGCTTGGCAAGGCGATCCAAAATGCGTGGGTCACGAGTGCTTGGACGCAGATTGAAGCGACCCAAATTTTAAGTGTTCTGATCGAGATTCGGTCGCGCTTGTTGGATTTCGTGCTAAATGTGCAAGATCAACTTGGTGACGTGGCGGAAGACAATATGAAGGAAGCGGCGAAAGGCATCGATGCTGCCGGGATGTTCGCATCAGCGGTGTTCGGCGACAACGCGACGGTCGTGATAGGGAATAGCAACGAAACCACGATTACGAACACCGTGACCAAGGGCGACTTCGCCGCGCTGGCGAAAGCCTTCAAGGACACCGGCGTCGCCGAAGCGGACATGGACGAACTGAAGGCCGCTGTAGACGATGACGATCCAAAGGCCGTAGCCGAAACGAAGCAATTTGGCCCGAAGGTCAAGGCTTGGATGGGAAAGATGTCCGAGAAGGCAATTAGCGGCGCATGGACCATCGGCATTGCTGCCGGTGGGAAGTTGCTGGCCGATGCTATTGGCAGCTACTACGGTATCAAGTGACGGTCGCGGTCGGGTCCGAATGCGCAGTGACGAACGTAGTCAGATAGCGTTCATTCATTGGTTTTCTTGACAGGAGATGGCGATGACCCCGGAAGAGCAACGCGTTGAAGAGCAAGCGGCACTCGAACGCGAGCGTCGGGCGTTCGAACGGCGACAAAAAGCCTTCATCAACGTCACAAAGCAGTTTCGCCCACACGGGACGGGGAATCCGTCCGCCGATGATCTCAATGAACTAGACGCAGCCGATGCTGAATGGCACGCTGCTGATGCGGAGATGCAGCGCATTGGCGAAGAGATTCGAACAGGCAAACGACGGTAGGGCAACCAGCCGTGCAAGATCAGGTCCAGTCCGAACTATTGTCCACCGTCAAGGACGTAGACGTTTTCCGCATCTTGCTTGCGGACCTACATGACGATCTGGCGGGTAAGGTCGCGCGGTTCAGGCAACTTGCCGACCTTTCTGCTGCGCTCGGTTCATCAGGGACGATGATGCCGGATGGTGAGACGGCCTTGGCCGCATGGACGGAAGCGCGGTCCAGCTTCGTTCACGGTAACTACGTGGCGACCGTGCTGCTTTGCCAAGGTCTTGCCGAACAGGTACTCGCGGCGCACCTTACCCTTGGCCTTGATGCCGAAGAGTTGCCAAGTCGGGTTTCATTCACCGAGACGTTGAACCGGTGCGTCGCGCGAGATGTCATCACGCAGCGGGACGCGGACGACCTTCGGCGTCTCATGAACCAGCGTAATCCACTCACGCACTACCGCTCTGTCGATGACCCGTCGAATCTTGAGCGTCGCATGTTGGACACCCGTCTTCCGGCAGAGACTCACCTGCTTACCGATGCAACATTCGCGATGAGTATGGCGATTCGGTTGCTGGCGTTGCCGGTGTTCCGACTGGGCGATTAGTACAGCAGTCCTGCCAACGGTGCGGTTGGATGTAAAGTGGTCGGTCGTCGCCGAATGATGGTTGTGCAGTCATGGTCGGTGTGCAGTGACGGTCGCCCGGTGTGCAGTAGCACGGCAACAGCCACCATCAGTGTCGATGCACTATCATCCCTGACGGTGACGGACACCGGATACCGCGACACCATCATCGGCGGCAGCTACCAGTGACATCGCTACTGGTGACATCATCAACGGCACACCACCGGCAAGGGCAACACTGCTGGCACCGCAATGGTGCCGCCGACTGTTGCGGTGGACCGGACCGAAGCAACAATTGTTACAGTGGACGCGCAACGGTACGCTACATTGGTTACTGACTGGCCTGCAATGGCCCACCATTACCACTGCGGATGCGGGTCGTTGTTACAGTGGTAGGTGGCATTGATGCTGTTGTCACCGTTGCAATGGACCGCTGTTACCACTGGTGATGACACTGTTACCGCTGCGGCGACACGACGGCGGAGCTGCAACCGGTGACTGCAACACTGGCACCCGTCACGGTGACACTATCGGCGTAGTGGTCGGTACACCGTCTACCATTGCTGATACACCTGATACCACTGAAGCTGCGGATCGGACAGTACCAGTGCAACTGGTCGTTATGGTGTTGCACGGTGGGTAGGGCGTCGATTGTATGGTTGCTCTCGTGGACAACCATCAATGGCCGTGCTGCAACGTGGTAGCTGACTGCAACGGTCGGAATCGAGTGTTGGCGCGACCCAACAAAATGCTACGATGTCAAGAGCAGAGTTGACAAAGTGACTGCGCTCTGGCACAATAGGCATTCAATTTGATGTGTTCGCGCCTTCTGCGGAACCTACCTGACGCGGCTTCTGCCGCAACGCTTCGACTGTTCTGGTCAAGCGTCTATATGATCCTTCTAGCAGTACCCAGCCGTTCCCAGACCCATTGCGTTCGCATGTTTCTTATGGCGTTGTTGCGCCTGATGAAAAGCCGTCCGGGGACTCAGTCTAACAACAGGCTTCCT
Organism: Paraburkholderia phenoliruptrix; assembly: GCF_047325075.1. Classification (NCBI taxonomy): domain Bacteria; kingdom Pseudomonadati; phylum Pseudomonadota; class Betaproteobacteria; order Burkholderiales; family Burkholderiaceae; genus Paraburkholderia; species Paraburkholderia phenoliruptrix. Next base: position 1,065,888 of record NZ_CP168531.1, read on the forward strand.
TGTCGTTTGTCGGCATCAGCGCGAGACGCAATGCGACCCTTCGCGCCCATGATGGTCATTCGATAAGGATTGCGAATTTATTAAGTGCACTCGCACGTACAAAAATGTTGCGTTGTAATACATATGTAACCATTGTCCAATCGCCGTTTGGCATTCCGCTGCCTGCGGTTACGCTCTCCCGTGGTGCCGAATGATGTCGGCGCTACCTGTCCAACAAAAGCCGGTCGCCTTGCCGGTCAAGTTCGAAGGCATTCCTGCATCCCTGAAAAAGCGTTCGCAGTGGCTTCTATGGCAGTACGAGTATGACGGTCAGCGGTGGACCAAGGTTCCAAAGCAATCGAACGGACGCCACGCAAGCACGAAGAATCCCGACACGTGGACGACGTTCGATAAAGTCCGTGACGAATATCAGACCGGTGAGTTCGACGGTATCGGCATCGTTCTTGTCGATGACTTGTTCGGTATCGATTTCGATCACGTGCTGGATGCGAACCGCAACCCAGAAGCATGGGCTGACGAAGTGCTGCGACGGTTTCCGGGTACATACGTCGAGATTTCGCCGAGTGGCGATGGTCTTCATCTCTTCGGTCTCGGTGAACTGGTCGAATGCGGCAAGGCCGGTCCGGGCAATCGTCTCGAATGCTACGACCAGAAGAGTCCGCGCTACTTCACGATGACGGGCCATGAGTTCCGCAGCGGCTTCAATGTCACTGAACAGCAAGACGGGCAGCACTGGCTGTACGAACACTACTACAGCCAATCGACCAAGCCTGTTGATTCGAATGTCGTTGAACTGGTGCAGCCGCAGGGCAAGGTCCTGACTGACGATGAAATCATCGAAAAGGCTTCCCGCGTCGGTGACGGCGAGCGATTCCGCAAGCTGTTCTATGACGGTCACTACGTCGATCATCCGAGCGCGTCTGAAGCAGACCTTGCCCTGTGCAACATGTTCGCCCGCTTCACGCGTGACGCCGATCAAATTGATGGACTCTTCCGGCGATCCGCCCTGTACCGTGAAAAGTGGGACGAACTGCGTACTGCCGATCAGACCTACGGCCAGATGACGATCTTGAAGGCGTTGACCGGCGAGAACGCCACGAAGCAAGTCGAAGCCGCTGTTCCGCGCACTGGTGGATTCGTCCGTGCCGCCGACGCGATGGCCGAAACTTCCACTGTCGATTGGCTGATCGATGGCGTGATGGAACAAGGCACGTCCTGCATGCTGTTCGGTGCATCCGGCAGTGGCAAGAGTTTCGTTGCCATCGACTGGTCATGTTGCATCGCGACCGGCACCGACTGGCACGATCAAGAAGTCGCACCGGGTGCGGTTTTCTACATCGTCGGCGAAGGTCAGAAGGGCTTCAACCGACGCCTGCACGCATGGGAAAAAGCGAACGATGTATCCCTGCAAACCGCACCGCTATACCTGTTGCGCTCACCGGTTCCGCTGTCTGATCCCAACAGCGTGAAGCGGTTGGCCGACGACATCACGAAAGCCGCATCTGAGAACGAACCGCCACGAATGATCGTCATCGACACACTGGCACGGAACATCGGCAACTCCGACGAGAACAGCAACAAGGACATGGGCCTTCTCATGAACCTGCTGGATACCCACTTGCGTCTTCCTTTCAACGCATCTGTCGTCATCGTGCATCACTCGGGGAATGGTGACAAAGACAGGTTGCGCGGCGCATCTGGCTTGACTGGCGCTGTTGACTACGAATATCGCGTGGACAAGAAAGGTGACGAACGTTCCTTGGTTTCCAAGAAGAACAAAGAAGGTGAAGAAGGTACTGAATACCACTTCCGAATCGAGCGCGTGCCACTTGACGATGGAATGTCTTCTGCTGCCCTTGTAATGCTTGATGCGACATCGAAGAAAGCTGTTGGTGCCAAACTCAGTGATGCAGCGAGAAAGTGCTTGTGCGTGCTGCGAGATATTACCGACATCTACGGTGTCGAACCGCCAGACGAACTGAAACAGGCGTTGGGCTTGATGTATCCGCCGCTTGTCGTCCCGAAGAACAAGTTGAAACAGGCATCAATTGACGCAGGTATCAGTAACGGAAGCCCGGACGCATGTCGCAGGGCATTTGATCGTGCCCTTGACCGACTGGTGAATCACGCGAACTTGATCGCAACCCACGGCGATTACGTCTGGGTGAAGTGACAGACGGACAAGCCGGACAAGTCGATGTAACAAGAAGTCCAAGAACTTGACCGCCGACCTAATAAGGACGGACACGGACACACCCCTATAAGGGGTGCCCGGTTGTCCATAGGTGAAGTTTGAAATTGATTTTCTCTCTTCACCTGTGGCTAATAAAGAAGTGCCCGCGCGTCCTGCCCTTCACAACAAAGCCACTGACAATGGGTGCGCAAACCTAACAAGCATTCAGAAATCAACTCATGAAACAAGTATCCAGAAAGCAACGCACAAAATACAACAAATTCATCGCGGCAACGTCGCATATGGATGAAGTCCTTTTCGGCGAAGACTCGAACGATAGCTGCCTGAAAGAAAGCAGACCCGAAGCCAAGCATCTTCCGAATAATACGGCATTGAACGATGCATCGACGCCTGTTTCCGACACGACGAGTGCCCGTGTGCTCCAGACCTAAATCATAGCTCAATCTTTCCGTCAATCAGCATTTGGGCGCATTCGTATTGCCAGTTCGTTTGTCGATTGGTTTCAAATTTTTTGGTGCTGAAGCCCGTTCCCAACTGTAAATCTGATTTTGTATTGTGAAATACCACCTTCGGGCCAATAAGGTTGGCTGTCAGTTTGGTGAATAACGGCAAGTAGTCTTTCCCGCCAAGAAAAGTGATTTTATCGCTATTGTCTTCGAGAAGGCTAAGATCGGAAAATGAATCCGATTTTCTTCTTCGTGCGTAAGGTGCGACATTTTTTGCGGCGCTAAATGTGATGTCATAGTCTGGCGTCAGGAAGTCTGAGCGAATCAGCCCCCATCCCGCCGATAGAATGAAGATTTTCTCAATCCCAAATCGCTCAACCAATTTTCGGTAGATTGGATTAGAGTATAGATGGTAGGCCGGAAGTAGCTGAGACGGGTTTTTTTGATATTCCCTGTTGTAACTCAAAAGATGTTGTCGCCAAGTCTGCACGCCGTCAAACGAGTCATCTGGCCGAACGTAGACATAGCTGTCGCCATGCGGCGCAAGTTCTGGATGAGCGACGAACTTAATTCTCCGGTTGTCCGATGATCGAAATCCTGCATCAGGTTTGGGTTGAATTTTGCTTCCAGCGCATTGGATTACGATTTTCATCGCTCATGTTTCGTCGCCTATCGGGATGCCGACTGACGCTCGAATCTCCTTGATAGTTTCAATAGAAAATGTGCGGTTATGGTGTCAACCCGCTTTTCTCGTAATGAAGCGCCAGCGCATCTGCATTCGGACCACCCTTGTCAGCGGAAGGAAGCTGTAGCTTCTTCCCATGCAGTGCCCCGTATTCGGTTGAACGCAATTCCGCCGCAATCACTACTATTGTCGCGCTGGGTTCGATAGTCAAAAGTTGCAAATCGAAGAGAGTATGCAGGTCCGTGCGTAGCAGAAGCCCGTTGCTGACATGATTGGTTTCAGGTCCTTGGTAAGGGACAATGTGTGCCGCTTCTAAGACTTCCAATACTTTGCAGCCGCTGATCGCACAACGATTGCCATAGACTCGAAGCAAGTTGTTTCTGAATGCTGGCTGGCCCTGTCGTCGAACGATAGCTGCCATAGTCTTCGTTCTCGCATCTTCGACGTTGTGTGGATCAAATGCACCCGCTGCTTCGGCTTCGTCCTGCGCGCTGGTTATCTCGACGTTTGATGTGACGCCGCCCGCTTTCGGGTGCCGCCGTTCGATTCGAAACCCCATGGCTTCGAGTTTTCGCTCGACCGTTGTCGCGCCGCCGCTGAAGTCTCGCCAACCTAATGGCCCAAGTTTCGGGAACTGATATTTGTGTGCAGCGCCAAAGATCGCCTTGGAGTCGTATCGCTTGCCATCGATAAGCAGAAAGTAGTCTCGCGCTTTGCCGAAGCCGTATTCTTCAAGGAAAACGTCTCGACCCTTTCGGTCGAATTCTTCAACAGCTTTGAGTACGGCTGCCGGATCGTTCACGTCAGCGAAGGCCATATCGGTCCCCTTGAAATTTAGTTATTGAACTCTCTGTGATTCGGAAAGGGGATCGCGCAATCCGTACCCGTACCGAATCACGCGAATCAAGCTAAGGCCGTCGTAACCATTTCCGGCGCGCTCGCAGTCGGTTTGGGCGCCAGCTTCAGTTGGAAAGAATCCCATCGTTCTTGCAAGGCGGCCAGATCGGGACCCGATGTTCCATTCACGACGAGCGGCTTGCCGTCAAACATATCGTAGCCCGCTGCCACAAGGTCAGGGTGAATCGCGACCGTTAGGTCGGCTGGGTCAATTGCCAGCAGATCGAGATCGAACAAGGTATGCAGGTCACTTCTCAGCAGCAGCCCGTTGTGCGGTCCATTGTCATTTGTCTCAGCGTAAGGTCGGATGTGGGCGGCTTCGACCAACCCCGGAAATGCGCAACCGCTTATCTGACAGGCGAAACCGTACCGAGCAATAAGCCTGTTCCGAAACTTCGCCTGCCCGCGTCTCTGATTCACTTCTCGAAGTACCCGCCTTCGGGCTTCGATGACAGAATGCGGCGCGTCATCGTGCTCAGGGCTATTCAAAGCGTCAATGCCGATGCTGCTGGCGAACTTTTTCACCAATGCATTGCAGTCGGCGTCATCTCGCAACCAAGGTTCGATCCGTGCCAAGTCGATTTCTTTGATGGACATCTGGTCATTGGGCCGAATTACCGCGGCAGCCAATCGGTCCAGAGTCAGTCCTGACGGTGCTGATCGGAACGTTTCCCCATAGTGTGCGGCGAAGGTGTCAACCGTGACTGTTTCGCGCGTTGGTTCTACGAATTCGTGCCGGTTTCGGCACACCCACGGCGGCAGGATCGTCGTCCGGCGCTTGATGTCACTGACGCCGCACGTTGGACAACGTTGGCGCTCCTTCTCACCGGTGCCGGGTTCAATGTCAGTGATTCGTGCAAGCCCAAGAACTTGGGATGGCGACCGAATGACCACCACGTCGTTCGTGGAGACTTGCTGATGGTTCGCGACGAAACTGTCGTATCGGTAAACCAGCGACGGATCGTCTTGATAGCCGGTGTTGCCGCCGTACTGTCGTGCACCGTCAACGGCGAGTAGTGACCACGCGCGTGGATTTCCCATGTTGTCGCTTTCTTGATTGGTCTAAGTGGTTTGTTGGTTTCTCTGCCGACTGTTCTCAGGTTTGGTTTGAATGCTACCGAACCGCGACCGAATTTTCATCTTCGCCGTTGTGGTGCGCGCCAACCAACCGTTGCGAAACCACCGTTTCCTAACAGTCGTCGGATGTATCGGTTTAGGCTGTTGGAAATATAGGGTTGACTATTTCCGACATTTGGTGATATTCTGACACCCTTTTCCAACGCCTTCGGGGTGTCTATGGCGATCTTCGGGTATGGTCGGGTCAGCACGCGCGAACAGACAACCGAGAATCAGCGTCTCGAAATCGAGAACGCTGGTTTCAAGGTCGATTACTGGTTCACGGACGAAGGCATCAGCGGCAAGACCCATGCGTCGCAGCGCCCGCAGTTCGTCGCGATGTTGGACAAGATCAGGGATGGCGAGACGTTGGTTGTCTCCCGTCTCGACAGGCTTGGCCGCGATGCCGAAGATGTGCTGCGGACCGTGCGGACGTTGGCCGAACGAAAGATCGAAGTCATCGTGCTTCAACTTGGGAAACTCGATCTCGGGTCATCTGCCGGGAAGCTGATGCTGACGATGCTATCGGCTGTTGCGGAAATGGAGCGTTCACTGCTGGTCGAGCGCACACAAGCGGGACTCGCACGCGCGAAAGCGGAAGGTAAAGCCCTTGGTCGTCCATCCAAGACGACGCCAGCGCAGCGCGAAGAGATGATGACGAAGTACGCGGCGGGTGAAACGATCAGTGCTTTGGCGCGAACCTACGGCATCTCGCGGGCGAGCGTGCTGGCGGTGGTGAATCCGTCACGTGAACCGACTGGCATGGGACCGGATGGCGTCCCATGTGCGCTCGTTGATTGGTCGGATCGTCGTAAGTCGCGCGGCGCATGAACATCAGCCATCAGACCATGCGGGATCGGCGATCAACACCCGCACAATCGGTAGCTGTCTCATAAACCGGGTTCGCTAACCCGACACTTCGTCTACGAAGGCGATCACCTTGGCGCGTTGTTTCTTGTTCAGGCGGTGAAACTTCAGCAGTAGTTCGGCTTCTTCGTCATCGACTGAATGAAGGTAGGCAACGGGCACTCTCAGGATCGCGGCAAGCTGTTCGATGACCAGTGGGTCGGGCATACGCTTGCCAAGTTCATAGCGGTTCATGCGCGTGCTGGCCGACATCGGGTCTAGTCCGGCTTCGATTCCAAGCCGTTCCTGAGACAGTCCAGCCCGTAGACGCGCTTCTTTCAGCCGCTTTGCGAGTACCGACATGCTTGCCTTTGCAGTACGAAGACAAGAATCGTCGGGTTTTGGTGCGTTGCAACTACTACCGATTTGGTAGTATTCGTCCCCGGGCGGTGGTGATGGCTGACGTATGCCGTGCTGGCGTCCGGGCTTTGGGAATGGGACTACGGGGGACTCACAATGAAAAAATGCCTTTTCTGTGCAGAAGAGATTCAGGACTCTGCGATTCGATGCAAGCACTGCGGTGGCGACATCGCTGCTGCCGAAGCAGCGGCTAAGGAAGCGAAGTTCGAACAGTCGTACAGCAGCGGATTTGGGAAGTTCTGGGCCGTGGTCGGTGCTCTGATCTTCGGGGCACTTGCCTTTGGCGCGTACACGGAACGGCTCTACATCGACATCGCGATCTGCGTTGCATTCGGGCTGGTCTTCCTGTTCTTGGCCCCAAAGGCATGGCAGGTTGGGTTTCTCGCTCGAAATGCGGGGCAACCCGACATCATCATTGCCAGCAGTGCGGGCGAGTTGGCGAAGCAACGCTTTTACTACGAATACGGTGCGCGGGTTTTCTTGACTGGTGGGCTGTTCATCGTTCTTCTGGCCGTCCTATATTTCGTCGTGCCGCTCGACCGCATCGTCTTCGGACCGGGCACTCAGGTCGCTGCGTCGTCGGAAGCGAAGTCGTCGTCGGCGAGTGCCGCAGCAGACGCACAAGCAGCCGCTAGTTCGGCGTCCAGTGATGAAGCAACAAAGGCCGTCGCAGATGGTCAGTCGGCGGGCAGTGATGCAGCGACTTCTGCGGCCCCGGTACAGGCGTCGTCGGACAATGCAACGCAAACGGCGCAACAACCAACGGATCAGGAGAAGGCCGTTAACGTATCGCTCGCATTATCGGCATCGACAGCCAGCGCAGAACAGCAGTCGGCATCGACGACGACACTGAAACCGGATGCAAACGGCACGATGAGCGTTCGTGCCAGCTTTGACTGCGCGAAGGCGTCTTCGGCCATCGAACATCTGATCTGTTCGACGCCGCAAGCCGCAGATGCAGACCTACGTCTTGCGTCGGCGTATTCCGCCGCCCGCGCCAAGGCGAGTGATCCGGCTGCCCTGAAGGCCGATCAGCGGAAGTGGATGAAGAGCGAGCGTGATGCTTGTTCCGACGCGGAGTGTTTGGTCAAAGTCACCGAAGCCCGGATTCAGAAGCTCGCGGCCATGTAGTTTGTGTGGTTAGCGACGTATGCAGAGAACCAGTAACCGCCGTTCATCGGCGGTTTTTCTTGTGGGGTCACGGCAAGACAGCCAGACGTTACTTCCTATCGGGAGCGCCTATTGACGAAAATCTTTGAAGAACCCGCAGTTACCATCGAAACTCTTGAAGCCCATCTTCGCGACAGCGGCGTGGTCCCGTACAATGTGCAGCCCGACTGCATTCGGTTACGCACGGAACAGGGCATAGCGTTCACAATCTCGATCATCGCGTACCGGAAGTTCATCCGGTTCAGCACATACCTTCCCCTGAATCGGCACGCCAGCATCGACCAGAAGCATGAACTGGCGCGGCGTCTTAATGAAGACGTATTCCTTCCGTGTTTCACCATCGACCGAGATGGAGACCTGATCGTGGCGTACTCGCTGCCATACACCGGGGGCATGGTGGCTGGAACCTTTGTTTCCATTGTCAACCGGTTCGCATCGCTGCTGGAATTCGTTGTGGAGACGTACAACGAGAACACGCTGATTGACTTCGGTGCGCCGACAACGGTGCCCGCCGTGGCCGACGCTGGATCAGGGCCGACCAGCAGCGAATTGCTGCACTGATCGGCGAGTCTCCCCGCTATGTTAGCTGGCGTCGTCGCATGTGCTTAGCATGCGGACGATCTTGCCGTTCAGGCATTTGTCCAGTCTGGCTAGCCCGTCAGCGGCGGGCGCAGTATCTACGTTCATCGAGTCGCGGGGCATGTCGTTCAAAAAATTTCCGACCGGCAGTCGCCAGTCTTTCGGCAAGTGGTACTTCTTCGCGATAGCCGCCCCGGCCTTTTGATCGGCGGCGTCCGTGTCCATGCCCTTGTCGATCAGCTTCTGATTCAGGTCCGAGAAATCATCGTAGATGTCCACGTCTTGCTGCGTGGACAGATGCGCCGCATCGGCCTGCAAGACTTTCCACTTGTCCTTGTCGTCCCAAACGGAATGGCTTGGATTCGGGCTATAGTAAGCGTGCGCTACTTCCCTGAATCTGCCGCCTTGCGATTGGGTCACTTCATTGCGACGCACTGATACTTCGACTGAATCTGCGCCGAACGTCGCGACCTTCTCGGCAATTGCGATGGACGTTGCAGACCATTGCGCTGCCGATCCACCGTTGACGCCGACCAGCACCTTTGCAACCTTGATGTTGTTCTCAAACATGTCGCTCAACATGGCCGCTTCGATGTTGAACGGGAGAGCGGTAACTGTCGGTGCGCTTGGATTCGATACCGGCGCTGCTGTGGTCGTCTCGCCAGATTTCCCGCATGCACTCAGCAGCCCGATAGCCAAGCACGTCGTCAGCATCTTCATGGGTTCCCCGCGATGTAATTGTGTATTGCATGTGATTGTAAGATCGATGTCAGTGCGTTGTGCCGTGTGTGCGGCTCACGCTGTGTGTATTGTCATGCGGGATGAACGGCGAGTGGACAAAGGACTGTTGCCGGTGCGTGTGCGATTTCCCATAGGAGATTTATGGAACTTCACCAAGTTGTTCTGTGTCGTGCCTTGTATGCGGAAGCGGAGACGTACCTTGGCCGCAATGAAGGCATTCATGTCGGACTCGCCGTCTCGATTGCGCAAGATGCCGTCGAACTTTTTCTGCGGGCTGTTATGAAGGACCGACCCGTTCCGGGACGAAAAATCGCTGACGATTTCATCAGTTGCATGGACTACATCGACGCCGCAGCGAACCATGATGAGAACAAGTACGTTCCCTTCCGCGCAAGGTTGATCGAATTAAATAAGGCTCGCGTAAATTTCAAACACTATGGCCTGATCCCCGACAAAGCGGATGCGCGACGATTACTCGGGTACGTTGGAGATTTTTTCGACGTTGCAGCGGTACGCTTCTTCGATGTCCGTTTTGCGGACCTGTCCGTTACCGACCTAGTGACATCAACAGCGGTGCGGGAGCGTCTCAAACAGGCCGAGCGCGGTCTACGGGAAGAAGAACTGGAAAGTGCGTTCGGGTATAGCGCGGAAGCAGTTGACGTGGCGATGGGTGAGTTGGTCGCTTTGCTTACTAGGCGGTGGAGCCGCTGGCCGCCGCCATCTTCCATGAGATTCGATGATGCGGCGATGCGTTTGGTCCGCGATCTTGAAGGCTACGTTGACGGTACGGCGTCCAGAAGCGAACGCATGGCGATAATGCTGGCCTTGGCTGTAAACATTACTGACCTTGTTCGGTTCGAATCGATTGTTCCTTTCATTCATCGGATGGCAGCAGGAAACTACGTCTGGGACCGTATGCAGGATGCATCGGGCTTGACTATTTCCGACGCAGAGTTCGCGGTGAGTTTCTCCACCAAGTTTGCGTTGGCGGTCCAAGGAAGGATGCCGCACTCTGACTAGAAAAGGTGCGACGTGAATTTGACCAAAGCCCAACGTAGAAAGCACGCCGAGTCGTATTATTTCGAGCGTGCTCAGGGGTTGCTGGCATGCTGGCCGCGTGGGACCGTGGATGCAACGGGTGAAGAACCGGACATCCTTGTTGACGGACCCGCAGGACGGTACGGGGTTGAAGTGACCGAACTGCTTCGTAGTGACGTGCGTGCAGTTGAAGAATCTCGCAGATTGATTTGCGAAAAGGCGCAGAAGCTGTTCCTGCGAAGGATCAACGCGGACTGCCTTGACGTGAAGGTGGTCTTTCGGGAGCACGCCGCTCTGAGTCCGAAAGCCAAAGATGCCGCAGCGAGTGATCTTGCCGCAATAGTCGGTTCCCGGATCGCTTTGATACCTTCAGGTGTGCTGTCGGCCAGATTGGAGTGCGGGACGGACTTTGAGTCGGATTTGTTTACTTCGGTCTGGCTGCACCATCATCCGAACTGTCCGCGCTCTCGATGGCAACCGGTGGGTGCATGGTGGGTTCCAGTGGCATTGCCAGCGGATGTACAAGCCACGATTGACAGAAAGGAACGCAAGGTTGCTGCGTACAGGAAACGCGTCGAAGACGTCTGGCTGTTGATCGTATTGCAGGGATTCAGTGGGTCGGCGTCGTGGTCAGTACACGATTCAGTGTTGGAGCATCACTTCTGCACATCGTTCGACGGTGTGGTCTTGCTGGACTATGCGATGAACAAGGCGCACTTATTGGCCGGTGCGCGATCAATCTGACCAAGACGAGTCAGTTTTACGGAAGCTGGCGGAATGGGCGACCCCCGAAAGCGTCGCCTGTAAAATGAATCAACCTAGCTTTCGGGCCAACTCGGTTGCTGAAGGATGGTAATACCGCTTCAACATCGCCAAGCTGCGGTGTCCCGACACCGCGGCAAGTTCAATGACGTTTGGCAGCTTCTGCGCCAGACGCGTGATGGCCGTATGCCGCATGTCGTGCCAGTGGAAGTCCTTGATGCCCGCACGTTTGCAAGCCTTTCCCAATGCTTTATGCAGCGTGATCCCTTTGACGGGGATGACCCGACCATCAATGGATCGTGGAAGCGCAGCCAAGGTGGCGACAGCTTTCTTGGACAGTGGGACCGTCCGTGCTGTCCCATTCTTGGTCATCGGCAAATGCGCAGTCTGGGCTTCGAGATCGACGTTTGACCACTGAAGTTCGGTCAGTTCGCCGCGTCGCATGCCCGTCTCCAAGCTCAGAATGGTTGCCGGAAGCAGCCACACGTTGATGCGGCCAGTCGGGACAAGTTCTGCAAGAAGCTGCGCTTCTTCATCGGACGAGAGCACGCGGTCCCGACCTTGGGGCGAAGGTGGTTTGCGGATCAATGCGACGGGATTGGTGATGTTGATGTCCCACTCCCGGCGTGCGTGGTTGATGATGGCCGATAGGAACGCCAGTTCCCGAATCACGGTCGCCGGTTTCACCTGTTTCAGCCGTTCATCCCGATAAGCTGCGACAGCCTTCGGCGTCAGTGCCGCCATGCTGAGTTTTGCCAGTGTCTTGCGACAGGTCGCACGAAGCCGAATGACTGCGTCAGCACCGCCCCGCTGTGTCGGACACACGTCGGTGATGTACCGCTCGATGATGTCTGCGAGCGTGTTGGCTTCGGCTTCACTGCGACTGATGAAGCTACCGCGATCCATCTCCGTTTCGACAGATCGCGCCCATCGTTCCGCGTCTGCGCGAGTGGTGAAGGTCTTCACTTCGTCGGCGAATCCTTTGCGGCGAACTCGGACTTGCCATTTGCCGTCACGTTGGCGTATCGATGCCATTCCAGTCTCCTGTGGGACAGGAGTGGGACAAGATCGATTCTTCGAATGCCGAAAGTCAGATTTGTAGTGACTTCGTCAGGCGTTGGCGATGCGGCGAAATTCGGCAGAGCGTCATGTTAAGACTTGCAAAACAATGACTTAACGCTGCGCCACCCAATCCCCCGACTTGCCCCCATGCTTTTCCATGACCTTCACATCGGTGATGACCATCCCGCGATCGACGGCCTTGCACATGTCGTAAACCGTCAGCAGCCCGACCTGCACGGCGGTGAGCGCTTCCATCTCCACGCCGGTGCGGCCTAGCGTTTCGACTTGCGCGGTGCAGTGCACGGCCGGCAACGTGTCGTCCAGTTCGAAGTCCACTTTGACGCGCGTGAGCGCGAGCGGATGACACAGCGGAATCAGGTCGGCCGTGCGCTTGGCGCCCTGAATCGCGGCAATGCGCGCGATGCCGATCACGTCGCCCTTTTTGGCGTTGCCGTCGCGGATTAGCGCGAAGGTTTCCGGCAGCATGCGGATCGAGCCGCGCGCAACCGCGATGCGCTTGGTCTCCTGCTTGCCGCCGACATCCACCATATGTGCCTTGCCGGCAGCGTCGAAGTGAGTGAGTTCAGGCATGGTTGGCTCCTTCAGAGGGCGCCTATCATAGCAGTGCGGCGCGGCCGCCCGGCGCGCCCGGGCAAGCCGGCTTCGCGCGTCGACTGATTACAATGGCGCCATGCCCGCTATCTTAGTCGTGCGTTGGTCCGAGCAGCGGGCGTCGCTTTTCGACTCCGTCATACGAACTCGCAATGCGTCCCAAACGGTTCCTTGCTGCGTTGCTGTGTGTTGCGCTGGCGGCGCCGCCAGGCGCGTTCGCGCAGGCCCGCGCCGCGTCCGGCGCCGGGCCAGCGCGACCGGTCACGCAGCAGGCCGCTGAGCAGTCCACTGAGCAGTCCGCGGAGCCGCCGCTCGTCAGCGGTCCGGTGGAATCCTATGCTGCCCCGGCCGGCGCGGCCGTGCCGCCCGACATCGCGCAAGGCGTGTTCGGCGTGTACGGCGGCGCGCAAAGCCGTTTTTCCGGCAATTCAGGCGTGAACCGCGGCGCGAATAGCGGCGTCGGCGCCGGCTGGCGGGCGCCGATTGTCGCGCAGCAACTGCCCGACCTGGGCAGCGGCGGCGCCGGTTCGCTCACGCCGCAAGCCGAGCGCAAGCTGGGCGAACGCGTGATGCGCGAACTGCGCCGCGACCCCGACTATCTCGACGACTGGCTCGTGCGCGACTATCTGAACTCGGTCGCCGCGAAACTGGCTGCGGCGGCCAACACGCTGTATATCGGCGGCTACCGGCCGGACTTCGACCTCTTCGCGGTGCGCGACGCGCAGATCAACGCGTTCTCGCTGCCGGGCGGCTTCATCGGCGTGAACACCGGCTTGATTGTCGCGACGCAAACCGAGTCCGAGCTTGCATCCGTGCTCGGCCACGAAATGGGCCACGTCCTGCAACGCCATATTTCGCGGATGATGACCGCCGGCGAGCGCAGCGGCTATGCGGCACTCGCCGGCATGCTGTTCGGCGTCCTCGCGGGCGTGCTCGCGCACAGCGGCGACCTGGGGAGCGCGATCGCGGTCGGCGGCCAGGCCTATGCCGTCGACAACCAGTTGCGTTTTTCGCGTTCGGCCGAGCAGGAAGCGGACCGCGTCGGTTTCCTGCTGCTTGCCGGCGCGGGCTACGATCCGTACGCGATGACCACGTTCTTCGGCCGCCTCGACCGCGCGGCGATGAGCGACACCGGCGTTCCGGCCTATGCGCGCACCCATCCGCTGACAGGCGAGCGGATCGCCGACATGGAAGACCGCGCGCGCCGCGCGCCTTACCGGCAACCGCATCAGGCGGCCGAGTACGGTTTCGTGCGCGCCCGGGCCCGGCTGTTGCAGGATCACTCGCGCAGCGAATACGCCGACGAGGTGTCGCGGCTGCGCTCGGAAATCGAAGACCGCACGGCGCTGAACGTGGCCGCGAACTGGTACGGCATCGCGTACGGCCAGATGCTGCTCGAACGTTACGACGACGCGGCGAGATCGCTGGCTGCCTCGCGTGCGGTTTTCGCGGCGGGAGCTCAGGCGGACGGCGACGCCGCGCGCAGTTCGCCGAGTCTCGACGTGCTCGCGGCCGACATCGCGCGGCGTGCGGGGCGTGACGACGACGCGGTGCGTCTCGCCGATCTCGCGCACAAGCGCTGGCCGCAATCGAACGCCGCGATTGACATGCACATTCGCACCTTGCTGAGCTTGCGGCGCTTCGCCGAGGCGCAGGCCCTGGCGCGCAAAGAGACCGAGGCGCAGCCCGATCAGCCCGCGTGGTGGCTCTACCTCGCGCAGGCAAGCGCGGGCACGGGCGACGCGCTCACGCGTCATCGCGCGCTCGCCGAGAAGTTCGCGCTGGAGGGCGCGTGGCCGTCCGCGATCCGTCAATTGAAGGACGCGCGCGATATGAAGACGATCGGCTACTACGACCTCGCCACTGTCGACGCGAGGCTCCACGAGATGGAGAACCGCTACAAGGAAGAGCGGCTGGATGAAAAGGGCTAGGCGGGAAGTGCGCGGGCGCGACAGCCAGGCAGATCCGGCCGGGCGTTCACGCATGCACGCAAACGCACCGAGACAGGTTGCTGCGTGCCAGAGCTTGGCGCCTCAAACGTTCGCTGCCGGACTCTGCACGAAGCCGAAGCGCGACGCGACTTCCTCGCGCCGTATCGACTGAAGCGGCAAGCTTGCGCCGCCGTTCCAGTGGAAGTTGCCGCTGACCGGATCGTCGGCGAGCGTGGTGTGGTCGGCGAAAACGTCCAGGTCGTGATCGTGCAGAACCGCGATGCGCAGCGGCGCCGAAGTGTGCAAAGGACCGGACGCGCCGGCGAACAGAATGCCGCCCTCGTCGTCGGCATAGACGGCCGAGGGTTCGAAGGGGCTGCCCGCCTGGTCTCTCAAGGCGAGCGCGCCATCGGCCTCCACCGACAAACGCACGACCCACGGCGTATAACCCAACTCCACGTACACGCGCTGCGGCCCGTTCTGGAAGAACCATTGTCCGCGTTCGTCGCACTCATAGTTCCGGTTGATGAAGCCGAGCAGCGCTTCATGGCGAATCGGCACGCCGGACGAGCCGCTCGCCTGCGCGGCTTCGTCGCGCATCCGCCACTGGCCGCGCCGGTCGAGCATCAGCCAGCCCGTGCAGCTCGGGACGTTCGGCCATTTGGCCAAGGCCTGTTTGACGATGTCATCCATGATCGACGTGCTGCTCCAGGTAGCCGAACACGCGCCGCGACAGCCAGTCGATGCGGCCTGGAAACGGTCCGGTCATGAAGCCGGCGTGGCCGCCGTGCCTCGGTTGATCGAGTTCGACCGCCGCCGACACCTCATGCCGCGACGGCAGCGCCTCGGCCGGCAGAAACGGATCGTTGCGCGCATTCAGCACGAGCGTGGGCACCTGAATATGCGGCAGCAAGGGCCGCGTAGTGGCGACGCTCCAGTACTCGTCGGTATCGCGAAAGCCGTGCAGCGGCGCCGTCACCACGTTGTCGAACTCGTACATCGTACGGCTTGCCAGCATGGCCTCGCGGTCGAACAGGCCGGGAAACTGCACGAGTTTCTGGTCGGCCTTCTGCTTGAGCGTCTTGAGGAAGCTGCGCGTATAGATCATGCCGAAGCCTTGCGACAACGCCCGGCCGCCGGCGTGCACGTCGATGGGCGTGGAAATCGCGGCCGCGGCAGCGACCACCGACGCCGCCTCGTCGCGCCGCTCGCCGAGCCAGCGCAACAGCACATTGCCGCCGAGCGACACGCCCGCCGCGACGAGCGGCCCGCGATGCGCGGCGCGCAGGCGTCGCAGAATCCAGTCGACTTCGTTGCTGTCGGCCAGATGGTAGAAGCGCGGCAAGCGGTTGAGCGCGCCGCTGCAACTGCGAAAGTGCGGCACGACGCCGTGCCAGCCGTATTCGCGGGCGGCGGCCATCAGCGTGGACGCATAGTGCGAAGCGGAGCTGCCTTCCAGGCCGTGAAAGAGCACGAGCAACGGCGCGTCGGCGGCAGGAGTCTGACGTGCGGCGTCACTTGTTATGACAGAGGCCGGCGAGTCGTCGTGCCGGACCCAGTCGACGTCGATGAAATCGCCGTCAGGCGTATCCCAGCGCTCGCGGCGAAACGAGACCGCGGGGCGACGCGCGAACAGCGACGGCACGATGGTCTGCACATGCTTGTTGGGCAGCCACAGCGGCGCCCGGTAGAGCAGGTCTTTGGCGGCCTCGAGGGTGGCTTCCACAGCGGCATCCGCGCCAACTGCACGGGAGCTGTCGGCATGCTGGGGTGTCGTCGGTAAAGACGACTTGCTGCGGGGCGTGCTCATGCCGGTAGAGAAGCCAAATTCGGTGCGAAGGTCGGGGCGAAGCGCCGCGGCGCGTCGCGCGCGTTAGTGGAGCGGCCCTTGGCCGTGCCGCATCTTGGTGGCGAACTGGCTGGCCGCTTCGTTCGGCATCGGGCTCGCGTGAATGTGCGCGATGCGCCATTCGCCGCGTTCGTGGACCATCACATACGTGGTGAAAACCATGGCGGGCGTGGCTTTCGGATCGACGGGGCGATGCGCTTCCGCAATCGCGTAGACGA
Source organism: Paraburkholderia phenoliruptrix (assembly GCF_047325075.1). Classification (NCBI taxonomy): domain Bacteria; kingdom Pseudomonadati; phylum Pseudomonadota; class Betaproteobacteria; order Burkholderiales; family Burkholderiaceae; genus Paraburkholderia; species Paraburkholderia phenoliruptrix. Next base: position 1,082,454 of record NZ_CP168531.1, read on the forward strand.
CGGTGCCGAGGCTGTCGTAGACGCGAATGTCGAGCGGTTCGATCGAGACCGGCGCTGCCTCGAACTGGATCTGCAAGCCCGCCCGAATGCTGTCGAGGCCGTGCAGATGCGAGCCGTCGGCGCAAATGCAGCTCACGAACTCTTCATCGATCCACAGGCCCATCAGGCTGTCGATATTGACCTCGGCGACGGCCTGGTAATAGGCGTTGAGGGTATCGGCGGCGGCTTCGAAGATGTGGGCAAAACGTGGCATGGCTCGTCAGTCTCTTGTGCGCGGCGCGCGGTTGCGGGTCAGCGGTGAGCGGGGCAGTCCGGGGCACCGGACAATCGCACCCGAGCGCCAGAATGCCCGCGCCGCAAGGCGCGAACATGACGCGACGCGCTCAGGGGCGTGCGGTGTTGCGTGCAAGTGTCAGCCGGCTCAGCGTTGCGCGAGCAACATGCCGCGCAAATCGCCGAAAACCTGCTCGGCGCTCAACTGCTTCAGGCAGTTCAGATGACCGAGCGGACACTCGCGCTGAAAACAGGGGCTGCATTCGAGATGAAGCCATTGTACCTTCGCAAGCTCCGACAGGGGCGGCGTGTGGCGCGGATCCGTGGAACCGTAGACGGCCACGAGCGGGCGGCGCAGCGCCGCGGCGACGTGCATCAGCCCCGAATCGTTCGTGACCACCGCATTGGCCCGCGAGATTAGCGCGCACGCTTCGCCGAGGGCCGTCTGGCCGCACAGATTGCGCACGTTCGGCGCCTTCTCGGCGATGGCCTGGGCGAGCGGCGCGTCTTTAGGCGAACCGAGCGCGACGATCTGCGTGTACGGAAACGACTGGCCGACCATTTGCGCGAGCGCCGCGAAGTGCTCGGGCGGCCAGCGCTTGGCCGGACCGTATTCGGCTCCGGGGCAGAACACGAGCAAGGGCACGCGCGTGTCGAGATTGAAGCGCGCCGATACGCGCGACGCTTCGTTCAGGTCCGTGTCGAGCCGCGGCATCGGCAGGTCGTCGGGAAGCTTTGCGCCCGGTGCGTAGGCGAGGGCGGCGTAATGTCCGACCATCGGCGGGCGCTCGTCTTTGCGCGGATTAGCGTGGCGCACGTTCAGGAGGCCGTAGCGGCTTTCGCCGGTATAGCCGACGCGCAGCCGGATGCCGGCCATCCACGGAATCAGCGCCGATTTCAGCGAGTTCGGCAGCACGTAGGCGGCGTCGTAGCCGACGTCGCGCAAGTCGCTCGCGAGCTGCCAGCGGCGCAGCATCTGCAGCTTGCCGTGCGCGAGGTCGGTGGCGTAGACGTCGCGGATTTCCGGCATGCGTTCGAGCACGGGCGCGACCCAGCTGGGCGCGACCGCGTCGATCGCGATGCGCGGATGCAGTTTCACGAGGCGCGCAAAGAGCGGCTGCGCCATCAATGCGTCACCGATCCAGTTCGGTGCGATAACCAACGCGCGACGCATCAGAATGAGTGTCCGGTGTCGAAACGAAGCGCCGCGCGATGCAGGGCGCTTCGGAAGGGTCAAAGTAAAAGGGAAAACGGCGCCGGCCGGGAGGCGCAATGCCCACGCAGCCGAGGCACCGCGCTCGCGACGCAACATCGTCGTGCTGCCGCCTGCCTGACTTGTGCGAACCCCTCGATACGCAGTCCGCTAGCGAAGGCGGCTCATGCAACCGACAGCTCCGCGCGATCCGCCAGCACAACGACTGGCGAAAGCGCGCAAACAGAGGGGACAACAACCGGTCAGACAGCGGATGCCGCACGCGAGCGAGCAGCGTGCACGTTGAGCGCCCGGGGCTTAGTGACCCTTGATCACTTCGCCGTCGCGCAGCTTGTAACGCGTGCTGCAGTACGGGCAGCGTGCTTCGCCGTGCGAGACGTCGATAAAGACGCGCGGATGCGTGCTCCAACGCGGCATGGCCGGGTTCGGGCAGTACGCCGGGAGGTCCTTTGCCGTGAGTTCGACCAGCGGCATTTCCTTGATATCGCTCATAAGACTTTCTCGTTGTATGCAGGGTGCGTGCGGTGCGCGCCGCGGGTAGGCCGGCTGCCCTGGGAGCCCCGGCAGCCCGGCGCGCGGCCAATGCGCGTTAGATCCTGGTCAGCCAGTGCGCGTATTTTTCGCTCTTGCCGTTCACGATGTCGAAGAACGCCGATTGCAGCTTCTCCGTGATCGGACCGCGGGTGCCCGAGCCGATCGTGCGGTTGTCCAGCTCGCGGATCGGCGTGACTTCGGCGGCGGTGCCGGTGAAGAACGCCTCGTCGCCGGTATAGACCTCGTCGCGGGTAATGCGCTTTTCGATCACCGGGATGCCCATGTCGCGTGCGAGCGTGATGACCGTGTCGCGCGTAATGCCGTCGAGGCACGACGACAGGTCGGGCGTGTACAGCTTGCCGTTGTTCACGAGGAAGAAGTTCTCGCCCGAGCCTTCCGACACGTAGCCGTCCACGTCGAGCAGCAGCGCTTCGTCGTAGCCGTCCGCGACGGCTTCCTGATTGGCGAGAATCGAGTTCACATACCAGCCGGACGCCTTCGCGCGGACCATGGACACATTCACGTGATGCCGCGTGAACGACGACGTTTTCACGCGGATGCCCCGGGCGATGCCGTCTTCGCCGAGGTAAGCGCCCCACGGCCACGCCGCGATGGCCACGTGGATGGTGTTGCCCTTGGCCGACACGCCGAGCTTTTCGGAACCCACCCAGATGATGGGCCGCAGATAGCACGATTCGAGCTTGTTTTCGCGGACCACTTCGCGCTGCGCGGCCGCGAGCGTTTCGTGGTCGAACGGCACGTCCATCTGGAAAATCTTGGCCGAGTTCAGGAGACGCTTGGTGTGTTCCTGCAAACGGAAAATCGCGGTGCCGCCGTCGGCCGTCTTGTAGGCGCGCACGCCTTCGAAAACACCCATGCCGTAGTGCAGCGTGTGGGTCAGCACATGGATCTTGGCATCGCGCCAGTCGATCAGCTTGCCATCCATCCAGATCTTGCCGTCGCGGTCGGCCATTGACATACGGTTCTCCAGCAGGTGCGTGTTGGTGTGAGACCCCAAGCCCGGCGGCGCACGGGGCGCCCGACGGCCCGGAAAGCCGGGACGCGCCCGAAATTTCCGATGGGGTGCAGCGAAGAGCGTTATTTTAGCGTCTTTTGCACATCAAACGGGCATTTGGACGCATGCCGGGCGCTATAATTCGGCACACGCATAATTCGCATCCGGCTGCGCCAGCGGCTCCTTGACGCGCTGGCGCCGATTTCCCCCAATTTCCCTCATCGCGGCCATCCGCGCCCGCGCTTTTCGCCTCATGCTCGCTCGTCTGTCCGATATCGATCGCCGCGCCTTCCGTGAGGGCGCGCGCGACTATTCGCCCACGCTCATGGCGATCTGCTCGTGGGGCCTCGTCACCGGCATCGCCATGAGCAAGTCGGTGCTCACGCTGCCGCAGGCGCTCGCCATGTCGCTCCTGTGCTACGCCGGTTCGTCGCAACTGGCGGTGCTGCCGCTTCTCGCCGCCAAGCTGCCCATCTGGACGGTGCTGCTGACGGCCGCCATGGTCAATACGCGTTTCGTGATCTTCAGCGTCGGCCTCGCGCCTCATTTTTCCTATCTGTCGATGTGGCGGCGCGTGCTGCTCGGCTATTTCAACGGCGACGTGATCTATCTGCTGTTTCTGAAGAAAAACTTCGCGAACGGCTATGTGCCGGGCAAGGAGGCGTATTTCTGGGGCATGGCGGTGGCCAGCTGGCTGTCGTGGCAGGTGGCGTCGATTGCGGGCATCCTGCTCGCGAGCCTGATTCCGGACACCTGGGGGCTCGCGCTCGCCGGCACGCTGGCGCTGCTGCCCATCATGGTCGCGGCGATCGCAACGCGTTCCACGCTCGTGGCGGTGTGCATCGCGGGCATCGTCGCGCTGCTCGCGTTCGACCTCCCGTACCGGCTCGGGCTGCCGCTCGCGGTGATCGCCGCGATCATCGCCGGCAGCGCGGCCGATCTGATTGCCGAGCGCGCCGATTTGCGCCGCATCCGAAACAGCGCGGGAGATTCGCAATGACATCCGTGGAAGTCTGGCTGACCATTCTCGGCATGACCTTGGTCACGGCTGTAACGCGGGCGATGTTTCTGATCGGCGGCGAGCGCATGGTTTTGCCGGCGCGCGTGCAGCGCATGCTGCGCTACGCGCCCGCCGCGGCGCTGGCCGCCGTCGTGTTGCCGGACGTGCTTGGCACGCCCGAGGGCCTGTCGTTCGCGCCGTCCAACCACGAGTTCTATGCCGCACTCGCAGGCCTCGGCTGGTTTTTGTGGCGCCGCACCATGCTCGGCACCATCGTCGTCGGAATGGTCGTGTTCACGTTCTTGCGGCTCGTCATGTAATTCGCGGGCTGGGCGTGCTGCATTGCGTCATGGCGGCCCGGTACTCGAATACGGGAGATTCCGCCCGCGCGGGTCAGAAGGCAGTGGGGATCAGTTAAAATGCCGCTTTCCGGGATGACCGCGCCGATGCCTGGCGCCTGCGCCGCGGGCTTGTCGCCGCGCTCCCGCATCGTGGAGCCGCCGTGCCGACGCGCTTGGGTTCGCTGGGCGCAAAGCCGTGTGCGCCGTCCGCCACCGCCTTCCCATCAACTCGCACACAAACGCCCATGAACAAGGTATTGCGTCTCTCCGATCTGATCGCCGAAGGCAAGCTGTCCGGCAAACGGGTGTTCATCCGCGCCGACCTGAACGTGCCGCAGGACGATCAAGGCAACATTACCGAAGACACCCGCATCCGCGCGTCCGTGCCGGCCGTGAAGGCCGCGCTCGACGCAGGCGCCGCCGTGATGGTCACCTCGCACCTGGGCCGCCCGACCGAAGGCGATTTCAAGCCGGAAGACTCGCTCGCGCCGGTCGCGAAGCGGTTCGCCGAACTGCTCGGCCGCGACGTGCCGCTCGTCGCGAACTGGGTGGAAAACGGCGTGAACGTCGCGCCGGGCCAGGTCGTGCTGCTGGAAAACTGCCGCGTGAACAAGGGCGAAAAGAAGGATTCGGACGAGCTCGCGCAGAAAATGGCGAAGCTCTGCGACATCTATGTGAACGACGCATTCGGCACCGCGCATCGCGCTGAAGCGACCACGCACGGCATAGCGAAATATGCGCCCGTGGCGTGCGCGGGCCCGCTGCTCGCCGCCGAGCTCGAGGCGCTCGGCAAGGCGCTCGGCGCGCCGAAGCGTCCGCTCGTGGCGATCGTCGCGGGTTCGAAGGTGTCGACCAAACTGACCATTCTGAAGTCGCTCGCCGAGAAGGTGGATCAGCTGATCGTCGGCGGCGGCATTGCCAATACGTTCATGCTGGCCGCGGGCCTGAAGATCGGCAAGTCGCTCGCCGAAGCCGACCTCGTGAGCGAGGCGAAAGCCATTATCGACGCAGCGAAGGCGCGCGGCGCCTCCGTGCCGATCCCGACGGACGTGGTCACGGCCAAGGAGTTTTCGCCGACCGCCAAGGCCGAAATCAAGGCCGTCGCCGATGTGGAGGACGACGACATGATTCTCGACATCGGGCCGGAAACCGCGAAGACGCTCGCCGCGCAGCTGGAAAAAGCCGGCACCATCGTGTGGAACGGCCCCGTCGGCGTGTTCGAATTCGACCAGTTCGGCAACGGCACGAAGACGCTGGCCGACGCGATTGCGAGGTCGTCGGCGTTTTCGATTGCAGGCGGCGGCGACACGCTCGCGGCGATTGCCAAGTACGGCATCCACGACAAGGTCAGCTATATCTCGACGGGCGGCGGCGCCTTCCTCGAGTTCCTCGAGGGCAAGAAGCTGCCGGCGGTCGAAGTTCTGGAATCGCGGGCTTAACGTGGCGGCGCGCTCCCCATCGGCGAAGTCTGCAAAAGCGAACGCTCAGCGCGGCAAGCCGCGTGACACCGCGGCAGCCACGGCAGGGGAGCGCAGCGCGCGCTCCGACGCCGCGACGGCGGCACGAGAGTCCGAACTGGCCAGCACGGTTGCCGCCGCGCTGGCCACCACGCTTGCCGCTGCCGGCGAAGCCGGGCCGGCGGCCAGCCAGTCAGAAGAATCCGGGCCGACCGAAGCGCCCGTGGAGTCGACCACCGCGACCGGCGTAGCGAAATCGTCCAGCCTTGCAGCTGACGAATCCGCCGCGCCGGGCACGGAACTCCCGGACGCCGAAGTCGTGTCCGCACCCCCGCCGGCGCTCCGCGCGCTGGTGTCGAACACCGCATCACCCCATAAAGCGACGCTGGTTTCAACCGGCGCGCAGCCCCAGGCACCTTCTTTCGGTGCGCAGCCTCCGCATCCGACTCGCAGCGCTTTTCCCAGCGATCCCATCCAGACGAGGAGACTCATGCATCGCGCCACCAAGATTGTCGCCACCATCGGACCGGCTTCCAGCACGCCGGAAATCCTGCTGCAAATGATTCAGGCAGGCGCCGACGTGGTGCGGCTCAATTTCTCCCACGGCACGGCGGACGATCACCGCCAGCGCGCCGAATTCGTGCGCGAGGCGGCGCGCCAGGCGGGCCGCGAGGTCGCCATCATGGCGGACCTGCAGGGCCCGAAGATCCGGGTCGGCAAATTCGAAAACGGCAAGGTCACGCTCACCTCGGGTGAGCCGTTCATCCTCGACGCCGACTGCGAGCTCGGCAACCAGGAGCGCGCCGGCCTCGACTACAAGGACCTGCCGCGCGACCTGAAGCCGGGCGACGTGCTGCTGCTCAACGACGGCCTCATCGTGCTGAATGTGCAGCGCGTGATCGGCAACGAAATCCATACGATCGTGAAGATCGGCGGCGACCTGTCTAACAACAAGGGTATCAACCGCCAGGGCGGCGGCCTGTCTGCGCCTGCGCTGACCGCGAAGGACATGGAAGACATCCGCACGGCGATGGCGCTCGGTGTGGATTTCGTCGCGGTATCGTTCCCGAAGAACGCGACCGACATGGAAATGGCGCGCCAACTGGCGAACATCGCCGGCGCGCCGTACGGCATCAAGCCGAAGATGATCGCCAAAATCGAGCGCGCGGAAGCCATTCCGGCGCTGCAAGGCATTCTGGACGCGTCGGACGGCATCATGGTCGCGCGCGGCGATCTCGCCGTGGAAGTGGGCAATGCCGCAGTCCCGGCGCTGCAAAAGCGCATGATTCGTATGGCGCGCGAGTCGAACAAGTTTGTGATCACCGCGACCCAGATGATGGAGTCGATGATCTACGCGCCGGTGCCGACGCGCGCCGAAGTGTCGGACGTCGCCAACGCGGTGCTCGACGGCACGGACGCGGTCATGCTGTCCGCGGAATCGGCGGCGGGCAAGTACCCGGTACAGACCATCGAGACCATGGCGGCGATCTGCGTGGAAGCCGAGAAGTCGGAGCAGTCGGAGCTGGACAAGGATTTCCTCGACCGCACGTTTACGCGCATCGACCAGTCCATCGCGATGGGCGCGCTTTTCACCGCCTATCACCTGGGCGCGAAGGCGATCGTGGCGTTGACGGAATCCGGCTCGACCGCGCTGTGGATGTCGCGTCACTGGACGCACGTGCCGATTTTCGCGCTCACGCCGCGCGTCGGCAGCGAACGGGCCATGGCGCTGTACCGCAACGTGACCTCGCTGCATCTGGACACCAACACCGACCGCGACACGGCGTTGCAACAGGCGTTGGAGACAGTGGTCAGCAAGGGTTACGCATCGCGCGGCGACATGGTCGTGCTGACCGTCGGCGAGCCGATGGGGCAGGCCGGCGGCACGAATACGCTGAAGATCGTACGGGTCGGCGAGCCGTATTGATCGGCGGTATTGCTCGACCGGCACAGGCTGAATGAGCGAAGCAGACTGCCGTGCCGCGCGACGCGTCGCTTTGGGCGACGCAGCGGCGGTCGGCGCGCGGGGCATGAAGCCGTCTCCCCGCGTGCGCGGCGGTGCCCGTAGGTACGCGGTTTGCTTCGCGATAAAATCGCCCAAAAGATGCCGGCGGCACAAGAATTCGTTTCAATCTAAGGAGTTACAGCATGCCTCTCGTATCAATGCGTCAACTGCTGGACCACGCCGCTGAAAACGGCTATGGCCTCCCCGCATTCAACGTGAACAACCTGGAGCAGGTGCAGGCCATCATGGCCGCGGCCGACAAGGTCAACGCGCCGGTCATCATGCAGGCATCGGCCGGCGCGCGTAAGTACGCGGGCGAAGCGTTCCTGCGTCACCTGATTGAAGCCGCAGTCGAGTCGTACCCGCATATTCCGGTCGTGATGCATCAGGATCACGGGCAGTCGCCGGCGGTTTGCATGGCGGCGATCCGCAGCGGTTTCACCAGCGTGATGATGGACGGCTCGCTCGAAGCCGACGGCAAGACGGTCGCATCGTACGAGTACAACGTCGAGGTGTCGCGCAAGGTGGTGGAAGCCGCGCACTCGATCGGCGTCACGGTGGAAGCGGAACTGGGCGTGCTCGGCTCGCTGGAAACCATGAAGGGCGACAAGGAAGACGGCCACGGCGCGGAAGGCACCATGACCCGCGAGCAACTGCTGACCGACCCGGAACAGGCCGCCGACTTCGTCAAGCTCACGCAATGCGACGCGCTCGCCATCGCGATCGGCACCTCGCACGGCGCCTACAAGTTCAGCAAGAAGCCGACGGGCGACATTCTGTCGATCCAGCGCATCAAGGAGATTCACCAGCGCATTCCGAACACGCACCTGGTGATGCACGGCTCGTCGTCGGTGCCGCAAGAATTGCTCGCGGAAATCCGCGAATTCGGCGGCGACATGAAGGAAACCTACGGCGTGCCCGTCGAGGAAATTCAGGAAGGCATCAAGCACGGCGTGCGCAAGGTCAATATCGACACCGACCTGCGTCTCGCGATCACCGGCGCCATCCGCCGCTATATGGCGACGAATCCGTCGAAGTTCGACCCGCGCGACTACCTGAAGCCGGCGCGCGAAGCGGCGATGAAGATCTGTATCGAGCGCTACACGCAATTCGGCTGCGAAGGCCAGGCAGGCAAGATCAAGCCGGTTTCGCTTGATAAAATCGCGGAGAAGTACAAGTCGGGCGAGCTCGCGCAGGTCGTCCGCTGAGCGTCCGCGTCGGACGTTTGATAAGCGGTACGTGAGTCACCGCGTGGCTCCGCACCTGGCCGTCCGGCCAGGTTGTCGTTAGATCGCCGTTCCCGCATCATCCGGGGAACGGCGTTTCCCTTTTGTTCCGGTCACACTTTTTTGCCTCACTTTTAGCGAACCACGACGATGTCTACCCTCTACGAATCCACGCTCCGCTCGCTGCCGCTGCTCGGCCGCGGAAAAGTCCGCGACAACTATGCGGTGGGCAACGACCAGCTGCTGATCGTCACGACCGACCGTCTGTCGGCGTTCGACGTCATCATGGGCGAGCCGATTCCGAATAAGGGGCGCGTGCTCAACGAAATGGCGAACTTCTGGTTCGAGAAGCTTCAGCACGTGGTGCCGAACCACCTGACGGGCGTCGCGCCGGAATCCGTGGTGGCCGCCGACGAAGTCGAGCAGGTCAAAGGCCGCGCGGTCGTGGTCAAGCGCCTCGAGCCGATTCTGGTCGAAGCCGTGGTGCGTGGCTATCTGGCCGGTAGCGGCTGGAAGGACTATCAGGCCACCGGTTCGGTGTGCGGCGTGCAGTTGCCGCCGGGCCTGCAGAATGCGCAGAAGCTGCCCGAGCCGATTTTCACGCCGGCCGCCAAGGCCGAAATGGGCCATCACGACGAAAACATCACCTACGACGAGATGGAGCGCCGCATCGGCACCGAGCTGTCGGCCACGATCCGCGACATCTCGATTCGCCTGTATAAGGAAGCCGCGGACTACGCGGCCACGCGCGGCATCATCATCGCGGATACGAAGTTCGAGTTCGGTCTCGACAACCACGGCAAGCTGTACCTGATGGACGAGGCGCTCACCGCCGACTCGTCGCGTTTCTGGCCGGCCGACCAGTATCAGGTGGGCACCAATCCGCCGTCGTTCGACAAGCAGTTCGTGCGCGACTGGCTGGAAACGCAGGACTGGGCGAAAGAACCGCCCGCGCCGAAGCTGCCGGACGAGGTCGTGCAGAAGACGGGCGAAAAGTATCAGGAAGCGCTCGAACGTCTGACCGGACACAAGCTCGCCTGACCGGATCCGCGAACGGAAGCGCAAGCAGCAGCCGCAACACAAGCCGCAAACAGGAAGCCGCAAGATGAGTGAAGCACAAACCGCCCATACGCATGGCGCGCCGGTTGTCGGCGTGCTGATGGGCTCCAGCTCCGACTGGGAAGTCATGAAAAACGCCGTGGCGATTCTGCAGGAATTCGGCGTGCCGTACGAAGCCAGGGTCGTCTCTGCCCACCGCATGCCGGACGAAATGTTCGCCTATGCTGAAAGCGCGCGCGAGCGCGGCATCCGCGCAATCATCGCCGGCGCGGGCGGCGCGGCGCATCTGCCGGGCATGCTGGCCGCCAAGACCACGGTGCCGGTGCTCGGCGTGCCGGTGGCGAGCAAGTACCTGAAGGGCGTCGACTCGCTGCATTCGATCGTGCAGATGCCGAAGGGCGTGCCCGTCGCCACGTTTGCGATCGGCGAGGCAGGCGCGGCGAATGCGGCGCTCTTCGCGGTGTCGATCCTGAGCGGCACGAGCGCGGAATACGCGGACAAGCTCGCCGCCTTCCGCGTGCGCCAGAACGAAGCGGCTCACGCAATGGTGTTGCCGGCGCTGTGAGCGCCAGAGTGATTTTTTGCAGGACGTTCCCTGTCTGACCTACCGGCCAGGCGCTTGCCTCTGCGCAACTGCAGGCACGCCGGGCCGCGACCGACCACCAAGATGAACCCAGACAACACACCGGTTTCACCGATTCTGCCCGGCGCATGGCTTGGCATGGTCGGTGGCGGCCAGCTCGGCCGCATGTTCTGCTTTGCCGCACAGGCAATGGGCTACCGCGTTGCCGTGCTCGACCCGGACGAAAGCAGCCCGGCGGGCGCGGTCGCGGACCGCCATCTGCGCGCCGCCTACGACGACGAAGCGTCGCTGACCGAACTCGCGCGACTGTGCGCGGCCGTGTCGACGGAATTCGAGAATGTCCCGGCCGCGAGCCTCGATTTTCTCGCGAAGACGACCTTCGTGAGCCCGGCGGGCCGCTGCGTCGCCGTGGCTCAGGACCGCATTGCCGAAAAGCGCTTTATCGCGTCGTCGGGCGTGACGGTCGCGCCGCATGTCGTGATCGAATCGTCGGACGCGCTCGCCGCGCTCGACGATGCCGCGCTCGAAGCGGTGCTGCCCGGCATTCTGAAAACGGCGCGCATGGGTTACGACGGCAAGGGCCAGATCCGCGTGCGCAATGCCGAGGAAGTGCGCGAGGCGCACGCGTCGCTCGGCGGCGTGCCGTGCGTGCTCGAAAAGCGCCTGCCGCTCAAGTTCGAAGTGTCCGCGCTGATCGCGCGCGCGTCGAGCGGCGCGTCGGTTGTCTATCCGCTCGCGCAGAACACGCACCGCGACGGCGTGCTTGCGCACACCATCGTGCCGGCGCCGGACGCGAGCGCGACGCTCGTCGAGCAGGCGCAGCAGGCCGCGCTGCAAATCGCCGACAAGCTTGGCTATGTGGGGGTGCTGTGCGTCGAGTTCTTCATTCTCGAAGACGGCTCGCTGGTGGCGAATGAAATGGCGCCGCGTCCGCATAACTCGGGCCACTACACGGTCGACGCGTGCGCGACGAGCCAGTTCGAACAGCAGGTCCGCGCGATGACCGGCATGCCGCTCGGCGACACGCGTCAGCATTCGCCGGCCGTCATGCTGAACATTCTCGGCGACGTGTGGTTTCCCGACGGGCCGAAGGGCGCGTCGGTGACGCCGCCGTGGCACGAGGTGGCGGCGATGCCGGCCGCGCGCCTGCATCTGTACGGCAAGGAAGAGGCGCGTTGCGGCCGCAAGATGGGCCACGTGAACTTCACGGCCGCGACGCTCGAAGAAGCCCGCACGGCGGCGCGCGACTGCGCGCGGCTTCTGCATATCGCCACGAGCTGACGCGCGCGCCATGCCCGATCAACAGAAACCCGTTCAGGCCGGCGCGGCTGGCGTGCCTCTGCAAGCCGGCGTGACTGCGCTGCCGGTGAGCGCCGAGCAGATCGCGCATGCCGCGGCGCTGCTCGACGCGGGCGGTCTTGTCGCGTTTCCGACCGAGACGGTCTATGGCCTCGGCGGCGACGCCGAAAACCCCGACGCCGTCGCGCGCATCTACGCGGCGAAAGGGCGGCCGGCGAACCATCCGGTGATCGTGCATCTGGCCCCGCAGGGCGATCCGAACTATTGGGTCGAGCATTTGCCGCAAGAGGCACAGCGTCTGATCGACGCCTTCTGGCCCGGACCGCTGACGCTCATTCTCAAGCGTGCCGCGCGCATTCCCGCGGCGGTCAGCGGCGGTCAGGATTCCGTCGGCTTGCGCTGTCCGTCGCACCCGGTGGCGCAAGCGCTGCTCGAGGCGTTCAGCGCCTTGCGCAGCGGGCATGGCGGCGTGGCGGCGCCGTCGGCGAATCGTTTTGGGCACGTCAGCCCGACCACCGCGCAGCACGTGCGCGACGAATTCGGCAGCGCGATTCATGTGCTCGACGGCGGCGCGTCGGACGTCGGGATCGAGTCGACTATTCTGGATTTGTCGCGCGGGTTTCCCGCGTTACTGAGGCCGGGTCGCGTCACGCCGCAAGAGATCGCCGACGTGCTCGGCGAAGCGCCGCGCCTGCCCGACGGCTCCGACGCGACCGCGCCGCGCGCTTCTGGCACGCTGAAGGCACATTACGCGCCGCGCACGCCGCTCGCGCTGCTGCCGTTCCCTGCACTCGAGCCGTTGCTCGCCGCGCGCGCAGCCGGCGAGCGCGTCGCGCTCGTCGCGCGGGCCTCGCGGGCAGGGCAGTGGGCGGACGCCGAGGGTGTGTATTTCATCGCCGCGCCGGAAGATCCGCATGTCTATGCACGCGAGTTGTACGGCTTGCTGCGCGCGCTGGATCGCGCCAACGTCGCGCGCATTCTGATTGAGAAGCTGCCGGATACCATCGAATGGATCGCCGTGAACGACCGGCTTGGCCGCGCCGCGGCGGCGTTCGAGGCGCAAAGCCACGTGTGAGTTAAGACTTCTTTCTTTCGCCGCGAGCGTCTGAGAACCTCGCCCAATAAAAAACGCCTGGCTGTAGGTAAGCCAGGCGTTTTTCACTTCTCCCAGACAAACGACCATGCGGCCGACTTCAGCTTATTTGCCGAGACCCGTCGCCGCGATCTGCTGTTGCACGAACTGTGCAAACAGCGCGTGCATGTGCGTGCTCGGGTGGACGGTGTCCGCGAACATGTAGGTCTGGTCGGCGCCGGCCACCGTGTAGGTCTGCGGCGAGCAGAACAGCGACGAGCCGAACTGGGCGCCGTACTGCTCCGGCGTCAGGCCATTGGTCGCGCTCGGATTGGCGCGGGCGTAAGCGGTGGCGTTGCTCTGCATCGCGGCCAGGTTGCAGGCCGTGCCGGTGTTCGATACCGTGAAGCCGAGCGCCTTGTAGTTCGGCAACTGCTGATCCTGCCAGGTGAACGCGTCGACCACGATCACCTTGCCCGTGCCGAGCACGCCGAGCGCCGTGAGGTTCTGCACGAACATGTAGTTGTACGCGGCGGCGATTCCCGTCAGCAGCGCGGCCGAGCCGGGCGTGCTCGCGTTGGCCGCGACGCCGAGCGGCGTATTGCCGATGTCGGGCACCGTCGACACCACCACGTGCGTCGCCCCCGAGTTGACGATGGTCTTCACTTGCGCGGCGAGCTGGCTCGCGGCCTGCGCGACCTGCGGATTGGGCAGTTGCGACAGATAACCGACGATAAACGCAACCTGCCCGGCCTGCGAGTTCGGCAGCGTGCCCGCCTGCACGAGCAGCGGATATTGCGTCTGCAGCGCGGTGGCGAGTGCCGTCAGATTCGCGGTGTTTTCCGCGAACTGGAAGATGTCGTTCGCGCCGCCGTTCACCAGCACGAGCTGGTTCGAATTGAAGCTCGTGTGCGCGCTCAGGTAGTTGGCCACCTGCGTCACGATCGGCACGGTCGTGGCCGCCATGTTGTTCGGCGCCCAGCCTTTGCCTTGCGCATTGACGACGTCCGAGCCGCCCTGCGCATAACCGAGGCCACCTGCCGCGACGAGCGGCTGACCGAAGCCGCCGAGGTAGGCCGGCTTCAGCGTGTCGCCGTAATACTCGGCGACCTTCTGTGTCCACACTTCGCCGGGGTTGGTCGTGAAGCGGCCGCCGCCGAAACTCGACTGGATGACCGGCGCATAGGTGCCGACGTCCGACAGACTGTCGCCGAACGACACCACCTGCAATTTGACGCCGCCTGCCGGCGTGCTGCTGGAGGTGTTGTCACTGCCGCCGCCACCGCCGCAAGCGGCGACGAGCGCAAACGCGGCGCTTGCTACGGCGATTTGCGTGACGCGCAACCAATGCTGTTTCCTCGATGCTGTTTGATTCATGTTGGCTACATCTCCTCGTATGTTTGGCCCTTGCGCCATGTATTGCAGGCCGCGTCCGCCGAGTCGGCGGCGTGACGACAGCTTACAGAATCTTCTACGGTCTGCGTCTTGCTGAAAACGCAGCCATGTCGTTGTTGCTGTTGTTATGGGTTGTCCGTGCAGGCGCGGCGCTTGTCGCACCGGCCATGCTCCGCGCATGATAATCGGCGGCCCACGCGGGCGGCGCAAACAGCGCGCGCAGTTTGTCGCGCATGCCTCGCGCACTCGCGACGTCGTGCGCCATCGACGCCCATTCGTGAAACGTCGCCTTCAGCGGGTTAAACGTGTGAAGCGGTTCGACGATGCCGTAGACGGGCGGCTCGCGCGGGTCTTCGTCGACGTAGCTGCCAAACAGGCGATCCCAGATCACGAGCACGCCGGCATAGTTACGGTCGATGTAGCGGTCGTTGCGCGCGTGGTGCACGCGGTGAATGGACGGCGTGTTGAACACATATTCGATCCAGCCTAACTTGCCGTTGAATCGGCCGATAGCCTGCGTGTGCACGAAAAACTGGAAGCCGAGATTGATCAACACGATCGCGACAATCTGCTTCGGCGGGAAGCCGAGCACGGCAAGCGGAATCCAGAAGACCCACATGCCGGCAACCGGATACATCAGGCTTTGCCTGAAGGCGGTGGAGAAGTTCATGCGCTCCGACGAGTGATGCACGACATGCGCGGCCCACAGCCAGCGCACGCGATGGCTGCATCGGTGAAACGCGTAGTAGAGCAGATCTTGGGCGACGAACAGCACGGCAAACGAGAGCCAACCCGCGTGCCAGGTATGCACGCGGTAGTGGTCGTAGAAAAACGCATAAACGGGGATGACAGCAAGCCACGCGAGCTTCTCGGCGGCTTGCTGCATCAGCGCGAGCGCCGCGTTGCAGAGCGTGTCGCGCCAGCTGTAGAGCGCCGCGCCGGGGCGCGTTCGCCGCAGGTGCCACGCCTCCCAGCCGATACATGCGAGAAAGACTGGCGCCATGGCGAGCAGCAGCAATTCGGCGTCGAATTGCATGGTGTCTTCCTCCGTGGTCCCTTGCCGCCGCGTGACATGCCGCGGTGTTCTGTCGTGTTGTTGTTATGGTTCGGGCGCGCCGCGCGTCCCGAACACTGCCCGACAGCGTACACGGTTAAGCGCCTGCCGCGCGCGGCCTTCGCTAGAAGGAATCCTCAATGGGCGTCGTGCCTGCGCGGGTTTTTCCTCGGTTTGCCGCGCGGCGTCGCGCTTGCCGGTTCGGCCGCGGGCGCGGATACCCGGCTGAAGCCCGCGGTCGGTCCTTGATAGACCCATTCGAGCAGCGCGTCGTGCGCGGCGCGCGCGGCTTCCGAATGCGGATCGTTGATGAAGCTCACCACGACATAGCTGTTGCCGTCCGCGGATGCCACGTAGCCCGCGATGGCCCGCACGTCGCGCAGCGTGCCGGTCTTGATCTGCGCGTTGCCGCCCGCGCCCTGGTTGGTGAGCCGGTTGCGCATGGTGCCGTCGACGCCCGCAATCGGCAGCGACTGCACGAACACCTGGGCGACCGGGCTTGCGTTGGCCCGCTGCAGCAGATCGGCGAGCGAGAGCGCCGTGAGATGCTCGTCGCGCGAAAGCCCCGAGCCGTTGTCGAGCGACAGGTATTGCATCTCGATGCTGTCGCGGCGCAAGAACGCCTCGATCGCGCGGGCCGATTTGGCGGGCGTCGCGGGCGGCTTCTCTTCGGCCGCGCCGATCGACAGGAACAGGTTGCGCGCCATCGTGTTGTTGCTGAACTTGTTGATGTCGCGAACGATGTCCGCCAGCAGCGGCCCCTGATGCGTGGCCACCAGTTTCGCGCCGACCGGCACGGCGCCTTCGCGCGTCGTGCCGTTGAAGGTGCCGCCGGTCTGCTGCCACAGCGCGAGAAAGCCGCCCGCAAAAAATGCCGAGTGATCGAGCACCGCCACGTTGACCGTGCGCGGGCCGCAGCGCACCGAGTAGTCGCCCGCGAAGGAGGCGACGACCGTGCCGTTCGGCGTGGGCGTCACGGTGGGCGAGACGGACGCCGCTTCGCCGCGGCAAGGGCCGTTGACCGCGCGCAGCTGATTGTCGATCTGCAGTTGCGCGAGGGCGGGCAGCACCTCGATTGCAATGGTGCCGTCCGATGCAGGCGTCAGCGTGAACGACAGCGACTTGAACGCGTACAGCAGCGGATCGGGGCCGACGTTGTACGGCGCGGTGACGTCGTCGTCGAAGGCGGGCAGGTCGCGCGTCGACGGGTCGAAGTAGCGCTTGTCGAGCACCAGCGCGCCGTCCAGGCCGCGAATGCCCGCCTTGTGGATCTTCTCCACGAGGTCGATCAGTTCCTCGGGCACGAGCTTCGGGTCGCCGGTGCCCTGAATGTACAGATTGCCGTGCAGCACGCCGTTGGCGTCGAGCGTGCCGTCGGCATAGGCGCTCGTGCGCCAGCGGTAGTCCGGACCGAGAATCGAGAGGCCCGCGTAGGTGGTGACGAGCTTCATCGTCGACGCGGGCATCATCGGCTTGGCGGCGTTCAACGCAATGATCGGCGTGCGGTCGCCGACTTTCTCGACGACCACGCTGATCGACGACAAGGGCACGTGCGCGCGCTGCAAGCCGGTCATGACCGACTGCGGCAGCACGGTGCTGACGTTGACACTCGGATGCGTGGTCCGGCCGCGCGCCTCGGCGGCCAGCGGCAGCGACGCGGCGCCGGCGAGCGCGGCGCCCACGAGCAGCCATGCGTTCGCGCGCGGCGCGCGGCGGCGCGGCGACAGCGCCGGAATACCAGCGTCGGTTGAGGAAGCGATGACAGCGGAAGTGAAGCGCGAACGCTGCGCCGCGTGACGGAGACGGCGTGCGACGGAAGACAGGAAAGCGTGCGTCATGAACGGGCGAGAAAGCGAAATGTCAGGGCGTGGAGGGCGCGCGACGCAAAGCGCCCATTGTAGTGACATGCCGCCGGCCTGCGGTGAAAAAAGCGCCACACGGCGCGCATCGCGGGGCGGGCGCTAGAATGCGGCATCATCGAATGTTGAGGAAACGTGACCATGCGCATCTTGCTAGTCGAAGACGACCGGATGATCGCCGAAGGCGTGCGCAAGGCGCTGCGCGGCGAAGGCTTCGCGGTCGACTGGGTGGAAGACGGCGAAGCGGCGCTCAGCGCGGCCGCGAACCAGCCGTACGATCTCGTGCTGCTCGACCTGGGCTTGCCGAAGCGCGACGGCCTCGACGTGTTGCGCACCTTGCGCGCGCGGGGCCACGCGTTGCCGGTGCTGATCGTGACTGCGCGCGACGCGGTGGCCGACCGCGTGAAAGGCCTTGACGCCGGCGCGGACGATTACCTCGTCAAGCCTTTCGATCTCGACGAACTGGGCGCCCGCATGCGGGCGCTGATCCGCCGCCAGGCGGGCCGCAGCGATTCGACGATCCGCCACGGCAATCTCACGCTTGATCCCGCGTCGCATCAGGTGACGCTCGACGGCGCGCCGGTCGCCCTGTCCGCGCGCGAGTTCGCGCTGCTCGAGGCGCTGCTCGCGCGGCCGGGCGCAGTGCTGTCGAAGAGTCAGCTCGAGGAAAAAATGTACGGCTGGGGCGAGGAGATCGGCAGCAATACCGTCGAGGTCTACATTCACGCGCTGCGCAAGAAGCTCGGCGCGGACCTGATCCGCAATGTGCGCGGCCTCGGCTACATGATCGCGAAGGAAGCCTGAGCCGATGCGATCCATCCGCCGTCAATTGCTGGTCTGGCTGCTGGCGCTCGTGCTCCTCGGCGTCGGTATCGCGGGCTGGCTGATCTATCGTCAGGCGCTCGCCGAAGCCAACGAACTGTTCGATTACCAGCTCGAGCAGATCGCCGCCGCGCTGCCCGCCGAACCGTTCTCGCAAGTGCTCGGCTCGCGCGATACGGGCGACGAGGGCATCGTGCTGCAAATCTGGAACCGCAACGGCGTGCTGATGTATTACTCCCGGCCGCGCGCGCCGCTCGCGCCGCGCGCCGAACTCGGCTTCTCGACCGAACACACGGAACGCGGCGACTGGCGCGTGTATGGGGCGATTGTCGGCGATAACGTCGTGCAGCTCGCGCAGCCGCTGTCGGTGCGCAACCGCCTCGCCGCCGACGTCGCATTGCGCACGCTGTGGCCGCTGATCGTGCTGCTGCCGGTGCTGGGACTCGCGGTGTGGGTGATTATCGGACGCGGGCTGCGTCCTCTGCGGCGCGTGACGAGCGCACTCGACATGCGGCATCCGGAAGCGCTCGACCCGTTGCCGGATCAACGCCTGCCGCTCGAGGTGCAGCCGCTCGTGCGCGCGCTCAACGGACTGTTGCAGCGGCTCGCCACCGCGCTCGACATCCAGAAGGCGTTCGTCGCCGACGCGGCGCACGAGTTGCGTACGCCGCTGGCCGCCGTGCAGATTCAGGCGCAACTGGTCTCGCGTGCGAAAGACGACGCCGCGCGCAGCGAAGCGCTCGCCGATCTGCAAGCCGGCGTGACGCGCGCCACGCGCCTCGCCGAGCAGTTGCTAGCACTCGCGCGCTCCGAGCCGGACGGCCTTGCCGTGACCGATGCCATCGACCTGCGCGCGCTGCTGCAGGACTGCGTGCTCGCGTATGCGCCGCTCGCGGAGAATCGCGGCGTCGATCTCGGCATCGAGGCGACGCAGGCGGCCACCGTGATCGGCGACCCCGAGTCGTTGCGCGTGATGTTCAACAATCTCGTGGACAACGCAACCAAATACACGCCGCGAGGCGGCCGCGTCGACGTGAGTCTGCAGGTGGAAGAGGGGCATCCGGTCGTGCGTATCGCGGACAGCGGACCGGGCATCGAGCCCGCCGAACGCGAGCGCGTCTTCAACCGCTTTTATCGCGCGGGCGCCGGGGAAAATCGCGTGCGCACCGACGTGGCGGGCAGCGGTTTGGGACTTGCCATCGTGCGGCGCATCGCGACCCAGCATCAAGCGCAAGTGTCGCTCGACGAATCGGCGGCGGGCGGGCTACAGGTCACCGTGCGTTTCTGAGTGCCAGGTTTTCAACTTGCTTTCTGCAGAAAAGCGCTTCAAATAAGGGCTAAACGGATTCATAAACGCATTCATAAACGCATTCATAAACGCATCTAAGCGCAACCGGCTGCGATGTGTCGCTGCTTAAGACTCTTTTAAGCGATGCCGCTTACGCTTCCTGACATCCGAGTTTCTTTCTCCAGTCAGGAGCACACAATGAACGCGAAAACCTTGTCCCGCAGCGCTGTGGCAGCCGCTGTCGCCGTGGCGCTTTCCGCCGGCTATGTGGCGGGCCATCGCGACGTGCCCGCGCCGCAGGTCATCACGCCGGCGCAAGCCGCGATGATGCCTGCCGAAGCCGCCGCCAAAACCGGCATTCCCGATTTCTCCGGCCTCGTCGAAACCTACGGGCCCGCCGTCGTCAACATAAGCGCGAAGCACGTGGTGAAGCGCACGGCGCTGCGCGGCAATGGCGGCATGGGCGGCAATCAGTTGCCGATCGACCCGAGCGATCCGTTTTACCAGTTCTACAAGCACTTCTTCGGCGGCATGCCCGGCATGCAGGGCGGCGACGGCGGCGACGCGCCGGATCAGCCGAGCGCGAGCCTCGGCTCCGGCTTTATCGTCAGCAGCGACGGCTATATCCTGACCAACGCGCATGTGGTGGACGGCGCAAACGTCGTCACGGTGAAGCTCACCGACAAGCGCGAATTCAAAGCCAAAGTGGTCGGCGCCGACAAGCAGTCGGACGTGGCCGTGCTTAAGATCGACGCGAGCAATCTGCCCACCGTGAAGATCGGCGATCCGAGCCGCAGCAAGGTCGGGCAGTGGGTGGTCGCCATCGGTTCGCCGTACGGCTTCGACAATACGGTGACCTCGGGCATCATCAGCGCGAAGTCGCGTTCGCTGCCGAACGAAAATTACACGCCGTTCATTCAGACCGACGTGCCGGTGAACCCGGGCAACTCGGGCGGACCGCTTTTCAATCTGCAAGGCGAGGTGATCGGCATCAACTCGATGATCTACTCGCAGACGGGCGGCTTCCAGGGACTTTCGTTCGCAATCCCGATCAATGAGGCAATCAAGGTCAAGGACGAGATTGTCAAGACCGGCCACGTGAGCCGCGGGCGCCTCGGCGTCGCGGTGCAGGGCATGAACCAGACGCTCGCGAACTCGTTCGGTATGCAGAAACCGCAGGGCGCGCTCGTCAGTTCCGTCGATCCGGGCGGCCCCGCCGCAAAGGCCGGCTTGCAGCCGGGCGACGTGATTCTCTCGGTGAACGGCGAGCCGGTGGCGGATTCGTCGGCGCTGCCGTCGCAGATCGCGAGTCTTGCGCCCGGCAGCACGGCGACGGTGCAGGTGTGGCGCGACAAAGGCACGAAGGATCTCAAGGTGACGATCGGTTCGTTGTCCGACAGCAAGCTTGCCTCCGACAAGGCCGACCAGCCGACGCAGCTGCAAGGACGTCTCGGCGTCGCCGTGCGTCCGCTGACGCCGGAGGAGAAGAGCAGCGCGTCGATCTCGCACGGCCTGCTCGTGCAGCAGTCGGGCGGCGCGGCGGAAAGCGCGGGCATCCAGCCGGGCGACGTGATTCTTGCGGTCAACGGCCGGCCCGTCACAAGTGTGGATCAGTTGAAGCAGATGATCGCGGGCGCGGGCAACAGCATCGCGTTGCTGATCCAGCGCGATAACGCGCAGATTTTCGTGCCGGTGGATCTCGGCTGATCGACATGCCGGGTCGAATGCCGATTCGACATATCGGATGAAGTAAGCCTTGCCGGTCTGTTTGCACTTACTGCAATCAGACCGGCATTTTTGTTTCAGGCCTGAAGCCGCGAGGTGGGCGCTTCGCGGCAGGTGGCGTGCGTCGCAGCGGTTTGCCCGGCTGGCGAGCGCGCGCGTGGCACGCCGGTTGCAACCATTCTGAATCCGGTCTCATCCGCGAGCGCCGGGCGAAGGATGTCAATAAGGAGCAAACCGATGAAAAACCAACGCACTCAGCGAAAGATCGTAGCCGCCGCGGCCAGCGTGGCGCTCACTCTCGGTCTGGTGGGCGGCGCGTACGCGCAGCAGGCGAGCGAAGTCACCGGCGGCACGACCACCGACCAGACGAGCGCAGGCAACGCCAATGGCGGAGGTCTGCCGCAAATCCAGCAGCAAGGCGACGTGTCGTTCGTCTCGGGCGGCGTCGGTCTTGACGAGTCGAAGGCGCTGCAGCAGGCGCAAAGCCAGTGGCCGCTGTCGCTGCGCTTCACGGGGCCGGGCTCCGACTATCTCGCCGACGTCCACGTGCGAATCGTGGATGCCCATAACGGCGAGGTGCTGAGCACCACGTCGCGTGGACCGTACATGCTCGTCAAGCTGCGGCCCGGCCGCTACACCGTGCACGCGTCGTACAAGGACCGCGATCAGTCGAAGTCGTTGACGGTCCCGGCCAAGGGCACGGCGAAAGCTGCGTTCTACTGGAACACCCAGTAAACCCGAGGTTGCCGCGCGGGCGGCAGGGCGGCCGCGCAATCGCGGGCACTTTGACAGATAATGAAGCCACGGGCCTGTCCCGTGGCTTTGCTGTTTGCACGACCGCCCACTTTCACGGAGCGAAGACATGAGCGATGCCTTGAGACCTCACGCAAGCCCGGAGAAATCCGCCGGCGGACACACCATCGCGATCACGGGCAACGATCACCGTGTGCGCGTGATTCACGGCGGCGTCACGATGGCCGACACGCACGCGGCGCTGACGCTCAGCGAAACCGGTCTGCCCGACGTGTTCTACTTTCCGCGCGAAGACGTGAACATGGCGCGGCTGGAACGCTCGACGCACAGCACGCATTGCCCGTTCAAGGGCGACGCGTCGTACTTCCATCTGCGCACCGAAGACGGCCTGATCGAAAACGCCGTGTGGAGTTATGAGACGCCGTTCGAGCAGGCGGCCAGGATCAAAGGGTATCTGGCGTTTTACTCATCGCGCGTCGACCGCATCGATCAGACGTCCTGATTCGGTGCCGCGTGTTCATCGGGAGGCTGGGATGGAACTGAACGACGCGTTGCGGATTCCACTTGCGCCGTCCGATGTCTGGGACGCGTTGCAAGACCTCGCGCTGCTGCGCGCGAGCCTCGATAACTGCGAGTCGTTCACGCGCCTTTCGCACGGCGAATACGCGCTCACCATGACTGTGCCGCTCGGGCCGCTGCGCGCGCATTACGAAGCGCGCGCGCATGTCGCGGGCCAGGATTCGGGTCCCGCCGACGCCGAACGCCGCACCATCAACTTCAAGGCGCGCGCCGAAGGGGTCGGCTCGCTGCGCGGACAGATCGAAGTGCGCCTGCGCCCGGAAGAGGGCGCCGCTGGCGGCAGGGAGCGCAGCACCCGGATCGACTACACGATCTGGGCGACGTCTTCGGGACCGCTCGCGCAATTGCCTGCGCGTCAGCTGGAAAACGCGCTTCGTCAACTCGCCGACGATTTCTTCACGGAGTTCAGCGCAGTGGTATGCGCGAAGCACGGGCAAGGGCCGAATCGCGCGAGCGGCGCGGCGGCGCGCCGTCAGCATGTGTTCCTGCGGCCCATCACGCTCGGCGGCATGGCGCGGCGCACGCGCGCCGAACACGGCAGCGGGCTCGGCGGGCGGGCCGCGAGCGTGTCGCACCCGGAGCCGACTCCGCATGCGGTCCCGAACTGGGCGTGGGCGGCGATGATTTTTCTCGTCGCGCTGCTCCTGTATGTGGCGCGCTGGATCAGCGAGCGCTGAGCGCGGGCCGCGCGACGTTGCGTCGGTGTGCGGATCGAGTGTCGCGGCGGTGTGCGCCTGAAGTGTCGCGTCGGCGCGACTACGAAATAGCGGTGACGGACTACGAAAGCGCGTTGCAGCGCGCTTTCGCGCCACGCCGTCAGCCGCCGCGAAACTCCCTCCGCCAGGCCGAGGGGGACGTGCGGAATGCATCTGCGAAATGCTGGCGCAACGACGCCGCCGACCCGAAGCCGGCCATGCCCGCAATCGCCTCCACCGACTCATCCGTGCTTTCAAGCAACTGCTGTGCACGCCCGAGTCGCTCGGCGAGCAGCCACGCGCCGACGGTCGTGCCGGTGGCGAGCCTGAAGCGCCGCGTGAACGTGCGGCGGCTCATCAGCGCGCGCGCGGCGAGGCTGTCGAGCGTATGCGGGGCGTCCAGATTGCCGCGCATCCAGTCGAGCAGGCCCGAGAGCCGGTCTTCGCGGACGTTCGGCGGAACCGGCTGCTGGATGTACTGCGCCTGGCCGCCTTGCCGGTGCGGCGACACGACCAGCCGGCGCGCGACGAAGTTCGTCACTTCGGCGCCGCACATCTTGCGCAGCACGTGCAGACAGCAGTCGAGTCCCGCTGCCGTGCCCGCCGATGTCAGCACGTTGCCGTCGTCGACATAGAGCACGTCGCGGTCGAGCCTCACGCGCGGGTAGCGGCGCGCGAAGTCGTCGGCCCACGCCCAGTGTGTCGAAGCCGGGCGGTCGTCGAGAATGCCGGCGGCGGCGAGTACGAAGGCGCCAAGGCAGAGGCCGACCAGTTGCGCGCCGCGTGCGTGGGCCGCGCGCAGCGCGTCGAGTAAGGCGGCCGGCGGCGGCTCGTCGGGGTCCCGCCAGCTCGGCACGATGATCGTCTGCGCCTCGGCGAGCGCTTCAAGGCCATGCGTGACGGCGATCGAGAAGCCGGCGGTCGTGGTGAGCGGCCCGCTTTCGGCCGCGCAGACGCGAAAGTCGAAATGCGGCACGCCGCCGCCGCGGCGGTCTTCGCCGAACACCACGCACGGCACCGAAAGGTGAAAAGGGCTGATGCGGTCGAACGCGACCACGGCGACGATGTGCGAATCAGGTTGCGCGGGCCTTGCGGCGGATGCTGCGGATGCGGCCATGTCTCGGGCACCTCATGAAACCGACGATAGCAGTGGCGAACAGCAATGGCCCGATTCTAGCGAATATTGTCAAACGGGCCGCTGTTGTCGAAGGCGCGGCTGGCGAACAATGCGTCATCGCCGCTGTCTGGGCTCGCTCTGAGGCTGGGCTTCGGAACCCGCAACCCGGCGGCGCGCGACATCACCCCTTCCTGAGGAGCTTTCGCCATGACCACACCGCGCCGTGCGCTCATCGTTATCGACGTGCAGAACGAATACGTGAGCGGCGACCTGCCGATCGAATATCCGGACATACACAGCTCGCTCGCCAACATCGGCCGGGCGATGGATGCGGCGCGCGCCGCCGGCGTGCCGGTCGTCGTCGTGCAGAATTTCGCGCCCGCCGGCTCGCCGCTGTTTGCGCGCGGCAGCGAGGGCGCGCAACTGCACCCGGTGGTCGCTTCGCGCGAGCGCGATCATTATGTGGAGAAGTCGCTGCCGAGCACGTTCACCGGCACAGATCTCGCGGACTGGCTGGCCGCGCGGCAAATCGACACGCTCACGGTCGCCGGCTACATGACGCACAACTGCGACGCCTCGACGATCAACCACGCGCTCCACGCTGGGCTCGCCGTCGAGTTCCTGCACGACGCGGCCGGCTCGGTGCCCTATGAAAACAGCGCGGGCTTCGCGAGCGCCGAGGACATCCACCGGGTCTTTTGCGTGGTGCTGCAATCGCGCTTCGCGGCGGTCGCCGGCACCGACGAATGGCTCGCCGCGCTCAGAAGCGGCGTGCCGCTCGAGCGCGGCAACATCTATGCGTCGAATCAGAAAGCGCGCAGCAGGAACCGCTGAACTCGCAGTGACGCAGGCGGCTAACCAGCCGCCGTGGAATATGGCCCGCCCGGCGCGCGCTTGCGCAGCGCCGGGCTGAACCGAAGCGCGTCGAACATGCCTTCGACCATGCGTTCGCCGAGCGCGGCAAAGTCCGTTGCGTCCGGCAAAAACAGCATGTCGCGCAGCGAGCCGCCGACAAAAGCATGCACCATGGCCGCGGCCAGTCTGGTGTCGAGGTCCTCCGGCAACTGTCCTTTCGAGATCGCGTTGCGCAAGCCGCCTTCAATCTTGGTCAGGCCTTCACGCATGTTGGTCTGATAGCGGACCATGACCGGTCCCATTTCCTCGACCAGTTCGCACTTCAGAAACAGGATGTCGAACACGCGGCGGCGGCGCGGATCGTTCGCGGTGTCGCGCAGACAGACAATGCAGATTTCCATCAGACGGCCGAGCGGATCCGGCTCGTTCGGGTCGAGCGATGCGGCCTTGAGTTCGTCGAGCGGCAGCAGCACGCGGTCGAACATCTCCGTAAACAGGTCGCTCTTGTGCGAGAAGTGCCAATAGATGGCGCCGCGCGTGACGCCGGCCGCCTGCGCGATGTCCGCGAGGGACGTGCGCGATACGCCTTTTTCAAAAAACACTCTTTCTGCCGCGTCGAGAATGCTGTTGCGCGTCTCCAGCGCCTCTTCCTTGGTTCTTCGGACCATATTTGTATGACCTGCCGTGATTGTGGGGTTTTCCCGGGTTCTTTTAAGTACACCCGGTGACAATCCGTTTGCCGTGAAGTGTTTCGTGAAAGCTTTCTTGCCGGTCCCCCGCCTGCAAGAGAAGTAACCCACTTTTACATCCATTCGTGAATGTATATATAATAGCACCCCACGATCGGATCGCCCAAGCCGTGACGGCCGGTTAAAACCGGTTAATATCCGTCACTGTTGCCTTTCAAAAGCTTTTGGCGCCGCGCCCGAACGGGCGGCGCCGTGCCGCATTTTCCCGGTTTGGCGCAGTCGCCCCAGGTGCCTCGCAGTTCAGGCAGGTATCCGCGGGCTTCCGGTCGAGCGTCGCAAGACGCATGTGTGCGCCGTCGTCCCCGGGGTAGGGATGCGCGCACTTTTTCATTCTCAGTCATAGACAGAGGTCGCTCCATGCGCGTCGAACGGGTTCCATTCCGCTTAATCAGTGCCGCGACGGCTGCCGTATTGCTGGCAGCGTGCGGACCAAAACAATCTGCCCCGCCGCAACAGACGCCCGAAGTAGGCGTCGTCACCGTCCAGCCGACTACCGTACCTGTCGTCACCGAATTGCCGGGCCGCACCAGCGCCTTCCTCGTCGCGCAAGTGCGCGCGCGGGTCGACGGCATCGTGCTGCGCCGCGAATTCACCGAAGGTGGTCAGGTCAAGGCCGGTCAGCGTCTCTATAAGATCGACCCGGCGCCGTACATCGCCACGTTGAACAACGCGAAGGCCACGCTCGCCAAGGCGCAGGCGAACCTCGCGTCCACCACGGCGCAGGCGAATCGCTACAAGGTGCTAGTGGCCGCCAACGCGGTGAGCAAGCAGGACTACGACAACGCCGTGGCCGCAGAAGGCCAGGCCGCGGCCGACGTCGCCGCCGGTAAGGCAGCGGTCGAGACCGCGCAGATCAACCTCGGCTATACGGACGTGACTTCGCCCGTGACCGGCCAGGTCGGCGTGTCGCAAGTCACGCCGGGCGCCTATGTGCAGGCGAGCGCCGCGACCTTGCTCGCCACCGTGCAGCAGCTCGATCCGGTCTATGTCGATCTGACGCAGTCGAGCCTCGACGGCCTGAAATTACGCCGCGAGATCCAGGAAGGGCGTCTGAAAACGAACGGTCCCGACGCCGCCAAGGTTTCGCTGATCCTCGAAGACGGCCGCACATACTCCGAAAAAGGCAAGCTGCAGTTCACCGACGTGACGGTCGACCAGAGCACGGGCTCGGTCACCGTGCGCGCGATCTTCCAGAACAAGGACAAGGTGCTGCTGCCCGGCATGTTCGTGCGCGCGAAGATCGAGGAAGGCGTGAACGAGAATGCGCTCGTCGTGCCGCAAGTCGGCATCACGCACGACCAGAAGGGTCAGCCCACCGCGCTCGTCGTCGGCGACGACAACAAGGTTGCCCTGCGTCAGCTCGTCACGTCGGGCACGTACGGTTCCAACTGGGTGGTCGAAAGCGGCCTCAAACCCGGCGACCGCGTGATCGTGCAGGGCACCGACAAGGCGAAACCGGGCATGCAGGTCAAGGCCGTTCCCGCGCAACTTCCCGCCTCGCCTGCCTCCGGCGCAGCCGCTTCGGGCGCGCCGGCCGCCAGCGGCGGTGCGCAGACGGCTCAACCTGCCTCCGCTGCATCGGGCGCGTAATAACAGGGAGCCCGCCACATGGCAAAGTTCTTTATTGATCGCCCGATTTTTGCATGGGTGATCGCCATCATCCTGATGCTCGCGGGTATCGCGTCGGTGTTTACATTGCCGATCGCGCAATACCCGACCATCGCGCCGCCGGCCGTGCAGATCAGCGCGACTTATCCGGGCGCTTCGGCGAAAACGGTGGAAAACACCGTGACGCAGGTGATCGAGCAGTCGATGAGTGGTCTTGACCACCTGCTGTACCTGTCGTCCACGTCGGACGACTCGGGTACCGCCACCATCACGCTGACGTTCGCGGCCGGCACCAATCCTGACATCGCGCAGGTGCAGGTGCAGAACAAGCTGCAGCTCGCCACGCCGCTCCTGCCGCAAGCGGTGCAGCAACTGGGCACCAAGGTCACGAAGTCGAGCAGCAGCTTCCTGCTGGTCATGGCGTTCGTGTCCGAAGACGGCAGCATGAACAAGTACGACCTCGCGAACTACGTCGCGTCGAACGTGCAGGACCCGGTCAGCCGTATCGACGGCGTGGGCACGGTCACGCTGTTCGGCTCGCAGTACGCGATGCGGATCTGGCTCGACGCGAACAAGCTCACCAACTTCGGCCTCACGCCGGTGGACGTGCAAACCGCGTTGCAGGCGCAGAACGTTCAGGTTGCGGGCGGCTCGCTCGGCGGCACGCCGTCGGTGCCGGGGCAGGTGTTGCAGGCGACCATCACGGAAGCCACGCTGCTCAATACACCCGAACAGTTCGGCAACGTGCTGCTGAAGGTGAATCCGGACGGCTCGCAGGTCCGCATCAAGGACGTGGCGCGCGTCGAGCTGGGCGGCGAAAACTACAACTTCGACACCAAGTACAACGGTCAGCCGACCGCCGGCTTCGGTATTCAGCTCGCCACGGGCGCGAATGCGCTCGCCACCGCGAAGGCGGTGCGCGCGAAGATCGACGAGCTGTCGAAGTACTTCCCGCACGGCCTCGTCGTGAAGTACCCGTACGACACCACGCCGTTCGTGCGCCTGTCCATCGAGGAAGTGGTCAAGACGCTGCTCGAAGGCATCGTGCTCGTGTTCCTCGTGATGTATCTGTTCCTGCAGAACCTGCGGGCCACGCTGATCCCGACGATCGCCGTGCCGGTGGTGCTGCTCGGCACGTTCGCGATCATGAGCGTGGTGGGCTTTTCCATCAACACGCTGTCCATGTTCGGTCTCGTGCTCGCCATCGGCCTGCTGGTGGACGACGCGATCGTGGTGGTGGAAAACGTCGAGCGGGTGATGGCGGAGGAGGGCTTATCGCCCCGCGAAGCAACCCGCAAGGCGATGGACCAGATTACCGGCGCGCTCGTCGGCGTGGCGCTCGTGCTGTCGGCGGTGTTCGTGCCGGTGGCGTTCTCGGGCGGCTCGGTCGGCGCGATTTACCGGCAGTTCTCGCTCACTATCGTGGCGGCAATGGTGCTGTCGGTGCTGGTCGCGTTGATTCTCACGCCGGCCTTGTGCGCGACGATCCTCAAGCCGATTCCGCAAGGCCATCACGAAGAGAAGAAGGGCTTCTTCGGCTGGTTCAATCGCACCTTCAACAAGAGCCGCGACAAGTACCACTCGGGCGTGCACCACGTGATCAAGCGTTCGGGCCGCTGGCTCATCATCTATATGGTGGTGATCGTCGC
This sequence comes from Paraburkholderia phenoliruptrix, assembly GCF_047325075.1. Lineage (NCBI taxonomy): Bacteria > Pseudomonadati > Pseudomonadota > Betaproteobacteria > Burkholderiales > Burkholderiaceae > Paraburkholderia > Paraburkholderia phenoliruptrix. The sequence goes on from NZ_CP168531.1 coordinate 1,111,679, forward strand.
GGTCGGCCTGCTGTTCGTGCGACTGCCGAAATCGTTCCTGCCGGACGAAGACCAGGGCACCATGTTCGTGCTCGTGCAGACGCCGTCGGGCTCGACGCAGGAAACCACTGCGCGCGCACTGAAGGACGTGTCCGACTATCTGCTTAACAGCGAAAAGGCGATCGTCGAATCCACCTTCACGGTGAACGGCTTCAGTTTCGCGGGCCGCGGTCAGAATGCCGGCCTCGTGTTCGTGCGGATGAAGGACTACGCGCAGCGCCAGCACGGCGATCAAAAGGTGCAGGCGCTGGTGGGCCGTCTCTTCATGCACTTCGGCAGCTACAAGAACGCGCTGGTGTATCCGGTGAACCCGCCGTCGATTCCTGAACTCGGCACGGCCGCGGGCTTCGACTTCGAGCTGCAGGACCGCGCGGGCGTCGGCCACGCCAAGTTGATGGAAGCGCGCAACATGCTGCTCGGCATGGCCGCGAAAGATCCGACGCTGGCTCAGGTCCGTCCGAACGGCCTGAACGATACGCCGCAGTTCAAGGTGAATATCGACCACGAAAAGGCGGCGGCGCTCGGCGTGTCGTTGTCAGCGATCGACCAGACGTTCTCGATCGCGTGGGCGTCGCAGTACGTGAACAACTTCCTCGATACGGACGGCCGGATCAAGAAGGTCTACATGCAGGGCGATGCACCGTTCCGCATGAAACCCGAAGACCTGAGCGCCTGGTATGTGCGCAACACGGGCGGAAGCATGGTGCCGTTCTCGTCGTTCGCCAGCGGGGAGTGGACTTACGGTTCGCCGAAGCTCGAGCGTTACAACGGTATTTCCGCGGTGGAAATTCAGGGTGCGGCGGCGCCCGGCAAGTCGACGGGTCAGGCGATGTCCGCCATGGAAGCGCTCGTGGCGAAGTTGCCCGCGGGTATCGGCTACGAGTGGACGGGTCTGTCGCTGCAGGAGCGCCAGTCCGGTTCGCAGGCGCCGATTCTGTACGGCATCTCGATCCTCGTCGTGTTCCTGTGTCTCGCGGCGCTGTATGAAAGCTGGTCGATCCCGTTCTCGGTGATCATGGTGGTGCCGCTCGGCGTGATCGGCGCACTGCTCGCCGCCACGCTGCGCGGGCTCGAAAACGACGTGTTCTTCCAGGTCGGCCTGCTGACCACGGTGGGCTTGTCGGCGAAGAACGCGATTCTGATCGTGGAATTCGCGCGCGAGTTGCAGCAGGGCGAAGGGATGGGGCCGATCGAGGCCGCGCTGGAAGCGGCGCGCCTGCGGCTGCGCCCGATTCTGATGACCTCGCTCGCGTTCATTCTCGGCGTCATGCCGCTTGCGATCAGCAACGGCGCCGGCTCGGCGAGCCAGCACGCCATCGGCACGGGCGTGATCGGCGGGATGTTGACGGCGACCTTCCTCGCGATCTTCATGATCCCGATGTTCTTCGTCGTGATTCGCGCGAAGTTCGGCGGCGAGAAGGAAGACCCGGATGTGGCGCTCGCACACTACAACCAGCACCATCCGCATGATCCGGACAGCAATGGCTCGGGCAAGGACGGACATTGAGATGCAAAAACACTCTTTGATTGCAGTAGCGGTCGCACTGTTCGCCGCCGGTTGCACGATGGCGCCGAAGTACGAGCGCCCCGCCGCGCCGGTAACGAGCACTTTCCCGACCGGCGGTGTGTACGACGCGCAGCCGGGCGCCGCCCAGCCGGGCGCGCGCAGCGCCAACGGCATGGCCGCGGCCGACATCGGCTGGCGCGATTTCTTCGTCGATCCACGCATGCAGCGGCTGATCGAGATCGCGCTGAAGAACAACCGCGATCTGCGCGTGTCGGTGCTGAACATGCAGGCGTCGCAGGCGCAGTTCCGCATTGTTCGCGCGGGTCTGTTCCCTACGCTCGACGCCGCGGCTTCGCAAACCAAGCAGCGCACGCCGAAAAATCTGTCGGTGTTCGGCAATACGATTTCGAATTCGTATTCGGTCGGTCTGAACGCCTCGTGGGAAATCGATTTCTTCGGGCGCGTTCAGAGCCTGAAGGATCAGGCATTGGCGCAATACCTGGCCACTGCACAGGCGCGCAAGGCAGCGGAAATTTCGCTGGTTTCGCAGGTCGCGAATCAGTATCTGACGGTGCTCGAACTCGACGACCTGCTGAAAGTCACGCAAGGCACGCTGAAAACCGCCGAGGAGTCGTATCGCATCACGAAGCTGCAGTTCGACAACGGCACGGGTTCGGAACTCGACCTGCGCCAGGCGCAAACCGTGGTCGAGCAGGCGAGCGCGAACCTGCAGTCGCAGGAGCGCTTGCGGGCTCAGGCCGAGAATGCGCTGGTGCTGCTGCTCGGCGAGCCGCTGCCCGCCGATCTGCCGCCGGGCCTCACGTTGAGCGACCAGAACCTGCTCACGGATATTCCGGCGGGTCTGCCGTCCGATCTGCTGACGCGTCGTCCGGACATCATGGAGGCCGAAGAGAACCTGCTCGCGGCCAATGCGAATATCGGCGCGGCGCGTGCGGCGTTCTTCCCGAAGGTCTCGCTGACGGGCAGTTTCGGCACGTTGAGCCCGACACTCGGCGGTTTGTTCAAGCCGGGCTCGGCCGCGTGGAGCTTTGCGCCGTCCATCACGTTGCCGATCTTCGAGGGCGGCCAGAACAAGGCCAACCTCGATCTCGCCAACATCCAGAAGAACGCCCAGATCGCCACGTATGAAAAGGCGATCCAGACGGCCTTCCGCGAAGTGGCGGACGCGCTGGCCGCGCGCGGCACGTACGATCAGCAGATCCAGTCGCTCGAGCGCAACACGTTCGCGCAACAGCGCCGGCTGGATCTGTCGAATCTGCGCTATACGAACGGCGTCGACAGCTACCTGTCGGTGCTGACGGCGCAGACCGATCTGTACTCGTCGCAGCAGTCGTTGATCACTGCGCGCATGGAGCGTCTGCAGAACCTGGTCACGCTGTACCAGGCGCTTGGCGGCGGCTGGATCGAGCATAACGGCGATCAGCCGCGTCCGGCCGATGCTCCCGTCGACTACGGCGCGGCGAGTGCGCCGGCGGCAGCTTCGGCGGCCACTGCGGGCTGAATGTCGCAGCGGTTCTAAAGCACGTAACAAAAAACGCCACGGCATGCCGTGGCGTTTTTTTTTGCACCGAACCTTGCGACTGCAGCGACCGGCGGGCCGTTTATGGTTTGCGACAGCAAAGAAGCCCGACGCGCGACCGGCGCGGGCTCCCGGCCGTGAGCCTCAATGCAGATCCGCCGCGCGGAACATCTCATCGCGTTGCGGTTCCTGGCCGCCGCGTCCGTCGAAATCATGGCCAGCCCTGCGGATGTCGCACTGCGCCTTCTTCTCGCTTTTGACGCCGTTGAAAATCAGATTCAGCACGACCGCGGACACCGAAGCCAGCAGAATCCCGCTGTGCAAGAGCGGCGACAAGGCCGCCGGCAGCCGCGAGAAGAAGTGCGGCGACACCACCGGCACGAGTCCGAGCCCGATACTCACCGCGACGATGAACAGGTTGTGGTGATTCTTCACGAAGTCCACCTTCGACAGCACCTTGATGCCGTTCGCCGCGACCATGCCGAACATCACAATGCCCGCGCCGCCCAGCACGAACGCCGGCACCGAGGCGACGACCTGCGCCATCTTCGGAAAGAGGCCGAGCAGCACGAGAATCACGCCGCCCATCGCGCAGACAAAGCGGCTCTTTACGCCCGTCACGCCGATCAAGCCGACGTTCTGCGAAAACGACGTATGCGGAAACGAGTTGAAGATGCCGCCGATCAGCGTGCCGAGTCCGTCTACGCGCAGGCCGCGCACCAGCGTTTTCTGATCGACCGGCCGGTCGACCATGTCGCCGACCGCGAGGAACATACCCGTCGATTCGATGAAGGTGACGAACATCACGGTGACCATGGTCGCGATGGAAAGCGGATCGAAGTGCGGCAAGCCGAAGTGGAACGGCATCACGAAACCGACCCACGGCGCGTGCGTGACGCCGTCCATGTTGACGCGGCCAAGCACGAGCGCGATCACGAAGCCCGCCACAATGCCAAGCAGCACCGAGATGTTGGCGAGGAAACCTTTGGCAAACTTGTTGATGAGCAGAATCAGCATCAGCACGATCAGCGACAGGCCGAGGTACAGCGGATTGCCGTAGTCGGGATTGCCGACGCCGCCGGCCGCCCAGTTGATGCCGACGCCCATCAGCGACAAGCCGATCACCGAAATCACCACGCCGATCACGACCGGCGGGAAAAAGCGCAATAGCTTGCCGACGGCGGGCGCCAGCAGAATGCCGATCACGCCGGCGGCGATGGTCGAGCCGAAGATATCCAGAATGCCGAGCGACGGATTCGTGCCGATCGCCACCATCGGGCCGACCGCGGCGAAGGTGCAGCCCATGATCACCGGCAGGCGGATGCCGAAGATCCACAGGCCGAGCGTCTGGATCAACGTGGCGATGCCGCAGGAGAACAGATCCGCGCTGATCAGGAAGGCGATCTGGTCTTTCGGCAGCTTGAGCGCCGCGCCCACGATCAGCGGCACGGCGACGGCGCCGGCGTACATCACCAGGACGTGCTGAATGCCGAGGGTCAGCAACTGGCCCGCGGGCAGCCGCTCGTCGCACGGGTGAACCGTGTTCGATTGCATAACGTCTCTCTCCACCGTCTAGTTTTGGGATGGACTCCAAGGTATCGGGGACGAAAAAGCGCAACAAGACCGCTGGCGCCTATTCCCGCATTCCCGGTCACGATATGGGTGGGTGCGCCCGGAAACGCGAATTTGCCGCGAGCGGCGGTTTCACCGGCGGGCAGCCCCTTGCAGCCGCGCAGCGCGCGCCGCCGCGCCGCGTGCCCGGGCCGCGGCGATATATGTGAGAATCGATAACGTGTATCCGGCCTCGCGCATAGTCGGATTTTCGTGCGGCGCGCCGTGGGGCGGGGTTAACCCGCGATTCGCCTGCGACGGCCGGTTTTCCGGCTCGCCGCCGCGAGGCTTTGCGCAGCGCGCGCGGCGCGTAAAAATACGTCTTTCCGCATCTCCGGCACGCGCTTCTGCGTGCGTTAACCCATCCCACGTTATCGCTCATGAGCTTTTTCGGCATCGACCTCGGCACCGGTTCCCTCAAAGTTGCAATCGTCGATGAAGACGGCCACGAGCAGGCGGCCGCCAGCGTCGCTTATGCGCTTGAGACGCCGCACGCGGGCTGGGCGGAGACATCGGTGCAAACGTGGTGGCGCGCGCTTACCGAAGCCGCGGCGCGCTTGCCGCAGGCGCTGCGCCGGGAGGTCAAGGCGATTGGCTTGTCGGGCCAGATGCACGGCGTGGTGTTGACCGACGCGTCGGGCAACGCGGTGCGGCCCGCCATGCTGTGGCCCGACACGCGCGCGCTCGATCTGCTCGACGCGTGGCCCGAGCCACAGCCGAATCCGGTCGCGCCGGGCATGGCCGGTCCGTTGCTGCGCTGGATCGTGCTGCACGAGCCGGAGTCCGCGCGCCGCACCCGCTGGGCGCTGCAGCCGAAGGACTGGCTGCGCGTCGCGCTGGGCGGCGCGGTCGCCACCGATCCATCCGACGCCTGCGCGACTGCGCTCGCCGATCCCGACGGCGCGTGGGACGCGGCGCTGCTCGAGCGGCTCGGCATCCCGCACGAGTGGTTGGCGCCGCCGGGGCCGTCGTATGCGGCCGCCGGCGTGCTGTCGCCAGACGCCGCACAGGCCTTGGGTTTGCGCGCCGGCATCGTGTTGGCCACCGGCGCCGCGGACACGCCGTGCGCCGCGCTCGGCAGCGGTCTTGCACGCGACGGCGACGCGCTCCTCACAACCGGCACCGGCGGCCAGATCGTGGTGCTCGCGGAGCACGAGCCTGCGGCTGCGCGAGGCTTGCATCGCTATCGGGCGGCGAGCGACCACTGGTATCGGATGGCCGCGATGCAAAACGTCGGCATCGCGCTCGAACGCGCGCGCGGGTGGCTGTCGTACGAGTGGGCAGAGGCCTATCGTGACGCGTTCGGCGAGGGGCCTGGCGATCCGTCGGCTCACGCTGTGGGCACGAGCGGACAAGCCGGCGCAAGCGCAAAGGCAAACCTGCGCGCGACCGCGCGCGCGGCGGCCACCGCAACACCAGCCGCACCGCTCACCTTTCTTCCGTACCTGACAGGCGAGCGCACGCCGTGGCTCAATCCCTCGGCGCGCGGCGGGTGGCTCGGGCTCGCGCTCGATCACACGCGCGGCGCGATGATGCGCGCCGCATTCGAAGGCGTCGCGTTTTCACTGCGCGCGGGTCTCGATGCGATCCGCACAAGCGGCGCGACGGTGACCACACTGAAACTTGCAGGAGGCGGTTCCGTCGATGCACGCTGGCGCCAGTTGCTCGCCGATGCGTTGGGCGCGGAGCTTCACGCGGTGGATTGCCCGAACGCGGCGCCGCGCGGCGCGGCGATTCTCGGCGGTATCGCGAGCGGCCACTGGCATGTGCACGATCTCGCCGCACTGGCGCCCGGCGCCACACCTGTGGCCAGCCCGCGAGGCGACCGCGCGCTCGCCGACCGCTATGCACGCTTTCTCGATCTGTACGGTCGCGTCGAAACATGGTTCGACGCTTCCACAGCAGCTCAGCCACCAGGCCGCGATGTCACGCGCTGACAAGGCGGTGACGCACTTTGCAATACCATGACGCTTTTCGTGCGCTAGCCTGTAGCACGCGCAGCCCAGCTCGACTGCAGAATCCGCATGCCGCGACACAGCGCTTCGCGGCGTGCAACGCTCGACACGCAACCTTCAAGATCCATCGCATTCACCGACTCACAGGAGTAGTCACGATGAAAACCAAAGCAGCCATCGCATGGAAAGCCGGCGCCCCGCTGACGATCGAGGAAGTCGACCTGGAAGGCCCGCGCGCCGGCGAGGTTCTGATCGAAGTGAAAGCAACCGGCATCTGTCACACCGACTATTACACGCTCTCGGGCGCGGACCCCGAAGGCATTTTCCCGGCAATTCTCGGCCACGAAGGCGCAGGCGTGATCGTCGACACGGGGCCGGGCGTCGGCACGCTCAAGAAGGGCGACCACGTGATTCCGCTCTACACGCCCGAATGCCGGCAATGCAAGTTCTGTCTGTCGCGCAAGACGAACCTCTGTCAGGCGATTCGCGCGACGCAAGGAAAGGGACTGATGCCTGATGCTACGTCCCGTTTCTCGCTGGACGGCAAACCGCTCTTTCACTACATGGGCACGTCCACGTTTTCGAACTACATCGTCGTGCCGGAGATCGCCGTCGCGAAAATCCGTGAAGACGCTCCGTTCGACAAGGTCTGCTACATCGGCTGCGGTGTGACGACGGGCGTCGGTGCGGTGGTGTACTCGGCGAAGGTTGAGGCAGGTACGAACGTGGTCGTATTCGGTCTGGGCGGCATCGGCCTCAACGTGATTCAGGGCGCCAAAATGGTCGGCGCCGACAGGATCATCGGCGTCGATATCAACCCGGGCCGCGTCGAACTGGCGAAGAAGTTCGGCATGACGCACTTCATCAACCCGAATGAAGTCGAGAACGTGGTCGACCACATCGTGCAGTTGACCGATGGCGGCGCGGATTACTCGTTCGAATGCGTCGGCAATGTGAAGCTGATGCGCCAGGCGCTCGAATGCACGCACAAGGGTTGGGGGCAGTCGTTCATCATCGGCGTGGCGGCGGCCGGCGAAGAGATCAGCACGCGTCCGTTCCAGCTGGTCACGGGCCGCGAGTGGAAGGGCTCCGCGTTCGGCGGCGCGCGCGGCCGAACGGATGTGCCGAAGATCGTCGACTGGTACATGGAAGGCAAGATCAACATCGACGATCTGATCACGCACCGGCTGCCGCTCGAGCGCATCAACGAGGGCTTCGATCTGATGAAGAAGGGCGAGTCGATCCGCTCGGTTGTGCTGTACTAAGCGAGGAGCGTTGCGATGCTCGAACTATTGTCGTCGCACGCCTGCCATGGCGGCGTGCAGCGTTTCTACCGGCACGAGTCGCGGACCATCGGCCTGCCGATGCGCTTTTCAGTGTATCTGCCGCCGCAGGCCTTGCAGTCCAATGCGAAGGTGCCCGCGCTGTTTTACCTCGCGGGGCTGACCTGCACCGAGGAGACCTTCGCGATCAAGGCGGGCGCGCAGCGCTTTGCCGCGCAACATGGCGTGGCGCTCGTCGCGCCCGACACGAGTCCGCGCGGCGCGGGCGTGCCGGGCGAGAGCGCGGCGTGGGACTTCGGCGTGGGTGCGGGCTTTTACGTCGATGCCACACAGGAGCCGTGGACGCGGCACTATCGCATGTATTCGTATGTGCGCGACGAGCTGCGCGAGACCGTGCTGGCCGAACTGCCCGTGGACGCTGCGCGGCTCGGCATCTTCGGGCATTCCATGGGCGGGCACGGCGCGCTGATGCTGGCGCTGCGCAATCCGGACATCTATCGCTCGGTGTCGGCGTTCGCGCCGATTGCCGCGCCCTCGCGCTGCCCGTGGGGCGAGAAGGCGTTCAGCGGCTATCTGGGCGACAACCGCGAGGCGTGGAAAGCGTACGACGCGAGCGAGCTCGTGGCGCGCGCATCGCGCAGGTTCGAGGAAGGCATTCTGGTCGATCAGGGACTCGCCGACGCGTTTCTCGCCGAGCAGCTGTATCCGGACGTGTTCGAAGCCGCGTGCGAGGCTGCGGGCCAGCCGCTGACGTTGCGCCGTCACGCGGGTTACGACCACGGGTATTACTTCATCTCGACGTTTATCGAGGATCACATCGCGCATCACGCGAAGGTGCTGCTCGGCTGAGGGTCATCGTGTCGATGGCGGCGCCGTGCGGGCCGCCATCGAATGTGTGCTTCAGCGGCGCTTCAGCAGGCTCGCGCCGTACACCACCGCCGAGAGCGCCGTGATCCAGAAGCTCGTCGGCCAGTCGGTATAAAACGCGAGCGTCACGCCGAGCCATGCTTGCAGCAGCGCCAGACCGGCCGCGAGCACGAGGCCGGCCCAAAGCCGCGTGGTCATGTTTTGCGCGGCGGCGGCCGGGCCCACCATGAGCGTGAAGACAAGCAATACGCCGACGATCTGCGTGCACGCGGCCACCGCGAGCGCCGCAATCGCCAGAAACAGCACCGACACGAGCCGCAAGGACACGCCCTTGGCTTCGGCCAGTTCCGGCTGCAGCGATGCGAAGAGCAACGGCCGCATGATCGCCGCGAGCGCGAGCAGGCTGACCGCGCCGAGTCCCGCCAGCACCGCCAGGGTCGATTCGTTCACGCCGAGCACGTTGCCGAACAGCAGCGCCGTGACCTGCGTCGCATAGGCCGTGAAGAAGTGCAGAAACAAAAGCCCGAAGCCAAGCGACAGCGAAAGAATCACGCCGATGGCGACATCGCGCCCGGCGAGCCGCTCGCCGAGCGCCCCCATGCCGACGCCTGCCGCGAGCGTGAAGCCGACCATGCCCCAGATCGGCGAAATGCCGATCAGCACCGCGCCGGTCGCACCGGTGAAGCCGACATGCGAAAGCGCGTGGCCCGCGAAGGTTTGTCCCCGCATCACGAGAAAATAGCCGACCACGCCCGCGAGCACGGCGACGATTCCCGACGCCGCAAACGCGTTCACCATGAAGTCGTATTCAAACATCGTGCTTGTGTCCGTCGCGTGGGTTGTGCGGGTGCTCGCGCTCATTGGCGTGGCCATTCTCGTGGCCGTTCTCGTGGCCATTCGCGTGGCCGTTCGAGTCGCCGTTCGCGTCGCCATGAGCGTGCCCGTGGGAGTGGCCGTGTGCATGGCTATGAGCATGACCGTGCGCGTGAGCGTGGGAATGCGCGTGCCCGCCGTTTTCGTCGTGCTCGTGTTCGTGATCGTGCTTTTCCACTTCGACGCCGCCCGACATCACGAAGATGCGGCCGTTCACGCGCATCACGTCGATCGGCGAGCCGTAAAGGCGCGACAGCACGGGCCGCGTGATGACTTCGTCGACGGTGCCGAGCGCCGCGACGCCGCTGCCGAGATACAGCACGCGATCGATCGAGTTCAAAAGCGGATTGAGTTCGTGTGCGGAGAACAGCACGGCAATGCCAAGCTCCTGCTGCACGCGCCGTACGAGTTCCACCACGCTCTTCTGATGATGCGGGTCCAGGCTGATCAGCGGTTCATCCAGCAGCAGCAGTTTCGGATTGCCGAGCAGGCATTGCGCGAGCAAAAGGCGCTGGCGCTCGCCGCCGGACAGTTCGGACAGCGGCCGTTCGGCGAGTTGACGCCCGCCCACCAGGTCGAGCACGCGCTCGACATCCGCGCGGGTTGTCGCGTCCGCGTGAGGCAGGCCCCAGCGGTGGCCGTCTGCCGCCATCGCGACGAAATCGCGGCCGCGCACGCGCCGCCCCGCGAGCGCGCTGCGCGTTTGCGGCATATAGCCGATCGACGGGTTGCCGCGGGCCACCGCTTCTCCCAGCACGCGGATCGTGCCGCTTGCTGCCGGCACGAGGCCGAGCACCGCGCGCATCAGCGTGGTCTTGCCCGCGCCGTTCGGTCCCAGCACGCCGACGAATTCGCCCTGATTCACGACGAAGCCCGTATCGCGCAAGATCGTGCGCTCGCCCAGTTCGAGCGTGACGTGATCGAGTTCGAGCACGGGCGCGCGGTTTGCCGCGAGTGTCGCTTCGCTCAGGGAGGCATTGGCTGGCGTGCTGCGGCCAGTGTCGTTCATTGGCTCTTTCCTTTGACGCCGGCCGCCGCGTTTGCGTCGCCACGTTTGCCGAGTGCCGCGCCGAGCGCGTCCAGTTGCGCGAGCATCCACGTCTGATAGGTGGTGTGAGCGGGCTCCGTCTCGGTGACGCTCACAGTCGGCACCTTCGATTGCTGCGCGAGATTCAACATGCGTTTTGTCAGGGCCTCTGTTGCCTGGCTGTTATAGATCAGTACGCGCACGCGCTTTTCGCGGAGATCGCGTTCGAACGCGGCGATGTCGGACGCGCTTGCCTCCGTGTCGTTCATGGCCGCCATCTGGAAGCGCATGTTGCGCATGGTGAGCCCGATGGCGTCCGACATGTAGCCGAACACCGGCTCAGTCGCCGTGACCGGCGTGCCCGCATAGCGGCCGTGCAGTTCGGCGACCTTGCCTTCGACCGGCTTCAGCGAATCGAGAAACTTCGCGAGGTTCGCATCGTACGCCGACTTGTGCGCCGGGTCAGCCGCGATGAGCGCCGCGCTGACCGCGCGCGCCACCTTCGGCATGGTCGCGAGGTCGTACCAGAGATGCGGGTTGTCGCCGCTCTTCTTGCCGGTCAGCTCGGCCGCGACGATGGTCGTGCGCTTGCCGCCCTCGGCGTTCTTCGATGCGGCCAGCAATTTTGCCATCCACGGATCGTAGTCGGCGCCGTTGTAGACCACAAGGCTCGCATGCTGCAGCGCGCGCGCCGTCTTTGCGCTCGCCTCGAACAGGTGCGGGTCCTGGTCCGGGTTACTGAGAATGCTCGTCACGTCGACACGGTCGCCGCCCAGTTGCTGCACCACGTCGCCGTAGAAGTTTTCCGCCGCCACCACGGGAATTTTCGCATCCCCGGCGAGCGCTGCCTGGCTTAACGCGAACGCGGCTGTGACTGCAGCGACATACTTCGGGAGCAACATGGTGACGATCTTCTTCATTGTGTGTCCTGCTGCAGGAGGTTGAACGAATCGCGAACCCGAGGACGGCTGCGGCGTTTCTGGCCGACGCCCATGCCGGTGCCGGGCGCGTCCGTCAGCATGTGGCGCGAGCGCCCGCATGACCTCGTGCGGACGCAACAGCGGGCGGGAACGCGAGTCCGCAATGATATAACGTATCTCATTTCATTGTCAGTAAACCGGCGGGGGCCGCTGGGAGGCGCGGCGCGCTCGTTGCGCGCTGCACCATCGAAATCTGCCCGAGCGCCTTGACATGGCCCGGTGCGTATCCGATCATTCGATCACAAACAGAGCAATTGATCGCGCAATGAGCGAACGCTCACTACGCGTCGAAAGCGGAACGAACCGGAGACAAAGCGTGGCAGCACGACTGCAAGACAAGGTGGCCATTCTGACGGGCGCGGCAAGCGGCATCGGTGAAGCCGTGGCGAGGCGCTATCTGGACGAGGGCGCGCAATGCGTGCTGGTCGACGTCAAGCCGGCGGACAGTTTTGCCGACGCGCTGCGCGCCTCGCATGGCGAGCGCCTGCTGACTATCAGCGCGGACGTCACGCGCCGCGAGGACATCGAGCGCATCGTCGCGCGCACGGTGGAGCGTTTCGGCCGGATCGACATTCTCTTCAATAACGCGGCGCTTTTCGACATGCGCCCGATTCTCGACGAATCATGGGACGTGTTCGACCGCCTCTTCGCGGTCAATGTGAAGGGCATGTTCTTCCTCATGCAAGCCGTGGCGCGACACATGGTCGAGCAAGGCCGCGGCGGCAAGATCATCAATATGTCGTCGCAGGCGGGGCGGCGCGGCGAAGCGCTCGTGTCGCATTACTGCGCGACGAAGGCCGCCGTGCTCAGCTACACGCAATCCGCGGCACTGGCGCTCGCGCCGCACAAGATCAATGTGAACGGCATCGCGCCGGGTGTCGTCGATACGCCGATGTGGAAAGAAGTCGACGCGCTCTTCGCCCGTTACGAAAACCGGCCGCTCGGCGAGAAGAAGCGCCTCGTCGGCGAAGCAGTGCCGCTCGGGCGCATGGGCGTGCCCGAAGATCTGACGGGCGCGGCGCTTTTCCTCGCATCGGCGGATGCGGACTACATCACCGCCCAAACGCTTAACGTCGACGGCGGCAACTGGATGAGCTGAGCGCTTCAATGCGCCCCAATGCATCGTCCAGCGCCATTTCGTACAACAAACGCAGCATCACATAACGCACGAGAAAGGAGACAACGCACATGAAACCAGCCCTCAAATCCGCGCTCAGAGTGGTCAGCGCAGGCGCCGCTGCATGCTTTGCGCTTAGCGCGTCGGCGGCCACGGTCACGATCGCGACGCTGAACAATCCGGACATGATCGAGCTGAAGAAGCTCTCGCCCGAATTCGAAAAGGCCAATCCGGACATCAAGCTGAACTGGGTGATTCTCGAAGAAAACGTGCTGCGTCAGCGGGCCACGACGGACATCACGACGGGCAGCGGCCAGTTCGACGTGATGACGATCGGCGCCTATGAAACGCCGCAATGGGGCAAGCGCGGCTGGCTCACGCCGCTCACGAACCTGCCCGCCGACTACGATCTGAACGACGTGGTGAAGACCGCGCGCGACGGCCTGTCCGCAGGCGGCCAGTTGTACGCGCTACCGTTTTACGTCGAAAGCTCCATGACGTATTACCGCAAGGACCTGTTCGCGGCGAAGGGTCTGAAAATGCCCGATCAGCCGACCTACGACCAGATCGCGCAATTCGCCGACAAGCTCACCGACAAAGCCAACGGCGTCTACGGCATCTGCCTGCGCGGCAAGGCGGGCTGGGGCGAAAACATGGCTTACGGCACGACGGTGGTGAACACCTTCGGCGGCCGCTGGTTCGACGAAAAATGGCACGCGCAGCTCACGTCGCCGGAATGGAAGAAGGCCATCACGTTCTACGTCGATCTGCTGAAGAAAGACGGGCCGCCGGGAGCGAGCTCGAACGGCTTCAACGAAAACCTCACGCTGATGTCCTCGGGCAAGTGCGCGATGTGGATCGACGCGACCGTGGCAGCCGGCATGCTGTACAACAAGCAGCAGTCGCAGATCGCGGACAAGGTCGGTTTCGCGGCCGCGCCGGTGCAGGTCACGCCCAAGGGCTCGCATTGGCTGTGGGCGTGGGCGCTCGCGATTCCGAAGTCGTCGAAACAGACGGATGCGGCGAAGAAGTTCATCACGTGGGCCACGTCGAAGCAGTACATTGAACTGGTCGCGAAGGACGAAGGCTGGGCCTCGGTGCCGCCGGGCACGCGTCAGTCCACTTACGCGCGCGCCGAGTACAAGCAGGCCGCACCGTTCAGCGACTTCGTGCTGAAGGCGATCGAAACCGCCGACCCGGATCATCCGACCTTGAAGCCGGTGCCGTACACGGGCGTGCAGTTCGTCGGGATTCCTGAGTTTCAGTCGTTCGGTACGGTGGTCGGTCAGAGCATCTCCGGTGCGATTGCCGGTCAGATGAGCGTCGACCAGGCGCTGGCGGCAGGCCAGGCTACCGCGGATCGCGCGGTGAAGCAGGCCGGCTACCAGAAGTGATCCGGAAGTAATCCGGAAATAAGGCAGAACCTCGTCACTTGAAGCACGTGGCACGCGCCGGCTGACGCCCGTCAGCCGGCTCACGCAGCACAGCGGGCCGTTATCGCCGCGCCCATGCCGCAACGCCGTTTTGTCGCCGCATGCAAGCGACACGGCAGTCCGCGCGGTTCGTGCGGCCCGCGCATTACCGAACAGGTGGTCAATCATGCGTCCTCTGCGCCTGCCTCTCATGCATGCCCATCCCCAGACAGAAAAAGAACGCGAAGTCCGCAAAGCCAATTCGGCGCGCTGGCTCGTGTCGCCGTCGGTCGCCGTCCTTTTGCTATGGATGACGATTCCGCTCGCGATGACGATCTGGTTTTCGTTCTCGCGCTACAACCTGCTGAATCCGGATCTGAAGGGCTTCGCCGGTTTCGACAACTATCAGTTCCTGGCGGGCGATCCGTCGTTCGGTCCGTCGATCGTTCATACGCTGCAACTGATCGTCTCCGTGCTCGTCATCACGGTGGTGGGCGGCGTGCTGATGGCGATTCTGTTCGACCGCAAGTTCTACGGCCAGGGCGTCGCGCGGCTGCTTGCCATCGCGCCGTTCTTCGTGATGCCCACGGTGAGCGCGCTCATCTGGAAGAACATGATTCTGCATCCGGTCTACGGTCTGATCGCGCAAGGCATGCGCGCGCTGGGCATGCAGCCGATCGACTGGTTCGCCGAGTATCCGTTGACGGCGGTCATCATGATCGTCGCGTGGCAATGGTTGCCGTTCGCATTCCTGATTCTCTTCACGGCGATCCAGTCGCTCGACCAGGAGCAGAAGGAAGCCGCGCGCATTGACGGCGCGGGACCGTTCGCGATGTTCTTCTACATCACGCTGCCGCACCTGAAACGCGCGATTGCCGTGGTGGTGATGATGGAAACAATCTTTCTCCTCTCCATCTTCGCCGAAATCTATACGACGACGGGCGGCGGCCCGGGCACCGCGACCACGAACCTGTCGTACCTCATCTATTCGCTCGGCCTGCAACAGTTCGACGTCGGTCTTGCGTCGGCGGGCGGCATTCTCGCTGTCGTGCTGGCCAATATCGTGTCGTTCTTCCTCGTGCGGATGCTCGCGAAGAACCTCAAAGGGGAGTACGAAAAATGAGCCACGTTGCTTCTACTGCCGCGTCGAGCGCGACGCCCATTACAGTGCCGGCGAAATCGCCGTTCGACGCGGTCCGCCGCGCGATTCCCGGCGTGATTGCGTGGCTCGTCGCGCTGCTGCTGTTTTTCCCGATCTTCTGGATGACGATCACCGCATTCAAGACCGAACAGCAGGCGTATTCGTCGTCGCTCTTCTTCACGCCCACATTCGACAGCTTTCGCGAGGTGTTTGCGCGCAGCAACTACTTTGCGTTCGCGTGGAATTCGATTCTGATCTCGGTGGGTGTCACGGTGCTGTGCCTGATTCTGGCCGTTCCAGCCGCCTACGCGATGGCGTTTTTCCCCACGCGCCGCACGCAGAAAGTGCTGCTCTGGATGCTGTCGACCAAGATGATGCCGTCCGTCGGCGTACTGGTGCCGATCTATCTGCTGTGGAAAAACAGCGGCCTGCTCGATACGGTGTCCGGTCTCGTGATCGTCTACACGCTGATCAATCTGCCGATCGCGGTATGGATGTCGTTCACCTATTTCGCTGAAATTCCGCGCGATATTCTGGAGGCAGGAAGAATCGACGGCGCGGCGACCTGGCAGGAAATCGTCTATCTGCTGATGCCGATGGCGCTGCCGGGGCTCGCTTCCACTGCGCTCCTGCTCGTCATTCTTTCGTGGAACGAAGCATTCTGGAGCATCAATCTGTCCAGTTCGAATGCGGCGCCGCTGACCGTGTTCATTGCTTCGTATTCGAGTCCTGAGGGCCTTTTCTGGGCCAAGCTGTCGGCCGCTTCGCTGCTTGCGGTGGCGCCCATCCTGATCGTCGGCTGGTTGTCGCAGAAGCAGCTCGTGCGCGGCCTCACGTTCGGGGCGGTCAAATGACGGCAGGCATGAGTGCAGGCAATCTCGCGCTGATCTGCGACTGCGACGGTGTGTTGATCGACAGCGAGGCGGTGGCGGCGCGCATGCTCGTGCAGGAACTGCAGGCGCGCTGGCCCGGCGCGGACGTCGAACCGGTGGTGTTGCCGCTTCTCGGGCTGCGTATCGAAAGCGTGCTGGAAGGCACGGCCATGCAGCTCGGCAAGAGCCTCGGGCTCGACGACATCCGTGCGATTCGCCGGTCGGTCGAAGCCGCCGCCGTGCAGGCATCGGCAGTGCAAGGCATCGAGCATGCGCTGGCGCAGGTCCCGCTTCTGAAGGGCTGCGCGAGCAACAGTTTTCGGCCCTACGTCGAGACGGTTCTGGCGCGCACGGGACTCGTGAGGTTCTTCGGCGACCGGCTCTTTTGCGCCGACAGCGTGGCTAATCCGAAGCCCGCGCCCGACGTCTATCTGGCAGCCGCGCGGGGTTTGCGCCTCGCGCCGTCCGCGTGCCTCGTCGTCGAGGACAGCGTCACCGGCGTCACGGCGGCGAGCGCGGCGGGCATGACGGTGCTCGGTTTTATCGGCGGAGGTCATGCGAGCGACGCGCAGATCGACAAGCTGCATGCAGCCGGCGCGCGGCATGTCTTCGACGACATGCTTCAGTTGCCGGAGCTCGTCGCGCAGTGGACGCTGAGCGCGACCGCCGCGGCGCCCTGAGCGCACAGCGGTGCGCGCGCCGGGCATCGGCAACGCAATGGCAGCAAACAGGCATCGGACAGGCAACAGCCAGGCAACAGCCAGGCAACAGCCAGGCAACAGCCAGGCAACAGCCAGGCAACAGCCACGCAACAGACAAAGCAACACGCAGCATTACACGGAGACACATCATGGCAAGCGTCACTCTGCGCAACATCCGGAAGGCCTACGACGACACTGAGGTGATGCGCGACATCAACCTCGATATTGCCGACGGCGAGTTCGTCGTGTTCGTGGGCCCGAGCGGCTGCGGCAAATCCACCCTGATGCGGATGATCGCCGGCCTCGAGGACATCAGCGGCGGCGATCTGACTATCGACGGCACGCGCATGAACGACGTGCCGCCCGCCAAGCGCGGCATTGCGATGGTGTTTCAGTCCTACGCGCTGTATCCGCACATGACGCTCTACGACAACATGGCCTTCGGCCTGAAACTCGCCGGCACCAAGAAGCCGGAGATCGACGCGGCGGTGCGCAACGCGGCGAAGATCCTGCATATCGATCATCTGCTCGATCGCAAGCCGAAGCAGCTTTCGGGCGGCCAGCGCCAGCGCGTCGCGATTGGCCGGGCGATCACGCGCAAGCCGAAAGTGTTTCTGTTCGACGAACCGCTGTCGAACCTCGACGCCGCATTGCGCGTGAAAATGCGCCTCGAATTTGCGCGCCTGCACGACGAGCTGAAGACCACGATGATCTACGTGACGCACGACCAGGTCGAAGCGATGACGCTGGCGGACAAGATCGTCGTGCTGTCGGCGGGCAACCTCGAACAGGTGGGCAGTCCGACGATGCTGTATCACGCGCCGGCCAACCGGTTTGTGGCGGGCTTCATCGGTTCGCCGAAAATGAACTTCATGGAAGGTGTCGTGCAGTCGGTCACGCACGACGGCGTCACCGTGCGCTATGAAACCGGCGAGACGCAGCGTGTCGCGGTGGAGCCCGGCTCGGTCAAGCAGGGTGACAAGGTGACGGTGGGCATCCGGCCCGAGCATCTGCATGTGGGCATGACGGAGGACGGCGTGTCGGCGCGGACGATGGCCGTGGAATCGCTCGGCGACGCAGCGTACCTGTATGCCGAATCGAGCGTTGCGCCCGATGGTTTGATCGCGCGCATTCCGCCGCTCGAACGTCACGCGAAAGGCGATACGCAGAAGCTCGGCGCGACGCCCGAGCATTGCCATCTGTTCGACAGCCAGGGCAAGGCGTTCCAGCGCAAGATCGTCGAAGTGCTGGCGGCTTGAGCTTATGGCGCGAGGAAGGCGCGGGCGGCGCCTTCCTGTTTTTCAGCCTGGATCGCAGGCGGCGAGCGCCGTGCTTACGCGTCTAACGCCGCGCGCGCGCACAGCTCGTCGGTCACGAGCCCCGACAGCCAGCCGCCTTTCAGCACGGCGATCAGCGCCTCGCGTTTGCGCTTGCCGCCTGCGAAACCAATGGTCGGCCGCCGCGGCGGCGAGTCGATTGAGATGCTGGTCACGCGCCGGCCCGTAGGCGATTCCACGCGCGCGCCGGCGGCATCGATCGGCAGTCCTAGCATTTCGGCCACTGCGCCGTTCTGCACCAGTTCCTTCACTTCCGCCGACGTGATGAAGCCGTCCTCGTGCAGCGGACACTTCGGCCCGATATTGCCGATGCCGACAAACGCCACGTCCGCCTCTGCCGACAACGATTCGACGATGCGATACAGCCTGTGATTGCACCACTGCGCGCGTTCGGCCTCGCTGTCCGCGATCAGCGGTGCGGGCAGCAGAAAATGCTTGCCGCCGGTCTTCTCCGAAATGTGCAGCGCGACGTCGTAGCGGTTCGAGGAGCCGTCCTGAGCGATGGCGCCGACCATCGACACGAGCCGGTGCTGCGGACGGTCCAGCTGCGCGATCTGATCGACCGCGGCTTTGAGCGTCCGGCCGCTGCTGACGGCCACCACCATCGGTTTTTCTTCGGCGAGGTAGCGCTCCATGACCTGCGCGCCCGCCACCGCGAGCTTGCGGTCGACCTCTTCGGGCGTGTCGCTGTCGATCGGCACGACTTCGCACATCGAAAGGCCGTAGCGTTTGGATAACTGATCGGCGAGCGACAGACAGTCGGCGAGCTGATGATCGACGCGCACGCGAATCAGGTTCTTTTCCACCGCGAAAGCGACGAGCCGCTGCGCGACCGGCCGGGACACCTGCAGCTTCTCGGCGATCTCGTTCTGGGTGTTGCCCGCGACGTAGTAGAGCCACGCGGCGCGAGTAGCAAGGTCGAGTTTTTCTGTGGACTTGGGCACGGTGACGATCCGCTTGAAGGGCGCCGATGATAGCAGCCGGCGCAGCGGGGTCGACGCGCGACCCGGCCGGCTGCGGTTTGCGCGGTGCTCTCGCGCTCAGGCGAGCCGTTCGCGCGCGGGGTCGAAAAGCGGCCGCACGTGACGGTACAGCGCGCGGTAAGCCTCGAGCCGCGCGCGCAATTCGACGTGGCGGCGCGGATTCGGCGTGAATTCCTTCTCGATGGGCGGCTTGCTGAGTACGGTCGCCGGATCGCCGCCCGCCGCGAGCCAGCCGAGGCGCGCCGCGCCGAGTGCCGCGCCTGTTTCGCCGCCGCCGTGCTTGCGCGTCGCGGTGTCGAGGGCGTCGGCGAGCAGTTGCGCCCAGTAATCGCTGCGTGCGCCGCCGCCGAGCAGCGACAGTGCCTTCGCTTCGGTGCCGGCTGCGCGCAGTGCGTCGAGGCCGTCCGTGAGCGCGAGCGTGACGCCTTCCAGCACCGCATAGCCGAGCAGCGCGCGATCCGTCGCGTGATTCATGCCGAAGAACACGCCCTGCGCATAGGGGTCGTTGTGCGGCGTGCGTTCGCCGGACAGGTACGGCAAGAAGAGCGGCGCGGTGTTGAGCGCGTCCGCGGGCAGTGCTTCGATTTCGGCGAGCAGCGTGGGCTCGTCGGTGGACGTGAGCTTGCAGACCCAGCGCAAACAGCTCGCCGCCGAGAGCACCACGCTCATTTGATGCCAGCGGTCCGGAATCGCGTGGCAGAACGCATGCACGGCGGAAGCCGGGTTCGGCCGGAAGCTGTCGCCGACCACACACAGCACGCCGGACGTGCCGAGCGACACGAAGCCGTCGCCCGGTTGCGTCGCGCCGATGCCGATTGCGCTCGTCGCGTTGTCGCCGCCGCCGGCCGCGACGATCACGCCGTCGCTCAAACCCAGCTCGCGCGCGACTTCCGGCAGCAACGTGCCGGACGGCGCGCTGCCTTCGGCGAGGCTCGGCATCTGCGCGCGCGTCATGTTGCAGGCGGCGAGCAGCGAATCCGACCAGTCGCGTTGGGCGACATCGAGCCACAGCGTGCCGGCCGCATCCGATGGATCGGACACCTTGCCGCCCGTCAGTTGCAAACGCAAGTAGTCTTTCGGCAGCAATACGCACGCCGTCCGCGCGAAGATGTCGGGTTCGTGACGCGCGACCCACAGCAGCTTGGGCGCGGTGAAACCCGGCATCGCCAGATTGCCGGCCACGCTGTGCAGGTCCGGTGCGCGCTGGGTGAGTTCGGCGCATTCCTTGTCGCTGCGCATGTCGTTCCACAGGATCGCGGGCCGCAGCACGCGGTCCTCGGCATCCAGCAGCACGGCGCCGTGCATCTGGCCGGACAGGCCGATGCCGCGAATCTGCGCAAACTCGTCGGGATGCTTCGCGCGCAAGGCGGCGAGCGCGCTACGCGTGCCGGTCCACCAATCTTCGGGATTCTGCTCGGCCCAGCGCTGATGCGGGCGCGAAACGGTGAACGGAGAGCCAGCGGTGCCGATCACGCGTCCGGTGGAGGCGAGCAGCAGGACTTTCACTTCGGACGTGCCGAGGTCGATGCCGAGATACATGGGCGCGAAACCTTCGTCGTTGGAGATGCGCTACTTTAGCCGCACACGGCGCGCGGTGCCATGCGCATTAAGCCTGGCACCGCGCGCCGTGTGCGCCGTGAACTGACCGTGAAGATGCCGTGCTGCGTTACAGCTGCCCGCGTTTCGCGAGCCACACGTCGACGCGCGCCAACGCGCCGGCCAACGCGGACTCGAGTTCCTGCGTGCCTGCCATGCTGCCCCACAGCAGCCGGTCCGCCGCGAACGCCTGCAACGGATCGGGCGCCGCAAAGAAACCTCGCGCGACGCGCTCGTCCATCACGCCGTCCTGGTAGGTGTAGGGCAGCGTGCCCGCCTGCCAGCGTTCGAGAAAGCGGAAGAACAGCGCGGGCAGCATCGCGGTCGCCGCCGGCGTGACGCCGCGCTCGAAGCATTCGGCGAGCGTCGGCGCAATGAAGCCGGGCAGTTTCGAGAAGCCGTCAGCCGCAACTCGCTGGTTTGTGTCCTGGATATAAGGATTGCCGAAGCGTTCGAGCACGACGTCGCGATAGCGTTCGAGATCGAGCGGGCTCGGCGTGAGACAGGGAGTCACGTCTTCGGTCACGTAGTCGAAAGCGAACTGGCGGATGTCCGCGTCGTGCGTGCCTTCGTGAATGTAATTCAGACCGACGAGCGTGCCGGCCCACGCAATACAGCTGTGCGTCGCGTTCAGAATGCGGATCTTCGCTTCTTCGTAGGGCAGCACCGAATCCACCAGTTCCGCGCCGACCTTCTCCCACGCCGGCCGGCCCGCAATGAAGCGCTCCTCGATCACCCACTGGATAAACGCTTCGCCCATCACGGGGCAGGCGTCGTCGACGCCCGTCGCGGCCTTCACGCGCTCGCGCACGTCCGACGTCGGGCGCGGCGTGATGCGGTCGACCATCGAACTCGGACACGCCGTGTTGTCGTCGAACCATCGTGCGAGTTCGCCCGCGCCGCGCAGTTCGAGGAACGCGCTCATGCCCGCATGAAAACGCTCGCCGTTGCGCCGCAGGTTGTCGCAGGTCTGCAGCGTGACGGGACCGGCGCCGGCTTTCATGCGCGCGTCGAGAATCGCCGCCAGCGCGCCGTAGATCGTGGTGTGTCCGCCCTGGAGGTCGGTCGAAAGATCGGGATTGGCCGTGTCCAGTCGATCGTGTTCGTCGAGGTAGTAGCCGCCTTCCGTCACCGTGAACGAAATGATCTTGCAGGCCGGATCGGCGCCGGCTTCGATCAGCGCATCGAGGCTTTCGGTCCACGGTAGGACGCGTTCAATGGAGCGGATCGTCTCGTAGGCGCGCTCGCCCTGCGGCGTAACCGTCTCGAGCGTATAGGTGCCGTTTTGCGCAGCCAGTGCTTCGAGCACCGCGTTCATGTCGCTGCGAATATTGCCGACGGTGAGCGACCAGCGCGGCTCGTCCGGCCGCCTCGCTTCATTCAGCCTGTGGAGATACCACGCCTGATGCGCGCGATGAAACGATCCCGCGCCGATATGCAGAATCACCTGTGCGGCCGCGCCGCTGCCTTGCTCGCTGCTCATTGTGCGTCTCCATCTGTCTCAGCTGCTGCGCGGCTTGTCGCGCGCATTTATCGGTCGATAGAGCATTTGCTCTGTATGTGAGCGAATGATCGTACCCGCCGAAACGAAAGTCAAGGCGAGCACGCGCTGTTTTCGTGGCGCGCCGCGGCGGGCGGGGGCCGCCGCGCTTCGTTGAGCGCGTGAAGGGACGCGGTGGAGCGCGCTTTATCGGGCCTTTTGCATTGCATCATTCTTGACCTCCCACGCGCCAGGACTTACCCGAATGCAAAAAAGTATCGGTCCGCGGTCTCATTTTTAGTGGTGGCCGGCGCGTTTGAAGGCTACTTTTCGCTCTACAAGACGAAGACGAGCGGCCGCTCTCCCGCGCCGCATCATGGAGGCAGACAGTGCAACCCGATCTCGAGATTGTGGAAGTACGCCGCGACGAGTCGTTCAAGGTGTGGTCGCACGGCTATCCGTATCGCACGGTACGCTGGCATTTTCATCCGGAATACGAGATCCATCTGATCGTGGCGACGACGGGCAAGATGTTCGTCGGCGATCACATCAGCAGCTTCGCGCCGGGCAATCTCGTGTTGATGGGCCCGAACCTGCCGCATAACTGGGTGAGCGACGTGCCCGAAGGCGAGAGCATTGCGCAGCGCAATCTCGTCGTGCAGTTCGGCCAGGAATTCGTGTCGAGCTGTGTCGAGAGCTTTCCGGAATGGCGTCAGGTCGAGGCGCTGCTCGCCGATTCGCGCCGCGGCGTGTCGTTCGGCGCGCGCACGAGCGCTGCTATCCAGCCGCTCTTCCTCGAATTGCTGGCGGCGCGCGGGCTGCGTCGTCTGGTGCTGTTCATGTCGATGCTTGAAATCCTGATGAACGCCGACGACCGCGAGACGCTCGCGAGCCCCGCTTATCAGGCGGACCCGACGGGCTTCGCGTCGACGCGCATCAATCATGTGCTTTCGTATATCGGCAAAAACCTCGCGAACGAGCTGCGCGAATCGGATCTCGCGCAACTGGCCGGCCAGAGCGTGAGCGCGTTTTCGCGCTATTTCCGCCGCCATACGGGCTTGCCGTTCGTGCAGTACGTGAACCGCATGCGCATCAATCTCGCATGTCAGTTGCTGACGGACAGCGAACTGAGCGTGACGGATATCTGTTTCAAGGCAGGCTTTAACAACCTGTCGAACTTCAACCGGCAGTTTCTCGCGGCGAAGGGCATGGCGCCTTCGAAGTTTCGCCGCTATCAGCAACTGAACGACGCGAGCCGCGATGCCTCGGAAGAAGCCGCCGCGCGCGGCAAGGGTATCGACGACGCGCCCCCGATCGTGGTCGCGCCCGGTTTGCCGCGTTCTGCGGCGGCGGCCGCGTATCCGCCAACGTAGCGCCCGCTTGATCCACCGCCGCGCCGTTTCTGGCAAGGCGCCTTGCATGACCCGTGTACCAACACGTATCGCGCTGTCCCACGACAGCGTGACGGACGTGCTCACTTCAAAAACGGAGACAACCATGACGCAAACCACCCTGAAACAGGCCTCGTCGACCCCATTCGCGCGCCGCGGCCTTCTCTTCGCGAGCCTGGCATTGAGTCTTTCATGCATCGCCGCGCCCGCCGCACAGGCGGCGCCGCTCAAGATCGGTATGACCTTCCAGGAACTGAACAACCCGTACTTCGTGACCATGCAGAAGGCGTTGAACGAGGCCGCTGCATCGACGGGTGCAACGGTTGTCGTGACCGACGCGCATCACGACGTGAGCAAGCAGGTGAGCGACGTGGAGGACATGCTGCAGAAGAAGATCGACATTCTGCTCGTGAACCCGACCGACTCGACGGGCATTCAATCCGCGGTGACGTCGGCGAAAAAAGCGGGCGTCGTGGTGGTCGCGGTGGATGCGAACGCGAACGGTCCGGTCGACTCGTTCGTCGGCTCGAAGAACTTCGACGCGGGACAGATGGCCTGCGAGTACCTCGCGAAGTCGATCGGCGGCAGCGGCGAAGTGGCGATTCTCGACGGCATTCCGGTCGTGCCGATTCTGGAACGCGTGCGGGGCTGCAAGGCGGCGCTCGCGAAGGCACCGGGCGTGAAGCTCGTGGATACGCAAAACGGCAAGCAGGAGCGTGCGACCGCGCTCTCCGTCACCGAGAACATGATCCAGGCGCATCCGAACCTGAAGGGCATCTTCAGCGTGAACGACGGCGGTTCGATGGGCGCGCTGTCCGCGATCGAGTCTTCGGGCAAGGACATCAAGCTGACGAGCGTCGACGGCGCGCCGGAAGCGATCGCCGCGATCCAGAAGCCGAATTCGAAGTTCGTCGAAACGTCCGCGCAGTTTCCCGCGGACCAGGTGCGCATTGCGCTCGGCATCGCGTACGCGAAGAAATGGGGCGCCAATGTGCCGAAAGCCATTCCCGTCGATGTGAAGATGATCGACCGCAGCAACGCGAAGGGTTTCAGCTGGTAAGCCGAATGCCCGCCGTTGCCGCCGCGCGCGGCCGACATGGCCGCCCGACAGGGCGGCGGGCAGCCATGGAGCACCGATGGACACGATACTCAAGCTCGAGAACATCAGCAAAAGCTTTCCCGGCGTGAAGGCGCTGCAGGGCATTCACCTGGAGATTGCACGCGGCGAGATTCACGCGCTGCTCGGCGAAAACGGCGCGGGCAAGTCGACGCTGATGAAGATCCTATGCGGCATCTATCAGCCCGACGAAGGCACGATCACGATAGAAGGCGAGCCGCGCCACTTCGCGAATTATCACGACGCGGTGGCGGCGGGCGTCGGCATCGTGTTTCAGGAGTTCAGTCTGATCCCGTATCTGAATGCGGTGGAGAACATCTTTCTCGGTCGCGAGATGAGGACCGGTCTGGGCCTCCTCGAACGCGGCAAGATGCGGCGCGCGGCGGCGGATATTTTCGCGCGGCTCGGGGTGTCGATCGATCTGTCCGTGCCGATTCGCGAACTGTCGGTTGCGCAGCAGCAGTTTGTGGAAATCGGCAAGGCGCTCTCGCTCGAAGCGCGCATTCTGATTCTCGATGAACCCACCGCGACCCTCACGCCCGCCGAAGCCGAGCACCTGTTTGCGATCATGCGCGACCTGAAAAAGCAGGGCGTCGCGATGATTTTTATCTCGCATCATCTGGAAGAAATCTTCGAGGTGTGCGACCGCATCACAGTGCTGCGCGATGGTCAATACGTCGGCATGACGGAGGTCGCGCAGTCCGATGTGAGCCGTCTTGTCGAGATGATGGTGGGGCGCCGCATCGAAAGCAGCTTTCCGCCGAAGCCGCCGCTCTCCGGCAGCGCGAAAATCGTGCTCGACGTGCAGAAGCTGCAGTTGCTGAAAGACGGCCCGGTGCTGCAATTCACGCTGCGCGAAGGCGAGATTCTGGGCTTCGCGGGACTCGTCGGCTCGGGCCGCACCGAGACCGCGCTCGCCGTGATCGGCGCGGACCCGGCTCATGCGAAGGAGATTCGCATCAACGGCGAGGCCGCGAAATTGTCCGATCCCGCCGATGCATTGCGCGCGGGCGTGGGCATTCTTCCCGAAAGCCGCAAGACGGAAGGGCTCATTACGGACTTTTCGATCAAGCAGAACATTTCGATCAATAACCTCGGCAAGTATCGCTTGCTGCGCTTTTTCATCGATCAGCGCAGCGAAGCGCGCGCCACCGCCGACATCATGAAACGCGTGGGCGTGAAGGCGCCGACCATGCACACCGAAGTGGCTACGCTGTCGGGCGGCAACCAGCAGAAGGTGGTGATCGCGCGCTGGCTGAACCATCACACCAACATTCTGATCTTCGACGAACCGACGCGCGGCATCGACGTCGGCGCAAAGGCGGAAATCTATCTGCTGATGCGCGAACTCACCGCGCGCGGCTATTCGATCATCATGATTTCGTCGGAACTGCCGGAGATTGTCGGCATGTGCGATCGCGTCGCCGTATTCCGGCAAGGCCGTATCGAGGCGCTGCTCGAAGGCGATCAGATCGACTCGAACGCCGTCATGACTTATGCAACCGCCGGCACTCGTGGAGCCCTGCATGAACACGCCTAATTCCTCTTCGTCGCCGAAAACATCGAGCGTGAGCAGCAATACGCCGGGCGCGCCGGTTCGCTTCACGTGGGCCGCGTTGAAGCGCTCGACATTGTTCTACCCGTTCATCGGCCTGGTCGTGGTGTGCATCGTGATGGTGTTCGCGAGCGACAGCTTTCTCTCAGCGGCGAACATCGAAAACGTGCTGCGTCAGGTGTCGATCAACGCGATCATCGCGGTCGGCATGACGTGCGTGATTCTGACGGGCGGCATCGACCTCTCGGTCGGCTCGGTGATGGCGCTGTCGGGCACGCTCGCCGCCGGGCTGATGGTGGCCGGCATGAATGCGCTCGCTGCGTTGGCAATCGGCGTTGCAGTGGGCCTCGGTTTCGGCGCGGCCAATGGGTTCTTCGTCGCGTTCGCCGGCATGCCGCCGATCATCGTCACGCTCGCGACGATGGGCATCGCGCGCGGCCTCGCGCTTATCTATACCGGCGGCTATCCGATTGACGGCTTGCCCGACTGGGTCAGCTTCTTCGGCAGCGGCAAGATTCTCGGCATTCAGGCGCCCGTGGTGATCATGGCCGTGATCTATGTGATCGCATGGGTGCTGCTCGAGCGCATGCCGTTTGGCCGCTACGTGTATGCGATCGGCGGCAATGAACAGGCGACGCGGCTATCGGGCGTGCGCGTCGCGCGCGTGAAGCTGATCGTCTACACGATAGCGGGGCTCACGTCTTCGTTTGCCGCGATCGTATTGACCGCGCGTCTGATGAGCGGCCAGCCGAACGCGGGCGTGGGCTTCGAACTCGACGCCATCGCCGCCGTGGTGATGGGCGGCACGTCGATCTCCGGCGGGCGCGGTTCGATTATCGGCACCTTGATCGGCGCGCTGCTGCTCGGCGTGCTGAACAACGGGTTGAACATGGTCGGCGTGAATCCATATGTGCAGAACGTGATCAAGGGCGGAATCATTCTGCTTGCGATCTATATCAGCCGCGACCGCAGAAAGTGACGCTCTCTTTTCATCGATTTCCACCTGGCAGGATATGCAATGACGAATCCATTCACACCATCCGACAAGCAAAACATGACGGCGATTGTCTGCCACGCGCCGAAAGACTATCGCGTCGAACAGGTGGCGCGGCCGCGCCCGCGAGCGCACGAACTGGTGATCCGCATTGCGGCTTGCGGAATCTGCGCGAGCGATTGCAAATGCCATTCGGGCGCAAAAATGTTTTGGGGCGGCCCGAGTCCGTGGGTCAAAGCGCCGGTGATTCCGGGGCACGAGTTCTTCGGCTACGTGGAGGAGCTCGGTGAAGGCGCAGCCGGGCACTTCGGCGTGGAGGTGGGCGACCGCGTGATTGCGGAGCAGATCGTGCCGTGCGGCAAATGCCGCTATTGCAAGTCGGGCCAATACTGGATGTGCGAGGTGCACAACATCTTCGGCTTTCAACGCGAAGTCGCGGACGGCGGCATGGCCGAGTACATGCGCATTCCGCCGACCGCGATCGTCCATAAGATTCCCGATGGCATTTCTCTCGAAGACGCCGCCATCATCGAACCGCTCGCGTGCGCAATTCACACCGTGAATCGCGGCGATCTGCAGCTGGACGACGTCGTCGTGATTGCAGGCGCGGGTCCACTCGGCTTGATGATGACGCAGGTCGCGCACCTGAAAACGCCGAAGAAGCTGGTCGTGATCGATCTGGTGGAAGAGCGCCTTGCGCTCGCGCGCGAGTACGGCGCCGACGTGACGATCAACCCGAAAAAGGACGACGCGCTCGCGATCGTCCATTCGCTGACTGACGGCTACGGCTGCGATGTCTACATTGAAACGACCGGCGCGCCGATCGGCGTCAACCAGGGGATGGACCTGATTCGCAAGCTCGGGCGTTTCGTGGAATTTTCGGTGTTCGGCGCGGATACCACGCTCGACTGGTCCGTGATCGGCGACCGCAAGGAGCTCGATGTGCGCGGCGCGCATCTCGGGCCTTATTGCTATCCGATCGCCATCGATCTGCTCGCGCGCGGACTCGTGACATCGAAAGGCATTGTCACACACGGGTTTTCGCTGGAAGAATGGGACGAAGCGATCAAGGTCGCCAATTCGCTCGATTCGATCAAGGTGCTGATGAGGCCGCGCGCGTGAGTTTGAGTCTGATCCTGCGCCTCTAGCGGATCGGCGTGACATAACAACGGAGACTGTATGGAATACGTCATCGGCGTGGATATCGGGACGCAGAGCACGAAGGCGCTGCTGGTGGACCGGCATGGCGCTATCGTGGCGCAGCATGCGTCGAGTTATCAGCCGGATACGCCGAGGCCGCTGTGGGCCGAGCAATGGCCGGCGGTATGGTTCAAGGCCGTCACCGAATGCATTGCCGCCTGCGTGCGACAGGCAAAGGAGGCGGGCGTGGCCGCGGATTCCATCCAGGCCGTGTGCGTAAGCAGCCTGTACGGCGGTTCCGGCATTCCCGTCGATAGCGAGATGCGGCCGCTGTATCCGTGTCTGATATGGATGGACCGGCGCGCGACCGATCAGGTCGAGCGGGTGCGGGCCAACGTCGATCTCGATCGGCTTTACTCGATCACCGGCAACGGCGTGGACAGCTATTACGGCTACACGAAGATGCTGTGGCTGCGCGATCACGAGCCGGAGGTGTGGGCGCAAACGCGCTACTTCCTGCCGCCGAACGCTTACGTGATCTACATGTTGACGGGCGAAATTGCCGTGGATCACAGCTCCGCGGGCAACATTGGCGGCATCTACGATATCGCGAAGCGCGACTGGTCCGACGAGGCGCTCGATATGCTCGGCATTCCTGCGACGATGATGCCCGAGCGTCTCGTGGAATCGTCGGAAGTGGTGGGCGGTTTGCTTTCTCAATGGACCGAGCAGCTCGGTCTCGCAGCAGGCACGGCGATTGTGGCAGGCGGCGTGGATGCCGCGGTCGCGACGTTCGCCGCCGGCGTGAGCCGCGCCGGCCAGCATGTGGCGATGATCGGCACGAGCATGTGTTGGGGCTACATCAATCAGACCGTCGATGCACGTCACGGGTTGATTAGCATGCCTCACGTTTTCAACGGCCAGCGCGACATCTATGTGTTCGGCGGGGCGATTACCGCGGGGGCGTCGGTAACCTGGTATCGCGATCAGTTCTGTCAGGCGGAGATTGAAGCCGCACGCGCCACGCCGCATGGCGATCCGCATCGCCTGCTTGAAGAAAGCGCAGCCAAAGTGCCGGCCGGGTCGGATGGCGTGATGTTTCTGCCGTATCTGATGGGCGAACGCAGCCCCGTGTGGGACGCGAAGGCGAGCGGCGCGTTCGTCGGGCTGAGTCTTTTTCATACGCGGGCCCATCTGTATCGCGCGGTGCTGGAGGGCGTGTCCTTCGCGTTGAAGCACAACATCGAGGCGGGGCGGCAGGGTGCTCAGTCGCTGGAGGACAAGCTGATCGTCGTGGGCGGCGCCGCGCATTCGGACCTGTGGATGCAGATCATTGCCGACGTCACCGGCTATCCGGTCTATACGATCGAGCAGGAAGTGGAAGCGGCGATGGGCGCCGCGTTGCTCGCCGCGCTCGGCGTGGGACTGGTTTCGCGCGAGGCGGCGCAAGGCGGCTGGATCACGCTGATCGAACGAGCGCAACCCGACGCCGCGCGCATGGCGCGCTACGACGAGCGGTTCGGCATCTATAAGGACCTGTATCCGGCACTGAAGCCGGTCATGCATCGCTTGCAAACATCATGAATGCTACTTTTGATTTCTCGGGCCGCTCGATTCTCGTGACGGGCGCATCGAGTGGGATAGGGCGGGCAACGGTCGAGATGTTGTGCGCTTGCGGCGCGGAGGTCGTGGCCGCGGCGCGCAATGCGAACGAGCTTGCGCGTCTTGCTGAAGAGACCGGCTGTGAGCCGTTGAAGCTCGACGTCAGCGACGAGGCCGCGATAGACGAGGCGTTTCTCTCGCTCGGTGCTTTCGACGGTCTGGTCAATTGCGCCGGCATTGCGTTGCTTGAGCGAGCGGTGGACACCACGGCCGCGAGTTTCGATCGCGTGATGGCGGTGAACGCGCGGGGCGCGGTGCTGGTCGCGAAGCATGTCGCGCGTGGAATGATCGAGGCGAAACGCGCCGGCAGCATTGTGAATGTTTCCAGCCAGGCGGCGCTTGTTGCGCTTGACGATCACTTGAGCTATTCGGCTTCGAAAGCCGCGCTCGATGCAGTGACGCGGGCGTTGTGCATCGAGCTCGGCCCGTTCGGAATCCGGGCGAATAGCGTGAATCCGACTGTGACGTTGACGCCCATGGCGGTGCAGGCGTGGAGCGAGCCCGCGAAGCGGGAGCCTGCCTTGAAGGCCATTCCGCTGGGACGCTTTGCAGAGCCTGCGGAAGTGGCTTCGGTTGTGATGTTCTTGTTGAGCGATGCGGCTTCTATGGTGAGTGGGGTTTGTTTGGCGGTGGATGGGGGGTATGTGGTTCGGTGAGCGAAGCAAGAACGAACGTGGCAGCGAAGCGTTCGGGACCGACTTCGGCGTGCACTCGCCGGCCCGCTTGTCGACTGCTCGTGGACTTACAACATCGTCCTAACCTGCCAAAGCTCAGGAAACAAAACCACATCGAGCATCTTGCGCAAATAAGGCGCGCCGCTCGTCCCGCCGGTCCCCTGCTTGAACCCGATAATCCGCTCAACCGTCGTCACGTGTCTGAAGCGCCACTGCCGGAAAGCGTCCTCGAGATCGACCAGCTCTTCGGCCATCTCATACAACTCCCAATGCTGCGAGGGATTGCGATACACCTCGAGCCAGGCGGCTTCGACGGAAGCATCATGGACCGTGGGCTGCGTCCAGTCGCGCGCGAGCCGCGCAGGTGAAATCGCAAAGCCGCGACGCGCCAGCAGCTTGACCACTTCGTCGTAGAAGGACGGTGCTTCGAGAGAAGCCTTCACTTCGGCGAGCACATCGGCGCGATGGGCATGCGGCTTGAGCATCTGCTCATTCTTGTTGCCGAGCAGAAACTCGATCTGCCGGTATTGATAAGACTGGAATCCCGACGAGCTGCCGAGATAGGGGCGCATCGACGTGTATTCGGACGGCGTCATCGTCGCGAGGACGTTCCAGGCCTGCACGAGCTGCTCCATGATTCGCGAGACGCGCGCGAGCATCTTGAACGCCGGCGGCAGCTCGTCGCGATGCACCGCGGCGAGCGCGGCGCGCAACTCGTACAGCGCGAGCTTCATCCACAATTCGCTCGTTTGATGCTGAATGATGAACAGCATCTCGTTGTGATCGGGCGACAACGGATGCTGCGCGTTCAGCACCGTGCCGAGCGACAGATAATCGCCGTAGCTCATCGACTCGGAAAAATCGAGCTGCGCGTCGTGCCAGCCGTCGGCTGCGGTCGCGTTTGCGGCGGGCGCATTCGCGGACGCAGCGCGCCCATGACCGAACGGGCAACCCTGCGCGGGCACTTCTTCGGGCAAGCCCGGCGTTTGCATGTGATCGTTCATTCGTGCGCTCCTCAGGTCACGGCGCCGCGTGCGGCAAATTCGGGCGCGCGCCAGGTCTCGCGCGCGAGCACGTCGCGCAAGGTTTCGACGGCGTCCCAGACATCGACGAAGCGCGTATAGAGCGGCGTAAAGCCGAAGCGCAGCACATGCGGCTCGCGATAATCGCCGATCACGCCGCGCGCGATCAACGCCTGCATCACCTCATAGCCATGCGGATGCTCAAAGCTCGCATGCGAGCCGCGCTGCGAATGCGCGCGCGGCGTGACGAGCTTCAGCGGAAACTCGCTGCAACGCTTTTCCACCAGCTCGATAAAGAGATCGGTCAGCGCGAGCGACTTCCGGCGGATCGCCTGCATGTCGGTCTGCAGAAACACGTCGAGCCCGCATTCGACGAGCGCCATCGACACCATCGGCTGCGTGCCGCACAGATAGCGGCCTACGCCCGGGTCCGGACGATACGTCGGGTCCATCTCGAACGGCGCGGCATGTCCCCACCAGCCGGAAAGCGGCTGCGCAAAATCGTTCTGATGCCGCTTCGGCACCCACACGAACGCGGGCGAGCCGGGACCGCCGTTCAGATATTGTAGGTGCAACCGACGGCATAGTCCGCGCCGACGCCATTCAGGTCGACCGGCACCGCGCCGGCGGAATGCGCGAGGTCCCACAGCGCGAGCGCGCCGTTGTCGTGAATCAGCTGGGTCAGCGCGGCCATGTCGTGCATGTAGCCGGTGCGGTAGTTCACGTGCGTGATCATCGCGATGGCGGTGTCGTCGCCGATCGCCTCGGGAAGTTCTGACGGATCGTCGACGAGACGCAGTTCATAGCCGCGGTCCAGTTGCTCGATCAGCCCCTGCGCGATGTACAGATCCGACGGAAAGTTCGAGCGCTCGGAGACGATCACGCGGCGCTTCGGGTCGCGCGCATGGGCGAGCCGCAGCGCGGCGGACAGCACTTTGAACAGGTTGATCGAAATGGTATCGGTGACGACCACTTCGTTGTCCGCCGCGCCGATCAGCGGCGCGAGCTTGTTGCCGAGACGGCGGGGCAGCGAAAACCAGCCGGCGGCATTCCAGCTGCGGATCAGTCCTTCGCCCCACTCGGCGGCGATCACGGTCTGCGCGCGCTGCGCGGCGGCGGCCGGCGGCACGCCGAGCGAATTGCCGTCCAGATAGATGGTGGTCGGCGACAGCGCGAACTGGTCGCGCAATGTCGCGAGCGGGTCGGCGCTGTCGAGCGCCAGGGCTTCTTCGCGGTGATTCATGGTGGGTCTCGTTCGTTCGCGGATTGCGGATTACGGATTACGGATGGGGGCGGATGGAAAATCAGTGCGTGTCGGGCAGCGCGCGCAGGACCGCGCGCACCGGGCTCGCGTCGAGCGTGGTCAGCTTGAGCGGCAGCGCGATCAGTTCGTAGTCGCCGGGCGCGACCTCGTCGAGGACGATGCCTTCGAGAATTGCCATGCCGTGCGCGCGAATGCGATGGTGCGCGTCCATCGTTTTCGACTCCTGAGGATCGAGCGACGGCGTGTCGATGCCGATCAGCTTCACGCCGCGGGCCGAGAGCAGGTCGATGGTTTCCGGCGCGACCGCGCAAAAGCCGCTGTCCCACGCCGCGGTTGGCGCGTTTTTGTAAGTGCGCAGTAAGACTCGCGGCGGCACATCGGCCAGCGCGTCCTGCAGGTGTTGTGGCGTCACAACAGGTGACGCGCCAATGCAATGAACCACGCGGCATCGTCCGAGATACGCGTCGAGCGGCACGTGGCCGATCGCGGCACCATCGGCGTCGTAGTGCAACGGCGCGTCGGTATGCGCGCCGGTGTGCGGCGAGAGCGTGAGCCGCGCGACGTTGACGGGCGAGCCGGCCTCGATTCGCCAGACGCGCTCGATGCCCACCGGCGTGTCGCCCGGCCAGACGGGCGTCGCCGTATCGACGGCGGGGGTGATGTCCCAGAGTGTTTGCATGTCCGCACTGAAGTGGATGTCTATACGGAATGATAGGTGGCCGGCCGCGAAATGTGATTGCGAAAAAATCTCCTTCTTGCCCCGCTCTTGGAACATAATTTGAGTCAAATGGGAAAGGGAGACCGAATATGAACGCAATCTCGCTCGACGCCACCGATTGCCGTATCTTGACGGTGCTTCAGCAGGAAGGACGAATCAGCAATCTGGATCTCGCGGAACGCATTTCGCTGTCGCCGTCGGCGTGTCTGCGGCGCTTGCGTCTATTGGAGGAGCAGGGCGTGATCGAGCACTATCGCGCGTGTCTGAACCGCGAGGTGCTGGGCTTCGAACTGGAGGCGTTCGTGCAGGTGTCCATGCGCAACGAACAGCAGAACTGGCACGAGCGCTTCGCCGAGGCGCTGCGCGACTGGCCGGAGGTGGTGGGCGCTTTTGTGGTGACAGGCGAGACGCATTATCTGCTCCGCGTTCTCGCGCACAACCTCAAGCATTATTCGGATTTTGTGCTGCAGCGTCTCTACAAGGCGCCGGGCGTCCTGGATATCCGCTCGAATATCGTGCTGCAGACCTTGAAGGAAGATTCCGGCGTGCCCGTTTCGCTGGTCACGCGCACGGGCACGCACGGCGCTCCGCACAACGATCGCTGAGGCGCCGCGGCGCTGGCCGGGCGGCCCTCCTGGCGCGCAGTGCGCTTTCCTGCGCGGTCTCGGCGGGCCGTGGCTGCGGCCGCCGAGACAGCGGCCCAGACCGGGTGGCGCGTGCCGCCTACAGCGGCTTTAATCCGTGAAACTGGCCGTTCTGGAAAACCAGCGGCGCAATCTGAGCGGCATTCTCGTGCACGCCGCAACGCTCCACCTCGCCGACAAAAATCACGTGATCGCCTTCTTCATAACGGCTGCGGTTATGACATTCGAACCACGCGAGCGCGCCGTCGAGCACCGGCATGCCGCTGTCGCCCGCCGCGTGCGACACGCCTTCGAAGCGGTCGCCTTTCAACGTGGCAAAGCGCTTGCATAAATCGAGCTGCGACGCGGCCAGCACATTCACGACATAGTGGCTGTTCGCGCGAAACACCGACATGGACGCCGAGCGCGTCGCGAGACTCCACAGCACGAGCGGCGGGTCGAGCGAAACCGAGTTGAACGAGCTGGCGGTGATGCCGATCAATTGTCCCGACGGCGCTCGCGTTGTAATCACGGTGACGCCGGTGGCGAATTGGCTGAGCGCCTGCCGGAAGGCGGGCTGGTCGAAGTTGGGCGGACTGGCTTGCTTCATTACGCGCAAGCCGCCGGTGCGTGGTGGCCGAAAGCCGCGCTGGAGCGCTCGCGCGCACGGCGGAAAGCAGATGATTCGAAAGTCATAGTGAAAATCGTCGATTTGTCCCAATTTTAACTGCAATCGCGGCGCACGGGCCGCGACGCAACCGGCGCACCGCAAAACCGGCTAAGCTGGAACGCTACGCCGATGGCACGGGCGTTGCGGCAAAGCGGAAGCGGCATCGGCCGATCACGAGTTTGAAGGAGCGAGCAGCATGAGTCAGACAGGCGAAATCGCCACTTTGGGTGGCGGATGTTTCTGGTGCCTCGAAGCGGTCTATCTGGGCGTCGACGGTGTGAACTCGGTGGAATCGGGCTATGCGGGCGGTCACACGCAGCATCCGAGCTATGAACAGGTGTGCGACGGCGACACGGGACATGCCGAAGTGGTCAAGGTCGACTTCGATCCGTCAAAAATCAGCTACCGCGAGATTCTGGAGATTTTTTTCGCCATCCACGATCCGACGCAGCTGAACCGGCAAGGTAACGACGTCGGCACGCAATACCGCTCGGTCATCTTCACGCACTCCGACGCGCAGCGCGAGGCGGCCTTGCAGGCGATCCGCGAAATCGGCGCGGAAGGCATCTACGACGGCCAGATCGTCACGCAGGTGTTGCCGCTCGACGGCAATTACTGGCCGGCCGAAGCCTATCATCAGAACTATTTCGCGCAGCACCCGAATCAGGGCTATTGTTCGTTCGTGGTTGCGCCGAAGGTCGCGAAGTTCCGTCAGAAGTTCGCGCACCGGATCAAGGCGGGCTGAGCGGCCTACGGCAGTTTCATGCAGGCGCGTGCGCCTGCTCGTGCGCGAGCCGCGCGTACGCTTCCACGATCTCGCGCGCCAGTTCGATACAGCTGAGCGGGGCCGAGCCTTCCGCCTTGTTGTTGACCGCGATCACCACCGGCTGGCCGGCAAGCGCATAGCGCGCGGCCAGTTCGGCGAGCGACGCGCGGGTGGCCGGATCGCGGTCGACGAGCTTGTCGAACGGCTCATACTTCGCCTTGGCCTGCTCGTATTTGAAACCGCCATGCAGGCTCCAGCGCACGATGAGCGGACCCGCCGGCTCACCGTCCAGCAGCGCGAGGGCGGCTGCCTGCCGTAGCGGATCCGGCATCCGCGCATGAATGCCCACGCAGTAGCGCACGCCCGCCGCTTTCAGCGTACGAATGAAGCGCGGCGTCAACAAACTCGCGTCACGGATTTCAACGGCGTAGCAGGTTCCGTCAGGCAGCTTCGGTAGCGCCGTCAGAAAATCGCCCAGCCGTTCGATGAACGCCGCGGGCTGCGCCAGCATCTGGTCGGGCAGTGGCGAAAGCTGGAACACCAGCGCGCCGGCCTTCGCACCGAGACCTTCCAGACACGGCGTGACGAACTCGTCGATCGCCATGTGCGCGTTCAGAAAGCACGGATTCAGCGATACCGGCTCGCCGCGTTCGGCACGCATGGTGGCGTCGGTGATGGTCATCGGCGCCTTGACGATAAAGCGGAAATGCTCGGGCACCTGCTGCGCGTAACGCAGGTATTCGGTGACGCTGAGCGCCTGATAGAACGACCGGTCGATGCTCACCGTTTTGAGCAGCGGATGCGCGCCATAGGCCGTGAGGCCGTCGCGCGAGAGCTTGCTGTTGCTGTAGTCGTCGCCGTAGACGATGCCGTTCCAGCCGGGAAACGACCAGGTGGAGGTCCCGAGGTGCACTTGCGACGGCAGTTGCGCGGCGAGCGCGAGCACGTCCGGCGAGGGGGGTGCGGGAAGAACGTCGCGCGTGCGGCGTTTTTTGGGCGCTTCCACGGCGACGGCGGCGGCGGGCGCGCCGCTTTGCGCAGCGGACTGCGGCGGTTCGTCTTCCTGCCAGAGGGGCGTGGCCCCAGCCGCTTTCGAGCGGGCAGCGCGCCGGCTTCCAGCTTGGGGCGGCTGCGCGGAAGACGGCGCGCGGCTCTTTTCTTGCGGCGGTGCATCGGTCCGGGCGTCGGTCCCAGTGTCGCTCCCAATGTCAGCCCGGGAAGGCTTCGCACGGGTCTCGGCTTGCGGCAGAGCGGCCGGCGGCGCTTGCACCGGCATCCCGAAGAGATCGCACTGTATCGCTTCGCTCGAGGCTGCCGCTTGCACTTCTCGTGCCTCTTGCGCCTCTGCTCGACGTGGCGCATCGGCCTTGCCGGGCGTCTCTGTAACTTCGCTTGTCCTGCTCTGGCCCATCGAGATTCGACCTGCTGTTCAGTGGTGCGCACCGCGGCGGCACGCTCGTGCACGACGCCGCGTCGCTTGCCTCACAGCGGCTTTTCGTACATGTAGTGGCGCGACCACGGCAAGGTTTTCGCGCTGCGGCCGGCCTTGCGGCAGACGACCTGATAGATGGAGACGTCGTCGTTTTCGAATGCGTACGCGCAGCCGGCGAGATACACGCGCCAGATGCGGAATTTTTCGTCGTCGACGAGCTTGCGGGCTTCTTCCGCGTGCGCCTCGAAATTTTCCGCCCAGATGTCGAGCGTGTGCGCATAGTGACGGCGCAGGCTTTCCACGTCAACCGCTTCGAGGCCGCCGCGCTGCATGGACTCGAGCGCGAGGCTGATATGCGGCAGTTCGCCGTCCGGGAACACATAACGGTCGATAAACTCGCCGCCGCCGAGCGCCGTCTCGCCGCTGTCGGCGTCGCTCGACGTAATGCCGTGATTCATGGCGATGCCGTCGTCGGCGAGCAGATCGTGCATTTTCCTGAAGTAGCCGGGCAGATTCTTGCGGCCGACGTGCTCGAACATGCCCACGCTCGTGATGCGGTCGAACTGACCCTCGACGTCGCGATAATCCTGCAGACGAATCTCGATCTGATTCTCGAGACCGGCGGCTTTGACGCGCGCGGTGGCGAGATCGAACTGGTTTTGCGACAGCGTCACGCCCACGCATTGCGCGCCGAATTTCTGCGCCGCGCGCAGCACGAGCGCGCCCCAGCCGCAGCCGATGTCGAGCAGGCGCTGCCCCGGCTGCAACTGGATCTTGGTGAGGATGTGGTCGATCTTCTTCAGCTGCGCGGTGGCGAGGTCTTCGTCGCCGTTCTCGAAGTAAGCGCACGAGTACACCATATTCTCGTCGAGCCAAAGCTTGTAGAACTCGTTCGAGACGTCGTAGTGGTACTGGATCGCTTTTCTATCGGACGCTTTGGAATGCTGGAAATAGCGCCGCACCCGCGCGAGCTTGCTCGCACTATTGACCGTGTTGCGCGCGAGCTGATAACCGACGTTGATGATGTCCGAGAGCTTGCCCTCGATGTCGATCTTGCCCTTGACGTACGCCTCGCCCAGATTGTCGAGGCTCGGTTCGAGCAGATAAGGCAGCGCCGTTGCGCTCTTGACGTGCAGCGTGACCTGAGGCGCGGCGAAGCGCCCGAAATCGTGCTGCTGGCCGTCCCACAGCACGAGACGTGCCGGTAAGTCAGCCTTGGTTTTGACTTCTTCCACCCACTGCGCCAGCTTTTTCTCCCAGAACATGCGATTTCTCCGTGTCCGTTGAATTAAAGCAAAGCTTGTGCAGACCGCAGCCCGGTGCGGCGCAACTCCAATGCCGCGAGATGCAATCCGTGCCGCGCGCTGCTGCGTCGGCAACGCGCCGGCGATGTTGCTGTTTCTGATTCAGGGCGACAGACGGCAGATCTGCCAGTCGCTGGTTTCGCTCGCGCGCGTGTAGAGCAGGCGGTCGTGCAGACGCGACGGCCGCCCTTGCCAGAATTCGATTGCTTCGGGCACCAAACGATAGCCGCCCCAATGCGGCGGACGCGGCGGTTCTTCGCCGTATTGCAGGCGCATTTCGCGTTCGCGGGTTTCGAGCTGCGAACGGCTTTCAATCACCTGACTCTGGTTGGATGCCCACGCGCCGATGCGCGAGCCGAGCGGACGCGACGCAAAATAGGCGTCGCTTTCCTCCGCGCTCGCTTTGACGACGCGCCCTTCGATGCGCACCTGGCGCTCCAGCTCGATCCAGTAGAACAGCAGGCTTGCGTATGGATTCGCGGCCAGCTCGCGGCCCTTGCGGCTCTCGTAGTTGGTGAAGAACACAAAGCCGCGCTCGTCCACACCCTTGATCAACACAATGCGCGCGGACGGACGGCCGCGCGAGTCGACGGTGGCGAGCGTCATGGTGTTCGGCTCGGGCAGTTTCGCCTCGACAGCCTGTTGAAACCAGACATCGAATTGTCGGAACGGGCTGCGGTCCACATCGCCGATGTCCAGAGAACCCAGCGAATAGTTTTTTCGAAGTTCGGCGAGTGAGGTCATGTTCTTATGCGCACGCTACAGTCAGGCCAGTATAGCTAAGGCGCCGATTTTTTGCGCGCAGGCAGATCAAGCGCCAAGGCTTCTGCGCGCGCTTCGCGGTCGATGTCCCGGTCGGTTGCCGGAGAAGGGCGCCTGCCATGCGAATCGATACGTTCAGGCAAAATACGGACTGCGCGCGCTCGACGCGCGCTCTGTTTTCCGCCCGTTCACCGAGTTCCATCATGTCGACCACCGCGCAATCCGATCTTACTACCAGCCTCCACGGCGGCGAAACCGCCGACCACGCGCGGCGCTTCGGCGGCATTGCACGTCTGTACGGCACGCCGGCGCTCGCCGCTTTCGAAGGCGCGCATGTCGCGGTGATCGGCATCGGCGGAGTCGGCTCGTGGGTCGCCGAGGCGCTGGCGCGCAGCGCCGTCGGCACCCTGACGCTGATCGATCTCGACAACGTGGCGGAGAGCAACACGAACCGGCAGATTCACGCGCTCGACGGCAACTACGGAAAACCGAAGGTCGAAGCGATGGCCGAGCGCATCGCCGCCATCAATCCGGCTTGCGACGTGCGCCTCGTCGAAGACTTCGTCGAGCCCGATAATTTCGCGGCGACGCTCGGCGGCGGCTTCGACTATGTGATCGATGCGATCGACAGCGTGCGCACCAAGACTGCGCTGATTGCGTGGTGCGTCGAGCGCAAGCAGCCGTTGATCACGATTGGCGGCGCGGGCGGCCAGCTCGATCCGACGCGCATTCGCATCGACGATCTTGCGTTGACGATTCAGGACCCGTTGCTCTCCAAGGTGCGCGGCCAGTTGCGCAAGCAGCACGGTTTTCCGCGCGGGCCGAAAGCAAAGTTCAAGGTGAGCGCGGTGTATTCGGACGAGCCGCTCATCTATCCGGAAGCCGCGGTCTGCGATATGGATGAGGAAGCGGAGCACGTCACGACGTCGCCCGGACATACCGGGCCGGTGGGCCTGAACTGCGCGGGCTTCGGTTCGAGCGTGTGCGTGACGGCAAGCTTCGGATTCGCCGCGGCCGCGCATGTGCTGCGGGCCTTGGCGAAAGAGGCGCGGTAGCGCGCGCCTGGCATGCGCGGCCCGCGCGAGAGAGGCTGGGCGGCTCAGTACAGCGCGGCGCTCAGCTTACGCCGCCATTGCGACACCAGCTCCGGCTGATGCGCGGCGAGATCGAACACCGACAGCATCGTCTTGCGGCCGATATCGTCGCGGAACGTGCGGTCGCGCTGCACGATGGCAAGCAGATGCTCCAGCGCGCCCGCATATTTGCGGTGAGCGATCAGCGCGCTCGCCAGATCGAAGCGCGCTTCAAGGTCGTCCGGATGACTGGCCACGCGGGCTTCCAGTGCGTCGGTCGGCGGCAGGTCGGCGGCGGCGTCCACCGCGTCGAGGCGCGTCTTGATCGCGTTGAAGCGCGCGTCGATGCCTTGCGTCGTCTTCGGCGACAGCAGGTCCACTTCGTTGCGGGCTTCGTCGATACGGTTGTCGTCGAGCAGCATTTCGATGCGGTCGAGGCGCGCTTCGTCGAAACCCGGGTCGAATGCCAGCGCGGCTTGCAACGCCTCGTACGCGTCTTCGCGCCGGCCCTCGGCAAGCGCGGCCTGCGCCTCGACGCGCGCCGCGTCCGCGCCTTGCGGCACGAGCCGTTCGATGAATTCGCGCAGTTGCCCTTCAGGCAGCACGCCGACGAACTGGTCGACGGGCCGGCCGTCCGCGAACGCCATGACGTGCGGAATACTGCGCACCTGGAAGTGCGCGGCGAGTTCCTGATTCTCGTCGACGTTCACCTTGACGAGCTTCCATTTGCCGCCGGCTTCTGCTTCGAGTTTTTCCAGCATTGGGCCGAGCGTCTTGCAGGGGCCGCACCACGGCGCCCAGAAATCGACCAGCACAGGGGCCAGTGTCGACGCCGCGATGACGTCCTTTTCGAATGTGGCCAGAGTGGTGTCCATTGCATCCTCGTCGATAAAACGGTTGGTCTGTTACATGGGGCCGAACGGCGCGGATTCAATGCGCGTCGCGCCGCCTGCCGCCACCGCCGTCATTTCCGCCGTCATTTCTTTTGCGGCAGTGGAATCCATTCGGTTTCGCCCGGCACCTGGCCCATTTCCTGATTCGTCCACGCCAGTTTCGCGGCTTCGATTTTCTCGCGGGAACTCGCGACAAAATTCCATTCGATAAAGCGCTCGCCGTCCAGCTTCTCGCCGCCGAGCACCATGACGCGCGCGCCGTGCGTGCTCGCGAGCGTGACGGTTTCGTCGAGCGCGAGCACGGCCATCTGGCCGACTTCGAGCGGCGTGCCGTCGATTTCCAGATCGCCTTCCACGAGGTAGACGCCGCGTTCCTCGTGCTCCGGTTCCAGCGCAAACGCGCTGCCCGGCGCGAACTCGCCCGCCACATAGAGCGTGCCGGAAAACGTGCTGACGGGCGAGCTTTCGCCGAAGGCGGTGCCCGCGATCACGCGCAGCGTCACGCCGTTGCGCTCGACGACCGGCAGCGTGCTCGCGGCGTGATGCGCGAAAGAGGGCTCCACGTCTTCGTCTTCGAGCGGCAACGCGACCCACGTCTGAATGCCGTGGATGGTCTGGCCGTTCGCGCGGTCTTCGGCGGGCGTGCGCTCCGAATGGACGATGCCGCGTCCGGCCGTCATCCAGTTGACGTCGCCGGGGACGATTTTCTGCTCGGAGCCGAGACTGTCCCGATGCATGATCGCGCCTTCGAACAGAAAGGTCACCGTGGCGAGGCCGATATGCGGATGCGGACGCACGTCGAGGCCGACGCCGGGAGCGAGTGTCGCGGGGCCCATATGGTCGAAGAAAATGAAAGGTCCGATCAGACGGGCGGCCATTGCCGGCAGCACACGGCGCACAGTCAGACTGCCGACATCGCGCAGATGCGGTTTGAGAACTGCCTTGATGGAAGAGGACATGGGCGGGCTCGGCTGAGAAGGGAAGAGGCTTGAATGGACGATTCTACTGCGGCAGGCGAAACGACGAGTTTTTACCGACACCGCCGTGCGGAAACCCGTAGGGCGGGTGATCCCATGCCGTGCCACCCTCCGCTAAACTGACGGGTTCAATACTTCATTGGAGACGGGGATGTCGCCCAAAGATCTGCTGCTCGCGCTGGTCGTCGTGATCGCGTGGGGCGTCAATTTCGTCGTGATCAAGGTGGGCTTGCATGGCGTGCCGCCCATGCTGCTCGGGGCGCTGCGCTTCTCGCTCGCGGCAGTGCCGGCCGTGTTTTTCGTCAAGCGCCCGCAATTGCCGTGGCGCTGGCTGCTTGCCTACGGCCTCACCATTTCATTCGGGCAGTTCGCGTTTCTGTTTTCCGCGATGTATGTGGGCATGCCGGCCGGGCTCGCGTCGCTCGTATTGCAGGCGCAGGCTTTTTTCACGCTGATCTTCGCCGCGTTGTTCCTGCACGAGCGCTTTCGCTTGCCGAATGTCGTCGGCTTGCTGATCGCGGCCGCCGGGCTTGCCGTCATCGGCATGCAGGGCGGCCACGCCATGACGCTCGCCGGCTTTCTGCTCACGCTGTGCGCCGCGTGCTCGTGGGCGCTCGGCAACATCGTCACGAAGAAGGTCGGCAAGGTGGATCTGGTGGGGCTCGTGGTGTGGGGCAGTCTGATACCGCCGCTGCCGTTCTTCGCGCTGTCTTATGCGTTCGAGGGGCCGCAGCGGATTGCCGCCGCGCTCTCCGGCATCAGCGCGATGTCGATTTTCGCGATCGTTTATCTCGCGTTTATCGCCACGCTGCTCGGCTATGGCTTGTGGAGCCGCCTGCTGGCGCGCCACCCGGCGAGCCAGGTCGCGCCGTTTTCGCTGCTCGTGCCGATTGTGGGCCTCGCGTCCGCGTCCGTCTTTCTCGACGAACATCTGTCCGGAGCGCAGGTTGCCGGTGCGCTGCTGGTCATGGCGGGGCTGGCCGTGAATGTGTTCGGCGGCTGGGTCGTGCAGCGCCTGTCGCCCGCGCGCTGAGTCGCTGCATGAAACGAAAACGGCCGCATTGCTGCGGCCGTTTGTCGTTGGATTGTCCGGCGGCGCAGGCGCTTTGCGCGCGCCCTACGTCATGCGGTTTTTCGCAAGCGGCGGATTTGCCGCGAAATAGCGCTTGATGCCGTTCATGATCGCGTCCGCCATCTTGTCGCGATACGCGTCGTCGTTCAGGCGCCGCTCCTCGTCCGGATTACTGATGAACGCCGTTTCCACGAGGATGGACGGAATATCCGGCGCCTTCAGCACGGCAAACCCCGCCTGCTCGACGGATCCCTTGTGCAGCTTGTTGATGCCGCCAATTTCCTTCAGCACGAAGTTGCCGTAGCGCATCGAATCGCGAATCTGCGCAGTGGTGGACATGTCGAACAGCGCGCGGTTGACGGTGGCGTCGGCGGATTTGATGTTGATGCCGCCAATCTGGTCCGACGAGTTTTCCTTGTTGGCCATCCAGCGCGCGGCCGCGCTCGAGGCGCCATGCTCCGACAAAGCGAACACCGACGAACCGCGCGCCTCGGGCGTGGTGAACGCGTCCGCGTGAATGGACACGAACAGGTCC
Organism: Paraburkholderia phenoliruptrix; assembly: GCF_047325075.1. Taxonomy (NCBI): domain Bacteria; kingdom Pseudomonadati; phylum Pseudomonadota; class Betaproteobacteria; order Burkholderiales; family Burkholderiaceae; genus Paraburkholderia; species Paraburkholderia phenoliruptrix. The sequence goes on from NZ_CP168531.1 coordinate 1,155,644, forward strand.
GCGCCGACGCGCCGCGCCTTTTGCACCCGCACGTTCAGCGGCACGAAGAAGTCGGCGTCACGCGTCATCATGGCGCGCATGTTGGGCTGGGCGTCGATCTTGGCCCTCAGCTTCTTCGCGATGTCGAGCGCGACATGCTTTTCGTAAGTGCCCGAACCGCCGATCGCGCCCGGGTCCTCGCCGCCATGTCCCGGGTCGATCGCGACGGTCAACAGGCGCACTGTGTTGCTCTTGCCGGACTTCGGCGTGGTGAACGCGTAGGTGTCTTCGCCGCTGTCCTCGTTGCCGGGACTGCTGGTGCTGTTCGCGCTGCTGCCGCTGCCTTTGTTGCGGGCGAGCGCACTGGGCGGCGTGGCCGGCGCGCCGGGCGTCGACGGCTTGGCGATGATGGGCGGCAAAGAGGGCGATCCGGACGGCGATCCCCCGTGCGCCGGCGGATGCGGCACGGCCTGTGCCGAGCCGTTGCCGCCGTTCTGCGCATAGCGCTCGAAGAACGCTTCGCTGTTGTCGGCGAGCGGCGGCGTCGTGCCCGGGCCGCTCAACGTGGCGGGCGGCGCGCTGTTTTCTTCGTTCAGCGTTTGCTGCTTGCGCTCGCTTTGCGCGAGCAGTTCCATCAACGGATCGGGCGCGACGGCCGGATACAGGTCGAACACGAGCCGGTACTTGTACGCGCCGACAGGCGGCAGCGTGAACACCTGCGGCTTCACCGAGCCCTTCAGGTCGAACACCATGCGCACGACGTGCGGCTGGAACTGCCCCACACGCACCGATTGAATCTGCGGATCGTTCGGCGTGATCTTCGAGACGAGATCCTTCAGCGCCTGGTCCAGATCGAGACCGCTCAGGTCGACCACGAGCCGGTCCGGGCTCTGCAGCAACTGCTGCGCGTTCTGCAGAGGCTGATCGGATTCGATCGTCACGCGCGTGTAGTCTCGCGCGGGCCACACGCGCACGCCGAGCACCGAGCTGGCCCGCGCGAGACGCGGCGCGACGAGGCCCAGCACGAGGGTGGACGCGCCCGCGCGGAGAATCTGCCGGCGCCGCCAGTTATGCGTGGCGGTGGCCGCCGATTCGATCGAGCGGAACGGTTTGATCAACATCTTTCGAGACATGCCTTTCCTGTTTCGCTGTATGCCCGTGCGACGAGTACGCGGCCGTCGCCTTCGCTCGCCAGGTCGAGCGAGAAGACGAGATCCGGCACGCCGAGCAGCACGCCCGCGCGCTGCGGCCATTCGACGAGGCACACTGCGCCGCTGTCGAAATATTCGCGAAAGCCTGCGTCGGCCCATTCGGCCGGATCGGTGAATCTGTACAGATCGAAGTGGTAAAGCGCGAGTTCCCCGGCCGGCCGTTCCAGCACATAGGGCTCGACGAGCGTGTACGTCGGACTGCGCACGCGGCCGGTGTGACCGAGGCCGCGCAAGGTGGCGCGCACGAGTGTGGTTTTGCCGGCGCCGAGGTCGCCGACCAGTTGGACTTGTAGACCGTGAAATGCCTGCGCGTTGAGCTCGCCGCGCTCGCCTTCCTGAGCAAGGGCCACGCTTTCGATAGCCCGTGCGAAGCGCTCGCCGAATGCGAGTGTGGCGGCTTCGTCCGCGAACGCGAAGAAGCGTTCGAGCAGAACTTCGGCGGGCGGCGCGATCGCGCGATCGGGATGGTCAGGCATTCTCGTAAAATGGCGTGATGAACCGAAGTCCGGAATCCCCCGTGAGCCCTGTGTCCGACGCGTCTGCCTCTGGCGGCGAGGCGCGTGCCGAGCGTCAATTCGATGAGGCGGCGCTGCGCGCGCTCGCGCAGAACATCAAAACGTGGGGCCGCGAACTGGGGTTCGGGGCGATCGGCATTAGCGATACCGATCTCTCCGCTGCCGAAGCGCCGCTTGCAGCCTGGCTGGAAGCGGGTTGCCACGGCGAAATGGATTATATGGCCAAACACGGCATGAAACGCGCACGGCCTGCTGAGCTTGTGGCCGGCACGCTACGTGTGATCACTGCCCGCATCGCCTATTTGCCCCAGCAGTCCATGAGCGGAAAGCCAGCCGAGAGCGAGCGGCACGAAGCCCCGCACAACCGCGACTGGCGGGCCGCCGAGCAGGCACGGCTCGCCGATCCGTCGGCGGCCGTCGTATCGATTTATGCGCGCGGCCGCGACTATCACAAGGTGATGCGTAACCGTCTGCAACATCTGTCAGAGAAAATTCAGGCGGAGATCGGGGCGTTCGGTTATCGCGTGTTTACCGACTCCGCGCCGGTGCTCGAAGTGGAGCTTGCGCAGAAGGCCGGTATCGGCTGGCGCGGCAAGCATACGCTGTTGCTGCAACGCGATGCCGGCTCGCTGTTCTTTCTCGGCGAGATCTATGTGGATGTGCCTTTGCCGACGGACGCCGAGACGTCGCCGGAAGTCGCGCCCGAAACGCCGGGCTCGCATTGCGGCAGTTGCTCGCGCTGCATCGGCGCATGTCCGACAGGCGCGATCGTCGGTCCTTACAAAGTGGATGCGCGTCTGTGCATCTCGTATCTGACGATCGAACTGAAGGGCAGCATTCCCGTCGAGATGCGTCCGCTGATCGGCAACCGCGTGTATGGTTGCGACGATTGCCAGCTCGTGTGTCCATGGAACAAGTTCGCGCAGGCGGCGCCGGTCGCCGATTTCGACGTGCGGCATGGGCTCGACCGCGCGTCGCTGCTGGAACTCTTCGCTTGGAGCGCGGACGAGTTCGACACGCGCATGCAGGGCAGCGCGATCCGGCGCATCGGCTACGAAAGCTGGTTGCGCAACCTCGCCGTGGGCATGGGCAATGCGCTGCGGGCCTCGCCCGACGCATTGAGCGACGAGGCGCGCGAGGCGATCGTCGAGGCGCTCACGCGCCGGGCCGACGACCCTTCGCCGCTCGTGCGCGAGCATGTGCAGTGGGCGCTGGAAGCGGCGTAAACTATCCGTCGGCCATTCATGGGTGCGGCGGCAGTAAGCAGAAAGGAGGCGGCATGTTCAACGCAGTGATCGATGCGCCGTTCGGCAAGGTCGGCATTCGTCTCGAAGGGGAGGCGGTGCGCGAGATCGTCTATCTGCCGGAGTCGACGCCAAACGTTGCGCCGGACACGCTGTTGGCACGGCGCGTGGCCGAGCAGATCGAGCGGTATTTCACAGAGCCGTCGGCGAAATTCGAATTGCCGCTTGCGCCCGTCGGCACAGCGTTCCGGCGGCGCGTGTGGCAGGCGCTCGCGGAGATTCCGCCTGGCGCGGTCGTCACTTATGGTCAACTGGCGAAGCAGCTTGGCAGCGTGCCGCGCGCGGTCGGCCAGGCGTGCGGCGACAACTGCTTTCCGATCGTGATCCCGTGCCACCGTGTGGTGAGTTCGAGCGGAATCGGCGGATTCGCGCATCATGCCGAAGAAGGCTTTTTTCGCAACGTCAAGCGCTGGCTGCTTGCGCACGAAGGCGTTCCTACGCATGAGCGATACCCTGGTTGACGACGCAAGCGCGCAGTTGTCGCACTCGCCTTTGTTCACGGCGAGCTCCGCTTCAATCGACGCATTCTGCGACGCGCTGTGGCTTGAGCACGGCCTGTCGCGCAACACGCTCGACGCGTATCGGCGCGACCTGCGCCTCTTCAGCGAATGGCTCGCGCAAACGCGCAGCGCGTCGCTCGACACGGCCAGCGAGGCCGATCTGAACGCCTACAGCGCGGCGCGTCAGAAAGATAAATCGACGTCGGCCAACCGGCGGCTCTCCGTGTTTCGCCGCTATTACGGCTGGGCCGTGCGCGAGCATCGCGCGAAAGTGGACCCGACGCTGCGCATCCGTTCGGCGAAGCAGCCGCCGCGCTTTCCGTCCACGCTCAGCGAGGCGCAGGTCGAGGCGCTGCTCGGCGCACCCGACATCGAGACGCCCCTGGGTCTGCGCGATCGCACCATGCTCGAACTGATGTACGCGAGCGGTTTGCGCGTCACTGAACTCGTCACGCTGAAGACCGTGGAAGTGGGCCTGAACGAAGGCGTGGTCCGCGTGATGGGCAAGGGCTCGAAAGAGCGGCTCATTCCGTTCGGCGAAGAGGCGCACGGGTGGATCGAGCGTTACCTGCGCGACGCGCGGCCCGCGCTGCTCGGTGCGCGCGCAGCCGATGCGCTGTTCGTGACGAACCGCGCCGAGGGCATGACGCGCCAGCAGTTCTGGAACATCATCAAGCGTCACGCGGCGGCCGCGGGCGTGCATGCGCCGCTGTCGCCGCATACGTTGCGGCATGCGTTCGCGACGCATCTGCTCAATCATGGCGCCGATCTGCGCGTGGTCCAGCTGCTGCTCGGACATACCGACATTTCGACCACGCAAATCTACACACACGTGGCGCGCGAACGGCTGAAGTCGCTGCATGCCACGCATCATCCGCGGGGCTGATGCCGCTACGCGTTCAAACCAGTTCGCGCAGCCGGTGCTTCAGGATCTTGCCCGTCGATGCCGCCGGCAGCGCCGCGAGCACCTTGACTTCCGCGGGACGCTTGTAAGGCGCGAGACGCTCGGCGCACCACGCAACCAGTTCGTTGGGTGTGACGGTCGCGTTCGCCGCCAGTTCGACGAATGCAATGACTTCCTCATTGCCCTCGACCGCACGACCGATCACCGCCGACTGCACGACCTGCGGATGCGCGTTCAACACATGCTCGACTTCGGCGGGATACACATTGAAGCCCGAGCGGATGATCAAATCCTTGCTGCGCCCGACGATATGCAGCGCGCCGTCGCTGTCCTGCCGCGCGAGGTCGCCGGTTTTGAGCCAGCCGTCCTGCGTGACGGCGGCGCGCGTCTGCTCCGGATTGCGGTAGTAGCCGAGCATCACGTTCGGGCCGCGCACCCATAGCTCGCCGATCTCGCCGGGCGCGGCATCCACGCCGTCCAGACCGACGAAGCGCACTTCCACGCCCGGAATCACCGCGCCGACGGAGCAGTCGCTGCGCGGCGCGTCGAGCAGGGTCTGCGAGACGGTGGGACTGCTTTCGGTCATGCCGTAGCCGTTGTGCAGCGGCAAACCGTAGACGCTCTCCACGTGCGCCTTGAGCGCGGCGTCGAGCGGCGAGCCGCCCGAGTAGACAAAGCGCAGATGCGGCGCGCGCCACGCGTGTCCGTGCGTTTTCAGATGCTCCAGCAATTTCGCGTGCATGGCCGGCACGCCCTGGAATATCGACACACGTTCGTCGGCGAGGGCGCGGCGCACCGCTTCCGGCGCAAAGCGCGGCGCGAGGCGCAAGGTCGCGCCGGCGTGCAGACTGCCGAGGCACACCGACGCGAAGCCGTACACATGCGAAATGGGCAGCACCGCATACACGACATCGTCGGGACGCACCTGGCGCAGACGGCTCGACACCGCGGCGATAAAAAGCAGATTGCGATGCGACAGCATCACGCCTTTCGGCGCGCCGGTAGTGCCGGTGGTGTAGATCAGCGCCGCGCATTGGCGGTGGTTCGCGGCTTCGACCGGTTCCGCTTGGGCCGCAGCGTCCACCGTGTGGGACCATGCACCGATGTCCGGCGCCAGGGTCGGCGCAGGCGTCGCCCCGTGACGCTGCGCGTGCTGGCTGGCATCGACGGAGCTTTCCGTCACGTACGCCGTCACGCGCGGCTGCGCGTGCGCGCGAATCGCGTCCAGTTCCGCCGCCGACAGCCGCGCATTCGACACCAGTGCCCACGCGTCGAGCCGCGCGGTGGCGAACAGCAACACGATCTGAGCGATGCTGTTCTCCGCCACGATCATCACGCGATCGCCGCCGCGCACGCCCCATTGGCGCAACAGAGCGGCGGCGGCCTCGACGGCTTCCTGCAGCTGCGCGTTGCTCAGGCGGCGCGCGTCCTCGATGAGCGCGACATGCTGCGGATCGCGCGCGGCGGCCAGCGCGGGAAGATCGGAAATGCGCGCGGGCAACGCGGCCAGCAGCGCGGGAACGTCGAGGGCGGGACGAGAGGGCGAAGGGTTGCTCAAGGGCGTCTCCTGAATGCGGTTGCGTGCCCGGTGTGCATCGCGCCGGAACATTTTCGAACGATCGTGCCACAATGCCCGGGTCCGCACAATTGGCCATTCGGCAAATAGGCGTTGTGCAAAGTCGCCATTACAATGCGCCGATGAGCAAATCCAGACACGTTTCCGAGACGCCCGCCACGCAGTTGCTGCGCCGGCACGGCGTCGTCTTCGGCGAGCATCCCTACGACTATGTCGAACACGGCGGCACGGGCGAATCCGCGCGCCAGCTCGGCGTGGACGAGCATCATGTCGTGAAGACGCTTGTCATGGAAGACGAGCACGCCAAGCCGCTGATCGTGCTCATGCACGGCGACCGCACGGTCAGCACCAAGAACCTCGCGCGGCAGATCGGCGCAAAGCGCGTCGAGCCGTGCAAGCCCGAAGTGGCGAACCGGCATTCCGGCTATCTGATCGGCGGCACGTCGCCGTTCGGCACTCGCAAGCAGATGCCGGTGTACGTGGAGTCGAGCATTCTGGAGCTGGACCGGATCTGGCTGAACGGCGGGCGGCGCGGTTTTCTCATCAGTATCGAGCCGAAGGTGCTGGTCGATCTGCTGGGCGGGAAGCCGGTGCAGTGCGCGAGCGTGGATTGACGTTTGCCTGAATGTTTTCGCGGCGCGTGCGTTGGGTAGAATGTGCGCCGTTTTGGCCCGCCGCCTTGCGGTGCCGGCCGGTTTCCGTTCCCTCGTTGCGGTTGAGGTATCCAGCTACAGACCGCCGATTCTTATAAGAGTCACAGATGCAAAACCTGATCGTTGCTGTCGTTGCCTACCTGATCGGTTCGGTGTCGTTCGCCGTGATCGTGAGCGCCGCCATGGGGCTCGACGACCCGCGCTCCTACGGCTCGGGCAACCCGGGCGCGACCAACGTGCTGCGCAGCGGCAGCAAGACGGCCGCAATTCTCACGCTGATCGGCGACGCCTTCAAGGGCTGGCTGCCGGTGTGGTTCGTCGTGCATTTCGGCGCGCGCTACGGGCTCGACGATACCTCGGTGGCGATCGCCTCGGTCGCCGTGTTTCTGGGCCACCTGTACCCGGTGTTCTTCCGTTTCAAGGGCGGTAAGGGCGTGGCGACGGCCGCCGGCGTGCTGCTCGCGATCAACCCCATTCTCGGCGTGGCCACGCTGCTCACCTGGCTGATCGTGGCGTTCTTCACGCGCTATTCGTCGCTGGCAGCGCTGGCTGCGGCGGTGTTCGCGCCGATCTTCGACGGCTTTCTGTTCGGGCCGCACATCATCGCGCTCGCCATTGTCGTGATGAGCTCGCTGCTCGTGTGGCGTCATCGCGGCAACATCGGCAAGCTGATGCGCGGCGAGGAAAGCAGGATCGGCGACAAGAAGAAGGCGGCGGCCGCGGCCGGCGTGGGGGCGGGCAAGGAACGTTGAACGGTTGCCCAGCGCCGGCTGCGGCTTGGGCCCGGCGCTGAGTCGATAGGCGCCTGTAAGCGTCGGTCAGCCTCGACAAATAGACCTTAATCGCGGAAATTGTTGAAGTCGAGCGGCGTGTCGGTCACGTCCTTGCGCAGCAAGGCGATCACGCTTTGCAGATCGTCGCGCTTTGCGCCGGTGACGCGCACGGCGTCGCCCTGAATGCTCGCCTGGACCTTGATCTTGCTGTCCTTCACAAGGCGCACGATTTTCTTCGACAGATCGCCCGACACGCCTTTCTTGATCTTGATGACCTGCTTGACCTTGTCGCCGCCGATCTTCTCGATCTTGCCATAGTCGAGAAAGCGCACGTCCACATTGCGCTTGGCCATTTTCGAGAGCAGCACGTCTTTCACCTGGCCGAGCTTGAAGTCGTCGTCGGCATAGGCGGTGATCTCGTTTTCCTTGTGTTCGACGCGCGCGTCGGACCCTTTGAAGTCGAAGCGGGTTGAGATTTCCTTGTTGGACTGCTCGATCGCGTTCTTGACTTCGATCATGTTCGCTTCGCAGACGACGTCAAACGATGGCATTGCATTCTCCCAATAGTGCGGCGGTGCGCGACGCGGCCGGCGGCTCGTCGCGAGGCACTCGCTATAATCACGGACCGACGTCATTTTACCGACGCCACCCTCATTTGCCCAACGCCGCCGCGCGGGCCCCGCAGCCCGCAGCAGTTTCGTCAGTCGTCAACGCTCTATTCCGATGTCCCAATCCGATTCCGCCGAGTTTATTGCCGGCTTTCCGCTGAAGGCGCATAACACCTTTGGTTTCGATGTCCGCGCGCAATGGGCGTGCCGCATCGAGCATGAAGCGCAGTTGCTCGCCGCGGCGAACGATCCGCGCGCGGCCGGTTTGCCGCGGCTCGTGCTGGGCGGCGGCAGCAACGTCGTGCTGACGCGCGACTTCGCGGGACTCGTGCTCATCGTTGCGCTGCGCGGTCGCCGCGTCGTCGGCGAGGACCCCCAGGCGATCTATGTCGAGGCGGCTGCCGGCGAGTCGTGGCACGAGTTCGTGGCATGGACGCTGTCGCAAGGCTTGCCGGGTCTCGAAAACCTCGCGTTGATTCCGGGCACGGTCGGCGCGGCGCCCATTCAGAACATCGGCGCGTACGGGCTGGAAATGTGCGAGCGCTTCGCATGGCTGCGCGCCGTCGAGCTGGCGTCAGGCAACACCGTCGAGCTGGACGCGCGGGCCTGCGCATTCGGCTATCGCGACAGTTTTTTCAAGCGGGAAGGGCGCGGCCGTTTCGTCATCACATCGGTCACCTTCCGTTTGCCGAAGGTGTGGCAGCCGCGAGCGAGCTATGCGGATCTCGCGCGGCAACTGGCGGCCAACGGCTATGAGGCGGGCGGCGAGGAACCCGACGCACGGGCCATTTTCGACGCGGTGGTCGCCGTGCGGCGCGCCAAGCTGCCCGATCCGCTCGAACTGGGCAACGCGGGCAGCTTCTTCAAGAATCCGGTGATCGGCGCCGACCAGTTCGACGCGCTGAAGCGCCGCGAGCCGGATATCGTCTCGTACGCGCAGCCGGACGGACGTGTGAAGCTCGCAGCCGGCTGGCTGATCGACCGATGCGGCTGGAAGGGCCGTTCAATCGGCGCAGCGGCCGTCCACGAGCGTCAGGCGCTCGTGCTCGTCAATCGCGGCGGCGCGAGCGGGGCAGACATGCTGACGCTTGCGCGTGCGATCCAACATGACGTCATGGAGAAATTCGGCGTCGAGCTGGAAGCCGAGCCGGTTTGCTTGTGAGCGCGCGAACTCGTGTGCTCGTGTGCTCGTGATCGCGTGAGGCGAACTGCATGAATTGGCCGAGGTTTGAGTCGCACATGAAAAAAAGGCGCCGGAGTGTCCTCCCGGCGCCTTTCTTTTTGGCCTGTTTATTGCGCTGGCGTTCGATGCCTGCGCCGGCGCAGGCGACAAACGCACCCCCGCCGGAGCGTTTTGGCCAAGCCTTGCCGGCGCTAGCGCCTAGCCGCGCTGACGACGCGCGTTCTCTGCGATCCGCATACGCAGCGCATTGAGCTTGATGAAGCCGCCGGCGTCGGCCTGGTTATAGGCGCCGCCGTCGTCGTCGAACGTGGCGATGGTCTTGTCGAACAGCGTTTCCTTCGAATCGCGGGCGACAACCGAGACGCTGCCCTTGTACAGCTTCACGCGCACCCAGCCGTTGACCTTTTCCTGCGTGTGGTCGATCAGCACTTGCAGCGCGCGGCGCTCCGGGCTCCACCAGTAGCCGTTATAAATCAGCGACGCGTAGCGGGCCATCAGGTCGTCCTTCAGGTGCGCGACTTCGCGGTCGAGCGTAATCGACTCGATGCCGCGGTGCGCCTTGAGCATGATCGTGCCGCCCGGCGTTTCATAGCAGCCGCGCGACTTCATGCCGACGTAGCGGTTTTCCACCAGGTCCAGACGGCCAATGCCGTGCTTGCCGCCCAGGCGGTTCAGTTCAGTCAGCATTTCCGCTGCCGACAGACGTTTGCCGTTCAGCGCGACCGGATCGCCGTGTTCGTATTCGATGTCGACGTATTCGGGCTGATCGGGTGCCGCTTCCGGCGACACCGTCCAGCGCCACATGTCGGCCTCGGCTTCCGCTTTCGGGTCTTCCAGGTGACGGCCTTCGAACGAGATGTGCAGCAGGTTCGCGTCCATCGAGTACGGCGCCCCGCCTTGCTTGTGCTTCATTTCGATCGGAATGCCGGCTTTTTCGGCGTAAGCGAGCAGCTTTTCGCGCGACAGCAGGTCCCATTCGCGCCACGGCGCGATCACCTTGATGCCCGGTTCGAGCGCGTAGTAACCGAGTTCGAAGCGAACCTGGTCGTTGCCCTTGCCGGTTGCGCCGTGCGACACGGCCTGCGCCCCGGTGGCGCGGGCAATCTCGATCTGGCGCTTGGCGATCAACGGACGCGCGATCGACGTGCCCAGCAGGTACTCGCCTTCGTAAATGGTGTTGGCGCGGAACATCGGGAACACGAAATCGCGCACGAATTCTTCGCGCAAGTCTTCGATAAAGATGTTTTCCTGCTTGATGCCCAATTGCAGGGCCTTCTTGCGCGCCGGTTCCAGCTCTTCGCCCTGGCCGATGTCGGCCGTGAACGTGACGACTTCGGCGTCGTAGTTGTCCTGCAACCACTTCAGGATGACGGAGGTGTCGAGGCCGCCCGAATAGGCGAGCACGACTTTCTTGATATCGCTCATGATGAACTCGTAGCTGGAGAAAGCGGGAACACAAGGCGCGCCGGCGGTTCCGGAGCGCGGAAAACAACTATTTTGACACTAAATCGGTGGGAGTCCGCGTTTTTGGCGTCCGGTGGTGCAGTTTGCCGGCGCGCTGCGAGGAGCGCTGCGGCTTCACGCGCGGCTGCGACCGCCAGGCGGCGCACGTCCCCTCGCGGTCGAGGCCCCGTCGCGCCAGACGCCGCCGCCGCGGCAAGGCGCTCGAACTCAGTGGTTGAGCTTGCCGAGCAGCAGATATTCCATCAACGCCTTTTGCACATGCAGACGGTTTTCCGCTTCGTCCCACACGACGCTTTGCGGACCGTCGATCACCTCCGCGCTCACCTCTTCGCCGCGATGGGCCGGCAGGCAGTGCATAAAAAGCGCGTCCGGATGAGCGCGCGACATCATTTCCGCGTCGACGCACCAGTCGGCGAAGGCTTTTTTGCGCGCTTCGTTTTCGGCTTCGAAGCCCATGCTGGTCCACACGTCGGTGGTGACGAGATCCGCGCCTGCGCACGCTTCGTTCGGGTCGTCGAATTCCTCGAAAAACGGCGCGCTTTCCGCCGCGACGAGCGCGCGGTCGAGCTTGTAGCCGGGCGGCGTGGAGAGGCGCAGCCTGAAGCCGAGAATCTGCGCCGCTTCGATCCACGTGTAGAGCATGTTGTTGGCGTCGCCGACCCACGCGACCGTCTTGCCGCGAATCGGACCGCGATGCTCGAAGTACGTGAAGATGTCGGCCAGCACCTGGCACGGATGATATTCGTTCGTCAGCCCGTTGATCACCGGCACGCGCGAGTTTTCGGCGAAGCGCTGGATGATGTCCTGACCGAACGTGCGGATCATGATGATGTCGACCATGCGCGAGATAACCTGCGCCGCGTCTTCAATAGGTTCGCCGCGCCCTAGCTGGGTGTCGCGCGTGCTCATGAAGACGGCATGGCCGCCCAACTGGAAAATGCCGGCTTCGAACGACAGGCGCGTGCGCGTCGAATTCTTTTCGAAGATCATGGCGAGCGTGCGGTCGTGCAGCGGATGGTAAGTCTCGTAGTTCTTGAACTTGCGCTTGAGAATTCGCGCGCGCTCCAGCACGTACTCGTAGTCGTCTAGCGAGAAATCCTTGAACTGCAGATAGTGGCGAATTTTCTTGGCGGTCATGAAACAAATACGGCGGTCTCACCCGGTAGGAGTGCCGGACGGCGCCGCCGTCGTTTTGTGGTAACTCAATGCAGCATAAAGGATTTCGCCTCGTTTGACGAGTCGGCCAAAAGGCCGGGTAAGGCCCGGGAAAGCGGTTTGAAAGTCTCGCTGCGCTGTCGGAACAAGCTTGTGTGCAGTGCGGAAAAACACTCGCTGCGCTATAATCTGCGGGTTCTTCCAAGGCCCAGCAGGCCGGTGCCTGGCTCGTCGGGGCACGGCATCGCTAGCGCCGTTCGCAAGGCCGGTTCGTGGTGCACACGGGTCGCCGCTGCACGCGCGGCGCCGCGCGCGGCACGCGTCAAAGCCGCCACACCGCGGTCAGCGTAGGGCCGCCCGTCCTGCACAGTTACGGTCTGCGCGGTGCGGGCGCTCCCGATCGGCGCATGGAGGCCGGGCACACGGCGGGCACAAAGCGGGCACAAAGCGGGGCACAGCGCTTTACAGTCCGTCTATTGTTTGCTGTCGCCGTCTTCCGCTGGGCAGTCACACAGGTATTTCTACATGGCCGAAGCAGCTCCAACCGAATACTTCATTCAGGGCATCACGTCGACGGGAAAAAGATTCCGGCCGAGCGACTGGTCGGAGCGTCTCGCGGGTGTGATGTCGGCATTTGGACCGGGCGCGAAGAAAGGCCCGAACGCTTACATGCAGTACTCGCTGTATGTCCGGCCCACCATGATTGGTGACCTGAAATGCGTGATTCTCGATTCCCGTTTGCGTGACATCGAACCCATGGCGTTCGATTTCGTCATGAACTTCGCGAAAGACAACGACCTCGTGGTGACCGAGGCCTGCGAGCTCGAACTCGAGCATGCGCCCCCGCCGCAAGCGAAGCGGCACATCATCTGAGGCAAGGCGAGCAGGCTCGCCGCAAAGCAAAACCCGCAATCGGCGGGTTTTTTTATGCGCGGCGGTGGCGGTTCCGGCGGCGGCGAGCGACGACGCGCAAATGCAGCGCAAATGCAGCGCAAACAAAAAAGCCCGCCAAAGCGGGCTTTCATGCGCAGCGGAAACAGGAGGTAGCCCGCCGGAGCGGGCTGACCGGAATTACTGTGCTGCGGACGCCTGCAGACCCTTGATGGCTGCGGCGAGGCGGCTCTTATGGCGAGCCGCCTTGTTTTTGTGAATGATCTTCTTGTCGGCAATGATGTCGATGGTCTTCGACGATGCCTGGAAGATTTCAGCGGCCTTAGCCTTGTCGCCGGCGTCGATCGCCTTGCGCACTGCCTTGATAGCCGTGCGGAACTTCGAGCGCAGTGCCGAGTTGTGCGAGTTTGCCTTGGCGGCCTGGCGGGCGCGCTTGCGTGCTTGTGCGGAGTTAGCCATGACGGTTCCTTATCCTGTTCCTGTTTCCAGTACCTGACCTTCAAGTGGTGAGGCGCTGCTTTTAGATCCGAACTCTTGGAAGCGATTGTCCAAGAGCGCAAAAGTGTCGAAAGAGATCGAACTAAAAACGATCGAACTACTACGCGAAGCCGGGCCCGCGTTTGCGGCGCCATGTTCCGGCATGTAGGGAGGAATGGGCGGCAGCTGCAGGTAACTACTGCAGGCAACTTCGTGCCGACCTGGACCTCATCCGGAAGCCGTCCGCGAACGTTCGACAACTGAGCGAGCTTCGAAACCGGCGATTATAGCAACAAAATCAGGGACGTGGCAACGGAAATGCACTAGAGCGCCAGCGCCTCCGAGCTGCGGGCGCTGCAAGGTTCGGCCGCCGGAACTTTGCTCAGGGACGCGGCCGGCCGCGCGCCGCGCACCCCGCGGACAAGAAAATCCAGCGGATTTCGCCGCCGCCGCCGAACGTCTGCGAGCCAAACCGGTCCGAATCGCTTCCTGGCTCGTCGTCCGCCTTTGCGGCACCCGTATAATAAGCGCCCCATGAATCTATTCCGAGCCCTGCTGACGGTCAGCGGCTTCACGCTGTTGTCGCGCGTGACCGGACTGGCCCGCGAAACGCTGATCGCTCGCGCGTTCGGCGCCAGTCAATACACTGACGCGTTCTACGTCGCCTTCCGCATTCCCAATCTGCTGCGCCGCATTTCCGCCGAAGGCGCGTTTTCGCAGGCCTTCGTGCCGATCCTCGCCGAGTTCAAGAACCAGCAGGGACATGACGCGACCAAGGCGCTCGTCGACGCCACGTCGACGGTGCTCGCCTGGGCGCTCGCGGTGCTGTCGCTTCTCGGCGTGCTGGGCGCCTCGGGCGTGGTGTTCGTGGTCGCCTCCGGCCTTGCTCACGAAGGCCAGGCCTACGCGCTCGCGGTCGCCATGACGCGCATCATGTTCCCGTACATCATCTTCATATCGCTGACGTCGCTCGCGTCCGGCGTGCTGAATACGTACAAAAACTTCTCGCTGCCCGCGTTCGCGCCGGTGCTGCTGAACGTATCGTTCATCGTGGCCGCGGTGTTTGTGGCGCCGCGCATGCATACGCCGGTCTACGCGCTCGCGTGGGCGGTGATCGCCGGCGGCCTGCTGCAGTTTCTCGTGCAACTGCCTGGTCTCAAGAAAATCGACATGGTGCCGCGCATCGGGCTCAATCCGCTGCGCGCGCTCGCGCATCGCGGCGTGAAGCGTGTGCTCTGGAAAATGGTGCCGGCGATGTTCGCGGTGTCCGTCGCGCAGATCAGTCTCATCATCAATACGAATATCGCGTCGCGCATCGGGCCGGGCGCCGTGTCCTGGATCAATTACGCCGACCGGCTGATGGAGTTCCCGACCGCGCTCCTCGGCGTCGCGCTCGGCACCATCCTGTTGCCGAGCCTTTCGAAAGCGCACGTCGACGCCGACCCGCACGAATATTCCTCGCTGCTCGACTGGGGCTTGCGCGTCACGTTTCTGCTGGCCGCGCCGAGCGCCGTCGCGCTGTTTTTCTTCGCCGAGCCGCTGACGGCCACGCTGTTTCACTACGGCAAGTTCGACGGCAACGCGGTCGTGATGGTGGGGCGCGCGCTGGCGGCTTATGGCGTCGGCCTCATCGGCCTCATCCTGATCAAGATTCTCGCGCCCGGTTTCTACGCGAAGCAGGACATCAAGACGCCGGTGAAAATCGGTATCGTCGTGCTGCTTCTCACGCAGTTGAGCAACTACGTATTCGTGCCGATTTTCGCGCACGCGGGGCTCACGCTGAGCGTCGGGCTTGGTGCTTGCGGCAACGCGCTGCTGTTGTTCCTCGGCCTGCGCAAGCGCGGCATCTATATGCCGTCGAGCGGCTGGCTCAAGTTCTTCGTGCAGTTGCTCGGCGCGTGTCTCGTCCTCGCGGGTGCCATGCATTGGCTGTCGCGCAGCTTCGACTGGATCGGCATGCATGACCGGCCACTCGACCGTATCGCGCTGCTCGCGGCCTGCCTCGTGCTGTTTGCTGCGCTATATTTCGGTATGCTTTGGCTGATGGGCTTCAAGTACGCGTATTTCAAAAGGCGAGTGAAGTGATCACGATGACGCGAGTTCTCGACTATTTCAGCACGCTCGTCGCCGAAGACGACAGTTTGCCGCTGACCGAGGCGGCGCTCTCGCTCGCGCAGGACGCTTACCCCGACCTCGATCTGCAAGGCACGCTGGCCGAGATCGACGAGCTCGTGGTGCGCCTGCAGCGCCGCATGCCGGACGACGCCGACATTCGCCAGAAGGTCGGCATTCTGAACCGGTTTTTCTTCCGCGAACTCGGTTTCGCCAGCAATCTGAACGACTATTACGATCCGGACAACAGCCACCTGAACGCGGTGCTCAAGCGTCGCCGCGGCATTCCGATTTCGCTCGCGGTGCTGTATCTGGAGATGGCCGAGCAGGTCGGGATTCCGGCGCGCGGCGTGTCGTTTCCCGGCCATTTCCTGCTGCGCGTCACCACACCCGACGGCGACGTCATGCTCGACCCCACCAGCGGACATTCGCTGTCGGAGTCCGAAATGGTCGACATGCTGGAGCCCTATGTGGCCTCGGCCGGCGAATCGGTCAGCCGGGCGCTGCGCATGCTGCTGCAGCCGGCTACGCGGCGCGAGATCATCGCGCGCATGTTGCGCAATCTGAAGTCCACTTACTTGCAGACGGAGCGCTGGCAGCGTCTGCTTGCCGTGCAGCAGCGTCTCGTGATTCTGCTGCCCGAGAGTATCGAAGAAGTCCGCGACCGCGGCTTCGCGTACGCGCGCCTCGATTATCTGCGCCCGGCGCTCGAAGACCTCGAGCGTTATCTCGGCGAATGTCCGGATGCGGAAGACGCAACGGTCGTCGAGTCGCAATTGCAGGAATTGCGTCAGCGCACGCAGCACAACGAAGGCGATTAGCAACCGGCACTTGCTGCTTTCGGGCGCGTTAATACCGAACGCCTGCACATGCTTCATGTGCAGGCGTTTTTCGTTGGCCCGGATTGCAGTGGAGTGCAATGCGCTGCGCCGCTTCGCTCCGCGCGGAAAAAGCGGCGTGCGGCGCAAATGGGCTTACTTTGGCTGCATCCGGATCGCGCCGTCGAGACGGATCACCTCGCCGTTGAGCATCGGATTGTCGAAAATCTGCTTCGCGAGCATTGCGTATTCCGCCGGTTTGCCGAGGCGCGGCGGGAACGGCACCATGGCACCGAGGGCGTCCTGCACCTCTTGCGGCATGCCGAGCAGCATCGGCGTTTCGAAGATGCCCGGCGCAATCGTCATCACGCGGATGGCGTTGCGCGACAGGTCGCGTGCGATGGGCAGCGTCATGCCGACCACGCCGCCTTTCGACGCCGCGTAGGCCGCCTGGCCAATCTGGCCGTCGTAGGCAGCAACCGAAGCCGTGTTGATGATCACACCGCGCTCGCCGTTTGCATTGGGCTCGTTCTTCGACATCGCGGCGGCCGCAAGCCGAATCATGTTGAACGTGCCGATCAGATTGATCGAGATGGTGCGCGTGAACGAGTCGAGCGGATGCGGACCGTCCTTGCCGACGGTCTTGGCGGCGGGCGCCACGCCCGCACAATTGACGAGGCCGCGCAGCGTGCCGAGCTTCGTCGCCGCCTCGACTGCCCGCGTCGCGTCGTCTTCGCGGCTCACGTCGCATTTGACGAAGACGCCGCCGAGTTCTCCCGCCAGCGCCTCGCCCGCGTCCTGGTTCAGATCGGCAAGCACGACCTTGCCGCCGTTCTCCGCGAGAAGACGCGCCGTGGCGGCGCCGAGGCCCGAGGCGCCGCCGGTGATCAGGAATGCGTTGTCACGAATCTCCATCTCTGCTCCTTTGCTTGATGCGGTAAATAAAGTCCAGATTGAATCGCTTGTCGATCATGGATGATCCCACATCGTCATCGCCGAGGAGCAAATTAAAACGATCGTGCGGAAGGGCGTGAAGAACGCAGTCGAGCGGGCAATAAAAAACCCGCCGGAAGAGGGCGGGTTTCGTTTGCCTGTGAGGGCCGAAGCGTTGGATTACTTCAGCGCCTCGAACACGCGGTCGCGGATTTCCTCGACCGTGCCGAGGCCCGAGATGCGGCGGTATTGCGGTGCCTTCAACGACGTCGTGGCGTCGCCGTTCTTTGCCCAGCCGTTGTAGTAGTCGATCAACGGCTTGGTTTGCGCTTCGTACACCTGCAAGCGCTTCTTGACCGTTTCTTCCTTGTCGTCCTCGCGCTGGATCAGCGGCTCGCCCGTCACGTCGTCGAGACCTTCGACCTTCGGCGGATTGAACTTCACGTGATACGTGCGGCCCGACGCGGCGTGCGAGCGGCGGCCGCTCATCCGCATGATGATCTCGTCGAACGGCACGTCGATTTCCAGCACGTAGTCGATCGCGACACCCGCCTGCTTCATTGCTTCGGCTTGCGGGATGGTGCGCGGAAAGCCGTCGAACAGATAGCCGTTGGCGCAGTCCGGCTGTTGCAGACGCTCTTTCACGAGGTTGATGATCAGCTCGTCCGTGACGAGTTCGCCCGCGTCCATGAAGCGCTTCGCCTCGAGACCGAGCGGCGTGCCGGCCTTGACGGCCGCGCGCAGCATGTCGCCGGTGGAAATCTGCGGAATGCCGAACTTTTCCTTGATGAAGTTTGCCTGAGTGCCCTTGCCCGCGCCGGGTGCACCCAAAAGGATCAAACGCATGTGTATCTCCAGATCTATGTGAATTCTTGGTGGCGCTGCAGCCATCCTACGAGGGGCGAGGGACCCGCGTCGGCTGCCGCTTCGCATTTCGCGCTGCACGTCGAGGACGGCGCTGCAGAAACACGTGCGGTGCGACCGGGCAAACCCTGGCTCTCGCTAACAACAGGAGGCGCGCACAAGCGTCCGATTATGCCACGGGTTTTTGCGCTCAAGACCCGAATAAAGCCCGCACACGCGCGAGATCCGCAGGCGTGTCGACGCCCGGAAGCGGCATCTCGGGCGTGACCAGAACCGCGATGCGCTCGCCGTGCCACATCGCGCGCAATTGCTCGAGCGCTTCGACCTGTTCGATCGGCGAGATCGCGAGGTCGGGGTAGCTGCGCAGGAATTTGGCGCGATACGCATACAGCCCGATGTGCCGATGAACCACTGCCGGCGCGGGCGGCACGGGCATCGACGCGACGTCGGGCCAGTGCGGCTGGTAGGCGTCGCGCGCCCAGGGAATCGGCGCGCGCGAAAAGTAAAGCGCGACGCCGCGCGCGTCGAGCACGACCTTGACGACGTTCGGATTGAAGATTTCCGCGGCATCGGCAATGGGATGTGCCGCGGTCGCGATCGCGCAATCGCTGCGCGCCGCGAGGTGCGACGCGACGCCGCACACGAGAGACGGATCGATCAGCGGTTCGTCGCCTTGCACGTTGACCACGATCGTCTCGTCGCTCCAGCCGAATTGCGACGCGACTTCGGCGAGACGGTCGGTGCCCGACGGATGATCGGCGCGCGTCAGCACTGCTTCGAAACCATGTTCGCGGGCGGCGTCGAGCACCGACTGCGCGTCCGACGCGATCAACACCTGCTGTGCGCCCGACTCGCGTGCGCGCTCGGCGACCCGTACCACCATCGGTTTGCCGCCGATATCGGCGAGCGGTTTGTTGGGCAGGCGGGTCGACGCGAGGCGCGCCGGCACGACGGCGATGAACGGAGGCGTGACGGTGTCGATGTGGTTCATCGGAGAGGGCAAAGGTGAGAATGCAGGAGGTGGGTCGGCGACGACGGCCGCGACGTCGGATCAGCAACGACGCCGCCGCCAGGAGCCGGCGGGCGACAGGCAGTCAAGGTTCAAACTACCACGCAGGCGCGCTCGGAACACTGCTGGCACGTGCCGCCTGCGCGGGGCGCAAGCCTGACGCCGTCGTGCCTCAACGTGGATTCGCCGCCCGCTAGCCGGTCGTGCGTCAGGCCACGGAGCCCGGATTCAGATCGACGGGCGTGCCTTCGACTGTCTGCCGCGCCTCGTCGACCAGCATGACCGGGATGCCGTCGCGGATCGGATACGCAAGCTTGTCGGCGTTGCAGATCAGCTCCTGCGCGGAACGGTCGTAGCTGAGCGGGCCCTTGCAGATGGGGCAGACGAGGATTTCAAGCAGGCGAGCGTCCACGGACTTTCTCCACAACTATTGCAATCAGGCGATGATCGAGCGCGGCTTCGACGGGAACGACCCAGATGCGCGCGTCGCGCCAGGACCCTAATTTTACCGCATCCTTTTCTGTTATCAGGATGGCATCGGCGTGGGCGTCGGCAAACGGATTGCGCTCGAACGCGTAGTGATCGGGCAGCGCGCGGGTCTGCGGCGAGAGGCCGGCGGCGCGCAGCGTGGCGAAAAAACGCTCGGGCGCGCCGATGCCGGCGGCCGCCAGCACGCGCTCGCCGCTGAACTGCGCGAGCGGACGCCGCAACGCGGGGTTCTCGAGGTGCCACGCATCGGCGGGCGCCAATTGAAGTGCGAAGGTGTTCGGCCACGCGGGCAGCGTCTTGGCGTAAGGGTCGTTGATCAGCGTGGCGTCGCGCGGGCGCGAGAGCGGCTCGCGCAACGGACCTGCCGGCAACAGAAAACCGTTGCCCCCAAGACGGTGATCGAACACGACGAGTTCGGCGTCGCGCGCGAGGCGGTAGTGCTGCAGGCCGTCGTCGCTGACGATGACATCTACATCGCGATGCGCGTCGCACAGCGCCTCGGCCGCCGCCACGCGGTCGGGGCATACCCAGACCGGTGCGCCGGTGCGCCGCGAAATCAGCAACGGTTCGTCGCCGCCCACGCTGGCCGCCGACGCGGGCGTCACCGGCGTCGGCGTCTTCACGCGAGCGCCGTAGCCGCGCGACACCACGCCGGGATTGAAGCCGGCGGCGCGCAACGCTTCGACGAGCGCAATCACAGTCGGCGTCTTGCCCGTGCCGCCGACGGTCACATTGCCCACCACGACGACCGGCACGCCCACGCGCACGGACTTCAACCAGCCGAGCGAGAAGGCGGCGCGGCGTAACGCGGCGACAGCGCCGAACAGACACGCGAGCGGCGTCAGCGACCAGGCAAGCGGTCCGCGGTGCTGCCACTCGCGCGCGACGCGCGTTTCGAGACGATCGAAGATTCCACTCATCGGCAAGCCGGGCGGGCAGGCGGCGCACTGCTCGCGGGTCGGCGCGAGGGCGGCGTAAAGGCGCCAGGGGCAATACGCGGGACAGGCATCAGCGCGATTCTCCGGACGGTCGAGAAATGTGGCACAGAAGGAAAAGTGGCGGCAAGGCGGGCGGCGTGCGTTGACGTCGTCCGTTGCAGGCCCGAGGCGGCGCCCCACGGCGCGGCTTACCGTTACTGCCGAACCCGCCACTCTAGCGCGCACGCGTCCCCGGCTGCAAGTCGCGCGCACTGCGTCTTATGCCGTCGCCGCGCCGTGTGGGCCTCGTAGCGCCTGTGGATAACTTTGTGGAGAACCGGCCCACCGCCTCGCCGCGAGGGCCGTTGCAGGCGCCTTGCATCGGCAAACCACCGCGAGGGGCATCATTAAATTTCATAAAAATCAAGAGGATGCCCCTCTTTTCCGTAGTTTCGCCCGGCGCGTGGCGGAATCTGCCTTGTGAGTCCCGACATGTGGACACTTTTAACAATTTGCTCGGCGCGCTGGACGGGAATGGCCGGTCGGTCTATCGTCTGTCCCGCCAGTCACCACGATCCCTCGCATGAATTCCGACAGTCCCTTTACCTCGTCGACGATGCCCGGCGGCGAAGTCGTCGTTCCTGTTTCCGCTCTGAACCGCGCAATCGGCAGCATGCTGGAGCGCTCGTTTCCGCTCGTGTGGGTCGCGGGCGAAGTCTCGAACTTCACGCGCGCCGCCAGCGGACACTGGTACTTCTCGATCAAGGACGCGCAAGCGCAGATGCGTTGCGTGATGTTCCGCGGCCGCGCACAGTACGCCGAATTCATGCCGAAAGAAGGCGACCGTATCGAAGTGCGGGCGCTCGTCACAATGTACGAGCCGCGCGGCGAGTTGCAACTGAACGTCGAGGCGGTCAGGCGGACCGGTCAGGGCCGTCTTTACGAAGCGTTCCTGCGACTCAGGGCCCAGCTCGAAGCCGAGGGCCTTTTCGCCGCGGAACGCAAGCGTGCGCTGCCCTCGCACCCGCGCGCCATCGGCATCGTGACGTCGTTGCAGGCAGCCGCGCTGCGGGACGTGCTCACCACGCTGTCGCGCCGTGCGCCGCATATTCCGGTGATCATCTATCCCGCCCCGGTGCAAGGGGCGGGCGTGAGCGCGAAGCTGGCGGCGATGGTCGATGCGGCCAGCGCGCGGCGCGAGGTGGACGTGCTGATCGTATGCCGCGGCGGCGGCTCGATTGAAGACCTGTGGGCTTTCAACGAAGAAGTGCTCGCGCGGGCCATTGCCGCGAGCGCGATTCCGGTCGTGAGCGGCGTCGGTCACGAAACCGATTTCACGATTGCCGATTTCGCCGCCGATGTCCGCGCGCCCACGCCCACAGGCGCGGCCGAACTGGTGAGCCCGCAGCGCGTGCTGCTGTTGCGCGAGCTCGATCATCGGCATGCGGCGCTGGCGCGCGGCTTCGGCCGGATGATGGAGCGGCGCGCCCAGCAGTTGGACTGGCTCTCGCGCCGGCTGGTGTCGCCCGCCGAACGTCTCGCGCGGCAGCGCACGCATTTGCAGCAGCTGAGCGCGCGACTCGCGTCGGCGGGCGCAAGGCCCGTGCGCGATGCTCGAGCGCGTTTTTCGCTGCTGCAGATGCGCTGGCAGCGCTGGCGTCCCGATCTCGCCGCGCATCAGGCGCGGCTCGGCAGTCTCGCGCAACGGCTCGACGCCGCGTTGTTGCGCCAGCACGAACGTCAGGCCGCGCGGATTGCCACGCTGTCGGCGCGGCTCGAGGTGTTGAGTCCGCAGCGCACGCTCGAGCGCGGTTACGCGGCCGTGCTCGATGCGCAGACCGGTCGCGCGGTGCGCGCGCCTTCGTCGCTCAAACCGGGGCGCCGCTTGACGATGCATCTCGCCGAGGGCACCGCCGACGTCGCATTGGCCGACGTGCAGCCGCGTCTTGCCGATGGTTTCTGACATCGGGTTGGCTTTATTGCGTGCGTGTAGTTTTGACTGTCCGACGCGGCGCCTCCTCCGCAAAACTCGGCAAAATGCAGCAAAACGCACGCAGCGATGACGCCGTTTTTGCGGACCACTCGCCGATGTCGGACATAAAGTCCGTTGGTTTGCGGGGTTATTCCAAGTCGCCTACAATCGAATGCTCTGAAGCGTTATCCGCAGACTCCCCACAACAGATACAGACTGAAGGAAAGCACCATGGAACATACGCTCCCGCCGTTGCCGTTCGCGAAAAACGCGCTCGCTCCGCACATGTCGGAAGAGACGCTCGAGTTTCACTACGGCAAGCATCACCAGACCTATGTGACCAACCTGAACAATCTGATCAAGGGCACGGAGTTCGAGAACCTGTCGCTCGAAGAAATCGTGAAGAAGTCGTCGGGCGGCGTGTTCAATAACGCAGCCCAGGTGTGGAACCACACGTTCTTCTGGAACAGCCTCTCGCCGCAAGGTGGCGGCGCACCGACCGGCGCGCTGGCGGACGCGATCAACGCGAAGTGGGGCTCGTTCGACAAGTTCAAGGAAGAGTTCGCGAAGACCGCGATCGGCACGTTCGGCTCGGGCTGGGCATGGCTCGTGAAGAAGGCCGACGGTTCGCTGGATCTCGTGTCCACGAGCAACGCTGCCACGCCGCTGACCACGGACGCAAAAGCGCTGCTGACCATTGACGTGTGGGAACACGCGTACTACATCGACTATCGCAACGCACGTCCGAAGTTCGTCGAAGCGTATTGGAACATCGTCAACTGGGAATTTGCGTCGAAGAACTTCGCGTAATTTCTGACTGTAGCCAGGCATCAGCCAGGCATCGGGAAAAGCCCTCCGCGCGAGGGCTTTTTGCTTTTTGCGCGCCGCTGTAGCTCGAGGTTTCGGGCTCGTGCAATCTTTGTCACCGTTCGTAACCGTGCGATGAGGCGAGGCGCGCGGCTCGGGCTCCCGGCGCGGCTTTGCGGTCGGCGCAAAACATACGGTAACCATCCGGTAAACATTGCGTGCGTGCATTGGCATAACGTGTGATTTCCAATCTCATGCTAATCGCACCATCATGATTCCGAGTCTCACACCCATACGCGTCGCGTTTCCTCTGTGCGCCGCCGCGCTTGCGTTGCTGGGCGGCTGCGCCGTGGTGCCGCCGGGCGGTCCTTCGGTGGTGGCTCTGCCGCGCAGCGGCGAGCCGCTCGGTCAATTCCAGCAAGACGACTACGCTTGCCGCGACTATGCGTTCCGCTCGTCTGATCCGGCCGGTGCTTCCCAGAGCGCAACCACGAACAGCGTCAACAGTGCTGCGGTGGGCACGTTGGGTGGGGCGGCTGTCGGCGCGCTCATTGGCGCGGCAGCCGGTAATGCAGGGGCGGGCGCGGCTATCGGCGCTGGCAGCGGTTTGCTGGTGGGCGGCGCCGCGGGCGCGAACGGTGCGCAGTATTCGGCAAATAGCCTGCAAGCACGGTACGACGCGGCCTACTCGCAATGCATGACCTCGAAGGGCAATACGATCTCGCAGCCGCAAATGCCGGTGTATGTGCCGCAGCCGGTCTATGCGCCGGCACCCGTCTACGTTGCGCCGCCGCCGCGCCGCTATTACGGACCGCCGCCGGTTATTTACGCGCCTTACCCCTACTACTGAGGCCCGCATGCCGCGGCTGAGAGGCGTGACGCAGGTGTGACCTATTCGGCGTCATTGCCTCCCGCTGTCTTGCGCGGCCCGCGGTTGCGCGACGAGGTGGTCTTTCGCGCCGCTTTTTTGCGGGCCTTGGGTGTTTCGTCTGCGATGGTCGAAGACGGAGTCGAGGATAGTGCGGTCTCAGCGGTATCCGCGGTGTCTGCGGTCTCCGCGGTGTCTGCCTTGCCGCCCGACGCTGCGGCTGCCGGCTTGCTGGTTTTCTTCGCCGCCGCCTTACGTGGCTCGCGTTGCTTGCGACGCTTGGACTGCGTCGCGTCGGCGGGCTGCAATTCGGCGCTTTCGGCGGTGGCATCGTGGTCTAAAGCATGGCCCGATTCTGCCGTCGGCGGTCGCTGCAATTCCGACGAGGCGTCGTTTCCCCGCGCCGGCGCATGCGTCGTTACGGTTGGCGGATCTCCCGGTTCGGCTTGACCGTGCCGGTGTTCTCCTTCTCGTTCTTCTTCGCTGTGTCCTGCGTTTGTGGATTTCGATGCTGTTTGTTGTGCTGTTTGCGGTCCTGTTTCGTGCGCGCTTTCCTGCGTGGTATCACGCGCGCTTTGGCGCGCCCGTTCATGTGCGACTTCGCGGGCGGCTGGCTGGCTCGCGGCTCGCTTTCGCTCACCGCGACCCCGACGGCGAGAGTCCTGCTTTTTTCCCTGATCCGCTTGCGCCGCTCCAACGGTCTGGTGAACGTCAGGCTGTTCCGCTTCCTCCGTTATGTCGACAGGCGTGCCCGCAGGTGCCCCTGTCTGCTCGGCCACGGGCTCGCTCGCGCTTTCTCCGAGAACGCCTGAAACCGTGCTCCTATACACATAGGCGCCTGACTTTTCGTCGCGGCCAAATTCAAGCAGGCCGCGCGCATGCGCTTCTTCGAGCAGGTTCCCGAACGCGCGAAAACCGTAATATGTTTCATTGAAATCGGGCTTGCGCCGCTTGATCGCGTTCTTGAGCACCGACGCCCAGATTTTCCCGCTGTCGCCTCGCTCCGAAGCAAGCGCGTCGAACGTCTGCACGGCGATCTCGACAGCCTTCGTGCGGCGCTTTTCGAGGTCTTCCTTGTTGCGGCTTTTCTCTTCGTCCTGCGACGGTTTGGCTGCCGGCTGAGCGCTTTTCTGTTGCCGCGACGACTCCCGTTTGGCGACCGCGCGTTGACTCTCGCGCACCAGGTCGTCGTAGAAAAAGAACTCGTCGCAGTTCGCGATCAACAGGTCCGACGTGGATTGCTGGACGCCGACGCCGATGACCTGTTTCGCGTTCTCACGCAATTTCGACACGAGGGGTGAAAAGTCCGAATCGCCGCTGATAATGACGAACGTATTGACGTGAGACTTCGTATAGCAAAGGTCGAGCGCGTCGACGACAAGCCGGATGTCCGCGGAATTCTTGCCCGATTGACGCACGTGCGGAATCTCGATCAACTCGAAATTGGCCTCGTGCATTGCACCTTTGAAACTCTTATAGCGGTCCCAGTCGCAATACGCCTTCTTGACGACAATGCTGCCCTTGAGCAACAGACGCTCGAGCACCAGCTTGATGTCGAACTTGTCGTATTTCGCGTCGCGCACGCCCAATGCGACATTCTCGAAGTCGCAAAATAGCGCCATGCTGACGGTTTCGTTGGATGACGCCATGTAGATCTCCATTGAAGCGCTCGTCGGAGTCGACGAATCGCGACCATGATAGCGATTCCAGCCAACGGGATCAGATTTTGTCCTGGCAACGCAGAGAGCCGCGCCGGGCTACACGTCATTGCGCCTGCTTGATGCGCCGGAGGAGGCGACGGAAGAGGAGCTGGAAGAGGCGCCGAGTGCCGCGCGAGTTTCCAGTACTTCGTCGACGAGGCCATACGTTTTTGCCGCGAACGCGGACATGAAATTGTCGCGGTCCGTGTCGCGCGCGATTTCCTCCACGCTGCGCCCGGTTCGTTCGGCCATCATGGCATTGAGGCGTTCGCGCAGGTAAAGCACTTCTTTCGCCTGAATGTCGATGTCCGCGGCCGTGCCCTGGCTGCCGCCGGAAGGCTGGTGAATCATGATGCGCGCGTTGGGCAAGGCATACCGCTTGCCGCGTTGGCCCGCACACAGCAAAAACGTGCCCATGCTCGCAGCGAACCCGGTGCATAAGGTAGATACCTCCGGCTTGATGAATTGCATGGTGTCGTAGATTGCGAGCCCGTCGTACACCGACCCGCCCGGCGAATTGATATAAAACGAAATGTCCTTGTCCGGGTTCTCCGACTCCAGAAACAGTAGTTGCGCCACAATGAGACTGGCCGACTGCTCGTTCACCGGGCCGACCAGAAACACGATCCGCTCGCGCAGCAGGCGCGAATAGATGTCGTAGGCACGTTCGCCGCGGCCGGACTGCTCGATAACGGTTGGCACGAGGCCGAGGCCTGTGGCGGGTAGATAGCTGGGTTGCATGGTTGTCTCGTCAAAGTGGGCTACTGTCCCTATGACGACCCAGCTGCAGGCAGCGTGACAGGAAATTTTTTTCGCCCGCCTGTCACGCGGCAGTCCGCCCAACCGTCAAGCTGCTAATGGATGCCTTTGCGGCGCGCCGTCGAAGCATCCTGTAGGCGGCGCACGCGCTTTTCACCACGCATGATCTGGAGGTCCACGCATGAAAGAACACGAAATCGACAAGGCATCCAGCTTCGGGGCGGTGCGGGCCCGTCTGCTCGCGTTGGCGTACCGCATGCTCGGCAGCCGCGCGGAAGCGGAGGACATCGTGCAGGACGTCTGGCTGAAGTGGCATCTTGCCGATACGCATGAGGTACAAACACCGGCCGCGTGGCTCACTACGCTCACCACGCGCACGGCGATCGACCGTCTGCGAAATGTGCAGCGCGAGCGCGACTCCCAGGCTACCGGATGGCCGCCTGAGCCGTGGCTGGACGAAGTTGCGCCATCGGCTGAAGAACTTGCCTTGCGTGCTGCGGAAATGTCCTATGGCGTGATGCTGTTGCTCGATCGTTTGAAGCCCGACGAGCGCGCGGCTTTCGTGCTGCACGAAGCCTTCGATTGCGACTACGCCGAAATCGGCAAGATCCTGGAGCGCGCGCCAGCGAGTTGCCGGCAGATCGTCCATCGGGCCAGGGCGCGCTTGCAGCGCGCGGGTGCGCCGTTGCAACGGCGCGATCCGGAGGCGCACGCGCGGATCGTCGAGCGTTTGCGCAATGCGCTGCAGGCGCAGGACAGGGCGAGCTTACTCGAGTTGTTTAGCGATGCGCCGGAAGTCGTCACCGACCAGCCGGTGTGCCGAGCGACGAGCGCGGCGGCTCATTCAGCGGCCATTGCGCCTACCGAGGCGGCCACCCACGCGCACCGGGTGCCGGCAAAGGCGCTCGCCGAGACGGGGCCCAGCGCGCTGGATTTCGCATTCGGCGACTGGATGGAGCGGGTGACGTCGCTCGCGCAGCAGGCGAGTCATGCGGAACTGGTGTCGGTGGACGGAGCGCTTTCCATTGCGCTGCTTGTCGAAGGCGAGGTCGTTGCGTTGATCGACGTTTCAACCGAAGGCTTTGACAGAGGCCTGACAGCTGCAGCCAGGGGCGGCGCGAGAAGCGGTGCTGCAACCGGTGTCACAACCGACGCGGCAGCCGACACGGCAGCCGGCGCCACAACTCACCTAACGAGCGACGAGCCGCGAGGCCCAAGCCCGGTCTACGGCTACGCAGACGGCGCGGCAAAGATCGTCTCGTTGCGCGCGGTGACGAGCGCGTCGCGGTTAGAGGCCGCCAACCGCCTGCTCGGCCGCGCGGCTGTCACCGAAATGCTGGCGCGAATCCAGCAGCGCTCACTGGATTCAATTGCGATGGGCCGCGACTTCCCAGTTGATGTCTACGCATAGCACCTGCGTGCCGCCCGGTGTATGCGCTGCAATAGACGCCGTCACGCACAGGTGTGCTTCATTGATTGAGAGATAGGGAGGGGTGAGATGTACTTGGCCCGGTGCCCGCATCGCCTGGATGAAATAAGGGCGGCGCTCCCAGCTTGCACCTTCCGAATGCAACAGCGGACGAAAGCGTTTCGCGCGTTGCGAGGCGCGCCCGGGGGGCAGCACGTTATCGCCGATTTGCCGTCCGGAGCCATCCAGAATGAAACAGCGCGCCGTCTCGCCGAGCTTGAGCAGCGGGGCTGTCGCCTCAGCCGCAGGCTGCCCGGCAACGAGTTGTGCCGCCGCCGTTTCGAGCGCGCTGACATACGGGGCGAGCCGCGCGGCCTGTGCGCGTTCGCGTGCGGCGACGCGCTCGCGCAGCGCTGCGGAGAGCGAGTCCATCAGGCCGGCAGCGGTTTGGGGCTTGACCGGCTCGACGCTCGGGCCGGCAAAGAACGCGCCCTGCACGAAGTCGACGTTGCATTCGAGCGCGATCAGGGCGTCGCGCTCCGTGGTCAGGCCGCCCATCAAGACCAATTGGCCCGACTCGTGGAGCAGCGAAACGAGGCCCGGCAGGACGCGTTCAATATGCGAATGCTCGCTAGCCTGTGCAAGGATGCAGCGGTCAAGCGTGACGATGTCGGGGCGCAGATTCCACACGCGGTCAATGTTCGAGTGCTTGGCGCCAAAGCCGTCCAGCGCGATGAGGAAGCCGGATTTGCGCAACGCGTCGATGATCTCGGCAAAGCGCGTCGTTTCGCCGCCGGCCTGCTCGGACACTTCGAGCACCACGCGCTGCGGCGGCAAGCCCAACGCCTTCAGGCCGGCGAGCAACGCGTCGCCATAGCTGGTATCCATCAGCGCGGCCGGATGGAGGCTCAAGAAGAGCCATTCGTCGTGACTGTCGAACGCGTTGAAGTTGCCGAGGTGCAGCGACTCGGCCAGTCGGCCAAGTTCAAGCAGGTCGCCTCGGCGCGCGGCCTGGGTGAAAACCTCGTGCGAAGGCACTTGCTGCGCATGCTCGTCGTGCGCACGCAACGAGGCGTGATAGCCGATCGCGCGCCGGTGCGAGACGGAGAAGACTGGCTGAAACACGCTGAAAACGGTGTATGCGCCGTAAAGTACTGTGCGCCGCGAGCCTTCGTCGCCGGCCATTGGGCGGGGAGGCTGGAAGCCGGGAGGATCGAGTTCGATCATGCTCATCATGTCAGTCGTGTGGGTGGCGGCGAGATGGCGTGTTGAATGCGGAATCTGCATGCGCAACACGGCAGTTTACAGGATAGGTGAGCAAGATTTATGCGCATGCAGAAGCGCTGAGGAGGCGTGTAGTTGACGCGTGCGTCCCTGAACGTCGGGCATCAGCCTGGCGTGTGCGCCCGCAATCCGCACTTTGCTGGTGCGCGCCGCGCCCTATTGCGGACCGAAGTGGACCTAGAGGACATTAAGTCGGATTCAGGGCAAGCGTATGTGCCGGTGGGAAGAGGAGTGCTGACTCAGACCCAAGCGCGGCGGGTCAAAGAAACTCACGTTCGCTCGGAAGGATCCGTCTTCTTGCCCGGCGTGCGGATTTCCGGCGACAACTGCGCGAAGATCCACGCGGAACCCGCGGTGATGATGCCGACGCAAAGGAACGTCGCGTGAAACGCGGGCAGGGAGTTGGCCGCCGTCACCCGCGGCAGGAGGCCCGTGAACGTGGCGAGGAGGGCGCCGGCGACCGTGACGCCGAGGCTCATCGAGAGCATCTGGACGAGCGAGAACAGGCTGTTGCCGCTGCTTGCGCCGCCGGTGCCGAGATCCTTGAGCGTCAGCGTGTTCATCGCCGTGAATTGCATCGAGTTGACGCCGCCGAACAAGGCCAGTTGCACGACTCTCAGCCACAACGGCTGCCCGGCGCTCGTCAGCGAAAAGCTCGCCATGGTCAACCCGACGAGGACCGTATTGGCGATCAACACGCGGCGATAGCTGTACTTGACGATCAGCTTGGTCACGAGCCGCTTCGAGGCCATGCCGGCCGCGGCGACGGGCAGCATCATCAGGCCCGCTTCGAATGCGCTGTAGCCGAGGCTCACTTGCAGGAGCAGCGGAATCAGGTAGGGCATTGCGCCGCTTCCAATCCGCGCGAACAGATTGCCGAGCAGTCCGACGCTGAACGTGTGAATCTTGAACAGATCGAGTGGAAAAATCGGTGCGGGCTCGCGCACGGCGTGCAAGCCGTAGGCGACAAAGCAGGCCAGGCTCAGAATCAGCAGCACGAGTACGGTGGCATGCTGAATGCCGAATTCGGTGCGGCCGTCGAGCGCAAAGGAAATCGCCACCATGCCGACGATCAGCAGCACATAGCCCTTCAGGTCGAACTTGCCGACCTGTTCGTTGCGACTGTCGGGCATGAAGATAAAGGTGGCGATGCATCCGGCGACACCCACAGGCACGTTGATCAGAAAGATCCAATGCCACGACGCGATCTTCACGAGCCAGCCGCCGAGCGTCGGCCCGATCAACGGGCCGATCAGTCCTGGAATCGCCACGAACGAAAGCGCCGGCAAGTAGCGCTCGGCCGGAAAGGTCCGCAGCACGGCGAGGCGCCCGACCGGCAGCAGCATTGCGCCGCCCACGCCTTGCACGACACGGAAGATCACCAGCTGGTTCAGCGTATGAGCGTTGGCGCAGAGCAGCGAGCCGACGGCGAAAACGAGAATCGCGCTGAAGAACACGCGCCGGGTGCCAAGCTTGTCGGCGAGCCAGCCCGAGACTGGGATCATGACGGCCATCGTCAGCGAATAGGCAATCACCACCGACTGCATGCGCAGCGGCAGTTCGCCGAGGCTCGTCGCCATCGCGGGAAGGGCCGTGTTGACGATTGTCGAATCCAGCGTCTGCATGAAGAAGCCCGTCGCGACGAGCCACAACATGACGGTGAGCGAGCGCGCAGAAGGAGTGCTGGGTGCGGCAGTTGCGGGGGCGGGCGGAGTCGGCGGCGTGGACATGAAGTGGCGGCGAGGCGCGGGGACGGGCAGGGACTCGCTATTCTAGGGAAAAGCCGCGGACCACGCAGGAAGGCCCGGGTGCGCGCGGCGCCAGCTTCACCGCAATTGCGCCGCGGCCCGAAAAAACGCCTGTGCGCGCGGCTCGTTGCCGAACGCCGCATGAATCCGGATCCACGGACTCGGCTCCATGCCCGGCCGGAAGTAGCTACCCGGCGCGACCGTCACGCCGAGCGGCGCGCCGCATTCCACCAGCCGCTCGGCATTCTCCACGTGCGGCACGCGCGCCCACAGGAATTTGCCGCCGACCGGTTTCTCGAACACTTCCCAGCCCGCCTCTTCGAGCGTCTGGATGGTCGAGCCGAGCGCGTCGCGCATCCGGCGGCGGAGTCGTTCGAGGTACTTGCGATACGCGCCGCGCTCGAGCAGCGACGCTGTGACGGTTTCGGCAAAAAGCGACCCGCCGATGCTCGTCAGCATCTTGATATCGACGAGGTCCTTGATGATCGCGTGGCTCGCGACCACGCAGCCGATCCGCAGCGACGACGATAGTGTCTTCGACAGTCCGCCGATGTAAATCACGTGTTCGAGCTGGTCGAGGGTCGCAAGGCGATCCGTGACGTCGGTCTGGAAGTCGGCGTAGATGTCGTCTTCGATGATCGTGAAGCCGTGCTCCCGCGCGAGTTGCAGCAGCCGGAACGCGACCGGCGGCGCAACGGTCGTGCCGGTCGGATTGTGGAACACCGTGTTGATGAAGAAGAGCTTCGGTCTATGCAGTTTCAACTGCGCCTGCATGACATCGAGGTCCGGCCCGCTGCGCGTACGCGGGATGCCGACGAGACGAACGCCGTGCAGCTTCAGCAGCCCGTACAGGTTGTAGTAGCCGGGGTCTTCGACGAAGATCGTGTCGCCCGCTTTGAGCATGTAGCGCATCAACAGGTCGAATGCCTGGCTCGCGCCATGGGTAATCACGATCTGCGATGTGTCTGCGCGGATGCCGAGTTGCGCGATGCGAGCCTGCAAGTGCTCGCGCAAGCTCAGGTTGCCGAGCGGCGTCGCGTAGTCGACCATGCTCGCGGGATCGGTGCGCAATACATGGCGTATCGCCTGGGCAATGCTTTCCGTATCGCGCCAGGCCTCGGGGATGAATCCGCTGCCGAGCTTCAGCGTTTCGCCGGGATGGTTGAACTGCTGCAGCAGGTGGCCGGATTCGTCTTCGGCGCGTCGCGGGTCCGAGGTGCCGTCGCATGGCGAGCCGCCGGGCGGCCGGTCGGCCACGTAGAAACCGGAGCCGTGGCGCGAATCCACATAACCGAGCGACACCAGCCGGTCATACGCCTCGATTACCGGAAAGCGGCTCACGCCGTAGTCGGCTGCAAACTGGCGGATCGACGGCAATTTTGAGCCGGGATGGGCGGCGCGCGAGCGGATCCACATCGTGACGCCAGTCACGATCTGTTCCGTCAGCGGCACGCCGTTGTCTCTATCGAGTTGAATTTGAAGTCGCATGCACTTTCCTTCCGGACGAGACGCGCAGTCAAAAGAGCCAGAGGCGCGGGCTACCCACACAACCTCCCGCGCCAACTGTTCGGTTTTCCGACTGCACAGTTCCGACGAAACTGTTCGGAACTGTGCATGGGTATCCGATCTTCGCACGACAATAATCGCTACACCAGAAAAGTTCTTTGAAGGAGAACGGTCATGCGTGAAGTGCGAATTTTCGAACTGGAACACGAGGAGCCGGCGACCGCCTGGCGTGTCGCGCGTCCGTCCACTTTCAAGGTGATTTCAGGCGAGATCTGGTTGACGGTCGAGGGTGACAGCGAGGACTACTGGCTCGCCACGGGCGAATCGGTCGAACTGCCGCGCGGAGCCGTCGCGTGGATTAGTGCGGGGCAAGCCGGCGCGCGCTTCGCGCTCGCGAGCGGCTCCGAGCGTGGCGCCATGAAGCCGACGCGCGGTGCGCCGCTGCCGAACTGGCTGCCCCGCTGGCTTGGCGCTGCCTGACGGCGGGCGGCCGGCTACACCCCCGCCCATGCCGCCCGCCGCTAAACGCCGGCTGCTAAACGCCGGCTGCTAACCGTCGGCAGCTAACCGCCGGTTGCTAACCGCCGACCTCTCCGACATACCGCGCCCGCGGCCGGATCAAACTGCCGTCGCGCGTCTGTTCCATGGCGTGCGCAATCCAGCCGACCACGCGTCCCACCGCAAACAGCGTGAACGCCGCGCCGGCGGGCAAGCCGAGCACACGCTCAATGGCGGCAAGCGCGAAGTCGACCGTGGGCTTTGCGCCGGTCGTATCGCGGACCGCGCGCGCCAGCGCTTCGATCTCGCCGAGCGGTGAGCGTGCCGGCGCGCATTCCCGCAGCAGGTCCAGCAGCAACCGCGCGCGCGGATCGCCGTCCGGATAAAGCGGATGGCCGAAGCCCGACAGCACCGGTCCTTGCACACCTTGTTCGTGTCGCGACAGACGCGTCGCCAGAAAGCGGTCGAGATCGCCGGCGCGCGACGCTTCTTCCAATAGCGCCGCGATGCGCACGGTTTCGCCGCCGTGGCGCGGGCCGGCCAGCGCGGCGAGGCCGCCCGCAACCGCGCCGAACAGGTGCGTGCCCGTCGACGTAATACAGCGAACCGTGAACGTTGATGCGTTCAGCTCGTGATCCGCGCACGCCACCAGCGCGGCGCGCAGCAGCGCCGCCTGCTGCCGGTTGCGCACCTGCCACGCCGACGCCAGTTGCCGATGCAGCGGCGCATTCGAGGGCGCGGCGGACATCATCGCAGCGGCCAGCAGCCGCATCACGGCGCATGCATTGTCGAGTTGCGCCTCGCGCCCGAGCGCCCAGACCCGCGGCAATTGCGCGGCCGCGGCCGGCAGCAGGACGAGCGCCCGGTCGAGCGGCGTGCTGTCGCTCCAGAGTTTGAGCCACGCGGCCCATTGAGCAGCGGCGAGCGGCACGGCGGGCGCATCGGCAATGCGCGCCGCGCTGCATTCCCATAACAAGGCCGCGATATCCTCCAGCGATTCCGTGCGCGCGAGCGCCATCGCATCGCGCCCGCGATACAGCAGGCGGCCGTCGGCAACCAGCGTGATCGACGATTCGAGCACCGGCACACCCCAGTCCAGCACCTTCTGCGCGACTTTGCCGGCGCGCTTGCCGTCTGCCTTGCGCCGCGCGAGGCGCCGCACTTCGCGCGCGTCATAGCGGCGCTGTTTGCCTTGCGCATCCGGCGACGAACCCAGCAAGCCGCGGCTCACATACGCATAGAGCGTGGCGACGCTGATGCCGAGTTCGGCGGCGGCTTCAGGGGCGGTCAACGAGTCGGAAGAAGACATAAAGATAAGCGACGAAGTCGGTGTAGTAAGCGGCCGACAACCAAAGAATTCAATATATATTGATTATCATAATCAAGATTGATTCGTGCAAGGCACGCTTCTAGACTCGTTCACATTCCTTCGACTCGAATGTGAACGCCATGACCCCCGAACTCGCGCTCGATCACATCTGGACACTCGCTCGCGGTGAGCCCGCTGCGCTTCGCTCCGTCCACCTGACCGGCAAGGAGCCGGGCCTGCCGTCGGTGTTTCGCGTCGGCGCGCTCGCGTCGGCGACCATTGCGGCGACGGGGCTCGCGGCGGCGGAATATCATCGGCTGCGCACGGGACGCGGGCAGCGCGTCACCGTGGACATGCGGCGCGCACTGGCGTCGTTTCGCAGCGAACGGTATCTGGGAATCGACGGCGGCCCGCCGCCCGTGCTGCGCGATCCGGTGACCGGGTTCTACGAGACGCGCGACGGCCGCTGGATTCAGCTGCATACGAATTTCGCGCATCACCTCGCGGGCGTGTTGAAGGTGCTCGGCTGCGAGAACGAGCGCGCGGCGGTCGCGTCGGCGATACACGGCTGGGACGGCGCCGCGCTCGACCAGACGCTCGCCGATGCAGGCCTCTGCGCGGCACTGATCCGCACGCCCGACGAGTGGGCCGCGCTCGATCAGGCGAAAGCAATCGCGAGACTGCCGCTTTTCGAAATCGAGCGTATCGGCGATGCACCGCAGGAACTGGCGCGGCGTCATCTGTCGCCATCCGGTCAGGGCGGCACCCGGCCGCTGTCCGGCGTGCGCGTGCTGGACCTGTCGCGGATCATCGCCGGGCCGGTCGGCGGCCGCGCGCTCGCGCAGCATGGCGCCGAGGTGCTGATGATCAACGGCCCGCATCTGCCGAACATCGCGCCGCTCGTCATCGACAACAGCCGCGGCAAGCGCTCCGCCGTGCTCGATTTACGCGACGCGGCAGGCCGCGACACACTGCGCGGACTGACGCGCGCCGCCGATGTCTTTCTGCAAGCCTATCGCCCCGGCGCGCTGGCGGCGCGCGGCTTCGGTCCCGACGACGCCGCGCGCATGCGGCCTGGCATCGTGTATGTATCGGTGTGCGCGTATGGATATGACGGACCATGGGCCTCGCGGCGCGGCTTCGACAGTCTCGTGCAGTCCGCGAGCGGCATTGCGGCGACTGAGCGGCAGGCAGCGGCATCGCCAGAACCGAGACATTTGCCGTGCCAGGCGCTCGATCACGCGACCGGCTATCTCGCCGCTTTCGGCGCCATGATCGCGCTGGCCCGACGCGCGACCGAAGGCGGAAGCTGGCACGTGAAGGTATCGCTGGCACAGACGGGCCGGTGGCTGCAATCGCTCGGGCAGATTCCGGATGGACAGACAGCGCCTGACATCACGCTCGACGACGTGCGCGACTGCCTCGATACCGTTCAGTCCGAGTTCGGCCGCGTGCGGGCGGTGCAGCCGGCCGAGCAACTGGAAGAGACGCCGGCGTTCCTCGCGTTGCCGTCATCGCGGATCGGCGCGCACGAGGCGAAGTGGCTTTGACGGCGCGATGCGGCTGCGTCTGAGCGTCTTTCCCCAAGCGACGAATTATTTGCGCAGTTCCGCCACGAAATCGTAGTAATCGTTGCGGCAGTACGTGTCGGTCAGTTCAATCGCGCGCTGATCCGCGGTGTAGCCGACGCGTGTAATCAACAGCAGCGCTTCGTTCGGCGCGATGCTCATCTGCTGCGCGATTTCCTCGCTCGCATTCACCGCGCGGAAGTGCTGCAGCGCGCGCACGATCGTCAGCCCGCGATTCTCCAGATACGTGTACAGCGAATCGCCGATTGCCTGCGGATCAGGAATCACCGCGGCGGGAAAGGTCGAATTCTCGACCGCCATCACAATGCCGTCCGCCAGACGCAAGCGCCGCAGGCGCGTCACGGCCGCGGCCGGCGAAAGCCCCAGCTGGATCACTTCCTCGCGATTGGCCGGCTCGATTTCGCGGGAGAGCCACTTCGAGCTCGGCGTAAAACCGCGCCGACGCAGCATTTCGCTGAAGCTCGACAGCCGCGACAGCGGATCTTCATAGCGCGGCGTGATGAAACTGCCGGCGCCTTGCGTGCGTCGAATCAAGCCTTGTTCGACGAGCAAGGCAATCGCCTTGCGCGAGGTGATTCGCGAAACGCCAAGCGCCTCCGAGAGCACGCGCTCGGACGGCAGCGCCTCGCCGGCATTCCAGCGGTTCTCGTGAATCGCCGTGCCGAGCTTGCGGGCAAGTTGCAGATAGAGCGGCGTGTCGTTTTCCGGGTCCGGGCGCAGATCGCGCCAGCGGTCTTCCGAGGCAGAGGTCATGGGGCTTACGCTAGAAGGGCGAGGAGCAATTCTAAGACATCGGCGCGCCGCGTTATAGCGGGCTTTTGCCTGGTCGCCGGTCGGATGCGGGCGCAGCCGCTAAACTCGTCGGTACGCATGGAGCCGCACCGCCGTGTTTGCGCGCCGCTTCGCTGCGCCGGTGCATGTGCGGAGCTTCAGCCACAGTCAGTCACTTCAGGAGTCAGCATGACGAGCGATATCGCAAGCGTGAGCTTGCCCGACGGCGAGCGCATCCCGAAACTCGGGCAGGGCACATGGGAAATGGGCGAGCGGCCCGCGCGCCGCGCGGCGGAGATCGACGCGCTGCGATGCGGCATCGAGCTCGGCATGACGCTGATCGATACAGCCGAAATGTACGGCGACGGTGCGACCGAGTCGCTGCTCGGCGAAGCGCTTGCAGGACTGCGCGACCAGGTGTTCCTCGTCAGCAAGGTGTATCCGCATAATGCGAGCCGGCGCGGCGTGATCGCCGCGTGCGAACAGAGCCTCAAACGTCTGAAGACGGATCGGCTCGATCTGTATCTGCTGCACTGGCGCGGCTCCGTGCCGCTCGCGGAAACGGTCGCGGCGTTCGAAGCACTGCGCGAGGCCGGCAAGATCCGCCACTGGGGCGTGAGCAACTTCGACACCGACGACATGGAGGAACTCGTGGCCGTGGCCGGCGGCGCGGCGTGCGCGACCAACCAGATTCTGTATAACGTCGCGCGGCGCGGGCCGGAGTTCGATCTGCTGCCCTGGCTCGCCGCTCGCAACATGCCGGCCATGGCCTACAGCCCCGTCGATCACGCGCGTCTGCCGAAACGCTCGCCGCTCGACGACATTGCCGGCGCGCGCGGCGTGTCGGTGTTTCAGGTGGCGCTCGCTTGGGTGCTGCAGCAGCCCGGTGTGTTCGCGATTCCGAAGGCGGGCCGCGTCGAGCACGTGCGCGACAATCACCGCGCGCTCGAATTGCGGCTCGAGGCCGACGAACTGGCTGCCATCGACGGCTATTTCAAGCCGCCGCGCGGCAAGCGCGCGCTGGAAATGCTCTGAGCGCCGCGCCGGCCGCGCTCGCCGTGCCCCGCGCTCGCCGCGCCGGTCGCAAGCATGCGGACAAGCACGCTCACAAGCACGGCGCGCGTCCTCAATTGCAGCTGTGATGCATGTGCACGGAGCCCAGCACCGCGACTTCGGCCGGCGTGTGCTTGAGCGAGTCGTCGTTGACCTCGCCCGCGTCCGCGACGAATTCGTCGACGATCGACGACACCGGCGTATTGCGCAGGCACAGCGACACGCGCTGCGTTTCGTTGGCCGGCAAGGACGCGCGCTGACCGAGGAACAGCACGCCGTACTGATAGCCGTGGATGATGCCGCGAATGGCGCCGACACATTGACCCTGCGCGACGTTATCGCTTTTCTGCTTGCAGGTCTGCGCGAGCGAGTAGGCGGAGAAGCTGGGATCGACAGGCGGCGCGGCCTGCGACAACGTGGGCGACAGCGGCTGCGCAGCAGGCGCCGGCTTCTGCACGCCGGTTTGCGCGTGCGCGAGCGAGGCGAAGCCGAAAGCGGCGGCCGCCGCGAGGCCGGCGACCGCGCGTGCCGCGGAGCAGGGGACGTTTGCTTGCATGTTGTGGTGCCCTCATATCGAACGTTGAATCTGATATGAGGCAATTGCTGCGCTTTGGTTCCGGGCTGGTTCCGGCTCGGTTCCGGGTTGCGTTCCGGACCGGCGCGCGGCGCGCACATCTATCGCGAAGCGTCGCCGTCGGCGTTTTTCGCCGGGCCGGTTGGCGCATCGTCGGGAGCGCCAGACACCTGCTCGCGCGAGGCGGTCTGCAGCGCGCGCAATTCGTCGACCGGAATATGACAGCGGATCCGATGCGCGCCACCGTCGCCCGCATTCGCAAACGGCGGGTCCTGCTGTTCGCAGATTGCGCCCAGCTTGCGCGGGCAGCGCGTATGAAACACACAACCGGAGGGCGGCGATGCGGCGCTCGGCAAATCGCCGGACAGGCGTATGCGGGTTCTGCCTGGATGGCCGTCGAGCGTCGGTACCGATGACAGCAGCGCTTCGGTATAAGGATGCTGCGGCCCGTCGAACACGGCAGCGGCCGGTCCGACTTCGAGCAGCCTGCCGAGATACAGCACGGCGATGCGATCAGACAAATAGCGCACCACGTGCAGATCGTGCGAAATGAATACATAACTGACGCCGCGCTCGCGTTGCAGATCGGCAAGCAGATTGAGAATCGCGGCTTGCACCGAGACGTCGAGCGCGGAAGTCGGTTCGTCGCACACCACGACGCGCGGCTCGCCCGCGAAAGCGCGCGCAATCGCGACGCGCTGCTTGAGTCCGCCGGACAGCTGGCGCGTGCGCGAGCCGAGATAGCGCTCCGGCAAGCGCACGGCGGCGGTCAAGCTGGCAAGCCGTTCGTCGATGGCGGCACCGCGCAGCGCGCCAAGCCGCGACAGCGCACGGCCGATCAGCCGCTTCACCGAATGCGCGCGGTTGAGCGCCGAGTCGGGATTCTGGAACACGATCTGCAGCGATTTCACCTGCTCGTCGTTGCGTCGCGTGACGCGCGCGGCGAGCGGCGCGCCGTCGAGTTCGAGCACGCTGCCGGCGTCGGGCGTGAGAAGGCCGAGCATCAGTTTCGCGAGCGTCGTCTTGCCGCTGCCCGATTCGCCGACGAGGCCGAGCGTCTCGCCGGCGGCGAGCTCGAGCGACACGTTGTCCACCGCGCGCAGCGCCGCGCCGGAAACGTGGAATGTCTTCGACAGGTTCTCGGCGCGCAGCACGAGCGCGCGCGGCGGGTTGCCGGCTGTCGCGTCGTCGCGTGCGGGCGATGTCCGCGGTTGGGCGCTTCCGCGCGGCAATTCGATGGCGCGCTCGTGATAGTGGCAGCGCGACATCTGATCGCCATGCGCCGCGCCGACCCGGTACGGCGGCGGCGTCTCGCGGCGGCAGCGCTCGTCGGCGAGACGGCAGCGCTCCGCATAGATACAGCCTTGCGTCACCGAGCCCGGCGCGGGCAGGCCGCCCGCAATCGTGTCGAGCCGCTCGCTGTCCTTGCTGCGGCCCGCTGTGGGCAAACAGCGCAACAGCCCCACCGTGTACGGATGACGCGGCCGCGTGAAGACGTCTTCTGTCGCGCCTTCTTCGACGAGCTTGCCCGCATACAACACGCCGACGCGTTCGCACATGCGCCCGATCACCGCGAGATTGTGGCTGATGAAGAGCACCGCGGTGCCGAACTCCGCGCGCAGTTGTGCGACGAGGTCGAGCACTTCGGCTTCGACGGTGGCGTCGAGTCCCGTGGTCGGTTCGTCGAGAATCAGCAGTGCGGGGTTCGAGGCGAGCGCCATTGCAATCACCACACGCTGCTGCATGCCGCCGGACAATTGATGAGGATAACTGTCCATCACGCGTTCCGGCGACGCAATGCGCACCCGTTGCAGCATCTCGAGCGAGCGCTGCAAGGCTTCGTCCGGTGCGGCGCCCGCTGCTTCGAATGCTTCCGACACCTGCCGCGCAATGGTGAGCGACGGATTGAGCGCGCGGCCCGGATCCTGATAGACCATCGAAATCGTATTCGCGCGCAGGGTGCGCAGCGCGTCGGCGTCGAGCTTGTTCACGTCCGCGCCGGCAATGACGAGCTTGCCCGCCTTCACCTTGCCGTTGCGCGGCAAATAGCGCAACGCCGCCATCGCGACGGTCGACTTGCCGCAGCCCGATTCGCCGACGAGTCCATACGCTTCGCCGCGCCGCACGCGAAACGACACGTCCTGCAGCACCTCGCGATCGCGTCCGCGCATCCGGTAGGTGACCGTCAGGCCGACCACGGTCAGCGCATCGGTGCGGTCGCTCTTCGACACGTCGAAGGCGGGGAACGAGGAGGGCGGCGGTCCGTTCATCGATCGAGCACACCTTGAACGCCGTCGGCGATCAGATTCACGCCGACGACGAGCGTTGCAATCGCGCCGGCGGCGAACACGACGGTCCACCATGCGCCGCCCGCCATCAGCGTGTACGACTCGGAAAGCGCGAGGCCCCAGTCGGCGGAAGGCGGCTGAATGCCGAAGCCGAGAAACGACAGCGTGGCCACCGCGAAGATCGCGTAGCCGAGCCGCACGGTGGCTTCCACGATGATCGGCGGCAGCACGTTCGGCAGAATCTCCGCAAACATGATGTACGGCGCGCGTTCGCCGCGCAGTTGCGCGGCGGCGACATAGTCGAGATGACGCTCCGCGAACACGGCGGCGCGCACCGTGCGCGCGGTGATTGGCGTGAACGTGATGCCGATCACGAGGATCACGGTGAAGTTCGACGCGCCGACGGCGGCGAGCGCGAGCAACGCGACGATGACGAGCGGCAGCGCAAGAATCGCGTCGATCGCGCGGCCCACTACGTTGTCGACCCAGCCGTCGAAGTAGCCGACGACGAGGCCGAGCGCCGTGCCCGCCGCGGTGCCGAGCAGCGTCGCGAGCGGGGCAATGGTGAGAATGTCGCGCGCGCCGACGATCACGCGCGAGAACACGTCGCGCCCGAGCTGATCGGTGCCGAACCAGTGAGCGCGGTCGGGCGGCGTCAGCGAATTGAGCGGATCGGACGCGTAGGGGTCGAGCGGCACGAACCACGGGCCGGCAATCGCACACACGATCCACCACGCGACAATGAGCACACCCACGACGAAGGTGGGCGAGCGCAGCAGCACGCGCAATTGATCGAAGCGCGGTTCGCGGGCGGCGCGCGGCGCGGCCGGCGGAACGATCGCGCTCATTCGGCGCTCCTCACGCGCAAGCGCGGATTGAGCAGCACGTGCAACGCATCCGCGACCAGGTTGGCGACCGTGTACACCACGCCGATGGTCAGCACGCCGGCTTCGAGCATCGGAAAATCTTTGGCTTTCGCGGCGTTGTAGATCAGCGAGCCGATGCCCGGATAGCGGAACAGTGTCTCGACCACCACGAGGCCGCCGATCATATAGCCGAGCTGGGTGGCCGCCACGGTAATGGTGGGCAGCAATGCATTGCGCAACACGTGCCGCCAGATCACGACATGTTGCGGCAAGCCCTTGAGAATCGCGGTGCGCGTGTAGTCGGCATCGAGCGCTTCGACCGTGCCGGCGCGCGCCATTCGCGCGATGTAGCCGAAGAACACGAGCACGAGCGGCAGAACCGGCAGGATGAGATGGCGCAGCTGCTCGAGTGCGCCGGCCTCGGGCGGATACGAAGCCTCAATGGGCAACCAGCGCAGCCACACGCCGAAGACAAGAATCAGCACGATCGACGACACGAACTCGGGCACCACGGTGGCCGACAAACCTGCGATGCTGATCGTGCGATCGAGCCAGCGTCCCGCATGC
Organism: Paraburkholderia phenoliruptrix; assembly: GCF_047325075.1. Lineage (NCBI taxonomy): Bacteria > Pseudomonadati > Pseudomonadota > Betaproteobacteria > Burkholderiales > Burkholderiaceae > Paraburkholderia > Paraburkholderia phenoliruptrix. The sequence continues at coordinate 1,197,546 of NZ_CP168531.1, forward strand.
ATGGCGGACCACACGCCGCCCGCAATACCGAGCGGCACGACGACGATGAACGCGAAGAAGCCGAGCTTCGCGGAGTGCGCGAGCGCGTCGGCGATAAACGGTCCCACCGGCTCGCGATACGCGTATGAAAGCCCCATGTCGCCGCGCACGAAATGCGTAATCCATTGCACGTACTGCGTCATGAGCGGACGATCTGCGCCCAACTGATGATTGAGCGCGGCAACCGCGCGCGCGTCGGCGAGCGGCCCGAGCACCGCGCGGCCGATGTCGCCGGGCAACAGTTGGCCGCCTGCAAACACGATCACCGACAACAGCCACAACGTGATCAGCGACAAGCCGACGCGCGTCGCCAGAAAACGCACGACGCGCCCGGCGTTGCCGTTCGGCGCGGAAGCGGGGGAATTCACCGTGGTCGACATGTTGAACGCCTTGCCGTCAAACGCGGTGCGTGAACGAGCCGCTCAAGCGCTCAACACCGCGCGGTCGAAATACAGCTGCGCGAGCGCGGTGAAGCGCACACCGTTCACGCCTTTGCGCATCGCGATCAGCTGGTCGTAGAAGAACGGAATGATGATCGGCGTTTCGTCGAGCAGCAGCGTCTGGATCTGGCCGGAGATTTTTTTCTGCGACGCGAGGTCGACGGCCGCGACGAACTGCGCGACCAGTTGATCGTATTGAGGATTCCTGAAGTGCGCCGCGTTCCATGTGCCGGTGCTCGTGAGCGGCGCATTCAGAAACACATTGGGCACGCCGCGATGACCGTAGTCGGTAATGCCGAGCGGCGAGTCGAGCCAGTCCGATTTGCCCGGCGTGCCGGCGCCGTAATACAGCGACTGACTCTCCACCTTCAGATTGATGCGCACGCCGATCGCCTTCGCCGCGTTCTGCACGACGACCGCGAGGTCGGGAATCTCCATGTACTTTTCGGTAGTCAGCGTCACGTCGAAACCGTTCGGCACGCCGGCTTGCGAGAGCAGCTGCTTCGCCTTCGCGATGTCGATTTTGCGCTGCGGCACACCGGCATCGGATGAAGGAAACACCGGCGCAAACGGACTGTCGTTGCCGAGCTGCGCGCGGCCCTTGAAGAGTCCGCGCACGAGCACGTCCCGATCGAGCGACAAGGCCAGCGCCTGCCGCACGCGCTTGTCCTTGAAAAGCGGATTGTCGTTGCGCATATGAATCTGCCGATGCGCGCTCGACTTCACGCCCACTGCCTTGTAATCCGGATTGTTCAGAATCGCGGCGCCGCCCTGCACGGTGAAGGTGCCCATCACGTCAGCCTGATGGCCTTGCAGCGCGAGCAACTGCGCCTGCTGGTCCGCATAGAACGAAAACTGTACGCGTTCCGGTAACGCTTTCTCGCCCCAGTAATCGGGATTGCGCACGAACGACGCGCCCACTTTCGGCTGATACTTTTCGAGCTTGAACGGTCCCGTGCCGATGAAGCTCTTTTCATAGCCGCCGGCGTAGCTTGCCGGGAGGATCACCGCGTTGTAATTGTCCGAGGAAACGTAGTACGGGAAGTTGCCGTTGGGTGCATCCAGATGAAAGGCGACGGTGTGTTCGTCGACTACCTTCGCGCCGCCTTTGGACAGCACGCCCTTCAACACGGACAGCGCCGCCGAGCCGCTGGCCGGATCGGCCAGGCGGTCGAACGTGGCCACGACGTCTTTCGCGGTGAACGGCTGACCGTCGTGAAATTTGACGTTCTCGCGCAGCTTGAAGGTCCACACGTCGCCCTTGTCGTTCGGCTTCCACGACAACGCGAGCGCGGGCTTCAGCATCAGTTTCTCGCCGTCGTCGTCGATCAGGAATTCGCCTGTCTGGTTGAGTAGCGCGAGACTCGCGGCGTCTGTAACAGTGAGCGGGTCCACTGCGCCGGCAGGTGTCAGATGCGCGACGCGAATCGTCTGGTTCGACGGTGTGCCGGGTTTCGTGCTGCCCTGTGCCGACGCGCGCGGTGCGTTCAGCACGCCGCCGCCCACGAGCGACAGACCGATCACACTCGCGTAGCGCAGCAGTTCGCGGCGCGTGATGCGGCCCGCGAAAAACTCGTCGATGGCGTGATTGCCGTAAGCGTCGGCTTGGCGGCGGGCGAGGTCGAGAGCGGGGAATCGGTCAGCGGGAGTCTTCATCGTTGGAATGTCCAGTCCGTTCGGTTGCCGGTTCTGAGGAGCCGCGCCGGATGCGCGTCGGGTCGACTGCGCGGCGGGCGAAATTTCGGCGATGCAAGGCGGCTTCAGTTTAAGCGATTGCTCGTGGATTGGAGCGCTTGCGGCGGCGTGGCGTTCGCGATCGGCGGATAAAAGGGCCGGTGTGTGTCGTTGTCACAACGGTCGGGGCGCGTGTGGCCGCCTGTCATCGAGTGAGATGCGCAAGCTGCGCGACGCGTTGCGCGCGGCATTCACGCCATGATGTGCCGCGTCACGGCGCTATAGCGAACGAACTGGCAAGAAAGCCGTGGAAAGCTTGACCGCTCGAACGCGATAACCCGCTCGAGAGCGGTTGCATTTACCGCGTTGCGACGGCGGGCCGCCGCCAACGGTGGAACAGTACCGAGCCGATCCAGCACGCCATGAATGCAGCGACGATGCCGTAGCCCAGCACACCGAACTGCTCGTTGATGCGCGCCACCGCGTCCCACATGCGGCCATTGAGCCCGAGCTTGTCGGACAGCAGCCCCAACGCTTCCACGCCGCCGATCACGATGGCCACGACTGCCGAAACGAACGTGATGCTCGCGTTGTAGTAGAGCTTGCGCTTCGGGTCGTCCATTGCCCAGCCGTAGGCGTGGACCATCAGCACGTTATCCGTCGAATCGACGAGTGTCATGCCCGCGGTGAAGAGCGCGGGAAACACGAGGATCGAATACAGAGGCAGGCCCTTGCCGGCTTCCGACGCGGCAATGGCGAGCAGGCCGATTTCCGTTGCCGTGTCGAAGCCGAGGCCGAACAGCACGCCGACCGGGTACATGTGCCAGCTTTTGGTCACGAGCCTGAAGAGGGGCCGCAGCGCGCGCGACAGAAGACCGCCGTGAGCGGACGCCTCGGCGAGACCGGGCGTGGCGGGAGCCGGTTCGCTGCCGCCTTGCACATGACGATAGCGGCGCCATACGTCGCGCAGAATTGCGAGGTTCACAGCCGCGAGCACGAGGAGGAACGATGCCGAGACGATGGTGCCGATGGTGCCGCCCACTGCCTTGAACGACTCGAAGCGGCCATGCAGCGAATGCGCGGTCCATGCTATGCCGAGCGTCGCGAGAATCACGATGCTCGAATGTCCCAGCGAAAAAGCGAGACCCACGCCGAGCGGGCGCTTGCCTGCCTGCATGAGCTTGCGCGTGACGGCGTCGATGGCGGCGATATGGTCTGCGTCGACCGCGTGGCGCAGACCGAAACCATACGCGAGCAGCGCCGTGCCGAGCAGCAGCGGATAGTGGCGAAACGCGAGCAGCGCCCAGCCCCACGCGGCGAGATTGGCGGCGATCAGAACGGCGTACAGCGTGAGAAGGCGAGGGCGCAGCGAAGCGGTCGGCGTCATGAGTCGCGTGAAAGTGAATTAGTGATCGTGCGGATGTTTGTGAATCGGATCGACCCAGTAGACCGTTTCCGGCTGTTCGACGGCCTCGATGTTCAGGTTGACCACGACCGCTTCGTTGTCGCTGCGCACGAGCACGCATTCGAGCGGCTCGTCGGTACTCGCGTTGATCTCCTGATGCGGCACATACGGCGGCACGAAAATAAAGTCGCCGGGACCTGCTTCGGCGGTGAATTCGAGCTGCTCGCCCCAGCGCATGCGCGCCTGGCCGCGCACTACGTAGATCACGCTTTCGAGCGCGCCATGATGATGCGCGCCGGTCTTCGCATTGGGATGAATCGTCACGGTGCCGGCCCAGATCTTTTGCGCGCCGACTCGCGCGGCATTGATCGCGGCCGCGCGATTCATGCCGGGTGTCTGCGGCGTGTTGGTATCGAGTTGATCGCCGCGAATTACCTTGACGCCGTGCTCGCGCCAGTCGACCGGCGCCGCCCCCTTGTCCCGTTCGTCGCTGTAATGCGGATGTTCGTGATCCTGGCTCATCGCATGTCTCCTCGTGGGCTTGGGAGGCGCGCCAAGTGCGCGGCGCCGTCCGGCATTTTTACACGCTAAAAAACGCGTGGGGTGCGTGGGTTGCAGGTGCGCCAAGGCGATTGACCGCGGGGCGAAAAAAAGCCCGTCCGGAAGGGACGGGCTTCTTGCGTTTCCCCCGGAGTGTCAGCCCGAGCGTTTCAGCAGGACTGCCGCACTGCGGCACCGCGGCTCTCCAGGTGACCGCAGAGGCTCACTTCTGCTTCGCGTTGATGACGGCTTCCGCGACGTTGTTCGGCGTTTCCGCGTAATGCTTGAACTCCATCGTGTAGGTCGCGCGGCCCTGCGTGGCCGAGCGCAGCGACGTCGAATAGCCGAACATTTCCGCGAGCGGCACTTCCGCGCGCACGAGCTTGCCCCCGCCGCCCGCGATGTCTTCCATGCCTTGCACGAGGCCGCGGCGGCTCGACAGATCGCCCATCACGTTGCCCATGAAGTCTTCGGGCGTCTCCACCTCGACGGCCATCATCGGTTCGAGCAGCACCGGTTTTGCCTTGCGCATGGCCTCCTTGAAGGCCATCGAGCCGGCCATCCGGAACGCGTTTTCGTTCGAGTCGACGTCGTGGTACGAGCCGAACGTCAGCGTCACCTTCACGTCGACGACCGGATAGCCCGCCAGCACGCCGGCCTTCAGCGTTTCCTGGATGCCCTTGTCGACGGCCGGGATGAATTCGCGCGGAATCACGCCGCCCTTGATCGCGTCGACAAATTCGTAGCCCTTGCCCTGCTGCGCCGGCTCCAGCGTGATCACCGCGTGGCCGTACTGACCGCGGCCGCCCGACTGTTTGACGAACTTGCCTTCGACGTCCTCGACCTTGTTGCGCACCGTCTCGCGGTAGGCCACCTGCGGCTTGCCGACCGTCGCTTCCACGCCGAACTCGCGCTTCATCCGGTCGACCAGAATTTCGAGGTGCAGCTCGCCCATGCCGGAGATGATCGTCTGACCGGATTCCTCGTCCGTTTGCACGCGGAACGATGGGTCTTCCTGCGCAAGACGGTTGAGCGCGATGCCCATCTTCTCCTGGTCGGCCTTGGTCTTCGGCTCGACGGCCTGCGAGATAACCGGCTCGGGGAAAATCATCTTCTCGAGAATGATGACCTTGTTCGGATCGCACAGCGTGTCGCCCGTGGTCGCTTCCTTCAGACCGACGGCGGCCGCGATGTCGCCCGCGCGCACTTCCTTGATCTCCTTGCGCTCGTTCGCGTGCATCTGCAGGATCCGGCCGAGGCGCTCCTTCTTTTCCTTGACCGGGTTGTAGACCGTGTCGCCCGAATTGACCACGCCCGAATACACGCGGAAGAAGATCAGCTGGCCGACGAACGGGTCGGTCATGATCTTGAAGGCGAGCGCGGAGAACGGCTCGTCGTCGTTCGGATGACGCTCCGCTTCGTTGTCGTGCTCGTCGTGACCGAGAATCGCGGGCACGTCCACCGGCGAGGGCAGATAGTCGATCACCGCGTCGAGCATGGCCTGCACGCCCTTGTTCTTGAACGCGCTGCCGCACAGCATCGGCACGATTTCATTGGCGATGGTGCGCTGACGCAGACCTTGCTTGATTTCCTCTTCGGTGAGCGTCTCGCCGCCCAGATATTTGTCGAGCAGTTCTTCGCTCGCCTCGGCGGCGGCCTCGACCATCTTGTCGTGCCATTCCTTCGCGGTGGCGGCCAGCTCGGCAGGGATGTCCTGATATTCGAACTTGATGCCCTGGCTATCGTCGTCCCAGACGATCGCCTTCATCTTGACGAGGTCGACCACGCCCTGGAAGTGCTCTTCCGCGCCGACCGGAATCTGAATGGGCACCGCGACGCCTTTCAGGCGGTCGCCGATCTGCCGCTGCACGCGGAAAAAGTCCGCGCCGACGCGATCCATCTTGTTGACGAACGCGATGCGCGGCACCTTGTACTTGTTCGCCTGGCGCCAGACGGTTTCCGATTGCGGCTGCACGCCGCCGACCGAGTCGTAGACCATGCAGGCGCCATCCAGCACGCGCATGGAGCGCTCGACTTCGATCGTGAAGTCGACGTGCCCCGGCGTGTCGATGATGTTGATCCGATGCTCCGGATAATTGCCGGCCATGCCTTTCCAGAAGGCCGTGGTGGCCGCCGACGTGATGGTGATGCCGCGCTCCTGCTCCTGTTCCATCCAGTCCATCGTCGCCGCACCGTCGTGAACCTCGCCGATCTTGTGGGTCACGCCGGTGTAGAACAGGATGCGTTCAGTGGTGGTGGTTTTGCCGGCATCGATGTGAGCGCTGATGCCGATATTCCGGTAGCGCTCGATGGGAGTCTTGCGGGGCACGTGAACCTCCTTGGAATAGCGCGCCTGAAACGCTGACCGGGCGGCAGTCAGTGCCGCCCGGACCGCGGGATTGCTGCGTTGCTGAGAATACTAGGATAGCGCGTCGGCCCGTCTTTTGCAGGAATCTTGCCAGGCGGGGGCGGGTCTGGGAAGCTGCGGGGCGGCGGCGTCGGGAGTGGTGCAGCGCGGCGCGGCGGCGACACCGCTATCGCGGCGCAGCGCGACAAAGACGAAAGGCGGCGCCTCTCAGGAAGGCGCCGCCTTTGCGGGGAGTGCTTTAGAAGGTGCAGCGGTTTGCGTGTTCAGCGCTTCGGTTCAACTGAACCCGCGCAGCGGACCTGGTCTTGTGCCGCGCGCTGCGCAGCGGGTGCAGCCTGCGCGCTCACTGCGCCGCCGGCAGCCCCTGAATCTTCATGCCAGGCTTGATGCCCTTCGACGAGAACCAGCCCTTGCTCATTTCGAGCGCATACACGCCGTTGTTCTTCGGGCAGTGATTGTTGGTCGTCTCGGCCTGCATTTCGTCGATGTCGGTCACGGTGCCGTCCGCGCGCATGAACGCGATGGACAACGGGATCAGCGTGTTCTTCATCCAGAAGCAGTGCACCGCGTTTTCGTTGAACACGAACAGCATGCCTTCGTTCGGCGCGAGGCTCGAGCGGTACATGAGACCCTGCTCGCGGTCCGCGTCGTTGGCGGCGACGGCCGCGTCGATCACGAACATGCCGGCGGTCAGCTTCGCGCGCGGAAATTCGCCCGGCTGTTTCGCGCCGGCCGGCATCTGCTGCGCATGAGCGGGCAGCGCGTTGAGAGCGGAGAACGACATCGCCGCGAACGGCAGGATTGCGGCAACGGCGAAACGCGCCATCAACGAGCGCAGGGGAAATCGCACGGCATGACTCCTTGCTGAAATTAACCGGGGAATGTTACGCGAGCGCGTCAAAAACAAAAAGGCAGATCGCCTTGCGGTGATCTGCCTTTCAACGCCGTAAGAACGGCAATGAAGCGAGTTCTTGACTGCTTTTTACAACAAACTTACTCCGAAGCTGCCGAAGCGGCTGCAGCAGCAGCTGCCTTCTTGTGCGACTTCTTGTGAGCGTGCTTCGTGGTCTTCTTTGCCGACGAAGCAGCTGCTGCCGGAGCTGCCGAAGCTGCTGCCGGTGCCGAAGCTTGTGCGAATGCTGCCGTTGCGAAGAGGCCAGCGACCAGAGCGGCGATCAGTTTGTTCATTTTGAAAATCCTCAGCTTGAGTTAATTAACCAAATGACCCGGTTATGTTTGAGTCATGTCGGTAAACGTGCCATCCACCTTTCGGTTGACAGTCGCATCGAACAAATTTTCGACGCGTCTGCCGAGCGCTCAGACTGCCTGCACCCACCGCGCAAACGGCTTGTACAAAGGCCCTTAAGGCTGAATGCCGGACAGCTTCGGGCGGCATCTGCGTCGAATAACGCGTGAGCTTGCAAGCCGGTTGACGTGAATGTCGCGGAAAACTTCCAATGTGAGACGTTGAGGTGAACCAGGCTTTGCCTAAGTGCTGCGCGCGTTGATGTTTCACGGTTTATATCGTGACGTTTCACGCGCCGTTTTATTCGCGCATACAAGGAGTTAGCGATTTACGCGAGGCCTTCCCACGGTGCATTGGGCGACACCTCGACATACTCGCCCGGCTGCAGACCGAGCGAAAAAATATCGAGCGCGCCAATGCCGACCCGCACGAGGCGCAGCGTCGGAAAGCCGACTGCAGCCGTCATGCGCCGCACCTGGCGGTTCTTGCCTTCGGTGATGGACAGTTCGATCCAACTGGTGGGAATGGCGGCGCGATAGCGAATGGGCGGCGTGCGCGTCCACAGCGTGTCGGCGGGCTCGACATAATCGGCGCGACACGGTTTCGTCACATAGTCGCCAAGATCGACGCCGCGCGCGAGTTTCTTGAGCGCGGCGGCATCCACCGTGCCTTCCACCTGCGCCCAATAGCGTTTGACGAGCTTATGACGCGGTTCGGCGATTCGCGCCTGAAGCGCGCCGTCGTCGGTGAGAAGCAGCAGGCCTTCGCTGTCGGAGTCGAGGCGCCCGGCCGGATACACGCCCGGCACTTTGACCCAGTCGGCGAGCGACGCGCGCGTCTCATGCGGAGAAAACTGGCAGATGGTGCCAAACGGCTTGTTCAGTGCAAGAAGGCGCATAGCTAATCAGGGAGGCGCACCGCGATGCGTCTGCATGACGCACCGGCACAGCGCCGCGGGAGGCAATGCCTGTGGCGAATGGCGGGATAATAAAGCATACGACACCGGAGCACGGCCCCGGTCCGCTACATGACAGAAGGACAGACGGCCGGCGCCGCGATTCGTCGCTTCATGCATGTTGGAAAACCCCGAGCCGACCGCGCCGCGATGCCGCGTCCGCGTGGGCTAGAATAACGGCCAGGCCGCGTGCGCGCGTCCGGCATTGCGCGTCGCGAGGAGCATCCTTTTCGCAGTCTCCCACCAGCTTTCAGCACAGCCTTCACTGGAGTCCGATCATGCCGTATCAGCACATCAAGGTTCCGACGGGTGGTGACAAGATCACCGTCAATGCGGATTTCTCGCTCAATGTCTCGGATCAGCCGATCATTCCGTTTATCGAAGGCGACGGCACCGGCGTCGACATTACGCCGGTCATGATCAAGGTCGTGGACGCCGCGGTCGAAAAGGCCTACGCGGGCAAGAGAAAAATCCACTGGATGGAAATCTATGCGGGCGAGAAGTCGACCAAAGTCTACGGGCCGGACGTGTGGCTGCCGGAAGAAACGCTGCAGGTGCTGAAAGAATACGTCGTGTCCATCAAGGGGCCGCTGACCACGCCCGTCGGCGGCGGCATTCGCTCGCTGAACGTCGCGCTGCGCCAGGAACTCGATCTGTATGTGTGCCTGCGCCCGGTGCAGTACTTCAAGGGCGTGCCTTCGCCGGTACGCGAGCCCGAGAAAACCAATATGGTGATCTTCCGCGAAAACTCGGAAGACATCTACGCGGGTATCGAATGGCCCGCCGAGTCCGAGCAGGCCAGGAAGGTCATCAAGTTCCTGCAGGAAGAGATGGGCGTGAAGAAGATCCGCTTCCCGCAAACCTCGGGCATCGGCATCAAGCCGGTGTCGCGCGAGGGCACGGAGCGTCTCGTGCGCAAGGCGATCCAGTATGCGATCGACAATGACCGCCGCTCGGTGACGCTCGTGCACAAGGGCAACATCATGAAGTACACGGAAGGCGCATTCCGTGACTATGGTTATGCGCTGGCGCAAAAGGAGTTCAATGCCGAGCTGATCGACGGCGGTCCGTGGATGAAGGTCAAGAATCCGAAGACGGGCGGCGACATTGTCGTGAAGGACGTGATCGCCGACGCCTTCCTGCAGCAGATCCTGCTGCGCCCCGCGGAATACGACGTGATCGCCACGCTGAATCTGAACGGCGATTACGTGTCCGACGCGCTGGCCGCGCAGGTGGGCGGCATCGGCATCGCGCCGGGCGCGAACATGTCGGATTCGGTCGCGATGTTCGAGGCTACTCACGGCACGGCGCCGAAGTACGCCGGCAAGGACTACGTGAATCCGGGGTCGGAAATTCTCTCGGCGGAAATGATGCTGCGCCACCTCGGCTGGTTCGAGGCGGCGGACCTCATCATCAAGTCGATGGAAACGTCGATCCTGCAAAAGCGCGTGACTTACGACTTCGCGCGTCTCATGGAAGGCGCGACGCAGGTTTCGTGTTCGGGCTTTGGGCAGGTGATGATCGAGAATATGTAAGGGCGCGGCCGGCCTTAAAGCCGGCACGCCTTGCCGCAATGGTGTCGACCCGAACCCCGGTTGCCGTCAGGCGGCCGGGGTTTTTTGCGGCTCGTGACGGAATATCCTGGTCGCGGCGCGGTGCGCGCTCGATACGCGGGTCGGCACTCGATTGCGCGCCGATTGCCGGCCCGTTATTTGGGAAAATCGGCTTGTTTGCGGTTTTTTTAGCGGTCGCGGCGATAAATCCAGAAACCTTGAAGAAACCTCCAAAACCCGCACCCAAAAAGAAACCCGGCGCGAAGCCGGGTTTCAAAAGGACGGGAATCGAACAGATATCAGGCGGGTGCCTGGATGTTCGATGCCTGCTTGCCTTTCGGGCCTTGCACGACCTCGAAGGTCACCTTTTGGCCTTCCTTGAGGGTCTTGAACCCATTCATCTGGATGGCCGAGAAGTGTGCAAACAGATCCTCACCGCCTTCATCCGGCGTGATGAATCCGAAACCTTTTGCGTCATTGAACCATTTGACCGTACCAGTTGCCATTCCAACTTCCCCTGTAACTCATGTCACTACCACGAGCCCTCGAAAAGCTCGACGACCGCGCGATGCAGCCGCTCCCTCCTCACAAGCTCACCATCGGCATTTTTTCGAAATTTGGCGCAGTGAAAAAAGTGCCAGCTTGATTGTTGGGGCTCTTTATTCGGGTGTCAAGAAAATTTTGAGACGCCGTTGCACCCGTTGCAAACAGGCGGTTTCCAGGGTTTTTCCCGCTTTCGTTATGTGCGGTTGCGCAAGCGGGCTGTCTTGAAAAGTCGCATAATCGTCTCACATGCTGTTCTGCGGGTCGCTCGCCGCCGGTGGCGCCAGCGGGCCGCAGCCAGCCAGCTCCGGCAGGTTGTGCGATACTCGATCCGACTGCGGCGCAACAAGGCCGCGAGCATGATCAGGATCGGGGCCGGCTCCGCAATCGGCTCGTTGATTGGCGCACGCGGGCGGTGCATTTCCGCCGGGCGGCAGCGTTCGGGCTCACCGGCCGGCTGGCCGGGTTTTGACAGGATTGCGGGCCTGTCCTAGTTGTTTAGAATGGGTGTATGGCGATTATCCCGGACAAGCAGGACGGCACCGTACTGGAGCGGCAGGAGAAAAAGCTCAAGCCGCCGTCCATGTACAAGGTGGTGCTGCTGAATGACGACTTCACGCCAATGGAATTTGTCGTGATGATCGTGCAGGAATATTTCAATAAAGATCGTGAAACCGCAACACAGGTGATGTTGAAGGTGCATCGCGAGGGCAGGGGAGTTTGTGGGGTCTATACGCGGGACATCGCGTCGACCAAAGTCGAGCAAGTCGTTACCCACGCACGGCAGGCCGGGCATCCGCTGCAGTGTGTGATGGAGGAAGCATGATTGCCCAGGAACTGGAAGTCAGCCTGCACATGGCGTTCATGGAAGCACGCCAGGCGCGGCACGAGTTCATAACGGTCGAACATCTTTTGCTGGCACTGTTGGACAATCCGACAGCGGCGGAGGTGTTGCGTGCATGCGCGGCCAATATCGAGGATCTGCGCCAGAACCTGCGCAACTTCATTCATGACAACACGCCGACCGTGCCCGGCACGGACGACGTCGACACGCAGCCCACGCTGGGTTTCCAGCGTGTGATCCAGCGCGCGATCATGCATGTGCAGTCCACCTCGAATGGCAAGAAGGAAGTCACCGGCGCAAACGTGCTGGTCGCCATTTTCGGCGAGAAGGATTCGCACGCGGTGTACTACCTGCAGCAGCAGGGCGTGACGCGTCTCGACGTGGTCAATTTCATCTCGCACGGCATCGCCAAGACGAGCGGCTCGGACGCCACGAAAGCGAGCGACGCCAATGCCGAGTCCGACGAGGCCGCCGCGCAGAAAGAAACGCCGCTCGCCCAGTTCACGCAGAACCTCAACCAGATGGCGAAAGACGGCCGCATCGATCCCCTGATCGGGCGCGAGTCGGAAGTCGAGCGCGTGGTGCAGGTGTTGTGCCGCCGTCGCAAGAACAATCCGCTTCTCGTCGGTGAGGCCGGCGTCGGCAAGACGGCTATTGCCGAGGGGCTGGCATGGCGCATCACGCGCGGCGAAGTGCCGGACATTCTGGCTGACGCGCAAGTGTATTCGCTCGACATGGGCGCGCTGCTGGCCGGCACCAAGTACCGCGGCGATTTCGAACAGCGCCTGAAGACGGTTCTGAAGGAACTGAAGGAACGTCCGCACGCCATTCTGTTCATCGACGAAATTCATACGCTGATCGGCGCGGGCGCCGCGTCGGGGGGCACGCTGGACGCGTCGAATTTGCTGAAGCCGGCGCTCTCGTCGGGCACGCTCAAGTGCATCGGCGCGACCACCTTCACCGAATATCGCGGCATCTTCGAAAAAGACGCGGCATTGTCGCGCCGTTTCCAGAAGGTCGACGTGACGGAACCGTCGGTCGAGCAGACGGTGGCGATTCTGCGCGGTCTCAAGTCGCGTTTCGAAGAGCACCACGGCGTCAAGTATTCGTCGGGCGCATTGTCGGCGGCGGCTGAGCTGTCGGCGCGCTTCATTACGGATCGTCATCTGCCGGACAAGGCGATCGACGTGATCGACGAAGCGGGCGCCGCGCAACGCATCCTGCCCAAGTCGAAGCAGAAGAAGACGATCGGCAAGAACGAGATCGAGGAAATCATCTCGAAGATCGCGCGCGTGCCGGCGCAAAGCGTGTCGCAAGACGACCGCAGCAAGCTGCAAACGCTGGACCGCGATCTGAAGAGCGTGGTGTTCGGCCAGGACCCGGCTATCGACGCGCTGTCGGCCGCCATCAAGATGGCGCGCGCGGGTCTCGGCAAGCTCGACAAGCCGATTGGCGCATTCCTGTTCTCGGGCCCAACGGGCGTCGGCAAGACCGAAGTGGCGAAGCAACTGGCATTCACGCTCGGCATCGAGCTGATCCGCTTCGACATGTCGGAATACATGGAGCGTCACGCGGTGAGCCGCCTGATCGGCGCGCCGCCGGGCTATGTCGGTTTCGATCAGGGCGGCCTGCTGACCGAGGCGGTCACGAAGAAGCCGCACTGCGTGCTGCTGCTCGACGAAATTGAGAAGGCGCATCCGGACATCTACAACGTGCTGCTGCAGGTCATGGACCACGGCACGCTGACGGACAACAACGGCCGCAAGGCGGATTTCCGCAACGTCATCATCATCATGACGACGAATGCGGGCGCCGAGGCAATGGGCAAGTCGGTGATCGGCTTCACGAACCGCCGCGAAACTGGCGACGAGATGGTCGACATCAAGCGCATGTTCACGCCTGAGTTCCGTAACCGTCTGGACGCGACTATCAGCTTCCGTGCGCTCGATGAGGAAATCATCATGCGCGTGGTCGACAAGTTCCTGATGCAGCTGGAAGATCAGTTGCACGAAAAGAAGGTCGACGCGCTCTTCACCGACGCGCTGCGCAAGCATCTCGCCAAGCACGGCTTCGATCCGTTGATGGGCGCGCGCCCCATGCAGCGCCTGATCCAGGACACGATCCGTCGTGCACTGGCCGACGAACTGCTGTTCGGCAAGCTGATGAACGGCGGCCGCGTGTCCGTCGACGTCGATGCGGAAGACAAGGTGCAGTTGACCTTCGACGAGCATCCGGCGCCGCGCAATCCGAATCCGGAAGCGGTCGAAGTCGAGTAAGCCTTAACGTCAGTTACCGGCAGTCGCCAGATAGAAACGGCGTGGACCTCGAGTCCACGCCGTTTTTTTATGCCGCCAGAATTAGTGCTTGCCGGTGCTGCCGAAGCCGCCCGCGCCGCGCTCGCTCTGCTCGAATTCGTCGACGATATTGAACTTCGCCTGCACGACCGGCACGATCACGAGTTGCGCGAGGCGCTCCATCGGATTCAGCACGAAGGTCGTCTCGCCGCGATTCCACGTGGAGATCATCAGTTCACCTTGATAATCCGAATCGATCAGGCCGACCAGATTGCCGAGCACGATGCCGTGCTTGTGGCCGAGGCCGGAGCGCGGCAGGATCAGCGCCGCATAGCCCGGATCGCCGACGTGAATGGCGAGCCCCGTCGGCACCAGCGCGGTCTCGCCGGGTTTGAGCGTCAGCGGTTCGTTCAGACACGCGCGCAGGTCGAGGCCCGCGCTGCCGGTGGTCGCGTAAGCGGGAAGCTGTTCGCGCATGCGCGCATCGAGAATCTTCAGGTCGAGTTTCATGCAGATCGGAAGGGTTAAGAAGTGGAAGCCGGGCGCCCGAGTTCGAACGCTTCGGCGAGAAGTTCATAGGAGCGCAGGCGCGCGCGATAGCTGCCCGCGACGGTGAGCACGATCAGCTCGTCGGCCTGGAATTGTTCCTGTAACGCATGCATCCGCTCGGTCACGACTTGCGGCGTGCCGATGATGCTGCGCGGCTTTTCCCGGTCTATCACCAGTTGCTCGCGCTCGCCGTATTCCTGCGCGACACCTTGTTCGACGGTCGGGATCGGCTCGTTGAGACCGTACGCCATTTGCACGCGGCGCAGGTCGACGGCTTTTTCGAGGTCCGCCGCTTCCTGTTCGGTGTCCGCGCAAATCACGAAGACGGCGGCTGCCAGATACGGTTGCTGCGCCTCCTGGCTCGGCTGGAATCGCTCGCGATACGCACGCGCAACCTGATGCCCGAAATGCGCATTGATGAAATGCGCGAACGCGAAGCGAATGCCCAGCTGCGCAGCCAGCAGACCGCCGAACTCGCTGGAGCCGAGCATCCACAGCTGCGGACGCGTGGCAACTTGCGGTTGCAGCAGCACGCCTTGGCCGAGGTGGTCGGCGGGCAGCGAGCCGTGTATGAGTCCGACAAGATCCGCGACCTGCTGCGGAAAGAATTCGCCGCGATTGTAGTCGCCGGCGGCCACGGCCTGGGCGGTGCGCATGTCGCCGCCGGGCGCGCGGCCCACGCCGAGGTCGATACGATTCGGAAACAGCGCCTCGAGCATCATGAACTGCTCGGCAACCTTGAAAGGGCTGTAGTACGGCAGCATGATGCCGCCCGAGCCGAGCCGGATGCGCCGCGTGACACTGCCAAGGCGCGCCAGCATCACTTCGGGACAAGGATTTGACACGCCGCGCAGGCCGTGATGTTCGGCGCACCAGTAGCGCGTGTAGCCGAGGTCGTCAGCGAGCTGCGCCAGTTCGACGGTCGCGGCGATCGCGTCGGCCACCGAGTGCCCGGCAATGACGGGCGTTTGATCGAGCACGGAAAGTAGCGTCATGTCAGTGTGCTCCAGGTGCTTCGGTTCGCTTTCCTGAGCCGCGAAAGGTGAAAAGCGAGCGGCGGCGGGCTCAGCGAATCAGACTGGTGTCGGGCAGACGCTTCGCGATTTCCGCAATCAACGCGCGTGCGAGCGTCTGCTTGTCGGCGCGCGGCAGCCGCGTGGCGCCAGCGGCTTCAAAGAGAATCACTTCGTTGTCGTCCATGCCGAACGTAAGCGGTCCCAGATTGCCGATCAGAAGCGGCACGTTCTTGCGCACCCGCTTTTCTTCGCCGTGCACTTCCAGGTCGCCGCTTTCGGCGGCAAAACCGACAGCGAACGGCGGATGCGGCAGCTTCGCGACCGCGGCGAGAATATCCGGATTTTCGACGAACGAAAAAACCGGCAGCGCGCGGTCGGCGGCCTTCTTGATCTTGTGCTCGCTCGCGTGATCGACGCGCCAGTCGGCGACCGCGGCAACGCCGATGAAAATGTCCGCATCCGCCACTGAGCGCATCACTGCATCGTGCATCTGCTGAGCGGTTTGCACGTCTTCGCGGAACACGCCCCACGGCGTGTCGAGCGCGACCGGGCCCGCGACCAGATGCACGTCGGCGCCGGCCTGCTGCGCGGCGCGCGCGAGCGCAAAGCCCATTTTGCCGCTCGAGCGGTTCGTGATGCCGCGCACCGGATCGAGCGGCTCGAACGTGGGGCCGGCGGTGAGCAGCACACGGCGGCCGGAGAGAATTTTCGGCGCAAAGAACGAGGCAATGGCTTCGTAGGTGGCCGCGGCTTCGAGCATGCGGCCGTCGCCGATTTCGCCGCACGCTTGCGGGCCGGAGTCGGGGCCGAGCACTTCCACGCCGTCCGCCCGCAATTGCGCGACGTTGCGCTGCGTCGCCGGGCTTTGCCACATTTGCCGGTTCATCGCCGGCACGACGAGCAGCGGACAATCGCGCGCGACACACAGCGTGGCGAGCAGATCGTCCGCCATGCCGTGCGCGAGTTTGGCGAGGAAGTCGGTGGAGGCGGGCGCGATCACGATCGCGTCGGCTTCACGCGAAAGATCGATGTGCGCCATGTTGTTCGGCATGCGCGCGTCCCACTGGCTCGTGTAGACCGGGCGGCCGGACAGCGCCTGCATGGTGACGGGCGTGATGAACTGCGTGGCCGCTTCGGTCATCACGACCTGCACGCTCGCGCCGGCTTTGGTCAGCAGACGCGTGAGTTCGGCGATCTTGTAGCAGGCAATGCCGCCCGTCATGCCGAGGACGAGGTGTTTCCCTGCGAGTTCTGCGGTTGCCAACGAAAGCCTCCGACAAAGCGTGGTGGCCGGGCGCGGCGTGCTTGCACCGTTGCCGGCCGTCAAAGCGAACTTCATGCGCGCGGCCGAGAGGCCGACCAAGCGAGCGGGCCGCGCGCCTTTGAGCGACGTGCCGTTAGCGCGAGCCGCGCACGCGGCGCAACTCGTCGATCACGAGCAGGATCGCGCCGACCGTGATCGCGCTGTCGGCGAGATTGAACGCCGGCCAGTGCCACGCCCGCACGTGGAAGTCGAGGAAGTCGATCACGTGGCCATAGGCGAGCCGGTCGATCACATTGCCGAGCGCGCCGCCCAGAATCAGCGCAAGCGCCGTGCAGAACATTTTTTGCGCGCCGTGACGCTTGAGCAGATAGCAGATCACCAGCGCGGCGATCACGCCGAGTGCGGTGAAAGCCCAGCGCTGCCAGCCGCCCGCCATTGCCAGGAAACTGAACGCAGCGCCGCGGTTGTACACGAGGATCAGATTGAAAAACGACGTGACCTCGTGCGGAACCCCGTAGGCAAACACCTTCTGCACCGCGATTTTCGTCAGCTGATCGAACAGGATGACGATTAGCGCGACGCCGAGCCAAGGCGCCAGCGAACTGTTTCCGGCGGACGCTTTCGATGTGGTTTTCGCCATGGTTCTCGCCATTATGCCGCGCTCCTCGCTTCACCGTTGCCGAACAGATTGCTGATGCAGCGGCCGCACAGCGTGGGGTGCTCCGCGTTCGCGCCGACGTCCGCGCGGTAGTGCCAGCAGCGTTCGCACTTCAGATACTTCGAGGTGATGACCTCGACGCCTTCTTCCGCTTCGCTCTCGACTTGCACGACGCTCGCAGCCGACGTGATGAGCACGAACTTCAGGTCGTCGCCGAGGCTCGTGAGCGCGTCGTAACGCGCGCCGCTCGCGCGGATTTCCACTTCTGCCTGCAACGACGAGCCGATCAGGTTCGCGACGCGCGCCTCTTCCAGCGCCTTCGTGACGTCACCGCGCACGGCGCGCAGCAGCGTCCACTTGTCGAGCAGGGCGCCGGCGTCCGGCACCGCCGGGTACGCGTGATACGTCTCGGTGAAAATGGTCTCGCTGTTCGGCTGGAACACCTTCCATGCTTCTTCGGCGGTGAACGAGAGGAACGGCGCCATCAGACGCAGCAGACCCTGCGCGATGTGATACAGCGCGGTCTGTGCCGAGCGACGCGCGACCGAATCGGGGGCCGTGGTGTACAGGCGGTCCTTCAGCACGTCCAGATAGAAGCCGCCGAGGTCTTCCGAGCAGAACGTCTGCAGCTTGGCGACGACCGGGTGGAATTCGTACTTGTCGTAGTGCGCGAGGATCTCGTTCTGCAGATTCGCCGTGAGCGCTACCGCATAGCGGTCGATCTCGAGCCAGTCGTCCACCGGGCGAGCGTTCTTCTCGTAGTCGAAATCCGACAGATTGGCGAGCAGGAAGCGCAGCGTGTTGCGAATGCGGCGATAGCTTTCCGTCACGCGCTTGAGAATTTCTTCCGAGATGGCCAGTTCGCCGGAGTAGTCCGTCGACGCGATCCACAGGCGGATGATTTCCGCACCGAGGCGGTTCGCCACTTCGTGCGGATCGATGCCGTTGCCGAGCGACTTGCTCATCTTGCGGCCTTCGCCGTCGACGGTGAAGCCGTGCGTCAAGAGCGCGTTGTAGGGTGGGCGGCCGTCCAGCATGGACGCCGTGAGCAGCGACGAATGGAACCAGCCGCGATGCTGGTCCGAGCCTTCCAGGTACAGGTCGGCCGGGAATTGCAGTTCGTCTTTATGCGAGCCGCGCAGCACGTGCCAGTGCGTGGTGCCGGAGTCGAACCACACGTCGAGCGTGTCGCGGTTCTTTTCGTACAGGTTGGCGTCGTCGCCGATCAGCTCGCGCGGATCGAGCGTTTGCCACGCCTCGATACCGGCCTGTTCGACGCGCTTCGCGACTTCCTCGAGCAGCTCCAGCGTGCGCGGATGCAGCTCGCCGGTTTCCTTGTGCACGAAGAACGCCATCGGCACGCCCCACTGGCGCTGGCGCGACAGCGTCCAGTCCGGGCGATTCGCGATCATGCTGAAAAGCCGCTGCTTGCCCCACGACGGATAAAACGCCGTGTTTTCGATGCCTTCGAGCGCCGTGTCGCGCAGCGTCTTGCCGCTGTCGTTCGGCTTCACGTCCATGCCGGCGAACCATTGCGAGGTCGCGCGGTAGATGATCGGCGTTTTGTGGCGCCAGCAGTGCATGTAGCTGTGCGTGTACTTTTCGGTGCGCAGGAGCGACCCGGCGCCTTGCAGCGCTTCGACGATCTGCGGATTCGCCGCCCAGATCGACAGGCCGCCGAACAGCGCGAGGGATTCGATGTAGCGCCCGTCGCCCATGACCGGATTGATGATGTCGGAGTCGGCCATGCCGTGCGCCTTGCACGACACGAAATCTTCCACGCCGTAGGCCGGCGACGAGTGCACGACGCCGGTGCCGGTTTCCGTCGTCACGTAGTCGCCGAGGTAGACCGGCGCCGTGCGCTTGTAGCCCGGATGCGCGGACGCGAGCGGATGGTTAAAGCGCAGATTGACGAGCTTGGCGCCCGGCGTGACCGCGATCACCGAGCCTTCCAGGCCGTATGTCTTCAGGCACGCCTCGACGCGCTCTTCGGCGAGGATCAGCAGGCCGCGCGGCGTGTCGACCAGTGCATAGACGATTTCCGGATGCAGGTTCAGCGCCTGGTTCGCGGGAATGGTCCACGGCGTGGTGGTCCAGATCACGATGCCGCCTTCGTTGCGCGGCAGCGCGGCGAGGCCGAACGCCTGCGCCGTCTTGTCCGGCTCGGCGAAGCTGAAGAGCACGTCGATGGTCGGATCGGTCTTGTCCTTGTACTCGACTTCGGCCTCGGCGAGCGCCGAGCCGCAGTCGAAGCACCAGTTGACCGGCTTCAGGCCGCGGAACACGTAGCCCTTTTCCATGATCTTCGCGAGCGCGCGGATTTCGCCGGCTTCATTGGCGAAGTTCATGGTCTTGTACGGATTGTCCCAGTCGCCGAGCACGCCGAGACGCCGGAAGCCGACCTTCTGCTTCTCGATCTGCTCGGTCGCGTAGGCGCGCGCCTTCTGCATGACTTCAGCGGCCGGCAGCGACTTGCCGAACTGCTTTTCGATCTGGATTTCGATCGGCATGCCGTGGCAGTCCCAGCCCGGCACGTAGACCGCGTCGAAGCCCGCCATGTTGCGCGCCTTGACGATCATGTCCTTCAGAATCTTGTTCACCGCGTGGCCGAGGTGGATGTCGCCGTTCGCATACGGCGGGCCGTCGTGCAGGATGAACTTCTTGCGGCCCTTGGAGGCGGCGCGGATTGTCTCGTAGACCTTGCGCTCCTGCCATTCCTTGACCCACTGCGGTTCGCGTTTGGGCAGGTCGCCGCGCATCGGGAACGGCGTGTCGAGCAGGTTCACGGGGTAGCGGGACTGCGGTTTGGAATCGGCTTTCTTGTTGCTCATGATGTGGTCGCGGTGAATTCTTTGTGAGCGCAGCGGGGCGCGGTTGGCGCACGATGCGCGAGAGCGCTGGGCGCGCCCGGCGGACATGTCGCGCAAATGCGCCGACGCCCCTCGATGCGCGCGAGCGAGGGTCCATGCGGCTTGACACGCGCGCAGGGACCGCGGCGGCTATCTAATTCGGTCGGTGGCCGACGTCGCGAAACCGGTGGAGCGGCTGCCCGGCGTGCCTGCGCCGACGGCCGCGAACCACGCGCGCGCATTGGCGACGTCGCGCGCAATGGCGGCGGTGAGCGTTTCGAGGTCGACGTACTTTTCCTCGTCGCGCAGCTTTTTCAGGAATTCGACGCGCACCAGTTTGCCGTATGCGTCGCCGTGCCAGTCGAGCAGATGCACTTCGAGCAGCACGCGGCCCGAATCGTCGACGGTGGGGCGCAGGCCGAGACTCGCGACGCCGGGCAGCGGTTCGTCCGCGACGCCGTGCACGCGCACGACGAAAATGCCCGCGAGCGCCGGACGCTTGTGCGCGATCTGCAGATTCAGCGTGGGAAAGCCCAGGTCGCGGCCCAGTTTCATGCCGTGCACGACGTGGCCGCTGATCAGATAATCGCGGCCGAGCGCGGCGCGCGCCGCGTCGAGGTCGCCCGCCACCAGCGCCGCGCGCACGCCCGAGCTGGAAATGCGCGCGCCGGACGGGTCGGCGACCGTGGCCATCTGCTCGACTTCGAAGCCGTGCTGCTGGCCCGCCGCCTTGAGCGACGCGAAGTCGCCCGCACGCTTCGCGCCGTAGCGGAAGTCGTCGCCGATCATCACCCAGCGTGCATGCAGCCCGTTGACGATGATCCGTTCGACGAACGCATCCGGCGACTGGCTCGCGAATGTGTGGTTGAAATGCTCGACGACCACGCGGTCCACGCCGTTGGTGCGCAACGCCTCCAGCTTGTCGCGCAGCATCGCGATGCGCGGCGGCGCGCCGGCCGGGTTGAAGAATTCACGCGGGTGCGGCTCGAAGGTCATCACGCAGACGGGCAGGCCGCGCGCGTCGGCCGCCGCGCGCACGTGCGCGAGCAAAGCCTGATGGCCGCGGTGGACACCGTCGAAGTTGCCGATGGTCAGTGCACAGGGCGCACGGCTTTCAGCGTTGGGAAGACCGCGGAAGACTCTCACGATAGCGCGTCGGGTAGGGCGGCCACGGGGCCGCAAAACAAACGATTATAAACGCTCGGCGCGGCCGACGGCGGCGCCGAGCGGTTTGGGTGTCCCCGAATGATAAAATCCGCGCATGAAAAAACTCGTCATCCTGATTTCGGGGCGGGGAAGCAACATGGAAGCCATCGTCCGCGCGTGTACGGACGAAGGCTGGCCGGCGCAGGTCGCCGCCGTGATTGCCAACCGTCCTGACGCCGCGGGCCTGGCCTTCGCGGCGTCGCGCGGCATTGTCACGGCGGTGGTCGACCATCGCCAGTTTTCCGATCGCGAGCGCTTCGACGCGGCGCTCGCCGAACAGATCGATAGCTTCGCGCCCGACCTCGTCGTGCTGGCCGGCTTCATGCGCGTGCTGACGGCCGGTTTTGTCGACCGTTATGCGGGGCGCATGCTGAACGTGCACCCG
The DNA here is from genome assembly GCF_047325075.1 of Paraburkholderia phenoliruptrix. Taxonomy (NCBI): domain Bacteria; kingdom Pseudomonadati; phylum Pseudomonadota; class Betaproteobacteria; order Burkholderiales; family Burkholderiaceae; genus Paraburkholderia; species Paraburkholderia phenoliruptrix. The sequence goes on from NZ_CP168531.1 coordinate 1,219,374, forward strand.
TCGCTGCTGCCGAGCTTTCCGGGGCTCAAAACGCACCAGCAGGCGCTCGACGCCGGCGTGCGCCTGCACGGCGCGTCGGTGCATTTCGTGACGTCGCAGCTCGATCACGGGCCGATCGTCGTGCAATCGGCGGTGCCCGTCGAGGCCGGCGGCACGCCGGCCACGCTCGCCGACAAGGTGCTCGCCACCGAACACATCATTTATCCACGCGCGGTGCGCTGGTTCGTCGAAGGGCGCCTTGCGCTCGACGGCCTGCGCGTCACGCTTACGCCGCCGGAGCCGCAATGGCTCTTTGCCGGTCACACCGCCGGAGAGGGCGCATGAGATTGCATGGTTTTCTGATTGGACAAACTGAGACGCTGCTGGCTGAAGTCCTAAGACTGAACGGTCCCGCCGACGCCACCACCAGCCGCTTTTTCCGCGCGCACCCGAAGCTCGGCCACGGCGAGCGCGGCGTGATCGCCGAAGCGGTCTTCGCGGTGCTGCGCCGGCGCATGGAATTCGCGCATCTGGCCGAAAGCGGCACCGGCAGCCCGGCGCGCCGCATGGCCCTGCTCGGCCTGATGCAGACGGCCGGTCGCGCGGCGCTCAAGCCGTTCGTGTCCGAGGCGGAGTCCAGATGGCTCGATCACGTCGCGACGATCGACCCGGAAAGCCTGCCGCTGCGCATTCGCCTGAACTTGCCGGACTGGATTCATCAGGCGCTCGCCAAGCGGTTCGAGGCCGCCGAGCTTGCGCAACTGGCCGCCGCGCTGAATTACCCGGCGCCGCTCGATCTGCGCGCCAATCCGATGAAGGCGAGCCGCGACGAGGTGCTGGGCGCGCTGTCGAAAGCGGGCATCGAGGCGGGCGCTACGCCATTTGCGCCGTTCGGCGTGCGGGTGGCCGGCAAGCCGCCGCTCACCAAGCTCGACGCGTTCCAGCAAGGTTGGCTCGAAGTACAGGACGAGGGCAGCCAGTTGCTGTGTTCGCTGGTTGCGCCGAAGCGCGGCGAGATGATCGTCGACTTCTGCGCGGGCGCGGGCGGCAAGACGCTCGCGCTGGGCGCGGCCATGCGCTCGACCGGGCGTCTCTATGCATTTGATATTTCCGAGCGGCGCCTTGCCAAGCTCAAGCCGCGCCTGGCGCGCAGCGGCTTGTCGAATGTGAATCCGGTGCTGATCGACAGCGAGCACGACGCGAAGATCAAGCGCCTCGCGGGCAAGATCGACCGCGTGCTCGTGGATGCGCCGTGCAGCGGCCTCGGCACGCTGCGCCGCAATCCGGATCTGAAATGGCGCCAGTCGCCCGAATCGGTTGCCGAACTCGCGCCCAAGCAGGCGTCGATTCTGGCGAGCGCCGCACGCCTCGTGAAGAAGGGCGGGCGTCTCGTCTACGCGACCTGCTCGATTCTGGAAGCGGAAAACGAAGCGGTCGTGCAGCAGTTCCTCGCGGATCACCCGGACTTCGCGCTCGTCCCGGCGCGCGAGGTGCTGGCCGAGCAGCGCATCGATCTCGAAATGGGCGACTATCTGTCGCTCTGGCCGCATCGTCACGCGACTGACGGCTTCTTCGCCGCCGTGCTCGAGCGGCAGAGCTGAGCGCCGGGGCTCGATGCCCTGGCCTTATAGGCCGGTTCGCGCGGGGGTGTGAAGCGCGGCCCGGCCCTTCCTGCGACATCATGCAAAACCGTATCTTTTCTCATCTATTCGGCGATCTTGCGCGCGACTTCGGCCAGCCGGTGATGCTCTGGCAGGTCGGCGTGCTGGTCGGAACGCTCGCGCTCGCCTGGCTCCTTGCGCGCCTGCTGCGCCGCGCGCTCGACTTGCGCCGGCAGACGCGTTACCAGACGCTGCGCTTCGGCGCCGAAAGCCTGAACCGCGCGTTTTTCCCGCTGATCGGCGCGGTGCTGGTGTGGCTCGCGCGGTCTGTCGCCGGCCAGTTCATTCATACGTCGCTGCTCGATCTGGCCTTGGTGCCGCTATTCGGCATCGGCTTGATTTACATCGTGTTTTTCTTCGCGCGACGTGTCTTTAGTCAGGACGGCGAGACGCACCCGTGGCTTTTCCTCGTCGAGAAGATTGTTTCGCTCGTCGTCTGGGTCGCCATGGTCCTGACGGTGATGGGTATTCAGGACGACGTGGTCGCGTGGATGGCGAGCGTGCACTTCCGCGTCGCCAATGCGCATATGACGCTGCTCTCGCTCGTCACCGGCCTGTTGTGGGTGTGCGTCACGATGATCGTCGCGATGTGGCTCGGCTCGGCCTTCGAAGACCGGCTGATGCGCGCCACGACGCTCGACGCCAATCTCAAAGTGGTGGTCGCGCGCGTCGGCCGCGCGGCGTTCATGCTGGCTGCGGTGCTGATCAGCCTGTCGCTCGTCGGCATCGACATCACCGTGCTCGGTGTGTTCGGCGGCGCGCTCGGCGTGGGGCTCGGTTTCGGTCTGCAGAAAATCGCCAGCAACTATGTGTCGGGCTTCATCATCCTCATCGACCGGTCGCTGCGCATCGGCGACACGATCAACGTGAGTGGCCTGCAAGGCATGGTCACGCAGATCCGCACCCGCTACACGGTGGTGCGCGGCCTCGACGGCATCGAAACGCTCATTCCCAACGAAAAGCTGATTACCGACGTCGTGCAGAACCAGTCGTCCTACCTCACGCGCGGCTATGCGAAAGCGGCCGTGCAGATCGCCTATACCGCCGACGTCGAACAGGCCATGGCGCTCCTCGTGCAAGCCGCCGACGGCGTGCCGCGCGTGCTGGCCGACCCGGCGCCCACGCCTTACCTCGTGAGCTTCGGCGCGGACGGCATCAACCTGGAGCTCGGTTTCTGGATCGCGGATGCGGCGACCGGCACCTCGGCCGTGCGCTCGGCGGTCAATCGCAACATCTGGCAGCTATTCTCCGCGCACGGCATTTCCATTCCTTTCGCGCAACGCGAAGTGCGCATTGTGGGTAGCGTCGCAAACGTGGCAAACCTCGGCGGCGTCGCGCCCCCATCGGTAACAATGACCGCTCCCGCGGCCAATCAGGTGGACACCGCGCTGTAAGGGGCTCCTTCGGGCTTGCAGCGGACGCCGACTCGTTTGTTGCAGGCTATCGCGCGTTGATGCCGCACAAAAAATCCCTATTTGTTACAAACACTTGGAACGCTTCCAGTAGAATGTCGTCCAATCCCGCTGTATGCTTTCACTTTCTTGACACGCGCAGATCGCGCGCGTCTTGTGTCTCTCGTATCTCTCGTTCCACAGGTAAATTGCCTTGTTGAATTCTTTGCTCGATTTCCTTGCCCACGGCCTGCTGCACTTCTCGTGGTGGCAACTTGTGCTGTACACGCTCGCGGTGACACACGTCACGATTATCGGCGTGACGGTTTATCTGCACCGCTGCCAGGCGCACCGCGCGCTGGAGCTGCACCCCATTGTCAGTCATTTTTTCCGGTTCTGGCTGTGGATGACCACGGGCATGCTGACCGGCCAATGGGCGGCCATTCACCGTAAGCACCATGCCAAGTGCGAAACGGAAGAAGATCCGCACAGCCCGCAAACGCGCGGCATCTGGAAGGTGCTGCTCGAAGGCGCGGAGCTGTATCGCGTCGAAGCGAAAAACGAAGAGACCATGCGCAAATTCAGTCACGGCACGCCGAACGACTGGATGGAGCGCAACGTCTACACGAAGTACCCGATCCTCGGCGTCAGCCTGATGATGGTGCTGAACATCGCGCTCTTCGGTGTGGTCGGTCTGACCATCTGGGCGGTGCAAATGGTCTGGATCCCGTTCTGGGCGGCCGGCGTGGTCAACGGTCTTGCGCACTTCTGGGGCTACCGCAACTTCAATTCGTCGGACGCCAGCACGAACATCTTCCCGTGGGGCATCATCATCGGCGGTGAGGAACTGCACAACAACCATCATACGTATGCGACGTCGGCCAAGCTGTCGAACAAGTGGTACGAGTTCGACATCGGCTGGATGTATATCCGCATCATGTCGGCTTTCCGTCTCGCGAAGGTGAAGAAGGTCGCGCCCACGCCGCGTCTGACCACCGGCAAGCTGGTGCTCGACCAGGACACGCTGCAGGCTGTGCTGGCCAACCGCTATGAAGTCATGGCGCGTTACGGCAAGGCGCTCAAGCGCGCGTACCGACAGGAGCTTGCGCATCTGAAGGAAGTCGGCGCACGCGAGAAGTACCAGGTCATGCGCGGCGCGCGCAGCTGGTTCCATAAGGAAGAAGCGGGGCTCGATGAGCCGCAGAAGCGTCTGCTGCCGCAAATCTTCGCGAACAGCCAGAAGCTGAAGACCTACATCGACATGCGCAACGAACTGGCGGCCATGTGGGAGCGCTCGAACGCATCGCGCGATCAGCTGCTGGTGCAGTTGCAGGACTGGTGTCATCGTGCAGAGGCGAGCGGCATCAAGGCGCTGCAGGAATTCGCGATGCGACTGCGCCGTTATGCTTGACCACGAAATCCATTAAAATTTCGTTACGTCACAAAACCCCGCGTTGGCGGGGTTTTGCTTTTTGGGCCGCGGAAAATGTAGCGCGACGCGACGAGCAGTCCGCGGCGGCAGAGCGAAGGCAGAGGAGATCATGAATCAGCAGGCGATCAGGACCGTCGAATACGACCGGCCGCAGGCGCAGGGCATGTCCTGCGGAATCGGACAGGCGTGGGCGAAGGTGCCCGACATGCCGTCGGCGGAGCAGAAAGTGGCGCTGAAGGAGCGCATCCGCGCGTTGCTCAAGCGCGAGAAAGCCGTGCTCGTTGCGCATTACTATGTCGATGCTGAATTGCAGGAGCTTGCCGATGAAACCGGCGGCTGCGTGGCCGATTCGCTGGAAATGGCGCGCTTCGGCCGCGACCACGACGCGCAGACGCTCGTGGTCGCGGGCGTACGCTTCATGGGCGAGACCGCGAAAATTCTGAGTCCCGACAAGCGCATTCTGATGCCGGATCTCGACGCAACCTGTTCGCTCGATCTCGGTTGCCCCGTCGACGAATTTTCGGCTTTTTGCGACGCGCACCCGGATCGCACGGTGGTCGTGTATGCCAATACCAGCGCGGCGGTGAAGGCTCGCGCCGACTGGATGGTGACTTCGTCCATCGGGCTCGAAATCGTTGCCGACCTGCACGCGCGCGGCGAGAAGATTATCTGGGCGCCGGACCGGCATCTTGGCGCTTACATTCAAGGCAAGACCGGCGCGGACATGTTGATGTGGCAGGGCTCCTGCCTCGTGCATGACGAATTCAAGGGCATCGAACTCGATTTGCTGCGCGCCGAATATCCGGGCGCGAAAGTGCTGGTGCATCCTGAGTCGCCGGCGAACGTGGTGGCGCTGGCCGATGTCGTCGGTTCGACCACGCAGTTGATCGACGCGGCGCAAAAGCTCGATGCGACGCACTTCATCGTCGCAACCGATCTCGGCATTCTGCATAAGATGCAACTCGCCGCGCCGGGCAAAACGCTGATCGCCGCGCCGACCGCCGGCACTAGCGCGACGTGCAAGAGCTGCGCACACTGTCCGTGGATGGCCATGAACGGGCTCGCGAATCTCGCGGACGTGCTCGAGCGTGGCCACAACGAGATTTTCGTCGACCGTGCCATTGGCGAGCGGGCGCGCGTGCCCATCGACCGCATGCTCGACTTCGCGGCGCGTCACAAGAAGCGCGTGCAGGCGAGCGGCGACCTCGCGCGCGACGCACAGTTGTACTCGAACGTGGGAGCCGCTTGATGAACGCGGTCGCGCAGAGTTCAGCAGAGGGCGGTTTCGCCGGCTATCGTGAGGAAGAAGCGGTGTCGCCGCTGTTCGGCGAGGTTCGCGCGCAGTACGGCGCGGCTTTCGACGCAGCGCTCGCTCGCAATGTCGCGGAGGCGCTCGCCGAAGACATCGGCGCCGGCGATCTGACCGGCCGCCTCGTGCCCGCGGAGGAGATTCGCAGTGCGCGCGTCATTGTTCGCGAGGACGCGGTGTTGTGCGGTGTGCCGTGGTTCAACGCCGTGCTGCGGCAGGTCGACTCGCGGATCGAAGTGCACTGGCATTATCGCGAAGGCAGCCGGATGACGGCCGACACGCCCGTATGCGAACTGCGTGGGCCGGTCCGCGCGCTGCTGACTGCCGAGCGTAACGCGCTCAACTTCCTGCAATTGCTGTCCGGCGTGGCGAGCGCGACGCGCCGTTACGTCGACGCAATCGCCCACACGCATACGCGCATCCTCGACACGCGCAAGACGCTGCCGGGTTTGCGGCTCGCGCAGAAATACGCGGTGCGCGTGGGAGGCGGGGCAAATCAACGGCTCGCTTTGTACGACGGCATTCTGATCAAGGAAAACCACATCGCCGCAGCCGGCGGAGTGGGCGCGGCCATGGACGCGGCGCTCGCATTCAACGCGGGCGTGTCGATTCAGATCGAAGTCGAGACGCTCGAGCAGTTGCAAACGGCGTTGGCCCATCGTGCGCAATCCATCCTGCTCGACAATTTTTCTTTCGACGCGATGCGTGAAGCCGTTCGCATCACCGCGGGTCGCGCGGTGCTGGAAGTGTCCGGCGGCGTGAATTTCGAAACGGTGCGCACGATTGCGGAGACCGGTGTGGACCGCGTGTCCATCGGCGCCCTGACGAAGGACGTGCGCGCGACGGACTACTCGTTGCGAATCGTCTGACGCTGCTTTCTGCTGGTCGTAATTCGTCAAACGCCATCTGCGGCCCGTGCGTGCCGCGATGGCGTTTCAGCTTGCATCAGACGTTGCGGTTGCGCACGTGCTCGGGCGAAAGCACGCTAGGTAGTGCTTTAGGCAACGTTGCCGGCCAGTCACGGCTGAAATGCAGGCCGCGGCTTTCACGCCTCGACCGTGCGCCGTCGACGATCAACGAAGCCACATCCACCAGATTGCGCAACTCCAGCAGGTCTCGGCTCACCTTGAAGTTCGCGTAGTACTCGTGTATCTCGTCGCGCAACAGGGCGAGCCGGTGCCGCGCCCGCGCGAGCCGTTTGTCCGTGCGCACGATGCCCACGTAGTTCCACATGAGCCGGCGCAGCTCGTCCCAATTGTGCGCGACCACCACTTCTTCGTCCGGATCGGAGACGCGGCTCTCGTCCCAGTCCGGCAGAGGGGCATGAACGGCGCCGCAGAAGCCTTCCTCTTCGATTGCGCGCGCAGCCGAGCGTCCAATCACGAGGCACTCCAGCAGCGAATTGCTGGCGAGCCGGTTCGCGCCGTGCAGCCCCGTGCAGGACGTTTCGCCCACCGCGTAGAGGCCCGCGAGGTCGGTGCGGCCCGCCAGGTCGGTGACGACGCCGCCGCACGTATAGTGCGCCGCCGGCACGACCGGAATGGGTTCCTTCGTGATGTCGATGCCGAATTCGAGGCAACGCGCGAGGATCGTCGGGAAATGCTCGCGAAGAAAGTCGGCCGGCTGATGGCTGATGTCCAGATACACACAGTCGATGCCGCGCTTCTTGATCTCGAAGTCGATGGCGCGAGCCACGATGTCGCGTGGCGCCAGTTCGGCGCGTTCGTCGTGATTCGGCATGAAACGCGTGCCGTCAGGAAGCTTCAGCAGACCGCCTTCGCCGCGCACCGCTTCCGAAATCAGAAACGACTTCGCGTACGGATGGAACAGGCACGTCGGATGAAACTGGATGAACTCCATGTTCGAAACGCGGCAGCCCGCGCGCCACGCCATGGCGATGCCGTCGCCCGTGGCCGTGTCGGGATTGGTGGTGTACAGATAGACCTTGCCGGCGCCGCCCGTGGCGAGCACCGTGTGCGGCGCCTCGATGGTGACCGTGCGGCCGCTTTGCACGTCGAGCGCGTAGAGGCCGTGGCAACGGCGGCCGGGCAACCCGAGCCTGTCCGACGTGATGAGGTCGATCGCGTAATGGTCTTCGAGCAGCGTGATATTCGGATGCCGACGCACACGTTCGCTTAGCGTGGTGACCACTGCGTGGCCCGTTGCGTCGGCCGCATGAATGATGCGCCGGTGGCTGTGGCCGCCCTCGCGAGTGAGGTGGAAGCCGAGCTCCGCGGCGTCGTCTTTCGTGAACGGCACGCCTTGTTCGATCAGCCATTCGATTGCGGCCCGCCCATTTTCGACGATAAAACGCGTGGCTGCTTCGTCGCACAGGCCGCCGCCTGCAATCAGCGTGTCGCGCACGTGATTTTCCACGCTGTCCGCGGAATCGAGCACTGCGGCGATGCCACCTTGCGCCCAGTCGCTCGCGCCTTCGGTCATCGACCGCTTGGCGATCACCGCGACTCGCCGCGTCTCGGCGAGATTGAGCGCGACGCTCAGCCCCGCGAGACCGCTACCGACAATCGCCACATCGAATTCCATTGCTTGCATCTCCGTCTTTCGTTTTGCTGTGCCAACGCGTTGTTCACGCACTGCTGAAACGAGAGAGGATACGCGCCGCGACCGCCGAGGGAAAGCCGGCCGGACGGCATAGGACGTTGTTGGCGCGAAGAGGGCGTGCCGTCGGCGAATTCCACTGGCCAAAAACAAAAAGCCCCGCACGAATGCGAGGCTTCTTTGCACATGTCTTCGCCTTCGTCAAAAGGCAGGAGTCAAGACTTACTTGATCTTGGTTTCCTTGTAGTCAACGTGCTTGCGGACGACCGGATCAAACTTCTTGATCAGCATCTTTTCCGGCATGTTGCGTTTGTTCTTCGTGGTCGTGTAGAAGTGACCCGTGCCTGCGGTCGATTCCAGCTTGATCTTGTCGCGTGCGCCTTTCGCCATGATTTACTCCTTAGGCTTCACCGCGTGCGCGCAGATCTGCGAGCACAGCGTCGATACCGTTCTTGTCGATCAGGCGCAGGCCGGCGTTCGAAATACGCAGACGCACCCAACGGTTTTCGCTTTCCACCCAAATGCGGCGGCTTTGCAGGTTCGGCAGGAACCGGCGCTTGGTCTTGTTGTTCGCGTGGGAAACGTTGTTGCCGCTCATCGGCGCTTTCCCAGTTACTTGGCATACGCGTGCCATGAGAGCACTCCTAATACGCTAATTCTGAGTTCGAACGCCGTGAAAGTTTCCCGAAAAGAGTCGCGCTGAAATCAGGCACGTATCCTTTCCGGAACGCCTTGGTGGCTTCGGAACAGGGGGTTGGAAATAGGCAAACCGGAATTCTAGCAGGAAAAACGCCGCAAAATCAAACCTTATTTGCGGCGGCGAGACATGGTCTGGCGAGTTTTTCCTTTTCGCTCGCATTCTTTTCATGCCAGTCGAAGAGCCGTGCAGGGCCGCTCGCCGGGCTGCCAGATGGAGGCCTCAAGCGGGGCCGGAAGCCGGGAGCTTCAGGCCGGAGCTTCGGGCCGAGAGCGTCAAGTCAGCTTCACGGCCACCCGGCGCGGGCGAACGAGTATACGCTGTCCGCGCCGATCACGAGATGATCCGCCAGTTGCACGTCGATCAGCGCGAGCGCTTCGCGCAGCGTGCGCGTCAGCCTGCAGTCGCTCGCGCTCGGCTGCACCGCGCCGGAGGGGTGGTTGTGCGCGACGATCAGGCTCGCCGCATTGAGCGCGAGCGCGCGCCGCACGATCTCGCGCGGATACACGGCCATGCGCGTGAGCGTGCCGCGCGCGCTTTCCTCGCTGCGAATCAGCCGATGCCGGGCGTCGAGGAACAGCGATACGAACACTTCCTGCGGACGCCCGCCGATCAGAAGCCGCAGGTAATCTTCCACGGCCTCGGGCGAATTCATCAGCGAACGCCGGCGCATCTTGTCGACGAGCGAGCGGCGCGCCATTTCCATGATGGCGAGCAGTTGCGCCTTCTTCGCCGGGCCGATGCCCCGCAAGCCGTCGAAATCGGCGTAAGTCGCGTCGAGCATCGCCCGCAGCGAACCGAAGCGCTCGAGCAGATCGCGCGCGACGCTGAACACGTCGTGGCCCGGCAGGCCCGAGCCGAGGACGAGCACGATCATCTCGGTATCGGACAGCACGCCGGGGCCCTGATCGATCAGCCGCTCGCGCGGCATGTCGCGCTTCGGCCACTTGCGCCTGCGACGCGCCTTGGGTTTGTCGGTAGCCGGGGCAACCGGCGGCGAACGAGCGAAATCGAACGTTGGTGCGACGATTGGAGACGCATAATCAGACATATACAGACAGTTCCTCCGTTTCAGGTTTCGGGCCAGTGCGCGCGATGGACGCAAGCCGAGCCCGGCCATGTGGCTTACAATAGACGCTTTGCGCACGGCACGCCGACGGTTTGCCGCACGCGTCGGCTGCGCCCGCGGCGCACGCGTGAGAGCGCGCTTCGACTGAGCGAGCACTGCATGAGCATCATCGACATTTCCGAAGTGAAGCCCGGTTCACACGTGACGCTTCACTACCGGCTTTCCCTTGCCGATGGCGCCGAAGTCATCAATACCTTCAACGACAAGCCCGCCACGCTGCTGCTCGGCGCCGGTCAGCTCGCGCCGCCGCTGGAAGACATTTTGCTGGGTTTGAAGGTGGGCCACCACTCGACCTTTCAGCTAGCTCCCGGCGCCGCGTTCGGTCCGCGCAACCCGGAGTTGATCCAGCGCGTGTCGCTGGCCACGCTGCGCGAAAACAGCATGATCGGCGAGGATTTTTCGCCGGGTGACCTGGTCGAATTCAACGCGCCGGGCGGCGGCCGCTACGCTGGCGTTCTGAAAGAAGTGAACGAAACGTCGGCCCTGTTCGATTTCAACCACCCGCTTGCCGGCCAGGCGCTGGCGTTCGAAGTGAAAATCATCGGGATTCTGTAAACATGAGCATCGCGGATACGACCCTAGCCGAAACGGAGATCCTGCTGGCGCAGCCGCGCGGGTTCTGTGCCGGCGTCGATCGGGCTATCGAGATCGTCGAGCGCGCCATCAAGCTGCACGGCTCGCCGATCTACGTGCGTCACGAAATCGTCCATAACGCCTACGTCGTCGAAGATCTGCGCAAGAAGGGCGCGATCTTCATTGAGCGGCTGGAGGAAGTGCCGCCCGGCAACACGGTGATCTTCAGTGCGCACGGGGTGTCGAAGGCAGTGCGCAGCGAGGCCGAGTCGCGCGGGCTGCGTGTCTACGACGCGACCTGTCCGCTCGTCACCAAGGTGCATATCGAGGTTGCAAAGATGCGCCAGGACGGCTTCGACATCGTAATGATCGGCCATAAGGGTCATCCGGAAGTGGAGGGCACGATGGGCCAGGCGGGCGAGGGCATGCATCTCGTCGAGGACATCGAAGACGTAGAGGCGCTGCAGCTCGCGGACCCCGAGCGGATCGCGTTCGTCACGCAAACCACGCTCTCGGTGGACGACGCCGCGGAAATCATTGGCGCGCTCAAGGCGAAATATCCGTCTATTCGCGAGCCGAAAAAGCAGGACATCTGTTACGCCACGCAGAATCGTCAGGACGCGGTCAAGTTCATGGCGCCGCAGTGCGACGTGGTGATCGTGGTGGGCAGCCCGAACAGCTCGAACTCCAACCGCTTGCGCGAGCTGGCGGAAAAACTCGGTGTGCCTTCTTATATGGTGGACTCGCCGGATCAGATCGACCCGGCGTGGGTCGAGGGCAAGCGCCGCATCGGCGTCACGGCGGGCGCTTCGGCGCCGGAAGTGCTGGCGCAGGCGGTGATTGCGCGCCTGCGCGAACTGGGCGTGCGGAATGTACGCGCGCTGGAAGGCATCGAGGAAAATATCGCGTTTCCGCTGCCGCGCGGGCTGGGCTTGCCTGCCTGATAGGCCTGCCAACGGGTCGTCAAACACGCGCCTTCGGGCGCGTTTTTTTTTGCGCGCCGCCGCCGGTGATCTAACAAAATAGGCGACAGATCACGGCTCCCCACGCTTTTTCTCTGCCTCACACTGAATCTTTTTTGAAAAATGATCTGGCATTTAATTCCCTTTCGCTCGATGCGTCCCCGTTTTTAGCGTGGAGGGCGCCCGCAAACTTTTTTGACGCACTAAGATGGTGCCGAGCACGAGAGGCGCATTTTAAGACCGCAATGTGACGCAAACCGTGCTGTGAGCGGGCGCGCCGCGGCGCGGCTGCAACACTTGATGCGGCGGTGTTCTGCGCTGGTGCAACTGATGCACGAAAATCAGTCGCAACCCGGTTGCGCCTTTTGTTCGAAAGTGGTCTCAAAATACGGTTGCAATGCAGGAAAACCCTGCCGGTTCAACAATATTGCCCGTCGCAAAATTGGAGTTACAATGCGCGCGTTCTCAAGGCCTCAGGGCCTTCCGAACATGAGTTTCAGCAAGGGCGGGAGACCTAATTAATGCGAGTCAAGTTTGCTTACGCCGTGTCCATCGCGGCCGCGGTTGCGATGTTGACCGCGTGCGGCAAAAAACAGGATGGCGAGGCGGGAGCAGGCGCATCGGCGGCAGTGGCGGCGTCCGCCGCGCCGGCAAGCGCGGCAATTGTCGTGAAGATCGGCCATGCGGCCCCGCTGACGGGCGGCATCGCGCATCTGGGCAAGGACAACGAAAACGGCGCGCGTCTCGCGGTCGAGGAAATCAATGCACATGGCCTGACCATCGACGGCCACAAGATCGACTTGCAACTGGACGCGCAGGACGACGCCGCCGATCCGAAAGCGGGCACCGCGGTCGCGCAGAAACTGGTGGACGATCATGTGGTGGCCGTTGTCGGCCACCTGAATTCGGGCGTGTCGATTCCGGCTTCGAAGATTTATAGCGATGCGAGCATCGTGCAGATCTCGCCGTCGTCGACGAACCCGGCTTACACGCAGCAGGGTTTCAAGACAACCTACCGCGTGGTCGCCACCGACGCGCAGCAGGGTCCGGCGCTCGCCAATTACGCCACGAAGGCGTTGGGCGCCAAACGCATCGCGGTAGTGGACGATGCAACCGCCTACGGCAAGGGCCTCGCGGAGGAATTCGCGAAGACCGTCGAGGCGAACGGAGCGAAGATCGTCGCGCGTGAAGCGACGAACGACCGGGCCACGGACTTCCGGGCCATCCTCACGAAGATCAAGAGTGTTCATCCGGACGCCATCATGTTCGGCGGAATGGACGCGACGGGCGGGCCGTTTGCCAAACAGGCGGCGGCGCTCGGTATCAGGGCAAAAATCCTTGGCGGCGACGGCGTGTGTACCGACAAGGTGGGTGAGCTGGCGGGACCCGCCGTGCAAAACCTGGTCTGTTCGGAAGCGGGACTCGCGCTTTCGAAAATGGACAGGGGAGCGGACTTCGAAAAGAAGTACGTCGACCGCTTCCACACGCCGGTGCAGATTTACGCACCGTTCACGTATGACGCTGTGTACGTGATTGTCGATGCAATGAAGCGCGCTAATTCGATCGAGGCGCCCAAGGTGCTGGCTGCGATGCCGTCAACCGATTACAACGGGGTAATCGGCCGGATCGCGTTCGACGACAAGGGTGATTTGAAAGAGGGCGCCATTACGCTTTACGACTTCAAGGACGGCAAAAAAGCGGTTCTCGACGTCGTGAAGATGTGATGACGGGACGTTCAGCCTGACGGCACCGAACCATCCAACGGTGCCGTTTTTGCATCCGCCGAAGGCGAGCCAGCGACTGTGACCCAGTCGTCTTCGCAAACCGGCGGCGGATAAACCCTTACCGGTCTTTTACATCAGTACCCGCAGTGCCATTGAGATTGCGTGACGCATCACCGCCCACCGGCTGATGAAGAACGCGAATCCAGTCGCACGGGCTAAGGAGCATTAAATGGATATCTTCATCCAGCAGATCCTAAACGGACTGGTGCTTGGCAGCGTTTATGCCATCATCGCACTGGGCTATACGATGGTTTACGGCATTCTCGGCATCATCAACTTCGCTCACGGCGATGTGTTGATGGTGGGCGCGATGGTTGCGCTTTCCGCCATAGGCGTGCTGCAGAATCACTTCCCCGGCTTAGGCAATGTGCCGACGCTATGCATCGCGCTTGCAATCGCCGCCGTCGTCTGTGCGGTGGTCGGCTACACCATCGAGCGCGTGGCCTACCGGCCGTTGCGCAAGGCGCCGCGTCTCGCGCCGCTGATCACCGCAATCGGCGTGTCGATCCTGCTGCAGACGCTCGCCATGATGATCTGGTCGCGCAACCCGCTGCCGTTCCCGCAACTGCTGCCCACCGATCCGCTGAACGTGATCAAGGCCACCGACACGACGCCCGGCGCCGTGATCTCGATGACTGAAATCGTCATCATCGTCGTCGCGTTCCTCGTGATGGCGGGCCTGCTGCTCCTCGTGCACAAGACCAAGCTCGGCCGCGCAATGCGCGCGATTGCCGAGAACCCGGGCGTCGCCTCGCTGATGGGCGTGAACCCGAACTTCGTGATCTCGGCCACCTTCATGATCGGCTCGGCGCTGGCTGCGCTCGCCGGCGTGATGATCGCGTCCGAATACGGCAACGCGCACTTCTACATGGGCTTTATCCCTGGTCTCAAGGCGTTTACCGCGGCGGTGCTGGGCGGTATCGGCAACCTGGGCGGCGCAATGGTCGGCGGCGTGATTCTGGGGCTCATCGAACAGTTGGGCGCCGGTTATATCGGCAACCTGACAGGTGGTGTGTTCGGCAGTAACTATCAGGACGTGTTTGCATTCATCGTGCTGATCATCGTGCTGGTGTTCCGTCCGTCGGGTCTGCTCGGCGAACGCGTTGCGGATCGCGCTTGATCCAGGCCAAGGAGTAAATCAAATGACCTCAATTCAACCGATCGAGCCGTCCACGACGCTCATTCCCGAACGCAACCTCGCGAAGACGCTGACGGTGGGCATCATCACCGCCGTGTTCGTGATCGCCGCGCCGATGATCATCGGCACCGCCGGCGGCAACTACTGGGTGCGCGTGCTCGACTTCGCGATGCTATACGTGATGCTCGCGCTCGGCCTGAACGTGGTGGTCGGCTTTGCCGGCCTGCTGGACCTCGGCTACATCGCGTTCTACGCGGTCGGCGCGTACACGGCGGCGCTGCTCAGCTCGCCGCACCTGTCGTCGCAATTCGAGTGGATCGCCCAGCTCGCGCCGAACGGCCTGCATGTGCCGTTCCTCATCATCGTGCCGTGCGCGATGGCGATCGCCGCGCTGTTCGGCGTGCTGCTCGGTGCGCCGACGCTGCGTCTGCGCGGCGACTACCTCGCCATCGTGACGTTGGGCTTCGGGGAAATCGTGCGGATTTTCCTGAACAACCTCGACCGACCGGTGAACATCACCAACGGGCCGAAGGGCATCACGGCGATTGCACCGGTGCACGTGGGCGACTTCAGTCTCTCGCAGACGCACTCGCTGTTCGGCCTGCAGTTCCCGTCGGTGTACTCGTACTACTACCTGTTCGTGCTGGCCGCGCTGCTCGTGATCTGGGTGTGTACGCGTTTGCAGCATTCGCGTATCGGCCGTGCATGGGCCGCGATCCGCGAGGACGAAATCGCCGCCAAGGCCATGGGCATCAACACGCGTAACGTGAAGCTGCTCGCGTTTGCAATGGGCGCGTCGTTCGGCGGCCTGTCGGGCGCGATGTTCGGTGCGTTCCAGGGCTTCGTGTCGCCGGAATCGTTCACGCTGCCTGAGTCGATCGTCGTGCTCGCCTGCGTGGTGCTCGGCGGCATGGGCCACATTCCGGGCGTGATTCTCGGCGCGGTGCTGCTCGCGGTGCTGCCGGAATTCCTGCGTTCGACGATGGGTCCGCTGCAACACATGATCTTCGGCCATGAAATCGTCGATACCGAAGTGATCCGTCAGCTCGTCTACGCACTCGCGATGGTGCTGATCATGCTGTATCGCTCGGAAGGCCTGTGGCCGTCGCCGAAGCACGAAGACAAGATTGCGAAACTGTCGAAGCGGGCTGGCAAAAAGCCGGTGCGCGCGTAACGGACGGATAGGAGCAAATGAACATGAGCGATAAAAAAATCCGTCTGTCCGTGAAGGGCGTGAACAAGCGCTTCGGCGGTTTGCAGGCGCTGTCTGACGTCGGCCTTCAGATCGAGGAAGGCACCATTTATGGTCTGATCGGCCCGAACGGCGCCGGCAAGACCACGTTCTTCAACGTGATCACGGGCCTTTACACGCCGGATTCCGGCGACTTCAAGCTCGACGGCCAGAACTACACGCCGACGGCCGTGTATCAGGTCGCGAAGGCAGGCATTGCGCGTACGTTTCAGAACATTCGTCTGTTCGGCGGCATGACCGCGCTGGAAAATGTGATGGTGGGCCGCCACGTGCGCACGAAGCACGGCCTGCTCGGCGCAGTGTTCCAGACGCCGGCCGAGCGCAAGGAAGAGCGTGAAATCAAGGAGCGCGCCATCGAGCTGCTGGAGTACGTCGGCATTGCGCAGTACGCGGACTACACGTCGCGCAATCTGTCGTACGGCCACCAGCGCCGGCTCGAAATCGCGCGCGCGCTCGCGACGGATCCGAAGCTGCTCGCACTCGACGAACCCGCCGCCGGCATGAACGCGACGGAAAAGGTCGAACTGACGCGCCTGCTCGACAAGATCCGCGCCGACGGCAAGACGATTCTGCTGATCGAGCACGACGTGAAGCTCGTGATGGGTCTGTGCAACCAGATGACGGTGCTCGACTACGGCAAGGTGATTGCGCAAGGTCTGCCGCAAGACGTGCAGAAGGATCCGAAGGTGATCGAAGCTTATCTGGGTGCGGGAGTCCACTGATGTCCACGACGCAAACAATGTTGAAAATCAAGGGCCTGCAGGTCAATTACGGCGGCATCCAGGCAGTCAAGGGCATCGACCTCGAAGTCGCGCAGGGCGAGCTGGTCACGCTGATCGGTGCGAACGGCGCGGGCAAGACCACGACGATGAAGGCGATCACGGGTCTCAAGCCCTACTCGGCGGGCGACATCGAGTACATGGGCCAGTCGATCAAGGGCGTGCCGCCGCACGAGCTTCTGAAGCGCGGCCTCGCGATGGTGCCGGAAGGCCGCGGCATCTTCGCGCGCATGTCGATCGTCGAGAACATGCAGATGGGTGCTTACCTGCGCAGCGACAGCGACGGCATCAAGGCCGACGTCGATCGCATGTTCGGCTTTTTCCCGCGCCTGAAGGAGCGCGCCACGCAATACGCGGGCACGCTCTCGGGCGGCGAACAGCAGATGCTGGCGATGGCGCGCGCGATCATCTCGCGCCCCAAGCTGTTGCTGCTCGACGAACCGTCGATGGGTCTGTCGCCGATCATGGTCGAGAAGATCTTCGAGGTGGTGCGTGCGATTTCGGCGGAAGGCATGACCGTGCTGCTCGTCGAGCAGAACGCGCGGCTCGCGTTGCAGGCCGCGAACCGCGGCTATGTGATGGACTCGGGTCTCGTCACGATGTCGGGCGACGCAAAGCAGATGCTGGACGATCCGAAGGTGCGCGCGGCTTATCTGGGTGAATAAGTCGGACGAACAAGCGGACGAACAAGCGGGCAAATAAGCGCTCGCAGTTCAACCGCCATGAAAAAAGGCCGCATGCGTTAAAAAACGTATGCGGCCTTTCTCTTTCCGGCGCGAACGCGCCGCTCCGGATTCAACCCGCCGAGCTATCGGCGAGTTCGCCAAGACGCTTGCCCAAACTGACCACCGCATCGGCGCGATAACCGAGCGCCTCGTAAAACGCGCGGACCTCGCTCTTCGCGGACAACACCTGCAGATTCAGCTTCGAGCAGCCGAGCGCGGTCAACGCGGCCTCGACGTGCGCGACAAGACGCGAGCCGATGCCGTGCCGCCGCAACGACTCGTCGACCGCGAGCGAGTAGAGCCAGCCGCGGTGGCCGTCGTAGCCGCCCATCACGCTGCCGACCACGCGCTCATCCAGCACCGCGACGAAAAACAACTCGGGCTGCGTGGCGAGCTTGTTTGCAATCGACAGACGCGGGTTGCGCTGCGGCTTCGTGGCATCCCGATACTCGGGAAACGCTTCCTGCCACAGCGCGATCACCGCGTCGGTGTCGCGCGCCTCGAAGCGGCGAATCGAGACGGAGACCGCGGCGCTCGTGCTCATCAGGTGCTCCGCTTTCGTTAGAGCGTGTCGAGAATCGAGCGCAGCATCGCCATCATCTGGTCGATCTCTTCGTTCGTGACATTGAGCGCCGGCATGAAGCGCAGCAGGTTCGGGCGCGCCGCGTTCAGCAGCAGGCCGTCGGGCTGCATGTCGCGCGCCTTTTCGACGATCTGGTTGCCGATGTCCTTGCCGAGCAGCAGCGCGCGCAGCAGACCTTCGCCGCGCTCGCCGTTAAAGCCGCGTTCTTCCGACAGCTCCAGCAGCTTCGCCCGCAGGTATTCGCCGCGCGCGCGCACGCCTTCGAGGAATCCCGGCGCCGTGAGTTGCGAGATCACCGAGTAGCCGACCGCGGTCATCAACGGATTGCCGTTGTAGGTGCCGCCCTGATCGCCGGCTTCGAACACCGCCACTTCCGCCTTCGAGAGCAGCGCCGCGAGCGGCACGCCGCCGCCGATGCCCTTGCCGAGCGTCATGATGTCCGGCTCGATGCCCGACAGCTCATACGCGAACAAGGTACCGGCGCGGCCGCAGCCGCTTTGCACTTCGTCGACGATCAGAAGCAGGTTGTGCTTGCGGGTCAACTCGCGCAGTTGCTGCATGAACTCGCGCGTCGCGGGGATCACGCCGCCTTCGCCCTGAATCGGTTCGAGCATCACCGCAACCGTTTTTGCGTTGATCAGCTTTTCGACCGAGGCGATGTCGTTCAGATCCGCCTTCGGAAAGCCCGGCACTTGCGGCGCGTAGATGGTGTCCCAGCCCGGCTTGCCGCTTGCCGACATGGTGGCGAGTGTGCGGCCGTGGAAGCTGTGGTCGAAGGTGATGATTTCGAACGCGCCGTCCTTGAACTTCTTGCCCCACTTGCGCGCGAGCTTGATCGCGCCTTCGTTCGCTTCCGCGCCGCTGTTCGCGAAAAACACCTTGTCGAAGCAGCTGTGTTGTGTGAGAAGCCCGGCGAGCTTCGCCATCGGCTCATTGTAAAAAGCCGGCGACGGATTGAAGAGCAGTGTGGCCTGCGTGTTCAGGGCTTCGATCATGCCTTCGTTGCAATGACCGAGGCAATTGACCGCCCAGCCCTGAATGAAGTCCAGATAGCGCTTGCCGTTGTTATCGTAGAGCCACGAGCCCTTGCCGTGCGTGAAAACGATTTCGGGCCGGTTCGTGATGTACATCAGCGACTCGATCGGGTACTCATTGAAATTCATGACGGCAGGCTCCAGGCAGCGGGTAAGAGGTGAATGAGGCGGAAAAACAAAAAAGCCACGGCATGCCGTGGCTTTCATGATTCGAACAGCGTGCGCTCTGTTATAGCGCGAATCCGTGACGAAGCCGGCGGCGTCCCTAGGGAAGCGGCGAGCGGCGACGTCGAAGTTCGGACTGGATGCGGTTCATGCGCGAAAGAATACGACAAGGAAAGCGCCGGTGTAAACCATGAATTTGCATCGGCGCGTGGTGTCGGCGTTTCGCTCAGACCGCATTCGCGAGATCCGCGGCGCTCGTGAACGAGTCCGCGTAGAACTCGTCTTCGGGCAGGCCGTGGTGCTGCGTGAAGTCGCGCTGCGCCGATTCGACCATGACCGGTGCGCCGCACGCATACACCTGATACGCGGACAGATCGGGCAGATCTTCGATCACCGCGCGATGCACGAAGCCCACGCGGCCGGTCCACGCATCGCTCGCGTCGGGCTCCGAGAGCACGGGCACGAACTTGAAGTTCGGAATCTCACGCGCCCATTGCTCGGCCAGTTCGAGCAGATACAGGTCTTTCTTGCGACGCGCGCCCCAGTAGAGCGTCATCGGGCGGTTGAGATTCTTGAACACCGCATGTTCGACGATCGCCTTCAGCGGCGCGAAGCCCGTGCCCGAGCCGAGCAGCACGATGGGCTTGTCCGACTCTTCGCGCAGGAAGAAAGTACCGAGCGGCGCTTCGAAGCGCAGGATGTCACGCTCTTTCATCGTGTTGAACACGTGGTCGGTGAAGGCGCCGCCGGGCATATGACGGATATGCAGCTCGATCGGGCCTTCGGTGTGCGGCGCGTTCGCCATCGAATAACTGCGTCGCTTGCCGTCCTTCAGAATGAATTCGAGGTACTGGCCGGCCAGATACTGCAGGCGTTCATTCGCGGGCAGTTGCAGCTTGAGCACCACGACGTCGTCGGCCTTGCGCTCGATTGCATTGACGCGGCACGGCAGCTTCTTCACCTGCACGTCGCCCACGCCCGCGACTTCGCGGATGTCGATTTCCAGATCCGAGCACGCCGTCGCGCAACAGAAGAGCGCCATGCCGCGAGTTTTTTCATCGTTCGACAAAGCCGACGACGAATGCGCGCGCTGCTCGACCTGGCCGTTCACCACGGCACCCTTGCACGAACCGCACGCGCCGTTCTTGCAGCCGTACGGCAAACCGATGCCTTGACGCAAGGCCGCGTTCA
The DNA here is from genome assembly GCF_047325075.1 of Paraburkholderia phenoliruptrix. NCBI lineage: Bacteria > Pseudomonadati > Pseudomonadota > Betaproteobacteria > Burkholderiales > Burkholderiaceae > Paraburkholderia > Paraburkholderia phenoliruptrix. The sequence goes on from NZ_CP168531.1 coordinate 1,239,717, forward strand.
GCACCGGTTCGTCCTGTTCTACCTGAAACTGCCGGCCGCTTTGCCGGAGCGTGACGTTAAATGCCATAAGTGTTCGAATTGGAAAAGTCGGTAATCGTTAATTGGCCGGCCCAGCAGGCCGCTTCGGCAGGCGCCGCGACGGCACGCCACACCGCCCGGTGCCCGCGGCGCTTGACGGCTACAATGCGTGCACCATGAAAGCGACACGAAACTTCCGCCGTCCACGCGTGTTGATCGTAGGGTGCGGTGATGTCGGCATGCGCTGCGTGCCGCTGCTGCGCCCGCACGCTCACGTCTTCGCACTCACCAGCCACGCGGCGCGCAGCGCCGAATTGCGCGCGGCGGGCGTGTCTCCGCTCGTCGGCGACCTCGACGCGCGCCGCAGCCTGAAGCGGCTCGCGGGCCTCGCGCCGACCGTGCTGCATCTCGCACCGCCGCAGAAAACCGGCGACGACGACCGCCGCACCCGCGCGTTGCTCGCAACCCTCGGTATGCGCCGCGATCTCGCTTTGCCGCGGGCTCGCGCCGCCTTTGCGCCGGTTGGACGTCTGCGCCGCGCGCGCGCCTCGTGGGCAGCCGCGGAACCAGCCAATATTGTACCCGACGGCCTTCGCCGTACCGCCGCTTCGCGCGTGCCGCCGCGCCTCGTCTACGCAAGCACGACGGGCGTATATGGCGATTGCGGCGGCGCATGGATCGACGAGACGCGCGTCGTCGCGCCGGCCAATGCACGTGCAAAGCGCCGTGTGTCCGCCGAGCAGCAACTGCGGCGCGCGACGGCGCGCGGCGCGATTGCCGCGAGCATCGCGCGGATTCCGGGGATTTATGCGGGCAATCGCCTGCCGCTTGGGCGGCTCGAAAAAGGTACGCCCGCGCTCGTCGCTGCAGACGACGTCTACACGAACCACATTCACGCCGACGATCTCGCCGCGATCCTCGTGCGCCTTGCCTTGCGCGGGCGGCCGGCGCGCGCGATTCACGCGTCCGACGACTCGTCGCTGAAAATGGGCGAGTACTTCGATCGGGTTGCCGATGCATTCGGTTTGGCACGCCCGCCGCGCATCACGCGGGCGCAGGCCGAGGAGCAGATCGAGCCGACCTTGCTGTCGTTCATGCGCGAGTCGAGGCGGCTCGTGAACCGCCGCCTGAAAGAAGAACTGGGTGTGCGCCTGCGCTACCCGAGCGTCGACGATTTTTTGCACGAAGCCGCGAGCGGCAAGCCGCACCCGGCGTAACGTGCGTAACGCGCAGCGCGCGAGCGCAGCCAAAGTCAAACAGATAGCTGCGCGTCGCTCAGGTCAGCGCGGGCAGCGCCTCGAGCAGCAGGAAACACAGCAATCCGCCGATCAGCGCGCCGATCAGATTCGGATGGTATTTGTGCCGCACCCGCATTGCGATCAGCAATCCGCCGATCAGCAGCACCCCGAGGCACACAAACGCCACCATCCCATACGAGATCATGATTCCGCCATGGACAATCATGGCCCCTCCTTGAACTCTTTGTAGTCTTTGTTTAAACGAGTATAGGGCGAGCCGTGACGAACCGCATGCTGCGGCGCAGCGTTACGTGCGGGCAGTCTTCGCGCGAATGTGCGCTTGCTCACAGTGACTTCGCAGCGGCGTCAGCGAGTTACGCGCGTCGTACCGGTTTACCCGCTCGGTGAAGATCCGAGGGACGCGATCTCCGTTTCATCGAGCCATTGCCACGCGCCCGGCGCAAGCGTCGCGGGCAGCGCCAGTCCGCCAATGCGCTCGCGATGCAGCGCTTCGCAACGATTGCCGGCTGCGGCGATCATCCGCTTGACCTGGTGGTACTTGCCCTCCATCACGGTGAGCGCGAGAGAGTGCCCGCCGCGCGCCTCAGCGGCGACGGCCGCGACGGGCTTCGACTCGCCGTGCAGCAACACGCCGTCGCGCAGCAGGCTCAACTGTGCGTCGTCGAGCGGATGGCGCGTGGTCGCCACGTAGACCTTCGGCACCTTGCGTTTCGGCGATGTGAACGTGTGCACGAACTTCCCGTCGTCGGACAGCAGCAGCAAGCCGGTCGTGTCCTGATCGAGCCGGCCCACGCACTGCACGCCACGCTCGGCGAATTGCGGCGGCAACAGACTGAACACGCTCAGATGATGCTGCGGGTCGCGCGAACACTCATAGCCCGCCGGCTTGTTGAGCAGGAGATAGGCGCGTTCGCGATACGGCCAGACCACGCCGTCGACGCTAAAGCAAAACGCTGCGTCGCCAGCGGGGAAATCGGCATCGGCGTCGGTGCAGACGGTGCCGTCGATGCTCACGCGCGCGTCGGCAATCAGCGCGCGGCACTGGCGGCGCGAGCCGAAGCCCTGGCTAAAGAGAATGCTTTCGAGATTCATGGCGAGCGAAGAATAACACCGCCAGGAGCCTCGCGTGCCGCCCGCGCATCACGTTGACCACGGTCAAGCCACGCGAACCGAGCGCCAGGACAAACCCGTAAAAATGAAAATGAATTTTTTTCCGGACGATTTCCATGTAAATATACTTTCATGCATTTCGCTTACGCCATGAGGCCATCCATCTCGCTCGCTCATTCGCCCGCATGATTCATCAACCGTCCGTCGCATCCAATCCCGCCGAGCAGGCCATCGCCGCCCGCATCGAGGCAGCCATGTCTACGCTCACGCCCATTCATCGGCGCATGGGCGAGTACGTGCTGGCCAATCTGTTTCGCGCGGCCACCATGCGGATCGACGAGCTGGCGAGCGTGGTCGGCGCTTCGGTGGCGACGGCGAATCGCTTTGCGCGCGCGCTCGGTTTCGACGGCTATCCGCAGTTCCGTGACGCGCTCGTGCGCGGCTTCGAGGCGACGCTCGCGCCGGTGGAACGGCTGCGCAGCGCGCAGGAATCGCTCGCCGACGGCGACGACGTGGTCGACGCGTCGCTCGAACAGGCGGCCAACAATCTGCACCTGACGCGCACCGCGATCGACAATGCCGCCGCCGAAGCCGCGGTCGAGGCGATCCTCGCCGCGCGTCGCGTGTTTGTGCTCGGCGCCGGCACGAGCGCCTTTCTCGCCGGGCTGATGGAGCACGGGCTGATGGCGTATCACGACAATGTGCAGTCGCTGGCATTCATCGGCGGGCCGTCGCATGCGGCGCGGCGTCTGTTCAATTGCGGCGAGGGCGATCTCGTGATCGGCATTGCGTTTCCGCGTTATGTCGACGACACCATCGAACTGGCGCGCCGTGCGGCCACGCGCGGCGCACGCGTGCTGGCGCTGACCGACGGTCCGCGCTCGCCGCTCGCGCAATTCGCCGATCTGTCGTTGTACGTGCGCTCGGAACGCCGGCTCGCGGCCAACGCGGACGCGGCTGTTCTTGCCGTGATCGAAGCGCTGTGCGACGCAGTCGCATATCGCGCGAAACGTTCGGTGAAGGCCGCCGCGGAAGTCACCGAATTCGTCTTGCCGTGGCTCACCGATCCGCTCTCCGCGGTCCCGAACGCGGCAGCGAAAGCGTCAACAAAAACGTCAACAACGAAAGCGCCAACCGCAACGCCAACGCAGGCGCCAGGCCAAGCCGCGCGCGAACCGGCGCGTACCGCAGTTGCAAAACCCGGTGCGACGCAAGCCAAACCCAAACTCAAACGATGAACACCAACGCAGTCATTGCCATTCATGGCGGGGCGGGCACGATTGTGCGCGCGTCCCTCACCGCCAACGCCGAAGCCGAATATCACGCGGCGCTGCACGCGGTGCTCGCCGCCGGCCAACGCGTGCTCGCCGACGGCGGCAGCGCGCTCGACGCCGTCAGCGAAGCGGTGCGCCTGCTCGAAGACTGTCCGCTCTTCAACGCGGGGCGAGGCGCGGTGTACACGGCGGCGGGCACGCACGAGCTCGACGCGGCGATCATGGACGGCAGCACGCTCGAAGCCGGTGCGATCTGCTGCGTGAAGCGCGTGCGCAATCCGATCCTCGCAGCGCGCAGCGTGCTCGAGCACAGCGAGCATGTGCTGTTCACCGGCGAAGGCGCCGAAAGTTTCGCCGCGGCGCAGGGGCTCGAATTCGTCGAGCCCGACTATTTCGACACCGAGGCCCGTCATCGCCAATGGCTGCTCGCGCGCGATCAGCAACGCGCGATGCTCGATCACGACGGCGCGAGCTTTGCTTTTTCGTCGTCTGCCAGCGGTGGCGACGATCCCACGCCGCACGAGCCGCTCGATCCCAACCGCAAGTTCGGCACGGTGGGCGCGGTCGCGCTCGACGCGCACGGCCACGTGGCCGCGGCGACATCCACTGGCGGCATCACGAACAAGCAGGTGGGCCGCGTCGGCGACACGCCGCTGATCGGCGCGGGCTGCTATGCGGACGACGCGACGTGCGCCGTGTCCACGACCGGCTCCGGCGAAATGTTCATGCGCATGGTCGCTGCCTACGACGTCGCGGCGCAAATGGCCTACCGCAACGTGTCCTTGCAGGACGCCGCGCACGACGTGGTCATGAACCACCTCCCGAAGATCGACGGACGCGGCGGCCTGATCGCCGTCGACGCACGCGGCAACATCGCGCTGCCGTTCAATACCGAGGGCATGTACCGTGGTTTCGCGCGTGTAGGCGAGACACCGGTCACGGCCATCTACCGTTAGTTCGTTACCCTGAATATTGCCGAAGCGCGCCAGCGCGTTCGAATTCAAAGGAACCACCGTGCCGACTTCATCGCACATCGCCAGCTCGCTTATCGACACCTTGCCGCCACAGCGAGTGCTGGCGGTCGACAACCTGTCGGTTGCATTTCGCAGCGGCGAGACGACTTTCAACGCGGTGCGCAATTTGTCGTTCACGGTTGAGCGCGGGGAAACGCTCGCGATTGTCGGCGAATCGGGCTCGGGCAAATCGGTGACATCGCTCGCGTTGATGCGGCTGATCGAGCAGGGCGGTGGGCGCCTTGCCGGCGGCAGCATCGTGTTCCGGCGCCGCGACGGCGGCGTGCTCGACCTCGCGAAGGCGTCGTCCGGCTCGATGCGCTCGATTCGCGGCGCCGACATCGCGATGATTTTCCAGGAGCCGATGACCTCGCTCAACCCGGTCTTCACGGTGGGCGATCAGATCAGCGAGGCCATTTCGCTGCATCAGGGCAAGAGCCGCTCCGCGGCTTTCGCGGAAACGCTGCGGCTGCTGGAACTCGTGCGTATTCCGGAGGCGCGGCGCGTGGCGGCGCGTTTTCCGCATCAACTGTCGGGCGGCATGCGCCAGCGTGTGATGATCGCGATGGCGCTCTCATGCAAACCGGCGCTCCTGATCGCCGACGAACCCACCACCGCGCTCGACGTGACCATTCAGGCGCAGATCCTGCAACTGATTCGCGGCTTGCAGGACGAGATGAACATGGGCGTGATTTTCATCACGCACGACATGGGCGTGGTCGCGGAAGTCGCGGACCGCGTGCTCGTGATGTATCGAGGCGAAAAGGTCGAGGAGGGCGCGTCCGACGCGCTTTTCGCCGCGCCGTCGCATGCTTATACGAAGGCGCTGCTTGCCGCCGTGCCGCGTCTGGGCGCCATGGAGGGCACCGACCAACCCGCGAAGTTTCCGATCCTGACGCTCGAGCAGGCGAGCGCGAGCGGCGCCGACGAGCCGGTGCGCCCCGCGGCGTCCGTCGCGAAAGAAGCGCAGCCGCGCGTCGACGAAAGCACCCCGCCTATTCTGCGCGTGCGCGATCTCGTCACGCGCTTTCCAGTGAGAAGCGGGCTCTTCGGCCGGCTGACGGGCCGCGTGCATGCGGTCGAAAAAGTCAGTTTCGACTTACGGCCGGGCGAAACGCTTGCGCTCGTCGGCGAATCGGGCTGCGGCAAGTCGACCACGGGCCGCTCGCTGTTGCGGCTCGTGGAGAGCCAGAGCGGATCGATCGAATTCAACGGCAAGGAAATCAGTTCGCTGACGGGCGCCGCCTTGCAGTCGCTGCGCCGCGATATCCAGTTCATTTTTCAGGACCCCTTTGCATCGCTCAATCCGCGGCTGACGGTCGGCTTTTCCATCATGGAGCCGCTCCTCGTGCACGGCGTCGCGCAGGGCGCCGAGGCGCAGGCACGCGTCGCGTGGCTGCTGGAGAAAGTCGGCTTGCCGGCGGACGCGGCGCGCCGCTATCCGCATGAATTTTCGGGCGGTCAGCGGCAGCGCATTGCGATTGCGCGCGCGCTCGCATTGAATCCGAAAGTCGTGATCGCCGACGAATCCGTTTCCGCGCTCGATGTCTCCGTGCAGGCGCAAATCGTCAATCTGATGCTCGATTTGCAGCGCGAGCTGGGCGTTGCATACCTGTTCATCTCGCACGACATGGCGGTGGTCGAGCGCGTGAGCCACCGCGTGGCGGTGATGTACCTCGGGCAGATCGTCGAAATCGGTCCGCGCCGCGCGGTGTTCGAAGCGCCGCAGCATCCGTACACGAGAAAGCTGATGGGCGCGGTGCCCGTGGCCGACCCGGCGCGGCGTCACGCGAAACGCATGCTCACCGCCGATGAAATCCCGAGCCCCATCCGCGCATTGGACGATGAACCCGCCGTGGCGCCGCTCGTCGCCGTGGGACCGGATCACTTCGTCGCCCAGCACAGCGTGGGCGGTGCTTATTGATGTCGCAGGGCCCATCCTCACAAGAGCAATCTAACCCGTTTCACCTTGCAGCCTGGAGTCAACTCATGAACCTGCTGGTCCCGTCTTCCCCGTTTCGTTTGCGCGCGCTGCTCGGCGGCGGCGCAGTGGTGTTCGCGATGCTCGCGGGCAACGTAGCGCACGCCGAAACCACCGCGGTGATGGCCGTCGCCTCGACCTTCACGACGCTCGATCCGTACGACGCCAACGACACGCTCTCGCAAGCGGTCGCGAAGTCGTTCTATCAAGGGCTCTTCGGCTTCGACAAGGACATGAAGCTCGTCAACGTGCTCGCCGACAGCTATGAGGCGAGCCCTGACGCGCGCGTCTATACGTTCAAGTTGCGTCACGGCGTGAAGTTCCAGGACGGCACGGACTTCAACGCGGCGGCAGTGAAGGCGAACTTCGATCGTGTGACGGATCCGGCGAACAAGCTGAAGCGCTACAACATGTTCAACCGTATCGAGAAGACCGAGGTGGTCGATCCGTACACGGTGAAGATCACGCTGAAGGCGCCGTTCTCGGCGTTCGTCAACGTGCTCGCGCATCCGTCGGCGGTCATGATCTCGCCTGACGCGCTGAAGAAATACGGCAAGGACATCGCGTTTCATCCGGTCGGCACAGGCCCGTTCGAATTCGTGAAGTGGGATCCGGCAGGCGATCTGACGGTGAAGAAGTTCGCCGGCTACTGGAAGAAGGGCTATCCGAAGATCGACGCAATCGACTGGAAGCCGGTGGTCGACAACAACACGCGCGCCGCGCTGATGCGCACGGGCGAAGCGGATTTCGCCTTCCAGGTGCCGTTCGAACAGGCCGCGCAATTGCAGTCGAGCCCGAAGGTCGATCTGATCGCGTCGCCGTCCATCATTCAGCGCTATATCAGCCTGAACATGAATCAGAAGCCGTTCGACAATCCGAAGGTGCGTGAGGCGCTCAACTACGCGGTCAACAAGGAGGCGCTGACGAAGGTCGTGTTTGGCGGCTATGCCACGCCCGCTGACGGCGTGGTGCCGCAAGGTGTCGATTACGCGGTGAAGCTCGGCCCGTGGCCGTACGATCCGGCCAAGGCGCGCGCATTGCTGAAGGAAGCCGGTTATCCGAACGGCTTCGAAACGACGCTGTGGTCCGCGTATAACTACTCGACCGCGCAGAAGGTCATTCAGTTCGTGCAGCAGCAACTGGCGCAAGTCGGCGTCAAGGCGCAGGTCGAAGCGCTCGAGGCAGGCCAGCGCGTCGCGAAGGTGGAAAGCGCGCAGGACGCGGCCAGCGCGCCGGTGCGCATGTACTACGCGGGCTGGTCGTCGTCGACGGGCGAGGCCGATTGGGCGATCACGCCGCTCCTTGCTTCGGTGTCCTTCCCGCCGAAGATGGTCAATACGGCTTACTACAAGAACGATGCCGTCGACGGCGATCTGAAGCAGGCGCTGGAAACCACTGACCGCACGAAGAAGAACGAGCTGTACACGGATGCACAAAAGCGCATCTGGGCCGACGCGCCTTGGATTTTCCTCGTCAAGGAAAAGGTCGTGTATGCGCGCAGCAAGCGTCTGTCGGGTGCTTATGTCGCGCCGGATGGTTCGTTCAACTTCGACGAAATCGCGATCAAGTAATGGGCCTCGCGTGCGGCGCGACCTGCCCCAAGCGGGCGCGCCGCGCCGTGCGCCTGCCTCATGGCGGTACATGACATTTCGTTGCCCGTATCATTGCCGGATTGAGCTTCAATGCTGAACTTCCTCGTCAAACGTCTCTTTGGCCTGCTGCCGACGCTCTTCATCGTCGCGGTGCTGGTCTTTCTGTTCGTGCATCTGTTGCCCGGCGACCCGGCGCGGCTTGCTGCCGGTCCGGATGCCGACGAAGCGACCGTCGCGCTCGTACGCGCCGATCTCGGCCTCGACAAGCCGATGCCGCAGCAGTTTGCCCACTTCTTCGTGAAGATCGCGCACGGCGATTTCGGCACCTCGACGCGCAGCAAGCGGCCGGTGAGTCAGGAGATCGGCGAACGCTTCATGCCGACGCTGCTGCTCACGCTCGCGAGCATGGTGTGGGCAGTCGTGCTCGGCATGGGTATCGGCATCGTTTCGGCGGTATGGCGTAACCGCTGGCCAGACCGGCTCGGCATGACGCTCGCCGTGTCGGGCATTTCGTTTCCCGCCTTTGCGCTCGGCATGCTGCTGATGGAGATCTTCTCAGTGAAGCTCGGCTGGCTGCCGATCGTCGGCGACGGATCATGGCAGAGCTACATTCTTCCTTCGCTCACGCTCGGCGCGGCTGTCGCGGCCGTGATGGCGCGCTTCACGCGCGCCTCGTTCGTCGAAGTGATGAACGAAGACTTCGTGCGCACCGCGCGCGCGAAGGGCGTGCCCGAGCCGCTCGTGATCGTCAAACACTGCCTGCGCAACGCGATGATTCCCGTCGTCACGATGATGGGTTTGCAGTTCGGCTTCCTGCTCGGCGGCTCGATCGTGGTCGAGGTCGTGTTCAACTGGCCGGGGCTCGGGCGCCTGCTGGTGGATGCCGTGTCGATGCGCGACTATCCGGTGATCCAGGCGGAGGTACTGCTGTTCTCGCTCGAATTCATCATCATCAACCTGATCGTGGACGTGCTGTACGCCGTGATCAATCCGACTATCCGTTTCAAGTGAGGTCCGCATGAGCACGACAGCCACCGGGCCGGATGCCGCCCAGACCGCCCGCGCCGAGCGCGCGATCCGCACGCCGTGGAGCGAGTTCTGGCGCAAGTTTCGCAAGCAGCATGTGGCGCTCGCCGCCGGCATCTTTGTGCTGCTGCTGATCGTGGTGGCGATTGCCGCGCCGCATATCGTGCCCTACGATCCGGAGAATTTCTTCGACTACGACGCATTGAATGCGGGGCCTTCCGCCGGGCACTGGTTCGGCGTCGATTCGCTGGGCCGCGATATTTTCAGCCGCATTCTCGCCGGCTCGCGCATTTCGCTCGAGGCGGGCTTTCTTTCCGTCGCGATAGGCGCGGTGATCGGCACGTTCTTCGGCTTGCTTGCCGGCTATTACGAAGGCTGGTGGGATCGCATCACGATGCGCGTGGCCGACGTGCTGTTCGCTTTCCCGGGCATTCTGCTCGCCATCGGCGTGGTCGCGATTCTCGGCAACGGCATGATCAATGTGATCTGCGCAGTAGCGATCTTCAGCATTCCTGCGTTTGCACGGCTCGTGCGCGGCAATACGCTGATGCTCAAGCAACTCACGTATATCGAGGCGGCACGCAGTATCGGCGCGTCGGATTGGACGATCATCGTGCGTCATATCCTGCCGGGCACGATCTCGTCGGTCGTCGTGTACTTCACGATGCGGATCGGCACGTCGATCATCACCGCCGCGAGCCTGTCGTTTCTCGGCCTGGGCGCGCAGCCGCCCACGCCCGAGTGGGGCGCGATGCTCAACGAAGCGCGCGCGGACATGGTGACCGCGCCGCATATCGCGCTGTTTCCGAGTCTCGCGATTTTCCTCACGGTGCTCGCCTTCAATCTGCTCGGCGACGGTTTGCGCGACGCGCTCGATCCGAAGCTCGACCGCCCATGAGTTCGATAGAGGCGCACGATTCGCGTGGTTCGGCGAGCGCGCCGCATATCGGCGTATTGCCGAGCGGTCCGCTGAATTCGATTGCCGACGTGGAGGGTGTGAGCGTCGGACACTGCACCCTCGCCGAAGGCGCGATACAAACCGGCGTGAGCGTGATCCATCCGCATCCGGGCGATCCGTTTATCGATAAGGTGCCGGCGGCGGCGTCGGTGATCAACGGTTTTGGCAAGAGCGTCGGGCTCGTGCAGGTCGAGGAGCTCGGCACACTCGAAACGCCGATCGCGTTGACCAATACGTTCGGCGTGGCCGCGGTCGCTCAGGCGCAGATTCGCGCGGCCATACGCGCCGACTCGCGCATCGGGCGAGCGTGGCCGACGGTCAATCCGCTGGTGTTCGAGTGCAACGACGGCTACCTGAACGACCTTCAGGCGCTGGCAATCGGCGAACAGCATTTCAACGACGCCTGCGCCGCGGCCAGCACGATGGTGGCAAGCGGCTCGCTCGGAGCAGGGCGCGGCATGTCGTGCTTCGATCTGAAGGGCGGCATCGGCACTGCGTCGCGCGTGGTGGAGGCTGCCGGGCGCGATTACACGGTCGGTGCGCTGGTGCTCGCCAACTTTGGACGGTTGCCGATGCTGGTTATCGATGGTCATCCGGTTGGGCGCATGCTTGCCGAACGTGCGGCGAATGTGAAGGACGCGAAGGACGCAGCGGCCGCGAATTCGCACAGCGCGGCGCAAACCGCAAAGCCCGAGCAAGGCTCGATCATCATGATCGTCTCGACCGACGCCCCGCTCGACGCACGTCAGCTTAAGCGCCTTTCGTTACGCGCGGCGGCGGGCCTCGCGCGGACCGGCTCCGTCTATGGCCACGGCAGCGGCGACATCGCGCTCGCGTTTTCGACGGCCTACACCGTGCCGCATCTCGCGGAATATATCGAGCTGCCGCCGCTTCTCGCCGATCAGCACATGGACCCGCTCTTTCGTGCGTGTGCGGACAGCGTCGAACAGGCGATTCTCGACGCGTTGTGGAGCGCGCAATCCGTGACCGGCCGCGACGGCCACCGGCGTTTATCACTGCGCGAGAGCGTCCCCGACCTCGCGCAACTACTCAAGCACACTTCCTGATGAAAGTCCTTATTTCCGCCGACATCGAAGGCATAGCCGGCGTGTTTCACCCCGAGCAAACGCGTGCCGGCAACGGCGAATACGAAGCCGCGCGCCGCTGGATGACGCTCGAAGCGAACGCGGCAATCGAAGGCGCATTTGCCGGCGGCGCGACGCACGTGTGGGTGAACGACTCCCACGGCGGCTTTCGCAATCTGCTGCCCGATCTGCTCGACGCGCGCGCCCAGGTGGTGCTCGGCAAACCGCGCACGCTCGGCATGATGGCCGGCCTTGAATACGGCGCGGCGCTCGTCTTCATGATCGGCTATCACGCGATGTCGCAAACGCGCGGCATTCTCGCGCACACCATCAACAGTTTCGCGTTCGCGCGGGTTTCGCTGAACGGCGTCGAGGTCGGCGAGGCGGGTCTGTATGGCGCGCTGGCGGAAGAATACGGTGCACAGGTGGCGCTTTTATCCGGCGACGACGTGTTCGCCGAGGAAACCGTGCCGCGTTTTCCGGGCGCCCGCTTTGTGGTCACGAAACAGGCGACGGGCCACGCGAGCGGCGTCACACAATCGCCGGCGAGCGCCCGTGCGGCCATTCAGAGCGCGGCGCGCGAGGTGGTCGAGCAGCATCTCGCCGATGGTCGTGCGCCGCAGGCCACGCGCGGCGCTGCCAGGCCGGTGGCGTGCGAATTGCGCGTGCAGACGAGCGCGCTCGCCGATCTGTTCTGCCAATGGCCGACGCTCGCTCGCGTGGATGCGGTTACGCTGCGTTTCGACGCGCCGTCGGCGGAACATGCGGTGCGCATGCTCAACTGTTTGTCGGCGATGTCGTTCATGCTGCGGTAACGGGCGGTCGCTAGCGGGTGGCGCGCCGCGCCGACGCCTGACTACGCCGGAAGGCATCGCGTTGTGCCGCCGGGCAGCGCGGCGGCGATGTCTCGACGCTACTGCTGGCGGCTCAACTCGCGCGCCGCGCGGTCGATCACATCGGCAATCGCGCCTGCATGCGAAACCGGCGCGAGATGGCTCGACGCCACCGGCACGATCCTGGCGCCCATCCGCTCGGCCATGAATCTTTCGACCTCCGGCGACACCGCGCGGTCTTTCGTCGTCAGCACGTACCAGGACGGCTTTTCTTTCCACGCGACCTGGCTGACCGTTTCGCCGAACGCGCTGGCGGCGATCGGCACCTGTGCGGCGGACAGCACGCGGGTCAGGTTCTCGGGGACGTCGGCGGCGAAATCGGCGTGATACTTGCCGCGGTCGAGCCACAGAAAACCGCTGGCATCCTTGACGATGCTTTCGCCGGCCGGCATCGGCGCGGCGCGCTTTAACAGATCCATTGTCGACTCGTGCAGGTCCGGCGCGATGGCCGCGACGTACACGAGGCCGGCGACGTTCGGCGCATTCGCGCCCGCTTCGGTGATGACCACGCCGCCCCACGAGTGGCCGACGAGTATCGTTGGACCCTGCTGACGGGCGAGCACACGACGCGTCGCCGCAACATCGTCGGCAAGCGAGGTGAGCGGGTTTTGCACCGAACTCACGCGATAACCCTTCTGCTGCAATTTGGCGACGACGCCGTTCCAACTCGAGCCGTCGACAAACGCGCCGTGGACCAGCACGACGTTGCGCACGGGCCCGGTCATGGGCGTGGCGGCGGATTGGGCGGCGGCAGTTTTGGCGGCAGGCGCGGCAGCAGGCGCAGCGGCAGGCGCGGCAGCAGATGCAGCGCGGGTCGCCGAAGCCGCCGTGGGCGTGGCGGCTGCGCTTGCCTCGGCGGCGGGGGCGTCGGCAGGGGCCCCGGGCCTCGCAGTGTCGGCGGGACCGGCAGCGTCGGGCGCGGCTTCCGGCGAGGGCGCGACGCCCGGCGCGACAGATGGCGCAGCCGACGGCGACTGCGCCACACCCGGCGCGGGATTCTGCGCAAACGCGCCCGGGCCCGCGAAACAGAGACACAAGACGGCGGCGCAAAGCAGGCGTTGTGGCGACATGCTGAATCTCCGGAGGCGGAAAACCCGACTACGGCAACATACCGAAGCGGCGCGACAGTGACAACCTGTATCCGCGCGAGCCGGTGTGGCGCAGCGCGAAGCGCGGGTTGGTACCAGTATTTGGACAATATCGGCCGGGGTAGAATTTTCGGTTCTGCCGGGGCGGACCACAAGTCTGATCGGGCGATCGGAAATCCATACACTGGGGCGCACTTTGAACAATGCACGACAGCAGGACGGCCTGAAGCGCGGGCTCAAGAATCGCCATATCCAACTGATTGCACTGGGCGGCGCCATCGGCACCGGCCTCTTTCTCGGCTCGGCGAGCGTGTTGCAAGCCGCCGGCCCGTCGATGATTCTCGGCTACGCCATCGGCGGCATCATCGCGTTCATGATCATGCGCCAGCTCGGCGAAATGGTCGCGCAGGAACCGGTGGCCGGCTCGTTCAGCCACTTCGCGTACAAGTATTGGGGCGACTTCCCGGGCTTTTTGTCCGGCTGGAACTACTGGGTGCTGTACGTGCTCGTCAGCATGGCCGAATTGACGGCGGTCGGCACCTACGTCCATTACTGGTGGCCAGGCGTGCCGACATGGGTCTCGGCGCTCGTCTGTTTTGCCGCCATCAACGCGATCAATCTCGCGAACGTCAAGGCGTACGGCGAGACGGAATTCTGGTTCGCCATCGTCAAGGTGGTCGCGGTGATCGGCATGATCGTGTTCGGCGGCTATCTGCTTTTCAGCGGGCGTGGCGGACCGCAGGCGTCGATCAGCAACCTGTGGAGCCACGGCGGATTTTTCCCGCACGGCTTTCATGGACTCTTCACGATGCTTGCCGTCATCATGTTTTCGTTTGGCGGGTTGGAGCTGATCGGCATCACCGCGGCGGAGGCGGACCAGCCGCAAAAGAGCATTCCGAAGGCCGTGAATCAGGTCATCTACCGGATTCTGATTTTCTATATCTGCTCGCTCGCGGTGCTGCTGTCGCTGTATCCGTGGAACGAAGTCGCCGCTGGCGGCAGCCCGTTCGTGATGATCTTCTCGCAGATCGGTTCGACGCTGACCGCCAACGTGCTCAACGTCGTGGTGCTGACCGCGGCGCTGTCGGTGTACAACAGCGGCGTGTACGCGAATAGCCGCATGCTCTATGGTCTGGCGGAGCAGGGCAATGCACCGCGCGCGCTGATGAAGGTCGACCGGCGCGGCGTGCCGTATATGGCGATTGGTTTGTCTGCGCTCGCCACGTTCACCTGCGTGATCATCAACTATCTGATTCCCGCCGAGGCGCTCGGCTTGCTGATGGCGCTCGTGGTCGCCGCGCTCGTGCTTAACTGGGCGCTGATCAGCCTGACGCATTTGAAATCGCGCCGGGCGATGATGGCGGCTGGCGAGACGCTTGTCTTCAAGTCGTTCTGGTTCCCTGTGAGCAACTGGATCTGCCTCGCCTTCATGGCGTTGATTCTCGTCATTCTGGCGATGACGCCGGGGCTGTCGGTGTCCGTGTGGCTCGTGCCGGCATGGCTCGTCGTGATGTGGGCGGGCTATGCGTTCAAGCGGCGGCGCGCGGCGATGCAGGGTGCGGCCGGAGTGGTCGGGCGGCAGAGCTGACGGTAGAGTCGGGCGGCGCGGCGGTTATTGCGGGGGGCGCCGTGGGCGCCCCCCGCAGAGGGCCGTGTTCGGGGGCGCTTTCGGCGGCGCCTTTCATTCGTGCCGCCGGTCCCGCCGGTCCATCCGCGTTAATAAAGAGCCTTAGGCCGCAAGCCGCGGCCAAAAAGCAAAAACCCGCGAAGCGTTCTGCTGGCGCGGGTTGGGCGATGATATTGCGGGACTACATGAAGGTGTGGTGCCCAGGGCCGGAATCGAACCGGCACGCCTTGCGGCGGGGGATTTTGAGTCCCCTGCGTCTACCAATTTCACCACCTGGGCAGGTCTTGCGGCGCACGCGTCAGAAGCTCTCGCGCGGCGAAGACGCAGATTATGGCCGAAAATCCGCCGAGGGGCAAGCCGCTCGCAGACGCCATCGCAAGGCGTTCAGACCGTGCGCGAAAACCGTTCGGGCGTTTGCTGGCCCAGATAGCGGTCGAACACCATCGCGATATTGCGCACGAGCATGCGTCCCGCCGTCTGCACTTCGAGCTTGCGGTTGCTGAGCGAGACGAGGCCGTCCTGCTCCAAGCCGCGCAGGCGCTCGAGTTCGGGCTCGAACGTATCGGCGAAGCGGATGCCGTACATTGCCTCGAATTCGTCGAAACGCAATTCCAGATTGCACATCAACTGGGTGATGACGTCGCGCCGCAGACGGTCGTCGGCGGACAGTCGCACGCCGCGCGTGATCGCGAGTCGGCCGGCGTCGATCGCGGCGGCATAGGCGGGCAGCGCTTTGGCGTTTTGCGCGTAGACGTCGCCGACCTTGCCGATCGACGACGCGCCGAAGCCGATCAGATCGCATTCGGCCCGCGTGCTGTAGCCCTGGAAATTGCGATGCAACGTGCGCTGTGCCTGCGCGCGGGCAAGCTCGTCGGTGGGCAGCGCGAAGTGATCCATGCCGATGTAGACGTAGCCGGCCGCCGTCAGGCGCTCCACCACGCGTTGCAGAATAGCGAGACGCACGGCGGGCGAGGGCAGCGTCGCCGCGTCCATCTGACGCTGCATCTTGAAGAGCTGCGGCATGTGCGCATAAGCGAACACCGACAGGCGATCCGGCGCCAGATCGATCATGGTGTCGAGCGTGCGCGTAAAGCTCTCCACCGTTTGATGCGGCAGTCCGTAGATCAGGTCGACGCCGATCGAATGAAAGCCCGCATGCCGCGCGGCCTGCATGACCGAGGCGGTCATGTCGAGTGGCTGAATCCGGTTGATGGCCCGCTGCACGAGCGGATCGAAGTCCTGCACGCCGAGGCTCAGGCGATTGAAGCCGAGCTTGCGCAGATGCGCGATCGTGTCGGGCGACGCTTCGCGCGGATCGACTTCGATCGAATATTCGGCTTCCTCATCGGGCAGCAAGCTGAAGTGCTCGCGCGCCGCGTCCATCAGCTCGGCGAGTTCGTCGTTCGACATGAAAGTCGGTGTGCCGCCGCCCAGGTGCAATTGCGACACGGGTCGGCGCGTATCGAAACACGCGGCCTGCAGGGCCATTTCGCGCTTGAGCCGTTCGAGGTAAGGGCGGGCGTGTGTGCGGTTTTTCGTCGCGATCTTGTTGCAGCCGCAGTAGAAGCACACGGTGTCGCAAAACGGAATATGGAAGTAGAGCGAAAGATCCGTGGCTGACGCGTCCGGGTCGGCCGCGGCACGAAGATACGCGGCGCAGTCGAAATCGTCGCGGAACTGAAGGGCGGTCGGATAGGACGTATAACGTGGGCCGTTGGCGCTGTATTTGGCGAGCAGATCCGGACGAAACAGCGAGTTGGCGGTAATCATGAGAGGCCCATAGGGGACGGCCGCCGTGAACGAGGCGCGGGCGCCTCTTGAGCGTGGCCTTGAGGTTCGGAATCAGTGTACGCCCGGCTATGCGGCGCCCGATTGTGTAAAAAGGTCGCATGCGGCGCAGTGGCACAATGCGGGTCTGGCGCTGCGGCGCGTTTTGTCTTTTGTCCGATTCGGGAAGGGTGTGGTGAGCGATGTAACTGACCGCGTGGCGAAGCGCGAGTCGCCGTTCAATGTGGCCGGCCATGCGTGCCGGCCCGACTGCGGCGCGTGCTGTATCGCGCCGTCGATTTCCAGTCCCATTCCGGGGATGCCCAACGGCAAGCCGGCGGGCGTGCGCTGCGTGCAACTCGGCGACGATTTGCGCTGCGCGATCTTCGGCCAGCCGGAGCGGCCCGCATGCTGTTCGGGGTTGCAGCCGCAGGCGGAGATGTGCGGGGCGAATCGCGGCGAGGCGCTCGCGTGGCTCACGCAGCTCGAGGCGCGGACCCAGCCGGGCATTGAATGAAGCAGGGGCTTTGAGTGAGGCCTGGACAAAAGGATCAAGCCTCAACTGTGGTCGATTGGAGAAACCGTATGGCTCGATTGGTTGCGCCGGCTCGGCGCCGTTTTCTGCTCGCCGCGCTGGCAGGCGCGAGCGCGCTTGGCATCGTCTCGCTCAGCGCGTGCGCGACGCCGATTTTTCCCTTCATTCCGTCGCATTACACGTTCTCGCAGCAGCAGGTGCAGGACGCGGTGCAGCGGAAATTTCCCTATCAGCGTACGGTTTCGCAGGTGTTCGACGTCGCGCTGAGTCATCCGGTGGTCGGTTTTCTGCCAGACGCCAACCGCGTTTCCGTCAAGCTCGACGCGCATCTGGCGAGCCCGTTCATGCCGCAACCGGTTGACGGCGTTTTCACGCTGTCGAGCGAGCTCGCCTATGACGCCGCGAGCAAATCCGTCGTGCTCAAATCGCCGAATGTGGACAACGTCAGCGTGAGCGGCGACGCCCAGGCCTATACGCAGCAGATCAACGCGGCGGCCGCCGTGCTCGCGACGCAGTTGCTGAGCAACTACCCGATCTACACCTTCAAGCCGGAACAGCTGCAATTTGCCGGCGTGAGCTACGAACCCGGTACAATCACCATCCTTACAAACGGTATACGCGTGCAAATCGTCGAGAAATGACGCTGCGCGCGGCCGGCAGGGCCGCGCGTCCGTCGTGCTGGCAGGGCCGGTTCCGAGAATCGACAATCTACAGCGATGAGGGGCACGGATGGACTGGTTATTGGCTTGCAAGGCGCTGATTCTGGGCGTCGTCGAAGGCTTGACGGAGTTTTTGCCGGTGTCGAGCACCGGGCATCTGATCGTGGCGGGCAGCCTGCTCAATTTCACCGACCAACACGCGAAGACCTTCGACGTCGTGATTCAGCTCGGCGCGATTCTCGCGGTGTGCTGGGAGTTTCGCCGCCGCATCGGCGACGTCGTGACCGGCTTGCCGAGCCGTCCCGAAGCGCGGCGCTTCGTGCTCAACGTGATCATCGCCACCATTCCGGCGATCGTACTTGGCCTGCTGTTCGAAAAATCCATCAAGGCGGCGCTCTTTTCGCCGGTGCCGGTTGCGTTCGCGCTGGTGGTGGGCGGCGTCGTCATTCTGTGGGCCGAGGCCCGGCAGCGCGGACAAGGTGCACAGGGCCAGGCGGCGCGCGTGCATCATGTGGACGACATGACCGCGATGGACGCGCTCAAGGTCGGCCTCGCCCAATGTTTCGCTTTGATTCCCGGCACGTCGCGCTCGGGCTCGACGATCATCGGCGGGATGCTGTTCGGCCTCGACCGGCGTGTGGCCACGGAATTCTCGTTTTTCCTCGCGATCCCGATCATGTTCGGCGCGACGGCCTACGAGATCTACAAGGACTGGCACACCTTGTCCGTCGACGCGCTCGGCGTTTTTGCTTTGGGTTTCGTGGCGGCGTTTGTCAGCGCGTTTTTGTGCGTGCGCTGGCTGCTTCGCTATATTGCCGCGCACGATTTCACGGCGTTCGCGTGGTATCGCATCGGCTTTGGATTGCTGATTCTGCTGGTCGGCTATAGCGGCGCGCTGAGCTGGGCGGATTGAGCGTCGGCGCGTGTTTTGAGCGCCATGAAAAAAAAGGTCCGCCAGTTGCGTTGGCGGACCTTTTTTATTGATGGCAGCCGATGCTTCAGCCGCGGGCGTTTTCGCCTTTACGCGCTTAGCTTGAACGCTTGCGGAACACGAGATCCCACACGCCGTGGCCGAGCCGCAGGCCGCGTCGTTCGAATTTCGTCACCGGACGGTAGTCGGGCCGCGGCGCATAGCCGTCGACCGTGTTCTGCAACGACGGCTCGCCGCTCAGCACCTCGAGCATCTGTTCGGCGTAGTTCTGCCAGTCCGTCGCGCAATGCAGATAGGCGCCGGGCTTCAGCCGCGACGCGAGCAACGCGACGAACTTCGGCTGAATCAGGCGGCGCTTGTGATGGCGCGCCTTGTGCCACGGGTCGGGAAAGAAAATGTGCACGCCGTCGAGACTGTCCGGCGCGATCATCTGCTCGAGCACCTCGACCGCGTCATGCTGGATGATGCGGATGTTGGTGAGCGCCTGTTCGCCCATCAGCTTCAGCAATGCGCCGACGCCCGGTTCGTGCACTTCGACGCCGAGAAAATCGTCGCCCGGACGATGCGATGCGATCTCAGCCGTCGTTGCGCCCATGCCGAATCCGATTTCCAGCACGCGCGGCGCCTCACGGCCGAAGACGCCGTTCCAGTCGGGCTGCTCAGGCGTGAACGGCACGACGAAGCGCGGGCCGAGTTCGTCCATCGCGCGGCGTTGACCGGTCGACACGCGGCCCGCGCGCGTGACGAAGCTGCGGATGCGGCGCCGGTGCAGGACTTCGTCGTGCGGCGTGGCGGGAGCGGCGTTGGCTTCGGCTTCGGCTTCGTTGCGGTCTGTCGGCAGTGCGTCGGGGGAGCCGGCGTCGTTGAGGTCGTGGATCATGGTTGGGGCTGCTACTTACTAGGTGAAGGCCTTGCGGTTCGTGCGGCGCGTTGGGGGCTCGTTCGGCGCTGATTCGACACTCAGTCGGCGCTGATTCGTCACTGCATCGTCAGCACGGGGCACGGGCTGTGTTTTGCGTGCCGATCGTCGCGTCGACAGGCGATGTGTGCCCGGCCGGTTGCCACGCGCGGGCAGCGCCGCCACCGCCGCTATAAAAAAGCCGCCTTCGTAGAGGCGGCTCGTGCTTGATGTCTGCCGAACGTGCAGCAGTCAGGTGAGCGGGCGTTACAAGAGCGCGTAAGGTAGCACAATGGAAAAGGGTGCGTCCAGACGGCGATTACGGCTCAAGGAAGGGGCGCGGTGATACGAGGGACTTCTGGAAGGTCCCGTATGGAACAAGTGCCGCCGGGAAGCTCGCGCTCCATTTGTGGATTTTTCTCTAAATTCGACGCCACAACAAATATTCGTATAGCGAGCAATTCGGCCCGAATCTTTTATGTAATTCGAGCGATCAATGAAAGGCGCGTCGGAAAAGCGTCAAATTTCGTCACAGCGCATGTGGTTCGCGCTGCCTGCAATTACGATAGCGTCTAGATCTGCATCGTCACTCCAGAACGACCTCCAACTTCGATTGAGCCATGAGAAGGTATCACGTCAAACAGGGTGATAAGACAACCGCTGGTGGAGTTGTGTTGGAAGGTATTGCCAATACCTTTCATCACGACACGCTGTTGTCTTTCGTCGGCGCGAAAATCTATTGTCACGGTTGCAAGTCACAAGGTGTGCTTGTTCCGGAGGGGCCGCGCTTCCCAGACGATTTCATGGGGCATAAACCTGCGCTCAACAACGATATCTGTATATGTAGATGTGATCCGCCGCCCCGGTTACTCGCATCGCAGGGCACCATGTACGAAGAGTATGGCCCGGCTGAATTGGCGGCGATGGGATTTTCTGATGATGGAAAGCCTCTCCAAAAAATCGTCTCCAGTACCAATTGCGCTCAACGAATCCTTGTGAAAGATAGTGTTACGGGGGAGCCTTTGACGCAACAGCCCTACCTGCTAGATATCGACGGCGTGCGCCAAATGGGGCGGACAGATGCAAATGGTTACGCCTTAATAAAGACGAACGGTGCAAAGCCATTTATATTGCATGTCGTTTTTTCGTCACCCAAGCGAGAACTTGAGCCGAATCAGAGAACTTAACAATGGCTGATTACGCGATTGAGCACTGGACAATTGGTCAAACCGTTCCCAATGGCGAAAATGCCTCAGCCATTTCACTATCGGTTAACAATCGAGCTGCCACTAGGCAGGCGATTATTAACGCGCTAGCGAAAAAAGGGTATAGCTTGATCGAGCGGTCAAGGTGGCATGCACACCCTCCAAAAACAGGAGTTCGGGAGAGTCGCTGGGATTATCAAGATATCGTGATACATCACGCCGGCCGAAGCTATTCCTGTGGAGCACCATCGATGGAACAAATCCAACGGGCGCAATCCGAAGATATGGCGCGTAGCCATCCGTTTGATGATATCGGATATCACTATGCCGTGTCATGCGAAGGCGAGATATACGAAGGGCGGGATATTCGGTTTATCGGTGAGCATGTGGATAAAAACAACACTGGAAAGGTTGGAATTGTGCTCCTGGCGGATCTGGTTCAAGCAGGGGAGGCCTACCAACACGAGTACAAGGACATGTCGCTGATTGATAAGCTAAAGCATCTGAAGGATATCATGGCCGATCAGGTGGTCGTGGACCACGATAAGCTCACCGCGTCACAAACAAAGGCAGTAGAGGTACTCTGCGGAGTGCTCAAGGATTTTTTCAATATCAGTTGCCTGGGCGGCCACCGCGAATATCAAATGCTTGCAACGCATACAGGACGAGCATGCCCGGGCAGTCTGGGAATGGGCCTCGTAAAATCGCTTCGAACAACGCTTGGCTTATCTGCCCCTCTGAAATGAAAGCGATTCTCCAAAGAGGTCATTGATAATGTAGATCTTCGATTGAAGGTGCGACTGCAACAATTCGCACCTTTCTTCTTGTTTTACGTTCGCGGATGGATGTGGCATGCTCGCTTTATCTTCTATGTAGCTGAACCAATTTTCCCCACCCCAGTCCAAGCCCACGCTGTCACCGAAGCTGTTTGTCCGCTCCGTAGAGAAATAATTGTTCTCAATGTCTTTAAACCACTCTTCGCTGCACGGTCTCGCGATTGGTGGGCTGGGGATGCGAGTATTAATCGCAAACGAATAGGTGATCAGAAATACTGGTAATCCGATCAATACTTTGTATCTGAGTCGCATGCCTCTATCTCATCGTAATGATTGAGTATATCTTAGCATAGAAGATGGATGCTGTTCTCATTTGAATAATAGCGATGGTCGAGTCGCCGACGTTTCGGGTCGTACGTATCGACTATTTTTTCCTGATATTGACCATGACAAGTGTCAAGTTTTGTTTCATCGCAAAAATACAAAGTTCGGCGTGGCTTTTCTTGGTCCGTTTGCGAACGAAGGCGATCCGAGACGGATCGAGGAATTATCGCCGGGCATCGAAGGAGTCTGGCCGGTCATTAGAAGTAAGCATGCGCAATGACGTGTGGTGACACAAAGTCTAGGCGAGACTTCAGGCCTAATCAAAAGGATTTAAAAAATGAATGATTACACGATTGAACACTGGAAAATTGGTCAAACCGTTCCCAATGGCGAAATGCCTCACCCATTTCAGTGAGCTTCGTGAAACGACCCTTTCGCGAATGAGGACGATGATGTTGACGTAGGTAAACTGCCTGAAAAGAAAGACGGGTGTTTTCGGATTGCTGCAAGTACCGATTTGGAATTGCGAATGGCGACATAGAATCACTGAAAAGGTGCAAGAAACAAATCCCGCCATATCGTAAGTGACGCGCCCGCGGGATATTCGGGAATTTAAATCAATCAGCATTACTGGTTGAGGAGTGCGCCCGTCTGCGGGGGATTACAATTGCTATATGCTCCAATGTACTTGATCAACGCCTTCTGAAATTAGGTTAAGGTAAAACGCGGGGCGCCTTGGCTAGGGCGAAGTCCCTTCGTCTTAAGGGACCGATAGACGCTCACCTTCCGGACCCGTTCCGCAAGAATGTCCGGAAGCTTGTGCAGGAAGTAATACTCGTCTGTCACGGTGCAGCCGTGTGCCTCGATAGGCAAGGAAGGCTCCTAGCGCCTATTTTGGGACAGGTGTGGGTAAGTGGTGCGAGTAAAAGGGCGGGTACGACCACATCTGGCCGATTGGCAGAGCCTTGTAGGACAAGGCTCCGAGCCATTCTGGAGCGGGCGATGGGAATCGAACCCACGGCTCTAGCTTGGGAAGCTAGGGTATTACCATTATACGACGCCCGCAGAGCGCGCTATTTTACTCGCGAAAGGGTGGCAAGCGCAAATCGCGCCGCCGCTCTTCGTCATCCGCAAGCTCCCGCCGAGCCGCCTCAGATCACAAAATACGTCAGCTGAACCGCGGCACGCGTCACCACCATCAAGAGAACCTGCACGATCACAAAAAGAAGAATCGGCGAAAGGTCAATGCCGCCAAGTTGCGGCACGACGCGTCGCAGCGGGTTCAGAAACGGCGCGGTGAGCTGATACAGAATCGGCATGGCCGGCGAGCGCGGATTGAGCCACGACAGCAGCGCCATCAGGATCGTCATCCAGATAATCAGGTTCAGTGCCCACTTGATCACCGTCAGCACCGCGACGATCAGCAGCGTCGGCAGCAACGTGAGCGGATCAGCGCCCGTCAGCACCACCATCAGGACGACGTAGATGATCGCAGCGATCAGCGCCGCGACGAGGCTCGCCCAGTCGATGCTGCGCGTGCTCGGCAAAATGCGCCGCAGCGGCAGAACAATCCAGTTGGTAGCTTGCAGGACCGCGTTAGTGACGGGGTTGTACGGCGGCATGCGCACGACCTGGAGCCACGCGCGCAGCAGCAGCGCCGCGCCGAACAGCGTGAAGACGGTATTAAGCAGAAAACGGGCGATATCGCCAAACATCTCGTGTCCTTATGCTTCTAATGGCGGCCGGTGAACGGCCTGGCGCCGGCGCTTTCGGTCGTGCGCGCGACGGTTTGTCATGTCGCATACGCCGCCCATACGGCCGCATGCATTGCGAAGTGGTCGAGGCAGTCGCGTGGCGCAGCCCTGCGGCCATGTTCCGCGCGCGGCAAGGCACAGAGCCGTGCCGCACGGTCCACCTCGACCGCGTGTCGCTACACGGAAACCTTGATCTCGCTAATAAGAATGGCGCCGTTGCCGCCGTCGGTGTAATTCGGGATGTCGGCAAGGAGTCGCTCGGACGCGGGCTTGAAGACCTTGTAGAAGTCGTCGGTGCTATCGAACAGGAAGTGGCCCGCAGCCACATACGGCGGCGGCGTGCCCGGCGGCCCCGCGTTGATGCCGACGTCGACCGACCAGCCCTTCAGCGACGGCCCGAACAGCTCTGCCGCGAGCGGCATGTGCGTGGCGCAGTAATAGTCCACGTCGAAGTGGCCGTTTTCCCGGTACGGATAGAGGATGCTGACCTTGATCATTGTGCGTTCTCGTCTGTTGGTCCCGAAGCGAGGCGCCGGCGGATTGCGCGCGGCGCCGGACGTCACATTATCACGGCTTACTTCACGCTTGCACCTGCTGCCGCCTGATTGAGCGAGCGGCCCAACGATTCTTCCACGGCCTCGGCGATGCTGTCGATCGCGGCGGGCGGCGTGGCACGGCGCTGCGCCAGCGCGACCGCGCGCCGCGACAGCAAGCCGTACAGCGCGGCATGATCGCCGCCCAGACTCTCGAACAGCGCCAGCTGCTTCTGCACGACACCGGTGTCGCCGCGCGACACCGGGCCGGCGAGCGCGTTCGACAGACCCTTGTCGCGAGCGGTCTGGATGGTGCCGGCGAGCATCGGCAAAAGCGCGCGCAGCGCGTCGTCTTCGGCGAAACCGAGCGTGCGCCACAGCGCGACGCATTCGGCGAGGCTGCACAGCGCGAAGCTCGCCGCATAGTGCGCGGCGCCGTGGTACAGCATGCGGCCGCCCGGCGGGATCGACAGCGGATGACAGCGCAGCGCGACGGCCAGCGCAGTCAGCGTGTCCTTGAGCGCGCCGTCGGCCTCGATCGTCACCGAACAGCCGGCAATACGTTCGAGGTCGGTCGCCTCGCCGCCAAAGAGGTAAAGCGGGTGAAAGCCGCCGATCGACGCGCCCTGGTCGCGCGCGGGCGCGAGCAGTTCCACCGGCGACGCGCCGCTGCAGTGCACGAGCGACTTGCCGTGAGCGCCGTCCGGGCCGAACCGCAGTGTGTGCGCTGACGTACCGATGCTGTCGTCGGGAACCGCTAAAAAGACCACGTCGGCACGCTCGACCACCTGCTGCGGGTCGTTGAGCGCGGCGCAGCCGGGAATCTGGTCGGCGAGCCGGTCGGCGGATGCCGGCGTGCGGCTCGCCACCGCCGTCACGGGATAGCCTGCGTGAGAGAAGCCGAGCGCGAGGCAGCGCGCGAGCCGGCCCGCGCCGATAAAGCCGACGCGGGGCAGAGAAGTAGGCTGGGACATGTGGACGGGCTCCGGACGGGGGCTTGGACGGGAAAGCAGCAGTATCGCCCATTGGCCGGCACCTGGCGCAACTCGTGCAGCAGTCGTCAGATGAGTGGGCCGACGATATGGCGCGCGCTGCCGTTCATGGCGCCGAGCCGGCCCCACGGGCTTGAAAACTGCTCACAATTTCCCCATGGCCGACGAGGCCGTGGCTGTTTCATGGGTATTCGCTTCGAAATTTCGCAATCGAACTCGGGGAGGTGGTCACGATGAACATTTTTTCTTACCGGAAGCACCTGCGATTTCTGACGCACGCGCAGCGGCGTCGCTGGTGGGACCAGAAAAAACGTCTCAGCCCGCGCGTACGGATTAGCGTCGCGTACGTTCCGCCGAATGTGTCGCGCGAATTTGCGTATGTAAAAGTCGGCTGAACCGACACCCACCTCAGACGAGACGAAGCCCGGCCTGTGCCGGGCTTTTTATTGACTGTTGCGCGGCGCCGTCAGCATCGAAGCTAATTTGTAATTAAAGATTACCAAGGCTGCGTCCGTTGAAGGGGCATGGCTTGAAATGGGCGGTCAGGCGCACCCCGTAGCCGCGTAATCGCCTGATTCTGTGCGACGTTCAGGCCTTTCCCGCCACGCCTGGAAAGGACCCCCAGCGGGCGTTCCTTTTCGTTGATTGCAATTTGCTACAAATGCGAACAGCGACACGTGGGCTTTTTAGATAAATTTGTCTACGTAGCATGCAAAGGCATGCGAAGACGGCGACCTTGAGTGGGCCGCGCCAGGAGAACAAAGTGAAAAAGATCGTCCCGTTTGTTGTTGCTGCCGCATTGGGCGTGGGGCTTGCCTCCGTCGCAGAGGCGCATGTGTCTGTCGGCATCGGTATCGGGGTGCCGGTCGCGCCGGCGTACCCGGTTTACGCGGCGCCTCCGCCGGTGTATTACCCGCCCCCGCCGCCTGTGGTGTATGCCCCGCCGCCGGTGGTCTATGCGCCGGCGCCCGTCGTGGTGGGTGGCTACTATGGTTATGGCCGCCCGTATTATCACCATGGCTATTACCGCGGCTACGGCTACGGGCACGGCTACTACCGGCGCTAAGCGGCGCGGCTCGTCACTCCAAACCTGATGAACGGCGTAACGCCGGCTTGATCGCCGGGTTACGCCGTTTTGTTTATGGTTGCATCGCGTGGGTTCTGGCCACGTTCCAAACCGGCGGCGAAGCTGGGAGAATGTCCGTCTCACCCACCGCTTCCGGAGACCCCCGCCAATGCAGCCGACGCACCCTCTGCCCGCTCCCACTTTCGACGACGTACTCGACGCCGCCGTGCGCCTCGACGGTGTGGCGCATCGCACGCCGGTGTTGACCTCGAGCACGTTCAACGAGCGGACCGGCGCGTCGGTGTTCTTCAAGTGCGAGAACTTTCAGCGAATGGGCGCCTTCAAGTTTCGCGGCGCCTATAACGCGATTTCCCATTTCGACGCGGAGCAGCGCAACACCGGCGTGCTGACCTATTCGTCCGGCAATCATGCACAGGCCATTGCGCTGTCGGCGCGCCTTGCCGGCATTCGCGCGACGATCATCATGCCGCACGATGCGCCCGCGGCCAAAGTCGCTGCCACCAAAGGCTACGGCGGCGAAGTCATCACCTACGACCGCTACAAGGAAAGCCGCGAGGAGATCGGACGGCGGCTGGCTGACGAGCGGGGCATGACGCTGATTCCGCCCTATGACCATCCGCATGTCATCGCGGGGCAGGGCACCGCGGTGAAGGAGCTGATCGACGAAACCGGTCCCCTCG
Source organism: Paraburkholderia phenoliruptrix (assembly GCF_047325075.1). Lineage (NCBI taxonomy): Bacteria > Pseudomonadati > Pseudomonadota > Betaproteobacteria > Burkholderiales > Burkholderiaceae > Paraburkholderia > Paraburkholderia phenoliruptrix. The sequence continues at coordinate 1,266,782 of NZ_CP168531.1, forward strand.
ACATGCTGTTCGTGTGTCTTGGCGGCGGCGGGTTGATTGGCGGCAGCGCGTTGTCGGCGGCGGCGCTGAGTCCGGATTGCACGGTTATCGGCATCGAGCCGCAAGCGGGCAATGACGGTCAGCAATCGCTCGCGCGCGGCGAGGTGGTCCACATCGAAACGCCGCGCACCATTGCCGATGGCGCGGCTTCCACGCATTTGGGCGATTACACGTTTGCGATCATCCGCAAGCTCGTCGCGCGAATTGAAACCGTCACCGACGCGCAGTTGATCGAGACGATGCGCTTTTTCGCTCAACGCATGAAGATGGTGGTCGAGCCGACCGGCTGCCTCGCGGCGGCGGCCGTGCTGAACGGCGTGCTGCCCGTGAAGGGCAAGCGCGTGGGCGTGGTGGTGAGCGGCGGCAACGTCGATCTGGACAAGCTCGCGCAGTATCTCGCGTGACCTTTGTTGTGTGATATGGCCTCGCGGCGCACGAACCGCCTTGATGGCGTTTGCAGAAATGGCCCGCTCGTATTGCCGATGCGGGCTTTTTTGTCAGCTCGCCGTTTGCGTCGCAGTTTGCCCGGCCGGCGAATGCTGCACGGTTTGCAGAATCAGATCGCGGTAGCCGTTGACGATCACGCTATACGAGAAGTAGGCGAACAGTAGCGCCGACAGCACATGGCAGGCGCGCAGCAAACCGCTGCCGGCGCGCTTGCGCCCATGGCTACCGAGTCCGCAGATGAACACGGTCCAGCACAGGCCACCAAGAAAGAAGCCGCCCAGAAACACAGGGGCCGTTGCCGCGCTCGTTGCCCCGGCCTTGGCGATCAGCGCGCCGCCCACCGCGGCGAACCACAGAATGGCCGACGGCGACGACACCGCCAGCAACACGCCGCGCACGAAGCCGCGCCACGCGGACAGGTGCGGCGCGTTCGCGTCGGCTTCTCCGGCGACGGGCGGCGCCGACGCGGGGAACATGGCCTCCCGGGCCATCTTCCACGTGAGAAACAGCAGAATGGCCGCCCCGCCGATCCACACGACCCAGCGCACCGACTCGAATTGCAGCAGCGCGGCCATGCCCGCCAGCGCGAGCGCTGCGTAAATCAGATCGCCGACACACGAACCGAGGCCGAGCCAGAAGCCAGGTTTGAAGCCGTGCGAGAGCGCGAGAGAAATCATCGCGACGTTCACGAGGCCGATGTCCAGACACAGCGACAACGACAGGAAAAATCCGTCGGACATCATCGAAAGGGCATGCATCCGCGCAACTGCTCCGTCAATTTTGTTATTCGGTGAGGCGCGGCGTTCAGAGGCCCAGCTCGTTCCACAAACTGTCGATTCGCTGCTTGACTGCCGCGTCCATCTCGATGGGCCGGCCCCATTCGCGGTCGGTTTCGCCGGGCCACTTGTTGGTCGCGTCGAGTCCCATTTTCGAGCCGAGCCCTGCGACCGGCGACGCGAAGTCGAGGTAATCGATCGGCGTGCGGTCGACAAGCACCGTATCGCGCGTCGGGTCGACGCGGGTCGTGATCGCCCAGATCACTTCTTTCCAGTCGCGGATGTTGATGTCCTCGTCGACCACGACAATGAACTTCGTATACATGAACTGCCGCAGGAAGCTCCAGACGCCGAACATCACGCGCTTGGCATGGCCGGCGTAGCTCTTCTTCATCTGCACGATGGCCATACGGTAACTGCAGCCTTCGGGCGGCAGATAGAAGTCGGTGATTTCGGTGAACTGCTTTTGCAGCAACGGCACGAACACCTCGTTGAGCGCCACGCCGAGCACGGCGGGCTCGTCCGGCGGTTTGCCCGTGTAGGTGGAGTGATAGATCGCGTCGCGGCGCATCGTGATGCGCTCGACGGTGAACACCGGAAACCACTCCTGTTCGTTGTAGTAGCCGGTATGGTCGCCGTAAGGGCCCTCCAGCGCGTGCTCGTAAGCTGCAGACGCGCCCCGGGCCGGCCGCGGCGGCGCGCCCGCGGGGGCAGGCGCGGATGCGCCTTGCTGCGGGTAGATAAAGCCTTCGAGCACGATCTCCGCGCGCGCCGGCACCTGCAAGCTGTCGACCCCGGGCGTGAGGCATCGGGCGAGTTCGGTTCGTCCGCCGCGCAGCAGACCGGCAAACTGGTATTCGGAGAGCGTGTCGGGCACCGGCGTGACTGCCCCGAGGATGGTGGCCGGATCCGCGCCCAGCACGACGGCGACCGGATACGGTTTGCCCGGATTCTTCAGCGCGAATTCGCGGAAATCGAGTGCGCCGCCGCGGTGCGCGAGCCAGCGCATGATCAGCTTGTTGCGCGCAATCAGCTGCTGGCGGTAGATGCCGAGATTTTGTCGGCTCTTGTTCGGGCCTTTTGTGACGGTCAGGCCCCACGTGATGAGCGGGCCGGCGTCGCCCGGCCAGCAGGTCTGGATGGGCAGCTTTTCGAGATCAACGTCGTTGCCTTCCCAGACGATTTCCTGACAGGGTGGCGCGCTCACGGTTTTTGGCGCCATGTCCCACACCGCCTTCGCGAGCGAGAAGAGCTTGCCCGCGTCCTTGAGACCTTTGGGCGGTTCCGGCTCCTTCAGCGCCGACAGCAACCGGCCGACGTCGCGCAGCGATTCGAGCGCGGCACCGTCGCCTTCGCCGGCCTGCGCGTCGATACCCATGCCGAGCGCCACGCGGCGCGGCGTGCCGAACAGATTCCCGAGCACCGGGAACGCATGCCGCTCCTGGTTCTCAAACAGCAGGGCCGGCCCGCCGGCGCGCAGTACGCGGTCGCACAGCTCGGTCATTTCGAGCACGGGCGAGACCTTTTGCGAGATACGGCGCAGTTCGCCGATTGTCTCGAGGCGGCCGACGAAGTCGCGCAAATCTTTGTATTTCATCTGTTGCTGTTCAGTGCCGCAAGCGGCGAGGAAGAAACGGCGCCACGCTATTGCAGGTGCCAAACCGATTGTCGATTTTACCTGCGTTGGCTAGCACACGTAGATCGGCCGAATGGGCTAAGACAAGCCAACGCTGCCAAATCGCCGCCAAAGCGCTTGCGGCGGTGCTTGAGGCGGTCCGGAGCGCCTCTTTTATTACAATTAGTTATACATTTGCCTGTTTGTAGTGTTGACGATCTATAAAACCGTGCCCTAGAATCCGTCCACATTGGTTGCAGGGCGTGAACCTTTTACCACCGCCCCCGGTCCCATCTGACGCAACGCGTCACCGCTTACCGAAGCCCTGCACGGTATTCGTCGGTCTTATTGAAGTCCTCGCCAGCGCCTACTGACGCTGGTTTTTCGCGTGGGAGCCCCCGCCGCATGCTTTTCGCATGCCGCGGACCGCTTTGAGGTTGGCTCCCCACAAACGGTATTTGCCGTTTTCCCGACGTCGCTGCTGCCCTCACCAGACAGAGCGCGCGATGTCTTGACTCTGCGAATGTGTGTTACCGCCTGTTTGTTCAGCGGAATTCGCGGATCATGCAACATGGGAGATCTGAATGAACGCCTGGTTATCGTGGCGTCCGGATGAACGTATCGCGCAGGTCGTGCGCGGTGCAGTGCGCCGTGGGACGCAATTGAGTCATCACCTGTTCAGCATTGTCGGCGGCATTGCCGTCGTGCTGGCCATCGCGCTGTGGCTGATGCCGACGTGGCGCGGCACGCTCGCGGCCAAGCTCATGCCCGTGCTTTCCGCGGCCGTGCAGGCCGGACCCGCGCGCCTGCTGCAGGGTAACCCGCTGCCGTCTTTCGCGCCGCCGGGGCATACCTCGTCGGGCGAAACGCTGTCGTCCACTACCAGCGGCGCGAACGGCGCCGACGTGGCGAACGGCACGAACAACGCCGGCGTGAGCGTCAGCAACACGAGTTACGACGGGGCGTTCGACGGCAGCGGCTCGGCCGGCATGGGCATCGCGGCGCTCAACGGTCTCGACCCGCGCACCATGCAAAGCGTCTCGGCGTTGGCCCGGCTGATTCCGGCGCAACGCGTTTCCGCCGACGCACGCGACGACCGCGTGCTCGTCTCGTCGCGTGAGCAGGCGCTCGTCGCGTCGTACCTGGCCCGCCGCTATCGCGTCGCTCAGGAGCCCGTCAGCGAGCTTGTGAAGGCGGCGTTCGACACCGGCCGGGAAGTCGGCCTCGACCCGCTGCTGCTGCTGTCGGTCATGGCGATCGAATCCGGCTTCAACCCGTATGCCGAGAGCGGGGTGGGCGCCCAAGGTCTGATGCAGGTCATGTCCAAGGTCCATTCGGACAAATTCCAGTATTTCGGCGGCGAGAGCGCGGCGCTCGAACCGCTCGCGAACATCAAGGTCGGCGCGCTGGTCCTGAAGGACTGCATTGCCCGCGGCGGCTCGCTGCCGGGCGGTTTGCGTCTGTATGTCGGGTCCACGTCGCAGGACGATGGCGGCTACGGCGCCAAGGTGATGGCCGAGCGCGGGCGTCTGCGTGACGTCGCGCGGGGCCGCAAGGTGCCCATCAATGCTCCGCAGGCTCCGGTCGTGACGGCATCGAACAACGCGTCGTCTTCGTCCGCGTCGGCTGCTGCAAACGGCAACAACGGCAAGCGCGTGCAGGTCACGCTGGAAGGAAGCCATCCTTTGAGCGCCGCCGCGTCGCCGGCCCATACGCCGGTTTCCGAACAGGACGATGCCAGCGTGAATGCTCCCAAGCACGTGGCTTCGAGCGCCGAGCTGGGCGCGTGAGCGTTTGGCCGGCGCAATATAGATGGCCGGAAGCCGAAGCTACAAAAAAGGACACCCTCGGGTGTCCTTTTTTTCGTCTGCGGGTCTGGTTTGCCATTGAGGTTTTCACTGGCGCCTTAGCGCCGGTGAAACGCGCGCCAGCACCAGTGCAGCACAGATGGGCACCAGGCCGGCGACGCGGCGGCGGATCAATCGGCCGCCGGGCGCTCCCGCTGCCAGGCCCTAGTGCCGCCCGAACAGCCGCCCGAGGCGCTCAACCGCCTCCTCCAGCTTCGGATACGCGGTGGCGTACGAGAGCCGGATATATTGCTTCGGCGCATGGGTGCCGAAATCCATGCCCGGCACGAGCACCACGCCGGCTTCGTGCAGCATCGCCTTGGTGAGCGCGGAGCTGTCGCCGGCGGCAGGGTGATTGACGGTTCCGCAGTCCGCGTAGACATAGAACGCCCCGTCGGGCATGACGGGCACCGCAAAGCCCAGCGACTCCAGCGCCGGCGCAATGAAATCCCGACGCCGCTTGAATTCCAGGCGGCGCGCTTCGTAGGTGGCAATGGTTTGCGGTTCGAAGCACGCGAGCGCCGCGTGCTGCGCCAGCGCGGACGCGCAGATAAAGAGGTTCTGCGCCAGCTTCTCGAACGCGCTCACCATGCCTGGCGGCACGACGAGCCAGCCGAGGCGCCAGCCTGTCATGTTGAAGTACTTCGAGAAGCTGTTGACGGTGATCACGTCGTCGCCATACGACAGCGCCGACACCGGCTTCGCGTCGTAGCTCAGGCCCTGGTAGATTTCGTCGACGATCGTAAAGCCGCCGCGCGAGCGCACCGTCTTCACAATGCGTTCGAGTTCGGCCGGCTCGATCGATGTGCCGGTCGGGTTGGACGGCGACGCGAGCAGCACGCCGCGCGTGCGCTCGTTCCAGAGCCGTTCGACGTCGGCGGCAGTCAGCTGGAAGCGCTCGGCGGGACCGCTCGGCACCATGACGGGCTTGCCTTCGGCCGCGATCACGAAGTGGCGGTTGCACGGGTAGCACGGGTCGGGCATCAGCACTTCGTCGTCGCGGTCCACCAGTGCCGCACACGCGAGCAGAAGTGCCGCCGACGCGCCCGCCGTCACGACGATGCGCGCGGGATCCAAGTCGACGCCGTAGACGCTGGCGTAATGCGCCGAGATCGCTTCACGCAACGCGTGGAGGCCGACGGCGCTCGTGTATTGGGTCACGCCGCGGCGCAGCGCGGTGGCGGCCGCCTCGATGACCGGTTCCGGCGCGGTGAAGTCGGGCTCGCCGATCCCCATGTGAATGATGTCCCGCCCATCGCGCTCGAGAAGCGCGGCCTCCTTGGCCAGCTCCATCACGTAGAAAGGCTGGATGGAGTCGACGCGAGCGGCAAGCCGCACAAGAGGTTCGGTCACGGAGTTCATACGGTTAAATCCAGTCCAGAAGCAGAAACGGGCTGCGCTTCGCGCATTTGTTGATGCGCGCGGCGCAGTCCTCACAGCGATGCATTCGCGCGGTAGCCGAGGTGACTGCCGTGCGGCGCGAACGTAGCGGGCGCGAATCGTCGAACCGCGCAAAAATACGCGGCTGTACGCAACACGCGCGCACCACGCACCACACACCGCCCCGCAGGCTCGTGCCTAGCGCTTGCGAGCCGCTTCCGTCTCGGTCACGCGCAGCTTGGCCGCCAGCTTGTCCAGCACGCCGTTCACGTACTTGTAGCCGTCCGCGCCGCCAAACGTCTTGGCGAGTTCCACGGCTTCGTTGATCACCACGCGGTACGGAATGTCGATGTGATTCTTCAGTTCAAATGCGGCGACCAGCAGCACTGCGCGTTCGACCGGCGAAAGCTGGTCGATCGGACGGTCCAGACACGGTGCGATATCGGCGGACAGCGCCTCCGAATCGCGGATCACGCCGTGCAGAATCGCGTCCAAATGCTCATGGTCTGCTTTGTCGAAGCCCTGCGCGCCGCGCAGTTGCGCGTCGATTTCACCGCCGGGCGAACCCGACAGCAGCCACTGATAAAGCCCCTGCGTGGCCAGTTCGCGGGAGCGTCGGCGTGCGCTCTTCATGCCTCTTCCTCTTCTTCGTCTTCTTCTTCGTCGTCGCCGCCCAGTTGCTCGAGCGCGACTGCGAGATTCGCCATTTCGACGGCCACGCGCGCCGCGTCACGGCCTTTTTCGGTCATGCGGGCGACGGCTTGTTCGTCGTTTTCCGTGGTCAACACGGCGTTGGCGACGGGGATGCCGAAGTCGAGGCCGATGCGCGTGATGCCGGCACCGCTTTCGTTCGACACCAGTTCGAAGTGATACGTTTCGCCGCGAATGACGGCGCCTAGCGCGATGAGCGCGTCGAACTGGGCGCTTTCGGCGAGCTTTTGCAGTGCGAGCGGGATTTCCAGCGCGCCCGGCACGGTGACGAGCAGCACGTCTTCGCCCGCCACGCCGAGGCGTTCCAGCTCTTCGATGCACGAGTCCGCGAGACCGTTGCAAACGGGTTCGTTAAAGCGCGCCTGGACGATGCCGATGCGCAGTCCGTCGCCGTCGAGGTTCGGTTGGTATTGTCCGATTTCCATGTTGATTCCGTAGTGTTTGAGTGGGCGCGAGGCGCGTGAATGATCGGATCAGCCTTATTGCGGAGTCTGCGTGGTGCCGCCGGGCATCGGCACGAAGCCGGTGACTTCGAGGCCGTAGCCCGACATGCTGCCCAGCTTGCGCGGGTTCGACAGCACCTGCATCTTGCCCACGCCGAGCTCGCGCAAAATCTGCGCGCCGATGCCGTAGGTCTTGAAGTCGACGGGCCGGCGCTTCAGCGCGTCTGCTTTTTCCTTTGAATCGAACGCCTTGAACACGTCGATCAGATGTTCTTTCGAGTCGCCGCAGTTGAGCAGCACGATCACGCCGAGTTCGCGCGAGGCGATTTCCTTCATGGCTGCGTCGAGTGTCCACGAATGCGTGGACTCGCCGACTTCGAGCAGATCCAGCACCGACAGCGGCTCATGCACGCGCACCGGCGTCTCCTGGTCGGGCGTGGGCGTGCCGCGCACGAGCGCGATGTGCGGCTGGCCGCTCGGCTGGTCGAGGTACATGACCGCGCGGAACGCGCCGTGCGCGGTTTGCATGGTGCGCTCGCATATGCGCTCCACAATCGATTCGGTGCGGCTGCGATAGTGGATCAGGTCCGCGATCGTGCCGACCTTCAGATCGTGTTGCTTCGCGAATTCCATCAGGTCGGGCAGGCGGGCCATGGTGCCGTCGTCGTTGATGACTTCGCAGATCACCGCAGCCGGCGTCAGGCCGGCGAGCGCCGTAAGGTCGCAACCCGCCTCGGTGTGGCCGGCGCGCACGAGCACGCCGCCCGGCTGGGCCATGATCGGAAACACGTGTCCCGGCTGCACGATGTGCTCGGCCTTCGCTTCCGGCGCGACCGCCGTGGCGATCGTGCGGGCGCGGTCGGCGGCCGAAATGCCGGTGGTCACGCCTTCGGCTGCTTCAATGCTGACCGTGAAAGCGGTTCCGTACTGCGTGCCGTTGCGGTACGTCATGAGCGGCAGGTTGAGCAGCTTGCAGCGTTCCTGCGTAAGCGTCAGACAGATCAGGCCGCGGCCGTAGCGGGCCATGAAGTTGATCGCTTCCGGCGTGACGAATTCGGCGGCGAGCACGAGGTCGCCCTCGTTTTCGCGATCTTCTTCGTCGACGAGGATCACCATACGGCCGGCTTTGAGTTCGGCGATGATCTCTGGAGTGGAGGCGAGCGTCATGGTGGCGAGTTTTTCGGGAAAGCGCGTATTTTACGCCACGCGCGGTGCCAAGTCCCCTCCGCCGGATGGCATAGCCCGTTTGGCCGACTGGTGATCGCTGTCAGCCCTTGCTATCCTCGGCCAAACGATGAATGCATGAACTGGCGGAAGCGCTAAGGTGCCGCTGATAAGCGCGGCGGCGCCGGCTTTGCTTTTTGTTGCCGCCTTAAAGGACACCGCTACCGGGTGCAGCGCTTATTTCGGGGCGTTGAGCATCCGCTCCACATACCGCGCAATCAGATCGATTTCCAGATTCACCGGCGTGCCCGCACGCAGATGCTTGAGCGCGGTGACTTCCACCGTGTGCGGAATCAGATTGATCGAGAACTCGCAGCCGTCGTCGCGATCTTTAACCGAGTTGACGGTGAGACTCACGCCGTTGACAGTGATTGAACCCTTGTATGCGAGATAGCGGCCAATCTCGCGCGGCGCCAGCACGCGCAGTTCGTGCGACTCGCCGACGGGCGCGAAATGGGTCACGATGCCCAAACCGTCCACGTGACCGGAGACGATGTGGCCGCCCAGCCGGTCGTGCGCGCGCAGCGCTTTTTCCAGGTTGACTTCGCCCACTTCGCTGAGGCCCGCCGTGCGGTTCAGGCTTTCGCGGGACACGTCGACCTCGAACGAATGGTCCGTTTTCGCGACCACGGTCATGCACGCGCCCTGAATGGTGATGCTGTCGCCGAGCTGCACGTCGGCGAGATCGAGCCCGCCGGCCTCAACGTTCAGGCGCACGCCCGCGTCGCCGTTCGTGCCGAGCGGCTTGACCGACTCGATGCGGCCCACTGCCGCGACGATTCCTGTGAACATCGTACTTATCCTTGATCAAAACGAAACGGGTAGGGACGCCGCGTCGGACCCGGGTGCAGCGCCGCCCGTTGGCACGAAGCGCGCGAGAATCCGCAGATCGTCGCCGATCCGCTCGACGTTGTGAAACGCAAGCTTGACGCGGCCTTCCAGTGTTGCCGGCGCGCTCAGATTGAACATGCTCATGGAGTCGTTGCCGAGCAGGCTGGGCGCGAGGTACACCAGCAATTCGTCGACGCAGCCTTCGCGCAACAGCGAGCCGTTCAGCTTGTAGCCGGCCTCTACGTGCAGCTCGTTCACCTGGCGCTCGCCAAGCACCTTCAACATGGCGGGCAGGTCGACCTTGCCCGCTGCGTTGGCCATTTCGACGATCTCCGCGCCGCGATTGCGCAACGCCTGCACGCGTTCGCTGTGCCGCTCGTCCAGATTGCCGCAGAAAATCAGCGTGGGTGCGCCGGCGAGAATCTGCGCCTGCGGAGAAACTTCCAGCTGGCTGTCGATCAGCACGCGTTGCGGCTGGCGCGACGTGTCGACGGCGCGCACGGTCATGCGCGGATCGTCTTCCCTGACGGTGCCGATGCCGGTCAAAATCGCCGACGCGCGGGCGCGCCAGGCATGGCCGTCGGCACGCGCCGCTTCACCGGTGATCCACTGGCTGACGCCCGAAGGCAGGCCGGTGCGGCCATCGAGCGACGCGGCCACTTTCATGCGCACCCATGGCCGGCCGCGCGTCATGCGCGACACGAAGCCGATGTTCAACTCCTGCGCTTCATTGGCGAGCAGCCCGCAGCGCACTTCGATGCCGGCGTCGCGCAACATCGCGAGGCCGCGGCCGGACACCTGCGGGTTCGGGTCTTCCATGGCGGCGACCACGCGCGCGACCTGCGCTTCGATCAGCGCGTTCGCGCACGGCGGCGTGCGGCCGAAATGGCTGCACGGTTCGAGTGTGACGTAGACGGTTGCGCCGCGCAGATCGTGACCGCGCGAGCGCGCGTCTTTCATTGCGCGGATCTCGGCATGGTCCTGGCCGGCCGGCTGCGTGAATCCTTCGCCGATCACCTCGCCGTTCTGGACGATCACGCAACCCACGCGCGGATTGGGGTCGGTGGTGTACATGCCGCGCTTCGCAAGCGCGAGCGCGCGTTCCATGTGGACGAAGTCGGTTTGCGAGAACATCGTGTCGGGTGGGTACGGTGACTGGGCGTGGGCGGTTGCGGTGAGCGCTTGCGGCGAGTGCGTCAGGCGCTCAGCGACGCGAACGCGCCGCGCGCCGCTTCGATCGTGGCGTCGACGATGGCGTCGTCGTGAGCCATCGAAACGAAGCCCGCCTCATACGCGGAGGGCGCGAAGTACACGCCCGCGTCGAGCATCTTGTGAAAGAACGCGTTAAAGCGCGGCACGTCGCTTTTCGTGACTTGCGCGAAACTGGCCGGAATCGACTCGGTGAAGTAGAGCCCGAACATGCCGCCGAGCGAATCGGCCGAGAATGGCACATTGGCTTCGCGCGCGACCTGCGCAAGCCCTTGCGCGAGTCGGGCGGTGCGGGCGGCAAGCGTCTCGTAGAAGCCCGGCGCCTGAATCAGTTGCAGCGTTTTCAGGCCCGCGGCGACCGCGATCGGATTGCCCGACAGCGTGCCGGCCTGGTAGACGCCGCCGAGCGGCGCGAGGTGGGCCATGATGTCGCGCCGCCCGCCGAAGGCCGCGGCCGGCATGCCGCCGCCGATCACCTTGCCGAGGCAAGTGAGGTCCGGCGTGATGCCGTAGACCTGCTGTGCGCCGCCGAGCGCGACCCGGAAGCCGCACATGACTTCGTCGAAAATCAGTACGGAGCCGTATTCGGTGCACAGGCGCCGCAATGCTTGCAGGAACTCGGGTGTTGCGCGCACGAGGTTCATGTTGCCTGCCACCGGCTCGACGATCACGGAGGCGATTTCGTTGCCGAAGGCCTTGAACGCCTCTTCGAGCGCCGCGACGTTGTTGTATTCGAGCACCGTGGTGTGCTTGGCGATGTCGACCGGCACACCTGCCGAGGTGGGATTGCCGAACGTCAGCAGGCCCGAGCCGGCTTTCACGAGCAGGCTGTCGGCATGGCCGTGATAGCAGCCTTCGAACTTGACGATGCGGCTGCGGTTCGTGAAGCCGCGCGCGAGACGCAGGGCGCTCATGGTCGCTTCCGTGCCGCTCGAAACCATCCGCACCTGTTCGATTGACGGCACGAGCTTGCAGATTTCCTCCGCGATTTCGATCTCGGATTCGGTGGGCGCGCCGAACGAGAAGCCGTTGGCGAGCACACGCTGCACCGCTTCGAGCACCTCGGGGTGCACGTGGCCGAGAATCATCGGGCCCCATGAGCCGATGTAGTCGATGTAGCGCTGGCCGTCGGCGTCCCAGAAGTAGGGCCCTTGTGCGCGCTCGATAAAGCGCGGCGTGCCGCCGACCGAGCGGAACGCGCGCACAGGCGAATTGACGCCGCCGGGAATGGTGCGTTGCGCGCGGTCGAAGAGGGTTTGGTTTTTGGACATGGCAATGACGGAATGGGGTTGCGCGGCGGCGCGGTTTGCGCGGCGCCGGTAGGTGAGGAAATTGTACCGGAGTCGGTGCGAACGGGTTTTGCGCGCGGGCGTGGCATTCGAGCGCGTTTTCAGCGCTCCGGTGGGCGTTTGCCCGCGGGTGTCTTTGCCGACGGCGCGCGGGCCTCTGCAGCCGCCGCATGTGCCGACCCTTTACTTGAACGCACCGGGCCCGCTGGCGCCCCTAGGGCGGGCGGCTTACGTTTGCCGGTCAGTTCGGCCCAGCGCTTTTCGAGCGCGCCTTCCGCAATCGGTTTGATCACCGTGCCCGAGCTCTGCGCGTCCCATGTCTGGACCGAAAATGGATGCGCGCGCAACGAGTCGCGAGGAATCACCACCTGCTGATGGGCGTCGACGAGCCAGTCGTACACGAAGTCGATGCACAGGCGGTAGCCGCGCTTTGTCGCCGGATCCGGAACTTCGTACGGCGCCCGCGTTACATAGCCTGAGCCGAAGATGCCCTTCGGTTCCATGGCGACGCGATGCAGAAACACCCGATCGCCGGGCAGAATGCCGCGGGCGAATCCGCAGCCCCAGACGTCGGCCACGGCGATGCCCGTTGCAACGCGTCGGGCCACGTCGGGCAACTCGGGCCACGGCCATTTTTTGGGGCTCCAGATCAGCAGGAATGCAGTCATTGCAATGTTGCAGGGGGAGGTCGGGACGGGGCGCCGCTTTCTTATCTGCGCGCGACGCCGAGCGCTTCACGCGGCAGCTTAACCGATCAGCGACGTGCTTGCCGCAAGGCTGGGTCCAATTCCCATGCCCGGCGCCGTTTCTCTTGCGCGCGACGCGGCGGCCGCTGTCAGCGTCGCGTACAATCGACCGGGTCAATGCCGGCCCTTCGTCTCACCGCGCGCCGCTTTGCCGAAAGACGCGCGCTTCACCTGGATTCCCATGTCTCATGTCACCGGACGCCGGCCAGATGGCCGGCTGATTCTGTTGCTCGGCGCGCTCGCCGCCTGCGGGCCGATTTCGATCGACATGTATCTGCCGAGCTTGCCCACCATCGCGCAGGCGTTCGCGATCGGCACGAGCGCGGCACAAACCACGCTCACCAGTTTCATGTTCGGCTTTTCGATCGGCATGCTGCTTTATGGCCCGCTGTCGGATACGTATGGCCGCCGGCCGGTGCTGCTCGGCGGCATCATCATGTATGCACTGGCGAGCATTGCCTGCACGCTGTCGTTCTCGATCGGCGCGCTCGTGACGTTCCGCTTCGTGCAGGCGCTTGGGGCCGGCGCCGCATCCGTGCTGGCTCGCGCCATTGCGCGCGATGCCCACCGTCCGACCGACGCGGCCCGGGTGCTGTCGATGCTCGCCATCGTCACGTCGATCGGGCCGTTGCTCGCGCCGCTGATCGGCGGGCAACTGCTGCTGCTCGGCGGCTGGCGCGTCGTCTTTGTCGCGCTGACGCTGTTCGGCACCGCGTGCGCAGTGACCGCGTTCCTCAGGGTGCCGGAAACCTGGCCGCGCGAGAAGCGCGCGCACTCGGCGCTGCTGAAGTCGTTTGCTGCCTATGGCCGCTTGTTGCGCGACCCGGTTGCCTGGGGGCACATGCTGTGCGGCGGCATGGCGTTCGCGTCGATGTTCGCGTACATCACGGCCACGCCGTTCGTCTACATCGAATATTTTCACGTGTCGGCGCAGCACTATGGCTTCCTGTTCGCGCTGAACATCGTCGGCATCATGTTCGGCAATTTCATGAACACGCGGCTCGTCGGTCAGCTCGGGTCGTTGCCGATCATTTCTTTCGCGGCCACCGTGAGTTGCATCGCGTCGCTGTTCGTGTGCCTTGTCTCGCTGACGGGGTGGGGCGGCTTGTGGTCGATCGTGGCGGGCCTGTTTTTCGTCGTCGGCGTGGTGGGCTTGCTGTCGGCCAATTGCACTACGGATCTGATGCATCGCTATCCGGTGAACGCGGGCGCGGCGGCCGCCGTGTTCGGCGCGGTGCAACTGGCGCTCGGCGCGCTGTCGAGCCTCGCCGTCGGCCTGTGGCCGGACGGCTCGCCCAAGGGCATGGGGATCGTGGTGGGCGTGGCGGGATCGCTGTGTTATGTCGGGCGCATTCTGGTCGTCAGATGGCACGGGACGAAGGCGCCGGTGGCTGTCGCTTGAAGTCGTCGCCAACGGCGGCGGCTGCCTGACGGCCGCGTGGGGCCGTCGGCCGCGCAGCGCGGCCCGCGCGGCGGCGCGCGCCGCATCTACCGGAAAACACCAGGTGTTGCGCGCACGCGACCTTGCGTGTGAATTTGCATTGCTATGATGAGGTCACTGTTCCTCGGAGCGGCAATCATGGCGATCAGAGATTTGATGAACGGCGAGCGGCAACATGCGGCTTTCGCCGAAGCGCAGAAGCTGGCCGACAGCGGCGCCTATCACGATTACACGGACATCGAATACGTCTTGCGCTTTGATTATGGCTTGACCGATGTATCGTCGCTGCTCGACAGCCAGTTGATGCATCGCGACCTCAACCGGCGTTGCGCCGATGCGCGCGAGAGGCTCGAAGCGGTGAGTGTCTGACGAAGTCGTCGGGCGCCTGTTTCGAGGCGGCGCGTGGCTAGCAGCGCTACGCCGTAGTAGCCCAGCCGCGACTAGTCGCGACTAGCCGCCGAGGCCAGAAACGAAAAATGGGCCGTGCGGCCCATGTTCGTATTGAAGGAATCTGGCGGAGGCGGTGAGATTCGAACTCACGGAAGGATCACTCCTTCGCCGGTTTTCAAGACCGGTGCCTTAAACCACTCGGCCACACCTCCAAGCCGCAAATTGTAACCTGAAAAGACGCCGCTGCGGCGCGATGTACGTCCGCATTCACTGCGGATCTTTCAGAAAGAGCGCCTGCAGATCGTTCAGAAACGCCTGGCCAAGCGGCGTCGGCGCAATCTTTTCGTGGTCGCGCGTGATGAGTTTGCGGCGCTCCGCTTCCTGCAGAGCCGGTTCGACGGAGGTCATCGGCAAACCCGTGCGTTCGATGAACCGGTGCACCGGAAAGCCTTCCACCAGCCGCAGCGCATTCAGCATGAATTCGAACGGCAGGTCGCGCGCGCTCACCTCATGCTCTTCCTGCACCGCCGAGCCGGCTTTCGCCTGCTCGATGAACGTGGCCGGATGCTTGTAGCGCGCCTGCCGCAGCACGCGGTTCGGAAACGACAGCTTCGTATGCGCGCCCGCGCCAATGCCGAGATAATCGCCAAAGCGCCAGTAGTTGAGGTTGTGTTTGCTCTGCCGATGCGGCTTCGCATACGCCGACACTTCATAGCGCCCATAACCCGCCGCCGACGTGCGCTCGTGAATCCAGTCCTGCATGTCGGCGGAGGCGTCGTCGTCCGGCAAGGCGGGCGGGAATTTCGCAAACAGCGTGTTGGGTTCGAGCGTGAGGTGATACAGCGAAAGATGCGGCGGCGCGAACGACAACGCGGTCTCCACATCCGCCTGGCATTCGGCGAGCGTTTGCCGCGGAAGCGCGAACATCAGGTCGAGGTTGAAATTGTCGAACGTGTTCGCGGCGACCTCCACGGCACGACGCGCCTGCGTCGAATCATGAATCCGGCCGAGCGCTTTCAGATGCGCTTCATTGAAACTCTGAATGCCCACCGACAGGCGGTTCACGCCGCTTGCGCGAAACTGCGCGAACTTCGCGGCTTCGAAGGTGCCGGGGTTGGCCTCGAGCGTGATTTCCGCGTCGGCGTCGAGCGGCAGCAGCGCGCGAATATCCGACAGCATGCGGTCGAGCCCCGCCGCGGACAGCAGGCTCGGCGTACCCCCGCCAATAAACACCGTATGCACCTGCCGGCCCCACACGAGCGGCAGCGCCATCTCCAGGTCGGCGCGCAGCGCGTCCAGATAATCGTTCTCGGGGAAAGTCTCACCTTTCCACTCATGCGAGTTGAAATCGCAGTACGGACACTTGCGCACGCACCACGGAAAATGCACGTACAGCGAGAGCGGCGGCAACGACGTCAGGCGGATGCTGCCCGGCGACGTGAATGCCTTGATGACGCCGTTGCCGACGTCGGCGGGCGTCGGTTTGATCGGAATCACGCTTCCTCCGTCAGACGCGCGAGCAGGTGGCGCAGCGCAATCGCGCGATGGCTGCTGGCGTTCTTCACCGCCGGTTCGAGCTCCGCCGCGCTCGCGTTCAGCGACGGCAAGAAGAAGTACGGATCGTAGCCAAAGCCGTGCGAGCCGCGCGGCGCATCCAGCATCTCTCCACGCCAGCGACCTTCGGCGATCAGCGGCTCGGGGTCGTCTGCGTGACGCACGAGCGCGAGCACGCAGTAGTAGTACGCGCGCCGATCGGTTTGGCCTTGCAGCGCCGACACGAGCCGCGCGTTGTTGGCGGCGTCGCTTTTTTCGCCGCCGGCGAGTTGAGCGTAACGCGCCGAATAAACGCCCGGCGCGCCGCGCAGCGCCCGCACACAGAGGCCCGAATCGTCGGCGAGGGCGGGCAGGCCGGTCAGCTTCGCGGCATGACGCGCCTTCGCCAAAGCGTTTTCAACGAAGGTGGGATGCGGCTCTTCCGCTTCGGGCACGCCGAGTTCGCCTTGCGCAATCAATTCGATGCCGGCCGCGCCGAGCAGCGCCGCGAACTCGCGCAACTTGCCCGCGTTGTTCGACGCGAGCACGACTTTGTTCAACGGCGCGCCATGACGTTCGCGAACTTCACTCACCTCGATACTCCAATGCCGCTTTCTGCTTGGCGATCAACGTCGCGATGCCGTGGCTCGCCAGATCGAGCAGCGCGTTCATTTCGTCGCGCGAGAAAGGCGCGCCCTCGGCGGTGCCCTGAATTTCGACGAAGCCGCCCGCGCCGGTCATCACCACATTCATGTCGGTGTCGCATTGCGAGTCTTCGTCGTAGTCGAGGTCGAGCACCGGCACGCCGTCATACACGCCGACCGAGATCGCCGCGACGAAATCGCTGATAGGCGAGCTTTCGATGCGGCCCGCCGCCAGCAATTTGCTCACGGCATCGTGCGCGGCGACGAACGCGCCGGTGATGCTGGCCGTGCGCGTGCCGCCGTCCGCCTGGATGACGTCGCAGTCGATATGCAGCGTGCGCGCGCCCAGTTTCTCGAGGTCGAACACGGAACGCAGCGCGCGCCCGATCAGACGTTGGATTTCCTGCGTGCGCCCAGTCTGCTTGCCGCGCGCGGCTTCGCGGTCGCTGCGCGTGTGCGTGGCGCGCGGCAGCATGCCGTATTCGGCGGTGAGCCAGCCCTGGCCGCGATCGCGCAGAAACGACGGCACGGTCTCCGCGATGCTCGCGGTGCAGATCACCTTGGTGTCGCCGAATTCGACCAGCACCGAGCCCTCCGCGTGCTTCGTGTAGTGGCGCGTGATGCGCACGTCGCGCAGTTGATCGGCAAGGCGCCCGCTCGGGCGTTGAGTGGTGTCGGTCATAGTGGATTCGGTGAGGAAGAATGCAGGAGGGGAAAGCACGATTTTACAGCCGATCGCGCGAGCCAGGCGTCCGGCGGCCAGCCGCGTCGGCTGTGGCTCTACAAGGGGTCTCATCGCCAAAAATGGGATAATGCGTGTTCACCGCCTCGCGTCTCGTACACGCCGGGCGATTCGACTCTTCGGCTGGCGCCTCGCGCGCGGCCACCATCGCGAGAAATACGATGATCTACAGCATGACTGGCTATGCGAGCGCGACCCGCGAACTCGTCGCGGCGTCGGGCACGGGCGGCGTGAGCGTGTCGGTCGAACTGCGCACGGTGAATTCGCGCTTTCTCGACCTGAACTTCCGTATGCCCGAAGACGTGCGCGTGTGCGAACCCACGTTGCGCGAAATGCTGATGAACAAGCTGTCGCGCGGCAAGGTGGATATTCGCATCAATCTGCAGCGTAGCGAACAGACGGCGAACGCGGGTTCGATCAATCATGACGCGCTGACGCAACTGGCGCTGCTCGAGCGCACGGTGCTCGCGACGTTTCCCGACGCTGGGCGTCTGCGCACCGGCGAGATTCTGCGCTGGCCCGGCGTGCTCGCCGAAACGGGCGTGGCGCCCGACGAGCTGCGCGATGCGGTGCTCGCGTGCGGCAAAGAGGCGCTTGCGGATCTGATCGACGTGCGGGCCCGCGAAGGCGCGCAGCTCGCCAACATGCTGATCGCCAACGTCACGGAGATGGAAGCGATCGTCACGAAGATCACGCCGCTCGTGCCGGAGCTGATCGCGAAGCATCAGCAGAAGATCGTCGAGCGTTTGCAGGAGGCGCTCGGCATTGCCGCGCCGGACACGGCTGCGACCATCGTGTCGCGCGAAGAGATCAACGAGCGGATTCGCCAGGAAGTGACGATGTACGGCATCCGCATCGACATTGCCGAAGAACTGTCGCGCCTTACCGCGCATCTGAACGAAACGCGCCACGTGATCCAGAAGGGCGGCAAGGTGGGCAAGCGGCTCGACTTCATGATGCAGGAGCTCAATCGCGAGGCGAACACGCTCGGCTCGAAGGCGGCGGCGAAGGAACTGGCGGATTCGTCGATGACGCTCAAGCTGCTCATCGAACAGATGCGCGAGCAGGTACAGAATCTGGAATAAGGCCGGAGCATCACAACATGACCGATCATCACACACGCGAAAGCGGCGCACCGCGCAACCCGTATGCCGGCGCCTATCCCGGCAACCTGTTCATGGTCGTCGCGCCTTCGGGCGCCGGCAAGTCGACGCTCGTGAACGCGCTGCTCGCCGGCGACGACGCGATCCGTCTGTCGATCTCGTACACGACGCGCCCGCCGCGTCCAAAGGAGCAGGACGGCGAGCACTATCACTTCACCACGGTCGACGACTTCATGCGGCGGCACGACGCGGGCGAGTTCCTCGAAAGCGCGGAAGTGCACGGCAACTACTACGGCACGTCGCGCGTGTGGATCGAGGAGCAGATGAAAAGCGGCCATGACGTGCTGCTCGAAATCGACTGGCAAGGCGCGCAGCAGGTGAAGAAGCAGTTTCACAACGCAGTGGAAATCTTCATCTTGCCGCCGTCGCTCGAAGCGCTCGAAGAGCGTCTGAAAAAGCGCGGCCAGGACGAGCCGAACGTCATCACGCGACGCCTGCTCGCGGCCGGCAGCGAGATGGCGCACGCAGCCGAAGCGGAGTACGTGGTGATCAACGAGAACTTCGATCGCGCGCTCGGCGAACTGCAGTGCCTCGTGGCGGCAACGCGCTCGCGCTTCGCCTCGCAATACGCGCGTCATACGCAGCTTTTCGTGCAGCTCGGCATTCACCTCCCGCACCCCTGAGCGCGGCGGCGATTCGAGCACATAAGGTAGAATAAGCAACATACTGAGAAGGAACCCAACATGGCCCGCATTACCGTCGAAGACTGTCTCAAACAGATCCCGAACCGTTTCGAACTCGCGCTCGCCGCAACTTATCGCGCGCGTCAGCTCGCTCAAGGCCATACGCCGAAGATCGAAAGCCGCGACAAGCCCACGGTCGTCGCGCTGCGCGAAATCGCGGCCGGCCAGGTCGGTGTCGAAATGCTGAAGAAGGTGCCGGTTTAACGCGCACTGTCTCCACGGTCGTTTGCTGATCGGCCAGATCGGTCAGCCAGTCTTCCTGCCGCAATTTTTAGCGGTCTCTGCTACACCTGATTGCATCGAGCTGCAGACCGGCGTCCACTCCCAACCGCTACGGAGGCGAACATGAGTATCACCCCGCCCACCGCTACGGAAGCGGAGCACGACGCCGATTCGCCTTCGTCTGCTCGCAAGTACATCGACGCGGTCCTCGAACAGTCGTTTCGCCATCTGTTCGGACCGACTGCCACGCCGGAGCAGCCGCGCCGGCATGACGTCGTTTCCATTGCCAAGCTGACCTCCGCATTGTCCGGCTACCTGCAGCCGGAAGAAATCAAGGAGGTCAAGGCGGCCTTCCATTTCAGCGACGAAGCGCACCTCGGCCAGTATCGCCAGAGCGGCGAGCCCTACATCACGCACCCGGTCGCCGTCGCGGAAATCTGCGCCGGCTGGAACCTGGACGGCCAGGCCATCATGGCGGCGCTGCTGCACGACGTGATGGAAGACCAGGGCGTGACCAAGGCGGAACTCGCCGAGCGTTTCGGCGCGAAGGTCGCGGAACTGGTCGACGGTTTGTCGAAGCTCGACAAAATGGAGTTTCGCAATCGCGAGGAAGCGCAGGCGGAAAACTTCCGCAAGATGCTCCTCGCCATGGCGCGCGACGTCCGCGTGATTCTGGTGAAGCTCGCCGACCGCCTGCACAACATGCGCACGCTCGGCGCAGTGCCGCCGGAAAAGCGCCGCCGCGTGGCGCGCGAAACGCTGGACATTTACGCGCCGATCGCCCACCGGCTCGGTCTGAACAATACGTATCGCGAGTTGCAGGACCTGAGCTTCGCGAACTTCAATCCGCACCGTTACGCCACGCTCGAAAAAGCGGTGAAGGCGGCGCGCGGCAACCGGCGCGAAGTGGTCGGCAAGATTCTGGAGTCGGTGCAGCGCGCCATTGCCGACGCGAAGATCGACGCCGAAGTCACCGGCCGCGAGAAAACCATCTTCAGCATCTACAAGAAGATGCGTGACAAGCAGCTGTCGTTCTCGCAGGTGCTCGATGTATACGGCTTTCGCGTCGTGGTCGACAGTGCGCTCGAGTGCTATACCTGCATCGGCGCACTACACGCCTTGTACAAGCCCGTACCGGGCAAATTCAAGGACTACATCGCGATCCCGAAGGTCAACGGGTATCAGTCGCTGCACACCACGCTCGTCGGTCCGTTCGGCGCGCCGATCGAGTTTCAGGTGCGCACGCGCAAGATGCATGAAATCGCCGAAGCGGGCGTCGCCGCGCACTGGCTGTACAAGAACGGCAGCGCCGATCTGAACGACGTGCAAAAGCGCGCGCACCAGTGGCTCAAGTCGCTGCTCGACATTCAGAGCGAAGCGGGCGATTCGAGCGAATTCCTCGAACACGTGAAGATCGACCTGTTCCCGGACGCGGTCTATGTGTTCACGCCAAAGTCGAAAATCATGGCGCTGCCGCGCGGCGCCACGGCGCTCGACTTCGCGTATTCGATCCACAGCGACCTGGGCAACCAGTGCGTCGCCGTCAAGATCAACAATGAATTGCTGCCGCTGCGCACCGAGCTGAAGAGCGGCGATATCGTCGAAGTCATTACCGCGCCGTATTCGAAGCCAAATCCGGCGTGGCTCGGCTTCGTGCGCACCGGCAAGGCGCGTTCCGCGATTCGCCATTATCTGAAGACCATGCGGCTGAACGAATCGGTTCAGCTTGGCGAGCGTCTCGTCGACCAGGCATTGAAGGGCTACGGTCTCGCGCTGTCGGACGTCACGCCCGAGGCGTGGGAAAAGCTCGTGCAGTGGACGGGCAACAAGAACGGCCAGGAAATTTTCGCGGACATTGGTCTTGGGCGGCGCGTCGCGGCGGTCATGGCTAAACGCATCGAAGTGCTGATGAGCGGCCGCGACGCGGACGACGATGGCTCGCGCTCCGATTCCAGCTCCGCGCCTCATGCGCCGCCGGTCGTGATTACCGGCACGGAAGGCATGTCGGTGCAGCTGTCCGCCTGCTGCCGCCCCATTCCGGGCGACAACATCATGGGCTACATCGGCATCGGCCTCGGCATGGCGATTCATACGACCGATTGCCGCGTGGCGCAGCGCATTCACCGGCGCGATCCCGCGCGTTGGATCGACGTTGCGTGGGCGCCGCAACCAGGGCGTCTTTTCGACGTTGCCGTGAAGGTGCTCGTCAAGAACACCAAGGGCGTGTTCGCGCGAGTCGCCGCGGACATTACCTCGGCGGACGCGAACATCGTGCACATTGCGATGGACGAGGACTTGTCGCAGGAATCCACGATTCTGCGCTTTGTGATTCAGGTCAGCGATCGCGTGCATCTCGCCAACGTCATGCGCCGCGTGCGCACGAACCTCGACGTCATGCGCATTGCGCGCGAGCGGCCGAGCGACGACGGGCATCACCGGCATGACGGCGGCATGCGCATCGAGCGCGAGCGGGCCGATTACTGAGTGTCGGCGCTCATCTGCGCCGTCAATCTCCTTTCTTCTGCAGGAACGCACCGGCCATAGGCGAGTCTGACCTGAAAACTCAGGGAGAACGCTGATGAAAGTAGCTGACCTCGAGGGCCTCGCGCTCGACTATTGGGTGGCCCGCAGCCTGCACGACTTCGTGCGCGAAATTCAGTTCACCGACAGCGGCGAGACCGTCGCGATTCGCGGTAACGACCGGGGGCGTCCGTGGGACGGCCGTTTTACGCCTACTACTTCATGGGACGCCGCGGCGGTGGTGCTCGAACGCGCGCGCCGGCTGGAAATGCGCGAGCGCAGCGAGGAAGGTCCCGCGCACTGCGTCGCGGAATTCGAAGGCGGCCGTGGAACGGTGGAGGGGCGCGCAGACTCGGTGCGGGTGGCGCTGCTGCGGGCGTTTGTTGAGAGCCGGTTCGGCGACAACGTCGGCGAGATGCTGCACGAGCCGCAGATGCTGGTGGGCGATAAGGCGCGGCGCATCGGCGAAGCAAGCGCAGGCGACACGTTCGAAGATGTGCCGAGCCCGGACGGGCATATCGGCGATATTCAGTCGCCGCCGCGGCCCTGACCGCCGGCGGGGCGGTTGCTGGAGCGGTCGTTCCGAGCCGTCCGGCAAATGCCGCGAACACGGGCGCCTTGAAACGGCGCGCCTGAAAAGACAAAGGGCCTTCCGCCTGGAAGGCCCTTCAGAGGTGGTGCGGCTGGCAGGATTCGAACCCACGACCCCTTGGTTCGTAGCCAAGTACTCTATCCAACTGAGCTACAGCCGCACGCGAAACAGGTAATGCAGTACAAACCGTGAAACTGGGTAAAACGTAAGGGCCTCCCCGGAGGGAGGCCCTCGAATAAGTGGCGCGGCTGGCAGGATTCGAACCCACGACCCCTTGGTTCGTAGCCAAGTACTCTATCCAACTGAGCTACAGCCGCACGCAGAAACGAGATTATAGCAAAGGTTTCAAAAAAGGGAAGGGCGTCCGTGCGATTTGTCTCATTGTCATGATCGTGTACCCTAGTGGGGCAGTCGTTTGCTGCAGCTTATGGATCATCATGAACAAGGCCTTTGTCAAAGAGTCGAGCGACGATAACGACGACGATCTCGACGTCGCCCAGCCGGACATCCCCGCGGGTACCAAGAACTACATCACGCCGGCCGGCTATCGTCGAATGCGTGACGAACTGCTGCATCTCATCGACGAGGAGCGGCCGGAAGTCGTCAGGCTCGTGTCGTGGGCGGCTTCGAACGGGGACCGTTCCGAGAACGGCGATTACATCTACGGCAAACGCCGCCTGCGCGAAATCGACCGGCGCATCCGTTTTCTGACCAAGCGCCTCGACCTCGCCGAGGTGGTCGACAGCAGCAAGCAGGAAAATGTCGATCAGGTTTTTTTCGGCGCCACTGTCGAATATGCAACGGAAGACGGCGAAGAGCACACGGTGACGATTGTCGGTATCGACGAGGTGGACCTCGATATCGGCCACGTGAGCTGGATCTCGCCGATCGCGCGCGCGCTGCTGAAGGCCAAGGTCGGCGATACGGTGACCTTGTACACGCCGGCCGGGCCTCAGCCCATCGACATACTCGACGTCAAATATCCGCCGCCCGACAACGGCGGCTAGTCGCCCGCTTGCGGTAGCTTGACCTGGCTCGCCGGCGCGGCACGTTCCTCGCGGGCAATAAAAAAAGCGCCGCGAGCGGCGCCTTTCGTGCTGCGAGTCTTGCCGGCTGCTTTAGAAACGGTGCCGCAGACCTGCCGTGACCGCGACCTGCTTGTTGTTGCTCGAAGCAGCCAGTCCGTTGATGTCCGCGCCAACAATCGCGTTTTCGTTGACTTGCTGGTATTCGCCTTGCAGGTAGACGTCCGTGCGCTTGGACAGCGCGTACGCCGTTTGCAGGTTGAACTGGTTCCAGTGCGGACGAGTGCCGGCGAGGCTGGCTCGCGTGTACGTGTACGAACCGGCGATGCTGACAGCCGGCGTCAGAGCGTAGCGCGCGTTGGCTTCGAAGTTCTGGAAGTGCGCACTGCCGCCACCGAATGCGATGCCGCCCGTTTGGCCCGACGCGCCTGCGCCGATGCCGGCGAGACCGGTCAGGTTCGTCTGCGAGTAGACAAGGCCGACGGTGGCCGGACCGAACGCGTAGTTCGCGCCCGCGCCCCAGGTTTGCTGACGGCGAGCGAAGAAGGTGTTGTCGCTCGACACCGCGCCGCCCGAGTTGAACGCCGCCGCTGCGCCCGTCGCGCCGTTGCTGTTCAGTTGCAGGTAGGCCGCGCCGACATTCAGGCCGCCCCAGTTGTACGACGCGCCCGCGCTGTAAGCCCGGTTGTTCGCGAAGCCGTCAGCCTGGTTCGAGAAGCCATACATGCCGCCGAACTTGAGGCCGCCGTAGTTCGCGCTCGTGTACTTCACCGAATTGTTGACGCGGAACGAGTTATTCAGGTTGTCGTTGTCGAACGGGTGGGCGAACTGCGTGCCGCCGTATTGCGTGCCGGTCAAGGCCAGCGGGCCGACGAAGTCGACGACGCTGTCGTATTGACGGCCGAGCGTCACCGCGCCGAACTGCGTGCTGGACAGGCCGACGAATGCCTGACGGCCGAATTCGCGACCGCCTTGCTTCAGCGAGCCGTCATTGATACCGAAGCCGTTTTCCAACGTGAAGATTGCCTTCAGGCCGCCGCCGAGGTCTTCAGCGCCGCGCAAGCCCCAACGGCTGCCGTTCACCGAGCCGCTCGTCTGCTGCCAGTTGCTGTGACCGTGCTGGTTGTTGGTATAGGTGATGCCGGCGTCGATCAAGCCGTACAACGTGACGCTGCTTTGAGCGTGCGCCGCAGTTGCAAAAACGCCCGACAGGGCGGCGACCATGAGAGTCTTTTTCATCTTGTTACTCCGAAAGCGAGAATTGGCAGTGAATCCTGCTTCGGAAAACCTTCACGCGGGCGCTGCGAGAGGCGTATCCGCGCAAAGTGCGCCTGTAAGTGGCGCTGTTTTCCGGTTACGCAAAGTGTAGAGAGAGCGTCTAATGAATGGGCGTTTCGCTTTTTGCAATAAAGTATTACAGCAGCCGAAACGATATATGGGCGCCCTGAAAGCCGCGCCAGTCAAGGGTTTCAGCCGTGCCAGCGAGAGGTGCGGCGAGGTAGTGTGAATTGGCGTTGCGAATTTACGACGCTAAGCCGATGTGAAAAAACAACACGCGTCACTGAGTGAAACCATTGTTGTTATTGTCGCAACAGACGATTGTTATTTGTGTGAATAATCGAATTGAGATTAAAGGCTATACTGGAAGCTCTGCTTTTCGAAGCAGACTTTTTCTTGACGAAAAAGATCTCCAAACCTTTGTCGGCGCGACTTTTCAGTCGCGCTTTTTTTGTCTGTCGATTATGCGTGGGTGCCACGCAGCGGACGATCAGTGCGCGGATGCGGTGGCGTCCGCGTTCCACCATTCGTTCGCCGTTGAAGCGCTCCAGTCTTCCATGACGTAGCGGCGGGCGTCCATCGGCGAAGAAAGCAGATTTTGCCAGTGGTCGCCGTGCCAGACAGGCTCGAAATCGAAAGCCGATGCTGCACCAGCCTCAGCTTCGCCGCGCGAAGCATGAGGCACAGCACTAGGCACGGGCGACTGAGACTCTGCAGAACGAGGAATCAGTTTAGAAAGAAAGCGGTGGATATCACGGAACTGCATGGCAATCTCCCGATGCGTATTACTGCAAATGCTGAGTTTCATGATGCGGTTCGTCGGCAGCTGCGAACAACCCGGAGAAACACTTACCAAAGTCACAAATAGTTACAAAACCACGATCGGAGCGGGAACAATTTCCTCTTTTGACCGTGATTAAGCGCGCGATCAGTATTTCTGACGTAAGGGCGAGTATCAAAACGCCTGTCGCTTCCGCCATCCGGCTAACTTTTCGCTTATCCAATATTGTGCTTAGGGCTTATTTAAAATTCGCTTGACGGTGATTCGCCGCTCCCCGTATAACGGCAAAGCTGATTTCAGTAGCCGCTCCGAGTGCGCAATGCCTCAGGGATATTCCGTATGGATAAGTTGGCAATGGATTGAGGCGTTGTTGGGCATTGCCCGATTTGATAATTCGTTGAGGGAAACTGGAAAATGGAAACAGGTATCGTCAAATGGTTTAACGATGCTAAGGGCTTTGGCTTCATTACGTCGGACTCGGGTGGCGAAGATCTTTTTGCGCATTTCTCGGAAATCCGCACGGAAGGCTTTAAATCGCTGAAAGAAAACCAGCGCGTGTCTTTCGACGTGAAGGCCGGCCCGAAGGGCAAGCAGGCGGCGAACATCCAGCCGCTCTAAGCAGCGACCTGCTTGCCTCGCGCTGCGGGGCAGGCCGTACCTGCTGCTAGAAGCCCTCGTGTAGACCGCGAGGGCTTTTTTCTGATTCTGCCGAGATGGCCTTTCCGATTGAAATCCAATCCGGTTTTTAGCGTCGGCCGCTAACTAGTGCATACTTGGCGCAAAGTCACGCGTCCAAGCTTCCTCTTCATGTCTGAACCGTTTTTGGCCGAACTGGCCCTCTCAGAGCCTATCGTCTTCGTCGATCTTGAAACCACCGGCGGCTCGACTAGTGAGCATCGCATTACCGAGGTGGGTGTCGTGGAAGTGGGGCCGACGGGTGTCACGCGGTGGAGCAGCCTCGTCGATCCGCAGCAGCCGATCCCGTCGTTCATCCAGCAGCTCACCGGAATCACCAACGCCATGGTGCGCGGCGCCCCGACGTTCGAGGCCATCGCGCCCGATTTATTCGCGCGCCTCGACGGTAAGCTGTTCGTCGCGCATAACGCCAGCTTCGACCGTGGTTTCCTGCGCGGCGAATTCCGGCGCGTCGGCATTTCATTCGACCCGGACGTGCTGTGCACCGTGCGCCTGTCGCGGGCGCTATTCCCGTCGGAAAAGCGTCACGGGCTCGATGCGCTCGTCGAGCGCCATGCGCTTGTGCCGTCGGACCGCCATCGCGCGCTCGCCGACGCGGATCTGATCTGGCAGTTCTGGCAGCGCCTGCATGGTCTCGTGCCGCTCGACGTGTTGCGCGCGCAGATCGAGCGGACGACGCGGCGCTATCGCCTGGCAGGCGACATCACTGAAGAGCTGCTGGAAACAGCGCCGGCCGGCTGTGGCGTCTACGCCTTCTATGGAGACGACGACCTGCCGTTATACGTGGGGCGAAGCGTGCGCGTCCGTCAGCGGCTTCGCGCACATCTGACAGGCGAGCGGCGCTCGTCGAAGGATAGTCGGCTCGCGCAACAAGTGAGGCGAGTCGAGTGGCGCGCCACCGGCGGCGAATTGGGCGCGATGCTCGCCGAGGCGCAGTGGATTGCCGCGCTGCGGCCGGGGCACAATCGCGTGCCGCGCGCCACGAAGAGCGATCCCGTCGGCGCGCCCTGGCCGTTCCAGGGCCCGGTCGTTTTTGAAGAGCGCGAGGCGGCCTCGCAAGCGTGTGCTTTCCATGTCGTCGACGAGTGGCGCTACCTGGGCCACGCGCCGTCGTTGGCGCAGGCCGTCGAACTGCATGCCGCGCGCGCGACGAGTGGGTTCGAGCTCTCGACGTACCGGATCTTGCAAAGCCACCTGGCGCGCGGCTTGAGGATGACGCCGCTGAATGTTGCGGGCGCCGAGCCCGCCGCGCCGGTCGTGAGTCTCGACTAAATGTCTTGGCTCGCCATGCGAGCCCTGCTGCCGCGAACTGAGCCGGGGCTTTGCGTCTACCGCGTCTGTCAGCCGGTCGCGCCGACGCCACCCGTTTCACAGACGTGTCCCAGAGCGCGATTGAGCGCGTTCGACCGCGTCGAGTCATAGCGAGTCAGCGATTTCCAGTTGGCGAGCGATTGCGCCACCCGCGACGGACAATCCGGCGCCGCGCGCAGTGGCTGCACGCGAGCGAGGCCGGCAATGAGCGATTGGGTCAAGCGATCGAGTTGCGGCCGCGTGCTGGTGGCAAGGTCCGGTGCCGGCTCTTGGGGCGGCTGACTGGCGCGCCAGCTTGCGAACAGCGCCTTCTGCACCTCTTTGCTCGCATCGATCTGATCCTGAAAGAAAGCGCGCGCAAATGCCGGATCGACGTTGGCCGCCGCCGCGCGCTTCTGCACATCGGAGAGCAGCGCTTCTTCGCGCGGCTTGTCGGTGATCTCCTGATGATTGGCCCACTTCCAGCGCGCGACCGGCTCAGCAAGCGCAAGACGCTGCGACGCGAGGGCGATCAGGTTGGTGAGCGCGGTGTCGTCGCCATCGGCGAGGGCGGGGGCCGGCGCCAACGCGGCGCAGGCGAAGAGCGCGAGCGCGCACGGCGCAGCAAAGCGAAACAAACGATTCATCGGCTGAAGGGGCCGGGCGGCCGGAAGAAAAAATCAGAAGAATAGACGATGTGTGGGCGCGTAGACGCTTCCACCCGCAAAAGAGCCGCCGAGGATTTCGGTGGAAAAGGGGATCTTGCGGAAGCGGGGGCACGCAAAGCGCGGCGCGTGCGCCGTCACCGGGCGGCGGCAGTCCG
Organism: Paraburkholderia phenoliruptrix; assembly: GCF_047325075.1. NCBI lineage: Bacteria > Pseudomonadati > Pseudomonadota > Betaproteobacteria > Burkholderiales > Burkholderiaceae > Paraburkholderia > Paraburkholderia phenoliruptrix. The sequence goes on from NZ_CP168531.1 coordinate 1,295,162, forward strand.
TCTATTTGAGGCGTCGAACAAAAAGGGGTTATGGAGTGCGCGAGCGCCCGCGACCCGTGCGACGAGCACGAGGACGGCTACCGCGTTGCGCCACTGCACAATTACTTTGCGTCGCACGACTTACGTTGTTCGTCGAAAAAGGCGCGCACATGCTCCGGCAGTTCCGCACCCAAAAATTCGACGCCGACAGGTTCCGGATCCGGGCTAAAGACTTTATCCGGGGTCGGAATCTTCGGTGGTTTCGCATCCATGATCTTTCTCCTTTACAAACCCATTATCGGCCCCAAGCGCGGTGTCGCACCAGTGTCCCATTAGCATCGCAGCGCATTTGTTGCCGCATTTGTTGCTTTAACGGCACAGCGCACCAATTCGGCAGAACCTTCTGATTAAATTTATAGATTCGCTGCCGTTCCTGTTCTGCGGTCTGCCGTACGTTGAACGCCTCAATTCCCCGGTGGATTCCCTGAGAGGCTTGTCCGGCGGACAGTTCACGCTCTTTCCGCGCTTTACTTGTGAATTGGCCGTTCTTCCGCTGCGGGTATTCACCGATTAGCCGCCATTTGATGCACTGCCGCATCGGCACCATTTTCCGGGCGAAAAGGCGAACGTTCGTTTATTACCGACCCGATAATCGATTGGCGCGAAGGCCTGTGTCTTTGTAAACGAGCGACCTGTCTCGCCGTTGACGGTTTGCAGCGGAATTTTTAATCCGAGCTCTGAATGCTTGGACAGGTCAGCGAATGGGTGCGGCAATTTCCTGACGCTGGCATTAAGGTCGGGCGGTTCGCGACAAAACCTCACCTTTCAATGACAACCTGCGCAATCGCGACTACGGCTTCTATGATTGAAGAGCCAATCGGCAGGCAAAAGTGCGTTGGGCAACCGACGCGCGGCTGTCGACACGGAAGATGGTCATCTTCGCCTTCAGAGAGTTCGTCATGGAAAACGCGGTTTATTGGAACGGACGTCAGGTCGGGATCGAATGCGGGGGCCGCATCTCGTGGTTCTCGTCGGCTCCGCCGGAAGCGGTTGCTGCCTATTGCGGCGAGCCGCACAACGGTGCTGCGCAGGCTGTCACGACGAGCGATGCGGTGGTGGCGCGCAATCTTGGCAAGGTTGCGTAGCCGCGCTTCCTGGGTGCAACAGGCTTTCTTGAGTAGCCAATGGCTGAAGACGGACGTTAGCGCTTGATCAGCGCAGCATCGACAGAAAAACAAAAAGCCCAGTCGCGAGGACTGGGCTTTTTGCTTGAATCTTGATGGTGCCGGAAAGAGGAATCGAACCCCCGACCTTCGCATTACGAATGCGCTGCTCTACCGTCTGAGCTATTCCGGCATCAGGAGAAACGAGATTATAGGGACTTCTTTATTGGCTTGGCAAGCCCCTGAGTCACTTTTTTGTTTCGAGATGGTAGCGGGTCACGCGATCGACTTCGTTCTTCGAGCCGAGAAACACCGCGACGCGTTCATGCAGGCTCTTCGGCAGAATGTCGAGAATGCGTTTCTCGCCATTGGTTGCGGCGCCGCCCGCCTGCTCGACGATAAACGCCATCGGGTTCGCTTCGTACATCAGACGCAGCTTGCCGGGCTTGTCCGGCGTGCGCTTGTCGGCCGGATACATGAAGATGCCGCCGCGATTCAGGATGCGGTGCACGTCCGCGACCATGGAGGCGATCCAGCGCATGTTGAAGTCGCTTTGACGCGGGCCTTCCTTGCCTTGCTTCAGCTCGCTGATGTATTGCTCGACGGGCGGATACCAGTGGCGTTCGTTCGACGCGTTGATCGCATACTCGCGCGTTTCGACCGGAATGCGCATATCGCTTTGCGTGAGCACCCACGACCCCAGTTCACGGTCGAGCGTGAAGCAATTCACGCCGTTGCCGGTGGTCAGCACCAGCACGGTTTGCGGGCCATACACCGCATAACCCGCGGCGACCTGCTGCGTGCCCGGCTGCAGGAACGACTGCTCGGTGGGTTGCTGGCCGTCGGGGCAGCGCAGCACCGAGAAGATCGTGCCGATGGACACATTCACGTCGATGTTTGACGAGCCGTCGAGCGGATCGAACACGAGCAGATACTCGCCCTTCGGATAGTTCGCGGGGATGGGGAAGAACTGCTCCATTTCCTCCGACGCCATGCCTGCGAGATTGCCGCCCCATTCGTTCGCCTCGAGCAGGATCTCGTTGGACAGAATGTCGAGCTTCTTTTGTACCTCGCCCTGGACGTTCTCGCTGCCCGCCGTGCCGAGCGCATCGCCCAGCGCGCCTTTGCTGACGTGATAGCTGATCGCCTTGCATGCGCGCGCGACGACTTCGATCAAAAGGCGCAGATCGGCCGGCAGGTTGTTGGTTTCCCGCTGCTGCTCGATCAGGTACTTCGTGAGAGTGGTACGACGTTGCAAGGACATGCTGTACTCCAGGAGGCTTGAGGAATATCCCGATTTTAACCGCTCGGTGTGTCGGCTCCGTGCTTTTGCTCGCGGTGCGGACATGAAAAGCGGGTACGACGCGGCATGGACCGCGGCGGCAAGCGCCGGCAACTATCGAAAGCCGCCCAAGCTGGCCCGCAGGCCGTGCAATCAGCCACCCGCAGCCACCGGCAACCAGCCAGCAGGAGCAATCAGCAGGAGCAACCAGCAGCAGCCAACTGTCCCGTCAGCCCTTGCGCCGCGCCTTGCCGGCCGCCGCGCTGCCGCAAAGGCTTGCCGCAAGTGCCGCGGCCCGCGCGTGTTCCGCGGACACTTTTGGCAGCTTCGGGCGATCCGCCTTCGGCATGGGTTCGATCTCGCGTTCGATCTGCTCGCCCGCGGCTGCGGTGGCAACGCGCAGGTCGTAGGCGATTTGCAGATTGAGCCAGAACTGCGCGCTTGCGCCGAAGTAGCGCTCGAGCCGCAGCGCGGTGTCGGCGGAGATTGCGCGCTTGCCGCGCACCACGTCGTTGATGCGCGGCGCCGGCACGCGCAACGCAAGCGCGAGCGCATTGACGGACATGCCGAGCGGTTCGAGGAACTCGCTGCGCAGAATCTCGCCAGGATGGATTTCCTCGATGTCGTCTCCGGTGTCGATGTCGGAGAAATCGGTACTGCCCAGGTCGGAGCGTTTGATGACCATGCCGGTCTCCCAATAATCAGTGATAGTCGACAATCTCAACATTCAGCGCCTCGCCGTCGATAAAGTGAAAACAGATGCGCCATTGCGCATTGACCCGGATGCTCCATGGTCCGCTGCGCTGACCCTGCAATGCTTCCAGCCGGTTGCTCGGCGGCGCGTGCAAGCTGTGGATGGACTCCGCGGCGTCGATCATCAGCAACTTGCGATACGCGAGCGCCTGGATATGACGCAGCAGCGTATTCACGAACTTGCCCTGGAAGATTCTTGCCGTAGCCTTGTCGCCAAATGTTGTGATCATGGGAATAGTATAACGCATCGCATTAAATGTAAAGCATCAAATGAATGCGTTTACTTTCCCTCAGCGCGGCGTGCGTGAACAGTCAGCCAGATGGCTAACGTCGACGCGAACCGGCGACCTTCGCACGAAAGGCGGGCGAAAAAAAGCCGGCAACGCGTGCCGGCTTGTCCGTGTCGAGCGCCGCTCAAACGCGCATCATGCGAGCGCCTTTTCGACGATCTCGCGCACGTCACGCGACTTCACCTGCGACGCAACTTTCTCGAGCGCCGCGCGCATGCCTTCGCGCAGCGTCGGCGTAAAGCGGCGCCACAATTCGAGCGAGCGCGCGAGGCGGGCGGCCACTTGCGGATTGATGGCGTCGAGCGCGATCACCTGGTCCGCCCAGAACGCATAGCCCGAGCCGTCTTCGGCGTGGAATTGCGCAGGGTTCGCCGCGCAGAAGCTGAAGATCAGCGAGCGGGCGCGGTTCGGATTTTTCAGATTGAACGCGGGATGCGTCATCAGCTTGCGCACGATGTCGATCACGGGACGCTGCGTACCGCCGCGCTGCGTAGCCTGCAAGGCGAACCACTTGTCGATGACGAGCGGCTCCTTCTCGAAGCGCTGGTAGAAGTCGTCGAGCGCATGCTGCGCCTCAGCGCTGCCGCCATTGGCCGCCGCTGCGTTGAGCAGCGCGGACAGGGCCGCCGCGCGGTCGGTCATGTTGTTCGCCGCATCGTATTGCGCAGACGCAAGCCGCACCGCTTCCGTCGGGTCATCGAGTTCGGTGAGATAAGACAGCGCGAGGTTCTTCAGTGCGCGATGGCCGGCCGCCGACGGCGTGGCCTCGTACGGGCCGGGCGTGCGGTGCTGGTCGTAGATCTTTAGCCATTCGGCCTTGAGCGCGTTGGCGAGGCGCTTGCGCACGAACTGCCGCGCCGCATGCACGGCCGCCGGATTCGATTCGGCCATTTGCTCGGCCAGGTACGCTTCGGACGGCAGCATCAGCGCCAGTTCACGGAACGCCGGCGACAGCGATTCATCCGTGAGCACGCGAGCGAACGCTGCGACCACCGAGTCGTCAAGCTCCAGTTGAGCACCCATTGCGGCGCGTGCCGCGAGCGTCAGCAATTCCCGTGTGGCGAGCCGCTGACCGGCTTCCCAGCGGTTGAACGGATCGCTGTCGTGCGCGAGGAGGAAGGCCAACTGTTCGGCGGAGTAATCGTACTCCACGATCACCGGCGCGGAGAAATTGCGCAACAGCGACGGCAGCGGCTCCTGCCCCACGTGGACAAACGTGAACGTCTGCTCGGCCTGCGTCAGTTCGAGCACGCGTGTGGTCGCTGCGGACGCCTGCGCCTCGCCTTCCAGTTGCAGCGGCAGATCCTTGCCGTCCTTGCCGATCAGGCCGATCGCAAACGGAATCAGCAGCGGTCCCTTCTGCGTTTCGCGCGCAGCCGGCGCGGCCTCGCCGTAACCCTGCGCGAGCGTCAGACGGTAGCGCTGCGTCGCGGCGTCGTAAGCGGCGCGAACCGAGACACGCGGCGTGCCCGCCTGGCTGTACCAGCGCTCGAACTGCGCGAGATCGCGGCCGTTCGCGTCGGCGAGCGCATGGCGAAAGTCGTCGCAGGTGACCGCCTGGCCGTCATGACGCTTGAAGTACAGGTCCATGCCCTTGCGGAAACCCTCGCGGCCGAACAGCGTCTGATACATCCGCACGACTTCGGCGCCTTTTTCGTAGACGGTCATCGTGTAGAAGTTGTTGATTTCGACGTAGCTCTCCGGGCGCACCGGGTGGGCCATCGGGCCGGCGTCTTCGGCGAACTGCATCTGGCGCAGCACGCGTACGTCTTCGATTCGCTTCGTTGCGCGCGCCGCTTCGTCGCTGCCGTTGGTCTGGCCGCCCGCCATGTCGGCCGAGAACTCCTGATCGCGGAACACCGTGAGGCCTTCCTTGAGGCTCAGCTGGAACCAGTCGCGGCAGGTCACGCGGTTGCCCGTCCAGTTATGGAAATACTCGTGGCCGACCACGGCCTCGATGTTCGCAAAGTCCGTGTCCGTAGCCGTTTCCGGGTTCGCCAGCACGTACTTCGTGTTGAAGATGTTGAGCCCCTTGTTCTCCATCGCGCCCATGTTGAAGTCGCTCACGGCGACGATCATGAAGCGGTCCAGATCCAGCTCGAGCCCGAAACGCGCTTCGTCCCAGCGGATCGAGTTGACGAGCGAGTCCATTGCGTGACGGGTCTTGTCGAGATCGTGCGGCTCGACCCATACCTGCAGCAGCTTTTCCTTGCCCGAGCCGGTCTTTACGCGCTCTTCGAGTGCGACGAGTTTGCCGGCGACCAGCGCGAACAGATAGCTCGGCTTCCTGAACGGGTCTTCCCAGCGCGCGAAATGACGGCCGTCGGGCAGATCGCCTTCCTCGAGCAGATTGCCGTTCGAGAGCAGCACCGGATAGTCGGCCTTGCTGGCGCGCAGCGTGACCGTGTAGGTGGACATGACGTCCGGCCGGTCGAGGAAATAAGTGATCCGGCGAAAGCCCTCGGCCTCACACTGCGTGAAGAAGTTTCCGCTCGACACATACAGGCCCGACAGCGTGGTATTCGCCGCCGGATTGCAGATGCTCGCGAGCGACAGTTCGAAACTGTCGGGCACGTTGTCGAGCACGAGACCATGCTCATGCGGCCGCGCGTTGGCGAACGGCTGGCCGTCGAGCGTTGCGCTGACGAACTCCAGTTGCTCGCCCATCAACTCCAGATGCGGCGCGCGAGTGGCGTCCGGGTTGCGGCGCACCCGCATGGTGTTCCTGACGACGGTGCGTTCGGGCAGCAGATCGAACTCGAGTGCGACGGTATCGATCAGAAAAGCGGGCGGCGCATAATCGGCGCGGCGGATCACATTGGGCGTTGCGGTATCGGCCATGGCGTTCTGTAGTGATGGGACTCGAGCGGCCGGCGCGCATGAGTACGCGAGCCGGGCTTGTCGAGCCATTGTACAAAGCCTCGGGCGATTGTGCGGAGGGCGCTTTTCCGAATGGCCGTCTGGCCGATGCGCTTTCAGGCGCCCGGGCGCGCACTCGCCGCCCGGAATCTGGGCGGACCGGAACGGCGGGCAGGGCCTTTGGTCTACGTACAATAGAAATACGCGCCAACACAAACGCTTCACGAGGTAGACCATGAAAACGAATTCCTGGACGCGCCGCGCCATGCTGCTGCTTGCGGCGCTGACCGCGCTGCTGTCCGGTTGCACGACTTATGTGACCACGCAGGTCACCGCTTTCTCCGACTGGAGCGGCAGCGACGCCACCCGCACTTATGCGTTCACGCGTGAACCGGAACAGCGAAGCAATCTGGAACTGAGTACTTATGAGCGCATCGTCGCCAACGAGCTCGCCACGCACGCGTTTCGCCAGGTCGACCGGAATGAAGCGCGCTATCTCGTCGGGCTTTCTTACGGCATTCGTTCGGACCTGGTGACGGTCGCCGAGCCGGTGTACTACAACCCGTGGCCCGCGCCTTATTGGGGCTGGGGCCGGCCGTTCGATCCGTGGGGCCCATGGGGGCCGTTTCCTGCCGGCTATGTCAACCAGAGCTACCCGATCTTCACGCATCTGCTCGGCGTGCGGATCACCGAGCGGGCGACCGGCAAGGAGGTCTACAACGTGAGCGCGCGCAACTCGGGCGCGGAGTCGTCGCTGGTGCGGGCCATGCCGTATCTCGCGCGCAGTGCGCTCGCCGACTTCCCGCTTGGCAACGGCGTCGTGCGTACGGTGAAAATTCCGCTCGACAGAAACGGCGGCACTTCCAACGAAACCGCCGTGCCCGCCGCTGGCGCCGCTGCTGCTGCTTCAGCGCCTGCGGCCGCGCCGGGCGCCAAAGCCGTGCAATGAGCGAGCGCAAGGGGGCGACCGCGCGCGCCCGGAGCGCGCGTTATGTTCAGAGGCCGCCGCCGAACAGCGCCATCGTCCCCAGCACCACGAAGAGAATAGCGGCGATGCCGTGCACGAGCTTCGTCGGCAGACGGTGCGCGAAGCGGTCGCCGAGCAGGATGGCCGGCACGTTGGCGATCATCATGCCGAGCGTGGTGCCGGCCACCACGCCGAAGAAGTCGTGAAAGCGGGCGGCGAGCGCCACCGTCGCAATCTGCGTCTTGTCGCCCATTTCGGCGAGAAAGAAGGCCACGACAGTGGCGCCGAACACGCCAAGGTGCGTGCGGTTCGCGTTGGCTTCGTCGTCGTCGAGCTTGTCGGGCACGAGAATCCACAACCCCATGCCGATAAACGAAACAGCCAGCGCCCAGCGCATGAGGGTCGGGGTGAGCAGCGAGCCGAGCCATGCGCCGAGCGCGCCCGCGCCCGCGTGATTGACAAGCGTCGCGGCCAGCACGCCGAGGATGATCGGCACCGGCTTGCGATAGCGGGCGGCCAGAACCAGCGACAGCAATTGCGTCTTGTCGCCGATCTCGGCGAGCGCGACCGCTCCGGTCGAAATGAGAAAAGCGTGAATCACGTGTTTTGAGTCCCCGGGCCGAGAAATGTGCGAGCGACGACCCACGACACGCCGGGCCCAATTACGGCGGGGTGTGGGTCATCGGTCTCGCCAGGCCGGAGGCTGCGGCTGCCATGGCCGTGACGGCCAAGTCTGTTGACAGGCGCCCCCGCGAACGCACGTTCAGCGAGCCTGGCGCGATTGCCGGGCGAACGTGCCGCGGGGCGGCTACTCCCCAATGAGGGGCGGATTATAGCAGGCGTAGCGGCGCGGTAGTCGGGCCGGGCGTGCCGTCGACGGGAATGCGAATGTATGCAACTGCAACAGCCGTCGTAGAAAGTTGGTTGAAAGTATTTCGGTCATTTTCTTTACACGTGCCTCCTCGCTGCGACCCTGAATGCCGGCAAAACCGCGTCTCCAGGGATATTCCCAAGATGCGGCCCGAAATCTCTGCGAAATCGCAATACGATTTAAACCACCGTCGCAACAACGAGACGGATACAGACGGATACGTCTTTAGTGGCTGATTTAATCCAGAATATTCAGTATGATTCCGGCGACTAGCTGAGCCCGAGCCAAACCACAAGGCCAATCGTCAAACGGTCTAAATAATCGGGCCAAAGTGCCGTTAATTCGCTGAACCCTACAAAAGAAGTCTGGATTGTCCTCCGGCTGGAGATTTGCCGGTCCGCGCGGCGCGCATACGCTGTGACGGCTGCGTATTCCGTCAGGCGCTTCAGCCTCTCCTTGCATCAACGCGCGAACACCGATATGCCCGATCCGCACTGGACCATTCCGGTCGCTCGCTGGTCTAGCTGGCCTGCTGCCGCACCTGCCGCACCCGACATCGGCTTTATCGAGCCGATCGTGCGGCGGCGTCTCAGCACGCTCTCCCGCGTCGCGCTGAAGGTCGCGCACGATTGTGTCGGCGGCAATGAGGCGCGTGTGGTGTTCGCCTCGCGGCACGGCGAACTGCGCCGCACCACGGACATCCTTCGCACCATCAGCGCTGGCGAGCCCGTGTCGCCCACCGCCTTCAGCTTGTCCGTCCTCAATGCCATGACCGGTGTGTTCGGCATCGCCCGCGGCGACCGCTCGGCCGCGAGCGCGATTTCGGCGGGTCCGGAAACGCTCGGCTATGCGCTTCTCGAAGCCTATGCGCAACACGCGGCCCAGCCGGCGTCGCCGGTGCTGCTCGTGTATGCCGACGAACCGGCCGACCCGGCATACGGAACCATCGAAGACGAAGTGCAGGGCGGGGCGATTGCGCTGCTGCTCAGCAGCGAAGCCGGGCACGGCCATCTGGTGTGCACGCGCCTGGCATCGCCGGTCGGGCAGCAGTCGGAGCTAGCGGAGCAAGGCGCAGGGAGTGCCGTGAGCACCAGCGGTACTGCGAGCGCAATGAGTGAGATGAGCGAGATGAGCCAAGCAGTCGGCGCCGCCGATGCTGAGACCGCAACCCGCTTCGCCACGCAGAGCCAGGCGCTGCTGCATTGTCTGGAAACCGGTAAACCCGCCGCGTGGCAAGGCGACGGTACGCTATGGCATTGGGGATGGCATGAGCGAGCGGCTTGATTACGCCTGGCGATTCTTCGCCACCGGCATGGCTTTCGTGGTGTTCGGCATCTGCGGCGTGCTGTTTTCGGTGCTGGTGTTCCCGCTCGCGTGGCTGTGGCCGCATCGGGCCTCGCGACAGTTTGCCGTGACGGGCGTGATCCACTGGTTTTTCCGCGCGCTCGTCGCCGTGTTGCAGCGGGTCGGCGTGATGGAGCTGGAAGTCTCCGGTGCGGACGCATTGCGCGCGCGCAAGCCGTCTATCGTGGTGGCCAATCACCCCACCTACCTCGACGTGATGGTGCTGCTTTCGCTCACGCCGCACGCGTGCTGCGTCGTGAAAAACGCGCACTGGAGCAACCCGTGTTTCTGGGGCATCGTGCGATCGGCGGAATATGTGAGCAACGCCGATCCCGCGGAACTCGTCGAAGCCGGCGCAAGGCAGCTCGCGGCAGGCTATACCATGATCATTTTTCCGGAAGGCACGCGCAGCCCGGCGCGCAACCGGCTGCATGCTTTCTCGCGCGGGTTCGCGCATATGGCGCTCAAGGCGGACGCGCCGATCGTGCCGGTGCTGATGGATTGCGATCCGCCCGCGTTCACGAAAGAAATGCGCTGGTACCACGTGCCCGCGCGAGCGTTCCGCATGCGCGTGAACGTGCTCGCGCCGCTTCCGGTAGACCGGCTTGCAGCAGACGACATTACACCGGCACTCGCCGCGCGCAGCGTGACGAGCGCCGTCGAAGCACATATCACTCAGCACCTGTTCGATTATGGATTCTTTAAAACTGGAAATTAAGCAACTCCTGATCGAAGCGCTCGATCTGGAAGACCTGAGCCCCGCCGATATCGACGACGACGCACCGTTGTTCGATACCGACGGCATCGGTCTCGATTCGATCGACGCACTCGAAATCGGCATCGTGCTGCGCAAACAATATCAATTGACCATTGCGGCAAACGACGAACGCACGCGCGAACACTTCCGCTCGATCAGCACGCTGGCCGCGCTGGTGGCGAGTCAGCGCGAAGCGGCGCATACCGCGAACGAAACCAATAGCAAAGGGGAATGACCGTGTCCGAGGCAGAGATTCTTGAACGCATCCGCGCCATCTTCAAAGAAAACTTCGCAATCGAGCCCGAAAGCGTGACGCCTGAAGCGCATCTGTTCGAAGACCTCGATCTGGACAGCATCGACGCAGTCGACCTCGCGATCAAGCTGCAGGAAATGACGGGGCGCCGCATCAAGCCGGAAGAGTTCAAGTCCGTGCGCACGGTCGGCGACGTGATAGGCGCGGTCGAATCGCTGCTCGCGGCTCAAGGCTGATGCCAGCCACGCGCTCGCGAGCGCCGGCAGCGGAAGATCGTGCCGACGGCGCTTCGTCCACTGATGGGCGCCATCGGCTCAAGGCAGTCGTGCAAGTGCTGGTGAAACTCGCCTATCCGGCATTGATCTTGTGTGCATGGCGTTGGGACACGCCGCGTTATGTCGGCTGCATGCTGTTTGCCATTCTCTGGTTGCAGCGCTGGGCCGGCAGCGGTCCGGTCGCGACCTCGCTGCGCCGCCTCTCCGCGATTGACTGGACGGTGGTCGGTCTGCTGAGTTGCGCGTCCGCGGCGATTGTGCTGACCAACAGCGAGTTGCTGCTGCGCCTGTATCCGTCGCTCGTCAACCTCGGTTTGCTGATCGCGTTCGGCGCGACGCTCGTGCGCGGTCCGTCGATGATCGAAAAATTCGCGCGCCTCGGCAAGCGCGATCTGCCGCCCGGCGCGGTGCGCCATACGCGGCGCGTGACTCAGGTGTGGTGTGGGTTCTTTGTGCTGAACGGCGTTTTTTCCGCGTATACCGCACTCTACTGGAGCCGCGCGAGCTGGTCGCTCTATAACGGCGCGATTGCCTATCTGCTGATCGGTGTGCTGCTCGTCGCGGAACTCGTGTGGCGTTATCTCGTCGTGCTGCCGCGCGCCGCGCGTTCGGAGGCGGCCTCATGATCGCGTTGCACGATCTGTTAGCGGTGCCGCTCGACGCAGCCGGCCGCAACGTTCCGGTTTGCCGCGATGGTGCCGCCGTGCTCGATCGCGCAGCCTTTCGCGCGCGGGTGGCGGCACTGATGTCGCTGGTGCAATCGCTGGCGGCGCAGCGCTATGCGTTGTGTATCGACGATCCGTTCGATTTCGCCTGCGCCTTGTTCGCGCTCTTCGCCTGCGGCAAGGAACCGGTGATTCCCGCGAACGCGACGCCCGGCTATCTCGCCGACCTCGCCGAAGCGTACGACGCCATATTGACGGACGCCACGCTGCCGCCGCACACGCAAGCGGACGCCTTCGCACCCGCGCACAACACGCGCATCGACCCGCAAGCGCCGCTCACCCTCTACACGTCGGGCAGCAGCGGCCGTCCCAAGCCGATCCGCAAGACGCTCGCGCAGTTCAACGCCGAAGTGCACACGCTCGAGAAGCAGTGGGGCGTTCTGGCGGGCGACGCGACGATGCTCGCGAGCGTGCCGCATCACCATATCTACGGTCTGCTGTTTCGCGTGATGTGGCCGCTTGCCGCCGGTCGCGCATTCGACCGCGCAATCAGCATCGAACCGCTGCATTTGCAAACGCAGATCGCGCAAGGCGGGGCCGCGGTGATCGTATCGACGCCTGCGCAACTGTCGCGCTGGCCCGCCTTGCCGGGCTTCGCCACATTGACGCCTGCGCCGCGCGCGTTCTTTTCGTCGGGCGGTCCGCTCGCGCTCGAAGCCGCGCAGCAATACGCAGCGGCTTACGGCGCCGCGCCCCTCGAAATCTACGGCAGCACGGAGACGGGCGGTATTGCATGGCGTCGCCAGGATCAGACCGATGCCTGGCAACCGGTGACCGGCATCGCAGTGTGTCGCGACGAGGATGGCGCGCTCAACGTGCGCTCGCCGCATCTCGACCACGACGGCTGGCATCGCACGGACGACAAGATCGCGTTCGACGCGCAAGGCCGCTTCCGCTTGCAGGGGCGCCTGGACCGCGTGCTCAAGCTGGACGGCAAGCGTGTGTCGCTGCCGGAACTGGAGGCACGCCTCGCGCTGCATCCGTATGTGATGCAGGCGGCCATCGCGCCGCTCGCTGGCGGCGCGCGCGAGCGCGTCGGCGCGGTCGTCGCGTTGACGGAAGCCGGCCATGAGGCGCTGCGCGACGAAGGGCGCGTGAGCCTCGCGCAAAGTCTGCGGCGGCATCTCGCCGATTACTTCGACGCTGTGGTGTTGCCGCGCCATTGGCGCTTTCGCTTTGCGCTGCCGTTCGACGCGCGCGGCAAGCTGCCGGTCGCGGCGGTCGCAGCCGCGTTCGAGCCCCGCCCTGAAGGCTTCGAACTGCTTGCCGAGGCGCGCAGCGGCGACATGCTTCACTACGAATTGCGCGTGCCGCCCACGCTCGTTCATTTCTCCGGCCACTTCCCCGGACTGCCGATTCTGCCGGGCGTGGTGCAGGTCGACTGGGCGATGCGTCTTGCCGCCGAACAACTGCCGGGTGTGCGCGGCGTGAACTCGATCGATCGTTTGAAGTTCATGGCGCCGGTTTCGCCTGGTGCGGTGTTGAAGCTGACGCTCGCACACGATGCCGCGCGTCGGCGCGTGCAGTTCGCGTACCGGTTGAACGATCGCGAATGTGCGTCGGGCATGATTGTGTATCGGGAGGACACCTGATGATTTTCGCTCCCTGCATCGTCATTCCGATCTACAACCACAAGGATGCGATTGGCGCGACCGTCGCGCATCTCGCGGTGCACGGCCTGCCGATTTTCGTCGTCGATGACGGCAGCGACGAGGCGACTCAACACGTGCTCGCCGAACTGGCGCAACAGTACGCAGCGCAACTCACGTTGCTGCGTCTGCCGGTCAACGGCGGCAAAGGTGCGGCGGTGATGGCCGGTCTGCGCGCGGCGCGCGACGCGAACTACACGCACGCGTTGCAGATCGACGCCGACGGACAGCACGACGCCAGCGACGTGCCCCGTTTTATCGAAGCCGCGCGTGCCGAGCCGGGCGCCGTGATTCTAGGCCGGCCCGTGTATGACGAGAGCGTGCCGAAAGCGCGCCTCTACGGCCGTTATCTGACCCACGTGTGGGTGTGGATCGAGACGCTTTCGCTAACCATCCGCGATTCGATGTGCGGCTTTCGCCTGTATCCGCTTGCCCTTGCGTGTGAACTGATAGACAGCGTGCAGTTACCCACGCGCATGGACTTCGACATCGAGATCCTCGTGCGTCTGTATTGGCGGCGCGCGGCGTTTCGCGCTATTCCGACGCGCGTCAGGTATGCAAGCGACGGCGTGTCGCATTTCGACGTGCTGTGGGACAACGTTCGCATCAGCCGCAGTCACACGCGGCTCGTGTGCGGCATGCTGCTGCGTCTGCCGATGCTCGTCGCGCACAAGTTCATGCCGCGCCGTGGCGCGCCCGCCGAGGTGCAAGGCGACGTGAACCGGCAGGACTGGTGGCGTATCGCGGAGCGCGGCAGTCATCTCGGCATGTCTTTGCTTGCCCTCAGTTGCAAGTTGTTCGGACGGCGTTTCACCGCGCTGTGGCTGCATCCTGTGGTCGCGTATTTTCTGCTGACGGGACGCGCCGCGCGCGAGGCCTCGGCCCATTACTTCACGCGTTTGCGCGAAGCCGCGCCGCATGGCGATACGCCGCGCCCCGGCTGGTTTTCCGCGTATCGTCATATGCTGGCGTTCGCGCAATCGGGCTTCGACAAGCTCGGGGCGTGGTCCGGCCGCGTAAACGACGCCGACGTCACCTTTGAAGATCCTTCGGCGTTCGAAGCATTGATCGCGAGCCGCAAGGGCGCGCTCGTGATCGGCGCGCATCTCGGCAATCTCGAGATGACGCGCGCCCTCGCGGCGCGGGGTGCTTATGCGAAAGTGACGGCCGTGGTCTACACCGAGCACGCGCGGCGCTTCAATAGCGTGCTGGCGTCCGCGAACAGCGAGTTCGCGCGGCATCTGCTCGAAGTCGCCGACTTCGGGCCCGAAACCGCGATGTTGATGCAGGAGCGCGTCGACGCCGGCGAGTTGCTCGTGATCGTGGGCGATCGCGTGCCCGCGCACGAGGCCGGCCGCACGACCGAGGCGCGTTTTCTCGGCGCCGACGCCCCGTTCGCGCAAGGCCCCTATGTGCTGGCGCATGCGCTTGGCTGTCCTGTGTATCTGTTCTTCTGCCTGAAAGAGCGCGACGGTTATCGTCTTTACTTCGAGCCGTTCGCCGAGCGCATCGAGTTGCCGCGCCGCGAACGCACGCAGCATCTCGCGGCGTGGGCGCAGCGTTATGCGCTGCGTCTTGAACATTATTGCCGCAAGGCACCTTACCAATGGTTCAATTTCTTCGATTTCTGGGCCAGCCCCAAGCGAGGCGCGAATGGCCGAACATGATCTGATCGACGTGCCGGGTGCCGGCGCGGATGCGACTTTCGCGCACGGCGCCGGCGCGGCGCCCGTCGTCATCGGTGCGCGCAAGCTGAGTATCGAGGAAGTAGTGGCGATCGCGCAGCATCGCGTGCCGGTCGCATTGAGCGCGGACCCCGCGTGGCGCGCACGCATTCAACGCGGCGCGGATTTTCTGCGCCGCCATCTTGCGGCGGGCGCCACCGTGTACGGCGTCAACACCGGTTACGGCGATGCCTGCGTGGTGGACGTGCCAATGGAACTCGTCGAGGCTTTGCCTTTGCAGCTCACGCGTTATCACGGCTGCGGCATGGGCCATTATCTCGACGACGCACAGACGCTCGCCGTCATCGCCGCGCGTCTGAACTCGCTCGCGTATGGCTTTTCCGGCGTGCGGCCCGTGCTGCTCGAACGTCTCGCGGACCTCGTCAATCGGCGTGTGCTGCCGCGCATTCCGTCTGAAGGCTCGGTCGGCGCGAGCGGCGATCTTACGCCGCTTTCGTATGTCGCCGCCGCGCTCGCGGGCGAACGCGACGTGATGTTCGAAGGACGCCTGCGCGATGCGCGCGACGTGTGGCGCGAACTCGGCCACACGCCGCTCACGCTCGCGCCGAAAGAAGGCCTCGCGTTGATGAACGGCACGGCGGTAATGACCGGTCTCGCCTGTCTCGCCTTCGCGCGGGCGGATCATCTGACGCGACTCGCCGCGCGGCTCACGGCGCTCTGCACCATTGCGCTCGACGGCCGCGCCGCGCATTTCGATGCGACGCTTTTCGAAGTGAAGCCGCACGCCGGTCAGGCGCAGGCTGCGGCATGGATTCGCGACGATCTGACGGGCCGCGACGATACGCCGGGCCACCGCTTGCAGGATCGCTACTCGATCCGTTGCGCGCCGCACATCATCGGCGTGGCGCGCGATGCGCTCAGCTGGGTGCGCCGCGACGTCGAAAACGAACTGAACAGTGCGAACGACAATCCGCTGATCGACCCCGACAATGAGCGCGTGCTGCACGGCGGCAACTTCTATGGCGGACATATCGCGTTCGCGATGGATTCGCTGAAGGTCGCAGTCGCCAATCTCGCGGATCTGATGGACCGGCAGTTGGCGCTTCTCGTCGACGTCAATTTCAACAATGGCCTGCCGCGTAACCTGAGCGGCGCGGCGCCCGCGCGTGCCGCTATCAATCATGGCTTCAAGGCCGTGCAGATTTCGTCGTCAGCGTGGACGGCCGAGGCGCTGAAAAACACCATGCCCGCGAGTGTTTTTTCGCGTTCGACCGAGGCGCACAACCAGGACAAGGTCAGCATGGGCACGATTGCCGCGCGCGACTGCCTGCGTGTGCTCGAACTAACCGAGCAGGTGGCCGCGGCGCATACGCTTGCTGCCGTGCAGGCAGCGCGTTTGCGCGTCAGAATCGACAGCGCGACGCCGGTTCCCGGACCGTTGCACACGTTTATGGAAAGCGTCGGCGCCCAGTCGCCTTTCGTCGACGAAGACCGCGCGCTCGAACACGATCTGCGTGCATTGACCGCGCGCATTGCAGCATGCGAGCTGCTGCATGATTATCGCGGAGGCCAGCCAGCATGAACGTCGCGCGCAAGGTACTCAGCGCCAGTGCCATAGTCGAGGTGCCGTTCCACGACGTCGATGCGATGAACGTTTGCTGGCACGGTCATTATCTGAAGTACTTCGAGATCGGCCGGGCCGCGCTTCTCCGTGCGTTCGATTACGACTACCGCGAAATGCAGGCGTCGGGTTATCTGTGGCCGATCGTGGAAGCGCATTTGAAGTACGTGCGTCCCGCTACATATGGTCAGAAGATCGACGTGCGCACGCAACTGCTCGAACATGAAAATCGCCTGAAAATAGGCTATGAAATCGTCGATTGCGCGTCGGGCACGCGGCTCACGAAGGGTTACACGATTCAGGTGGCTGTCGATGCCGCGACTGAGGAGTTGCAATTCGTGTCGCCGCCCGTCGTCTTCGAGAAACTGGAGCGCGTATGGGGGCAGTGATTTCTCGCGGGCGGCTGATCAAGGTGCTCGCTGCGCTCACGTTGTCGAGCGCATTGTGCGCGGCGGGCTCACAGGCTGTGGCGGCATCCGCTGACGGCAATCCCGCACTCGTCTCGCAGATCGCGGCGCACCTTGGCGCCGCCAAGGGCGTGCGCGCGCAATTCACGCAAACCCAGACGCTTGCCGCAATGAAGCAGCCGCTCGTCAGCACGGGCTCGCTGCTGTTTCTGCGCGAGCGCGGTGTGATCTGGCAGATCGCGACACCGTACAAGGCCACGTATGTGATGACCGATGCGGGCGTCGCCGAAGTCGACGCGAACGGCCGGCGCGTCACCACGCACAGCGCGCAGGGCGCACGCGGCGTCGCGCAAGTCTCGAAGATGATGCGCGCCATGCTCGGCGGCGACCTGTCCGCGCTGTATTCGCAATTCGACGTGCAGGCCGAGGGCAGCGCCGCGCACTGGCGCTTGCAGCTCACGCCGAATCAGCCGCAGATCGCGCAATCCATCAAGGGCCTGCAGATGAGCGGGGGCGATTACTTGCAGAGTTTGCGCATTGCGCTTGCCAACGGCGACACCACGCAACTCGAGTTCAGCAGAAGCGAAATGGTCAGCGAACCGGCGCCTGCCGAACGCACGCTGCTTGGGGCGCCGTAATGGACGTGCTGCAACACAGGTCCGCGAGACACACGTGGGGCGTGCGCGCCGCGTGGCTGCTGCTCGCGCTCGTCGCGGCGCTGTATTGCGGCTGGCGTTTCGCGGGACCGTCGCCGTTGCAGACCAACCTGCTCGCGCTGTTGCCCGCAACCGAAGCGGACCCTGTCGCCGAAAAAGCCGTGGATGCGCTCGCGAGCGCGCTCGGCGACCGCACCGTGTTTCTCGTCACGAGTCGCGACGACGCGCACGCGAAAGCGGCGGCGAAGCAGCTCGGCGCGTCGCTGCAAAAGAGCGGTGCGTTTGCTTCGGTGACGGCACAGTTGCCGCCTTTCGACCTGTCGCGGATCGCGGCGCTGTACATGCCCTATCGCTTCGGCTTGCTGACGACCGCCGACCGCGATGCAATTTCCAGTGCGTCGGCTTCTTCGCTGCAGGACACACTCGCTCAACGCATTTACAGTCCATTGCGCGGCGGCCTCGCCACATCGCTATCCGATGATCCATTCGGCTGGCTCGAACACTGGCTCGGCAATCTGCCGCTTGCGACCTCCAACCTCGAATTCGAGGACGGCCTGCTCGTCTCGCATCAAGGCAATGCCACGAGCGTGCTCGTCGTCGCGACGCTGCCCGGCTCGGCCTATGAAACGAAGACACAGCACGCGGTGCTGACCGCGGTGTCGCAAGGCGAGAGCGCGCTTAAGCAGGCGTTTCCAGACGTGTCGGTGGCACGCACCGGCGCCGTGTTTTACGCCGAATCGGCACGCAGCGCGTCGGAGCGCGAAGTGCATGTGATCGGCATCGCGTCGCTCCTCGGTATTGCGTTGCTCATGATGTGGGTGTTCCGCTCGCCGCGTCTGCTTCTGCTCGGCTTCGTCTCGACTGCGCTCGGCATTCTCTGCGCACTGGCGGTCACGCTGCTCGTGTTCGACAAACTGCATTTGCTGACGCTCGTGTTCGGCGCGAGTCTGATCGGCGAAGCAGTCGATTACTCAATCCAGTATTTCGTGGTGTATCTCGGCGCGGAGCGCGACTGGGATGCGCGGCGCGGCGCGCGCGCCGTGCGTCCGGCGCTCGCCGTTGCGCTGACCACGAGCCTGCTCGGCTACGCGATCCTCACATGGGTGCCGTTTCCGGCGCTCAAACAGATCGCCTGTTTCGCGATGGCGGGCATCGTGACCGCGTTTGCCTCGGTGATGTGGCTGTTGCCCGCGCTGCTGCCGTCCCCGCCGAGGCTCAGCCCGCGGCGCCTGTTCGTGCGCGCGGCTCAGTGGCTGGGCGTCTGGCATCGCGCGATAGGCGGCAGGCGTGCGTGGTTCGTCGCGGCGCTGTTGCTGGCCGCCGCGATTCCAGGCTGGCTGCGCCTCACGAGCGACGACGACATTCACCTGCTCATTCAGCGTGACGCGTCGCTGGTTGCGCAGGAGGACAAGGTACGCGGCGCGGTCGGCGTGGATAACAGCGCGCAGTTTTTTGTCGTGCGCGGCGAGACACCGGAGACGGTGTTGCAGCGCGCGGAGGCGCTCGGCGTGAAGCTCGACGCATTGAACAGTACGCCGAACAAAGTGGGCGGTTATCAATCGGTCGCGCAATTCGTGCCATCGGCACGGCAGCAGAACGAGGGCCGCGGGTTGCTCGCGCAACATGTATTCGCCGACCCGGCCGCCTTGCGCGCCACACTGCTGCAAGCAGGCTTCAAGGACGACGTTGCCAATGCGTGGATCGCCGCGCAAACCAAACCTCAGGCGCCGCTGACCGTCGAGCGATGGCTCGCCGCGCCATGGTCGCAACCCTACCGGCACTTGTGGCTCGGCCAGGTCGATGCCGCGAGCAAAGCCTATGCGGCCGTGGTGATTCCGCAAGGCGTGACGCCGCGCAACGAGCCCGCCTTGATGGCTGCCGCGCGCGCTGTTCCGGGCGTGGTCTTCGTCGACAAGGCCGCGAGCGTGTCGAAGCTCTTTGGCGCCTATCGCGTGGATAGCGGCTGGTGGCTCGGCGGCGCGCTCACGCTCGTTCTCGTGCTCCTGATCGTGCGTTACGCCGCGCAGCCCGCTGCCTCACACGATGCACGGCACGCGGTGTCTTTCCTGCAGCGCGTGCGCGGCGGGGTCGAGGTGACCTTGCCGGTGCTGCTGGCGGTCGGCGTGACGCTCGCCGCATTTGGCTATGCGCGCGTGCCGCTCAATCTGTTCAACTGGCTGGCGCTGATGCTCGTGCTCGGTGTCGGCGCAAACTACGCGGTATTCCTGCGCGAAGGATGCTTGCGCGCTGACGCGGATCTCGGTGCGGTGTGGACCGGCGTGCTGTTGTCCGCGGCGACCACGCTGCTGTCGTTCGGCATGCTCGGTATGAGCGCGATGCCCGCGTTGAAGAGCTTCGGCGCAACACTTGCGCTCGGCATTGCCGTATCGGTGTTGCTCGCACCGATCGGCATGCCATCAGAATCGAGGAGGTCCGCATGAAAGCGCCATCAGTTTATTTGCACGCGCTCGGCATGATCAACGCGCTCGGCGGCGACCTCACGAGCATCGTGCCGGCGCTCGCGGCGAGCGACGCACGCGGCATGGCGACGGTTCACACGGGAATCGGCGACACCTTCGTGGGCAGTGTCGTGACGCCGCTCGACATGGCGCCGCCCACAGATCTCGCGCGCTACGACTGCCGCAACAATCGCCTGCTGCTGGCCGCCCTCGCGCAGATCGCGCCCGCCGTCGAAGCGGCGCGCGAGCGCTATGGCGCCGGGCGAATCGGTGTGGTGCTCGGCACGAGCACGTCGGGCATTGAAGCGGCCGAAGCCGCGTTCGTCTATCAGGCGCAAGCGGGCGCGCTGCCGTCTAACTTCAATTACCGGCAGATGGAGATCGGCACGGCTGCGCCGTTCGCGGCAGCCGCACTCGGCGTGAAGGGGCCGGCGTATACGATTTCGACCGCCTGCACGTCGAGCGCGAAGGCATTTGCCTCGGCGCGGCGCTTACTGCAGTTGCAGGTGTGCGACGCCGTGGTGGTAGGCGGTGTCGATTCGTTATGCGAACTGACGGTGCAAGGCTTTGCGTCGCTCGAGTCGACGAGCGACGCGCGCAGCAATCCAATGAGCCGCAATCGCTGCGGGATCAATGTCGGTGAAGGCGCGGCCGTGTTCCTCATGAGCCGCGACGAAGCGGCGGTACGTCTAGCTGGCGTCGGTGAATCGAGCGACGCGCATCACATTTCGTCGCCGGATCCGCACGGCGCGGGCGGCGAACTCGCGTTGCGCGAGGCTATTGCGGATGCGGGCATCGCGCCGTCGTCGATTGGCTATGTCAATCTGCACGCCACGGCAACGCGCAAGAACGACGAGATGGAAGCGAAGCTGATGTCGCGTGTGTTTCCCGCAGGCGTGGCGGCAAGCGGCACCAAGCCGCTGACGGGACATCAACTCGGCGCGGCGGGCGCGACCGAACTCGGCTTCGCGTGGCTCACGCTCGCGCGTCATGATGTCGCGCTGCCGCGTCATGTGTGGGACGGCGAGGCCGACCCGGCATTGCCGGTGCTGGATCTCGTCGAAAGCGAACGGTTCTTGCCGCGCGGCGCGGGTACGCAATACGCAATGAGCAATTCATTTGCGTTCGGCGGCAGCAACGTCAGTCTGATTCTTGCAGGATGAGCGCGATGAACCCGAGACGAAGCACCGAAGAACTGTTGCAACAGCCGATTGAAGCGATCATCCCGCATCGCGGCACCATGCTGCTGATCGACGCCGTCAGCGCTTTCAGTGAAGAGACGCTGAGCGCGCGCGCCACGGTGCGTGCCGACGCGTGGTACGGGGACGCGCAAGGCGCAATGCCTGCGTGGATCGGCATCGAACTGATGGCGCAGGCTATCGCCGCGCACGTTGCGCTGGTCGCGATGCGCGGCGGCGGCCGCGCGCGCCCCGGCGTGCTGCTCGGCTCGCGCAGCTTCAAGGCGCTGCAGCCGTCGTTCGCACGCGGCGCGCAACTGCTGATTCACGTGACGGAGTTGCTGCGCAGCGAGGAAGGACACGGCGCATACGAATGCACGATTCACGACGGCGACATACTGTGCGCCGAGGCTGTGATCAAGGTGTTCCAGCCGTCCAATTTTCAGTCATTCATCGAGGGGAGTTTCAGTTCATGAGCCGGCGTGTTCTCGTTACCGGCGCAAGCCGCGGCATTGGCCGCGCGATTGCGTACCAGTTGGCCGCCGACGGCTTCGCGGTCTCCGTGCATTGCCGCACGGGACGCGCCGAAGCCGAAGCAGTCGCGACGGGCATCGCCGCGCAGGGCGGCGCGGCGCGCGTACTGCAGTTCGACGTGCGCGAGCGCGCGGTGTGCCGCGAGGTGCTCGAAACGGATGTCGCGGCCAACGGCCCCTACTACGGCATTGTGTGCAGCGCGGGGGTGACGCGCGACGCCGCCTTTCCCGCGCTCACCGACGAAGACTGGGACGTGGTGATCGAGACCGGCCTCGACTCGTTCTACAACGTCGTGCATCCGCTCACCATGCCGATGGTGCGCGCGCGCAAGGGCGGGCGCATTGTCACCATTGCGTCGGTGTCGGGCGTGATGGGCAACCGCGGCCAGGTGAACTACAGCGCGGCGAAGGCGGGGCTGATCGGCGCGACCAAGGCGCTCGCCGTCGAACTGGCCACGCGCAACATCACCGTCAATTGCGTGGCACCCGGTCTGATTGAAACCGGCATGCTCGATCAAATGCCGCTCGAGCAGGCGCTCAAAACAGTGCCGATGAATCGCGTCGGTCAGCCTGCGGAAGTGGCGTCGGTGGTCAGCTTCCTGATGTCGGACGCGGCCTCGTATGTCACGCGCCAGGTGATCGGCGTGAACGGCGGGATGATCTGATGAAGCGCGTCGTCATTACCGGCATGGGCGGCGTCACAGCACTCGGCGATAACTGGACTGCCATCGAAGCGCGCCTGAAAGGCGGCGTGAATGCGGTGCGGCGCATGCCCGAGTGGGATTATTTCGAGTCCTTGCATACGCGGCTCGCGTGTCCGTTGCCCGAGTTCGCTACGCCCGCGCATTATCCGCGCAAGAAAACGCGTTCCATGGGGCCCGTGTCGCTCTATTCGGTGCGCGCGAGCGAACTCGCGCTCGCCGATGCGGGCCTCGCCGACGACGCCGGCATCAAGGACGGCCGCATGGGCGTCGCCTACGGTTCGTCGTCGGGTTCCGTGCAGCCGATCCGTGCATTCGGCACGATGCTCGAAACCGGCTCGATGAGCGACGTCACGTCGAACAGCTATGTGCAGATGATGCCGCACACCACGGCCGTCAACGTGAGTCTCTTCTGGGATCTGAAGGGCCGCATCATTCCGACCTCGTGCGCGTGCGCGTCGGGCAGCCAGGCGATCGGTTACGCGTATGAAGCCATCCAGACCGGCAAGCAGACGCTGATGCTCGCCGGCGGCGCCGAAGAGTTGTCGGGGCCCGCCGTCGCCGTATTCGACGCGTTGTATGCGACGAGCACGCGCAACGACGACCCGCAATTGACGCCGCGTCCGTTCGACGCCGCGCGCGACGGCCTCGTGGTCGGCGAAGGCGCAGCCACGCTGGTGCTCGAGGAATACGAACACGCGCTCGCGCGCGGCGCGCGGATTCACGCGGAGATTGTCGGCTTTGGCTGCAATTCGGACGGCGCACACATGACGCAGCCGACCGCGGAAACCATGGCGCTCGCCATGCAGCTTGCTCTGCGAGACGCACAGCTGCCGCCCGAGGCCATCGAGTATGTGAACGCGCACGGCACCTCGACGGACCGCGGCGATGTTGCCGAAAGTCACGCCACGGCGCAGACCTTTGGCGAGCGCATGCCGATCAGTTCGCTGAAAAGCTACGTGGGCCACACGCTCGGCGCGTGCGGCGCGCTCGAAGCCTGGTGGACCATTGAAATGATGAAGCGCAACTGGTATGCGCCCACGCTCAATCTGCAGAACGTGGACCCGGCTTGCGCGCCGCTCGACTACATCGTCGGCACGGGGCGGGAAATCGACGCGGAACTCGTGATGAGCAATAACTTTGCGTTCGGCGGCATCAATACGTCGTTGATTTTCAGGCGCGTTCGATGAGCGTGCAGCTGCAACGCGTGGTGGTCACCGGCATGGGCATTGTGTCGTGCCTCGGCAACACGCTCGACGAAGTGTCGGCGGCATTGCGCGCGGGCAGCTCGCATATCGAGCGGATCGAAGCATGGCGCGAACGCGGGTTCGGCTCGCAGGTCGCGGGTGTCGCCTCCGTTGCGAACGAGCCGCCGTTCGAGCGCAAGCTCGAACGCTTCATGGGCGACACCGCGCGCTTCGCCTGTCACGCCGCGAAGAAGGCAATCGACGACGCAGGGCTTAACGCCGCGATGCTGCGCTCGCCGCTGGCGGGCACGGTAATCGGCTCGGGCGTCGGCACCATGTCGAGCTACGACACCGCCATGACGATTGCGCACACGCGCGGCGTCGAGAAAGTGCCGCCTTACACGGTGCCGCACGCAATGAGCAGCACGGCGTCGGCAAATGTGGCGCAGGTGTTCGGACTCGAAGGCGTCAGCTATTCGCCGTCGTCCGCGTGCACCACCTCCGCACTCGCGATCGGGCAGGCAATGCAGCTCATCCAGAGCGGGCGCCAGCAGATCGTGCTCGCGGGCGGCAGCGAGTGCCTGCACGACAACATGACGCTGATGTTCGACGCGATGGGCGCCTTGTCGCGGCGCTTTAATGACGTGCCGCAACGCGCGTCGCGTCCCTATGACAGCGGGCGCGACGGCTTCGTGATCGCATCGGGCGGGGGTGTGCTCGTGCTCGAAGCGCTGGATCACGCGTTGGCGCGCGGCGCGCGCATTTACGCGGAGCTGACGGGATTCGGCGATTGCACCGATGCCGGCATGGTCACGCCGCGCGCGGCCGGCATCGCGCGTGCAATGCGTGGCGCACTGAGCGGGGCGCCCGGCCAGCGTCCGGATTACATCAACACGCACGCGCCTTCCACGCCGCTTGGCGACGTGGAGGAACTGCTCGCGTTGAAACAGGTGTTCGGTGCCGGATCGGGGCATGACGTGCCGGCGTTTTCGTCGACGAAGGGCATGACGGGGCATCCGCTCGGCGCATGCGGCGCACACGAGGCGATCTACACGCTGTTGATGATGCGCGACGGTTTTATCGCGGCGACCACGGGGATAGAAAGAGCCGAGCCGGAAATCGACGGCATCCCTCTCGTGCGCGAGACGCGCGAGGCGCGCATTCGCACCGCGATGTCGGTCTCGTTCGGCTTCGGCGGAAGCTGTGCGGGTTTGATGTTCGAAGCGTGGCAAGGCGGCTGAACGGGCCGCAACTTTTAGAAACGAAGGTGATAAGAATGAGAACAACGATGATGAAAAGAGCCTCAGTTCTGGGCGCATTGACGATAGCAGCCGCGACGCTCGCCGGCTGTGCGACGCAGGTGAAATCGCTACCGCTCGCGGCGGTGGCCGGCGAATCGCGGGGCGGCGTGCCGGTGTATTTCGGGGAGCAGAGTCATCCTGCCGTGAAGAAGGAATTGGGGGATGTTTCGTACTCCGTGCGGATTGCCCGCAAGGTTGCCGGTCCCGACGACGCCTGCCGCGAAGCGCTCGGCGAAGCGATCGGCAAGCTGCGCGCGGCCGCTCGCGAACGCAGCGCAAATGCGGTGATCGACGTCAAGACGCGCTTTCACAGCAGCGAAAGCAACTCGACACGCGAGTTCACCTGCGGCGTGAGCCCGAGCGCGGCCGCCATCGCGGTGAGCGGCAGGCTGGTCACGCTGGAGGCGAACTGAATCTGAACGCGGTCACGAAGCACGGGATACGCAGATCGTAAAACGCATAACAACCACGCAGGAGTATCAATGAAACGTCATCTGATGTTCGTCACATCAATTGCATTCGCCGCTTCGTTCACCATGCTGAGTGCCGCGCCGGCCTTCGCGCGCGACACGGTCGGCAACTATCCGATCGACGAAGCGCTGCACAGCGAGCCCGGCAAGGTCGGCGACGATATCGCACTGTATTTCGCGGGCCAGCATCATCCGGCTGTCGTGAAGACGATCGGCGAATTCGCGACGAACAAGAAGACCAATGCGTTCGGCAAGAGCGATGCTGCGGCCTGCCAGCATGTGTTCCTCTCAGCGGTGATCGAGTTGCAGGACCGTGCGCGCAAGGAAGGCGGCAACGCGGTGATCAACATCAAGAGCAACTACAAGAACGAAGTGCGCGAGAGCGCGACCGAGTTCACCTGCGGCGCAGGTGCGGTGATTGCCGGCGTCGCGCTAAAGGGGGATGTGGTCACGCTGCGCAAGTAAGTCCGCCTGAAGGGGCCGGCCTGCTCGGCCTGGGAGCCGGCCTGACAGCGGGACTGGCTCAGCCGGTCTTCTTCAGTCCGCCTTTCTTGCCGCGACATTGACGAGCGTCTCGCGACGCTTGCCCGGTTGCGGACGATCAAGGCCGAGCCGTTCGAGGAGACCGAAGTCTTTCGCGCGGCTCCACCACAGGTAAGGCAAAGAAACGTTGCGGTCGGTGAAACTGAAGCCGCCGCGACGGATCATGTCGAGATAGCCGTCCGCGCTTTTTTGCACATGCATCGGATGGCGAAAGAGAAGACGGATCACCCACGACTTGATGTACGCGTCGGTGGATTCGGCGAACAGCAGCACGCCGCCGGGCTTCAGCACGCGGCGGAACTCGGCGAGCGCGCGGTCCTGCTCGACGAGATGATGGAAAGTCTGATGGCAGAACACGATGTCGGCGCTGGCATCGGTCAGCGGCAGATCGGCGCAGTCGCCGTGCAGCAGTTCGATGTCGACGATCCTGTCGCGGCACGCGTGCGCGGCATGGGCGGCGAGCGCAAGCGACGGCTCGTGATAGTCGACGCCGACAATGCGGCGCGGCTTGAACGCGTCGGCGAGCAGGCGAAACGAAATGCCCTGCCCACAGCCTACGTCGACGATGACGGGCTCCGCAGGCAGCGGCGTGTCGATCAAACGCCTGAGGTCGTTGATGGCGACGCGCAGCACATGGTGTTCCCACGTGTGAGTGCGCAGGAACCAGATTCCGAATGCGGTTTCCGGCACGAAGGGCACGGTGGATGTGTGAGACGGCGACACGCAGGGCTCCCCGGGGAAGTGGTCTGTTCTGTTAGAGATACAAGGTAACAAGGCGTAAGGATGCAGCGTAACGCTGCATCGAGCAAGCAAACGATTGAGGCAAACTTGAGTACACATGTCATGAAGCACACGGCGGTCGACGTCGTTATCATCGGCGCGGGGCCGGCCGGCGCGGTTGCCGCCGCGCTGTTGCGCCGCGCGGGCCGCTCGGTGCTCGTGCTGGAGCGTCAGCACTTTCCGCGTTTTTCGATCGGCGAGAGTCTGTTGCCGCAAAGCATGGCTTATCTCGAGGAAGCGGGCATGCTGCAAGCGGTGGTCGAGGCCGGGTTCCAGTACAAGAACGGCGCGCACTTCGTGTATCGCGATCAGTCGTCGTCGTTCGATTTCCGCGACAAGCATTCGGCGGGGTGGGGCACCACGTATCAGGTCGAGCGCGCGGTGTTCGACGACATTCTGATTCGTTGCGCGGCGCAACAGGGCGCGGACGTGCGCTTCGGCCACACCGTGCAGGCGGTCCATACCGAAGGTGCCGAACCTGGCGTCGACGTGATCGACGAGACCGGCCATGCTTATCGGATCGAAGCGCGCTTCGTATTCGACGCAAGCGGTTTTGGCCGTGTGCTGCCGCGTCTTCTCAATCTGGAAGCGCCCACGCGCATGCCCACGCGCGCCGCGCTGTTTTCGCACGTCTACGACGGTCTGCCGCCCGCCGCAAGCGACCGCAACAAGATCTGCGTAGCCACGCATCCCGAGCGGCGCGACGTATGGTTCTGGATGATTCCGTTGGCGGGCGGCCGTTCGTCGGTCGGTTGCGTCGCGGAGTCGAGCTTTCTCGATGTACCGGAGAGCGAGCGCGAGGCGACGCTGCGCGCGCTGATCCAGAAAGAGCCGACGCTTAACCGGCTGATCGGCGACGCGCCGTTCATGATGCCGGTGCGTCACATTGGCGGCTATTCGGCGAACGTCGAGCGTTTGCACGGGCCCGGTTATGCGCTGCTCGGCAACGCCGGCGAGTTCCTCGACCCGGTGTTCTCATCGGGCGTGACGATCGCGCTGCGCTCGGCGCATCTCGCGGTGCAGACCTTAAACCGTCAACTGGACGGCGAGCAGGTCGACTGGTCCGCGCACTACGACGTGCCGTTGCGCAAGGGCATCGACACGTTCCGCGCATTTGTCGAGCGCTGGTATACGGGCGAATTGCAGGACATCATTTTCTATCCGGACCAGACGCCGTCGATTCGCCGCATGATCAGCGCAGTGCTCGCCGGCTACGCATGGGACGAATCGAACCCGTACGTCGCCGATCCGGTACGCAGGCTCAATGCGTTGCACGAGGTATGCATGCAGCGCTAACGGCGCCGCCGCACATTCTCACGCGACAACTTGCGCGAGCCGCGCAGCGCGCGGCGCATGTGCGCGCACCTCGTCGCGGCGATGCACGCGCCGGCCGGCCGCATACGTTTCATACACAGCGCGGTCGTCGCCGAGCAGCGCGAACGCGAACAGCAGTTCTTCGAGCGATTCGGTGCGTGCCGTGCGGCGTGCGAGCAGCGGCGTCGCTTGCGGATCGAGCACCACGAAGTCGGCTTCCGACTGCGGCCTGAGCGTGCCGACCTTGTCCGCGAGGTCGAGTGCTGCGGCGGCGCCCGCCGTCGCCAGATAAAACATGCGCGTGGCCGTCAGATGATGCCCCGTCAGGCGCGCGACCTTATGCGCTTCATTCATTGTCTGCAGCATCGAAAACGATGTGCCGCCTCCCACATCCGTTGCGAGCGCAACGGGCATGCCGGCTTCATCCGCCTTGTCGAAATCGAACAGGCCGCTGCCGAGAAACAGATTCGACGTCGGGCAATGCGACGCGACCGTGCCGGTTTGCGCCATGCGCCGGCGGTCTTCGGCGTCGAAGTGAATGCAGTGGCCGTACACCGCGCGGCGGCGCAGGAGCCCGTAATGATCGTAGATGTCCAGATAGCTGCGGTGGCCGGGGAACAGACTGTTGACCCACTTCACCTCATCGAGATTTTCCGCGACGTGGCTCTGGACGAACACATCCGCATGCTTGCGCGCCAGCACGCCGCACGCTTCCAGTTGCGCTTCCGTCGAAGTCGGCGCAAAACGCGGCGTGAGCGCATACAGTTGGCGGCCGCGGTTGTGCCAGCGGCCGATCAACTCCGCGCTGTCGTCGTAACCCGATTGCGCGGTGTCGCGCAGGAACTCGGGGCAGTTGCGGTCCATCAGCACTTTGCCCGCGACCATGCGCAGGTTGCGCGCCTCGCTCTCGGCGAAAAGCGCATCGGCGGATTGTTTGTGCACCGTGCAATACACGAGCGCCGTCGTGGTGCCGCAGGCCAGCAACTCTTCGAGGAAGAAGCTCGCCGTGTCGCGCGCATAGGCTTCGTCGGTGAAGCGGCGCTCGGTCGGGAACGTATAGGTATCGAGCCATGGCAGCAGACCCGGCGCGGGCGACGCGATCATGTCGGTCTGCGGATAGTGAATGTGCGTGTCGATAAAGCCCGGCACGATCAGCTTGCCGCGCATGTCCTGCACCGGCGTGCCTGGCGCGAGCCGCGGCGCGAGCGCGGCATAGGCGCCCGTCGCGACGACGTGGCCGTCCTCGACGATCAGCAGGCCGTCTTCGTGAAAGACCGCCGCCTCGGGCGAGCGCGAGGGATCGCCGTTGAAGGTCAGCAATTGCGCGCGAAAGGCGGATTGCGCCGACGCTTGTGCAGAATGAGTCATGGGAAAGCCGTCTCCGAAATAAAAACTGCGCAGCGCGGGCGGCGTTCCTTCGGCATGCGTCTCGTGCTGCCCGCGCTGCAATACAACGGCGCCGTCAATGCGGGCCGCTTTGAATCGTGGTTTGGATTCCGCTTTGGTGCCCGCTTTGTTCCCAATAGGCGTCCAGCTTCGCGATCAGCCCGGCGCGTTGCTCCGGCGTCACGAACGACGCTTCGAAACCGTTGCGGATGATCGTGTAGACCTCGGCATCGTCGAGTTTCAACGCGTCGATGGTGGCTGCGTAGTTCGCGTTCACATAGCCGCCGAAGTACGCGGGATCGTCCGAATTCACCGTGACCGCGACGCCGCGATCCAGCAGATCCTTCAGCGTATGTTTCGTCATGTCGTCGAATACGCAAAGCTTCAGGTTCGACAGCGGACACACGGTCAATGCGACGCGCGTGTCGGCAAGACGCGTGACGAGCGCCGGGTCCTCGATGCTGCGCACGCCGTGATCCACGCGGTCTACTTTCAGCACGTCGAGCGCTTCGTAGATGTACGACGGCGGTCCTTCCTCGCCCGCATGCGCGACGAGCTTCAGGCCCATTGCGCGCGCCTGCGCGAACACGCGCTCGAACTTCGAAGGCGGATGGCCGCGCTCGGACGAATCGAGCCCCACGCCGATCAGGCGATGCTTGTACTGCTCGAACAACGGCCGCGCCTCTTCGAAAGTGGCGAGCGCATCGTCCTCGGACAGATGCCGCAGAAAGCACAGGATGAGCTTGCTCGTCATGCCGCGTTGTTCCGCCTCCGCAAGCGCGCGCTCGATGCCGGCCACCACCGTCGCGATCGGCACGCCGCGCTCGGTGTGCGTCTGCGGATCGAAAAAGATCTCGCTGTGAATCACGTTGTCGGCGAGGCAGCGCTCGACGTAAGCCATCGTCATGTCGTAGAAGTCCTGCTCATGCAGCAGCACGCTCGCGCCGGCGTAATAGATGTCGAGGAACGATTGCAGGTCGGTGAAGGCATACGCGGCGCGCAAGGCTTCGATCGAGTCGTAAGCGAGCTTCACGCCATTGCGTTTGGCGAGCGCGAAAATCAGTTCGGGCTCGAGCGAGCCTTCAATGTGAATGTGCAGCTCGGCCTTCGGCGCGCGCATGGCTTTGTCGATAAGTGGTGCAGAGTTTGTTTTAGTCATGGTCGGTCAGGAAAGGGAGGTGTTTTTGCGTGCCGGATGCGCAATGCCGGGCGGCCGTGGATCAAACCGCTTGCGCCGCGCGATGCACGCTCGCGTTGGCTTCGACAGCTTGCAGCAGTTGCGCCGCCGCGGAGATCGCAATGATTTCCGGCGACTTGTCGACAATGCCGTCCACGCCGAGCGGGCATTTCATCCGCGCAATTCGCGCAGGATCGATGCCGCGCGCGGCCAGCCGATGCTCGAACTGCTTGCGCTTGCTGTGCGAGCCGATCATGCCGAAGAACGCGAAGTCGCCGCGCCGAAGAATGCGCTCGGCGAGTTCGAGGTCGCGCGTATGGTTGTGCGTCATCACGATGAAGTAGGTGTTCGGCGCGGCCTCGTCGACGGCTTCGTCGGGCGCGTCGTTCGCGTCGATCTTCACGTTATGCGCGTGCAGCGATTCGACGGGCGGGAACTGCGCATCGCGTTCGTCGACCCAGCGCACCGTGCAAGGCAGCGTGGCGAGCACCCGAACCAGCGCGGCGCCCACGTGACCCGCGCCGAACAGTACAACCGGGAAGTCGCCCGGCGCAATGGTTTCGGTGAGCAGCGCGCCGCTGTCGTCGAAACCGGCGCCGTCCCACAGCAGGCAGTCGGCGGCATCCACGCCCGGCTCGGGGTCGGACAGCATCACCGCATCCGGCGCGGGGCCGAATGATACGCTACGCACCGTCGATTGACCGGCGGCCACGCGCTTCGCCAGCGACGTAATCCAGCCGAGGTCGCCCACGTCGAGCCGCTCGAATGCGAGTATGACTGCGCCGCCGCAGCATTGCCCGAGGCTCGGGCCGAGCGCGAAACGCTCCAACCGGCGCATATGCGGCGAGCGCATGCCGTCGCGCAACACCTGGCGCGCGGTCTCGATCGCTTTCCATTCCAGATGGCCGCCGCCGATCGTATGCCTCGCCGAATCGCGCGTGACGATCATCTTCGTGCCGGCCTCGCGCGGCGCCGAACCTTCGACGCGCGCGACCGTCACCAGCACGGCGGCGTCGCCATGCGCGAGCAGTTGTTGCAGGTCAGGTAGCCAGGCTTGCATCCGGCAGTTCTCCGTACAATGCCGCGCGGGGTGCGTGCGGCCGGTTGAGCGTGACGCGCTGAGTGGGATGGCGTCGGGTCTTCATGATGTGACGTTCGTTATTGGCTTGGCGAGGCTTCAACGAGGCGCCGGTTCCGCTGTGCCCTGACTTGCGGGTTGCGCCGATGAAAGCGCGCTCGCGCGGTCCGCGTGGAACGTGCCCGGTGAGTTGAGCGCGTCCAGTGCGTCGAGAATCGCTTCGGGCGTGGCCGGCGCGCGCAACGGCGGGGCGGTCGGCGCCGCCGGCGCGGCCGCGGCAATCGCATCGCGAATCGCGAGAAACACCGAAAACGGCAGCAACAGCGGCGGCTCGCCCACAGCCTTCGAGCGGAACACGGTCGGCTCCGCGTTCTGATTCTGATACAGCCGCACATTGAACGCGGCGGGCGTGTCGCTCACCGCGGGAATCTTGTAGGTGGACGGCGCGTGCGTCATCAGGCGGCCCTCGCGGTTCCACCAGAGTTCTTCGCTGGTGAGCCAGCCCATGCCCTGAATGAAACCGCCCTCCACCTGACCGAGGTCGATGGCCGGATTGATCGACTGCCCCGCGTCGTGCAACACGTCCACGCGCAGCAGTTTCCATTCGCCGGTCAGCGTATCGATCACCACTTCGGACACGGCCGCCCCGTACGCGAAGTAATAAAACGGATGACCCGTCAGCGTCTTGGCGTCCCAATGCACTTTCGGCGTCGCGTAAAAGCCGTCCGACCACAACTGCACGCGCGCCAGATACGCGGCGCCGACCAGTTGCTCGAAGGGCATCGCGCCGCCGTTGACCGTCACCTCGCCGTTCGCGAAGCGCACGTCGTCCGCATGGCCGCCGAGCTGTCTCGCCGCCAGTTCCGCGAGCCTAGCGCGGATGGTGCGCGCGGCGTCTTCGGCGGCTTTGCCGTTCAGATCGCTGCCGGTGGACGCCGCGGTCGCCGATGTATTCGCGATCTTCGACGTGTCCGTCGCGCTCACACGCACGCGCGCAAGCGGCAAGCCGAACTCATTGGCGACGACCTGCGCGACCTTGGTGTTGAGGCCCTGGCCCATCTCCGTGCCGCCGTGATTGACGAGCACCGAGCCGTCCTTGTAGACATGCACGAGCGCGCCGGCCTGATTGAGGAACGGCACGTTGAACGAAATGCCGAACTTGACCGGCGTGAATGCAAGGCCGCGCTTGAGCACCGGGCTCTTCGCGTTGAACGCGGCAATCGCCTGGCGGCGCGCGCGATAGTCGCTCCAGCCGAGCAGATCGTCGGTCAACGGCGCGAGGATGTTGTCTTCGACCTGCTGGCCGTAAGGCGTGGTATCGCGTTCGCCGATGCCGTAGTAGTTGGCCACGCGCACGTCGAGCGGATCGCGGTTCAACTGACGCGCGATGCTGTCGAGCATCACTTCCATCACGAGCGCGCCCTGCGGCCCGCCGAAGCCGCGAAACGCGGTGTTCGATTGCGTGTTGGTCTTGCAGCAGAGCGCCACGATGTCGACGTCGGACAGATAGTACGCGTTGTCGAAGTGGCACACGGCGCGTGTCGCCACAGCGCCCGAAAGGTCCGCGGAATAGCCCGCGCGCAACGCGATTTCCACGCGCGCGCCGAGAATGCGGCCGCTGTCGTCGAAACCGGCTTCGTACTCGTAGATCGCGTCGTGCCGCTTGCCGGTGATCATGAAGTCGTCGTCGCGATCGGCGCGCAGCTTCACCGGACGGCGCAGCACCCTGGCCGCGAGCGCGGCCACGCACGCGAACAGCGCCGACTGCGATTCCTTGCCGCCGAAGCCGCCGCCCATCCGGCGGCATTCGCACACCACGTTGTGCGCGGGCCAGCCGAGCATGTGCGCGACCACCTGCTGCATTTCGCTTGGATGCTGCGTCGAACTGTAGACGAGCATGCCGTCCATCTCTTTCGGCACCGCATACGCGACCTGGCCTTCCAGATAAAACTGCTCCTGGCCGCCGACTTCGAACGTGCCGCGGATTTTATGCGGCGCGGCGGCGATTTTCGCCGCGGGATCGCCGCGCGTGAGATGCAAGGGCGGCAGCACAAACTGTTTCGCGGCCTTGGCCTCTGCCGGCGTGAGAATCGCTTCGAGCGGTTCGTAGCGGACCACGTCGTCGCTTTTTGCGAGCGCAGCCGCGCGGCGCGCGAGCTCGTGGCTTTCCGCGATCACGGCGAACACCGGCTGGCCAAGGTACAGCACTTCGTCAGCGGCGAGAATCGGGTCGTCGTGCAGCACCGGACCGCAATTGTTCTCGCCGGGGATGTCGTCGGCGGTGAGGACGGCGAGTACGCCGGGCGCGTGTCTGACCGCGTCGAGATCCATCGACACGATGCGCGCGTGCGCATGGCGCGACAGGCCGAGCGCGGCGTGCAGCGTGCCGTGCAGTTCGGCGATGTCGTCGGTATAGGCCGCTTCGCCGCTCACATGCAGCTCGGCCGATTCATGCGGCAGTCCGACGCCGATCGCGGCATCGCTCCCGCGCGCGGCGGCCTGCCGGTCGGCCGGTTCGGTGCCGGCGCTCGCGGCGCGTTCGACAAATGCATCGGTGCGGTTCATCACGACGGCTCCTTCGCCATGGCGTCGGGCGCGCCGGCTTCGAACGCGAACACGTTCACGTCGAAGAGCGCGAGCGGCGCGTCGTCACGCGTTTCCAGGTGAAAGCGCCACAGCAGATTGCGCGCCACCTTCAGCCGATAGGCGCTCGACGCGCGCATGTCGGTGAGCGGCTGGTAGTCGGCGGCGAGCGCATTCATGGCCTGCCGCGCGGTCGCTTCGTTCCAGGTGGCGCCGTTCAGCGCCGCCTCGGTTGCTTGGGCGCGCTTCGGCGTGGCCGCCATGCCGCCGAACGCGACGCGCGCCTCGCGGATGGTGCCGCCCTCGCCGAGATGCAGCGCGAAGGCCGCGCACACCGCCGAGATGTCCTGATCGTAGCGCTTTGAGACTTTGTACGTGCGAAAGCGCAGGTTGCCCGCGGGCCGCGGCACGCGCAGCGCGGCGACGAATTCGCCCGCGGCGAGCGCGGTTTTCTGGTAGCCGAGGTAGAACGCATCGAGCGGCAAGGTGCGCGTTTTGGCGCCGTGACGCAGCACGACTTCGGCGCCGAGCGCGAGCAGCGCGGGCATGGAATCGCCGATCGGCGAGCCGTTTGCGACATTGCCGCCGAGCGTGCCGGCGTTGCGGATGGGCAGCGACGCGAAGCGCGTCCACAGTTCGGCGAGTTCCGGATAGTCGGCGGCGAGGGCGGCATACGCGTCTTCGAGCGAGACGGCAGCGCCGATGGAGAGCGTTTGCGCGTCGCGTCCGATCGTTTTCAATTCGCGCACATTGCCGATATACAGCATGTCGCCGAGATCGCGGAATTGCTTGGTGACCCACAGGCCGATGTCGGTGCTGCCCGCGACGAGCCGCGCCTCGGGATGCTCGGCGCGCAGACGCGCGAAGGCGTCGAGCGTGACCGGCGCGTAAAACGCGGGCGTGCCGAAGGCGGCGCCGCGCGCATCGGGCGCGCGGTACTCGAAGGTGTCCGTGCGTTGCAGCTCGCGCAGCGCCGCCTGGACGGCCTCGCGATCGAGCGTCACGCGCGGGTACTGCGCGTAGTCGAACATTTTCTGGGCGGCGTCGACAATCGGCCGGTAGCCCGTGCAGCGGCACAGGTTGCCCGAGAGCGCGGTGTTGATTTCGTCGCGCGTGGGGAGGCCCGCGGCTGCCGGCTGGTTTTCGTACAGCGCCCACATCGACATGACGAAGCCGGGCGTGCAGAAGCCGCACTGCGAGCCGTGGCAGTCCACCATGGCCTGCTGGACGGGATGCAGCGTGCCATTGGCCGCGCGCAGATCTTCGACGGTGAAAAGCGCCTTGCCATCGAGCGTGGGCAGGAACTGGATGCAGGCGTTGACCGCTTTCAGCGCCAGCGCGCCGTGCGCGTCGAGTTCGCCGACCACGACCGTGCAGGCGCCGCAGTCGCCTTCAGCGCAGCCTTCCTTGGTACCGGTGCAATGCAGGTCTTCGCGCAGATGCTGGAGCAGCGTGCGCGACGCGGGCACGCCCGCGACCTCGTGGACGGACCCCTGGCGATAAAAGCGGATGGTTTGCGTTGTCATGGCGAATCCAGAAGACAGTGCGGACCGGGCGCGCGTTACGCATGGGGTCGCGCCAAAGCCGGCCTCGCGCACGTAGATCGCCATCCAGATCCGAAGATAGCATTCCCGCGCCGCAAAAATATTTCCGATGTCGAATGAAGCTTATGCGCAACAAGCAATGAGATCAGTCTGATATGGCGCGCGCACTCGGGGTGCACATCTGGGTGGGATCGACGCGAGGCGGGGAAGTTGCGTCTGGGAGGAAGGGCAAGGAGGGCAGGGCGGGGAGGCGGGCAAGCGCGGCCGTGGCCGTTTGGCCGCGCCGCCGCAGGCCGGGAGGCGCTGCGAGACCGCCCCCACCCAACCGGCGGAAAACTGCTTACGACACGCGCCCGCGATTGCGCACGAGGCTCACGACGAGCGGCACGAACGCCAGCACGAAGCCGACGAGCGCCCACATCGGCAAAGTCAGGCCGAGAATCGGCGGATAGGCGGTTTCGCACAGCCCCGCCACCTTGAACACGCCCGGCAGCCAATGGGCAGGCGGCAGGCTGTCGACGATCGGCTGCAACGCGTCGAAGCCGCAGCTGAAGCCCGGATTGGCCTGTACATAGACATGCCGCACGGCCGTGACGATGCCGGCCAGCGCCGCGAGCGCCGCCATGACTTCGAGCAGACGCACGCCGCGCCAACTGTTAAAGCGCGCGCCGAGGAACGCGAAAATCGCGATCAGCAGGAAGAAATAGCGCTGGATGATGCACAACGGGCACGGATCTTCGTGCTTGAAGTACTGCAGATAGAGCGCGCCGGCCACGAGGCCGACGCAGATCAGGCCGAGCAGGGTGAGCAGGGAGCGCTCGCGGCGCAGCATCGCGTTGTCGTTGTTCATGGATCGTGTGGCGGTCGGCAAAATTGACATGAAAAGGGCGGGTGCCCGCGATTCTAGCGCGAACCCCCGCCCCCACGACGCCACGCGCGCACGCGCGCCGCCATGCCGCCGGTCCGTCAGCGGATTGCGTTCAGTACCGCTTCGGCGCCGCGGCCGATGGACAGCAGCGCATCGTCGGCATGCGGCGCACCCGCCAGCATCAGGCCGACCGGCGCATCGCCGCGCAAATGGCAGGGCAGCGACAGCGCGCAGGCGTCGAGGAAATTGAAGGCGCCCGGATTGCGCAGGATGAGCGCATTGGTGCGGCCGAACAGATCGTCGTCGGCCACCAGTTCGGCGACGCGCGGCGGCACCACCGGCACGGTCGGCGCGACCACGGCGTCAAAGCGCTGCCACAGCGTGCGCGCGGCTTCGGCGAGCATCGCCTCGCGCTCGGCGAGCAGGTCGAGGTAGTCGGCGGCGCTGGCGGGCTGCCCCTTGAGAATGCGCACCAGCACGCGCGGATCGTATTGATCGCGATGCTTGTCCAGCAACGGACGATGCCATGCATACGCCTCGATCGGCGCAAAGCCGAAGCGGTTGATCTCCGGCAGACGGTCGAGCGGCGCAAAGCGCACCTCGCTGACAATCGCGCCCGCCGCTTCCAGGTGCTTGAGCGCGGTGTCGATGGCGGCGGCGACCGCCGGCTCGACGCCGTCGGTGACATAGTGGGTCAGCACGCCGAGGCGTACGCCTTCGAGCGGACGCGCGGCCGGCACGCGCGGCTCCAGACCGGCCAGCATGCGGTCCACCAGCGCGCAGCAGGCGACGGATACGCCGATCGGGCCGAACGAGTCGAGCGTCGACGAAAGCGGCACGCCGCCTTGCTTCGGGATGCGCGCGGCGGTCGGCTTGAAGCCGGTCAGGCCGCACAGCGCGGACGGAATGCGGATCGAGCCGCCGGTGTCGGTGCCGAGCGCGACAGCGGCCATGCCGTCGGCAACGGAAGCGGCCGCGCCTGACGACGAGCCGCCCGAAATGCGCTCATCGCCTTTCACGTCGCGCCGGTACGGCGACAGCGGGTTGCCGTAGTGGGGATTCAAGCCCAGTCCGGAAAACGCGAACTCGCTCATATTGGTTCGTCCGACGATCACGGCGCCCGCGCGTTTCAGGCGCGCGACGGCAACGGCGTCCTCGGTGGCGGCGGGCGCGTCGGCGAGCACGGTCGAGCCGGCCCGCGTGCGCTGGCCCTCGATGTCGAACAGGTCCTTCACCGACACGGGAATGCCCGCGAGCGGCGACAGCACGGTGCCCGCGGCGCGCAGGCGGTCGTGCGCGTCGGCGGCCGCGCGCGCGCCCTCGGCGTCGACGTGCATGAAGGCGACCGCGCCCTGGCCGGCTGGATCGGCGATCCGCTCGAGCGCGGTTTCGACGAGCGCGCGGCTCGTGGTGCGTCCCGCGGCGAGGTCGGCGGCGAGTTGGGCAAGCGGCGGGAAGGGCGTGAATTCAGTGGCCATGATGTCGGTCGATCCGGATTGACTGTGTGAAGCCGCCTCGCGTGGGTCACCGGGGCGGGCTGGTTCGATGCGTTCGGTCAGATGCGGTTGAAGAGCGTCGCGCGGAATGCCTCGATATGTTTTTGCACGGAGCGCCGCGCGCCTTCTGCGTCGCGCTCGCGCAGCAGGCGGAACAGCTCCAGGTGTTCCTCGTGCACGTCTTCCAGATGATGCGGTTCGGATAGCGAAATGAACCAGAAGCGCAGCGAGCGCTCGTGCAGTCCGCGCAGGATGTCCGCGAGCACCGCGTTGCGCGAGGCGGCCGAAATGGCCAGATGGAATTCGCGGTCGATATCCATCATGCCTTCTATGTCGTGCGCGGCGACGCACACGGCCGAGCGCTCGAGCAGCGCCTGCATCGCGTCGTAGTCGTGCTGCTGCGCGTGGCGCGCGGCGAGTTCCACGCAGTAGGTTTCGTTGACGAGGCGCACGTCGATGATGGCGAGCACGTCGTCGAGCGAAACCGGGCGAACCATGATGCCCTTGCGCGGCATGATGGTCAGCATGCCTTCGTGCACGAGCCGGTGCAGCGCCTGATGCACGGGCGTTCTGCCGATGCCGGTCAGCGCCATCAACTCCGCTTCGTTGAGCACCTCGCTCGGCCGCAAACGCATGGTGATGATCTCGCGCTTGACGAACGCATAAGCCTGTTCGGCGAGACTCGCATTGGCGGTCGCTCGGGTGGGCCTCGGGGGGCGGGCGGTCTGCAAAAGCGTCATGTGAAAAGGTGCGGGCGATGTCGTCCGCGCATTGTAGAGCAAGCTGGAACGAGGTTTTGCGCGGGGCGCGCGCCGTTATGGGCGCTTCCTGCGCATGTGGTGCGCGCTTCGTGGGTGCTTCATGGGCGCTTTCATCGGCGCTTCTCGGCGCCTCATGATCGGCCTGAAGGCCGCCTCACGCGCGCCCCGGCACGGCAGACGCCGCATGCTGCACTTTGACGCGCGGCATCATCAGCGTGACGAGGCCGCCGACGATCAGCGCGCCCGCAATCAGCACGAGCCCGAACGTCACGCTGTGCGTCGCGTCCTTGACGATGCCGAGCACATACGGACTAACATAGCCGGCCAGGTTGGCGATCGAGTTGATGACAGCAATGCCCGCGACGGCGGCCGTGCCTTGCAGGAAGGTCGTCGACATCGACCAGAAAATGCCGAAGCCCGCCAGAATGCCGACATACGCAATCGACAAGCCGGTCACCGCAAGCGGGATCGAGTTCGTGACCGACGCGCTGCCGAGCAGACCGGCCGCGCCGATAAAGCAGCACACGGCATAGTGCCAGGGGCGCTCGCCGGTGACGTCGGAAGAGCGGCCGATCAGGATCATGCCGATACCTGCCGCCAGATACGGGATCGCGGTGACGAAACCATTGCTGACGAGGTTCGTCACGCCGAGGTCCTTGACGATCTGCGGCAGCCAGAACGAGAAGCCCGCATTGCCGGTGACGAGACAAAAGTAGATCAGCGTGAGGAGCCAGAAGCGGCCGGAGCGCAGCGCCGCCGCGAGACTATGCTCGGCGCCTTGCGCGGCGGCTGCGGCGTTCTCGCGAGTGAGGCGGGCAAGGATCACGCGCTTTTCATCGGCGGTGAGCCAGGCGGCCTCGGCGGGCGTGTTGCGCAACACGGCGAGCGCCCAGAAGCCGGCCAGGATCGACGGAATGCCTTCGATCAGGAACATCCACTGCCAGCCGCGCAAGCCATGCGCTTCGTGCAGCGCCGACATGAGAAAGCCCGACAGCGGCGCGCCCACGATGCCTGCCACCGGAATCGCCGCCATGAACACCGCAACCATGCGCGCGCGCCGGTCGGACGGAAACCAGAAGGTCAGGTAAAGCACCACACCGGGCACGAGGCCCGCTTCGGCGACACCGAGCAGAAAGCGCAGCACATAGAAGGCGGTCTCGCTGCGCACGAACATCATGAGGCACGACAGCAGCCCCCACAGCATCGTGATGCGGGCGATGGTGGCGCGCGCGCCGAATTTCTTCAGCAGCAGATTGCTCGGCACTTCGAACACGAAATAACCGAAGAAGAATATGCCGGCGCCGAGGCCATAGGCCGCGTTGGAGAGGCCCAGGTCGCCCGTGAACTGCAGCTTTGCATAGCCGATGTTGACGCGGTCCAGATAGGACAGCACGTAGACGAGAAACAGAAACGGCATGATGCGCCACGTGATCTTGCGGATAGCGGCGGCTTCCAGCGAGGCGTCGGCGGACGCGTCGGCGGCTAAGGGCGGAGGGATGCTCATGAATGCCTCGTTGGACAATGGCTCATTCGACAATGGACAGGGCGCGCACGCGATAGGCGTGGCGCAGCGTGCGCTTCAGGATCGGGTCGTGCAATTCGAGTTCGAGCGCGTCGCCGTCCGCCATGCCGACAATGCCGCCTTGCACGGCGAGCGTGCCGCAGAACATGGCGGCGCCTGCCGGAAGCGGCGCGCGCGCGAGCAGGTCGGCGGCGGACAGCAGCGACGCGACGCTGCCCTGTTGATAGACCCGCCGCTCGCCGTTCGTGACGGCAAAGGCGCGCAGCTCCAGCTGATCCCAATGTTCGCGGACGTCTTCAAAGGGCCAGGCGTCGCGCGCGACGGGTTTCGGACACACCTGCTTGGAGACGGTCACGCCGTAGGCTTCCACTTCGCGATCCGTGTGATCCGAGCCCACGGTGACGAGGAGACGCGCGTCCGACTGCACCAGCACGCATTCCGCTTCGCCG
This sequence comes from Paraburkholderia phenoliruptrix, assembly GCF_047325075.1. Lineage (NCBI taxonomy): Bacteria > Pseudomonadati > Pseudomonadota > Betaproteobacteria > Burkholderiales > Burkholderiaceae > Paraburkholderia > Paraburkholderia phenoliruptrix. The sequence continues at coordinate 1,336,028 of NZ_CP168531.1, forward strand.
CTCGATTTCATGCCGATCACGTCGATCTGTTCGGCCTGCGTCAGCAGTTCCGAGCCGAGGCGATAAAAGCAGGGCGTGGTGGACGGCCGCTTCACGCCCAGTTCCGCCAGCTCCGCAATGTGATGTTCGATCGCCGCCTGATCGCGGCCCGCCCAGCCGGCAATGGTCAGACGGTGCACTTCAATCGGAACCGGCCGCGCTGCGCCCGAACGTTCGAGGACCTGAAAAGACAGCTGCATCAGTGGACTCCATAAAAATATGCGGCAAATATTATTGTGATATTTCACAGGCGTCCAGTGTGTCAAAAATATCTGGCGACCGCGGCCCGTGGCGACAAGCGACACTGCGTGCGCCGGGACGTGTTTGTTACACTTCTCTTCGACATTACTTTTTGTAAGGAAACTCGCATGCACGAAGGCATCGGCTTCATTCAGGATCTGGCGGTCGTGATGGCGCTCGCCGGCGTCGTCACCGTGCTGTTCCATCGCCTGAAGCAGCCAGTCGTGCTCGGCTATATTGCAGCGGGCGTGATCATCGGACCGTACACGCCGCCGTTTCAACTGATCCACGACGAACAGACCATCAAAACGCTCGGCGAACTGGGCGTCGTGTTCCTGATGTTTTCACTCGGTCTGGAATTCAGTCTGCGCAAGCTCTTCAAAGTCGGCGCGACGGCGATCGTCGCAGCGCTGTCTGAGATCGTGCTGATGTTGTGGCTCGGCTACGAGATCGGCAGCGCGTTCGGCTGGAGCCCGATGGACTCGCTGTTCCTCGGCGCCATTCTCGCCATTTCGTCGACGACGATCATCGTCAAGGCGCTGTCCGAGCTCGGCCTGAAGCGCGAGACGTTCGCGCAGCTCGTGTTCGGCATTCTGATCGTCGAGGACATTCTCGCCATTGCGATGCTCGTGCTGTTGTCCGGCATTGCGCAAACCGGCCAGCTGAGCGCGGGCGTGGCCGTCGTCACGCTCGGCAAGCTGTTGCTGTTCATGACGGTGTCGCTCGTGGTCGGCATTCTCGTCGTGCCCCGCGCGCTCCACTATGTGGCGCGTGCCCGCAGCGACGAAATGCTGCTCGTCGCCGTGCTCGGGTTCTGCTTCGGCTTCTGTCTGCTCGTCGTCAAGCTGGATTACAGCATTGCGCTCGGCGCGTTTCTGATCGGCGCGATCATGGCCGAGTCGCGGCATCTGCATCGTATCGAGCATCTGATTGCGCCGCTGCGCGACGCGTTTTCCGCAATCTTCTTCGTGACCATCGGCTTGATGCTGAACCCGGCGGTGCTCGTGGACTACGCGTGGCCGATCGCGGTGATCACGGTCGCGGTGATCGTCGGCAAGATCGTGTCGTGCGGGCTCGGCAGCTTCCTCGCGGGCAAGGACGGCCGCACGGCCATGCGTGTCGGCATGACCGTTTCGCAGATCGGCGAGTTCTCGTTCATCATCGCGTCGCTCGGCTTGACGCTGAAGGTGACGAGCGCGTTTCTCTATCCGATCGCGGTGGCGGTGTCGGCGCTGACGACGCTCTTCACGCCCTACCTGATCCGCGCCGCGGATCCGCTCACGCGCCGTCTTGCGGATGCCATGCCGCGCACGCTCGTCAACGTGTTCGGCCTATACAGCCAGTGGTTGGGGAGCTTGAGCACGGCCAGCGGCGAGCCGACGCTTTTCAGCATGACACGGCGAATCATCCTGCAGATTGCGGTGAATCTCGCCCTCGTCGCGGCCATCTTTCTGATGATGTCTTACGGCGCGCCCTACGTCAGCAGTCTGTTGACGCACTGGGTCAGCGCTGAGCCGATGCAGCGCGTGGTGCTGTGGAGCGCCGCCTTGCTCGTGTCCATGCCGTTTCTCGTCGCGGTTTATCGCAAGACCAAATCGCTCGCGCTGCTGCTCGCCGAGGTGAGCGTGCAGCCGGCGACGGCGGGGCGCTTCACGAGCGCGCTGCGTTATGCGATCTCGGATCTCGTGCCGGTGGTCTGCATGGTCGGCGTGTTTCTGCTGGTGGCGGCGCTGTCGGGCGGTATTCTGCCGCCGACGGGCCTGCTGGCCGCCGTGCTGATCTGCGCAGCGCTGCTGCTTGCGCTCGTCTGGCGCTGGTGCGTGAAGATTCACGCGGCCATGCAGATCGCGCTGCGCGAAACTTTCGACGAACAGCCCGATCCGTAAGTAGGAGGGCAGTGGGCGGCGCGGCCGGACAATGTGAGCAATTGTGTGCGCGTTTGCCCGGTCCGGCACGCTGGCGGATAATCAGGGCATATTCATTCGTTCGCGTGGAAGGCGCCTGTCCGACAGTCATGAGCGAAAACAAACCTGAAAACGCCGGTCTACCCGGTAATCCAACGCCGCCTTCGGCATCGCCGGGAACGTCTGCAGCGCCGCCGACGTCCGCAACGCCCGGTCAGGCGCCCGTCGAACCGGCGGCTTCGCTGCCGCTCTCCCATGAAGACGCCATTCAGTCGCCCGTGAAAGATCCGCTGAGCTCGCCTGGGGCGTCTGCTTCGTCGGGCTCGGTTCCCGCGTCGACCGGTTCGTCGGAAGCGGCGGCGAGGTCGTCGACCGACGCGCCCGTGAGCGCGTCCACCGTCACGCCCGCCGACAGTCGCACGGCTCAGCAACGCGACGCGGAACAAGCGCGCAGCTCGGCCGCCGCTTCGGTCGCGAAGCAGGAGGCGGACGTTCATGAGCGCGATGCGCGTTCCGCGCGCGGCCGCGAGGCGGCGGCGTCCATCCCGCCCGCGCAGCCCGCCGCACCAGCTCGCAGCGCCGCTCCGTTGACGAGTGAACCGATTGAAGGCGAGCTCATTACCTCCACCGACGAAGTGCTCGCCGCCGAGGACGCCGCCGCATCCACCCCGCGCGCCGCGGGCTCGCCGCCGCCGGGTTTCGGCGCCGCGCCGGATTTCAGCGCGAGCAACCCGCCGCCGCCGAATGCGTTGCCGCCTTCGCCGCCGCGCTATCTGAAGCAGACCGATTCCGCGTGGTCGGTGTTCGGGCGCATCATCGCGGCGCGCGCGCGCCAGCTGTTCGACCGCGCGGGTCAGCGGATTACGCAGCGCACGCTGCGCATCGGCGTATCGGCGCGCATCTTTCATCCTGAGCCCGGCGCGAAAGGCCTGCGCGGCAAGACGCTGCAATATCTCGAGGAGTCCATCGCGCATTGGGTGATGTCGCGCGACGTGCTGGTCTTCATGATTCCGACGGTCGGCCACCAGGGCATGCTGCATCCAAGCAATATCCGTCTGCGCGACTACGCGAAGCATCTCGACGGCCTGCTGCTGCAAGGCGGCGCCGACGTCTCGCCGCAGTCGTATGCGGAAACCGCGACGCGGCCCGAATGGCCCGGCGATCGCGTGCGCGACATGTACGAGCTGGAGCTGCTGCACGAATTCGTCGAGTCGGGCAAGCCCGTGCTCGGCGTGTGCCGCGGCTGCCAACTGATCAACGTGGCGTTCGGCGGGACCTTGTATCAGGACATCGCTACCGACGTGCCGACCGCCGGCGCGCACGTCAACGAAGACTACGATCAGCACCGCCACGCGATTCATTTTCCGGATGGCTCGACGCTCGCCAACATGTTTCCGGGGCGGCGCGATGCGATCGTCAACTCGATCCACCATCAGGCGGTCAAGACGCTGGGCCGCGACCTGAATATCGAGGCGGTGTCGGCATCTGACGGCATCATCGAAGCCGTGCGTTACCGGCGCGCGCCGTTCGTCATGGGCGTGCAATGGCATCCGGAGTTTCATCGCGCGGGCGGGCCGGAGCTGCTCGATTGCACGCCGCTGCTCGACACGTTTCTGAGAGTGGCGCGGGAAACGCGTTTTTAGCGCATCTCGTAACGTCCGGGTCGGCGTGAGTGACGCGGCTCGGATTCTGAAAGTTCGATTCGCCGAGGCGCCGCTGATCCAGCGGCGCTTTCTTTTTGGCGCTTGATCGGAAGATGCGCGGGGAGATGCGCAAGGAGATGCCGCAAGACGCTCGGCGGCTATTGTGCGTTGCCCCTATCCGGCCATGCATTATTTCGAGATAAGCCCGCGTGTCGTGTAATTCGCACACCGTAGTTTTATCTCGATTTAAAGTCTATTTTTGCGACGCTTCAATGCTTCGCTTAAGCACTAATCCGCGCGATAATCCAAGGCTGTTTTATGGATCCGCATGGAGCATGCAGGTATGAAGCACCCCTTATTTATACGGCGCGCCATGCTGCTCGCAGCTTCGTGCACGCTGTTGCACAACGGCGGCCTCGCGCTCGCCGCGCAAGGCGAAGAGGCCGCGCCGATCGTCGGCACGCGGCCGGCCCTGAACACGCTGACGCCGCAGCCCGTTGCCGACGCGCTGCGCGAGGCGGCATCGGCCTCGTCTTCCTCGGGCACGACGACGACGGCGGAGGCGCAAGGCAATGTCGCCGAATTGATGCAAATGATCCAGGACGCGCGGCTGAGCGAACTGCGTACCACTTACAACGGCAGTTACGGCGCGAGCCTGTTTTTCTATGCACGCGAAATGACATACTACGTCGCGTTATTCCACGACAAGCATTTCTGGCGGGTGATCAAATCGGCAGATGCCGGCCGGGCGGAAGCCATTTACGCAGGCTTCGTCCAGCAAACCGCACAGCTGTCCGAGATAGAGATCCAGCGCACGCAGTTGCAGGCGCAGAAGGCCTATATTCAGGACGTGATCGCGTTGTCCGAAGACCGCGCGAAACGCTTGCAGGCCGACCTGGACGTTGCCCGCACGCAGCAGGCGAAGGTGAACGACTGCCAGCGTCAGACGCAAAACGAAGCGGCTGCATTGCGCGAGGAGAAGGAGCGGGCGCAGGCGCAACTGCGGCAAGTGCAAGGGCAGGTCATGCAATTGCAGCGGCAGACGGAAATGGGTCTGCCAGGCCAGAGGTAAAAGCCTGGGATGCGAAAAAAGCCCGGCCGTTCATAGTGGCCGGGTTTTTTTGCGCCCATTCGCTTGGCTATCTGATGAACTGATCCGGGACTTCGGTGACGCGGCGCTGCGAGAGCCGGTTGATCCACTGCTGGCCGTTGTCGGCCGATGCATTCGCGGATGACGGCGGCTGCGCTTCTTGCGATTGCCGCGCCCCGCCGCTCGCGAGCGCGTGTGCGCGGATGTCCACGGACGCGTAGTCGTCGGTGCCTAACGGCGAGGAGGCGAGTGGAGAGTACGAGCCCGCCACCGACGGCTTGACGAAGCGCCGCGATACGGGTGACGGCACGACCGGGCTCGACGCGTCGCTGGCCGTGTAACGCGGATGGCTTGGCGCAGCGGCTCTGGCAACATGTCTTTGCAAGTCCCGACGACGATCGTCGTTCCTCGCTACCACTTCCTTGTCTGGATGCATGACCCGCGCAACTGGCGGCGCAACCGCGGGCGCAACTGTCGCTACCTGCGGCACAGTCCGTTGTGCGGTCTCTCTCCGCGGCTCGGCTTTACTGAGCATCATGCCGCTGCCGCTGCCGCTGCCGCTGCCGCTGCCGCTGCCGAGATCGAGCGTCGGTGCACCATTGGCAAGCTGCGTCACGGAAGCCGCACTCGTGGGCTTCGCATGCGCGGCTTCGTCACGCTTTTTCGACCCTCCCACGCTACCGCGCAACGGCGCTTGCGCAGCAACGGTGTTGCGCTCGGCGACGGCTCCATCCGCGGACTTCGTGTCCTTAGCGCTATCGGGATGAGCGATGCCGTCATGACGTGGCGGCATCCACGCAAGCAATGCCGCGCCGCTCAGCGCGCAGGCGCCGCCCGCGAGGATCCACCACGGCACTAATGTCGCGCGGGACGCTTGCCGCGCAGTTTCAGATGCATGCGCTTTCACGGGCGCGAAAATGTTGGGCGAAACGGGCGCCTCGGGCCAGGGTGAAAGCTCCGTCAACGTGACCGCATGCGCAGCGGCAGAACCTGCCACGCCCGCTGAAGCCGCTGAAGCCGCGTCGTGTGCAAACTCCGACGCTTGTGCCTCCGGTGCGCTGGCCGAACGCCCGATTCCCGCGCCGCTCGCGACTGTCGCGCCGAATGCCGCCGCAGCGAGCGGGCGCCGATTCTCCGGCGCCATCCATCGGCAGAATGAACGAATGGGCTGCTCGTCGAGGTCGAATCGCTTGAGGATCGCACCGTACAGCCCGTGCAGCCGCCCATCCAGGCAGTAGCCCGGCGCGCGCAACGACCACCCGCCGCCAAAGGGCGTCGGCACATCACTGAACGGGCGCGAGCGCGGCAACGCCGTCGCGCCTTCGACTACGGTTAACGGGGTGGTGGCCATCGCTCTCTTCAGCGCCTCGGGCAGGGACGCCGCCTGGCATCCGTGGGTCAGCGACGAGAGCCTCCAGGCACTACGCAAGACACGCCTCGCGCAATGACGTGAGCGCAACAGCGCGCAGGCGCAGAACACGAAACCGCGCACGTGAGAGCGAGCGGACGCATCAGCGCCTTACCAGGAAAGCCATCGTCGGGAAAAGAAGATGATGCGACGGAACCGAGGGCCCAAGACTCGGACGTTTCCGAAAATAGATGACGATGTGTCCGGGATCAAACGGTCGAGCGCCCTTCAAACGGCTGGATGAAACGCCTGGTCAAGCGCCTGGATCGAGCGCCCCGATCAAACGCTCGACCTGTCCAATCGATAAACATAGCGCAACGCCGTGATATCCACGCCGCCCATGCGGTCCGGCTCTGCGCCGGCGAACTGCCAGCCTTGCCGTTCATAAAAGCCGATGGCCGGCACGTTGCCCTCGAGCACGTATAGATACAGTTGCGTCTCGCCCTGCGCGCGAGCCCAGTCCTCGGCGGCGCGCATCAACAGCTTGCCGGCGCCAATGCCCTGATAGCCCGGCAACGCATGAAGGTTATCGAGCAGCACGCCCCACGCGGATTCCGGCTGGCGCTCCACGCAGACGAAGCCGATCGGCTCGTCGCCCAGAACCGCGATCAGCACCATGCGGCGCTCGCTGCCCGGCGCGCTCATGCGTGCCTCCCAATAGGCGGCGCGCTCCTCTGTGACCTCGCCGTCCAGAAAAGTGTCGGGCAGCAGGCCGCGGTAAGTGGCGCGCCAGCTCGTGCTGTGAATCGAGGCGATCAGCGCGGCATCCGCGACGGTAGCGGGGCGCAGCGAGAGGACGGGGGAGGTCTGCATGAGGACGTCATCAACGGAAAATGCCGAGTCGCAATTCCAGCGGGCGAGAAGAGTCGCACCGGCTGTAATGAGAATGTCGGGAATACACAACGGTGCTATCAACGGTAACATGGCGTGGCGTGGCTTTTGGCGGTTAGCAGTATTTATCCTGATACCGCTCAAAGCCGTTCGCCTGCAGCATCCGGCGCCCCCGGCGTGGCTCGACCGCGCCTGAGCGTTTGCCTGTGGCATCTGCCTCTTCCACGGCGGATCGTTTCAACTGCCAGATCGCCGCTGGCCTCGGCGGCATGGGCTTATCAGAGAATGTCATGTCAACAGCGTCCCACGCTATTTCTTCCGCGGAAGAATCCAAGGTCAAGACAGTGTTCCGCGTAGTCAGCGGCAACTTTCTTGAAATGTACGACTTCATGGTCTACGGCTACTACGCCTCCGCGATTGCCAGGACCTATTTTCCGAGCGGCAGCGACTTCGCCTCGCTCATGCTGTCGCTTTCCGTGTTCGGCGCGGGCTTCCTGATGCGTCCGCTCGGCGCAATCGTCCTCGGCGCGTACATCGACCATTACGGCCGGCGCAAGGGGCTGATCCTCACGCTCGGCCTGATGGCGCTCGGCACGCTCACGGTGGCATCCATTCCAGGCTACGCGACGATCGGCCTCGTGGCGCCCGTGCTGGTGCTGCTCGGCCGGCTGCTGCAAGGCTTTTCGGCGGGCGTGGAGCTGGGCGGCGTGTCGGTGTATCTGTCGGAAATCGCGACCAAGGGCAACAAGGGCTTCTACTGCGCGTGGCAGTCGGGCAGCCAGCAGGTCGCCGTGGTATTCGCGGCGCTGCTCGGCGTGATGCTCAACAAGGCGCTGCCCGCCGACCAGATGAGCGCGTGGGGCTGGCGCGTGCCGTTCCTGATCGGCTGCCTGATCGTGCCCTTCCTCTTCCTGATTCGCCGTTCGCTGAAGGAAACCGAGGAATTCTCCGCGCGCAAGCATCGCCCGGGCATGGGCGAGATCATGAAAAGCATGGCCGCGAACTGGGTCACGGTGCTGGGCGGCATGGGCATGGTGATCATGACGACCGTGTCGTTCTACATGATCACCGCTTATACGCCGACCTTCGGCAAGGAAGTGCTGAAGCTTTCGGCCATCGACACGCTCGTCGTCACCGTCTGTATCGGTTTGTCGAACCTGATCTGGCTGCCGCTCGCAGGCGCGCTGTCGGATCGCATCGGGCGCCGTCCGGTGTTGCTGGCCTTCACGGCGCTCACCATTGTCAGCGCTTATCCGGCGCTGCAGTGGCTCGTCGCCGAGCCGTCGTTCGCGCGTCTGCTCATCGTCGAGCTGTGGCTGTCGTTCCTGTACGGCAGCTATAACGGCGCGATGGTGGTCGCGCTCACCGAAGTGATGCCGGTCGCCGTGCGCACCGCGGGTTTCTCGCTGGCCTACAGCCTTGCGACGACGATCGGCGGCTTCACGCCGGCCATCTCCACGCTGCTGATCCATTCCACCGGCAACAAGGCCGCGCCGGGTCTGTTCCTCGGCGTCGCGGCCATCTGCGGATTGATTGCGACGCTCGTGCTGTACCGCACGCGTGAATCGCGCGATCAATACAAAAGCGCGTGATGGAGCGCGCGGCTGCCGCTCGCGGCGCCGGCGCGCCGATGCAAAGAACCCTGCGCTGCCGAAAACGCGGGGTCGACTGAGTCGATCACTGAAGCCCTGCACGCGTATCGCGCTGCAGGGTTTTTTTCGGGCGGCGCAAGCGCGGCGGCAGGTTTCCGGCGGCTAAGCTCGCCGCACGCTGGCGGCCACCGTCTCGACCACCTCGCGCCATGCGCCGGGGCGGGGCTGACGCACGAGCGTCGCGCTCGCGTACCAGGTGCTGCGCGCGTTGTCGGAACACCAGCGCCAGTCGGGCGCGAACGGCAGCATCAGCCATAGCGGCTTGCCGAGCGCGCCCGCGAGATGGGCAATCGACGTATCGATCGACACCACCGCATCCAGCCGCTCGATGATCGCGGCGGTATCGGCAAAGTCGCCGATCCGCCCGTCGAAGCGATGAATTCGGCCCGCGTGCGGATGCGCGTCCAACGCCGCGCGTTCCTGCGCGCTCAGATCCGGCTGCAGCACGATCCAGTCGATGCCTTCCAGCGCGAAAAGCGGATCGAGTGCGGCGAGCGGCATCGAGCGCGTTTCGTTCTGCTGGATGCGCCCCGACCATGCGAGCCCGATCTTGCGCTTTGCCTGACCGCCCAGCGAGCCGCGCCATTTGCGCCGATAGGCGGGCGGCGCGCTCAGGTAGGGTGTGCGCTCGGGAATCGTCTCGGCCCTCGTGCCGAGCGCAAGCGGCAAGCTCAGCAGCGGGCATTGCACGTCGGCTGCGGGGCGCGGCGCGCCGCGCGAAATCAGTGTCACGCGCCATGCCTCGGCGACCGGATCGAGGAGCGGCACGAGCGCCGGCTGCACTTCGAGCACCACGCGCGCCGCACGCTGCGCCGCGAACGGGACGAAGCGCACGAACTGCAAGGTATCGCCGAAGCCTTGTTCCGCGTGGATCAGCAGCGTGCGCTGGGCAAGCGGCTCGCCGTGCCAGCGCGGCAGCGTTTCGATAGCCGGTTCGGCGACGGTTTGCAGACGCCATTCGTATTCGGGCAGGCCGCGCGCGAAATCGCCCAATGCAAGCCACGCCAGCGCGCGGTTCATATGCGCGGAGGCGAGATCGGGTTGCAGGCGCAACGCCTGATCGAACGCGCGCAGGGCGGTGGCGTGCGCGCCCAGCGCCTGATGCGCGCTGCCGAGGCAGAGCCACGCGAGCGCGAATTGCGGATCGAGCCCGACCGAGCGTTCCAGGTAAGGAATGGCCTCTGTGTGGCGCCCGAGCGCGGCCAGCGCGTTGCCCATGCCGAAGATGGCGGGCGGCAGATTCGGCTGCAAGGCGAGCGCGGCTTCGAACGACGCGACCGCTTGCGCGTGACGACCCGTCGCGTCGAACGTATTGGCAAGGTTGAAGTGCGCGGCGACGAAACGCGGCTCCGCGGCCAGCGCAGCCTCGAAACAGGGGATGGCTTCGTCCGCGCGGCCGAGCGCATTGAGCGACATGCCCATGTTGTTGAGCGCGCCGGCATGGCCGGGGCGCAACTCCAGCGTGCGCCGGAACGAGGCAATGGCTTCCTCGTGACGCCCGAGCGCGTGCAGCGCGTTGCCGAGATTGTTGTGCGACGAGGCGTCGTCCGGTTGCAGGCGCAACGAACGGCGAAACGCGTCGGCGGCGTCCTCGTGACGGCCCGCCGCCGCATAGGCATTGCCGAGGTTGTAATGCGCCATGGGGAACGACGGCGCCAGTGTCAGCGCGTTGCGAAACTGTGCGATGGCTTCGTCGATCTGGCCGAGCGCCTTCAGCGCATTGCCGAGGTTCAACTGCAGCGCGGCGTCCTGCGGGCGCAGATTGACCGCGCGCCGCACCAGCTCGGCGGCTTCGGCGTGCTGGCCCTGCTGGTGGCGCAGCACGCCCAGCAGATGCAGCGCGTCGACGTGCGCGGGATTGCCGTCGAGCGTCGCGCGGTAGCCGCGTTCGGCGTCGTCGAGGCGGCCGTCACGATGCGCCGCGAAAGCGCGGTCAAATACAGGTTGCATGACGGGGATGGAATTCGGGTAAGGCAGAGGCCGCATTTTCCCACACTCGCCGCGGCTCGCCCGGTTTTGACCTGGTCGGCCGTTTCGCTTAACATGTGAACACCTGTTCATATGTGGGCCGCCATGTTACCTACTGACGCTTCGGCGACGTCGCCGGCGGGCTTTGAACCGCCTTCTGCGGATACCCTCGTGCCGCTTGCCGATCTGTTCCGGTTGCTAGGCGACCCGACGCGCCTGCGCATCGTACTCGCCTGTGTCGACGAGCGCCGAGCGGTGGGCGCGATTGCCGACGAGCTCGGTTTGTCGCCGTCGCTCGTGAGCCATCATTTGCGGCTGCTGCGCGCGGCGCGAATCGTACGGGCGCAGCGGCAAGGCAAGCAGGTGTTTTACATTGCCGCCGATCGCCATATCAGTGCGATGCTGGCCGGCATGCTCGAGCACGTCGCCGAGCCTACCCGTGACGACGCATTGGATCTGCCATGAAGAAAATCGAACAACGAGAAGACGAGCACGCACCGGTGTCGGTGGGCGCGCTGGAAAGCGGGGGGCCGGGCCGCAGTCCCGCAGGCGAGGGCGGGCGTGAGGGCGGGCAGGACGGCAGTCACGGCGGCCACGCGCTCGACCATAACCACGATCAAGGCCGCGACCATGGTCACAACTGCGGCCACGGCCATAGCCAGGACCACGGGCAGGGCCACGAGCACAATCAAGGCCGCGAGCATAGCCACGACCCAGGCCACGACCACGGGCACGGGCACAGCCATGGCTACAACGACGGCCACGACCACAACCACGACCACAGCCATAACCACGCCGGCGGCCACGGCCACCACCATCACCACCACGCGCCCGTCGCCGGCCACGGCTTCGCCTTCGCGCTGGCGGTCGCGCTGAACGTCGCGATCGTCGTCATTCAGGCCGTGTACGGCGTGCTCGCGCATTCCACCGCGCTGCTCGCCGACGCCGGCCACAATCTGTCCGACGTGCTCGGCCTGCTACTCGCCTGGGGCGCCGCCTGGCTCGCCACGCGCCGTCCTTCCGCGCGCTACACGTTCGGCTACGGCAGCTCGTCGATCCTCGCGTCGCTGGCCAATGCGGCGCTGCTGCTGTTTGCGTGCGGCGTGATCGTCGCCGAGGCGATCGGCCGCCTGATGAACCCGGCGCCCGTCGGCGGGCTCGCGGTGTTCGTCGTCGCGGCCGTGGGCATGGTCGTCAACGGGCTGTCCGCCTGTCTCTTCATGCGCGGCCAGAAGGAAGACCTGAACATTCGCGGCGCCTTCCTCCATATGGCTGCCGATGCAGGCGTGTCCGCGGCGGTGGCGATCAGCGGGCTCGTGATTCTCTACACCAACTGGAGCTGGCTCGACCCGCTGATGAGCCTGCTCGTGGTCGCGGTCGTCGTCTACGGGACGTGGGGCCTGCTGCGCGACTCGGTGCGCCTCGCGCTCAATGCGGTGCCGTCGGGCGTCGACGTCGAGCGCATTCGCGACTATCTCGCCGACCAGCCGGGCGTCGAGGACGTGCACGATCTGCATATCTGGGCGCTGTCGACCACGGGCAATGCGCTCAGTGCGCATCTGGTGATGCCGGCGGGCCATCCCGGCGACGAGCAGCTCGACGGCATCGTGCTCGTCTTGCGCGAACGCTTTTCGATGCAGCACGCGACGCTGCAAGTGGACCTCGGCACCACCAATCATCGTTGCGCGATGGATCGCCCGCCTGCCGCGCACTGAACCGGGCACGCGCGCATCCGCGCCACCCGCGCCACCCGCGCAATGCGCGATACGCCTCGCAATTGATGCAGTGCGCCGTCCGGCGCACGGGCGCGGGCGTACACTAGAGCGCACTGTGCTCTGCGGAGTTTCGCATGGACGCTGCCGCTAACCATGAGGCGCCGGTGCTGATCGTCGGGGCGGGGCCGACCGGGCTGGCCGCCGCCATGACCCTCGCGCGCGCGCGCATTCCCGTGCGCCTCGTCGACCGTGCAATGCAGCCGAACCCCTACTCGCGCGCAATCGGCATTCAGGCGCGCACGCTCGAACTGCTGGAGCAGCATCGGCTGGCCGAGCGCTTTCTCGAACTCGGCCATCGCGCGCGCGTGGCCAATCTGTTTTCAAACGGCATGCGCCTCGCGCAGCTCGACTTCGATCCGCTGCACACGCGTTATCCGTATCTGCTGTTTCTCGATCAGTCGGTGACCGAGCGTCTTCTGACGGAACATCTCGCGACGCTCGGCGTGACGATCGAGCGAGGCGTCGAACTCACGATGTTCTCGCAAGGCTCGGCCGGCGTGCAGGCGACGCTGCGGCGCGCCGACGGTCACACGGAAACGCTGCGTCCGTCCTATATGATCGCCGCCGACGGCGCGCACAGTCTGATTCGCCACGGGCTCGGCCTCAACTTCGAGGGCAAGACGCTCGAGCAGACCTTCCTGCTCGCCGACTTACATGCCGAAACCGATTGGCCCGAAGACGAGTTCCACATCTTCGCTTCCGGCGAAGGCCTCGTCGCGCTCTTCCCGATGGGGCACGGCCGGCATCGGCTGATCGCGGATCACGCCGTCGAGCCCGCACCGCAGCCCGCCGCGCCGCCGTCGCCGGTGGTGCTCGGCGAGCCGCCGCTTTCCCGCATGCGCGCGCCGTCGCTCGAGGAATGCAAGGCGCTGCTCGCGAGGCGCGTGCATGAACGCGTCGACGTGTCGGACCTCGCGTGGTCCTCCTACTTCCATGTGAACAGCCGGATGGTGGAGCGCCTGCGCGTCGGCCGCGTGTTTCTGGCCGGCGACGCTGCGCACGTGCACAGTCCGGCCGGCGCGCAGGGCATGAACACCGGCATTCAGGAAGCGTTCAATCTCGGCTGGAAGCTCGCGCGCGTACTGAAGGGCGCCGCGCCCGATCGGCTGCTCGACACCTATCATCTCGAGCGGCATCCGATAGAGCGCGATGTGCTGCGGCAAACCGGCTTCATCACGCAGATGGCGGAGGCGGACCACGGGCCGCTCAAGCTGCTGCGCGAGCGCGTGATGCCGGTTCTCGCGGCGCTCGGCCCGCTGCGCGATGCCGCGCGGCAGACCATCAGCGAGTTGTCGATCCAGTACCGGCGCAGTCCGCTCACGCTCGAACGTGTGCTCGACGGCGGACCGCGCGCGGGCGAACGCGCGCCGGATGCGGTGGTGCATGTGGTCGACGGTCCGCTCGGACGCGCGCCGGGCATCGGCTGTATTTACGATCTGCACGATCCCGCGTTCTTTTCGCTCTTTCTGCTCGTGCCGCCGCTGCCCGTCGACGGCAAGCCGCTCGACCCCGATGCAAAGCACGAGCCGCCGCCCGACGCCGAGCTGGAGCGTCTCAGCGTGGAAATGGAGCGTTTGCTGCCGGGCGCCGTGCGCATCTGGCGCGTGACGGATACGACCGGCGACGGCGGGCCGTCACTGGCCGAATCGTACGGACGCACGCGGCCGTCGTTCTATCTGCTGAGGCCGGACGGCTACATCAGCGCACGCGGGCGCACCGGCTCGGACCTGAACGGCCTGCTGCGGCACTGCGAAACATGGTTCACGGTCGGCGGACAGATACCCGAGCAGGCGGCCTTGTAAGCGGCCGCCCGCGCCATCAGGCGATGGACGGCTCCGTGGCCGGCGTGAGGCGCTCGCGGTTTTTCACGAGCGCCTCTTTGACGATTGCCGACATCTCGATGCCGCCCGCTTGCGGCGCATCGAGCGACGCGAGCAGCGCGCGCCGCATGCGCGGCTCCCAGAACCGGCGGATGTGATCGGCCACACCCGCGACGGCTTCTTCGTGATCCGGCATCGAAGCGAAGAAGTCGCCGATGCGGTTCGCCATGTCGATCAGATTCTGAGTGTCCATGGCTTGCCTCACTTACCCGACGTCGCGTTGGCCAGCTCGCGCTGCTTGAGCAGCTCCAGCTGCTCCGCGTTGAAGCGCGAATACTCTTTCTGCCACTCCGACGGCTGCTCGACCGGCATCACCTGCACGGCGGTCACCTTGTATTCCGGACAGTTGGTGGCCCAGTCGGAGCTGTCGGTCGTGATCACGTTCGCGCCCGATTCGGGGAAGTGGAACGTCGTATAGACGACGCCCGGCTGCATCCGCTCCGTCACCTTCGCGCGCAACACGGTTTGTCCCGCGCGCGACTCGATGCCGACCCAGTCGCCCGTCCTGATGCCGCGCTCCTCCGCGTCGTGCGGATGCAGTTCGAGCCGGTCCTCGTCGTGCCAGCGCGAATTCTCCGTGCGGCGGGTCTGCGCGCCCACGTTGTACTGCGACAGAATGCGCCCCGTGGTGAGCAGCAGCGGGAACTTGCGGGTGACCTTTTCCGGCGACGCAATGAACTTCGTGATGACAAACTTGCCCTTGCCGCGCACGAACGTCTCAACGTGCATGGTCGGCGTGCCGTCCGGTGCTTCTTCGTTGCACGGCCACTGGATGCTGCCGAGTTCGTCGATCTTCCGGTACGACACGCCGTGGAAGGTCGGCGTGAGGCGCGCGATCTCGTCCATGATCTCGGACGGATGCGTGTAGTTCATCTCGTAGCCGAGCGCGTGCGAAAGCATCAGCGTGACTTCCCAGTCGGCGTAACCCGGCACCGGCGGCATGACCTTGCGCACGCGCGAGATGCGGCGCTCCGCGTTCGTGAAGGTGCCGTCCTTTTCCAGGAAAGTCGAGCCGGGCAGCAGCACGTGCGCGTACTTCGCGGTTTCGTTGAGGAAGATGTCCTGCACGACGATGCATTCCATCGACGACAAAGCCGCGGCCACGTGGTGCGTGTTCGGGTCCGACTGCACGATGTCCTCGCCCTGGCAGTAAAGGCCCATGAAGCTGCCGTCGAGCGCCGCGTCGAACATGTTCGGAATGCGCAGACCCGGTTCGGGTTGCAGCGTGACGTTCCACGCGTCCTCGAACTGCGAGCGCACGATCGTGTCGCTGATATGGCGATAGCCCGGCAGTTCGTGCGGGAACGAGCCCATGTCGCACGAGCCCTGCACGTTGTTCTGGCCGCGCAGCGGATTCACGCCGACACCTTCGCGGCCGATGTTGCCGGTGGCCATCGCGAGATTCGCAATGCCCATCACCATGGTCGACCCTTGCGCGTGTTCCGTGACGCCGAGGCCGTAGTAGATTGCCGCGTTGCCGCCCGTCGCATAAAGGCGCGCGGCTTCGCGCACGTCCTTGGCCGGCACGCCGGTAATCGCTTCGGTTGCTTCGGGCGCGTTTTCCGGCAGCGCGACGAAATCGCGCCATTGCTCGAACGCGCGGCCTTCGCAGCGCTCGGCAATGAATGCCTCATTGAGCAGGCCTTCGGTCACGATCACATGAGCAAGCGCATTGACGATCGCCACATTGGTGCCCGGGCGCAGTTGCAGGTGATGCGACGCCTTCACGTGCGGCGTATCGACAATGTCGATGCGGCGCGGATCCACGACGATCAGCTTCGCGCCTTCGCGCACGCGGCGCTTCAGACGCGAGCCGAACACCGGGTGGCCGTCGGTCGGATTCGCGCCGATCACCATGATGACGTCGGCCTTGTCGACGGACGCGAAGGTCTGCGTGCCCGCCGATTCGCCGAGCGTCGTCTTCAGGCCGTAGCCGGTGGGCGAATGGCAGACGCGCGCGCAGGTGTCGACGTTGTTGTTGCCGAACGCGGCGCGCACGAGCTTCTGCACGAGATAGGTTTCTTCATTCGTGCAGCGCGACGACGTAATGCCGCCGATCGAATCGCGCCCGTGCTTCGCCTGGATGCGGCGGAACTCGGAGGCCGCGTAATTGATCGCCTCTTCCCAGCTCACTTCGCGCCACGGGTCGGTGATCTTCGCGCGGATCATCGGCTTGGTGATGCGGTCCTTGTGCGTCGCGTAGCCCCACGCGAAGCGGCCCTTCACGCACGCGTGGCCTTCGTTCGCCTGGCCGTTCTTGTACGGCACCATGCGCACGACCTGGTTGCCCTTCATCTCCGCTTTGAACGAGCAGCCGACGCCGCAATACGCGCAGGTGGTGACGGCCGAGTGCTCGGCCTGGCCCAGCATGACCACCGTCTTTTCCTGCAGCGTCGCGGTCGGACATGCGGCCACGCAGGCGCCGCACGAGACGCACTCCGACTCCATGAACGGCTGGTTTTCGCTCGCGGCCACGCGCGATTCGAAACCGCGTCCGGCGATGGTGAGCGCGAACGTCCCTTGCGTTTCCTCGCACGCGCGCACGCAGCGATTGCAGACGATGCACTTCGCCGGATCGTAGGTGAAGTAGGGGTTCGACTCGTCCTTCTGGTCCTTCAGGTGATTCGCGCCGTCGAAGCCGTAGCGCACTTCGCGCAGGCCCGTCACGCCCGCCATGTCCTGCAGTTCGCAGTCGCCGTTCGCGGGGCAGGTGAGGCAGTCGAGCGGGTGATCGGAGATGTAGAGCTCCATCACGTTGCGGCGCAGCGATTGCAGACGATCGGTTTGCGTGCGCACCTTCATGCCGGCTTCGACCGGCGTCGTGCACGAAGCCGGATAACCGCGCTTGCCTTCGATTTCGACGAGACACAGGCGGCACGAGCCGAACGGTTCCAGCGAATCGGTCGCGCAGAGCTTCGGCACGTTGACGCCGGCTTCGATCGCGGCGCGCATCACCGACGTGCCGGCCGGCACGGTGACGGACTGGCCGTCGATTTCCAGCGTGACGTCCACATCCGCATGACGCGCGGGCGTGCCGTAATCGGTGTCGTCGAAATAGGCGTTGCCGGCGCGCGCCTGCGCCTGCGACTTGCACGCGCAATTGCCGGAGCCGCAGCCGCCCGCGGGAGAGTTGAGCATATCTGACATGGTTGGGCTCCTCGTTCAGGCCGCAGCTTTCGGGGCATCGGCGCCGGCGAGGCCGAAGTCTTCAGGGAAATGGTCGAGCGCGGAGAGCACCGGATACGGCGTCATGCCGCCCATCGCGCAGAGCGACCCCGACACCATCGTGTCGCACAGATCGCGCAGCAACTGCACTTGCCGCGTGGACGTGTCGCCGTTGCGAATCCGGCCGATGACTTCCACGCCGCGCGTCGAGCCGATGCGGCAGGGCGTGCACTTGCCGCACGATTCGATCGCGCAGAAATGCATTGCGTATTGCGCGAGCTCCGCGAGATTCGACGTGTCGTCGTGCACGACGAGTCCGCCGTGGCCGACCACTGCGCCGACCGCCGCGTACGCTTCGTAGTCCATCGGAATGTCCCACTGGCTTTCCGGCAGATAGGTGCCGAGCGGACCGCCTACCTGCACCGCGCGCGCCGGCCGGCCGCTCGCCGTGCCGCCGCCGAAGTCGTACAGCAGTTCGCGCAGCGTCACGCCGAACGCCAGCTCGACGAGGCCGCCTTGCTTCACATTGCCCGCGAGCTGGAACGGCAGCGTGCCGCGCGAGCGGCCCATGCCGAAGTCCTTGTAGTACGCAGCGCCGCGCGCGAAGATGATCGGCACCGTGGCGAGCGTGATGACGTTGTTGATTACCGTCGGCTGACCGTACAGGCCGACGAGCGCCGGCACCGGCGGCTTCGCGCGGACAATGCCGCGCTTGCCTTCCAGCGACTCGAGCAGCGCCGTTTCCTCGCCGCACACATACGAGCCCGCGCCCTTCGCGACGAACAGTTCGAAGCGATGAGCGGAGCCGAGCACGCTGTCGCCGAGCCAGCCGGCCGCGCGAGCCTTCGCGATAGCCGCTTCGAGCGTCGCGATGGAGTGCGGATATTCGCTGCGCACGTAGATGTAGCCGGCGGTTGCGCCGGTCACGACGCCCGCAATGATCATCCCTTCGATCAGCACGTAAGGGTCGCTTTCCATCACGAGGCGATCGGAAAACGTGCCGGAATCGCCTTCGTCGGCATTGCAGACGATGTACTTCTGCGCGGCCTTGGCGGCGCGCACCGTGCGCCATTTGATGCCGGCCGGGAACGCGGCGCCGCCGCGTCCGCGCAGGCCCGATTCGATCAGCGCTTCGCAGGCGGCGTCGCCGTCCGTCTGCAACGCGTTGCGCAGGCCTTCGAGGCCACCGTGCGCGACGTAGTCGTCGATGGAAAGCGGGTCCGTGATGCCGATGCGCGCGAACGTCAGGCGCTGCTGCTTCTTCAGATACGGAATCTCGTCGACCACGCCGACGCGGCGCGCGTGCTCGCCGCCGTCGACAAAACCTGCATCGAACAGCTCTGCGACGTCGCTCGCCTCGACGTTCGCATAGCCGATGCGGCCTTCGGGCGTCTGCACCTCGACGAGCGGTTCGAGCCACAGCAAGCCGCGCGAGCCGTTGCGCACGAGCTCAATGGCGATGCCGCGGCGCGCAGCCTCGGCCTGGATCGCGTCGGCGAGCGCGTCCGCGCCGAGCGCGAGCGCCGATGAATCGCGGGGAACGTAAATACGCGTCATGCCGTCACCTCCACGCATTTGCTGGCGGCCGCGAAAATCGCGTCGAATTTTTGCGGCGTGACCTTGGCGTGCAGCGTGCCGTTGACCATCATCGCCGGCGAGAGCGCGCATTGACCGAGGCAGTACACCGACTCCAGTTCCACCGCGGCGCCGGCCTCGTGCGCCGCGTCGAAGCGGCAGCCGGTATGCGACTCGATGTGCTGCGCGAGCGCTTCGGTGCCCATGCTGCGGCAAGCCTCCGCCCGGCACAGCTGCACCGTGACGGCCGCGGCCGGTTCCGTGCGGAAGTGGTGGTAATAGGTGATGACACCGTGCACTTCTGCGCGCGACAGGTTCATCACGCGTGCGAGCGGCGCGACGGCGGCGGGCGGCACGTAACCGAGTTCGTCCTGAATCGCGTGCAGTACGGCGACCAGCGACCTGCCGGGTTGCGCGTGGCGCGCTACGAGCTCTTCCGGCGCGATGGCGATGAGATCGTCCAAGTGGGGGCTCCTCCAAAGTCATATATGCACTTGTTATTCATAATGCGTGCACTTATGCTTCGTCTATTCGATATGGGATAGCCGAACGATAGGCGGGCGAAACGGCCGACGCAATAGGAAATGCCTGTACATATATGATCAGAATCGAGTGCCACGCGCAACTAATATTGAAGGGCCCGGACGGCCGGGAGGCAAGCCTGTCGGACGTCGTGCCGCTGCTCGCGCTCGTCAACGAGTCCGGCAGCATTGCGCAGGCGGCGGCGCTTAAGGGTTTGTCCTACCGTCACGCGTGGGGCTTGTTGCGCGGAATCGAGGAGCGTCTCGGCGGTCCGCTGATTGCGAAGGAGCGCGGCCGCGGTTCCGTGCTGTCCGACCTGGGGCAGGCGGTGCTGCGCGCGCAGCGTCTGTGCGGCGAGCGGCTCGACGGCAACATGCAGGCGCTCGCCAGCGAAGTGGCGAGCGATCTGAACCGCTGGCTCGCGCCGCCCGTGGATCACGTGCGCATTCACGCGTCGCATGGCTATGCGGTGGCGGCGCTCGTCACGGCGCTCGTTGCACGCGAGCTGCCGGTGGACATCAAGTATCGCGATGGCGTGGATGCGGTCAGCGCGCTCGCGCGCGGCGAATGCGATCTGGCCGGCTTTCACTTGCCGCTCGGCGAATTTCGCGCGGCGTGCGCCGACACGTACCGGCGCTGGCTCGATCCGCAGCGCCACGTGCTCGTGCATCTGACGCGGCGCAAGCAGGGCCTTTTTCTCGGCAAGGGCAATCCGAAGCGGATTGCCGGCCTGTCCGATCTGTCGCGCGACGACATCCGCTTCGTGAATCGCCAGCATGGTTCCGGCACGCGCATGCTGCTCGACCTCGCGTTGCGCAAGCTGGGCATCGACCCTGATCGCGTGAACGGCTATGCGTCGGCGGAACTCACGCATTCGGCGATTGCGGCGTTTGTCGCGAGCGGCATGGCGGACGTGGGCTTCGGTGTGGAACCCGCGGCGCATCATTTCGGGCTGGATTTCCTGCCCGCCGTCGACGAAGACTATTACTTCGCCTGCGACCGGGCGCGGCTCGAGCGCGCGCCGCTGTCGGCGGTGATCGAACTGCTGCGTGGCAGTGCGTTTCACGCGAGCGTCGACCAGTTGCAAGGCTATGATCCGAGCGAGTGCGGCAAGCTCGTGGATCTCGACGCCGGGCTGAGCGGCGCGGGCGCGTAAGCGCTGGTAAACATCAGCGCGCACATCCGCGTGCGCGGGCCGCTGCGGCTGGCTTTCGTTTGGGATACTCTCTAAGCTTTCCGCCTTTTGCCCAACTGCGCGCATTGCCGCGCTTCGAACCGATATGAAAGTTCTTCTACATGCATGTGCCGCGGCCGCGTCGGCCGGCTTGCTTCTCGCGACCGTTTCCGTCGCTTTCGCGCAGAACTCGCCGGGCGTGCCGGGCGGCATTCTGCAAGACCAGTTCCGGCTCGCTGAACATCCGCAAATGCCGTTTGCCGCGTCGGCACCGTCGGACAAGTATCAGTCCGGCAAGAAATCGGCGATGCGCAAGCGCGGCGACCTCGGCGATCCGAACGGCTGCAACCTGCAGTGTCCGAAGGACTAAGTTGGGCGGCTGGCTGCAGCTCGCTTGGGTTGCATTAATCGTTGCATAGATTGTTGGACGAATCGCTGCATGACTCGGGACGCCGGCGCTTTGCCGGCGTTTTTCATTGGCCTCAGTTCGCCTCGCCGCTCGGGCTAGGGTTTCGCCGTGTGCCAGACGTCCTTGAAGCCGTCTCCTTTCATGTCGCCCGCCTGCTTGTCCGCCGCGTAGCGATAGAGCGGATGCCCTTTGTACGCCCACTGCTGCTTACCGTCCGCCGACGGAATCAGCGTCCAGTCGCCGGACGGCTTGTCCGACGGGCTCGCCACCGCAGCGGGCCAATAGCTCGTGCAGCCGCCGGTGCAGGCGCTCGTGCCCGGCGTCGTGTCTTTGTCGAAGGTGTAAAGCGTCATGCCGTCGGCGGTGACGAGGCGACCGTCGACCACTTTCGGAGGCTCGGCAAAAGCGCTGTGTTGGAGCGCGAGGAGGGCGACGCAGAGGAGGGTCTTACGCATGATGGGGCTCCTGTTTTTCGTGTGTTTCGTGTCTTTCGCGTGAGTGGGCATGCGACGGGGCATGCGTGCACGCGTCACCCATCAACGGATGAGCCGGGGCGTTTATTCCCCTGGGACTGCATCTTTGTGCGTTGCCTCGACTTCCCGCGGCGGTGGCGTGGCCTGGAGGAGGCTACGCTCGCTTTTGGGAACAACCATATTCCGTTTTGAAATCTACGGTTTTCCGGGATGGTGTATCCGGTAAGTTCATTTTGTTTAATGTGAAATTTCTGATTCTATGCATGGAAATTTCCAAGATGCTTTCAGTGAATTTTAAAATGTCCGTCATTTATATCGATTGTATTTGTCTTGGCGTCGATGTCGGTTATCGCCGCGCAGCATTCGGCCTCCGTGACAACCGAGGCAGGCTAAAGTGCGCGATTGCGCTTGAGTTTAGCGCACACCGGATGCGCCCGTTTATTCGATGGTCCGGTTATAGCTGGATGAATAATAAAGTGCAAAATTGTGTCAAGGTGATTTTTGATAAAAATTCCGGTGCTAGAATTCGCGGCACTCGATTGGGTCATTGATTTGCTGGTTGATTAACCGGCTGTTCAATGGCTCGTGAGTGATCCTATTAATTCAATTCACCAGGTAAACAAAAAATGCAAAAGATCAATCGCAATGAGCTGGCCAAGTCCACGGTTGCCGGTGGTTGCTGCAAGAGCAGCTGCGGGACTAGCAAAACGACCCAGCCTCAACCGCTGAAGAGCGCGGCTCCTGTGGCGCGCAGCTGATGCTCGCCGTCGGGACAGTGCCGGGGGCGCTGTCCCGACGGGCGTGTCAACATGAATATGAGGCTGCCGGCCGTCTTCTTACGCTTCTTTGTGTTGCTGCGCGACGGGTCAGCCCGCGCCAGGTCATGGCTTAAGCACGCGGCGATTGCCCGCTTGCCGCTTGCATCGATCGAACCGCTTGCCGCCACCCTTTGGAGCATCGCTGCGCTTGCACGTGCGCGCACCCGTTGGGAGGGCATGTGCCGTCTGGATATAGGCCGGAACGTCCTCAATCTGACGTTGCCCCGCTCCAGCCGCGTTGCTGCCGGTCGCGTTCGCGAGCGCCTGATCGACCAGCGGATCTATTTCGGCCGGCTGGCGCGCGGAAAAGAAGCATGGCCGGATTTGCAGGCAGTTGCATGTGCGCTCGCCGGCAAAATCGCTCAATTGCGTGCGGCGGAGCCCGAGCGGCCTGTCATCGTGTCGCCGTTTCACTATGTATCGCAGTACGCGAACATCTACGTGATCGACGAATTGCGGGCGCTGCTCGATCTGGAGTCGATCGCCGTCGTGTCCGGCGTGCCGCGCAATCTATATGGCGACGATCAGGCGCTTATCCCGGGTGTCACCGTGCTGTATACGTACGGCGAGGACGACCGCAACGGCCTGGGCCTTCGCGTCGCGCGGGCGTTGAAGCGCAGCGGCGTCGCAGTGCTGTTTGCCGACGTGCCGCCTTTTACGCTGCACCGGTATCCGATGGAGACGGTGAGTGTCTCGATGTTCGGGCGCGACGCGCGCATTCATCACGGCGTGTTTCGCCTTGGCGCCCAATTCGACGCGATCTTGTTGCCGTTCTATCTGCGTTTTGCGCGCGGCCGCTTCAGTGCGGAAGTGTTCGACCCGTTGCCGCTTGCCATGGCAGGCGCACCGCAACAGGTGGCGCGATATATCGAAGCCGCGGTGGCCGACAACTACGCGGACTGGCTGGTCGCCGGGCATCCGTCCATGTATTCGTTCGCGCCCGCCCGCTGAACCATTTCGACGTCCAGCGGCTTCCACGCATCCGGTAGGAAGGCCGCTTGCACCGCATTTTCGCTGCACTTTTCGCGAGCACTCGCAACAACAACCCGGCTCGCATCCGACGGCAACAACTTATGCAACCTACTCATCTCCCGCAGTTCAGGGACGTCTCCTGGCGTTGGCTCGCCTATGTGGCGTCCACGCTCGTCGTCGGCGCGGTCGTTTTTGCGTTTGTTCACGAAGTCGAGTTGAAACAGGACGTGCGCGCGGAGATCGTGTCGCCGTCGGAAATCAAGGTTCAGGGATTGAGCGGGCTTGTCTCCGAGATTTACGTCACGAGCCCGGCACGGGTCGAGCAGGGCGCGCCGCTGTTCCGGCTGGAACGCGATCTGTCTCTGGCAAGCGATGGCCGGCAGCGGCCGGCTTTCGACGAACACGCGCGCGACGAGCAGATCCGCACGAGCGAAGCGCAATATCTGCAGCGCAAGGCCGATCTGTCGGCGCAACTTGACGCTGCGCGGCTCGCCGCCGAGAGCCGTCGCGCGGAAATTGCGGCACTCGACGAGCAATCGGGCCAGAACCGGCAACTCGCCGCGGAAGCGCAACGCGCGCTCGCGCGGCTCGATTCGGTGTCGGATTACGTCACCGCGGACCGCATCGAGCAGGCGAGGGCGCTGACCCACGAGACGAAGGTGTCGGTCGCGCAAAGCGCCGCGCGGCGTCAGCAACTCAACGCCGAACTGGCGGCGACGATCGCCACGCACGCGAGCCTCGAAGCGCAACTTGCCGAACTCTCCGCGCGTTACGCACGCGAACTGCAGGACATTCGCATGCGCTTCGAGCAGATTCGCCAGGACGCGACCATTTCTGCGCCGAAAGCCGGCGTCGTCACATTCTCCGGCCTCGTCCGCGGCCGCACGCTTGCGCCGGACGACGTCGCGCTTGTCATTTCAACAGGAGGAAAGCAACCGCTGCGCGCCGCGTTGCGCATTCCTTCGCGCCGGCGCGGCTTCGTGCGCGAAGGGCAGGTGGTGCGGCTCAAGCTCGACGCTTTCCCGTACGCGAAGTTCGGCAGCTACGCGGCTCGCATCGATTCTATTTCGCGAACCACGGTGCGTTCGGCCATCTCGCCGACCGGCGCTTCGGGAGCGCACGGCGGCGAGGGCGATTACATGGCCTGGGCCACGCTGAGCGACGACCAGTTCAAATTCGAGCGGCAGCGCTTTGACATTCTGCCGGGCATGACGGCGACGGCGAGCATCGTGATCGAGCGCCGCACCATCGCCGAATGGGTGCTCGCGCCGCTTTTCCGCATCCTGCGGGGGTGACAATGCGCGCCATCTATCAAAATGAAGTCGCCGAATGCGGCTACGCGTGCCTGGCCATGGTTCTGTCGCACTTCGGCCGCGCTGTCGAGGTGCGCGAGTTGCAGGCGTTCAGGCCGATCTCGGCGAACGGTTTGACGCTCATGGACCTGTACGACGTCGCGGTCGAATTCGGTCTCGCAGTGCAGGCGTACCGTTTTGACGCCGGCGACTTGCCGGCCATCAAGCGCGGTTCGATCCTGCACTTCGGCGGCGCGCATTTCGTGGTGTTCGAGAAGTGCGCTCGCGGCTATGTGCAGGTTATCGACCCGGCGAGCGGACGGCGGCGCATCGCCATGGACACGTTCGTCGCGAATGTTTCAGGCTATCTGCTCGAATGCGCGGCCACGCCGGACATGCCGCGTGCGCGCAGCAGGTCGCGCGTGCCGCAGGCGCTCGCTCGGGTGCGCTCGCTCAATCCGCAACTCGCCGCCCAGATCGCGAAGGTCATGTTCGTCGCGCTCGGCAGCCAGTTCGCAATCCTCGCCATGCCGTATCTCGGCAACCTGCTGCTCGACGACGTGGTGGCCGCCGACAACCTTAATCTGCTGAACGTGCTCATGCTGACGTTCGGCGGCATCTTCGCGACAGGCGCGTTGAGCCAATACGTGCAGACTTATCTCGTCGAGCTTCTGCACGGTTTCGTGCAGATGAACATGACCGAGGGCATTGTCGCAAAATTGTTGCGCAACCCGATCCCGTATTTCGAGAAGCGCCACGTCGGCGATCTGTTCGCGCGAGTCAAGGCGCAGGACGAAATCAGCGTTTTTTCGACGCGCACGGCGATCTCGGCGGCCATCGACATCGCCGTCGGCATGCTCGCTCTGGCGTTGATGCTGGTGCAAAGCCCGCAACTGACGCTGATTGCGTTGTTGATCTTCATGATCTACGTGGCGGTGGCTTTTGCGCTTTTCGCGCGCATGCGCGACACGCATGCGCTCGTCCTCGAAGAATCGGCGCGCTGTGACGACACGCTCATTGAAACGATTCGCGCGGCGTCGCTCATTAAACTGTCGCAGGGCGAGACGCGGCGTACCGCAATGTTCATGACGAAATACCGCGCATACATCGCGGCGCTCGTGCAGAACAGCCGGCTCGCAAGCGCACGCGACGCGATTCTGAAGCTGATCGACTATGCGGACATGATCGCGGTGAGCTGGTTCGCCGCGCGCCTGATGCTGGGCGGTGCCATCTCGGTCGGTGTGTTCTATTCGTTCTTGATTTACAAGTCGTTGCTGTCGGAGCGCTTTGCCCGGGCCGTCAACGCGGCGTTCGACTATTTCATGCTGAGTGTGCCGGTCGCGCGCGTGAGCGATATCGTCGATTGCGAGGCGGAGCGCTATACGCCGCCGGCCGACCTGCATAAGGCCGTCGAGGTGCGCAGATTCGAGCGCATCGACGTGCGCGGCATCACGTTTCGTTACGGCGTGTCCGATCAGCCTGTGCTGAAAGACGCGAGCATCGTGATTCGGAGGGGCGACAAGATCGTGATCACCGGCGCGTCGGGAAGCGGCAAGTCGACGCTCTTCAAACTGCTGGCGGCGGCCGAGCCGCTGCAGGAGGGTGAGGTCGCGTTGAATGGGATCGCCGCTTCGAATCTCAGTGTCGACGAAATCCGCCGGCATGCGGTTCACATGCGACAAGGCGATCTGATCCTGCATGGCTCTATTGCGGACAATGTGTCGCTTTTCAGCGGCAATGCCGACGAAGCGCGGATTCACGCGTTGTTGGACGACGTCGGTCTGCTCGCCGATGTCATGCGTTTGCCGATGCGCACGCGCACGGTGATCAGCGACACGATCGCCAATATTTCCGCGGGTCAGCGCCAGCGTCTGCTGCTTGCGCGCGCGTTGTACCAGCAGCGCGAATTGCTGCTGCTCGACGAGCCGACTTCCAATCTCGACCCCGCGTCGGCGCGGCGTGTCGTCGACTTGCTGCTGCGTCTGGATCGCACGGTCGTGGTCATCACGCATGACATGGCGCTGGCAGCGGCGTTTGGCACGCGTTATCGGCTGGTCGACGGCCAACTGCTCTGCGAGGCCCGCGAAGGCGTGGTGGTGAATGAATAAGCGCGCGTTGACAGGTGCATTGGTCATGCTCGCGACGGTGGCCTATGCCGGAGCCGCCGCTGCAGTGGACCTGCTTGGCGTCGTCGAGCGGAGCACCGATCATGACGCCGATCTCGCGGCGTTTCGGGCGGGTTCGAGAGCGGCGGGGCAAGCCGTGCCGAAAGCGCGCGCCGCGCTCCTGCCGCAGGTGGTGGGTGGGTGGGGGCGGGCCTACAACAGTGTGGTGACGGAAGGCCTCCCCAACACCCACTACTGGCAAAGCGGATGGACCGTCGTGCTCACCCAGCCTGTGTTCGACTGGAGCAAATGGACGACGTACAGGCAGGCGGACTTCGTCGCGGCGCGCGGCGCGGTGGACTTCGCGCGCGCGAGGCAAGCAGTCATTTTACGGGCAGTAGAGGCATACTTCGACGAACTTGCTGCCGAAGACGAAATGACGCGCGCGAACGATTACGCGGCCACGCTCGATCTGCACCTGAGCGAGTTGGTCCGCAAGCGGCGGGTGGGAGAGGCGACGGTCATCGACGTGCGGGACGCCGAAGCGGCACGCGAGCAGGCGCAATTGCAACAACAGGACGCGCGCGACGAGGTGCACTTAAAGCGGCTGGCGCTCGAGCACCTCACCGGAGAGCCGTTCGAGGCGCTCTCGCGTGTTTCGGAGGCTGCCGGCCTGCCGGGACTCAGTCCGCCCGATGTCGAAAGCTGGGCGTCCCAGGCGGCGGCCCACGACTACACCGTGCAACAGAAGCAGGTCGATCACCATATTGCCGAGCTTGAGGTGGAGAAGGCGCGCGCGGCGCGGCTGCCGGTCGTCAGTCTGACGGCGAGCCACACGCCGGCTGGCGCTGCGTCGGGCTATATGCGTCCCACGACGACCACGACGGCGATGCTGTCGGTGACCATCCCCATTTTCGAGGGCGGCGCGAACACCGCGACAATCGACGAAAAACTGGCACTGCAGGATAAGGCTCAAGACGAGCTGGTCGCGGCGACCCGTACAGCGGGCGCGAGCGCCCGCGAATACTGGTCGCGTTTTCATGCCGGCGTCGCGCGGGTCGACGTGCTGTCGCGTGTGGTGCAGAGTTCGCAGGCAGCGTTGGATGCGACCAAGGTCGGCTATCGCGTGGGCAGCCGTGCAAGTACGGATGTGTTGCGGGCCTCGGAGGCGTATTTCGCGAATCGGCGCGATTTGATTCGTGCGCGCTATGCAACCGTGATGGCGCTGCTTCAGTTGAAGGCAGCCGCCGCAAGTCTCGACGTCGACGAGATCGCGCGCGTCAATGAGCTGTTGCTGAATGGGGCGGTGGGCGGTGGGATAGTGGCGGATGCCGAGGCGGGCCGAAAGCCGGCCAGCGCGGAAGTGAAGCAGGGGGTGGCGCCCGCAGACGCGCGTCATTCGGCGCCCATCACGAATATGCAACCGGCGTTGGCGGAAGCGGACACGCGACGGCCAAAGTTCGACGCAGACGTGTTGCGGGCACTATCGGCCATTCGTCCGTGAGCGTCGGCAAGCCGCTCAAAGTAAGGCGTGTCTTGGGCAAGCCCTGTATCCGCACGGCGCGCCCGACCTGCAAGTCGACGCGTTCGCAACGGGAATCCGGCGTCACCATGAAAAAACCCCGCCCGGCTGGCGCCGTCGGGGTCTTCGTCAATGCGCTGCCCATGGCAGTGCCGCAGTGCCGCGCAGTGCCGTTTTGCTGCAAGGTGTCTGGTGGAGGCGGCGGGAATCGAACCCGCGTCCAGAAGCACTCTACGACCAGTTCTACATGTTTAGTTCTGTCTTTTGATTTAACCGCAGTGACGCGGACGAACACGCTGCACTACGGCGATTCACTAGATTTTCGACCCGGACGTCGTGACTCCGTCAAGGCTTAACTGACGTATATGACCTCTGTCGGTATTGCTACCGGTCTTGCGACACTAGCCCGTCAGTGAACTAGGCAGAGGACGGCGGCCCTTAGGCTGCCAGTGCGAACGTATCGTCGTTTGCAGTTACGTTTTTCCCATTGATTAACGAGGTGACGGGTCCTCGACATGCCCTAGCCGCTTCGCAACCCCTGTCGAAACCAGGTCGCCCCCGCGGTTCGTTGCTCGGAACTTCGAGCCAACGTATATTTTACAATAATTTGACGGCCTTGTCTCGTCCCCGCCTCGTCCCTGTCTCGGTCGAGCTGGAGTCTGAGCCGGCAGCGCTGCTGCCCCACGAGAGCCCCGTACGACGGGCGGCCGGTCGGGCGCCATGTGTCGACAAACTCAGCCGATATCGCGCAACAGCCGCTGCAGCTCGGCGGGCGACTGCACGACATGCTGCGCGTGCCATTGCGTGGGCGGAATGTCGTCGCCGCAATAGCCGTAGGCCGCCGCCACCGTCTTCATGCCGGCTGCAAAACCTGCCTGGACGTCGCGCAAATCGTCGCCGACATAGACGATGCGCTCGGCCGCGGTGTCCAACGCGCGCGCCGCATACAGCAAGGGCGCGGGATGGGGCTTGGAGTGCGGCGTCGTGTCGCCGCTGACCACGCAGCCCGCGCGCTCTTCAAGACCGAGTTGCGCGATCAGCGGCTCCGTGAGCCGTGCGACCTTGTTCGTGACGATGCCCCAGCGCACGCCGCGTGCGTCGAGTTCGTCCAGCAGCTCAGGGATGCCCGGAAAGAGCGTCGTTTCGATGCAAAGATCGGCTTCGTAGTTGGCGAGAAATTCCTCGCGCATCGACGCAAACTCGTGGTGGTCCGGCCCAATGCCGAACCCGCCGCAGATCAGTCCGCGCGCGCCCGCCGACGCCAGCGGCCGCAGCTTTTCGAGCGGCACCATTTCCAGCCCGCGATCGTGACGCATCTTGTTGACGGCCGCAGCCAGATCGGGCGCAGTGTCGGCAAGCGTACCGTCCAGATCGAACAGCACGGCATGGCAAAGACCGAGCCAATCTTCGTTGTCTTCGCGCTGGGGCAGGGGCGTGGGGTCGCTCATTGATTCGGTCTTATCGGCGTTAGGCGGATTATGCGTCGCGACGGCACGCGAGCATGTAATTCACGCTCGTGTCCGCGGAAAGCGCGAAGTGCTTGGAGAGCGGGTTGTACACAATACCCTTGATGTCCGTCGTGCGCAGGCCCGCAGCGCGCACGAAGCCGGCGAGTTCCGACGGGCGGATGAAACGCGCGTAGTCGTGCGTGCCCTTGGGCAGCATCCGCGCAATGTACTCGGCGCCGATCACCGCAAAGAGATAAGACTTCACGTTGCGGTTGAGCGTGGAAAAGAACACCCAGCCGCCCGGTTTCACGAGCGTCTTGCATGCCTCGACGATCGCCGACGGCTGCGGCACATGCTCCAGCATTTCCATGCAGGTCACGACGTCGTAGGTGCCCGGTTCACGAGCAGCGAGCGCTTCGGCGGCGATTTCCTCGTAACTAACGGTTACACCACTTTCAAGGCTGTGAAGATCCGCGACGCCGAGCGCCTCGCTCGACAGGTCGATGCCTTTCACATCCGCACCTAATCCCGCCATGGATTCCGACAGAATCCCCCCGCCACAGCCAATGTCCAGCACGCGTTTGCCGGCGAGATGGGCGTGGGCGTCGATCCAGTTCAGACGCACCGGGTTGAGTTCGTGCAGCGGTTTGAATTCGGCGTTCGGGTCCCACCAACGATGCGCGAGGTCGCTGAATTTCTGCAGTTCGTGGGGATCGGCGTTGGTCATGGCGAAGCGGCCTCGATGAGAGCGGTGAGCGGGCGCTCGAGGATAAACCCGGAGTATATAGGGGAGGGGCCGGGGCGGCAAAATGCCGCCGGGGCACAGGCGGCGGGAGGGCGCGCGTGACGCTGACGGCTCGCGGTCACGAGGCAATAAAAAAGCCCCGCCGAAGCGGGGCTTTTGATACTGCGCAGAGGTAGCTTACTGCTTCGAAGTACCGACAACTTCGACTTCCACGCGACGATCCGGTGCGAGGCAGGCGATGAGTTGCTTGCGGTTCTTCTGGTTGCAGCCGGTCGTGACCGGGTTGCGCTTGCCCTTGCCTTCCGTGTAGATACGGTTGGATTCGATGCCCTTGCTGACCAGGTATGCCTTCACAGCTTGAGCGCGACGCAGCGACAGACGGTCGTTGTACTTGTCCGAACCGATGCGGTCCGTGTAACCCGTTGCCACGACGACTTCGAGGTTCAGACCTTGGATCTTCGATGCCAGGTCGTCCAGCTTTTCCTTGCCGGCCGGCTTCAGGATAGCCTTGTCGAAGTCGAACAGTGCGTCAGCCTGATACGTGATCTTCTGGCTGGTGATAGCCGGTGCCGGTGCAACCGGAGCCGGCGGCGTCGGAGCCTGGGCGACCAGTGCGCCGTCGCACTTGGCGTTAGCCGTTGCCGGCGTCCAGAATGCATCGCGCCAGCAAAGCTCGTTCGTGCCGTTCATCCACACGTATTCGCCAGTACCATTCACCCAGTTGTCATTGGTAGCTTGTCGCGACGCCGGCACCGACTGTGCCATGGCGGATGCAGCCATAACCGCGGTAGCTGCAATGAACGCGAGCTTTGAAAGTTTATTCATATTTCTCCTCTCGAAATTGAGATTACCGCAGGTTTACTGCGAGCCTGTTGACGAAGACAAGTCATACATTGCTCGAAGTATAACATTGGTGCGGAACAAAAAACGCTGTGTCTAGACTTCGAGCAGTGTCTGACTCTTTGTGCGTTGGCATTTTGCCATATCGTTCCCTTCCGACGATAAAAAAATCCGCCCCCGATCAAATCCCCCTCCAATTGTGGTGCATGCGCAACACCGCAATCGCCCGGAGCGTCCCGCCAGTCATGGCTGAGCGGCGAATTGCCCTACGCACGAATCGAGCCTGACCGACACAAAAAACGCCCGCTGCGGAACTTTTTCGAGACGGTCTGCTAATAGGTATACGTCTGCCCGCAGGGTCGGGATTGGCGGCATGTTAGAATCGCGTGATGCGTTGCGTCTGCAATGCTTACGCGAAGGTGTCGGGTTCTCGCTGCCTTCGCACGTAAAAGATACGGATAATGGATCAATTCGCCAAAGAGACTCTGCCAATCTCCCTCGAGGAGGAAATGCGCCGTTCGTATCTCGATTACGCGATGAGCGTGATCGTAGGGCGTGCGCTTCCCGATGTCCGCGATGGCCTGAAGCCGGTGCACCGGCGCGTGCTGTACGCGATGCACGAGCTGAACAACGACTGGAACCGCGCGTACAAGAAGTCCGCGCGTATCGTCGGCGATGTCATCGGTAAGTACCATCCGCACGGCGACACGGCTGTCTACGACACGATCGTCCGGATGGCGCAGGACTTTTCGTTGCGCTACATGCTGGTGGACGGCCAGGGCAATTTCGGGTCGGTCGACGGCGACAACGCCGCGGCCATGCGTTATACCGAAATCCGCATGGCGAAGATCGGCCACGAGCTGCTGGCCGACATCGACAAGGAAACGGTCGACTTCACGCCGAACTACGACGGCAGCGAGAACGAGCCGGCCATTCTGCCGGCGCGCATTCCTAATCTGCTGATCAATGGCTCGTCCGGCATCGCGGTCGGCATGGCGACCAACATCCCGCCGCACAACCTGAACGAGGTTGTCGACGCGTGCCAGCACCTGCTGAAAAACCCGGAAGCCACGATCGACGAGCTGATCGAGATCATTCCGGCGCCCGATTTCCCGACCGCCGGCATCATCTACGGCGTGGCGGGCGTGCGCGACGGTTATCGCACGGGCCGCGGCCGCGTGGTCATGCGCGCGCTCACGCATTTCGAAGAGATCGACCGCGGCCAGCGCATGGCGATCATCGTCGACGAATTGCCGTATCAGGTGAACAAGCGCTCGCTGCTGGAGCGTATTGCCGAGCTGGTCAACGAGAAAAAGCTGGAAGGCATTTCCGACATTCGCGACGAGTCCGACAAAAGCGGCATGCGCGTCGTGATCGAGCTGAAGCGCGGCGAGGTGCCGGAAGTCGTTCTCAACAATCTGTATAAAGCGACGCAGCTCCAGGACACGTTCGGCATGAACATGGTCGCGCTCGTCGACGGCCAGCCGAAGCTCCTGAACCTGAAGGAGATGCTGTCGTGCTTCCTGTCGCATCGGCGGGAAGTGCTGACGCGGCGCACTGTATACGAACTGCGCAAGGCGCGGGAACGCGGGCATGTGCTCGAAGGCCTCGCGGTGGCGCTCGCGAACATCGACGAATTCATCGCCATCATTAAAGCTGCGCCGACTCCGCCTATCGCCAAGCAGGAATTGATGGCGCGTCCGTGGGATTCGTCGCTGGTGCGCGAAATGTTGTCGCGCGCCGAGACGGAAAACGCGTCGGCGGGCGGTCGCGATGCGTACCGTCCTGACGGATTGAATCCGTCGTTCGGCATGCAGGCTGACGGCCTGTACCGCTTGTCCGACACTCAGGCTCAAGAAATCCTGCAGATGCGTCTGCAACGCCTGACCGGACTCGAGCAGGACAAGATCATCGGCGAGTACCGCGACGTCATGGCGCAGATCGCCGACCTGCTGGACATTCTGGCGCGGCCGGAACGCATTACGGCGATCATCGTCGACGAACTGACGTCGATCAAGGCCGAATTCGGCGACGCGCGCCGCTCGAAGATCGAGTTGAATGCGACCGAACTGAACACCGAAGACCTGATCACGCCGCAAGAAATGGTCGTGACCATGTCGCACGCGGGTTACGTGAAATCGCAGCCGTTGTCGGAATATCGCGCGCAAAAGCGCGGTGGTCGCGGCAAACAGGCGACTTCCATGAAGGAAGACGACTGGATCGACACACTCTTCATCGCGAATACGCACGACCACATTCTGTGCTTCTCCAACCGCGGCCGCGTGTACTGGGTCAAGGTCTACGAAGTGCCGCAAGGTTCGCGTAATTCGCGCGGCCGTCCGATCGTCAACATGTTCCCGCTGCAGGAAGGCGAAAAGATCACGGTTGTGCTGCCGGTCAAGGAATTTTCCGCCGACAAGTTCGTGTTCATGGCCACTGCGTTAGGAACGGTAAAGAAGACGCCACTCGAAGCCTTCAGCCGGCCGTTGCGCAAGGGTATTATTGCGGTCGGTCTGGATGACGGCGATTACCTGATCGGCGCCGCCATCACAGACGGTCAGCACGACGTGATGCTGTTCTCCGACTCGGGCAAGGCGGTCCGCTTCGACGAGAACGACGTGCGGCCCATGGGCCGCGAGGCGCGCGGCGTGCGCGGCATGCAGCTCGAAGACGGTCAGAACGTGATCGCGCTGCTGGTAGCGGGCGACGAGCAGCAGTCGGTGCTCACCGCCACGGAAAACGGCTTCGGCAAGCGCACGCCGATCACCGAATACACCCGTCACGGCCGCGGCACGAAGGGCATGATCGCGATCCAGACGTCCGAGCGCAACGGCAAGGTCGTCGCCGCCACGCTGGTCGACCCGGAAGCGCAGATCATGCTGATCACGACCACGGGCGTTCTGATCCGTACGCGCGTGTCGGAAATTCGAGAAATGGGCCGTGCAACTCAAGGTGTTACACTCATCAGCCTTGACGAAGGGACCAAGCTTTCAGGTCTGCAGCAGGTTGCCGAGGCGGAAGCGGAAGGCGATGTCGAAGGCGACGCCGAGGGTCCCGCCGAAGGTGGGAACGGCGGGGAAGACGGTGGCGCAGCCTGATCCGCGGTTTTGGCTTCGCGCTCGGTACTGATTGAAAGCTCTGCGGGAAAGAACGGCGTGTCGGGCCGACACGCTTTCCGCGCGGCTGGCAGTTCAAGTTAATTTCTATTAGGGAGTAATGATGCAGAAACGATTCAAACAACTGGCGTTGCTGGCTGCCGTCGTGCCGACCTTTGCCATGGCTCAAGCGCTTCAGAGCCAGGCTCCGTCGGCGCCGGCTGCTGCCGCGGCACCGGTTGATCCGGCCAAGCAGGCTGCCATCAAGGACCTGCTGGACGCAATCGACGCACAGAAGCTCGTGGGCGCAATCGGCAACAGCGCGCAAATGCAGGCAAAGCAGCTCGTCCCGGCTATCCTGTCGGACGCGCTGAGCGAAAACAAGACGATGACGGACAAGCAGAAGCAGGCTTCCGTCCCTACGCTGCAAAAGAACGCAGTGCCGAAGCTGGTTGACGGCGCGGGTCAGGTCTTCGCGACGGACGGCTTCCGCCAGGACGCCATGCAGGCTCAGTACGACGCGTACGCAAAGTACTACAGCACGTCGGAAATCAAGGATCTGACGGCTTTCTACAAGAGCCCGACCGGTCGCAAGTTCATCCAGGTTCAGGACCAGGTTGGCCGCGACGTCGTCAACGGCTTGATGCAGAAGTACATGCCGCAATCGATCAAGGCAACGCGTGACCAGGCCGACAAGGAAGTCGCTTCGGTCAAGCCGGCTAAGTAAGCCTCAGGCGAAAGCCGCGCGGATACCGCGCTGGCGCGCCACCGGTGGTCCGATTTCAGGGCCGCCGCGTTTGGCGGGTTAGCGGGGACAATGCGATAATGGCCGTTTGCGCATGTGCGCAAGCGGCCATTGTTTTTTCGGCGCTCAATTGTCGACGCCGGCGGCTCAAAATACGGCTGCGATTGTCGACAGTCGCGGCCAGCCGGGTTGTTATTCGCGTCGGCTGAAACATGGCCGTTTTCCCGCAGCGTCTTTGCGCGGCGGCCGCTTTACCGATTCAACGGACTCAACCGATTCAGCGACTCGTGCGCGACTTTTCGTATTCGCGCCGCTTTCAGGATCTCACGATGCGCGTCTTTAATTTCTCCGCCGGCCCAGCGGCCATGCCCGAAGAAGTGCTGCGTCAGGCAGCCGCCGAAATGCTCGACTGGCAAGGCAGCGGCATGAGCGTGATGGAGATGAGCCATCGCGGGAAAGAATTCATGTCGATCCACGAGGAAGCGCTGACCGATCTGCGCGAGCTGCTGGCCGTGCCGGCGAGCCATCGGATCCTGTTCCTGCAGGGCGGCGGTCTCGGCGAAAACGCGATCGTGCCGATGAACCTGCTTGGCACCAAACCGCGCGCGGACTTTGTCATCACCGGTTCCTGGTCGCAAAAGTCGTTCAAGGAAGCGCAGAAGTACGGCTCCGTGCATCTCGCCGCGAGCGGCCAGACAGCGGACGGTTTCACTCGCGCGCCGGCCTTTTCCGAATGGCAATTGTCGGACGATCCCGCTTACGTGCACCTGTGCACGAACGAGACGATCCACGGTGTCGAGACCTTCGAGATTCCCGACCTCGGCAATATTCCGCTGGTGGCGGACGCGTCTTCGCACATCCTGTCGCGTCCCATGGACATCGCCAAATACGGCGTGCTGTTCGGCGGCGCGCAAAAGAACATCGGCATGGCGGGCGTGACGGTCGTGATCGTGCGCGAGGACATGCTCGACCGGGCGCTGCCTATCTGCCCGTCGGCGTTCGAATGGAAGACGGTTGCCGAAAACAATTCCATGTACAACACGCCGCCCACTTATGCGATCTACATCGCCGGGCTCGTGTTCAAGTGGTTGAAAAAGCAGGGCGGCCTCGCCGCAATGGAAGCACGCAATCTCGAAAAAGCGAAGCTGCTGTACGACGCAATCGACTCGAGCAGCTTCTATCTGAACAAGGTCGAGCGTGGCTCGCGCTCGCGGATGAACGTACCGTTTTTCCTCGCCGACGAGTCGCGCAACGAAGATTTCCTCGCCGGCGCGAAAGCGCGGGGAATGGTGCAGCTCAAGGGCCACAAGTCCGTCGGCGGCATGCGGGCGTCGATTTACAACGCTGTCCCGCTCGAAGGCGTGAAAGCGCTTGTCGAATACATGAAGGAATTCGAACAGCACAGCGCCTGAGTGCCGGGCATTCGGCGCGCATCCTTTCCAGCACGCATTTTTGCAGCAGTTTTTTTGCGGCAATTCTTTGCAGCAACTACGGGCAGGACCGTTTTCACGCATGGACGACGAACTCAACAATCGGCTCAAACCTCTTCGCGAGCGCATCGACGCGCTCGACGCGCAGCTGATCGCGCTTCTCAATCAGCGCGCCGCGGTGGCGCTCGAAGTGGGCGAGGTCAAGAAGCATTTCAACGCGCCGGTCTTTCGCCCGGAGCGCGAGCAGCAAGTGATCGCCCGTCTGCAGGACATGAGCGAAGGGCCGCTCGCGAGCGAACACATCAGCGCGATCTGGCGCGAGATCATGGCCGCGAGCCGCGCGCTGGAAAAGACCATCAAGGCGGCGTATTTGGGGCCGGTCGGCACCTATAGCGAACAGGCCATGCACGAGTACTTCGGTCAATCGATCGAAGGGCTGCCGTGCCCGTCCATCGACGAAGTGTTCCGCTCGGTCGAAGCTGGCGCGGCGGAATTCGGTGTGGTGCCGGTCGAGAATTCCACCGAAGGCGCGGTGTCGCGCACGCTGGATTTGCTGCTGCAAACACAACTGACCATCGGCGGCGAGCTTGCGTTGCCGATCCATCACAATCTGTTGACGCTGAACGGCGGTCTGACCGGCGTCACCCGCGTCTGCGCGCACGCGCAGGCGCTCGCGCAATGCCAGCGCTGGCTCGCGAGCAACGCGCCGCATCTCGAGCGCCAGGCCGTGTCGAGCAATGCCGAAGCGGCGCGCATGGCGGCGGAAGATCCGACCGTCGCGGCCATCGCCGGCGATCGCGCGGCGACGCACTACGGTTTGCAGGTTGCGTACGCGCTGATTCAGGACGATCCGCACAACCGCACCCGCTTCGTGATGATCGGCAAGGAGCGCACGGGGGCGAGCGGCCATGACCAGACGTCGCTGATCGTGTCGGTCCCGAACGAGCCGGGCGCGGTGTTCAAGCTGCTCGAGCCGCTTGCGCGCCACAGCGTTTCCATGACCCGCTTCGAATCGCGTCCGGCGCGCGTCGGCACGTGGGAGTACTACTTCTATATCGACGTCGAAGGCCATCGCGACGATCCGGCCGTGGCCGCCGCGTTGACCGAGCTCGGCGAGAAAGCGGCCTTCCTGAAGATTCTGGGCTCGTATCCGCGCGCCCGCTGATGACTGGCAACCCCCGAGCAAGCGCCGGCCAGCCAGTGCGGCGGTGCACTCGCCGCGACTTTTTCTAATAATCGTTCGGAGATTTCATGACAACGTCCTTCGGTCCTTCTTACGTGCGCGCCATTGCGCCTTACATCGCGGGCAAGCCGATTTCGGAAGTCGCGCGCGAGTTCGGGCTGGACGAAGCGAAAATCGTGAAACTGGCGTCGAACGAGAATCCGCTCGGCATGCCTGAGTCGGCGCAACGGGCCATGGCGCAAGCCGCGAGCGAGTTGGGCCGCTATCCCGACGCGAATGCATTCGAGCTGAAGACGGCGCTCGGCGAACGCTACGGCGTGCCGTCCGACTGGATCACGCTCGGCAACGGCAGTAACGACATTCTTGAAATCGCCGCGCACGCGTTTGTCGAAAAAGGGCAGTCCATCATTTACGCGCAGTATTCGTTCGCGGTTTACGCGCTGGCCACGCAAGGCCTGGGCGCGCGCGCGATCGTCGTGCCGGCGGTGAAGTTCGGCCACGATCTCGACGCGATGCTCGCGGCGATCACCGACGACACGCGGCTCATCTTCGTCGCCAATCCGAACAATCCGACGGGCACGTTCATCGAAGGTCCGAAGCTCGAAGCGTTTCTCGACAAGGTGCCGCGCCACGTGGCCGTCGTGCTGGATGAGGCGTACACGGAATATCTGCCGGCGGAAAAGCGCTACGACTCGATCGAATGGGTGCGCCGTTATCCGAACCTGCTCGTGTCGCGCACGTTCTCGAAGGCGTTCGGCCTGGCCGGCCTGCGCGTGGGCTTCGCGATTGCGCAGCCGCAGTTGACCGATCTCCTGAACCGTCTGCGCCAGCCGTTCAACGTCAACACGCTCGCGCAGGCTGCAGCCATTGCCGCGCTCAACGACAAGGCGTTTCTGGAGAAGTCGGCAGCGCTCAACGCGCAAGGCTATCGCCGTCTGACAGAAGCATTCGACAAGCTCGGTCTCGAATATGTGCCGTCCGACGGTAACTTCGTGCTGGTGCGCGTCGGCGACGATGACGCAGCCGGCAACCGCGTGAATCTCGAATTGCTGAAGCAGGGCGTCATTGTGCGTCCGGTCGGCAATTACGGTTTGCCGCAATGGCTGCGCGTGACGATCGGGCTGCCCGAAGAAAACGAGGCGTTCATCGCCGCGCTCGAAAAAACGCTCGCCACCGCGTAGGCGGCGAATTTTGACCCGCGCGCCTCGTTTTCCCGAAAGGCGCGCTTTTTCTGTGACCGACGTGGCCGCGTTCTCTTTTAACAAGCTGGTGATTTTCGGTGTCGGCCTGATCGGCGGATCGCTCGCGCGCGCGCTGCGCGAGCGCGGCGAGGCGGATGGCGCACGCACGGTAATCGGCGTGGGCCGCTCGGCGGCGTCGAGTGCGCGCGCGCTGGAACTCGGTGTGATCGATCGTGCGGCGGCTCTCGACGACGACGCGGCGTTGCGCGAAGCGCTTGCCGGCGCCGACGTCGTGCTGCTCGCGGCGCCAGTCGCGCAGACGCAGCCGCTGCTCGAGCGCATTGCGCCGTTTCTCGACGCCAACACAGTCGTGACCGACGCCGGCAGCACCAAGTCCGATGTCGTGGCCGCGGCCCGCGCCACGCTCGGCGCGCGCATCGGCCAGCTCGTGCCGGGGCATCCCATTGCGGGCCGCGAGGCGAGCGGCGTCGAGGCCGCATTGCCGGATCTCTACGTGGGCCGCAATGTCGTGCTGTGTCCGTTGCCGGAAAACGCGCCGCATGCCGTGGAGCGCGTCGCGGCCATGTGGCGCGCGACCGGCGCGCTCGTGCGCGACATGGCGCCTGCGCAGCACGACCGCGTGTTTGCGTCCGTCAGCCATTTGCCGCACGTGTTGTCGTTTGCGCTTGTCGAGCAGATTCTCAATTCGCCCGACGCCGCGCTGAAATTTTCCTTTGCCGCGGGCGGCTTTCGCGACTTCACGCGGATTGCCGCGTCGAGCCCGGAAATGTGGCGCGACGTGTGTGTCGCCAATCGCGTTGCGCTGCTCGACGAACTCGACGCCTATACGGCCGTGCTCGCCCGGCTGCGGGCGGCGATCGAAGCGGCGGACGGCGCCGCGCTCGAAGGCGTCTTCGCCCGCTCGCGCGTGGCACGCACCGAGTGGCAGGAACAGCGCGCGGGCGGCGTGGCGTCGGCCGACGGCTCAAAATGAGCGCATTGAGATAAGCGCATTGCAATCAGCGCGCCGCAATAACCGGAAACTGGACTCAATCATGGAATTCCTCGATCTCGGACCCTTTTCTCGTGCGTCCGGCACGGTTCGTCTGCCTGGCTCGAAAAGCATTTCGAACCGGGTGTTGCTGCTCGCCGCACTCGCCGAAGGCGAAACGACGATCACGAACCTGCTCGACTCCGACGACACGCGCGTCATGCTCGACGCGCTCGAAAAGCTCGGCGTGCGGATCAAGCGCGACGGCGATACCTGTGTCGTGACCGGCACGCGCGGCGCATTCACGGCGCGCACGGCTGACCTTTTCCTCGGCAACGCGGGCACGGCGGTGCGTCCGCTGACCGCGGCGCTGTCGGTGAACGGCGGCGACTACCGCATCCACGGCGTGCCGCGCATGCACGAGCGGCCAATCGGCGATCTCGTCGACGGGCTGCGGCAGATCGGCGCAAGAATCGACTACGAGGAAAACGAGGGCTATCCGCCGTTGCGCATCCGCCCGGCGCAGATCTCCGCCGAAGCGCCGATTCGCGTGCGCGGCGACGTGTCGAGCCAGTTCCTCACTTCGCTCCTGATGACGCTGCCGCTCGTGCGCACGGCAAGCGGCGTCAGCACGGTTCAGGTGGACGGCGAACTGATCTCGAAACCCTACATCGAGATCACCATCAAGCTGATGGCGCGCTTCGGTATCAACGTC
This sequence comes from Paraburkholderia phenoliruptrix, assembly GCF_047325075.1. NCBI lineage: Bacteria > Pseudomonadati > Pseudomonadota > Betaproteobacteria > Burkholderiales > Burkholderiaceae > Paraburkholderia > Paraburkholderia phenoliruptrix. Next base: position 1,376,858 of record NZ_CP168531.1, read on the forward strand.
GAGCGCCACGGCTGGCACCAGTTCGTCGTGCCGGCGGGGCAGCGCTATCAGTCGCCGGGCACGATCATGGTGGAAGGCGACGCGTCGTCGGCGTCGTATTTCCTCGCGGCGGGCGTGCTCGGCGGCGGGCCCCTGAAAGTGGAGGGCGTGGGCCGGTCGAGCATTCAGGGCGACGTCGGCTTCGCGGATGCGCTCATCAAGATGGGCGCGAACCTGCAAATGGGCGAGGACTGGATCGAAGTGCGCGGCGTCGGCAACGACCACGGCAAGCTGGATCCGATCGACATGGACTTCAATCTGATCCCGGACGCCGCCATGACCATCGCGGTCGCCGCGCTGTTCGCCGACGGCACGACCACGCTGCGCAACATCGCGAGCTGGCGCGTCAAAGAGACCGACCGGATCACGGCCATGGCGACGGAGCTTCGCAAGGTCGGCGCGAAAGTCGAGGAGGGCGAAGACTTCCTGATGGTCACGCCGCCGGAAAAGCTGATTCCGAACGCGTCCATCGACACTTACGACGATCACCGCATGGCCATGTGTTTCTCGCTGGTGAGTCTCGGCGGCGTGCCGGTCCGGATCAACGACCCCAAGTGCGTCGGCAAGACTTTTCCCGATTATTTCGAGCGCTTCGCAGCGCTTGCTCACCCCTGATTCGCGTACGAATCGCCTGACGTGCGACTTTTTCGATGAAACCGATCCGTCCCTTTCACCAGACGCCCGTCATTACGATCGACGGCCCCAGTGCTTCGGGCAAAGGCACCGTGGCCGCACTGGTCGCCGCCAGCCTCGGCTTTCACCTGCTGGACAGCGGCGCGCTGTACCGGCTCGCGGCGCTTGCCAGCATGCGCTACAAGGTAGGGGCGGAGGACGTCGACGCCCTTGTAAAGCTGATCGACGATCTGCATATCACGTTTCGTGAAGGTCTTGCCCAGCTCGACGGCGTCGACGTTTCCGCGGAAATTCGCGCAGAGGAAGTCGGCAGCCGCGCTTCCGCGATTGCCGTGCACGCGCCGGTGCGCGCGGCGCTGGTGGCGCGTCAGCGGGCTTTTCGCAAGGAGCCGGGGCTCGTCGCCGACGGTCGCGACATGGGCACGGTGATCTTCCAGGACGCCGTTCTGAAGGTCTTTATGACCGCCAGCGTGGAGGCCCGCGCGGCGCGGCGGCATAAGCAATTGATACAAAAAGGATTTTCTGCTAATATTGATGACTTGCTCCGGGATTTGCGTGAGCGCGACGAGCGTGACAGTCAGCGCGCAGCCGCGCCGCTTAAGCCCGCAGCGGATGCAAAGCTGCTCGATACGTCCGCCCTGTCGGTCGATCAGGCGGTCGAGCAGGTAGTGCAATGGTACGAAGCGCTCGTGCCGCAAAGCTGATCGAAGTTGCTGTTTCATCGCCATTTCGAACCGGCGGCGCGCGCGGTGGTTGTCCGTTGCTGGTAGGTGCTTCGCGGTTGTCGCGAAGTGTTGTATTAACCCCTTAACCCCGCGTGGCATTCGCAGTTTTGCCGTAGTTGCTGGCCGTTCGGCCAGCCGGGCGCCGCGAGAACCATGCAAATTTTGATTTTTATGTCCGACCTGCAAACCTCTACCCCGAATACCGAATCTTTTGCGGCTCTGTTCGAAGAGTCGCTGACCAAGCAAGACATGCGCGCCGGCGAAGTGATCTCCGCCGAAGTCGTGCGTGTGGACCACAACTTCGTGGTCGTCAACGCTGGTCTCAAGTCCGAAGCCTACATCCCGCTCGAAGAGTTCCTGAATGACGCGGGCGAGGTAGAAGTGCAGGCGGGCGACTTCGTTTCCGTCGCGATCGACGCGCTGGAAAACGGCTATGGCGACACCATCCTGTCGCGCGACAAGGCGAAGCGTCTGGCTTCGTGGCTGTCGCTGGAAAAGGCACTCGACAACAACGAACTCGTGACCGGCACGATCACGGGCAAGGTCAAGGGCGGCATGACCGTCATGGTCAACGGCATCCGCGCGTTCCTGCCGGGTTCGCTCGTCGACACGCGTCCGGTCAAGGACACGACGCCGTACGAAGGCAAGACGCTGGAATTCCGCGTCATCAAGCTCGACCGCAAGCGTAATAACGTCGTGCTGTCGCGCCGCGCTGTCATCGAGGCAACGCAAGGCGAAGAGCGCGCAAAGCTGCTCGAAACGCTGAAGGAAGGCGCGATCGTCGAAGGCGTGGTCAAGAACATCACCGACTACGGCGCGTTCGTGGACCTGGGCGGTATCGACGGCCTGCTGCACATCACCGACATCGCATGGCGCCGTGTGCGTCACCCGTCGGAAGTGCTGTCGGTCGGCCAGGAAGTCACCGCGAAGATCCTCAAGTTCGACCAGGAAAAGAACCGCGTTTCGCTCGGTATCAAGCAACTGGGCGACGATCCGTGGGAAGGCATCTCGCGCCGTTACCCGTCGGGCACGCGCCTGTTCGGTAAGGTCACCAACATCACCGACTACGGCGCATTCGTCGAAGTGGAATCGGGCATCGAAGGCCTCGTCCACGTGTCGGAAATGGACTGGACGAACAAGAACGTTGCACCGTCGAAGGTTGTCCAGCTGGGCGACGAAGTCGAAGTCATGGTTCTCGAAATCGACGAAGACCGCCGCCGTATCAGCCTCGGCATGAAGCAGTGCAAGCCGAACCCGTGGGACGACTTCAGCCGCAACTTCAAGAAGGGCGACAAGCTGCAAGGCGCAATCAAGTCGATCACCGACTTCGGCGTCTTCATCGGTCTGCCGGGCGGCATCGACGGTCTGGTTCACCTGTCGGATCTGTCTTGGTCGGAAACGGGCGAAGAAGCGGTTCGCAAGTACAAGAAGGGCGACGAAGTGGAAGCGATCGTTCTCGGCATCGACGTCGAGAAAGAGCGCATTTCGCTGGGCATCAAGCAGCTCGAAGGCGACCCGTTCAGCAACTACGTTGCAATGAACGACAAGGGTTCGATCGTCGACGGCACGGTCAAGTCGGTGGATGCAAAGGGCGCAGTGGTTCAGCTGTCGGGTGAAGTCGAAGGCTACCTGCGCGCTTCGGAAATCGCACAAGACCGCGTGGAAGACGCACGCAACGTGCTGAAGGAAGGCGACAAGGTCAACGCGATGATCATCAACATCGATCGCAAGTCGCGTGGCATCAACCTGTCGATCAAGGCGAAGGACTCGGCTGAGCAACAGGAAGCGATCCGCGGCCTGGCTTCGTCGGATTCCAGCGCAGCTGCCACCGGCACGACGAACCTCGGCGCGCTGCTGAAGGCCAAGCTCGACGGCCAGAACCAGTAATTGAGGAATGCCCCCAACCTGCCGCACAGACTTTGAACTGGCGGCAGGTACCCCTCGCGGGGTCACCGGGGGCGGCTCGGCGTTTTCTTGAGAGGTCTGCTGCAGTATGACCAAATCGGAATTGGTCGCCCAACTGGCTACGCGTTTTCCGCAGCTTGTATTGAAAGATGCGGATTTCGCGGTCAAGACGATGCTTGATGCGATGTCGGAGGCGCTTGCCAAAGGTCATCGCATCGAAATTCGAGGTTTTGGCAGCTTCGGCCTGAACCGCCGTCCTTCCCGCGTCGGGCGTAATCCGAAGTCGGGCGAAAAAGTGCTGGTACCTGAGAAGTATGTGCCGCACTTCAAGCCGGGCAAGGAGTTGCGCGAGCGGGTCGATCGTCGCGCGGGCGAGCCGTTGAAGGCCGAAGAGCCGGATGACGATCTGTAAATGCTCCGCTGTGCGCGCTGTGCAGTTTCGCAGCGTGGCGTTGGCGGCGTCAGCGGCCAATGCCAGTCGGCAAAAGACCAGAAAAAGCGCCTTTGGGCGCTTTTTTTTCGCCCGCGTTTCCTGCCTGCTCTCTCTCCGCTGGTACTCGCGCACCGGGCCGCATTTTCAACCGCATGTGCGCCTGCGCTTTTCTGTACGCCGGCGTTCGGCCACTTCCTGCCCAGCCGGGAGGGCTTCAATTACAATACGGGTCACTTCGGCGCGGGCTAACACCGTGGCGCGACGCGTCATCAGGCCGGCGTCACCCCGCAACTGCCGTCAAGAGATCTATTCATGAAATTTATCGTCTGGCTGATCCGTGTACTGGTGTTCGTGCTGTTGCTCGTACTGGCACTCTCCAATACACAACCCGCTACGCTGAATTTCCTCGCTGGCTACGCCTGGTCGGCGCCGCTTATCCTGATCGGCCTCGCGTTTTTCGTAGTCGGACTGCTCGCGGGCCTTGTTTCGTCGATGCCGGCCGTCGTCCGCCTGCGCATGGAAAATGGCCGGTTAAAGCGCGAGCTGCGGGTGGCGCGCGAGGCGCCGGTGGCCGTCGAACAGCCGCCCATGCCGCCGCTGATCTGATTGTTTCGCTCGCCGCACGCGTTTCGCGCGGCATCCCGTTCCTGCCTTCCGGCTCATTTGCATTCATCGCATGGATCTAGACTTCTGGTGGCTGCTCGTCATCCCCGTCGCTTTCGCGTTCGGCTGGATGGCTGCGCGCTACGACCTCAAGACGCTGCTGTCAGAAAGCGCCAATTTGCCGCGCTCCTATTTCCGCGGCCTGAACTTCCTGCTCAACGAGCAGCCGGACCAGGCGATCGACGCCTTTATCGAAGTCGTCAAGCTCGACCCGGAAACCGTCGAGCTGCATTTCGCGCTCGGTAATCTCTTCCGGCGCCGCGGCGAGACGGACCGCGCAATCCGCGTACATCAGAATCTGCTGAGCCGCGCGGACCTGCCGGTCAGCGAGCGCGATCACGCCCTGTTCGAACTGGGGCAGGACTTCCTGAAGGCCGGTTTGCTGGATCGCGCGGAAGAAACCTTCCGTTCGCTCGAAACCGGCGACTACGCGTTGGGCGCCCAGCGCGCGCTGCTCACCATCTACGAAATCGAGAAGGACTGGGTCAAGTCGATCGACACCGCGCGGCATCTGGAAACCATGGGCGCGGAATCGCTCGACAAGGAAATCGCGCAATTCCATTGCGAGCTCGCGCAGGAAGCGCTGCAGCAGAAAAAGCCTGACGAGGCGCGCCGCCAGCTCGGCTTCGCGCTGAAGGCGAATGCGACCAACGTGCGTGCCACCATTCTGTTCGGCGACGTCGACGCCGCGGCGGGTGCGCAGGAGGCGGCGATCGCCCAGTGGCGGCGCGTCGAGGAGCAGAATCCCGCTTATCTGCCGCTCGTCGCCGACAAGCTGATGAAGGCCTATGAAGCGCTCGGCCGAGCGCAGGACGGCGCCGATCTGCTCACCAGCTGGGTCGATCGCTATCCGAGCAACGATCTGCTCGACGTCGCGTATCAGCACGTGGCGTCGCTGCGCGGGCCGGACGCAGCGCACGCGCTCGCGCGTTCGCAGATGCAGAAGTCGCCGAACCTCGCCGGCATGACGCGCCTGCTCGAAGCGCAGCAGGCAGTCGCGGAAGAGCCGCGGCGCAGCGAGCTGGAACTGATGCGCACGCTGATCCGCCAGCGCACCAAAAATCTGCCGCGCTACACGTGCCAGAATTGCGGCTTCAGGGCGCGGCTTTTCTACTGGCAGTGCCCCGGCTGCAGCGGTTGGGAAACCTACGCGCCGCGCCGGGTCGAGCCGATCACCGCGTCGAACTGAGGTCGCGGACGGCTTTGGCAGCGTGTTCGTGACCGGCTTTATCGCCGGAAATCATCACCGGAACCTTCAACCGGAAAGCGTATGAAAATCACCATTATCGGCACTGGCTATGTGGGTCTCGTCACAGGCGCGTGCCTCGCAGAAATCGGCAACGACGTCTTCTGTCTCGACGTCGACCCGCGCAAGATCGAAATCCTCAACAATGGGGGCGTGCCCATTCACGAGCCGGGCCTGCAGGAAATCATCGCGCGCACGCGCGCGGCCGGGCGCATCACGTTTTCGACGGACATCGAGGCGAGTGTCGCTCACGGCGACGTGCAGTTCATCGCGGTGGGCACGCCGCCCGACGAAGACGGCTCCGCGGATCTGCAATACGTGCTGGAAGCGGCGCGCAATATCGGCCGCACGATGAACGGCTTCAAGGTGATCGTCGACAAGTCGACGGTGCCTGTCGGCACGGCGCAGCGCGTGCGCGCAGTCGTCGAGGAAGAGCTCGCGAAACGCGGGCTCGCGGGCAGCGACAAGCACCGCTTCTCGGTCGTGTCGAATCCCGAATTCCTGAAAGAAGGCGCGGCCGTGGACGACTTCATGCGGCCCGACCGCATCGTGCTCGGCAGCGACGAAGACGAAGCCGGCCTGCGCGCGCGCGAACTGATGAAGCGCCTTTACGCGCCGTTCAACCGCAACCACGAGCGCACGCTGTACATGGACGTGCGCTCGGCTGAATTCACCAAATACGCGGCCAATGCGATGCTGGCCACGCGCATCTCGTTCATGAACGAAATGTCGAATCTCGCGGACCGGGTGGGCGCCGACATCGAGGCGGTGCGCCGCGGCATCGGCTCGGACCCGCGCATCGGCTATCACTTCCTGTATGCGGGCTGCGGCTATGGCGGCTCGTGCTTCCCGAAGGACGTGCAGGCGCTGATCCGCACGGCGAGCGAAAGCGGCCACAATCTGCGCATTCTCGAAGCCGTCGAGGAAGTGAACTACCAGCAGAAAGACGTGCTGGTGCAGAAGATCACGCACAAGTGGGGCAACGATCTGGCAGGCCGCACGTTTGCAGTCTGGGGCCTCGCGTTCAAGCCGAATACCGACGACATGCGCGAAGCGCCGAGCCGTCGCGTGATCGCCGAACTCCTCGCGCGCGGCGCGCAGGTGCGCGCGTACGATCCGGTCGCCGTGACTGAAGCGCGCCGTGTCTTCGCCCTGGATCTGCACGACGCGCCGGAGCAGCTCGCGCGCCTCACCTTCACGGGCACGCAGGACGAAACGCTCACGGGCGCCGACGCACTCGTCATCGTCACGGAATGGAAGGAGTTCAAGAGCCCGGACTTCGTGCATCTGAAATCCGTGCTGAAGTCGCCGGTCATTTTCGACGGCCGCAATCTGTACGAGCCGGATGCGATGAACGAACTCGGCATCGACTACCATTCGATTGGACGCCCTTATGCCCAACCCTCTGAACTTGCGGCCGATGCCTGAGGCGAAGCCCGCCTCCATCGCGCCGTCGCCGTCGCCTGCACTGACGGTGGTGCCGCGCGCACAGATCGCGGCCGCGCGCGTGCTGGTCGTCGGTGATGTGATGCTCGACCGCTATTGGTTCGGCGACGTGAACCGCATCTCGCCGGAAGCGCCGGTGCCGGTCGTGCACGTGCAGCGCCAGGAAGACCGTCTCGGGGGCGCCGCGAACGTCGCGCGCAACGCGGCGGCGCTGGGCGCGCAGGCGGGTCTGCTGTGTGTCGTCGGACACGACGAACCCGGCGAGCGCATCGTGCAATTACTCGGCGAGAGCGGCGTGAATCCGCATCTGGAGCGCGACCCCGCGCTGCTCACCACCATCAAGCTGCGCGTGCTGTCGCGTCAGCAACAGCTGCTGCGCGTCGATTTCGAAAACTCGCCGGCGCATGAGGTGTTGCTCGCGGGCCTCGCGCGCTTTGACGAATTGCTGCCGTCGCACGACGTGATCCTGATGTCCGATTACGCCAAAGGCGGCCTGACCCACGTCACGCAGATGATTGCGAGAGCGCACGCGGCCGGCAAGCCGGTGCTCGTGGACCCGAAAGGCGACGATTGGGAGCGCTACCGCGGCGCCACGTTGATCACGCCGAATCGCGCCGAGTTGCGCGAGGTGATCGGCCAGTGGAAGTCGGAAGAGGACTTGACTGAGCGCGTGAGCAAACTGCGCGCGGATCTGCAGTTCAAGGCCTTGCTGCTCACGCGCTCGGAAGAGGGCATGACGCTCTTTTCCGACGACGGCATCCTGCACACGTCGGCCGTCGCGCGCGAAGTGTATGATGTTTCGGGCGCAGGCGACACCGTGATCGCCACGCTCGCCACCATGCTGGGCGCGGGTCTCACGCTCGTCGAAGCGGTCGGACTCGCCAATCGCGCGGCCGGCATCGTGGTCGGCAAACTCGGCACGGCCACTGTCGACTACGACGAACTCTTTCATTGATGCGGCCCGCCCGGTCCTCTCGTGAGCGCGCGCCGCTGAGTGCGGCGCGAGAGGACCGGCGGCGCGTCGACTGAACCTGTCGACCGGAGCACGCGCGCTGGCGCTCGCTCCGGTCTCATGCAAGCCACACTACGGCGGGACCATCATGACCCTCATCGTCACCGGCGCGGCCGGCTTTATCGGCAGCAATCTCGTGAAAGCGCTTAACGAGCGCGGCGAACAACGCATCATTGCGGTCGACAATCTGACGCGCGCCGACAAGTTCAAGAATCTGGTCGACTGCGAAATCGACGACTATCTGGACAAGACCGAATTCCTCGAACGCTTCAGGCGCGGCGACTTCGGCCGCGTGCGCGCGATTTTCCACGAAGGCGCCTGCTCGGACACGATGGAAACCGACGGTCGCTACATGATGGACAACAACTTCCGCTACAGCCGCGACGTGCTCGAGGTCTGCCTCGCGCAGAACATCCAGTTCCTGTACGCGTCGTCGGCGGCGACTTACGGCGGCTCGAGCCGTTTCGTCGAGGAACGCGAGGTCGAGCAGCCGCTCAACGTGTACGGCTATTCGAAGTTCCTGTTCGACCAGGTGATTCGCCGCGTGCTGCCGGGCGCGAAAAGCCAGATCGCCGGTTTCCGCTATTTCAACGTGTACGGTCCGCGCGAAACGCATAAGGCGCGCATGGCGTCGGTCGCGTTTCACAACTTCAACCAGTTCCGCGCCGAGGGCAAGGTCAAGTTGTTCGGCGAATACAACGGCTATGCCGCAGGCGAACAGACGCGCGATTTCGTTTCCGTCGAAGATGTGGTGAAGGTGAACCTGTTCTTCTTCGACCATCCGGACAAGTCGGGCATCTTCAACCTCGGCAGCGGTCGCGCGCAGCCGTTCAACGACATCGCGAGCACGGTCGTCAACACGCTGCGCGCGCTGAATAACGAGCCGCCGCTTTCGCTCGCCGACCAGGTGCAACGCGGGCTGATCGAATACATTCCGTTCCCCGACGCATTGCGCGGCAAGTATCAGTGCTTCACGCAGGCGGACCTGTCGAAGCTGCGCGCGGCCGGCTACGACGCGCCGTTTCTGAGCGTGCAGGAAGGTGTCGACCGCTACGTACGTTGGCTATTCGGCCAGGTGTAATTAGTACGCACACCTGTTTAAACTGGAATCTCCCGGTTGGTGATGACGCCGACCGGTTGTATGAGGGAGATTCCATATGTTTCGAAAAATTCTGGTTACCGCGGCCATGCTCGCCGCTTTCGGTCACGCGTATGCGTCGGTTGACGTCAACACGGCTAACGAGGACGCGCTGCGCGGCATCAAGGGCATCGGTCCTGCCAAAGCGAAAGCCATTCTCGAAGAGCGTGCAGCGCATGGTCCGTTCAAGGACCCGGCCGATCTCAGCAAGCGCGTCAAGGGCATGGGCGGGCATACCGTCGAGCGCCTGCAGGCGGAGGGTCTCGCTGTCGGTCCGGCTGGCGCGGCTGCTGGCCCGCAGGTTGCGGCGTCTTCACAGACCAAAGGCGCCGCCGTTGCGGCCAATACGCCCAAGGGCGGCGCTTCAGTGGCGGTGAAGAAATAGTCTGACGCGAGCCGCGCGCGGCGCACGTTGCGCTGCGCGCGGTTCGCCATCGTTGTCCTTCATGGTCGGAGCCGGCAACAACGCTCCTTAAGCTGTCATTCGTATGACTGGCTTCCCGCGGTACTCAGCCGCGGTTTTTTTGCGTGCGAGCGGACTGCATCCATGCGAGCAGAAGGGCCGCGCGGCAGCCGGCGGCACCGTGGTTTAAAATCGACGGCTTGAAGACTCCGCGCATCGACAGCACCTGAACCGATATGGCCTACAAAACGATTGAAGACACCATCGGCAATACGCCGCTCGTGCAACTCGTCCGGCTCACCGACGACGAGATCCGCAGCCGCAACAATGTGGTCCTGGCAAAGCTCGAGGGCAACAATCCGGCCGGCTCGGTGAAGGATCGCCCGGCTTTGTCGATGATCGCAAAGGCGGAAGCGCGCGGCCGAATCAAACCGGGCGACACGCTCATCGAATCGACGAGCGGCAACACCGGCATCGCGCTCGCCATGGCGGCCGCGATCCGCGGCTACAAGATGGTGCTGATCATGCCGGAAGACCTGTCGGTCGAGCGCCGCCAGAGCATGGCCGCGTACGGCGCGCAAATCATTCTCACGCCCGTCACGGGCGGCATGGAATACGCCCGCGATCTCGCCGAGCAGATGCAGCGCGACGGCAAGGGCATCATCCTCGATCAGTTCGCGAACCCCGACAACCCGGCGGCGCATGTGGAGGGCACGGGCCCTGAAATCTGGCGCGATACCGAAGGGCGCATCACGCATTTCGTGTCGTCCATGGGCACGACGGGCACGATCATGGGCGTGTCCACTTATCTGAAGCAGCAGAACCAGGCAATCGAGATCATCGGCGCGCAGCCGGAGGAAGGCTCGCGCATTCCCGGCATCCGCAAATGGCCGGAAGCCTATCTGCCGAAAATTTTCGACCGCAGCCGCGTGGACCGCGTCGAAAACGTGAGTCAGGCCGCGGCGGAGGCCATGGCCCGGCGTCTGGCGTCGGTAGAAGGGATTTTCGCGGGCATCTCGTCAGGCGGCGCGTGCGAAGTGGCGTTGCGCGTGGCGCGGCAGGTCGAGAACGCGACCATTGTTTTTATCGTCTGCGATCGCGGCGACCGTTATTTGTCGACGGGCGTGTTTCCCGCCTGAGTGTGCAATCGGGCGAGCTTGGCGCCCGAAGCGCTGAGCTTGAACGTCACGGCCAGTAAAAAAAGCGCCCGCGGGCGCTTTTTTTGTTCATCGCATTACGTCGCAACGAAGAGAGCAGACGGTCCCGCGTCCCCGCTTATTGCGAAGCCGCACCCGGCGCCGCCGCGTTGTTCCCATTGTTTGTGGCGTTGGCCGCGTCGCTGGCTTCCATTTGCGACTTGATGCGTTGCCCCAGTTGGTAAACCGCTAGCGCATAAAAGAAGCTGCGGTTATAGCGCGTGAGCACGTAGAAGTTCTTCAGACCGAGCATGTATTCGGTGCCGCGCCCGGGCGTGGGCAGATCGACCACCGTCACCGGCGTTCCCGCTTCGGAAGCGACATTCACGTCCGGCTCGTTGAGCACAAGCCCCGCGCGCAGCAGCTGGTCGAGCGGCCAATGCGGTTCGGGAGCGCCGTCGGCGGCAGCTTGCGCGACGCCGAGGCTGCCCGCGTCCGTGCCGATTTTCCATACGACCGGCCGCCCATTCTCCCAGCCGTTCTGACGCAGATAGTTCGCGACACTGCCGATGGCGTCCGCCTGGCTCGTGCGCAGGTCGATGTCTTTCTTGCCGTCGTAGCTCACTGCATATTGCACGATGCTGCTCGGCAGGAACTGCGGAATGCCGATCGCGCCCGTATACGAACCCAGCACGGTGGTCGGATCGATCTGCGAATCGCGCGTCCACACGAGGTAGTCCTGGAGATTCTTGCGGAAGGTCGCCTGGCGGTCCGCGCGATTAGGTGTATTCGGATAGTCGAAACTGAGCGTGGTCAGCGCGTCGAGCACGCGGAAATTGCCCATGAAACGCCCGTAAATCGTCTCCACACCGAGAATGCCGACAATGACCTCGGGCGGCACGCCGAACTCCTCATAGGCGCGCTGCAGCGTGGCCTGATTCGCGCGCCAGAAGCGGATGCCCGCGTTGATGCGGATCTGATCGAGAAAGCGCGCCTGATAGGCGCGCCAGTTCTTGACCGTGGGCGACGGCGAGGGCGTGACGAGCTTCACCGCGGTCGCCGAATAGCTGACGCCGGCAAAGAGCGCATGCAGCGCGGACTCGTCGAAATCGTAGCGCGCCACCATGTCGTTGATGAACGCATCGACATTCGCATTGTTCGCGTAGCGCTGCGGAATGATTTCTTCCTCAAACGTTTGCCCTTGCGGCACCGGGCTTTGCGGCTGGGCCTGAGCGAGCAGCGCCGGCGGTTTTTTGCCGACGCTCTGCGCGAGGGCCGGCGCGGTTGCCATGAACATGCACGATGCGACGGAGAGTGCGGCGGCGATGGTTCGGGTGCTGAGCCGGTTTCGTGCAGACAGGGCAAGCTTGACGGTCATAGTGAGCTGGGGGCGCGGTGCGAAAGGACGAAGACGGGAGGAAAACGGAAGGGGCAGTATACCCGAGGCCTCTTGCAAAACTGTGCCACGCGCGTCACAGGCACATGGTGTGGTAACTTGGTAGATGTTGGCGCGCGAGAGGCGCGCGCCCATGGAAGGAGACCCGCCGCGCGCGCTGTGAAGGCGCTGCGCCGCAGAAGAGAATCATGGCAACAGGCTTCTATTCCCACGCCGACTGTCTGCTGCACGATATGGGGCAATGGCATCCCGAATGCCCCGCACGGCTGCAGGCCATTGAAGATCAACTGATCGCGAGCCGCATCGACGCGTTGATCGAGCGCGAGTCGCCGCCGCTCGCCGACGAAGCCGCGCTGCTGCGCGTGCATACGCAGGCGCACGTCGATTACATTCGCAGCCGTTCGCCCGTCGAAGGTCTCGCGGAGATCGATCCGGACACGTCGATGAATCCGCATACCTTGCAGGCCGCGCTGCGTGCGGCGGGCGCGGCGGTGGCGGCGACCGACGCGGTCATCGAAGGCCGCTTCGACAACGCATTCTGCAGCGTGCGCCCGCCAGGCCACCACGCCGAGCCCGCCCGCGCCATGGGCTTCTGCTTCTTCAACAACGTGGCCATTGCCGCGCGTCATGCGCTCGAGGTGCACGGCCTGGAGCGCGTCGCCATCATCGACTTCGATGTGCATCACGGCAACGGCACGGAGGCGGCTTTTTCCGGCGACTCGCGCGTGCTGATGTGCAGCTTTTTCCAGCATCCGTTCTATCCGTTCACCGGCGCCGACAATCAGGCGCCCAACATGTGCAATGTGCCGATGCCCGCCCGCTCGAAGGGCATGGCCGTGCGCGAGGCGGTGGACCTGCTGTGGCTGCCGCGCCTCAATGAGTTCAAGCCGGAGATGCTGTTCATTTCCGCGGGCTTCGACGCCCATCGCGAAGACGATCTCGGCAACATGGGTCTGGTCGAGGACGACTACGTGTGGATCACCGACCAGATTCGCGAGATCGCGAAACGCCATGCGGGCGGACGCATCGTGAGCTGTCTGGAAGGCGGCTATAACCTGTCGGCGCTTGGGCGCAGCGTGGTCGCTCACGTGCGCGCACTGGCCGGAATCTGAAGGGCAGCCGCGCAGCCGGTGCCGCGACGCACTGATCGGGCACACCGAGCGAGCAAACCAAGCGAGCGAATGGACGCAGCGAACGAAGTCAGCAAGCGAAGTCAGCGAACGAAGTCAGCGAACGGAGCGAGCCATGAATGCGAATGCACAGAACGCATCGCTGGTGACAACGGAAACCGACGCGTACGGCATACCCGGCGTCGTCCGTCTCACCATGAACCGGCCGGACGCTTTCAATGCGCTCTCGGAGGGCTTGCTCGACGCGTTGCAAGCCGCCTTGAACGACGTTGCGAGCTCGCCGGCGCGCGTGGTCGTGATCGCCGGCGCGGGGCGCGCGTTCTGCGCGGGACACGATCTGAAGGAAATGCGCGCGGCGCCCTCGCTCGCGTATTACCAGGCACTGTTCGCCCGCTGCACGAAACTGATGATGACGATCCAGCGCTTGCCGCAGCCGGTAATCGCGCGCGTGCACGGCATTGCGACGGCGGCCGGTTGCCAGCTCGTTGCGATGTGCGACCTGGCGGTCGCCGCCGACACCGCGCGCTTTGCCGTGTCGGGCGTGAACCTCGGGCTTTTCTGCGCGACGCCGTCGGTGCCGCTGTCGCGTAATCTGTCGCGCAAGGCGGCGCTTGAAATGCTGCTGACCGGAGACTTTATCGACGCCGCCGAGGCGAAGCAGCAAGGTCTCGTCAATCGCGTCGTGCCGATGGACTCGCTCGACGCCGAAGTGGCGCGGCTCGCCACCTCCATCTGCGCAAAGCCCGTCGAAGCGGTGAGCGCCGGCAAAGGCCTTTTCTACCGGCAGCTCGAAATGGGCATCGAGGCCGCGTATCAGCTCGCCGGCCAGACCATGGCCTGCAACATGATGGACGACTCCGCGCTCGAAGGCGTGCAGGCGTTCATCGACAAACGCCCGCCCGGCTGGCAGCGCTGATCGACCCCAAGCGCGAATGCGCTATTGCGCCGGCGCCGCGTCCACTCGTTGAACAATCCACGCGATCAGGCCGCTGATTACGCGATCACGGTCGAGGTCGTTCATCGTCTCGTGATAGCTGCCTTCATATAGTGTGAGCGTCTTGTCCGGCGAGCCGGCTTGCTCGCCGAAGATGCGGCTGCCTTGCGGCTCGGTGAGCTTGTCGGCGGTGCCGTGATAGACGAGGAGCGGCAGGCGCAGCCCCGCACGGCCGCGCTCGATGCGCGCCATCGCCAGCAACAGCTCTGCGCCGGTGCGCGCCGGAATGGGCCCGCGATGCACGAGCGGGTCATTGCGGTTCGCGTCCACGACGGACTGAACCCGAGAGAGCAGGGCGGCGTCGATCTTCATCGCCGGAAAGCTGGGCCACAGGCGGCTGATCAACTGGCTGAGCCTGAGCATCCAGGCGGGCACGTCCCGCCCCGGCGCGAGCGCGGGACTCGACAGAATCAGACCGCGCAGATTCGCGCGGCTTCCTGGCCCTTCGCCTCGGATGCCGGAATGCTCGACCGCGTAAAGCGCGGCGATTGCGCCGCCCATGCTATGGCCCATCAGAAAGAGCGGCGCGGATGCCGGCGCGGCGCTTTGCACGGCCGCGTCGAGCAGGGCCCGCGCGTCCAGCAGGTAATCGTCGAACCGGTCGACGTAGGCCCGCTTGCCGGGCGACCGGCCGTGGCCGCGCAAGTCGATGGCCAGCAGTTCGATCCCCGCAGCGTTGAGCCGCGCGGCCAGCGCCGCGTAGCGGCCGGCGTGCTCGGCCAGTCCGTGAATCAGCGCCACGCGCGCGCGCGGCGGTTGCCTCGTTGGCCAGCGGTACAGCGGCAGCGCTAGTGCGTCCGCCGTGGTGACGGTCGAATGCAGCGGCTGCGCGACGCTTTCATCGGGACTGGCGAAGAGGTCTTGCGGAGTCTCCATGGCAGAGGCGTCCCTTGTTGTCCTTGTCGTGGTTGGCGAGATCATAGATTGACGCGGCGATGCCGCGTCGTTCGCGCTCTCGGCTGCATTCTCTAATTCCGCTCAGTTATGAAAGGATCGGAATTGATTATTAAAGGAAATGTCAGGCCTGCGGTAGAATCCCGGGCTCAAATCCCAATAAAAGTCACGGCGGCCGCTGGCCGGGGAGCGCACGACGCTCGTCGGCAAACCCGCCGTTTCGTTTTTCCATGATCGAAATACGCAATATCTGCCAGCGGTTCGCCGGACCCCGGGGCTGGGTCGAGGCACTGCACAACGTCAATCTGTCGATCCCGGCGGGCGAGGTGTTCGGCATCATCGGCCGCAGCGGCGCGGGCAAGAGCACGCTCGTGCGCACCATCAATCTGCTGACGCGGCCGACCGAAGGCAACATCGTCGTCGACGGCCGTGATCTGACCACGCTGCCCGCCGCGCAGTTGCGCGAGGCGCGCCGCGAAATCGGCATGATCTTCCAGCACTTCAATCTGCTGTCGTCGCGCACGGTGTTCGACAACGTCGCGCTGCCGCTCGAGCTCGCCGGCATGAAGCGTGACGAAATCGAAGCGAACGTCCTGCCGCTTCTCGAACTGGTGGGTCTCTCCGCGCAGAAGGATCGCTACCCGGCGCAGATCAGCGGCGGCCAGAAGCAGCGCGTCGGTATCGCGCGGGCGCTCGCCAGCAAGCCGAAAGTGCTGCTCTCCGACGAGGCGACGTCCGCGCTCGATCCGGAAACCACGCGCGCGATTCTCGAACTGCTCAAGCGCATCAATCGCGAACTGAATCTGACCATCGTGCTGATCACCCATCAGATGGATGTGATCAAGCAGGTGTGCGATCGCGTCGCGGTGCTCGACGCGGGCCGCGTCGTCGAACAGGGCAAAGTGATCGACGTCTTCCTGCAGCCGCATCACGAAGTCACGCGCGCGCTGATCGGCGACGTGATCGCGCAGGACCTGCCGCCCGCGATGAAGGCGCGTGTCGCCGAGCGCCTGAAGACCGGCAGCGGTCATCTGCTGCGGCTCGCGTTCACGGGTTCCGGCGTCGATCAGCCGATTCTCTCCGAGACGATTCGCCGCTACGAATTGGACTTCAACATCCTGCACGGGCAGATCGACGAGATTCAGGGACAGGCGTTCGGCTCGCTCGCGGTGCTGGCGGGCGGCGAGCCGGCGAAGGTGGCAGAGGCGTTCGCGTATCTGCGGCAACAGGGCGTGGTGGTGGAGGAGCTCTCGTATGTTGAGTGAAATGTTCGATATGTTCGTCCAGTCGTTCTGGGAAACGCTCGTGATGGTGGGCATTTCCGGACTGGTCGGTGCGCTGGTCGGTTTGCCGCTCGGCGTGCTGCTGTATCTGACGGATTGCCAGGGCGTGCTGCAGAACCTCGCGGTCAATCGTGCGGTGGGTGTGATCGTCAATGCGGTGCGTTCGACGCCTTTCATCATTCTGCTCGTGGCGGTGATTCCGTTCACGCGCCTCGTGGTCGGTTCGTCGATCGGGACGGCGGCAGCGGTGGTGCCGCTGACCATCGCCGCCGCGCCGTTCATCGCACGTCTCGTCGAAACGGCGCTGCGCGAAGTCGACCGCGGCCTGATCGAGGCCGCGCAGGCGATGGGCGCGACCACCAGTCAGATCGTCTTCAAGGTGTTGTTGCCGGAATCGCTGCCGGGCGTCGTCGCCGGGCTCACCATCACGTTTGTCTCGCTGGTCGGCTATTCGGCGATGGCGGGCGCGATCGGCGGCGGCGGTCTCGGCGACCTGGGCATTCGCTACGGGTATCAGCGTTTCCTGCCGGAAGTGATGTTGACGGTCGTGGTGATTCTGATCGTCTTCGTGCAGTTGGTGCAGTCGTTCGGGGATTGGCTCGTGCGTCGTCTGAGCCATAAATAAATCAAAAGGTCCATCATGCAACGTCGTTTCATTCTCAAGCTGGCCGCGGCATTGGGCGCCGCCTCGCTCATCGCCGCCAACACGGCGCACGCGGAAGACACCATCAAGGTCGGCGTGACCGGCGGTCCGCACGCGCAGATCATGGAAGTGGTCAAGACGGTTGCGGCGAAGAACGGCCTGAACATCAAGATCGTCGAATTCTCCGACTACGTTCAGCCGAACGCGGCGCTCGCGGGCGGCGATCTGGACGCGAACAGCTACCAGCACGATCCGTACTTGCAGGCGCAGGTCAAGGACCGCGGCTACAAGCTGATCCGCGTCGCCGATACGGTCACGTACCCGATGGGCATCTACTCGAAGAAGCTGAAAAAGCTGGCCGATCTGCAGCCGGGCGCGAAGATCGCCGTGCCGAACGATCCGACCAACGGCGGCCGCGCGCTGTTGCTGCTGCAAAAGCAGGGGCTTCTGAAGCTGCGTAGCGACGCGGGGCTGAAGGCGACGCCGCTCGACATCGTCGAGAATCCGAAGAAGCTGAAGATCGTCGAGCTGGACGCCGCGCAGATTCCGCGCTCGCTGAACGATGTGGACGCCGCGGCGATCAACACCAACTTCGCGATGGAAGCGGGCCTGAAGCCGAACCAGGACGCAATCGCGATCGAAGACCCGAAGGGCCCGTACGTGAACATCATCGCGATCCGCGAGGCCGACAAAAACAAGCCGTGGGTCGCGAAGCTGGTCGCTGCCTACCATTCGCCGGAAGTGAAGCAGTTTGTGGAGAGCAAATTCGGCGGCGCAGTGATCACAGCGTGGTGATCGGCAGACATCACACCTTGCATGACAAGTCGGCGATATGAAAATTAGAGTCGTGAGTCGGAACCCGGGGTTGTCGCCCGGGTTTTTTCGCGGTTAAAATAGAACGATCGTTCGATATTGCCGTCACGCCGCTGGGGAGCGATATCCTCCTGCTAGAGCGCCCGCGAGACGGCTGCCCCGAGGGCAGTCGTTATAATGTTCGCTGGGTTGACGTATTCGTAACTTTGGAGCGTGTGCATGAAAATCCTGGTGCCAGTGAAGAGAGTGGTCGACTACAACGTGAAGGTCCGGGTGAAGTCGGACGGCACGGGCGTCGATATCGCGAACGTGAAGATGTCGATGAATCCGTTCGACGAAATCGCGGTGGAAGAAGCGGTGCGTCTGAAGGAAGCGGGCGTGGCGACGGAAGTGATCGCCGTGTCGGCGGGCGTGACGCAGTCGCAGGAAACGCTGCGCACGGCGCTCGCCATCGGCGCGGATCGCGCGATCCTGATCGAGTCCAATGAAGAGCTGCAGCCGCTCGCGGTCGCGAAGCTGCTGAAGGCGCTGGTCGACAAGGAACAGCCGCAACTAGTCATTCTCGGCAAGCAGGCGATCGACGACGATTCGAACCAGACGGGCCAGATGCTGGCCGCGCTGGCTGGCCTGCCGCAGGCGACGTTTGCGTCGAAGGTCGTGGTCGCGGACGGCAAGGCCACCGTGTCGCGCGAAGTCGACGGCGGCGCGGAAACGCTGTCTTTGACACTCCCCGCTGTCGTCACGACCGATCTGCGCCTGAACGAGCCGCGCTATGTGACGCTGCCGAACATCATGAAGGCCAAGAAAAAGCCCCTGGAAACGATCAAGCCCGAAGACCTGGGCGTCGACGTGACGCCGCGTCTGAAGACGCTGAAGGTCGCCGAGCCGCCCAAGCGCTCCGCCGGTGTGAAGGTGCCGGATGTGAAGACGCTGGTCGAGAAGCTGAAGACCGAAGCCAAGGTGCTGTGACAGGGAGACAGGGCAAATGACGAATCTGGTAATTGCAGAACACGACAATGCGTCGATCAAGGCCGCGACGCTGCACACCATTGCAGCCGCGCAGAAGATCGGCGGCGACATTCACCTGCTGGTGGCCGGCCACCACGCGCAGGCAGCAGCCGACGCAGCGGCGAAAATTGCGGGCGTCAGCAAAGTGCTGCTCGCCGACGCGCCGCAACTCGCCGAAGGTCTCGCGGAAAACGTCGAGGCCACGGTGCTGAACATCGCGAAGGACTACTCGCACATCCTCACCGCCGCGACCGCGTACGGCAAGAACATCGCGCCGCGTATCGCCGCGAAGCTCGACGTCGCGCAGATCAGCGACATCACGGCGGTCGATTCGGCCGATACGTTCGAGCGCCCGATCTACGCCGGTAATGCGATTGCAACGGTGCAATCCCAGGACCCGATCAAGGTCATCACGGTCCGCACCACCGGTTTCGACGCGGTCGCGGCCGAAGGCGGCAGCGCATCGGTCGAGAAGATCGAAGCGGCAGCCGACGCAGGCATCTCGCAGTTCGTGAGCCGCGAAGTCACGAAGCTGGACCGTCCGGAATTGACGTCGGCGAAGATCATCGTCTCCGGCGGCCGCGGGCTCGGTAACGGCGAAAACTACACGCAGGTTCTGGAGCCCCTCGCCGATAAGCTCAACGCGGCGCTGGGTGCATCGCGCGCGGCGGTGGACGCGGGCTTCGTGCCGAACGACTATCAGGTCGGTCAGACGGGCAAAATCGTCGCACCGCAACTGTATGTAGCCGTGGGCATTTCGGGCGCGATCCAGCATCTGGCCGGTATGAAGGACAGCAAGGTCATCGTCGCGATTAACAAGGACCCCGAAGCGCCGATTTTCAGCGTCGCGGACTATGGGCTGGTGGGCGACCTGTTCACACTCGTGCCGGAACTCGTGAACGAACTCGGCTAAGCGTCCCGGCGCCACATCAAGCCATCTAACAAGCCATACGAGGCGTTTGGCGACACGCGAAGGGCGCAGGACCGAACAAGTCCCGCGCCCTTTTTCCATCACGCAGGAGGAGAACAGAAAATGAGCTATACGGCGCCCATCAAGGACATGCTGTTCGTGATGAAGGAACTGGCGAACCTCGAACAGATTGCGACGCTGCCGGGCTTCGAAGACGCGAATCTCGACACTGCTCAGGCCGTGCTGGAAGAGTCGGCGAAACTGTGCGGGGAAGTGCTGGCTCCGCTAAACGTCGAGGGCGACCGCAACCCGAGCAGCTGGAAGGACGGCGTGGTCACCGCGACGCCCGGCTTCAGGGACGCGTTTCGCCAGTTTGCCGAAGGCGGCTGGCAAGGCGTGCAGCATCCGGTCGACTACGACGGCCAGGGCCTGCCCAAGCTGATCGCCACGCCTTGCGTGGAAATGCTGAACGCGTCGAATCTGTCGTTCGCGCTGTGTCCTTTGCTCACGGACGGCGCGATCGAAGCACTGCTGACCGCCGGCAGCGACGCGCAAAAACAGACCTATGTGCCCAAGCTGATTTCCGGCGAATGGACCGGCACGATGAACCTCACGGAGCCGCAGGCGGGCTCCGATCTCGCGCTCGTGCGCACGCGCGCCGAGCCGCAAGGCGACGGTTCGTTCCGGATCTTCGGCACGAAGATTTTCATTACGTGGGGCGAGCATGACATGGCGAAGAACATCGCGCATCTCGTGCTGGCCCGCACGCCGAACGCGCCCGAGGGCGTCAAGGGCATCTCGCTTTTCATCGTGCCGAAGTTTCTCGTGAATGAAGACGGGTCGCTCGGCGAGCGCAACGACGTGCACTGCGTCTCGATCGAGCACAAGCTCGGCATCAAAGCGAGTCCGACCGCCGTGCTGCAATTCGGCGATCACGGCGGCGCGATCGGGCATCTGATCGGCGAAGAAAATCGCGGCCTCGAGTACATGTTCATCATGATGAACGCGGCGCGCTTTGCGGTGGGCATGCAGGGCGTCGGCGTGTCGGAACGCGCCTATCAGAAGGCAGCCGCCTATGCGAAGGAACGTGTGCAAAGCCGTCCCGTCGACGGCTCCGCGAAACAGTCTGTCGCGATCATCGAGCATCCCGACGTGCGCCGCATGCTCTCTACCATGCGCGCGCTCACCGAGGCGTCGCGCGCACTCGCCTATGTGGCGGCCGCGCACAGCGACATTGCGCATCGCCATCCCGACGAAGCGAAGCGCGCCGAACATCAGGCGATTTACGAATTCCTCGTGCCGATCGTGAAGGGCTGGAGCACCGAATCGTCGATCGACGTGACGAGCCTCGGCGTTCAGGTTCACGGCGGCATGGGCTTCATCGAAGAAACGGGCGCCGCGCAGTATTACCGTGATGCCCGCATTCTGCCCATTTACGAAGGCACGACCGCGATCCAGGCGAACGACCTGGTCGGACGCAAGACCGTGCGCGACGGCGGCAAGGTCGCGAAGGCGCTGCTTGCCGAGGTGGCCCAAACGGTCGAGGCGCTTGGCTCGCAACCGGGCGCGGCCTTCGAGTCGATGAAGAAGTATCTTGCGCAGGGCGAGCGTTCGTTGAGCGCGGCGGTCGACTTCGTCGTGGCAAACACGAAGCGGGATCCGAACGCCGTGTTCGCGGGCAGCGTGCCGTATCTGAAGCTCGCCGGCATTGTGCTCGGCGGCTGGCAAATGGCGCGCGCGCTGCTCGTCGCCAATCAGAAGCGCGACGAAGATCCTCAGTTCTACGGCGCCAAGATCGCGACCGCCCAGTTCTATGCCGAGCATGTGTTGCCGCTCGCGAGCGCGCTGGAGGCGTCGATTGTGAGTGCGAAGGGCGGCGAGGGCGTGTTGGGTTTGTCGGTGGATCAATTCTGATGCAGCTTCGGATCTGACGCAAACTGCTGCCGGAATAGAAACGGCGCCTTGTAGGAAGGCGCCGTTTCTTTTTGCCGAGCCGGTTTGTGCGATCAGAAACTGCTGTCAGATGCGCCGCCGAGCATGGCGCTCGGCGCGCGCAACTTCACGCATAAGCCGGGCGAGGCGTGCCGCCGGTCTCGCCGAGATAGCGATGCACCGACAAGTCGTCTGCCTTGATCGCCGGCTGTTTGCCTGACATCACGTCGGCAAGCAACTGGCCGGAACCGCAGGACATCGTCCAGCCGAGTGTGCCGTGACCCGTGTTCAGGAACAGATTGGGCACCGGCGTACGGCCGACGATAGGCGTGCCGTCCGGCGTCATGGGGCGCAGGCCGGTCCAGAAGCTGGCCTTTGACGTATCGCCGCCGCCCGGGAACAGATCGTTCACGCACAGTTCGAGCGTTTCACGGCGGGCTTGCCGCAACGACTTGTCGAAGCCGACGATCTCAGCCATGCCGCCGACGCGGATCCGGTTGTCGAAGCGGGTGATCGCGATCTTGTAGGTTTCGTCAAGCACCGTGGAGACCGGCGCCGCGGCTTCATTGACAATCGGCGCGGTGATCGAATACCCCTTCAGCGGATACACCGGAATTTTCACAAGGCCGGAGAGGAATTTCGTCGAGTAAGAACCCAGCGCGACGACGAACGAATCAGCACGCACGAGTTCTCCGCCGCATTGCACGCCGGCGATCCGGTCGCCGGCCATGGCGAGCGCGTCGATCGGCGTGTTGTAGCGGAATTTGACGCCCATCTGCTCGGCGAGCGCGGCGAGGCGCGTAGTGAACATCTGACAGTCGCCGGTTTCGTCGCCCGGCAGGCGCAGGCCGCCCGTGAGTTTGTGCGAGACCGCGGCGAGCGCCGGCTCGGCCTGCGCGAGTTCAGCCGCCGAGAGCAGTTCGTACGGCACGTTCGCTTCGCGCAGCACGGCGATGTCTTTCGCCGCGCCGTCGAACTGCTGTTGCGTGCGGAAGACCTGCAGCGTGCCGCCCGTACGGCCTTCGTACTGAATGCCGGTTTCCGCGCGCAGCGCCTGCAGGCAATCGCGGCTATATTCCGCGAGGCGGACCATCCGGCCTTTGTTGACCGCGTAGCGCGAAGCCGTGCAGTTCTGCAGCATCTGCCACATCCACTGCAACTGGAACTGCGTGCCGTCGAGGCGGATGGCGAGCGGCGCGTGTTTCTGGAACATCCACTTGACGGCCTTCAGCGGCACGCCGGGCGCGGCCCACGGCGACGCATAGCCCGGCGAGATCTGGCCGGCGTTGGCGAAACTGGTTTCGAGCGCGGGGCCCGCTTCACGATCGATAACCGTCACTTCGTGACCCGCTCGCGCCAGATAATACGCACTCGTCACCCCGACGACGCCACTACCCAAAACGACGACTCGCATAGCTGCTCCAGAAAATTCGCAAGGATTTGAAGGGCGGTGCGTGCGTCGGTTGGTCTGAATCATTCGATTAACGACGTGTAATGCGATGCGCCCAGTGTTAACCGCTATACTATTGGCGAGCTTGCAGGTTTTGTTATCGTATTTTTGAGAATTTCAGCAAAAACACTATGCGCACGCAACGCCAGCCGGTCCGGGCCCTCGACAAGCTCGATCACAAGATCCTCCGGTTGCTTCAACAGGACGGTCGCATGGCCATGAAAGACCTCGCCGAGCAGGTCGGCCTCTCGGTCACGCCGTGTATCGAGCGCGTCAAGCGCATGGAGCGCGACGGCGTGATCACCGGCTATTACGCCCGCGTGAACCCGGCGGAGCTGGGCGCGGCGCTGCTGGTGTTCGTGGAAATCACGCTGGATCACAAGAGCGGCAACATGTTCGACCAGTTTCGCCGCGAGGTGCAGAAGATTCCCGAGGTGCTCGAATGCCACCTGGTGTCGGGCGACTTCGACTATCTGATCAAGGCGCGCATCGGCGAAATGGCCGATTACCGCAAGCTGCTGGGCGACATCCTGTTGCAGCTTCCCGGCGCTGTGCAGTCGAAAAGCTATGTGGTGATGGAGGAGATCAAGGAAACCCTGACCATTCCGGTGGGAGACGACGCGATGCGTTAGGCCTTCCGGAAGGGCTCGACAAACGGCGTAAACACTGTATATTTATACAGGTGTTTGCGCCGTTTTGTTTTCTGCCTGGGTCTGCCTGTTTCTGCCTGTGCCCATGTTCTGCCTGTTGCTGATGAGCCGTGACTGAACCCGATACCTCTTCCGCCGCCGAGTTTGTCATCGCGCCGCCCGTGCCCCGCAAAGGCCGCGGCGCGGTGACCAACGTGCAAGGCCGCTACGAAGTCGATCAGCGCGAGGCCGTGGACGACGGCTGGGTTGCCACGGCGGACGAAAGCGAACCGCCCAAGGTGCTGCGCACGCAGGTGTTCGAAGAACGGGCGAAAAGCATTCTGACGCGTAATACGTCGCCGGATATTCCGTTTGGCGTGTCGTTAAATCCATATCGCGGTTGCGAGCATGGCTGCATCTATTGTTTTGCGCGGCCCACGCACAGTTATCTCGGACTCTCGCCGGGGCTCGACTTCGAAAGCCGGATCTATGCAAAGGTCAACGCGCCTGAGTTGCTCGAGCGCGAACTGTCGAAAAAGTCATACGAGCCGGAGCCCATCGCGCTTGGCGTCAACACCGACGCGTGGCAGCCCGCCGAGCGCGACTGGCGGCTCACACGTCGGGTGGTCGAGGTCCTGAGCGAGCGCAATCATCCGTTCGCGGCGATTACCAAGTCGTCGCTGATCGAGCGCGACCTGGATCTGCTCGCGCCCATGGCGGCCCGCGGCCAATTCATGGCGGCGATCACCATCACCACACTAGACGCGGACATTGCGCGCACGCTCGAACCGCGCGCGGCCACGCCGTCGCGGCGCCTACGCACCATTCGCACACTGAGCGAGGCGGGCATTCCAGTCGGCGTCAGCATTGCGCCCGTCATCCCGTTTGTCACCGAACCGGACATGGAGCGCGTGCTGGAAGCTTGCGCGGAAGCCGGAGCGTGCAACGCGAGCTATATCGTGCTGCGTCTGCCGTGGGAGGTTGCGCCGCTTTTCAAAGACTGGCTTGCTGCGCATTTTCCGGATCGCGCCGAGCGGGTCATGGCGCGCGTGCGGGATATGCGCGGTGGCAAAGACTACGACTCGGCTTTCTCCACCCGAATGAAGGGCGAAGGCTTGTGGGCAGACCTGCTGAAGCAGCGATTCCACAAGGCCGTTCGCCGTTTGGGGCTCAACCAGCGCGACCGGGGCATTCTGGATATGTCCCATTTCAAGCGGAACGAGGCGCCGCGAGTCCCGGTCCCCCGTCCTGACAAGCGGCAACTCGATCTTTTCTAGCGTATCGGGGGGGGGCGTGCCGCCGCTATTGGGACAGCGCCTTTGCTGCCTGCACTTGCGTTTCGAAGTAGGTCTGGAAGGAAATGGCGAGACCGGTCATGAGCAGAAAGGCGCCGATCAGCAGCGAAAAGATCACCACGAAGATAACGGTCCACCCCGAGCGGCTTTTCCGCTGCGTGTGCGCGTTGAATTGCCGGTCCCACTTGTCGTCCGGCCGCAGCCCGTAGACGATCGCGGCGAGAAATGCGGCCAGAATCGATACGGCGCCCGGAAAGGCAAGCACCCAGCCGAGCGTTGAAGCGCGTTCGCTGGCTACCAGCAGCATCGCGCCGGGAATGCCGAGCAGCGTGCCGATAATATGCGCCCAGCCGTAGATGTCGCGCGGGCCGTAAAGATAAAAGCGGTGCGCGCCGAGCGTGCCCAGGAAGAAAGCCAGCGCAGCTGTGATCGTTTTGGAGCGGAAGTAAGTCGAGGTCGAGAAAGACGTGGACATGTAAGAGAGGTCAGAGTGACAGGCGGTTGAAAACCGGCGCTCGGTAATGGGGAGGTGATAGGGAGGTAATGGGCGGTAGCGGGCGGTGAAAGCAGTGGCGAAACGGGTGGCGATAACGGGCGGTGAAAACAGCCGATGAACAAGCGCGGCGCACCGTTGCGCGCGGACCGTCGCGCATTCTACGCCGGGCGTGTGCCGGCGGTCACGCGGCGTTCCGCCTCAGGGCGGCGCGCTTGGATTGTGTCCTCACGGCAACGTGGGCAGTCAATGTGCCGGGTAACTGACACGATAGATAGCGCCGGCGTAATCGTCGCTAATGAGCAATGAGCCGTCGGGTAGCGGCAGAACGTCGGCTGGGCGGCCCCAGACGGTTTCGCCGGACTGAAGCCAGCCCTCGGCGAACACCTCTTGTCGCGCATGGCTGCCGTCCGGGTCAGTGACGACTCGCACCACGCGGTAGCCGGCCTTCTTGCTGCGGTTCCATGACCCGTGCTCGGCAATGAAAATGTTGTCGCGATAGTCGGGCGGGAACATCGAGCCGCTATAAAAGCGCATGCCGAGCGCAGCGACATGCGCGCCCAGCTTCACCACCGGCGGCGTGAACGCGTTGCAGGGGTGCCCCGCGCCGAACTCAGGATCGGCTATCACGCCGGCGTGGCAGTAGGGAAAGCCGAAATCCAGGCCGGCGCGCGAGGCACGGTTGAGCTCGTCGTCCGGTAGATCGTCGCCTAGCAGATCGCGACCGTTGTCGGTGAACCAGAGCTCGCGCGTCGCCGGATGCCATGCAAAGCCGACGGAGTTGCGCACGCCGCGCGCCACCACTTCGTAGTGGCTGCCGTCCGGGTCCATGCGGCCGATCAGCCCATAGCGGTCGCGGTCCTTCAGGCAGACGTTGCAGGGCGCTCCCTGCGGGACATAGAGCTTGCCGTCCGGGCCGAACGCAATGAATTTCGCGCCGTGATGGGTTTCGGAGGGCAATGTGTCGGTGACCACGGCGGGCTGCGGCGGCGCATTGAGGCGCGTGTCGATCGAGTCCAGGCGTAGAATTCGCGACACCGCCGAGACATAGAGCGCGCCGTTGTGCCATGCCACGCCTATCGGAGCTTCGAGGCCGGTCGCCACCACATGGCGCGCGGCAACGCGTGCGCCTTGCAGTTCGAGCGCATAGACGTGACCGTCCAGACTGCCTATATAGAGAATGCCCTTTGGTGAGAGCGCCATGGCTCGCGCGCTCGGCACCGCGTCCGAGAGGACTTCGATGCGAAAGCCCGGCGGCAGTTTGATGCGCTCCACAGGCGGCGCGGCCAGGGCCTGGCAGGCGAAGGTGGTCAGCAATGCAGCGGCTGCCGGGCGAAAACCGTGCGTAAGGCAGACAGACGCGGTGCGACAAGCGAAAAAGAGGAGCGCAAGGGCAGTTCGCGGCTGGGATTTCACGGGCACTCCGTCAGGTTGTTCAGGCGTTTGCGCGAGGGCCGGCGCGAGGTTCCGAGCCCGCGCTGTAGGGGCGGCGCAACCCGATTGCTCAGTTTATCCCGGTAAGTGTTTGTTATGGCGTCAGTTTCCCGCTATAATCGCGTGTTTCAGTCGTTCCGAACCCCGGTTTTCAAGGATTCTAGTATGGTCATCATCCGCTTGGCTCGTGGCGGCTCCAAGAAGCGCCCGTTCTACAACATCGTCGCAACCGACTCGCGTAACCGTCGTGACGGCCGCTTCATCGAGCGCGTTGGCTTCTACAACCCGATCGCTACGAAGGGCGAAGCTCTGCGTATCGCTCAAGACCGCCTGACGTATTGGCAAGGCGTTGGCGCACAACTGTCGCCGACCGTCGAGCGTCTCGTGAAAGAAGCGCAAAAGGCGCAGCCGGCTGCTTAATGGTAGCTCGCGTGCGTATCGGCGTCGGTTTGGCCGGCGGCTCGCGCCATCCGCGTGAGCAGTCCGATGCGCAAGAAGTTTTGCCGAAACTGGCGTCGAAGCTGGTAGCGCGGCTCAAGCTGAGATTTAGTCTGAGGTTTGGTCATGTCTGAGCGTGGTTCCGGCAGTTCAGGTCGCGCGAAGGCAAAAGAGGCAAGCCCGCGCGCAAAGACGTCTGGCGAGGCGCCATTCGGTGCATTCGTCCGCAAGCCGGGCGAGCGGGCTGGAGGCAAGGCGAAAGCCAATGTGGCAAACGCCGCTTCCGAGGCAGCAGCCATGCGCCCGGAAACGGCGGAGAGTTGGCCGGCTGACGCGGTCGAAGTCGGCGCAATCGTCGACGCTTACGGCCTCAAAGGCTGGGTCAAGGTGGCCGCGCATGCGGATGCCGGCCAGGGCGGCGACGCGTTGCTGAGCGCAAAGCGCTGGTGGCTCATGAAGGGCCGCGAGCGCCAATCCGCGCCGTCGCTGCAGGCAAAACTGCATAGCGATAGTGTGGTGGCCCATCTGGGCGGCGTCGCTGACCGCGACGCGGCGCTGGCATTGCGCGGCTCCCGCGTCTATATCAGCCGCAGCGAATTCCCGGCGCTCGAAGCCGACGAGTTTTACTGGGTCGACCTGATCGGCCTCGAGGTAGTGAATCTTGCCGGGGCGAATCTCGGCAAGGTGGCTGGCATGATCGACAACGGCGCGCACTCGGTGCTGCGCGTCGAATATCCGGCGGCCGACAAAACCGGCAAGCCGGTCGCCGCCGAACGTTTGATCCCGTTCGTCGGTGTGTTTGTCAAAGCGGTCGACCAGGCGGCGAAGCAGATCACCGTCGAATGGGAAGCCGATTATTGATAGTTGAGCAAATCGAGTTCGCTAAAACGGAGAGAGCGATGCAGTTCGATGTCGTCACGCTCTTTCCCGACATGTTCCGCGCGCTGACCGACTGGGGCATTACCAGCCGGGCAGCAAAGCAGCAGCGCTATGGGTTGCGTACGTGGAATCCGCGTGATTTCACCACCGACAACTACCGCACGATCGACGATCGCCCGTACGGCGGCGGGCCCGGCATGGTGATGCTGGCCAAGCCTCTGGAAGACGCGATCGCAGCGGCCAAAGCGGCGCAGGCGGAGCAGGGTATCGGCGCACCGCGTGTCGTGATGATGTCGCCGCAAGGCGCCACGCTGAATCACGAGCGTGTGATGAAGTTTGCCGAACAACCCGGGCTGATCCTGCTGTGCGGCCGCTACGAGGCGATCGACCAGCGCCTGCTCGACCGGGTTGTCGACGAAGAAGTCAGTCTGGGCGACTTCGTGCTGTCGGGCGGCGAGTTGCCGGCCATGGCCTTGATGGATGCCGTCGTGCGTCAGTTGCCGGGTGTGCTCAACGACTCGCAATCGGCGGTGCAGGATAGTTTTGTCGACGTACTGCTCGATTGTCCGCACTACACACGGCCCGAGGAATATCAGGGCGTGCGTGTGCCCGATGTGCTGCTCGGCGGCCATCATGCGGAGATTGAAGCGTGGCGTCGGCGCGAAGCTTTGCGCAATACGTTGCGCAAGCGGCCCGACCTGATTGTCAAGGCCAGAAAGAACAAGATGTTGAGCCGTGCCGACGAGGCATGGCTCGCAAGTCTCGCACAGGAAGAGCCGAAGGCGTAAAGCCCCGGTCTTTCGAGCGGACACCGGGCGGCGCCGTACATGCGTGTGCGGCGCCTGATGTGAACCCATCCTCTATCGGGGCCGTAGCCGGGCATGTCATGCCAGGCAGGTACGAACGCCGACAAGATGGACTTAGGAGTCAGTGATGAATCTGATTGCAAAACTCGAGCAGGAAGAAATCGCGCGCGCCCTCGGCGAAAAGACCATCCCCGAATTCGCCCCCGGCGACACGGTGGTTGTCAGCGTGAACGTGGTTGAAGGTACGCGTAAGCGTGTCCAGGCTTACGAAGGCGTCGTGATCGCCAAGCGTAACCGTGGTCTGAATTCGTCGTTTATCGTCCGCAAGATTTCGTCGGGCGAAGGCGTCGAGCGTACGTTCCAGACGTACTCGCCGCTGCTGGCAAGCATCGTCGTGAAGCGTCGCGGCGACGTGCGTCGTGCAAAGCTGTACTACCTGCGCGACCGTTCGGGCAAGTCGGCTCGAATCAAGGAAAAGCTGGTCTCGAAAGACCGCGCTGCTTCCCAGGCGTAAATGCTGTAAGGAAAAGCACCCCTCGCGGGTGCTTTTTTGTTGGCCAGGTCAAAATAGCGGCATCGCCTCCATCCGTCATTCGAGAGATCCGTTGATCCGCCCCGTCTTTGAACCTCAAACGCTGCCCGTCGAAGCAACGGGCGCTCATCTACCGCCGGTCGCGGCGGAGCGGCTTACGCCAGACGGTCTGCGCGCCCGCTTCGAACAGTCGCTTTCGTGGACCCCTGAGCCGATCGTCGAAGCGCCCTGGCGCGACATTCGCGCCGACCCTCGGGTCGCCTCCGTCCTCGTGCCGCTCGTGATTCGCGCGCATGGCCTGACCGTGCTGCTGACGCAGCGGGCCGATCATCTGAACGACCACGCCGGCCAGGTCAGCTTTCCGGGCGGCCGTCAGGAGCCTTTCGATGCCGACGCCACCGCCACCGCTTTGCGCGAGGCGGAAGAGGAGGTCGGCCTCGCGCCTTCGCGTGTGGAAGTACTCGGTGCGCTGCCCGACTATTTGACGGGCACGGGCTTTCGCGTGACGCCCGTGATCGGTCTCGTCCACCCGCCGTTCGCGTTGAAAGCGGACGCGCTCGAGGTCGCGGAAGTCTTCGAGGTGCCGCTCGCCTTCCTGATGAACCCGGCGCATCACGAAGAGCGGGTGTTCCGTTACGAGGGCGGCGAGCGCCGCTTTTTCGCGATGCCGTATCCACGCGGCGCGTCGCTCGAAGCAGCCGAAAAAGGCGAGAGCGGCACGGGCAGCCATTATTTCATCTGGGGCGCGACGGCCGCGATGCTGCGCAACTTCTATCGCTTTCTCGCGGCCTGAGGCATGTCTTACAGGCACGCGTTGGGTGTTTGGCAACGTCCCCGCTCAGCGGCATCCGACCCTGTGCTATCGTTACGAAACAATCGTAAAACTCGAAAAGCACGGCGCATCGCATGACTTTTTTTTCCGTATTGCTCGCTCTCATCATTGAACAGGTGCGCGCGCTGTCGCCGAACAATCCGGTATCCGCGCTGCTTCAATATCATGCGGAGTCGGCGGCGCACGGATTCGATGCGGGCAAGCCGAAGCACGGCCTGCTTGCCTGGCTCGTCGTCGTGGTGCCCTGGACGCTGGCCGTCGCGCTCATCTACTACGTTCTCTACAACATCCATTTTGTGCTGGCGTTCCTGTGGAACGTCGCGGTGCTGTACTTCACGCTCGGTTTTCGCCAGTTCAGCCATTACTTTACGGACATCCATCTCGCGCTCAATAACGACGACGTGCCGCGCGCGCGCGAAATCCTCAACGAATGGACCGGCCTCGACACGCTCGACATGCCGGTCAGCGAGATCGTCCGCCACACGCTGATTCACGCGGTGGTGGCATCGCATCGCCATGTGTTCGGCGTGTTCTTCTGGTTTCTGATTCCGGTCGGGCCGGCGGGTGCTGTGCTGTATCGGATCGCCGAATATCTGTCGCGCACGTGGGCGCGCCCGGTCGACGATCGAACCGTCGCGTTTTCGAGCTTTGCGCAGCGTGCCTTCTTCGTGATCGACTGGGTTCCGGCGCGGCTCACGTCGCTCGGCTTTGCGATTGTCGGCAATTTCGAAGACGCGATTTACGCGTGGCGCAACCATGCGCGCCAGTGGCCGGACGCGAATGACGGCGTGCTGCTCGCCGCGGGCAGCGGGGCGCTGGGCGCGCGACTGAGCGGGCCGCTTGCCGAGCCGTCAAGCCTCGACGCACTCGCCACCGGCGACGGCGGCCCGATGCAGGTCGGCGACGATTGCACGCCGCGCACGCTGCAATCGGCGGTGGGCCTCGTCTGGCGCGCGGTCGTGCTGTGGATGATTCTGCTGCTGATGCTGACCATCGCGGTCTGGCTCGCTTGAGACGAGGCTAGCGCTTCAGGCCTCGCAAAAGGGAGTGCGCAGAAAAAAAACGGGCAGTCGCCCGTTTTTTTCGACCGCCTAACCCGCTGACCAAGCCGCAGCCGCGTGGCCGGCACCTCATCCATCCAATGGATCGCGCACCGTCCCGCACTGCCAGCACACCGTGAACTGCGCTTCCAGCTTCTCGCCGCACTGGCGGCATTGCCAACCGGGCGAGCCGGCCGCCGGGCCGCGCGATGCAGCTTCGATCAGGCGTCGCGCCAGCGCCTCGTTGCGGTCATCCACGAGCCACAATTCCGGCGCGCACTGATCCGCGGGAATGTCGCCGAGCGCGCCGTTCAGATAACGATTGTGCAGCTCGCACGCCACGCCGGCGGCCGCGAGCACGTTGACCCAATGCTGTCCGATGATGAGGTTCGGCGCGCGCATCAGCTTCATGTCAGCGCACGATCTGGCTGGCTTCATGCACGAGTTGGGCATAGAGCGCGTGCCGCTCGCGACGGATGCGGCCGTCCGCAACGGCTTCGAGAATCGCGCAGCCCGGCTCGTGCAAATGATGGCAATTGTAGAAGCGGCAGTTGGGCAGGAGCGGCCGGAATTCCGGGAACGCGCGTTCGAGCCGGCCTTCGGTCAAATGATGCAGGCCGAACTCCTGGAAGCCGGGCGAGTCGATCAGCGCGCCGGTTTTGCCGTCGTCGGCGCCTTCCGCCCCGGCGAGCGCGGCCGGCAGCGGGTAAAGCCGCGTGAAGGTCGTCGTGTGGCGTCCGCTGTTCAGTGCAGTCGAAATTTCGCGGGTGGCGACTTCGGCGTCCGGAATCAGCAGATTCACAAGCGTGGATTTGCCCATGCCCGACTGGCCGAGCAACAACGTCGAGTGACCGCGCAGATGCTCGATCAGCGCCGCGCGGGCGGCCTCGGGTTGCGCCTTGATCGACACTTCGAGCACCGTGTAGCCGAGCGCGCGATACGGCTCGAGCCGCCTGCGCGCGCCTTCGAGCGCATCGGTCACGTCGATCTTGTTCAGCACGATCAACGGCTTGAGTTCGTTGGCCTCGGCGGCAACGAGCGCACGGCCGAGCAGGTCTTCGCTGAAATGCGGTTCGGTGGCGAGCACGATCAGCAACTGGTCGAGGTTCGCCGCGAACAGCTTCGACTTGTACTGATCGGAGCGATACAGCAGATTGCGCCGCTCGCCGATTTCGACGATCACGCCTTGATCGGCCGAGGTCGGCTCGTAAATCACGCGATCGCCCACCGCCACCTCGCTGCGCTTGCCGCGCGGGAAGCACTGGAGCATCGGGCCGCCGTGTTCCGGCGCGACCAGATAGTGGCGCCCATGCGCGGCCACGACGAGTCCGCCTACGCGCGTGCCGGACGCTGCGCGCGGCGTTTGTCGGGAGCGGCCGCTCATGCGTGCCGCAACAGTCGGTCGATCCGCTGCGACGCCGGCGGATGCGAGTAATAGAACGCGGTGTAGAGCGGATCGGGCGTCAGCGTGGACGCATTGTCTTCGTACAGCTTGACGAGCGCGTTGACGAGGTCTTGCGCGTCGGTTTGCGTCGCGGCAAACGCGTCGGCCTCGAACTCGTGCTTGCGCGAGGTCAGGCTGCCGAGCGGCGTGACGAAGAACACGAACACCGGCAGTGCGAGGAAAAACAGCACGAGCGCGAGCGCGCTATTGCCGCCGACGAGCGACGGTCTCACGCCGAGCCCTTCGTAGAACCACACTTGCTGTGTGAGCCAGCCGAGCAGCGCGAGCATCGCGAGGCTGAGGGCGAAGGTGACCAGCATCCGCTTGATCACGTGACGGCGCTTGAAATGGCCGAGCTCATGCGCGAGCACCGCCTCGATTTCGCTGCCCGAGAGGCGCGCGAGCAGCGTGTCGAAGAACACGATGCGCTTGGCCGCGCCAAAGCCCGTGAAGTACGCGTTGCCGTGCGCGGAGCGGCGGCTGCCGTCCATCACGAAGAGCCCTTTGGCGGCGAAGCCGCAGCGCTTCATCAGCGCTTCGATGCGGCTTTTCAGCGCTTCGTCCCTGAGCGGCTCGAATTTGTTGAAAAGCGGCGCGATGAAAGACGGGTAGAGCACGAGCACGAGCATCTGGAAGACGACCCAGACAATCCACGTCCACAGCCACCAGAAACTTCCCGCCTGGTTCATCAGCCACAGCACGACAAAGAGCAGCGGCAGGCCGAACGCCGCGCCGAGCAACACGCCCTTCACACGGTCGACGACAAAGATGCGCAGGCTCATCCGGTTAAAGCCGAAGCGCTGCTCGATCACGAACTGGCGGTAGTAGTCGAACGGCAGGTCGATCGCGCTGGTGATAACGATGACCGCGGCGACGAGCGCGATCTGGCCGAGGTAGCCGCGGCCGAGCCAGTCGGTGACGGCGAGGTCGAGCACCTGCACGCCGCCGAGCAGCGTGAGGCTGATCAGCACGGCGGCGCCCACGACGATTTCGATCATGGTGAGGCGCGTGCGCTCGACGGTGTAGTCCGCGGCGCGCTGGTGGGCGGCCAGCGCAATCGTGCCGGCGAACTGGCTCGGCACTGCTTCGCGATGGCGCGCGACAAAGCGGATCTGCCGCGACGCGAGCCACAGCTTGGTGCCGACCATCGCCACGACGGCGACGACGAACAGGACAGTGAAGTAAAGGGTAGGCATCCGTGGATTCCGTGGTATCTATGCGAGAATTATATGTTTCTTCCCGCCTCGCAGCGGGGACCTGCTTGAACCGGCTACAACCGTCCCTAACCATCTCATACGAACCATCGCCGCAGCGCCGCAGCTTCCAGGCAAGCTTTCGGCCCGGCCCTCAGGGTTGCCTTCATGACTGACATCCTCGAAACCGCCCAACAGCCGCCGCTCGTGCGCAGCGACATGAATCTCGTCTGGCTGGACATGGAAATGACCGGGCTCGACCCCGACTCCGACCGCATCATCGAAATCGCGGTGGTGGTGACGAATTCGACGCTCGACAGAATGGTCGAAGGTCCGGTCCTCGCTATCCATCAGAGCGACGAGACGCTCGCGAAAATGGACCAGTGGAATCAGAACACGCACGGGCGCTCCGGGCTGATCGACCGCGTGAAGGCCTCGACGGTGAGCGAAGCCGACGCCACGGTGCTGATCCGCGATTTTCTGGGCGCTTACGTGCCGCCGGGCAAATCGCCGATGTGCGGCAACTCCATCTGCCAGGACCGCCGCTTCATGGCGCGCTGGATGCCGGAACTGGAGACCTTCTTCCACTACCGCAATCTCGACGTCAGCACCCTCAAGGAACTGTGCCGGCGCTGGCAGCCGGCCATTTACAAGGGCTTCCAGAAGCGCGCGATGCACACGGCGCTCGCCGACATTCACGAATCGATCGACGAGCTGAAGTACTACCGCGAGCACTTCCTGATTCCGCCCGCGCCGGACGCGTCGATGAACGCGGAATAAGCCGCGCGGAACAGCTCAGGCCGGCCGGGGCGCGCGCACCGCGCCCTTCGGGCGGAACGCCTTCACGACGTCGGCATGGGTCTCGACATACGGCCCGCCGATCAGATCGATGCAGTACGGCACCGCCGCGAAGATACCGGGCACCGCCACGGCGCCGCCGGCCTCCATGTCGCGCAAACCTTCCAGCGTTTCCTTGATCGACTTCGGCTGGCCCGGCAGGTTGATGATCAGCGCCGCGTGATCCGCCGTTTCGCGGATCACCGCCACCTGGCGCGAGAGGATCGCGGTCGGCACGAAATTCAGGCTGATCTGCCGCATCTGCTCGCCGAATCCCGGCATTTCTTTGGTGGCGACCGCGAGCGTCGCCTCGGGCGTCACGTCGCGGCGCGACGGGCCGGTGCCGCCCGTGGTGAGCACCAGATCGCAGCCGGCCTGATCGACCAGTTCGATGAGCGTGGCGGAGATGGTCGGCGCGTCGTCCTGAATCAGCCGCGTGACGACCTGCCACGGCGAACTCAGCGCGGCCCCGAGCCATTCCTGCAGCGCGGGAATGCCCTTGTCCTCATAGACGCCCGTGGACGCCCGGTCGCTGATCGACACGAGACCGATCAGGATCTCGTCCGGGTGGCTGCGCGCGAGCTTTTGCGTGGAATCAGGCGTCGCGGTCGTCATCGTCGTTTTCCTCAACGTCGTCGTCGGCGGAATCTGTCGCGGCGGCAGGGCCGTCCGCGTTCTTGATCCACTGGAACAGTTCGCGGAAGTAGCGCGGCGGCTTGTTCTGCTGCGCTTCCTTGCGGGCGTTGCGGATCAGCGTGCGGCCCTCTTGCGGATCGGCGTTCGGGTGCTGGCGGATGAATTCGGTGAGCGCGGCGTCGTCGGCGAGCAGTTTCTCGCGGGTACGCTCGATCCAGTGCAGCTTGGCCGTTTCCGCCTTATTGACGCCGTTGTACGTGTCGAGCGCGGTGCGCAGCGCCGCTGTTTCGTCGTCGAGCAGCGAGCGCATCACGCGGCCCACGTATTGCAGCTGACGGCGCTTGCCCTCGTGGTCGGTGATGCGGCGCGCCTCGCGCACGGCGTCGTCGAGTTTTTCCGGCATTGGCATGCGCTTGAGCGCATCTTTGGGCAGCGCGATCAGCGCCGCGCCCAGCTCCTGCAGCGCGTGCATTTCGCGCTTCAGCTGGGACTTGCTCGGGCGGTCGTAGCCGTTCTGGTCGACTTCCGGCTCGGCGGATTCGATGGGTTGAATGCGGGTTTTGCGTGTCATGCCGATATTGTAGCGTGCCGGACCTCGGGAACCCGCCCCGGCGCGGTATGGCGCCGCGCTCGTCGTGCGAAAAACCGTGCTGCGAAGCCAGGTGCGCGAGCGCTGAGCTTGCTATGATCGCGGGATACTTCAACGATGCCCATGCGCCTGTGATCCGTACATGAAGGAACACGAGGCACGGGCGAGGCGCACGCGAGTCGCGCGAGCAGGTGCGAGCGCGCATGGACGAATACCCGGGCCGCTCGGCCCCACAAGGACGGCAACCACAATGGCAGCAGACATGGACGTCAGGCAGCGCTTTTTTCCGCACACCCAGGATGAACTGAAGGAAATCGCCTCGGACATCCTTCGTCACGCGAAGTCGCTCGGCGGCACCGACGCCGCGACCGAAATTTCCGAAGGCGACGGCCTGTCCGTCTCCGTGCGGCGCGGCGAAGTCGAGACGATCGAGCATAACCGCGACAAGATGGTCGGCGTGACGGTGTTCATCGGCAACAAGCGCGGCAATGCGAGCACTTCGGACTTTTCGTCGCAGGCGCTGAAGGACACGGTCGCGGCGGCGTACAACATTGCCCGCTTCACCGCGGAAGACGATTGCGCCGGTCTCGCCGAAGCCGAGCTGCTCGAAACCGAACCGCGCGACCTCGACCTCTATCACCCGTGGAATCTGTCCGCCGACGAAGCGGTGGAGATCGCCCGTCGCGCGGAAGACGCCGCGTTCGCCACCGATCCGCAGATCAAGAACTCCGAGGGCGCGAGCGTGTCGGCCCAGCATTCGCAGTTCGTGCTCGCCACGTCGCGTGGTTTTCTCGCGGGCTACCCCTACTCGCGCCATTACATTGCGTGCGCGCCGATTGCCGGCAGCGGCCGCAACATGCAGCGCGACGACTGGTACACGTCCACGCGCAGCGCCGAACAGCTGGCCGATCCGGAAGCCGTCGGCCGTTACGCGGCGCAGCGGGCGCTCGCGCGCATCGGCGCGCGCGGTCTCGACACGCGCAAGGTGCCGGTGCTGTTCGAGGCGCCGCTCGCCGCCGGGCTGCTCGGCGCCTTCGTGCAGGCCACGAGCGGCGGCGCGCTGTATCGCAAGACGTCGTTTCTCGTCGACAGCCTCGGCAAGCCGGTGTTCGCGCCGCATGTGCAGATCGTCGAAGATCCGCACGTGCCGCGCGCGATGGGCAGCGCGCCGTTCGACGAGGAAGGCGTGCGCACCCGCCAGCGCTCCGTCGTGAAAGACGGCGTCGTGGAAGGCTATTTCCTTTCGACGTATTCGGCGCGCAAGCTCGGCATGCAGACCACCGGTAACGCCGGCGGCTCGCACAACCTGTCGCTGCTCAGTTCCAACACGCGCGCCGAGGACGACTTCGAGGAAATGCTGCGCAAGCTCGGCACCGGCCTGCTGCTGACCGAACTGATGGGGCAGGGCGTGAACTATGTGACGGGCGACTACTCGCGCGGCGCGTCCGGCTTTTGGGTCGAAAACGGCAAGATCCAGTATCCGGTCGAGGAAATCACGGTGGCGAGCACGCTGCAGGAGATGTTCCGCCACATCGTCGCGATCGGCGCGGATACGATCACGCGCGGCACGAAGCAAACCGGCTCGGTGCTGATCGAACGGATGACGATCGCGGGGCAGTAAGCGGTTTTTCGCTTCGGCGCCGCCGCGCCGCTCGCCTCAGTGGCTCTTGCGCCTGTAGGTCACGAACGCGTAGTCGAAATCGTTCGGCGCATCCGCGCGGTGCGTTTCGTGCGCGACTTCTTCCCACTCGTCAGGGTCGACTGCGGGGAACGTTGCGTCGCCCTGAAAATCGGCCGAAATCTCGGTGACGATCAGTTTGTCCGCCAGACGCAGTCCTTCCACATACAACTGCGCGCCGCCGATCAGAAACGCTTCGGGTGCCTGATCCTGGGCGGCGAGCTTCAGCGCTTCGTCGAGCGTGGTGGCGGCGTCGCAGCCCTGGAAGCGCCGCGTCGCGTCGCGCGTCACGACAATGTTGCGGCGTCCCGGCAATGGCCTGCCGATCGACTCGTGCGTCTTGCGCCCCATGATGATGGGCGCGCCCATGGTCGTGCGCTTGAAAAAAGCGAGGTCTTCGGGAAGTCGCCAGGGCAACTGGTTGTCGCGGCCGATCACGCCGTTGTTGGCGCGAGCGACGATCAGAGTGAGCGTCGTCATCGAATGGAAGGGGGAATGTAACCGCACCG
Source organism: Paraburkholderia phenoliruptrix (assembly GCF_047325075.1). Taxonomy (NCBI): domain Bacteria; kingdom Pseudomonadati; phylum Pseudomonadota; class Betaproteobacteria; order Burkholderiales; family Burkholderiaceae; genus Paraburkholderia; species Paraburkholderia phenoliruptrix. Next base: position 1,415,354 of record NZ_CP168531.1, read on the forward strand.
ATTCTACCTGACACCGGCGCCCGGGCCGCCGCGCGGCCTGTCTTCGGCCGCTTGCGGGCCCCGAGTGCCGCGGGGGACCACGCCAGCTATTTGCACAGATCGTCCGGCGCCAGCTGCTGCACGGTGTGGGCGGCGTCTGACGGAACTGGTAAGGGCAAAGGCAGCGGCGGAGCAATTTCGTCCCACAAAGTCACGCGCGCGGGCGCGGTCAGAGTCACGCGCGCGGGCGCGGTCAGAGTCGCGCGCGCGGGCGCGCTCAGGGTCACGCGCGCGAGCGCGGTCAGTGCGCGCCGTGGCGCCGGCGCCTCGAATGCGAAGGTGGGGTTCTGCCGCGAGCAAAGCGCGTCGGCAACCGCGGCGGGACGCCGCTCGGGCAAAAGCGCCGCGCGCAGCGCAACTGGCATCCGACGGATGCCCAACAACGGTAATCGCATGATGTGCCTCCTCAGGTACGCCAATTAGCGAAACACATGCCACCGGGCCCAATCCCTTGGCCCGTCGGCAGGCAGCCGCATCATCGCGCGGACGAATTAAACAACATTGGCTGAAAACGTTTCAGGTCTGAAACGGCGAGAAGAAAATACCTATTAAGTGTTAATTGCGGCGGTACGAACTACCTGCGCCGCTATGTATGAGAAAAGCGCTTCCACAATTGCTTATTCGTAAGCTGATTACTTATTTATCGAGCCGTGCGCCTTGCTGGGCAAGGGTAGGCGGATTAAATTCGCATAATTGTTTTCCAAGCGGCGCGCGTATAGTAAGCTCTCGGAAAGAGCTCAGAATTTAAAAAAGCCCGCTAACGGGCCGTCTCAAACACACACGCCGCTTTCTGGGGATCAGCTGTCCGCACGGAATGGAATGGCCGTTCGGTTTTTGCTATTTGCGAATCCCGAATGTGCCAGCGTGTCTGAATTGCGGTTCAGGTGCGTGCATCATCCTTAACGTTCGTTGACGAGAGGATCTGAATAATGGAACCCGCAACGCGGCAACTGATTTACGTTTCGCGCGAGCCGAGCGCGGAACTCAACACCCGCTTCCACCAGCGCGGCTGGCATGTGGAAGTGGTGGGATCGGCGCGCGACGCGCGCCGGGCCGTACGCGCCGGTTCGGCAGCGGGTGGCCTGCTCGACCTGTCCAGTCATTTCCAGCCGCATGAAATTGCCGCTTTCGAATCCTGTCTGACCATGCCGAATGTCGGCTGGGTCGCCGCGACCATGCCCGGTCAGCTTCAGGACGCGGCGCTGCGCCGCCTCGTGCGCGATTATTGTTTCGACTATGTGACGGTACCGTATTCCGGCGACCGGATCGTCGACTCGGTCGGCCATGCGTACGGCATGATTTCGCTCGGCGAACCGGCTTCCAATGACGCCTCGCAAGGCGCCGAAGGCGAAATGGTCGGCTCGTGCGACGCCATGCTCGCGCTCTTCCGCTCCATCCGCAAAGTCGCAATGACGGACGCGCCGGTGTTCATTTCCGGCGAATCGGGCACCGGCAAGGAACTGACGGCAGTCGCGATTCACGAACGCTCGGCGCGGCGCAACGCGCCCTTCGTGCCGATCAACTGCGGCGCGATCCCGCCGCACCTGCTCCAGTCGGAACTCTTCGGCTACGAACGCGGCGCGTTCACGGGCGCGAACCAGCGCAAGATCGGCCGGGTCGAAGCGGCCAACGGCGGCACGCTTTTTCTCGATGAAATCGGCGACCTGCCGCTCGAAAGCCAGGCCAGCCTGTTGCGCTTTTTGCAGGAGCGCAAGGTCGAGCGGCTGGGCGGCCATTCCGCGATCGACGTGGACGTGCGGATCATTTCCGCGACGCACGTGGACATGACCGCCGCGATGATCGAGGGACGTTTCCGCTCGGACCTGTATCACCGCCTGTGCGTGCTGCAGATCGACGAACCGCCGCTGCGCGCGCGGGGCAAGGACATCGAGCTGCTCGCGCGTCATATGCTTGAGCGTTTCAAGAAGGACGCGAGCCGGCGGCTGCGCGGTTTCGCGCCGGACGCTATCGCGGCTTTGCACAACTACGGCTGGCCGGGCAACGTCCGCGAGCTGATCAACCGCGTGCGGCGGGCGATCGTGATGTCCGAGGGACGTGCGATCACCGCGCGCGACCTCGAACTGGCCGAGTATGTCGAGATCGTGCCGGTGTCGCTCGCTCAGGCGCGCGAAGCCGCCGAGCGCCAGGCTATCGAGCTTGCGTTGCTGCGTCATCGCGGGCGGCTCGGCGACGCCGCGCAAGAGCTCGGTATTTCCCGCGTGACCTTGTACCGGCTGCTCTGTTCGCATGGCATGCGTCATATGGAAAGCGAACCGCTGTCGACGTCGCACGGCGGCTTGCCGGCTTCGGTGCCGCATCTCTGAAACGCGGCGGGGCGTGCTTGTGAACGCCTTGGGGCGCTGAGGCGGCCCGGCGGTTGCAAGCCGCGGCCTTTGCTGCACTTGCCGCACCTCGCTGCACTTTGTTGCGTCTTGTCGCGCGGGGTTGTCCGCCGCGCCCCCTGTTGGTTCCCGTTCGCTGGGTCTCGCGCCTCTCGCGCGTATTTGCGCATTCTGTGCGCTGCGGATGCGTCGGCGTGAATGCCGGCGCCGGATGGCCGCGCTTGGTAAAATCGGGTTTTCCGCTCAATCTCGCCGCGCGCCGCCTGGCGCTTGCGCCGCGCCGAAGGAACCCGCATGAAACAATACCTGGACCTCGTCCGCACGATTCTCGACACCGGCACGTGGCAGGAGAACCGCACCGGCATCCGCACGATCAGCATGCCGGGCGCCATGTTGCGCTTCGATCTCCAGCAGGGTTTCCCGGCGGTGACAACGAAGAAACTCGCGTTCAAGTCGGCCGTGGGCGAACTCGTCGGCTTTCTGCGTGCGTCGCGCAGCGCGGCGGATTTCCGCGATCTCGGCTGCAAGGTGTGGGACGCGAACGCGAACCAGAATCCGCAGTGGCTGGCCAACCCGTATCGCGAGGGGCCGGACGATCTCGGCGACGTGTACGGCGTGCAATGGCGCCAGTGGCCGGCCTACAAGGTGCTGGACGCCGGCGCGGCCGCGCAGCTCGCCGACGCGACCGCGCGCGGCTTTCGCGTAATGACGGAGTTCGACGAAAACGGCAGCCGCAAGGTGCTGCTGTATAAGGCAATCGATCAGTTGCGCCAGTGCCTCGACACGATCATGCAGAACCCGTCGGACCGGCGCATTCTGTTTCATGCGTGGAACCCGGCGGTGCTGGACCAGATCGCGCTGCCGGCGTGCCATCTGCTTTATCAGTTCCTGCCGAACGTCGCGCGTCGCGAGATTTCGCTGTGCCTGTACATCCGCAGCAACGACGTCGGGCTCGGCACGCCGTTCAACCTGACCGAGGGCGCGGCGTTGCTGCATCTGGTCGGCCGGTTGACGGGCTATACGCCGCGCTGGTTCACGTACTTTATCGGCGACGCGCACATCTACGAAAATCAGCTCGACATGCTGCAGCAGCAGCTCACGCGCGAGCCTTATGACAGCCCGACGTTGGCTATTTCCGACCGCGTACCGGACTATGCGCAGACCGGTGTGTACGAACCCGAATGGCTGGAGAAGATCGAGCCGTCAGATTTTTCGCTGATTGGCTACCGGCATCACGAACCGCTGACAGCGCCGATGGCCGTTTGAGACAGGCGACAGGAAAGAGCCCCCGCGATGCGCAATCGCGGGGGCTTTTTTATGCAGCGGAGCGGCGGCTTGCGAAGTAGCGAAGGCGCTCACCCTCGGTGATGCTCGTCGTGGCCACCGCCCGAATGCTGGTCTCCATGCGGAGCCTGCGGTTGCGGCTGCGGATGAGGCTGCTGCGCCTGCGGCTGCGGACGCGGCTCCTGACGCGGCTGCATCTGCGGCTGCGGATGAAATTCGGGACGAGGTTGCTGCTGCGCTTGCGGCTCGGGACGCGGCTGAACCTGCTGCGGATGAAACTCCGCACGAGGCTGCGGCTGCGGCTGCGCACGCGGTTCCTGACGCGGCTGCATCTGCTGCTGCGGATGAAACTCAGCACGCGCCTGCTGTTGCGCCCGCGCATCGAACCCCGGCTGCGACTGCTGCGGACGACCCTCCGGACGTGGCGCCTGTTGGACCTGCGCCCGCTCGACCGCCTGCGGCCGGTATTGCTGCTGCGCCGGCTGTGGAACCCGCTGCTGCGATTGCGCTTCTCCCACACGTGGCCGTTGCGCAAACGCCGGATTGTCGACAGGATGCGGCGTCTCGCGCTGGCGCATCGCTGCGTTGGCGTCGGCACCCGCCTGCTGCGGGACGCCGGGCCTTGCCGCCTGCGGGTCCCCACCGCCTCGCGGCCGGCTCTGCTGCGCTTCCTGGGCCATCGGCACGTGCGGCTGTGTCCACGCCGGCTCATGGCGGCCGTCGGTCGCGGCTTGCTGAGCCATGCCGTGTTGTTGCGCAAAGCCCGACGCATTGCCGCCGTTCTCACGCGGTGGACGCGGCACGCCGTTCGACGGCGCACCCGCCGCCTGCACACCGGCCCCGGGCTGCGGAACCGGCGCCCCTGCTGCCGCGCCCGGCATCCGCCCGGGCAGATGCGACTGCACGATCCGCACATTCTGCGTCGGCAAGGCACCGGCCCCGCCGGCGAAGCGAGCAGGCACCGACGTTCGCACGATCGGCTGCCCCGCGCCCGGCACGCGCGCCCCGCTCTGGGCGAAGCGCTGGGCAAGAGCGTCGTGGTAAGCCGGCGGTAGCGACGGACTGCGCGTCGCCACCACCGGACGGCTCATGACGCCCGCCGGCGGCCGGTCGCTCGCCCGGCGCTGACCGGGGCCGAAGCTCTCGCGCACCGGCGCGATGCCGGGCGCGCCCGGATTGATCCGCGCATTGCGCCACTGCGCGGGATCGACCTTCTGCGCGAAGCGGCCCACCGGCTGCCCGTGCACGAAAGCCGTCGCCGGCACGGCGGTCACGGCCCGCGGCGCCCGATAGTTGATGTACGTGTTATGGATGTTGGTGATGTGGTAGTTGTTGACCACCGTCGTTTGATTGACGCGTTCGTAGTAGCGCGGGCTCCAGTTGTCGTGCCCACCCCATTGCGGATGCCAGCGCTCGCCCGGGCCGAGCGGGAACCACGCTACGCCCGCTGCTATCGCGCCGCCAATCGCCAGATTCACGCCCCAGTCGACACCGCCGCCGCCACCGCCGACGAAAGCCACCAGCGCCGGGGCGTAGACCGGGGGCGCGCTCACCACGACGGGGCCGGGCACCCATGCCCAGGCATCGTCGACATAAGCCCAGCGGCCATAGTGGTAGGGCGCGAAGCCCCACGGCGCGTCGTCGACCCACGTCCAGCCCCACGGCGCCTGCCAGACCCAGTGGCCGTCGTGGTAAGGCGCCCAGCCGGCGGGCGTCGCGCGCGGCACCCACACTTCGCCGTACTCCGGGCTGGTGCGCCAGGTGCCGTTGGCGTCGAGGTCCTGGTAACCCGGAATTTCGCGCGAGACGTAGCGCGCCGACACGGAGCGGTCTTCCGCAGCGTCGCGGCTCGCGGCCCATTGGTCGAAGGCGTCCGGGCCCGGCACGCCGTTGTCCGCGAGCGCCTGCAGGTTGGTCCCGGCAAAGCGCATCTGCTGGCCGGCGGCGATCGGCACCTCGCCGCCGTCGCCGTAAACCGTCGCGTTGCCGCTGCGCACGGTGACGGTGGTGCTGCTGCCGTCCGGCGCGACGTCGACGCGGTAGTCGCCCGGTCCGTTCAAACCGAGCGCGAGGTTCGGCGTGTCGATTTCATATGAAGACCCCGGCGGCAGCTCCCGCACATGCGCCGACAGCGTGCCTTGCGCGACCTTGAGCTGCGCGCTGTTGTCGTCGAGGTTGAGCAGGTCGAGGCTCGTGGACTGACCGAGCCGCACGGCCGTCGAGCCGATATGCAGTTCCGAGCGCGCGTTCTGATCGTTCCACAACTGGTCGCCGGTGGTTAGCGGCCGGTTGATCTGGGCGTAAGACCAGTCGGCGGCGCCGGCGGGTTCCGTGGTGACGGTTCCGGCCATGTAGTTCAGGCGCGCGACGCGCCCCGGCGGATCGGTGTTCTGTGTGGCCGCGCCTTGCGGCGGAGGGCCGGCTTCCTGCGCGAGCGCGCACTGCGTTGCGAACAGAAAGGCCGCGGTCGCGAGCAGCGTATAGCCGAGGGTGCGATGTCTGGACGGTAGGCGTGGTGTCATGGTTTTCATGATGCGTTCTCCGACGGACGATGCACATGCAGCATCCGTGAACCACTCTACCCGTACCGTCTGTTTCAAGGCCCCCACATTTGTAAGGCCGGCTCACCAGCGGTAACAAAAGGTCTCGATCGGCCTCTCGATCAGGCCTCGACGGGCCTTTTGACCGGGCCTTTTCCCACTTTCCCCGCATTCGGCGAAGATGCAGCCGCCCCAACCGCGCTTTTCGAGAGCTTCGAGGCGGCGTCGCATCGCGTCGCTGCCTCGCTGCCTCGCCGCCTCGCTCACTCGGCGAGAAACGCGTCGAAATGCCGATGACCCGCCGGCGTAATCCGCAGAATGCGCGGCCGCTCGGTTCGTTCGACCCAGCCGCGAGCCGCCCACGATTCGAGCAACGCTGCGCCGAGCGCGCCGCCCAGGTGCGGGCGCCGTTCGCTCCAGTCCGGGCACGTGCAGGCAAAGCGGCGCCGGCGGCTGCGCTGCGCGGACAGGTCGATGCCCCAGTCGGCGAAGCGGGCGGCGCCGTCCGCCGTGGCTTCCAGCGACGTGCCTTGCACGCTCAGCAGGCCGCGCCCGACGAGCCGTTCGAAGACGCGCACCGACAATTCGCCCGCCATATGGTCATAACAGGTGCGCGCGTAGCGCATCTCGGTCGGCACGGTGCGCACCGGTCGCGGCGCCGGACGCTGCGGCGCGCTGACTTGCGCGACGTTGGCGAGCGCCTCGATGGACGCCGCGATGTCCGCCGACGCAATGCGAAAGTAGCGGTGCCGGCCGCGTACCTCGAGCGCGAGCAGCCCGCCGTCCGTAAGACGCGCAAGATGGGCGCTGGCCGCCGACGGCGACAGTCCCGCGATCATCGTCAATTCGCCGGCGGGGCGGGCGCTGCCGTCCATGAGCGCCCACAGCATGGCGGCGCGGCCGGGGTCCGCCAGCAGCGCGCCGATCCGGCTGAGGCCGGGAAAATGATTGTGTTCGTCTGCGAGGATGGCGGGCATGGGGTGCTCCATGGTCAGTCGTGTGGGCGCTGCGCGGGCCGCGCAACGTGTCATGCAGCCACTTTACGCGGCCCATGCATTCGATGTTTCAGCTTAGCGTGAACCGTGGATTGCAGCAGCTACGAAAACCCGGCGCCGCCGCATGCGGGATTGGGCTTCTGCGTGCGCCTGCCGCGCCAGGCTAGAATCGACGCCTGTCTTTGCAGGGAACGCGGTCATGAAAATGGTGTTGGCGCTGGTGGCGTCCATTGTGTTGCTGGGCGCTTGCGCGCAGGGCGGTTCGGCATCGGGCAACGGCAGCGTCACGATGTACGGCACGATCGACGAGGGTATTACTTTCCACAAGTAACCGGCCGATAGGCTCATGGCGTGCCGCGGGTGTCGCCGGGTTGGCAGTAAGTGATGCATCATTGTCATGACTGCCACGCGCGGTCATGTGACGATGAGGCTTTCGTCACTCGAGCCGTCTCGCTCACCGTGGCCGCCCCAGCGTGAATGGCCGCTGTGCGGGCGGTGACCGCCAGGGCCACTTTTCGCCGCCGGGACCGATCCATGCCGCCTGCCGCTTCTGCCACAACTGCTGCTTCGACAACCGCGGTCACCACCGACGCCACAAACGCCGTAACAACCGCCGCCACAACCGCCGTCACCACAACCGCCGCCCCAACCGCCGCTCCCGCGACCGGCTCCGCTCCGCCCGCGGCGGACCGGCACGGCTCAGACCCCGAGGGCCGGCGCGCCGCGCGCGTCCTGGCGGTCTGCCAGGCGTTGTACACCTCATCGGTATCGATCGATCTCACGCTGACGGGGCTCGTCGGCTATACGCTCGCCGACGACAAGGCGCTCGCCACGCTGCCTTTCTCGCTGATCACCGTGGCCGCCGCGCTCACAACCATCTTCGCGTCGTTCCTGATGGCGCGCATCGGCCGCCGCGCGGGCTTCGTGCTCGGCGCGGGCGTCGGCGCGCTGGGCGGCGCCGTGTCCGTGTGGGCGATTTTTCACCACGATTTCTGGGCCTTTTGCGCCGGCACCGCGACGGTCGGCGTGTTTCAGGCGTTCGCGCAGTACTACCGGCTCGCTGCCGCCGACGCCGTCGGGCTCGAAGGCAAGAGCCGGGCGATTTCGACGGTGCTCACCGGCGGCGTGGTCGCGGCCGTGTGCGGGCCGCTGCTCGCCGCGTGGAGCAAGGACTGGCTCGCGCCGGTGGCCTTCGCGGGCTCGTATGCGCTCGTCACCGGACTCGGGCTCGCGTCGATCGTGCTGCTGATGCTGCTGTACCGCGACATGGCGCCCGTGCCCGCCGCGGTCGCGTCGCATGACGCACCGCGGCCCCTCGGCGAGATCGTGCGGCAGCCCATTTTCGCGGCGGCGCTCGCCAACAATGCGCTCGGCTACGCCGTCATGATGTTCGTGATGACCGCGACGCCGATTGCGGCGGTGGCGTGCGGTCACAGCATCGGCGACGGCGCCGCGATCATTCAGTGGCATCTGGTCGGCATGTTCGCGCCGTCGCTGTTTTCGGCGCGGTTGATCGGGCGCTTCGGGGTATTGCCGGTGATCGGCGCGGGCATCATGCTGTCGGCGCTGTGCGGCGTGTTCGCGCTGCGTTCGACCGACCTGGCGCATTTCTACGCGGCGCTCGCGTGTCTCGGCGTCGGCTGGAACTTCATGTTCGTCGGCGGCTCGACGCTGCTTGCGCAGTCCTACCGGCCGTCCGAGCGCGCGAGGACGCAGGCCACCAGCGAATTCGCGACCTTTGCGTGTTCCGCGCTCGGTTCGCTGTTCGCCGGGCAATTGCTGGCGCGTTTCGGCTGGGCGACGATCAATGCGGCCATCTTCCCGCTGCTCGCCGTGGCGGCGCTTGCGACGCTGGCCTATGCGCGCTCGGCGAGGCGCCGCGCGGCCGCAGGAGTGGCGTGATGAGCGTGCGGCATATTGTGTTCGCCGTTGCACCCGATCTCGTGTTGCTCGACGCGTGCGGACCGCTGGAGGCGTTCTGGCGCGCGGAGCTGGCCATGGCGGCGGGCGGCGGGAATGGCGCTGGGAATGACACCGGGAATGATGCCGGAAGTAGCAACGGCCAGCGCGCGTTGTCCATGCCGGGGGCGCCCCCGGCGCGGCCCGTGGCCTATCGCACGACGGTCGCCTCCGTCGACGGCGGTGTCCTGCAGACGTTTCCGGGCCTGCCGGTCGTGACGGAGCGGCTCGACTCGCTCGACGCCGAACCGATCGACACGTTGATCGTCCCGGGCGTTCCCGTCGACGAGCACCGCCCGCTGCAGCCTGAACTGGTCGCGTGGATCAGGCGCAATGCGCCGCGCGCCCGCCGTGTGTGCTCGGTCTGCACCGGCGCGTTTTATCTGGCCGCGGCGGGCCTGCTCGACGGCCGTCGAGCGACCACGCATTGGCGCGACGCGGCGCAGCTGGCGCGCCGTTTTCCCAATGTTCATGTCGACGCCGATCCGATTTTCATCCGCGACGCCGGCAGCGGCGCAGGCGAGCGCGCCGTCTGGACCTCGGCGGGCGTGACCGCGGGCATCGATCTCGCGCTGGCGCTCATCGAGGAAGATCTCGGTCATGCCGTCGCGATGCAGGCCGCGCGGCGGCTCGTCGTCTTCATGAAGCGGCCGGGCGGCCAGTCGCAGTTCAGCGCGGCGCTGGCGGCACAGGCGTCGGCGGGCGGGCCGTTCGACGCTCTCCATAGCTGGATGGCCGCGCATCTGCGTGAAGATCTGACAGTCGAGCGGCTTGCCGAGCGCGCGCGCATGACGCCGCGCACGTTCGCGCGCCGCTATGTCGACGAAGTGGGGCGCACGCCGGCAAAGACGGTGTCGGCGCTGCGTCTGGAGGCGGCGTCGCGGGCGCTGGCCGAATCGCGCCGGCCGCTCAAGCGGATCGCGCTCGACTGCGGTTTCGGCAGCGAGCAGAATCTGCGGCGCGCATTCGTGCGGCGCTTCGGCGTGCTGCCGCTCGAGTATCGGGAACGGTTCATGTCGGCGGTGGCGTCGTCGGCGGGTGGCGTGGCGGTCGGTGTCGATGCCGGCGTCGGTCTCGCGGACCGCGCGGGCGTCGCCGCCCGCTGAAAGGCGCGGCCGGAAGCCCGATTCGTGGCTACGCCGTCAATATTGCGCTCGTATAATCGGCTCCTTTCAATGCATCCGATTGACCGGAGTCAAGATGAGCAGCCATCCCGCAGCGCCGTTGGACCGTTCCGAAACCACCTTCCGTTTTCTCGCCGAACCGAGTTCGGTCAACTTCGGCGGCAAGGTGCACGGCGGCGCGCTGATGAAGTGGATCGACGAAACCGCGTACGCCTGCGCGGCCGTGTGGTCGGGGCGTTATTGCGTGACGGTGAGTGTCGGCAACATCCGCTTTCGCCGGCCGATTCTGGTCGGCAACCTCGTGGAACTGCGCGCGCGCGTCGTGGCGACGGGGCGCACGAGCATGCATATTCACGTGTCGGTGCAGGCCGGCGACCCAAAGGGCGGCGAGTTGCTGCAAACCACGGATTGCCTCGTCGTGATGGTCGCCGTCAACGAGAACGGCCACCCGGTGCAGGTGCCGTCGTTCGTGCCTGAGACCGACGAGCAGAAGCGCCTCGCCCGCTACGCGATGGACGTCAAGGAAGCGCTCGACGCGATCGTCGAACTGAAGCCGGAAGAAGTGGCACAGGGCAAGATCTGAACGCCTGGGTGCGGCGGCGCTGAGCGGGCGGCTCGCCGCGAGCCGCCCGACCTGCGAAGTGGGGGCGCCATCACGGCGCCGAGTGCCCCACCATATCGCCCGGACGGACCCATTCGTCGAACTGTTGCTCCGTCACGTGGCCGAGCGCGAGCGCCGCGGCTTTCAGCGTGGTGCCTTCCTTGTGCGCCTTCTTTGCGATCTGCGCGGCCTTGTCGTAGCCGATATGCGGATTGAGCGCCGTCACCAGCATCAGCGATTCGTTGAGCAGCGTGTCGATCCGCTCGCGGTTCGGCTCGATGCCGACCGCACAGTTCTCGTTGAAACTGTGCGCGCCGTCCGTCAGCAGACGGATGGATTGCAGCACGTTGTGCGCGATCATCGGCCGGAATACGTTGAGCTCGAAGTTGCCGCTCGCGCCGCCGATATTCACCGCGACGTCGTTGCCGAACACTTGTGCGCAGAGCATGGTCACGGCTTCCGACTGCGTTGGGTTGACCTTGCCCGGCATGATGGAGCTGCCCGGCTCGTTTTCGGGAATGGACAGCTCGCCGAGCCCGCAGCGCGGGCCGCTGGCGAGCCAGCGGATGTCGTTCGCGATCTTGTTCAGGCTCGCGGCCACCGTCTTCAGCGCGCCGTGCGCGAACACGAGCGCGTCGGCTGCGGCCATCACTTCGAACTTGTTGGGCGCGGACACAAAGGGCACGCCCGTGAGCTGCGCGATGGCCGCCGCCACTTTCTGCGCGAACTGCGGATGCGCGTTCAGACCAGTGCCGACCGCCGTGCCGCCCTGCGCGAGTTCATACAGATGCGGCAACGCCGATTCGACGTGACGAATGCCGTGATCGAGCTGCGCGACATAGCCGGAAAATTCCTGACCGAGCGTGAGCGGCGTGGCGTCCTGCAAATGCGTGCGGCCGATCTTGACGATGCCGGCAAACGCCTTCGCCTTGCCGTCGAGCGTATCGCGCAGCGTCTTCAGCGCAGGCAGCAGATGCTTGACGATGCCATGCGCGGCGGCCACGTGCATGGCCGTCGGGAACACGTCGTTCGACGATTGCCCGCGGTTCACGTCGTCGTTCGGATGGACCTTGCGCGACTCGCCGCGCTGGCCGCCGAGCAGCTCGCTCGCGCGATTCGCGATCACCTCGTTGAGGTTCATGTTGGTCTGCGTACCGGAGCCGGTTTGCCAGACCGCGAGCGGAAATTCTTCGGGATGCTTGCCGTCGATGATCTCGTCGGCCGCCTGCATGATCGCGCGCGCCTTGTCTTCGGCGAGCATGCGGAGGCCTAAGTTCACCTCGGCTGCGGCGCGCTTGATGACGGCGAGCGCGGTGATCAGTTCGGGCGACTGCTTCTCGGTGGAAATGCGGAAATTCTGCAGCGAGCGCTGCGTTTGCGCGCCCCACAGGCGGGCATTGGGCACGGCGATTTCACCGAACGTATCGCGCTCCATTCGTACGTCTTCAGTCATGGTTCAGCTCCGCTTTAAAGTTCTGCGTTGACCGGCAATAGGGAGAATAGCCCCGTTAGCAGATTCCGGTACAAGCCTGCCTGCGGGTCGAAAATATAGCTTCGACGCGTGCCGTTCTCGACATCCGTCCACACGAGCAGCGACGGCGGCGCGCCGATGGAGCGCAGATAGGTGAGTTGCGCCTCGTCAGCCAATGTGACGTGATAACTTTCTTCCGGTCCGATGGCGCGCTGGAAGATGTCGGCGACCTGCGCCGCGAGCGGCGGACTGTGAATCACCAGCGCGAGTTCGGTGTTCAGATGCGCCGAGCGCGGATCGAGGTTCATCGAACCGATCACGAGAATGCGGCGGTCGATCACATACGTCTTCGCATGCAGGCTCGCACGCGATTGCGAGCCGGCGAAGCCCGCCGGCGGCGTTTCCTGGCGCGGCCGGAATTCATACAGTTCGACGCCTTGCTTGAGCAGCGGCACGCGAAACGGACTGTAGCCCGCTTGCACCGCGACGGCGTCGGTGGCCGCCAGTGAATTCGTCAGGATTGCTACACGTACGCCGCGATGCGTGAGCTCGCCGAGTGTCTTCACGCCTGCATCGTGCGGAACGAAATAGGGCGACACGATCAGGAAGTCCTTGTGTGCATCCTTCATCAGTTCGCCGAGGCGCTGCATCGGCGGGCTTATGTAGTCCGGCGAGGGCTTCTCGATCTTCTCCGGGTCATCCACCTTGAACTCGGCCTGCGCCCATGTCAGGCCGAGCTGCCTGCCGGCAATCTGCGCGGCGAGCGGCGTCGCGTTCAGCGGCTTCGCGTTGTACGGATCGGCATTCGTGCGCCAGTGCTTGCGAAGATCGTCGCGTGTCTGGTCGAGTTCCTTCGGCTCGAACGTCTGCTTGTTCAGCACGCCGAGCGGATAGGCGAGGCTGCTGTTCCAGTAGTCGTCGAAGCTCGCGGAAACATCCGCGGTGATCGGGCCGGCCGCGAGCACGTCGATGTCGCGGAACTGGAGCACCTCGCTCGCGCTGAAGTATTCGTCGCCGAGATTGCGGCCGCCGACAATCGCCAGCTGGTTATCCGCGATCATCGCCTTGTTGTGCATGCGGCGCGTGAAATGGCCGATCTGCGTGAACAGATTCGTGGTGCGTTCGAATACGCCCTGGTGCGCGCTGCCGAACGGATTGAAAACGCGAATCTCAATGTTCTTGTGCGAATTGAGGCCCGCCATGACCTGGTCGATGTCCTTGAAATTCAGGTCGTCGACCAGCATGCGCACGCGCACGCCGTGATCCGCTGCATAGAGCGCCGCGCCGAGCAGCAGCTTGCCGGTGGTGTCCTCCTTGGCGATGTAGTACTGCATGTCGAGCGTTTTCGTCGCGGCTCGCGCCAGTGCAATGCGCATCTGCAAAGCGTCTGTGCCGCTCGATAGCACGCGAAAGCCCGACTCGCCCGGATGAGCGGCTTCGAGCGGTTGGAGTGCCGCGCGAAGCGGCGTGTTGTCGGTGGCGGGCAGCGCGTGAGTGACGGTGCGATCGAACGCGGTGGCGGGCGGCTTGCTCGCGCACGCGGTCAGAAATGCCGATGCGCAGCACAGCAGGAAGAAATGTCTCGCAGAACTGAGTGCGCGTTTGCGCTGTGTTGCGGTCTGCTTTTGTTGTAGATGCCACTGCACGCTCTTCCCCTTTTTGTTCAGGCTTTTCGTGCGGCGGCGCGGTGCATGGACACACGCTGCCGAGAAATCCATTCTAAGGGGAATCGGGCCGGGCTTGCGGTGGCCCGAATCGTCAGACACGCTCGGCGTTCTGCACCCGTTCGCCGTCCGGATGCGTCGAGCCTTTCGCCGGACGTCCCGCCCAGAAGCCCGCCAGCAGCGAGCCCGACAGGTTGTGCCAGACCGAGAAGAGGGCGCCCGGCAACGCGGCGATCGGCGTGAAATAGAGTTTGCCGAGCGTCGCCGCGAGGCCCGAGTTCTGCATGCCGACTTCGATGGCGAGCGTGCGGCACACCGCTTCGTCGAAACCGAGGAGGCGCCCGCCCCAATAACCGCCGAGCAGGCCGATGCCGTTATGCAGCACGACGCCGAGCATGACCACGAGACCGACCGACGCAATGCTCTTTTGCGTGCCGCCCACCACCGCGCCGATGATCAGCAGAATCGCGACCATCGACACGAGCGGCAGCACGGGTTCCACCTTGCGTACCGCCTTGCCGAACAGATGGTTCACCGCGAGCCCGACCACGATGGGCAGCGCGACGATTTGCAGAATGCTCATCAGCATGCCGTGGATGTCGACGGCGATCGACGCATCCACGTAAAGACGCGTGAGCAGCGGCGTCGCGAATACGCCGACGAGCGTGGACAGCGCGCTGATCGTCACCGAGAGCGCGACGTCGCCGCGCGCGAGATAGATCATCACGTTTGACGCCGTGCCGCTCGCCACGCTGCCGACGAGCACCATGCCGGCGGTCAGGTCGGGCGGCATGCGCAATGCCTTCGCGATCACCCAGGCGGCGAGCGGCATCACGAGGTAATGCAGCACGATGCCGGCGATCACCGGCGCGGGCCGCGTGAAGACGCGCTGAAAGTCCGCGACGGACAGCGTGACGCCCATCGCCAGCATGATGATGGTCAGAAGCGTGGTGACGTGCGGCGCGATGCCGCCGAACGAAGCCGGCGAACAATATGCGGCAATAGAAACGAGCACGGCCCAAAGCGGAAAGAGACGGGTGATGCGGGCAAGCATGAGACGAGGTCCTTGGTAATGTATTTTTTGCGAGAAGCGGGAGCGTTCTATCGGCCAGCGCGCGGGGCGGTGACGAACGGCGATGTGCCGCAGCCGCGGCCCGCCGCGCATGACGGCGAGCGCGCGTCAGCACCTGCCGCGCAGCGTGCGCGTCGCGGCGGATGAGGTTCGTTCGTCGACAACGGGAGCAATGCGTCCGCGGATGGCGGACCTGCCGGCGGCGCGGTCCTTTGTGGGGCGCGCGGGCGTGTTTTCAGCGCAACGACGCGGTTTGCGCGACTTGCGCCAAAAGCGGCATTTTACCGTTGAGGCGACAAGCGTGCTCAGCGACTCGTTGCGCGCGCAACGAGTTTGCATCTCAGCCGATGAGTGAAGGTGAGCGTTCGGCGCGGCGCCGGCAAGCGGCTCGTCGCTGCGTTGCGATGACCGCCGCCGGGATCTTGCCCGCGGCCGCGCCTCGTGAGTGGCGCGGCGTGCCCGCTCGTCGTCGTCGCTTTAAACCGATGCGGCGGGCGGCGCGTCCGCGGCCGCCGGCACGCGGCGCTGGCTCAGCTTGTGAAAGCGCAGCGTCATCAGGAGCGCGACGCTCGCGAGACCTGCCGCGAGTCCCCACCATAAACCGCGCGCGCCGAGCCCAAAATGAAACGCGAGTGTGTAGCCGGTAGGAAAGCCGATTACCCAGTAACCGAAAGCGGCCGCCATCATGGGAATGCGCGTGTCTTTCAGGCCGCGCAGGCAACCTGAACCGACTGTCTGCATTCCGTCGACGATCTGGAAAATGGCGGCCACGCCGAGCAGCGAACTAGCGAGCGCGACGGTCGCCGCATTCGCAGGATCGTCCAGATGCAGATACAGGCCGACGATCCAGTGCGGCGCCGCGATCAGCACGATGCCCGAGAGCGTCATGAAGCCGACGCCGAGCGCAAGCGCGACGAAACCCGCGTGGCGCGCGGCGAGCGGCTGTCCGGCGCCGGACCAGAAGCCGACTCGCACATTGGCCGCCTGGCCGATCGCCAGCGGCACCATGAACGCGACGGACGCGACATTCAGTGCGATCTGATGCGCGGCCAGTTGCGACTCGCCGAGCAGGCCGACCATCAGGCCGGTGGCGAGAAAGAGCGTCGACTCGACGCCGTAGGTGATGGCGACCGGCCAGCCGATGCCGAAGAGCTCACCCATCAGCGGGACGTTGGGGCCGGTCGCGACCACGAAGTGCCGATAGCGCGGCCGCAGGTGCAGCAGCGCCATCAGCACGAGCGCCGTGAGCCAGACGGTGATCGACGTCGCCGCGGCCGAGCCGAGAAAGCCGAGCCGCGGCAGCCCGTATGCGCCATGAATCAGCCCGTAGTTCAAAAAGCCGTTCACGCCGACGCTCACGAGCGACACCCACAGCAGCCGTCGCGCCGCGCCGATCGCCGGCAGAAACGAACGCATCAGGCCGACGCCGATCAGGCTGCCAAGCGCGCCCCAGCGCAGCACGGCCGCGTATTGGCCGACGTTGTGCGCGAGCAGCGCGGGTTCGCCGAACGCGAGCAGAATCGGCGTCGCGAAGGAAAGCAACGCGAACGCCGGCACGGACAGCAGCACCGAGAGCACCAGACCTGTCCAGTAGATGTGCGGCACGCGGCTTTCGTCCTGCGCGCCGCGCGCATGCGACACGCTCACGCTGACCGACGTGAGCACGCCCTGCAGCAGCGTCACGACGACGAAAAACAGGTTCGCGCCGAGCCCGCCGGCCGCGAGCGCGTCGGGGCCGAGCGAGCCGAGCAGGATCGTGTCGGTGACGCCCATCGCCATTTGCGACAGTTGGGCAATGGCGAGCGGCGCGGCGAGCCGGGCGGTGTCGGCGGCGTGGCGCGAGAAAGTCGGCGGACGGGCGGTCGTCCGGGTGAAGCCGGATTGGGTCATGGAGTGTGCGTGTTGATCTGTTGTCAGACGGGCGTATTGCGGCCGCATGGGGCAGACGGGCGGGCGTTGTGACGCGGGCTTTGGCGCCTCCGCGGCTTGGGCTGCGGCGGCAATCGCCGCAGCGCACCGTCGCGCCGCTGGACCCGCGCCCTTCGGCCTTGGACTTTGGACCCCCGGACCCCGGCCCCCGGCCCCCGGACCCGCCACGCATGCGCCGGCACGGACGCGCCGCGCTGCCAGGTCCACCATGCCGGCGATGGCGCCATAACCCGCAACTCACGCGCCGGCCCGGCGTCAAGCCGCGTCAGCGCATCGGTTTGTCTGGCGAAACCGACAGCTTATTGTGTGACCGCTGTAATGTCGATGGATAACGCACGTTTCTGGTGCGCGCGCTCGTCGCGGATTCTCGTGGTCTTTCGCCGCGCCGGCTCAAGCTTCGTGAACCGCTATTCGCGTATCGCCGAGCAACACCACCTGACCCGCGCGGATCTTGCACGTTTTACGCGTTTCGACGCGGCCGTCGACGGTCACGGCGCCGTCGGCGACCATCATTTTTGCCTGGCCGCCGCTTTCCGCGAGCCCCGTTATCTTCAGCAGATTGTGGAGTTCGACGTAGTCGCCGGTGAGCGTGAAATCTAGATTGGGCATGGGCTTTGCACTTTCGGGCGAGGGGTTCGCATCATAAGCCACAAGCTTGCCCTGAAGAAGGCGCGCTGTCTTTACCGCTGCCCCGGGCGCTGCCTTGGCGGGAGCCGCCGCTCAGCCGCTGCCGCTACGCCGGCCCGGCGTTACTGCCGTGTCGCCGCGTCCCGGCCGGCACATCGCAAGCAAATGCAAGCAGATGTTATGCGCTTGTCAGAAAGTGAAACGTCGCGTAACACCGGTCGCCACGAAACGACTTCACTCGTAAAGTGGGTCTCAGCAGCAAAGCTTGCCGGATCGAGTTCGGCTATGAGCAGACCGGGCGGCGTCCCGACCGGCATCGCCAGGACGCGGTGCCACGGCGTCTTTCCCGCGTCACGACAACTTTAGAGAGGACATTGCCATGACCCAGATTCGTACGCTCCTGATTGGTACCGCCATGACCGCATTCGCCGCTAGCGCGGCTATGGCACAGACCACGCAGCCCGTTCAGCCGGTGCAGGCGGCCGCGGGCGTGAATACGCAGGCGCAGGTTCAGGCGCAAGTGCCGGCGCAAGCGCCGACGCAGACCCAGACACCGGGCGCCGAGCTCGCGCCGGCTGCGCAAGGCGTGCAGCCGGTGACGCCGGCACCGACCCGCCTGACGGCGTCGGGCTCGACGGATCCGCTCGTGCAGAAGCGCGAAGCCAACGCGAAGGCTAATGCCGAGTACCGCGCGTCGAAGAAGGCATCGAAGGCCGAGCTCAAGCAGCACGAAAAGGCCGCCAAGTCCGAATACAAGGAGCAGGTGCGCGACGCCAAAATCAACATGAAGGCGGACAAGCAGGCCGCCAACAATGAAATGAAGATGAACATGCAAGGCCAGGCCGGCGACCAGGCCGAGGGCGGCGAAGTCAAGCATTGATTTCGCATTGATCCGGCATTGAGTCGCGCGTTTTCGGCGCGCTAACCCGCATTCATCGCAGGTCGAACCTTGGCGTCGCGTGCCTGCGACGCCGGATTCGCGCTCAGGCGGGCGTCGGTCCCGCGTGATCTGTCAGCTTTGGCAAGGAGGTATAGCAATGAATAACGCTCAATCCACGAAATCCCTGAAAACCGCTGCCGGCCGGCTCGGCGCGCTGTTGATTGCAGGGTGCCTGTCGTCGGTTGCATTGGCGCAGGCGAGCGATCCGGCCGCCGCGCCGGTCACGCACGCCGACAAGAAGGCCGCCAGGCAGCAGGCGAAGGCGGACAAGAAGGCGGCTGTCGCGCAAGCCAAGGCGGACAAGGAAAAAACCGAGGCTCAGGCCGACGCCGACAAGGCCAACGCCGAAGCCAACCTGAAGGACGCGAAGAAGCAATAAGCTGCGTGTCGCTTCTCGACGGGTGGCTTTCCGGAGCTTTCTTAAGAGCAGGCCAGTCACCCGCTGACGATCACGGCCCGTGTCGCGCGAAGCGAACGGGCCGTTGTTGTTTGTGCGAGCGCTGTCCGACGCCGTGGGCGCGACACAGCCCATGCCGCTCACGCGGCAGTCCGCCGGGACGTCGCCCGAAGCTCGCCGGCACGTCGCGCCCCGTGTCCCGAAAAAAGGGCGCTTGTGCGCCAGGGTTGTATGGATATACAGTATGCGTCGCCATTCTCGATCCATTCAACGCCTGCCAGAACATCGTGCTTTCCGTCGCCGAATCTCCGCCCTCCGACGCCGCCGCGTGGCTCGCCAAGCTCAACGACGCACAGCGTGAGGCCGTCGAATACGGCGCCGATACCCCGCACGCGCCGTCCGGCGCGCTGCTCGTGATCGCAGGCGCGGGTTCCGGCAAGACCAACACGCTCGCGCATCGCGTCGCCAATCTGATGGTGAAGGGCGCCGACCCGCGCAGAATCCTGCTGTTGACGTTTTCGCGCCGCGCGGCGCTGGAAATGACCCGCCGTGTCACCCGCATCGCCACGGCGGCGCTCGGCACGCGCGCCGCGCTCGCGCAAGGGCTGACCTGGGCCGGCACGTTTCATAGCGTCGGCGCGCGGCTCCTGCGCGAATACGCGGAGCTTATCGGCCTCGCGCCCGCCTTCACGATCAACGACCGCGAAGATTCCGCCGACCTCATGAACCTCGTGCGTCATGAACTGGGGCTGTCGGCGAAAGAGCGGCGCTTTCCCGCCAAGGGCACCTGCTTCGCCATTTACTCGCGGGTCGTGAATACCGGCGCGTCGCTCGACCAGGTGCTGGAGAGCGCGTTTCCATGGTGCCGCGAATGGGAAGCGAATTTGCGCATGCTGTTCGCCGCCTACGTCGACGCAAAGCAGAAGCAGAGCGTGCTCGATTACGACGACCTGCTGCTCTACTGGTCGCATATGGCCGCGGAGCCGGCCATTGCCGCCGATCTCTCGGCGCGCTTCGACCACGTGCTGGTCGACGAATATCAGGACACGAACCGCCTGCAGGCGTCCATTCTCCTTGCGCTCAAGCCCGACGGGCGCGGCCTGACCGTGGTGGGCGATGACGCCCAGTCCATCTATTCGTTTCGCGGCGCGACCGTGCGCAATATTCTCGACTTCCCCGCGCAATTCGACCCGCCCGCCACGCGCATCACGCTGGAGCGCAATTACCGCTCCACGCAGCCGATCCTCGCGGCGTCGAATGCGGTGATCGAGCTGGCCAGCGAGCGCTACACGAAGAACCTCTGGACCGACAAGGCATCGGCACAGCGCCCGCGTCTCGTGACGGTCGCCGACGAGGCCGACCAGGCGCGCTACGTCGTCGAGCAGATACTCGAAGCACGCGAGCAGGGCATGAAGCTGAAGTCGCAGGCCGTGCTGTTTCGCGCCGCGCATCACAGCGCCGCGCTCGAAATCGAACTCACGCGGCGCAATATTCCGTTCGTGAAATTCGGCGGGCTCAAGTTTCTGGATTCGATTCACGTCAAGGACGTGCTCGCGGTGCTGCGCTGGGCCGAGAATCCGCGCGACCGGGTGGCGGGTTTTCGCGTCGTGCAACTGCTGCCGGGCGTGGGGCCGGCCACCGCCGCGAAGGTGCTGGACGACATCGTCGCCCGCGCGGGCGACGCCGCCGACAATGCGCTCGCGACGGCGGCAGGCGCGCTCGCGGCATTCGCCCCGCCGCCTCGCGCGCAGGAAGACTGGCGTCCGTTCGTCAAGCTGATGTGGAGCGCGTACGGGCGTGAGACGCCGTGGCCCGCCGAATTCGAGATGGTACG
This sequence comes from Paraburkholderia phenoliruptrix, assembly GCF_047325075.1. Taxonomy (NCBI): domain Bacteria; kingdom Pseudomonadati; phylum Pseudomonadota; class Betaproteobacteria; order Burkholderiales; family Burkholderiaceae; genus Paraburkholderia; species Paraburkholderia phenoliruptrix. The sequence continues at coordinate 1,436,172 of NZ_CP168531.1, forward strand.
GCGCTGGTACGAGCCGCATCTCGCGCGCAATCACGAAGACGCTGCGATCCGCCATGCCGACGTGCTGCAAATGGAAAGCATCGCGGGCACGTATGCGTCGCGCGAACGCTTCCTGACGGAACTCACGCTCGATCCGCCCGACGCCACCAGCGACGAGTCGGGCGTGCCGCTCGTCGACGAAGACTATCTGATCCTGTCCACCATCCATTCGGCGAAAGGGCAGGAGTGGCGCAACGTGTTCGTGCTGAATGGCGTCGACGGCTGCATTCCGTCCGATCTGGGCACGGGCAGCGAAGAAGACATCGACGAAGAGCGCCGCCTGCTCTATGTAGCAATGACGCGCGCCAAGGAAGACCTGCATATCGTCGTGCCGCAGCGTTTTTATGTGCACAACCAGACGCATCTCGGCGACCGCCATGTCTGGGCGTCGCGCACGCGCTTCATTCCCGCGCATCTCATGCCGTTGTTCGACACCTACGCGTGGCCGCGCGTCCCCGTGCCGAGCGCGCCGAGCGCCGCGGGGCTGGCCGCCGCGGCGCAGGCCAGACTGGAAATCGGGGCGAGGCTCAGGAAGATGTGGGACTGAGCCGAAGGCGGCCGTGCGCGCGGCTGCCGGCTAGCTGACAGCTGACGACTAGCTGCCGGTCGGCCGAGGGGGCGTGGCGGCGCGCTCGCGAGCGGGCGCTCAGCGCGACTGGCGCTGCTGCTGCTGGGCGGTCGGACGCGGCGGGACGAAGAAGTTACGCAGCCATGCCGCCATCCGCGAGAACACGTCGTACGGCTCCTCGACGAAGATTTCCGGTTTCAGCAGGCGCAGATATTCCATGATCTGTTGCGCTTCCTGCTTCTGGAACGAGCCGTGCGAAATGCCGAGCCGCAACAACCCGCGCAGCTCGCCGAGCTTCTCGCGCGCCGTGCTGCCCACCGTCGTTTCGCACGCCACCTTCGCCTCGTACACGCGCTGACGCAGCGATTCGACGAGCCGCCACGCGGGCGTCTGCATGATTTCCTCGAGCGCCTGAATGTCTTGCACCGCGCCCTTGATCTGCGCGGCCAGCGGGTCGACCAGCACGGCGTCGCCTTCGGCTTCCTTGACGATGGCGGCCGCCCAGTCGCGGCATTGCTTGGCCAGCTCTTCGGGCGTCCACTCCGAGCGGGCCGCGAAGCCGAAGCCGAATTCGCCCGCCTGTTGCATCAGGATCGCGACGACGTCCGGGAACTCCTTGTCCAGCGTGCGTTTCGCCCACGCGTACTGGCCGCCCTGCAACATCCGCTGAACCGCGTGTTCCGTCAGCGGCACCATGTTGTCGAGCAGCTTGGCGCGCAAAAAGTCCTCGAACGACGGCGTCGCGAACTGCGGATCGAGCTTCAGCGATACGCGCAGAAAAGCGTCGAAATCCTTGCGCAGCGTCGCAATGGTCTCGTCTTTGAGCGTGAGGGTGATTTGACCCATGTGTCTATCCCGTTTGGTGCTGCCGCGCGGCCTTGTCGTGTGTTCCGGTCGCAAGCGGACCCGGAAGATGCGACGCGCGATCGCCGCGCGCTTGATTCCTGCCTGTTGCCGCGTCTTGGCCGGGATGTCTCCCGGCGAGCGGACCTCGACTGCATATCGGCGGATCGACGGGAAACTTAAGGGTTTTATCGGGTAGCGCGCAGGCGTCAAAGCTTTGCCAGGCGGCGCTCATTGTGCCCGGCGGATACGCCCCGGCGGTGGCCAGCCGCCGCGTTGAGCGGCCTCGCGACGATCAGATCCGAGGCTGTCGCGGCCTGCCGTGTGAGTAGGCGCTTACCAGGGCAGGCAGCCCGCGCCTTTACCTGAGCACCACGCACTGCCAGACAAAAAACACCGTCAGCCCGATCGCGATGGTGAGAAGCGGCCGCCGCGTCAGTGCACTTGCCGCGATGGCGGCGAGCGCGCCGACCAGTTGCGGATTGCGCCAGGTCAGCTCCGCGCCGGTCTCCGCGCCGTGCGGCGAGACGGCCATCGGCACGATGATGGCCGTCAGCACGGTGACCGGCACGAAGCCGAGGGCGGTGCGCACCAGCGGCGGAAACACCAGCCGGTCGCCGAAGACGAACACCGCGGCGCGGATCACCCAGGTGATGAGCGCCATGCCGAGTATGAGGACGACGTAGTTCATCGCGATGCCTCCGCGGACCGGCGCGCGCGCCGCGGGCGAAGCCGCGGCGCCGAGAGCACGACGCCGACGGCGACGCCCGCGAACACCGCGCCGAGCAGGCCGAGCTTGTACGGCCACGCCTGCCACAGAAAGGCCAACGTGCCGGCCGTCGCCGCCGCCGCGAGATAGCGCAAGGCCACCAGTTGCGGCACGACGATCGCGATAAACGTCGCCACCATCGCGAAATCGAGCCCGAGTGACTGCAGGCCGGGGAAGGCCGCGCCGAACAGGAGGCCCGCCACCGTCCACGACTGCCAGTTCAGATACATCGCGAGACCGGCGCCGAAGAAATAATGCGGGCCGACAGTGCCCGGCTCACGGTTGCGGTAGTGCTCCCAGGCGACGGCGAACACTTCGTCGGTGAGCAGCGCGCCGAGTGCCCAGCGCCAGCGCGCCGGCAGATGCGCGACGTGCGGCGCGAGCGTCGCGCTGTACAGCACGTGCCGCAGATTGACGACGAACGTGGTCGCCCAGATCACCGCGAAACTCGCGTGACCGGCAATCAGCCCGAGCGCGATGAACTGCGCCGAGCCGGCGAACACGACGAGCGACATCAGCTGGCCGTGCCACAGCTGCAGCGGGCCGGACGCGACGAGCGTGCCGTAGATCACGCCGAAGGGCCCGGCGCCGACCATCATCGGGATGATGTCGCGCGCGCCGGCGGTGAATTCCTTTAATGGTTTCGACTGGGTCAAGACTTGCCTCCTTGAGCCGGGAAGCATAGCGGGCGCGGCGCGGCGGGACTTGTACGTTCTTGCGCGCGCTCGCAGATCAAAGTCCCTGCCAGCGCCCCGGCGGCACGCCGAACATGCGCCGGAAATGTCGCGTGAAGTGGCTCTGGTCGGTAAAGCCGCTGGCGGCGGCCACTTCCGTCACCGGAACGCCCGCGCGCAGCGGCGCCAGCGCGCGTTGCAGGCGCACCTGGTTGCGCCATGCGTGCGGCGGCAGCCCGGTCGCGCGAGTGAAGAGGCGCGCCGCGTGGAACGGCGAAAGGCCGGCGGCGTCGGCCACTTGAGCGAGCGTGACGGGTTCGAGCAGGTCGCCTGTCAGACGTTCTTTCATCACGGCGACGCGGGCGTCGTCAGGCGCGACGCGCGCCGGCTCCGGCTGCGTCTGCGAATAGCGCACGAGCAACGTGGACAGCGCGTCGAGCATCGCGGCCTCGGCGGCGAGGCAGTCGGTGCCGGCTTCGAGCCGGCGGTGGGCGTTGGCGAGCCGCGCGGCAAGGTCCGGATCGCGGATCACGCCGGGCGCGAACCACGGCAGCGGCTGCGGCTTGCCGGCGACGTCGTTGGCGAGTTGCTGGATGAACGGCACCGGCGCGTACATTACGCGGTAGCGCCAGCCGGCTTCCACCGCCTTCGAGCCGGTGTGCAGCTCGCCCGGGTTGATGATCGGCACGCCGCCCGCTTCGGCGACATAGTCGGAGCCGCGATACCGATAACCCTCCGCGCCCGCCACGATCACCGGGATCGTGTACGCGTCATGCCAGTGCGGCGCGAATTCATGGTCGTGGTATTCGGCCGTAAGCAGATCCGCGCCGGGCAGCAGCGGCGTGCGCCAGTAACGGGCGGAATTGCGGAAACGGTGGGCGGCTGTCATGGCAGGGCTCTCGCACAGCCACTCAGTTTAGCGCGGCATGAGCGTTGGCGCGCGCGGGGGCGCGCCGTGCGTCGCCGCGGCGGCGGTGCGCTTTCTCGTAGGACGCGGCGCGCGCATGGTGTGTCACTTCAGCGGGATCGTCGTGCCGGCCGGCATGGGCACCGCGCTGACGCTGTTTTTCGCGCTGCCGCTCACCACGCGGTCGCTGTACGTGAGGTACACGAGCGCGTTGCGCTTGGTGTCGACCACGCGCACCACGTGCAAAGCCTTAAAGATCAACGACATGCTGACTGAGAACACGTCGGCCTGCTGCTTCAGCGGTCCAGTGAAATGGATCGCGCCGACCTGGCGGCAGGCGATGGACGCCTCCGTGGGATCTTCCGCGATACCGAGCGTGCCCTTCACGCCGCCGGTCCGGGCGCGCGACACGTAGCAGGTCACGCCTTGCACAAGCGGATCGTCGTACGCCTCAACGACCACGCGATCCGAACCCGTGATGTGAAAGTTCGTATTGACGCTGCCGACTTCTTCGCTGTGAGCGACAGGCACGACGACAACGGCGGCGGAGAGAACTGCAGAGGCGCCTGCAAGCGCCATGCGCGATGAAATAAGTTTCATGAGATTGCCAGCTGATGGCCGAAGTGCGTTGGGCAGCGCGGCCGTGCGCTGCGAAGCCGTCATCGTATACCGCCGCGGGATCCGCGCGATGAGAGGCCAGGCTGTTGGCGGATGAATGCGATGGCGACGGCGAGCGCGGGAACCCGGCGGATGTGGCGCAACGGTTAACAGCGCGGCCAGTGGGTCGCACCGCAACACGCGTCGATGCACAAAAAGGCGCAGAAGAAAACGCATAAGCAAGCGCACAAAAAGAAAAGGCCCGCACGAATGCGGGCCTTCAAATTTTGGCTCCTCGACCTGGGCTCGAACCAGGGACCTACGGATTAACAGTCCGGCGCTCTACCGACTGAGCTATCGAGGAACAGCAGTACAACTTGATCTACATAAAAAAGCCCGTCTTGGTTAACGGGCTTTTGCAATTCTTGGCTCCTCGACCTGGGCTCGAACCAGGGACCTACGGATTAACAGTCCGGCGCTCTACCGACTGAGCTATCGAGGAACAGAACAACAACAGCAGAGAAACGAAATTGTAGGAGCAGCTTAAGCGCCTGTCAATACCTCGCGTTCATCTCAATTTGATTGACGCGGGCAGGACACGCGGCAGGCGGAAACGCTCAGCGCACGAGCAGCGCGAGCTTTTCCTTGACGTCCTTGAACTCGTCGGCTTCCGGCAGCGGCGCCTTGGTCTTCGTGATGCTCGGCCAGCTCTTGGCGAGGTCGGCATTCAGCTCGATGAAGTTCTGCTGGTCGCCCGGCACGTCTTCTTCGGCGTAAATGGCGTTCACCGGGCACTCGGCGACGCACACGGCGCAGTCGATGCATTCATCGGGGTCGATCGCGAGGAAGTTGGGACCTTCGCGAAAGCAGTCCACCGGGCACACATCGACGCAGTCGGTATAGCGGCACTTGATGCAGCTTTCGGTCACAACGTGAGTCATTCAGGCAGCTCCTGCATGCGGAATCGGGGAAGGCGCAAACGCCAAAAGCGCTATTGTAACGTAACGTCAAGAGGCGCATGCGGCATCGCACCCTGGCTTTTATATGTTTTCGTGATTAGTTTATTGCGTCCGCCGGAAGTAACGCGACGGGCGAGGGCGGCGGCCGGCGGGCCGCGTGCGGAAGCCTGAATGCGGGCGCATTCGGGTAACATGCGTCAAGCCGGTGCGCACGACGCGCGCCGTATGCATGGGTTGAGTCAGGCCTTTCCGTCTTTCCCGCGGTCCCGTTCGCACCATCATGATTATTACTTCGCTGCTCGACACCGATCTGTACAAGTTCACGATGATGCAGGTGGTCCTGCATCACTTTCCGGCGGCCAACGTCGAGTATCGCTTCCGTTGCCGCACGCCCAACGTCGACCTGGTGCCGTATATCGGCGAGATTCGCGCGGAAGTGCGCAAGCTCTGCAAGCTGCGTTTCACCGACGAGGAACTCGACTACCTGCGGCGCATGCGCTTCATCAAGGGCGATTTCATCGAATTTCTCGCGCTTTTCCATCTGAACGAGAAGTACATTTCGATCGAGCCGTCGCCCAAAAACAATGGCGAGATCGACATCGAGATCAAGGGGCCGTGGCTGCACACCATCCTCTTTGAGATTCCGATGCTCGCGATCGTCAACGAGGTCTACTTCCGCAACACGCAACAGGAACCGGACTACAGTGAAGGTCGCGGACGCCTCGTCGAAAAGATGAAACTGCTCGGCGCCCGACCGGAATTTGCCGACTGCAAGATCGCCGATTACGGCACCCGTCGCCGCTTCTCGAAGCAATGGCACGAAGAAGTGATTCTCACGCTGAAGGACGGTCTCGGCGAGCAGTTCGCCGGCACGAGCAATGTCTATTACGCGATGAAGCACGGGCTCACGCCGCTCGGTACGATGGCGCACGAGTATTTGCAGGCGTGTCAGGCGCTGGGTCCGCGGCTGCGCGATTCGCAGATTTTCGGCTTTGAAATGTGGGCGAAGGAATATCGCGGCGACCTCGGCATCGCGCTGTCGGACGTCTACGGCATGCAGGCGTTTCTGCGCGACTTCGACATGTACTTCTGCAAGCTGTTCGACGGCGCGCGCCACGACTCGGGCGACCCGTTCGATTGGGGCGAGCGCCTGCTCAAGCACTACGAGGCGAACCGTTGCGATCCGCGCACGAAGATTCTGGTGTTCTCCGACGCGCTCGACATTCCCAAGGTGCTGCAACTGTACGAGCGTTTTCGCGGCCGCTGCAAGCTCGCGTTCGGCGTGGGCACGAATCTCACCAACGACCTGGGTTATAACCCGCTGCAGATCGTCATCAAGATGGTCCGCTGCAACGGGCAGCCGGTGGCCAAGCTGTCGGATTCGCCGGGCAAGAACATGTGCGACGACAAGGCGTATCTCGCGTATTTGCGCCAGGTGTTCGGCATCGCACAGCCCGAGGAAGAGCCCGCGAAGTAACGCGTTGCGCGTGTGTCCGATGTGTTCCTATGCCGTCCGGCCAGGGTGTTCGCCGCGAGGGCGGCCGGTATAATTCCCGGCATGCAAGCGCTGCATAGGCTGCCTATGTTGCATATCGCACGGCTGTCGACACGAGACTCTCGAGGACTTTCGCATATGGACACATCGATCGCCCGCCGCAACATTCTGGCGCGCATTCGCGCGGCGCAAGGCCGCGAGCCCGAGCCGTCGGCGTCCGAGCGCGAGGCCGTGGCGGATTATCTGGCGCGCCATCCGCAGGGGCCGCGCCCGGACATGCCGCTCGATCTCACCGCGCGCTTTATCGAAGAAGCGCAGAAAATGTCGACCACGGTCGACACTGTCGCGTCGCTGAGCGACGTGCCGGCTGCTGCGCATCGCTATCTGGTCGAACATGCGCTGCCGCTGCAAGCCATTGCATGGCAAACGCTGGAGGATCTGCGCTGGAACGACGCCGGTGTCGCTGTCGAATTTCGCAAGCCGCAAGAGGGCGACGTGGTGGGGCTCACAGGCTGCTTCTGCGCCACGGCGGAGACGGGCTCGCTCGTGCTGCTCTCGGGGCCGCAAACTTATGCATCGGCCGGCCTGCTGCCGGAAACGCACATTGCGATTGTGCCCGCCTCGCGCATCGTGGCAGGACATGAAGAAGCATTTGCGTTGATCCGTAGCGAGCGGGGCGAGCTTCCGCGCGCCGTCAACTTCGTATCGGGGCCTTCACGCACCGGCGATATCGAGCAGACCATCGTGCTCGGCGCGCATGGACCTTACCGCGTCCACGTGATCGTCGTACTCGGCGCGTGAGCCGGGCGGCGGCCGTTTTTGCATGCGTTTTTCATGCGCACGTGCCGGTCTGCGTTATCCATTGCCATTCAGAAGAGGGATTTCCAGGTTATGAATCGACGTGCCGTGCCGTCGAGCATGGTGCTCGTGGCTGTCTTGACGCTCACGAGCTGGCCTCAGTTGGCATGCGCCGCCACTCTGAACGGCGCGTCGCTTTCGGCGCTGTGGGGACTGCCGTTCGCGGGCGTGCTGCTCTCGATTGCCGTGTTTCCGCTTGTGGCGCCGGCTGTGTGGCATCACCATTTCGGCAAGATCGCGGCGGCGTGGGCGCTGGCGTTTCTCGTACCGTTCGCGTTCGCCTTCGGCGCAAGCGCAGCGTTCGGCACGCTCATGCATGCGTTGCTCGAAGAATATGTTCCGTTCATCGTCCTGCTGACCGCGCTCTATACGGTCGCGGGCGGCATCTGCGTGCGCGGCAATCTGCACGGCACGCCGCGCCTGAACACGGCCATTCTCGCACTCGGCACCTTGCTCGCGAGCGTGATGGGTACGACCGGCGCCGCCATGCTGCTGATCCGGCCGTTGCTGCGCGCGAACGACAATCGCCGGCATGTCGTTCATGTGGTCGTGTTCTTTATCTTTCTGGTGGCCAATGCGGGCGGTTCGTTGTCGCCTCTCGGCGATCCGCCGCTTTTCCTCGGCTTTCTGCAGGGCGTCGACTTCTTCTGGACGACCACGCATCTCGCGCTGCCGATGCTGTTTGTTTGCGGCGTGCTGCTCGTCGCGTTCTATTGTCTCGATGGGTACTTTTTCCATCAGCGGGAAGAGGAGCGCTCACGTTTTCTTGATCCGACGCCTGACTCGCCGCGTCTCGGTATCGACGGGAAGATCAACTTCCTGTTGCTCGGCGCAGTGATCGGCCTCGTGCTGATGAGCGGGCTGTGGAAGCCGGGCGTGAGCTTCGACGTGCTCGGCACTCACGTGGCGTTGCAAAACGTCGTGCGCGATGTCGCGCTCATCGGCGTCACACTGCTTTCTCTTGCGTGGACGCCGCGCGCGGCTCGCGCGGGCAATGACTTCAATTGGGCGCCTATCGAAGAGGTCGCCAAACTCTTTGCCGGCATCTTCGTGACCATTGCTCCCGTCATCATGATGCTGCGCGCGGGGGAAGCGGGTGCGTTTGCCGGCGTCGTGCATCTCGTGAACGACGCCGCGGGTCAACCGCACAACGCCATGTACTTCTGGGCGACGGGGCTGCTATCTTCGTTTCTCGACAACGCGCCCACGTATCTCGTGTTCTTCAACCTCGCGGGCGGCGACGCGGCGTCGCTCATGACCGCCGGGGCCACCACGCTTGCCGCTATTTCAGCCGGCGCGGTGTTCATGGGCGCGAACAGTTATATCGGCAATGCGCCCAACTTCATGGTGAAGGCCATCGCGGAGTCGCGCGGTGTGCGTATGCCGGGCTTTTTCGCTTATCTCGGCTGGTCCGGTGCGGTGTTGCTGCCGCTTTTTCTCGTCACTGGCTGGCTGTTTTTCTGACACTGAGTTTGCTGCCGAGGCCGTCGAACTCGACACGCTACACGGAGAATTGCAATGCAGAAGATACTCGTCGCCCGTCCGATCTTTCCTGACGTGATCGAACGGCTTCAACGCTATTTCGACGTCGACTGGAATCAGGGCGACGTGCTGTCCGCGGAGGAATTGAAGCGCCGCCTCGCCGACAAGGACGGCGCGCTCACGGCCGGCGACCCCATCGGCGCCGACGTGCTCGCGGCCGCGCCGCGTCTTCGTGTGGTGTCGAACATGGCCGTGGGCTACAACAATTTCGACATGGCGGCGTTCAACGCGGCGAACGTGCTCGGCACCAATACGCCGGACGTGCTCAACGAATCGACGGCGGACTTCGGCTGGGCGCTGATGATGGCCGCGGCGCGGCGCATCGCCGAATCGGAGCACTGGCTGCGCGCGGGCAAATGGCAGAAATGGTCGTACGACAGCTTTCTCGGCAGCGACCTCTATGGCTCGACGCTCGGCGTGATCGGCATGGGGCGGATCGGTCAGGCGCTCGCGCGGCGCGCGCGCGGCTTCAATATGCAGGTTATCTATCACAACCGTTCGCGCGTCGCGCCGGAAATCGAAGCGGAGCTGAACGCCGAATATGTATCGAAGCAGGACCTGCTGCGGCGTGCCGATCATGTCGTGCTCGTTCTGCCCTACACGAACGAGAACCATCACACGATCGGCGCGGCCGAACTCGCGCTGATGAAGCCGACTGCGACGCTGACCAATATCGCGCGCGGCGGCATCGTCGACGATGCGGCGCTCGTCGAGGCACTGCGCGCGAAGCAGATCGCCGCCGCGGGCCTCGACGTGTTCGAAGGCGAGCCGAATCTGAACCCGGACTTGCTCACCGTGCCAAACGTCGTGTTGACGCCGCACATTGCGAGCGCCACGGAAGCCACGCGCCGCGCGATGGCCAACCTCGCCGCGGATAACCTGATTGCCGGTCTCGGCGAAGGCCCGCGCGCGGGTCAGCCGCCTAATCCGATCAACGCCGAAGTTATCGGCCGGGCACGTGCATGACGATGGTGCTTATCGCGGCCGTCGCCGTGCTGGCGGTGGCGCTCGTGCTTGCGTTGGCCATCCTGATGCGCGGGCAGCGCGCCGCGGCCGGGCAGGAACAGTTCGAACTGCTGAGCGAACGCATCGACGCCGCGGCGGATGCGCAGGCGCACGCGTACGAGCGTCTCGAGCGGCAATTGCGCAATGACATCGCCGAGACGGCGCGCGTGTCGCGCACTGAGCAGAGCAGTGGCTTCGCGCATTTCCAGCAGACGCTCGCCGCGCAATTCAGCAGCATGACGACCGTGCAGGGCGGCAAGATCGACGGCTTCGCGCAGCAGCTCGACGCCGTGCGGCACAGCCTGCAGCAACAGGCGCAGCAGGCGCGCGATGAACAGGGGCGCTCGCTCAAGCAATTCGGCGATACGCTCAGCTTGCAACTCGGCCAACTGACCGAAGCGAACGATCGGCGCTTTGCCGAGGTTCGCGCGACCATCGAGCAGCGGCTGAAGGACATCGAGGCGAACAACGCCACGAAGCTGGAGGAAATGCGCCGTACCGTCGACGAAAAACTGCATGCGACGCTCGAACAGCGCCTCGGCGAATCGTTCAAGCTCGTGTCCGACCGGCTCGAGCAGGTGCACCGCGGTTTGGGCGAGATGCAGACGCTGGCGGCGGGCGTCGGCGATCTCAAGAAGGTGCTGACGAACGTCAAGACGCGCGGCACATGGGGAGAAGTCCAGCTTGAAGCGCTGCTCGAGCAGATGCTCACCGCGGACCAATATGCGAAGAATGTGGCCACCGTGCCGAAGAGCGCGGACCGCGTCGAGTTCGCCATCCGCTTGCCGGGACGGGTCGAAGCGGGCGGCGCCGGCAGCGCGGCAGCGCCGGTGTGGCTGCCGATCGACGCGAAATTTCCGCGCGAAGACTACGAGCGTCTGATCGACGCGCAGGAACGCGCCGATCCGGTCGCGGTGGAAGAAGCGTCACGCGCGTTGGAAGCGCGGATTCGCGCCGAGGCGCGGACCATCGCAGAAAAATACGTGTCGCCGCCGCACACCACAGATTTTGCGCTGCTGTTCCTGCCGACCGAGGGTCTATACGCCGAAGTGCTGCGCCGGCCAGGGCTCTCGGACCTGCTGCAACGCGATTACCGCGTCACGATTGCCGGCCCGACCACGCTGACCGCGCTGCTCAACAGTTTGCAGATGGGTTTCCGTACGCTCGCAATCGAACGGCGTTCGAGTGAGGTGTGGCAGGTGCTCGGCGCGGTCAAGACGGAGTTCGGCAAATTCGGCGACGTGCTTGCGAAAACGAAGACGCAGCTTGAAACGGTCACGCGTTCCATCGAGGCAGCGGAGACGCGCACTCGCGTCATGAGCCGCAAGCTGCGCGACGTGGAAGCGTTGCCGGGCGAGGAGGCGAATGGCTTGATAGGCGGTGCATTGTCGGGCATCGAGCCCGACGAGCAGTGAGGCGGCAGGAGGCCGGCGCGGCGTGTGAACCGTCAACGTTGACGTCAGCAGCCGGCATCGGCCTCGCGCGACGGCCGGCATCGGTCCGGCATCGGTCCGGCGTCGCGACGGCTAGGCCGGCGTCGCGGGCGGCGGTAGCAGTGGCCGGCGCGGCCACCATGGCCCGCCTTGCAACGCGGGTCAGGCTTCTTCCGGTGCGTCCGTCAGCTGGATCTCAATGCCGCCGAAGCGCGACGCGACCCAGTTGTACGCGTGGCAGGCAATCCACAGCAGGATGAAGCCAAGAATCGCGTTCAACAGCAGGGCGCTGAACACCGTGCTCAGTTCGACCGAGCCATAGCGCACGAACGCGACCAGCACGCCGAGCAGCACGATAGGCACCGAAAACGTCAGATAGACGAGGATAAGTGCTTTAGCCGTTTGTCCCGGTGCAATGAACGAGATCTGTTTTTTCATGTAAGTCAAACCCGCATGTCGTAGTGGTAATGGGTAAAGCAAAACGTGAACGCGAGAAAGCGCCGGGTCGTGAACGCGCGGAACCGTCAGATCAGGCCATGGAACAGCATGATACTCACGCGTTCGCCCTCGGCGATGTCACCTTCATCGTGGCCGAGCACGATGAAACAGTTGGCCTCGCTCATCGAACTCAGCACGCCCGAGCTCTGCGAGCCTGTCGGTGTGACCTGCCACTGGCCGTTTGCACCGTTAGCACCGTTCGCAGCCTGCGTGGCGATGCCGCGCTGAAACTCGGTCCGTCCGGGCCGCTTGCGGATCGGGCACTGGCTTGCCGCCTGGATCACCGGCAGCGGTTGTGGCGTTGCGCCGGACATGAGCAGCAGGACCTCGCGCACGATCTGATAGAACGTCACCATGACGGCCACAGGATTGCCCGGCAGACCGAAGAATAACGCAGGCAGCCCAAGACCCGGCCGCCCGCCGGACCAGACGCGGCCAAACGCGAGAGGGCGGCCCGGGCGCATGGCGAGGCTCCAGAACGCGACGTCGCCGAATGTCTGCAACATCTGCCTCGTGAAATCGGCCTCGCCGACGGAGACGCCGCCCGAGGTCAGCACCACGTCCGCGCTCGCCGCGGCGCTGCGCAGCGCGGCCTCGAGCGCGGCGGGTTCGTCGCGGATCACACCGAGATCGAGGGTGTCCACGTTCAGGCGCCGCAGCATGGCAAAGAGCGTGTAGCGATTGCTGTCGTACACGGAGCCCGCGTCGAGCGGTTCGCCGAGCGAGCGCAGTTCGTCGCCGGTCGAAAAGAACGCGACGCGCAGGCGCCGCCGGACATTGATTTCGCCGATGCCGAGCGAAGCCAGCAAGCCCAGGTCGGACGCGCGGAGCACGCGGCCCGCGCGCAACGCCGCGTGGCCGCGGGCGAGATCTTCGCCGGCAAGGCGCCGGTTTGCGCCGGCGCGCACGGCGTCGGCTAAAAAGCGGATCGAAGCCGAGTCTGCGCTGCGCTCAACCAGCTCTTGCGGCACCACCGTGTCGCAGCCTTGCGGAATGCACGCGCCCGTCATCACGCGCACGCATTGCGCGCCCTCGACGCGGCCGGGAAACGGATGGCCCGCCAAGGCTTTGCCGACGACCGTCAGTTCGACGGCCGGCGCGGCTGCCGCCAGCGCGGCGCCATTGAACGCATAGCCGTCCATCGCCGAATTGTCGTGCGACGGCACGTCGATGGGCGAGACGATGTCCGCGGCGAGCACGCGGTCGAGTGCGTCGCGCAGCGCGACGCGCTCGACGGCCGTGACCGGCGTGGCCCATTCGCGCGTGATCGCCTGAGCGGCCGGCACAGGCAGCGCGTGAGGATCGTACTGCGCGACGCAGCGGGAAAATTCGTTGTGCGTGGTCATGAAGAAGCTGGACGTCGCGGCCGGCGGCGGGACTGGCAGAGGCCGTGCGGCGGAGCGGGATTTCAGCCGGGGCCCCGATGACGCTCGAGGTCGGCGAGTTCTTGTAAAGAATTGATATTGTAAAACGCGCGCTCGTCGGCAAAGGCGACTTCCACGGTCTTGTGGCGCGCGTACCACGCGCGAACCTTACGCTCGCCGGCCTGCAGAAAGTCCGCGAGATCGTCGGTGAGACGGGTGTGCAGCAGCGCGAAGACGGGGTGGAGCGACCGCTTGCCTCCGGCGTCGCAAGTCGTGACGGTCGCGATGTCGGCCGAATTGGACGCGAGCGCGTCTGCGAGGCGCGCGGCCAGGTCGGCGGGCAGCCACGGGCTGTCGCACGGCGCGCTGAGCAGGTAATCGCTGCGTACCGCACGCAAACCGGCGAGCAAACCGGCGAGCGGTCCGGGAAATTCGGGCAGCGTGTCCGCGACGACTTTCGCGCCGAACGGCGCACCCAGCGCCGCGTAGATATCGGCGTGACGATTGGCGCTGATCAGCAGCGCGCCCGTCTGCGGCGCGAGGCGCGTGAGGACGTGGGCGGCCAACGGTTCACCGTGGAGCGGCTGCAGGCCCTTGTCGACGCCGCCCATGCGGGTGCCGCGGCCGCCTGCGAGCACGAGGCCCGTGATCTGTTCGCGCGATGGACGCGGGAGTCGCTGCATGCCTGCGAATCAACCGCCGATATACGACATCTCGACGCGCCGCGCATCCTGCGCGCCCGGCTCGGCGGTATTGCTGCCGCGCAGTTGCGAGTAGCGGTCGGCGCGCCCCTGCCAGATTTCCGCGACGGCGGTGGCGATGTCGGCATCGCTCGCCCCGCCGCGCAGCAACGCGCGCAGATCATGTCCGGCCGAGGCAAAGAGGCACAGGTACAGCTTGCCCTCCGTCGAAAGGCGCGCGCGCGTGCAGCTGCCGCAAAAGGCGCGCGTCACGCTCGAGATCACGCCGATCTCGCCGCTGCCGTCTGCGTAACCCCAGCGCTGGGCGGTTTCGGCGGCGCTGTGCGCTTCGAGCGGCGCGAGCGGGAAATGCTCGGCGATGCGCGCGATCACCTCGGCTGACGGCAGCACTTCGGTCATATTCCAGCCGTTCGACGTGCCGACGTCCATGTATTCGATAAAGCGCAGCACCGCGCCCGAGCCTTTGAAGTGGCGCGCCATGGGGACGATTTCGCTGTCGTTCGTGCCGCGCTTGACCACCATGTTGACCTTGACGGGCGCGAGGCCCACGGCCTGCGCGGCGGCAATGCCGTCGAGCACGTCGGCGACCGCGAAGTCAGCGTCGTTCATGCGGCGAAACAGCGTGTCGTCGAGCGCGTCGAGGCTGACCGTGACGCGGGACAGACCGGCGTCTTTCAGGCTGCGCGCTTTGCGCGCGAGAAGCGAGCCGTTGGTGGTCAGCGTCAGGTCGAGCGGCCGGCCGGCCGGCGTGGTGAGCTGCGACAGCCGCTCGATCAGGAACTCCAGATTCTTGCGCAGGAGCGGCTCGCCGCCCGTCAGACGAATTTTTTCGACGCCATGCGCGACGAAAAGCCGCGCGAGCCGTTCGATTTCCTCAAAAGTCAGCAACGCGCTGTGCGGCAGAAACGCATAGTCCTTGTCGAAGACGGCGCGCGGCATGCAGTAGACGCAGCGGAAATTGCAGCGGTCCGTCACCGAAATACGCAGGTCGCGCAGCGGGCGTGCGAGGGTGTCGTGCAGCGCGCCGTTAGGTGTCTGCAGCGGCCCGGAGATGACAGGCGCCGCGCTGAGATCGGCAACAGGGATGATGCGTCGGGACATGGGTTGCTTGCGTTGCGTCAAACCGGAAGGACGAGTGATTCATTCTAGCGGAAATGCATCTCGCGGCTGGGGGAAGGCCGGCGCTGTCGGGGTATACGGGGAGGAGGGCGGTTGGACCCGTGTCTGTCCGGCGGCGGATTCGGGCGAAAAAAAGCCCGCCGGTAAGGGCGGGCTTTTCGACACGACGCGATGCGCCACAGACTTACTGCGGATGTCGCACCGTTTCCACCTGCTGCATCGGCGTGCTGTCGACGGGCGGCAAGGGCCTGCGCTCGCGCACGACACGCGGCGGTTTCACGGTCTGGGCAGCCGCTTCCTGGGCGGCGCGCAGCTTGTCCGCGTCGGTATTGACCCAGACGAGCCCCGCTTTTTCCAGCACCGGCTTCAGCGCTTCGGCCGAAACGCCGCCATTGAACGCTGCCTGCGACGGCCGCGCGGTTTGCGGCGCGTCCGCTGCCGGCGCGGCTTGATGCGCTTGCGGCGCTTGCGGTGCGGCGGCTGCAGCGGCCGGTTCCACCGCCGGCGCGGCTGCGGTCACAGCCGGCTTGGGCTCGACGATTTCCGCTTGCGGCGCGACTTCAGCGGCCGGCGCTGCAACTACCTCAGCGGGAGCGGCGGGCTGCGCCTGAACCGGCGCGGCTTGCACCTCGGCGGCCTGTTCGCGAACGACCGGTTCCACCAGCGACACCGTCTCCGCAGCCGCAGGCGCCGTCTGCGCCGGTTCCACCGGCGTGGCAGCTTGCGCGACGGGCACCTCTGCGACCGGCTCGACAGCCGCCGGAGCAGCCGGAACCTCAGCGACCGGCACGATGGTTTCCGTCTTCGCGGCCTTTTCGGCGGCGAGAGCGGGCGTTTCCGTAGCCGCATGCAGCTCGGTGACCACGGCCTGCTCGGTCGCGACAGCCGCCACGACGACTTCCACCGGCGCCATTTCCTTGGCTACGGCGGCTTCGTTTGCTTCCGGCTTGCGTTCCGCCGGCTGCTGAGCCGCACGCAGCGGGGCTTCTTCGCTGACGTTGACGTTGTCGCCCTCGGCTTCGGCAACATCCGCAGCCAGGTTGCCGTTCACGTCCTCTTCGCGCTCGCGACGACCGCCGCGACGGCCGCGACGGCGGCGACGACGCTCTTCACCCTCGCGCGCCACGGCTTCCCGATCGGCCGGCGCAGCATTTTCGGTGACGGCGGCCTGGTTTGGCACCAGTTCTTCCGCGGTTTGCGTGTCGGGTTGCGTCAAGGCGTCCGCGCTTTCCGCCTGCTGCTTGCGACGCTCGCCGCGCTCAGCGCGCTCGCCCCGTTCACGGCGCTCACCGCGTTCCTGACGTTCGCCGCGCGGCGTGTTTTCTGCCGTTTCGGCACGGTCGCCGCCGCGATTGTCACGATTGTCACGATTGTCGCGGCTCTCGCGGCTCTCGCGGCTCTCGCGGGCTTCACGCGGCTCGCGTCCTTCGCGGTTGCCGCGCGGTTCACGTGCCTCGCGCGGCTCACGTGCTTCACGACCTTCGCGCGGTTCGCGTTCCTCACGGCGCTGCGACGGCTGCTGACCCTGACGACCGCCGTTCGTGCCTTCCGGGCGTGCCGCGGCATCGCGGGCGCCCGCGCCGCCACGGCGATTACGGTTGCGGTCGCCGCCGCGCTCGCCGGTACGCTCACCCCGCTCCTGGCGCTCGCCGCGTTGCGGACGTGCCTGCTTTTCGGGCGCGGCCGGTACGACAGTCGCCGGCGCCGCCGGCTGCATGCCGAACAGATTCTTCAACCAGCCGATGAACCCGCCGCTCGCCGGCGTCGCCGCCACGGGAGCCGGTTCTGCCGCCGGACGAACCGGTGCGCTCGGCGCCGGCTTTTCAGGCGTGATGCCCTTGACCGCCGCTTCCTGCTTCGGCTTCACTTCTTCGGTGCGCTTGCTGTAGCCGGTTTCCGACTCCATTTCGCGAGCCGCTTCCTCGGCCATTTTCCACGACGCGCGCGGATCGTCGAGGCGCGCGTCGTCGTGACGCAGACGCTCCAGCTTGTAATGCGGCGTGTCGAGATGCTTGTTCGGCACCAGCACGACGTTGACCTTGAAGCGCGACTCGATCTTGTTGATCTCCGAGCGCTTTTCGTTCAGCAGGAAGGCGGTCACTTCGACCGGCACCTGGCAATGGATCGCCGCGGTGTTTTCCTTCATCGCTTCTTCCTGAATGATCCGCAGCACTTGCAGCGCGGACGATTCGGTATCGCGGATGTGGCCCGTGCCGTTACAGCGCGGG
Source organism: Paraburkholderia phenoliruptrix (assembly GCF_047325075.1). Classification (NCBI taxonomy): domain Bacteria; kingdom Pseudomonadati; phylum Pseudomonadota; class Betaproteobacteria; order Burkholderiales; family Burkholderiaceae; genus Paraburkholderia; species Paraburkholderia phenoliruptrix. The sequence goes on from NZ_CP168531.1 coordinate 1,453,771, forward strand.
CAGGTCACGTGGCTGCCTTCCGACAGAGCCGGGCGCAGACGCTGGCGCGACAGTTCCATCAGGCCGAAGCGCGAAATCTTGCCCATCTGGACGCGCGCGCGGTCGTGCTTGAGCGCGTCTTTCAGGCGCTGCTCGACTTCGCGCTGGCTCTTGGCCGACTCCATGTCGATGAAGTCGATCACGATCAGGCCGCCCAGGTCGCGCAGGCGCAACTGGCGCGCGACTTCGTCGGCGGCTTCGAGGTTGGTGCGCGCGGCGGTTTCCTCGATGTCGGCGCCCTTGGTGGCGCGGGCCGAGTTGACGTCGATCGCGACGAGCGCCTCGGTGTGGTCGATCACGATCGCGCCGCCCGACGGCAGCGGCACCGTGCGCGAATACGCCGTTTCGATCTGATGCTCGATCTGGAAGCGCGAGAAGAGCGGCACGTCGTCGTGGTAACGCTTCACCTTGCCGACGTTGTCCGGCATCACGATGTCCATGAAGGCGCGCGCCTGGTCATGAATTTCCGTGGTGTCGATCAGGATTTCGCCGATATCCGGCTGGAAATAGTCGCGAATCGCGCGAATCACGAGGCTCGATTCGAGATAGATCAGCATAGGCTGACCCGCCGAGCCGCTTTGCGACGCGGCTTCGATGGCGCGCCACAGCTGCATCAGGTAGTTCAGGTCCCATTGCAGTTCTTCGGCGCTGCGGCCGATGCCGGCCGTGCGCGCGATGATGCTCATGCCTTCGGGCAACTGCAACTGCGCCATGGTTTCGCGCAGTTCCTGACGGTCGTCGCCCTCGATACGGCGCGACACGCCGCCGCCGCGCGGGTTGTTCGGCATCAGAACGAGGTAGCGGCCGGCGAGCGAGATGAACGTGGTGAGCGCTGCGCCCTTGTTGCCGCGCTCTTCCTTTTCGACCTGGACGATCAGTTCCTGGCCTTCCTTCAGCGCGTCCTGGATGCGCGCGGAGCGCATGTCGACGCCGTCACGGAAATACTGGCGGGCGACTTCCTTGAACGGCAGGAAGCCGTGGCGATCTTCGCCGTAGTTGACGAAGCAGGCTTCGAGCGACGGCTCGATGCGGGTAATGATGCCCTTGTAAATATTGCCTTTGCGCTGTTCGCGCCCGGCGGTTTCGATGTCGATGTCGATGAGTTTTTGCCCATCGACGATGGCGACGCGCAACTCTTCCTGCTGCGTCGCATTGAACAACATGCGTTTCATTGAACGGCTCCAGAGCGGCTCGGCCGGCCTCCGATTCTTGCGGTTGTCAGTCGCGAGAACAGGAGGCAGCGGCATGCCGCGCCTTATTGTGTTTTCACAAGCACGCTGGAGCGGGAAGAATGGCGGGAGAATTGCCTGAGGGGGCCCGGCCCTATAAACGCAGGGGCACGGTGCCGCAGGGCACATGCGAACACGGCTTCAAATTACGACCCGACACGCCGCGGGTTCTGCCGGCAGACCTTCAAAAACCCCCGTCCCCCTCGCCGGCGCGCCTGCTGGGCGCGGGACCGGAGGGTCGAAGGTGCGGTCATGCCGCAACGGGAAGTTCGCGCAGGCGGCGCGTCTTTTCCTGCTGGGGGTGTCTCGCCTCATTTTGACGTCGCCAAGTCTTGTACTTTCTACAAGACGCCACGGGCGCACGCCGTATTTTCGCAACCAGCAGCTTCGTACAGCCGGGCGTGACGCCGCCCGATACCGAAGCTGGAAGTTAAATTCTTTTTTACCAAAATTCCGTTACCGTCGAGGCCGGCCTTGACCGAACGCGCCTGTGGGCGCCGTCCCTGCCGGGCACTGACCTCGTGCATGCAACTTGTTGCATCTCATTTTCAGGGCGAGCAACCAGCCCCCGGCGCAAGTAAAATAACGATTTACGCTTGCACCTGCGCAATCCGCCCGGATTCCGGACACTGCGCCGGCCGCCGCAGACTGCTGGGCAAATTATATTCAGAATGAAAGAGTTAGGCAAAATATCCCAGAAATCGGTATCAAGCGCGGTCGCGAGCGATCAGGTCTCGGTCATCGAGATCGACGACAGCGCGGCCGGACAGCGCATCGACAACTTTTTGTTGCGCGTCTGTAAAGGCGTGCCCAAGAGCCACATCTACCGCATCTTGCGCAGCGGGGAAGTGCGGGTGAACAAGGGCCGGATCGACGCGCAATACCGGCTCGAACTCGGCGACCTGGTGCGCGTGCCGCCCATTCGCGTCGCGCAACACGACGAGGCGGCCGCTCAGGCGCCCGTGCCGAGCGCACAGTTCAGAATCATTTTCGAAGACGAGCATCTGCTCGTAATCGACAAACCGGCCGGCGTCGCGGTGCACGGCGGCAGCGGCGTCGCTTTCGGCGTGATCGAGCAGATGCGCGAGGCGCGTCCGCAGGCCAAATTCCTCGAACTGGTGCATCGGCTGGACCGGGAAACTTCCGGCATCCTGATGCTCGCGAAGAAGCGCTCGGCGCTCGTGAATCTGCACGACCAGATTCGCGAAAACCGGATGGATAAACGCTACTATGCGTGCGTTCACGGCGAATGGGCGAGCGACTGGGGGCGTCGCCGGGCGGTCAGGGAGCCGCTGCACAAATACGTGACCGCCGACGGCGAACGGCGTGTGCGCGTGCAGGCTGACGGTCTCGCGTCTCACACGGTGTTCAATCTGATCGACCGTTGGCCGGAATACGCGCTGCTCGAGGCAGAGTTGAAGACGGGCCGTACCCATCAGATCCGCGTGCACCTGCAGCACCTGGAACTGCCGATCGTCGGCGATGCCAAATACGGCGACTTTGCGCTCAACAAGGCGCTCGCCCGCGCGAACGCAAAGCCGGGGCTCAAGCGCATGTTCCTGCACGCTTACCGGTTGAAGCTCACGCACCCGGCAACCGGCGCGCCGCTGCAGCTGGAGGCGCCCTTGCCGGCCGAGTGCCGCAACTTCATCGCGCAATTGAACGAACTACGAAATGGGTCACACCCGGAGACGGCATCGCATGGCTAGAGAGCAATTTGATCTGATCGTCTTCGACTGGGACGGCACGCTGATGGATTCGACCGTGCACATCACGCGCAGTATCCAGGCGGCCTGCCGCGATCTCGGCCTGCCGGTGCCCGCGGACGAAGCGGCGAGCTACGTCATCGGGCTTGGCTTGCGCGACGCGCTGCAGATCGCCGCGCCCACGCTCGATCCCGCCGACTACCCGCGCCTTGCCGAGCGCTACCGCTTCCACTATCTGGTCAAGGACCAGACCACGGAGCTGTTCGCCGGCGTGCGCGAGATGCTGCAGGAACTGCGCGATCAGGGGTATCTGCTCGCGGTGGCGACGGGCAAGAGTCGCGTCGGGCTGAACCGCGCGCTCGACCAGGTGCGGCTTACGAGCCTGTTCGACGGCACGCGCTGCGCGGACGAAACGTTCTCCAAACCGCATCCGGCCATGCTGCACGAACTGACGCGCGAGCTCGGGCAAGACCCGCTGCGCACGGTGATGGTCGGCGACACCACGCATGATCTCCAGATGGCGATCAATGCGGGCGTGGCGGGCATCGGCGTGACTTACGGCGCCCATCCGGCCGACTCGCTCTCCGCGCTCGCGCCGAAATACGTGGCGTCTAGCGTCAGCGCATTGTCGGGCTGGTTGAAGGAAAACGCATGAGTTCGACCGACAACGCGAGCGGGCAGGCCGCGGAGGCTGCGGCGCAGGCCGTGCGGGTGTGCGGCTCGGAGGAGCTGGTCGACGGCGGCATGGGCGTTCGGCGCGCGGCGAGAATCGGCCCGGATGAGGTTGTGGTGTTTTTCGTGCGCTATGACGGTCGCGCCTATGGCTACTTGAACCGCTGCGCGCACGTGCCCATGGAACTCGACTGGGCGGAGGGTCAGTTCTTCGAATCGTCCGGCTTATACTTGATGTGCGCCACACATGGCGCCATTTATGCGCCGGATACCGGCAAATGCGTAGGCGGTCCGTGCCGTGGCGGCCGGTTGCGCGCGCTTCGGGTGGACGAGCGCGACACGCCCGAAGGCCGCGCCGTTTTCTGGTTGCCGGACGGCGAATTGCGTCCCGCCGCGCCGTGATCTGCCGCCGTGATTAGCCGCCGCGCTCAGCTTTCGCGCCGCTTTTCGCGTTTTACCCGTCTTTCCCGACCATTCCCGAGTCCGCATGTCCGACAACTTGACGCCTGAAACGAAAGAGCCGCCCATGAGCGGCCGCAACCGCGCTTCCGCCGACGAACCCGGCTGGGAGCGCGCGGCGCTCGAGCGTATTGCGCTCGCCGCCATTAACGAGCAGCGGGCGGCGCGCCGCTGGAAGATCTTCTTCCGGCTATTGTTCCTCGTCGTGCTGGGCCTCGTGGTATGGGCCGTGTTCGATTTCTCCGGCGACAAGATCGCCGCGTCGGGCCGCCACACGGCGCTCATTGCACTTGACGGCGAAATATCCGCCGATACGCGCGCGAACGCCGAAGATATTAGCGCCGCGCTCGAAAGCGCGTTCGAGGACGCGGGCACGGCGGGCGTCATCCTGCGTTGCAACAGCCCGGGTGGCAGTCCGGTGCAGGCCGGCATCATTTATGAGGAAATGCGGCGTTTGCGTGCCAAACATCCGTCAATTCCCCTCTACGTCGTGGTGGGGGACATGTGCGCGTCCGGTGGTTACTATGCCGCGGCGGCCGGCGACAAGATTTACGTCGACAAGGCGAGTATCGTCGGCTCGATCGGCGTGCTGATGGACAGCTTCGGCTTCACCGGGCTGATGGATAAGCTCGGGATCCAGCGCAGGTTGCATACTTCCGGTGAGAACAAGGGCTTTTACGATCCCTTCTCGCCTGAAACGCCGAAAATGGATCAGCATGCGCAGGAAATGCTCGACCAGATTCATGGCCAGTTCATCGACGCCGTGCGTCAAGGGCGCGGCAAGCGTCTGCACGAGACGCCGGACATGTTCTCCGGCCTTTTCTGGACCGGCCAGAAAAGCGTGGAGCTCGGTCTCGCCGACGGTTTCGGCGATGCCAATTACGTGGCGCGCGAAATCATCAAGGCGCCGGACATCGTCGACTACACGGTGAAGGAGAGCATTACCGACCGCGTCGCGCGCAAGTTCGGCGCGGCAGTGGGCGGTGGCGCGGTGCACGCGCTGGCGTCTGGCGCAAGGCTCAATCTGCGCTGAGGTTGGCGGCCGCGCGGTTGCACGCGGCCTCTCCTCGCGGCGTGCGGGCTTTACGTCGCCAATATGAGAAAGATCGCCGGCCGCTTGTGCAGGTCAATGGCAGGTTTCTTCTTCCAGTCCGCCACCGTGTGACTGCGGATGGTTTCCGTGTCCAGCGTCAGATCGACAGCGACGCAGACAAGCGTCGAAGGTGCGCAGGTGGCCAGCAAGGTGTCCAGCAGCGCCCGGTTGCGGTACGGCGTCTCAATAAAGATCTGCGTCTGCTTGCCCTTGCGCGATTGCATTTCCAACTCGCGCAGGCGCTTGGCCCTTTCTGCTGCGTCGACCGGCAAGTAGCCGTGAAACGCAAAACTTTGCCCGTTGAGCCCCGAGGCCATCAGTGCCAGAAGAATGGAGCTCGGGCCGACGAACGGCACGACCCTCACGCCGCGCTCGTGCGCCCGGCGCACCAGTAACGCGCCCGGATCGGCAACTGCCGGGCAGCCTGCTTCCGACACCAGTCCGGCATCCGTGCCGGCCAAGACCGGCGCGAGCAGTTTATCGATCTCGCCGGCCGGCGTATTGACGTTGAGTTCGCGGATCTCGATCTCCTGAATCGGCCGCTCGGTGCCGACTTTCTTCAGAAAAGCGCGGGTCGTTTTCGCGTTTTCGCCGATGTAGTACTGAAGCGCCGCGGCGCGGGCGCGAACCGGAGCAGGGAGAACGGCGCCGAGCGCGTCGGCGTCGCCTTCGCCTAGGGTGTTCGGGATCAGATAGAGCGTGCCGCTCATTGCGCCCCCAAAAGCGGGTAGCCCGCCGTCATCAGCATGTCCGACAGCGCGATCAGCGGAAGACCGACGAGAGCCGTCGGATCGTCGGAGTGGATCGCTTCGAGCAGTGCAATGCCGAGTCCCTCGGACTTCGCGCTGCCCGCGACGTCATAGGGCGTTTCGGCGAGCAGATAGGCTTCGAGCGCTGCATCCGGCAGATTGCGAAAACGCACGCGAGTGATGACGTCGACGCTCTGCGCGGCTCCCGAGCGGCTGTCGAAAAGACACAGCGCGCTATGGAACAGGACTTCGCGTCCCCGCATCGCCTGCAGTTGCGCAAGCGCCTTCTCGTGCGTGCCCGGTTTGCCGATTTGCAGGCCGTCGTAAGTCGCGACCTGATCGGAGCCGATCACAAGCACGGCGTCGTCCGGCGCAAGCGCCGCGGCCACCGCGCGCGCCTTCGCCTCCGCGAGCCGCAAAGCGGTGGCTTCGGGCGTTTCGCTGGCGTGCGGGGTTTCGTCGATCGCGGGCACGGCCACGTCGAATGGAATGCGAAGACGCTCGAGCAACTTGCGGCGGTACGACGAACTCGACGCCAGAATGAGGCGTGGCGGGCTTTTTAGGGAATCAGGCATGAGCGGTTGACGGCTGGAAGGGCGGGGCGTACGCAGTTGCGCGAATGCTGCGCAAGTACGGACTTAAGTGTTTGACTCGAAAAGACAAAACGGATATGATTTTGGGCTTTTCATCGGTATGCTTGCGTTACGCGAGCCTCGGTGCGTGCCGCAGCAGTGAATAGAAGCAAGCGGAGAACGGCTGCTGGCGCATCACTGAAGCTACGCGGTTTTCTCGCAAACTGATTTGTCCCGTGATTTAGCGGTGAAACCTGGCAGCAAAACTTGGCGGCGAACATTGCCGACGCAGGAGCGCACATGACTCAACATCCTGGCAAACCTGCAGGTCTGTCCGACCCGCATGAACTCGATCTGTTCGAATTTGCGCGGAGCGGCCGGCAGGCCGCGGGTGTCGTGCGCGTCTCGCAACTGCCGCGCATGTTAAACGAAGTCCCGGCAGAAGCGCCAGACCGCGACACCGCGTTCACCTGGCAAGCCGAAGGGGCGACGCAGCCGGAATTGCAGGACGACGGCACCGAGGGTCCCCAGCCTTACTTGAGGATGGCGATTCACGGCGCGGCCTGGCTCGAATGTCAGCGGTGCATGACACCGTACTCGCAGGCGTTCAATGTCGACGCGACCTACCGGATCGTCAACACTGAGGCGGAAGCCGAAGAATTTCCGCTCGACGAGGATGAGGTCGAAGTGATCGTGGGCTCGCGCCAGTTCGATCTCGTCGACCTGATCGAAGAAGAGTTGCTGCTTTCCTTGCCGCTCGTGCCCAAGCACGAGGTTTGTCCCGAGGTGCACGAGAGTCTCATCTCCGGTGCGGCCGGTGCCGAAGGCGAGGGTGACGAAGCTGCGCTGGACGAGGCTGGCGGCGCGGATGAGGGCGGCGAGCCCGAGCGGCCGAATCCGTTCGCGGCGCTCGAAAGTCTCAAGCGTGGCGAGCCGGGCGACAAGAAGCACTGAACAGTTGCATGGGAGCGCGAGGCGGGCGCATTGGCCATTCGGCCAATGGCGGACACCGCGTCGGGCTGTGTTAGAATTCGGAAAATTTTTAGGAGTTAGTCATGGCAGTTCAACAAAATAAGAAGTCGCCGTCGAAGCGCGGCATGCACCGTTCGCACGATTTCCTCACGGCAGCGCCGCTGGCTGTGGAACCGAGCACGGGCGAAGTGCATCTGCGTCACCATGTGAGCCCGAACGGCTACTATCGCGGCAAGAAAGTCGTCAAGACGAAGAACGACTAATCGTTTCACTGCGTTGCGCCAACCGGCGTTTCGCGTGGCGATCAGTTCGCTTGACATTTTCCCGGCTCGGCAAAAAGGCGGCATTGAATTGCCGCTTTTTTGTGTCGATTGCAGTTGCAGCTTCAGCGCTGACTGCGATCCCATGCAGAGCGTCTGAAATTCGCCGCACTCCATGACAGTAAAGCTCACGATAGATTGCATGGGAGGCGACCACGGCCCGTCCGTGACCGTTCCCGCTGCCGTCAACTTCGTTCGCTCGCATCCTGACGCGCAGTTGCTGCTCGTCGGCATTGAAAGTGCGATTCGTGCGCAGCTGAAGAAGTTGAAGGCTCAGGACCTGTCGGCGTTGACGGTCGTATCCGCTTCCGAGATCGTCGCGATGGACGATCCGGTGGAAGTCGCGCTGCGCAAGAAAAAAGATTCATCCATGCGCGTGGCGCTGAACCGCGTGAAGGAAGGCGAGGCGCAAGCCTGCATTTCCGCCGGCAATACCGGCGCGCTGATGGCGGTTTCGCGCTATGTGCTGAAAACGCTGTCGGGCATCGAGCGTCCGGCGATTGCGTCCGCGCTGCCGAACCCCAACGGCTACACCATGATGCTCGACCTGGGCGCCAACGTCGACTGCGAACCGCAGCATCTGCTGCAATTCGCGGAGATGGGGCACGCGCTCGTGTCCGCGCTCGAAGGTAAGGAGCGGCCTACCATTGGGCTGCTCAATATCGGCGAGGAAGTCATCAAGGGCAACGACACCATCAAACGTGCCGGCGAACTGCTGCGCGCGAGCACGCTCAACTTTCACGGCAATGTGGAAGGCAACGACATCTTCAAGGGCACGGTCGACGTGATCGTGTGCGACGGTTTCGTCGGCAATGTGGCGCTCAAGACGTCCGAAGGCCTCGCGCAGATGCTGTCGAACATCATCAAGGAAGAGTTCGGCCGTTCGTGGCTCACGAAGGTGATGGCGGTGCTCGCGTTGCCGGTATTGATGCGCTTCAAGAAGCGCGTCGATCATCGGCAATACAATGGTGCCGCGCTGCTCGGCCTGCGCGGACTGGTGATCAAAAGCCACGGTTCGGCGGATGCCTACGGGTTTGAGTGGGCTATCAAACGCGGGTATGATGCCGTCAAAAACGGCGTGCTGGAGCGCCTTGCGCGAGCGATGGAAGAGAACGCCGGTTCTCTTGAACAGGCGGCGCGCGACGCAAGCGGTGCGGGTCACGCAAGCCCCATCGCAGGCCAGCCGGCCGAGCCCTACGCTGCGCAATCCTCGAAGGCATAATGGCTCAATCGACAATTTATTCCCGCGTTCTGGGAACCGGCAGCTATCTGCCGCCCGCGCGCGTCACCAATCAGGACCTCGCCGAGCGTCTCGCGAAGCAGGGCGTCGAGACGAGCGACGAATGGATCGTGGCCCGCACGGGTATCCATGCGCGTCACTTCGCCGACCCGGACGTCACCACGAGCGACCTCGCGCAGATTGCCTCGCAGCGCGCGATCGAAGCGGCGGACATCGACCCGCAAGCCATCGACCTGATCATTGTCGCCACCTCCACGCCGGACTTCGTGTTTCCGAGCACGGCGTGCTTGCTGCAGAACAAGCTCGGCATCAGGAATCACGGCGCGGCGTTCGACGTCCAGGCCGTGTGTTCCGGTTTCGCCTATGCCGTGTCCATGGCGGACAGCCTGATTCGCGGCGGCCAGCATCGCACGGCGCTTGTCGTCGGCGCGGAGACGTTCTCGCGCATTCTCGATTTCAACGACCGCACCACCTGCGTGCTGTTCGGCGACGGCGCGGGCGCGGTGATTCTGCAGGCCTCGGCAGAACCGGGTGTCCTGTCGAGCGCGTTGCACGCGGACGGCAGCCATTCGAACATTCTCTGCACGCCGGGCAACGTGAACGGCGGCGTGGTGGCGGGCAGCGCGTTCCTGCACATGGACGGGCAGGCGGTGTTCAAGCTGGCCGTCAACGTGCTGGAAAAAGTCGCGGTCGAGGCACTCGAGAAAGCGAATCTGTCGGCGGATCAGATCGACTGGCTCATTCCGCATCAGGCCAATATCCGCATCATGCAAAGCACTTGCCGCAAGCTCGGCTTGCCGCAGGAGCGCATGGTCGTCACGGTGGGCGAGCACGGCAATACGTCGGCGGCCTCCATTCCGCTCGCGCTCGACGTCGCGGTGCGCGACGGCCGCATCAAGCGCGGCCAGAACGTGCTGATCGAAGGCGTTGGCGGCGGCTTCACGTGGGGCGCGTCGGTCATCCGTTACTAAGCGGCGGCTGACTCAGGGCGGCGCCTGCAAGGCGCCTCGCGCCGCGCGCTCACGAGCCGCGCCTACATCTGACTAAATCGATTTTGGGGACGATATGAAATTTGCGTTCGTTTTTCCTGGACAGGGTTCGCAATCGGTCGGCATGCTCAACGCTTTCGCCGATCAGCCCATTGTGCGCGAGACGGTTCAGGAAGCGTCCGACGCGCTCAATCAGGACCTCGGCAAGCTGATCGCCGAAGGCCCCGCGGAAGATCTCAATCTCACCACCAACACGCAGCCGGTCATGCTGACGGCGGCCTACGCGATCTACCGCGCGTGGCAGCAGGCAGGCGGCCCGGCGCCGGCTCTCGTCGCCGGCCATAGTCTCGGCGAATACACGGCGCTCGTCGCGGCGGGCGCCATCGCGTTTCGCGACGCCGTGCCGCTCGTGCGTTTCCGTGCGCAAGTCATGCAAACGGCTGTGCCCGTCGGCGAAGGCGGCATGGCGGCGATTCTCGGTCTCGACGACGACACGGTGCGCGCGGTGTGCGCGGAAGCGTCGGCGGCGGGCGTCGTCGAAGCGGTCAATTTCAATGCGCCGTCGCAAGTCGTGATCGCGGGCCATAAGGCCGCCGTCGAGAAGGCCTGCGAAGTCGCGAAGGCGAAGGGCGCAAAACGCGCGCTGCCGCTGCCGGTGTCGGCGCCGTTCCACTCGTCGCTGCTCAAGCCGGCTTCGGATCAGCTGCGCGAATACCTGGCAAGCGTCAACGTGCAGGTGCCGTCCATCCCCGTCATCAACAATGTCGACGTCGCCATCGTCAACGAGCCGGCGCAGATCAAGGACGCGCTGGTGCGCCAGGCGGCGGGCGCCGTGCGCTGGGTCGAGAGCGTGCAGGCCATGGCGGCGCAGGGCGTGACGCACGTCGTCGAATGCGGGCCGGGCAAGGTCCTTGCGGGATTGACCAAGCGCATCGACGGCAATCTGATCGGCGCGTCGGTGTTCGATCCGGCCTCGCTCGAAGAAACGCTCAAGCTCCTGACAGCCAACTGAGTGCGACATCGCACAGACAGCGCAGCAAGCATCAGCAATCAATCAGCCCTCCGAAGGGCATTCGGATCGACAGATGGAAAAGAATCTCGACAAGCACATCGCAATCGTCACGGGCGCCTCGCGCGGCATTGGCCGCGCCATTGCGCTGGAGCTCGCGCGCCAGGGCGCCACTGTGATCGGTACGGCGACCAGCGAAAGCGGAGCGGCGGCCATCAGTGAAGCGTTCAATGCGGCTGGCGTGAGCGGCCGCGGCGCGGTGCTCGACGTGAACGACGCGGCGGCTGCGGAAGCGCTGATCGACGGCACGGTGAAGGAATTCGGCGCGCTGCACGTGCTGGTGAACAACGCCGGCATCACGCAGGACCAGTTGGCCATGCGCATGAAAGACGACGACTGGGACGCGGTGATCGACACGAACCTGAAGTCGGTGTTCCGTCTGTCGCGCGCGGTGCTGCGCCCGATGATGAAGGCGAAGGGCGGCCGCATTATCAACATCACGTCGGTGGTCGGTTCGGCCGGCAACCCGGGGCAGGTCAACTACGCCGCGGCGAAAGCAGGCGTGGCCGGTATGACGCGCGCGCTCGCACGTGAAATCGGCAGCCGCGGCATCACGGTGAACTGCGTGGCGCCTGGCTTCATCGACACCGACATGACGCGCACCTTGCCCGAAGAACAGCAAACCGCGCTCAAAACACAGATTCCGCTCGGCCGTCTCGGCAGCCCAGAAGATATCGCGCACGCCGTCGCTTTTCTCGCGTCGCCGCAAGCCGGTTACATCACCGGCACGACGATGCATGTGAACGGCGGAATGTACATGTCGTAACCAAATTCGGTTACTATCCGCGCCTTGATGCGTTCCTCGAATGCGTCGGGCGCATGCCTTGACAGCAACCTGATGCGCCGCTTTTTTGCCGGGTCAAACCTGATAAAATGCGCGCACCTGTATTTTTGAACTTCTTTCCCTTGGAGGGGTAATGGACAATATCGAACAGCGCGTCAAGAAGATCGTCGCAGAACAACTGGGCGTGGCCGAAGCGGAAATCAAGAACGAAGCTTCGTTCGTGAACGACCTCGGCGCCGACTCGCTGGACACGGTTGAACTCGTGATGGCCCTCGAAGACGAATTCGGCATGGAAATTCCGGATGAAGAAGCCGAGAAGATCACCACCGTTCAGCAAGCGATCGACTACGCTCGCGCAAACGTCAAGGCCTAAGGTCATTCGCACCTGCGTCCTGGCGTTAGCGGCGCATGACGCCCTGCCGCGTCGGTTGCCGACGCTATCGGGGCCGGCGTTCTTTGCCACGCCGCTTGCCGCAAGCGTTGCCATGCAGGAGCCAGCGATGTTGACAGCGCAAGTTTCCGCGCGATTGCCGACTTAACAGCCACAGGGTGCACAGGGCAGGTTCCTGTGGCCGCTGTGGCTTTTGTTTTTGTCATCTATGAAAAAGAGGTTACCGTGAGCCGCCGTCGTGTTGTTGTTACAGGCCTGGGGCTGATTTCGCCTGTTGGCAATAATGTTGCCGACGGTTGGGCCAATCTGGTCGCCGGCAAGTCGGGTATTGCCAATATCACGAAGTTCGACGCGTCGAACTTCTCGACTCGTTTCGCCGGCGAGGTGAAGGGCTTCAATATCGAGGACTACATCCCCGGTAAGGAAGCGCGCCACATGGATACGTTCATCCATTATGGCGTGGCCGCAGGCATCCAGGCGATGCAGGACAGCGGCCTTCAAGTCACCGACGAAAATTCGGAACGTATCGGCGTCGTGGTGGGTTCGGGTATCGGCGGCCTGCCGATGATCGAAGTCACGCAAACCGAACTGCTCAATCGCGGGCCGCGCCGCATCTCGCCGTTCTTCGTGCCGGCGTCGATCATCAACATGATCTCGGGTCACCTGTCGATCAAGTTCGGCATCAAGGGCCCGAATCTCGCCATCGTGACGGCGTGTACGACGGGTCTGCACTGTATCGGCGAGGCTTCGCGCCTGATCGAATATGGCGACGCCGACGTGATGATCGCGGGCGGCGCGGAGTCGACTGTCTCGCCGCTCGGTATCGGCGGCTTCGCGGCGGCGCGCGCGCTGTCGCAACGCAATGACGATCCGGCAACGGCGAGCCGTCCGTGGGACAAGGACCGCGACGGTTTCGTGCTCGGCGAAGGCGCCGGCGTGATGGTGCTCGAAGAGTACGAGCACGCCAAGGCGCGCGGCGCGAAGATTTACGCCGAAGTCGGCGGCTATGGGATGAGTGGCGACGCCTATCACATGACCGCACCGCTCGAAGATGGCGACGGCGCGCGCCGCTGCATGCTCGCAGCCCTGAAGAACGCGGGCGTCAACGCCGATCAGGTGAATTATCTGAATGCGCACGGCACGTCCACGCCGCTCGGCGACCTGGCTGAAACGACCGGTATCAAGCGCGCGTTCGGCGACCACGCCAAAAACATCGTCGTGAATTCGACGAAGTCGATGACGGGTCACCTGCTTGGCGGCGCCGGCGGTCTCGAGTCGGTGTTCACCGTGCTTGCCGTGCACCATCAGGTGTCGCCGCCCACGATCAACATCTTCAACCAGGACCCCGCTTGCGACCTGGACTACTGTGCCAACACCGCGCGGGAGATGAAGATCGACGTCGCGCTGAAGAACTCGTTCGGGTTCGGCGGCACGAACGGCACGCTGGTCTTCAAGCGCGCCTGAGGCTCGCAGCCGGGTGACGCGCCAGCCGACGGCGCCGGCCTCGCCGGCGCTTTCCCCTGAGACGGCTACGTCCGCGAGAGCGCCGCAGCGAATCGCGCTGCGGCGCTCTTTTACGATGCGTGCTGTGTCTGCCGCTTGCGTCGCGACGGCGTCGGCGGCGGTTTATAGCTGCGTGTCGTCGTGGCTGGGCGTCCTGCAGGCACTTCCGTTGGCGCTTGCCGCGTTCGCGCTTCTTGCGCTGTGCTCGGTGAGGCACGACCGGGCGCAGCCTGTCGCGCTGACAATGGGGCGCGAGAGCCTCACTGCGTGGGGGCGGGCGGGTGTTCTGCTCGCGCAAGGCCGCATAGCCGGCTGCGCGCACTGGAGCGACCGTTTGCTCGTGCTCGTCCTGAAGCCGGACGAGGGCCGCCGGCACACGCTGCTTGTGCCCGCCGACACAGTCCCGCCAGCGATTTTCCGCGAGCTCGCGGTGCGGGCCCGGCGGCGCGCCGGCGCGTGACTGTTACGACTGTAACCGCTGTTACCGGGCGGCATGTCCCCCGTAACGCGCCCTGTCGGGGCGGACGCTACAATGGTGCCCCCGTCATGCGCCCTCAAGTTAACGGATTTATCAGGTGAGCGAAAAAGAAATTGATCAGGTGCTGGTCGAACGCGTCCAGAAGGGCGACAAGGCCGCGTTCGAGCTTCTGGTCTCCAAATACCACCGCAAGATTCTCCGGCTGATCTCGCGCCTCGTGCGCGACCCCGCCGAAGTGGAAGACGTCGCGCAAGACGCTTTCATCAAGGCTTACCGCGCGTTGCCGCAATTTCGCGGCGAGTCCGCGTTTTATACGTGGTTGTACCGGATTGCGGTCAACACGGCGAAGAACTACCTTGCGACCCAGGGCCGGCGCGCGCCGACATCGACGGAAGCCGATGCTGAAGAAGCTGAAACTTTCTCCGACGCCGACCAACTAAGGGATATCAACACGCCTGAGTCGATGTTGATGAGCAAGCAGATCGCCGAGACGGTCAATGCTGCGATGGCGGTTTTACCGGAAGAGCTGCGCACCGCCATTACTCTTCGTGAAATTGAAGGTTTGAGCTACGAGGAAATCGCTGAGATGATGGGCTGCCCGATCGGCACCGTCAGATCGCGAATTTTCCGCGCTCGCGAAGCCATTGCGGCAAAATTGCGTCCGTTGCTTGACACACCTGAAGGCAAGCGCTGGTAAGCCCAGCCGGCCGCACGGGGCGCGGGTGCAATATCTGGATTAGTGGTGTCACTACGGGGTTTTTGTAAGATGGGGAGCATCATGGGGTCGGTCTCGATGCAATCGCAAGCCAGTTCGCGCGGCGAGCGTCTGTCCGCTTTTGTCGACGGTGAGCTGTTCGGCGAAGAGCATCTGAATCTTGACAGGTTTCTGTCCGAGCTGGACGGCGAAGATCGCGCCGCATGGTCCAGCTATCATCTGATCGGCGACGCGTTGCGTTCCGACGATCTCGCGGTCAGTTCCGCGGCCAGCAGCGCTTTCCTGAGTGGCTTGGCTGCGCGCCTCGAGAGCGAGCCGCATTTGCTCGCGCCGGCTGCGCAGCCGGTCGCGCGGCGCCTGCTGGCTTTGCGTCGCCGTGTGGTGCCGGCCTTTGCCGTGGCAGCCGCGGCCGCTACGCTCACGTGGATAGTGGTCCCGCAGTTGCAAGGCGTGCCTGGCGGCCCCGGTGCCACCCAGGTTGCCTCCGTGTCGTCGCATGGCGACGCGCTGCAGAAGGTCGCCATGGCGCCCGTGCCCGCGGCCAATGTCATGCCGGCGGCACAAGACGCCAATATCATTCGCGACGCGAGCCTCGACCAGTATCTGGAAGCCCATCAGCAATTCGCGCAGCAACCGGTCATGCCGGGCTCCATGCCGCTGATTCGCGCTGCCGCCGTTTCCACGCAAGGCCAATAGTTTGATGCAGACTCCGCGGTTCAATACAACGACTATCTGGGGGCGGCTGCCGGCATTCCTGTTCTGCGCAGCCGTATTGTTGTCCGCTACACCGCGGGTATTTGCACAAACCGAGGACCCGCTCGTCGCCCGCCGCACGGCCGCCGATCTGCTGGACCGCATTCATCAGGCCGCGCAGCAGCAGAACTACGAGGGCGCGTTCGTCTATCAGCGCGGCAATTTCGTTCAGACGTCGCGCATCGCCCATTACGCGACGCGGGCCGAAGGCGAGTTCGAGCAGTTGGAGAGCCTCGACGGCAAGCCGCGCAAGATGCTGCGTCATAACGACGAGCTCTACACGTTCGTGCCCGAGCGCCACTTGTGTGTGGTCGAAAAGCGCCAGAACAAAGACTCGTTCCCCGCCTTGCTGGCTGTGAGCGGCGAGCAGGTGCTGTCCGTATACGAGCCGAAATTGCTCGGCGACGATCGCGTGGCGGGCGTCGAAAGCCAGGTGATCGAACTCGACCCCAAAGACGCCTACCGTTTCGCTTACAAGCTGTGGGCCGACAAGAAAACGGGCTTGCTGCTGCGCGCTCAAACGCTCGATCCGAACGGCCAGGTGCTCGAACAACTGTCCTTTTCGCAAATTCGCATCGGTGTGCCGGTTGAGAAGGCGGGTATCGTGAACGGTATTCGCAACACCGCCGGCTGGACGGTGGTGCATCCGCCCATCGAGCCGGTTGACATGGCTGCGCAAGGGTGGCAATTCGGCTCGGCCGTGCCGGGTTTTCGCAAGATTCGCGAATTGCGCCGTCCGATGGCCGCGCGCGAAGCCGGCCAACCGACCATTCCGGTCGATCAGGCGGTGTTTTCCGACGGTCTCGCCGCGGTCTCGGTGTTCATCGAGCCGGTTGAGAACAACACGCGCAAGGAAGGCGCGGGCAGCAGCGGCGCGACGCACGTGCTGGTGAAGCGCCGCGGCGACTTCTGGATTACCCTGCTCGGTGAAGTCCCTCAGGCCACGTTGCAGCAATTTGCGTCTGCCATAGAATACAAGGCTCCGAAGTAATTCTCCGACTCCTGCATCCCTCGGCTTCCTACGATATGACGACTTTCTCGGTGCGCAAATTTCTCGCGGCCGCGGTAGTGGCGGCATGTTTGCCGTTCGCACCGCACACGGCGTCGGCGGCCTCCGCAGCCAATCTGCCCGACTTCACTGACCTCGTCGACAAGGTCGGTCCGGCTGTCGTCAACATTCGCACGACCACGCGCGTGACGAGCAGCGGGGGGCCGCGGGGCGCATTGCCGCCCGGCATGGACGACGGCGACATGTCCGAGTTCTTCCGCCGCTTCTTCGGCATTCCGATGCCGCAGTCGCCACAATCGCCCGGCGCGCCGCGCGGCGGCGATAACGGTGGTAGCGGTGGTAGCCAGGACGGGCCGGACAGCAACGATCCGGAACAGAACAGTGGCGTGGGCTCGGGCTTCATCTTGTCGGCCGACGGCTACGTGATGACCAATGCGCACGTCATCGACGACGCGGACACCATTTACGTCACGCTGACCGACAAGCGCGAGTTCAAGGCGAAGCTCATCGGCGTGGACGACCGGACGGATGTCGCGGTCGTCAAGATCAGCGCCGCGAACCTGCCGACCATCACCATCGGCGATTCGAATAAGGTTCGCGTGGGCGAGTGGGTCGTCGCGATCGGCTCGCCGTTCGGCCTCGAGAATACAGTCACGGCCGGCATCGTCAGCGCGAAGGGACGCGATACCGGCGACTATCTGCCGTTTATCCAGACCGACGTGGCCGTCAATCCCGGCAACTCGGGCGGCCCGCTCATCAATATGCAGGGCGAGGTGATCGGCATCAACTCGCAGATCTACAGCCGCACCGGCGGTTTCATGGGGATCTCGTTCGCCATCCCGATCGACGAGGCAATGCGCGTGGCCGACCAGCTGAAAGCGTCGGGCAAGGTGGTGCGCGGCCGCATCGCGGTGGCAATCGGCGAAGTGACGAAAGATGTCGCGGACTCGCTCGGCTTGCCGAAGGCGCAAGGCGCGCTCGTCAGCAGCGTCGAGCCGGGCGGCCCGGCGGACAAGGCGGGCGTGCAGCCGGGCGACATCATCCTCAAGTTCAACGGCCATTCGGTCGATACGGCGACGGACCTGCCGCGCATGGTCGGCGACACGAAGCCGGGCACGAAGGCGACCATCACCGTCTGGCGCAAGGGCCAAACGCGGGATCTGCCGGTCACGATCGCCGAGATGCAGCCTGACAAGACGTCGAAGGCCGATCAGAAGAAGCCGCAGGCGCCGAAGCAGCGCGCCACGAACGCGCTCGGGCTGGCCGTCAGTGATATTCCAGCCGATCAGCTGCGCACGCTCAAACTGCGCAACGGCGTGCAGATCGACGCGGTGGACGGTCCGGCCGCGCGGGTCGGCTTGCAGAAGGGCGACATCATCCTGCGCGTGGGCGACACCGACATCACGAGTGCGAAGCAGTTCGACGAACTCACTGCGCATCTGGACTCGCAGAAAATGGTCGCGCTGCTGGTCCGCCGCGGCGAGAACACGCAGTTCGTGCCGATTCGTCCGCGCGGCGTCCAGAAATGACGAAGACGGCGCCGCTCACGCTCTACGGGCGCGCGTGGTGCCACTTGTGCGACAACATGCGCGCGGCGCTCGAGCCCTTGCTGGCCGAGTTCGGCGCGCAGGTCGTCGTGATCGATGTCGACAGCGATCCGTTGCTCGAGGCCCGCTACAACGAACTCGTGCCGGTGCTGGTGTGCGACGGCGTGCAGCTCTGTCACTACCATCTGGACGAAGCACGCGTGCGCGGCGCGCTGGCGGCTCGCGTTGCCGGCGCCGAACCGGCTCGCTGAGGGCAGTCGGGCTCTGCCGCGAGTGTTTCCTCCGATTGCCTACGCACGTCGGAAGCGGATTTTTCTGCCCGGCTCGGGCGTCTTTCGGGAACCCGCTTCTCGCCCAAAGCGCGCAAGATGCGCCGGGCGTCGGCCTTTTCGGCTAAAATAGATAAGTTTTTCACCTACTTACAAGGCGTGCTCCGCTATTGTCCGAGCGCGCCTTTTTTGCTTGATCGGCACTGAATGGATCATATTCGTAACTTTTCGATCATTGCGCACATCGACCATGGCAAGTCGACGCTCGCCGATCGCATCATCCAGATTTGCGGCGGTCTGTCTGACCGCGAGATGGAAGCCCAGGTGCTCGACTCGATGGATCTCGAGCGCGAGCGCGGCATCACCATCAAGGCACAAACCGCGGCGCTGTCCTATCGCGCGCGCGACGGCAAGGTCTACAACCTCAACATGATCGACACGCCGGGCCACGTCGACTTCTCCTACGAAGTCAGCCGCTCGCTGTCCGCGTGCGAAGGCGCGCTGCTGGTGGTGGACGCGAGCCAGGGCGTGGAGGCGCAAACGGTCGCCAACTGCTACACGGCAATCGAATTGGGCGTCGAAGTCGTTCCCGTGCTCAACAAGATCGACTTGCCGGCCGCGAATCCGGAAAACGCGATCGCCGAAATCGAAGACGTGATCGGCATTGACGCGACCGACGCCACGCACTGCAGCGCGAAGACCGGTCTCGGCGTCGAAGACGTGCTCGAGGCGCTGATCGCCAAAGTGCCGCCGCCGAAGGGCGATCCGGAAGCGCCGCTGCAGGCGCTCATTATCGACTCGTGGTTCGACAACTACGTCGGTGTCGTCATGCTCGTGCGTATCGTCAACGGCACGCTGCGTCCGAAAGACAGGATCCGCCTGATGGCCACCGGCGCGCAGTATCCGGTCGAGCACATCGGCGTGTTCACGCCCAAGTCGAAGAATCTGGAAACGTTGTCGGCAGGGCAGGTGGGCTTCATCATCGCGGGCATCAAGGAGTTGGCCGCCGCGAAGGTGGGCGATACCGTCACGCTCGTGAACCGTCCCGCCGAAGAGCCGCTGCCGGGCTTCAAGGAAGTGAAGCCACAGGTGTTCGCCGGCCTCTATCCGGTCGAGGCGAATCAGTACGACGCGCTGCGCGACTCGCTGGAAAAGCTGAAACTGAACGACGCATCGCTGCATTACGAGCCTGAAGTTTCGCAAGCGTTGGGCTTTGGTTTCCGCTGTGGCTTCCTGGGTCTTCTGCACATGGAGATCGTGCAGGAACGTCTCGAACGCGAGTTCGACATGGACCTGATCACCACCGCGCCCACCGTCGTGTACGAGGTCGTGCAACGCGACGGCACCGTCATCATGGTCGAGAATCCGGCCAAGATGCCCGACCCGTCGAAGATCGAAGAAGTGCGCGAGCCGATCGTCACGGTCAATCTGTACATGCCGCAGGACTACGTCGGCCCGGTGATCACGCTGTGTACGCAAAAACGCGGCACGCAGATCAACATGCAGTATCACGGCCGCCAGGTGCAGTTGACCTACGAGATTCCGATGGGCGAAGTCGTGCTCGACTTTTTCGACCGCCTGAAGTCCATTTCGCGCGGCTATGCGTCGATGGATTACGAGTTCAAGGAATACCGGGCGTCGGATGTGGTGAAGGTCGACATGCTGATCAACGGCGACAAGGTCGACGCGCTGTCGGTCATCGTGCACCGCTCGCAAAGCCAGTATCGCGGCCGCGAAGTGGCGGCGAAAATGCGCGAGCTGATTCCGCGTCAAATGTACGACGTCGCGGTTCAGGCGACCATCGGCTCGAACATCATCGCGCGTGAGAACATTAAAGCCTTGCGTAAGAACGTGCTGGCAAAATGCTACGGCGGCGACATTACACGTAAAAAGAAGCTGCTGGAAAAGCAGAAGGCAGGCAAGAAGCGAATGAAGCAAGTGGGGTCCGTCGAGATTCCGCAAGAGGCTTTCCTCGCCATCCTGCGTGTCGAAGACAAATAAGACGAACAACGGAACCCTATGAATTTTGCGCTGATTCTTTTTGTGCTCGTCATTTTGACGGGCGTCGCATGGGTCGCAGACAAACTGGTTTTCATGCCGCAACGGCGGCGCGCGGCGGAAGCGGCGGTCGCGGAGTTCGACCGTCAGCAGGAACGCATCGGCGAGCGTTTCGCCGATGAAAACGCCGCGCAAACGCGCGCTCGTCTGCGCGACGACAAGCTGCGCCAACCGTGGTGGCTCGAATATTCGGCGAGCTTTTTCCCCGTGATTCTGGTGGTTTTCGTGGTGCGCTCGTTCGTCGTGGAGCCGTTCAAGATTCCGTCGGGCTCCATGGTGCCGACGCTGCTCGTGGGCGACTTCATTCTCGTCAATAAATTCGACTACGGCATCCGTCTGCCGATCACGAACACCAAAATCACCGAGGGCCGGCCGCTTGAGCGCGGCGATGTGGTGGTGTTCCGCTATCCGAAAGACGAGTCGGTCGACTACATCAAGCGCGTGATCGGCTTGCCGGGCGACACGGTCGCCTATCAGGACAAGCAGTTGACGATCAACGGCAAGCCGGTGCCCGAAACGCCGCTGCCCGATTATCTCGACGAGGAACGTCTTGGTTATGCAAAGCAGTTTGAAGAAAACCTGGACGGCCGCAAGAATGCGATTCTGAACAATCCTGCGGTGCCGCCGTTTATCGTCGGCGCGGAAGATTATCCCTATCGCGATAACTGCACCTACAACGCACGCGGCGTTATCTGCAAGGTGCCGCCGGGCAATTACTTCATGATGGGCGACAACCGCGATAACAGTGCGGACAGCCGCTATTGGGGTTTTGCGCCGGATAAGAATATTGTCGGCCGCGCGTTTTTTATCTGGATGAACTTCAGCAATCTCAAGCGCATTGGTTCGTTCCAGTGAGCTTCGCGTGAATTGCATGACACGCCGCGAGCCGCGCCGCTTATCGACTGATCGCATGTCCATGATCGATCACGAACGCGGCCGTCAAAGCGGCGGTGTGTTGCCACGCCACTTTAAGAAACTCCGGTAACGTCGCTTCACCACGCTTTTTCCGCTGGCCGTACCACGTTTTCGCCCGGTACGGCGCCCGCGTTATACTCTGCCCATGCCCTCATCTCCGTTGGAAAGCCGTCTGCGCTACGAATTTCGCAATGCGGAATTGCTGCGCCAGGCTTTAACGCACCGCAGTCATAGCTCCACGCATAACGAACGGCTCGAATTTCTCGGCGACTCCGTTCTGAATTGCGCGGTGGCTGCGCTTTTGTTCCAACGTTTCGGCAAGCTGGACGAGGGCGATTTGTCGCGCGTCCGTGCGAATCTGGTCAAGCAGCAATCGCTTTACGAAATTGCTCAGGCCCTGAATATTTCGGAAGGACTTCGCCTCGGCGAGGGTGAACTGCGCAGCGGCGGTTTCCGCCGGCCGTCCATCCTTGCCGACACGCTGGAAGCCGTGCTGGGTGCGGTGTTCCTCGACGGCGGCTTTGAAGCCGCACAGACCGTCATCAAGCGTCTTTACGTGCCGATTCTCGATCACATTGACCCGCGCACGCTCGGCAAGGACGCCAAGACGCTTCTGCAGGAATATCTGCAAGGGCACAAGATTGCGCTGCCCACCTACACCGTTGTCGCGACCCATGGTGCGGCGCACAATCAGCAGTTCGAAGTCGAATGCACAGTGCCCAAGCTGGACGTGAAAGTGTCCGGTTCCGGCGCGAGCCGCCGGGCGGCGGAGCAGGCTGCAGCGAAAAAAGCGCTCGACGAAGTCATGGCCGCAGCGCCTGCGGTCGTCTCCAAGTCGAAGCGGTCAAAGGGCGCCCGCGCGGCGAAAAAGGCTGAGGCCGAAATCGTGCCAGGCGTCACCGGCGTGCAGGCGGCGCTGGATCTGCGCAGCCCGGACCGCAAAAACGAACGCGCGGCGGCGCGAGGCGAAGCGCGCGCGGTGGCGGGCGCGGAGCCCGTCGGTGAGCGGGCGGCCCTCGCGGTGGCGACTGCCGCGGCACCGCTTGCCGTGATTCGCGCCGCCCACGTGGAGTACAGCGCGCCGGAGAGGCTCGAACGCGCGGACAAGACCGAGAAGGCCGAAAGAGGCAACATGGCGGACAAAGCCGACAGGCTGGATAGGCCTGCCGCCCAGGTGAGCGAGAAACCGGTGGAGAAGGCGGCGGAGAAATCCGCGGCAGACAAGCCGACTGAATCGAAGGCGGTGGAGTCGAGAGTCGCGGACTTGAAGGCCGCCGAACCGCGGGCCGCAGATTCAAAGAGTGCGGACCCTAAAGCTGCCGACCCAAAGACCGCCGACCCAAAGACCGCCGACCCAAAGACCGCCGACCCAAAGACCGCCGACCTGAAACCCGCTGAAACCAAACCCGTCGACACGAAGCCCGCCGACGCCACCGCCCGCGGCACGGACAAGCCGCACCGCAGCCGCGAGGCAGCGGGCAGCGGCGCCTCTCCGGCGACCAGCGCCGCGGCGCGCACCGAACACGAACCCGGCG
The DNA here is from genome assembly GCF_047325075.1 of Paraburkholderia phenoliruptrix. Lineage (NCBI taxonomy): Bacteria > Pseudomonadati > Pseudomonadota > Betaproteobacteria > Burkholderiales > Burkholderiaceae > Paraburkholderia > Paraburkholderia phenoliruptrix. The sequence goes on from NZ_CP168531.1 coordinate 1,476,837, forward strand.
TAGCCGACGCGGTACCCACGCGCGTCGCCGACGCGGGCCATTGATTGCCAAGGCGCGCCTTTTCGCGCGTCGATCCGAACCTGCCGTAGCCCGAATATGAACGCTCCCACTCCCACTGGTTTTCGCTGCGGCATGGTCGCGATCGTCGGCCGCCCGAACGTCGGCAAATCGACGCTGATGAACGCGCTGGTCGGCCAGAAAGTCAGCATCACGTCGCGCAAGGCGCAGACCACGCGCCATCGCATCACCGGCATCCATACGCTGGAAGACGCCCAGTACATTTTCGTCGACACGCCCGGCTTCCAGACCAAGCACAGCAGCGCGCTGAACCGGTCGCTGAACCGGGCGGTGACGTCCACGCTCACCGCCGTGGACGCGATCCTGTTCGTGATCGAGGCCGGCCGTTTCGGCGCAGACGATCAGAAAGTGCTCGACCTGATTCCGCCTTCGGTGCCCACGCTGCTCATCGCGAACAAGCTCGATCGCGTGTCCGACAAAGACTCGCTGTTCCCGTTCATGCAGCAGATGAGCGCCCTGCGCCCGTTCAACGAGATCGTGCCGCTGTCGGCCAAGAACCCCGACGACATCAAGCGTCTGATGGCGACCGTCAAGCCCTACCTGCCGGAAGGCGCGCCGATTTACGGCGAAGACGATCTCACCGATCGCAGCGAGCGCTTTCTGGCGGCGGAAATTCTGCGCGAAAAAGTGTTCCGCTGGACCGGCGACGAACTGCCCTACACGAGCACCGTGCTGATCGACAAGTTCGAAACGGAAGGGCGCCTGCGCCGTATCTTCGCGACGATTCTCGTCGAACGTGACACGCACAAGGCGATGATCATCGGCCAGAAGGGCGCCAAGTTGAAGCAGATCAGCACCGAGGCGCGCCTCGACATGGAAAAGCTGTTCGACGGCCCCGTCTATCTCGAAACCTTCATCAAGGTGAAGAGCGGCTGGGCCGACAATGAAGCAGGACTTCGCGCGTATGGGTACGAATGACGCGTGGGTCACGCTGAATTCCGACACCGGTCCGGACGATTCGGAGCCGGCCGAGCCGTCTCGCGAGCGCTCGAAGTCCGCTCGCGCTAGCCGCACATCATCCGCAAAAAAATCCGCTGAAGCCGGCGCCGCGGCCGGCGATCCGGCGCACAAGGCGCCAGCCCGCAAGTCGTCGCGCGGGGGCGCAGCTTCCGAATACCGGATCGCCGAGCAGCCCGCCTTCGTTCTGCATAGCTATCCGTACCGTGAGACGAGTCTGATCATCGACGTGCTGTCGCGCGATCACGGGCGTCTCGCGCTCGTCGCAAAGGGCGCGAAGCGGCCGCACTCGGCGTTGCGCGGCGTCTTGCAGACGTTCCAGCCGCTCGCGCTGTCATGGTCGGGCAAGTCGGAAGTGCGCACGCTCACCGGCGCCGAATGGGTCGGCGGCATGCTGCCTCTGACCGGCGACGCGCTCCTGTGCGGTTTCTACGTGAACGAGCTGCTCGTCAAATTCTGTGCGCGCGAAGATCCGCATCCGCAACTCTTCCATCACTACGTGGTCACCATGACGCGCCTCGCGCACGACGAGCCGCCGGTCCAGGTGCTCCGCTCCTTCGAGCGCGTGCTGTTGCGCGAGACCGGTTACGCGATGTCGCTGGATCGCACGGTCACGCGCAGAGCCGTCGAAGCCGGTGGCCGCTACGTGTTCGACCCGGAACGCGGCGTGCGCGAAGCGTCCGGCGACTTGCCGGCGCAATGGCCGGTGGTCGCAGGCCAGACCTTGCTCGATATGGAAAAGGACGATTACCATCGAGCGCAGACCGTGGCGCAAAGCAAAACGCTGATGCGCTTTCTGCTCAACACTTATCTTGGCGGCACGCCGCTCGCGACGCGCCAGATTCTGATCGACTTGCAGAACTTATGAGCTTCTTCCTAACGTCGCCGAATGTGATCGATCTCGGCGTGAATATCGATCACGTCGCCACGCTGCGCAACGCGCGCGGCACACCGTATCCGGATCCGATCCGCGCCGCGCTGATGGCGGAAGAGGCTGGCGCGGACGCCATCACGCTGCATTTGCGCGAGGACCGCCGCCATATCGTCGACGCGGACGTGCGCGCGCTGCGTCCGCTTCTGAAAACGCGGATGAACCTCGAATGCGCGGTCACGCAGGAAATGCTCGACATCGCCTGCGAAGTGCAGCCGCACGACGTTTGCCTCGTGCCGGAAAAGCGCCAGGAATTGACGACCGAGGGCGGTCTCGATGTGACCGGCCAGTTCGAGGCCGTGCGCGCCGCATGCCGGCAACTGGCGGACGCGAACTCGCGCGTGTCGCTCTTCATCGATCCGGACGAAACGCAGATTCGCGCCGCGCACGAAGCCGGCGCGCCGGTGATCGAACTGCACACCGGGCGCTACGCCGAAGCCCACGACCCCGCGGAACAGCAGCGCGAATACGAGCGCGTGGTCCGCGCGGTCGAGTTCGGCGCGACGCTCGGCATCAAGGTCAACGCCGGGCACGGCCTGCACTACACGAACGTCCAGCAGATCGCGGCGATCGACGGCATTGTCGAGCTGAACATCGGTCATGCGATCGTCGCGCACGCGATTTTCGCCGGCTGGGACAACGCGGTGCGCGAGATGAAGGCGATCATGGTCGCCGCGCGTCTCGGCGCGCGCGCCTGATGCCGTCGCACGGGCCGCTAACGCATATGGCGATCTACGGTATCGGGACGGACATCGTGCAGGTGAGCCGCGTCGCGGCGGTCATGCAGCGCACCAACGGCCGCTTCGCCGAGAAAGTGCTCGGTCCCGACGAACTGCGCGTCTATCACGCACGCCACGCGCGTTCGGCGGCGCGCGGCCTCGCGTTTCTCGCCACGCGTTTTTCGGCGAAGGAAGCGTTCTCCAAGGCGATCGGTCTCGGCATGCATTGGCCGATGACATGGCGCGCGCTGCAAACGCTCAACAAGCCGAGCGGCGAGCCGATGGTGGTCGCATCCGGCGAACTCGCCGAATGGCTCGACGCGCGCGGCATCACGGCGCGCGTCACGATCAGCGACGAGCGCGACTACGCGGTGTCGTTCGTGATCGCCGAAACCACGCACGTCGACGAGGCGCGCGGCGCGCATCCCTCGAGCGCCGCTGGATAACAACACCGAGGCGCGGCCCGCGCGGCCGCGGCTTTTCCTGCTTCACGCATTCTTCCAACGGAATTCGATGAAAACCATTCCCGGACCGGTCATGCTCGACGTGGTCGGCAAAACGCTGAACGACGACGACAAGCGCCGCCTTGCTCACCCGATGACCGGCGGCGTGATCCTGTTCGCGCGCCACTACGAAAGCCGCGCGCAACTGATCGCGTTGACCGATTCGATCCGCGCGATTCGCGAGGATCTGCTGATTGCCGTCGATCACGAAGGCGGACGCGTGCAGCGCTTCCGCACGGACGGCTTCACGGTGCTTCCGGCCATGGGCAAGCTCGGCGCGCTGTGGGACAGCGACGTGCTGCATGCCACCAAGGTCGCCACCGCGGTCGGCTATATCCTTGCATCGGAGCTGCGCGCTTGCGGGATCGACATGAGCTTTACGCCAGTGCTCGACCTGAATTACGGTCAGTCGCAGGTGATCGGCGATCGCGCGTTCCACAGCGATCCGCGCGTGGTGACGCTGCTCGCGAAAAGCCTCAACCACGGTCTTGCGCTCGCCGGCATGAGCAATTGCGGCAAGCATTTCCCGGGGCATGGTTTCGCGCATGCGGATTCGCACGTCGCGATGCCCGTCGACGACCGTTCGCTCGACGAAATCCTGCGCGACGATGTCGCGCCTTATGACTGGCTAGGCCTCGCGCTCGGCTCGGTGATCCCGGCGCATGTGGTGTATCCGCAAGTCGATTCGAAGCCGGCGGGTTTTTCGCGCGTGTGGCTGCAGGACATACTGCGCGGCAAGCTGCGTTTCGAGGGCGCGATTTTCAGCGACGACCTCTCGATGGAAGCCGCGCGCCAGGGCGGCACGCTCACCGAAGGCGCGACTGCCGCGCTGCAAGCCGGCTGCGACATGGTGCTGATCTGCAATCAGCCCGACCAGGCCGAAAAGGTGCTGGACGAGTTGCGCTTTACGCCGTCGAAGGAATCGCAGCAGCGCTTGAAGCGCATGCGGGCTCGCGGCAAGCCGATCAAGTGGAGCAAGCTGATCGCGCAGCCGCAGTATCTGCAAGCGCAGGCGCTGCTGCGCAGCGTGTTCGCCTGAGCCGCAAGCGGCGGGCGGTAGTCAAAAAACGGCGTCTCGAATGAGACGCCGTTTTTGCATCCGATGCCCGCAGGCGGCCGGCTCGCGTCAGTTCAGCCGCATTCGCTGCAGCTTGTTATAGAGCGTTTTGGGACTGATGCCGAGGAGCGACGCCGCCCGATGGCGCGTGCCGCCGACTGCGTCGAGCGTCGCGCGAATCAGCATTTCTTCGACGTCCGCGAGCGGCGTGCCGACCGTAACCTGCACACGGCTGCCGTTCAGATCGCGGCCATTGACGGAGCCGGCTTCGTCCGCGCGCAACGATTCGAGCACGTCGCCCGACGCGTGATACGCCCGCCGCACGCGGTCCTCGAGCTCGCGCACGTTGCCGGGCCATTCGTAGCTCAGACATTCGCGCAGGAAATTCGGCCCGATCTGTTTCGCGATCTCCGACGCGCCGCGCGCCGCAGCGTCGTGATTCAGTTCGTCGACGATAGCCTGCGCGATCAGCGCCGGATCTTCGCCGCGCTCGCGCAACGGAGGCAGTGTCACCGCCGCGGCTTCGAGGCGCAGCGCCAGGTCTTCGTGCAGGCTGCCGTCGGCCACCGCAGCGCGCGGCACTTTGCGCGTCGACGCGATCAGACGGAAATCGGTCACCACCTGGCTCGTCCCGCCGACACGCATGAAAGTCTGCGAATCGAGCGCGCGCAGCAGTGCCTCCTGCTGCGCACGCGGCAGCTCCGCGATTTCGTCGATGAAAAGGGTGCCGCCGCTCGCCTGCTCGAACAGGCCCGGCTCGCGCTGTTCCGCGCCGCTGAATGCGCCGCGTTCGTGGCCGAACAACACGCTGTCGAGCGAGCGGAGCGCCGGCGGGCCGCCCGCGCCGCGGCAGTCGAGCGTGACGAACGGACCTTTGCGGCGCCGGCTCATGTCGTGCATCGTGCGGGCCGCGACCTGCTTGCCGGTGCCGGCTTCGCCCGAAATGAGCACGGCGGCTTCCGTCGGCGCGATGTGTTCGATCGTGTCGTAGACGTGCTGCATGGCCGGGCTGCGGCCGAGCATCGAGCCGAAGCGGCCGAGTTGACGCAGTGACGCGCGCAGCGTCTGCACTTCCTCGGTCAGCTCGTACGGGCGCGGAATGCGCGCGAGCAGGCTGCGCAGCCGCGGAATGTTTACCGGCTTCAGCAGATAGTCCCAGATGCCGTGCCGCAAGCCCTCGATCGCGCTTTCGACGGTCGCGTTGCCGGTCATCACGATGACGGGCAGGGCGCCGCCTGGCGGATGCGCGGGCAAATGCTGCAACAGGTCGAGGCCGCTGCCGTCGGGCAGATTCAGGTCAACGAGCACGACGTCGGGAATGAAGCGCGTCAGCGCGGCCCGCGCTTCGGCGATGGTCGTCGCCGTGTCGACGGAGAAGCCGTCGGCGGCAAGAATGGCGGACAGGCCCGACAGGCTATTGGGATCGTCTTCAACAATCAGGGCGTGTGGCATGGCGAGCGCAACTTATTAAATGGATGAAAGACCTGCTTCTGCGCGCCCGGAGCGGGGCGTGCGGCGCGGGCGCGATGGCTGGCCGGTACTGTCGGTCGGATGCGTCGCCACGCGCGCTGCCTCGATGGAGTCGGCGCGGCAGCGGCCCTCCAGTCGGCATGAGTGCGGATCCGGCGGGCATGACGCCGGGCGGTGCGGGCGGCGAGTCGACTCACGTAGTTCTGGTCCTTTGTTGCAGCAAAAGGGCGATTCGCGACCCGCTGTTCCGCGTCGCGCCGCCCTCGTCGGAATCCGCCGGCGTCCTTGCGGCCACGATGTGACGGCAAGGGCGCCGGTACTTACCTCACTTTCTCGCGTCAGATATCCCGGTTGCTGTCGAAGAAGCGGCGCACTTCACGCTCAGCTTCTTCGCGGGTCTTGCCGTAACGTTCCTGGATCAGGCCGGCCAGACGATCGGCGCGGCCTTCGGCCTTCGTCAATTCGTCGTCGGTCAGCTCGCCCCATGCCGCCTTGGCTTTGCCAACCAGTTGCTTCCACTTGCCTTCCGCGATGTCGTCGTTCATCTCGCATCTCCGCAGTCGAGAAACATAAGGTAAGTGTTGACTAGCATGACTTGTGCCAATGCGTTTTGGCTTGCTAGATCAATGGCTTACCCGGGCGAGAGCCGGCAAGAACGGGCGGCGGCGCCGGCAATTTTGAGAAAATTGCCGGTAAAGTTTTCCTCAACGATACTCGGCGGCACAAAAAAGAAAAAGCGCCCAATCTGGGCGCTTTCTCATTTTTTCTCAAGCGCGATGCGTCGCGCTAAGAGAGGTGACCGGCGCTTAGGCGCGGCTGCGGTACTCGTGGGTACGCGTGTCGATTTCGATCTTGTCGCCGATGTTGCAGAAGAGCGGCACTTGCAGTTCGAAACCCGTGTTGAGCTTGGCGTTCTTCAGCACCTTGCCCGACGACGTGTCGCCCTTGACAGCCGGTTCCGTATAGATGATTTCGCGGACCAGCGTGGTCGGCAGTTCGACGGAGATGGCCTTGTCGTTGTAGAAGACGACTTCGCAAGCCATGCCGTCTTCGAGGTAGTTCATTGCGTCGCCCATCATTTCGGCTTCGACTTCATACTGGTTGTAGTCGGCGTCCATGAACACATACATCGGGTCGGCGAAGTAAGAGTACGTCACTTCCTTGCGCTCGAGCACGACGACGTCGAACTTGTCGTCTGCCTTGTAGACGCTTTCCATGCCTGCGCCGGTCAGCAGGTTCTTGAACTTCATCTTGACGACGGCGGAGTTGCGGCCCGATTTGTTGTATTCGGCCTTTTGCACGACCATGGCGTCTGCGCCGATCATTACGACGTTGCCGGTGCGGAGTTCCTGTGCGGTCTTCATAAAACTGTCCTGTACGAAATAAGTAGCTGTAACTGGTGCTCAACGGCATACGGCGCAAGCGGCTTCGACGTTTCCTGCACCTCGCGCCGCGCCGGGACGGCCTGGCGGGAAGCGTGCATGAAGCGTGGCGGGCTTGCCGCGGGATTCGGTGGCGCTGTTGCCGACGTTGCCGCCGACGTTGCCGCCGACGTTGCGACTGATGTTGCCTATTAGCCGCCGCCATTCCAACTATCCCGCAGTCCGTTACCTGCTTTTTTACCCGATGCGGGCGTGTACACGAGTGGCGCCGGTCGGCAGCGCGGTCCGGGCGCTTTCACGAGTTCGCTCGAACCCGCTTTCGACCAGGATTTTTGCTGCGATCGGGCCGCGCTTGCGTCGTCGGCCGTTGGATAACCGCTTATTTTAACTGAGTTTTTGTGAACAAGGCCAGATTTCCCGCGAGGTCGCCCACTTGCGCCAGCTCGCCGGCCCATTCGACCGCGCGCCGCCGGAGCGCGGGAGCGTGACGGCACAGCGCCGCCCAGTCGGGGGCGCCGCCGCCGTTCCACGCGTGCCAGAAGCGCGCGAGCACAGCGGCGGGCTCGGCGGGAAGCGTGCGCGCGTAGTGCGCGAGCGCGGCATCGAGTTTCGGCAGATGAGCGTCGTCGGCCTGCGGATAGATGTGCCAGACGAATGGCCTCGCGGCCCACTGGGCGCGCACGAAGGAGTCCTCGCCGCGCACGAAATTCAGGTCGCTCGCCCACAGCAGCGCGTCGTAGCCCGCTTGCTCCGTGAACGCGAGGCCGTGCGCGCTCAGCGCCCCGCGCTCCGCATGGACACCCGCGCCGAACGCAGGCAGCCCGAAAAAGCGCGCCAGCGCACCGGAAATGCGGCCCTCCGGCGCGAGCAGCACCACCGGTTCCGCGCTGTCGCGCCATTGCTCGAGGAGGCTGTCGACGGCGGGATTCTCATACGCGAAAAGCGATACGACGGTCGCGTCGGCGGGCGGCGCACGGCCGACGGTTTCGCGCCACCAGGCATCGCGCGCGGCCGGCGATGCTTCGAACGCGGCGCGCGCGGCATCCAGATTCCGTTCCTTCAGCACGCCGCCCGTGCCCGGCCCGAGTCCGGGAAAAAAGAACGTCTTGACGAGCGGATAGCGCGGATGCGGCGACGGCCGCAAATGAAAGTCGGCGACCCAGTCTTCGGCGCTCAGATATTCGAGGTTGATCCACACGGGCGCGCGCTCGCGCTGCGCCATCGCCGCCACGTAGAGCGGCGGCAGCTCGCAGGCGAACGCCTCGATCACGACGTCGGCCGTCTCCAGCGTGTCGCCCGCGTGCGCGGGCGTATGCCAATGCTCGATGACGACGCCGGCGACCGTCTGCCGCGCGCGATCCGGCGCAAGCGACGGGCACAGCTTCTGGAACGCATGCAGATCGTCGACGAAGACGCGCACCTGCCAGCCGTGCTCGGCGGCCAATTGCCGCGCAAGACGCCAGCACACGCCGATGTCGCCGAAATTGTCGATCACCGCGCAGAAGATATCGCACGCGATGGCCGCGGCCGGTGGGCCCGGCGGCGCGGCGGGAGAGCCAGGGAGCGGCGCAGTGGAGGACATGAGCAGGGCTCGGGCGGACGCGGAATGTTCTAAACTGGCGATTCTAAAGCACCTGTACACAGCATCCGTCCGATTTTCGCGCGCCGGCCGCAACGCGGGCGCGCGTCCGGCGGCGCGACTCTTCGCGAGACCGTTCCACCCAGCCCATCTGCATGACCGAACCCGAAGCAAGCATCGAATTCGAGCCGAAGACAGTGCTCGCCCAGTTGCCGCATCTGCCAGGCGTCTATCGCTATTACGACACGCACGGCGCGGTGCTGTACGTCGGCAAGGCGCGCGATCTGAAAAAGCGCGTGTCGAGCTATTTCACGAAAACGCAGCTGTCGCCGCGCATCGCGATGATGGTGACGCGCATCGCGCGTATCGAGACGACCGTCACGCGTTCCGAGGCCGAGGCGCTGCTGCTCGAAAACAATCTGATCAAGGCGCTCGCGCCGCGCTACAACATTCTGTTTCGCGACGACAAGTCGTATCCGTATCTGAAACTGACCGGCCACAAGTTCCCGCGCATGGCGTACTACCGCGGCTCGGTGGATCGGAAGAACCAGTACTTCGGGCCGTTTCCGAGCGCCTGGGCGGTGCGCGAGAGCATTCAGATCCTGCAGCGCGTATTCCAGCTGCGCACCTGCGAGGACTCGGTCTTCAACAACCGCACGCGGCCGTGCCTGCTGCACCAGATCGGGCGCTGCACGGCGCCGTGCGTCGCGAACATCAGCGAAGAGGATTACGCGCGCGACGTCGCCAATGCATCGCGCTTTCTGCTCGGCCGCCAGGGCGAGGTGATGAAGGAACTCGAGCAGAAGATGCACGCGTTCGCGAGCGAGCTGAAGTTCGAGCAGGCGGCGGCGGTGCGCAACCAGATGAGTTCGCTCTCGACCGTGCTGCATCAGCAGGCCATTGAAGTGGGCAGCGACAGCGACGTCGACATTCTCGCGGTGGTCGCGCTGGGCGGGCGGGTTTGCGTGAACCTCGCGATGGTGCGCGGCGGGCGGCACCTCGGCGATAAAGCCTATTTTCCCGCGCACGTGGAAAGCGCGCTCACCGCGGAAGAGGGCGGTCTGGAAGATGCCGGCGACGAGGACGCGCTGGCGGGCATCGCGCCGGACACGGGTTCGTCGGTCGAACACGACGCAGGCCGGGAAGCGGACGCCGACGCGCTCGCCATTGCAGAGGAGCTGCCGCCGGAAGACGAGGAAGGGAGCGAGGGCGAGGCAATCGACGATGACCCAGCCGACGACGACTCGGACAGCGTCGACCCAGGCAGCGCCGACACCGACCCCGCATCCGGCAGCGAAGCCGCCAAGCCGCGCAAACGCCGCGCGGCGGGCGGCATCGAATCCGAAGTGCTCGAGGCGTTCATCGCCCAGCACTATCTGGGCAACCGCGTGCCGCCCGTGCTCGTCGTCAGTCACGCGCCGGCTACGCGCGAACTCGTCGACGTGCTGATCGAGCAGGCCGGCCACAAGGTCACCGTGCTGCGTCAGCCGCAAGGCCAGCGTCGCGCGTGGCTCGCGATGGCCGAGCAGAATGCGCGGCTCGCGCTCGCGCGGCTGCTGTCGGAGCAAGGCTCGCAGCAGGCTCGCACGCGCGCGCTCACCGACACGCTCGGCATGGAGTGCGACGACCTCGCGCACGTGCGGATCGAATGCTTCGACATCAGCCACACGATGGGCGAGGCGACGCAGGCGTCGTGCGTGGTGTATCACCATCACAAGATGCAGTCGTCGGAATATCGCCGCTACAACATTACCGGCATCACGCCCGGCGACGACTACGCGGCCATGCGCCAGGTCCTCACGCGCCGCTACGAGAAGATGGTCGCCCAAGCCGCCGCGAACGCCTCCGACGAAGCCGTCGAGCTGCAAAGCGATGCGGCCGCGGATCCGTCGTTGGCGCCGGAGGCCGCGGAGCCGGTCGCGTCGGGCGGCATTCTGCCGACCATCGTGCTGATCGACGGCGGCAAGGGCCAGGTCGAAATCGCGCGCCAGGTGTTCACCGAGCTCGGCCTCGACACGGGGATGCTCGTCGGCGTCGCGAAGGGCGAGGGGCGCAAGGTCGGCCTGGAAACCCTGATTTTCGCCGACGGCCGCGCGCCGCTCGAACTCGGCAAGGAAAGCGCCGCGCTGATGCTGGTCGCGCAAATCCGCGACGAGGCGCACCGCTTTGCCATCACCGGCATGCGCGCGAAGCGCGGCAAGACGCGCCAGACGTCGCGGCTCGAAGAACTGGAGGGCGTGGGCGCGAAGCGGCGGCAGCGGCTGTTGGCGCGCTTCGGCGGCTTGCGCGGGGTGGTCGCGGCAAGCGTGGAGGACCTCGCGAGCGTCGAAGGCATTTCGCAGGCGCTCGCTGAGCAGATCTACCGGCAATTGCACTGATTCGTGACGCTCGCCGCTCGGCGCCCGGGCGGCAGCCGCCGCGCGCCCCGTGAGGGCCGGCGCCTCAGGCTCACGCGTGGGGCGCACACGTAAGGCGCACACCCAGGCTCGCGGCGCCGCTTTGCTTGTGGCAGGCACGGTGACACGGCACAATTGCATCTCTCCTGTCAGACGCTGCGCCTGCCCATGCCGTTCAACTTCCCGATTTTCCTGACCTGGCTGCGGATCGTTCTGATTCCGCTCGTCGTCGGCGTGTTCTATTTGCCCGACATGATGATGAGCCCGGCGCACCGCAATCTCGCGGCGGCGACCATCTTCGTGCTGGCCGCGCTGACAGACTGGTTCGACGGCTACCTGGCTCGCAAGTGGAATCAGACCTCGGCGTTCGGCGCGTTTCTCGATCCGGTCGCCGACAAGCTGATGGTGACAGCCGCGTTGCTCGTGCTCGTGCAGCTCGCGCGCATCGACTCGGCAATTGCGCTCGTGATCGTCGGACGCGAGATCGCCATTTCGGCGCTGCGCGAATGGATGGCGCAGATCGGGGCGTCAAAGAGCGTCGCCGTGAACTCGCTCGGCAAATTCAAGACGGCTTGCCAGATGGTGGCGATTCCCATGCTGCTGTTCAACGGTCCCTTGTCGTTCGGCGGCGGCGTGGCCATCGACACGCGCACGTGGGGCCTGTGGCTCATCTATCTCGCGGCATTCCTGACCATCTGGTCGATGCTCTATTACATGAAGCTCGCGTGGCCGCAAATCCGCGAACGGGGCGGGGTGGTCTGAGTTCCCGCGTTGTCCCGGCTATGTCGTATGGCGGCGAGAGGCAGCCACAAGTGGCGAGAAGCACGACGAAAAGCGCGACGATAAGCGCGGCGATAAGCAGCGACAAGCGGCAAGCCCGTGAGTGAAATCTGTTCAGTTAAAGAGATTAGCAAAGGGGGTTGACACGTTTCAGTCGTTTCTCCATAATCTCGTTTCTCCGATGCACGCAGTTCTGAGCGTCGGTGGCAGTAGAAGAAAGCAGTGCAATGCGGGAGTAGCTCAGTTGGTAGAGCGCAACCTTGCCAAGGTTGAGGTCGCGAGTTCGAGCCTCGTCTCCCGCTCCAGATTTTTGAAGCAGCGCGTTGTTCAGTAAGTAGTGTGGCGAAGTCAAAGTGCAAGGCGTTGCGAAGCAGTGCAATGCGGGAGTAGCTCAGTTGGTAGAGCGCAACCTTGCCAAGGTTGAGGTCGCGAGTTCGAGCCTCGTCTCCCGCTCCATACATCAGGGGAAGCAACGCTTCCCTTTTTGTTTGGTGGGCTGACGGTTGTCCACGAGACAAATCAGCGAATCTGCAGCTAGGTTCCAATCCGCTTGCGGCGCGATAGCAAAGCGGTTATGCAGCGGCCTGCAAAGCCGTTTAGGCCGGTTCGACTCCGGCTCGCGCCTCCAGTAGTTGAAGTGCAGAAAAGCCCCGACCTGTCGGGGCTTTTCTTTTTCTGCGCTCGGCGCCGGCTTGAACGCGTGTGCAGTGCGAGGCCTCCAACGCCAGCGGCACCACGCCGACGACATGGCGCACAATGCGGCTTTGCTCTTCGCCCTTCGCCATCCGACACGCATGTATCTGCACATTCCCGGCACGACAGTGCGCCTGCTTGGCTCGATGCATCTCTTTCCCGCTGCGAGCCGCCGAACGCCGCCCTGGGTCGACGAAGCCTATGACTGGGCCGAAACGCTGGTATTCGAATCCGATCCGCCGACCATCCTGCCGTTCCTGAAAGCCGGGTCCGCCGGCGGCGTGCCACGCCTGCACGCGCTTCTTTCCGCCGACGCGTGGACGCAGTTGCAAGCCGCATGGCCGACTGAAGGCCCGCTGGCGCCGCTCGCCGATCTCAGGCCGTGGGCCGCGCTGATCGTCGCGCCGACGCTTTTTCAGCAGCTCGTCGAGGGCGTCGAACCGCGCATGCTGCGGTGGGCGCTTGCGCATGGGAAACCTTTCGAGTATCTGGAGACGGCGGGCGAAGTCGCCGACGCGCTCGAGTCGATTCCGCCCGATGTCGTCGCCGCCGCGCTCGCAGCGCTGATGAAGGACGTCGGCGAGCCGCAGCGCACGCTCGAGCGCATCTACGCGGCGTGGCTCGAGGGCGATCTCGCGGCCGTGCATCGCATCGCCGTCGAATCGCCGATGTTCGCCTTGCCCGAGATCCGGCGCGCGATTCTGGATACGCGCAATCGCCTGTGGGCTGAGCGCGTGAAAAATCTGTTCCCGCGAGCGCAGCGCACGCTGGTGGTGATGGGCGCGCTGCATCTGTGTGGACCGGGGAATCTCGTCGAATGTCTCGCGCGGCCTGTGCAACCGGTGTTCGAAAGCGAGTAGGGCGGAAGCTGCGGGAGTGACTGCATGACGAAACGGCGCGACGAAGCGGCGCCAGAAAGCGGCGCGACAAAGCAGCGCCAGAAAGCGGCGCAACGAAGCTGGGCCACAACGCTGCCCGACAAAACTGTGCAACGAAGCTGTGCAACAAAGCGGCGCGAACCAGCGGCGACCTTGCCGAGACGCGTAAAATCACACGGTTTCCTGAATAACCGAAGCACCATCCGGATGCTGCGCGCCGCATCATGGCGTCGTCGCCGTGAGCCATGAGCGTTGGCTCGTTGCCTCGCCCTTATCGCGCTGTTGCTTGCAACGGCGCGACTCAAAAAGAAAATCCTCTCATGACTGAACCGCAGCAAACCGCCGCCGCGCGCCTCGCGGCACTCGAATGGCGCTGGAAAGCGTTCGACGAACTGACGAGCGCCGAGGTCTACGCCATGCTCGCCGCGCGCAGCGCAGTCTTCGTGATCGAGCAGAACTGCCTGTATGGCGATATCGACGGACTCGACCTCGACGCGTGGCATCTGCTCGCGTTCGGCGCCCCCGCCGGTGAGTGCGCGCGAGCCGCGGCGCTCACGACGCGGCCGCCGCTTGCCGGCTATCTGCGCGTGCTTTTGCCCGACGCCGACGACGCCGATATCCGCATCGGCCGGGTGCTGACGACCGCGGACTTTCGCGGCATCGGCCTCGGCAACGCGATGCTGGAGCGCGCGATCGCGCACATTCGCACGCAGTGGCCCGGCACGCCGGTTCGCCTGCATGCACAGGCGCATCTGCAACGTTTCTACGGCGCATTCGGTTTCGAGCCAGTCTCGGAGATTCACGAAGAAGACGGCATTCCGCACGTCTGGATGCGTTCGGCATAAAGCGGCTCACGGCTTCGGCCGCGGCATCGACGCCGCTTCAAGCGCCGCGCGAGTCGCACATCATTGGGCGCATCAGCCGCGGCTCGTGTCGGTTGACGAGGCGGTTCTCGCGGCGAGTGCATTCGTTGCGCGGTTGGCGTCGGCCCGCGCAGCTCCCCGCGCCATCGCGCGGCGCTCACCGCGCAGGCGACCGCGGGCGGACAAGCGCATCCAGTGACGCAGCGCGATGAGCGCGCCGATCACGCTCATCATCGAACCGGGAATCCACAGCAGCAGCCCGCCGATCTGTTGATCGCGCATCGGGCTCAGCCATGTGAACGCGCGGCCGCAGATCGAGTAGATCGGATACAGCTCGTGCGGCGTGAAGAAGATAAACGCGCCAAGGACGATCTGCGGCGGAACCGCGGCGATGACCACCAGCACGCGCTTGCCGGGCGATAAACGGGCGGGCGGCGCGGGCCGGGGATCGAGCACGAGCCACCAGAACAGCAGGCCGTCGATCACCATGCTCCAGTTCATCACGCGGTAAAGCCGCCAGTCGAGCATCGCGACAAAATGGATGGGCGACATCAGCCAGAAGTAGACGAGCCCGACGAACAGCACCACCGCGACGACCGGATGCATGACGACATCGAGCAGCTTGCGCACGGCCGGCGTGGCCAGAACGGGCCGCACGAAGCGTTGCCGCCAGCTGAACGGAATGCCCGCGCGCAAGGCGGCGCCGGGATACGACAGCGCGATAAAAAACGGTCCAAGGTGATGCAGCACGAGATGCTGCGCGCGATGCATGAAGAACTCGTGCTCGAAGAAATAATCGAGCCTCGTATGCAACGCCACGTACAAGGCCACGAGCCCGAACCAGAAGGCAATGCGCCGCGCCATCGATACCTTTGCCCGGCCCGCGCCGCGCACGAACAATAGGGCGGGCACAAGCAGCGCGAGCACAACCGTCGGCGAAAATTCCCAGGGATCGAGCCAGTAGAGCAGGTTCATTGCTGCGGACAGTGGGACAGTGGCACAGTCGGGCTTACTTGGTCTGCGCCGGCGACTTCACGGCGAATGGCGTGTCGAGCGTGGCGCCGTCGGAGAACTTCAGTTTCAGGTGCACCGTGTCGCCCGGCGCGATCTTGTGCTTCGCATCTTCGAGCATGACGTGATAGCCGCCGGGCGCGATCGCCACCTGGCCGTGCGCCGGCACCGTGAGCTTGTCGACCATCACCATTTTCTGCGACGAACCGTTCGACACCGTTTGATGCAGCATCGCGTCGCCGTAATCGCTGCTCGAAATGTCGACGAGGTCGACCGGCTTGTCGCCGGCATTCACGAGCGTCACGTAGCCGGCCGCCGGCAGGTTGTTCGGCAGCCAGCGCACCCACGCGTTTTTGGCGGTGATCGCCTGCGCGCCGGCCGCGTTGACGTTGCTCGCGAAGGCAAGCGAGAGGGCAAGGGCGCCGGCCAATGCGCCCGCACGCGCGGACAGAGTTCGGACGTGGTTCGTGATAAAAGTCATGGTCAATGGTCAGGAGCGTTGATCGACGATGCGGCGCAGGTCTTCTGCAATGGCATCGGGCGTGTCGTTGTCGGTCGCGAGCAGGCGCGCGCGGCCTTGTGCGTCGAAAACGTAGACGGCGGAACTATGGGTGACTTCGTAATTGCCGTTGGGGTCGCGTTTTTCCATCTGATACGCAACCCGGTAGCGCTTTGCGAGCGACTCGATTTGCCAGTCGGTGCCGGTCAGTCCCTCGGCATGCTTCGAGTCGAATGCGCCGACATAGTCGTGTAACGCCTGCGGCGTGTCGCGCGCGGGGTCGACGGTGATGAAGAGAATGCGCACCTTTTGCGCGTCGGGGCCCAGTTTGGCGAGCACCTCCATCAGCCGTCCCATGGTTTCGGGACAGACGTCGGGGCAATGCGTGTAGCCGAAATAGACGAGCGACGCGCGGCCCCGGAACGAAGCGCCCGTGACGGGACGGCCGTCGTCGCCTGTCAGCGAGAAATCGAGGTCCGGCAAATGGCCGCTCACATTGGTCAAATGCCAGGGGGGCCCGGCATTCGTGCAGCCCGCCAGCGCGACCATGGCGGCGAGCGCGCCCGCCCTGACCGCCGGCGCCAGCCGGCGCGTCGTTCCGGCGCGGCGCGATGCCGCCCGGTCAGGTTGCAGCCGTCGCAGTGAGAGGGTCGGGAACAAAGCAGGTATCCATGACTCGATTGAAGAGCGGCACTTGCCGCCGCGTGTGCGCTCCGACGCCGTCAAGGCGCGCGCCTCGCGAAGCGTGCGGTTCGCGATAGTGAACAAAAATCGTCGTAACGCCAAAGTCTCGTGTGGCTGCGACTGTATCGCAAATTGACGGAGGGCGTCGCTCACAGCCCACGGGAGCGCGGTTTGCGAGGCAATTTGACGCACGTGGCTGAAAGCCGGCTGAAGCCGGATCGTTTCCGTTTTGAACGCAATGCGGGCGAGCGCGCTCTGATCGGGCGCCGCCGCCGCGCCTTCGCGCTGTCGGCGCGGCTTCGTTTCTCGAAAAATTGGTGGATGCGCGGTAAGATGCGCACACTTTTCCGGCTGCACAGGCCGAAAGGCAAATTGACCGATGCACGCACTTCCAGCTTTCCTGTCTCCGAGCGAGACCGCGTTTTTCTTCGATTTCGACGGCACGCTCGTCGAGCTCGCGCCTACGCCCGACGGCGTGCAGGTGCAGCCCCGCGTGATCGACCTGCTGAGCGAACTGCGCCGCCTGACGAACGGGGCGGTCGCGGTGGTGTCGGGCCGCGGCATCGACAGCATCGACAGCTTTCTCGGCATGCCCGATTTGCCGATTGCCGGTCTGCACGGCGCCGAGCGGCGCGACGCGAATGGCGACACGCAACGCATCGGCTTTCACGACGAGCGGCTTCTGCGTATGGAGCAGGTGCTTGCCGACGTGGTCAACGCCAACCCCGGCATGCTGCTCGAAATCAAGGGCGCGGCGCTCGCGCTGCACT
Source organism: Paraburkholderia phenoliruptrix (assembly GCF_047325075.1). NCBI lineage: Bacteria > Pseudomonadati > Pseudomonadota > Betaproteobacteria > Burkholderiales > Burkholderiaceae > Paraburkholderia > Paraburkholderia phenoliruptrix. Next base: position 1,494,087 of record NZ_CP168531.1, read on the forward strand.
ATCGCAACGCGCCGGACCGCGAGCCGGCGGCGCGCGAGGCGACCCAGCGGCTCGTCGCGGACTACCCGAGCTCATATGTGCTGCAGCCGGGCAAGATGGTCTACGAGATCAAGCCGAAAGATGTCGACAAAGGCCGCGCGCTGCGCGCGTTCCTCGACGAGCCGCCGTTTGTCGGACGCAAGGCGGTGTTTGCCGGCGACGACCTGACCGACGAAAAAGGCTTTGCGGTCGTCAACGAGCGCGACGGGCTGTCCATCAAGGTCGGCGCGGGCGAGACCACGGCGCGCACGCGCATCGACTCCGTGAGCGCGCTGCTCGACTGGCTGCAGACAGTGGTCGCGGCCGCGCGTGGCGCATGACGCTTGCTTCGCCCGCGCCGCAACGCTTACAACGCGCACGACATAGCGCGACAACGACGCATTACATCGGGGACAGCGCTTCATGAGCCGACTGATTATCGTTTCGAACCGGGTTGCGCCGATCTCGGAGGGCGGCCCGGCAGCGGGCGGTCTCGCGGTCGGCGTATATGACGCGCTGAAGGAAACCGGCGGCATGTGGTTCGGCTGGAGCGGCGAAGTGCTGAGTTCCGGCCAGCCGCAGATCAAGGTCGAAGAGCGCGGCCCCGTGACCTTCGCGACCATTGCGCTGATGCGCCGCGACTACGACCAGTACTATCGCGGCTTCTCGAACGCGACGCTGTGGCCGGCTTTCCACTATCGGGCCGATCTGCTGCATTACGACCGGCACGATTTCGCCGGCTATTGCCGCGTGAATGCGTGGCTCGCGCAGCAACTGGTGCCGCTGTTGCGCGACGACGACGTGATCTGGGTCCACGACTATCACCTGATTCCGTTCGCCGAGGCACTGCGCGCGGCGGGCGTAAAGAATCGCATCGGCTTTTTCCTGCATATTCCGTTTCCGGCGTCGCAAGTGCTGCTCGCCGTGCCGCCGCATCGCGAGCTCGTGGAAGCTCTGTGTTCGTTCGATCTGCTCGGCTTTCAGACGGCACCGGATCTGCGCGCGTTTTGCGACTACATCGTCAACGAGGCGAACGGTACGGTCGAGGCATCCGCCGCCGGCCCGCTCGCCATTCGCGCGTTTGGCCGTACATTGCGCGCCGCGGCGTATCCGATCGGCGTGTATCCGGACGAAATCGCCGAACTCGCGAAAGCGGGCGAACGCGGCAAGCCCGTGCGCACGATGAAAGCGACGCTGCATTCGCGCAAGCTGATCATGAGCGTGGACCGCCTCGATTATTCGAAGGGACTCGTCGAGCGTTTTCGCGCGTTCGAGCGTCTGCTGGAACACGCCACCGCGCAGCGCAACAAGGTGTCGTTCCTGCAGATCGCGCCGCCCACGCGCGCGGACATGCACGCCTATCAGGACATCCGCCTGCAGCTGGAAGGGGAGTCGGGCCGCATCAACGGACGCTTCGCGGAGCTGGACTGGACGCCGATCCTCTACATCCACAAGCAATATGAGCGCTCCGTGCTCGCCGCGCTGTTTCGCACCGCGCACGTCGGCTACGTGACGCCGTTGCGCGACGGCATGAACCTCGTCGCCAAGGAGTACGTGTCGGCACAGGACCCGGAGAATCCCGGCGTGCTCGTGCTGTCGCGCTTTGCCGGCGCTGCGCAGGAGCTCGACGGCGCGCTGATCGTCAATCCGGTCGACATCGACGGAATGGCCGATGCGCTCGCGACGGCGCTGGACATGCCGCTCGCGGAGCGCCAGGCGCGTCACCGCGGCATGATGGCGCAATTGCGGGAGAACAATGTGTCGGTCTGGCGCGACAACTTCATGCGCGATCTGCAGAGCACCGATGGTGCAACGCGCACCGCCGGCGCGCGCTCGCGCGCCCGCGTGGGGAAGAAAAGCGCGCGCGAGGTTCTGGCAAGCGAGGGCTAGCCGCCTTCGTGCGCGGCGCAGCTGAAAAGAAAAAGCCGCTCGACAGCGGCTTTTTTCGTTGGCGATCCCCGCGCGTTGCTGACGCGCTCCTCGCTTGGGTGCGACGCGCGGCCGCTCAGATCACATGCTGTTCGTCGACCTTCTTGCCGCCGATGTGCAGCGTCGTGCCCTTGCCGTATTGCTTGGACAGCAGGTCGCGGTAGAGGCCGGGGCGTTGGCGCAGTTCTTCGGGGCTGCCGTCGTCGATCACCTTGCCGGCGCTCATCACGATGATGCGGTCGAAGTTATGCAGTGTGGACAGGCGGTGCGCGATCGCGATCACCGTGCGGCCCACCATCAGCCGGTCCAGCGCCTTCTGGATGGCTTCTTCCGAGGCGCTGTCGAGTGCCGAGGTGGCTTCGTCGAGCAGCAGGATCGGCGCGTTCTTCAGGATGGCGCGTGCAATCGCAATGCGCTGGCGCTGGCCGCCGGAGAGCTTCACGCCGCGGTCGCCGACAATCGTGTCGAAGCCTTCCGGCATCGCCTCGATAAAGTCCGTGCAGCGCGCCTCGCGCGCCGCGGCCAGCACTTCTTCGCGGCTCGCTTCGGGACGGCCATACGCAATGTTCTCGTACACCGTGCGATGGAACAGCGAAATGTCCTGCGGCACCAGCGCGATCGCGTGGCGCAGGCTGTCCTGCGTGATGGTCGCGATGTCCTGGCCGTCGATCCTGATGGCGCCGCCTTGCGTCTCATAGAAACGCTGGAGCAGGGCGAGCACGGTCGACTTGCCCGCGCCCGACTTGCCGATGAGCCCGACCCGCTGGCCCGGTTCGATGTGCAGGTCGAAATGATCGAGGATCGGCCGGCGGCGCGGATAGGCGAACGTCACGCCTTCGAAGTCGACGCGCCCGCCTTGCGGCACGAGTTCGGTCGCACCGTCGCGATCGGGCATGCCGTGCGGCTCGAGCAGCGTGCGCACGGCTTCCGCGAGACGCGCGACGTGCTGGGTCACGTCCACCAGCGCGACCGCCAGATCGCGCGTGCCGTGCAGAATCGTGAAGCCGAGCGAGCTGACGAGCACGATATCGCCCGAGGTCGCCTTGCCTTGATCCCACAGCACCAGCGCCCAGCCGAGCAGGCCCGCCGAGAGCAGCGCCGTGATGACCGCGTGCAGCAGGCGCAGCTTCTCCAGATAGAGCAGACTCTGCTGACGCGCGTCCATTTCCGCCTTGACCGTCGCGCCGAACCGCTGTTGCTCGCGAAAGGTCATGCCGAACGCGCGCACGAGGCCCATGTTGCTGATCACGTCGACGAGTTCGCCGTCCACCGACGCCGCCTTGGTCGCGAAATGGTGATGGCGCACCGAGCCGCGGCCGGCGAGCTTGTAGAGCACCACCGACAGAATGGCCGAGCACAGCATCAGGCCGCCCGCCATCAGCGGGTTCACCGCGATGATCATGAAAATCGCGCCGAGCACGGCGATGCACGGCGGCAGCACGTTCCAGGCCGTGGTGTTCTCGGCCGTGTAGACCGCGTTCGAGGTCGCGGTGATCCGGCTTGCCAGCATGCCCGGCTGCTTTTCGGCGTAGTAGGTCGGCGAATGGCCGCTCAGGTATTGGAACAGGTCGCGCCGCAGGTCGCCGGTCACGGCCACGAACGTGTGCGCCGCCACCCAGCCGCCGACCCGCCACAGCAGGTTGTCCGCTGCGATCAGCCCGACGAGGATCGCGAACGCGCCCCACAGCGGCCCCGGATGATGCCGGCCGGTGCCGAGCACATCGATAAGATGCTTGATCGCGTACTGCGAAGCGAGCGCACAGCCCACGGCCGCTATCACGCTGCACAGCACGGTCGCATGAGCGAGCGGATGGCGGCGGATAAAGCGGAAAAGGAACGCAAGCGGCCTGTGCGCATAGCTCGCGAGCTTTGCGTTCTGGGCGTTGCGCTGGGCGATGGTCAGATGTTCCAATTGAGCGAGAGGTCGGTGGGGTTCGGGGGTGTGCATGCAAGGCATGGGCCACGCGAAAAGTTCCGCGGCGAAGCCAATGCTTCGCATTGTAAACATGCAACGGCGATTGCGCCCTGTGTATCCGGGCTTTTGGCGCGATTGATGTCGCGATGGACGTCCGCGATCTACCTCTAGCTCGACCGGTGGCGGCCGCAGGGGTTCACGCGGATTGCGGAATTTTTCGGGATATAATTACAAATTGCATTCAGCCGGGCTGCTGGAGTCTTTTCAACGGGTGCCGGCAAGCCTCATGCACGAACTTACAAAACGCCGCCGGCGAGCCTGTACGAGGCGGCCGCGCCAGCCAGTGGTTACTGTAGAACTGTCTTGCAAAACAAGGGTTTGCAAAGTGTATCCCCCTTGTAACAACGTAAAGACTTTGAAATGCTGTGGCGCAGCGTAAGTTCCGGCATTGATAATGCATGCGCTGTAAGCCCTGCCGAAATTTCTGACAGTTTGTCAACGTCGGGCACGCCTGTGCGTTTACCGCACAGGCATGGACGGTGATCATCGTCCGGGCTATTTAGACTGAAGCGATCTATCGCAGGATATCTCGAGAGAATCAGGCCTGTGCCGGCGTGTCCGGCCGACTGCCCTGGCGAGCAAGCGAGTCGCTTTTACCAAACGCAGTACTTTTGCCGGTTTTTTACGAGGAGTTCTCCATTATGCGAATCGCTCAAATCGCTCCGTTGCACGAGGCGGTTCCTCCCAAGCTGTACGGTGGTACGGAACGTGTGGTGTCCTATCTGACCGAAGCGCTGGTCGAGCAGGGCCACGACGTCACGCTCTTTGCGAGCGGCGATTCGCAAACCTCGGCAAAGCTGGAAGCGTTCTGGCCGCAAGCGCTGCGCCTCGACCCCACCATCCGCGACGTGATGGCGCCGCACATGCTGCTGCTCGAAGAAGTGCGCCGCCGCGCGGACGAGTTCGACGTGCTGCACTTCCACATCGACTATTACCCGTTTTCGCTGTTCGCACGCCAGCCGGTGCCGTTCCTGACCACGCTGCACGGACGTCTGGACCTGCCGGAACTGCAACCGATCTTCAACACGTTCAAGGACGTGCCGGTCGTGTCGATCTCGGACAACCAGCGCATTCCGCTGCCGCAGGCCAACTGGCTGCAGACCGTCTATCACGGCCTGCCGGAAGACGTGCTCAAGCCGATCCCGAATGTCGAGCCGGGCTACCTCGCTTTCCTCGGCCGCGTTTCGCCGGAGAAGGGCCTCGACCGCGCGATCCGCATCGCCGGCCAGGCAGGCATGAAGCTCAAGGTCGCGGCGAAGATCGACAAGGCCGACCGCGCGTACTACGAAGAAGTGATCAAGCCGCTGATGGCGCTGCCGCACGTCGAGTACATCGGCGAAATCGGCGAAGCCGAAAAGCGTGAGTTCCTCGGCAACGCGCATGCGCTGGTGTTCCCGATCGACTGGCCGGAGCCGTTCGGCCTCGTCATGATCGAGGCGATGGCGTGCGGCACGCCGGTGATCGCGTTCAATCGCGGTTCGGTGCCGGAAGTGATCGAGAACGGCGTGTCGGGTTTCGTCGTGGAAGACGAAATCAGCGCGGTCGCCGCGGTGAAGCGCCTGCATGCACTGCCGCGCGCGAAGGTGCGCGAGGCGTTCGAGGCGCGCTTCTCGTCGAAGGTGATGGCGCGCAACTACGTCGCCACGTATGAAGAGCTGCTGCGTCAGAAGCACCGCACCGTGCTGCGCGAAGTGAATGCGAACTAAGCGCGAACCAAGCGCAAAGTAAGCGTGCGAGACCGGAAACGACCGGTCGCAGCCAACAGGTTCGGCGGATAAAGTGCCCTTTGGGCGCTTCGCCGGCCGCCCGCAACGCCCCGCGTGCAAGCCGCTCGCGGGGCGTTGTTGCATCGGCGCCGCGTTTTTTCGCTTTCTGCGATGCAAACTGAGTGTTTCGCGGCCCCCGCAGCGAGCCGAGATTCGTAATATCCCTATAATGGCCGTGCCGCAAATTTGGCTGCGGCGCCGCCGACGACAGGAGGATGCCTTGGCGAGAACGAAAGAGACGCGTGCGAATGCCGCGCCCGGCGCCGGAACGATTTTCGCGTTGCGCGCCATCGGTCTCGTGCTCCTCGCCCGCTGGCTGTTTTCGATGTCGGAGATGAATCTGACGACATCGCTGTCGGCCATGGCGTCGTCGCCGTGGGCATGCATCAACCTCGTCTTCCTGTTTCTGCTGATCTTTTTGCCCGGCGCGCGCGCGGTTGCCGAGCGGCCGTTCCATCCGTTGCCGCAGTGGCTGCGGCAAACGCTGCGTCTCTTCGCCTTCCTCGGGTTGGTGTTCGCCATCTGGATCGTCAGTGCGTTCGCGGTCAGTGCCGGCTGGCGCCGCGCCGCGCAAACAGTGGCGGCGACGAACGGCTGGCTGCTGGCCGCGCCCGCGCTCTATGCGGCGGTTCTGTGGATCTGCCGGCCGCGCGCGCTGTGGCGCACGAACATTGCCGCGCGCCGTTTTGCAATCGGGCGCTATGCGGTCTCGCTCGATCCGCTGACGCGGACCGTGAGCGTGTGGGCCGAGCGTCGCAAGGTGGGGCAGTACGACGCCCGCGAGCTCTCGGTGCGTTGGGCGGACGCTCCAGGCACGCGGTCTGCGGCGCCGCCCACGCCGATGGTCGCGCTCCATGCCGCGGGCGACACGCTCGCCACGGCCGCGGCGCCGCGCTCGACCGGTGCGCCGTCGCTTGCCCGCGCCGCATTCGGGCGGCGTCCGAAGATCGAGTTGCTGTGGGATTCGCCGGCCGCAGCAGGTCACAACCGGCAGACGGTATTTCGCGCCGCGCTGACGACCGAAGGCGACCGCGTGGCGGCGCGCGCGCTCGACAGCACCTTGCGGCAAGCGTGAGCGCTGTGTGCAGTCGGTCACATGCTGCGACTGACGAGCGCGTTGTAAAGTAAGCCCTGGCCGATAATGAAATGAAGATGCCGCCCGCGCCGGATGGCGGGCGAGTGATAACAATCCATGTGCCGTGTCGTTTGCAGGAGTCGCTATGCTGGTTCGCTGGTTACTTGCCGCTCTTCATCTGCTCGCCTATGGCTTTGCGCTTGCGTCGATCTTGCGGCGCACGTGGTCGCTGCGCCGCGCGGCGGTGCCGGCCGCGCTACGCTCGGTGTTCCGCGCCGACACGCGCTGGGGGCTGTCCGCGGCGGTGCTGGTCGCGACCGGACTGCTGCGGCTTTTCGGTCCTTACGAAAAGGGCGCCGACTACTATGTCCACGAGCCGCTCTTTCACGTGAAGATGGCGCTGCTCGTCATCATCATCGTGCTGGAAGTGCCGTCGATGCTGGCCTTGATGCGCTGGCGCGCGTCGATCCGCAAGGGCGAGGCGCCGGATCTGCACCACGCGCGGCGTTATGCGCACCTGAGTGTGATTCAGACCGTCTTGCTGGTGCTGATGGTGTTCGCGGCGACGGGCATGGCGCGCGGCATCGGTTTGCCTTCCGGCGTGGTGTGACCGGCGGCGCGTCCGCGCAAAGCGCTTGCGGCGATAAACGCTTGCGCCCGACGCGTGCCCTCGTTGCCGTTCTTACTTTCCGACCAGCAAGCTCGAATCGTCGATTGCGGCGCTGCGCATGCGCCGCGTTTCGTGCGCGAGCGGCGCTTCGCCGAGGCCCTTGATCAATTCCAGCGCCTGGCGTTCGAAAAGCCGCCGGTACACGCCGTTTTCGAGGCCGATCAGCGTTTCGTGCGTGCCTTCCTCGATCACCTTGCCCTTGTCGAGCACGAGCAGGCGGTCGAGCGCGCGCACCGTCGACAGCCGGTGCGCCACGACGAGCGTCGTGCGGCCCACCATCAGCCGTTCCATAGCCTGCTGGATCAGGACTTCGCTTTCGCTGTCGAGGCTCGACGTGGCTTCGTCGAGGATCAGGATGCGGGCGTCCGCGAGAAACGCCCGCGCGATCGCCACCCGCTGACGCTCGCCGCCCGAGAGCTTGATGCCGCGCTCGCCGACCAGCGTGTCGTAACCGTGCGGCAGGGCGCTGATGAACTCGTGCGCATTGGCGAGCCGCGCGGCTCGCTCGATGTCGGCGCGGCTCGCGTCGGGACGCGCATACGCGATGTTCTCGGCGAGCGAGCGGTGAAACAGCACCGGCTCCTGCTGCACGATGGCAATCTGGCTGCGCAGCGACGCCTGCTTCACCTGGGCGATGTCCTGACCGTCGATCGTGATGCGGCCTTCCGACACGTCGTAGAGACGCTGGATCAGCTTGATAAAGGTCGTTTTGCCCGAACCCGAATGGCCGACCAGCCCCACGCGTTCGCCCGGCGCAATGCGCACGGAGAAGTCGCGATAGAGCGGGGTGGCGTTCGCGCCGTAGTGAAACGTGACGTACTCGAAGCGGATCTCGCCTTTGCCGATCGCAATGGCACCGGCGCCGGGCCGATCTTCTATGCCGAGCGGCTGCCGCTCGAGCGACACCAGTTCCTCCATGTCGTTGACCGAGCGCTGCAGGTTGCGGATATGCATGCCGACCTCGCGCAGATAGCCTTGCAGCATGAAGAACATCGTCAAGGCAAAGGTGATGTCGCCCACGCTCGCCTCGCCGCGCAGCCACAGCACCAGCGCGGTGCCGAGAATGGCAGTCTGGATCGCCACCAGCATCGCGCCCTGCACGCCGCCGTTGATCGTGCCGCGGGTCCACGTGCGGCGCGTGCGCTCGCGCCACTTGCCGATCACGCGCGCAAGCAGCAGCTCTTCGCGCACTTCCGCGCCGAAGGCCTTGACCACGCCGTTGCAGCTCACTGCGTCCGCGAGCGCGCCGCCCATGCGCGTATCCCACGCATTGGCGAGGCGCGCGGCGGGCGCCACGTAGCCGAGCGACAGCGCGACCGTCACGGCGATGTAGACCAGCGAGCCGACGCCGACCACCGCGCCCATCATCGGCCAGCGCCAGCCGAGCAGGAGCGTCGCGCCCACCAGCATGATCAGCGACGGAAAGAGCGCGATCAGCAGCGTGTCGTTCAGCAGGTCGAGCGCCCACATGCCGCGCGTGATCTTGCGTACCGTCGAGCCGGCGAAGCTGTTCGCATGCCAGTCGGTCGAAAACCGTTGCACGCGATGAAACGCGTTGGCGGCGATCTCGCTCATCATCTTGAGCGTCAGCTTGATGATGTTGAAGTACATACCCTGGCGCAGCAGAGTCGCGCCGAGTCCCAGCGCGCCGAGCACGCCGAACGCCGTGATGGCCGCGTGCCAGGCGCTGCCGCGCGCGGCCGGGCCGGACGCGATGGCGTCGACGAGACGGCCGGCGAACATCGGCGTGAGCACGTCCGCCACGGCGGAGAGCATGACGAGCGCGGCAATGACGACGATCCGCCACGGCTGTTGCGCCCAGTGATGGAAAGTGAAGCCGAGGACATCCTTGAAGGCCTGCCCGCGAAAGTCGAGTTTTTTTCCGGTCATGTGTGACAACCCGGGTGCGCGTGACGCAGCGGGGTTCCAGTCAAAAGCAGAATGAAGAGACAGTCGACCGTGCCGTTGAACGGCAATGCGGCGGCGGGCGATAGGCCTGCGTACCGAGCTCTGGACTGACTGTCTGGAATTGCGTGGAGCGCCTTGTCGGGCTGCTCCGGGAAGGGCAACGGCTTACTGACGGATCAGCGACCGCGAGCCACGAGAGAGCGACGAAGTAACGCGTCGCGGGACTATGTCAGGGACAGCCATATGCACTGCGAACATGTGACGCCTCCCTGTAGTCGATGAGGTGGAGAAGTAGACGGAGCGAATGCCCGAGAACCGACTATATCAGCACGGCTGACTGCCGCAAACGACGAGGTTTCGGTGTTGACCGCACTTGCGCTTGCAGAGCCAGAGCACACAAAGCAAAAAAGACAAAACGGCACAACGGAAAAAGGGCTTACGCATTGCTGCGTAAGCCCTTTGTCTTCGGTGATCGACACACCAAGAATCTGGTGGGTAGTACTGGGATCGAACCAGTGACCCCTGCCGTGTGAAGGCAGTGCTCTACCGCTGAGCTAACCACCCGAAGAGATTGAGATTATGTCAGGGATTTCCTGGCTCGTCCAGCACTTTTTAAGCGGCCTGCTCATCCGACACGGGCGCAGGTTCCAGACGCCACACGCTCGTGCCTTTGATCGCCTTGTCGAGGCCGTCGAGCACCGCCTGATGCGCGGCCAGTTCCTCGTCGCTGGCTGCGATCACCACCAGGTCGAGCGAGTCCAGCGCGACGCGCGGCGCATGCGCTTCGCCACCGGCATGCGATTCCCCCAGCATGTCGATGACGAGGCTTTCCTGGCCGCGCGTCATCGCGAGATACACCTCGGCGAGCAGCTCCGAGTCGAGCAGCGCGCCGTGCAGCGTGCGGTGCGCATTGCTGATGCCGAAGCGATCGCACAGCGCGTCGAGCGAATTGCGCTTGCCGGGGAACATCTGCTTGGCGCGCGCGAGCGTGTCGATGATCTCGCCGCAATGCGTGCTCACGGGCGGCAGGCCGAGCAGCGCGAATTCGGCATCCAGGAAGCCGATGTCGAACGGCGCGTTGTGAATGATGAGGTCCGCGCCCTGAATGAAATCGCGAAACTCGTCGGCTATTTCCGCAAACTTCGGCTTGTCGCTGAGAAACTCGGTGGTCAGGCCGTGGACCGCCAGCGCGCCCGGATCGCTGTCGCGCTCCGGATTGATATAGAAGTGCAGGTTGTTGCCGGTGAGGCGGCGGTTCACCAGTTCGACGCAGCCGACTTCGATGATGCGGTCGCCCGTGCGCGCATTGAGGCCGGTCGTTTCAGTATCGAGAATGAGTTGACGCATGTCGGATTAGCTTTGCCTGAAAAGTTGCAGCCGGAAATCAGCACAGAAAAATGCCGCCGAAGACGCAGTACACGGCGCAGAGAAAAGAGCGCAGGTGAAGCGCCCTGGCGTCACAGTTCCGCGAGCGACGCCACGCCGCGGTTGGCGAGCTGGTCGGCGCGCTCGTTTTCCGGGTGGCCATTGTGCCCGCGCACCCAGCGCCATTGCACTTCATGCTGGGCGACGAGCGCGTCGAGCCGCTTCCACAAATCCGCATTTTTCACCGGCTGCTTCGCGGCCGTGACCCAGCCTTTCTTCTTCCAGCCGTGAATCCATTCGCTGATGCCTTTCTGCACATACTGCGAGTCGGTGTGCACGACGACCTGACACGGGCGCTTCAATGCTTCGAGCGCGGAGATCACGCCCATCAGCTCCATGCGGTTGTTGGTCGTATTCGCTTCGCCGCCGAACAGCTCTTTTTCCTGATCGCCGAAGCGCAAAAGGGCGCCCCAGCCGCCGGGGCCCGGGTTGCCCTTGCAGGCGCCGTCGGTATAAATGTCGATGATGTTCGCTGTCATTGAGTGTGGTTGCGTGTGTTCGGTGTGGCGGCGGGCGCGAGGCCGGCGGCGAGGACGGGTTTTTTGACCTTCAGCGGCCCGACGAGGCGCATGCCGCGCACGCGCTTGATCGCCTTGATCATGTAGGTCGCGCCGAAGATCGGCCACCAGCGGTCGCCGGCGGCTTCCATGAAACCGTAGCGCGAGAGCCACTGGTCGCTGTCGAGCGGCGGACGATAGCAGCCGAAGCGCCCGCGTTCAAGATCGAAGCCGAGCAGCTTGATCCAGTCTTTCAGGCGCGTGAAGGCGATCAGGTCGACGGCGGCGGGCACGAACGGCCGCCCGGTCATCTTGCCGACCGATTGCCGGGCGCCCCATAGCGACAGCGAGTTGAAGCCGAGAATGATCAACTGACCCTCCGGCATCAGCACGCGCTCGGCCTCGCGCAGCAGGCGGTGCGGATCGCTCGTGAATTCGAGCGTATGCGGCATCACGAGCAGATCGACGCTTTGGGCTTCGAAAGGCAAATCCAGCAAGTCGCACCAGACGGCGCTGCGCCCGCCGGGCGCGGGCAGCGGCGCGTAGCCGCCGGGCGCCGGCCCCGCGTACATGCCGTTGCCCGCTCCGTTCCCGCCATGGCCGCCGTGCGGGCCTGCGCGCGGAAAACTGTAGGGTGCGCTCGCGCCGCTGGCGGCGTCGAGCACCAGCCCGCGGCAGGGCATGCGGTTTTCGCGCAAGGCGTCGAGCTGCGGCAGGCCGAGCTGCAGGGCGTGGTAGCCGAACACGTCGGAGACCACCCGGTCGAGCTGGGTTTGTTCCCACTCGAGCACGTAGCGGCCAGGCGGCGAATCCGTCCAGGCGGGCCAGTCTATAATCGCTCGGTCAGTCATATCAAAAATGCGTCGCCTATGAATGCGCTCGAGTACGTACCGGTCCCGGCGTTTGAAGACAATTACATCTGGGTCGTTTCCGACGGGCACCATGCGGTCGTCGTCGATCCGGGCGAAGCCGCTCCTGTTCGCGCCTATCTGGCCAAACGCGGGTGGCGGCTGAGCGCTATTTTACTCACGCACCATCATCAAGACCACGTCGGCGGGGTGGCCGATCTGCTGAAAGGCCAGGCCGTTCCCGTCTACGGGCCCGCCGGCGAAGCGATCGAGCATGTCACGCAACGTCTCAAAAACGGCGATCGGGTGACGATTGCGAAGCCCGCACTGGAATTCAGCGTGCTCGACGTGCCGGGGCACACGAGCGGCCACATTGCGTATTTCCAGGCCGCGGATCGCGGCGGCACGCCTCACGTGTTTTGCGGCGACACGCTTTTCGCCTGCGGATGCGGGCGGCTCTTCGAAGGCACGCCGGCCCAGATGCTCGCGTCGCTCGACGCGCTTGCCGCGCTGCCCGGCGCGACGCAGGTTCACTGCGCGCACGAATACACGCTCTCCAATATACGATTCGCGCTCGCCTGCGAGCCGGGCAACGTCGAGCTGCAGGCCTGGCGCGACAAGGCGAGCGAGCTGCGGGCGCGCAATCAGCCGACTTTGCCGACCACCATTGCCCATGAGCGCGCGGTGAATCCTTTCCTGCGCTCTGACAGTCCCGCCGTCCACGCAACGCTGCAAGAGCAGTTGCACGAGAAAATTTCCGACCGGCTGACGGCGTTCACCTTGATGCGCGAATGGAAGAACCGCTTCAGGTGACCGGGTCGGCGTCGGGGTTTTCCTCAAGCGAAGAATCGGAAGAATTCGCCAAGCCCTAGATTTGCTTGATTTTTTTGTCAATTTCCGATTGACGTAGACGTTGCGGTTTCGTACTATCGGCTGCAAATTCCAGCCCTTGTGGAAGCCGAGACGTTCATGAGATTTATCTTTAGTGCGTTGCTGGTCCTGACGCTCGCCGCCTGCGCGAGCCAGGGACCAACAACGGTCAGCCCCACCACCGCAACAAATCCCGCCAGCCAGCAAGACGTAGCCGACGCACTTCGCAAGACAGCCACCGCCAAGCAAACTATCAACGTCGACCAGGGCTCCGTCACGCAGCTGACGAGCGCGGACGCCGATCTGTGGGGCCGGATTCGCCGCGGTTTCCAGATGCCCGACTTGCAGACCGACCTCGTCGACATGCAGGTCAACTGGTACGCGCAGCGCCCCGACTACGTGCAGCGCATGACCGAGCGCTCGCAGAAGTACCTGTATCACATCGTCGAGGAGCTCGAGGCGCGCCATATGCCGACTGAGCTCGCGTTGCTGCCGTTCATCGAGTCGGCGTACAGCCCGCAGGCGTTGTCGGTGGCGAAGGCGGCCGGCATGTGGCAGTTCATGCCGGGCACCGGCCGCACTTACAACCTCAAGCAGAACATGTGGCAGGACGAGCGCCGCGACGTGCTGGCGTCCACCAGCGCCGCGCTCGACTATCTGTCCCGCCTGCACGACATGTTCGGCGACTGGCAGCTCGCGCTCGCCGCCTACAACTGGGGTGAGGGCAACGTGCAGCGCGCCATCGCGCGCAATGAAGCGGCGGGCTTGCCCACCGACTACCTGAGCTTGCGCATGCCGAACGAAACGCGCAACTATGTGCCGAAGCTGCAGGCGGTCAAGAACATCGTGATGAACCCGCAAATGTACGGGCTCACGCTGCCGTCCATTCCGAATCACCCGTATTTCGTGACGGTGACCACGTCGCACGACATCGACGTGGACATGGCCGCCAAACTGGCCAATATGTCGCTCGACGAATTCCGCTCGCTGAATCCGTCGTTCAGGAAGCCGGTCATTCTCGGCGCCACGCAGCCGCAGATTCTCCTGCCGTTCGACAATGCGAGCGCGTTCGAGCGCAACCTGAAAACCTATTCCGGTTCGCTGTCGTCGTGGACCACGTACACGGTCACGGAGCGCTCGGCGCCGGCGGCCATCGCGCAAAAAATCGGCGTCGACGCCGACACGCTGATGGAAGTGAACAAGATTCCGGTCGGCATGCGTCTGAAGCCGGGTTCCACTATCGTCGTGCCGCGCGGTTCGGACGACGACGAGGACATCAGCGCCGACGTCGCAGAAAGCGCTGTGCTCGCGATGGAGCCCGACGTCCCCGACACGCGCAAGATGCTGATCCGGGTGCGCCGCAATCAGTCGATGGCGGCTATCGCGCTGCGTTACGGCGTGTCCGTCGGCCAGTTGAAGGCATGGAACCGCACGCATCGCGACAGCGTGTCGCGCGGCCAGGTGGTGGTGCTGCATGTGCCGGTCGGCAAGGCTGTTCCGAGCGAGCCGGGGCCGGAGCGTATCGCGACCGACGTCGAGGGCGGCGGTGTCCAGAAGATCGGCACGCGCGTCGGCGGCTCGAAGCGCGAATCGCGCGGCGACACCAGGAAGGGCCGGGGCCATTCCGCCGTCGTGACGGTGTCGGAGCCAGTGACGAAGGCCGGTAAAGCGAAAGCGTCCGCGGCGCCTGCCGGCAAGGTGACGAAGGTGTCGGCCTCGACCTCCAGCAAGACAACGAAGAGCGCGGCCAGCACCAAAAAGAGCAAGTAAGCCGGATGTTTGGGTGCGCCGCGGCGGCGGTTGAAGTGCCGGTCCGCGCAGAAGCCTCCGCACTCCCGGATTTTTCGACGCCGTCACCCTGTGGTGACGGCGTTTTTCATTTGGGGCGCACCTAAGCTGTCACCCGGCGGCACGCCGCGCCGCTTGCCGAGCCACGGCGTAAGAACCTGTCGGGCGATTCCCATGAGCCCAAGTGGCGGCTGGGCGCTATCCCGAATCGCCTCTCGCGGATGTGGTCTGCACCAGCGCTAGCCGCCTCCAATAAGGCTTTCGCCGGCTCCGTGCGCGCCTCCACGCGCGCGCCCGGCCATCTCACATTTGGAGAGAAGGGCAGTTTCAGGCTATAATTTCAAGGTTTGAGCTTATCAACCCGCACCCTAGCGCCTACCTCTCCCATACCGTTCATCCGCCGCGCGCCACAGGCGTCGCAAGAAGGGCCCGCACCTTGCCGATCCGTCCACACAATGGACCCATCGCGCCCCTTGCAACGTCAACGGCAGTACGCGAGCGAGTCTGCGCGCGCATCGCACGATGCTGTCCGCTGCGGCTCGCAAACCGGATAGGCAGGTCGGCAACAGGGTGTTCCCCCAAGGAGTCTCCCGTGTTGCCGTCATTTTCTCCCGCTCTGCTCGCGCTCGCCGACGGCACGGTCTTTCGTGGTTATTCGATCGGCGCCCCCGGGCATACCATCGGCGAAGTCGTGTTCAACACGGCTATCACCGGCTATCAGGAAATCCTGACTGACCCGAGCTACGCGCGCCAGATCGTGACCCTCACGTATCCGCATATCGGCAACGTCGGCGTGAACGCCGAAGACGTCGAAGCGACGAAAGTCCATGCCGCCGGGCTGATCATTCGCGACTTGCCGGTCCTCGCGTCGAACTTCCGCATGGAGCGCACGCTCAGCCAGTATCTGCAGGACGAAGGCGTGGTGGCCATCGCCGGCCTCGATACCCGTAAGCTGACCCGCGTTCTGCGCGACAAGGGCGCGCAGAACGGCGCAATCCTTGCCGGTTCCGACGACGAAGCAAAGGCCGTCGAACTCGCGCGCTCGTTTCCGGGCCTCGCGGGCATGGACCTCGCCAAGGTCGTGTCGACGAAGGAACGCTACGAGTGGACGCAGACAGAATGGCGTCTGGGTGAGGGCTACGGCAAGCAGAACGCGCCGAAGTACCGTGTCGTCGCGTTCGACTACGGCGTCAAGTACAACATTCTGCGCATGCTGGCCGAGCGCGGCTGTCACGTCACCGTGCTGCCGGCGCAGGCGAGCGCGGCGGACGCGCTCGCGCTCAACCCGGACGGCATTTTCCTGTCGAACGGGCCGGGCGACCCGGAGCCGTGCGACTACGCGATTCAGGCCACAAAAGAGCTGATCGAGCGCGGCATCCCGACCTTCGGCATCTGTCTCGGCCATCAGATCATGGGTCTCGCGCTCGGCGCGAAAACCGTCAAGATGAAGACGGGTCACCACGGCGCGAACCATCCGGTGAAAGATCTGGAAGATGGCCGCGTGGTCATCACGTCGCAAAACCACGGCTTCGCGGTGGATGCCGCCACGTTGCCCGCCAACGCGCGCGTGACGCACGTGTCGCTCTTCGACGGCACGCTGCAAGGCTTCGCGCTCTCCGACAAACCGGCATTCTGCTTCCAGGGCCACCCGGAAGCGTCGCCGGGTCCGCACGACATCGCGTATCTGTTCGACCGCTTCACCGCGTTGATGGACGCGAAAAAGGCCGGCAAGACCGAGGCCGGCAAGACTGCGGCGGCATAAGCAGGAGCCCGCCGAAGCGCGGCGAGAGGCACAGCGCGCGTCCCGCACAGGCGGCGCGCGTCGACGGAAAGAATGGCAAACAAGTTGCGTGGAACGGGAGTAAGGCGCTGAAGCGCCAACTCCGGTCGACACAGGAATACATTAGCGAGAGCGTTATGCCCAAGCGGACAGACATCAAGAGCATTCTCATTATCGGCGCGGGTCCGATCATCATCGGCCAGGCGTGCGAGTTCGACTACTCGGGCGCGCAGGCTTGCAAGGCGCTGCGTGAGGAAGGCTACAAGGTCATTCTCGTCAACAGCAATCCGGCGACGATCATGACCGACCCGAACACGGCCGACGTCACCTACATCGAGCCGATCACGTGGGAAGTGGTCGAGCGCATCATCGCGAAGGAGCGCCCCGACGCGATTCTGCCGACCATGGGCGGCCAGACGGCGCTGAACTGCGCGCTCGACCTGCACGCGCACGGCGTGCTGGACAAGTACAAGGTCGAGCTGATCGGCGCGTCGCCGGAAGCCATCGACAAGGCGGAAGACCGCCAGAAGTTCAAGGACGCGATGACGAAGATCGGCCTCGGTTCGGCCAAGTCGGGCACCGCGCATTCCATGGAAGAAGCGCTGCAGGTCCACGCGCGCATCGCGGCGGAAACCGGCTCCGGCGGCTACCCGGTCGTGATCCGTCCGTCGTTCACGTTGGGCGGATCGGGCGGCGGCATTGCCTACAACCGCGAAGAGTTCGAGGAAATCTGCAAGCGCGGCCTGGATCTGTCGCCCACGCGCGAGCTGCTGATCGAAGAATCGCTGCTCGGCTGGAAAGAGTATGAGATGGAAGTGGTCCGCGATAAAAAGGACAACTGCATCATCGTCTGCTCGATCGAAAACCTGGACCCGATGGGCATCCACACCGGCGACTCGATCACCGTCGCGCCGGCTCAAACGCTCACCGACAAGGAATATCAGGTGCTGCGTAACGCGTCGCTCGCGGTGCTGCGCGAAATCGGCGTGGACACCGGCGGCTCGAACGTGCAGTTCTCGATCAATCCGAAAGACGGCCGGATGATCGTGATCGAAATGAATCCGCGCGTGTCGCGTTCGTCGGCGCTGGCGTCGAAGGCCACCGGCTTCCCGATCGCCAAGGTCGCCGCCAAGCTGGCCGTCGGCTATACGCTCGACGAGCTGAAGAACGAAATCACCGGCGGCCAGACGCCTGCCTCGTTCGAACCGACTATCGACTACGTCGTCACGAAGATTCCGCGCTTTGCGTTCGAGAAATTCCGCGAAGCCGATTCGCGCCTGACCACGCAGATGAAGTCGGTCGGCGAAGTCATGGCCATCGGCCGCACCTTCCAGGAGTCGTTCCAGAAGGCGCTGCGCGGCCTCGAAGTCGGCGTGGATGGTCTGGACGAAAAGACCACGAATCGCGACGAGATCATTCGCGAGATCGGCGAAGCGGGCCCGGACCGCATCTGGTACGTGGGCGACGCGTTCCGTATCGGCATGACGGCTCAAGAGATTTTCGAAGAGACGTCGATCGACCCGTGGTTCCTCGCGCAGATCGAACAGATCGTGCTGAAGGAAAAGGCGCTGGCGGGCCGTACGCTGGCCAGCCTCTCGAAAGAAGAACTCAAATATCTGAAGCAAAGCGGCTTTTCCGATCGCCGTCTCGCGAAGCTCGTCGGCGCGAAGCCGGCGGACGTGCGTGCACGCCGCATCGAGTTGAACGTGCGCCCGGTGTACAAGCGCGTGGATACCTGCGCGGCGGAATTCGCCACCAAAACCGCGTATATGTACTCGACCTACGAGGAAGAGTGCGAAGCGAATCCGACCAGCAACAAAAAGATCATGGTGCTCGGCGGCGGTCCGAACCGGATCGGCCAGGGCATCGAGTTCGACTACTGCTGCGTGCACGCCGCGCTCGCCATGCGCGAAGACGGCTACGAAACGATCATGGTGAACTGCAACCCTGAAACCGTTTCGACCGACTACGACACGTCCGACCGCCTGTACTTCGAATCGCTCACGCTCGAAGACGTGCTCGAAATCGTCGACAAGGAAAAGCCGATCGGCGTGATCGTGCAATACGGCGGCCAGACGCCGCTGAAGCTCGCGCTCGATCTCGAGGCGAACGGCGTGCCGATCATCGGCACGTCGCCCGACATGATCGACGCGGCAGAAGACCGCGAGCGCTTCCAGAAGCTGCTGCAGGACCTCGGCCTGCGTCAGCCGCCCAACCGCACGGCGCGCACGGAAGACGAAGCGCTCAAGCTCGCCGACGAAATCGGCTATCCGCTTGTCGTGCGTCCGTCGTACGTGCTGGGCGGCCGCGCCATGGAAATCGTCCACGAGCCGCGCGATCTGGAGCGCTACATGCGCGAGGCCGTGAAGGTGTCGAACGATTCGCCGGTGCTGCTCGACCGCTTCCTGAACGACGCGATCGAATGCGACGTGGACTGCATTTCCGACGGCGACGCGGTGTTCATCGGCGGCGTGATGGAGCACATCGAACAGGCGGGCGTGCATTCGGGCGACTCGGCTTGCTCGCTGCCGCCGTACTCGCTGTCGAAGGAGACCGTGGCCGAACTGAAGCGTCAGACTGGCGCAATGGCGAAGGCGCTGAACGTCGTGGGCCTCATGAACGTGCAGTTCGCGATCCAGCAGGTTCCGCAGGCGGACGGTTCGAAAGAAGACATCATCTACGTGCTCGAAGTGAATCCGCGTGCGTCGCGCACGGTGCCGTACGTGTCGAAGGCGACGAGCCTGCCGCTCGCCAAGATCGCCGCGCGCGCCATGGTCGGCCAGAAGCTCGCCCAGCAAGGCGTGACGAAGGAAGTCGAGCCGCCGTATTTCAGCGTGAAGGAAGCGGTGTTCCCGTTCGTCAAGTTCCCGGCGGTCGATCCGGTGCTCGGACCCGAAATGCGTTCCACCGGCGAAGTGATGGGCGTGGGCCGTACGTTCGGCGAGGCGCTCTTCAAGTCGCAACTCGCGGCGGGTTCGCGCCTGCCGGAGTCGGGCACGGTGCTCTTGACCGTGATGGACGCCGACAAGCCGAAGGCCGTCGAAGTCGCGCGCATGCTGCACGAGCTCGGCTATCCGATCGTCGCGACCAAAGGCACGGCTGCCGCGATTCAAGCGGCCGGCGTACCGGTGAAGGTCGTCAACAAGGTGAAGGACGGCCGTCCGCACATTGTCGACATGATCAAGAACGGCGAGATTGCGCTGGTTTTCACGACCGTCGACGAAACCCGTGCCGCCATTGCCGATTCGCGCTCGATCCGCATGAGCGCGCAGGCGAACAAGGTCACGTACTACACGACCATGTCGGGCGCGCGCGCGGCGGTCGAGGGCCTGCGCTACCTGAAGGACCTGGAAGTCTATGATTTACAAGGCTTGCACGCTCGCCTAAACTAAGGCTTCGAATACCTGTCCAGGATGTAAGTGCCGCGGTTAAGCGGCGTTTCGCAGGTGCTGTGGTCGGGGTTTTCCCCCGTCCGCCGGCTCCCGCGAAATGCACTTAACCGCGGTGATTTTTTTTACGGCCGTTTTTCGTTCCACAGTGCCCGCTTCTGCCGCTTTTGCGCCAGATCCCCAAAAAGGGCCACGAAAACTGGAAGCGGCCCGGCGTTTTCTCGAGAGTTGTTTATGAGCACTATTCCATTGACCAAGCGCGGCGCAGACATGCTGCGCGACGAATTGCAGCGACTCAAATCGGTCGAGCGTCCCGCCGTGATTAACTCGATTGCGGAAGCGCGCGCGCAGGGCGATTTGTCCGAAAACGCGGAATATGATGCCGCGAAAGAAAAACAGGGCTTTATCGAAGGCCGCATTGCCGAAATCGAATCGAAGCTGGCGGGCGCGCAGGTGATCGACCCGTCGCAAGTAGAGGCCGACGGCCGCGTGGTATTCGGCGCAACGGTCGAACTGGAAGACCTGGAGTCGGGCGCGTCGGTCAAATATCAGATTGTCGGCGACGACGAAGCGGACATCGACCACGGTCTGATCTCCATCAGCTCGCCGATCGCGCGCGCGCTGATCGGCAAGTCCGAAGGCGACGTGGCGTCGGTGCAGGCGCCGGGCGGCGTGCGCGAGTACGAAATCATCGCGGTCAGCTACGTTTGAAGGCGGCTCCGGTGTCTCTGATGCCGCATCGAATTTTTCGTCTCTTGACGGTCGTGTGGGTCGGCAGTCTGCTGACTATCGGCTATGCCGTTGCGCCCGTGCTGTTCAGTTCGCTCGACCGGACGACGGCGGGCGCGGTGGCGGCCCAGTTGTTTCGCGTAGAAGGCGTGCTGGGCGCCGTCTGCGGCATTTTGCTGCTGGGTCTCGCCAACGTGATGGTCCGGCGCGGCGGTAATGCCTATCGGCGTTTGCGCTGGCTGGTGGCCGGCATGCTGATCTGCGTGCTCGTGGGGTACTTCGCGTTGCAGCCGTTTATGAATGCGATGCGCGTCGCCGCACTCGAAGCGGGCACGGACCTCGCGCATTCCGCGTATGCAGCGCGCTTTGGCATGCTGCACGGTGCGTCCAGCGTGTTCTATCTGATCGAAAGCCTGCTCGGCATTGCGCTCGTGTGGAAGCTGCCCGTGGACAGCGGAGCCGGCGCCGCGCGGCAGGGCGCGCGCGACGTTCCCGGAGAGGCGGCGGGCTAGGGAAGCGGAAACCGCTCAACGCAAGCCGCCCACAAGCCACGGCGCGGGCCAGGCGCGGATCTCGCCGCCTTGGCCGGCCGGCTTACTTCGATTGATGCGCGCGCTTCGTGCTGGTCTGGCGCTTCTTCGCGCGCTTGATGTTCCCGCCTTGCGTGACGCGCTCGTTGCCGCGCACCAGCACCGCCTTCGCCTTGGGCTTGCGCATGGGCACTTCGCTCGGCTTCACGACCTTGACGACGCGCGGCGCGCGGCCCTTGCCAGGTTTGGCTTCGACCGCGGCTTCGCGCGCGCTCGGCAGGGTGCCCCGTTTGGCTTTCGCCGCGGGCTGGGCGGCCGCTTCCGGCTTCCAGATGACGAGCAGCTTGCCGATATGCTGGATCGGCGCGGCGTTCAGCGTGTCGCAGATCTGTTCGTAAATCGCGATCCGTTCCTCGCGTTCGTCGCCGAATACGCGGATCTTGATGAGCTGATGAGCGGCGAGGTGAACCTTGATCTCGGCGAGCACGGCGTCAGTCAAGCCTTCCGCGCCGATGAGCACGACCGGTTTGAGCGCATGTGCCTGGGAGCGCAACTCGGCGCGTTGGTCGGAGGAGACTTTGAGGGCGGGCATGTGAAGTGGGAGACTCGACTAAAATGGCGGCACCTGCGTTCCCCATCCCGTCTTTCGACGCGGTGGAGCGGAACACGATTGGGACACTGCGGCAGGCGGCGCGCAAGGACAACAGAATCGCGGATAACAGCCGGTTTTCTGGCGGTCGCCGCGCGAATTAACCGCGTATTATCCGCTAAAGCGTGACATGACGCAGCAAGAGTTCAACGTTTAATGGCAAAAAACAAGTTCAATACGGCGTGGCTGCACGACCACATCAACGATCCGTACGTGAAAATGGCGCAGCGGGAAGGCTATCGCGCCCGCGCCGCCTATAAGCTGAAGGAAATCGACGAGCAGGACAAGCTCATCCGGCCGGGGCAGGTGATCGTGGATCTCGGGTCGTCGCCGGGCA
This sequence comes from Paraburkholderia phenoliruptrix, assembly GCF_047325075.1. Taxonomy (NCBI): domain Bacteria; kingdom Pseudomonadati; phylum Pseudomonadota; class Betaproteobacteria; order Burkholderiales; family Burkholderiaceae; genus Paraburkholderia; species Paraburkholderia phenoliruptrix. Next base: position 1,516,270 of record NZ_CP168531.1, read on the forward strand.
GCTGGAGCCAGTACGCGCGCAACAAGCTCGCCAAAGGCGCGCAGCGTGACGCGGAGCGCGAGGGCGGCATTGAGGGCACGATCATCGCGCTTGACATCCTGCCGATGGAGCCCGTCGCCGACGTCCACTTCATTCAGGGCGACTTCCGCGAAGACTCCGTGCTGGTTCAGCTGGAAGAATTAGTCGGCGAGCGGCAAGTCGATCTTGTAATTTCGGATATGGCGCCCAACCTGTCGGGAGTGGCGGTGGCGGATGCGGCGCGAATCGAGCATTTGTGTGATCTCGCGCTGGAATTCTCGCAAAATCACCTGAAACCGGATGGAGCCCTTTTAGTCAAATGCTTTCACGGCAGCGGTTACAGCCAGATTGTCGAAAAGTTCAAGCGCCAGTTCAAGGTGGTGGCTGCCCGCAAGCCCAAGGCTTCGCGGGACAAGTCGTCAGAAACGTTTATTTTGGGTAAGCATCTGAAGAAGCCCGTCTAGGGCGTCCCGCGCAGCCCCCGCCATGCTATTTCTGTGGTAGCGAAACCTTATGGCAGGGGTCTGCGGACTGGATTAGAATGCTTTCGTGGTGCCGCAAGGCAAATGTAGGCGCCCGTCTAAGTGAAGGAGTGGTGCTTTGAACAACAATATGTTTTCGAAGGCAGCAGTGTGGCTGGTTATCGCACTGGTGCTATTTACGGTGTTCAAGCAGTTCGACAAGCCCCGTGTCCAGGAAGGCGTTTCCTATTCGCAGTTCATGGACGACGCGAAGAACGGCAAAGTCAAGAACGTCATTGTCCAGGGGCGGAACCTCACGGTCACTCCAGCAGACGGCCAGAAGTACCAGATCGTATCGCCCGGCGACATCTGGATGGTCGGCGATCTGATGAAGTATGGCGTTCAGGTGAGCGGCAAGGCTGACGACGAACCCAATGCGCTGGTTTCCGCGCTGTATTACCTCGGGCCGACGATCCTGATCATCGGTTTCTGGTTCTATATGATGCGACAGATGCAAGGGGGCGGGAAAGGCGGCGCCTTCTCGTTCGGCAAGTCGCGTGCGCGTCTGATCGACGAAAACAACAACGCAATCAATTTCACCGACGTCGCCGGCTGCGACGAAGCGAAGGAAGAAGTCTCCGAACTGGTCGACTTCCTGCGCGATCCGCAGAAATTCCAGAAGCTGGGCGGCCGTATTCCGCGCGGCGTGTTGCTCGTCGGCCCGCCGGGAACCGGTAAGACGCTGCTCGCGCGCGCCATTGCGGGCGAAGCGAAGGTGCCGTTCTTCAGCATCTCGGGTTCGGACTTCGTCGAAATGTTCGTCGGCGTGGGCGCGGCGCGCGTGCGCGACATGTTCGAGCAGGCCAAGAAGCACGCGCCATGCATCGTGTTTATCGACGAAATCGACGCGGTCGGCCGTCATCGCGGCGCCGGCATGGGCGGCGGCAACGACGAGCGCGAGCAGACGCTGAATCAGATGCTCGTCGAAATGGACGGTTTCGAGGCGAACTCCGGCGTCATCGTGATTGCTGCCACGAACCGCTCCGACGTGCTCGACAAGGCTCTGCTGCGTCCGGGCCGTTTCGACCGCCAGGTGTATGTCGGTCTGCCGGACATCCGCGGCCGCGAGCACATCATGAAAGTTCACCTGCGCAAGGTGCCGATCTCGAACGACGTCGACGCGGCGGTCATCGCGCGCGGCACGCCGGGCTTCTCGGGCGCCGATCTGGCGAACCTCGTGAACGAAGCGGCGCTGTTCGCGGCGCGCCGCGGCAAGCGCATTGTTGAAATGACCGACTTCGAAGACGCGAAGGACAAGATCTTCATGGGTCCGGAGCGCAAGTCGGCGGTGATCCGCGAAGAGTCGAAGCGCGCCACCGCATACCACGAGTCCGGCCATGCCGTGATTGCGAAGCTGCTGCCGAAGGCGGATCCGGTGCACAAGGTCACGATCATTCCGCGTGGTCGCGCGCTGGGCGTTACGTGGCAGTTGCCGGAGCACGACAACGAGACGTACTCGAAAGACTATCTGCTCGACCGTCTCGCGATTCTGTTCGGCGGCCGCGTCGCGGAAGAGCTGTTCCTGAACCTGATCAGCACGGGCGCGTCGGACGACTTCAACAAGGCCACGCAAACCGCGCGCGCCATGGTGGCCCGCTTCGGCATGACGGACGCGTTGGGACCGATGGTCTACGTGGACGACGAAAACGACGCCACGCCGTTCGGCCGCGGCTTCACGCGCACCATTTCGGAAGCGACGCAGCAGAAGGTCGACGCGGAAATCCGCCGCGTGCTCGACGAGCAATACAACCTCGCCAAGCGCCTGCTGGAAGAAAACCGCGACAAGGTCGAAGCCATGACCGCCGCGCTGATGGAGTGGGAGACGATCGATTCCGATCAGATCAACGACATCATGGCCGGACGTCCGCCGCGCTCGCCGAAGAGCTCGCCGCCGTCGGCCAGCGACGCGTCGTCGGGCGGCAGCCCCGGCACCGAGGTCAAGCCGGGCAGCGCGACGGCGCCGGCCTGATCGGCTGTCAGTAGAAAGTGCGGGCCGGTGTGTTTCCACACCGGCCCGTTTTGCATTTATCCGCATTCATTTAACGCAACGCTACGTGCCCACACCCGCTTTCTCTCCGCCTTCCCTTCCCGAGCCGCTGCAGTGCGGCCGATTCAAGCTGAGCTTCGAACGCCCGTTGGTCATGGGCATCCTGAACGTCACGCCCGATTCTTTCTCCGACGGCGGCCAGCACGCGATGCGCGGCGATGCGCTGCGCCACGCCGAGCGCATGATGCTCGAAGGCGCGGACATGATCGACATCGGCGGCGAATCGACGCGCCCCGGCGCCCCGCCGGTCCCGCTCGACGAAGAACTCGAACGCGTGATCCCGCTTATCGAGCAACTGCACGGCGCCAACGTGCCGCTTTCCGTCGATACCTACAAGCCCGAAGTGATGCGGCGCGCATTGAGCGCCGGCGCCGACCTGATCAACGATATCTGGGGCTTTCGCATGCCCGGCGCCGTCGAAGCCGTGCGCGAGAGCAACTGCGGCCTGTGCGTGATGCATATGCTGGGCGAGCCGCAAACCATGCAGCTGGGCGAGCCGGTTTATGGCGACGTCGTCGGCGAAGTCAGTCAGTTTCTGGAAGAGCGGGTGGCGGTGCTCAGGCAGGCCGGCATTGCGCGCGAGCGGATTAGCGTCGACCCGGGCTTTGGCTTCGGCAAGGCGGTGGTCGAGCATAACTACGCGCTGCTCGCACGTCTCGCGGACACCGCGCCGCGCGCCGAGCCGCCGTACCCCGTTCTCGCCGGCATGTCGCGCAAATCCATGATCGGCGCGGTCACCGGCCGCCCGGCGCCGGAACGCGTGGCGGGCAGCGTGGCGGCAGCGGTTCTGGCAGCCGAACGCGGCGCAGCCATCGTGCGCGTGCACGACGTCGCGCAAACCGTAGACGCATTGAAAGTATGGGCAGCCCTGCGCGACGCGGCGAATCACGCCGGCCGGCGCGGCTGAGCCCCAAGCAAGGAGGAACACACAAGATGGCACGTCGTTATTTCGGCACGGACGGAATTCGGGGCAAAGTCGGCGAAGGCCCCATTACGCCGGAGTTTGTGCTGCGGCTCGGCTATGCGGCAGGCAAGGTGCTGGTCGGCGCGGACCGTTGGGCGCGCACGGGCACGCGGCCCACGGTGCTGATCGGCAAGGACACGCGGGTGTCGGGCTATATGCTCGAAGCGGCGCTCGAATCGGGCTTTTCGGCCGCCGGCGTCGACGTGATGCTGGCCGGTCCGATGCCCACGCCCGGCATTGCTTATCTGACGCGCGCGTTGCGGCTCGCGGCCGGCGTGGTGATCAGCGCGTCGCACAATCCGTATTACGACAACGGCATCAAGTTTTTCTCCGCCGACGGCAACAAGCTGCCCGACGAGGTCGAATCGCAGATCGAAGAACAGCTGGAGCTGCCGCTCGCCTGCGCGGCGTCGGAGCAGCTCGGCAAGGCTCGGCGTCTGGATGACGCCGCCGGCCGCTACATCGAGTTCTGCAAGAGCACCTTTCCGGCGGCGTTCGATCTGCGCGGGCTGAAGCTGGTGGTCGACTGCGCGCACGGTGCCGCGTACGACGTCGCGCCGCACGTCTTTCACGAGCTGGGCGCGGAGGTGATTCCGATCGGCGTCGCGCCGAACGGCTTCAATATCAACGACGGCGTCGGTGCCACGGCGCCGGACGCGCTCGTGCGGGCGGTGCGCGCGAACCACGCGGACCTCGGCATTGCGCTCGACGGCGACGCCGACCGTCTGCAGGTCGTCGACGCAGCGGGGCGCCTCTATAACGGCGACGAGCTGCTGTACGTGCTGGTCAAGGACCGCATCGCGACGGACGGCAAGGTGGAAGGCGCGGTCGGCACCCTGATGACCAATATGGCCGTCGAAGTCGCGCTGCAGGCGGCCGGCGTGAAATTCGTGCGCGCGGCCGTGGGTGACCGCTATGTGCTCGAACAGCTGCGCGAGCACGGCTGGCAGCTCGGCGCGGAAGGCTCCGGCCATATTCTGTCGCTGGATCGCCATTCCACGGGAGACGGCATTGTCTCGGCGCTGCTCGTGCTCGCCGCCATGAAGCGCAGCGACCGGACGCTCGCCGAACTGCTCGACGGCGTCACGCTGTTCCCGCAGAAGCTGATCAACGTGCGCATGAAGCCGGACGCCGACTGGAAAAGCAGCGACACGATCCGTCGCGCAATCACCGGCGCCGAAGACGCGCTCGATGGCCGCGGGCGCGTGCTGATTCGCGCTTCGGGCACGGAGCCGGTGCTGCGCGTGATGGTTGAAGCGGAACACGTCGACGACGCAGTCCGTCATGCGGAATCGATCGCGGCGGCCGTGCAGCAGGCAACGGCTTAAGCGGACATTTATTTACACGCATGGACGGAGCAGATCGCCGGGCGCTCCGTCCTTCCTGCAGCACGCCGCGCGTCATCAGCATACGAACCTTGCCACGCCGCACGCGAAGGCCGCGCCGCGCGCTCGCAAACGTTCGCGCCCCATCTTTTTCGCCTAATCTGTACAGGCATCGGTCACGCGCCGCCAAACCGCTGACTTTTCCGCTGCAACGCCTTTCACGTTAGTAAACGCACTGTCACATGCGTTTCACGGTTAGTCACGTTACTGTCACAAAGAGACCCTAAGCTTCGCGGTGTTCGTGTTTCATACCGCTCACACCTTGGAGGTTTCGATGAAATTGATGCAAACCGTGTTCGCTGGCGTCGCTGGCGCGTTCTTCGCGATGGCAGCACAGGCAGCCGACATCACCGGCGCGGGCAGCACCTTCGCAGCACCGATCTACACGAAGTGGGCCGACGCTTATCAGAAGTCGGGCGGCGGCAAGGTGAACTACCAGGGCATTGGCTCGTCGGGCGGTATCAAGCAGATCATCGCGAAGACGGTCGATTTCGCCGGCTCGGACGCGCCGCTCAAGGACGACGAACTCGCGAAGGACGGCCTGTTCCAGTTCCCGACGGTGGTCGGCGGCGTGGTGCCGGTCGTCAACGTGCCGGGCGTGAAGCCGGCTGAGCTGGTCCTGTCGGGCGAAGTGCTGGGCGACATCTATCTGGGCAAGATCAAGAAGTGGAACGATCCGGCGATCGTCGCGCTGAATCCGAAGATCAAGCTGCCGGACACCGACATCGCCGTGGTGCGCCGCGCCGACGGTTCGGGCACGAGCTTCATCTGGACGAATTACCTGTCGAAGGTCAACACCGAGTGGAAGTCGAAGGTCGGTGAAGGTTCGACGGTCAACTGGCCGACCGGCACGGGCGGCAAGGGCAACGACGGCGTCGCCGCCTTCGTGCAACGTCTGCCGGGCGCAATCGGCTATGTGGAATGGGCGTACGCGAAGCAGAACCACATGACCTACGTCGCGCTGAAGAATTCGACGGGCACGGTCGTCGAGCCGAAGACGGATACGTTCAAGGCAGCGGCAGCAGGCGCGGACTGGTCGAAGTCGTTCTACCAGATCCTGACGAACGAGCCGGGCAAGAACGCATGGCCGATTGTCGGCGCAACGTTCGTGCTGCTGCATACGACGCAGGAAAAGGCGCCGCAAGGCAGCGAAACGCTGAAGTTCTTCGACTGGGCGTTCAAGAACGGCACGCAAGCTGCAAACGATCTGGACTACATCTCGCTGCCGGATTCCGTCGTGTCGGAAATCAAGACGCAGTGGAAGTCGAAGGTGAAGGACGCGTCGGGCAAGCCGCTCGCCGAGTAAGCGTGGCCGCAGCGGTCATCCGCCACGGCTTCATGTAACACATTGGCCGTCCTCGTGTGAGGACGGCCAATGGCATTGACCGGCGCCGCTTTTACCGGCGGATTTCTGCCCGCGGAAGCGGCGCCCGGATCGTAGCGCACACATGCATGACCCGCCGCGCGACATACGTCGCATGGCAACTGGAAAAGGTCCATCAGGCTCTTATGTCCGATATCCAATTAGCGTCCGGCGCACCGAGGGCGACTCCGCCCGGCGGCGCGTCGCAGCAGAAGGCGCCCAGCCGCGCCGGCGACGTGATCTTCGGCGGCCTTGCGCGCCTCGCCGCCATCGTGACGCTGATGCTGCTCGGCGGCATCATCGTTTCGCTGATCATCGCTTCCATGCCGTCGATCAGGCAGTTCGGCCTCGGCTTCCTGTGGAGCGCGCAATGGGATCCGCCCAGCAAGCAGTTCGGCGCGCTGGTGCCGATCTACGGCACGATCGCCACGTCCATCATTGCACTCATCATCGCGGTGCCCGTCAGCTTCGGCATCGCGCTCTTTCTCACAGAACTCTCGCCCGCGTGGCTGCGCCGGCCGCTCGGCATCGCGATCGAACTGCTGGCCGCGATTCCGTCGATCGTGTACGGCATGTGGGGCCTGCTCGTGTTTGCCCCGATCTTCGCGACGTGGTTCGAGAAGCCGCTCGGCGCGGTGCTCGGCGGCATTCCGGTCGTCGGCGCGCTGTTCCAGGGCGCGCCCATCGGCATCGGCATTCTGTGCGCCGGCGTGATTCTCGCCATCATGATCATTCCGTACATCGCGTCGGTGATGCGCGACGTTTTCGAAGTCACGCCCGTACTGCTGAAGGAATCGGCCTACGGCATCGGCTGCACGACGTGGGAAGTGATGTGGAAGATCGTGCTGCCCTTCACGAAGAGCGGCGTGATCGGCGGCGTGATGCTCGGCCTCGGCCGCGCGCTCGGCGAAACCATGGCCGTCACCTTCGTGATCGGCAATACGAACCTGCTCGACAACGTGTCGCTCTTTTCGCCGGGCAACAGCATCACATCGGCGCTCGCCAATGAATTCGCCGAAGCCGACCCGGGCCTGCATACGTCGGCGCTGATGGAACTCGGCCTGATTCTCTTTGTAATCACATTCATCGTGCTGGCGATTTCGAAGATCATGCTGCTTCGTCTCGAGAAAGGGGAGGGCGCGAAATGAGCCAGCCCACCTTGAACATGCCGGGCTCGAGCGACGCCGCCGCGCTCGAGAAAATGCGCGAGCGTCTGCAAGGGCGCCGGCGCATGCAGAACGCGATCGCACTGACGCTGTCGCTTGCGGCGATGGGTTTCGGTCTCCTGTGGCTGATCTGGATTCTGTACACGACGCTGCGCCTCGGCGTCGGCGGATTGTCCATCGAACTGTTCACGCAGTCCACGCCGCCGCCGAACACCGACGGCGGCGGTCTCGCCAACGCGATTGTCGGCAGCCTGCTGCTGGTTGTGCTCGCAACCTTCGTCGGCACGCCGATCGGCATTCTCGCGGGCGTCTATCTTGCCGAGTACGGGCAAAAGCGCTGGCTCGCGAGCGTCACGCGCTTCATCAACGACATTCTGCTGTCGGCGCCGTCCATCGTCGTCGGTCTCTTCGTCTACGCGCTGGTCGTCGCGAAGATGGGTCACTTCAGCGGCTGGGCCGGCGTGTTCGCGCTTGCGCTGCTGCAGATTCCGATCGTGATCCGCACGACCGAAAATATGCTGAAGCTCGTGCCCAACGCCTTGCGTGAAGCGGCGTTCGCGCTCGGCACACCGAAGTGGAAGATGGTGCTGTCGATCACGCTGAAGGCTTCCGTGGCCGGCATCGTCACCGGTGTGCTGCTGGCGGTGGCCCGCATCGCCGGCGAGACCGCGCCGCTGCTTTTCACCGCGTTGTCGAACCAGTTCTTTTCGGCGGATCTCGGCCAGCCGGTCGCCAATCTGCCCGTCACGATCTACAAGTTTGCGATGAGTCCGTTCGCGCAATGGCAATCGCTCGCGTGGGCCGGCGTCTTCCTGATCACGCTCGCGGTGCTGGGACTGAACATCCTCGCGCGCACGATCTTTTCGAACAAGTAAGGGCGGAGTGTAATCCGATGAACATGGCAGAAACTCAACTCAATCCGATCTCGCGTCCCACTGCGCCCGCCGGTTTCGATCCCGCCCAAGGCGGCCAGGAGCCCTCGCCGTCGCGCCCGAAGATCGAGGTCAACGACCTGAACTTCTTCTACGGCAAGTATCACGCGCTGAAGAACATCAACCTGCAGATTCCCGAAGGCAAGGTGACGGCGTTCATCGGCCCGTCGGGCTGCGGTAAGTCGACGTTGCTGCGTACGTTCAACAAGATGTATGCGCTCTATCCGGAGCAACGCGCCGAAGGCGAGATCCTGATGGACGGCGAAAACCTGCTGACCTCGAAGCGCGATATTTCGCTGCTGCGCGCGCGCATCGGCATGGTGTTTCAGAAGCCGACGCCGTTTCCGATGTCCATCTACGACAACATCGCGTTCGGCGTGAAAATGTTCGAGTCGCTGCCGCGCTCGGAAATGGACGACCGCGTCGAGTGGGCCCTGACCAAGGCGGCGCTGTGGAACGAGGTGAAGGACAAGCTCGGCCAGAGCGGCTATGGCCTGTCGGGCGGCCAGCAGCAGCGTTTGTGCATTGCACGCGGCATCGCGATCCGTCCTGAAGTGCTGCTGCTCGACGAACCGTGCTCGGCGCTCGACCCCATTTCGACGGGTCGCATCGAAGAACTGATCGCTGAATTGAAGAGCGATTACACGGTTGTGATCGTCACGCACAACATGCAACAGGCGGCCCGCTGTTCGGACTACACTGCCTATATGTACCTTGGCGAGCTGATCGAGTTCGGCGACACCGAAAAGATCTTCATCAAGCCGGTCCGCAAGGAAACGGAAGACTACATTACTGGCCGCTTCGGCTAAGCGCCGGGCAACCCAACGGAGTACGACATGTCCGACAAACACCTCTCCAGCCAGTTCGACGCCGACCTGAATCTGGTTTCCTCGAAGGTGCTCGAAATGGGCGGCCTCGTCGAATCGCAGATCGTCAAAGCCATGCAGGCGCTCAACGAATTCGATCTCGAGATCGCCGAGCAGGTTATCGCCGCCGAAGATCGCCTGAACACGATGGAAGTGGAAATCGACGAGGAGTGCAGCAACATCATCGCGCGCCGTCAGCCGGCCGCGCGCGACCTGCGCCTGTTGATTGCGATTTCGAAGACCATTACCAATCTCGAGCGAGCCGGCGACGAAGCCGAGAAAATCGCCAAGCGCACGAAGCGTCTCATGGAAGACGGCGCGTCGCGCACCATCAATATCGCCGAGATCAAATTGTCGGGCGAAATGGCGGTGTCGATCCTGCGCCGTGCGCTCGACGCATTCGCGCGCCTCGACACGGTCGCCGCCGCGCAGATCGTGCGCGACGACAAGGCGATCGACGAGGAATTCCGCGCGTTCGTGCGCAAGCTGATTTCGTACATGACGGAAGATCCGCGCTCCATTTCCGTGGGACTCGACTTCCTGTTCATCGCAAAGGCGATCGAACGGATCGGCGACCACGCGAAGAACATCGCCGAATTCATCATTTACATCGTGAAGGGCACGGACGTGCGGCACAAGTCGCGCGACGCGCTCGAACGCGAAGCGCTCAGTTAATCCAGAGATAAGGACCAGAGGTGCCGATGCCCAGCAGCATTCTCGTCATTGAAGATGAGCCCGCTATTTCCGAACTGATTTCGGTCAATCTTCAACACGCCGGACACTGCCCGATTCGCGCGTACAACGCGGAACAGGCGCAGAACCTGATCAGCGACGTATTGCCTGACCTCGTCCTGCTCGACTGGATGCTGCCGGGCAAGTCGGGCATTGCGTTCGCGCGCGACCTGCGCAACAACGAACGCACGAAGCACATCCCGATCATCATGCTGACCGCGCGCGGCGACGAGCAGGACAAGGTGCTCGGCCTCGAAATCGGCGCGGACGACTACGTGACCAAGCCGTTTTCGCCGAAAGAGCTGATGGCGCGCATCAAGGCGGTGCTGCGCCGCCGCGCGCCGCAACTCACCGAAGACGTGGTCGCGATCAACGGGCTCAAGCTCGACCCGGCTACGCATCGGGTGGCCGCGCACGCCGAAGGCAGCGAGATCAAGCTGGACCTCGGTCCGACCGAATTCCGTCTATTGCACTTTTTCATGACGCACCCCGAGCGCGTGCACAGCCGCACGCAATTGCTCGATCAGGTGTGGGGCGACCATGTGTTCGTCGAAGAGCGCACGGTGGACGTGCATATCAAGCGTCTGCGCGCGGCACTCAAGCCGGCGGGTTGCGATGCTATGATCGAGACGGTCCGCGGCAGCGGCTACCGTCTGGCCAAGAGCGCTTGACCTCTCGCCGCGGCGCGCACGCCGTTCTCTTCGATCGTTTAGACCATGAACATCATCTGGGCGCGCTCCATCGTTTCGATCGTGCTGCTCGCCATACTGTGCGTGGTGGTCGGCGCATTCGTGAACGTGAAGGCAGCATTGATCCTCGCGGTCGTCATGCTGCTCGTGCAGAGCCTCGTCGGCACCTTCCATAAAGAGCGTTTGTGGCGTTTGCTCGACGCGCCGGTCTACGGCGAGGTGCCGAGTGCGCCCGGCATCTGGGGCGAAATCTACTACCGTCTGCACAAGCTCGCGAAGCGCTGGCATGCGCAGGTGCGCCAGGTCGAGCAGCAGCACTCGCGCTTCATCCAGGCGATTCAGGCCTCGCCGAATGGGGTGGCCATGCTCGACGATCATGACCAGATCGAGTGGTGCAATGCCATCTCCGAAGTGCATTTCGGCCTCGACGCGAAGCGCGATCTGCGTCAGCACATCACGCATCTGGTGCGTCAGCCGGACTTCGTGCGGTACCTGAATTCGCACCAGTACGAAGAAATGCTGATCATGCGCGGCATGGGCGAGAAGCGGCAAAACGTGCTCTCCGTGCAGGTGTTCCCTTATGGCGAGAACCGCAAGCTGGTGCTGTCGCAAGACATTACGGAGCTGGAACGCACGGATGCGATGCGCCGCGATTTCGTCGCCAACGTGTCGCACGAACTGAAAACGCCGCTCACGGTGCTGTCGGGTTTTCTCGAGACGATGCGCGAATTGCCGCTCGCGGAAGCCGAGCGCACGCGCTATCTCGACCTGATGGAGCAGCAGGCGTCGCGCATGCGGCACATCGTCAACGATCTACTGGTGCTTGCCAAACTGGAGGGCGACAACAAGCCGCCGAGCGATCAGATGATCGACATGCGCGCGGTGTTGCGCCATCTGCGCGACGACGCGGAAAGCCTGTCGAGCGACCACCACACCATCACCTTCGAAGCCGACGAAGGCCTGACCGTCACGGGCGTCGAAACCGAGATTCTGAGCGCGTTCGGCAATCTCGTGACCAACGCGATCCGCTATACGCCTGACGGCGGTACGATCAAGGTGAGCTGGCTCACGCAGGGCGGTGCGGCGGTCTTCTCGGTGACCGACAGCGGCCTCGGCATTCCGGCCGCGGACATTCCGCGTCTGACCGAGCGCTTTTATCGCGTGGACCGCAGCCGCTCGCGCGATACGGGAGGTACCGGTCTCGGACTCGCGATCGTCAAGCACGTGCTGCAACGGCATGATGCGCAGCTCGACGTCAAAAGCGAAGAAGGGCGGGGCAGTACGTTTTCCGTCAGATTTCCGCTGTATCGCACGGCGCGGCGGCAGCCGGCGCATGCATGACAGCTGACGGTCGGAGAAAAAAAGCCCGCTGAGCAGCGGGCTTTTTTCTCGTGGCCGCGCGAGGCGCGTCGTAAGACTTCAGCGCTCGTTGAGGCGAGCACCCCGATTCACGAACAGAACTTCGCGAGCAGGCTCATCTGCGCGTTGCGCGAGGACTTGCCGGGCCGGCGTCGACGGTAATGGCCGTCGCTTTGCATGAGCCACGCCGATTGATTGTCGCCGAGAAATGCCGAGAGACCTTCGGCGATCACGCGGCGCTTGAGCCGCCGATTGTTGACCGGAAACGCGACTTCGACGCGGCGGAAGAAGTTGCGATCCATCCAGTCCGCGCTCGACAGATACACCTGCTCGCGACCGTCGTCGTAGAAATAATAAATGCGATGATGCTCGAGAAAGCGCCCGACAATCGAGCGCACCGTGATGTTCTCCGAGAGACCCGGTACGCCGGGCTGCAGCGAACATACGCCGCGCACGATCAGGTCGATTTTCACGCCAGCCTGCGACGCTTCGTACAACTCCGCAATCACCGTGGGTTCGAGCAGCGCGTTCATCTTCGCGACAATGCGCGCCTTCTTGCCCGCGCGCGCATGGTCGGCTTCGGCGCGGATGGCTTCCACCAGCTTCGGATGCAGCGTGAAGGGCGACTGCCACAGCTCGTGCAGCTTCAGTTCGCCGCCAATGCCGGTAAGCTGCTGGAACACGTGATGCACGTCTTCGCAGATTTTCGGATCGGCGGTCATCAGACCGAAGTCGCTGTAAAGACGTGCGGTGCGCGGATGATAATTGCCGGTGCCGAGGTGTGCGTAGCGCTTAAGCGTCGTCTTGCCGCCCACCGTTGCGCGTCGCACGATCAACATCATTTTGGCGTGACACTTGTGGCCGACCACGCCGTACACGACGTGCGCGCCGACCGCTTCCAGCTGCGACGCCCAGTTGATGTTGGTTTCTTCGTCGAAGCGCGCGAGCAGTTCGACCACCACCGTCACTTCCTTGCCGTTGCGCGCGGCCTGCATCAGCGCATCCATGAGCGGCGAGTCGGTGCCCGTGCGGTAGATAGTCTGCTTGATCGCGACCACATTCGGGTCCTTGGCCGCTTGGAGCAGCAACTCGAGCACCGGCTGAAAGCTTTCGTACGGATGATGCAGCAGCACGTCGCCCTGATCGATCACGTCGAACATGCTGGCGGCGTTGGCGATCGGCGCGGGAATGGCGGGAATGTGCGGCACGAACTTCAGGTCCGGCCGATCCACCATTTCCGGCAACTGCATGAGACGCACGAGATTCACAGGACCATTCGCGTAATAGCAGTCCTTGTTGCTGAGGCTGCTTTCGTCGAGCAGGCGCCGCACGACATGCGCGGGCGTTTCCGCCGATACTTCGAGCCGCACCGCGTTGCCCAGATGCCGCGCCGGCAGTTCGCCCTGCAACGCGACGCGCAGGTTGGTGATTTCGTCTTCGTCGACGAAGAGCTCGCTATTGCGCGTAATGCGGAACTGGTTGCAGCTGCGCACGACGAGATTGGGGAACAGCTCGCCGACAAAGCGTTGCAACAGCGAGCTCAGCAGCACGAAGCCATGCGGATAGCCCGATAGTTCCTGCGGCATGCGCACGAGCCGCGGTAGCGCGCGCGGTGCCTGCACGATGCCCATCATCGCCTGGCGGCCGAAGGCGTCCTTGCCTTCCAGTTCGACGACGAAGTTCAGGCTCTTGTTGAGCACGCGCGGAAACGGATGCGCCGGGTCGAGGCCGATCGGCGTCAACACGGGCAGCAGTTCGTCGAAGAAATAATTGCGCGCCCATTCGGTCTGCGCTTCGCTCCATGCTTCCGTGCCGTGAAAATAGATGCCTTCTGCCTCGAGCGCGGGAAGCACGGTGTCGTGCAGCATGGTGTACTGCCGATGCACGAGCTTTTGCGCACGCTCGACCACGAGGTCGTACACGTGCTGCAGCGACATGCCGTCAGGCGACAGCGCGCCGGGATTGTCGCGCATCTGCTCCTGCAGACCGGCCATGCGGACTTCGAAGAATTCGTCGAGGTTGCTGCTGGTGATGCAGATGAAACGCAGGCGTTCGAGCAAAGGGACGGCGGGGTCGGCAGCCTGCGCCAACACACGCTCGTTGAAACCCAGAATGCCCAGCTCGCGATTCAATAAGGGGTAGCGGATGGACATCGGCAGCGAGAATGGAATTTCGGATATAGGGGCGGAAAGACGCTCGGAAATTCTCACAATATGATGACATTGTTATGACATTCTCAATGTTATAAATTCTACGCTGTGTTCCTCGCCTGTCGTCAAGATGACGCAGTTCGTATGGGAGCATGGGGCACCCCCATCTCCGCGAGGTGACATCGTGAGCTCCGGTACGCTTAGAATGGCGTCTTTGAACAGCGCGGCCGGTCGCAAGGCGCCGGGAACCTCGGGCGGAGGTTCCGCCTTGCTCGCATCCACCGCTGCCGCGCTCGCGCGCATGGAGTCCGCATACCCGATGGTCAATACCCCACAACTCCTTGCTGCCGTCGATCTCGGTTCGAACAGCTTCCGGCTGATCGTCGGCCGGGTCGAGGAAACCGACGCCGGCAGCCAGATCTATCAGGTCGATGCGTTGCGCGAGCCGGTGCGGCTCGCCGCGGGTCTGTCGCGTGACAAGATGCTCGACCGGGCGTCGCAGGTGCGCGGCTGGGACGCCTTGAAGCGCTTCGGCGAGCGCCTGCGCGACTTTCATCCCGACCATGTGCGCGCGGTTGCGACCAACACGCTGCGCATCGCAAAGAATGCCGGCGAATTCCTCGGTGAAGCGCAAGCGGCGCTCGGCTTTCCGATCGAAGTGATTGCGGGCCGCGAGGAAGCGCGGCTCATCTACGCGGGCGCCGCGCATTCGGTGCCGGCGAGTCCCGGCAAGCGGCTCGTGGTGGACATCGGCGGCGGTTCGACGGAGTTCATCATCGGCTCGCATTACACGCCGATCAAGATGGAGAGCCTGTATATCGGCTGCGTGAGCCATAGCCGGGCATTTTTCCCCGCAGGCAACGTCGACGAATACACGATGCGTCAGGCCGAACTGGCCGCGGGCCGCGAAATCCAGATCATTTCGTCGGAATACAAAAAGACGGGCTGGGAGCAGGCCATCGGTTCGTCCGGCACGGCGCGCGCGCTCGCCGAACTCGTCGAGGCGAACGGCTTTAACGACCCCGGCGTTACGCACGGCATTTCGCGCGGCGGCCTCGAGCGCCTGAAACGCGCGTTGATCAAGGCGGAAAACGTCAATCGGCTGAAGCTCGTTGCGCTGAAGGCGGACCGCATTCCCGTCCTGGCCGGGGGTCTGTCGATCATGATCGCGGTGTTCGACGAACTGGGCGTCGATTACGTCGACACGACGGACGGCGCGTTGCGCCTTGGCGTGCTCTACGATCTGCTCGGCCGTTCGCAGCATGAAGACATGCGCACGGTGACCGTGGAAGGCTTCATGCGCCGCTACGGCGTGGACCGCCCGCAGGCGGGGCGCATCGGCGAGCTGGCGGTGCGTTTCTACGATCAGTTCGCGGAGCCGGACGAAGAACGCCGCGTCGAAAATCGCATGTTTCTCGGCTGGGCAGCGGCGCTGCACGAAATCGGCTTGTCGATTTCGCACAGCGCGTATCACAAGCATTCGGCGTATATCGCGAGCAACGCGGACATGCCCGGCTTTTCGCGCACCGACCAGGCGCGGCTCGCCTCGCTCGTGCTCGGTCATGCGGGCAAGCTCGGCAAGCTGTCGCAAACGCGCGAGGTCGAGTGGCCGTTGCTGTTCTGTCTGCGGCTCGCGGCATTGTTGTGCCGCCGGCGTGCCGACGTCGGGCTGCCCGGCATTACGGTCGCGCAGGCGAACGGCGGTTATGAGGTGCGTTTGCCCAATGAATGGGTCGCCAATAATCCGCTCACTGACTACAGCCTGATTCAGGAGGCGGCGGAGTGGGAAAAGGTTGGCATTCCGTATCGAGTGGTCTATACGGACGACTGATGCATGACGCCGAGCCTTGCCCGCGCTTGGGCGAAGCAGGCTGAAGATGAAGAAAAGCCCGGTTTTTGCCGGGCTTTTCTGCTTGTGTGTTCATGCACCTGGCGCTGCGCGTGCGCGCCTAGCGCGGCAATGCGTCGCCGAGGAAGTGGCGGGCGTAGCGCGCATTGATGTCCGAAAGACGGAACAGGGTCAGGAAATCGGCCGTATTGAAGTCCGGGTCCCATGCGGGCGCGCCGCAAATCTTCGCGCCGAGACGCAGGTATCCTTTGACGAGCGGCGGAGGCGCGACATTGGCGCCGGTTTGCAGTTCGTCCACGGGCAGCGGCGTGTGCGCGAATGCGCGATATTCGGGCGCCGTGAGCGCGCTGTCGCGCAGCGAGCAATAGAGGTTTGCTGCATAGTGGCCGCCGTCGACCATCGCGACGCTCGCGCAGCCGAGCATCGTCTCGTAGCCGTTGTGCTTCATATAGGCCGCAAGGCCGGCCCACAGCGACATGATCACCGAGCCGCTGCGATAGTCGGGATGCACGCACGAGCGGCCCACCTCCACCATCTTCGCGCGCAGATGCGTGAGACGGGAGATGTCGAACTCGCTTTCCGCGTAGAGGCGTCCAATGCGCGCCGCCTGATGCGGCGGCAGCGCGCGGTAGGTGCCGACCACCTTCAGCGTATCGAGGTCGCGCACCAGCAGGTGATCGCAGTATGGATCGAACGAATCGACGTCGAGGCCGGCAGGGCCCGCGAGGCGCGCGCCCATTTCGTCGGCGAACACACGGTAACGCAGACGCTGCGCCTCGCGAAGCTCTTCGTCGGTGCGAGCCCACGTGACTCGCAGCCGATGTTGCGCGGTAACCGTCTCTTCCGCGCGGGGCAGGCGACGCGACTCGAAGATCGAAGCGAGGGGCAGGGTAGGCGTCGGCAGTTCTCGCATTGGGGCGTCCTGGTCGAAAAAGGGTGAGTCTTTTTTCGCCAATGTAGTAACGCCCGGTGACGCTCGCGTGGCAAAGCTGTGACGATTGGATGACTGGATGTAAGCCAGTGGATGAACTGCGCAGTGCGATGCTCGGTTGGCCGCCAGCCTGGCTGCTCGGTTACCCGATTATTAGACCGTTTGCGGAGCGGCTTACTGAACTTCTTGCTCAGCTGCCAGCACACTGGCTTCTACGTCACGTGGCTCAGGAATTCTTCGAAGCCGCTAGCCCACGCGACGGCCTGTCATGGCATGCGGCACGCCAACGGCAGCCTGGCACAGGAGCACGCGCGCGACGTGTCTCGTCGGTCAGACGAGGTCCGGCGTCATCGCCGCGAGCAGCACCGCCTGATCGTCACCGTGACGCTCGCGGCTCTCGATCCACCAGAGGCCTGCTTTCTTGACCGGCCAGCTTGCGTCGCTGCCGGCGAGCAGCTTCGCCGCGACATGGCCGAGCGTCGGCTGATGACCGACGATCACCACCGTTTCGGCGATGCCTTTCGGCCAGCCGGCCGCATTGAGCACGTCAGGCGCGCTTGCATTCGGCGCGAGCTCGCGCACGACGCGGTAATGGTCGCTGAGCGTCTCCGCAGTCTGGATGGTGCGCACGGCGGGGCTCGCGAGGACCACGGCGTCGTCCGGCAGCCGCGTGCGCAGCCATTTCGCCACATTCTGCGCCTGCTTGCGGCCG
Organism: Paraburkholderia phenoliruptrix; assembly: GCF_047325075.1. Classification (NCBI taxonomy): domain Bacteria; kingdom Pseudomonadati; phylum Pseudomonadota; class Betaproteobacteria; order Burkholderiales; family Burkholderiaceae; genus Paraburkholderia; species Paraburkholderia phenoliruptrix. Next base: position 1,533,954 of record NZ_CP168531.1, read on the forward strand.
CGCGTGGTGAGCGCGCGAGCGAGATCTGTGGCGGCATAGTCTTCGGCTTCGGCGTGACGCCATAGAATCAGATTCATGCGGGCTCCTTGTGTCTGCGTGTACGAGTTGCAATGCGCTGCGCGGTGCTGCGATGGTGTCCACTGTGGCATGCGCGCGCAGCGCGCTGCAAGTCGGGTGAGTCGGCAGGCTGGTTGCCTGTTTGCCGCTTGTTTCTCATGCTCTCGAGCATGCCATGCGCGGATGCCGCGGGTGCCGCGGGTGCTTTAGCAGATCGCGGTCCCGGACGCGGGCGGCGCACTCAAATGTTCCGACATGCGAAGGTCCATCACCCCATCGGGTGCAAAGCAGCAGCGCAGAAACGCAAAAACCCGCGAAGCCGAAGCCTACGCGGGTTCTTTGATCCAGATTTGATTTTGACGATTGTTTGCAAAAAATCAGACGGGCACTGATTGACGCTGGCTGCTGGCGCAAATTAGCGTGGTGCGACCCTATCCATACACCAGCGCACCGCATCCATGACGAACAGCCCAGTGCCGAATCATCCCCAGCCGCCCGCAACCCACCTCAGGCAACTGGCCTTTGCCTTCCCCTTCCGGCGCAAGGCGCAGGGCAATGCGGCGGCCCAGTTCATGGACGAGCACGACATTTACCGGTTGCTCGCTGCGAGCGAGCCATCCGGATCGTACCTCGCCAGCCGCAAGGGCATGTGGCACGGCGGCATCCACGTCACGGAGGCAGGCGCGGGCCAGGCGCTGGATCTTGATGCCGGATTGCGATGCATCGCGGACGGCGTGCTGATCGCTTACCGCGCCAACAAGGACTACCCGGTAAGCGAGCTGGCAATTGAAGGCAGCAGCGCGCCGTTTCAGGCCGCTTACAGTACGGGCTTCGCCCTTGTGCGCCACGAAATGGAGTTTCCGCGCGGCACCAAGCTGACGTTGTACAGCCTGTACATGCACCTCATGTCGAACGCCGACTACGAGAGCAACTTTCCGAAGCGGCAGAAACCGGCGTACTGGTCGCGGCAGTGGCAGGTGACGCAGTACGCGCAAGACAGGCCGTCGCCGCGACCTGGACAGACTGCGGACCCGTCGCAGGTGGGGCTGCATGTGCGCAAAACGCCTAATGGCGCTGCTGTGGGCATCCTGCCGCAGGGCGCGAGCGTGACCATCGGCAAGACTCAGACGGTCCACGGCGCAACGTGGGGCCAGCTAACGGACCTTAACGGTGCAACGCTGTATGCGCCCATAGCGGGAGACTACGTCGCGGCCTCTGACGCCATTGACGGCTGGATCTACCTGGGCGCGCAGAACGGCGGGCCGGTCGCGGAAGAAAGCATCCGCGATTCGATCTTCGACCGGATTATGGTCACAACGGACCAGACGTGCAGCGCTGGCGATCTGCAGGGATCGGGCGGTGGAATTCCCGTCAAGGCGGGCGACCTGATGGGCCACCTTGGCCGCTATGACGCGCTGGACCGATCTTCGGCGGCGGCGCGGATGGCGCACATCGAGGTGTTCTGCGATGGAAGTATCAGGCAATTCATCGAGGCTGGACGCGCCTGGGTTGACGCCAACTGCATGAACCCGGCCCAATGGAGTCAAATCGGTTTGTCGCCCGAGCCGACGATGCTGCGCGTTCAAAATGGGACCACGCTGTACGACATTGCTCCGAACGGAGGCACGCCACCGCAAAAAAGCGCGGCGGCGAAGCAAACCGATGTCATCCAGGTCGAGGCGTCCGCTGTGCTGCAAAAGAATGCGGCAGGCTCGTTCATGGAAACGACACCAGGCAACGACGGGACGACGCGACACTGGTGGAAGGTAGACGGCGCAGACGTGCAACGCAATGCGATTTCGGGATGGGTGCGCGAACAGAGCTTTGCCGGTGGTCGCGTGACCCGCGAGTTTCCGCAAAGCTGGATCGACTTCGATTGTCACGACGAGGACCACGACCCTACGCATACGATTTTCGCGACCACGAGCGACTATATGGATTACGCGCTGGGCAGTGATACACCCGGTGCGGGTTCGCTTGGCACGCTCAGCCCGCTCATGGCTGCAATCTACCGCACGCTGTACCCGACCGGTGACGGCAGTCACGCGGCGGATCAACTCTGCGGTTCCGGTTCGGAGGCGCAAGGCGGGGGCTTTCCGTGGGCGGCCTTTCGCGCGTCGCGCCTCATTGCGAAGCACGAAAGCGAATGGGCCAACCCGGCGAAGTGGCAGGAACTGGTAAGCGCCATCGAGCAGCGCACAGGGCCAAAGGCCGAGCACGAAGAGGAAAACAAGCGCATTGCGAAGCTGGTGTGGTGGGATGAGGTGGCGGCTGGCGTCGCCGGCTTTCCCGGCTCCGATGTGTATCACATCAATCCGATTGCGCTGGCGGCGAACTTTCAATTTAGTAGTTCGTTGATAACGCTCGCGATGTTAAAGGCAGTCGAGCCATTAAACTCGGATGCCTATTACGAGAGCATTTTGCCGTACCTAAACAGGTACGCTTTAGCCTATCAGGTCAACACGCCGAAGAGAATTGCGCATTTTCTTTCGCAGGCGGCGCACGAAAGCAAACTTAGATCATCCGAAGAGGGGCTGGACTATAGACCTCAAAAAATGCGGAAAACTTTTGGATGTAAGGGTGGCCCAGGGAACTACCAATCAAGTTGTGACGATTGTGCGCATGGCCGATTGCGAGATAAACTTTGGTCTCAAGAAAATTACTACGCGCATAATCCGGAGCATCTTGCAAACTATGTATATGCAAATCGTATGGGAAATGGTGGTGAAGAAAGTGGGGATGGGTATAAATATCGCGGGCGCGGATTCATACAGGTAACGGGCAAGGATGGATATCAATCATTTCAAGACGAGCACAACCGAAGGTCACCGGAAAGCATGCAGGATTTCATTGGGAATCCGAATTTGGTATCGACTCAGCTGGAGTACGCTGTTGAATCCGCCTTTGTTTTTTGGGCGCGAGTTAACCTGAATTCAACATCTGATGCCGGGACGGTTGCTGAGGTAACCCAAATCGTAAATGGCGGCCAGAACGGGTATGCGGACCGGCTTGCTCGGTACAATGCAGTAGCATCTTTGTTGGGTTTGCCGACGGAGTGATTAATGAATTTTAGTCAATTTGGCACAGCATTTGTGCTGGGAATCGGGCTGGTCGCGGCGGCGCATGCTGAGGGATTGTGTAAGTCCGGAGAAGCAGCGATTTTTAACTGCAAATTACAGAAATCTATTTCATCATTGTGCCGGTCCAGTGATGCGCGCGTTCTAACGTATCGCAATGGAATCGAGGGAAGATTAAATCTTGAAATTTCCGATGGCGGCGGGGAGAGACGGAGGGTTTTTCACTTTTCCAATATACCTTATTCCGGCGGCGGTGAAGCGCATATTCGGTTTTCAAGATCGGGATATACATATTTTATTTATGATAAAACTGTAAAATCCGATGACGGGACAATATCGTCCGCTGGAGTCGTCGTTTATAAAAGTGATAAAAAAATCTCCGACCTTGTTTGCGGCAATGATGCATCCATACGTGAAGTTGCATATCATGTAATTACAAAGGAAGCCTATCGAGCAATCGGCGCGAGGTAAAATAATTTGTCCCGAATTTATTCAATATCGCGCTGTGGAACAATGTTTTGCCGCCACCGCGTTCTTATGTGATTCGGGCAAGTCACCACAGACATGCGCCGCCCCCGCATCATCGGGTGGCGGTGTTGCGTCCGATTGCGACAGGCCGTGTGCCGCAGTAGCTTTTTGTCCTCACTCACCACTGCGGTTGATCCGCGCGAGAGGCGACCCTATGCCGCGCGACAAATCCTTTGCTAGGCACTACGCGTTGCGGGCCGTACTGAAGGTCGCGGACCCTTGGGCGGCAAAGTACGTGGAACCGGCATCTGCGGAGATGTGGACGCCGCGTTCGACGTCGCATCGGCACTCAGCGACGCAAGGATACCCCGTCCAGCCCTTCGTGAGTACCTGTCTGGCGCGGCACTTCTGGGGCTTTCAATCAGTCTCGCGAGGGCCGGCTATAGCGGGACACTCAGCGACGTTGCATGCTGGTTTGCGATGAGGTTTGCCGAGCCTGGGAGGAAGCCGCTGGTGCCGGCGGCAGAGGTGCCCGGCACGTCGATCGGTGCTGTCTTGGACGAGCGTAATGAGGCTGAATCCGTGCTAATGCGTCCGCGTGCCGCACGTGCGGAAGGTACACCCGATGAATGGCAAAAGCGCTATGAAGCGGTGGCGGCTGCAAACCGTGCCGCAATGTACGCACTGGTGCATCGACTGAAGCCATAACGCCAGTGCGAGAACGGGCGGATCGAGCTGAACGATTTTGCCTACACAGCGCCTACATGAGTGCGCAAAACAAAAGCCCAACCGGTTAAGGTTGGGCTAATTGCTTGTTTCGTGGTCGGAGCGAAAGGATTCGAACCTTCGACCCTCTGATCCCAAATCAGATGCGCTACCAGGCTGCGCTACGCTCCGACGAATCCGAGATTCTAAGGGGCAACAGGTGCCAGAGTCAATCGCGAATTGCGTCGGAGCGAGGCGCGCCGCGTCATATGCGTCCTAGAACCAGTAGCACGATAACGATGATCAGCACGACGCCGAGCACGCCGGTCGGGCGGTAGCCCCAACCGCTGCTATACGGCCAGGTCGGCAGCGCACCGATCAGCAGCAGGATAAGCACGATGAGCAGGATGGTTCCGATCGTCATTTGAGTTCTCCCTGTCCGGCCCCGACGGATAGTGGGCCGCATGGTTGATCCGACGCACGCTGTGTGCCGCCGCAAGCGACGCACAACGCACGCGCTTCTTGCAGCCACCGGATCAGCAACACGCGTGCCCGAGACCGGCCCCCTTCGTCAGGCCAGACAAAAGCGCGCGCACACGACATCCACCCGCGGGCGCGGGACGACCTGCAGACGAACCGCGCAACCGCGGGGTTTAATGCCGCCGGCGCATCCAGTGCGGCATGTGCATGTGCTGATGCGTCACCCAGTGATGCAGCATGCCTTCGCCGTGTTCGCGGCGATAAGTCCGCGATTCGAAAATGGACAGGGCGAGCAGCACCGCGAGACCTACTGCGAGTCCGACCAGACCTGCAATCGATTCAGCGTCCATGGCAGTCTCCTTTGACGTCCGGCTGTGACTTCATAGTAGGTCACCCATCGCGAAATGGCAGTGGCGGCCGCGCGCGCGGCGTCGTGGAATGCCCGTTGCGGGTAGACTTCCGCGCTCCCGTCTTAGGTTTCATTTTCGTTAGAGAGATTTGCGTCCATGTTCCGCGTTTCGATGATTGCATTGCTGCTCGCCGCGAGTGTCGCCGGTTGTACGAATGGCCCGTCCGGGCGCCGCGCCGGGCCGCCGCAGGATCCGGCCGATTACCACGGCGTGCCGACCGACACTCACCCGCCCGCGATGGTGCCCGCGCCCGTCGCACGCTGAGCCCCGGGGCCGGCCAGCGCGCGAACCAGCTCCGGCAGATGGCGCGCCAGCGTCACGCCGCGCGCGGCCATGAAGAGCAGCATGGCAGCCCACAGTCCGTGGTTGCCGTAGAGAGCGAGGAGCGGCCACGATGCGCCCACGAAGATCGCGAACGACACGATCATCGACGTCATCAGTTCGCGCGTGCGCGTCGCGCCGATGAACACACCGTCGAGTACATAACCCGCCACCGACACCACGGGCGACACCACTGCCCACGGCAGATAGCGTTCGGCGGCCACTCGCACGTTTGGCTGATCCGTCAGACGTTCGACGATCCACGCGCCGGCGCCCGCGTACACGAGCGCGAAGCCGACCGCGCCGAGCGCCGACCACCACGCCGTCGCCTTGATCGCCTGCACGAACGCATGCCGGTCGCGCGCGCCGATTGCCGCGCCGACCAGCGCCTCCGCGGCGTGCGCGAAGCCGTCGAGCCCATAAGCCATGAAGGTCTGAAAGTTGAGCAGCAGCGCATTCGCGGCGAGCGTGGCGTCGCCTTGCCGCGCGCCCAGGTGTGCGAACCAGCCGAACGAGAGCAGCAAACACAGCGTGCGCACGAAGATGTCGCGATTCAGGGCGACGAGCCGCTGCAGCGCTGCGGCATCGAAGAGAGCAGAGCGAGTCAGCGGCGGCAGTCCGCGCGGCCTCGCGCGCCACAGCAACGCGACTCCGAGAACGAAGCCGAGCGCGTCCGCCGTCGCGGTCGCCGCGCCGATTCCGGCGACGCCCCAATCGAAGCGATACACATACAGGAACACGGCGGCGATGTTCACGCCATTGATGAACACTTGCGACAGCAACGCGAGCCTCACGCGCTGGGTGCCCAACAGCCAGCCGAGCACCACATAGTTGCCGAGCGCGAGCGGCGCGGCCCCAATGCGCGCGTGGCAGTAGAGGCGGGCGTTGCGCTGCACGGCGTCGCTGCCGCCGAGCGCGCGCAACGCGTAGTCGATCAACGGCACTTGCAGCGCGAGCACCACGGCGCCGATTGCCGCCGCGAGCAACAGCGCCCGGACCACGTTATCGCGCAATCCGGCGTCGTCGCCCGCGCCGTGCGACTGCGCGACAAGGCCCGTCGTGCCCATGCGCAAAAAGCCGAAGCTCCAGAACACGAAGTTGAAGAAAAGGCCGCCGAGTGCCACGCCGCCCAGATACGACGCGCCGTTCAGATGGCCGGCGACGGCGGTATCGACTGCACCCAGAATCGGCTGAGTCAGGTTGGCGAGGACAATCGGAAACGCGAGTGCCAGCACGCGGCGGTGGCAGCTGACAGGCAGCGCGGGCGCCGCTTCGCTCAATGGCGCTCCTGCACGCACACCCACGGCGAGACGACCACCGCCCACAGGTCCGGGTCCCGTGCGGCGAAGTCGGCGGCGGTTTCCGCTTGCACGCGCTCGACGAGCCCGGCCGACAGCCATTGGGTGACCTGCGCGGTGTCGTCGTTGGCGATGGCTTCCGCCACGCTCACGAGATCGAGGTCCCTCGCGACGCGCAGCAGCATGCCGCGCGCAAAAAAGCGCTCGAGCTCCGGCCAGCCGATTTTGGCGGTTTCGGCGAGGAGCTTGGCGTACAGGGGGGTGTGGGTGGCGTCGTGGGAAGTCATCGTAAGCGGATTCTGGCGGGGTCGTTACTATAAACCATCGGCGATGGCAGCCTGCGTCCGATTCTGAACCTTCACGCTGCCCGGTTCAACGGCCCGGAATTGGCGATTGCACATCATGTAAAACGATTGCCGGAGAGCCGGCTATCACTTTGGGCGGGTTTGCGCCTGGCGAGGCGAATGAATAACATCAGATTATTGGTAACGAGAGCGGATGATTTAAAACTCGATAATTCGTCGGCAGATTTAGAGAATGGTAATTCGCCATTTGCGAATGTGCGGTTGCGACATTTTGGCGGAGAGTTTCGGCGAATGCGGCTATTTGATCGAAAAGGTGCGCTGGCGCACTAAGCACTTCAACCCGCATTGAGCCGCCGAATCACGTCGATTGCACGTGCCGCGGGGCGGGGCCCGATTTTCTTCAGCCTAATTGCCGCCGGGTGGCATCCGCCTTGCTACATGCGGGTTTCCAGCCTGTTAAGCCGCTTTAATCGCACTGTTAATCAATCTGCAGTGAGCGGAATGGCGGGCCGCCATTGCCGTTTATTTGAGCGATTTCTGGTTCACAGAGCGCGAAATCCGTGCGTCGCATCACATTGGTCAGGAAATTAATATATTGCGCTTGTAAAACCCCGTTGTTAAATTTGGTTCTGGCGCATGGTGAACCGGTCCTTTGCCGATATGCGCCGAACCCCCGTTAGCCCGGCTTCGCGCCGGGCTTTTTTTTGCGGCGTTTTTACGGCGGTCATTGCGAGTACACAGGCGAGGCGGATCATGAAGCTTACATTTTCTTTCGCCGATTATGAACGGGGTCATCATTTTCGTGGCGCTGTGGCCCATGGGGTGCGCGGCGCTGCTCGCCTTCGCCGTGCGCATCGAACCGCGTTCCGGGCGCTGGCGGCGCGGCCGCCCGGACTCGCCGCCATCCGGCGGCGCAGCCCACCCACGTCATTGCTTGCAGCGAACCACCATCGAGCGGTTTTTCACATTCGCACCGAAAATACCGCCGACGGTACCGCCGGAAGTGGCGCCGTTATCCACGTCCTTCGATACGACGTCGTAGCCATAGTTGCCGCATACCTCGCCCGCGCGTTTGTAGCATTCCGCCCAGCTCGTGCTTGCGTCGCTGCCGCTGCAGTTGATCGCGAAGCCCGTGTCGCCGCTCGGCAGGTAGGTCATGGTGGTGGTCGTGGAGCAGCCCGCGAGGCTGCCGAGTGTCAGCAGGCCGACGCCGATCGCCGCGGCCGTTGCGACGGACGCCAATGCGCTCTTCATTGCAGAATTCCTTACAGATGACATGAAAGGCGTGGCGCGAGGCCACGTGTGCCGGATTGAGCGTTTATAGCACGCGGGGTTCCCTAGGCCGCCGACTCGCCTAACGCGGCGGCAAGGCTCGCGACGGGTCGATCGAGCGGCCCTGATAGCGCAACTCGAAGTGCAGCATGACGCGGTTGGTATCGGTATCGCCCATCTCGGCGATCTTCTGGCCTTGCGCGACGGTTTCGCCTTCCTTCACGAACAGCGCGCGGTTGTGCGCATATGCGGTGAGATACTCGGCGTTGTGCTTGAGAATCAGCAGGTTGCCGTAACCGCGCAAGCCATTGCCCGCGTACACCACCGTGCCCGCTGCCGCCGCCACCACGGGTGTGCCCGCGGGGGCGGCAATGTCGATGCCCTTGGAGTTCGCGCCGTCGAAGCCGCGAATCACGCTGCCGCTAGTCGGCCACACGAGGGAAATGGACGACGCGGGCGCGGACGGCGCATTGTCGGCCGCCGCAGAGCGCGTGGAAGCCGAACCCGCAGACGATCCCGCCGCTGAACCCGCAGACGCACTCGCGCTGCCGGTGCCGCTGCTGCGCACGGCGCCGCTCGTCGCGGTCGCGCCGTTGGGCGGCTCGACGCGCAGTACCTGTCCGACCTCGATGCTGTCCGGGTTGGTCAAGTTGTTCCAGCGCGCGATGCTTTGCACCGATTGCCGGTGACTGCGCGCGATCTTCGAGAGCGTGTCGCCCCGTTCGACGCGATAGAACCCCGGCCCCACCGGCGCCGACCCGCACGCGGCGACGAGCGCCACCAACGACACGCAGGCGAGTCGTTTAATCATTCTTGTTGTTCCAGGCATTGGACCTCGCAAAGCGCTGCCGCGCGCCGATCCCGATCACGCGGCAGGTAGAGACAAAGCGTCCGATTCTAACGGTTTTGCGTTGCAGCATCGCGAAAACGGGCAGAGGCGCCATTTTGAGCGCACCGGCCCGCGCGTGGCGTCACTCGCCGTTCAGCGGCGTTTGCCCACATGAATGCGCAACGCGGCGGCTTCGGTTTTGCCCGGTTCGAGCCAGCGCAGCCCCATCCCGTTATGAATCGCATCGGGCAAGCCGAGCCAGGGCTCGACGCAATAGAAGTCGGACTCCGGCGCTTCGGTCCACGTGGTCACGCAGTACCACGGCACGGAGTTCGGCCGCTGCAGGTCGATCGTGATGACGCGGTCAAGGCCCGGCGCAACGAGCTTGACCGGCCGATCCGGCACGCCGGTCAGGCAATGAAAGCGGTCGTGGATGCGCGCTTCGTCGAGCGTGTAGCGCGCTTCCCCCGGCTCGGCCGCGCTGATCGAACCGTCGTCCTGCTGGAAGCGCCGTTCGGTGGGCGGCAATTCGAGCGACGTCTGCGCGCGCTGCGTGTGCGGCAGCGTGAAGTAAAAGTGATGGCCGGCGTAGTAGGGCAACGGTGCGTCGCCGGTATTGGCGGTGGTCAGCGTGACGTCGAGCGTGTGCGCGTCGACGAGCGTATACGCCGCTTCAAAGCGAAAGCCGAACGGGTAGCCGGCGCGCGTCGCCTCGCTGTCGGTCAGCACGAGGCGCAGGCCGGCGCCGTGCACGTCCGCGTGGGCGTCGAACGGCAGATCGCGCGCAAAGCCGTGCATGGGCAGTTCGCGCACCGTGCCTTGCGCGTCGCGCCAGTAACCGATCTTGCCGTCCACGCGATGGCGTCCGAGAAACGGAAACAGCAGCGGGTTGCCGCCGCGAATGCGCGCAGGCTGGCTCCAGTCCGCGTGTTCCGGCCAATGAATCACTTCCTCGCCGTCGATGACCCACGAAAGCAGACGGCCGCCGGCTTGCGGCGCGAAGCGGAGCACGGAGGCGTCCTGGGCGATTTCGAGAATGTCCTGCTGCGGTGAAAGAGGCATGGTCGATGGCGTGATGAAAAAGGGTTGAGCCTGGGGCAGGCCCGGCTGACGGCGCTTCGGCGGCGGGAGAGGCAGGCCCCGGCAGCGGCGCTGCCTCCGTCTTTCAGACGATTTCCTGCCCGCCGCACCGGCAAGCCGGGCCGGCCGAGACGACGATTTTGCTCTGCTTTGCGCTACGGGGAAACCCTTCTCGGGAAATTGCGAGTGTCGCGAGTTGGCCGTTCTTGCCGATAATCCGTCTCACTGCCCGGTGATATCTACCGCCGGGCGAGATCGCTCAGGAGGCGTCATGGATCTCGCAATGGCAATGGGTGTCGCGCTGTTCGGCATGTTCACCGCCAGCACCGTCTACTTCTTTTACAAGCTCGAGCGTTGATCCGCGCGGCTCGCCGCTGCGCTGCCCGACGCTCACGCGATGCATGGCTTGCAGTTCGTCAGCATGGTCCCCTCGCGAGCGCGCTGATCTCGCCTCGCGCCATTGGATGATTCAAGGGCCGCGACTGACGGGCGGCTCTTTCTGATGGGCGTTTCACGTCAAGATCCTGTCGGATCGTGACGCAGCGCGTCAAAATTTCCCCTAATACGGCCCAAACGCTTGGCGCTGACCTGGCAGCCAGGCATAATCGGTGCGCCTTTCGACGCGCCGGAAGTCGTTTGTGCGGCGCTCGTCCCCGACATTTTCCTTACAAGGACTGCCGCGTGAACCTGTCGTTTCTGATTTTCCTGAGCGTGCTGCAAGGCGTGACCGAACTCTTCCCGGTGAGCAGTCTCGGCCATACGCTGCTGGTGCCCGCATTGTTCGGCATGCATATCGATAAACACGCGCCACAGTTGCTGCCGTTTCTCGTCGCCTTGCACCTCGGCACCGCATTCGCGTTGCTGTGGTATTTCCGCGAGCGCTGGTGCGCGCTCGTGCGCGGCTTTTTCTCGTCGTTTGGCGGACGCCGCAATGACGACGCACACATGATGTGGGCGCTCATCATCGGCACGATTCCGGCCGGGCTCGTCGGGCTGCTGCTCGAAAAGCGGCTCGAACTGATTTTCCACGACCTGCGCATTGTCGCGATTGCGCTGATCGTCAACGGCGTGCTGCTGTGGCTCGGCGACCGCTTGCAGCGCTCGCGCGCGCATCAGGCGCCGGAGAAGATGAATTTCCGCCAGGCGTTTTTTGTCGGCCTCGCGCAGATCGGCGCGCTGATTCCGGGCTTCTCGCGCAGCGGTCTCACGATGATCGCGGGCAATGCAGCAGGCCTCACCGCCGAAAAGGCCGCGGAGTTTTCGTTCCTGCTCGGTACGCCGATCATTTTCGCGGCCGGGCTGCTCGAACTGCCGAAGCTCTTTCATGCGCCGGGCCAGCTTGCCGACGCGCTGCTGGGCGGCGTGCTGACGGCCATCGCCGCGTATCTCAGCGTGCGCTTCCTGATGCGCTATTTCGAGGGCCGCGGACGTCTCGCGTCGTTCGGCCTTTACTGCGTGATCGCGGGCATCGCGTTCCTCGGCTGGTTTGTGCTGCATCCGCAGCCGGTCTGATCATGCTGGGCGTGCCCGCCGTTTGCTGGCGTGCGGGCGGGTGCGGGGCGATCGGTTATAATCCGGGCCCAGCCTTGTGCGGCGGTAGCTCAATTGGATAGAGCACAGGTCTTCTAAACCTGAGGTTGTGAGTTCGATCCTCGCCCGCCGCGCCATTGTCTGCATGAAGAATCCCATCTACCGCAATTCGGTGATGGGATTTTTTATGCCCAATAAAAATGGGCAGCCGAAGCTGCCCGCCGAGAGCCGCCCGCGCGGGCGACTGTTGCTTACCGTTGTTGCCTCGCCATCACCCGTTCACTGCTTGATGTCGAGCGCCGCCGTCAGATCGCCCATCGGCTTGCCGCCGTTGGCGACGAGCGCCGCGTCACGCGCCGCGATGCCCGGCAGCGTCGGCAGCGAGAAGCGGTGCGTGATGAAGCGCAGAATCGAGGTCGTGTCGTACTGCGTGTGATCGACAAAACCCTTCTTCGCGAACGGCGAGATGATGAGCGCCGGAATGCGCGTGCCCGGACCCCAGCGGTCGGCCTTCGGCGGCGCGACGTGGTCCCAGAAGCCGCCGTTTTCGTCGTAGGTGACGACCACCAGCATGTTGTTCCACTGCGGGCTCTTCTGCAGATGCGAAATGACATCGGCAATGTGCTGATCGCCCGACGCGACGTCCGTATAACCCGGGTGCTCGTTCAGGTTGCCCTGCGGCTTGTAGAACGTGACTTGCGGCAGCGTGCCGCTGTCGATCGCCTTGATGAACTCGGAACCACTCAGGCCGCCGTCGAGCAGATGCTGCGTGCGGTTGGCGGTGCCCGGCGCGAGATCGGCGAAGTAGTTGAACGGCTGGTGATGCGGCTGGAAGTTAGGCGTGCTCAGATTCGCGCCGTAAATCACATTCGACGTACCGCTTTGTGCCGCCGACAACGCCGCGCCCCACGCGCCGCCATACCAGGCCCACGACACCTTCGCGTTGTTCAGCAGATCGCCGATATGCTGCTGCGTCTGCGCGGGCAATGTCGTCGCCGCGCCCGGATCGGCAAGCGTGGCGTCGCCGCCCGAAGCCGGCTTGTTGCCGCTCGGCTGATACGGCGGCTGCATCGTGTTGACCGCAAAGAAGTCAGGCGTGAGATTGCCGGACAGCACGAACTTGGGCGGACCGTTCAGCGCCGAAGCCGGCGAGTTCGACGCGAGCTTGAGCGTGACGCCGTCGCTTTGCACGGCCGAAATGGAGCCGGCTGCCGGGCTCTTGTCTGCATTCGGATAGACAGGCGTGCACGCGCACACGAGCCACTGGTGATTCAGGAACGAGCCGCCGAATGCGCCCATGAAGAAGTTGTCGGCGAGCGTGTATTGCTGCGCGATCTTCCACAGCGGCAGCTTGTCGGCATTGAGCGTGTAATGGCCCATGACGAGGCCGCCCGAATCCGCCCACGCGGCGAACTTGTCGTTCTTGCCGCCGTCGATCTGCATCTGGTTTTCATAGAAGCGGTGATACAGATCGCGCGTCGTCACGGTGATCGGCGTGTTGAACCCGTTGGGGTCGTCGATCGCGAACGGACTGTTGGGCAGATTGGCCGTCATCGCCTGCGTGACGACCGGCGTCACGCCGGTTTGCGTGAGGCCGTTCCAGACCTGCGGCAGCGTCGCGAGCGTCGAGCCGTCGCGGTCCAGCTGCTTCGCGGATGCCGCCGTGACGTTCTGCAAACCGTTCGCGCCCGGGAAGTTGCCGTACAGGTTGTCGAAGCTGCGGTTTTCCGCGTAGATCACCACCACGGTCTTGATCGACGTGATGTCGGGTTGCGTGACCTCGTTGCCGCCGCATGCATACAGGCTCAGCGCTGCGGCGATCGCCAGCGGCGTCGCGCAGATCAGTTTCTTGTTCATGTTGGGAGTTCTCTCTCTCGTTGGGGACGGGCCGCGTGCAGGGCATCGCTCGTTGACCGCGTGCGAAAGTGTGGCGACGCAATTTGACAGAACGATGTATTCATTACGGATCGCTTTGGGTCGGCGATTTCCGTCGGCTGGATGTCATGTCGACGACATACTGATGAAATACGCTCGCGAGCTTCGATATCGCACATTCACCACATTCCTATGCGACTCGGTCTGACGGGGATCCGAAAAACAGCAGGGCGTGCGACGGCGCCACGGCGCACCCAAGCGGGGGCCGCGCAAGGCGGGCGCGCCAGACCGGCGTCCGCCGGATTTGCGTTCGGGTTTTTGTGCCGGTTCGGCTTGGCGGCGGTGGCGGCGAGCGCCGGGCTCGCGGGTTGCGATTCGGGCGCGCCGGCTGTTGCCGCGGACGTGGGCGCGAGCGCCCAGCACGCGCCGGCGAATCCGCCTGCGGTGGCGATTGCCGCGCAGGCGCTGAAAGTGGTGGCCGCTCGCGAAGCGGCGCCGAACGGCGGTCAAACGCGCGCGCAAGTCTACGAATCGGTGCGCAAGATGACCGCGCTCGGCAAGCAATTGTTCTTCGACCCGTCGCTCTCCGGTTCCGGCAAGCTCGCGTGTGCGTCGTGCCACAGCCCGGACCACGGGTTTGCGCCGGCCAACGCGTTGTCCGTGCAACTGGGCGGCAACGACATGCATCGGACGGGCATGCGCGCCGCGCCGACGCTCAAGTATCTGCAAGCGGTGCCGGCGTTCGCCGAGCACTATCACGAGTCCGACGACGAAGGCGACGAGAGCGTCGACGCGGGCCCGACCGGCGGGCTCACATGGGACGGCCGCGTGGATCGCGGCGGCGACCAGGCGCGTATTCCGCTGCTGTCGTCGTTCGAGATGGGCAGTTCGCCCGCGAAGGTGAGCGCGGCGATCAAGGCCGCGCCCTATGCCGCCGATTTTCGAGCAGCATTTGGCGAACATATTCTGGATAGCGACGACGCGACCTTCAAGGCGGTTCTGCAGGCGCTCGAAACCTTCGAGCAGACGCCCGAACTGTTCTACCCGTACAGCAGCAAATACGACGCCTATCTGGCGGGCAAGGCGCAGCTCACCCAGGCCGAGCTGCACGGTCTGCAACTTTTCAACGACGAAAAGAAGGGCAATTGCGCGAGCTGCCACATTAGCCAGCGCAGCCGGGACGGCGCGCCGCCGCAGTTCAGCGACTTCGGCCTGATCGCGATCGGCGTGCCGCGCAACCGCGCGCTCGCCGTGAATCGCGATCCCCGTTTCTACGACCTGGGCGCGTGCGGTCCGGAGCGCACCGATCTCAAGGGACGCGCGGAGTTCTGCGGCATCTTCCGCACGCCGACGCTGCGCAACGTCGCGTTGAAAAAGAGCTTCTTTCACAACGGCATCTATCACTCGCTCGAAGAGGTGCTGCACTTCTATGCCGAGCGCGACACGAATCCCGGGAAGTTCTATCCGGTCGTGAAGGGCAAGGTGCAGAAGTTCGACGATTTGCCGAAGCGCTATTGGGCGAATCTGAACACCGAGCCGCCGTTCGACCGCAAGCCCGGCGACCAGCCCGCGTTCGACGAGGCCGAGATCAAGGACATAGTCGCGTTTCTGAACACGCTCACCGACGGCTACAAGGCAGGGCACTGAGTGAGGGCGCAGCGTCGCCCTGAACGGGCGACTGCGCGGCGGCATCGGGACAGCCGCGGCGAGCGGGTTCAGACTCGCGGGTCCGCGAGCATGCAATAACAGGCCGACAGTAGAAGCACAAAGGAGACGAGCAGGCACGCCACGCCGACGCGCGTCACGACGCTCGGCCAGCGTGGGCGCCGAAATCCGTCAATGCGAACGATCGGGCGCGCAAGACCGGGGTCGCGTCGAATCGCCACGGGCACCAGCGCGACGCACAGCAGCGCAAGTGCGACGGCGAAGATTTCCAGCGCAACGGACAATTCCATGATGAGGGGTTTGAAGTCATTCAGCGCGAGCGCGCAATACGGCCAATCATAGGAAGACGCCCCGGGCGGGGATATGGGAGTCATCCTAAAAATTCTCAGACGCTGTGGGGCAGGTCCACGCGTGCGTCCCGGCTGTCGCAAAGGGGCGTGCTATGCTTTTGGGGTCCAGATCACGAGCCGCAATTAGCGCGCGTGATCGCCCGAAACGTTTCAGAGGAGAACTCTTCATGTCGATGCGACACCGTGCCTTCCGTCAAGTCACCGCCGCGGCGCTTCTGCTTGGCGCGGCCATTGGCGCGCAAGCGGCGAACCTCGGCTTTCTCAGCGACACGCCGATCAGCTATATGAAACAGCGCGACGTCGACTCGATCAAGCAGGCTGTCTTTACCGCGCTCGACGAAAAGCAGGACGGGGAAAGCACCAACTGGGTCAATGAAGGCACCCGCAACAGTGTGAAGATCGACGCCGCCATCACCGTCGCGAGCACGTCGAAGGACGGCGAGCGCACCTGCCGCGACGTGGGCGTCGTGCTGAATGCGAAAGGGCAGTCCATGACGCTGCGTCCGCAGTTCTGCAAAGAGGGCGCCGGCAAATGGCAATTGCAGAAAAAGCGTTGAGCATGCGCGCAGTCGCGAACACGCGCGCGGGCGGTCGCGGGGCGCCTCTGCGAGTCGCGCGCCGGACCCGGCCGATGTGGTCGTTGTGGTTGTTGTGGCCGGTGCGGTGATGAGCCCGCGGGTCGTCTCGTGCGGTATCGTGCTGCTCGATCCCGAAGGACGCGTGCTGCTCGCGCACGCGACCGACACGTCGCACTGGGATATTCCGAAAGGCCACGGCGAAGAAGGCGAGGCGCCGGCGGTCACCGCTTTGCGCGAGATGATCGAGGAGACCGGAATCGCGCTCGCGCCCGAGCGTCTGAAAGACCTGGGCCTGTTTGTTTATCGGCGCGACAAGGATCTGCACCTGTTCGCGGCGCGCGCCACCGCCGATGAGCTCGACCTGGGTTCATGCACGTGCACGTCGCTGTTTCCGCGCCGCTCGGACGGCACGCTGATCCCCGAGATGGACGCGTATCGCTGGACTGCGCCCGACGAGGTGGAAAAGTACGCGAGCCGCAGCCTCGCGCGGCTCTTTCAGACAACGCTTTCGCTCACCGAGCTGCATCGGTCGCTGCATTCGTCTCTGTAGCGACGCTCACGACCCGCCCGAACGGCGAAGCCAGCCCGCGCAAAGAAAAAGGCGTGCATCCGATAAACGCGATGCACGCCCTCTTCGGTCATCCGACGCGCGACTCGCGCGCTGAGTCCTTAGCCGTTCAAGCCGGCTTGCCCCAACTGTCGCGCAAGCTAACGATCCGGTTGAACACAGGCTTGCCCGGCTTGGAGTCGACGCGGTCCGCGACAAAGTAGCCGTGCCGTTCGAACTGATAGCGCTGCTCGGGCAGCGCGCCGTGCGCGCCCGGCTCCAGGTAGGCGTTGACCACGCGCTTCGAGTCCGGGTTCAGCGCTTCCAGGAAGTCGCGCCCGCCCGCGTCCGGTTGCGGCTCCTTGAACAGGCGGTCGTAGATGCGCACTTCGGCCGGGCACGCGGCTGCCGCGCTGACCCAGTGGATGTTGCCCTTGACCTTGTAGTTGTTCGCGCCTTCCGTGCCCGACTTACTGTCCGGGAAGTAGTTGCAATGCACCGCGACGATGTTGCCGTTCTCGTCCTTCTCCGCACCCGTGCACTCGATCACATAGCCGTAGCGCAAGCGCACCTTGTTGCCCGGGAAGAGACGGAAATAGCCTTTCGGCGGCGTTTCAGTGAAGTCGTCGCGCTCGATCCACAGCTCGCGCGAAATCGGAAACTCGCGCACGCCCTGTTCCGGATGGTGCGGATGCACCGGCGCGCTGCACGGCTCGGTGAGGCCTTCGGGGAAGTTGTCGATGACGAGCTTGAGCGGGTCCAGCACGGCCGCAATGCGCGGCGCCTTTTCGTCGAGATCGTCGCGCAGCGCGCCTTCGAACACGCTCATGTCGATCCACGAATCGACCTTGGTCACGCCGATGCGCTCGCAGAACAGCTGGATCGACTCGGGCGTGAAGCCGCGCCGACGCACGCCGACGATGGTCGGCATGCGCGGGTCGTCCCAACCGTCCACGTGGCCTTCGGTCACGAGTTGCAGCAGCTTGCGCTTGCTGGTGATCGCGTAGGTCAGATTCAGGCGCGAGAATTCGATTTGCTGCGGCAGCGGGCGCGTGAAAATGCCGGCTTCGGCGAGCTCGTTCAGAATCCAGTCGTACAACGGACGGTGGTCTTCGAACTCCAGCGTGCACAGCGAATGCGTGATGTTTTCGAGCGCGTCCGAAATGCAGTGCGTGTAGTCGTACATCGGATACACGCACCATGTGTCGCCGGTACGGTAGTGATGGGCGAAGCGAATGCGGTAGAGCACCGGATCGCGCATATTGAAGTTCGGCGACGACATGTCGATCTTCGCGCGCAGCACGTGCTCGCCTTCCTTGAACTCGCCGGCCTTCATGCGGCGGAACAGGTCGAGGTTTTCCTGCACGGAGCGTTCGCGGAACGGCGAGGGCGTGCCGACTTCGGTCGCGGAGCCGCGGTTCGCGCGCATTTCTTCCGCCGACTGGCTGTCCACATACGCCTTGCCGCGCTCGATCAGCAGCTCGGCGAATTCGTACAGCTTGTCGTAGTAGTCGCTCGCGTAATAGAGGTGCTCCTTGCCGTCTTTCTGCCATTCGAAGCCGAGCCAGCGCACGGCGTCGATAATCGAGTCGACGTATTCGACGCTTTCCTTTTCCGGATTGGTGTCGTCAAAACGCAGGTGGCACACGCCCCCGTAGCTGCGCGCCACGCCGAAGTTCAGGCAGATGCTCTTGGCGTGACCGATGTGCAGATAGCCGTTCGGCTCGGGCGGAAAGCGCGTTTCGACGCGTTGGCCCCACTTGCCGGAGCGGTTGTCGTCGTCAATGATGTTGCGGATGAAATTGGATGCCGCTGGCGCGTCGTTGCGTTCGGTATTCATGCGAGGTGGTGAAAGTCTGTCGGGGGCGCGCAGTGCGCCCACTTATCCGGTAATTCTACCTGACGAGGCTCGATGCGACAGGCGAGTGCGGCGTGCAACCGACGCTCGAGCGGCTCGGGTGGGGGTTTTGAGGCCGACGTGGACGCGCCGCGGCCACGCGGCGGCGCGCGGATGGGTGCTGTAACAGGAGGTAAATCGGTTTGTTCCGGCGCGGCCCGGCGACTTAGGATGCGTGCGGCGTGCGGCGTGCGGCGTGCGGCGTGCGGCGTGCGGCGGGTGGTTGCTGCGTTTTTTTTCGCGCCCGTTCTCGCGGGCGGTTGCCCCTGGAGCTTGCCGCCCTCGACGGCGCCTCGGTGAGCCGTCGCACTCGCGCGGACGCTAATATGGCGCCTCAGTTTGCCTTCGGTTTCCCTCGCTTTACTGCCAGTCTCCCTCAGTGCCGGAGTTTTCGGATGTCAATGCCGACGCACGACGCGCCTCGCGCGCCCGATGTCTTCACTTCTTTCGCCCGACGCCTCGCGCTCGCCGCGCTGTGCGCGACCTTTACCGCCGGTGTGCTCGCGCCTGCTCCGGCGCTTGCGAAGACCGCGCTGCCCAAGGCCGTATTCGCAGCATCCGCGGTCGCGACGCCGGACCGCTACAGCGCCGACGCCGCCCAGCAGATCTTCGCTGCCGGCGGCAACGCGGTCGATGCGGCTGTGGCCATCGCCTTCACGCTCGCCGTGACCCGCCCCGACGCGGGCAATCTGGGCGGCGGCGGATTCATGACCCTCTTCGTCGACGGCAAACCGTATTTCCTCGACTATCGCGAGCGCGCGCCGCAACAGGCGACCCGCGACATGTATCTCGACGACAAGGGCAACGTCGTGCCGGGCATGAGCGCAGTCGGCCATCGCGCGGTGGCCGTGCCGGGCACCGTCGACGGCATGTGGCAGGCGCAGCAGCGTTTCGGCAAGCTGAAGTGGAAACAGGTGCTCGCGCCCGCGATCCGTTACGCCACGGAGGGCTTTCAGGTCGACCCGTGGCTACAGCAGCGGCGCGACGCCACGGCGAAGACGTTTGCCGGCAAGACCAATTTCGATGCTTATTTCGCGAGCCTCAAGGCGGGGGCCATGTACCGCCAGCCTGAGCTCGCGCAAACGCTCGCGCGTATTGCGAGCGACGGTGGCCGTGAGTTCTACGAGGGGCGCACCGCGGATCTGATCGCACAGCAGATGTACGGCCATGGTCTCGTGACGAAGGCCGATCTGCTGCAGTACAAGGCCATCTGGCGCCAGCCGTTGTCGGCGAACTGGAACGGCTACCAGGTGCTGAGCGCGCCGCCGCCCGGTTCGAGCGGCGTGGGATTGATACAGATGCTGAAAATGAAAGCCGATCTGAAGCAGGCTTTCGACGGGATTGAGCTGAATTCGGCGCCCTATATTCATCTCGTCGCGCAAATCGAAGACCGCGTGTTCGCTGACCGCCAGCAGTACCTGGGCGACCCGGACTCGTCTACATTGCCTGTCGACAAGCTGCTCGACGACGCCTACCTCGCACAACGCGCCGACGAAGTCAAAGCCGACGAAGTGCCGGGCGCGGCGCCGGTCAAGCCGGGCTCGGGCGAGGCGGCGCCGGAAAAGGCACAGACCACGCACTTCTCGGTGGTGGACAAATGGGGCAACGCGGTGTCGAACACCATGACGCTCGACGGCGAATTCGGCTCGGGCGTCGTGGTCGACGGCGCGGGCTTTCTGCTCAACGACGCGATGGACGACTTCGTCACGAAGCCCGTCGCCGTGAGCGCGCCGGGCGGGAGCGGTGCGAGCAGTGCCGATCTCAACAGCGTGTTGCCGGGCCGCCGTCCGCTTTCGTCGATGACGCCGACCATCGTCCTGAAGGACAACAAAGTGTCGCTCGTGATCGGCACGCCGGGCGGCTCGCGCATTCTGACCTCGATCTTCCAGGTCATGACCGACCTTTACGACTTCAACATGACGCCCGCCGACGCGCTCGCGGCGATGCGCTTTCACCATCAGTTGCTGCCGCAAAAGACGATCTACTTCGAGCCGTATCGTCCGATTGGCGGCGAACTCGCCGCGCAGTTGCAAGCGATGGGCTACGCGCTGGAAGGTCAGTCGTTCAACGGCGACGTGCAGATGATCCGCATCGAGGGCACCACGCCCGAGCCGGCTTCCGATCCGCGCGGCATCGGCGTGTCCCGCGTGATACCTTGATCACGCTCTCAGCGGCAGCCGGTCACGACGGTGGTCGCCGCCTTGGCGGTCCTGGCGGTCTTGCCATCTGTTTCCGCGCAATTGAACTCTTCGCGACGGCAACGCTAAAAACAACACTACGGGGAACATCATGAACGCACGAAAACCACACGTACTGGTGCTGCCGGGTTACCAGAACTCGGGCGCCGGCCATTGGCAGACTCGTTGGGAGGCGCTCGATCGGTCATTCACCCGCGTGCAGATGCCCGACTGAGATCATCCCGTGCGCGACGCATGGTGCCGCGCGCTCGACACCGCGGTGGCCGCCGCCGACGCGCCGGTGCTCCTGGCGGCTCACAGCCTGGGCTGCCTGACGACCGCCTTCTGGGCCGCACAGTACGCGAGCGCCGCGCAACTCGCCAAGGTCGCCGGCGCGCTGCTCGTGGCCGTACCCGACCCGGCGGGGCCGCATTTTCCGCAGGATGCGAGCGGCTTCGCGCCGTTGCCGCTCGCGCGCTTGCCGTTTGCGAGCATCGTCGTTTCCAGCGCCGACGATCCCTACGGCGGCGTGCCGTTCTCGCAATCGTGCGCACACGCATGGGGCAGCCGCTGGCTCGACGTGGGCGCGCGCGGACACATCAATGCGGACAGCGGACTCGGCGACTGGGACGAGGCGCGCGGATGGCTCGCCTCGCTCGGCAACCCGGTCTGAAAAGGCCGCGACGGAGCGCGAGGCGGGTGGTGGGGTAGTCGGGTCGTCAGGCTGGCCCGCGGCGGGCGCACGCCAGCGAACTGTTATTACGTCATGGACCGGCGAGTTGCGGTGGGCCGCCGTGCGCCGGGAGAGCCGACAAAGCCGAAGAGCCGACAAAGCCGAGGAGCGGAGGAGCCGAGGAGCCGAGGAGCGGAGGACCCGAAGAGCCGAGGAGCCGGGAGAGCCACCTGCTTCCCTCTGACCCGCGGCTCCCCGCCACGCCGACGCCCGTTCAGCCTCAAATCACCGCCTGCGCGCGCAACGCCGCGATCCGTTCGTCGTCGTAACCGAGCATCTCGCGCAGCACGCTTTCCGTGTGTTCACCCAGCGTTGGCGGATGCGTCAGCGCCTGCGGCGGCGTGCCCGTCATATTGATCGGGTTGCGCACCAGCTTGACCGTGCCGCCGGACGGGTGCGGCAGGTCCACTTGCATGCCGCGCGCCACCACCTGCTCGTTTCCGAACACTTCCGCGAGATCGTTGATCGGCCCGCACGGGACGCCCGCGGCTTCCAGCGCTGCGATCCATTGCTGCTTGCCCTGCAGGCGGACCATCTCGGCGAGAATCGGCACAAGCACGTCACGGTGACGCACACGTGCCGGATTCGTCGCGAAGCGCGCGTCGTCGGCGAGTTCCGGGCGTTGGCCGACCTCGACGAACTTGCGGAACTGCCCGTCGTTGCCGACCGCGACGATGATCCAGCCGTCGCTCGTCTGGAACGTCTGGTACGGCACGATGTTCGGATGCGCATTGCCCCAGCGCACTGGCGGCTGACCGCTTGCGAGGTAATTCGAATTCATGTTGGCGAGCATCGCGACCTGCACGTCGAGCAGCGCCATGTCGATATATTGACCCTCGCCCGTGCGGTCGCGGTGCGTGAGCGCGGTGAGCACTGCGATGGTCGAATACATGCCGGTCATCAGGTCCGCAATCGCCACGCCGGCCTTTTGCGGACCGCCGCCCGGCTGGCCGTCCCGCTCGCCGGTAATGCTCATGAAGCCGCCGATGCCCTGCACGATGAAATCGTAGCCCGCGCGCTGCGCATACGGTCCGGTCTGCCCGAAGCCCGTCACCGAACAGTAGATCAGATCGGGCTTCACCTCTTTCAGCGACGCGTAGTCGAGTCCGTACTTCTTCAGCTGACCGACCTTGTAGTTCTCCAGCACCACGTCGCTTTGCGAGGCCAGTTCGCGAATGATTCGCTGCCCTTCGGGCGAGGCGATGTCCACGGTCACCGAGCGCTTGTTGCGGTTCGCCGCGAGGTAGTAGGCCGCCTCGCGCGTGTCCGCGCCTTCCGGCGTCCGGAGGTACGGAGGGCCCCAGTGGCGCGTGTCGTCGCCCACCTGCGGGCGTTCTATCTTGATGACGTCCGCACCGAAATCGGCAAGCGTCTGCGCGCACCAGGGGCCGGCGAGCACCCGCGTGAGGTCCAGTACGCGGATATGACTAAGAGCGCCCATGTCTGCAAGTGTCTCCCATGTAAGCGGTCGGCGCGCGAGGCGCCGCGGATGTGGGCCATCTTAAGCGATTCGCGCGGGCCGGCGCAGTCGGCCGAACGTCATAGGACGATTCAGACGCGACTCTCGCGGCGGTATGCCGGAAGCGCCACCGCATGCACGACAGCCGGATCGGCTCACCACACCGGCGACGGCGGGTATCTTCAATCAGCCCGGCAAACTGCCCGGCCCGACCTGGCCGAATGGCCAGCAAGCCCGCGGCGCTGCCGCGCAAGGGCGCCGATCCCGTATAATCAGTCGTTTAAGAAACAAACAGTTGGCGCATCTCACGATGCCGCCGGTAAAAGTCAGGAATAGTCAGGACCGTCCCCCGCACGCCATGAAAGCCGCCGAAATCCGCGAGAAATTCCTCAAGTTCTTCGAATCGAAGGGCCATACGATCGTTCGCTCGTCGAGCCTTGTGCCCGGCAACGACCCGACACTGCTCTTCACCAATTCGGGAATGGTGCAGTTCAAAGATGTGTTCCTCGGCGCGGAATCGCGTCCGTATTCGCGCGCCACGACCGCGCAGCGCAGCGTGCGCGCAGGCGGCAAGCACAACGACCTGGAAAACGTCGGCTACACCGCGCGTCACCACACGTTCTTCGAAATGCTGGGCAATTTTTCGTTCGGCGACTACTTCAAGCGTGACGCCATCCACTATGCGTGGGAATTGCTGACAGGCGTCTACCAGTTGCCGAAAGAAAAGCTGTGGGTGACCGTCTATCAGGAAGACGACGAAGCGCACGACATCTGGGCAAAGGAAGTCGGCGTGCCGGTGGAGCGCATCATCCGTATCGGCGACAACAAAGGCGCGCGCTACGCGTCGGACAATTTCTGGCAAATGGCCGACACCGGCCCGTGCGGACCGTGCTCGGAAATCTTCTACGACCACGGCCCGGAAGTGTGGGGCGGCCCGCCGGGATCGCCTGAGGAAGACGGCGACCGCTACATCGAGATCTGGAATCTCGTGTTCATGCAGTTCAATCGCGACGCGCAAGGCAACATGACGCCGCTGCCCAAGCAGTGCGTCGACACCGGCATGGGCCTCGAGCGTATTGCTGCCGTGCTGCAGCACGTGCACAGCAACTACGAGATCGATCTGTTCCAGGCGCTCATCAAGGCTGCGGCGCGCGAAACGGGTGTGAGCGACCTCACGAACAATTCGCTGAAGGTGATTGCCGACCACATTCGCGCGTGCTCGTTTCTGATCGTCGACGGCGTGATTCCCGGTAATGAGGGGCGCGGCTACGTGCTGCGCCGTATCGTGCGTCGCGCTATCCGCCATGGCTACAAGCTGGGCAAGAAGGGCTCGTTCTTCCATCGCATGGTGGCCGACCTCGTCGAGCAGATGGGGAGCGCCTATCCGGAACTGAAAGACGCGCAGCAGCGCGTGACCGACGTGCTGCGTCAGGAAGAAGAGCGCTTCCTCGAGACCATCGAACACGGCATGTCGATTCTCGAAAACGCGCTGGCCGAGCTCGAAAAGAAGGGCGGCAAGACGCTCGACGGCGAGCTCGCCTTCAAGCTGCACGACACGTACGGTTTCCCGCTCGACCTGACGGCGGACGTGTGCCGCGAGCGCGAAGTGACGGTCGACGAAGCCGCGTTCGACGAAGCTATGGCGCGTCAGCGCGAGCAGGCCCGCGCGGCCGGCAAGTTCAAGATGGCGCAAGGCCTCGAGTACTCGGGCGCCAAGACCACGTTCCACGGCTACGAGGAAATCGTCTTCGACGACGCGAAGGTCGTCGCGCTGTATGTGGACGGCGCGTCGGTGCAGGAAGTCGCGCAGGGTCAGCAGGCTGTGGTGGTGCTCGACCACACGCCGTTCTACGCCGAGTCGGGCGGCCAGGTCGGCGACCAGGGCCTGCTCGCCAACGCGAGCGTGCGCTTTGCGGTGGTCGACACGCTAAAGGTTCAGGCCGACGTGGTGGGTCATCACGGCACGCTGGAGCAGGGCACCCTGAAAGTGGGCGACGTGGTGAAGGCTGAAATCGACGCGGTGCGCCGCGCGCGCACGGCTCGCAACCACTCGGCCACGCACCTGATGCACAAGGCGCTGCGCGAAGTGCTCGGTTCGCACGTGCAGCAAAAGGGCTCGCTCGTCGACCCGGACAAGACGCGGTTCGACTTCGCACACAACGCGCCCATGACGGACGAACAGATTCGCCGCGTCGAGGAAATCGTCAACGCGGAAGTGCTGGCCAATGCGCCGGGCATCGTGCGCGTCATGCCGTTCGACGAAGCGGTGAAGGGCGGCGCGATGGCGCTGTTCGGCGAAAAGTACGGCGACGAAGTCCGCGTGCTCGACCTGGGCTTTTCGCGCGAGTTGTGCGGCGGCACGCACGTGCATCGCACCGGCGACATCGGCCTTTTCAAGATTGTGATGGAAGGCGGCGTGGCGGCGGGTATTCGTCGCGTGGAAGCCATCACCGGCGATAACGCGGTGCGCTTCGTGCAGGACCTCGATGCGCGCATCAATGCCGCGGCGTCGGTGCTGAAGGCGCAGCCGTCCGAGCTCACGCAACGCATCACCCAGGTCCAGGACCAGGTGAAGCAGCTGGAAAAAGAATTGAGCGCGCTCAAGTCGAAAATGGCGTCGAGCCAGGGCGACGAACTGGCCGGCCAGGCGATCGAAGTCGCCGGCGTGCAGGTTCTCGCCGCCACGCTGGAAGGCGCCGACGTGAAGACGCTGCGTGAAACGGTCGACAAGCTCAAGGACAAGCTGAAGAGCGCGGCGATCGTGCTCGCTTCCGTTGAAGGCGGCAAGGTCAGCCTGATTGCCGGCGTGACGGCGGACGCGAGCAAGAAGGTCAAGGCCGGCGAGCTCGTCAACTTCGTGGCGCAGCAGGTAGGCGGCAAGGGCGGCGGCCGGCCGGACATGGCTCAAGCCGGTGGCACGGAGCCCGCGAATCTGCCGGCAGCGCTTGCCGGCGTGAAGGGCTGGGTCGAAGCGCAGCTTTGAATCGCTGCTTTAAATCGCTGCCAGGTCGGGGCTTGGGCGCCGGCCGACAATGGCCTGTTGGCTGGAATATGAAACAGGCCTGAGCGTGAAGCAACATCCACAGGGTCACGTGGCGCGCCAACTTGCCGGCGCATTACGTGACCCTGCGTTTTTTTTCCGCCGTGACTCCACCGTGACTCCGACTTGGCGCCTGATCGTAAAAGCGTCACGCGCCCGTCTGATGCCGGCGCGTCAGGCCAAGCGCGCGACATCCCGCGGCATGTGAGCAAAAAAATCAGCCGATGTCATCGGCCCCCGCGCTGGCGTGAAGACGTGCATTGGCGAGCGTATCCGTACCCGCGTGCTCCTCATCTTCGGCGTCGCCCATGCCGTTTTGCCCCGTCAGCGTCTGCTTCAGCGCATTGAGCGCTGACGAAAAATGCCCGCGTCGCCAGACGAGCAGCGTGTCCACTGCGCCGATGTCGGGCAGATCGTGCACGGCGATATTGCTTGCATCCGCAGCCAATCCCAGCACGGAGCGGGGCGCCACCGCGACACCCGCCCCGGCGGCCACGCAAGCCACGATGGCGTGGTACGAGCCGAGTTCCAGCACCCGAGCCGGCCTCACGCCGTGCTCCAGATACCATTTCTCGATATAAGCCCGGTACGCGCAGCCGCGCTCGAACGCCACCAGTGTCGACAGCGCGACGTCGCGCACTTCGCGAATCGGCCGATGCCCGCGCGGAGTCAGCATGACGAGCTCCTCCGTGAACACCGGCACAGTCTCGAACAATTCGCCGAGGCTCGTCGGGTCGAGCGGGGTGGCGACGAGCGCGGCATCCACCTCGAATTCGCGCACCCGCTCGATCAGTTTGCCGGTCGTGCCGGTCTCGAGTTCGAGCGCCACATCGGGCCATTTCTGGTGATAGCGGGCGAGCAGGCCGGGAAGACGCGTCGCCGCAACGCTTTCCATCGTGCCGAGACGCAGGCGTCCGCTCGGGCGGTCCGCGCGCACCGCGTGCCGCGCTTCGTCGGCGAGAGCGAGTAGCCTTTCGGCATAGGGCAGGAGCGTCTCGCCGGCGGGCGTCAGCACGAGGCGCCGCCCGTCGCGGATGAAAAGCTCGGCCCCGAGTTGCTCTTCGAGCTGCTTGATGCGCGTGGTGACGTTCGACTGCACGCGGTTGAGCTTCGCGGCGGCGCGCGTCACGCCGTTCTCTCGCACAACGGCCCGAAATATCGTCAAGGCGGCCAAGTCCACAATTCTCTCCTTGCGATGGATAGTATCCAAATTATTCATTTTCCATGATTGAAACGTCAAGCTAATATGAGGTGGTCCGCTGGAATCCGGGCTGCCTGGAGGCTTTCCGCGGCTCCCGGCGGGTGGTCGCAGCAGCGGCGGGTGCATTCCATCGCATCTGATTGCCTCGCACTGCCTTGCACGGCCGACGGTCCCTGCGATTGCCGTGCGATCCCCGCACGGTGTCCTCCGCTTCTTCAATTTTCGTGAATAGCTGGCCATGAACGATCTCGCTTCCCACGCCGAACGCATTCCGGCCGAGCCGCGCGCGGCCCGGCGCGCCGCGCTTGCAGCCGCGCTCGCCTGCATGGTGACGCTCGCCGTCGCACTCGGCGTCGGGCGGTTCGCGTTCACGCCGCTCCTGCCGCTGATGCTCCACGGCGGCGCGTTCGGTCAGCCGCCCATCGACATTCAGCATGGCGGCTGGCTCGCGTCCTTCAATTACGCGGGCTACTTCCTCGGCGCGCTCACCTGCGCGGCGTTGCGCGTCGAGCCCGCGCGGATGGTACGCGTGGGGCTCGCGCTGACGGTGCTGCTGACGCTGGCAATGGGCGTCACGAGCCAGTTCTGGGTCTGGGCGGCGGTGCGTTTCGTCGCCGGGGCGGTCAGCGCGTGGACTTTCGTGTTCGCGTCGCAGTGGGGCTTGCGGCGGCTCGCGGAACTTGGTCAGCCGGCATGGAGCGGCGTGATTTACACGGGGCCTGGCGTGGGCATCGTCGGGACCGGGTTGCTCGTGAGCGCCGCGGGCGGTTATGGCGCGACGGCGGGATGGATCGGCTTCGGTTTGATTTCGGTGGTGCTGGCGGCGATTGTCTGGCCCGCGTTTGGCGCGGCGGCTGCGTCGGATCGCGAAACGGCTCGGCGCGGTTCAGCGGAGTCCGTCAAAGCCGGGCGCGATGGTCAATCGGCCCGCGCGGGGCAAGCGGGCGCCACTCAAGCGACTGGCCGCGCCTTCCCGTCGAACCCGGACCCGGTGACGGCAGATGCACGCACAAGCACAGGCGCAAGCACAAGCGCCCCAAACCATGCCGCGGCCGCGATACACCGCGAGGCAAGCCACCCCGCAATCGACAAGCTCACCCCCACCCATCGCGCGGACGCCTTCTGGCTCGTTGTTCTCTATGGTGTGCCCGGCTTCGGCTACATCATCACCGCGACGTTTCTGCCGGTGATCGCGCGCCATGCGTTGCCCGGCTCGCCGTGGCCGGACCTGTTCTGGCCGATGTTCGGTGCAGCGCTGATCGTCGGTGCCCTGCTGGCCGCGCGCCTGCCGCTGCACCTCGACAACCGCGTGCTGCTGGCCGGCAGCTACGTGTTGCAGGCTGTCGGTATCGCGCTTGGCATCATCTGGCCGACGGCGGGCGGTTTTTCGCTGGGAAGTATCCTGATCGGCGTGCCGTTCACCGCAATCACGCTCTTCGCGATGCGTGAGGCGCGGCGTCTGCGCGGCAACGAGGCGGCCGGTCTCATGGGCTACGCGACGGCCGCCTACGGCCTCGGCCAGATCGTCGGCCCACTGGTGGCCGCGCCCATTGCCGCGCGCACCGGCTCGTTTTCGCCCGCGTTGTGGCTCGCGGCGGGCGCGCTGCTGCTGGGCGCGGCGGGCCTCGTCGTCGTCGCGCGGATGCCTCGCGGACGGGGGCGCATGCCGGATTGCGGCTGCGCCTGAGCCGGGGTGGCGGCCGTGGCGCCTGAGCCCCCCGAGCCCCCCGAGCCCGCCGAGCCCCCTAACCCCCCACCGTGGCAAAACAACGCAGGCGCACTAAAATGACCGCTTTCCGTCATCCCCGCGCGTCTGTCGCCGGTCGCGCCGCCCGTCATGCAACATTTCGCGTCCGACAACTATGCCGGCATCTGTCCCGAAGCGCTCGACGCGCTGATCGCCGCCAACAACAGCGGCCACGAGCCGGCCTACGGCGACGACTCCTGGACGAGCCAGGTGTGCGACCGTCTGCGCGAACTGTTCCAGACCGACTGCGAAGTGTTCTTCGTGTTCAACGGCACGGCGGCCAACTCGCTTGCGCTTGCGTCGCTCTGCCAGTCCTATCACTCGGTGATCTGCCATGAGCTCGCGCACATCGAAACCGACGAATGCGGCGGCCCGGAGTTCTTCTCCGGCGGCTCGAAGCTGCTGACGGCGGCGGGCGTCGGCGGCAAGCTCACACCTGATGCGATCGAGGCGGTCGTCACGCGCCGCGCGGACATCCACTATCCGAAGCCGAAAGTGGTCACGCTCACGCAGTCGACGGAAGTCGGCACCGTCTACACCGTCGAGGAAATCCGCGCGATTGCGGCGATCGCCAAGCGGCGTCATCTGAAGGTGCATATGGACGGCGCGCGCTTCGCGAACGCGGTCGCCGCGCTGGACGTGCATCCTTCGGAAATCACCTGGCGAGCCGGCGTCGATGTGCTCTGTTTCGGCGGCACGAAGAACGGCTTGCCGGTGGGCGAGGCGGTGGTGTTCTTCGACCGTGCGCTCGCCGCCGACTTCGCCTACCGGCTCAAGCAGGCGGGTCAGCTTGCGTCGAAAATGCGCTTCATTTCCGCACCCTGGCTCGGCCTGCTCGATAACGACGTGTGGCTGCGCAACGCGCGTCACGCGAACGCAATGGCCGAGCGGCTGCAAACGCGCTTGCAGGAAATTCCCGGCGTGAGCATCATGTTCCCGCGCGAGTCGAACGCCGTGTTCGCGCAGTTGCCGGTGCAAGCCGCCAAGGCGATGCGTGCGCGCGGCTGGAAGTTCTACGAATTCATCGGCGCGGGCGGTTGCCGGCTGATGTGCGCGTGGGACACGCAGCCCGAGACAGTCGAGCGCTTCGCGGCGGAAGTCCGCGAGTTGTGCGCGGCATAAAAAAACCAACCTCCACCATGACCGACTACCGATTTTGCCCGCGCTGCGCGACGCCCCTCATCGAGCGCGCCGACGCCGAGCATGAAGGCGGCCGCATCCGCCAGACCTGTCCCGATGCGCAATGCGGCTACGTCCACTGGAACAATCCGCTGCCGGTCGTCGCGGCCATCGTCGAATACGAAGGCAAAATCCTGCTCGCGCGCAACGCCGCGTGGGCAGAAGGCGTGTTCGCGCTGATCACGGGCTTTCTCGAAAACGGCGAGACGCCGGAAGAGGGCATTGCGCGCGAAGTGTGGGAAGAAACGTCGCTGCACGCGGAGTCGGTCGAACTGATCGGCGTGTACGAATTCATCCGCAAGAACGAACTGATCATTGCGTATCACGTGAAAGCGCACGGCACGGTTTCGCTGTCGCCGGAACTGCTCGAATACCGCCTCATCGAGCCGGCGAAGCTGCGGCCGTGGCGCGCGGGCACCGGCCAGGCGCTCGGCGAATGGATGCGGCGACGCGGCCTGCCGTTCGAATTCGTCGACAAGCCGGGGCAGTAAGCGTGCGCGTTCGTCAGCTTCGCCTCGCAAGCCAACGAGACGCCGCCGCGCTTCGCGCAAAGCCTGAGCCCAGACCGTAGCCCACCCATCCGAGCCCACGCCGATGTCCAAACCCGCACCCACCGCGCGCAGCGCGTACCCGCACTTCCTGACCATCACCACGCGCTGGATGGACAACGACGTCTACGGCCACGTGAACAACGTGGTCTATTACAGCTACTTCGACACGGTCGTGAACGAGTATCTGATCCGCGTCGGCGTGCTCGATTTCGAGCGCGGCGCGACCATCGGACTCGTGGTCGAAACACACTGCAATTACTTCGCGCCGCTGGTGTTTCCCGAGCGCGTCGACGCAGGCCTGCGCGTCGCGCGGCTCGGCGGTTCCAGCGTGCGCTATGAAGTCGGCCTGTTCCGGGAGGGTGACGACGAAGCCGCCGCCCAGGGACACTTCGTGCATGTGTACGTGGACCGCGCGACGCGCCGGCCGGTGAATCTGCCTGACGCGCTGCGCGCGGCGCTTGTGCCGCTCGGCGTCGCCGGCAATGCGGCGGCGGACTAGACACGTGCAGTCGCTCGTCATCAATCTGCTGAACGGAATCAGCTTCGGGCTGCTGCTGTTCATGCTGTCGGCCGGCTTGACGCTGATTTTCAGCATGCTCGGCTTGCTCAACTTCGCGCACGCGAGCTTTTATATGCTCGGCGCTTACGTCGGCTATTCGGTCGCGGCGCGAGCCGGTTTCTGGGTGGCGCTCGTGGTCGCGCCGCTCGTCGTCGGATTGATCGGCGCGGCGCTCGAGCGGTGGCTGCTGAGGCGCGTGCGCAGTCACGGGCATCTCGCCGAGTTGCTGCTGACGTTCGGCGCGGCGTATGTGATCGGCGAACTCGTCAAACTCGGCTGGGGGCTGAGCCCGCTCGGCGCGAATGTGCCGGCGGCGCTCGACGGTCCGCTCTTCACGCTGTACGGCGCGAGCTTCGCGCGTTATCGCGCGTTCATGATGGCGGTCTCGCTCGTCATGCTGGCGCTGTTGCACGCGGTGCTGCGCGTGTCGAAGACGGGCCTCATCGTGCGCGCGGCGCTCACGCACGCAAGCGCCGTCGAAGCGCTCGGCCACAATGTGCCGCGCGTCTTCACCGGCGTGTTTGCGGCAGGCACGGCGCTCGCGGCACTGGCCGGCGTGATCGGCGCGCCGCTTTCCGTAATCGAACCGGCGATGGCCGAATCGCTGGGCTCGATCGTGTTCGTCGTCGTCGTGATCGGCGGGCTCGGATCGCTCGGCGGCGCGCTGGCGGCATCGCTGCTGATCGGCTGTGTGCAGACGCTGGCAGTGGCGAGCGACCTTTCGCTCGGCGACGTGCTCGCCGCATTCGATGCTTCTCTGCCGAGCGAATGGGACGCGCTGACGCTCGCGCAGCTTGCGCCGCTGATTCCGTATCTGCTGCTCGTCGCGATGCTGGCGCTGCGCCCGCGCGGACTGTTCGGACGGCGCGACGACCATGCGTGAACTGTTCAGGCCGACCACGCGAGTCGGGACGGCAACGCCCGCGGCCCGTGCGCGACCCGAAGCCGCGCGCAGGCACCGTCTCTTGCCGTGGCTCGCGCTGGTCCTGCTGCTGGCGCTGCCGCCTCTCGTCTCGCAGCAAAGCTGGCTGCTCGCCTACCTCGCGCAGACGGCGACGATGATCGTGTTCGCGCTTTCGTACAATCTGCTGCTGGGCGAAACAGGGTTGCTATCGTTCGGACATGCGGCGTATGCCGGCCTCGGCGCGCTGATTGCCGCGCAGGCGTTCAACCGGGCCGACGTGCCGCTTGCGCTGCTGCCGCTGATCGGCGGAATCGGGGCGGCGCTATGTGGCGTGCTGCTCGGCTTCATAGCGACGCGCCGCGCGGGTACCGCTTTCGCCATGATCACGCTCGGCATCGGCGAACTCGTTTCCGCCGCCGCGTGGAGCTTGCCCGACTGGTTCGGCGGCGAGGCCGGCGTCGCCATTGACCGCGCAAGCGGGCCCACGTTCGGCGCGTGGACCTTCGGCCCGGCGCGCGAAGCCTACACGTTGATCGCGCTGTGGTGCCTGCTTGCAAGCGCGGCCATGTTTGCGCTCTCGCGCACACCGTTCATGCGCCTTGCCAACGCGGTCCGCGACAACCCGGCGCGCGCGGCGGCAATCGGCTGCTATCCGCGCCGGATTCGTCATGGCGTCGTCGTCATGTCGGCGTTTTTTGGGGGCGTCGCGGGCACGCTCGCGCTGATCAACGTGGAGCTGGTGTCGACGGAAAGCGTGAGCATGGTGCGCTCCGGCTCGGTGCTGATTGCGACGGTGATCGGCGGCACGGGTGCTTTTTTCGGGCCGGTCGCGGGCGCGGTCGTGCTGACGTTTTTCAGCGTGGCGGTGGCCAGCGTCACGCGGGCGTGGCTCTTTTATCTCGGGCTGTTGTTTATCGTGATCGTGGTGACCTCGCCCGATGGGCTCGCCGGCTTCGTCGAGCGGCATGCGGCGCGGCTCGCGCAGTGCGGCTGGCGTGCGTGCGCGGCTGTCTATGTGGCCGGCGCGGCTGCGCTTGTGCTGTGGAGCGCGGCCGTCGTGCTGGCGGTGCAGTGGGCCTACGCCGTGCAATTCGGCGCGGACGAAGGCGCCGCACTGCGCGTCCCGGCAGGGCCTTCGCTTGTGTCGTTCGTGTTGGCGTCACCGTGGCGGCTCGCCGTCGCGGTCGGCGCGCTGGTTGGCGGCGGCGCGCTGGCGGCGCTTGCGGCAAACCGCGCGCAAACCCGGCTGGCCGCGCGCACCCGCGCGCTGCAAAACACCGGAGACGCACGATGATCCCGGCGCTCGCGCTGTATGGCGTCGCAAAACGCTTCGGCGCCACGCAGATTCTGCGTGGCGTGAATCTCGCGATCGAGCCCGGCGAACGGCATGCGCTGATCGGTCCGAACGGTGCGGGCAAATCGACGCTGTTCAATCTGATCGCCGGCGGCGCGCGGCCGAACGCGGGACGCATCGATCTGTTCGGCGCGGAGATCACACGGCTTGCGCCGGCGGCTATCGCGCGCCGCGGCCTCGCGCGCAGTTTCCAGAGTACGAGCGTGTTCGGGCGCCTCTCCGTGTTCGACAACCTGCGCTGCGCCGCGCTGCTCGCGGAGCGCGACCGTCTGCGCTGGTGGCAGCGTTTCGCGGGTTCGTCCACGGTCGATGCACGCGCGTCACAGGTGCTCGAAGCCGTCGGCCTCGGCGATCGCGCTCGCGACGAGGCGGCCACGCTTAGCTATGCAGAACAACGCGCGCTCGATCTCGGCATCGCGCTCGCGGGCGGCGCGCATACCTTGCTGCTCGACGAGCCGACCGCCGGCATGAATCGCGCGGAAGCGGCGCGCACCATCGAGCTGATCCGCGAGACCACCGCAGGCCGCACACTGCTGATGATCGAGCACGACATGGACGCCGTCTTCGCGATCGCCGATCGTATTTCAGTGCTTGTACAAGGGCGCATTATCGCAACCGGTGCGCCTGCGGCGATTCGCGCGGACGCCGCGGTGCGCGCTGCCTACCTCGGCGAAGGTTTCGACGAAGGAGGCGGCGCATGACGCCATTACTCGACATTCGCGGACTCGACGCGTGGTACGGCCCGAGCCAGGCCTTGCACGGCGTGAGCCTGCGGATCCACGCGGGCGAAGTGCTCGCGCTTGTCGGTCGCAACGGTTCGGGCCGCTCCACGCTCGCGCGCGCGATCATGGGCCTCGTGCAACGCGACGGCGAATTACGCTTCGCGGGCCGCTCGCTGGCCGGGCTGCGGACCTTTGAGATCGCGCGACTCGGCATCGGTTATGTGCCGGAGCATCGCGATGTATTTCCCACGTTGAGCGTCGGCGAGAACCTGCAACTCGGCATTGCGCCCGGCGATGGCCCTCGCGCTCGCACGCCGCGCTTTTCGCTCGACGACGCATACACGCTCTTTCCCGTGCTGCGCGAGCGCAAGCGCACGCGGGCGGGCGCGCTGTCGGGCGGCGAGCAGCAAATGCTCGCGCTCGCAAGGGCGCTGCTTCGCGATCCCGATCTGCTGGTGATCGACGAACCCGGCGAAGGCCTCGCGAGCCTCGTCATGCAGCAGGTCGCGCAGTGTCTGCGTGTGCTGCGCGAGCGCGGCATGGCGATGCTCCTGATCGAGCAGCGCCTCATCATGGCGCGGGACATGGCGAGCCGCGTCGCGGTGATGGGGCACGGCGAAATCGTCTTCGAAGGCGAGCTCGACCAGTTCCTGCAGCGCACCGATGTGATGCGCGATTGGCTCGGCGTGGGTTGAACCGGCTCTCGTGAGCTTTCTTCGCTCGCCCGCCCGGCGGTCCGACGTCGCGCCGGAAAAACGGCGCGGTAATTAGCGTTTGAATCTTTGTCGCCGGCACCCGGCTTGCGCCCAGCGCACGCGGCTTCGCAGCGGTTCGTTACCGCGATTCAAACGCTTGATCGTTTGGTGAGCGTCCTCCAGAAATCTTGTCGGCAGCGCGCGGACAAATAAAGACAATCATTCGAAGACGCGCGGCGACACCCGTCGCGGGTTCAGGGAGGAGACATCATGAAAGAGACCGGCGCTTTCGACGGCAGGCCCGCTTGCGAGCTGTGTATGGCACCCAGGCGTGGATGGCGCATGCCGCTTGTCGCGGGTACCGTGCTGCTCGCCGCGGCCCTGTGCATGTCGGCGTGCGCCGATGCGAGTTCGACGGCAAGTGCGACGGCAAGTGAAACGGCGGGCCCGGCTTCAAAAGCGGCGAGCCCGGCTCCGCAAGCGGCGACCCGCGCAGACGCACAAACTGCAAGCACCTCAGCCGCGCAGTCCGCGTCATCGCCACGTCCCGCGATCGAAGCTGCAAAAGCCAGACAACTCGCCTTCGAACAAGGCATCGCGGCACGCGTGCCGTCGGCAAGCGGCATGAGCGTCACGCGCAGCCGCGCGCTGACGCTGCGCGACTCGGGCATCGACGGCTCGCTGATGTTCGCGCGCGATGTCGACTTTCGCGTGACCGGCGACATCGGCTTCATGATTCACGACATGGCAGCGACGCTCGTGCCCGCGCATGCCGGCGAGCCCATCGTATTCGACGACCCGACGAGCGTGACCATCGACGTGCATCGCGGCGAGGTCACGCTCGACAGTGCGAAGCTGACGGCGATTTTCAACCGCTATCTGTTCCAGTATCAGGGCTCGCCGCTGCGCAATATGCGTGTCGTGCCGCAGGACGGCGGCAGCTTGCGCATCACCGGCGAGATGCATCGCGGCTCATGGGTGCCCATCGCGCTCGCCGGATCGCTCGCGATGCGCGGCGCCGACGAACTCGTGTTCCATGCCGATCACATCGAGGTCGCGGGCGTTGCCGCCGACAGATTGATGCAGGCCGCGCACGTGAAGATGGCCGATCTGCTGAAAGTGGATACGCCGATTGCGCGGCTCGACGGCGACGACGTCGTGATGCAGGTCGCAAAGCTGACGCCGCCGCCTGCGCTGCGCATGCGGATCGCGACCATCGTCACGAGTGCGGCGGGCGTGCGCTTCACGCTCGACGACGGCACGCTGCAGCACATCGACTGGCCCGCGACCATGCCCGCGCGCGGCATGCTGGTGCAAGGCGGCGACGTGAAATTCATGCGCTCGATGCCGATGAATATCGACATGGCGTTGACGCCGCTCGACGCGAGCGTGCCCTTCGTGCTCGATCTGTATCACTATCGCGAGCAGATGGCTGCCGGCTATTTCACATTCGACGAAGCCGGCGCGCTCGACGTGCACCTGCCTTCCTACGCGACGCTCGCCAGCGCGGCGAAACAAGCGCCGCTGCAAGTGGGCAGCGCGAGTGCGCGCTTTAACGACAGCTTCATTCGCGCGCAGCAGGCGGCGCTTGCCGAGGCGCGGCTCGTGTGGCAACGCGTGCCGCAGAGTCTGCAAGCCGCGTGGGCGGCGCGCGCGAAGCCTGTCAGCCTGCGCACGGCGTTTTCGCGTGCGACAAAGGGGGAGGGGATTCGAACCCCTGCACCTCGCGACGAGCGGCATTCGCTCGGCCCGGCTCCGCTTATTCACGTCGAGAACGTCGACTTCTACGTGGCCGGGCGCATCGGCTTTCATGTGCGCTCACTCGACGCGCAAATGATCCAGAAGACAGCGGGACAGCCGGTCGATCTCGACGATCCCGCGCAGTACGACATCCGCATTATCGGCGGCGAGGTGGTCGAGCCGTGGCCGGCCATGGCCGCGCTGTTCAACGACTATCTGCTCGATTACGAGCCGCGCTCGCTCAACGACCTGCAATTGAAGCCCATGGACGGCAAGCTCGAAGTCACGGGCGGCATCAAACTGTGGAATCACTTCCCGGGCATCTGGCTGCCGACGACGATGAGCGGCACCCTTGTCGCGCGAGACGAGCGGCATCTCGTCTATGAGCCGACCTCCGTAAAAGTGCTGGGCGTGCCGCAGGCCGGACTGCTGCGCGCGCTCGATATTCCACTCGCCTCGTTGACGCCCTTCGCGCGCAAGGGCGTGGTGTTGCAAGGCAACGAACTCGTCTTTGATCAGTACACCGTATTTCCGCCGCCTGTGTTGCAAGGTCGGCTCGCCAGCGCGACGGTGACCGACGAGGGCCTCGTGCTCAAATTCAGGCGCGACGCCGGTGCAGCGGTCGCGAAGCCGCCGCCCAACGCTGCAAAGAGCTATGTATGGATCGAGTCCGGCGACGTCAAGATGTTCAACTCGCTCGTCACGAACGCGCGGACCTTCATTCAGGACAGCTCAAATTCCGGCGCGATGAAGTTCGATCTATATGGTTATCGCCGGGATGTGGCAAAAGGGACTGTACGAATGGGCACCGACGGTGCGCTCGCTGTGGATCTCGCCGCGCGCAGCCAATGACGCGGCGAGCCGTACCGCTCAATCTTCCTTGTTGATGATCCACTCGTGCGCGGGATCGTTGCGGAAATGCCAGACCCGCTGTGCACCCGCCATCACGTTCAGATAATACGAATCGTAGCCATAAGGCACGACGACGGGATGATAGCCGCGCGGCACCATCACGACGTCGTGATCCTCGACCGCCATGGATTCGTCGATGTCGCGCATGTCCGTGTACACGCGCTGAAACGCAAAGCCCTGCGGCGGGTTCAGCCGATGGTAGTACGTCTCCTCGAGCGAACTCTCGTGCGGCACGTTGTCCGTGTCGTGCTTATGCGGCGGATAGCTCGACGCATGCCCGCCCGGCGTTCGCACCTCGACCACCAGCAGCGACTCGGCCGGTTCGGTTTGCGGAAGAATGTCGCATACGTATCGCGTATTCAGGCTCTTGCCGCGCGTCGAGCGCTTCATCGAAGAGGGCTCGATCAGGCGCGCGGGCAACTCGCCTTTTGCAGGCGCACTCGCCACGCCGATCTCGGCATCGCGGCAGGCACGCACCGCGGCGCGCACGCCGGGCGGCAAATAGACCGCATACGGCGCCGCGTCTTCGAACACGCTGTCGCGCGAACCGAGCGAGGTCCATTTCGCGTCCGGCGTTTCGATGTCCACCGCACCCGCGAGCACGACAATGCAAACTTCGCGCGACGGTTCGAAAACGTGCACGACTTCGCTCGCGCCGAGGCGATAAGCGGCAAAGCCGACGTATCGCCAGCACGCCGATTCAGGTGTCACTCGCGCGATCGTCTGGCCCTCGCGCTCGGCCTTCACCAATAGACTCATGCTGCCTCCTGCGTGTTCTGCGGGTTGCGCCCGGCATCGTTGCCCCTCGTTCCGGGCGGCGCATCGACGAGCGCGCGCAATGTTCTGAAGCCCTTTTGCGCGTATTCGAACGACGGCGCGACGACCGGGTCCTGCTCGGCCTCCACCACGAGCCAGCCCGAATAACCATGCTGCTTCAGACGCGCGATGATCGACGGAAAATCGACCGCGCCGTCGCCCGGCACGGTGAAGGCGCCTGCGATCACCGCGTCGAGAAAGCTCCAGTTGCGGTTGCGCGCGAGCCTCATGACGGCAGGGCGCACGTCCTTGCAATGCACATGGCAGACGCGGCCGATGTGCTTATCGAGCACGCTGATCGGATCGCCGCCTGCAAACGTGATGTGTCCCGCGTCGAACAGCAGGCCGACGGCGTCGCTCGTGCGCGACATCAGCTGATCGACGTCGGCGGGCGTTTCCACATAGGCGCCCATGTGATGATGGTACGCAAGCCGCACGCCGCGGCTTAACGTATAGCGCGCGAATTCGTCGACGCGGGCGGCATACGCGGCCCATTGCGCGTCGCCGAAAAAACGCGGCCGTTGATACAGCGGCTTCGGCGCGCCCTGAATCGAATCGGCCACCTCGCCATATACCATCACAGTCGCGCCGTTTTGCGCGAGGAGGTCGAGATGCGGACCGACTTCGGCGATTTCGTCTTCGACACTGCGCCGCGCGAGGCGGCCCGAATACCATCCCGAGACAAGCGCGAGATCGTATTGCGCGAGCAGCGTCTTCAAAGCCTGGGGCTCACGCGGAAACTTGTTGCCGAGTTCGAAGCCCTGATAGCCGATCTGGCGACCCTCCGTGAGCGCGACGTCGAGCGGCGTCTCGCCGCCGAGCGAGGGCAGGTCGTCGTTCATCCACGACAACGGATTGATGCCGATGCGTACGTTGAAAGCGGTCATGCGAGCGATCCTCAGTCGTTATGGGCGTTGGCGTTGGCGTTGTCGTTGCAGTTGCGGTTGCCGCGGGCCGCGATCTGCGCGTCGTAATGGGCCCGCGCGTCGCGCACGCTCGCTCGCGGCGATACTTCGGGCACCGCGACCTCCCACCACCAGCCGCCCTCCGTGGTGGTGCGCGCGGGGTCGGTATCGATGCTGATGACGTAGGTGCCATCCGCGGCGCGCGCACGTTGCAGCGCGGCCTCCAGTTCGCCGATATTCGCTGCGTGTTCGGCAAGCGCTCCCAGCGCTCGCGCGTGTGCGGCGAAGTCGATGCGCGGCGCGCCGAGCGGACCTTGCATGCAGTCTTCGAGCAGATTGTTGAACGGCGCACCGCCGCAGGCCTGCTGCAGCCGGTTGATGCAGCCGTAGCCGCGATTGTCGAGCACGACCACGATCAGCTTCGCGCCGAGCATCACCGAGGTCGCGATCTCGCTGTTCATCATCAGATAGCTGCCGTCGCCCACCATCACGATCACTTCGCGCTCGGGCCGTGCCAGCTTTGCGCCGAGGCCGCCCGCGATCTCATAGCCCATGCACGAGTAGCCGTATTCGACGTGATACGCGCCGGGCCTCGCCGCGCGCCACAGCTTGTGCAGTTCCGCGGGCAAAGTGCCGGCTGCGCACACCACAATGTCGTTCGCCGCCGAGTCGGCGGCCGAACGTTGCACGGCGCCGATGACATCGCCCTCGTAGGGCAGCACGGCAGCGCTCTGCGGCGCATGCGTGAGTGCGTACACCGTGTCGCGCCAGGTTGCCGCGAGTTCGTGCGCCTTCGCGGTCCATGTGCGATCCGCATGCCAGTCTTGCAGGCCCGCATTGAGCGAGTCGAGTGCCTCGAGCGCAAGGCGCGCGTCTGCTTCGACCACGAGCGCACGATGCTTGAGGCCGTCGAATGCATTGGCGTTGATGCCGATCACGTCCGCCTGCGTAAAAAGCGTATTGGAGCCGGTCGTAAAGTCCTGGAGGCGCGTGCCGAGCGCGAGCACGCAATCGGCCTCGCGCGCGAGCGCATTCGCAGCAGGCGAACCCGTCACACCCAATGCACCCACGTTCAACGGATCGTCCCAGGCGAGCGATCCCTTGCCCGCCTGCGTTTCCGCGACCGGAATGCCGTGCGCGGCGGCGAAGCGTTGCAGCGCGTGAGTCGCGCGGCCGTACAGCACGCCGCCGCCCGCGACGATCAACGGACGCTGCGCTCGCTGCAGGCGTTCAATTGCAGCGCTGATTTCGTCGATGCGCGGCGCGGGCGAATAAAACGTCACGACGCGCGGCGCGAAGAAATCGACGGGGAAGTCCCACGCCTGCGCCTGCACGTCTTGCGGCAACGCGAGCGTGACGGGGCCGCACGACGCGGCATCGGTCAGCACGCGCAGTGCGCGCGGCAGCGCACTCAACAATTGCGCGGGGTGCACGATACGGTCGAAGTAGCGCGATACGGGCTTGAACGCGTCGTTCGCGGAGACGCCGCCGTCGTAGAAATCTTCGACCTGCTGAAGAACGGGATCCGGCGCACGTGAAACGAAAATGTCGCCGGGCAATAGCAGCACCGGCAGACGGTTCACATGCGCGAGCGCGGCGGCGGTCAGCAAATTAGTTGCGCCCGGTCCAATGGACGTCGTGACCGCCATCATGCGGCGGCGGAAATGCGCTTTCGCATACGCAATCGCGCTATGCGCCATCGCCTGTTCGTTGTGCGCGCGCAGCGTGGGCAATGCGTCGCGATGCTGATACAACGCATCGCCCATGCCCGCCACATTGCCATGACCGAAGATCGCGAACACGCCGCCGAAGAGCGGCTCGGTGCCCGTCCCGTCCTCCGTCGCAACGCGTTGCGCGGCCAGGTGGCGCACGAGCGCTTGCGCGGTGGTCAGGCGGATCGTGTCGCCCGGCACCGCGCCGCTCGCGGATGTCGCTGCGTGCTGCTCGCCCTGATGATCTGAAAAGCGCTGGTTCATGCAGCCTGCTCCTGATGAACATGCGGATTGGCATCGCGCCTGGCAGCGGCGGATTCGCGCGCCGCGCGCCACGATGCGATCAGCGTTTCGAAAGTGCGGCGTACGCGCGCGATCAATTCGTCGTCGCCAATTTCACCGGCGAGCCACGCATGGCTCGGCTCGTGGAAAATCGTGCGGCCCACGGTGAAGCCGCGGCACGTCGACGAGCGCGCCGCCGCGCGAAAGCCCTCGTTCAACTGCTCGACGCCCGCTGACAAACCGAGCAGCACCACGCCGCGGCAATACGGATCGCGTTCCGCGATCAATGCGTCGACGCCGCGCCATTGCGCCTCGTCCATCGGTTCGAGCTTCCACCACTCCGGGTAGATGCCGATGTTGTAGAGGCGCTTCAACGCGCGGTACACCACGTCCGGTGCTTGCGGCAAGTTCGCGTGCTTCGGCGGAATCACTTCGAGCAGCAGTTCGTGGCCGCTTGCCTGCGTCGCATCGTAAAGCGCGCGCAATTGTGCTTCCTGTTCGAGACGCTGTTCGACGGGTTCGTCGGGATGAAATTGCACGAGGCATTTCGCGACATGTTCCTGCGGCCACGTCACGAGCGTCGTGCCCACCGAACGACCATGATCGAACACGAGCGGCACGGAGCCGGGCAATTCCACCGGACGGCCAATCCACCAGCCGCGGCCGGTGGCAGCGTTGAGCGCGTCCTGGCCATATCGGTCGTCGATCAGCACGCCGATGCGGCCTTGCAGGCCCAGTGCGTTTTCGGTCTGCGCGACCGCATCGACGAAAAGGCCTTTGAGCCTGGCGATACGCGCCTCGCTTGCGCCCGTCTGCTGCGCAAGTTCGAAGAACTGATTGCGATGGTCGAACGCAAAGCCGAGCACTTCGGGCCACGGCTTGCGCGCGGGCGTCACCCGATGCAGGCGCGCCAACGTCGCGTCGCGATCCGGGCGGCGCATGCGTTCGGGATCAGCTTTCGCCTCGCGAAGGAAGTACTCGAGTTCGGCGGGCGTCGGCATGGCCGGCGCACACGCGTGACGCGAGACGACGAGTGCGCCGCTGGCGTTCGCGGCGCGCGCGCAGGCGTCGAGTGGTTGATCGCGCAACCATCCCGAGAGAAAGCCCGAGGCGAATGCATCGCCCGCGCCCAGCACGTTCAGCACTTCGACTTCCACGCCGCCGTGAACCGGCACGTCGTCTAGCGAAGCGGGCACCTTGCCGTCGAAGATCTGGCAGCCGAGTGGCCCGCGCTTGAGCACGAGCGTGGCGGGCGTGACCGCGCGCACCATCGCGAGCGCGTCGGCGAGTTCGCTCTTGCCGCCGGCAATGCGGAACTCTTCCTCAGTGCCGATGACGAGATCGAACAGCGGCAGAATGCGCTGCAAATGCGCGGTGACGCCTTCGCTCGCGACAAAGCGCGTTTCGCCGTCCGCCTTGCCGGTGAGGCCCCACAGCACCGGGCGATAGTCGATGTCGAGCACGGTGCGCACCTGGTTGCGCCGCGCATAGTCGAGCGCGCGGCGGCTGGTGCGGTTCACCTGCTCGGTGGAGAAATGCGTGCCGGTGATCAGCAGCGCTTTCGACGACGCGATGAATGCCTCGTCGAAATCGGCTTCGTCCACGGCCATGTCCGCGCAATTCTCGCGGTAGAAGATGAGCGGAAACGTATCGCGGTCCTTCAGTCCGAGCAGCACGAGGGCGGTCAGACGCTCCTGATCGACGCGCACGTGGCTCACGTCGCAGCCTTCCTTCGTCAAGGTCTCGGTGAGAAAGCGGCCCATATGGTCGTTGCCGACGCGCGCGAGCATGGCTGCTGCCAGCCCGAGACGCGCGCAGCCGAACGCGATATTCGCGGACGAACCGCCGAGATATTTGGCGAAGCTCGACACGTCCTCGAGGCGCGCGCCGACCTGCTGCGCGTAAAGGTCGACGGCGACGCGGCCAAGGCACACGATGTCGCGGCTGCGGCCCGGCGCGAAGCGGCTGCCGGTGTTCGCGCCGGAGACGCCTGCGCCCGCGCTTTCATGCGCTGCGCGCGGGGTCTGCGCCGGCATGCCGCTGAATGTACTGGAATGAGCCATGAATAGTCCTGAATGACGGAGCGCGGCAGCCGGTGCCACGGCAGCAGCCGCCGCGCGAATGAATCAGATCGTTGCGCCTTCGAGTTCGCCGATC
Source organism: Paraburkholderia phenoliruptrix (assembly GCF_047325075.1). Classification (NCBI taxonomy): domain Bacteria; kingdom Pseudomonadati; phylum Pseudomonadota; class Betaproteobacteria; order Burkholderiales; family Burkholderiaceae; genus Paraburkholderia; species Paraburkholderia phenoliruptrix. Next base: position 1,577,543 of record NZ_CP168531.1, read on the forward strand.
ATCTTCTGCATCTCGGCGCCGCCCGCCATCATGTCGAGCACTTCATCCTTGCTGATGGTCTCCTTGGTGAACGTGCCGAGGGATTTGCCGCGATTGAGCAGCGTGAACGAGTCGCCGATCGGATACGCGTGGTGCACGTTGTGCGTGATGAAAATGACCGAGATGCCCTTCGCGCGCGCCTTGTGAATCAGCTTCAGCACGTTGAAACTCTGCTTCACGCCGAGCGCGGCGGTCGGTTCGTCGAGAATCAGCACGCGGGCGCCGAAGTGAATCGCGCGCGCAATCGCCAGACACTGCTTTTCGCCGCCCGACATGGTGCCGATCGGCTGATGCGGATCGCGCACATTGATACCCATTTCGGCCAGCTTGTCGCGCGCGGTGGTCGCGCTCGTTTCCAGATCCATGACGTTCAGGAGACCGAACAGTTTCTTTTGCGGTTCGCGTCCCATGAAGAAATTGCGCGCGACGGAGAGGAGCGGCACGAGCGCGAGATCCTGATAGACGGTGGCAATGCCGAGGTCCAGCGCGTCTTTCGGCGACTCGAACAGCACCGGCTTGCCGTCCACGAGATACTGGCCCGACGACGGCTGATGCACGCCGGCCAGCGTCTTGATGAGCGTCGACTTGCCCGCGCCGTTGTCGCCGAGCAGGCAGTGCACTTCGCCGCGCCTCAGGCGCAGCGTCACGCCGCTTAGCGCAATGACCTTGCCGAAGTACTTGCTGACGTTTTCCAGCGCGAGGATCACGTCGTCCTGAGGTGCGGCGGCCGCCGCCACCGGCGCTTCATGGGGCATAGGGTTCGTATCGGACATGGTCGTCTCCTCGTTACGATTGCGACACGCGACGGCGCACGTAGTGGTTGAACAGCACCGCGATCAGCAGCATCACGCCGAGGAATACGCGGAACCAGTCGGAGCTGACATTCGTATAGGTGATGCCGATCTGCACCACGCCGAAGATCAGCGCGCCGAAGCAGGCGCCGACCACCGATCCATAACCGCCCGTGAGCAGCGTCCCGCCGATCACCGCGGCGATGATCGCTTCGAATTCCTTCTGCAAGCCGCGGTCGGCCGCCGCCGAGCCGATGTCGCACACTTGCAGCACGGCGAAGAGGCACGAGCAGAATGCGGTCAGCACGAACAGCAGAATCTTCACGCGACGCACCGGAATGCCGACGTTCTTGGCTGCATTGGCGTCGCCGCCGACCGCGAGAATCCAGTTGCCGGCGCGCGTTTTCGCGAGTACGAACGCGCAAATCGCGGCGAGGCCGAACCACCACAGAATCACCTTCGGAATGCCAGGCACGAGCGCGTGGCCGTTGTCGAGCAGCGTGCCGATGCCGTGATGCGCGAGCATCGTGAAGAGGCCTTTCAGCGCAACGCCGTGAAAGAGCGCGTTGGCGAGCCAGTCCTTTTGTGCGAGATCGCCGACGCCGGAGACGATGGTGCGGTCGGCGAACATGATCGACAGCGCGAGCGTGAGGCCGCGCAGAATGAACAGGAAAGCGAGCGTGACGATGAACGACGGCAGCCGCGTGCGCATCACGAGATAGCCGTTGAGCGCGCCGAGCAGCATCGAGCCGGCGAATGCAAACAGGATGGCAAGCGAAATAGGCCAGTGAAAATAGACAGTCGGGATCGCGACCATCATGCCGGCAAAGCCGATCATCGAGCCGATGGAAAGGTCGAATTCGCCCGCGATCATCAGCAGGCACGCGCCGACCGCGAGGATGCCGAGGTAAGCGGACACCTGCGACCAGTTCATCACGCCGTCGAGATTGAACATGCCGGAGCTGCCGGCTGTGAGCGCGAAAACGAGAAACACCAGTACCGCGCCGGAAATCGCGGCGAATTCGGGGCGGTTCAGCAAATGACCGAACCAGGATTCCTTGCGCACGCGCTCGTCGGTATCGGGGCGCGGCCCGGCGCTGTTCGAATCGACGTGCGGTGGAAAGTGTTTGCCGGCTACACCCATGATGTCTCCTTGGAGCCGGCTGTGCGTCTGGGCAGCGGGAACGCGGTGCGAGAGCGACAGCCGGTGAAATGCGCGCTGGCGGCGAAGCCGCCCGGCGGGAGCGAAGCCCGCCGCGCGCGTGACTAGCTAGGAAAAAGAATCAGCGGTACTGCCCCGCGTACTTGATGACCTTGTCGAGGTTGTCCTTCGTGATGAAGCCCGGACCCGAGCGAATGTTCTTCGGCCCATACGACGGCGCGAGACCGTAAGTGGCGAGCCGCGCCTTGAACTTCGGATTCGCTTCGAGGATCTGGCGGATTTTCGCCGGGTCGGTGGTGTGGTCCTTCTTCACGATGGCGAGCACGGCGACCGGGATGTAGCCCTGCAGATAGGGCTGCTGATCGATCGCGAACTGGATCGTGCCGTTCTGAATGGCCTTGGCGATGTCGTCGGAGAAGTCGAACGTGCAGAAATAGATCTTGCCGGCGAGGCCCATTTGCTGGACCGCTTTCAAGGTGGCCGAGGCGGGCGTCGGTCCCAGTGTGAGAATCGCGCCGGTGTTCGGATGATTGCGCAAATAGGCGCTCACCTTCGACTGGATTTCGGTCGGGTCCTGGCCGGAATCGATGGTGGAGGCCTTGTAGTCGACGCCGAGCGCGTCCGCGAAACCGCGGCAACGGTCGAACGAAACGGTGTTGGTCGCAATGTGGTTCACGCACAGAAACGACTTCACGCCGGCGGCTTTCGCTTTCTCGCCCGCGGCTTTGCCCGCCACATATTCGGGTTGGCCCACGTGCATGATCGCGCCGAGTTGCGCGCTCTGTTCCTCGGTGCCGGAATTGATCGTGACGAGCGGAATCTTCTTGGCCGTGACCTTGTTGATGGAGCTCTTCAGCACGTCGTAATCGGCGATGGTGACGATCACGCCGTCGTAGTTGCGCGCCGCGGCCTGTTCGACGAGTCGTGCCATATCGGCGATGTCGCCGTTGGGCGGATTGCGATAGTCGGTCTCGACGTTGAAGTCTTCGTCCGCCTGCTTGATCGCGTTCTTGATGGTGTTCCACCACGAATCGGAGTCCGGCGCGTGGCTGATCAGCACGAAATGAGCGTCGGCCGCGCGGGCGGCCGAGGCCGCTCCGAATCCCGTTGCCAACGTCAATGCCGTCACCAGAACCCTGAGCGTAGCCTTGCCCTTGCAAAGTCTCATGTCTCCACCTTTCTCGGTCTGTCGTTATTGAAGGGAGCGACGCACGTTCGCCGAAGCGCCATCGCTCACAACCAAGATTAGGTCATCTTCGAGGGTGGTGCAACAGAAATTTCACGGTGAATAAAAATGGAAAATACGTTCCATTTATGCGGTGCGCTGCCTATAATCGGCAACGTCAACCTGCCGTGCGGCGCGCCTTTGTGACGCTCTGCCGCACTGCGATAAAGCACGAAAGAGAGAGCCATGGCGGAAGACAGCACGGAAGAATTGCCGAGCGTCGAAGAATTGATGCAGCGCATCGCGGAAAACTACGAGGCGCTGCCGCGTCAGTTGAAGAATGTCGCGACGTATATCGAGCAGCATCGCGCGAGCGTGATGGTGGATCGCACGAGCGATATTGCCGCGAGCTGCGGTGTGCATCCGTCGGCGGTGGTGCGCTTTGCGCAGCGCTTCGGCTTTTCCGGATTCTCCGACTTGCAGGCGGTGTTCCGCCAGGCTTACACGGGGCAGGGCGCGTCCTCGCCCAGTTATCAGCAGCGCATTCGCAAGCTGATCGACGAAAAGCCGGGCGCGCTGTCCGGCGGAGCGGTGGCGCGCGAATTCATTGCGGCTTCGCGCGGCGGCCTGGAAGAACTCGAAGCGGGCCTCGACGACAAGCAGTTCGACGCCGCCGTCAAGATGCTGCAGCAGGCGGACAACCTCTATGTGATCGGCGTACGGCGCTCGTTTCCGGTGGCGAGCTACATCGTCTATGCGTTGCAGCACACGCCCAAGCGTGTGCATCTCGTCTCCGGTTTCGGCGGCATGTATCGCGAGCAGATTCGCAGCGTGAAAAAGGGCGACGTGGTCATCGCTATCAGTTTCGCGCCCTATGCAAAAGAAACGCAGTATTGTCTGCGCGTCGCGCATCATCATCAGGCTAAGACGCTGGTTATTACGGACAGCCAACTATCTCCGCTCGCGCGCTACGCCAGCACCCAACTGTATGTGAAAGAGGGCAGCGCCTTCGCGTTCCGCTCGCTCACCAGCACGATCTGCCTGTGCCAGGCGCTTTTCATCGCGCTTGCGTACAAGCTCGAATTGAACGTGGAAGAATCCAAAGACACTGGAGGATACGATGACTGACGCAGCAAAACCCATCGACGTCGCGGTCTTCGGCGCGGGCCGCATCGGCAGGATTCATGCGGCGAATCTCGCGCGGCAGCCGGGCGTGCGGCTCAAATATGTGGTCGATGTGAACCGCGAGGCGGCCGCGGCGCTGGCCGCCGAGCACGGCGCGCAGGTGGCGGATATCGACGGCGCCATGGGCGACGCGTCGGTGGGCGCCACGGTGATCTGCTCGAGCACCGACACGCATGCCGACCTGATCGTGAAGTCGGCCGCGCAGAAAAAGCATGTGTTCTGCGAGAAGCCGGTGGACCTCACGCTCGAACGCGCGCGTGTCTGCGCCGATGCGGTGCAACGCGCGGGCGTGGTGTGCATGATCGGCTTTCAGCGGCGCTTCGACCCGACGTTTTCCGCGCTGAAGGCGCGTCTCGACGCGGGCGAGATCGGCACGCCGGAAATGCTGGTCGTGACGAGCCGCGATCCGGGGCCGCCGCCCGTCGAGTACATTCGTCATTCGGGCGGCATCTTCAAGGACATGCTGATTCACGACTTCGACATTTTCCGCTGGATTCTCGACGACGACGCCGACACGCTGCATGCCACCGGCAGCTGCCTTGCCGATCCGGCGATTGCCGACGCGGGCGACATCGACTCCACCGCGGTGACTATTCGCACGAAGCGCGGCCGTCTGTGCCAGATCAACACCGCGCGCCGCGCCGCGTACGGCTACGATCAGCGCTTCGAAGTGCTCGGCAGCACGGGCATGCTGCAAGCAGGCAATGTGAGGCCCACCGAAGTGACGGCGTATTCGAAGACCGAAGTGTCGAGCGACGTGCCGGAGGCGTTTTTCCTCGAACGTTACCGCGCGGCCTACGCGCTCGAAATCGCGCATTTTTTCGACGCCGTGACGCAAGGCAAGCCGGTGCGCACGACTGTCGCCGACGGCGTGAAGGCGCTCGAACTCGCCGAGGCCGCCACACGGTCGTGGCGTGAGGGCCGCGCGGTGAAGCTCGATGAGGACGCACGATGAGCGCGCCGACGGCGAGCACACAGCGGCTTCGCGTCGGCGTGGTGGGCCTCGGGCGGCTCGGCAAGCGTCATGCGGAGAATCTCGCGTATCGCGTGCCGGGCGCGGAACTGGTCGCCGCGTGCAGTCCGCTCGACGACGAGCGCGCATGGGCGCGCGAGGCCTTGCCGGCGCCGCGTCTTTACGACGATTACGCGCAGCTGCTCGACGACAGCGCCGTGGACGCGGTGTGGCTCGTCACGCCGTCGTCGCTGCACGCGCAGCAGATCGTGGACGCCCTGCGCGCGGGCAAGCACGTGTTCTGCGAAAAGCCCTTGTCGCTCGATCTCGCCGAATGCGAGCGCGTGCTGGCCGAGGCCGAGCGCTTTCCGCATCTACAGGCGACGATCGGCTTCATGCGGCGTTTCGATCCGAGCTACAAGGACGCGTTCGACAAGATCGCGGCAGGCGCGATCGGCAGGCCGTTTCTGGTGCGCTCGCAGACCACCGACAAAAACGATACCGACGGTTTTTTCGTGCGCTTCGCGGCGACCTCGGGCGGCATCTTCCTGGATTGCACGGTGCACGACATCGACGTCGCGCGCTGGCTGCTCGGCAAGCCGCGCGCGCCCCCCGTGTTCGCGGCGGGCGCGGTCGCGCTGCACGAAGGTCTGCGTGAATTCGGCGATGTCGACAACGGTGTGGCGATCTGCGAATTCGAGGGCGGCAAGCTCGCGATGTTCTACGCGTCGCGCACCCAGGCGCACGGCAACGATACGCACAGCGAAGTGATCGGCACGGCCGGCGCGCTCGCAATCGGCCGCAATCCGCGCGCGAATCGTGTGGAGATTGTCGATGCGTCCGGCATTCGCAACGAGTGCACGCCGACTTTCTTCGATCGGTTCGAGGAAGCGTTCCTGCACGAGGCGCGTGCTTTCGTCGCGGCGGTGCAGGGCGGGGCTGGGGCGCAGCGCGAGGCCGGCGCGACGCTCGCCGACGCGCTCGAAGCCACGCGGATCGGCAATGCGTTGCGGCAGTCGCTGCACAGCGGGCAGGCGGTGACGCTATAGCGCTTTCCTGACCGTGCGGCGACGCTATGGGCGGCGTGGTTCGCGGCGTTGGCGTCGACGGCCACCGGCAAGCCGGCTGCGGCTGCGGTAGAATTTGACCCTCTGTCCGGCGTCGCATACGGCGCCTTGTCCCGAAGGTCATCGTCGATGCAAATTCAGATTCACAAGGAAGTCGATGCGCGCGGGCTGATGTGCCCGCTGCCCATCCTGCGCGCCAAGAAGGCGCTTGCCGATATGGAAAGCGGTCAGATTCTCAAGGTGCTCGCCACCGACCCCGGCTCGCAGCGCGACTTCGCCGCGTTCGCGAAGCAGACGGGCAACGAGATCGTCGAAAGTTCGGCGCAAGACAAGGTGTTCACGTTTTTGATGAAGCGTCGCTGAAATTTCGCTCAAGAGTACTCGGAAAGCTGACGCGCTCAAACAAAAGGCGCTGTGCCCGCGAAAGCGGAGCACAGCGCCTTTTTTACGTGAGCCCGACGCGAGGGCGGCGGGCCTCTCTGCCTCAAACGCCGCTTAGCCTTCCAGCACCGGCGAACGCGTACGCAGATATTCCTCGAAATCCGCAGCCACTTCCGGATGGCGCAGCGCGAATTCCACCGTCGCCTTCAGATAGCCGAGCTTGCTGCCGCAGTCGAAACGCGTGCCGTGATACTTGTATGCGAGCACCTGTTCGTCGGCGAGCAGCGACTGGATGGCGTCCGTGAGCTGCAGTTCGCCGCCCGCGCCCGGCTTGAGGGAACGGATGTGGTCGAAAATGCGCGGCTTCAGCACATAGCGGCCCACCACGCCGAGATTGGACGGCGCGACGCTCGGCTCCGGCTTCTCGACGATGCCCGACATCTTGATGATCGAGTCTTCCCATTCCTTGCCGTCGACAATACCGTACGACTTGGTGTCCTGCGGCGGGATTTCTTCGACGCCAATCACGGAGCTGTGATAGTGGTCGAACACCTCGATCATCTGCGTCATGACGGGCGGCGTGCCGTACAGCAGGTCGTCCGCGAGAATCACGGCGAACGGATTGTCGCCCACCAGCTTCTCCGCGCACAGCACCGCGTGGCCGAGGCCGAGCGCTTCGGGCTGACGTACGTAGAAACAGTCGACGTGACTCGGCTTGATGCTGCGCACGAGTTCCAGCAGCTTGTCCTTGCCGCGTGCCTCGAGCTCGGCTTCGATTTCGTATGACTTGTCGAAATGGTCCTCGATCGCCCGTTTACTGCGGCCCGTGACGAAGATCATTTCGGTGATGCCGGCCGCCATGGCTTCTTCCACCGCGTATTGAATCAGCGGCTTGTCGACGATCGGCAGCATTTCCTTCGGGCTTGCCTTCGTGGCAGGGAGGAACCGGGTGCCAAGACCTGCTACCGGAAATACCGCCTTTGTAACTTTTAGCATGTGATTTACCCTGAGTCCTCTGGTTTAGCTATCAGTCCGCGCCCGCCGCGCGGGCGGGCGTGGAGCGTCGATCAGGCCGGCAAGCGCGCGAGTTGCGCTTTCAGCTTGCCGACAGTCGCTTCGAAATCCGCCAGCCGTTTCTGCTCCTGCTCGACGACTGCGGGCGGTGCCTTGGCGACGAAACTCTCGTTCTGCAGTTTGCCATTGCACTTGACGATTTCCGTGCTCAACCGCGCAATTTCTTTCGATAAACGCTCGCGTTCCAGCGCGACGTCGATCTCCACCTTCAGCACGAGCTTGTCACTTCCTACGATAGCAATTGGCGCGCCATCTGCCTGCGCGTCGAGCGTTGCTTCGTCGGCGATGATCTGCACTTCCGACAGACGGGCCAATGCCTGGGCGTACGGAGCAAAAGTCGCGAGACGCTCCGCGTTGCCGGTGGCGAGCAACGGCACCTTCACTGCCGGCGACAGATTCATTTCGCCGCGCAGATTCCGGCACGCATCGATCATGGCCTTCAGGTCGGCCGCCCATTGCTCTGCTGCTTCGTCGATCTTCGACAGGTCGGCAACGGGGTACGGCTGCACCATGATGGACGCTTCGCCCTCGGCTTTGTCCGCGGGATAACGCCCGGCCAACGGTGCAACTTTCTGCCACAGCGCCTCGGTAATGAACGGAATCACCGGATGCGCGAGGCGCAACACCGTCTCGAGCACGCGCAGCAGGGTGCGCCGCGTGGCGCGCTGCTGGTTCGGCTGACCCGTCTGGATCTGCACCTTGGCGAGTTCGAGATACCAGTCACAGTATTCGTCCCACACGAACTTGTATAGGGCGTTGGCCACATTGTCGAAGCGATAGTCGGCAAAGCCCTTGGCGACCTCCGCTTCCACGCGCTGCAGGAGGGACACGATCCAGCGGTCCGCCGACGAGAAATGCAGATGGCCGTCCGGCCCGCATTCGCCGCACTGTGCCGGTTGACCGAAGCCGCAGTCGTGGCCTTCGCAGTTCATCAGCACGAAGCGGGTGGCGTTCCACAGCTTGTTGCAGAAGTTGCGGTAACCCTCGCAGCGCGCCAGATCGAAGTTGACGTTGCGCCCGAGCGTCGCCATGGACGCCATCGTGAAGCGAAGCGCGTCCGTGCCGAAGGCCGGAATGCCGTCCGGAAACTCCTTGCGGGTTTTCTTTTCGATCGACGCCGCCTGCTTCGGATTCATGAGGCCGGTGGTGCGTTTGGCGACGAGCGCGTCGAGCCCGATGCCGTCGACGATATCGATCGGGTCGAGCGTATTGCCCTTGCTCTTCGACATTTTCTGGCCTTCGGCGTCGCGCACGAGACCGTGCACGTACACCGTGTGAAACGGCACCTTGCCGGTGAAGTGCGTGGTCATCATGACCATGCGCGCGACCCAGAAGAAGATGATGTCGAAGCCCGTGACCAGCACCGACGACGGCAAAAAGTGTTTCAGTTCCTGCGTTTCGTTCGGCCAGCCGAGCGACGAGAAAGGCACGAGCGCCGACGAGAACCACGTGTCGAGCACGTCTTCGTCGCGCTTGAGCGGGCCGGTGTAGCCGGCTTCGGCCGCTTTTTCCCGCGCGCCTTCCTCGGTCTTCGCGACGAAAATTTCGCCGTTTTCGCCATACCACGCGGGAATCTGGTGGCCCCACCACAGCTGGCGCGAGATGCACCAGTCCTGAATGTTTTCGAGCCACTGGTAATACGTGGTCGTCCAGTTTTCCGGCACGAATTTGATTTCGCCGCTGCGAACCACGTCGAGCGCGGTTTCGGCAATCGATTTGCCCGGATTGAAGGTGCCGAATGTCGCATCCGGCGCCGGCTTGCTCATCGCGACGAACCATTGGTCGGTGAGCATCGGCTCGATTACGACGCCGGTGCGGTCGCCGCGCGGCACCATCAGCTTGTGCGGTTTGACCGATTCCAGCGCGCCGAGCGCTTCGAGATCGGCGACCACCTGTTTGCGGGCTTCGAAACGGTCGAGGCCGCGGTATTTTTCCGGCGCGTTCGCGTTGATCTTCGCGTCGAGCGTGAGAATTTCGATTTGCGGCAGCTTGTGGCGCAGGCCGACCTGGTAGTCGTTGAAGTCATGCGCGGGCGTGACCTTGACGACGCCCGTGCCGAATTCGCGGTCCACGTAATCGTCGGCGATGATCGGCACTTCGCGGTTGGACAGCGGCAGCGTGACGGTCTTGCCGATCAGGTGCGCGTAGCGCTCGTCTTCCGGATGGACCATCACGGCCGTGTCGCCGAGCATGGTTTCGGGGCGCGTGGTCGCGACGGTCAGGTGGCCGGAGCCGTCGGTGAGCGGGTACCGGATATGCCACAGGTGGCCGTTTTCCTCCTCGCTGACGACTTCGAGGTCGGACACCGCGGTGAGCAGCACCGGGTCCCAGTTGACGAGGCGCTTGCCGCGATAGATGAGGCCCTGCTCATAGAGGCGTACGAACACGTCGCGCACCGCGGCCGACATCTTGTCGTCCATCGTGAAGTATTCGCGCGACCAGTCGATGGAGGCGCCGAGACGCCGCACCTGATTGGTGATGGTCGAGCCGGATTCCTGCTTCCATTCCCAGACGCGTTCGACGAACTTCTCGCGGCCGAGATCGTGGCGCGACACGCCCTTGGCGTCCAGCTGCCGTTCGACGACGATCTGCGTGGCGATGCCCGCGTGGTCCGTGCCCGGCACCCACAGCGTGTTTTCGCCGAGCATGCGGTGATAGCGGGCAAGGCCGTCCATGATGGTCTGATTGAACGCGTGGCCCATATGCAGCGTGCCCGTGACGTTCGGCGGCGGCAACTGGATCGAGAAATCCTTTTTTCTGCCGTCGAAAACGGGCGCCGCGTAGGCGCGCTTTTCCCATTCGGGGCCCCAGTGAGCTTCAATGGTGTGCGGCTCGAAGCTCTTGGCAAGAGTGGAAGAGGTATCGCGCTGGGTGTCGCTCGGGGTCTCGCTCATGTGTCGATCGGCTGGTAAATGCGGAGAATGTTCGATTATAAGGGGCGCCGGGGGCGCGGGCAGGCAAAAAAACCGCATCCCCGCCGGGGCATATAATGACGAACACCCCGCCGTCCCTCCGAAAAAATGCCCGACCTGCTAGCCAATCTCAACCCCGAACAACACGCCGCCGTCACGCTCCCCAACGAGCCCGCGCTGATTCTCGCCGGCGCGGGCAGCGGCAAAACCCGCGTACTCATTACACGCATCGCGTGGCTCATCCAGCATGGCCTTGCGTCGCCGGCCACCATTCTGGCCGTGACCTTCACCAACAAGGCCGCGCGCGAAATGATGTCGCGCCTTTCGGCGCTGTTGCCCATCGACACGCGCGGCATGTGGATCGGCACTTTCCACGGCCTGTGCAACCGCATGCTGCGCGCGCATCATCGCGACGCCGGTCTGCCCGCCACGTTCCAGATTCTCGACACCGCGGATCAACTTTCCGCGATCAAGCGTCTGATGAAGGGCCTGAACATCGACGACGAAAAGTACCCGGCCAAAAACCTCCAGTACTTCATCAACAACGCGAAGGAACAGGGCCTGCGGCCGAAAGACGTCGACGCCACCGACAATTTCAACCGCAAATTCGTCGAACTGTACGAAGCCTACGACCAGCAGTGCCAGCGCGAAGGCGTCGTCGATTTCCCCGAGCTGCTGCTGCGCTGCTATGAACTGCTCGCGCATAATCCGCCGTTGCGCGCGCACTATCAGGCGCGCTTCAGGCACATTCTCGTCGACGAGTTTCAGGACACCAACAAGCTGCAATACGCGTGGCTGAAGCTGCTCGCGGGTCAGACGAACGCGATTTTCGCGGTCGGCGACGACGACCAGTCCATTTACGCGTTCCGCGGCGCGAATGTCGGCAACATGCGCGACTTCGAGCACGAGTTCAATGTCCGCCATCTGATCAAGCTCGAACAGAATTACCGTTCGCACGGCCATATTCTGGATGCCGCCAACCAGCTGATCGCGAACAATTCGCGGCGTCTCGGCAAGAATCTGCGCACGGACGCAGGCCACGGCGAGCCGGTGCGCGTCTACGAATCCGCCACGGACACGCAGGAAGCCGGCTGGATCGTCGAAGAAATCAAGGCGCTCATCAGCACCGGCACCTCGCGCAGCGAAATCGCGGTGCTCTATCGCAGCAACGCGCAGTCGCGCACCATCGAGCACACGCTCGTGAATGCGGGCATTGCGTACCGCGTGTATGGCGGTTTGCGCTTTTTCGAGCGTCAGGAAGTGAAGCACGCGCTCGCCTATCTGCGCCTGATCGACAATCCGAACGACGACACCGCGTTCGCGCGCGTCGTCAATTTTCCGACGCGGGGCATCGGCGCGCGCTCCATTGAGCAACTTGCCGACGCCGCGCGGCTCTACAACTGCTCGATGGCCGCGGCGATTCCGTATGTCGCCGGCAAGGCGGGGTCGAGCCTGTCGGCGTTTGCCAACCTGATCGGCAAGATGCGCGCGGAAACGCAGCAGATGAGCTTGCCGGAAACCGTCGAATACGTGGTGCGCGCAAGCGGCCTCGCCGATTTTTATCAGAACGAGCGCGAAGGCCAGGACCGGCTGGAGAACTTGCAGGAACTGGTCAATGCAGCGGCTGCGTTCGTCAGCGAAGAGGGCTACGGCATGGACACGCCCGCGCGCTCCATTCCGCTGCGCCCCGGCGCGACCGCCGCGCCGGAACTGGCCGTCGCCACCGACGACCCCAACACCGTCGTGCTGGACGCGCCTGGCATCGCGGACCCGGCGCAAAACCCGGACACCATGACGCCGCTTGCCGGCTTCCTGTCGCACGCGTCGCTCGAAGCGGGCGACAACCAGGCGCAAGCCGGCCAGGAAGCCGTCCAGTTGATGACGGTGCACGCGGCCAAGGGTCTGGAATTCACGGCTGTGTTCATCACGGGCCTCGAAGAGGGGCTCTTCCCGCACGAGAACAGCGCGATGGAGTCGGACGGGCTCGAAGAAGAGCGCCGTCTCATGTATGTGGCCATTACGCGCGCGAAGGAACGGCTGTACCTGTCGTTCGCGCAAAGCCGGATGCTGCACGGCCAGACGCGCTACAACATCCGCTCGCGTTTCTTCGACGAATTGCCGCAGGAAACGCTCAAGTGGCTCACGCCGAAGGTCGAGGCGGGCGCGCGCTGGGGCGGCCGATCGGACAACGCGGGCTACGGGCGCGACTGGTTCGCGCGGCCCGACCGTCAGCAGGGCTACGGCGGCGGGACTTCGGCGCCGGCGGCGCCATTGCCGGCTTTCGCCAACGAGCAGCGCGCGGCGCAAACCGGTTTCCGCGTCGGCCAGCAGGTGTTCCACACCAGGTTTGGCGAGGGCACGATCACTGCGCTCGAAGGCGGCGGCACCGATGCCAAGGCGCAGGTCAAATTCAAGCGCCACGGCGAGAAATGGCTCGCGCTCGCGGTCGCCAAATTGCAGGCGGTCGAATGAGCGCGAATGCAGATTCGGCGGCAAGTGTGGTGGCAAATGCTGCGGCGAGTTCAGTGGCAGATTCGGCGGCAAATTCAGTGGCAAGCGCGGCGGCCGCGGTCGGGCCCAACACGGCGGGCAACGCGGGTGCGGCCGGCGTCGGAAGCGAGGAGCGCGCTGCGCACGGCAGCGGCGCGAGCGTTCCCGAGAGACCGTTCGGCATTCTCGCGGCCCTGCCGCAGGAGCTCGGCGACCTGATCGAAGCAATGCGCGCGGAGTCCGGCGTGCGCACCGTCACGCATGGCCGGCGCGATTATCACGTCGGCACCGTGCACCGCGCGCCGTGCGTCGTCACGCTTGCGCGCGTGGGCAAGGTCGCGGCGGCGGCCACGGTCAGCGCGCTGATTCATGCCTTCGACGTCGAGGCGGTGGTGTTTACCGGCGTCGCGGGCGGTGTCGGCGAGCAGGTCCGGGTCGGCGACATCGTCGTGGCGAATGCGCTCTTGCAACACGACCTCGACGCGTCGCCGCTCTTTCCGCGCTTCGAAGTGCCGTTGCTCGGCATGTCGCGTTTTGCAGCGGACGCGGCGCTCGCTGCGCAACTTGCCCAAGCCTGCGAGCGGTTCGTCGCGGAAGAGGGCGCGGCCTCGGCGGCACGGTTCGGCACGCGCGAGCCGCAGGTGCATTGCGGTCTGATCATCAGCGGCGATCAGTTCGTGGCGAGCTCGGCGGGCGTAGAGGCGCTGCGCGAAGCCTTGCCCGATGCGCTCGCCGTCGAGATGGAAGGCGCGGCGATCGCCCAGGTCTGTCACGAGTACGGCGTGCCGTGCGCGGTGGTGCGTACCATCTCCGATACCGCCGACGACCACGCGCCGGCTTCGTTCGTTTCGTTTTTGACGGAGATCGCGGCGGCGTATTCGAACGCGATTCTCACGCGTTTTCTTCAGGCACGCAGCGGCGGTCGCTAGGCCTGCAAGCCCTCGCGCACCTGCTGCAACGCCGAGGCATCCTCGATGGTCGGCAGATCGCCCGGCTCGCGTCCCTCCGCGAGCGCCGCGATGGCCCGGCGCAGCAGCTTGCCGGAGCGCGTCTTCGGCAGCATTGAGACGATCACCACGCGCGAGGGCCGCGCAATCGCGCCGAGCTGGCGGTCGACCGTCGTCATGAGATCGTCTTGCAGCTTCGTGCGCGTGTTCCCCTCCGCGTAGGCCTGCGCGTCGCGCAACACCACGAAGGCCATCGCCGCCTGACCCTTCAGCGAGTCGGTCACGCCCACCACGGCGACTTCCGCCACGGCCGGGTGGCTGGAGAGCGCCTCCTCGATCTCGCGTGTGCCGAGCCGGTGACCCGCGACGTTGATCACATCGTCCGTGCGCCCGAGGATCGTCACGTAGCCGTCTTCGTCCTGAATGCCCCAGTCGAACGTGGAATACACCTGGTGGTTCGGAATGCTCGACCAGTAGGTGCTGACAAAGCGCTGGTCGTCGCCCCATACCGTGGACATGCAACCCGGCGGCAGCGGGTAGTTCAGCGTCAGAACGCCTTTCTCGCCGGGCGGGCACGGGTCGCCCGTCAGCTCGTTGCGCAAGGTCAGAGCGAAACCGGCCGAGGGCACGCCCGGCGAACCGAGCTTGGTCGGCAGCGCTTCGACGCCGCGCGGAATCGCGAGCATCGGCCAGCCGGTTTCGGTCTGCCAGTAATTGTCGATCACCGGTTTGCCGAGCGCGCCGGCGATCCACGAGGCGGTCGGCTCGTCGAGCGGCTCGCCGGCCAGAAACAGCGTGCGCAGGCTCGACAGGTCGGCTTTCTTCAGCAGCGCCGGGTCCTGCTTTTTCAGCACGCGCAGCGCGGTCGGCGCGGTGAACATCAGGTTGATCCGATGCTGTTCGACAAGGCGCCACCAGATGCCGCCGTCGGGGCGGATCGGCGTGCCTTCGTACATGACGGTGGTGAGCCCCGCGAGCAACGGCGCATAGACGATGTAGCTATGGCCGACCACCCAGCCGACATCCGACGCGGTGAACATCGTGTCGCCGGCCTTGCCCTCGAAGATGTACTCCATCGACGCGGCGAGCGCGACCGCGTAGCCGCCCACATCGCGCTGCACGCCCTTGGGCTTGCCGGTCGTGCCGGAGGTGTAGAGCACGTAGGAGGGTTCGTTCGACTCGAGCCATTCGCACGGCACATGGGCGTCGAAGAACTGCTCGCGCAGCGGCTCGTAGTCGACCAGATAGCTGGCGTTCAGGCGCTCCGGCGCGAGCTGCCGGTCGATCAGCAGCACGCGCGGCGTCTTGTGGCTCGCGCGCGCGAGCGCTTCGTCGACGAGCGGCGTGTAGTCGATCACCTTGCCGCCGCGCGCGCCGGCGTCGGCGGTCACGATCAGCACCGGCTTCGCGTCGTCGATGCGCGCGGCCAGGTTCGGCGCCGCGAACCCGCCGAACACGACCGAGTGAATCGCGCCGAGGCGCGCGCACGCGAGCATCGCGAAAAGCGCTTCGGGGATCATCGGCAGATAGATGAGCACCACGGCGCCGCGCTTCACGCCCAGCGAGCGCATGACGGCGGCCATCCGGTTGACCTCGGCGTGCAGTTCGGCGTAGGTGTAGCGCCGCTCGATGCCCGTTTCGGTCGACACATACACGAGCGCGTTTTGCTGCGCGCGCTCGGCCAGATGCCGGTCCACCGCGTTATGGCACAGGTTCGTGCGCCCGCCGACAAACCAGCGCGCGAACGGCGGATTCGAGCGGTCGAGCACTGTCTCGAACGGCGTTTCCCAATGGATGCGCCGCGCCTCGTCGCGCCAGAACGCCTCTGGGTTGTCGATCGAACGGCGGTGGAAGTCGCGGTAGCGGGTCATCGGCGGCGATCCTTCGGGTGCGGGTGAGCAAACGTGGAAGACGCGGCGCACCGCGGCCGCGGATGGCGGCGGCGCGAGCCATGTCAAGGAAGCATAGAGTACGCGCCGCGTGGCGGACAACGCGGGTTCACCATGAGCGGCGCGGGCCGAGCGGCCCGCGAGGGCGGACGGGGCCGCCGCAAAGCGCATTGCCCCGCGAAAGCGGACGGACCGCCGCCGCCCGCCAGTGCGCCAGTGCGCCAAAAGAAAAAGGCGCCGCAGCGCCTTTTTCTCATGCCTTCAGGACGAACCGCTTAGGCCTTGGCGCGCTTGCCTTCCACGTCGGGAAGGAACACCGTCAGCACGCCGAGCAGCGGCAGGAACGAGCAGACCTTGTAGACATACGCGACGCTGGTCGCGTCGGCGAGTTCGCCGAGCACCGCCGCGCCGATACCGCCGAGCCCGAACGCGAAGCCGAAAAAGAGCCCCGCGACCATGCCGACCTTGCCCGGAATCAGCTCCTGCGCATAGACGAGAATCGCCGAGAAGGCCGAAGCCAGCACCACGCCGATAATCACCGTCAACACGCCCGTCCAGAACAGGTTGGCGTAGGGCAGCAGCAGCGTGAACGGCGCGACGCCGAGAATCGACACCCAGATCACATATTTGCGGCCGATCCTGTCGCCCACCGGACCGCCGATCACCGTGCCCGCGGCCACGGCGGCGAGGAACACGAACAGATGTACCTGCGCCGCCTGCACCGGCAGATGGAATTTGTCGATCAGATAGAACGTGAAATAGCTGTTAATGCTCGCGAGGTAAAAGTACTTCGAAAACACCAGCAGGATCAGCACGCCCATCGCGAACATGACCTGGTTGCGCGACAGCGTCGCGTGAACGGTCTGGCTGCGCGCCTTCTTCATCGACGGATGCTGCTTGTACCAGCGGCCGATCTGCGTGAGCACGACCATCGCGACGAGCGCCGCCACCGAGAACCACGCGATGCTGCGCTGGCCGTGCGGAATCACGATCAGCGCGGCGAGCAGCGGCCCGAGCGACGATCCCGCATTGCCGCCCACCTGGAACAGCGACTGCGCAAGTCCGTGGCGGCCGCCGGACGCCATGCGTGCAACGCGCGACGACTCCGGATGAAACACCGACGACCCGCAGCCGACCAGCGCCGCGGCCACCAGCAGCACGCCGAAATTCGGCGCCATCGACATCAGCAGCAGCCCGGCGAGCGTAAAGCCCATGCCGACGGGCAGCGAGTACGGCTTCGGATGCCTGTCGGTGTAAATGCCGACGAGCGGCTGCAGCAGCGAAGCGGTGATCTGATATGTCAGCGTGATCAGGCCGATCTGTCCGAACGACAACGAGAAGTTGTCTTTCAGCATCGGGTAAATGGCCAGGATCAACGACTGGATCATGTCGTTGAGCAAATGGGAAAAGCTGATCGCGCCGAGCACGGAGTACACCGTGCGCTGCACTGTGGCGGCCGGTTGCGCGCCCGAGGGTGAGGCAGCCGAAGCGGCGGCGGCAGGCGCGGTACTGCCGGGACGGGCTGACGCGCTGGCAAGTGCGCGTTTATCGAGGCTGGTTTCCATACGTTTTTTAGAAGAGAGAGGACGGGGCAATCCCTGGCTGGCGGCGCGTCGCCGTGCTGACCGGCGTCGTTGCGGCATAACGACGCGGCGTCGCGTGTGCTCAGCTATTCGTCGAAGTGTAATGTGGCTCGGCTGAATTGTAAGGACAAGTTTTGTCGCGAATCGGACATGGGTCGCGCGGCCCGGCGGTGCGTCCCAATAAATAAGTCAGACGGATTTTTGGCCATGTATAAAACGGGCGCGGCGCGCGCTCACAAAGCGGCGTGCCGAGGACCGGGTGATACACGATCGTCGGTACGGGCAAAACCGGGGCAAACCACAC
The DNA here is from genome assembly GCF_047325075.1 of Paraburkholderia phenoliruptrix. Classification (NCBI taxonomy): domain Bacteria; kingdom Pseudomonadati; phylum Pseudomonadota; class Betaproteobacteria; order Burkholderiales; family Burkholderiaceae; genus Paraburkholderia; species Paraburkholderia phenoliruptrix. The sequence goes on from NZ_CP168531.1 coordinate 1,595,484, forward strand.
TAAAGATCGCGGACGCCGATGCCGTAGACCCGGAAGGAAAAGAAGCAATGCCGGAATTGACCTTTGCGGCAGGTTCTAAACGTGGGGACGGGGAATATGAAAGCAGTTTCGCTGGGCAGCCGGAAAAGCGCGGGGTTCGTTCCGGACGCAGAAGCGGCGGGGAGGTTGCCGTCGCGGGGAAAAGGTAGCCGTGCGCGGGTCGCGCGGCTCAAGGGCCTGTCCGTCAAGGCCATGTTGCGCCTCGCTTTTGCGGTGCTGCTGGTCGGGACGCTTGTCATCGGCGTGTTTTCGCTCACGCAGATCAGCCGCCTGAACGCCTCCGCGCAATCCATCTACGACCAGGGGCACGTCGCGAGCCGCGCCGCCGAGGAAGCCCGCGGACACATGCTGCGCGCGAGCCGCGCGCAAAAAATGCTGTTGACCGCGACCACCGCGAAGGAGCGCGACGAACTGGGCGCCGACATCGACAAGGGCTTGAACGGCCTTGCCGCCGAGCTGGGCACGCTGCAGCAGTACGTCGACAAATCGAACGCGAAAGCCGTCGAGAATCAGAAGAAGTTTGCCGCCGCCGTCACCACATGGAGCACCCATCTGCGGGACTTCGTCACGCTCGTGAAAGCGCAGCCGCTCGACCTGTCGCAAATGAACTGGCAGGTCGGCACGCAGGACGTATCGCTGCTGGTCGAAACCGGCAAGCTCGAAAAACTCGTCGACGAACTCGTCGCGGAGCGCGGCACGGCGGCGAAGGCGACCATCGACGCCTCCGGCTTCATTTACCACTCGTCGTTCGTGATGCTGGCGGTGATGACGATCGGGCTGATCGTGCTCGCGGCCGCCATCAGCGAGTGGGTGGTGCGGCGCCTCGCGCGCCAGCTGGGCGGCGAGCCGGCCTACGCGAAGGAAATCGCGAGCCGGATCGCGGCGGGCGATCTGTCGAATCACATCACGCTGGGGCGTAAGGACAAGTCGAGCGTGCTGTACGCGCTTTCCGATATGCAAAGCGGTCTCGCGACCACGGTGTCGGACATTGCGTCGAGTGCGGACGCGATCGCGACAGCATCGAGCGAAATTTCAATGGGCAACGCCGATCTTTCGCAGCGCACCGAGCAGCAGGCGATGGCGCTCGAGCGCACCGCGACCAGCATGGAGCAGTTGACCTCGACGGTCCGCCAGAACGCGGACAACGCGAAGCAGGCGAGCACGCTTGCCAACAACGCGTCGGAGATCGCGGAGAAGGGCGGCGAGGTGGTGAGCCGCGTCGTCGCGACGATGAACGAGATCAACGAGAGCGCGCGCAGCATCGGCGACATCATCGGCGTGATCGAGGGAATCGCGTTTCAGACCAACATTCTGGCGCTGAATGCGGCGGTCGAGGCGGCGCGGGCCGGCGAGGAAGGCCGCGGCTTTTCGGTCGTCGCCGCGGAAGTGCGCAACCTCGCGCAACGCAGCGCCGCCGCCGCGAAGGAGATCAAGGGGCTGATCAGCACGTCGGTGGAGCGCGTGAGCAACGGTTCGACCCTCGCGCAGGACGCCGGCCAGACCATGGACGAAGTGGTCAAGGCGGTGAAGCGGGTGACCGACATCATGGGCGAGATTTCGGCGGCTTCGTCGGAGCAGAGCGCGGGCATCGAGGAGATCAATCTGGCCGTCGCGCAGATGGATTCGGGCACGCAGCAGAACGCGGCGCTTGTCGAGCAGGCGACCGCCGCGGCGAGATCGCTCGACGATCAGGCTCATGGCCTCAAGCAGATGGTGGGCAAGTTCCGGCTATAAAGACGGTGCGGCAGGCGCGCGGCCTGCCGCTATCTCGAGCGTGCGCGCGGCCCGCTCCAGGCCGCTCACGGCCCGCCCACGGCCCGTTCACGGCCTTCCCTCAGCTCTCCTTGACGACCACGGTGCAGGTAATGCCCGCCGCCAGCATGACCCCGTCGGGCACCGAGTCGATCTTCACGCGCACCGGCACACGCTGCGCGAGGCGGACCCAGTTGAACGTCGGATTGACGTCGGCGAGCAGTTCGCGGCTTTGCGGATTGTCGCGGTCGTAAATGCCGCGCGAGATGCTTTCCACGTGGCCTTGCAGCGTGCCGCCGCTCATCAGGCGCACTTCGGCCTTGTCGCCGATACGCACGTGCGGCAGCTTGGTTTCCTCAAAGTAGCCGTACACCCAGAACGAGTGACTGTCGACAATGGCGAGCTTCGCCGCGCCGGCCGTCGCGTAGTCGCCGCGAAACACGTTCAGGTTGGTCACGTAGCCGTCCACGGGTGAGACGACGCGCGTGCGCGCGAGATTCAGCTTCGCGGCGTCGAGCGCGGCGAGCGCCTGCTGATAGGCCGCCTCGGCAGCCGACGCCGTGTGCGCCGCATTCTCCTGGCTTTCTTTCGACACCACGAGCGAATCCATGTCCGCGCGCCGCCGCGCGTCGTCGCGCTTCATCTGCAGCTCGGCCTTGCGCGCGGCCACCGCGGCCTGCGCCTGCTCGACGGCGATCTCGTAGTGCGACGGATCGATCTGCATCAGCAGGTCGCCTTTCTTCACCAGTTGATTGTCTTTGACCGGCAGATCGACCACGGCGCCCGAGACGTCCGGCGCAACGTTCACTATTTCGGCGCGCACGCGCGCGTCGCGCGTCCACGGTTCGTCCATGTAATGGACCCACAGCATGCGTCCCAACACGATCGCGACGATAAAAATAACGGCTGTCGCAACGAAGCCAATAAGATTTCGGATAGTCATGTTTCGACTCTGATCAACGATAAACGGCAAGTCCCAGCAGGCCGCACACACACACGAGCAGGCTGGCCCGGAAAAGCGACGGATGCCACACCACGCGATAGACGCCCGTATAGGCGATCACGCGATCCAGCACCCAGGTGAGCGCGGCGCCCACGACGAACAGCAGCACGATGGTGGGCACGTAGGCGTCGAAAACGGCAATGTCACGCGGCATGAGCCACTCCTTCAGATGCGTCGGCCCGCGCAGCCGTCAACGGCGCGAGCGGCGACTGCGGATCGAGCAACGCGGTACGGATGAAATGCAGCTGACTCAGAACGCGCTGCAGTTGATGGCGCTCCTCGCGCGGCGGTGCGAATGCCACAAGCAGGGACTGCACGGCACTGATCGCGTCGACGGTCGCGGCGAGCGCGCGGTCGAGGCGCTCCGCACGCGGCCGCTCGAAGAGCGCGCTCAGCGCATCGCACATGGCGCGCAGCGACACGCGCCACGCCATCGTGTTCGCATAGCGCGCCTCGGCGGGCAGCGTCGCGACTTCGCGGCGCAGGTCGATCACCGCGTTGCCCACTTCGAGCACGGAGAAGAGCCAGCGCAAGGTGTCGCGCCGCGCCGCCGGATCGTCCTGCGCGAGAGCGTCGATCTGGAACATCAGATCGCGCGCGCCGCTTTCGAACCGCGAACGCACGCGGGCGAGATGCGCCCGGCTCGCGAGCACGACCTGACGGCGCAGGTCGGCGAGCAGCCGGTTGCGCAGCCACGGCGTGGACGGCGGCAGCAGCACGGCAAACGCGACGGAGGACACCAGCATGGACAGCACGAGCGCCATGGCGTCGTTGATAAAGCTGCTCGGATCGTAGTGGACCACGTTGTCCGGGCCGGCCAGGAAGCAGAAGAAAATGCAATAGCCGACGCCGTAGCCGGCCAGCGCAGGCCGCGTCGTCATGAACACGCCGAGCAGCAGGAACGGCGCGAGCGTGGCGCACAACAGCGGAAATCCGTCGATGCGCGGGAACACGCCGTAGACCGCGAGCAGGCCCATCGCCGAGGCGGCGAGCGTGCCGCCGGCCATCTGGAACACGGTGCGTTTCGGATCCGGCGACGACGATGCCAGCGCGCACACCGCCGCCGCGTTCAGCGTGAGCGTCGAGCCGCTCGGCCACGCGGTGGCGATCCAGAACGCGCCGAGCACCATCATCACGAGCGCCGCGCGCAGACCGGCGACGCCGGCCGCGATGGCGTTCGTCTTCGGCTCGTAGCGCTCGACCCAGCGCTCGCGCTCATGCGTGTCCACGGCCAGCGACGCATACGTGGCCGCGTAGGCATGCAGGTCGTCGATAAAGCGGTACAGCAGTTCCGCGCCCGTATCGAAGTCGAGCAGCGGCGCATCGGGATGTACCTCGAGCGCGGCGCGTGTGGCGCGCACGCGGCGCGGCAGCTCGGCCTTGTAAGCGTCGAGCTGGGCGGCGGCGTGCGCGGCGTCGGCGGCGCTCAGCACCGGTTCGCCGGACTTCGCGAGCAAGGGCGCGATTTCCCTGAAGTAAGGTTCGAGCGCGTCGATGGCGATCGCCGCGCCGTGCGTGCCGGCCTCGCGCAAGCGGTTCATCAACTGATGCAGCGCGTGAAAGCGCGTCGACGCGGTCATGAACTCGCTGTTCAGGCGCGCGAGGCGGCCGCCGCGCATCCGCGAATCCGGGCCTTCGAACACCGCGACGCTGCGCGCCGCCTCGAAGCCGACGATGTCCGCGACGAAGCGCGCATTGGTCGCCTCGATCTGCGCGCGGTCGTTGCGGCCGGCCAGCGACGCCGACACGTAGTCGACAAACGCGGAGAAACGCGCGCGCACGGCGCCGCGCATCTGCAGGCCGGCGAACTGCGGAAATACGAGGCCGCTCACGGCGCCCGCGCAGACGATGCCGAGCACGACCTCCGCGACGCGCGTGAGCGCGGCGAGAAACGCGCCGTCCGGATGCTGCGAGGCAGGAATGCCGATCAACGCGGCGGTGTAGCCGGCCAGCACGAAGCCGTAAGACCTGAAGTTGCGGTTGCGCGCGGCGCCGGCGGTGCAGATGCCGACCCAGATCGCCGTGGTCGCGATGAACAGCTCCGGCTGCTGCGCGAACAGCCCGATCAACGCGAGCATCACGACGAGACCGACAAGCGTGCCGCAGATCCGGTAGAAGCTCTTCGCGAACACCATGCCGCTTTGCGGCTGCATCACGATGAAGACGGTGGTCATGGCGGTGCGCGGCTGCGGCAGGTCGAGTTTCATCGCGATGCCGAGCGCGAGAAAGCACGCAGCAAGCGCCTTGAAAAGGTAGATCCACGTGAGGCCGTCGGTGCGCGCCCAGTCGGAGGCGGCGCTGTACCAGGCGGCGAACGACGTGGGGCGCGAGGCGCGGGCAGAGGTTGTCGACATGACGGGCTTCCTCACTCGGCTGCGGACGTGGCGGCTGCGGCGGTGTTTTTCTGCTCGCCCTTGCCGTGCCCCGGCAGCGTCGCGCTGGCCACCGGGCCGTTGGCGGGATCGTCGAGGCCGCCGCCCAGAGCCGTGACCAGCGACGCATGCGCGCCGAGGCGCTCCGCCTGAACCTTCGCGACGCCTTCCTGCGCGCGCAGCAACTGGTTCTGCGCGATCAGTACGTTCACATAATCTGTCAGACCTCGGCGATAACCCTCGCGCGACAGTTCGTAGTTCTTACGCGCGGCGGCCTCGGACCGTCGTGCGTCCTCTGCCTGCGTGTCGAGCGAGCGGATGCGGATGACCTGGTCCGAAATGTCCTTGAGGGCGCCGACGATCGTCTGGTTGTAGTGCTCCACCGCCTCGTCGTAACCGGCCGATGCCGCGCCGAGCTCCGAGCGCAGGCGGCCGCCGTCGAGAATCGGCAGCGACAGCGCCGGCCCGGCGCTCCAGCTATGCGACGGATTCTTCAGGAACTGGAAGAGCGGCCCCATCGCCGCATAGCCGCCAATCGACGCGAGCAGGTCGATGTCCGGATAAAACCCGGCCTTCGCGACGTCGATGCCGCGTGCCTGCGCCGCCACGGTCCAGCGCGCGGCGACCACGTCCGGCCGATGGCCGATCAGCTCCGCAGGCAGCGCGCTCGGCAGGCCGGCGGGCGCGGCGAGCGAGAGCACCGGCCGCTGGATCGTCTCGCCCGCGCCTGGGCCTTTGCCCGCGAGCGCCGCGAGCTGGTTGCGCCCGAGCGCGATTTTTTCCTCGAGAGCGTCGATTTCGCGCTCGTATTCCGGCAGCGGCGTCTGTGCCTGGCTCACTTCCAGTTGCGTGCCGATGCCGCCTTTCAGGCGCCGGCTGGCCAGGTCGGCGATTTGCTGCTGTTGCTGCAAGGTTGCGCGGGCGATGTCGAGCAGCGCGTAATCGAGCGACATCTGGATGTAGGTCCGCACCACGTTCGCCTGCAGTTCGAGTTGCGCGGCGCGGGCATCGGCGGCGCGCGCGTGCGCCGCGTCGAGGGCGCGCTCGGCGGCGTTGCGGTCCTTGCCCCACAGGTCGAGGTGATACGACAGCGCGAGCGTGCCGGTGTTGTTCCACGATTGCTCGCCCGCGAGCGGTCCCGGGCCGTAGTACAGGTTGTCGGCCCATTGCTGGCGCTTGATCGACAGTTCGCCGTTCACTTGCGGTGCGAGCGCGGAACGCGCGACGCCCGCCATCGACATGGCTTCGCGCACGCGCGCCTGGGCGGCTGCGAGGCTCGGATTGCCGGCCTGCGCGGCTTCGATCCAGGCGTCGAGTTGCGGATCGCGATAGGCTCGCCACCAGTCGGCGGCGGGCCAGCGGGCGTCGGCATCCGCCGCGCGGATCGCGCTGCCCGCATCGAGCGACGCGGGGTCGGTGCGGGTCGCTTGCGGGGCGACGCCTCCGGTACTTGCACAGCCGGCAATTGTTAATAGGATCGCAAGAACCGGGGCTGCGGTGATCCTTTTCGACACCGGAGACTGCACGATTTCCTCCAGAACTGACTATAGAAGCGATCGGCCAATTATATTTTTGGACGGATTGGGGAATAACCGGTAAAGATGCAAGGGATTTTTACGAAACGCGTGATAATCGGTTTTGCGGATCGTGTAACAATCGGCAGGGTTCGGACTGGATAGTTGCAAAGGAAAGGTATGGATACGCTTCAGAACATGCGCGTATTTGTCCGCGTCGTCGAAGCGGGCAGTTTCACCGGTGCCGCGCAGCACCTCAATACGACGACCGCCTACGCGTCGCGGGCGGTGTCCGATCTTGAAGCGCATCTGCGCACGCGCCTTCTGAACCGCACCACGCGCCGCATCGCGCTGACCGAAGCGGGCGAGCGCTATCTGCAGCGCTGCGAGCAGATTCTCGCCTATGTCGATCAGGCGGAAGCCGAGGCCAGCGACGCGCATGCGCGTCCGTCCGGCAAGCTGAAGGTCCACGCCATGACGAGCTTCGGCCAGCATTACGTCGTGCCGGCCGTGGGCCGCTATCAGGAGCGTTACCCGGAAGTGCACGTGGAGCTCACGCTCGCGCAGCGCATGCCCGATCTCCTCGACGAGGGTTTCGACGTGTCCCTCACGCTCGCCACCGGCCTGCCCGATTCGGGGCTCGTGTCACAGCGCCTCGGCAGCGCGTTCAGCGTGGCGTGCGCGTCGCCGGCTTATCTGGAAAAGCACGGGGTGCCGCACACGCCCGCCGACCTGGAGCACCACAGCTGCCTGCAAATGGTTACGCCGGTGTTTCCGCCGGACAAATGGACGTTCGACGGCCCGAACGGCGAGGAAACCATCACGCTCGGCCCGGCCACCTTCCAGGTGAACGTCGCGGAGGCCATGGCCGTCGCGGTGGCGAGCGGCATGGGCGTCGGCCTGATTCCGATCTACTCGGCGATCAGCGGCCTGCGCAAGGGCGAATTGGTGCGGCTCTTGCCCGACTACACGTCGCAGGAAATGAATCTGTATGCGCTGTATCCGTCGCGCCAGTATCTGGACGCCAAGATCCGCACGTGGATCGAGCATCTGCGCGACGAGCTGCCGACGACGCTCGCGGTCGACCAAGCCGAGTTGCGGGAGTTTGCGAGGACCTAGGCGGCGCGCGGCCTGACCGCCAGTTGACTGCCGGCCGTCGCAGTCCTCTCGGTGCGTTGGCCCGCTCGGCCTGTTGGCCTGTTGGCCGGTTGGGCATCAGCGGCGGCGTTTTGCCGTGCCGCCGGTTACATCGGCGCCGCGCCGCAACATTTCCTTACTTCCGCGCCCGGCTCGATTTGCTACCGTGTCGTTCATGCGCTGCGTGCTCAACCGGCGCTTCTGTTTCCGCCGCCACCGCGCCGCCACCGCGTCGCCACCGTTTAGCAATCGCACTCACCGAAGGACGAGGATTTCATGGATACGCATCTGATGATCGGCGTGGCCGTCATGTTTGGACTGATCGGCATTGCCGCATCGCGCGACCTGCTGCGCCGCGTGCGCGAGCAGCAGCCGCAACTTGCGCCGATCAAGGTCGAGCGTCCTGAAAACGGCAAGCAGCGGGACCGTCAGTAGGCTTTTCACCAGTCGAGTGTGTGGGCGGTGCTTGCCTGAAGCGCTGACAGAGAGCGCCGCGCTAGATTTCGACGACCTTGTCCCACGCAAAAAGCGGATTTTCCCACTGCCCGCTGCGGCGATCGAAATAGCCGCGCGGATTGCAGACCACGCGCGTGCCGTTCACCGTGTAGTCGAACGACGTATGCGTGTGTCCATGAATCCACAGCGCGACGGGCGCACGCACGAGCTCGGGCAGGTGGTTGACGAAGCCCGCCGACACGCGGTCGTCTGCGTAACGCTCAGCCAGACTCAAACGATGCGGCGCGTGATGTGTGACCACGATCGTCTGGCCGGCAAACGGCTTCGCGAGCTCGTTCTCGAGCCAGGCACGCGCCTGGCGATGCAGCGCGAGCGCGTCGCCGGGTGCGAAGTCGCGCGCTTCGTCGCGTGCGCAGTTTTTCACACCGTGCGGCCAGTTCATCTGAATGAGGCCGCGAAAGTCCAGCATGGCGCGCCGCGCCGCCTCGATCGATTCGGCGAGCGCCGCGTGGTCCGCGCCGAATAGCGCGAAATCCGTCCACAATGTCGTGCCGAGCACGCGCCAGCGGCCCTGCGGATCGATAAGCGCGGCGTTGTTCAGCACGTGCACGTTCTCGACCTGCGAGGCCGCGTCGTGCAACGCGGCCTCCAGCGCGCCGAACTCGCCGTCGTAGTATTCGTGATTGCCCGGCACGTAGACGACAGGCGCGGCGCCGTCGAAGGTTTGCGCGGCCCAGCGCGGACCTGCCGCGTGGTTGTGGATGTCCCCGGCGAGCACGATCAGATCCGCCTGCGCATGCGGAATCAGTTCCGGCTCGTCGTTCTCCAGATGCAGATCGGACAGCACACGAATTTTCACGAATACGGCTCCTTGCAGCGCTGAATATCGATCCGTCGCCTCACGCTCTCAGCGTAGCACTTTGCCCGGGTTCATCAGGTTGAGCGGGTCGAGTGCATGTTTGAGCGTGCGCATCAACTGGACCTCGACGTCCTGCTTGTAGTGCATCGCCTCGTCGATCTTCAGCTGACCGAGCCCGTGTTCCGCGCTGATGCTGCCGCGATGCCGATGCACGCTGTCGTACACGATCTGGTTAATCGGGCTCTGGTACTGCGCGAGGAACGCCTTTGCGTCGACACCTTCGGGCGCCTGCACGTTGTAATGCAGGTTGCCGTCGCCGAGATGGCCGAACGTCACCATGCGCGAGCCGGGCGCGGCCTGTGCAACAGCGGCGTCCGTCTCCTCGATGAAGTGGCCGATGCGCGAAATCGGCACCGCAATGTCGTGCTTGATGTTCAGGCCTTCCTCAGCCTGCGCAAGCGGGATATGTTCGCGCAGATTCCAGAACGCCCGCGACTGCGCGAGACTTTCGGCGACCACGGCGTCCTGCACCACGCCGTCTTCAAGCGCCTTTTCCATCAGACGCTCGAAGAGTGCTCGCGCGTGGTCCTCGCTCTCGCTGTCGGACAATTCGAGCAGCACGATTTGCGCGTGCGGTTCGGCGAACGGATAGCGCATCTGCTCGAAGTGCCGGCCCACGAGCCGCAGGCAAAAGTCCGACATCAGTTCGAAGCCGGTCAGAAGCGGCCCGGCGATGCTTTGTGTAAGAGACAAAAAATCCAGCGCCGCATGCGGCGAGGCGAGCGCGGCAAGCGCCGTGACGCGCGCCGCGGGCTGCGGATGCAGCTTCAACACCGCGGCGGTGATGATGCCGAGCGTGCCTTCGGCGCCGATGAACAGGTCGCGCAGATCGTAGCCGGTGTTGTCCTTGCGCAGCCCGCGCAGGCCGTCCCACAGTTCACCTTGCGGCGTGACGACTTCGAGGCCGAGGCACAGCTCGCGCGTGTTGCCGTAGCGCAGCACGCCGGTGCCGCCCGCGTTGGTCGCGAGATTGCCGCCGATCGTGCAACTGCCTTCCGCCGCGAGGCTCAATGGGAAGAGGCGCCCGGCTTCATCCGCGCGCTGCTGCACTTCGGCGAGGATCACGCCGGCTTCGACCGTGATCGTGTTGTTGTGCGGGTCGATGTCGCGCACCCGGTTGAGCCGCCGCAAGCTGACGACCGCCTGCGCGCCGCTCGCGTCCGGTGTGGCGCCGCCGGCGAGACCTGTGTTGCCGCCTTGCGGCACGAGAGGCACGCCGTGTTCGACGGCGAGCCGCACGAGCGCCGCGACCTCGGCGGACGAGGCAGGGCACAACACCGCGCAGGCCGCGCCGGTGTAGCGGCGGCGCCAGTCGGTCAGATAGGGCGCCGTGTCGTGCGCGTCGGTCAACACATGGGCGACGCCGATGGCGTCGCGGCAGGCTGCGAGAAAAGCGGTTTGGGTCATGTCGGTGGGTGAGCGGGGTTCGGGCGGGGAAGCGAGGTGGATGACTGTCAGACGTCCGCGCTGCCCGGACGTTCGCCGCGCGGCGCCGCGGCGTGCTGGGCTGCGTTGTTCGCCCCGCTTTTCGCCGAGTCTCTCGTCGCTTCTTTCGCCGCTTCCTTTGTCGCCTCGTTCGCCGGGTTTGGGGCGGCATCTTTCGCGGCCTTCTTTGCCGCGCGCTTGAAGGGCGCCACGTAGGCAAGCGTAGCGACGAAAAACACGATGGCGAGCGCGGCTTCGAGCCAGCCGAGGCCCGCGCTCAAACCACGGTCGCTCCAGCCGCGCACGACGCCCTCGGCGAAATAGAGAAGGATCAGCATCGACGCCCATTGGAGCGTGTAAAGACGCTGCCGCCACACGCCCGGCAGCGCGAGAAGCAGCGGCACGGCCTTGAGCACGAGCGCCGAGCCGCCGGAGCGCAGCGGCGCGAGCCACAGCTCCCAGGCAATGGACAACGCAATCAGCGCGACGAGGGAGGCGGTCGCGCCGAGCGCCGCAGCGCGGTTGTGCCGCGGTGGCGCGCTGCTCACGGCCTTTCGCTCATGGAAGCCGCCGTGCGCGCGACGCGCGCCCCGAGCGCAACGGCGAGCGTTTTTTCGTCGGCGGAAATGCCCTGGGCGGCGCTGCCCGCGCGCGCGAAATGCGACGCGCCGTACGGCGTGCCGCCGGTTTGCGTGGTGGTGAGCGCCGTTTCCGTGTAGGGAATGCCGACGATCAGCATGCCGTGGTGCAAGAGCGGCAGCATCATGGACAAGAGCGTGGATTCCTGGCCGCCGTGCAGACTGCCGGTCGACGTGAACACGCAGGCCGGCTTGCCGGAGAGCGCGCCCGAGAGCCACTGCGGCGTGGTGCCGTCCAGAAAGTATTTGAGGGAAGCCGCCATGTTGCCGAAACGGGTGGGCGAGCCGAGCGCGAGACCGGCGCATTCCTCGAGATCGCGCAGTTCGACGTAAGGCGGTCCTTCAGCGGGAATGTCGGGCTGCGTCGCCTCGCAGACGGTCGAGACGGGCGGCACCGTCCGCACGCGTGCCTGCATGCCGGGGACGCTGTCCACGCCGTGCGCGATCGCGAGCGCGAGTTCGCGCGTGGCGCCGTGACGGCTGTAATAGAGCACGAGAATGTCTTTCATAAGCCTCATCGGTGAACGGGTATTATAGGGCTTGGGGCCGTTCTACAGGCCGTTCCCAGCCGTTCATAGCCATTCGGCCAGGCCTCGCGCAAGGTGCGTTGCAGGTTCTGCCAGGCGGTCCGCACACACCGGTTGACGAAGCAAGGAGGCAGGTTTGTTGTCCAAGGCGCGTTTCGATCTCGATACGCTCAAACGGCTCGCGCAGTTCGCTGCCAAGCGCAGCGGCGAAGACCGTATTGCGCAAGTGGCCGGCAGCCTCACGTTCACCACGATGCTCGCGCTGGTGCCGCTCGCCACCGTGGCGTTCGCGCTCTTTACGGCGTTTCCGCTCTTCAGTTCGTTCCAGGAGTCGCTGCAGTTTTTCCTCGCCGATCACCTGATGCCCGCGCAACTGAACAGCCAGATCTTCAAATATCTGAATCAGTTCGCGTCGAAGGCGAAGGGCTTGACCACCATCGGCATGGTGTTGCTGTTTCTCACCGGCGTCATGACGATGATGACGATCGAATCCGCGTTCAACGTGATCTGGCGCGTGCGCAAGGCGCGGCCCATCGCGCAGCGCATCCTTGTGTATTGGGCGATCATCACGCTGGGTCCGATTCTGATCGGCGTGAGTCTTTCCATCTCGTCGTATCTGTTCACGCAGTCCATGACGTTCAGCGCGGCCCAACGCATGACGCCGGTGATCGAATGGGCGCTGGCGGGCACCGCATTGCCGCTCACGGCGCTCGCTTTCACGATTCTCTACGTCTATCTGCCCAACTGCCGCGTGGAATGGCGCGACGCGGTGATTGGCGGGGTGACGGCAGCCATCGCGTTCGAGCTCGCCAAGCGCGGCTTCGGCTATTACGTGCGCCGCATGCCCACCTACACCGCGGTGTACGGCGCGTTCTCGGCCGTGCCGCTCTTCCTGCTGTGGATGTACCTGTGCTGGTTCATCACGCTGGCGGGCGCGATGATCGCGTCGGCGTTGCCGGCCATCCGCATCGGCCAGTTCCATCGCCCGACCTTCGAGGGCAGCAATCTCTTCGATTCGCTCGAACTGCTTGCGCGGCTTAGCGAAGCGCGCGAGGCCGGCAAGCGCGGCTACACCGTGCCCGAGCTTTCGCGCATGCTTCGCCGCGATATGGATACGACGGTCAATCTGCTGCAAAAGCTCGAACAGGTCGAATGGATCGCGCAGTTGCAGGAAGACGCCTCGCGCCCGCATTTTCTGCTGCTCGCGAACCCGGCGCAGATCACCGTGCAGCAGCTCTACGACCTGTTCGTGATGGATCGCGCGGAGCTCGAATATCAGTTGCAGCTCGCGTCTACTCGCGTGGACGGCGCCACGCTGCTCGCCGCGCTCGAAAACGACCGGCTGAAGGTGACGCTCGCCACGCTGCTCGCGACCCGCGCCGCCGCGCGCGCGGCGGCCGCCGAGCACGACGAGCGCGGTACCTCTTCCATGCCGCATCAGGCGGCGTAGCCCGCAGGCCCGGCGCGGCGGCGGTTTGAGGCCCGCGGGTCGCTTTACAACGAAATCTTGCCGACGCAGATATCCTTGAACATCACCCAGTCGCCCATCAGGCTATAGAGCGGATGGCGAAAAGTTGCCGGCCGGTTCTTTTCGAAGAAAAAATGGCCGACCCAGGCAAAGCCGTATCCGCAGACGACGGCCGCCGGCAGCCACAGCCAGTCGCCGGTGGCGAGCGCCATGGCGAGGCAGCCGATCACCCCGAGCGATCCCACGAAATGCAGCCGCCGCGAGACCACGTTGCGATGCTCGCTCAGATAGTACGGATAAAACTCCGCGAAGTTCGCGAAGTGATCGGTATGCGCGGTATGAGCCATAACGGCCTCCGGATGGCTACGGGTTGCGGTTGCGCGCCTGTCGCTTTGCCTTGGTTGTTCGCGGCGCGCCCGGATGCCCGGCACAGGACAGGCTCGATCCATTGTGCGGCTATCGTGTGTCACGCGCAACCTGGCCATTCGGACGATGGCGTCACCGCTTCGCAGCCGTTATCGTGAAGGCATCGAAGGTCTGGCGGGGCGCCCGTGCTAGCCCGCTTCGCGAGCGGGACGCGAAGCGAAACTGAACAGCGCGTCGAGCGTGGCATCGGGCTGCTCGGTCATCAGCGCGTGTCCGGCCTCGAGAGTGACGGTGTCGACCGGCGCGCCGGCCTGCGCGAGCGCATCGGCGAGCGCTTTGGCGGCGCGCGGCGGCGTCATCGCATCGCGGCGTCCAACCAGGAGGCGCGTCGGGCAGCGCACCTGCGCGGCGCGCGCGAGGCCGTCCGTGTAGCTGTTGCAGGCCATGAAATCGGTGTGAAAGAGCTGCGTTTCGCCCCTCGCCGAAACCCGCTCCATGAGCCGCTGATTCATACCGCGCAGCCAGAAGCCGGGACCGGGACACGAGGGTTTCGCCGCGAGCGTGGAATGCGACCACTGGTTGACCATGGCGATGGCCTCGGGCTCGTCGTGGAGCGCGGCTGCTAGCAGGGTCTCGGAGACCGCCATGGGCAACGCGGTGGCGAGGAGGGCGAGATGCGTGGTCCGCTCGGCATGGCGGCCGGCGAAGTCGAGTGCGACGAGCGAGCCCATGCTATGGCCGGCCACGAATGCACGCGCGACGCCCGCGGCGTCGAAGAGGGCGGCGAGCCAGTCCGCCAGCGCCGCAATGGTGCGCAGCGCGGGACCGGCGCTGCGGCAGTGTCCGGGCAGATCCACCGCCAGCACGCCGAAGCCGTGGTGCGCGAAGTAGCGCGTTTGCAGCGCCCACACGCTGTGGTCGTGCTCGGCACCGTGAATGAAGACGGCCGTCGGCAGAGTGGGATCGAACGGTTTGCCGCCGGTGTAGGCGTAGGCGGGCTTGCCTTGAACGGTCAGGATCATGCGGACTCCGGGCGGCGCGGTTGTGAGGTGGGGAAGCCGCCTGGTGTGGGCGCGCCGTTCTGCGGAGTTTTTTGGGCCGCTTCGGGATCTGCTTTGGGGGCTCTTTTTTGCGAGGCTTTTTGTGACGCTTTCAAACCGCGCTTCAGGTCGTCGATGAGATCGTCGGGATCTTCGAGGCCGATCGAGAGCCGGATCGTGCCTTCCGCGATGCCCGCCGCGGCGAGCGCGGCGGCGTCCATCCGGAAGTGCGTGGTGGAAGCAGGATGAATCACCAGTGAGCGCGCGTCGCCGACGTTGGCCAGATGCGAGAAGAGCGACAGCGCTTCGATGAAGCGGCGGCCGGCGTCCCGATCGCCGCGCAGATTGAAGCTGAACACAGCGCCCGCGCCGCGCGGCAGCAGCCGCTGCGCGAGCGCGTGATCGGGATGCGTCGGCAGTTCGGGATAGGCGACCGCTTCGACCGCCGCCTGTCCGGCGAGAAACTCGACCACGCGGCGGGTGTTGGCGACGTGCCGTTCCATCCGCAGCGGCAAGGTTTCGATGCCTTGCAGAAGCTGCCAGGCGGCTTGCGGATGCAGGCACGCGCCGAAGTCGCGCAAGCCTTCGCGGCGCGCGCGCAGCAGGAACGGCGCAACGGTGCTTTCCTCGCTGAACACCATGCCGTGAAAGCCGTCGTAGGGCTCGGTGAATTCGGGAAAGCGTCCGGAGGCGTCGAAGTCGAACGTGCCGCCGTCCACCAGCACCCCGCCGATGGTCGTGCCGTGGCCGCCGAGGAATTTGGTCGCCGAATGGTAGACGAAGTCCGCGCCGTGCGCGAACGGCTTGATCAGGTAAGGCGTGGTGAAGGTCGAGTCGACCAGAAGCGGCACCCGGTGCTCGTGGGCGATCTGTGCGACGGTGGCGATGTCGAGCACGTCGAGGCCCGGATTGCCGAGCGTTTCGCCGAACAAAAGGCGCGTGTTCGGGCGCAGGGCCGCCCGCCATCCGTCGATATCGCCGGGTCTGACGAAGCTCGTTTCGATGCCGAAGCGGCGCAACGTGTAATGCAGCAGATTGTGCGAGCCGCCATATAGCGCGCTCGAAGCGACGATGTGGGAGCCCGTGCCCATCAGCGTGACGATCGCGAGATGCAGCGCGGCCTGGCCGCTCGCCGTGCCGATCGCGCCCGCGCCGTTTTCCAGCGCGGCGACGCGCTCTTCGAACACGGCCACGGTCGGATTCGAAATGCGCGAGTAGACGTGTCCGGCGCGCTCCATATTGAAGAGCGCGGCGGCGTGGTCGGCGTCGCGAAACGAGAACGAGGTGGTCTGGTAGATGGGCGTGGCGCGCGCGCCAGTGGCGGGATCAGGGGCGGCGCCGGCGTGCAGCGCAAGCGTATCGAAACGGTTGGCGGACATGCTGGTCGGCGAGGCCACGGACAGCCTCGCGAAAGGTCAAGGTGGCGGCCATCGTATCACCGGCAGGTATTGCTTCAAGCGCGGTTTTCCCCATGCGCGCGCCTGCGCGGCAGCGGCAAGCGCGTGCCGCGCGGCGCCCGCGGCAACGGCGCGGAACGGCGCAGCGCCCGCCGCGCCTTGATGGGCGGGCCGCTTTCCTTTTATGGGCCTTTCCGCTAGGATCGAAAGTCATTGATGCATTACATGCCTAGCGGGTATTTCGGGAGACAGATCATGCGAGTCAGCGACATTCTTAAAGTCAAAGGCAACACCCTATTCACGGTTACGCCGGATACCGCGCTGCACGACGCAGTCGTCACCATGGCCGAGCACGACATCGGCTCGCTCGTCGTAATGGAATACGGCGACCTGGTCGGCATGCTGACCTTCCGCGAAATCATTCTCACGCTCAAGGAGAATGGCGGCAGCGTGGGCACGTCCACCATCCGTAAGGTCATGGACGATCATCCGCTTACCTGCACGCCGGAAACGGACGTCAACGAAGTGCGCCGCATGATGCTCGAGCATCACGTGCGCTATCTGCCTGTGCTGGAAAGCCGCACGCTGATGGGCGTAATTTCGTTCTACGACGTGGCGAAGGCCGTGGTCGAAGAGCAGGGCTTCGAAAACCGCATGCTGAAGGCGTATATCCGCGACTGGCCGGAAGAGCAGGGGCAGCAGCCGGCGCGTTGACGCGCGGCGGGTTAGCATCGAGTGAAGGCGTGCGCGAAAGCGCGCGCCTTTTTTGTGCGTGCCGCCATGGCTCGTCGCACGGCTTGCGGCGGTGTTGCGCAGGCGCCCACTTCTCAATCCGTTGGCGAACTTCATGAGTCAGAGCCCCTTGCCTCCTACGCCTCCCACGCCCACGCTGCCGGCCGCCCGCCGCGCCGCGCGCGAGCGTAGCAGCCATGATTCGCAGTTCAGATTGCTGGGCGAGCGCCGTTTCGCGCCGTTCTTCTGGACGCAGTTTCTCGGCGCGATGAACGACAACGTCTTCAAGATCGGCTTTACGTCGCTCGTCACATTTCAGGCGGCGCGCTTCTCGGGCGTCGACGCGAAAACCGCGGCGTTTCTGATCTCGGCCATTTTCATCCTGCCGTTCGTGCTGTTGTCGGCCACTTCCGGGCAGATCGCCGACAAGTACGACAAGGCGATGCTGACGCGTTTCGTCAAGACTTTCGAGATCGTCGTCATGCTGATCGGCGGCGCGGGTTTTCTGCTGCACAGCGCACCGCTTCTGTATCTGTGCACGTTTCTGATGGGTGTGCATTCAACCGTATTCGGCCCGGTCAAGTATTCGTACTTGCCGCAACATCTGTCGAGCCAGGAACTGGTCGGCGGCAATGGGATGGTCGAGATGGGCACGTTCGTCGCGATTCTCGTCGGCACGATTGTCGGCGGCGCCAGCGCGGGTTTCGTCGAGCACGGCGCGCTCGTGCTCGCCTGCGCGTGCGTGGCGATTGCGCTCGTCGGGCGCGTGGTGTCGAGCTTCGTGCCGGTGACGGCGGCGCCACAGCCGGACTTGCGCATCAACTGGAATCCGGTTAGCGAGACGTGGCGCAATCTCAGGCTCGCGCGCGAAAACCGCACGGTGTTCCTGAGCCTGCTCGGCATATCGTGGCTCTGGTTCGTGGGCGCCACGTTTCTGTCGTCGTTCTTCAGCTTCGCCAAAGACGTGCTGTCAGCGAACCCGGACGTCGTCACCGTGCTGCTCGGCACGTTCTCCATCGGTATCGGCCTTGGGTCGCTGTTGTGCGAAAAGCTCTCCAAGCGGCGTATCGAAATCGGCCTCGTGCCGCTCGGCTCGATCGGCATGAGCGTGTTCGCCATCGATCTTTTTTTCGCGAGCCACGCATTGCCGCCCGCGGGGCACCTGTTGAGCGTGGGCGAGTTTCTCGGGCGCCTCGCGCATTGGCGCGTGCTCGCCGATCTGTTCCTGCTCGCCATGTTCGGCGGCTTTTACAGCGTGCCGCTCTATGCGCTGATCCAGAGCCGCAGCCAGCCGAGCCACCGCGCGCGCATCATCGCCGCGAACAATATCCTGAATTCGCTCTTCATGATCGTCTCGGCGCTCATGGCGGTCGCGCTGACGGCGGCGGGCTTCAGCATTCCGGCCATCTTTCTTGTGACCGCGCTTTTGAATATCGTGGTGGCGACCTACATCTATTCGCTCGTACCGGAGTTTCTGCTGCGCTTTATCGCGTGGCTGCTGGTGCATACCTTTTACCGGATTCGCCTTGTGCATGCCGAGCGGATTCCCGAGGAGGGCGCGGCCGTGCTCGTGTGCAACCACGTGAGTTTCGTGGATGCAGTCGTCATCATGGCCGAAAGCCCGCGGCCCATCCGCTTCGTGATGGACCATCAGATCTTCCGCACACCGTTCGCCGGCTGGGTGTTTCGTCATGCGAAGGCCATTCCGATTGCGCCCGCGCATCAGGACGCGCAGCTTCTGGCAAGCGCCTACGAGCGCTGCGCGCAGGCGCTCGCGGAAGGCGAGCTGGTGTGCATTTTCCCCGAAGGCAAGCTCACCCGGACCGGCGACATGAATCCGTTCCGTCATGGCGTCACCGAAATCATTCGCCGCACGCCCGCGCCGGTGATTCCGATGGCGCTGCGCGGGCTGTGGGGCAGTGTGTTTTCCCGCGCCGCCGACGCGCGCTGGCCGCGGCCGGTGCAAAAAGGCGTGATGAGCCGTCTGACACTCGCGGTCGGCGAGCCGATAGAACCGGCGCTTGCCACGCCGGAGCGGCTTCAGAGCGTCGTCATGGAATTGCGCGGCGCGCGGAAGTAAGACGGCCTTGTCCAGAAGTCATAAGCCGGCGCCCGGCGCGGTCTCGCGCCCGACGGGCTGGCATAATAGCGTCTTCCCCGCATTCTTTGGACGACGCTCATGTCCGGCAACACCCTCGGTACGCTCTTTACTGTCACGACCTTCGGCGAATCGCACGGCCCGGCAATCGGCTGCGTGATCGACGGCTGCCCGCCGGGCATGGCGCTCAGCGAAGCCGACATCCAGCTCGAACTCGACCGCCGCAAGCCGGGCACCTCGCGCCACGTCACGCAGCGTCAGGAAGAAGACAAGGTCGAGATTCTCTCGGGCGTGTTCGAGGGCAAAACCACCGGCGCGCCCATTGCGCTGCTTATTCGCAACACGGACCAGCGCAGCAAGGACTACGGCAATATCGCAGATACCTTCCGTCCGGGCCACGCCGACTACACCTACTGGCAGAAGTACGGCATTCGCGACTATCGCGGCGGCGGCCGTTCGTCGGCGCGCCTGACTGCGCCCACGGTCGCGGCCGGCGCGGTCGCGAAGAAATGGCTGCGCGAGAAATTCGGCACGGAGGTGCGCGGCTACATGGCGGCGCTCGGCGAGATCGACGTGCCCTTCGTCGATTGGGCGCAGGTGCGCGAGAACCCGTTCTTCGTACCGAACGCGGATATCGTGCCGCAGCTGGAAGCGTATATGGACGCGCTGCGCAAGGACGGCGACTCGATCGGCGCGCGCATCAACGTGGTGGCTTCGGGCGTGCCGGTCGGCCTCGGCGAGCCGCTGTTCGATCGCCTCGATGCGGACATCGCTCACGCCATGATGGGGATCAACGCGGTGAAGGGCGTGGAGATCGGCGCCGGTTTTGCGAGCGTCGCGCAGCGCGGTTCCGTGCACGGCGACGAGCTGACGCCGGAAGGCTTCGTCGGCAATCATGCGGGCGGTGTGCTCGGCGGTATTTCGACCGGTCAGGACATCACCGTGTCGATCGCGATCAAGCCGACCTCCAGCATCCGCACGCCGCGCCGCTCCATCGACAAGGCGGGGCAGCCGGCGGTTGTCGAAACGTTCGGCCGGCACGACCCGTGCGTCGGCATTCGCGCCACGCCCATCGCGGAAGCCATGCTCGCGCTCGTGTTGATCGACCACGCGTTGCGCCACCGCGCCCAATGCGGCGACGTCTCCGTCAGCACGCCGAAGATCGCGGCTAGCGCGCCGTAAGCCACGCTGTCAGCGTTTTTCAATCGCACTACGCGCGCGGCGTTTTTCGCATGAATCATCTTGCTCTCGAGCCGGCAGGTCCTGACCTGCCGGCGTTGCGCGCACGCGCGTGGGCGCCGCATGCCACCGCGCACGACTGTGTCGCGTTCGCTCAGGCGCTGCTGCAGCAGGCGGGCCGCGACAAAGCGCTGCAACGTGAAGCGCTCGTCGCGCTGGTGCGCGCTTACGAGGCGGATCCAACGTGCGAGCCGGCGCTGCTTCACACCATCGCGCAGACGGCGTTTGCCGTACGTGACTGGGGGCTGGTCGAATCGGCAACCTCGCTGCTGCTCACGCAAAATTCCGCGGATGCGAATGCGCTGGTCTGGCGCGCGGCCGCCGTCCAGCATCGCGACGACTTCGCTGCCGCCGAGCAGTTGCTGCGCGAGGCCGTGCGCGTCGTGCCGGGCAATCCGGTGGCGCTGCACAAGCTGGCGTTATGCATCAGGGAGCAGGCGCGCTTTGCAGAAGCGGAGGCGTTGCTGCGTCAGGTGCTCGCATTGTCGCCGGATAATGCGCATGCGTTGTTCGACCTTTCCGAACTCGAGATTCGCAGCGGGCGTTTCGCCGAAGGTTGGACGCATTACGAATCGCGCGTTGCTTTCGCCGGTGGCGAGCTGAATCACGCGCAGCACGCGCTCGCCGAGATGAGCGCGCCGTGGCAAGGCGAGTCGCTGGCCGGAAAGACGCTCGTCGTGTATGGCGAGCAAGGCAACGGCGATTGCCTGTGGGCGGTGCGTTTTCTGCCGCTACTCGCCGAACGGGCGCGGCGCGACGGCGGCACAGTGATCTTCGGTCATGACGGGCCGTTGCGGCCTCTGTTCGAACGGACGTTGCCCGCCGATCTGCGGCTCGAAACAAGTCTGGATACCCGGCCGGATTTTCATTGCGGGCTGATGAGCTTGCCGCTGCGCCTCGGCATTCGGGATGCGGCGGGGTGGGGCGCGCCTTATTTACGTGCGGACCCGCATCATGTGGAAATGTGGCGGCGGCGTGTGCAAGCCTGCGTGTATGCCAATCCCGACAATCGGACGGTCGGCCTGGTGTGGAACGGCAACCCGGACCATATCCGCGACGTGCGGCGCTCCGTGCCGGCACAGCAACTGGAGCCTTTACTCGGCGTGGCGGGCGTGACTTATTTCGCGCTGTCGCCGGGACGTGGCGAGACGGTCGCCCAGTGGCGCGCGAAGGGGTTTGATGTGGTCGACCTCACGCCGCACTTTCAGGCGGGCTTCGACGATGTCGCCGCGTTGCTGGCGAACCTCGATCTGACGGTCACAATCGACAGCGGGCCCGCTCATCTCGCGGGCGCGCTCGGCGTGCCGACGTGCTTGATGCTCGACCACGTGTCGGCATGGTTCTGGGGCAGCGAGTCGACGGCAACGCCCTGGTACGATTCGCTCGAACTGTTCAGGCAACCCGCGGTGGGCGCGTGGGCGCCAGTGGTGGAGCGGGTGCGCGCGCGCATCGAACTAATGGCGCGCGGCTAAGGCTTAGCTCACTCGAGTGAGTCGGCTGTGCAACGCCCGCACGGGCACCGGCTTGCGTTGCACAGCGCGGCATCACATGTTCGGATAGTTCGGTCCGCCGCCGCCTTCCGGCGTTACCCACACGATGTTCTGCGTCGGGTCCTTGATGTCGCAGGTCTTGCAGTGCACGCAGTTTTGCGCGTTGATCACGAGCCGTTCGCTGCCGTCGTCGTTTTTCACGAACTCGTACACCGCTGCCGGGCAGTAGCGCGACTCCGGGCCGGCATACGTCTGCCAGTTCACCTTGACCGGCACCGTGGGATCCTTCAGCGTCAGATGCGCGGGCTGGTTCTCCTCGTGATTCGTGTTGGAGATGAACACCGACGAAAGCCGGTCGAACGTCAGTTTGCCGTCCGGCTTGGGATAGACGATCGGCGTGCACTGCGACGCGGGCTTCAGCATCTCGTGATCCCAATGCTGGTGGTGCAGCGTCCACGGCACGTTGCCGCCGAACACCTTCTGCTCGATACCGACCATCAGCGTGCCGAGGTACAAGCCCTTGCTCATCCACTGCTTGAAGTTGCGCGCCTTGTACAGCTCCGTGTGCAGCCACGAGGTCTTGAACGATTCCGGGTAAGCCGCGAGTTCGTCGTTCTGGCGGCCCGCCTGAACGGCTTCGAAAGCGGCGTCGGCGGCGAGCATGCCGGTCTTGATCGCCGCGTGCGAGCCCTTGATGCGCGACGCGTTCAGGAAACCCGCGTCGTCGCCGACCAGCGCGCCGCCAGGAAACACCAGCTTCGGCAGCGACATCAGCCCGCCCGCCGTGATCGCGCGCGCGCCGTACGACACGCGCTTGCCGCCTTCGAGGAAGTGGCGGATCGCCGGATGCGTCTTGTAGCGCTGGAATTCCTCGAACGGCGACAGATACGGATTCGTGTAGCCGAGCCCCACCACGAAGCCCACCACCACCTGGTTGTTGTCCATGTGATAGAGGAACGAGCCGCCGTAGGTGTCGGTTTGCAGCGGCCAGCCCGCCGTGTGCATGACGAGCCCCGGCTTGTGCTTTGACGGATCGATCTCCCACAGCTCCTTGATGCCGATGCCGTAGACCTGCGGATCGACGCCGTCGCGCAGCCTGAATTTGTCGTTCAGCTGGCGGCCCAGATGCCCGCGCGCGCCTTCGCAGAACAGCGTGTACTTGGCGTGCAGTTCCATGCCGAGCTGGAAGTTCTCGGTCGGCTGGCCGTCTTTGCCGATGCCGAGATTGCCGGTCGCGACGCCCTTCACCGAGCCGTCGTCGTTGTACAGGATTTCCGCCGCGGGGAAGCCCGGGAAGATCTCGACGCCCAGCGCCTCGGCCTGCTGGCCCAGCCAGCGCGTGACATTCGCGAGACTGATCACGAAGTTGCCGTGGTTCTTGAAGTTGTCCGGCAGCGCCCAGTTCGGCACGCTTTTGGCGCCCGTTTCGGTGAGGAACAGGAAACGGTCTTCGGTCACGTCCACCGTGAGCGGCGCGCCCTTTTCCTTCCAGTCGGGAATGAGTTCGGTGATGGCGCGCGGGTCCATCACCGCACCGGAGAGGATATGCGCCCCGATCTCCGAGCCTTTTTCCAGCACGCAGACGCGAAGCTCGACGCCCTTGTCGGCCGCCAGCTGCTTCAGGCGGATCGCCGCAGCAAGGCCAGCCGGGCCGCCGCCGACGATCACGACGTCGTATTCCATCGACTCGCGCGGGCCGTACTGCTCGATGAGACTTGCGGGGGTCATTGATGCTCCTCTTACCGTTAGAATGCTTTTT
Source organism: Paraburkholderia phenoliruptrix (assembly GCF_047325075.1). Classification (NCBI taxonomy): domain Bacteria; kingdom Pseudomonadati; phylum Pseudomonadota; class Betaproteobacteria; order Burkholderiales; family Burkholderiaceae; genus Paraburkholderia; species Paraburkholderia phenoliruptrix. Next base: position 1,618,855 of record NZ_CP168531.1, read on the forward strand.
TCGGGATCGTATTGTGGGCGATGGATTCTTGCACTGCAACCGGATCAGCGGAGATTAGCACGATCGTTCTATTTCTGTGATACGGTATTGACCCGGGCATCGCTCGGGGCCGCAACTGACAACCGCATTCGTAACTACCACCGAACAAGGAACGACAATGGGCCGTTCGATCAATCTGGAAGGCAAAGTCGCGCTGATCACGGGCGCCTCGAGCGGGTTGGGCAAGCGCTTTGCGCAAGTGCTGTCGCAGGCGGGCGCCAAGGTCGTGCTGGCAAGCCGGCGCACCGAGCGGTTGAAGGAACTGCGCGCCGAGATCGAGGCGTCGGGCGGCGCGGCGCACGTGGTCTCGCTCGACGTGACCGACTACCAAAGCATCAAATCGGCGGTCGCGCACGCGGAGACCGAGGCGGGCACGATCGACATTCTGGTGAACAACTCGGGCGTGTCGACCACGCAGAAGCTCTCCGAAGTTACGCCCGCCGACTTCGAGTACGTGTTCGACACGAACACGCGCGGCGCCTTCTTCGTCGCGCAGGAAGTGGCCAAGCGCATGATCATGCGCGGCAACAATGCGCAGAAACCGTCGTACCGGATCATCAATATCGCGTCCATGGCGGGCCTGCGCGTGCTGCCGCAAATCGGCCTGTATTCGATGAGCAAGGCGGCCGTCGTCCACATGACGAAGGCCATGGCGCTCGAGTGGGGCAAGCACGGCATCAATGTGAATGCGATCTGTCCGGGCTATATCGACACGGAGATCAACCATCATCACTGGTCGACCGAGCAGGGGCAAAAGCTCATCTCGATGCTGCCGCGTCATCGTGTCGGCAAGCCCGACGATCTGGACGGCCTGTTGCTGCTGCTCGCGGCCGACGAATCGCAGTTCATCAACGGCTCGGTGATCGCCGCCGACGACGGCTTCGGCCTCTCGTGACCTCGCCGGCCTATGCCGGACGTCGGTGCGGCATGCGTGCCGGATTTAATCCCTGAAGAAGTAGGAAGAGTAGAAGCACAATGAGCGATTTTCACGCAGTTTTTGAGATGTCGATGCCGATCCGCTGGGGCGACATGGACGCATTCGGCCATGTCAACAACACGGTCTATTTCCGCTACATGGAGCAGGTGCGGATTTCCTGGTTCGAAGAGCTCGGGCTGACCGGCAGCAACGCGGACGGGCAGGGACCGGTGATCGTCAATGCGTCGATGGAATTTCTCAAGCAACTGCATTATCCCGGCGACGTGATCGGCCGCATGAGCGTCGCGACGCCCGGGCGCAGCAGTTTCGATACCGGCTTCGAACTGGTGCGCGCCGACGATCCGAAGACGGTTTATGCGCGCGGAGCCGCGCGCTGCGTGTGGATCGACTACGCGGCCGGCAAGTCGGTGCCGGTTCCCGACGTGCTGCGCGCGACGATCGAACGCGCGGCTCTCGTGAAGGCTCCCGAGCCGGCGGCCTGAGTTCGCGAAGCGCGGCCCTCAGTGGCCGAGCAGCCGCTGCAGCAGCTCGGTCGCATTCCCCGTATCGTATTTGCGCATCAGCCGCGCGCGATACACGTCCACCGTCCGCGGGCTGATGTCGAGCACGCGTCCAATCTGCTTGCTGGTTTTTCCCGTCACCAGTTGCGCGGCGATTTCCCGCTCGCGCGGCGTCAGTTCGACGGCCACGCGCCGCGTCGCGCTCAGGTCCTCGAATGTCCAGACGCCCGCCGCGTGCGGGTCGGTGCGCCGCTGCGCGCGGCCCGTCACGTGGCACCAGAAGAGTTCGCCGTTGGCGCGCTTCATGATGCGGTCGTCGGCGTAGCTGCCTTGCGCGGTCATGATGGGCGGAATGCGTGCGCCGATCCGCTCGAATTCGTCCGCCGACGGGTACAGAATCTGGAACGATTGCCCGAGCAGCGCCTCGCGCGGACAACCGAAAATCGACGCCAGCTCGTCATTGCAGTCTTCGATAATCCGTTCACGCGACAGCACGAGCCCGATCGGCGCGAGATGAAAAGCGGTTTGATAATCCAGTGCTGGCATGGGCGGGCGGCAATCACTTATGTATTTTTGCGTATTGTGCCGCATGGCGCGAGGAGCGTACTCTTTCGGGCACATGAGAACGCGGTGAAAGCAGGTCACAGCCGCAATAAACCGGTTTCGGGTTTCCATAGAGGAAGGGACATACTGATGAACAAGGTCTATCCAGGCGCCGCCGAGGCGCTGAAAGACATCGTCAAGGACGGGCAGACGTTCGCCGTCGGCGGCTTCGGGCTGTGCGGCATTCCCGAGGCGCTGATCGCTGCGCTGCGCGACACGAAGGTGCAGGGCATCACCTGCATCAGCAACAACGCGGGCGTCGACGGCTTCGGTCTGGGTCTGCTGCTCGAAACGCGCCAGATCAGGAAGATGATTTCGTCGTATGTCGGCGAAAACAAGGAGTTCGAGCGCCAGTATCTGGCCGGCGAACTCGAACTCGAATTCACGCCGCAGGGCACGCTCGCCGAGAAGCTGCGCGCCGGCGGTTCGGGCATTCCGGCATTCTTCACGAATACCGGTTACGGCACGCTGATCGCCGAGGGCAAGGAAACGCGCCAGTTCGGCGAGAACCACTACGTGCTCGAACATTCGCTGACCGCGGATATTGCGCTCGTCAAGGCATGGAAGGCCGACAAGTCGGGCAACCTGATCTATCGCCGCACCGCGCGCAACTTCAATCCGATGTGCGCGATGGCCGGCCGGATCACCGTTGCGGAGGTCGAGGAAATCGTCGAAGTCGGCGAGCTCGATCCGGACGCGATTCATACGCCTGGCATCTTCGTTCAGCGCATCGTGCTTAATGCGCATCCGGAAAAACGCATCGAACAACGCGTCGTCCGCGCGAAAGGAGACTGATCATGGCATGGACTCGTGACGAAATGGCCGCGCGTGCGGCGAAGGAATTGCAGGACGGCTTCTACGTGAACCTCGGCATCGGCCTGCCGACGCTGGTCGCGAATCACGTGCCGCCGGGCGTCGAAGTCTGGCTGCAGTCGGAGAACGGCCTGCTCGGCATCGGCCCCTCGCCGACCGAGGAGGAAGTGGATCCGGACCTCATCAACGCGGGCAAGCAGACGGTGACCACGCTGCCGGGTTCGTCGATTTTCTCGTCGGCGGATTCGTTCGCGATGATTCGCGGCGGCCACATCAACCTGGCGATTCTCGGCGCCATGCAGATCAGCAAGAAGGGCGATCTCGCCAACTGGATGATCCCCGGCAAGATGATCAAGGGCATGGGCGGCGCCATGGACCTGGTCGCGGGCGTCAAGCGCGTGGTGGTGCTCATGGAGCACGTCGCGAAGGGCGATCAGCACAAGATCCTCGAGGAATGCACGCTGCCGTTGACGGGCGTGGGCGTGGTCGACCAGATCATTACCGACCTGGGCGTGATCGAAGTCACCGACGACGGCCTGAAGGTGACCGAACTGGCGCCGGGCGTGAGCGTCGACGAGATCAAGGCGAAGACGGGCGCGCCGCTGGATGTCAGCGCCGTGAGCTGATTTCAGGTCAGCCTGGCCGCTGTCGCGCCGACGCTTATGCGTGGGCCGGGACAGCGAACGGAAGGCGTTGACCCGGGCAGGTGTCGAAGCGGGCGAGGCGTGAGTCTCGCCCGTTTTTTTCATCTGCGGCCGTGGTTCTGGCGGGTTCGTCCTATGCCGCCCGGCCGATCCTTGCCTCGCGCCAAAGCGGTTTACAATCGTCCGAAGCCATCATTCGACGATGTGCCGCGTGCCGTGAGCTATCGCCTTGGCGTGCGCACGCAAGCCCGTTTTGCAGCGCTTTTGCAAGGACCCCAGATGACCGCAACAACAGCCTTCGCCGGCGAGCGACCCGCGCCTCGCCAACGTTATGTGCAGTGCGCGAGCGCCGCGGGCCTGCATCGTGTCGCTTACACCGAGTGGGGCGATCCGGACAATCCGCGCGTGCTGTTGTGCGTGCATGGCCTGACGCGCTCCGGCCGCGACTTCGACCGGCTGGCGGCCCAATTTGCCGGCACTTATCGGGTGGTCTGTCCGGACGTGGTGGGCCGGGGCTTGTCGTCGTGGCTCGCCAACCCCAACTTGTATAGCGTGCCGCAATACGTCGCGGACATGGTCACGCTGATCGCCCGCCTGAACGTGGAGTCCGTCGACTGGTTCGGCACCTCCATGGGCGGCCTGATCGGGCTCGGTCTCGCTGGCCTCGCCGAGACACCCATCCGCAAGCTGTTGCTGAACGACGTCGGTCCGCACCTGGAGCCGGAGGCCGTCAAGCGTATTGGCGATTATCTCGGCAAGCCGGTGCGGTTCGACTCGCTGCAGCAAGGCGTGGATCACGCGGCGTTTCTGGCGCGGACCTTCGGGCCGCTCACGCCGGACGAATGGCGCGAGATCAACACGCCGCTCCTGCGCGAGGAAAACGGCACGTGGCTGTTCCGCTACGATCCGCGCATCGCTCAGCCTTTTGCCGCGACCACGGAAGAGACCGCGAAGCTCGGCGAGGCCGCGCTGTGGCATTCGCTCGCGTCTTTTCAAGGCCCGGTGCTCGTGGTGAGAGGCGAGCAGTCCGATTTGCTGGCACGCGAAACGGTGGCGAAAATGCTCGAGACGGGGCGCGACGTTTCGAGCGTCGAAATAAACGGTGTGGGGCACGCGCCGGCGTTTCTGTCGGCGGATCAGATCGACATTGCGAGGCGGTTCTTTATTAGCTCCGGCGCCGACGCGTCATAATATGCAGTTCCGCGCGACGCTTTGCGCGTCATGCGAACCGCATTTCCATTCAACTCACTTCTACCCCTATCAGGAATTTCCATGGCAGTCATTCGTCACCATGTCGGCAAGCGTCTCTCGGAAATCGCCGTCCACAACGGCACCGTGTACCTCGCCGGTCAGATCGCGGAAGACGCGGACCAGGACATCACCGGCCAGACGCGCGAAGTGCTCGGCCACATCGACCGTCTGCTCGGCGAAGCAAACAGCGACAAGTCACATCTGCTGTCCGTGCAGATCTATATCTCGGACATGGTTCACTTCGCCGGCATGAACGCGGTGTGGGACGAGTGGGTCGCACAAGGCGCCACGCCGCCGCGCGCCACGGTCGAGGCGAAGCTCGCGAATCCGAAGTGCCTCGTCGAAATCGTCGTGGTCGCCGCGCAGCGCAGCTAAGCTGCCGCGCACGACCGAGCAGTTGCAGTTGAAATTCCGTTGATTTGCCAGGGCCCGCTGGGCCGCCGCACCATGAATACCGAAACCGTTACAAGTGCGCCGCATCCTCTCCCGTCTTTCGACGATGCGATGGCGTTCGTGCGGCAGCACGCGGGCGAGGTGCGTCTGTCATCGGGCGAATTGCTGGCCGATCACGCGGCGGGCACCGCGTCCATCATGCGCACGCTCAACGTGGATCCGCCGGCGGTGCTGGCGGCGGCGCTCTTCGCGTTGACGCCGCATCTGCAGGAGCCCGAGCGTGTGATCGCCGACAACTTCGGCGAAGAGGTTGCCCAACTCGTCGGCGACGTGCGCAAGCTGCTGCGCCTCGGCACGGTGAGCTTGCGCGCCGCGCAGAACGCCATGCCCGAGGCGGGGCGCGACGCCCAGGCCGCGCGGCGAGCGCAGGTCGAGGCCCTGCGCAAGATGCTCCTTGCATTCGCGCAGGACATTCGCGTGGTGTTGATCCGGCTCGCCTCGCGGCTGCAGTCGCTGCGCTATTACGCGGCGGCAAAACTCACGCCTTCGCCCGACGTGGCGCGCGAGACGCTCGATATTTACGCGCCGCTCGCCAACCGCCTCGGCATCTGGCAACTGAAGTGGGAGCTCGAGGATCTCGCGTTCCGCTTCGAGGAGCCGGTTGTCTACAAGCGCATTGCGAAGCTGCTCGACGAGAAGCGGGTGGAGCGCGAAAGCTATGTGGCGCAGGCCATTGAACGCCTGCAGCGGGAACTCGCCGCGGCCGGCATTCGCGCGGAAGTGAGCGGGCGGCCGAAGCACATCTACAGCATCTGGCGCAAGATGCGCGGCAAGGAGCTGGACTTTGCCGAACTGTACGACGTGCGCGCGTTTCGCGTCATCGTGCCGGACATCAAGGACTGCTACACCGTGCTCGGCATCGTGCACAACTTGTGGCAACCGGTGCCGAAGGAGTTCGACGACTACATCTCTCGGCCCAAGCCGAACGGCTACAAGTCGCTGCACACCGTCGTGATCGGCGACGACGGTCGCGCGTTCGAAGTGCAGATCCGCACGCACGAGATGCATCAGTTCGCGGAATACGGCGTGGCGGCACACTGGCGCTACAAGGAGGCCGGCGCGCGCGGCTACGGCGGGCAGTTCGCCGCCAACGAGAAGTACGACGAGAAGATTGCGTGGCTGCGTCAACTGCTTGCGTGGAAAGACGATGTGTCCGAGGGCGAGCATGGCGAAAAACGCGCGGCGCAGCCGTGGGAGCAGCTCCGCCAGGCCACGCTCGACGACGACCACATTTACGTGCTGACGCCGCAGGCGCGGGTGATCGCGTTGCCGCACGGCGCGACGCCGATCGACTTCGCGTATCACCTGCATAGCGAGCTGGGGCATCGGTGCCGTGGTGCACGCGTGGACGGCGCGATGGTGCCGCTCAACACGCAGTTGCAGAACGGTCAGACGGTCGAGATCGTCGCGGTGAAAGAAGGCGGCCCGTCGCGCGACTGGCTCAATCCGCAGCTCGGCTATCTGCATAGCTCGCGCGCGCGTCAGAAGGTGCGTGCGTGGTTCAACGCAGTCGAATTGCAGGAGCACATTGCGAGTGGCCGCGCGATGGTCGAAAAGACCTTGCAGCGCGAGGGCAAGACGTCGGTCAATCTCGATCAGCTTGCCGCCAGGCTCGGCTTCAAGACGACCGACGACCTGTTTTCCGTCGTCGGCAAGGAAGAGTTCAGTCTGCGGCTTATCGAGCAGGCGCTGAGCGACGCGCCGCCGCCGGAGCCGGTGGTCGAGGCGCCGGAGCAGTTCGAAAAGCGCAGCAGCGGCGCGAGCGTTGCACGAGGCGCGTCGACCGGAGTGCTGGTGGTCGGCGTCGACGCACTGCTCACGCAACTCGCGCGTTGCTGCCGGCCGGCGCCGCCCGACGACATCGCGGGCTTCGTGACGCGCGGCAAAGGCATGTCGATTCACCGCAGCGACTGCCCGACGTTTTTGCGCATGGCCGAGCGGGCGCCGGAGCGCGTGCTGCAAACGGCATGGTCCGCGGACGTAATGAGCGGCCGTGGGCAGTCCGTGTATCCGGTCGACCTGTCGATCGAGGCAACCGACCGCCAGGGGCTGCTGCGCGATATCTCGGAAGTGTTCGCGCGCGAGAAAATGAATGTAATCGGTGTGAAGACGCAGACACGCCGTAATGCCGCGTTCATGCAATTCACGGTTGAGGTGTCGAGCGCCGCCCAGATACAGCGCGCGTGCACGCTGCTCGGTGAAGTGACGGGCGTCGTGCGCGCCTCGCGCAAGGGCTGACGGCGGACACGATCGACCAGCCGGTGCGTTTGTCGGACAGGCGGCGGGTTGGTCGTTGCGCGTTGTTGGTGGCGCGTTGTTGTTGCGTTGTTGTTGCGTTGTCGTTGCGTTGTCGTTGCGTTGTCGTTGATTAACCGGCGCGTGCCGGGATTTAAAGTCGGTGCATAAAAGTACTTGCCAAGCTGTGCGGGGCTCCATATAATCTCGTTTCTTCAGGCTCGTAGCTCAGCTGGTTAGAGCACCACCTTGACATGGTGGGGGTCGTTGGTTCGAGTCCAATCGAGCCTACCAACGAAAAAGAAATTCCGGCATGGCCGGGGTTTCGCAAACTGCAGTAAGCGCCTGTGGCGCAAAAGGCGAATACGGCGAAGGGCGATACGGTTATGGCACCGCGAACGTTGACCGAAACCACTTCGGAGCGACGCTAGTCGAGGACCACTTTCGCCAGTGCAGTTTGCAGGAAATGTGAATGCGGCCCCTCGAAAGCGGGGCCGCATTTTTTTTGGCTTTTTCACCTGGTTGTATGTGCCGCCGCCGGTCGGCACCACGGAGAACACAATGGTTTCGATACGTCTGCCTGACGGTTCTGTTCGACAGTACGAGCATCCGGTGACCGTCGCCGAAGTGGCCGCGTCTATCGGCCCCGGCCTCGCGAAGGCCGCGCTCGGCGGCAAGATCGACGGCGAGCTGGTCGACACGTCCACGCTGATCGATCGCGACGTGGCGCTTGCCATCGTCACGGAAAAAGACGCAGACGGTCTCGATATCATTCGTCACTCCACGGCGCACCTGCTCGCCTACGCGGTGAAGGACCTGTATCCCGAAGCCCAGGTCACCATCGGCCCGGTGATCGATAACGGCTTTTACTACGACTTCGCCTATCACCGTCCTTTCACGCCCGAAGATCTGGAAAAGATCGAAAAGCGCATGCAGGAGCTCGCGAAGAAGGACGAGCCGGTGTCGCGCCGTGTCGTGTCGCGCGACGAGGCGGTGGACTACTTCAAGAGCATCGGCGAGAAGTACAAGGCGGAGATCATCGAGTCGATTCCCGCTAGCGATGAAATCAAGCTGTACTCGCACGGCGGCTTCACCGACCTGTGCCGCGGCCCCCACGTGCCGTCCACCGGCAAGCTCAAGGTCTTCAAGCTGATGAAGGTCGCGGGTGCCTACTGGCGCGGCGATTCGAAGAACGAACAGCTGCAGCGTATCTACGGCACGGCCTGGACGAAGAAGGAAGACCAGGACGCGTATCTGCACATGCTCGAAGAAGCCGAAAAGCGCGATCACCGCAAGCTCGGCAAGCAGCTCGACCTCTTTCATATGCAGGACGAGTCGCCCGGCATGGTGTTCTGGCATCCGCGCGGCTGGACGTTGTGGCAGCAGGTCGAGCAGTACATGCGCCGCCGCGTGAACGAGGCGGGCTACCTCGAGATCAAGACGCCCATGATCATGGACCGGTCGCTGTGGGAAGCGTCGGGCCACTGGCAGAACTATCGTGAAAACATGTTCACGACGGAATCGGAAAAGCGCGACTACGCGATCAAGCCGATGAACTGCCCGGGTCACGTGCAGGTGTTCAACCACGGCTTGCGCTCCTATCGCGACCTGCCGCTGCGTTACGCGGAGTTCGGCTCGTGCCACCGCAACGAATCGTCGGGCGCGCTGCATGGCTTGATGCGCGTGCGCGGTTTCGTGCAGGACGACGCGCACATCTTCTGTACCGAAGACCAGTTCATCAGCGAGTCGATCGCCTTCAACACGCTCGCGATGAGCGTGTACAAGGATTTCGGCTTCGACAATGTCGAGATCAAGCTGTCGTTGCGCCCGGACGCGCGCGCCGGCACGGACGAAACCTGGGACCGCGCGGAGCAGGGTCTGCGCGAAGCGCTGACCGCGTGCGGCGTGAGCTGGGAAGAATTGCCGGGCGAGGGCGCGTTCTACGGTCCGAAGGTCGAGTACCACATCAAGGACGCGCTCGGCCGCTCGTGGCAATGCGGCACGTTGCAGCTCGATATGGTCCTGCCGGAGCGTCTCGGCGCAGAATATGTCGCGGAAGACAATAGCCGTCGGCGGCCGATCATGCTGCACCGGGCAATCGTCGGATCAATGGAGCGCTTTCTCGGCATCCTGATCGAGCACCACGCCGGTGCAATGCCTGCGTGGCTCGCGCCGATGCAGGTCGTGGTGATGAATATCGCCGAAAGTCAGGCGGAATACGCCCAGTCTCTGGCCCAAACGTTGCAAAAACAAGGGGTTAGAGTGGAGGCTGATTTGCGCAACGAGAAGATTAGCTATAAAATACGTGAGCACACGCTCGAGAAGGTGCCGTATCTGCTTGTGGTCGGCGACAAGGAGCGTGAAGCCCAAACGGTAGCCGTGCGTGCCCGTGGCGGTGTCGACCTAGGCGTGATGCCTGTCGAGACCTTCATTGAGCGTCTGCGCCAGGACGTGCAGTCGTTCAACTGAGCCACTTGGCAGCCCGGCTCGTTTTTTTAATTTTTAGAGGAAACGTAACATCGCTACTGATAAGTCTGCGCACCGCATCAACGGTGAAATTACGGCACCCGAGGTGCGTCTGGTCGGCGTCGAGAACGAACCGCTCGGCATCGTGAAACTCGCTGATGCGTTCCGCATGTCGGAACAGCAAGATGTGGATCTGGTCGAAATCGCTCCTCAAGCGGTCCCGCCGGTTTGCCGTTTGATGGATTACGGCAAGTTCAAGTACCAGGAAGCGAAGAAGCAACACGAGGCGAAGCTCAAGCAGAAGGTCATCCAGGTCAAGGAAGTCAAATTCCGCCCGGGTACCGACGACGGCGATTACAACGTCAAGCTGCGTAACCTCGTTCGCTTCCTCGAAGACGGCGACAAGACGAAAATCACGCTGCGTTTCCGTGGCCGCGAAATGGCTCACCAGGAAATCGGCATGCGCATGCTGGAACGCCTGCGCACCGATCTGGACGAAGTCGGTCAGGTCGAGCAAATGCCGAAAATGGAAGGGCGCCAGATGATCATGGTGCTCGCTCCGAAGAAAAAGAAGTAAAGCAAGAAGTGAAACGGCCAGAGCAGCGGCGCACCGTGTGGTGCGCGCTCTGGTTATGCAGGTTGACGATGTCGCGCCGGGTGTCCGGTGCGGCGTCAGCGGGTTTCGGAGCGGCGCTTATGCAGATGCGCGTCGTTTCCTGAAAAGCGGCTGCCGGCGGTATCGGCAGTCTGCATACCAAGTGGAATGGGTTTCGAAGGGCGGGTCATGGCCATCTGGCCGACCGCACACCCATGTCCATCTAATAATGGAGTTGTCATGCCGAAGATGAAGACCAAGAAGAGTGCTGCAAAGCGCTTCGTGGTGCGTCCGGGCGGTACCGTCAAGCGCGGTCAGGCCTTCAAGCGCCACATTCTTACCAAGAAAACCACCAAGAACAAACGCCATCTGCGCGGTTCGACGGCCGTTCATGATTCCGATCTGAACTCCGTGCGCGCAATGCTGCCGTTCGCTTAACCCTTAACCGACACTCATAGGAGCGAAACATGCCTCGAGTAAAACGTGGGGTTACCGCACGGGCCCGTCACAAGAAGATCATCAAGCTGGCCAAGGGTTACCGCGGCCGTCGCAATAACGTCTATCGCATCGCCAAGCAGGCGGTCATGCGCGCAGGCCAGTACGCCTACCGCGACCGCCGCAACAAGAAGCGTGTGTTCCGCGCACTGTGGATCACGCGTATCAACGCGGCGGTGCGTCAGCACGACATGACGTACAGCGTGTTCATCAACGGCCTGAAGAAGGCTTCGATCGAACTGGACCGCAAGGTGCTGGCCGACATGGCTGTGTTCGACAAGGCTGCTTTTGCTGCGATCGTTCAGCAGGTGAAAGCCGCCGTTGCAGCCTGATTGCGCTTCTGGCAATTAACACTGCGTGGTTCGTTGCAGCGAACATCCGGTAGTCTCGGTGACGCTGCAACAAAAACGGGGCTCCTCACCGAGCCCCGTTTTTGTTGGTAGAACCGGTTTTGTTTCGATAGAACACTGACGTTGAAATGATGGGATCAATGGATCTGGACCAGATTGTCGCCGACGCGCAAAAAGCCTTCGCAGAAGCCTCCGACGTCACCACGCTCGAGAACGAGAAAGCGCGCTTTCTCGGCAAGTCGGGCGCGCTGACCGAACTGTTGAAGGGCCTTGGCAAGCTCGATCCCGACACGCGCAAGACCGAAGGCGCACGGATCAACCTCGTCAAGCAACAAGTTGAAGCCGCATTGACCGCACGCCGTCAGGCGCTAGCCGACGCGTTGCTGAACCAGCGCCTCGCCGCCGAAGCGATCGACGTTACCTTGCCGGGCCGTGGCGCTCATGTTGGCAGCCTGCACCCGGTCATGCGCACCTGGGAGCGCGTCGAACAGATTTTCGGCAGCATCGGATTCGACGTGGCCGACGGCCCCGAGATCGAAACCGACTGGTACAACTTCACTTCGCTGAACAGTCCGGAAAATCATCCGGCGCGGTCCATGCAGGACACGTTCTATGTCGACGGCAAAGACGCCGACGGCCGCCAACTGCTGCTGCGCACGCATACGAGCCCGATGCAGGTGCGTTACGCGCGCACCAACACGCCGCCCATCAAGGTGATCGTGCCGGGGCGCACGTACCGCGTGGACAGCGACGCGACTCACTCGCCCATGTTCAACCAGGTCGAAGGCCTGTGGATCGACGAGAACATCAGCTTTGCCGACCTGAAGGGCGTCTATACCGACTTCCTCAAGAAGTTCTTCGAGCGCGACGATATTCGGGTGCGCTTTCGCCCGTCCTATTTCCCGTTTACCGAACCGTCGGCCGAAATCGACATGCTGTTCGAAACGGGCAAGAACGCGGGCAAGTGGCTCGAGATTTCCGGCTCGGGGCAGGTTCATCCCACGGTGATCCGCAACATGGGCCTCGACCCGGAGCGCTACATCGGCTTCGCGTTCGGCAGCGGCCTCGAGCGGCTCACCATGTTGCGCTATGGCGTGCAGGACCTGCGTCTTTTCTTCGAAAACGACCTGCGCTTCCTGCGCCAGTTTGCCTGACCGAGCACGCGCCGCGCGCGGCGCGACAAGCATAGAGCGCGGCAACGCACCCAGTGCATGCCGCCAGGTGTCCCGGCAGTGACTTGCAGTGAAGCTCGCATTTGCCTCACGCGGACCTAACCCGATCAGAACGTACACAGAACCATGCAATTCCCGGAATCCTGGCTGAGAACCTTTGTCGATCCGCAACTGACGACGGACGAGCTGTCGCACGCATTGACGATGGCGGGTCTCGAAGTGGAAGACCTGCGACCGGCCGCGCCGCCTACCTCGAAGATCGTAGTGGGCCAGGTGCTGGAAGTCGTCAAGCATCCGGACGCAGACAAGCTCAATGTCTGCCAGGTCAACGCCGGCACCGGCGCGACGCTGAACATCGTTTGCGGTGCGCCGAACGTGGCGCCGGGCATCAAGGTGCCGGTCGCACTGGTCGGCGCGCAACTGCCGCCGGCCGAAGAGGGCGGCGCACCGTTCGCGATCAAACTGTCGAAGCTGCGCGGCGTGGAAAGCCAGGGCATGCTGTGCTCGGCGCGCGAACTCAAGCTCTCCGAAGATCATAGCGGCCTGCTGATCCTGCCGGACGATACGCCGATCGGCCAGGACATCCGCGAAACGCTGAATCTCGACGACACCGTTTTCGAAATCAAGCTGACGCCTAACAAGGCGGACTGCCTGTCGGTGTTCGGCGTGGCGCGCGAAACGTCCGCCATCACGGGCGCGCCGTTGCGTCCGCTCGACATCAAGCCGGTGCAAGTCAAGCTTGACGAGACACTGCCTGTGCGCATTTCGGCGCCCGATCTCTGCGGCCGTTTCTCTGGTCGTGTCATCCGCGGTGTCAATGCGCGTGCGAAATCGCCGCAATGGATGGTCGAACGTCTGGAGCGTTCCGGTCAGCGCAGCATCTCGGCGCTCGTCGACATTTCCAATTATGTGATGCTCGAGTTGGGCCGTCCGTCGCACGTGTTCGACCTGGACAAGATCCACGGCAGCATGGAGGTGCGTTGGGGCCGCAAGGGCGAAACGCTCAAGCTCTTGAACGGCAACACCGTCGAGCTCGACGAAACGGTCGGCGTGATCGCCGACGACCGGCACATTGAAAGCCTCGCGGGCATCATGGGCGGCGACAGCACGGCCGTCACGCTCGACACCACCAACATCTACCTCGAAGCCGCATTCTGGTGGCCCGACAGCATTCGCGGCCGCTCGCGCAAGTACAACTTTTCGACGGACGCGGGCCATCGCTTCGAACGCGGCGTCGACTATGCGACGACCGTCGAGCATATTGAGCGCATCACGCAGTTGATCCTCGATATTTGCGGCGGCGAGGCGGGCCCGGTCGACGACCAGATCGTCAATGTGCCGCAGCGCCAGGCGGTGAAGATGCGCGTGTCGCGCGCAAACCGCATCATCGGCGTCGCGATCGGCGCCGACGAGATCGCCCAGATCTTCACGCGCTTGGGTCTTCCGTTCGAGCGCGACGGCGACACCTTCTCGGTGACGCCGCCGTCGTACCGCTTCGACATTGAAATCGAAGAGGACCTGATCGAGGAAGTCGCGCGCATTTACGGCTTCGAAAAGATTCCTGCGCGGCCGCCGGTCGCGAAGAGCGAAATGCGCGCCACCCACGAAACGCGCCGCTCGATCCACACTCTGCGCCACACGCTCGCCGCGCGCGACTACGCGGAAACGGTGAACTTCAGTTTCGTCGACGCCGAGTGGGAACAGGACTTTGCCGGCAACGACAAGCCGGTGCGCCTGCTGAACCCGATCGCGAGCCAGCTCTCCGTCATGCGCACCACGCTGTTCGGCAGCCTGATCCATGTGCTGCGCACGAATCTGAACCGCCGCACCGCCGATCGCGTGCGCGTGTTCGAAGCCGGCCGCGTGTTCCTGCACGATCCGTCGATCAAGGCCGGCGAACTGACGGTCGAAGGCTTCGCGCAGCCGAAGATGATCGGCGGCCTCGCTTACGGCCCGGCGCTCGAGGAGCAGTGGGGCGCGCCCGCGCGCACGGTCGACTACTTCGACGTCAAGGCCGACGTGGAGGCGCTGCTCGCGCCGGCGGTGGCGCGCTTCGTGAAAGCGGAGCATCCGGCGCTGCATCCGGGGCGCAGCGCGCGCATTGAACTGAACGGCCGCGCGATCGGCTGGATTGGCGAACTGCATCCGCGCTGGATGCAAAAATACGATTTACCGCATGCGCCGATTCTGTTTGAACTGGAAGCGGACGCATTAATGCAACGCGTATTGCCCACACCGTCGGAAGTGTCTAAATTCCCGCCGGTGCGGCGCGATATCGCGGTGGTTGTCGATCAGAAAATCGAGGTGCAGGCGCTTCTCGACGAGCTCCAGAAGGCCCAGTCGGAGGCCGCCTGCAAGACCGTTCAGAGGGTTGCGCTTTTCGACGAATTCCGTCCAAAATCAAACACTTCCGGTGGTCTGGCGGCTCACGAGAAAAGCCTTGCGTTCCGGGTTACCTTGCAAGATACTGGCGGGACCCTTCAGGACGAAACGGTCGATCTGGCCATTCAGACTCTGGTGGAACGTCTGGCTCGAGTATATGGCGCACGGTTGCGCGGATAACCCGCATTTAACAATTGCACGGCTGTTTCCGCATCCTTTGTTTTCTGTCTCGCGCGCCATTTGATAGATATGAATGAAATGAACTCGAGTGATTTCGAAGCGCTTCTTACGGCGCAACGCAGCGCCATGATTCGAGAAATTCCGACATCACCCGCCGCCGTTTCAACCGAAACGCCGACGCTCACCAAGGCGGAACTTGCCGAGTTGCTGTTCGACAATGTCGGGCTCAACAAGCGGGAAGCGAAAGACATGGTTGAAGCGTTTTTCGAGGTGATCCGCGACGCGCTGGAGAGCGGCGACAGCGTCAAGCTCTCGGGCTTCGGCAACTTCCAGTTGCGCGACAAGCCGCAGCGTCCCGGCAGAAATCCGAAAACCGGCGAGGCGATTCCGATTGCCGCGCGCCGCGTTGTGACGTTCCATGCAAGTCAAAAGCTGAAGGCTCTGGTCGAAAACGGCGCGGAAGCGAGCTTCACGCGCTGACCGACTGGTGCGTTCCTGCGCAACCACCACGACGGCTAACTGACGATGACAGCGACGATGGAAAAAGTCGTCTTGCCTCCGATTCCGGCGAAACGCTACTTCACGATTGGTGAGGTCAGCGAACTATGCGGTGTGAAGCCGCACGTGTTGCGCTATTGGGAGCAGGAGTTTACGCAGTTGCGTCCGGTGAAGCGGCGCGGCAATCGCCGGTACTATCAGCATCACGAGGTGCTGCTGATCCGGCGAATCCGGGAGTTGTTGTACGAGCAGGGCTTCACCATCAACGGTGCGCGCAACCGGCTCGATTCGCACGGCGGCGGCGCACACGGTGCGCCGGCCGAAGCCGGCGAGCAGGTCGAGGGCATCGCGCCGCCGGCGCCCACTACCGTCGCAGTCGATGTCGAGCAGTTGCGCAAGGAACTGCTGCATGTGATCGATCTGTTGAATCGTTAAGCGGCTTTGTTAGTGCAAGCGGTTCTCATCGAATGAAGTGTCTGTTATAATTTCTTGCTGTTCGGGGCGTAGCGCAGCCTGGTAGCGTACCTGCATGGGGTGCAGGTGGTCGGAGGTTCAAATCCTCTCGCCCCGACCAAAGAAATCAAGGCCTTACAAGCAATGCTTGTAAGGCCTTTTTCGTTTCTGACCGAAGCCCCCCACACAGTGAAGACCCCCACAAAGCCCCCGGCGTCGGGGTGTGTATCAATCGCAGTGGTTATCCGTCTCAACGCAAACTTATCGAAAAAGTGGGGAGTGTCGGGGCGGCGCGGGCTGATAACTGGAGACGGCCATCCTGGCAGTGGTACTCCCCGGCCAGAACGACAAGCGCGCTCGCGAATTTCACTCGCGCCCCAACGCGACAAACCTCTCCAGGTGATGATCCTCATCGCCTAGCTGATGATCGATCATCACGAGCCGCTTGGCGTAGTGAGCAAGCGGCAACTCCCACGTCATGCCGATCCCGCCATGTAACTGGATGCATTCCTGCGCGACCAGCGTGCCGATCCTGCCGATGCTGTACTTGGCCGCCGACACCACTCGCTCCCGCACCTTGCGCTCGGCGCCGAGCGCCGCCGCGGCATTGATCACAGCTGAGCGCGCCTGCTCGATTTCCAGCAGCATGTCGGCCATTCTGTGCTGCAACGCCTGAAAGCTGCCGATCGCCACGCCGAACTGCTTGCGCGTGCGCAGGTAGTCGAGCGTGGAGTCCTTCGCCCTTTCCATCGCGCCGAGCGCTTCCGCGCATAATGCGAGTACTCCGCACGCAATGGCGTATTCGAGCGTGGCAAAGCCGTTGTTTGCCTCGCCGATGAGCGCGTCGGCGCCGAGCATGACGTTGTCGAAACTGACTTCCGCCGCGCGTCCGCCGTCGATCTTCGGATAGCCGCGCACGCTCACGCCCACCGCGTCGCGTGGCACGAGAAAGAGGCTCACGCCGTGCTCGGAATCGTCTTCGCCCTCAGTGCGCGCCGACACCAGGAAGAGGGAGGCGTGCTCGCCGTGCTGGACGACCGCCTTGGCGCCGCTCAGTTGCCACGCGTTGCCACTGCCGCTGCCACTGCCGCTGCTTTTGCGCTGCGCGCGCGTCGTCACGCGGGCCAGCTCGTAGTGACTATCCGGCTCGCCGTGCGCGAACGCGGCAATGCGTGAGCCGTCGATCAATTCGCCAAGCCGTGCGCGCTGCGCGTCATTGCCGCTGCGAGCAATCGCCTGGCCGACAATGAGCGTGTCCAGAAACGGCTCGACCACGAGGCCGCGTCCGAGGCTCTCGAACACCACGGCAATATCGAAGCCCTCGCCGCCGAAGCCTCCGCTCGTTTCGTCGAACAGCGCGCCAATAATGCCTAGTTCTGCGAAGCGATTCCACAATTCACGGCTGAAACCCTCGGGCGATCGGGCGATCCGATCGCGCGTCCCGAAGCCGTATTGTTCGCTGACGAAACGGTTCAGCGTCTCGGCGAGCATGCGGCGATCTTCAGTGTGCTGGAAATTCATGACGTACGCTTCCTCTTACAGTCCGAGGATCATTTTGGAAATGATGTTCTTCTGGATCTCGTTCGACCCGCCGAAAATCGACAGCTTGCGATTGTTGAAGTATTGCGCCGCCGCGCTCGCCGCCTCATCGGGTCCCACGGGCTCACCCCGATAGCCTTCGTGCAAGGCTTCTTCGATAAACGGCTGCGCATACGGTCCCATCGCGCGGCGCGTGAGCGACGAGATCTCCTGACGGATTTGGGTGCCGCGAATCTTGAGCATCGAACTTTCCGCGCCCGGCACGCCGCCGCCCGCCACTGCGGCAATCACGCGCAGGTTCGTGGTCTTCATGTTCTCCAGATCGATTTCGACGCGCGCCATGCGCGCCGCAAACGCCGGGTCTTCTGCGAGCGGCCGCCCGTTGCGCCGCTGTTTTGCCGCGATTTTGCGCAGCCGGTTGAAGGCCGCCACCGAAAAGCCGACGCCCGCGATGTTCGTGCGCTCGTACGTCAGCAGATACTTCGCGTAGGTCCAGCCCTTGTTTTCTTCGCCGACGAGATAGGCGGCGGGCACCCGCACGTCGGTGAAAAACACTTCGTTGACTTCATGTTCGCCATCGAGCGTGATGATCGGCCTCACCTCGACGCCTGGCGTTGTCATGTCGATCAGCAGGAAGCTGATGCCTTCCTGCTTGCGCACGTCGGTCGCAGTGCGCACGAGGCAGAAAATCATGTTCGCGTAGTGGCCGAGCGTCGTCCACGTCTTCTGACCATTGACGATGTAGTGCTCGCCATCCGCATCCACGCCGCGCACTGCAGTGGTTTTCACGGACGCGAGGTCGGAACCCGCGCCGGGTTCCGAATAGCCCTGACACCACCAGTCGGAACCGTCGAGAATGCGCGGCAACCAGTGACGCTTTTGCGCATCGCTGCCGTATTTGATCAGCACGGGCCCGAGCATATTGACGCCGAACGGCACGACGCGCGGCGCGCCCGCGAGCGCGCATTCGTTCTCGAAGATGAATTTCTGCACCGGGCTCCAGCCGGGCCCGCCGTATTCCCGCGGCCAGTGGTTCGCGAGCCAGCCGCGCTCGTTGAGAATGGCGTGCCATTCGGCCATGTCTTCACGCGTGAGCCGCCGGCCGCCCTGCACTTTGTCGGCAAGACGCTGCGGAAGTTTGTCGCGCAGAAACGCGAGCACCTCGGTGCGAAAGGCTTCTTCTTCGGGCGTGAAATTCAGGTTCATCGCAATTCCCTGTGGGGAGGTTGAGCGGTCGCGCCGGGCTATGCCGGCGGTTGCGCCGTGTCAGACTGTCTGATTGAGGCTCGCGAAATCCGCGCCGCGCTCGACGAGTTCGACGAGGAGCGGCGACGCCTGCCAGAGCAGCGGATCTTCCTTCGCAAACTCGCGAATGTCCGCGAGAATGCGCGGCAGGCCCACCATGTCCGCATATTTCATCGGACCGCCGCGATAGCGCGGAAATCCGTAGCCATACAGAAACGTCACGTCGACGTCGAGCGGGCGCAGCGCGATCCGCTCATGCACGACGTTCGCCCCTTCGTTGATCATGGCGGCCATGTAGCGGCGCATGATCTTATCGTCGGTGAAAGAGCGCGGTGTGATGCCGGCGCGTGCGCGCTCCGCGTCGATAATCGCCTCTACTTCCGGGTCCGGCTGGCCGCTGCGCGATCCTTCGGGGTACAGATAAAATCCACGGCCCGTTTTCTGGCCGAACCAGCCGCGCTCGCACAGGCGGTCGGCGATCTGTACATAGCGTGCCGCCGGATTGCGCGTCGCGGCGCGCCGTTTGCGCGCGGCCCAGCCGATGTCGCCGCCCGCGAGGTCCACCACCTGGAACGGTCCCATCGGAAAGCCGAACGCGCGCACGGCCGCGTCGATCTGATAGGGCGACGCGCCGTCTTCCATCATGGCGTCGGCCGCGCTGCGATACACCGCCAGAATACGGTTGCCGATGAAGCCGTCGCACACGCCCGCGCGCACAGGCGTCTTGCGCAGTTTCTTCGCAAGCTCGAACGCGGTCGCGACCACGTCAGCGCTCACGGCCCTCGGCACGACGACTTCGAGCAGCTTCATGATGTTGGCCGGCGAGAAGAAGTGCAGACCGATCACGTCGGCGGGCCGCGAAATGCTGGCGGCTATCGCGTCGATGTCGAGATACGACGTGTTGGTCGCGAGCACCGCGCCCGCTTTGCAGACGCGATCGAGTTCGGCGAACACGGCCTTTTTGACTGCGAGATCTTCGAACACGGCCTCGATCACGAGGTCGGCGTTCGCGAGTGCTTCGTACGACGTGCTGCCGGTCCAGCGCGCCATCAGTTCGGCCTTCTTCGCCGCGCTCATGCGGCCCTTCGCGATCAGTCCGTCATAGACCTTCTCGATGTGCGCGCGGCCGCGCGCGAGTGATGCCTCGTCGCGCTCGATCATCGTCACGGGCAGACCCGCGTCCAGCACTGCCACCGCAATGCCGGCGCCCATCGTGCCGCCGCCCACTACGCCGATTGCCTCGAGTGCGCGTGGTTTTGCATCGCGCGTCTCGGGCGCTTTCAGCACTTCACGCTCGGCAAAAAACGCGTGCACCAGGCCCGCGCGTTGCGGGCTGTCGAGACATTGCAGAAAGAGTTGACGTTCGACGCGCAAACCTTCTTCGAATGGCTGCGTGACGGCGGCCTCGACGGCATCGACGATCTTCAGCGGCGAAAAGAGACCGCGCGACTTTTTTTCCGTTTCCGTGCGCGCCGCGGCGAGCGCCGCGAGGCTGGCCGCGCGGTCGCTCAATGCGGCGGCGTCGCGCGTGCGGCGTGCTGTTGCATGGGCGGCCAGCAGCGCGTGCGCATAGGCGAGGCCCTCAGCGAGGATGTCGCCGCTTGCGCCGAGCCGGTCGACGAGGCCTAGCGCGAGGGCTTCTTTGGCGCTCGCGTGGCGGCCGCTCAACATCAGATCGAGCGCGGCCTTGGCGCCGATCAGGCGCGGCGTGCGCTGTGTGCCGCCCGCGCCGGGCAGCAGGCCGAGTTGCACTTCGGGCAACCCGAGCTTCGCGCCTTCGACGGCAATCCGGTAGTGCGCCGCGAGCGCGACTTCCAGACCGCCGCCGAGCGCCGCGCCGTGAATCGCCGCGACGACCGGCTTCGTACACGCCTCGATGCGGTTGCACACGTCCGGCAGCGAGGGCGGCACCGGCGGCTTGCCGAACTCGCGAATATCCGCACCGGCGATGAAGTTACGGCCCGCGCCGACGAGCAGCACCGCTTCCACCGAGCGGTCGCTGTCCGCGGCTTCGATCGCGGCCAGCAGGCCGCGCCGCACGTCCGCGGAAAGGGCGTTGACGGGCGCGTGGTCGATCGTCACGAGCAGCACCTTGCCGCGCAATTCGCGCGTCACGACGTCGGCTGAAGGGATAGGGGTCATGCGTGTCGTCTCCTGGCTGATAGTCGGCGCGCGCCGATGCCGCTTCGCGCGAATGCCGCCGATTGTGGAGCGGTCAAGGTTCATTGACAATCACATGAACGGTTGACAGACTGTCAAAGTAAATTTGACAAAGGCCTTTTCGTGGACGTCAATTCGCTGACCCTCCTGGTGGAAATCCTGGACGCGGGCAACCTGAGCGAAGCCGCGCGGCGCCTCAAAATGAGCCGCGCGAACGTGAGCTATCACCTGAATCAGCTGGAGCGCTCGGTCGGCTTGCAACTCGTTCGGCGCACCACGCGCCGCGTCGAGCCCACGGAGATCGGTCTGCAGTTATACGAGCACGGCCGCGCGATCCGGAACGCGCTGCTCGCCGCGCGCGAATCGGTGACGACGCTCGGGCAAAGCCTGCAAGGGCGCGTGCGCTTAAGCGTGCCGAGCGGTTACGGCCAGCTCGTCATGTCCGAGTGGCTTATCGAATTCAAGCGGCGCTATCCCGGCATTGTGCTGGATGTGCTGTTCGAGAACCGCGTGGAGGATCTGATGCGCGACGAAGTCGACATCGCCGTGCGGATCATGTCCGAGCCGCCGCAAAATCTCGTCGCGCGCGATATGGGGTCCGTGCGCTACGTTGCCTGCGCTTCGCGTTCGTTCGCCGACAGCCACGGCATGCCGGTTCAGCTCGACGATCTGCGCACCGCGCCGCTGATCACGGCAGCCGTGGTGGGGCGGCAATTGCGCGTCGCCGCTTATCTACACGACGAGCGTCATGAGGTGTTGCTCGAACCGACCATCATCTCCGAGAATTTTCTGTTTCTGCGGCAGGCGGTGCTGGCGGGACTGGGCGTCGGCATCGTGCCCGACTACGTGGTGCATGACGATCTGAAACGAGGCGACGTGGTGACGACGCTCGACGAGTGGCGCCTGAGCATCTTCGGCACGAACATGTACATGCTGTACATGCCGAACCGCCATCACACGCGGGCGGCGGCGACGTTCATCGAATTCATTCTCGAACACGCGCGCGCGAGCGGAAGAGGCGGTGCGGCCTAGTTTGCGGTTTTCGCAGGGTTTCGGCTGGGTGGCGGGCGCGGCTTACTGAGAGTGTTCGGCGCGGCTTGCGGGTTATGGACAATTGCGCCGCCGCCTGCCCTCAGTATGCTGTGAACAAGAGCGCAGACGCGCCGTCCGGCAGCACGTCGAAACGTCAGGGGAGACCAGAATGAAGTGGACAGTTGCCTTGCTCACCGTGCTCGCGAGCGCGGTTGCGGCGCTGCTGATCGCGCGCCTGCCGGCCGAGCAGGCCATTCGCCTTGCCGGTTATGCAGCGACGGCTGCGTTTGCCGCGCTCATCAGTTTTGCGATTCGCAGGCGCAACGCTCGGGCGCAAAGAGGCAAGCGCGTCGGATAGCGCCTGCTAGAAAGTGCGCCCGCTGGCGCGCACCGTGCGTGCTACGATGCTCCGCTCATTGCGCAGCACGCCGGAGAATCAGATGCGCCCAGACACTGCCGACCGTTTCGACAAAGAGTTCGCGCCTCGCATTGCCGAGGCCATTGCAGCGTGCTTCGCCACGACGGTGCACACGGAAGTGCTGCCGTACGGCGGTCCCGGTCGTCCCACACGACTCCACATTCACGCGGCGGCGCTCGAGCATATCGCTCACTACGCGCATCCGTTGAATCTGTATCTGACGTGGGACAGCGACGAGATCGAGCGGTTGATGAAAGATGAAGGGCAAGCGCGATTTGCCCGTTATCTTGCCGCGCTGCCGCGCAAGCTCGCGGCCTGGCGTCACGCGCGCGAACTCGATTTTGCGTCGCATACGCAAGCGGAGCCCGTCGCGCTGATCGGCGGGCTCGACTTCGAGTCGTAAGCCCGCGCGCTGCGTTTGACTCGCGGTTGTGCGCCGGCGTTCTAGTCCAGCTTGAACTGGGTGACCGCACCGGCAAGGCTCACGGCCTGGGTCTGCAAAGCGGCTGCGGCGGCCGTCGACTGTTCGACGAGTGCCGCATTCTGCTGGACCATTTCGTCGAGCTGGCTCACTGCGCGGTTCACTTCCTGAATGCCGCGCGTCTGCTCGTTGGCCGCTTGCGTGATCTCGGAGATGATCGTCGTCACGTTCGCGACGTTGCTGACGATCTCGCTCATCGTTTCCCCGGCCTGGCGCACCTGGCTCGAGCCCGAGGTGACGCTTGCGACGGTGGCTTCGATCAGCGCCTTGATTTCCTTCGCCGCCTGCGCGCTGCGCTGCGCGAGGCTGCGCACTTCGCCCGCCACGACCGCGAAACCGCGGCCCTGTTCGCCGGCGCGCGCGGCTTCCACTGCGGCGTTCAGCGCAAGAATGTTGGTCTGGAATGCAATGCCGTCGATCACGCCGATGATGTCCGAGACCTTCACCGACGCGTGCTGAATCTCGGCCATCGTCGTAATTACTTCGGAAATCACGGCGCCGCCGCGCGACGCGACCTGCGATGCCGATACGGCCGTCGTGTCCGCCTGCTTTGCGGCACTCGCCGATTGCGTGACGGTCGACGTGATCTCCTCCATCGACGCCGCGGTTTCCTGCAGGCTTGCCGCGGCCGATTCGGTACGGCCGGACAAATCGACGTTGCCCGCGGCGATTTCATTCGATGCTACACGCACCGATTCACTCGCGTCGCGAATCTGCCGCATGACGTGACTCAGTTTTTCGATGAACGTGTTGAACGAGCGGGCGATCTGCGCGACTTCATCGTTGCCGATGGCGGGCAGGCGCTGCGTCAGGTCGCCTTCGCCGGAGCCGATGTCGTCCATGGCATCGCGCACTTTCGACAGGCGCTGGAACGAGACCGCGGTGACGGCGGCGACGATCGCCGCTGCAATACCGGCAATCACCACCAGCGCGATGACCGACGCGGTCAGCAGCGAGCGCATGCCGGCGGTGGCTTCGGCTTTGTCCAGCGCGACGACCACGTACCAGTCGGTGCCCGGAATCGGTTGCGCGCGCAACAACTTGGCGCTGCCGTTTACTTGCATCTGTATCGGACGTTCCGCGTGAAAGAGCGCCGCGAGCTTGTCGCCCGCGAGCCCCATCACCAGGTCGGACACCGGCTTCAACGTGAGCTTTGCATCCGGATGCGCGACGATCTGACCGCTCGCGTCGATCAACATGCCGAAGCTCGCGGGGGTCGGATGAATCGACTTCACATTGGCGATCACGCTGTCCATCGCGACGTCGCCCGAGACCACGCCTTTGACGGCGCCGTCGCGTACCACGGGCGCGGCGAACGCGACCACGAGCTTGCCAGAGCCGACGTCGACATAGGGCGGCGTTGCCACCGGTTTGCCCGCCGCCGCAGCCTGCTTGTACCACGGGCGCCCGGTCGGATCGTAGTTGGCGGGAATGCCGGTCGGGTCGGAAAACTTTGCCGTTTTGTCCGCGTAGCCCACATAGACATTGGTGAACTTGCCGGCGGCGGCGATCTGCTTGAGCGCCGCGGAGGGGTCCGGTTGCAGCACGGCGTCCTGCAGCGAGTCGATCATCTGGCTATTGGCCGCGACCCAGTCGCTGATACCTGCCGCATGGCCGCTCTCGACGGCGGTGAGGCTGCTGTCGATGGCATCGGCGTTATACGAATTGGCGACGAGATAGTTGAGAACCGCATTAGTTGCGAGCGCAACGACAACGATGGCGACGCACAGCGCAACGATCCGCGCGCGAATGGAAGAAAACATGGTGGGAGTCTTTCGGATGAGCAATGAGTCGTGGTCGATGAGGCGGGCGCCTCACAGGTTGTATACGGCTCGTGTGCGCAAAGACTTGAGTACGCGTTTCTCCCTGTTTACGCGGGACCTGGCGCACGCTCCCGAGATTGCAATACGTCTGATGATTGTGACCCGGTCCGAGAAAACGCGATCGTGGCAGCATGAAAGAACGGCCGCTGCGTGTCTATCGCAGCGGCCGTTGCATGACAACATGAAAATTCAGTCGACGATCACGCGCCCAGTGCAGGATCGCTCATGCTGCTCCTGCCCGTCTCCACATGGCCCGCAAAGCGGCGCGTGAAGAGCGGGTCGGTGTCGACCGTGATCGCCAGGTCATACCAGCCGTGCGCATTGCGAAGATCGAGATAAAGCTCGTCCGTATCGCCGCCGCGCACCACGCGCTTGATCGCATGCTTCGGGTCGTACGCATTGACGATGGTGAACTTGCAGTGCGCACTGCCCACGTTCTCAAGCCGCAATTGCAGATTGCCGTTCGCGACGTCGTAACCTTCGAGCACTTCCGGACGCGCGATATCGGAGCCATTCCACCAGCTGCGGGCAACCGGCCGCCCCGTAAAGCGGCGCAAGAATCCGTTCGGACCATGCACGGTGAAATCGTAGGTGCCGTCTGCGTTCAGCGCGAACTGGTCCTGCAGGCGCTTGCCGGCTTCCACGGTGTAGGTGCGCGGCGCGTCGGGACTATTCGCGCGATAGACCTGAAATACCGCACCTGCGTTGCCCGTATTGACGAAGCGCAGCGTCACGGTTTTCTCCGCGCCTTCGCCGTGTACGCGCACGAAGAGCTCATACGGCAGCGCGCGAGCGGGGCGCACGCCCGGTTCCTGACGCGGCACCGCCTGAATCGCAGGCGGCAACGGCACATAGTCCGGATGACGGTTCTTATCCGCGGGCACATAGCCGCTCGTGCTCGGTAGCGTGGGGAACGCATCGTTCGGATTGCTGAAGTTGAATGCCGAAGTCAGATCGCCGCACACCGCACGACGCCACGGCGAAATATTCGACTCGCCAAGATTGTGCTGCTCGCCGAAGCGTTGTTCGATAAAGCGGATCACGGACGTATGGTCGAACACCTGCGAGCACACGTAACCGCCTTTCGACCACGGCGAGACGACGAGCATGGGCACGCGCGGGCCGAGGCCGTACGGCGCGGCGACGTTCTTTGCGTCGCCCGGATAGATCTCGTTGACGGTGTCGACGGTGGACAGGCCGTTCGCACTGGAGCTGGGCGCACACGGCGGCACCATATGGTCGAAGAAACCGTCGTTCTCGTCGTAATTGATGAGGAGTACGGTCTTGCTCCAGACTTCCGGATTCGAGGTCAGAATCTGCAAAACCTGGTCGATGTACCACGCACCATAATTCGCCGGCCAGTTGGGGTGCTCGGAATAGGCTTCCGGTGCGACGATCCACGAGACTTGCGGCAGCGTGTTGTTCTGCACGTCGCGCTTGAGGATGTCGAAATAGCCGTCGCCCTTCAAGGCATTCGTGCCGGTGCGTGCATTGTCGTACAGCGGATTTCCCGGCTGCGCGTTGCGGTACTGGTTGAAATAGAGGAGCGAGTTATCGCCGTAATTGCCGATGTACGCGTTCTGGGTCCAGCCCCACGAACCGTTCGCATCGAGACCCGTGCCGACGTCCTGATAGATCTTCCACGAAATGCCGGCGTTTTGCAGTACTTCCGGGTACGTCGACCAGCCGTAGCCGAGCTCCGAATTGTCGATCACCGGACCGCCGCCCGTGCCGTCGTTACCCACGCCGCCTGCCCACATGTAGTAGCGGTTCGGATCGGTCGGGCCCATCAGCGAGCAGTGATACGCGTCGCAGATCGTGAACGCGTCGGCGAGCTGGTAGTGGAACGGAATGTCCTCGCGCGTGAGGTAGGCCATTGTGGTCGCGCTTTTGGCGGGCACCCATTGGTCATAGCGGCCGCCGTTCCATGCGGCGTGTGTGGTGTTCCAGTCGTGCGCGAGGTCTTGCAGGAATTGCAGCCCGAGGTTCGGCGCGCTGGGGCGAAACGGCAGCACGTAGCCGGCATCGGCGGCGAGCGGCTGATACCAGACCGGCTTGCCGTTCGGCAGATTGATCGCGCGCGTATCGCCGAAACCGCGTACGCCGCGCAGCGTGCCGAAGTAGTGGTCGAACGAGCGGTTTTCCTGCATCAGCACGACAATGTGCTCGACGTCGCGGATCGTGCCCGTCTTGTTGTTGGCCGGAATGGCGAGTGCGTTGCGGATGCCGGCCGGCAGCATGCTCAACGCGGTGAAGGAACCTGCCGCCTGCGCGGCCGAGCGTAGAAAATCACGGCGATTTTTTGAGGTCATGGTATGAGCCTTCGGGTCTTCGAGGGGGAACACTCCCCGCGGCGCGCGACCCTGAGCCGCGCGTTGCGTGAAGCGCGGAACTCAATCAACGGTATGGACAACAGGTGTGGCGAGCGGCGCCGAAGCGGCTGCGGACAATGCCGGGTCGGCGTTTGATGCGGGTAGTGCAGGGCTTTGAATCGTGACGGCGGCGGGCGCGGGCCCTACGGAAGACGGATTGGCCGATAGGGCGCCGGGGTTGCCATTTGCGCCGCCGCTGGCGTTGCTGTTGTCGACGAGGCCAGGCTGGCCTGGGTCAGGCGCCTTCGCGTCGTCGTTGCCGCATGCGCCGAGCAGCGCGCACAGCGGCAGCGTCACGAGCGCTATCGCCAAACGTTTGGCATGCGAGGCAATGCACGGCTTCCACACAAAGGACATGGCGATTTCTCCTGCACGGGAAACTCGCGGGCATCGGCATGCCCCGGTCAGCGGTGCAAAAAGAATATCCGCTTACCTGTGTAACTTTTGTGAAGTTTTGGAAATTTGAGGATTTGGTGAGGGTTGGGGAATTGTTGGGGATCGGAGGGGTTGCGGCCAGGCATGCCGCGACACGAACGCCGCAATAACGTCGTTCAGTCGATCCGGGGCGTCGCGATGCGGCGAATGTCCGCAAGCCTCGAGCTTCGCGAGCTGCGCATGCGCGACGTACCGCGCAATCGTGTCGATCTGCGCCATGGTGCCGTAGTTGTCGTCATAGCCTTGCACGGCGAGCAGCGGTTTGTCGATCGACGCGAGTTGCTCTGCAATCGACCACTGCCGGAACGCCGGATTCAACCAGACATCGTTCCAGCCGTAGAAAGCAGAATCGACGTCCGCGTGGTAGCGCGAGAGCTTGTTGCGCAGATCAGTCGTTTCGTAAAGCACTTTTGTTTGCGCGATGCTTTGCACCGACAGGTCTTCGACGAACAGATGCGGCGCGATGACCACCGCACCCGCGAGCGCGTCGGGAAAGAGCGCCGCATAGAGCAGCGCGATCGAGCCGCCGTCGCTATGGCCGATCACCCACATGCGCCGGCGTTCATGCATGTCCACCTTGAGCGCGTCCAGAAGCGCGGGCAGAATGTCGCGCGCCTGGTCCGTCATGAAATCCACCGGCCATTTGACGTGATGCTTACGCGGTGTCGACGAGCCGTATCCGGGGCGCGAATACACGAGCCCACGCAGGCCGAGTCGCTCGCATAACGCTTGCGGCCAGTCGCGCCACATGGCGATCGAGCCGAGTCCTTCGTGTAGAAAGACCGCCAGTGGCGCACCGGCCGCCGCGGGGTTGAGCCAACGGTATTCGATGCGCAGCGGCTCGCGCGAACCGCTTCCAGGCAACTCGGCGAAATGGAGGGTCGGCGTGCCGACGGCGGGGCTCTGCATGTATCACCTTATGATAGTTCGCGCAGCTTGAAGCGTTGGATCTTGCCGGTGGCGGTTTTCGGCAAATCGTCGACGAACACGATGTCGCGCGGATATTTATGCGGCGCGAGCCGCTCCTTCACGAAGGCCTTCAATTCGTCCTCCAGTATCTCAGACCCGGCGAACTCGCGCTTTAACACGACGAACGCACGCGTCTTGACGAGACCGCCGTGATCCACACCGACCACCGCGGCCTCCAGCACCGCGTCGTGCTGGACCAGCACCATTTCCACTTCGACCGGCGACACGTATTGGCCGCTGACCTTCAGCATATCGTCGCTGCGGCCCGCATAAACATAGCAGCCATTCGGCAGGCGGCAGTATTTGTCTCCACTGCGGATCCATTCGCCGAGAAACGTGGCGCGCGACTTTTCGCGGTTGCTCCAGTACATGAGCGCCGCGCTGGGTCCTTTGATGTACAGGTCGCCCACTTCGCCGTCGCCGACCGCATGGCCGCTCTCGTCGCGCAGCTCGACCTCGTAGCCGGGCACAGGGCGCCCCGTCGTACCGTATTCGACCGCGCCCGCGCGATTCGACAGGAAGATATGCAGCATTTCCGTGGAGCCGATGCCGTCGAGAATTTCGCAGCCGAAGTGCTTCGTAAAGCGCTCGCCGATTTCGCGTGGCAAGGCTTCGCCCGCTGACGTGCAAATGCGCATCGCGACGTCCTCGCGCGCGGGCAGATTCGGCGAGACGAGCATGCTCGCGTAGAGCGTCGGCACGCCATAGAAAACGGTCGGCCGATGGCGCGTGAGACGTGCGAAGACAGCGTCGGCGGTAGGGCGCTCTGCCATCAGAATCGCGGTGGCGCCGACCGAGAGCGGGAACGTCAACGCGTTGCCGAGACCGTAGGCAAAGAACAGCTTGGCCGCGGAAAACACCACATCGTTCTCGACGATGCCGAGCACCGGCTTCGCATAGAGCTCCGCAGTCCAGTAGAGATTGGCGTGCGTATGCACCGTGCCCTTCGGTTTGCCGGTCGAGCCCGACGAATACAGCCAGAACGCGATGTCGTCGCTGCCGGTTGCAGCGGGCCTCGTGGCAGGCTCGGCGGCATCGACGAGGTCTTCGAACACGGGCGCGGCGAGCGGCGTGTCTTCTACTGCGGCCGATGCGCGTCTGGAAACGATAAGCTGGCAGCCGTCGTGCTCGGCCGTCTCCATGGCTTGCGTGACATGCGCCGCGAGCGCGCGCGACGCGATCACCGCGCGCGCATGACTGTGCGTGAGCATATACACATAGTCCGCGGGCGTGAGCAGCGTGTTCGCCACCACCGGCACCACGCCGGCATACAGCGCGCCGAGAAAAGCGATCGGCAGTGCAACGCTGTCCTGCATGACGAGCAGCACGCGTTCCTCGGGATGCACCCCCAGCTCGCGCAATGCAGTCGCGAAGCGCCGCGAGCGTTCCTCGAGTTCGCCGTAGGTGGTCGTCCCGCTATCGTCGATGTAAGCGGTTTTGGCGGCGCGCGACGCGTTCAATGCAAACAGATGAGCCGCGAAATTGAAGCGCGCGGGCGGCGGCTCGGCCGTTACGGCGGGCTGGCTTGCAGCCGGTTCGAACAGGGCTTCCATATGTCTCCTCCATCGAGTGGGGGCGGTCCGGCTGTTATGTGCTCATGATCCGCTCAATGCTTGCGTGCGCTGGTGCGCTGGTGCGCTGGTGCGTTAGAGGGCGCTCATCTCCTGCGTCTTGGCGGTTATCGCTGACGTAGCGGACATCGTCAGGCCGTGGGCAGAGAAGTGACCTGGCCGAGTGCTTCGAGCGCAGCTGCCGACGCCTGAACCGCGGCACGCCGGTGATAAAAGCCGAGTGCGCGCAGACCGCCGAGTTCTTCGCCTCCGCCCGCGCGCCCCGGTCCGCCGTGCAGCGACATCGGCATCACATTGCCGTGGCCTGTCTGGCTTTGCTGCACGGACGGCGACACCGCATGCACGCGGCCATGCGAATCGGCGAGTTCGAGCGCCAGCCTGCCGAGATGTGCGTCGTCGTTCGAATAGATCGACGCGACGAGCGAACCGTGCCCGCGTCGCGCAAGGGCAACTGCATGCGCTTCGGGCAGACTACCGGCATTGCTCGCGACGCGATACGGCGCGGCGCTCGCCACGGGGCCGAACACTTCGAGGTCATGCAACAGGGTCGCGCTATCTGGATCGTTGACGACGAACAGATGCGGGGCCACGCAAGCCGCGATTGTTGCGTCCGCATCGATAAGGGCTGCTGACGAGCCGTCATACGCGAGCACCGCTTCCTCGCGCAAGGCGGCGATTCCTGCCAGCACGTTCTCGCATTGCGCCCGGCTCACAAGCGAGCCCATGCGCACGGCGTCGTTGCGCGGATTGCCGACGGTAACTTTGCCCAGCTTCGCTTTGAGCGCATCGACCACAGCCTCGAGCGCCGTGTCCGGCACGAACGCGCGCCGGATCGCCGTGCATTTTTGTCCGGATTTCACGGTCATTTCGCGCACGACTTCGCTGATGAACAGTTGGAACGCAGGCGTGTCCGGCGTGGCATCGACGCAGAGAATCGCGCTGTTCAGGCTGTCCGCCTCGACATTGAGCCGCGCTCCGCGCACGACGAAGGCCGGATGCGCGCGCAAGGTCGCGGCCGTCTCCGCCGAGCCGGTGAAGGACACGACATCGAATGATTGGATCTGATCGAGCAGGCCCCCAGAGCCGCCGCAGATCACTGAGAGCGCGCCGCGCGGCAGAATGCCTGCGTCGACCACATCGGCGACCATGCGCTGCGTGAGCCACGCCGTCGCAGTGGCAGGCTTCACGATAACGGGCACGCCCGAAAGCAGCGCGGGCGCCGCTTTTTCCCACAAGCCCCACGAGGGGAAGTTGAACGCGTTGATGAATAGCGCGACGCCGCGCGTCGGCGTCAGCACATGCTGCGCGCTGAACGATTGATCTTTGCTGAGCGCGCCTCGGTTGCCGTCGCGCAGCGCATGCACGTCACCGAGCGCCGCGCCGAGCTTCGCGTAGTAAGACAGCGTGAAAATGCCGCCGTCGATATCGACCGCTGAATCGTTGCGCGTCGTGCCCGAGTTGGCGAGGGCGATGGCGTAGTAGTCGTCGCGCTTGCCTTGCAGCAGCTTGACGAGGTCGGCAAGGCGAGCGGCGCGCTGTGCATAGGTCAGTTCGCGAAGTGCCGCGCCGGCTTCTTCGCGTGCAAAACGGAAGGCGTTCGCAAGGTCGAGTCCCTCGCTCGACACGCGCGCGAGCGCTTCTCCCGTCACCGGGTCGCGCAGCGTGACGCCTGCTCCGGCGCCCGCGACCCATTCGCCCGCGACGTGGTTCTTCAACAGTTCGGTCATGACAGTGCTCACGCAGCGGTAAATTCGATTGCGCCTTGCGGCAGGAGATAAAGCACGAGTGCCTCGCCGTTCGCCACGGTCGGGCGATGCGCGGACCCCGGCCCGTAGACGCACCAGCCCGCCGGGTGGCCGTCGAAAGTCGCGCCTTCGGTGAGCGGCATGATGAGATCGATCTCGCCATGCGGATGAACGTGATGCGGGCCGGCTAAGTCCTTCATGTGGACCACGTCGACGGAAAAGCCGTGCGTGTCCGGCAGCGCCTTGAAAATGCGGCCATAGCGAATGCCGCCGGCCTCGCGGTTGCACAGCCAGCCTTCGGCGACGCCGGCGCGGCAGGCCTCGGCCAGATCGCGAAAGGTCGGGCTGTGAGCGGGATAGGTGCTGTTGAGCCAGGCGGCGAGTTCGGCATCCAGCGGCCGGCCGGGCAGCTGGGCGGTGACATCGGCTATCAGCCGCTGAAAATCGGTTGGGGACATGCAAGCCTCCGGGCTGTGCGCACGCACGTTAATGCATGTGACGCGCTACGCGGTCTCCGCGACGCCGCGCGAAAAATCACGGCAGTCTTTGTATATAGATCAATGTTGGGCGAAAATTAACCGTTCACGGGGTGGGTGTCAAGCACTATAGTACATATATTGTGGTTTGGGAGGTATGGAATATGAACCGGAATTACACCGAACTGCCGTCGAGCGCGCCATCGCCTCACGCGGCCGATGAGGAAGCGGGTCGCCCGGACCGGGCCGAGCGGACCGGCGAGCGGGAGGAGCGCGACCCGTTCCTCACGGCGATGGGCGAGCGCGTGCGGCTGTTACGCGCGCGGCGCGGCATGACGCGCAAGACGCTGGCCGCGGAGACCGGTCTCTCAGAGCGGCATCTCGCGAATCTGGAGTCGGGGGTCGGCAATGCCTCGGTGCTCGTGTTGCGGCAGATCGCGGCAACCTTGAACTGCCCGCTCGCCGAAGTGATCGGCGATGAGACGACGGCTTCGGCCGAATGGCTGCTGATTCGCGAACTGCTGCATGGGCGCGATCAGGCGGCGTTGCAGCGCGCGCGCATGGCGCTTGCCGAGATGTTCGCGCAGGCGCCGCGCGACCCGCATCGCAAGGACCGGATCGCGCTGATCGGGCTGCGCGGCGCAGGCAAATCGACGCTCGGCCGGATGCTCGCGCAGGAGCGCAAGGTGCCGTTCGTCGAGCTCACGCGGGTGATCGAGCAGCTCGCCGGATGCCCGCCAGCGGAGATTCACTCGCTGTACGGCGCAAGCGCTTACCGGCGCTACGAGCACCGGGCGCTGGAGGCGGTGATACAGGAGCACGAGCGCGCGGTCATTGCATCGCCGGGCGGCCTCGTGTCGGAGTCCGGCACCTTCAACGCGCTGTTGTCGCACTGCTTCACTGTGTGGCTGCAGGCGGCGCCGGAGGAGCACATGCGCCGGGTCGTCGCCCAAGGCGATTTGCGCCCCATGTCCGGCAACAAGGAGGCGATGGACGACCTGAAGCGGATTCTCGCGGGCCGTAGCGAGCTGTACGGTCGTGCCGACATGACGTTCGACACCAGCGAGAAAACTTTGGCCGACGCCTATCTCCAACTGCGCGACCGCCTGGCCGCGCGGCTCGCGTCCGAATCGCCGGACGAAGCGTCGGCTAGCTGACCTGCACTCGGACCTCGGGGTTTACGCGGTAACATGCATTAAAATGCTTTACATGGATGTGACGATGCACTATTGTTCGATCAACAACTCGCATCGTCTAGTCAGGAGACGCCCATGTCCACAGCAGAAACCGCTATCGCCCCGGTCGACTACCGCACCGACCCCTCGCAGTACAAGCATTGGAAGCTGAGTTTCAACGGCCCCGTCGCGACGCTGGGTATCGATATCGCGGAAGACGGCGGCATTCGCGACGGCTACAAGCTGAAGCTCAATTCGTACGACCTTGGCGTCGATATCGAACTGCACGACGCTGTTCAGCGCATCCGCTTCGAGCATCCGCAAGTGAAGACCGTCGTTGTGACGAGTCTGAAGGACCGCGTGTTCTGCTCGGGTGCGAATATCTTCATGCTCGGTGTGTCGTCGCATGCGTGGAAGGTCAATTTCTGCAAGTTCACCAACGAAACGCGTAACGGCCTCGAAGACTCGTCGCGTTATTCGGGGCTCAAATTTCTCGCGGCGGTAAATGGTGCGTGCGCAGGCGGCGGTTATGAACTCGCGCTCGCCTGCGACGAAATCTATCTGGTCGACGACCGCTCGTCGTCGGTGTCGCTGCCGGAAGTGCCATTGCTCGGCGTGCTGCCCGGCACGGGCGGTCTCACGCGCGTCACCGACAAGCGCAAGGTGCGCCATGATCGCGCCGACATCTTTTGCACCGTGGTGGAAGGTATTCGCGGCGAGCGTGCGAAGGCGTGGCGTCTCGTCGATGAAGTGGTGAAGCCTAATCAGTTCGATGCGGCCATTCAGGCCCGGGCGCTCGAACTCGCCGCACAAAGCGACCGTCCGTCCGACGCGCAAGGCGTGAAATTGACGCGCATCGAGCGCACCGATCGCGAAGACGGCCTCGGTTATCACACGCTCGACGTGACGATCGACCGCGCGAAGCGCATCGCGACCTTCACCGCCCGCGCGCCGCAAGGCGAACAGCCCGCTGATGTCGATGCAATCGTCGCTGCAGGCGCGAACTGGTGGCCGCTGCGATTCGCTCGCGAACTCGACGACGCGATTCTTTCGCTGCGCACGAACGAACTCGAAGTCGGCACCTGGGTGTTCCGCACCGAAGGCGACGCGCGCAACGTGCTCGCCGTGGACGCCGTGCTGATGCAGCACAAGGACCACTGGTTCGTGCGCGAAACGATTGGCCTGTTGCGCCGCACGCTGGCGCGCATCGACGTGTCGTCGCGATCACTCTTCGCGTTGATCGAACCGGGCTCGTGTTTCGCCGGCACCTTCGCGGAACTGGCGTTCGCCGCTGACCGCTCCTACATGGCCGCATTGCCGGGCAACGAAGAAGAGGAGCCGGCGATCACGCTGTCGGAAGTCAACTTCGGTCTTTATCCAATGGTCACGCATCAGTCCCGGCTCGCACGCCGCTTCTATGAGGAGGCCGAACCACTCGACGCCGTGCGTTCGCGCATCGGTCAGCCGATCAAGCCCGTCGAAGCGGAGCGTCTCGGACTCGTCACGGCGGCGCCCGATGACATCGACTGGGCCGACGAAATCCGCATCGCCTTGGAGGAACGCGCAGCCATGTCGCCGGACGCATTGACGGGGCTCGAGGCGAACCTGCGTTTCAACGGGCCCGAAACGATGGAGACGCGCATTTTCGGCCGTCTCACCGCATGGCAGAACTGGATCTTCAACCGGCCGAACGCTGTGGGCGAGAAGGGTGCGCTCAAGGTGTACGGCAAGGGCAGCAAGGCGCAATTCGACGTCTCGCGGGTTTGACGCCCGCTGCGAAGCGACCCTGCGCCCAATACGCGCCTCTCACCTTCAGCATTGCAAGGAACCGACCATGTCGACCATCAACTACAGCGAAAAGATTCCGAACAACGTCAACCTCGCCGACGACCGCACGCTGCAGCGCGCGCTCGAACAATGGCAGCCGAACTTCCTGTCCTGGTGGGGCGACATGGGACCGGAAGGCTCGCACGGCTACGACGTGTATCTGCGCACGGCAGTGAGCGTGGACGCGGGCGGCTGGGCCCACTTCGATCATGTCAAGATGCCCGATTACCGTTGGGGCATTTTCCTCACGCCGGGCGAGCAGGATCGCAAGATCCATTTCGGCGAGCACAAGGGCGAGGCTGCATGGCAGGACGTGCCCGGCGAACATCGCGCGAATCTGCGGCGCATTATCGTGACGCAAGGCGATACCGAGCCCGCTTCGGTCGAGCAGCAACGGCACCTCGGTCTCACCGCGCCTTCCATGTACGACCTGCGCAACCTGTTTCAGGTCAACGTGGAAGAAGGCCGGCACCTCTGGGCCATGGTGTATCTGCTGCATCGTTACTTCGGACGGGACGGTCGTGAGGAGGCCGAAGCATTGCTGGGCCGACGCTCCGGCGACGACGACAATCCTCGCATTCTCGGCGCGTTCAACGAGAAAACGCCGGACTGGCTCGCGTTCTACATGTTCACGTATTTCACCGACCGCGACGGCAAGTTCCAGCTCTCCGCACTGGCGGAGTCCGGCTTCGACCCGCTCGCGCGCACCACGAAGTTCATGTTGACTGAAGAAGCGCACCACATGTTCGTGGGCGAATCGGGCGTGTCCCGCGTGATTCAGCGCACCGCCCAGGTGATGAACGAACTCGGCACCGACGAGGTCACCAGGATTCGAGCAGCGGGCGTGATCGATTTGCCGACCATCCAGCGCTATCTGAACTTCCATTACTCGGTGACGATCGACCTGTTCGGCGCCGATCATTCGTCGAACGCGGCGACGTTCTACAGCTCGGGCCTGAAAGGGCGCTACGAAGAAAGCAAGCGTGACGACGATCATCAATTGAACGGGCAAAGCTACAAGTTGCTCGACGTGCAGGACGGCAAGCTGGTGGAGCGCGAAGTGCCCATGCTCAACGCGATGAACGAAGTGCTGCGCGACGATTACATCAAGGACTCGGTGGCGGGCGTGGGGCGCTGGAACAAGGTGCTCGAGAAGGCCGGCATCGACTTTCGCATGACCGTGCCGCATAAAGCCTTCAACCGCCAGATCGGCACCTTCGCGGGCACGCGTGTCTCGCCGGACGGACGCGTCGTGAGCGAAGCGGAGTGGGCCGCCAACGAAAGCAAGTGGCTCGCCACGCCGGAAGACCGCGCATTCGTCGCGTCGCTGATGGGCCGCGTGGTCGAGCCCGGCAAGTTCGCGAACTGGATTGCGCCGCCCGCGATGGGCGTGAACCGTCAGCCTGTGGATTTCGAATACGTGCGCTTTAACTAAGAGAAGCTGAACGGGAGCGCACGGCGGCTCGAAGCAACGAAGCGCGCGCGGCGCGCTTACAAAGCACTACATGGTGGAGGAAGTCATGAACGGCCCAGTGTCGATCGAGGTTCTCAGGCAGCATCTGATCGATCCGGAGATCTGCATTCGCTGCAATACCTGCGAAGAGACCTGTCCGATCGACGCGATCACGCACGACGAAAACAACTACGTGGTGAGGGCGGATGTTTGCAACGGCTGCATGGCGTGCGTGCCGCCATGTCCGACAGGCGCGATCGACAACTGGCGCACGGTGCTGAAGGCCGACGCGTACCCGATCGAGGAACAGTTCACATGGGACGTGCTGCCGGAGCAGAACACGATGGCCGTGGCCAGTGTCGACCAATCCCCCGTTGCCGCCGACACGAGCGCGGACACCGCAGGGAATGCAAGCGGGATTGAAGTCGACACGGTACGCGGCTCCGTCGTGCCGCCGTGGTCCGCGGCCAAACCGTACGTGAACCTCTATACGCATAAGGCGCCGACCACCGCGACCGTGGTCGGCAACTATCGGCTGACCGACGCGTCGACGCAAAGCGATATCCATCACATCGTGCTGGACTTCGGCTCAATGCCGTTTCCCGTGCTCGAAGGCCAGTCGATTGGCGTGCTGCCGCCGGGCGCGGCCGCCGATGGTCGTCCGCATCACGCGCGCCAGTATTCGATTGCGAGTCCGCGCGACGGCGAGCGGCCCGGCTACAACAACGTTTCGCTGACCGTGAAGCGTGTGTCCGAACAGCATGGCGACTCGATCGACGGCGTCTGCTCGAACTATCTGTGCGACCTGAAAAAGGGCGACGTGGTCACGGTTATCGGTCCGTTTGGCGGCACCTTCCTGATGCCGAACCATCCGAACTCACATCTGCTGATGATCTGCACGGGCACAGGCTCCGCGCCGATGCGTGCGATGACCGAGTACCGGCGGCGCCGCCGCCTGAAAGGCGCGACCGGAAAACTGATGCTGTTTTTCGGGGCGCGTACCAAAGAGGAATTACCATACTTTGGCCCACTAACTAATCTGCCGAAAGACTTTATCGACACCAACCTGGCGTTTTCGCGTACACCGGGGCAACCGAGGCGCTATGTGCAGGACGCCATGCGCGAACGCGCGGTTGACGTCGCGTATATGCTGAAGGACGAGAACACGCACATCTATGTGTGCGGCCTGAAGGGCATGGAAGACGGTGTGCTGCAAGCGCTCAAGGAGATCGCCGAGCAGCATCAGATGGATTGGGAGGCGCTCTGGGCGAGGCTGAAAAAGGAAGGGCGCCTGCATCTGGAAACGTATTGACGCGGCGCCGCGCACATTTCTAACGCGAAGGATCGGCGCCTTCCTCGCGCTGCGCGGGCGACACCGCGCCGCACGCGCGAATCACCAGTTGCACGACTTCTTCGGTCGTCGCCTCGAACGATTTTTGCGTCAACGCGCGCTTGCCTTTCAGCGCGCGGATTTGCGCGTCGAAATCGGCGTAGTGCTGTGTCGTTGCCCAGATCATGTACATCAGCGTGCGCGCGTTCACGGGGGCGAGCAGGCCTCGCGCAATCCAGTCGTCGATCACTTTCACGCGGCTGTCGAGCCAAGGCTTGACGCGCTGCATGAGGATGTCTTCCATATGCTCCGCGCCGTGGATGATCTCGCTCGCCCACACTTTCGAGCCGAGCGGACGCCGCCGCGACAGCTCCATCTTTGCGCGCACATATCCGCCGATGGCTTCGACGGGATCGTCGCTGCATTCAAAGGTGTCGGCCGCGCGATACCAGTCCTCGAAGAGGTCTTCGAGTACTCGCCGATAAAGCGCGAGTTTGGTCGGGAAGTAGTAGTGCACGTTGGCTTTCGGTAAGCCCGCGCGCTCGGCGATCATCGCCGTGCTCGCGCCGTCCAGTCCGCGCTCGGCGAAAACCGCCTCGGCGCACGCCAGAAGATGGGCTTCGTTCGACTCGCGAATGTGCGCCTTGCGCCGCCGCAAAGGCGCGCGCGTCTCGTCGTTTTCGGTGATGCCCGCAGCCACGTCGTCGTCTCTCATGTTCGCCTTCGGCGGCATGTGTGCCGCGTCGCGCTTCATTCTAGTCGCTCGACGGCGAGCTCACACGCGTATTTCTCGTGCTAGGCCGGGCAGTGCTGCAATGCAATGGCACGCTTCTCGCTCTCATTGCGTTCGTGCGAAAAGCATTGATTTGGCGGTGTTAATCGTCTACAACCTGTCCAACTGGACAGGATTGAAAGAGCGGGAGATGCATCAGGGTTTGCCCTTGCTATCAGAGGCGGCCTGGCGTATCGAACGTGCACCGCCGCCGTGCGGACACGCCCCAAAAGCCGCCGCCCATGCACCAGTTTCATGTCGGTTCACCGAAAGGAGCGAGACGAATGAACGCGGTTACTGAAGCGCTGAAGAGCGCCCCGAAGGACAACCTGCCGGGGAGCGCGCAAGACGTTACGTCGATCCGGGTCGACGGCAAGCGGCTATGGGACAGCCTGATGACGATGGCCAGGATCGGCGCA
Organism: Paraburkholderia phenoliruptrix; assembly: GCF_047325075.1. Lineage (NCBI taxonomy): Bacteria > Pseudomonadati > Pseudomonadota > Betaproteobacteria > Burkholderiales > Burkholderiaceae > Paraburkholderia > Paraburkholderia phenoliruptrix. Next base: position 1,658,163 of record NZ_CP168531.1, read on the forward strand.
ACGCCCAAAGGCGGCGTATGCCGCCTTGCGCTGACGGATATCGACAAGGAAGGGCGCGATCTGATAGTTAGTTGGGCGAAAGAAGCGGGCTGTACGGTCAGTGTCGATCAGATGGGCAACGTCTTCATGCGTCGCGAGGGGCGCAATCCCGACGCGTTGCCGGTCATGACCGGCTCGCACGCCGACTCGCAGCCGACAGGCGGCCGCTTCGACGGCATTTACGGTGTGCTGGGCGGGCTCGAAGTGATTCGCAGTCTGAACGACCATGGCATCGAAACCGAGCATCCCGTCGAAGTGGTGATCTGGACCAATGAGGAAGGCTCGCGCTTTGCGCCGGCCATGGTGGCTTCCGGCGTGTTCGCGGGGGTGTTTTCGCTCGACTACGGTTTGTCGCGTAAGGATGTCGACGGCAAGACAATCGGTGAAGAGTTGCAGCGCATCGGCTATGCAGGCGATGTGCCCTGCGGCGGGCGCAAGTTGCATGCGGCGTTCGAACTGCACATCGAGCAGGGACCGATTCTCGAAGCCGAGCAGAAAACCATTGGCGTGGTCACCGACGCACAAGGCCAGCGCTGGTACGAAATCACGCTGACGGGCCAGGAGGCGCATGCGGGCCCGACGCCGATGCCGCGGCGGCGCGATGCGCTGCTCGGTGCTGCGCGCGTCGTCGATCTCGTCAATCGTATTGGCCTCGACCATGCGCCGCTCGCCTGCGCGACGGTCGGCATGCTGCAGGTGCACCCCAACTCGCGCAACGTGATTCCGGGCCGTGTGTTCTTTACCGTCGACTTCCGTCATCCGGACGATGCGGTGCTCGCAAAAATGGATGCGGCGTTGCGTGAGGGCGTTGCGCGAATTGCGGGCGGCATTGGGCTTGAAACCGAGCTGGAGCAGATCTTTTACTACGCGCCGGTTGCTTTCGACGAAGCCTGCGTGAAGTCCGTGCGCGCGGCGGCCGAGCGGTTTGGGTACTCGCATCGCAACATGGTCTCGGGTGCGGGGCACGACGCGTGTTATCTCGCGCAGGTCGCGCCGACTTCGATGGTGTTCGTGCCGTGCGTCGACGGCATCAGCCATAACGAAATCGAGGACGCCACCTTCGAATGGATCGAGGCAGGCGCGAACGTACTGCTGCACGCCATGCTGGAGCGCGCAAGCGAGCCGGTCGCCTAGTACATCTAACGTTTTAGCGCAGTGCCGGAAAAATACCGTCGGCGTCCTCACATCGACAGAAGGAACGTGTATGGCCATCAAGCAAACCGGCGACATCGCCGCGCAGCGCCTGTCGCCCGAACAGCTCGCCTGCGAGTTCTCCGACATTGCACCGTTGCTCGACGCGACCGCCGCCGCGGCGGCGGCGAGCCGCTGCCACTACTGCTACGACGCGCCGTGTGTGAACGCGTGCCCGACGCAGATCGACATACCGGGCTTTATCCGCAAGATCGGCAACGGCAACCTGAAGGGCGCGGCCGTGGATATCCTGTCGGCCAATCCGCTCGGCGGCATGTGCGCGCGCGTGTGTCCGACCGAGATTCTTTGCGAAGGTGCTTGCGTGCGCAACCATCAGGACGCGAAGCCGGTCGCGATCGGCGCGCTGCAACGCCATGCCGCCGATTGGGCGATGGCGCGCGGTGAAGCGCTGTTTTCGCGCGCACCCGAAACCGGCCGGCATGTTGCGGTGATTGGCGCCGGTCCGGCGGGACTCGCCTGCGCGCATCGTCTCGCGCTGGCCGGACACAACGTGACGATCTACGACGCACATGAAAAAGCGGGCGGCCTCAACGAATACGGCATCGCGGCTTACAAGACAGTCGACGGTTTCGCGCAGCGCGAAGTGGAGTGGCTGTGCTCGGTGGGCGGGATAGAGATCAGGCACGGCATGGCGCTCGGCCGCGATGTGCAACTCGACGCGTTGCGCAAGCAATACGACGCGGTCTTTCTGGGTATTGGCCTCACCGGCGTGCGTGCGCTCGCCATGGCGGGCGAAGACCTGCGGGGGGTGATGAACGCAGTCGATTTCATCGAGCAGATTCGCAGCGCGCGCGACTTCGGCACGGTGCCGGTAGGCCGCCGCGTGGCTGTGATCGGCGGCGGCAATACGGCCGTGGATGCGGCCGTGCAAAGCCGCAAGCTCGGCGCGACGTCGGTGACGATGGTGTATCGGCGCGGCGTCGAATCGATGAGCGCAACGTGGGCCGAACGCGACTTCGCGCAGACCAACGGCGTCACGCTCGTCACGCACGCAACGCCTGTCCGTTTGATCGGCGAGGGCGGCATGGTGACGGGTGCGGAGTTCGAACGAACGTTAAGCACCGGCGACGCGGAGCGCTTCGTGATCGAAGCGGACATGGTGCTGAAGGCAATCGGCCAGACGCTCGTGGCGGTGGGCATGGAACGCGAACTGTTGACGCTCGACGGCAGTCGCATCGCCGTCGACGCAAGCGGTCAGACGTCGCTGGCCGGCGTGTGGGCGGGTGGCGATTGCGCGGCGACGGGCGGCGTCGACTTGACGGTGCAGGCTGTGCAGGACGGCAAGCTCGCCGCCGAATCCATCCATGCGCAGTTTGCCCGGACCGCCATAAAGGCCGCTTAGCACAGCTTAGCGCCGCTTACCGCGTCAAACGAATCGCACAAAAACAGCCGTCCCCAAGGAGCCGAACATGGCCGATCTGCGCTGCACGATTGCCGGCATTACTTCGCCGAATCCCTTCTGGCTCGCTTCCGCGCCGCCGACCGACAAAGCCTACAACGTGAACCGCGCGTTCGAAGCGGGCTGGGGCGGCGTGGTGTGGAAAACGCTCGGCCTCGACCCGCACGTGGTCAACGTGAGTTCGCGTTACGGCGCGGTGCAATGGAACGGCCAGCGCATCGCGGGCCTCAACAATATAGAGTTGATTACCGACCGTCCGCTGGACGTGAATCTGCGCGAGATCGCGCAAGTGAAGCGCGACTGGCCCGAGCGAGCCATGATCGTCTCGCTGATGGTGCCGTGCAACGAGCGCGACTGGAAGTGGATTCTTCCGCTTGTCGAAGATACCGGGGCCGATGCAGTCGAATTGAATTTCGGCTGCCCCCACGGCATGAGCGAACGTGGGATGGGCTCGGCGGTCGGCCAGGTGCCCGAGTACATCGAAATGGTCACGCGCTGGGTGAAGGAGGGCACGAGGCTGCCGTGCCTCGTGAAGCTCACGCCGAACATCACCGATATTCGCCTCGGTTCGCGTGCAGCGTACAAGGGCGGTGCGGACGGCGTGTCGTTGATCAATACGATCAACTCGATCGTCGCTGTGGATCTCGACGCCATGTCGCCGTTGCCGATGGTCGACGGCAAGGGCACGCACGGCGGCTATTGCGGCCCAGCGGTAAAGCCGATCGCCTTGAACATGGTCGCGGAAATCGCGCGCGACGAACAAACGCCGAATCTGCCTATTTCAGGCATAGGCGGTATTTCGACGTGGCGCGATGCGGCCGAATTCATGGTGCTGGGCGCAGGCAGCGTGCAGGTTTGCACCGCGGCCATGCACTACGGCTTTCGTATCGTCAGCGATCTCGCGGACGGCCTGTCCAACTGGATGGACGAAAAGGGCTACGCGACATTGGACGATATTCGCGGTCGGGCCGTGCCCAACGTCACCGACTGGAAGTATCTGAATCTGAACTACAGCATCAAGGCACGCATCGATCAGGACAAGTGCATTCAATGCGGGCTGTGCCATATCGCATGCGAAGACACTGCGCATCAGGCCATCATGAAAGAAAAAGATGGCGTTCGGCATTTTGAAGTGGTGGACTCCGAATGTGTGGGCTGCAATCTGTGCATGCACGTGTGTCCGGTCGAACAATGCATCACGATGGAACGCGTGGACAACGGCGAGTACGCGAACTGGACCACGCATCCGAACAATCCGGCGCGCGTGAATGCGGCGCAGAGCGAACCACACGAAGCGGGCGCAAGCGCAGAGCCGGCGCACGCAGTGAAAGCAGCCTGAAATACAGAGCGATTCGTCACGGCTGGTTCCTTCAACGCCCGACGCGCCGAAGAAGCCGCGCGGGCTTTTACGATCAAGTGGAGATCTTTCGATGAAGCAGACCGCGCAACCCGCCGACCCGCACTTCGCGGCCGGCGCGCAAGGCAGCAGTCTTTACAACGACGACCTCGCGCCGACCAGCACCGCGCAGCGCACATGGCGCTGGTATCACTTCGCAGCGCTGTGGGTGGGCATGGTGATGAACATCGCGTCGTATATGCTCGCCGCGGGCTTGACCGAGCAGGGCATGTCGCCGTGGCAGGCTGTGTTGACGGTGTTGCTCGGCAACGTGATCGTTCTCGTGCCGATGCTGCTGATCGGCCATGCGGGCGCGAAGCACGGCATTCCGTATGCGGTGCTGGTGCGCTCGTCGTTCGGCACGCAGGGCGCGAAGCTGCCTGCGATGCTGCGCGCTATCGTCGCGTGCGGCTGGTACGGGATTCAAACGTGGCTTGGCGGCAGCGCAATCTACACGCTGCTCAACATTCTGACCGGCAACGCGCTGCATGGCGCGGCCTTGCCGTTCCTCGACATCTCCGTTGGACAGCTGGCCTGTTTTCTCGTGTTCTGGGCGCTGCAGATTTACTTCATCGTGCACGGCACGGATTCGATTCGCTGGCTCGAAAGCTGGTCGGCGCCGATCAAGATCGTGATGTGCATCGCGCTCGTGTGGTGGGCGACGTCGAAGGCGGGCGGCCTCGGCTCGATGCTCTCCGCACCGTCGCAGTTCGCAGCGGGCGGCAAGAAAGAAGGCTTATTCTGGGTGACCTTCTGGCCTAGCCTCACCGCGATGGTCGGATTCTGGGCCACGCTTGCGCTCAACATTCCCGACTTCACACGTTTTGCGAAAACGCAGCGCGACCAGATGGTCGGTCAATCCATCGGCTTGCCCGTGCCGATGGCCTTGCTGTCGGTAATCTCCGTCGTCGTGACCTCGGCGACCGTGGTGATCTACGGCAAGGCGATATGGGATCCTATCGATCTCACGAGCCGCATGACGGGTGTCGGCGTCGGCATTGCCCTCGTCATCCTCACGCTCGACACGATGTGCTGCAACCTGGCCGCCAATCTCGTGGGTCCCGCTTATGATTTTTCGAGCCTGTGGCCGAAGGGCATTTCGTATCGCGCGGGCGGCATGATCACCGCCACCATCGCCATTGTCATGATGCCGTGGAAGATTCTCGCGACCACGCAGGGCTACATCTTCACGTGGCTCGTCGGCTATTCGGCGCTGCTTGGTCCCGTCGCAGGCATTCTGATGGTCGATTACTTCCTGATTCGCGGCACGCGCCTCGATACACGCGAACTTTTCGACGAGCGCGGCGAATACAGCTACACCGGCGGCTGGAATATCGGCGCGGTGGTCGCTCTCGTCATTGGCGTGCTGCCGAATCTGCCCGGCTTCCTGCACACCGCATTTCCCGCTTCGTTCGCCAACGTGCCGTCGATCTTCAATACGCTCTACACGTATGCGTGGTTTGTCGGGCTTGCCTTGGCATCCATTGTCTATAGCGCGTGGATGAAGTTCAGCAAGGGGCCGAGCGCACGTGTAGCGAGTGCGTGAAAACATAGCCGGCAAGGCAGCGGCATACGCAAGTTCATAAGGAGGCGAACATGACGACCCTGATTCGCGGCGGCACCGTGATAGACGCGGACAACACTTATCGCGCCGACGTTTTATGTGCGGACCCGCAGGACGGCGGCACCATCCTGCAGATCGGCGTGGACCTGGAGCCGCCGGCCGGCGCTGCGATCGTCGATGCGGGCGGCCAGTATGTGATGCCGGGCGGCATCGATCCGCACACGCATATGGAGCTGCCCTTCATGGGCACCACGGCGAGCGACGATTTCTATACCGGCACGGCGGCGGGGTTGTCCGGCGGCACGACGTGCATCATCGACTTCGTGATTCCCAGTCCTAAACAAAGCCTGATGGAAGCATTCAGGACGTGGCGAGGCTGGGCGGAGAAGGCGTCGGCGGATTATGGTTTTCATGTGGCCGTCACGTGGTGGGACGATTCGGTGTATCGCGACATGGGCACGCTCGTGCACGAGCACGGCGTGTCGAGCTTCAAGCATTTCATGGCCTACAAGAACGCGATCATGGCCGACGACGAAGTGCTGGTGAACAGCTTCTCGCGCTCGCTCGAACTCGGCGCATTGCCCACCGTGCACGCGGAAAACGGTGAGCTCGTGTTCCAGTTGCAGCGCCAGTTGCTGGCAAAGGGATTCACCGGTCCCGAGGCGCATCCGCTGTCGCGGCCGCCGGAGGTGGAAGGCGAGGCGGCCAACCGCGCGATTCGCATTGCTCAGGTGCTGGGCGTGCCGGTGTATATCGTGCACGTCTCCGCCAAAGACGCTGTCGACGCGATCTCCCGCGCGCGCAGCGAGGGGCTGCGCGTGTTCGGCGAGGTCCTGCCGGGGCACCTCGTGATCGACGAGGCGGTGTATCGCGACCCTGACTGGACGCGTGCCGCCGCGCATGTCATGAGCCCGCCGTTTCGCTCCGCGGAGCATCGCGAGGCGCTGTGGCGCGGCTTGCAGGCAGGGCAGTTGCACACCACCGCGACCGACCATTGTGTCTTCTGCGCGTCGCAAAAGGCGATGGGCCGCGAAGACTTCACGAGGATCCCGAACGGCTGCGGCGGTGTGGAAGATCGCATGGCGGTGCTGTGGCACCACGGCGTGAACTCGGGGCGTCTCACGCCGAACGAGTTTGTGCGCATCACGTCGACGAATGCGGCGCAGATCTTCAACCTGTACCCACGCAAAGGCGCGATACGCGTGGGCGCGGATGCGGACATCGTCGTGTGGGACCCCAATGCAAGCAGGACCATTTCGGTGAAGACGCATCATCAGAAAGTCGACTTCAATGTATTTGAAGGCATGACCGTGCAAGGCGTAGCCATGCATACGCTCACACGCGGGGCGCTTGCCTGGACCGACGGCGACCTGCGCGCCGTGCGCGGCGCGGGCCAATATCAGAACCGTCCGCCGAATCCGGCTTACTTCGACGCCATTCGCGTGTCCAACAAGCTGAAAGAGCCGCACCCGGTGGAGCGGTAGCGTTTGTCCAGTCCTGACAGGCGGCGCGGGCGTGCACGTCCCGCGCCGCGGTTCCCCTCCTGCCGCGCATTCGCCGCGGCACGACCGTCTCGCGTTTTCCCCGATGGCGCCCGGCCCACGTTCCATGTTGCGATGCATGCCGCGTCCTGATATCTGCTGTAGAGTTGAACCTCATGCGATGACGGACGCCATGGCTGCGGCTTAGCACGCATGCGCATATGGATTGGAAACCTGATCCTTTGTAAAAAGGCAAGCCGTTTGCTACAGTCCGCCCACTCCGCCGGGCGTGAGCGCGTGCGGGACTGCCAACACAAGACCAGGCATACGGCCTGGCCACTTTAGGGAGCCACTCATGAAGTCGATTCGTTCCATTCTGCTGGTTGCGCTGTTGCATGCAGTCGCCGTGAGCCCTGTCTTCGCGGCCGACGAGTTCGCGCAGATCAAGTCATCGGGCGTGTTCAGGATCGGTACGGAAGGCACCTACGCGCCGTTCACCTACCACGACGAATCGGGCAAGCTGACCGGCTTCGACGTGGAGATCGGCACGCAAATCGCGCAGCGGCTCGGCGTCAAGCCGCAATTCGTCGAAGGCAAATGGGACGGCCTGATCGCCGGGCTCGACGTGAACCGCTATGACGCGGTGATCAACGAAGTCGCGGTGACGGACGCGCGCAAGCAGAAATACGATTTCTCGGACCCGTACATCACGTCGCACGCGGCGCTGATCGTGCGCTCGGACAACAACACGATCAAGAACTTCGACGATCTGAAGGGCAGGAAGTCGGCCAACACGCTGACGAGCAACTTCGGCAAGATCGCCGCGTCGCATGGCGCCGAAGTCATTCCCGTGCAGGGCTTCAACGAGTCGATCGACCTGCTGACGGCGGGTCGCGTCGATGCAACCGTCAACGATTCGCTCTCGTTCCTCGACTTCAAGAAGCACAAGCCGGATGCGAAGGTGAAGATCGCCGCGCTGGATACATCGGCGGACAGCAGCGACAAGTCGGCTGTGCTGATCCGCAAGGGCAGCCCCGAACTCGTCGCGGCGATCAACAAGGCGCTCGCCGATATGAAGAAGGACGGCACGTACGCGAAAATTTCGCAGAAGTACTTCGGCAAAGACGTCTCCCAGTAAACGCCTTTCGCGAGTCTGAATCATGCCGGCATGGTTGCATCTGATGGCGCAGTCGCTGTGGCCCCTGCTGTATGCGGGGCTTGTGTTCACGGTGCCGCTCACGTTGGCGTCGTTCGCTATCGGGCTCGCTCTCGCGTTTATCGTCGCGCTCGTGCGGCTTTTCGGGCCGAAATGGGCGGTGGCGGCGGTGCGCTTCTACGTGTGGCTCTTTCGCGGCTCACCGTTGCTCGTGCAACTATTCGTGATTTTCTACGGACTGCCGAACGTCGGCATCGTGCTCGATCCGTTGACCGCGGCGATCATCGGTTTTTCGCTGAACGTGGGAGCGTATAACTCGGAAGTGATTCGCGGCGTGATCGAGTCGATTCCGAAAGGGCAGTGGGAGGCCGCGTATTCGATGGGCATGACGCGCGAACAGGCGCTGCGTCGCGCGATCCTGCCGCAAGCGGCGCGCGTCGCGTTGCCGCCGTTGTCCAACTCGTTTATTGCGCTCGTGAAGGACACCTCGCTCGCGGCAGTGCTGACCGTGCCCGAGGTGTTTCAGGCGGCGCAGCGAATTGCTTCGGTCACCTATGAACCGCTGATTCTCTATACCGAGGCTGCGCTCGTGTATCTGCTGTTCAGTTCGGTGCTGTCGTCGGCGCAAGTGAGGCTCGAGCGCAAGTTCGGCCGTCACGCACTCTTTCAGGCGGGCAACTGATGATCCGACTGGAAAAAATCGACAAGTATTTTTCGGGGCACCGCGTGCTCAATGCCGTCGATCTGCAGCTCGCGCAGGGCAACGTGACCGCGCTGATCGGACCGTCGGGCAGCGGCAAGAGCACGCTGCTGCGCTGTGTGAACCTGCTGGAGATTCCCGAGGCGGGTTCGCTGGAAATCGGCGATCAGAAGCTTACTTTCAGTCCGAACGAGCGGCCGTCGCGTGAGACGGTGCTGACCATTCGCCGCCGCACCGGCATGGTGTTTCAGAACTTCCAGCTGTTTCCGCACCTCACGGTGCGTCAGAACGTGATGGAAGGACTCCTGACCGTGCTGAAGTGGGACAAGGAAAAGGCGCGAGCACGCGCGGACGAATTGCTCGAGAAGGTCGGCATCGCGCATAAGGGCGATGCGTGGCCCGTCACGTTATCGGGCGGACAGCAGCAGCGCGTGGCGATTGCGCGTGCGCTGGCGCCGTCGCCGGAAGTGCTGTTGTGCGACGAACCCACGTCCGCACTGGATCCCGGCCTCGCCGCGGAAGTGGTGGAAGTGCTGAAGCAGCTCGCGAGCGAAGGCATGACCATGCTGATGGCCACGCACGATTTGCGGCTGGCCGCGACCATCGCGCGCGACGTGGTGTTTCTGAACAACGGCGTGGTGGTGGAAGCGGGTGCGTCGCGCGATGTCTTCATGCGGCCGCAGCAGGAAGAAACCGCGCGTTTCGTGTCGACGCTCACCCACAGTTTGCCGGACGCGTGGACGGGGTGAAGCGGGCTTCGTCTCCGCGTGGCGGTGTGGCGTCCAGCGACAGCAAGCGTTCGGGTAGTCGAATCAGAAAAGGGTAAATAGCAAAGGGGCCCCCGAAAGCGAACGGCAAGCCAGTTGATGGACCTCGATCCAACCTCTCGCTTGCTGTGCGCTTCCGGGCGCCCCTTTTTGCGTGTCAGGCCGTCACGGTCTGCTTACGCGCATCTTATGCCTCGGCGCGCTCGGTTTCGTCGTTCAGCGCCGTGTCGAAGAAGCGCTGCTTCGCCTCGTCGCTCGCACGCGCATAGGCGCGGTTCACGCCGCTGATCACCGCGCGGATCGACGCGGTCACCAGGTTCGCGTCGATACCCACGCCGAACGCGCTGCCCGTGAGATCCGCGCCGGCCATTTCGGCGACCGCCACCGCGCGGGCATCGGCGCCTTGCGTCAACGCACGCTCTTCGTAGTGCTGGATGCGCACGGGCACGTCCATCGCGTGCATCAAGGCGTCGAGCGGGCCGTTGCCTTCGCCATGCAGCACGCGGCGCGTGCCGTTGATCTCGACGGTCAGCTTGATGCGCTCGCGTCCGTCCTGCTCGGACAGGCTATGGCCGACGTAATGCACCGGCGCGGTGTTGCGCACGTATTCCTGCTGGAACAGTTCCCAGATCTGCGACGACGTGACTTCCTGGCCGCTCGTATCGGTAAAGCGCTGCACGGCCGAGCTGAAATCCACCTGCAGGCGGCGCGGCAACACCACGCCGTAGCTCTGCTCGAGCAGATACGCGATACCGCCCTTGCCGGACTGGCTGTTCACGCGAATCACGGAGTCGTAAGTGCGGCCGAGGTCGTTCGGATCGATCGGCATGTAGGGCACTTCCCACATCGCATCGGGCTTTTGCGCGGCAAGACCCTTCTTGATCGCATCCTGATGCGAGCCCGAAAACGCGGTGAACACCAGATCGCCGACATACGGGTGACGTGGATGCACCGGCAACTGCGTGCATTCCTCGGCCGTGCGCGCGACTTCATTGATGTTCGAGAAATCGAGCCCGGGATCGACGCCCTGCGTGTACAGGTTCAACGCGAGCGTGACGAGGTCGACATTGCCGGTACGCTCGCCGTTGCCGAAGAGGCACCCTTCGATGCGGTCCGCGCCCGCCATCACCGCCAGTTCGGCTGCGGCGACAGCGGTGCCGCGGTCGTTGTGCGGATGCACGGAGACGATCAGCGAATCGCGGCGCGCGAGATTGCGGTGCATCCATTCGATCTGGTCGGCATACACATTCGGCGTGGCCATTTCGACTGTGGCCGGCAGATTGACGATCGCCTTGTGCTCGGGCGTCGGCTGCCAGATGTCGAATACCGCGTCGCAGACTTCCTTTGCAAATTCGAGCTCGGTGCCGCTGAATACTTCAGGGCTGTATTGCAGCGTGAAATGCGTTTCCGGCGCGGCGTCGGCGAGACGCTTCATCGTGCGCGCGGCGTTTTGCGCAAGTTGCTTGACGCCGTCTTTGTCGAGCCCGAACACGATCTTGCGGAATTCCGGCGCCGTCGCGTTGTACAAATGGACGATTGCGCGCGGCGCGCCACGCAAGGATTCGAAGGTGCGTTCGATCAGGTCGTCGCGCGCTTGCGTCAAGACTTCGATCGTGACGTCGTCCGGAATGTGGCCGCCTTCGATCAACTCGCGCACGAAGTTGAAGTCCGTCTGCGATGCCGACGGAAACGCGACCTCAATTTCCTTGAAACCGATCTGCACCAGCGTCTTGAACATGCGCATCTTGCGCTCGCTGTCCATCGGCTCGAACAGCGCCTGGTTGCCGTCGCGCAGGTCGGTGCTCATCCAGATCGGCGCGCGTGTGATGGTGCGCGACGGCCACTGGCGGTCCGTCAAATTGATGGGCTTGAACGAGCGGTACTTGGTGGCAGGGTTTTTCAACATTTTCATCATCCGTGGATTCGACAAGCAGGGAGTCGACCGGACGACAAAAACGCGAAGCAGGGCCGCCGGTCGGAAACCGGGGCTGGGTCAGTTACTGGGAAATTAAGCGGTGCTTCGGGTGATTCAGTTGGAAGCGCGCAGCAGCAGACCTAGCCCGGTAGAGCGGGCTAGTAGTAGCGATAGGGTGGTCTGGGCGCGGTACATAGTGCGCAATAGGAACATATTATTGGGACGACGTCAAGCGCAGGCTCGCGCACGGCGCCCAGGCTACAATTCGCGACGGTTTGAAAAACGGAACGTCAATGAAGATTCGGATTCTCACTCTCGCGTGCGTCGCGACCGCTGCGGCGCTGCTCGCGGCCTGCACCACTGTGTACAGGAACTCGGACGCGTGCGAGCAGTTGATGCGCAGCAAACTCGCGGAAACCTCGTCCGATACGCTCAAGATCGGCCATACCGGCGCCGGCATCGGCGGTTCGCGTGTGGTGGTGGAAGGGGCGATCGAGCATGGGGTGACGGCGTCTGAGGCGGCGGGTGGGGCTTCGGGGGCGTCTGGAGCTTCGAGGGCGTCCGGGGCCGCGGGGGCTTCGGCGGCTTCGTCGCTGTCGAGGGCCGCGAGCGGTTCCGCAACGTCGGCGGCTTCCGGAGCGGCAACGGCCGCGGGGGCGACCGCATCAGGCGTGGGCGCTGCAGCAGCTTCGCCGTCGGCATCGTCAGACGCGCAGGCGCTGGCGCTCAAATCCGGCAAGCCGAAGAAGATCGTGCAAGCTGCAGCTGCCGAATGTACGTTCCATGGTCCGACGCTCGCCACGTTTAGCTGGCTTGCCCCGGCAAAGCTGGCGGCGCCGTCCGAGCCAGATTCGGGCGAAGCACAGGAGTAAGTTCTCGAGCACCACCGAATTCGTGCGCCGCGTTTTGTCGCGAAGCGGCCACGAATTCGCACATGCTGATGCTTTTGCCAGGCGATCAGCTCTTCGGGCGCCAAGCGCGAGAATACCCGCAGGCGCCGTTGCACGCGCAGGTGGCAAGGCGGACGCCGCTCCAAAAGCGTGGAATGACCCCGTGCGCACCGCCGTCGCATCATGGCTTCTCTTCCGACAGCTCCATTGCCTCGGCCTGGCATCCGCTCCGCGCTTCGTTCATCAAGGCGAGGACGCGTTCAGCAAACGCTTGAGGCCGGCCTTCAAAGCAACGCTCTACCGCGTGCGTATGGATCAGCCGCTGTCGCAACGCAACGCGTTCGTCGTGCCCGTCGATCATTCGCACTGCGGCAGCGATATATGCCTCAATGCTATCCGCCGTGGCCCACGCCGGCATGTCCACGCGGTCGAACAGCGCGCCGTCGATACGCTCGAACACTTCGCGCCCGCGCATGCACACGCCCGGCAAACCGAGCGTGAGCGCGTCCACAATGCCATTCGTATTGCCGAACGGAAACGGACTCAGAAATAAATCGGAAGCGTTGACCCGTTCCAGATAGTCCGGATACAGATGAAACCCGTGCACCACCGACCCCGGCAGTGCGCGGCCGATGACCTCGCGCATATGATCCAGCGGGAGTCCGGCATGCACGCCGCTCATGAAATGAAACTCGACGGGCGTGGCTGCGCGCTCGCCGATTTCCCGGCACGTATCGAGAAATGCGGGGTTGAGCTTCATTGCGCTCGCGGTGATGATCGCCTGCACTTTTTCACGCCGCGGCGGAATGATCGGGGCAATGGCCGGCAATGCCACCGAAGGCCGGTACGGCTGTCCGTCTTGGGGCAGCTTCAACAAGCGTTCGCTGAAGCACGCGGGATCGCCGGCATAATCTTCCTCCACGCTCACATAGTCGATCTTGTCCGAATGCGTGGTGGCCGGATGACCTAGTCCCGCGATCTGCAGCGGCGCGACGCGTAGATTCGACATGAAGATGGTCAGCACGAACATGCCGACGCTCGGCATATACAGCACCTCCGGCTTTTCGCGCTCGGCAAAGTCGCGAATGGTGCGCAGACACTCGCCGATATACTCGGGCTCCTCCAGTTCGATGAAGCGGTCGAACACCGCGCGACCGATGTCGTCGATCGCATAGCCGAAGCCGAAAGCCACCACCTCGAAATGCTCGCGCGCGCCTTCGAGCGTGCGGGAGTGCGTGCGGTAGATGGAATGCGCGCCGCCGAACCATTCGAGCACCACCAGCATCAACGGCTTCTTGCGCGGCCTTGTGTTCGCATCCGCTCCGGCACGCGCCTGCGGCACCGCCGGCAGATCGGTCAGGCCCAGTTCGGCGAGCTTGCGCCGCACCAGTACGTTGATGTCGCGCTTGATCTCATGCCTGCGCGGCGTTTGTGCGTAGCTGCAGAACATGTAGGCGTTGTGCAGCAAGGCGGTGGGCAGATCGTCGAGATTCCCGATTTGTTGCAGCTTGCCGGGCAGCCATTCGATCAGCGCCTCGCGCTTCATGTGCGCGCTTGCCGAGCCCTTGAAAACGGGCGCCAGAAGGACGAGCGCGAGACAGGCCGCCAGGACTTTGTCGTACGCCCACAGCGCGGCAAAGTCGAGTTCGCGTTCGGACTCCGTCGAATAGAGCACGCACAGCTTCTCGACAAAACTGTCGCCAGCGAGAAACTGCCGGTCTTCCTTGCCGCGCGGGTTGAGGTGGCAAGCGACATGGTCCGCGTCGCCGAACGGCGTGGCGGAGAACAGCAGGCCCACCCATTCATGCAACGTTAAAAAGAGCCCGAAACATTCGGCTGGCGGCCTGAAGTCAGGGTCGGCGAACAGCGTGGAAGCCGCGCTTGCGAGGCGCGTGCAGAAGCGCCTGCGTTGCTCCGCGGGCGTCAACCCGGTCATGCCCGACGCGAGGAAGCTCCCGTCGAGTTCGCCGCGTTTGTGCTGAAGCAGCGCCAACGCGGAGAGCAGCTGGATTGCCGCGCGAACATGCTGCCGCGTATAGACGAGCTGCTCGAACTCGTCGAGCGAAAAGGTGGCTTCTTCCATGGAGTGACGGTTGACAGTTATGCAGGACTAACTATCTTCGTGAAGCGTTAGTCGCGAGCGGCGATTATCGCAGCCACCCCATATCGAATATGTGCTTTCCGCCAGTTTGTGAATTTTCAGCAGCTCGAATGCGGTCTTACCTTCAGAATGCATAGTACGGACCCGGCCCCGCGGACGTCGCGCGCGACGCGATCGCCGTGTACACGCGGCGGCCGAAAAAGAACGGCAAGCCCCAGCCGAAGCCGCTCGCAGCCGGGCCGGCGAGATTGTCGAAGGCATTATTCGCCGAGGCAAACAGAACCCGCGAGTTGCCGACAGCGAAGCTCACCGTGGCCGACGCGCCGTTTGTGCCGCTGATCGTTGCGCTGGCTGAGCGCGTGGAATCGGGGCAGTACCAGTAGCCGCATTGCGGCAGTTGCGTGTCGCGATAGAAAAGGCCGTTTGAGCCGGTGTCGAGATAGCTTTGCGCATAGGTCTGGCCCTCGTACGCCGTACTGACGTAACCGGTTTGCGGACTGCCCTTGAGCACACTCGCGTTGCCGAGCGTGTTGTTCGCCTGGGTGTCGATGCCGAAGATCATCGTGCCCGCTACGGTGTCCGCGCCGCTGTCCGACACGTCGGGAAGCTCGATCACGATGCCATTGTTGTCGAGCGCGAAGCGGCTGACCGGATTGACCACCTGCTGCGCGACGGGCTGCGCGCTCGGCAGGCACGCGCCGCTTGCGTCGCAGCTGTAGTACCAGCGGGGCAGTGCCGCGTTGGCGCAGGCCGCGCCGCAGTCGGCTGCGAATACGCCCACGCCGAGGATGCCGTTCGCGCGCAGCGTGTCGAGCGTGAGCATCGACGGGCCGGAGCCGGCGCAGTCCGCGGGCACCGACGGCACTGCGGGGTCGGCGATCAACTGGATCGGGATCGAGGCGGCCAGTTGTCCGGCCATCCGCACGTCGGCGCTGCGCACGGCGCCCCACGCGTAACCGCCGCCGAAGACCGCGCATTCGCCCGAGACGCCGCCGCCCGACGCCACTGCCGCGAGCGGCAGGCTCGCCGGCAACGCGGAGGCGAGAATGCGCAGGCCGTGCGAGCCGGTGTCCACCTGAATGTTGTCGATGGTCGCGCACTGGTCCGTGCCCGGCTGACACAGCGTGACGCTCGTGGTCAGCATGTTGCGCGTGAGGCGCGGCGCGGCGTGCACGACGATCGGCTGGACGTTCGGCGTGTTCGATTGGGCGACGCTGGTGCCGCTCGTGCTGCTGGGGCTCGAAGCGGCAACGGGCGCCTCGGCTGCGGGCGAGCTTGCCGTGCCGGCGGGTGCGTTCGTGTTGGACGCGGTGGTCGGGGCGCTGCCTCCTCCGCCGCCTCCGCAAGCGGTCAGGGCGGCGCAGACGAGGAGCAGGGCGCAAAGACGATGGTTCGGCTTCATGGCGTCAAGGAGGTCGGCAGTGGTTCGGGAGCGGGCGCGTCAGCGCAGGTCGTCGGCCGTCACGCCCGGCGGCAGCGCGCCGGGCAGCCAGGCGCGGCCCGCGTAGCCGCGCATCGGCCCGCCCGATTCGACGATCACGTCCGGCCGTACGACGCGCGACGCGTGCAGATTGCCGTCCGCCGCCGCTGCGGCGCCCGCCCGATAAGAGCCGGCGTACTTGCCGAGCAGCGCGGCCAGATCCGGCATGGTCGGGCCTTGCCACGTGTAGGCGACGATTTCGCCGCTGCTCGTGCCGTACTCGTTGATGGTCGTGTTGCCGGCATCCGTCGAGGTGCGCAGGCGCAGCGCGCCGTTCAGCAGGCTCTGGGGCGCGCTCATGCCGGCTCTTGGCGCCATCACGCCGCCGAGTTGGGCGCAAGCGTTGGCGCTGCTGCACAAGCTCGCGACGGCGATCGCTAAGGTGCCGAGGAGGCGGAAAGAGTGGATTTGCGGCATGACGGCGTCTCCTGCGTGGGGCGTTCGGGGCTTCTCGGAAAGGCGTTTTGAAGATAGCACCCGTGTTTCACGATCACGCAGGACGGCCGTCTGCGAGACTTGCGTCATCCCAAAAACGGTCGTGGGCCGAAACCGGAAAGAGTCTTTGAAAACAATGTTCTGACAGCGAGCGCGCATGCCTCTGACACGTTGTTCGGAATAGTTGTCGATTGTTAAAAGCCGCGCATGCTGAAGCGGGCACTAGGCGGGGCAAACCCCAGTTTTTGCACAGGGCTCGCCGGGATCGGTAAAATGTTGGGTTGATCCACGGAATCTTGCCGTGGCGTAGCGGAAGGATTCCCCGAACATGACTGATCTTCGTCTTACCAAGCGGTTTGCAGTAATGCTGATGGCGGGCGGGCTGGTCGCCGGCTGCGGCACGTCGTCGCCGACCAAGGTCGATTACAAGAGCGACTCGAAATCGAAGCAGGTGTCACTCGCCGTCCCGCCGAACCTGATCGACGAGACGGCCGATCAGCGTTCGCTGCCGCCGCAAGGCGGCGAAACCTCGCTGTCCACGCTGCGCCAGGTGCAGGCTCAGGCGCCGGCGGCGAACACGCTTTCCGTCGTGCCGCCCGTGAGCGGCATGCATATTCAGCGCGACGGCACAGAAAGCTGGCTCGTGATCGACAGCAAGACGCCGGCAGAGGCGTGGCCGCAAATCCGCCGCTTCTGGCAGGAGCAGGGTTTCCTGCTGGTCGTCGATCAACGCGACAAGGGCGTGATGGAGACCGACTGGAACGAAACCCACGCGCAGATCAACGACGGCCTGATCCGCAGCACGCTGTCGAAGGCCATGGGCAACAGCTACGTCACCTCTGAGCGCAACAAGTACCGCACGCGCCTCGAACCGGCGCCGAACGGCGGCACCTATGTGTTCATCAGCCAGAAGGGCATGCGCGAGGCGCTGACTGGCACGAACAACGATTCGAGCACGTGGCAGCCCAAGCCGAACGATCCCGGTCTGGAGCAGGAATACCTGAAGCGCCTGATGGCGGCGCTCGCGCTCGCCGATTCGCGCGGCAAGTCGGGCGGCGCGCAAACCGCGGCGCTCTCGCCAGCCGGTGCCCAAACGGCGCCCAATGCGGCGACGGCGGGCGCGAAGTCGGCGGCCGCGGCTACGGCGGCGCAAAACGTCGTGCTGGCGGCCCAGCAGCCCGTGCGCGACCCGGACGCGGCAAACGGTGGTCCGGCGGCGCAGCTGTCGTCGAACGAGCTCACGCTCGGCGAGCCGTATGACCGCGCGTGGCTGCGCGTGGGCCTCGCGCTCGACCGCAGCAATTTCACCGTGGACGACCGCGATCTGACGCGCGGCCTGTATTTCGTGCGCTACGTCGATCCGAAGGACATGTCGTCGGCTGAACAGGGCTTCTGGAGCCAGGTGTTCCACGGCAAGAAGGAAAAGGTGGCCAAGCAGTATCGCGTGAACGTGCGGGCGCTGACGCCGGACCAGACGCGCGTGGCCGTCGTGGACGACAAGGGCGGTATCGACGAAAGCCCGCAGGCGCGGCAGATTCTGAGTCTCATGGCCGACCAGCTGCACTGACGCGCGCCGCAGCGGCGGCAAGCGCTCCGAAACCCGTCCGGGACCTTTGCGTTCCGGGCGGGTTTTTTTCATGGCCTTCGCTTGGGCTTGGCGGGCACGATGGCGCGCGCTGTGCCCGAGCCGCCGTGCACATGTCTTGCTTGTCATGAGGGTGCCGGCGCAAACCGGCATCCACCGGAGATGGCCATGTTCGACGTGATCCCTTACTGGATGTGGGCCGCGAGCCTGCTGGTGCTCGCGCTGGTGTGCGGCGCCGCGTTGAGTCCACGGCAGCCGCGCGAGCCGCGAGCCATGCGGGCCCGGCAATCCAGCGCGCTGCGCTCGAAGTGGCCGATGCGCTGAATCCACGCCGGAGCGCCTGTTTATCCCTACCTTCACTTCAGGTATCCACCCGCAGCAGGCGGTGCGCAGCTCGCGCGCGCTGCTATGGCCGAACGTCACGTTACTTCGCTGACGTTACCCCGGTGACGTAACTTTCCCGCGCTTGACGACGGCCCGCTACGAGCGCGGTCGGACCGTAAAAATCCACCGCACAATCAACGGCTTGCGTCGAATCCTTATTGCTTTGCCGTAACTGGCACGTATGGTGCTTTTAGAGGTTGATGGGGCCGGATTGCCGCAGCTCCCCGCAGCGGGCTCGATCTGCCACTGCCCATCCAGTCGAGCGTCGGTCATAGACCCCGCTCAGCCCGACAACGGCCGCGCGCGTGACGCGCAGGCCCCGGTGGCCCCGTCGCCTATCCTCGTAGGGCGACGGTTTTTTGCCCGCACTCCGGTGGGGTGCGGGCAATTTTTTGAGCCGCCGAAACAGCCAGGCTCAGGTATCCGCGCGCCGCGTCCCCAGCCACGGCAGGCGCTTGACGACGCCGGTCGCCAACGCCGTCCCCACGAGAATCACGCCGCAGCCCTCGAGCATGCCGGCCGACACGCCTTCGCCGAGAAACAGCGCACCCCACAGAATGCCGAAGATCGGAATCACGAACGTCACGGTGATGGCGCGCGCCGGGCCCGCCACGGCGATCAGATGGAAGAACAGCATGTAGGCGATGCCCGTGCACGCCACGCCGAGCGCCAGCACCGCGCCCCACGCGTGCAGCGACACCGGCGCGCTCGGCCAGTAGATGACGGCGAGCGGCAGCAGCACGATCGTCGCGCCGGTCATCGTGCCGGCCGCGACGGTGAGCGCGTCGACGCCCGTCAGGTAGCGTTTCGTGTAGTTGGCGGCGATGCCGTACAGCAGCGTCGCGCCAAGCGCCGCGCCCGCTGCGAGCGCGGTGCTCAAAGGCGTTGCCGCGGAGCCGCTCGGCGCGGCGATCTGGTCCCACACCAGCATCAGCACGCCGAGAAAACCGATGACGAGGCCGAGCGTGCGCAGCGCGCTCAGCCGGTCGCGCAGCCACAGGAAGGCGACGAGACCGCCCCACAGCGGCGTGGTCGCGTTGATGACCGAGGTCACGCCCGCGGAGAGCGTCAACTCGGCATAGGCGAACAGGCAGAACGGCGCGGCTGAGTTGAGGATGCCCACCACGAGCAGCGGGAAGGCCCGCGTGCGCAGGATCGTTGCGGATTGTTGCCACGGACGCCGCGCGAGGAGCACGACGATCAGAAACAGCGCCCCGATGCCGACGCGCAGCGCCATCAGCGGAGCAACGCCGAAGTCGGTCACGCCGACGCGGATGAACAGAAAGGACGCGCCCCATAGGGCCGCGAGGATCAGCAACTGGAGAAGGTTTTTGGCGTTCATTGTGGTGGCGTCGCGCGCGGTTGAGTCGAGAC
This sequence comes from Paraburkholderia phenoliruptrix, assembly GCF_047325075.1. Classification (NCBI taxonomy): domain Bacteria; kingdom Pseudomonadati; phylum Pseudomonadota; class Betaproteobacteria; order Burkholderiales; family Burkholderiaceae; genus Paraburkholderia; species Paraburkholderia phenoliruptrix. The sequence goes on from NZ_CP168531.1 coordinate 1,678,041, forward strand.
GCCTGCGCATCGTAACAGCGCGATAGCCCAAAACGTTTCACGTTCGAATGAAACGGCAAGTATCGGGAGAGGACGTCTGACACACGTGATCGTAAGCGTCGACGCGCGGCGCGCAAAGCGAGCAATTCTCACGTTGATGTGAGAAAAATTGCGATTGTTTGGGAGGCGAAGAGGCTTGGAGGCGCAGCCGCGTGGGTGGCGCATCCGCCATCGAAAAGACGTGTGAGGACGCGCGGTCAGCCGGTGAGGCGCGCGTTGGAGCCGCCAGCAGTCGAGCAAAGAGAACGTAGCCGAGCCCACAGCCCAGCCACGCCCATCCAATCCGTCAAGCCTCAATGCGGAATCATCCCCTGCAGCACGTTCTGCTGCAGCCAGACCAGAATGCCGAGCAGCACGGTCAGCAGAATCGAGTGCTTGAAGGTCCGCGCGAACACCACGCCTTCCTTGCCCTTGAGTTCCGTGGTTGCCACGCCGGTCGAAATGTTTTGCGGCGAGATCATCTTGCCCATCACGCCGCCCGACGAATTGGTCGCCGCCATCAGCACGGGATTCAGATTCAGCTGATGCGCCGCGACCACCTGCAGATTGCCGAAAAGCGCATTGCCGGACGTGTCGCTGCCTGACAGAAACACGGCGACCCACCCGAGGAATGCCGACACCAGCGGGAAGAACGGTCCGACGGACGCGACGCCGAGTCCGAGCGTATAAGTGAGCCCCGAGTAGTTCATCAGATATGCGAGCCCGACGATGGTTGCGACCGTCAGAATCGCGATGCGCGTCTGCACCCATGTGTCGGCGATGGCGGCGCCGAATTCGCGCGCGCTGAGTTTGACGACGAGACTCGTGATGATCGCCGCGACGAGGATCGCGGTGCCCGTCGCGAGCGGCTGGAAGTCCCAGATCGCGCCATACGGCGTGTTGTACAACGTGATGAAGACAGCTTTATCGAGCCCTGGCCAAGGAATTTTCACGTCGCCGATCAGAAAAATCTTCGCCACTGTCCAGACAATCACGACAACCGACACGATGATCCACGGATACCAGCCCTGGCCGCCGCCGATCTTGCCGCGCACTTCGCCGACCCGGTCGATGTCGACCGCGAACGCCGGGTCCGCCGCCGGTTTCCATACCCGCAGGAATGCGATGGTGACGACGAGCGAGACCATCGACGACAACACGTCGGTCAAGCTGTAGTTCACATAGTTCGACGCGACGAACTGGGTGAGCGCGAAACTCGCGCCCGACACCAGCAACACCGGCCAGACGCGCAGCATGTTGCGAAAGCCCGCATACACGGCGATCACATAAAACGGCAGCACGAGCGCGAAAAACGGCAACTGGCGGCCGACCATTTTCGCGAGCGAATCGGCCGGCAGATGCGTGACCGCGCCGAGCACCGTAATCGGCACGCCGAGCGCGCCGAAAGCGACCGGCGCCGTGTTGAAGATCAGCGTGAAGGTGAGCGCCTCGAGCGTCGGAAAACCGAGCAGGATAAGCAGCGAACTGGTGATGGCGACCGGCGTGCCGAAGCCCGAAATGCCCTCGAGCAGCGCGCCGAACGAGAAGCCGACCACCACCAGCACGACGCGCCGGTCGTTCGGCAGATTGTCGATCATCCACATGCGAAAAGCGGCGAAGCGGCCCGAGCGCTGCGCGATGTTGTACAGCAGGATCGCGGCGAACACGATCCACATGACCGGCCAGCACGCGAACACGGCGCCTGCCGCCACCGAGTCGAGCGCGAGCCCCACGGGAAACTTCCATCCGCCGATCGCGACAATCAAACCGACGACGAGCCCCGCGAGCGACGCCTGCCACGCGGGCCGGCGCGCCCAGCCGAGCAGCACCAGCACGACGATGATCGGCAGCGCCGCGACGAGGAACGACGCGAGCAGCGAATTGCCGATGGGAGTGAGTAGTTGATGAAACATCACGTCTCCTTCGTTGTTGTTCGAATCGACGCGGAATTGAGAATGACGGGACGCGTCGCTGGTGCAGGACGGATGAGTGCCGCCCGGACAAAAAAATTGCCGGGCGGTTCCCTTTTAAACGCTTACTGTGCGGCTTAAGCAAGCATAGGGCGCGAAGCTGGCGCGTCAAGAAGGGAAACTACCGGAGGAGCGGAAGCGCACAGGGGCGTGCGCAAACGGCGTCGTGCGCACGCCGTTGGAGCGACCGGCTCAGGCGACCGGCGCAGGCCACCCGCATTGCGCAAAGCCCTTCAGTGATGCCGGCCCCGCCCGCCGCCGCCCCACGACCAGCCGAAGCCGATCGACACCGCCGGCCCATACCAGCCCGGATAGCCATAGCCATACCAGGCGGGATAGACCGGCGGTGGATAGTAGACGGGATAAGCCGGCGCCACATACACCGGCGGCTCGGCAACCACGTAGGCAGGCGGCGAACCCGCATACCCCGGCTCCGGTTGGATCTGCTGGCCTTGCTGCACGGGCGGCTGCTGTTGTGTGGACGGCCCGACCGACGAGTCGCCGGCCGTGGCGGGCGGCACTTCGCGCCGAGTCGCGCCGGCGGGCACCGTCGCGTAATAGGACGGATAGCCGGGGTAATAAGCCGGATAGTAGCCGTACGGGTAGTAGCAGCCCGCGAGCGACGCCGCGAGCAGTAGGCCGGAGGCGGCTCTCAGCGGGAGCCGTGCATGAAGGGCGGCGTGCACGGGCGGCATGCCCGGCAGACGCGTGCGATTAAGACGAAAAGAGTCGATGACGCGGGACTTCATGGCGCGCTCCGGTTGCAAACAACGTGCAAGCAACGCGACCGACGCCGTCGTCGGCCCGTTATCGCACGAGCTTACGCCCATGAGGCGCGAGGAGGAGGGCAAAACCGTAACGGCGTATTTCGCCGCATTGCAGCCGCGCGCGGCGGCTCCCGGTGCGCTGCGGTGTTCATCGCTGCCGTATTCATCATTTTCATGCGAACCGGCAAGCGGCGAGCGGGCGGGGCAGTGCGCCCGGCCCGCTCCGCAGCCTGATGCTCAAAGACTTACTTGCCCACCTGGTTGCCGATCACACCGCCCACAGCCGCGCCGCCGAGCGTGGAAAGCGCACTGCCGCCGATCACCGCGCCGGCCGCGCCGCCCACGCCCGCGCCGATTGCCGTGTCGCGTTGGCGCGTCGTCATACCTTCGCACGCAGAAAGGCTTGCGACAAGCGCGACCAGCACCGCAAGCGAACCCGTTTTACGAATCGATTTCATGATGACTCACTCCCTTGTTGTGATTCGAAGCCGCCTGTCGTTATGCATTGGTTGGTTTGATCTTATCGCCGCAACCAGTTTCGAGTTGTATGAGGTTGTCAGCAGACTGACGGTTTCGTAATCAAATGTTTCCCCGAGTGCAGCATGCCGCGTGCCTGAGCGGTCGGACGCAAAAAAGCCCGCCGGGTGGCGGGCTCGGGAGACAGCAGGAAGTTGTGCGCGCATCGAGTCGGACCGCGGCCGCGACCGATGCGCGGCCCAAACCTCACTGCCGCTGATAGATTTCAGCGCCTTTCTTCATGAACTCGATCGACTTCACTTCCATGCCTTTCTTCAGCGCTTCGTCGTCGGAAACGCCTTGCTGCGCTGCAAACTCGCGCACGTCCTGGGTGATCTTCATCGAGCAGAAGTGCGGACCGCACATCGAGCAGAAATGCGCGACTTTCGCCGAATCCTTCGGCAGGGTTTCGTCGTGGAATTCGCGCGCCTTGTCCGGGTCGAGGCCGAGGTTGAACTGGTCTTCCCAGCGGAATTCGAAGCGCGCTTTGGAGAGCGCGTTGTCGCGCACCTGGGCGCCCGGGTGGCCCTTCGCGAGGTCGGCGGCGTGCGCGGCGAGCTTGTACGTGATGATGCCGGTCTTCACGTCGTCCTTGTTCGGTAGGCCGAGGTGCTCCTTCGGCGTCACATAGCAAAGCATGGCCGTGCCGAACCAGCCGATCATCGCGGCGCCGATGCCCGACGTGATGTGGTCGTAACCCGGCGCGATGTCGGTGGTGAGCGGCCCGAGCGTGTAGAAGGGCGCTTCGTCGCACCATTCCAGCTGCAGGTCCATGTTTTCCTTGATCAATTGCATCGGCACGTGGCCTGGGCCTTCGATCATCGTCTGCACGTCATGCTTCCACGCGATCTGCGTGAGTTCGCCGAGCGTCTTCAGTTCGCCGAGCTGCGCTTCGTCGTTCGCGTCGTAGATCGAACCGGGGCGCAGGCCGTCGCCGAGCGAGAAGGCCACGTCGTACTGCTTCATGATTTCGCAGATGTCTTCGAAATGCTCGTACAGGAAGCTTTCCTTGTGATGCGCGAGGCACCACTTGGCCATGATCGAGCCGCCGCGCGACACGATGCCGGTCATGCGTTTCGCGGTCAGCGGCACATATTGCAGCCGCACGCCCGCGTGGATCGTGAAGTAGTCGACGCCTTGCTCGGCCTGTTCGATCAGCGTGTCGCGGAAAATTTCCCACGTCAGGTCTTCCGCCTTGCCGTTCACTTTTTCGAGCGCCTGATAGATCGGCACCGTGCCGATCGGCACCGGCGAATTGCGGATGATCCACTCGCGCGTTTCGTGAATGTGCTTGCCGGTGGACAGATCCATGACCGTGTCGCCGCCCCAGCGGATCGCCCACGTCATCTTGTCGACTTCCTCGCCGATGGAGGAGGTCACCGCCGAGTTGCCGATGTTCGCATTCACCTTCACGAGGAAGTTGCGGCCGATAATCATCGGCTCGCTTTCCGGGTGATTGATGTTGTTCGGAATGATCGCGCGGCCGCGCGCCACTTCTTCGCGCACGAATTCCGGCGTGATTCCGGTCACGCCGTTCGGACCGAACGCGCTCGCCCCGAACGCCTGGCCCGGATGCTGGCGGCCCATCATCGCGGCGAGCTTTTCGCCATTCGGGCCGCTCGTCTTGAGGCTCTCCAGGTATTCGGCGCGGCGCTGGTTCTCGCGAATCGCGATGTACTCCATTTCCGGCGTGATGATGCCTTTCTTCGCATAGTGCATCTGCGAGACGTTCTTGCCGGGCAGTGCGCGGCGCGGCGTGCGATGCAGGCCCTGAAAGCGCAATTCCGCGGTGGCCGGGTCGGCGGCGCGCTCGCGGCCGTAGTCGCTCGTGAGGCCGGTGAGCGCTTCCGTGTCGCCGCGCTCTTCGATCCAGCGCTGACGCAGCGCGGGCAAGCCGGCGCGAATGTCGATTTTCGCGTCCGGATCGGAATAGGGGCCGGACGTATCGTAGACGTAGACGGGCGGATTCTTTTCGCCGCCGAAGCTGTCCGGCGTGTCAGCCTGGGTGATTTCGCGCATCGGCACGCGGATGTCGGGACGGGAGCCGGTCACGTAGACCTTGCGGGAATTCGGCAGCGGCGCGACGGCGGCTTCGTCGACGTGGGCGTCGGCGGAAAGAAACTTCGGATTGGCGTTCATGCGGTTCTCCATGTGTGGGCCGGAGCGACGCTTTTACGCCTGAGTCCGGTCCCATTCGATGTGGGGCCGCTAAGCAGGAGACGAGACGGAAGTAGTCGGAATTCGCGAGGGGTGAGGCTCAAAAGCTGGAGTGCGAAATCCGTACGCTTCCCTGCGCTGGCATTATCCAGATCAGGTTCAAAGGGTATTTCTCACCCACGTTGCACGGACCTCCAACCCCAGTGCACCGCAGGACCCCCGCGTTAGCAGCGCACACGATACACCGGGCGGGCGGCGCTTGGCAACCGCCGCGCGATGCTGCGCCGCCGGGGCGGGCATGCCGCAGCGGTCTACTTTTGCGCCTGAGAGCCGGCGTGCGCACAGCGGCCAACGCGCCGCCATGAGCGGACTATGCTTGTATTGACGGGCGCGCCTGCCATGACGCGCCGCAGCACCTGCCGCGCCTGGAAGGCGGCCGTGCGGCTAGAGCGTGAAGTCGTCGGCGGCTTCGGGCTGATACAGGATTTTCGCGAGCTTCAGCACTTTTTCGTCGCCGCTTGGCGGCATGAAGCGGATCTGTTCGCCGCGTTTCGCGCCGAGCAGCGCAAGGCCCACCGGCGAAAAGACGTTCAGGCGCCCATGCGCGAAGTCGGCGTCGGGCGGATAGACGACCGTCCATGTCATCTCTTCGCCGCTTGTTTCGTCGACGAGCGTGGCCTGCGAATTCATCGTCACTACGTTGGCGGGAATGTCGCGCGAGTCGACGATCACGGCGCGTTCCAGGACGTCGTCGAGCATCTCCTGAAAGCGCGCATTCGCGCCGGGCGCGGCGGCGTGTTTCTCAAGACGGGCGACGTCGAGTTCGGTGAGGTAACACTGCTTGGTCCTTCGGGTCGTTTTCACGGTTGCTGCTCCAGTTCGATCTGCAATCTCTGCGAGGAAAGGTCACGCGGATGGGATCGGCCCGGCGCTCCGACAGTCCCCTTAGGGGCAACGACGCGGTTTCAGCCAAGCGGGAGAACTGCGTCAGTCGGAGTGCCGGGCGGCCTGGAGCGGGGCCGTTACTGCGGCAAGCGTTGGCGACGGTTCGCCGGCCCATTGCGGCGCGCACTCCACGCGCGCGCGACCGGTTGCGCTGGCAAAGCGCAAGCGGGTTAGGGCGCGGGAGGTCGGCAAACGCATGAGTGGCCGGCAGGTGTCGAATGAAGTGGACGGCGCGCAACTGCAATTCGAGCAATGCGAAGAACGCAGAGAAGTAGCGCGGAGGATAGGAGCATGTTAGCACGGCGTCTTTCAACGGCCTTGGCGAACATTTCGCTGTTGAAAGAATGAGCGTTAGAAACCGGCGACAGCGCGTGGACACTCGCCGCAGCCAGCCTGCAAAAGCGCAGAAAAAACAGGCAAAAAAACTTGCAGCGCGGTGTCATAACCGGCCGCGCCCTTCGACAAACGTGCAGATCCTGATCGGAGCACGTCATGCAATCAGTCTTCATGCACCACGAAGCCGGGCGGTTCACGCGCGCCGTTGCACTCGTCACCGCACTCGCGCTGTTGTGCGCGAGCGGTCTCGCGAGCGCAGCCGGCGCGATGTGCAGCGCGCGCAGTCCCGCGCACCGCGTGGCGCTCGTCGAGCTTTACAGCAGCGAAGGCTGCAACAGCTGCCCGCCCGCCGACGCGTGGCTTGGTCAATGGAAAAACGGCGGCGCCGCACGAAGCGTCGTGCCGCTCGCGCTGCACGTCGATTACTGGAACAGCCTCGGCTGGACCGACCGCTTCTCGCAGCACCGTTTCACCGAGCGTCAGGAGTCGCTGACCCATCTTGCCGGCGACCACACGATCTATACGCCCGAGGTCTTCGTCGCGGGCCGCGAATTGCGAAGCTGGTCGCGGCCGGAGAGTTTCAATAGCCGCGTGGCTCAGCTGATCGGGCAGCCGTCCGACGCCGACGTCGCACTCGACATCACGCCGCGAGCGGGCGGCGCGTTCGACGTCGCGGCCCGCTTCGACAGCCGGATCGCCGACGCCGCGGCCCGACTCGACGCCTATGTCGCCGTGTATGAAAACGCGCTGAGCACGCAGGTGGGCGCGGGAGAAAACCGTGGCGCGACCTTGCATCACGAGCGAGTGGTGCGGCAATGGTTCGGCCCGGTGCCGCTTGTCGGCGGCAATGCGCACATTCGTCGCGACATCCGGCTCGCCGATGCCGGCGCGAATACAGGCACCGACTTTTCCGCCGACCGATTCGGTGTGGTCGCCTTCGTCGAAAACGCAGCAACCGGCGACGTGCTGCAAGTGGCGGACCTCGCGTTCTGCCATTAAACGCACCTCGTCAATCACAGGAGAGTTTCATGGCTACGCCTCACGTTGTTCGCGGCAATGCGCCGCCTGCCGAGCCCGCGCGCGGCGCGATCCATCCGCTCTGGGTGCGCGTCACGCATTGGCTCAACGCGCTCGCGGCGATCGTGATGATGCTCTCGGGCTGGCGCATTTACGACGCGTCCCCGGTTTTCGCTTCGTTCAGTATTCCGACGCAAATCACGCTGGGCGGTTGGCTCGGCGGCGCGCTGCAGTGGCACTTCGCCGCGATGTGGCTGCTGGTTTTCAACGGGCTCGTCTATCTTGCGATGAACCTCGCGAGCGGTCGTTTTATGCGCAAGTTCCTGCCGCTCTCGCCGCGAGCAGTGTGGCGCGATTTCACCGCCGCGTTGACGGGCAAGCTCTCGCACGCCGACCTGCGGGTCTACAACGCAGTGCAGAAATTCGCCTACCTGTTCGTCGTTTTCGATCTCATCGTGCTCGTGCTGTCCGGGCTCGCCATCTGGAAGTCGGTGCAGTTTCCGCTGTTGCGCGAACTGATGGGCGGCTACGACAACGCACGCATCGTCCACTTCTGCGCGATGGCGATCATGGCCGCGTTTATCGTCGTGCATCTCGTGATGGTCGCGCTCGTGCCGCGTTCGCTCGTCGCCATGTTGCGTGGGCGCTAAGCGCATCGTTCAATATTACGGATGCCGAATCATGAACAAGCCACCTGAAAAATTACCGGTAAAGCGCGCCCATAAGCTGGACCGCGAGTCGATCCTGATCGACGCGCGCCGCGAGCTCTCCATGCCGTCGCGGCGTCTTTTCGGCAAGCAGCTTCTGTCACTCGGCGGGCTGTCGCTGCTGACGGGCTGCTCGCTCACCGACGACGAATCGGTCAACAAGTTTCTCACCGCCGTTTCGCGCCTGAACGATCGCGCGCAAGCCGCGTTGTTCAATCCGAAGCTGCTCGCGCCGACCTACACTGAAGCGCAAATCACGCGACCGTTTCCATTTAACGCGTACTACGGCATCGACGAGGTGCCGCAGGTCGACGCATCGGACTACAGGCTGAAGATCAGCGGCCTCGTCACCGGTCAGCGCGTGTGGACCTTGCCCGAGCTCTACGCGCTGCCGCACGCAGAGCAGATCACGCGGCATATCTGCGTGGAAGGATGGAGCGCAATCGGCCGCTGGGGCGGCACGCCGTTCGGCGACTTCCTGCGGCGCATCGGCGCGGATACGAGCGCGAAGTACGTCGGCTTCAAATGCGCGGACGATTACTACGAAAGCATCGACATGCCGACCGCATTGCATCCGCAAACACTGCTCACTTTTTCCTACGACGGCGAGCGGCTGCCCGCGAAATACGGATTCCCGATGAAGCTGCGCATGCCGACCAAGCTCGGCTACAAGAATCCGAAGCATATCGTCGAGATGTTCGTGACCAACACTTATCCTGGCGGCTACTGGGTCGATCAGGGTTACAACTGGTTCGGAGGCTCCTGACGCGCGGGTCGCCGCATGCGCGAGGCGCGTGCGGTCCCGCTCGGCAGAAGCTTCGGAAAGATGCCGGCACGAGCCGGTTCGATTCATCCACAACAAACGGAGTCATCCCATGAAAAAGCTTGCAATCGCCGCAGTCGCCGTCGCCCTCCTGACCAGCGGCGGCGCCGCGTTCGCTGAGGCGAGCGGTGCCATGTCCAACGGTTCGATGTCGCACGATGCGATGTCGAAAGATGCCATGTCGAAGGACCACATGAAAAAAGACGCCATGAAGCACGACAAGATGAAAAAGGGCGACGCGATGGGCATCAAGCACGAGGCGTCGGGTGCGATGAGCAACTGAGCGACGTGGCGCGTGCGGCCCGCCCGCGCGGAGCATCGCGGCGCGCCGCGTCGGGCCTGATGCGCGGCGCATAAGCCGCGGTGGGCGGCACAACTCACCCAGCGTGCCGGGGCGCGGTTTGGCCCCGGCTTTTTGTTGCATGCGCACCAAAAGTTACGATTCTTTCGCCTGGTGCGGTGGGCGCTTACTGCATAATGCGATGCGCGCCGTGCATTCGCAGTGCTTTGGGCCTGCATTGACAGGGCGCGCGCCGCGAATCTGCCGGTGCTGCCGGCGCGGCTTGGCAGTTCCGTATGGCTTTCTCTGTTAGCCAACTATCGTCCTTCGCTCCACCATCATGTCCGCCAGCCTCGCCCGTTTGACCGCATCGCCGATGCGGTGTCCGCCGTCCCCGCAGCGGGAATCTCGAACGGCGCGGGCGGGTTGACGGTATGTCGCAGGAACTCTCAGGCTGGTTTTCGCGTGGTTTCCCGATCCGTTTGCCGCGTTCGCGCAACGGCCAGATCGCGCTCGCGCTGGGCGTCGTCTATCTGGTGTGGGGCTCCACTTATCTGGCCGTGCACGTCGCGCTCGGCTCGTTCCCGCCGCTCCTGATGTCGGGCCTGCGCAACCTCTTCGCGGGCGTCGGACTTTTCGCGCTCGCGGCGCGCCGCGAGCCGGTATGGCCGAGCCTCGCGGAAATTCGCAATGCCGGACTTGTCGGCACGATGCTGGTCGGTTTGTCGAGCGGCATGCTCGCGTATGGCATGCGCACGGTCGGCACCGGCACCGCGGCGGTGATGGTCGCAACGGTACCGCTTTTCGCGACGGTGATCGCGGCGGTCGCCGGGCGCAAGATCGGCAAAGGCGAGTGGTTCGCGGTGGGACTCGGGCTCGTCGGCATCGCAATCCTGAGCCATGGCGACAGCGCGCCCGGTTCGGCGGGCGGCAGTCTCGCGATTCTATGCGGTGCGCTCTTCTGGGCGGGCGGCGCCCACCTGGCCAGCCGCCTGAAACTGCCGTCGGACCTGTTTTTATCGACGTCGCTGCAAATCGGCCTGGGCGGCGCCATGTCGACCATGGTCGCGTGGGTCTCCGGCGAGCGGATGCTCGACGTGCATGTCCTGCCGGTGCTGGCGTTCATCTATCTGATGCTGATCGGCACGATGGCCGCCTACGTGGCCTATGGTTTCCTGATCCGGCACACGAGCCCGATCATCGCGAGCAGCTGCATGTATGTGAATCCGGTCGTGGCCGTGGCGCTCGGCGCGTTGCTGCTCGGCGAGCCGGTCACGCATTCGACGGTGATCGCCACCGTCGTCATTCTGGTCAGCGTGGGTCTGTCTTTCTGGCTCGATTATCGGAAGAAAGGGCGCGGCTGAGGCTTTCTGCCGTCCAGGCGCCGGAGCGGGCCAAGGGCGAGGCTCACGCGGTCAGGCTCGCGCAGTTATTCTGGGGGCCGCACGCCGCACGCCGCACGCCGCACGCCGCAGGCAGCACGCCGCACGCAGCACGCAGCACGCGCACGCCGCAGGCAGCACGCGGCACGCAGCACGCAGGCTCTTAGGCACGCTACAACCGCGCAGCCAGTTCCGCGCCTTCGCGAATCGCGCGCTTCGCATCCAGCTCCGTGGCCAGCGCCGCGCCGCCAATCAGGTGATAACGCGGGCCACCGGCATCCGCCGGTTTTTCCCGTGCAAAGTCGCGCGGATACAGATCGCGCAGCGATTCCTGCCCCGCGCACACCACGATATTGTCGACCTCCAGCCATTGCCCGGCGCCGCCGTGCTCGATCTTCAAGCCACGCGCGCCGATCTCCAGATACGAAACGCCAGCGAGCATCGTCACGCCGTTTCTTGCGAGCGTCGCGCGGTGCACCCAGCCGGACGTCTTGCCGAGGCCCGCGCCCAGCTTGCCGGGCTTACGCTGCAGTAGCCAGATCTGTCGCGCCGGCCGGGCAGGCGCCGGCGGCTTCAGGCCGCCGCGCTCGCTGACGGACAGATCGACGCCCCATTCGTCGAGCCACACATCGCGCGGCACCGGCAGCGGTTCGTCGGCGCGGTGCAGCAGAAACTCGCTGACGTCGAAGCCGATGCCGCCCGCGCCGATCACCGCGACGCGGCGGCCCACCGGTGCGCCGCGCAGCACGTCGACATACGACAGAACATGGGGCGCGTCGATTCCGGCGATGGCTGGCCGCCGCGGCACGATGCCGGTAGCGATCACGATGTCGTCGTAAGCGCCCGCCGCAAGCAGTGCGGGATCCGCGCGCGTGCCGAGCCGCACCTCCACGCGGTGCCGCTCGAGCTGGCTCTGAAAATAGCGAATGGTCTCGCGGAATTCCTCCTTGCCCGGCACGCGCATCGCGAGATTGAACTGGCCGCCAATGGTTGCGGCCGCATCGAAGAGCGTCACGCGATGTCCGCGCGAGGCCGCCACCGTCGCCGCCGACAAGCCCGCCGGCCCGGCGCCGACCACCGCAACGGAGCGCACGTTCTGTGGACCTGCGACGGGCCGGTACACCAGTTCCGTCTCGCGTCCCGCGCGCGGATTGACGAGGCAGGTGGCGCGCTGATTCCTGAACGTATGATCGAGGCACGCCTGATTGCACGCGATACAGGTGTTGATTTCTTCCGTGCGTCCGGCGGCGGTCTTCAGTACGAATTCCGGATCGGCGAGCAGCGGCCGCGCCATCGAGACGAGGTCGCCCGCGCCGTCGGCAAGCAGGGCCTCCGCGACCTCGGGCGTGTTGATGCGGTTCGAGACGATCACCGGCACGTTCACGGCGGCCGTGAGGCGCGCGCTCAATCCGGCGAACGCGGCGCGCGGCACCGAGGTGACGATGGTCGGCACGCGCGCTTCATGCCAGCCGATGCCGGTGTTGAAGATCGTGACGCCGGCCGCCTCCAGCGCGCGTGCGACCTGCACGGTTTCCTCCCACGTATTGCCGCCTTCCACCAGGTCGATCAGCGAAAGCCGGTATACGACGATAAAGCGCTCTCCGCAGGCCTCGCGCACCCGCTCGACGATTTCGCGCGCAATCCGCATGCGGTTCTCGATGCTGCCGCCGTAACGGTCCGTGCGCCGGTTGGTACGCGGGCAGAGGAACTGGTTCACCAGATAGCCTTCGCTGCCCATGATCTCGACGCCGTCATAGCCCGCGCGCTGCGCGAGTCTTGCGCAGCGCGCATAGTCGCGCACGGTTCTCTCAATGCCGGCGATGCTGAGCGCGCGCGGTCTGAACTTCGAAATCGGCGACTTCAACGCCGATGCGGACACAACGAACGGCTGATATCCGTAACGACCCGCATGCAGGATCTGCAGCGCGATCTTGCCGCCTTCCTCGTGAACCGCTTGCGTGAGCCGCCGATGATTGCGCAGGTCGAACACTGAGTTGAGCGTGCCGCCGAACGGCAGCAGCCACCCTTCGCGATTCGGCGAAATGCCGCCTGTAATGATGAGCCCCACGCCGCCTCGCGCGCGCTCGCGGAAGTATTCGGCGAGCTTCGGGTAATTCCAGAAGCGGTCTTCCATGCCCGTATGCATGGAGCCCATCACGACGCGATTGCGCAAGCGGGTAAAGCCGAGATCGAGCTCAGCGAGTAAGCGTTGGTAAGACATACAGGCTGCCGTTGTAAGTATGGGGTGCGCACGCACGATACACCGCGCGATCATGCCCACCATCAGAGGAAAGCTTCTAATGCTCGCGGCATGTTGCCGGACAAGACATTCTCGCGCGCACATAAGCCAATTCGATCGTCGCGGCACAGGCATTGCTCATTGGGTGCGTCCATCGACATGGACCGCGCGGCGCCGCTAAAAACGGCGTACTGCGCGCAGGGATAGGAGGGAGTGCTTCGCCAAGGACAGCCGGAACGGGACCGATCGAATGATGCAAAACACGGTTTCTGATGGTGCCGTCCAGAGCGTGCGCCCGCATATGAATGGGCGGAAAGCCCGACATCGAGATAGGTGAACAGAATGAAACTGATTCGAACCATGGCGGCCATGATTGCCGTTGCATCCGTGCTGAGCGCGTGCGGTGGAGGCTCCGACGACGTAGGCAAGGAACTCGGCCTCACCAACCCGGAAATCCATTTCGTGCACGCGATCCCGAGCGGGCCAGCGGTGGATTTTCTCGTCAACGGCAGCGCACCGTCGGGGCAGACGAATGTCTCGTATAAGGGCGTGACGAACTTCACCAACATCAACACCGGCTCGACGAACGTCGCCTACGCGGCAACCGGCACGACGACCCCGCTCGCGAGCGGCAATTTCGCGAATGTCGCCAAGGGCCACGAATACACCGTGCTCGCGTTACCCGGCAGTGCCGCGCCGGACATCGGCCTGATCGACGATCCGTTCGACAAGGGCCTCTTGTCCAACAGCGCGCGCGTGCGCGGCTTCAATGCATCGGGCAACGCGCCGAATCTCGACCTGTATCTGGTGCAGGCGAGCAACACCAACATCAGCAGCGTCTCGCCGACCATGGCAGGCGTCGCGTTCAAGAACGCGGTCCCGGCGAGCGGCCAGGACTCGATCTACGTATCGGGTGGCCAGTATGTGCTGATCGCGACCGCGGCGGGCAGCAAGACGCCGATCTACCAGTCGCAGTCGTTCACCTTGTCCAACAACGCCGACTGGCTCATCACGTCGGTGCCGATCGGCGGTGCGCTGAGCCAGCTGGCGGCGGGTCAGATTCATCTGCTGATCGTGCAGAACGGCAACACCAGCACACCGAGCGTCGAACTCTCGAATACGCTGACGGGCGTATAAGCTCGCTAGCAAGCATGCGCGCACTGCAGCGCATGGCATAGCGGCAAGTCCTGGGGAGGACGGGGCGGCGATCCACGCAAGTGGGTCGCCGCTTTGTTTGTGCAGACGGTTGGCGGCGCTGCACGCGCCTATCACCGCGATGCATGCGAGCCTCGAAGCAGGCGCGAGTCGCAGACGATAAAAAGCCCGCTGCGGTGTCCCGCAGCGGGCGTCGACGATGCATCACGGCGATGCGCCACGCGCCGTCACGACGCATGGCTTTCAGGAAGCGGCGATTTACTTCGCCTTTTCAGCCTGATTGGTGAGGGCGTCGCCGCCCTTCGAGATATCCTGGCCGGCACCTGCCATCGTGTTGCAACCGGCCAGCGCGGCCGTGCCTGCAATGAGGAGCAAAGCGATCAGTCGATTCATGGAAGTTCTCCTTGTCGAGAAGGTATCGGTTGACGTGGCCCGCTAGCGGTTTTGCTAGCTGCCGACCGTGGCTTGCGCCAGTCGATCCGGTCTGATTGCATGTTAAAAAAAGGGCGCATGCCGCGCTGTCGGCTGCGCTGCGATTTTGTTGTAGGCGCGCTCTGGTGTTGGCGTCGGCGCACTCCTACAGGCGCGTGTGCGGGGGCATTGGCGCGGCGTTCATAAATGCGTGTTCGCCGGTGCGGACGAGGCGTCGCTGCCCGGTTGCGAGGCGGCGCTCGCGCGTGGCATGACCACATGAATGTCGGTGCCTTTGGGCACGCCTCGCCGGATGTCGAAGCGCCCGCCATGCGCGGCGACGCGCTGGCGCATGCCGAGAAGGCCATGCGTATGCGTGCGCTTGAGGTCGGCCGGCATGATGCCCACGCCGTTGTCGGCAATATCGAGCGTTACCTCGCCCGTGCCGATTTGCAGACCGATCGACACCTGCGACGCGCGCGCGTATTTCGCCGCGTTCGTCAGCGCTTCCTGCGCGACGCGAAAAAGCGCGATTTCCGTTTGCTCGTCGAGTTGAATATCGTCTGCGGGAAGCCGCAGGTTCAGCGTCCAGTTGTTGCGCTGCGCCGCTTCGTCGGCGAGCGTGCGCAGCGCGGTCACGAGACCGAAGTTCGCGAGCACGGTGGGTCGCATGTCCTCGATGATGCGGCGCTTGAGCGCGATCCCCTGATCGAGGTTGGCGAGCGCGCGCTGCAGCTTCTGCGCGATGTCGGGAGCGCTCTCCTTCAGCTTGCGGTTCGCCCACGCGACGTCCATCTTGCTCGCGGTCAGGATCGCGCCGAGTTCGTCATGCAGTTCGCGCGCAAGCTGCGTTTTCTCGTTTTCGCTGACGGCTTGCAGATGCCAGCCGAGTGCTTCCAGTTGACGCGTGCGTTCGTTGACGAGCTGGTCGAGTTCGCCTTGCTGCGTGATCAACTGGCGCTGCACGCGTGCCTGCCTGTCGATCTGGATGCCGAGGTTGCGAAACAGCAGAATGAACAACACGATATTGAGCGCCGACAGCCCCGCCGCGCACAGTGTCGAGATGCGCTGATCGGCGCGGCTCGCCGCGAGCGCGTGCTGCGCGCGGCGCTCTTCGTTGTCGCGCAGCAGGCTGAGCGTGCTGTCGACGAGCGCCGCGTCCACCGCTTGCGCACCACTCGTGCTGCCGCATGCGGCCAGATCGAGCGGTTGCGCCGCGGCGCGCTGCAATGCCGCAGCGCCGGCGCCGATGCGAGCGTCGATCAGCGCGCGAATCTGCGTGAAGCTCGCGAGCTCGGCGCTATCGGCCTTTGGGCCGCGGTAAAAGCGCTGCAGCGGTTCTTCGCTCGCGCGAATGCGTGTCGCGGTCGCGCAGAAGGCGTGGGCCGCGTCGTCGCGCTTCGTCAGAAGAAACTCGTTTTGCTGGGCGCTCAAACGCGATAGCTGGCTCGCCAGCGCGCTCAATTGCACGGTGACGTCGCGCGCTTCGAGCGCCGTCTCGTACTCGGCTGCAATGCGCTCGCGCGCGGTCTCCAGAATGACGAGCCCGCCGACGGTGATCACGATGGCCACGGTCATCGCGATCGCCCAGCTGCGGGTGCGCATCCAGGCGCTCAGCCGTGCGGCGGCGCTGCGGGAGGGCGCTTCGGCTTGCGCGTGGTTTCCCGTTTCGATTTGCGCCTGATGCCGTGCCTCGTGTCCGGGCTCATGTCCGGCATCGTGTCCTGCTACATGCTGCATGTCGTTCCGCCAATCTGGCGCGTTCTGCACGTTTGACACCTTCGACTCCCTGAATAGGATCAGTGTAGCGCTCGTCGCCCTCGCGCGAGCGCCGCAGGGCGCCGCTGCCACCGGCAAATGCGGGCGCCGTAACGCTGCCGTAATCGAATGTAAGCGGATTCTCACACGAAAACCGGAGCGCGTCGGAATGCGCCCGCCGCCGCCGCTGGATAGGATGAACCCTGATCTCATTCATTGTTTCAGGAGGTAGCCATCATGCTGAAGTGGGCGTTGTTCTTCGCCGTCATCGCGGTGATAGCCGGCCTTCTTGGCTTTACCGGCATCGCTGCGGGCGCGGCGGCCATCGCGAAGTTCCTGTTCGTCGTATTTGTGATTCTGTGCGTGGTTTTCCTCGTGCTCGGCTTCGTGGTGACGAAAAAAATTGTCGATTAGCGCCGCTTCCGGTCTTTCGAGGCGTCCTTGACCGGGCGCGTTCCCCAAGCGGCGCTCGCGTAGCGCAAAGCACGAGAATCCACGCGGATACCAACAAGAAGGAGAGTTGCCATGCTTCACTATGCCATCGTCTTTTTCGTCATCGCCATTATTGCCGCGGTGTTCGGTTTCACCGGCATCGCCGCGGGTGCGGCCGAAATCGCCAAGATACTGTTCTACATCTTCCTCGTCGTGTTCGTGGTCACGTTGCTGCTCGGCGTGTTCCGAACGTAGAGCCGACCCTTAGAGCCGGCCATCACCGTCACGGCGCATCGCGGGCACGCCTTGCGATGCGCCCATTCCCTCAATACGGATAAAGGAGAAACTCAATGGCGAACACACCTCGCGCCCAGGGCGCGGCATCTCAGTCGAGCGATCCGTTCGTGATGGACATCCAGAAGATCCGCGACGACGCCCGCAAGCACATGTCGGATGGGCCCGTGACGCAAAGCTATGGCGCGGACCGCGACACGGTGCTCAAGCTGCTCAACGACGCGCTCGCGACGGAAATCGTCTGCACGCTGCGTTACAAGCGGCATCACTTCATGGCAAAAGGCATCAACTCGGAAGCCGTGGCCACGGAATTCGCGGAGCACGCGGCCGAAGAGCAGGAGCACGCCGACCGCATCGCCGAGCGCATCGTGCAGCTTGGCGGCGAGCCGGACTTCGCACCGGACGGCCTCAAGACGCGCGCGCATTCCGAGTACAAGGAAGGCGAGAACCTCACCGACATGATCCGCGAGAACCTGGTTGCCGAGCGTATCGCAATCGACACCTACCGCGAGATCATCCGCTATCTCGGCGAGAAGGACGTCACGACGCGGCGTCTCTTCGAAGAAATTCTCGCGGTCGAGGAAGAGCATGCGGACGACATGGCCGATCTGCTCGAGGGCCGCGAGTGAGCGTGCCCGGCAGCACGAGCGTGCGGCCGGCGGCGGCCGCCCTCATGTCGAAATGCTGCGCGAGATCATTACAATGTCTGCTTTGGAGCGACTCCATCGTACGGACACCAAGCCGATGATTCGAGTGTTGATAGCTGACGACCACGCGATCGTCCGAGGGGGTTTCAGACAGTTCGTCGCCGACGAGCCGGATATGTGCGTCGCGGCGGAAGCCGCCACGGGCGACGAAACCATCAGCCTCGTCCGCGAGCAGGCATTCGACGTCGTCCTGCTCGACATTGCGATGCCGGACAAGAACGGCATCGACACCCTGCGCGTCATCAAGCAGGTGCGCCCGGAGCAGGGCGTGCTGATCCTCTCCGGCTATCCGGAGAGTCAGTACGCGATCAACCTGCTGCGCGCGGGCGCGAACGGTTATCTGAACAAGGACTGCGAACCGGACGAAATCGTGCGGGCGATTCGCGCGGTGGCGCGCGGGCATCGCTACCTGTCCGAGGCGGTGGCCGACACGCTGGCCGACAACCTGGACAAGCCGGCGGCGGCGCGGCCGCACGAGGCGCTCTCCGAGCGTGAGTTCCAGATTTTTTGCAAGCTGGCCGCGGGGCAGATCCCCACGCAGATTGCCGAGGAGTTGCACCTCTCCGTGAAAACGGTGAGCACGTACCGGGCTCGCGTGCTCGAGAAGATGCGCCTCGCCAACAACGCCGATCTCACTTACTACGCGATCAAGAACGGCCTGATCGAATAATGGACGATCGAGAGATCCCGATGAACAGCGAATCGAATCCTGTTGCCGAGTCAGCCAGCCGCGCGCCGCTGCGCGTGCTGCTTATCGAAGATTCGCCGCTGATCCGCCGCAGTCTGGTGGAGGCCATCGACGCGTCGGGTTCGCTGCGCGTGGCTGCCTATGCTGATTCCGCCGACGAAGCCATCGCGCTGCTCGGCGACGAAGCGTTCGACGCGGTGATCGTCGACCTGCAGTTGAAACGCGGCTCGGGCGTGCCCGTACTGGCCTATTTGCAGCGCGAAGGTCTGATCGACTCGGTGTTCGCGGCGGTGCTCACGAATCACGCGTTGCCGGCGTACCGCGAGCGCTGCGAGCAGTACGGGGTGCGGCACTTCTACGACAAGTCGTTCGAATTCGACCGCGTGATCGACGCGCTGCACGAGTACGCATTCGCGCGCAGTCACGGCTAGGCGCGCTCCTCGTTGGTTTTCATTCTCGCTTGCAGCGCCAGATGGTTCCAGGCGGCAAGGCCCGCGAACAGCAAGCCTGCCACGCTCACGCCCACCCATCCGAATACCGGCCACACAGCCGCACCCACCGCGGAACCCAGCGCTCCGCCGATGAAATACGCAACCATGTACACGGTATTCACGCGACTGCGCGCGTCCGGCTTTAACGCATAGATGCGCGACTGATTCGAAATCTGCGCGGCCTGCACGCCCACATCCAGCACCATCACGCCGATCACGAGCCCCGCGATGCTCTTCGCCGAGAAGCCGAAGACCACGAAGGAAATCGCGACCAGCACGATAGAGAGGGTGATGATCGCGCGCGGTCCGCGCCGATCGGCGAACTTGCCCGCGAGCGGCGCGGCAAGCGCGCCCGCCGCGCCGACAATGCCGAAGAGGCCCGCTGCCTGCGGTCCGAGGTGAAAGGGCGGCCCCGCCAGCAGCAATGCGAGCACCGACCAGAAGATGCTGAAGGAGGCAAAGAGCGCGGCACCCGTCAGCGACGCCTCACGCAACGCGCGATGCTCGACGACCAGATGCCACATCGACACGAGCAGCTTGCCGTACGGCAGCGTCGAAGTCGGCTTGCTCTTCGGCAGACGCAGAACGATCACCACCGCCAGCGCGAGCAATGCCACCACCGACGCGGCGAACACCGCACGCCAGCCGAAGTATTGCGCGACGACACCGGCCGCCGTCCGCGCGAGCAGAATGCCGAGCAACAGGCCGCTCATCACCGTGCCCACCGCATGACCGCGCTCGGACGGCGGCGCGAGTTCGGCCGCGAACGGCACGGCCTGCTGCGCAATGGTGGCGAGCACGCCGATCGCGAGGCTCGCGGCAATCAGCACCGGCAGCGCCGGCGCGGTGGCCGCGATGACGAGCGCGACGCACATGCCCGCGGTTTGCAGCAGGATCAAGGCGCGCCGGTCGAAGCGATCGCCGAGCGGCGCGAGCAGCAGCATGCCGGCCGCGTAGCCCAGCTGCGTAACCGCCGGCACGACGCCGACCCACGAAGCGCTCGCAGGAAACGATTGCCGGAAGTTGTCGAGAAGCGGCTGGTTGTAATAGATATTCGCGACCGCCACGCCGGCAATGGTGGCGAGCAGAAGCAGCAGACCCCGCAGCGACGGGTCGGCGGAAACGGGTGTGGACGCGTTGGACGTGGACATGAAAGAGGGCAGTCGGCGGACCGGCCCATGCGCGGTCCTCAAGCGTGCCGATCATACCGGAGCGAACCGGATCGTGCTGCCGCGCTGCCAGGTCTGCGCAACGCGGTGTTGTGACAAAAATGCGAGGTTCGACGGGCGCGGGTTCGTAGAATCGGCGCGCTATTCCGGCCAACTTCGCACGATCCGATGAAAGAGCTCACCTCCCGTTCGACCCGCCGCGGCACGCAAGCCGGGCTGGCGCCACAGCGCATCGATGGATGCCTGATTGTCGCGTTGATCTGCCTCACGGCGTGGGCGCTCGCCACCGCCATGGCGCTGCGCGACCCGCTGAAAATGCTGCTCGAATGGGAACTGCTTGCGGTTTTCACGTGGCCGCAAACGCATGGGTGGTATCGCACGGTGATCGCCATGACCGCTTTCGACGTAGTGACCGGTGCCTTCATGGTCGCGGGCGTTGGGTGGTTCGCGCTGCTCGCGTGGCGCAGGTCGGCGCGCTTGCCGTCGCATGTGCAGGTGTGGCTCGGGGCAATTCTCACCATGCGAATCGGCGCGTATCTGGCGAGTGCCTATATGACGCACGCAATCGGCGTGGACATTGCGATTCCGTTCGACGGTCCGCTGCAGGCCATTGTCGCCGCCGCGCTCGGGATCCCTTATTTCAGGGCGTCCCGGCGCGTGCGTCGAATCTTTGTGAACCGCTGAGGGCGTCGCCACGAGGCCTGTTCAATCGATCAGCGCGCCTTCCGGCTCATAGAACGGATACGGACCCTCGGCCGAATCGACATACGCGTGGTGCGTGACAATGCCGACGCCCGGCTCGTAACGATGCAGCGCATACGCGGGCGGCTCCATCATGAAGGCGGACGGCGCGTCGTCGCGCAGATCGAGCGCCACCTGATGGGCGGGCGCCGGTATGGCCGACGCTATGGTGCCGCCAAAGCGCACGAACATCGGGCGATGCACATGTCCGCAGATCACGCGCTCCACGTTCGGATAGCACGCAATGAGCGCTGCGAGGCGGCTCGCCGCGGCGGGATCGAGCCGCAGTTTGTCCATATGTCCGATACCGCACGCAAACGGCGGATGATGCAGCGCGACCACCGTCGGCTTGCCGCCCGCCGCGTCGAGTTGCGCCGCGAGCCACGCGAGCCGCGCGTCGCATAGCGTGCCGGCGCTGTGGCCCGGCACCATCGAATCCAGCGCGATCAGGCGCAGCGGACCGACGTCGAGCGCGTAGTGCACGAACTCGCCGCCACCGTGCAGTTCCGCGCGATCGGGAAACGCCGCGCGCAACGCGGCCCGGTCGTCGTGATTGCCGACGAGCAGAAAGTAGGGAATTTCAAGCGGTGCGAGCAGCGCCTTCAGGTGTTCGTACTGTTGCGGTTCGCCTTGATCGACGAGATCGCCGGTCATGATGACGGCGTCCGGACGAGGATCGAGCGCGTTCAGCGCGGCGACGCAGCGTTCCAGATAGGCCGCAGTATCGACGCGGCGATAGGCGAGCGCGCCGGGCCGTTTGATATGCAGGTCGCTAATTTGAGCCAGCAGCATGGGGTCATCCTCATTGTTGCGCGCGAGTGCAACGCGCGGCGTCATTACGATAGCGCAATCAGCGCGTCCTGCCCGATCGAGATGCCGACCGGCGTGCCGCGCGCGAGTTCGACACGGCCCGCGACGTCGATGAGCAGCGCATCGGGGGCGGCGCCGCTGATCGTGAGGCGCGTGCGCTCGCCGAGAAATGCGCTGCTTTCGATGCAGCCGCGCAGCTGCGCGTGAGCCGGATCGGCGAGAAACGCGTCTTCGGGGCGGAAGAAAATTTCGTGCTTCGCGTCGCGCTCTGCCAACGCGTTCGCCTGCGCGGCGGGCAGCGGCACGGCGCCGCCTGTCGTCGTCAGCATGCTGCCGCGGCGCTCGCCGGCAACGCGGTTGATCGTGCCGACGAACTGCGCGACCGCGCGATTCGCCGGCCGATAGTAAATGTCGCGCGGCGAGCCGATCTGCTCGATGCGCCCCGCGCTCATCACGACGATGCGGTCGCCCAGTTCCATTGCTTCGGCCTGGTCATGCGTCACATAGATTGTCGTGATGCCGAGTTCGCGCAGCAGCGCGTTCATCTCGCTGCGCAACGCGTCGCGCAAGCGGGCGTCGAGCGCCGTGAGCGGTTCGTCGAGCAGCAGCACGCGCGGCTGCACGGCGAGCGCGCGTGCGAGCGCGACACGCTGACGCTGGCCGCCCGACAACTGATCGATCGGTTTGTCGGCGTGCGCGGTGAGACGCATCATGGCGAGCAGTTCGTCGACGCGTTGCCGCGCGGTGTCTGCCGGCATGCGCCGGATTTTCAGACCATAGCCGATATTGCCGCGCACCGTCAGGTTCGGGAACAGCGCGTAGCTTTGGAACACCATGCCCACCTGGCGTTTTTCAATGGGCAGCGCGGTGACGTCGTCGTCGCCGAATGCGATGCGGCCGCCCGCGTCGGGTGTTTCGAGGCCCGCGATCATGCGCAGCGTGGTCGTTTTACCGCACCCGGAGGGGCCGAGCAGCACGAGTGTCTCGCCTGCTTCAATGCGCAGATCGACCGGTTCGAGCACACGCGAGCCGCGAAACGTTTTCGCGCACTGCGTCAGCGTGATCGGCACCGAGGCGGCACGGGAGGCCGAAGCGGAAGAAGAAGCAGTGGAAAAAGCGGAGGAGGAAGCTGAGGCAAGTGTCATGGCGTCGTTTTGGACTTCGAAACAGAAACGGCGCCGCGTTTTTTTGCCGCGTTGCGCTGGCCGGTCGCATCGACGCCGAGCCATTGCATTGCGACGAGCAGCGGCATCGTCATGATGAAAAAGAGAATCGTGTAGGCACTGCCAATTTCAATGCGCAACGACGCGTAGGTGTCGGCAAGACCGACCGGCAGCGTCTTGGTGTCGGGCGTGTGCAGCATCCACGTCAGATTGAATTCGCCGATGGAAAGCGTCAGCACCGCGAGTGCGCCCGCCACGATGCCGGGCCTCGCATTGGGCAGCACGATGGTCACGAAGCGCTGCATGAAGCTCGCGCCGAGACTCGCGGCGCCTTCTTCCAGCGTGCGCAGATCGCTGCTCGCGCACACGGCGGCGACGGCGCGCACCATGAACGGCAGCGTAAACACGACATGGCCGACGACAATAAACGCGACGCTCATGCGGAACATCGTGAAGCCGCCATACACCACGAGCAGCGCCAGCGCGGAGGCAAGCCCGGGCAGCGCAATGGGCAGCACGAGAAACTCTTCGATGACGCGCGAGAGCCGCGTCTTGCTGCGCGCGAGCACATAGCCCGCGGGCACGCCCGTGAACAGCGTAATGAAGAGCGTCGCAGCCGCGACTTCGAGCGAGAGAAACACCGAGCCGTGGTACTGCGTCCACACTTCGCCGAGCCAGCGCAGCGTGAAGCCGCTCGCGATGCCCTTGAAGTAGTTGACCGTCAAACCGGCGAGGATCGACATCGCGACCGGCACGATCAGAAACGCGCACAGCGACAGCGTGACGAACCACTGGCCCGCCGCGAGCCATGCTCTGGCATCGGGCATGCGAACGCGCGAGCGACGCTCGCCGGCAGGCTGTGAAGTAGCAGTGATCGAGTTCATAAGAAGCTTTTTCTTTCCGTTGAGGCGGCCCGCGGCCGTGATGCGCCGCTCATGCGCTGGCCGCGACGGCAGAGCCGCTCACGCTGCGGGCGAGAGCAAGCACCGCCCATGTGACGATGCCGAGCACGATGGACAGGCCCGCCGCCGTCACCATGTTCGCGTTGAGCGTGAACTCGGTGTAGATGGTCATCGGCAGGACGTCGATGTCGGTGGCGAGCGTGAACGCCGTGCCGAACGCGCCCATCGCGGTGGCGAAGCACACCGCGCCCGCGGCGATCAGACCGGGCGACAGCGCAGGCAACACGATGTCGCGTGTAATGCGCCATGGCGATGCGCCAAGCGAGCGCGCGGCTTCCTCGAGCGACGCATCGAGTTTGGTGGCCGAAGCCATCACCGTGACGATGACGCGCGGAATCGAGAAGTACAGATAGCCGAGAAAAAGCCCGCTCATCGAATACGCGAATACCCAACGATCGCCGGTGAGCTTGAGCGACAACGCGCCGACGAGCCCCTGGCGTCCTGCCAGCATGATGACCATGAAGCCGACCACCACGCCGGGAAACGCGAGCGGGAAGGTCAGCAACGCGAGCAGCGTGCGCTTGAACGCGAAGTCGCGGCGCGCGAGCAGCAAACCGGCAATCACGGAGAGTACCAACGTGGCAGCCGTCACCGCCGCGGACAGCACGACGGTTGCGCCGAGGCTCGACATGTAGCGCGGATTCGTCAGCATCGCGCGATAGGTGGCGAACGCGTGGCCGTCGCCGCTCAGCTGCGCGAGCGCCCCCATCGGCAGCAGCCAGAACGCGATGAAAACCGCGAGCGCCGGCGCGAGCAGTGCGATGCGCCAGCGCAACGGGAACGTGATGTCGTTCAATGCATCACCTGCAAATAGCGTTCGCCGAAGCTCGCCTGCTTTTCGGCCATCTTGCCGAAGTCGACCGGCTTGGCGCGGGCATAGTCGCTGGCGGGCAGGAATTTCGCGGCAGTCTGCGGGCTCATCGCATTCGCGCGAACCGGGCGCAGATAAGCGTCGGCCCACAGTTTCTGGCCTTCGTCGGAGAGCACGAAATCCAGCACTTTCTTGCCGTTTGCTTCGTGCGGCGCGCCCTTCACGAGGCTCATCACATACGGCACGGAAATCGTGCCTTCTTTAGGAATCACAAATTCGACATTGGCGTGATCCTTGTATTTCGCGCGATAGGCATCGAAATCGTAGTCGAGCAGAATCGGGATTTCGCCGGACATGACGCGTGCGTAGGCGGTCTGCTTCGGCACGATCGGCGCATTTGCCTTGAGCTTGCGGAACCAGTCGAGGCCCGGCTCGAAGTTGTCGAGCGAGCCGCCGAGCGCCTGATTCACGGCGACCGCGCCCGCATAGCCGACAAACGCGCTCGACGGATCGAGGTAGCCGATCATGCCTTTGTATTCGGGCTTGAGCAGATCGGCCCACGAGCGCGGCACCGGCTTGCCTTCGAGCGCGTCCTTGTTGACGAAAAAGCCCAGCGTTCCCGAGTGGATCGTGAACCAGTAGCCTTGCGGGTCCTTCAGGTTCGCGGGAATGTCGTCCCAATGCGCGGGTTTGTACGGCTCGACCACACCCTTGTCCTTCGCCTGGAATGCGGACGAGATGCCGAGATAGACGACATCCGCGACGGGGCTTTTCTGCTCGGCCATGAGTTGCGCAATCGACTGGCCGGAGTTCTTGTTGTCGAACGGCACGCGAATGCCGGTCTTCTGCTGGATGGCCTTGATCTGGCTTGCCCAGTCGGCCCATTCCGGCGGACAGTTGTAGCAGATGGCGGTTTCGTCGGCGTGTGCGCTTTGCGGCATGACGACGGCAAGGGCGGCGGTCGCGACGGCGCCGGCGCCCAGCGCGACGACGGTGGACTGCGCGAGACGGCGCATCAGC
The DNA here is from genome assembly GCF_047325075.1 of Paraburkholderia phenoliruptrix. NCBI lineage: Bacteria > Pseudomonadati > Pseudomonadota > Betaproteobacteria > Burkholderiales > Burkholderiaceae > Paraburkholderia > Paraburkholderia phenoliruptrix. The sequence goes on from NZ_CP168531.1 coordinate 1,703,810, forward strand.
GATGTAAGCGGCGATGCAAGGCGTATGGAAAAGCGGGTCACTGCGGTTCTCCAGGAAGGGACAAGAGCGGGTGGTTCAGGGTTGTTGTTTGAGGCGAGGGGTTCAGCGAATCCCAGCGAGTTAGTCAGGACTCGAGATGAAGGTGCGGGCGCGCATGCAGTGCAGCGCTGCCGTGATGGTTCGAAATGGCGGCGATGGTCGCGCCTTCGCGCACACTGTGCGGCAGCGTCAGCGCGAGCGGCGCAGCGCCTCGGCCCGCGTCGCTGCCGGTGACGCGCGCGAGCAGACGCCGCCATGCCGCGCAGCCGATCTCGCGATTCGGCGCGCAGACGCTCGCGAGCGGCGGCGACAGCAGCTCGCCCATCGCGAGGCCGTCGAAACCGAGAATCGACATGTCGCGCGGAATCTGCAGACGCGCGCGGCGCAGGCCGCGCATCACGACCATCGCAAGCAGATCGTTGCTGCAAAAGAGAGCGCTCGGGCGGTTCGCGCCTTGCGTCAGATGCGCGAGCACGGAGGGCGCTAGTTCGTCGGCGTTGAAATCGACTTCGAGCGCGGGCGCGGGCGTGAGCCCGGCCTGCTGCATGGCCTGCGCGTAGCCGAGGTGGCGCTGGCGTGCGCGGTCCGAAGCGGCGAGCGTGCCCGCGAGCATGAGGATGCGGCGATGGCCGTGCGCGATCAGCATGCGCACGCCTTCATAGGCAGCGAGGCGGTTGTCGACCGAGACCGATGGGCGCCGTTCGGTGTCGTTGTGCATCAGCACGTAGAGCAGGCCGTCGCGGTCGAGTTGATCGAGCAGCGGATGCGTGTCGGCGTCGGCGACTGTCAGAATGAGGCCTTCCACGCGATGTTCGCGCAGCGTTTCGATGGCGCGGCGTTCGCGATCGGCGTCGTACTGGGTGGTCATCAGCATGAGGCGGTAGCCCTGCGCTGCCGCGAGTTCGTCGATGCCTTGCAGGCATTCGGCGAACACCGGATTCGCAAGCGTCGGCACGATCACGCCGATCAGGCGCGTGCGCTCGCCGCGCAGCTGACGGCCGAGCGGGCTCGGCCGGAACTGGAGGGCGTCGATGGACTGCCGGACCTTGTCGAGCGTGACGGGGCTTACGGTGTGCGGCGCGTTGATCGCGCGCGAGACCGTCGCGATGGAAAAGCCCGCGTGCGCAGCGACATCCTTGATCGTCGGGGTCATGATTTCCGCTCGGTTGTAAACGTTTTCGGAGCGGATTATCGGGGAGGTTTATGACTCGCCGATGACTTGGGGAGTGATGGCGGAGGGGGGGCTCGTTCGCCGGGCAGGCGGGTCATGCGTACGTTTTGCCGGCCCTGCGGCCAATGGTAGAATGCGCGTCCACGCGTTTTTCCCCACCCTCGCCGGGGTGATGAAATTGGTAAACATAGCGGACTTAAAATCCGCCGCTTCACGGCTTGCCGGTTCGAGTCCGGTCCCCGGCACCATGCTGTTTCCCACGCTTCGCAAACCGGTCGCCCCCATTCCCTCGACCCCACCCATCCCACACTGTGCGCAAACCCGCACTCACGTAACCACTCCAGACACTGGGGAATGCCTGATCTTGAGGCCTTACCGCCGGGCGTCGTAGAATCGTCGGACATCGGTTTGGGGGGGGGCGAGCATGTGCCTGGCTTCTCGTTGCGATTTCAGTCAAACAACCTCGCGCCGTCCGGCGCTTTCGCGACCCGTCTCCCGGGTTGAGGCAAGCGCATGCTGCGCGCGCGCCGCGCCCTTCGCCGGCTCCGCGCCATGACCCCCCTCATTTCCGTCAACAAGCTCAGCAAGAGCTTTCCCGGCGTGCGGGCGCTTCACGACGTCCAGTTCGAACTGCTGGCGGGCGAAGTCCATGCGCTGATGGGCGAGAACGGCGCCGGCAAATCCACGCTCATGAAAATCCTCGCCGGCGTGTACAGGCGCGATTCGGGCGATATTCTCGTCGACGGCCAGCCGGTGTCATTCGAGTGTCCGCGTGACGCGCAAGCGGCGGGCGTCGGCATCATTCATCAGGAACTCCAACTGATGAACCACCTGACGGTCGCGCAAAACATCTTCATCGGCCGCGAGCCGCGCGGGCGGCTTGGCCTCTTTCTCGACGAAGACAGGCTGAACGCGCAAGCGCGCGAGATTCTTTCACGCATGCATGTGAATCTGGACCCGCGCGCGCTGGTCGGCGAGTTGACCGTCGCGAGCCAGCAAATGGTCGAAATCGCCAAGGCGCTCTCGTTCGATTCGCGCGTGCTCATCATGGACGAGCCCACCTCCGCGCTGAACGACGCCGAGATCGCCGAGCTCTTTCGCATCATCCGCGAGTTGAAAGGACGGGGCGTGGGCGTCGTCTACATCTCGCACAAGATGGACGAGTTAAAGCAGATCGCCGACCGTGTCACCGTGCTGCGCGACGGCGAATATGTCGCCACGGTCGACGCCGCCAATACGACCGTCGAGGCCATCATCGGCATGATGGTCGGGCGCACGCTCACAGACGTGGCGCCCGCCGCGCGCGCCGCGGCGCAAGGGGAGGCCGCGCTGGAAGTCAGGCATCTCAACGCCGGCCCGCTTGTGCGCGACGTGAGCTTTACCTTGCGTCAGGGCGAGATTCTCGGCTTTGCCGGGTTAATGGGCGCAGGCCGCACCGAGGTCGCGCGCGCGGTGTTCGGCGCGGACCCCGTTGAGTCCGGCGAAATCCTCGTGAAAGGCGCGAAAGCCACGATCAGAAACCCGAGCGATGCGGTCGCGCAAGGCATCGGCTATCTGTCGGAAGACCGCAAGCGCTTCGGGCTCGCCACCGGCATGGACGTCGAGTCGAACATCGTCATGTCGAACCTGCGAAGCTTCCTGTCGTTCAACTTCTTCCTGCGCCGCGCGCGGATGCGGCGCCGCGCGACCCATTTCATCAGTCTGCTCGCGATTCGCACGCCGTCGCCAAGCCAGGAAGTGCGGCTGCTGTCCGGCGGCAACCAGCAGAAGATCGTCATCGCCAAATGGCTCGAGCGCGACTGCGACGTGCTGTTCTTCGACGAACCCACGCGCGGCATCGACGTCGGCGCCAAAAGCGAAATCTACAAGCTGCTTCGCTCGCTCGCGGACGAAGGCAAGGCCATCGTCATGATTTCGTCGGAGCTTCCGGAGATTCTGCGGATGAGCGACCGCATCGTCGTGATGTGCGAGGGCCGCATTACCGGCGAGCTCGGCGCCAACGAGGCGACGCAGGAGCGCATCATGCATCTGGCCACGCAGCGCCAAACACTCAAAGCGGCGTGAGCCTCGCGAGGACCCCATGACACTGCCATCCGATTCCCCCGCGCTGGCCGGCGAGCGGCGCCTGAGCGGCCTGAAGGCCCGCATTTTTTCGCCGACGGCTTTGCAGAAGCTTCTGGCGTTCACGAGCCTGATTCTGCTGCTCGTGTTCTTCAGCTTTGCGTCGCCGGCTTTCATGCAGATGGATAACATCCTCGGCATTCTGCAGGCGACGGCGGTCAACGGCGTGCTCGCCATCGCCTCCACCTTCGTCATCATCACGGGCGGCATCGACCTCTCGGTCGGCACGTTGATGACCTTCACGGCGGTGATTTGCGGCGTGTTCCTCACCTACTGGCATTTGCCGATGTGGCTCGGCGTGCTCGCCGCCATCGGCACCGGCGCGCTTTGCGGGACCATTTCGGGCACCCTCACCGCGAAGATGAAAATCCCGCCGTTCATCGCGACGCTCGGCATGATGCTGCTGCTGAAGGGGCTCTCGCTTGTCGTATCTGCGGACAAACCGATCTATTTCACCGACACCGAAAATTTCTACATGATTTCGCAGGACTCGTTGATCGGCTACCTGTTGCCGAGCCTGCCGATTCCGAACGCCGTGCTGATCCTGTTCTTCCTCGCCATCGTCAGTTCGCTCACGCTGAATCGCACGGCGCTCGGCCGCTATACCTTCGCGCTCGGCAGCAACGAAGAAGCGGTGCGGCTCTCCGGCGTGAACGTCGACCGCTGGAAGATCGCCATTTATGGCCTCGGCGGCGCGATTTGCGGCGTCGCGGGGCTGCTCATCGCGTCGCGCCTGAACTCGGCGCAACCGGCGCTTGGCCAGGGCTACGAGCTCGAAGCGATTGCCGCGGTCGTGATCGGCGGGACGTCGCTCTCGGGCGGCTCCGGCACGATTCTCGGCACGATCATCGGCGCGTTCATCATGAGCGTGCTGACCAACGGCTTGCGCATCATGTCCGTCGCCCAGGAGTGGCAGATCGTGGTGACGGGTCTCATCATCATTCTCGCGGTCTACGCCGACATCCTGCGACGCAGGAAGCGCTGAGCCTGCACCGGACAACATCAACAAGGGGCGGCACTGCAACGCATCCCCGACAGCGAAGAAGAAGGGTCCACACCTTAGGAGGAGAGAGTCCATGTTGAATCGAAAAGCATTCGGCGTCGTGGTCGGCGTGAGCGCGCTCGTCGGCGCAGTGAATTTTGCTCACGCGGAGGACGTTTATATTCCGCTCATTTCCAAGGGTTTCCAGCATCAGTTCTGGCAGGCGGTCAAAGCCGGCGCGGAGCAGGGCGCGAAGGAACACAAGGTGCGCATCACGTTCGAGGGCCCGGAAACCGAGGCCATGGTCGACAAGCAGATCGACATGCTGTCGGCCGCGCTCGCGAAAAAGCCGCAAGCCATCGGCATTGCCGCACTGGACAGCAAGGCGGCCATTCCGCTGCTGAAAAGAGCGCAGGCCGCAAAGATTCCGGTCATCGCATTCGACTCCGGCGTGGACAGCGACATCCCGCTCACGACCTGCGCGACCGACAATCTGGCGGCCGCCGCGCTCGCCGCCGACAAGATGGCCGAGGCCATCGGCAATGCCGGCGAAGTCGGTGTAATCGTGCACGATCAGACGAGCCGCACGGGCATCGACCGGCGCGACGGTTTCCTCAACGAGATGAAGAGCAAGCATCCGAACGTGAAGATCGTGTCGGTGCAATACGGCGGCGGCGACCATCTGAAATCGGCGGAAATCGCCAAGGCGATGATTCAGGCGAACCCGAACCTGAAGGGCATCTTCGGCGCCAACGAAGGCTCCGCGGAGGGCGCGGCGATCGGCGTGAAGGAGTCGGGCAAGAAGCTCGTGCTGATCGGCTACGACTCGGGCAAGGAGCAGAAGGAGGACATTAATTCCGGGCTGATGGCCGGCGCGATCACGCAGAACCCGATCGGCATCGGCAAATGTGTGGTCGATTCCGCGGTCAAGGCGCTCAAGGGCGAGAAGCTGCCGAAGAAAGTCGATACCGGTTTCTACTGGTACGACAAGAGCAACATGAACGATCCGAAGATCGCCGCGGTACTCTACGATTGATCGTCGCGTGAATGCAGCCGTCCTGGAGCGTGTGACATGACCACGATCACTACGATTAAGAGGCTGTCGGTGCGCGACATCCGCTTTCCGACTTCGCGTTCGCTCGACGGCTCGGATGCGATGAACGCCGCGCCCGATTATTCGGCCACCTACGTCACGCTCGAAACGGATGCGCCGCAAGGGCTCGTGGGCCACGGTCTGACGTTTACGATCGGCCGCGGCAACGAGATCTGCGTGAGGGCGGTCGAGGCGCTTGCGCCGCTCGTCGTCGGCAAAACGCTGCGGGAGATTGCCGCCGACATGGGCGGCTTCTGGCGCGCGCTGACCTCGGACAGCCAGTTGCGCTGGATCGGCCCGGACAAGGGCGCGATTCATCTGGCCACCGCGGCCGTCGTCAACGCGGTCTGGGACTTGTGGGCGAAAGCGGAAGGCAAGCCGGTGTGGAAGCTGCTCGTCGACATGAGTCCCGAAGAACTCGTACGGTGCCTGGATTTCCGCTATGTGACCGACGCGCTGACGCCGCAGGAAGCGATTGCGATGCTGCATCGTCATGCCGGGACCAGGGCCGCGCGCGAGCAGGAGATGCTCGCGCACGGCTACCCGGCTTACACGACGTCCGCGGGCTGGCTCGGCTATGACGACGACAAGATTCGCCGCCTCGCGCGCGAAGGCGTCGCGCAAGGGTGGACGCATTTCAAGCAGAAAGTCGGCGGCAATCTCGCCGAAGATCTGCGCCGCGCCCGCATTCTGCGCGAGGAAATCGGCCCGGACCGCAAGCTGATGATGGACGCCAACCAGGTGTGGGATGTGGATGAAGCCATCGCGAACATGCGGCAACTCGCGCAATTCGACCCGTGGTGGATCGAGGAGCCGACGAGCCCCGACGACATTCTCGGCCACGCCGCCATTCGCGAGCGGCTTGCGCCGATCGGCGTGGCAACCGGCGAGCACTGTCATAACCGCGTGATGTTCAAGCAGTTGCTGCAGGCACGCGCGATCGACTTCTGTCAGGTGGACAGTTGCCGCCTCGGCGGTCTGAACGAAGTGATCGTCGTGCTGCTGATGGCGGCAAAGTTCGGCGTGCCGGTGTGCCCGCACGCGGGCGGCGTCGGTTTATGCGAGTACGTCCAGCATATTTCGTTATTCGACTATATCTGTGTGTCCGCGTCGCTCGAGAACCGGGTGCTCGAATACGTCGATCATTTGCATGAGCATTTCGTCGACCCGGTGGTGATCCGCAACGGGCGCTATTTGCCGCCGCAACGTCCCGGCTACAGCATCGAAATTCACGCGGCATCGCTCGATCAGCATGATTTTCCCGGCGGGCCGGTGTGGCGCGTGTGAGGCATCGTCGCGCGAGAGCCGTGTAAACTGGACGTTTCGCGCGACCCCGATACCATGCACCACCTGAAATACCTGAGCGGCTATCCGCCCGCGCTGCTCGAGAAAGTGAAGAAACTCATCGCCGACGAACAACTCGGCCCGTACCTCGCCGCGCGCTATCCGAACACGCACGACGTGCAGACCGATCGCGCGCTCTACACCTACTGCGCCGAGTTAAAGCGCGAACATCTACGCAGCGCGGAGCAGATCGACAAGGTGACGTACGACAGCAAGCTCGACGTGATGCGCCATGCGTTGGGCCTGCACACCAGCATTTCGCGCGTGCAGGGCGGCAAGCTCAAGGCGAAGAAGGAAATCCGCATTGCGTCGCTCTTCAAGGCGGCGGCGCCGGAATTTCTGAAGATGATCGTGGTGCATGAACTCGCGCATCTGAAGGAAAGCGATCACAACAAGGCGTTTTACCGCCTCTGCGAGTTCATGCAGCCGGGCTACCATCAGATCGAGTTCGATCTGCGGCTCTATCTCACGCACCGCGAGTTGGCGAAGGTGCAGGCGTGATACCTCAGGCCACCGCTTCTACCGACGACGCCTTCAGCAACACAGGAATCGACTTCGAAGTGGGCGTGCCCGCGCCGTCCGCGACCGACGACAGCGGCACGAGCGGATTCGTTTCCGGATAGTAGGCGCCGAGGCAACCGCGCGGAATGTCGTATTCGACGAGCAGAAAACCGTCCGCATGACGCTCGATGCCGTCGGCCCACACGCTCGTGATATCCACGCGCTGTCCCGCTGCGAAGCCCAGCATCGCGATGTCGTCCCGGTTCGCGAACAGCACGCGACGCTGTCCGTACACGCCGCGATAACGGTCGTCGAGTCCGTAAATCGTTGTGTTGTACTGATCGTGTGAACGCGTTGTCATCAGGGTCAGCAGGCGCTCGCCATGCTCCTTGCGCGCGTGATGAATCGGCGTGTCGAGCGCAATGGCATGCACGAGGAACTGCGCCTTGCCGCTCGGCGTTTTCCAGATCCGCTCGCGCGACGCGACGCCCAGATGGAAGCCGCCGGGGCGCTTGAGCCGCTCGTTGTAATCGTGGAAGCCGTCGATCACTTTGGCGATGCCGTCGCGAATCAGCGAGTAATCCGCGGCGTGCGCGAGCCAGTCGACCTTGTCGCTGCCGAGCGTCGCATGTGCCATGCGCGCGACAATCGCGATCTCCGACAGCAGATTCTCGGACGCCGGCTTGTTCATGCCGTACGAGATATGCACCATGCTCATCGAATCCTCGACGCTCACGCCTTGCGCGACGCCGTTCTGCAGATCGATTTCGGTGCGGCCGAGCGTCGGCAGAATCAGCGCATCGCGGCCGTGCACGAGATGGCTGCGGTTCAGCTTCGTCGTGATGTGCACCGTGAGATCGCACGAACGCATCGCTTCCCACGTGCGCGGCGTGTCGGGCGTCGCGATCGAAAAGTTGCCGCCCAGGCCGATGAACACTTTCACTTTTCCGTCGAGCATCGCGGCAATCGTGTTGACGACGTCGAGCCCATGCTCGCGCGGCGGCTCGAAACGGTAGACCTCGCCGAGCCGGTCGAGAAAGGCCTGCGTAGGCTTTTCCTCGATACCGACCGTGCGGTCGCCTTGCACGTTCGAATGTCCGCGTACTGGGCACAGCCCCGCGCCGCGCCGGCCGATGTTGCCGCGCATCATCATCAGGTTCGACAGCAGTTGCACGGTCGCCACCGAATTCTTGTGCTGGGTGAGGCCCATGCCCCACGTCGAGATCACCGCGCGGCCTTTTGCGTAGATGTCCGCGAGCTTGAGCACGTCTTCATAGGGCACGCCGGATTCCGCGACGATCGTGTCCCAGCTTTCGGCACGCAAATCTTCAGCAAACGCTTCGAAGCCCACCGTATGTTCCGCGATGAACGCGACGTCGAGCACGCGTTCGAGGCCAGACGCCTGCGCTTCGTCGTCGAGTTCGATCACGCGCTTGGCGACGCCCTTGATGAGCGCAAAGTCGCCGCCGACCTTCGGGCGAATGAACACCGAGCTGATCTTCGTGCTCCCGAGGGTGAGCATTTCCACCGGATGCTGCGGACTTGCGAAACGCTCCAGCCCGCGCTCCTTGAGTGGGTTGATCGACACGATGGTCGCGCCGCGCTTCGCGCATTCGCGCAACTCGCCGAGCATGCGCGGGTGGTTGGTCGCCGGATTCTGACCGAAGATGAGCAGCGTGTCGGCGTGTTCGAAGTCGTCGAGCGTGACTGTGCCTTTGCCGATGCCGACGGTGCCCGGCAAGCCGCGGCTCGTCGCTTCGTGGCACATGTTCGAGCAGTCGGGGAAATTGTTAGTGCCGTACATGCGCACGAACAGCTGGTACAGGAACGCGGCCTCGTTGCTCGCGCGGCCCGACGTGTAGAACGCCGCCTGATCCGGATCGTCGAGGCGCTTCAGGTGGCTCGCGATCAGGTCGAAGGCTTCGTCCCAGCCGATCGGCACGTAGCGGTCGCTGATCGCGTCATAGACGAGCGGGTCGGTCAGGCGGCCGTGCTGTTCCAGTTCGAAGTCGGACTGCGCCATCAGTTCGGCGACCGTGTGCTCCGCGAAGAATGCGGGCGTCACACGCTTGCTGGTGGCCTCGGCGGCCACGGCCTTCACGCCGTTCTCGCAGAACTCGAAGGTGGACGCGTGCTCGCGGTCGGGCCACGCGCAGCCGGGGCAGTCGAAGCCGTCGGGCTGATTCTGCTTGAGCAGCGTGCGGTAATTGCCGCCCGTCACCTTTTCCTTGATCAGGTTGATGGCGACGTACTTGAGCGCGCCCCAGCCGGCCGCCGGGTGGGTGTACGGCTCGATACGGGCGTCGCCGCGGGCTTTCTGGCTCGCGTGGGCGCCGGATGTGCTGCGAATGTCGGTGTTCTTCATGGTTGCCGCGCGTGGTCTGTCATGGCTTTTGGCCGATGGGACAAGCCTACTGTGTTCCAATCGCAGTGCAGCATACAGAAAAACAAAAAGGGAAGGGATACAGTTACTGCGTTTTGTCATAGACTGACGCGCGGGAAATCCGTCTTTATTGAGCCACGTCCTTGAAACTCTACGAAAAGCTCGCCGACGAAATCGCCGAAGCCGTGCGCCGCGGCGTGTTCGCGGCGGGCGAACGGATTCCGTCGGTGCGGCAGGCGAGCCAGCAGCACGGCGTGAGCATCAAGACGGTGCTGCATGCATATGCCCTGCTTGAGAGCCGCGGCCTCGTCGAAACGCGGCCACAATCGGGCTATTTCGTACGCGAAGCGGCGCTCGCCGCGCTCCGGCCCGAAACCCGTCGCGGCAACGGCACGCCCGCGCCGCCCGTCGCCGCGGAAGTTGACGTGAGCCGGCTCGTGCTGTCCACGCTGCGCAGCATCCGCGCGCACGATGCCGTGCCGTTCGGCTCGCCGTATCCGGACCCATCGCTCTTTCCGTGGCGGCGCATCAATCAGTATGCGAACGCGATTGCGCGCCGTCAGGCAAGCTGGAACCTGCTCGACGATCTGCCGCCGGGCAACCCCGAACTGATCCGGCAGATCGCGCGCCGCTACACGGAAAACGGCATGCCGGTCGATCCCGGGGAAATCATCATCACGGTCGGTGCGACGGAGGCGATCAACCTGAGTCTGCAGGCCGTCGCGAGGCCCGGCGACACGGTCGCCGTCGAATCGCCCACCTATTACGCGATGCTGCACGCCATCGAGCGCCTCGGCATGCGGGCGATCGAGGTGGCGACCCATCCCGTCGACGGAATCGATCTGGACGCGCTCGCGCAGGTGATCGCGCGCCAGAAGATCGCCGCCTGCATGGTGATGCCGAACTTCCAGAACCCGCTGGGTTTTCAGATGCCGGACACGCGCAAGCGGCAACTGGTCGAATTGCTCGCCGTGCATCAGATTCCCGTCATCGAAAACGATGTGTATCAGGAGCTGTATTTCGGCGAGGCCCGGCCCGCGAGCCTGAAAAGCTTCGACACGCAGGGCCTGGTGCTGCATTGCGCGTCGTTTTCCAAAAGCCTGACCGCTTCGTACCGGATCGGCTGGGCGTTGCCGGGACGCTTTCGCGCGCAGGTCGAGAAGCTCAAGTTCCTGAACACGCTGACGACGCCCTCGGTGCCGCAGGTCGCCGTGGCCGATTATCTGCGCCAGGACGGCTACGACCGGCATCTGCGGCACGTTCGCAAGGTCTATCGCCAGCAGGCGAGCATCATGAGCGCGATGGTGCGGCGTTTTTTTCCGGCGGGCACGCGCCTCTCCGCGCCGCAAGGCGGCTATGTGCTGTGGGTGGAGCTGCCGGAGCACATCGATTCGATGAAGCTTTACCAGGCGGCGCTCGCGCGCAGCATCACCGTCGGGCCCGGCATGATGTTTTCTACGCGCAACCATTACCGCCATTTCATCCGGCTCAACTACAGCTATCCGTGGACGACGCAAAGCGAGGCAGCGTTGAAGACACTCGGCGAGCTGGTGACGCAGATGGTGTGAGAAGCCGTACCGTCAGGGCTCGCAGACAGGCGGCCGACGGATAATACAAGGAGACACGAATGGATGACGATGAGATCGACCCGCTGCTGCTCGCCGTGCTCAGGCAGCTTTGGCGTGCGCACACCGAACTGCCCGCGCGGGCGACGCCCGGCGGCGCGTGGTCGCTCGCGCGGCTCTCGAAGCAGGCGAACGTGCCGATGAGCGTGCTGCGGCGGCAGTTGACGGCGCTCGTCGACGGCGGTCTCGTGAGCACGACGTTCAACGAGGAAGGCGCGGGCACCGCGCGGCTCACCGAAACCGGGCGCGATGTGTGCGCCGGGCTGTTCGGCGAGGGCGGTCCCGCGGACGACGACGCGCCCGAGCCGGACTCTTCCGGTCAGGACGTGCCGCCGAGGCTGCACTAGTGGACTGCGAAGCTGCGCCGGGCGCCGCATGTTTGCGTCCTTAAGTGCGTCGTCATGTGCGTTCTCATGTGCGTTCTCATGTGCGTTTTCACGAACGCCCCAGCATCGCGACGCCGCAGAACCAGTCGCCGCCGTGTGGCCGGTACTTCCACGGACTGCCGTTCTGCCTGAGCACGCTCGAGCAAGGCTCGCCGATCGCAAGGCCCGGATGCGCGGCGGTGCACTGAAGCATGGCGGCGTCGACGGCGGAAGGCGCGGACATCGAAGGTTGGCGCGCGGGCTCGGATTGCGCGGGGCTGGACACATCGCCGGAATGCGGCGGCGCGGCCGCGGCAGTGGCCGCGCCCGCACCCGCCTGCATGCTCGCGATCAGTTGCCGCAATTCGTCGATGCGCGTCGCATACCACGTCCCGAGGCACGCGGCGTCCCGGCAATGGGTCTCGCGCCAGGCCCATTTGTTGTCGCTGTCGGTGATGAAGCCGCGCCGGTCGCTCACTTTTCGCCGCGCTTTCCAGTAGAGTTGTCCCAACGTATCGTCGAGGCGCGACAGGGCCGGGTCGTGGCAGATTATTTTTTCGGCGAGCGAGCGCCCCTTGCTGCAATCGAAGCTCGCGGCGTGAGCGGACGAATGCGCAATCAGCAGCGCGGCGATCAGAGCGGGGCGGACGATTTTCATGACGGTTCACGCGATGCAGGGTTTCTCATGCAACGGATGATGGTCCGATCGCACCTCATGCGGACGGCGGAAAAAGCAGCAATTCGGACAGGTGATTACCAGATATTGCCTTGCGCGGTGTGGCCGGCGCCGCGATAGTGCAAGGCATGGCAAATACAGGCGCTTCCAACAGGGTCTTCGGGCATTTGACGGGTATACCCTGATGCGCTGCTTACATAAACTTGCCGATGTTGGGTTGGGGGGCATATATGAACCGCGAAGCGACATCATGTAGGGAGGTGGAAGCAACGCCCGGCGATGGCCGTTACCGGCCGGATCTGGCCGAAGAGGTACTCGCGTCGGAGCGCAGCGTATTGCGGCTCATCACCCGTAATACGCCGTTGCCGGAGTTGCTGGATGAGGTGTGTCTGCGCGCGGAAGCGCTGCTGGGCGCGGGCGCGTCCTGCTCCATCCTGTTGCTCGACGAAGACGGCATGCATGTGCGCATGGGCGGCGCACCGTCGTTGCCAAGGCGCTTCAGCACGGCGATCGACGGCGCGGCGATCGGCCCGCGCGCGGGCTCGTGCGGCACCGCGATGTACGAGCGGCGCCTCGTGGTCGTCGAGGACATCGAAACCGACCCGCTGTGGGCGGACTTCCGCGCGCTGGCGCTGCCGCACGGGCTGCGCGCGTGCTGGTCGGTGCCGTTCGAAAACGACGCGGGCGTCATGCTCGGCGCGTTCGCCGTCTATTATCGCGAGCCGCGCCGGCCGACTCCGCAGGAAGAGACCATGCTGCGCGACATCAGCCGCAGCGTCGGTCTCGCCGTGCATCAGGACGCCATGGCGCAGCGCCTCGCCAACAGCGAGGAGCATCACCGGCTCGTCGTCGATCATCTGATCGAAGGCATTGTCGTGCAGTCGCGCGAGGGCGTCGTGCTGGCCTGCAATCCGAGCGCGCAGCGCATGCTGCGCACGGGGCCGCAGATCGTCGGACGCAGCATTCGCACGGTGATGGTGCGCGGCTTTCACGAGGACGGCTCGCCCGTGACGGAAGACGAGCGGCCCACGAACCAGGTGCTCGCCACGGGCAAACCGATGCTCGGCGTCACGCTCGCCATCGAGCTCGTGAGCGGCGAGGTCATCTGGATCACCGAGAACGTCGTGCCGATCCTGAAGCCGGGCCAGAGCAAGCCCGACTCCGTGCTGATTTCTTTCACCGACATCGGGCCGGTGCGCGAGGCACAGCGCCAGCTCAAATTCCTCGCTACCCGCGATTCGCTCACCGGTCTATACAACCGCGCCTATCTGACCGAGCGGATGAACAGCCTGTTCGCGCCCGGCGGGCCGGACGGCACCGGCGAGCTCGCGAGCGTCGCGGTCCTGTTCGTCGATCTGGACGGCTTCAAGAAGGTCAACGACACCGCCGGTCACGAGGCCGGCGACGCGCTCCTGAAAAGCGTCGCCGGGCGGCTCGCCGGTTGCGTCGGCCCGGACGACACGCTCGCGCGCGTGGGCGGCGACGAGTTCGTGATCGTGGTCAGCGCCTGCGACTGCAGCGAACGGCTGATCGCGCTTGCCCGCCACATCCTCGATGAAATCGCCGTGCCGTTCGCGGTGGCGGATAACGAGTACTACCTGGGCGCCTCGATCGGCATCAGCCGCTTTCCGGACGACGGCCAGGACGCGCCCACGCTGATGCGCAACGCCGACTCGGCCATGTATTACGCGAAGCAGCGCGGCCGCAACAACTTCCAGTTCTTTACCGCCGAGCTCAATCAGCAGTTGCAGCGCCGCTTCCTGATCGAGCAGTCGCTGCGCCGCGCGCTCGCCGGCAACGAGCTGAGCCTCGTCTATCAGCCGATCGTCGATAGCCAGGACGGCCGCACCATCGGCGCGGAGGCGCTGCTGCGCTGGTACAACAGCGAGCTCGGCAACGTCTCGCCGGCCGAGTTCATTCCGGTTGCCGAAGACGCGGGCCTCATCGCCGAGATCGGCGAATGGGTGCTCGCGCACGCGTGCGAGCAGGCGGCGCACTGGCGGCGCACGCTCGCGCCCGAGCTGATCGTCGCCGTGAATCTGTCGCCGCGCCAGTTCAACGACGGGCTCGTCGAGCGCATCAGGCGCTGCCTCGACCAGTCGGGGCTCGAACCGGCGGCGCTCGAACTGGAAATCACCGAGCGGCTGCTGATGAGCGACAGCGACACCGTGCTTCCCATGCTCCTCGCGCTGAGCGCGACGGGCGTGCGTATTTCCGTCGACGACTTCGGCACCGGCTATTCGTCGCTGTCGTATCTGAAGCGCTTTCCGCTGCATAACCTGAAGATCGACCGGTCGTTTGTCGCCGGTTTGCCGGATCATCGGGATTCGATTGCGATCACCCAGGCCGTCGTGGCCATGGCGCATTCGCTCGGCATGAACGTCACCGCGGAAGGCGTAGAAACGCCCGAGCAGGCGGCGTTTCTGCGTTCCATCGATTGCGACAAGCAGCAGGGCTATCTGTACAGCCGGCCGGTCGGCGCGAGCGCCTATGCGCGCGCGCTGGCGGATGCGTATGCGCCGGCGGTCACCTGAGCCGCACCGCGCATTGTCCGGTGTGACAAGGCGGCCGGACCACGGCTAATTGGCAGCGTGGCACAAGCGTGACGGCGACTGGGCGTAAGATGCAACGACCGGCATCCGAGCCGCGAGGAGAGTCGCCATGGCACAGCACTTCGACGCAGTCGTGATCGGCACCGGCCAGGGCGGCGCGCCGCTCGCCGTGCGTCTTGGCAAGAGCGGCCGCCGCACGGCGGTCGTCGAGCGCGCGGCGTTCGGCGGGACCTGTGTGAACGTGGGCTGCACGCCGACCAAGGCGTATGTGGCGAGCGCGCGGGCGGCGCACGTGGCGCGCCACGCGGCGCGGCTCGGCGTGCTGGTGAGCGGGGCGGTCAACGTCGATCTGTCGGCGGTGAAAGCGCGCAAGGACAAGATCATCGGGCAGTCGCGCGACGGCGTCGAACAATGGCTGCGCGGCACGGAAAACGTCACCGTATTCAACGGCCACGCGCGCTTCACGGGGCCGCATACGCTGTCCATCAGCGGGGCGGACGGCACGGTGCTGCATGAGCTGAGCGCGGGCGAAATTTTCCTCAATACCGGCACGCGGGCGGTGGTGCCGCCGCTCGAAGGTATCGAGCGAATCCGCTATTACACCAACTCGAGCCTGCTCGAGCTCACCGAGCTGCCGAGCCGGCTGGTGATTGTCGGCGGGAGTTATATCGCGCTCGAATTCGCGCAGGTGTTTCGCCGCTTCGGCAGCGAGGTGACCGTGCTCGTGCGCGGCGAGCGCGTGCTCACGCGCGAGGACGCCGATCTCGCCGAGTCCGTGCAGACAGTGCTGGCGCGCGAGGGCGTGGAGTTTCGCTTCGGCGTGCAGCCTTCGCGCGTCGAGCCGCATCCGCATCGCGCGAATGAAGTATGCATCGGCTTCGAACAGAATGTGCCGGCGCTGGAGGCGTCGCACCTGCTCTTTGCGACCGGCCGCGAACCGAATACCGACGACCTCGGCCTCGCCGCCGCCGGCATCGAAGTGGACCGGCACGGCACGATTCCCGTGGACGGCCAGCTGCGCACCAACGTGCCGGGCATCTGGGCGATCGGCGACATCAACGGGCGCGGCGCTTTCACGCATACGTCTTATGACGATTACCAGATCGTCGCGGCCAATCTGCTCGACGGCGGTGCGCGCACGGTCGACACGCGCATCATGGCCTATGCCGTTTTCGTCGATCCGCCGCTCGCGCGCGTCGGGCTCTCGGAAGAGGACGTGCGCAAGAGCGGACGCGATGCGCTGATCGCGACGATGCCGATGTCGCGCGTGGGCCGCGCACGCGAACGCGGCGAAACCGACGGCTTCATGAAGGTGCTCGCCGACGCGCGCAGCAAGCAGATTCTCGGCGCGGCGATTCACGGCATAGAAGGCGACGAGGCGATCCACACGTTCATCGACATCATGACGGCGGGCGCGCCTTATCCGACCTTGCAATACGCGATGCACATCCATCCGACCATCAGCGAATTGATCCCCACCTTGCTCGACGGGCTGAAGCCGTTGAAGTAGCAGGGGGCGTGGCGCGCGGATCGACAAGGCGTCGCGGCATCGCGGATAATCGCGGGCCATTCAACCGCATTCACTCGAGGAACAGCCGATGGGCAAGGGACGCGTCGAAGCCTTCAGCGATGGCGTGATCGCCATCATCATCACGATCATGGTGCTCGAAATCAAGGTGCCGGAAGGCTTCGACCTCGCCGCGCTGCGCCCGCTGGTGCCGGTGTTCTGCGCGTATGTGCTGAGCTTTATCTACGTGGGCATCTACTGGAACAATCATCACCACATGTTCCATGCAGTGCAGAAGGTCAACGGCGGCGTGCTGTGGGCGAATCTGCATCTGCTTTTCTGGCTGTCGCTGCTGCCCGCGGTCACGCATTGGGTCGGCGAGAATCACCTGGCTTCGTGGCCGACCGCGCTGTACGGCGTCGTGCTGTTCATGTCGGCAATCGCCTATTTCATTCTGACGCGCTTGCTGGTTCGCCAGCACGGCCGCGATTCCGCGCTGGCGAAGGCGGTCGGCAACGACTTCAAGGGCAAGGTTTCCGTTGCCATTTATCTGGCGGGCATCGTGCTCGCGTTCGTGGCGCCGTGGACATCGGCGGCGCTCTATGCACTCGCGGCGGCGTGGTGGCTCGTGCCGGACAGGCGTATCGAACACGTTCTGGAAGCCTGAGCATGCTCGCGTTGAAGCTCGCGCTCGTGCCGGCGTTTCTCGCCGCGCTGACGATGGCGGGGCGCATGTGGGGACCGTCGGTGGCGGGCTGGCTCGCGGGCCTGCCGGTCGTCGCGGGACCGATCGTGCTGCTGCTCGCGCTGGCTCGCGGGCCGTCGTTCGCGGCGCAGGCGTCGGTTGCCTCGATTGCGGCGATTGCCGCGTCGGAAGCATTCAACCTTGCGTATGCGTTGAGTTGCCGCCGTTTGTCGTGGCCGGTCGCGGTCGTCGCGGGCATGAGCGCGTGGCTCGTGGCGGCGCTGTTGCTCGCACAACTGCCGCGCTCGCTCGCGTGGGCCGTTGCGGCGGCTTGCACGGCTGTCGCGATTTCGCAGAGCGTTTTGCCGCGCGTCGCGGGACAGGTGCCGGCCGCGCGGGCCGGGCGGGCGGATCTCGTCGCGCGCATGCTCGCCGGCGCGCTGTTGACGCTTGCGGTCACTGGCTTGTCGGCATCGATGGGGGCGACCTGGAGCGGCCTGCTGTCGGTCTTTCCGCTGCTCGGGATTGTGCTTGCCGTGTCGGCACAGCGCGAGCACGGGCCCCATTTCGTCGCGTTGCTGATGCGTGGCATGGTAGTGGGGCGCGGCTCGTTCGCGGCGTTCTTCGCGGCGACCGCGGCAATGCTGCCACGCTATGGCGTGTGGGCGAGCTTTGCGTGCGCGTCGGCGATTTCGATCGTCGTGCAAGGCGCGACGCGGCGCATGCTGGATGCGCGGCGGCCGGTGCGAGCAGGATCGTCGGAGGCTTCGTTGCAGCGGCGGGTCGAATAGTCTCGCGCGAGTATGGGAGCGGCCGTCTGCACGCGAGCGTTCGCCGCGTGTGGGCTGGGCGTGGCGCAAAGCACGGCCGAGCGAGCTGCGAAACGTCGCTGCGGTCGCCGGTCGATTGAGATGCCCGCGGGCGCGTCGTTTGCTCGCAAAGCGGAGCTTTGCCAACACTTCCTTCATGACTCCAGCCCAACATCGTCCGCCGTCGAGCCGCATCGGCCTGATCTCCGACACGCATAACCTCGTGCGGCCGGAAGCGCTCGCGTATCTCGCCAACTGTGACGCCATCATCCATGCCGGCGATATCTGCAATCAGGCGGTGCTCGACGCGCTCGCGCAGATCGCGCCGCTCACGGTGGTGCGCGGCAATAACGACGTGGGCGAGTGGGCCGCGGCGCTGCCGACCCATGCGACGCTTACCGTGCAGCAGGTCGTGATTCTGGTCGTGCACGACATGGCCGAGGTGCCAGCCGATCCGCGCACACAGGGCATCAAGGTCGTGGTGACCGGCCACTCGCACAAGCCGTCGATCAGCGAGCGCGACGGCGTGCTGTTCGTCAACCCCGGCAGCGCGGGGCCGCGGCGTTTCAAGCTGCCGGTTTCGGCGGGACTGCTGACCATCGAAGGCGCACACGCCGAGGCGAGGGTCGATGTGTTGCTGGAATGAAAAAGGGCCGGCTCTTGCGCCGACCCTTTGTCCACTACTTCAAGTCTTCACGACGAGCGCAGCATTGCACTGCGTTTGCCGCGATCACGCGCGCGCCGTAGCGGTCGCCGCGTAGCCTTCGTCCATCTCTTCGGCTTCACGTTCGCCGCGCAGCACAGCGTGTGCTTCGGCGCGCGTCGCCACGCACGGACCCGAGCCGAGCAGCGGCTTGCGGGCCGTTTCGCGCAGCGCGACGACCGAGACGATGCCGATCAGCGACGCGCCCATCAGGTAGTACGCGGGCATCATCAGATTGCCGGTGCGCTCGACGAGCCACGCGGTCACGAGCGGCGTCGTGCCGCCGAACAGCGACACCGAAATGTTGAAGCCGATGGCCAGCGCCCCATAACGGATCTTCGTCGGGAAGAGGGCCGGCAGCGCCGAGGGCATCACGCCCGTAAAGCACGAGAGCAGCACGCCCAGAATCATCAGGCCGGCGAACACCGGCAGCACCGTGCCCATGCGGATCAGGAGGAGCGCGGGAATGGACAGCGCGAAGAGACCGACGCAGCCGAACAGCATGACCGGCTTGCGGCCGATCGCGTCCGAGAGGCGGCCGGCCGCGAGCGTTGCCGGCATCATCAGCACCATCACGAGGAGGACGATGAAGAGGCCGTGCGATTCATTGAAGTGCAGCGTCGCCGACAGGTAGCTCGGCAGATACGAGAGCGCCATATAGTCGGTCACGTTGAAGATCAGCACGAGGCCGACGCACAGCAGGAGCGGCTTCCATTGCTGCACGAGCAACTGACGGAACGACTGCTTCGGCAGCGCCTTTTCCTCGGCTTCGCGTTGCTCGGCCTGCTTCTTGAACGCGGGCGTTTCTTCCAGCTTCATGCGGATGTAGAGACCCACGAGTCCGAGCGGACCGGCGATCAGGAACGGCACACGCCAGCCCCACGACAGCAGCGCGTCGTTCGACAGCGTCGCGGTGAGCACGGCGACCGTGCCCGCGCCCAGCACATAGCCGATCAGCGTGCCGAATTCGAGAAAGCTGCCCATGAAGCCGCGGCGCTTGTCCGTCGAGAATTCGGCGATGAAGGTCGCCGCGCCGCCGTATTCGCCGCCGGTCGAAAAGCCTTGCACCAGACGCGCGACGAGCAGCAGGGCCGGCGCGAGAATGCCGATCGACCCGTAGCTCGGAATCAGCCCGATGGCGAACGTGCCGAGCGCCATCATGATCATGGTCATTGCCAGCACGCGCTGACGGCCGATGCGGTCGCCGAGCGGCCCGAACACCATGCCGCCGACCGGGCGCACCAGAAACGCGGCGGCGAACGTGCCGAAGGTCGCGATCAACTGGGCGGACGGGCTCGACGACGGGAAGAACACTTTGCCGAGCGTGACAGCGATGTAGCTGTACACGCCGAAGTCGAACCATTCCATTGCGTTGCCAAGCGCCATGGCGCCGACGGCACGCTTCAAGAGAGAGTGGTCGACGACCGTGATGTCGTCGAGGGAAAGGCGTTGTTCTTGTTGGTGTCGCCAGAAGCCGTTGCTGGAAGCGGTCAAGGTAAAAACTCCGATGACTGCGACGAAACTCATGATGCGTTCCGCCACGGTTGCTGGGAAGTGTTGTTTCGAGAAACGGGGCGAGGGCCTTCTCGCCGCGACGGCGAAAAAGTGGGCGCGCATAGAAAGAAAACGCAAAAGACTCGCCAAACGCTGCGCAAGCAGCGAAAACAGCAAGTGCCCGTGCCTCGCGAGCCAGGTCGCGAAAAAACACTCGTCTAGATTGTGCTGACTGTTGCACCTGCGTGGCCGTGAAAGGGGGGCAGGCGCATGAAGACGCGGGCGGCTCGGCGCCGGATTCCACGTCACGGGAAGGCTTGAAACGAAAAAGGCCGGTGCTTGATTCGCGGTTGCGACGCCTTCGGGACGACCCTCAGAACTGACTCAACCTGCGATACGACCGACAAGCCTTCTTGTATAAAAACTGTTCCATCGCGATGGACACGCCGCAGTGCGGGCACTCGCAGTGCACGCACTATGTGTCGCAAGGTCAGAGAACGCGAATGAAGGTGAATTGCTGTTGGAACGACACACATGTTAGCACGATGGCAGAGGATCGTGCAAACCCGGATTCGCCGGGGAGGGCGGTGAACGGCGCGCAATCCCTTGCCGGGAGCGGGATTCGGGCAATCGGGCGGTCTGGAGAAGGGGCTTAAAACGGCCTGAAAATGTACCGTTTGGGGAGTTTTGCGGGCGCTCGCCGGAGGTTGAGCGACGAAGTGTTCGTGCGAAAAAAATCCGCGCATGAGGCGCGGATTTCGTTGTGGTGCAGGTAAGGGCGTGACGCCCGATTGCTGCGATCGAGCGCTCACCAGTCATTCGTTCATTCGCCTGCAGGCGGCACATAGCCCTGCGCGGTGTCCGCGCCTTCGCCGAAGAAGAACTTCTCGGTCTGCTTCATCAGGTACTGGCGCGCGCGCGGGTCGGCCATGTTCAGACGATTTTCATTGATCAGCATGGTTTGCTGCTTCAACCACGCTTGCCATGCTTCCTTCGAGATGCTTTCGTAGATCCGCTTGCCGAGTTCGCCCGGCAGCGGCGGGAAATCGAGGCCTTCGGCTTCCTTGCCGAGCTTCGCGCATTGAACCATACGAGTCATGTTGGGCTTCTCCTCTGTCGGCCGGCGTAGTGCTTCAGCACTGACGCCGGCCCATAAAAAATAAATGACCGGATCATTCGACGACGGCCGGTCGCTTATAGGGGGCCGCTCAGAGCTGTTTCATCAGCACGAGCGATTTGCGCTGCCAGTTATACAGTCGGCGGCGGTCTTCGGGCAGGTCGTCGACCGTGACCTTCACGAAACCGCGCTTCAGGAACCAGTGTTCCGTGCGCGTGGTGAGCACGAAAATACGCGTGAGGCCGCGCGCCCGCGCGCGCTGCTCGATGCGCTTGAGCAGGCGCTCGCCGTCGCCCGTGCCTTGCGCTTCCGGCGCGACGGTCAGGCAGGCCATTTCGCCGATGCGCTCCTGCGTGTACGGATACAGCGCCGCGCAGCCGAACAGCACGCCGTCGTGCTCGATCACCGAGAAGTGGTCGATGTCGCGCTCGATCTGATGGCGCCCGCGCCGCACCAGCGTGCCGTCGGACTCGAGCGGCTCGATCAGCGCGAGAATGCCGCCGACGTCGTCCGGCGTGGCTTCGCGCAGGCTTTCCAGGTTCTCGTACGAGATCATCGTGCCGACGCCGTCGTGCAGGAACAGTTCGAGCAGCAAACTGCCGTCGAGCGCGTAGGGGATGATGTGCGCCCGCGCCACGCCGCCCCGGCACGCGCGGATCGAGTGCTTCAGATAGAAGCCCGCGTCGCCGGTGACCTCGCCGCTTTCGTGCAGCTTGTAGGCGTCGTCGAGCGACAGTTCGCGGATCAGCTCCGGGCCGTCCTCGCCGGCTTGCATGAGGCCGGGCGTTTCGGTCAGGAACACGATCTTGTCGGCGCGCAATGCGATCGCGGCGGCGGAGGCCACGTCTTCCATCGACAGATTGAATGCTTCGCCGGTGGGCGAAAAGCCGAGCGGCGAGAGCAGCACGAGCTTGCGGCTCGCGAGCGAGTGGCGGATCGAATCGGCGTCGATCTTGCGCACCACGCCGGTGTGCGCGAAGTCCACGCCGTCCAGAATGCCGACGGGGCGTGCCGTCACGAAGTTGCCCGACACGACGCTGATGTGCGCGTGCGCCATGGGCGTATTCGGCAAGCCCTGGCTGATGGCCGCCTCGATGTCCAGACGCACTTCGCCGGCCGCTTCTTTCGCGGATTCGAGCGCGCGCGCGTCGGTAATGCGCATGCCGTGCGAAAACTCGGACTCGACGCCGTGCAGACTCATCTGCTCCTCGACCTGCGGGCGCGAACCGTGCACCAGCACGATCTGGATGCCCATGGCCTGCAGCAGCGCGATGTCCGACACGAGCGCATTCAGGAGCCCCTGATGCACCACTTCGCCGCCGAACCCGACGACGAACGTCTTGTTGCGGAACGCGTGGATGTAAGGGGCGACTGAGCGCATCCAGTCGACGAATTGCGCGTGCTGGGCGAGGTCTTCCGATGCTCCAGCAGGGGCCGGAACGCTCGCGGGCGCGGGGACGAGGTCGGTTTGGGAATTCATGCCCGGGATTATAATGCGCCCCCATGTCGAATGTACCCAAAAGTCCCGCCGCGGCGAACGAGAATGCGGCGCCGGCCGCCGATCAAACGAAGGCCGGCGACGCGAAGCGCCGCGCCGAACAGGACGCGAAGCGCCGTCCCGAACAGGACGCGGACCGTGGCAAGCCGAACGCGCCCCGCAAGGCGCGCGAGCCGCATCGTGCTCCGCGCGAGGCCAACGCCAGCCGCGAGCCGAAGGCCATCCGCGAGCCGCGCGAGCCGAAAGCCACCCGCGAGCCGCGCGAATCGAGGCCCGCTCGCGAGCCGAATCCCATTCCGCCCATCACGTTTCCCGAGGCGCTGCCCGTTTCCGGCCGCCGTGACGAGATAGCAAAAGCTATTGCGGAAAACCAGGTCGTGATCGTGTCCGGCGAGACCGGCTCGGGCAAAACCACGCAGCTGCCGAAGATCTGCCTCGCGCTCGGTCGCGGCCTCGGCGCGGGCGGCTCGGGGCTGATCGGCCACACGCAGCCGCGCCGCATCGCCGCTTCGGCAACGGGCCGGCGCATCGCCGAGGAACTGGGCACGCCGTTCGGCGAAGTCGTCGGCTACAAGGTGCGGTTTACCGACAACCTGTCGCCGGGCGCATCGGTCAAGCTGATGACGGACGGCATTCTGCTCGCCGAGACGCAGACCGACCCGCTGCTGAAGGCGTATGACACGCTCATCATCGACGAGGCGCACGAGCGCAGCCTCAACATCGATTTTCTGCTCGGCTATCTGAAGGAAATTCTGCCGAGGCGCCCGGATTTGAAGCTGATCGTGACCTCGGCGACGATCGACGCCGATCGTTTCGCGCGCCATTTCGGCAGCGAGGACAAACCCGCGCCGGTGATCGAAGTGAGCGGCCGCCTGTATCCGGTCGAGGTGCGCTACCGTCCGGTCGCGGAAGAAAGCGCTGCCGTCAAAGCGGCGCAAGGCACGGCGGGCGGAACGGGCGCGTCGTCGCGCGGCGATCGGCCGAAGACGCAGCGCGAAACGGACCGCGATCTGATGGAGGCGCTCGTCGACGCCGTCGACGAATTGTGCCGCGAGGGTCCCGGCGACGTGCTGGTGTTCCTGCCGGGCGAGCGCGAAATTCGCGATGCCGCCGAGGCGCTGCGCAAGCACCATCCGCCGCACACGGAAATCTTGCCGCTGTTCGCGCGGCTTTCCGCCGCCGAGCAGGAGCGCGTGTTCCGCACTTCGAACGCGCGGCGCATCGTGCTCGCGACCAACGTGGCGGAAACCTCGCTCACCGTGCCGGGCATCCGTTATGTGGTCGACACGGGCCTCGCGCGCGTGAAGCGCTACTCGTATCGGAACAAGGTCGAGCAGTTGCAGGTCGAGCCGATTTCGCAGGCCGCCGCGAATCAGCGGGCAGGGCGCTGCGGGCGGGTGGCGGACGGCATCTGCATTCGTCTTTACGACGAGAGCGATTATCAGAGCCGCACGCGTTTTACCGATCCGGAGATTCTGCGCTCGTCGCTCGCTTCCGTGATTCTGCGCATGAAGTCGCTGCATCTGACGGCGATTGAGACGTTTCCATTTATCGAGCCGCCGCCCGGCCGCGCCATCGCCGACGGCTATCAACTGCTCAACGAACTCGGCGCCGTCGACGACGACAACCAGCTCACGCCGCTCGGCCGCGAGCTCGCGCGCCTGCCGCTGGATCCGCGCGTCGGCCGGATGATTCTCGCCGCGCGCGATCAGCAGTCGCTGAAGGAAGTACTGATTATCGCGAGTGCATTGTCCGTACAGGATCCGCGCGACCGGCCGATTGAGGCCCAGGAACAGGCCGACCAGGCACATCGCCGTTTCGTCGACGAGCGCTCCGAATTCCTACAGTGGTTGAAGATCTGGAACTGGTTCGAAGAGGCAATTTCGCACAAGAAGTCGAACAAGCAACTGCACGAGGAATGTCGCAAGAACTTCCTGTCGCAAGTGCGGCTGCGCGAATGGCGCGACGTCCATTCGCAGCTCCTGACGGTGGTGCGCGAGCACG
Organism: Paraburkholderia phenoliruptrix; assembly: GCF_047325075.1. Taxonomy (NCBI): domain Bacteria; kingdom Pseudomonadati; phylum Pseudomonadota; class Betaproteobacteria; order Burkholderiales; family Burkholderiaceae; genus Paraburkholderia; species Paraburkholderia phenoliruptrix. The sequence goes on from NZ_CP168531.1 coordinate 1,728,479, forward strand.
GCTGGCGTCTGAATGAAGCCGAGGCCACGTTCGAGCAGGTCCATCTTGCGCTATTGACGGGCCTGCTCGGCAATATCGGCCTGAAAGCCGACGACGAGCCGTATTACCTCGGCGCGCGCGGCATCAAGTTTTATCTGTGGCCGGGTTCCGCGCTCGTGAAGAAAGCGGGCAAGTGGGTGATGGCGGCGGAACTGGTCGAGACGAGCCGTCTCTACGCGCGCTGCATCGCGAGGATCGAGCCCGAATGGATCGAGAAGATCGGCGCGCATCTGCTGAAGAGATCGCTGTCCGAGCCGCATTGGGAAAAGCGCGCGGCGCAAGTGTCGGCGTTCGAGCGCGCCGTGCTGTACGGGTTGCCGATCTATCACCGCCGCCGCGTGAGCTTCGGCAAGCAGGACCCGGCGCGGGCGCGCGAGCTGTTCATTCGCGGCGCGCTTGTCGAAGGCGAATTCGACACGAAGCTCGGATTTTTCTCGCACAACCGTAAGTTGCTCGCCGACATCGAGCAACTGGAACACAAGTCGCGCCGTCAGGATGTGCTCGTCGACGATGAGCTGATCTACGGCTTTTACGACCAGGCGCTGCCGAAGGGCATTTATACGGGCGCGGCATTCGAGCGCTGGTATCGCGACGAGGTGAAGAAGAGCGGCCAGCCCGAGGACAAGCTGCGCCTGCTGTACCTGTCGCGCGACGATCTGATGCGCCACGAAGCTGCCGGCGTGACCACCGACCTGTTCCCGAAACGGATGACGATGGCAGGCGTCGAGATGGCGCTCACCTATCACTTCGAGCCGGGGTCGCCGCGCGACGGCGTGACGCTCGCCGTGCCGCTTTTCGCGCTGAATCAGGTGGACGCGCGGCGCTGCGAGTGGCTCGTGCCCGGCATGCTCAAGGAGAAGACGCAGCTGCTGCTGAAGTCCTTGCCGCAGAAATTGCGCCGCCACTGCGTGCCGCTGCCCGAGTACGCGGCCGGCTTCGTCGAGCGGCATGAGGCGCCGCGCTTTGCCGCGGGCGGTCTGCTCGAAGCGCTGATTGCCGATGTCCGCGAAGAGAAGCAGGTCGCGCTCAAGCAGGCGGATTTCAAGCTCGAGACGCTGCCGCCGCATCTGTTCATGAACTTCAAGGTGATCGACGAGCACGGGCGGCAGCTCGCGATGGGCCGCAATCTGGCGCAACTGCGCGCGGAATTCGGCGGGCAGGCGCAGCAGCATTTTCAGAAGATCGCGTCGAGCGCGGCGGGCGCGGCGCTCGCGGACGCGGCGGGGACGGGCGGGGCCGCGCCGGTGGCGCCGGGCGCGCGCGGTAAAAGCGCCTCCTCGACCGGGCCGCAGACGCCCGAGCCGGGCGAGCGGACCGCCGGCACCGCGATCTACGAAAACCTCACCACGTGGAATTTCGGCAAGCTGCCCGAGTTGCTCGAAATTCGCCGCGGCGGGCAGACGCTCTTCGGCTATCCGGCGCTCGTCGACCGCGGCACGCATTGCGACGTCGAGGTGTTCGATTCGCCGGACGAGGCGGCGCGGATTCATCGCGCGGGCTTGCGTCGACTGTTCGCCTTGCAGTTGAAGGAGCCGATCAAGTATCTGGAGAAAAATCTGCCGGGCTTGCGCGAAATGGCGATGCAGTTCATGACGCGCGGCACGCAGGAAGAGCTGCGTGATCAGCTGATCGACACCGCGCTCGACCGCGCGTGTCTACAAGATCCGCTACCGGACGACGACGTCAGCTTTCACACGCGCCGCGATGAAGGACGCAGCCGGCTCACCTTGCTGGCGCAGGAAATCGCGCGGCTGGTCGGCCAGATTCTCGGCGAATACGCGGCCGTGCTGAAGAAGCTCGTGCAGGCCAGGCCGTTCGCGGCGGCCCATGCCGACATGCAGACTCAGCTCGACGCGCTGGTCAGCAAGCGTTTCGTGGTCGATACGCCGTATTCGCAACTCACGCATTTCCCACGCTATCTGAAGGGCATTGGGTTGCGCATCGACAAGCTGAAGGCCGACCCCGCACGCGATACGCGGCAATTCGCAGAATTTCAGCCGTTGTTGCAGCACTACCAGCGGGCGGTCGCGCAGCGCGGCGGCGTGCCGGACGCGCGTCTGTCGGAGTTCCGCTGGCTGCTCGAAGAGCTGCGTGTGTCGCTGTTCGCGCAGGAACTGCGCACGCCAATGCCGGTGTCGGTCAAGCGGCTTTATAAGGTGTGGGATTCGATGCAGCGGTGAAGGGGCAGAGTGGGCGGCGCGGCTGGCGAGTCTGATTCGCGCTTGCCGCTTGCCGCTTGCCTCGCTGCTATTTCGGCTTCGACTCTTCGGGGCGCGGTCGCGGGTGATGTGTTTGCACTCTGGGCAGCTGCTCGCCGGTGGTTTGCGGTTGTGCCTGCGTCGGCAGTGCACGCGTTTCCCGCTTCTGACTTTTCCCGAGATGAAAAAAGGCGCGTGGCACGCTCCATTGTCGGTGGAGCGCACCACGCGCAAACACGCGCGGGCCGCTGTCGAGCCCGCGCCTACCTGCTGGTGACAAACTACCTATGTTGCGCCATGCACTGGCGGGACGGCGCGACAGGGTGCCGTCACGCCGCACCCGCTTACCAATGCATGCCTGCCCCAACCGATGCGCCGAACTGGCCGCGCGAATCCGTGCTGCCTTGCAGCTTGTAGACCCACTTGCCGGTCTCCGACAACTGCGACACGCCGATGGCCAGCGCCGACTGTCCGCCATAGGTGCCACCGGCCATCGCGACCATGCCGCGGCCGGGCAGGACCGCCTGAGGCAGACCTGCCATGGCCAACGCAGACGCGGTGCCGCCGTACGAATCGCGTCGTGCCGAGCGGATCTGGTCGTCCGTGTAGCTTCGCGCCTCGCCGACTGCGCCGCTCACGCTCTGTTGCAACTGGTTGACGTTCACGGCGTCGGTACCTTGCACACCGGCGGCGACGTTGGCGATCTGGCGCTCCTGGCCCGCGGCACCGACCGATACCGTGTTCGCACGATCCGCCACAGATCCTTGGCCCAGTGCGACGGAATTGGCAGCGCTAGCAGTGGCGCCTGCGCCGAGGGCGGTCGCGTTGTTGGCGATAGCAGAAGAGTTTGCGCCGAATACCGCTGCGTTGTTACTGCTTGCGGAAGAGTTGGCGCCGACCGCTGTCGCGCTGCTGCCGGTTGCAGACGCGCCGGCGCCGATTGCGCTGCTGTTGGTGCCGGTGGCTTGGGCGTTGGCGCCCGCGGCAAGCGAGTGCGTGCCCGTCGACACCGCACCCTCCGTGTCGCGATCGCCTTCGCCGCTGAAGAACGGGTTGGCCGCGTTGACGACGGCGTTGTTGACCGCCCCGATGGCCGCATTCAGTTGACCGACATTGACGGCATCGGAAAGATCGACGCCATTCGCGACGTTGTGAAGCACCGTGCCGCCGCTCGCTGCATCGCCGCCTAACGTGACGCTATTTTTGTTGACGCTGCCGTCGGCGTTGCGGTCGTACATGACCGCGCCGTCGAGCTTCGCGGCGGTGGCGGCGCCCTGGTCGCTTACCGCTTTCAGCTGGGCGACGTTGACCGCGTCGGTGTCCGCGGTGCCGGCGGCGACGTTGGTGATCTGGCGTTCGTTGCCTGCGGAGCCGACGGAGACGGTGTTGGCACGATCGGCGAGCGAACCCTGGCCGAGTGCGACCGAATTCGGCGCCGCTGCGCTGGCGCGGTAGCCGAGTGCCGTGGCGTTGTCGTTCGCCGCGCTTGCCTGATAGCCGAGAGCAGTGGAGCCGTCGTTGACTGCGCTGGAGAAGCCGCCGACGGCGGTGCTGAACGCGCCCTGCGCCGCGGCGTTCGTGCCGGCGGCGAAGCTGGCTTCACCGGTAGCGAGCGCCGAGCTGCCGATAGCGACCGCATTGGCGCCGGTGGCCAGAGCGGAGCTGCCGATGGCGACAGCGTTCGCGGCGGTGGCGGACGCGTCGTCGGTGCCGTCGTTCAGCCCATTCGCCTTGAAGTAGCGCGAGGCGTTGGCACTGACGGCTTGCAGCTGACTCAGGTTGACCGCGTCGGTGTCCGCGGTGCCGGCGGCGACGTTGGTGATCTGGCGTTCGTTGCCTGCGGAGCCGACGGAGACGGTGTTGGCACGATCGGCGAGCGAACCCTGGCCGAGTGCGACCGAATTCGGCGCCGTTGCGCTGGCGCGGTAGCCGAGTGCCGTGGCGTTGTCGTTCGTCGCGCTTGCCTGATAGCCGAGAGCTGTGGAGCCGTCGTTGACTGCGCTGGAGAAGCCGCCGACGGCGGTGCTGAACGCGCCCTGCGCCGCGGCGTTCGTGCCGGCGGCGAAGCTGGCTTCACCGGTGGCGAGCGCCGAGCTGCCAATAGCGACCGCATTGGCGCCGGTGGCCAGAGCGGAGCTGCCGATAGCGACAGCGTTCGTGCCGGTGGCGGATGCGTCGTCGGTGCCGTCGTTCAGCCCATTCGCCTTGAAGTACCGCGACACGCCTGCAGTGGCTGCTTGCAACTGGCTGACGTTGACGGCATCGGTAGCGGCCGCGCCCGCGGCGACGTTGGTCAGGCGCCGCTCGTTGTTTGCGGAGCCGACCGACACTTCGCCTGTCGCATTCATACCGGCGATGGTCGCGGGATCTGCGCCGGCGGGTACATATGCGGGGGTCGTGAGGTCAGTGCCTGTTTTCGACCCGGCACCGAGCGCGACGCTGTTGTCCGCCGAAGCCGTGGCGGCAGATCCGAGCGCAACGGAGTTGAGGCCCGTCGTGGAGGCGGCATAGCCCAGTGCCGTGGAGTTGTCGCCTGCGGCCATCACCGAGGGGCCGGCCGCGAACGCATTGTTGCCCGAGGCGTTGGCCGCATAGCCGAGCGCCACCGAACTCAACCCGCTGGTCACGGCCGTGTACCCGAGGGCGACCGAATAGTCGCCTGCGGCCGTGGCAAACGCTCCGCCGGACAATGCGGCGGTTGACGCGCTCCCGTGATAGCCGAGCGCGGTAGAGAGCGTTCCGTTGGCTTGAGCGCCGCTGCCGAACGCGGCACTGGCGTCGTTGCGCGCGAGTGCTCCTGAGCCTGCCGCGATCGAATCGACGCCGCTCGCGAGCGCATTGAACCCGGTCGCCACTGACCGTGCACCCGTGGCTGCTGAAATCGCCCCTGTGGCGGTGGACAAATCGCCCGCCGCCCTCGCAGCCAGGCCCGTCGCCGTGGAGCCCGAGCCGGTTGCGGCGGCGTTCGCGCCGAGCGCGATAGAGCCGTCGCCCGCAGCAATTGCGTTTGCACCCTCGGCAACGGCAATGGCGCCCGAAGCAGTCGCGTTGAAGCCGACAGCAACTGCGAAGTCTCCTGAGGCATTGGCGAACGGTCCGGCCTCGGTCGCGTCCAAACCGGCCGCCATCGCGTCCGGGCCGGCCAACACCGCCGCGGCCAGCACCGTCGCGACGACAACTTTTCTCCGTACGCTTCCGCGCTTCTTCTTCGCTGTGGATGTCTCCGGCGCGGCTACCCACGTCGCCGTCGTTTCACACCAGACTGAGTGATGGACTTTATTCATTTATTCTAAAACTCCGTGCTGCTATTTTCGGGGCGGCGCGGCGCGATAATCGGTGGACGGGTCATCGTCCATTGGGGGCGTACTGGATCACGGCGAATAATGATGACTAATCGCCGTGTTTCTTCTGCCGTTAATTGTTGTTGCGGTCGTGTATGTCCGTTGTTCAGCCGCATTGATCGCGCTCACTCGCTGCGCCCCAGGTTAAAAAGAGGCTGGACGATGAGTGCGCACGATTGTCTGCGTCAGGCGCTGAGCGCACCAATAAGCCAAATCCGAAATATGCAAAACCGATTTTGTGGTCTTAATCGACAGCGGATTTTTTGCGCTGCAGTTAAAAACCAATGAGAATTATCGAATTGGTTCTTAGCGAAGGCTGGCTGAGCTGAGTTAATTCTTAATAAGCAAATAATGATTTAAGAGAGCCTGTCCATTAGAAAATGGCGCCCAATCCCCCGTTTGAGGGCCGCCGCCAGCCTTCATCCGGCCCTTCATTTTCCTCGTCGCTGAACCCGACTTGCGTCAACCGCAGGCAGCGGCAAACGTTCTACAATGACAGCCGTTCTCCGAAGTGAGTTTTCATGCGTAAATTTTTTCTTCCCGGCGTCACAGCCACGTTCGCCGCAGGCGTTGCTCTCGCCGCCGCGGCAGGCTTTTTTTCTCCGGCGGCCCGCGCCAACAACGTGATCGTGCTGAATTCCGCCGAAGCCACGCTGAGCCTCATCGACGAGACGACCCGTCAGGTCATCGGCACGGTGCCGACCGGCAAAGAACCGCATCACCTGATGGCCACGCCGGACAATTCCTCGCTGATCGTCGCGAACTCGGTGTCCAACAATCTGATGTTCGTCGACCCGAAAACCGGGCAAGTCCAGCGCTGGGTCGAAAACATCGAAGACCCGTACCAGATCGGCTTTTCGCCTGATCGCAAGTGGCTCGTCACGACCGGGCTGCGCCTTGACCGCTTGGACATCTATCACTACGACGGCCAGAAAAACCAGATGACGCTCGCGTCGCGTCTGCCGCTCGCCGTCATGCCGAGCCACATGGCTTTCACGAACGACAGCAAAACGGTCTTCGTCACGCTGCAGGTTTCGGGCGAACTCGCCGCGATCGATCTGCCCACGCAAACCGTGAAGTGGAAAATGAAGGTCGGCAAGGTGCCGGCGGGGCTGTGGATGACGCCGGGCGAGAAGTATCTGCTCGTCGGCATGACGGGCGCCGATTACGTCGCCGTGGTCGACTGGCACACGCAGAAGATCGTCAAGACGATCCATACGGGCAACGGCGCGCACAACTTCCGCTCGCTCGCGGACGGCAGGCACGTCGCGGTGTCGAACCGGGTGGCGAGCACGATCAGCATCATCGACGAAGAATCGCTCACCAACGTCGGCGACATCACCGGTCTGATGCCCGGCCCCGACGACATGGAACTTTCCGCCGACAAACGCTATCTGTGGGTAACGTTCCGCTTTGCGAAGCACGTCGGCGTTATCGACCTGAGCACGCGCAAGCTGATCCAGACGATCGCCGTCGGCCGCTCGCCGCACGGCATCTATTTCTTTAACCGCGCGCCGGTCACGGCGCCGAACGGCGCGTGATAATGGAGATATTCCAGCTGCGCGTTGCCGCGCGATAGCGAGCCGCCCAGATCGAAGTCACCGACCAGCGCCATGTTCCATCTGATCTTCTCCTCACTCGACAACTTCGTCTCCGCCGCGCAGACGTTGTTGTACGTCAACGTGGTGCAGCCGCTGCTGTTCCACTTCGATCTGATGGACTACGACGAAGACACCTACGACAGCCTTTACTGGGTGATCGTGGGCGTCCTCGAGGTGCTGGCCATGTACGCGATCCTGCGGCCGCTCGAGGCGCTGCGTCCGGTCGAGCAATGGGACAACCGCAAGGCCGTGCGCGTCGACGTCATTTATACGTGGATCGCCAAGCTCGGCATTCTCAACCTGTTTTTTTTCTTCGCGCTGCAGCCATTTTTCGACAATGTTCAGGCGTGGCTGCGTCTGCACAACATTTCGAATATCGAATTCGACAACCTGTGGCCGGGCGTGACCACAGAGCCGCTCGTCACGTTCGCGATGTACCTGCTCGCGCTCGACTTCGCCGGCTACTGGTATCACCGCTGGCAGCACCGCATCGGCGTGTGGTGGGAGTTGCACGCGGTGCACCATAGCCAGCAGCAAATGTCGCTGTGGGCCGACGACCGCAATCATCTGCTCGACGACCTGCTGCAGGCGTCGTTTTTCGCGGTCATCGCGCTTGTGATCGGCGTGCCGCCGTCGCAGTTCGTCGTGCTGGTCGCGATCACGAATCTCGCGCAGAGCGTGCAGCACGCCAACATCCGCCTGTACTTCGGCTGGCTCGGCGAGCGTCTGCTCGTCAGCCCGACGTTCCATCGGCGCCATCATGCGATCGGCTATGGTCACGAGGGCCTGAAATACGGCTGCAACTTCGGCGTGCTCTTTCCGTGGTGGGACATGCTGTTTCGCAGCGTGTCGTGGAGCCGCGACCTGGAGCCGACCGGCATCAGCGACCAGTTGCAAGGGCGTGCATACGGCGAAGGCTTCTGGGCGCAGCACTGGCTTGCCTTCGTGCGCATCGGCCGGCGCCTTACCGCACGGCGCCGCACCGAGGGCGGTGCGACCGCGCTCTGAACCCACCCGACTTTCTTTTTCGTGCGCCGTCCGTCTCCCCGGCGGCCCGTCACGTGGTTTATGCTGTCCACGTTTGCCCTCGCGGTCCGTATTCAACGACCGCTGCGTCGCTTCCTTCATTGATCGTTGCACTCACCGTCACTGGCTCGCATGAATGACCTTTTGCGCTCGTTCGGGCGCGCACTCGCAAGCGCGCTCCACCCGCGCATGCTCTGGCTGACCTTTATGCCGTTCGTCGCGGCAACGGTCGGGTGGGGCGTGATCCTGTGGTTTTCGTGGCAGACGCTGATCGGCGCGACCCGCAGCTGGCTCGAGAGCTGGTCGTTCACCGTCACGCTTTACCACCTCTTCGATTCGCTCGGCTTTTCGGCGCTGCATGCGGCTATTGCGCCGTTCCTCGTGATCGCGATGACGATCCCGCTGATTGTCGTCACGGTCCTGCTGCTTATCGCCACGCTCTCCATGCCGGCCGTCATCCGTTTTCTGTCGACGCGCCAATTCGCCAGCCTCGAAATGCGCCGCGGCGGAACGTGGTACGGTAGCCTCGGTGAGGCGCTGTGGACGACGCTGGTATGTCTCGTGCTGCTGATCGTGACGCTGCCGCTGTGGCTCGTGCCGCCGTTTTTCGCGTTGATTCCGCCGCTCCTGTGGGGCTGGCTGACTTACCGCGTGATGACGTACGACGCACTCGCGCTGCACGCCACCCGCGACGAACGGCGCGCGCTGCTGCGGCGCTTCCGCTTGCCGCTGCTGCTCATCGGCGTCGGGAGCGGTCTGCTCGGTTCGCTGCCGACGCTACTGTGGGCGTCGTCGGTGTGGCTCGTGGTGCTGTTTCCGGTCATCACCGCGGTGACGATCTGGATCTACGCGTTCATCCTCGTGTTTTCGGCGCTCTGGTTCGGCTACTACTGTCTGCGGGCGCTGCAGCGCATGCGCGCGGACGAGGCCGGCGGCGGGCGGCACGCCGCGCCGGTTCCGTATTGACTACCGATTAACGAACGAGATAACCCAAGAGGCGGCAATGGCATTTGGCGTCATTATCATCGGCGATGAAATCCTGTCGGGCAGGCGCGTCGACAAGCATTTGCCGAAAGTCATCGAACTGCTCGGCGCGCGCGGATTGTCGCTCGGCTGGGCGGAGTACATCGGCGACGATCCGCAGCGCATCACGGCCACGCTGCGGCGCACGTTCGAGTCCGGCGATATCGTGTTCTCCACGGGCGGCATTGGCGCGACGCCGGACGACCACACGCGTCAATGCGCGGCGGCCGCGCTCGGCGTGCCGCTGCAACTGCATCCAGAGGCGCAGCAGCTGATTCAGGAGCGCATCCGCGACATGTATCCGGCGACAGCGGCCACGCCGCTCGATCTGAATTCGCCGGAGAATCTGCACCGGCTGAACATGGGCACGTATCCGCAAGGCGCGGCGATCATTCCGAACGGCTACAACAAGATTCCCGGCTTCTCGATCCGCGAGCACTACTTCGTGCCGGGCTTCCCCGTCATGGCGTGGCCGATGATCGAGTGGGTGCTCGACACGCACTACGCGCATCTGCACCACGCGATGCCGCACTCGGAAAAGTCGCTGCTGGTCTTCGAGTTGCCGGAGTCGCGTCTCACGCCGCTGATGGAGAAAATCGAGCACGATTTTCCGGGCGTGCGGGTGTTCAGCCTGCCGAGCGTCGGCGACGCCGAGCGCGGCGGCGTCTACGCGCGCCATCACATAGACCTGGGTGTGAAGGGCGAGCCGGAAGCGGTAGCGGCGGCGTTCGTCAAGCTGCGCGAAGGCGTGCATCTGCTCGGCGGCGACATCGTCGAGCACGAGGCCGCGGCGGCGAAACCGCGCGGCTGATCTTTGCCAGCCCTGCCCACTCCAGCGACTTTACCGAGCCGGCTGGCCAAGCTCGTGCGTGCGGCGAGGCTGGCTGCGAACGCGGCCCGCAGCCGTGGGCGTGTGGGCTCTTATGCGCCGATCCACGGCAAGCCGCGGAAACACCAGCCCGATACCGTCTTGCGGTGGCCCTGGCTGTCCTTGTCGCCTTCGAAACCTTCCAGCAGGTCATAAGCCTTCGTGAAGCCGGCCTGTGCGGCGGCGATCGCGGCGAGCTTCGAGCGCGCGGCGCTGCGGCACAGAAACAGCACCGGCGTATCCGGCGACGCCACGTCGCCCAATTGGCTCAGGAATTCCTGGTTCGGCACGGCGCCCGGATAGCGCGTCCATTCCACGTGCGCATACTGCCCGTCGCCGACCACCGGCCGGCCGACCCAGTCGAGTTCGGCGCGCGTGCGCACGTCCACGAGACGGGCGCGCGGATCGAGCTGCAGCAGCTCGAACGCCTCGGCCGGCGAGAGCGCGCCGGCATACGGCAACTGATTGTCGGTGCGGCGTTTGTCCGCTTGCGAATACAGCTGTTCTAGCGAGCTCATGCGTCGGTCTCCTCGGGTAAAGGATTATTCTAGCGCGCCGTCTTGCGGCCGCGAGGGCGGCTGGGCGTGAGGGGCCGAGCGCCTCGTCCGGCGGTGCGTTATGCTCACAAATGGTGCAAAATCCAGCGAATGCACCAAAAGAGAGATATGCGGCCGCCTCGCTTCCTGAAACGCCCCATTCTGGTGCGATGGCGGTCGCGCTAATTTAAGGGCTGCATACCCTTCGGTGCGCGCATTCCCCGCCGACGCGCGCGCCGCGTGCCTGCGCGCCGTGTTGGCGCATACATGGCACAGTTGCTGCTTTATTAGCGCCGATCGATCTGCGACGGCTAATTTTCATATTCGCTCTTCACAATTGAGGGGTGGACGCGCCGGGACGGGTCAGCTAGATTGGGCGGCGGCTGAATCCGCCGAATTCGTTAATCAGGAGATAGGTTATGAGTAAATCCGTGGCCGACGTCGTTCAACTCGTCAAAGACGAAGACGTCAAGTTTGTCGACTTCCGTTTCACCGACACGCGCGGCAAAGAGCAACACGTTTCGGTGCCGGTGTCGGCATTCGATGAAGACAAGTTCGAAAGCGGCCATGCGTTTGACGGTTCATCGATTGCCGGCTGGAAGGGCATCGAAGCATCGGACATGTTGCTGGTCCCGGACGCGAACACGGCCTTCATCGACCCGTTCTACGAAGAATCCACTCTGGTGCTGACCTGCGACGTCGTCGAACCGGCGGACGGCAAGGGCTATGAGCGCGACCCGCGCTCGCTCGCCAAGCGCGCCGAAGCCTATCTGAAGAGCTCGGGTCTCGGCGACACGGCCTTCTTCGGCCCGGAACCGGAATTCTTCATTTTCGACTCCGTCCAGTGGAACACGGACCAGTCGGGCTGCTTCGTCAAGATCGGTTCGGAAGAAGCACCGTGGTCGTCGTCGAAGGAATTCGAAGGCGGCAACACCGGCCACCGTCCGGGCACGAAGGGTGGCTACTTCCCGGTCGCTCCGGTCGACACGTTCCAGGACATCCGCTCGGAAATGTGTCTGCTGCTCGAGCAGATCGGCATTCCGGTCGAAGTGCATCACCACGAAGTCGCGGGCCAGGGCCAGAACGAAATCGGCACCAAGTTCTCGACGCTGGTGCAACGCGCCGACTGGCTGCAGCAGATGAAGTACATCATCCAGAACGTCGCGCACACGTACGGCAAGACGGCCACGTTCATGCCGAAGCCGGTCGTCGGCGATAACGGTTCGGGCATGCACGTTCACCAGTCGATCTGGAAGGACGGTCAGAACCTGTTCGCGGGCAACGGCTACGCAGGCCTGTCGGAATTCGCGCTGTTCTACATCGGCGGCATCATCAAGCATGCTCGCGCGCTGAACGCGATCACGAACCCGTCGACGAACTCGTACAAGCGTCTCGTGCCGCACTTCGAAGCACCCGTGAAGCTCGCTTACTCGGCTCGCAACCGTTCGGCGTCGATCCGTATTCCGCACGTGAGCAACCCGAAGGGCCGCCGTATCGAAACGCGCTTCCCCGATCCGATGGCGAATCCGTACCTGTGCTTCTCCGCGCTGATGATGGCGGGTCTCGACGGCGTGCAGAACAAGATCCATCCGGGCGAAGCTGCCGACAAGAACCTGTACGACCTGCCGCCGGAAGAGGATGCAAAGATCCCGACCGTGTGCGCCGGCCTCGACCAGGCACTCGACGCGCTGGACGGCGACCGCGAATTCCTGACGCGCGGCGGCGTGTTCACGGACTCGATGCTCGACGCGTACATCGAACTGAAGACGAACGAGCTGCAGCGTTATCGTCAGTCGGTGCACCCGATCGAATTCGAAATGTACTACTCGCTGTAAGCGGCAATGGCGCTTCGCCTGTCGAACGGCGAAGCGCGTTGTCCGACGCTCGCGATCGGTCACGAAGGGACGGCGGCGCCGTCCCTTTTTCGTTAGACCGGCGCAGTGGTTTGCCACCATCTCCTATCGGCCAGACTGCAAGATGGTTCTAAAAAATCTGATCAAGGCGAGAAAAGGGCACGTCGACACGCTGTCGGACGACGCGCAGCTCGTCGCCTCCGGACTGTTGCCGGGCTTCGAGGCCTTGCCGACCGTCGTGCTGATCCTCGAGAAGCGCACGCTGCGTGTCGCGTTTGCGAATCCGTCGGCGGAGTCGATGCTCGAGCTCTCGCGCAAGCAATTGACGCAGATGGCGTGGCCGGACATCTTCTCGAATGCGGACGAACTGATCGCGACCATCACCGCGATTGCCGCCCACCGTTTTCACGCGACGCATCTCGATGCCGTGCTCGAGCGGCCCGGTCACGAGCCGCTGCACGTCCACGCGATCGTCGGCTTTCTGGAAAGCGCGCAAGACTATGTGCTGCTCGAACTCTTCGAGAACGAGCGCCATTTGCGCAGCGACCGCGAGGAGCGCATCAACGACCTCACGGCCGTCAACAAACAGCTGATCCGCAATCTCGCGCACGAAATCAAGAACCCGCTCGGCGGCATTCGCGGCGCGGCGCAGCTGCTCGAGTTCGAACTCGGCGAGCGTCAGCGCGACGAGTTGCGCGAGTACACCCAGGTCATCATCAAGGAATCGGACCGGCTGCAAACGCTCGTCGACCGTTTGCTGGAGCCGCACCGCCATCCGCATATCGTCGGCGACGTGAACATTCACGAAGTCTGCGAGCGCGTGCGCCAGGTGATTCTCGCCGAGTTTCCGCGCGGCCTCACCATCGAGCGCGATTACGACGTGAGCGTGCCGGACCTGCGCGGCGACAAGGAGCAACTGATCCAGGCGCTCCTGAACATCGTGCGCAATGCAGCCGAGGCGCTGCGCGAACGCATTTCGCAAGGCGACGCGCGCATTGAATTGCGCACGCGCATTGCGCGCAAGATCACGGTGTCGAAACGCTTATGTAAGCTGGCATTGGACTTGCATATTGTCGACAACGGCCCGGGCATTCCCGAGGACATCCGCGACCGCATTTTCTATCCGCTCGTATCGGGGCGTGAGGACGGCAGCGGTCTCGGCCTCACGCTCGCGCAGACGTTCGTGCAGCAGCACGACGGCCTGATCGAAGTGGAAAGCCGGCCCGGCCACACCGAGTTTCAGATTCTGCTGCCGCTCGACTACTGACACGCCTGTGTTCACCGCAGGCATCTCAAGACTTCTGACAGACCTATATGAAGCCGATCTGGATAGTAGACGACGATCAATCGATTCGCTGGGTGCTCGAAAAAGCGCTCGCGCGCGAGAACTTCGCGACGCGCAGCTTCGCGAACGTGCGCGAGGCGTCGGCGGCACTCGACCACGAAAGCCCACAGGTACTGGTGTCCGACATCCGGATGCCGGGCGGCTCGGGCCTCGAACTGCTGCAAACCGTGCGCGACAAGGTGCCGGGTCTGCCGGTCATCATCATGACGGCGTTCTCCGACCTGGACAGCGCGGTGGCCGCGTTCCAGGGCGGCGCCTTCGAGTATCTGGCGAAGCCGTTCGACATCGACAAGGCGGTCGAGCTGATCCGCCGCGCAGTGGACGAAAGCATGCGCGGCGAGCAGACGTGGGATGAGCGCGTCGCCGATGCACCGGAAATGCTCGGCCAGGCGCCCGCCATGCAGGACATGTTTCGCGCGATCGGCCGTTTGTCGCATTCCGCCGCAACCGTGCTCATTACCGGCGAATCGGGCACCGGAAAGGAACTGGTCGCGCGTGCGTTGCACCGACATAGCCCACGCGCGAACGGTCCCTTCATTGCGCTGAACACCGCGGCGATTCCTAAAGATCTGTTGGAGTCCGAACTGTTCGGTCACGAGCGCGGCGCCTTCACCGGCGCGCAGGCCATGCGCCAGGGCCGTTTCGAGCAGGCGGAGAACGGCACACTGTTTCTGGACGAAATCGGCGATATGCCGTTCGATCTGCAGACGCGGCTGTTGCGCGTGCTGTCGGATGGCCAGTTCTATCGTGTCGGCGGTCACAATCCGCTGCGCGCCAATGTGCGCGTGATCGCGGCCACGCACCAGAATCTGGAATCGCGCGTGCGTCAGGGACTGTTTCGCGAGGACCTGTATCACCGTCTCAATGTGATTCGCTTGCGTTTGCCGGCGTTGCGCGAGCGCAGCGAAGATATTCCGCTGCTCACGCGGCACTTCCTGCAAAAGAGCGCGCGTGATCTGGGCGTGGAGCCCAAGCGCGTCTCTGAGGAAGCGCTCGCTTATCTCGCGTCGCTGCCGTTTCCGGGCAACGTGCGGCAGTTGGAGAATCTCGCCAACTGGCTCACGGTGATGGCGCCTGCGCAGACCATTGAGATCAAGGATTTGCCGCCGGATCTCAGTCCCGCTCAGGCGGGCGCGACGGATCTTGCCGGCGGTGGCGGTGCGGCGATCGGCATGGCGGACGCGAGCCTCGCGGCCACGGCGCCGATCAATGGGGCGAGTGCCGCGGCGCAGGCCGGCACGGTGGGCGGGATGCCAGTCGCGGCGCCCGTGAGCGCATGGGAAGGCGGCTTGCGCACCGAAGTCGCGCGCCTGCTGCGCGAGAATTCCGCGGATGTGATGGACGAACTCGCGCGCCGCTTTGAAGCCGCGGTGATACGCGAGGCGCTCGACTTCACGCGCGGGCGCAAAGTCGAGGCGGCGGAGCGTCTTGGCATCGGCCGCAACACGATTACGCGCAAGATTCAGGAACTGAACCTGGAACCGTGAGAGCTCGGGGTTGACCGCGTGCGGGAGCGGTCACCCCGAGTTCTGCCCGCGTCGGAGCCGCGTTCCATACGTGTCGGAGCCGCACCCGAGCGTGTTCGAGCCGCGGCAAGGCATAATCAACGCTGTTTTCATCCGACAGCCCACGATGCCTTCCGCTTCTTCCGTTGTTTCTCCCTGGCCGCTTTCCCCCGATCCTTTCCTCTGGCTCGAAGCGCTCGACGACCCCGATGCACTGGCATGGGTCGAGAAGCAGAATGCCCGCACGCGCGCCGCGTGGTGCAGCGGCGCGCCATTCGAGGCGCTCAGGCAACGGCTCGCCGATGCCTATCTGCCGCGCGAGCGCCCCGTCATTCCCGATCGCTGGAAAGAGTGGGCATACGACCTGTGGCAGGACGAGCACAATCCCAAAGGGCTGTGGCGGCGCACTCCGTGGGCGGCGTGGCGCGCCGGCAAGCCTGACTGGCAGAACCTGATCGACTTCGACGCGCTCGGCGAGGCGGAGGGCACGCCCTGGGTGTGCGTCGAACTGGACATTCTCTATCCGGACGGCGACCGCGCGTTGATCACGCTGTCGCCCGGCGGCTCGGACGCGCTGGTGGTGCGCGAGTTCGACATCGACGCGCGGCGCTTTCTTGACGATGGTTTCGCGATCCCGAAGGCGGGCAAGCACACGGCGTCGTGGATCGACCGCGATACGCTTTACGTCGGCTGGGACAATGGGCGCAAGAGCCTCACGCGCTCGGGCTATCCGCGTGAGGTGCGGCGCTGGACGCGCGGCACCGCGCTCGCCGACGCGCCGGTTGTGTTCAGAGGCGCGCATGGCGACATCGGCGTGGAAGCGCATTACGATCCGGTGGAAAAGCGCCACACGGTGGTGAGCAGCGTCGATTTCTTCGATTCGCACACGTACTATCTCGAGATGGCAGATGGCACGCCCGTTGCCGCCGATGCCTGGCGCCGCTATGACGTGCCCTCGCATGTGGCGGTGAGCGGTTGGCAGGGCTGGCTTCTGCTCGAGCCGCGGCTCGACTGGCACTGCCGTGACGTCGTGTATCCGGGCGGCGCGTTGCTGGCGATTCGCGAGGACGCGTTCATGCGCGGCGAGCGCGAGGTGACGCCGCTGTTCATGCCGACTTCGCAGACGTCCGCGTGCGAATGGACGCATACGCGCAACCAGCTCATCGTGTCGTATCTGGAAGACGTACAGAACAGGACCTTGTTGTTCGCGCCGACGCAATCCGCCGCGCAGACGTGGCAGTGGCAACAGCGCGTCTTTCCGTCGCGCGACGACGGACAGGCCGACGTCTCGCCGGTGGAGTCGACGCTGAACGATGAAGTGTTCGTCGATACCGACGACTATCTGCGGCCGCCCGCGTACTGGCTCGCCGATCTTGCCCGCGACGATCTGAACGACTGGGCGTTGCTCGACCGCTGGCCGACGCAGTTCGACGCCACGCGCTTCACGGTGACGGGCGGCCATGCGGTTTCCGCGGACGGCACGCGTGTGCCGTACACGGTGATCGGCCCGCGCGACGCGCAAACGGCTGCACGCATGGATTCCGCCGGCGAGGCGGCAGTCGCGCAACCGGCGCGGCCGTGCCTTCTGACCGGCTACGGCGGTTTCGCGATTCCCTTGCTGCCGAGCTATCTGACGGGGCAGGGCATCGGCTGGCTCGAGCGCGGCGGCGTGTATGTGGTCGCGCACATTCGCGGCGGCGGCGAGTTCGGCACGCGCTGGCATACGGCGGCGCAAATCGAACACCGGCAACGCGCCTTCGACGATTTCATCGCGGTGGCCGAGGCGCTCGTTGCGAGCGGCGTGACGACCGCCAGGCAGCTCGGCATTCAGGGCGGCAGCAACGGCGGCCTGCTGGTGGCGGCGTGCATGGTGCAGCGTCCCGAGCTGTTCGGCGCCGTGGTCTGCGAGGTGCCGCTACTCGACATGAGCCGCTATCACCTGCTGCATGCGGGCGCGTCATGGATCGACGAATACGGCGATCCGGACGATCCCGACGACGCGCGCGTGCTCGCCGCTTATTCGCCGTACCATCGCGTGTCGGCGGGCGTGAAGTATCCGCCGGTGCTGTTCACGACCTCGACCGCCGACGATCGCGTGCATCCCGGCCACGCGCGCAAGATGGCGGCGCGCATGCAGGCGCTCGGCGTAGACAACGTGTGGTATCGCGAGAACACCGAAGGCGGGCACGGCGGCGCCGACGAGCTGGAGCAGGCCGAGCATGACGCGATGGTGTTCGGGTTCCTGTGGGGAACGTTGGGCGCTTCGGCTTGAGCGGAGGGAGCGCGTGGCCGGTCGCCGGTCGCTGCGCCTGTCTGCCGTTACGCGCCTATTTGCGCGACCACCGGCGCGTGATCCGACGGCTGGTCCCACTTGCGCGGCACCTTGTCGATTTCGCATGATGTGCACGTTTCGGCGAGCGGCTTCGACAGCAGAATGTGGTCGATACGCAGCCCCGCGTTGCGGCGGAACGCCATCATCCGGTAGTCCCACCACGAGTAGATTTTTTCCGGCTGATCGAACTGGCGAAAGGCGTCGACGAGACCGAGCTCCGTCAAGCGCACGAACTCGGCGCGTTCTTCGGGCGACACCAGATTCTGGCCTTCCCATGCCTTCGGATCGTGCACGTCGCGATCGTCCGGCGCGATGTTGTAGTCGCCGAGCAGCGCGAGCTTCGGATACAGCGCCATCTCGCTTCTGACCCAGTCGTGCAGCGCGGCGAGCCAACGCAGCTTGTACGCGAACTTGTCCGTGCCGGGCGCCTGGCCGTTGGGGAAGTACGCGGAAATGACACGCACGCCGTGGACGGTCGCCGCGACCACGCGCTGCTGCAGGTCTTCAAAGCCCGGAATGTTCCGCACGACGCTGGCTTCGTCGACAGAAAGCCCCTCGCGCACGAGGATGCCGACGCCGTTGTACGTCTTCTGGCCCGCGAACCAGCTCCGGTAGCCTTTCTCTTCCAGCTCGGCGCGCGGGAACTTCTCGTCGGGCAGCTTCAATTCCTGAAGGCACAGCACGTCGGTCCGGCTCGTTTCGAGCCAGTCGATCACATGCTGCTGACGGACTTTGAGAGAGTTGACGTTCCAGGTGGCGATTTTCACGGGAAATTCTCGAGCTGAATGGCGCAGGAGCCGTAGCTTACCAGCGTGGAGGCGCAGCGAGGATTTTCGCGTCGTCGGATCGTCTCACGGCAAGCGAGAATCAACGGTGACGCAGCCAGTCGTGGCGAAGAGGGGCGTGGATGTGTGCGCCGAGAGCCCGTTGCCGCGCTTGCGGTTCGATAAGGATGACGAAGCAATGTGCCGATGTGCTCCGCGTTTTGTAGAAAACCGGCGACGTTTCTGCGGTAGCAGGTTGACGTTTCCCCCACATCCCTATACAATCTCTTTTCTCTGACGCGGGGTGGAGCAGTCTGGCAGCTCGTCGGGCTCATAACCCGAAGGTCACAGGTTCAAATCCTGTCCCCGCAACCAATAACAGCAACGCATGTAGCCGGTTTTCTGTCTCCAAGATGATTGCGCCGATTTGTTCTTAGTCCGTCACTGGACAATCGCCGCGCCATGCTATGCCGGCATGCAAAAAAACTGAACCCGCCACGAGCGGGTTTTTTGTTGCCTATCTGTTGAGCCCCCCGAATGTCTCTGTGGCCACGATCCGCCTACGTTCAGTCGCAGGTATGCCTCGGCGATTAGCGGGGCAATGGGTTGTCATGCAACTCCGAACCGCTGATCCAACGGCGGCGACCTATCCGTAGCATGACCGTTCTGCGTTACCCCGCAGCGGTCCACTATGCTTACGCTGATTCTTTCATGCGCATCAGCGCATCAGCGCATCAGCGCATCAGCGCATCAGCGCATCAGCGCATCAGCGCATTAGCACGATCGCGAGCGCGGCGCACACGCCCCCCACGAATGACCTGACCAGGGCGAGAGGTCGTCAAATTGGCAACGCGCACGAGCGGCTTGCGCTGTGCATCGGTACCTGTCAGCGTGGACGATGAGTGGTCCCCGAGACTTAGGCGGAAATTGTGCAATCTCAAACTTGACTACGCGGCTATGCGTGTGGAATAGATCGCGCCCTGTTTCGGAATTGGCTGATATCCACCTCTTGACGGTCCACCGACGATGGCATCCACGCTTCGTTTACCCGTCGCAGGCTGCCGCTTGGTTCATCCGCCTGTCGCCTTTTCTACTCACTGGAGACCGTGGAATGGCAGATCAAGAACGAAAAGGGATGTTGTTCGCATTTTGCAACGGTCGCTGTACGCACCGTCACGCTGTCGTCGGTAGCCAGCCAGAGGACGGCGATGCCGTTAGCAATCGCTCTCATCGCGCACCGCGTTTATCAACCGTCTTCGTCACAGACGATGAACCCGGTTTATTCGTAGGCGAAGCTGCATGATCCGCTCATTCCTTGGTATGGGGGATCGGGGCGGCGAAGCGACGGTTATCGAAGGACTTGATTCTGTTTCGTGCTCGAACCCTCCGCCGCGCATCCAGATTTCAACGCTCTACATGAAGACATGGTGCAACGCGTGCAAACAGGAGGGTTACATAGCGCCCCAAGGGCCGCGTTGGCCGGGCACCGGCCCAAACGGCGAGCAATGGGCGCTAAGCGGAGATATCAATATATGCGGTTGCACGCCGCCGCCCGTGTTCTTCGCGCAGCGAAATATGAGCATGAAATTTTCGGCGGAAGACGCGGCCCGATTGACGGGTAAGGCCGTTGCCGGTGCATCAATCGGTACCGCATTCGCAGCAGGTTATGACGAACAGGTGCTGACCACTGGCGATCATTCCACGATTGTCGGCTATCCGTACTTCATCGAAACATCGGCGGGTGCGGTGCATAGCGGGCGCGTTGATGCTCGCGGACTGTTGCCGCGTGTGTTCACCGACGCCGCCGCTTCCTATACGGTCTATTGGGGCGAAGAAGCCCTGATCCAGGAGGGGTGGAACAATGCCGAATAAAAAGACCCTTGTACGTACGAACGGCACGCCGGGCTCGATCAAGGAGGTGCCATTAAAAACGGTGTCGTTCGCGCAGCTTTGGGCGAACTATCCAGGCAGCAACCCGTACGCCAACCCCGCGTACAAGAATCAATGCGCCATTCGCATGAGCGTTGCACTCCATCGCGTCGGTATCGACATGAAGTCGTTTTCCTCAAAGTTGGTTCGACCTTCTTCCAGCCAGCCGAGCATCGGTCGCATCATTCTGGACGGTAAGGCAACGGCAACGCGTGCCGATGAGATGGGACAATGGCTCAAGCTGCAACCTTTTGCGGGACTGCCTCAAGCTGAAGACATAACCGGGCCGTACTGGCAAGATGTCATCAGGGGACGTACCGGGATCGTTCAGTTCTCGCAATACTGGACACGCGACGAGGAGAGCACTGACAGTGCAAGCGGCGGCCATATTGATCTATGGAACGGCAGCAAACTGACCTCGCCAGGCTTCGGTGGTGCGGTCGATACATTTATGCGCTTCACGCTCGGCATATCGTCGGCGTGGTACTCCGACCTCGGCAAATCGAAACAGATTCTCTTTTGGGAAATCAAGTGAAGCGCGTCGGGTGGTCAATCGCTTATATGTGCGTCGGCATGGTGTTGTCGTGGCAATCGGCATTATGGATTAGTCGACTGTCGCAGCGGCTATCGTGGCCGCTGTTCATGACGCGTTGGCGCGGCTGTTGGGACATTGAGCATTGCGACGTCTCAGCCTTCCGCTATGCGTTTATCGCCGCGTTCATCTTCGCGCCGACCATCATTTGGGCAATGGCAGGATTTAGAACCGCCAATAGCACTGCACCGCGAATCGGCACGGCGTTGTTACTCGCTTTAGGTACGGTTTCTTTCTATATGATCTTCTATGCCGCTATCTGGCGTTGACTGAGCAGCTTGAACGCCCCGCATCGGCGAGGCTTTTCGTTGAGCAACGCGCACAGCAGTTCACGCGTGAGCTCGAGCGGTTTGTGAGTCGCGTGAGCCTGCCGACGGCACCGCGTCACGCATCGCTGCAGTGCGCGTTGCCGCCTCACTCACTGGCAATCGCCCACTCCACAGCCGCTTGCGCATGCAGCGCCGTGGTATCGAAAACGGGCAGCGCCGAGTCTTCCGGCTTGATCAGCAGTGTGATTTCCGTGCAGCCGAGAATCACCGCCTCTGCACCGCGTGCGCGCAGGGATTCGATCACAGTTTGATACACCGCACGCGATTCGCTCTTCACGTTGCCGTGACACAGTTCGTCGTAAATGATGCGATGCACGCCGGCGCGCTCCGCTTCGTCGGGCACGAGCGTCTCGAGGCCGTAGCGTTCGCGCAGCCGGCCCGTGTAAAACGTCTGCTCCATCGTATAACGGGTGCCGAGCAGGCCGACCCGTTCGACGCCCGCTTTGCGCAGCGCGCTGCCGGTCGGATCCGCAATATGCAGGAACGGCACGTGAATGGCCCGCTCGATGGATTCATACACGCGATGCATCGTGTTGGTGGCGAGCATCACCAGTTCGGCGCCGCCGCGCTCCAGTTGGCGCGCTGCATCCGCCATCTGCTCGCCGAGCGCGTGCCAGTCGCCCGCGCGCTGATTCGCTTCGATCGGCGCAAAGTCGACGGTCAGCATCAGGCTGCGCGCATTGTGATGACCGCCGAGGCGCGCCTTCGCGTGGCGATTGAGCAGTTTGTAGTACTCGACGGACGACTCCCAGCTCATGCCGCCGATCACCCCTATCGTTTTCATCTGCGCGCTCCCGAATGAACAAATCTGCAAGACTGAGCCGAGTATAGGGGTGCCGCGGCGCGAGTTGCCGGTACGGATTTCGCGCTGCCGGCCAGTACGGGATCTCGAATTTATCCGCCACATTTGCACAAAGTCCGCGCCGCCTTTCTGACGCCGATAGAATCGTCGTCAACCATCCCGCGAACGCCCACAGAAAAGGAGCGAGATATGGATCTGATCATCCGCCGCGCAATGCTGCCGCCACGCACTGCGCCGCAAGCGCGGCATCCGGTGGACATCGGCATCGAAGCCGGGTGCATCGTCGCAGTCGAGGCAAACCTCGCCGCCGCCGCGCGCGAGGAAATCGACGCCGCCGGCTCGCTCGTCACGCCGCCCTTCGTCGATCCGCATTTCCATATGGACGCGACGCTTTCCTACGGTTTGCCGCGCGTGAACGCGTCGGGCACGCTGCTCGAAGGCATTGCGCTGTGGGGCGAACTGAAGCCGCAGCTCACGCAGGAGGCGCTGATCGAGCGCGCGCTGCAGTACTGCGATTGGGCGGTGGCGCGCGGGCTCCTGGCGATCCGCAGTCACGTCGACGTGTGCGACCCGCGCCTGCTGGCCGTTGAGGCGCTTGTCGAGGTGAAGCGCCGCGTGGCGCCGTATCTGCATCTGGAACTCGTGGCCTTTCCGCAAGACGGCGTGCTGCGTAGCCCCGGCGCTTTCGAGAACCTCAAGCGCGCCATCGCAATGGGCGTCGACGTGGTCGGCGGCATTCCGCATTTCGAGCGCACCATGGCGGACGGCGCGCAATCCGTGCGCATGTTGTGCGAGTACGCGGCCGAACAGGGCTTGCGCGTGGACATGCACTGCGACGAATCGGACGATCCGCTGTCGCGCCACATCGAAACGCTGGCGGCCGAAACGCTGCGGCTCGGCTTGCAGGGGCGTGTCACCGGCTCGCATCTGACGTCCATGCATTCCATGGACAACTACTACGTGAGCAAGCTGTTGCCGCTGATGCGCGAATCGGGCGTGTCGGCCATCGCCAATCCGCTCATCAACATCACGTTGCAGGGGCGCAGCGACACGTATCCGAAGCGGCGCGGCATGACGCGCGTGCCGGAGATGATGGCGGCCGGCATCAACGTCGCCTTCGGTCACGATTGCGTGATGGACCCCTGGTACAGCCTGGGCTCCGGCGACATGCTGGAGGTCGCGCACATGGGCTTGCACGTCGCGCAGATGACGGGCGTCGACGGCATGCACGCCTGCTTCGACGCCGTCACGGTAAACGGCGCGCGCATTCTCGGTCTGGGCGGCTACGGCGTCGCCCCGGGCTGCGCCGCCAATCTCGTGCTGCTCGACGCACGCGATCCCGTCGAAGCGATCCGCCTGCGCGCGGCGCGTCTCGCGGTCATCAGCCGGGGCAAAGTGGTGAGCCGGGCGCCGGCGGCGCGCGCGGCGCTGTCGCTCGAAGGGCGTCCTGCCGAAGTGGATTTCAAGCTGCACCGCGACTGACTGCCGCGCGCCGCGCGCACGTCAATCGGCGAGCACGCGCGCCATCGCATGAGCAGACAAAAAAGCCGGTGCCCGCTCGCGCGGAACACCGGCTTTCGTTTATCGGCGCTGGAACAGCAGAACCCGCGCCGCGCGTTCGCTCAACGCTTCACAGCAAGCGGTCAATGCGCCGCGGCCGGCGCCATGCCGCTGTGCCGCAGCAAGGCGTCGATGTTCGGCTCGCGTCCGCGGAACGCCTTGAACGATTCCATGGCCGGGCGGCTGCCGCCGACCTCCAGAATCTCCTTGCGATAACGCATGCCCGTGGTCTGATCGAGCACGCTGCCGCTCGCCGCCTGGGCGGCTTCTTCGAATGCCGCGTAGGCGTCGGCGGACAGCACTTCGGCCCACTTGTAGCTGTAGTAGCCCGCCGCATAGCCGCCCGCGAAAATATGGCTGAACGTGTTCGGCCAGCGTGAGAAGGGCGCTTGCGGCACGACGTGGAAGCGCTCGTTGATCTCGCTCGCAAGTTGCGTCGCGTTCTTCGTGCCATCCACGTCGAAGCCGGTATGCAATTGCATATCGAACATGGAGAACACGATCTGCCGCAAAGTGCCGAGACCGCTCTGGAAATTCTTCGCGGCGAGCATCTTGTCGAACAGTTCGCGCGGCAGCGGCCTGGCGGTGTCGACGTGCGATGTCATGTCCGAGAGCACGTCCCACTCCCAGCAGAAGTTCTCCATGAATTGCGACGGCAGTTCGACCGCGTCCCACTCGACACCGTTGATGCCCGAGACGCCGAGCTCGTCGACACGCGTGAGCATGTGATGCAGCCCATGGCCGAATTCATGGAACAGCGTGATGACTTCGTCGTGCGTGAAGCAGGCGGGTTTGCCGCCGACCGGCGCCGAGAAGTTGCAGGTCAGATAGGCCACCGGCGTTTGCACGCCGCCGTGCGTATGCTTGTGACGGCCGCGCGCGTCGTCCATCCACGCGCCGCCGCGTTTGCCTTCGCGCGCGTACAGATCCAGGTAAAACTGCGCGACGAGACCGCCGTCCTGGTTTTCGACGCGGAAAAAGCGCACGTCCGGATGCCACACGGCCGCCTCGTCACGGCGAATACGCACGCCGAAGAGCGTCTCCGTGACCTTGAACAGTCCCTTGAACACGGCGTCTTCCGGAAAGTACTGTTTGACTTCGTTTTCGGAGAAGGAATAGCGCTTCTGGCGCAGGCGCTCGGCGGCAAACGTCATGTCCCAGGGTTGCAGGTCGGCGAGACCCAGTTCACCGGCCGCGAATTCGCGCAGCTCCTTCCAGTCCTGCTCGGCATGCGGCCGCGCGCGCGTGGCGAGGTCTTCGAGAAACGCCATGACCTGTTCCGGCGATTCAGCCATTTTTGGCGCGAGCGAGACTTCGGCGAAGTTCCGGTAGCCGAGCATGTGCGCTTCTTCCGCGCGCAGCTTCAGCTGCTCGGCGAGCACCGCCGTGTTGTCCCATTCGGGCTTGCCGTTGCCGTATTGCGGACCGAGCTCGGACGCGCGCGTCACATAGGCGCGGTACATCGCTTCGCGCATCGGCCTGTTTTCCGAGTACTGCATGACCGGAAAATACGACGGGAAATGCAGCGTGAATTTATAGCCGCTCTTGCCTTCGCGCTCGGCTGCTTCCTTCGCGGCTTCGATCACGTCGTCGGGCAGGCCGGCGAGTTCCGTCTCATTGCCGGCTTCCACGAAGTACGCATACGCGTTGGTCGCATCGAGCACGTGATCTGAAAACGCTTTCGACAGCGCGGCCTGGCGTTCCTGCAATTCGGCGAAATGCGGCTTCTGGTCTTCGGGCAATTCCGCGCCCGACAGTCGGAAGTCGCGCAGCGCGTTGCTGAGAATCTTCTTGCGCTCGCCGGTGAGCGATGCGAAGTCGTCGCTGGCGTTCAGCGCCTTGTATTTCTCGTACAGCGCGAGGTTTTGTCCGACGCTCGACCAGAATTCGGTGACACGCGGCAGGTTTTCGCCGTACACGGCGCGCAGTTCGGGCGTATCGGCGACGGCGTTCAGATGACCGACGATGCTCCACGCGCGCGACAGCGGTTCCGTCGCGCGCTCGACGGGCTCGACGACATCGGCCCACGAAGCCGGTGTGATGGGCTCGGCCGCGCGCTCCACCGCGGCTGCGGCGTCGGCGAGCAGCACGTCGAGCGCGGGCGTGACATGTTCGGGGCGGATTTCGCCAAAGCGCGGCAGGTCGGAGAAATCGAGGAGCGGATTGTCGTGATTCGGGACGGTAGTGGACATGAGGCTTCCTGTCTGACGCGGGTGAACGGGTATTCGGTACTTTAGCCGGTGCGCGGCGCCGCGCGCGCGGCGGTGCCGGTTGTGCACCTGACATCGACATTATTGGGGCAGGGTGGGCCGATTCCAATGCCGGCCTACAAATTACCAGATGTCGCGGCCCGCGGCGCTTCTGTGCGAAAGCGAACGGTGCGAAAGAGTGCCGCGCCGCATCCTGACGTGTCCCTCGCTCATTGTCGAGCGGTCGCACGGCAACCGGGCTCGCGGTTGCCGGCGTTTTCCTGCCAGAGGTCTCGATGCACCCGCTTTCGCATGCTCTATCGCGCAACGGCAACAACTTCGACCTGGTGCGGCTCGTGGCCGCCGTGTCCGTCGTCTACGGTCATTCGTATCTGCTGCAGGCGCCGGACGGCACGAGCGACTGGGTGCAGAACGCGCTCGGTTTCGACGGCTTCGGCGCGCTCGGTGTCTATGCGTTCTTCCTGCTGAGCGGCATGCTCGTGACCGCGAGCTTCGACCGGCAACGCTCGGTGCCGCGCTTCGCCGTGCTGCGCATCGCGCGCCTGTGGCCGGCGGTGGCGCTCGGCTCGCTGGTGACGGTGTTCGTCGTCGGGCCGCTATTTACGACTTTGCCTTTGCGAGCGTATTTCAGCTCGGGCATGACGTGGTCGAACCTGGACAACTTTTCCACCATCGTCATGAAAACCGGCTGGGCGCTGCCCGGCGTGTTTGAACACAACCGTTTTCCCGTCGACGTCTGCGCTCCGCTGTGGACGCTGCCGCTCGAAGTGCGCTGCTACCTCATCGTGCTCGTGACCGGCATGCTCGGGCTGTTGTCGAGCCCGCGCGGCGCGGCGCTGGCGGCGGCGCTCGGGATTGCCGCGTTCGTGTTGCGCGTGCATGTGGCGCCGCATCTCGGCCCGCATTCGCTGCCGCTCGTGCAGATTGGTCTGCGCGACTTCAGCGAGACGCCCGGCGGCTATTCGTTCTGGCCGGAGCCGTTTTTCATGCTCGGCATGCTGCTGTATGGTTGGCGCGAGCGCATCAGCATCGGCGGTCTGGCGGTGCTCGGGTTCACGATGGTGTTTCTGGTGTTCCGCGACACGGCGGGCGCACAGCCGCTCTTCTATCTGGCCTTCGTGTACGTAGTGCTGTGGGCCGGGACGACGCCCTTATTGCGGCGCTTCGTGCCGCGCCATGACTACTCGTACGGCATCTATCTGTATGGCTTCATGGTGCAGCAATGCGTCGCGAATATCGCGCCGCAATTGAGCCACGTGACGGCCGTGCTGGTCGCCGCGCCGTTGATCCTGCTGTGTGCGGCTGTGTCGTGGCACTGCGTCGAGCGCCCGGTGCTGATGTGGTGTCGCGCGCGCCTCGCGCGTCGGCGCACGGTGGCGGCGGAGGCGACGGGGGAAGCGGCGGCGGGCGCCGGGCGCGGCGCGCGTCAAACCGTGCGCTGAGGGGGCTGCAGTCAGCCAGCGCGGATTTGAACTGATATGAGAGTGTAATGCGAGGCGGGGTACCAAGACGACGGACACCCATGAACCGGACAGCGTGAATCAACGGCACGCGGATGCTGGACGCGCGGTTGATGGTTAATGTCGGTGGGGTGCCGGTGGAGCAGTGAGTCGAGCGGTGGGTTGCGCCGCTCGTCGCATCGTGGGTTGCGTAGCGAGTTGAAAGCGCCGGGCTGGCAGTTGCCCAGCGCTTTCCTTTTTGCTTCAGCCCTTGCGGGCGGCCTCGCGCTCAGCAGCTTCGATGGTATTCACCAGCAGCATCGTAATGGTCATCGGACCGACGCCGCCCGGCACCGGCGTGATGTAGCCGGCCACTTCCTTCACGCCCGCGAAGTCGACGTCGCCGCACAGTTTGCCGGCCTCGTCGCGGTTCATGCCGACGTCGATCACCGCAGCGCCCGGCTTCACCATGTCGGCGGTCAGAATGTTGCGCAGGCCGGTGGCGGCGACCACGATGTCGGCGTGGCGCGTGTGCGCAGCCAGGTCCCGCGTCTTGCTGTGGCAGATCGTGACGGTGGCGCCGGCTTCGAGCAGCAGCAGCGCCATCGGCTTGCCGACAATGTTCGAGCGGCCGATCACCACCGCGTTCGCGCCTTGCAGCGGAATCTCATAGGCGGCCAGCATTTTCATCACGCCGTAAGGCGTGCACGGCCGGAACAGCGGCTGGCCGGTCAGGAGCGCGCCCGCGTTGGCGACGTGAAAGCCGTCCACGTCCTTCTCAGGGGCGATCGCCTCGATCACCTTGTGGCTGTCGATATGCGGCGGCAGCGGCAGTTGCACGAGAATGCCGTGGATGCGCGGGTCGCGGTTGAGTTCGTCGATACGTTCCAGCAGCTCCGCTTCGGACAGGTCCGCCGGATAGCGGTCGAGCGACGAACCCAGGCCGTTGTCGTGGCACGCCTTGACCTTGTTGCGCACGTACACCTCGCTGGCCGGATTGTCGCCGACCAGCACGACGGCGAGGCCCGGCTGATGGCCGCGGGCGGTCAGGGCGGCGGCGCGCGCGGCGACGTCGGCGCGCAGGGTCTTGGAGAGGGCGAGGCCGTCGATCAGTTTGGCAGTCATGGTCGGTCGAGAGGGGCAGTGTGGAAAGCGGAGCAGCGCGTGCCGCGCACGATGGCGCTTTTCGGCAGCAATGGGTCGGCACAGGAAAAGCGCGCGAAGCCGATCGGCGATAGGCGTGGCTGCAAAGTCCGTCATTATACCGGCGCGAGCGGCCAGGCCGCCGAGGTCCGCATCAAGGATGCCAGGCGGCGGTGCAAGGAAGTGCAGAAGCTGGGGCGCGAGTCCGGACAGAAGGGACCAAGCGGACTGGCTAAGCGGACCAACGAAGCGGACCAACAAAGCGGACCAACAAAGCGGACCAACAAAGCGGACCAACGAAGCGGACGAAAGCCCGCTGGCGAGCCGGACAGCATCCATCCGGCCGACGGTGCGCGGCGCGCCGCGGCGAGTGCCGCGCGCGCCGCCGACGCTTATTGTGCCGGTTGCGGCTTGTTGGACAGCGCGAGTCGCAGCAGATCGGCGACCGTGTTGACGTTGAGCTTTTCCATGATGTTCGCGCGGTGGGCTTCCACCGTCTTGATGCTGATGCCGAGGTCGTCGGCGATCTGCTTGTTCAGGCGGCCCGCGATGATTCGCTCGAGCACCTGATGCTCGCGCGCGGTCAGCTTGCCGAGACGCTCGGCCGCCGCGCGCTGCTGCTGCACGCTGGTGCTTTCGCTGCGCGCCTTGTCGAGCATGCGCTCCACGAGCTTGCGCAGTTCGGCTTCGTCGAACGGTTTTTCGATGAAGTCCATCGCGCCTTTTTTCATCGTGGACACCGCCATCGGCACGTCGCCGTGGCCCGTCACAAAGATGATCGGCAGCGACGCGTTGTCGGCGATCAGGCGTTCCTGCAGTTCCAGTCCGCTCATGCCGGACATCCGCACATCGAGAATCAGGCAGGCGATCTGGCCCGGATGCTGGTGCGGCTGCCACGCGTCGATAAACTGCTCGGCGCTGGAGAAGCACTGCACGCGGTAGCCGTTCGCCTCCAGCAGCCAGCGCAGCGAATCTCGCACGGCCTCGTCGTCGTCGACGACAAAGACAGTTTCCTGTGTGGTGACTGGGCTGTTCATAGCTCTCCCGTAACGGTTTGTGGTGTCGGCGCCTCGGACCCGCCGTTGCTCGGGCCGTCAGGCTCTCCAATAGGCAGACTGCAGTGGAACGTGGCGCCCGTGATGTGGCCGTCGGACTCGACGTTGTTCACCACCCACAGACGACCGCGGTGCGATTCGATAATCGAACGGCAAATGTTCAGCCCCATGCCCATGCCGTCGGACTTGGTGCTGTAAAACGGTTCGAACAGCCGCTCGGCCGTTGCTTCGTCGACGCCCGGCCCCTGGTCGACGACGCTGATGCAGACAAAGCCGCTTTCCAGCCGCACGACCACGCGGATCACCGGATCGACCGCGTTGGGCCGCGCTTCCGCCATGGCCTCGGCGGCGTTCTTCAACAGGTTCACCAGCACCTGCTCGATCAGCACCGGGTCGACGTAGATGACCGGCAGCCGCGAGCGCATGTCGGTGACGATGCGAATGCGCCGTTTGCGCGCCTCGATTTCCGCGAGACCCACGGCGTCCGCGACGATGTCCGCGACGCGCGTGGCCTGACGCTTCGGCTCGCTGCGTTTCACGAACTCGCGAATCCGCTTGATGATCATGCCGGCGCGCACCGCCTGTTGGGCGGTCTTTTCGAGCACGGGCAGCAGATTGTCAGGCGTCGTCCGACCCGATTTAACCAGTGCAACGGTTCCGGAGCAATAGTTGTTGATCGCGGCGAGGGGCTGATTCAGTTCGTGCGCGAGCGACGAGGCCATTTCGCCCATCGTCATGAGGCGGCTCGTGAATTGCAGCTTTTCGTCCTGCTGGCGCGACAGTTCCTGCGCCTGCTTGCGCGTGGTGATGTCGGTTGCGATCTGCATCTGCGCGAGGTGGCCGTCCACCCATTGAATGTACTGACGGCGCACCTCGAACCATTTCTGGATGCTTTGCACATAGATTTCCTGCGCGTCGGCCGTACTCTCGGTCAGCGCGGCGGCGGGCAGGCCGGCGAAGGTGTCCACCATGTCGATCGAATCCGAGGACGCCTGCGAGCTGTCGAAGCCGCCGCCCGCCAGTTCCAGATGGCCGTCCGGGCGAATGCCGAACAGGTGCCGGTAGTAGCGGTTGGCGAACAGCAGCTCGGCTTCGTCGGCGGCGAGCACGGACACGGCGGCGTCGAGACTCTCGAGCACGGTGGTGAAGCGCTCGTGCGCGGCGGCAAGTTCCTCGCGCGCCCGCTTCGGTTCGGTGATGTCCGTCATCGACGACATCCAGCCGGTCTGCCGACCCGAGCTGTCGATGAGCGGCGACACGTAAAGGCGCGCATGGAACGTGGAGCCGTCCTTGCGGCGCACCCGCAGCTCGAAGCCCGACGACGGCGCCTTGCCGCGCAGCGTCATGTCGAGCTGGCGCTGCATTTCCGGATAGGCGTCGCGCGGCCAGTACGCGAAAGGCGCCGTCTTGCCGACGAGGTCGCTTTCGTCCCAGCCGGTCATGCGGCAGAACGCCGGATTCACGTGCGTGATGCGGCCGTGCATGTCGAGCACGCGCATGCCGATCAGCACGGAGTTTTCCATTGCACGACGGAAGAAGGCTTCCGCATACAGCGCCTGTTGCGCCTCGAAACGCTGCCGCGTGTGTTTCCACAGGCTCCACAGACTCCACAGCACGAAGCAGGACAGACCCGCGACGAGCCACACCAGCGTGTTGTTGGTGAAGTTCGTCATTTGCGGGAACGCGTACACGCGCACCGAGACGCCCTGGCCCGGCGGGTCGAGCGGCAGGTCGTAAAACATGTCGCGCGGCAGGCGCGGCCGCGTGGACGTGGTGGTCAGCTCGCGGTTGTTCGCGTCGATGATCGAAATCTTGTACTTGGCCGACAGCTCAGGCGGAATGTCGTGCTTGAGAATGCCTTCCACCGAGAACACGGCGGCGATCGAGCCGAGAAAGTCGCGGTCGCGGAACACCGGCGTCTGCAGCGTGATGTAGCCGTTGCCGACGTCGTCGTAGATGAGCGGCGAGTAGACCTGGCGGCGCGTGCTGCGCGCCTCGGCAAAGGCGGCTTTGACCGCCTCGTCCATTTGCGTGTCGTTCGGCCTCGCAAGACGCTGGCCGAACACGGGCAACGCGGTATTAGGCCAGCGCGGCTGCTGCTGGCTCGTGTACCAGTTCATGTAGAGGATTTCGGGATGCCCCTGCATGATGTCCGTGGTGGACACCTGGAACGAATGAGGATCGGCATGGCCCGCGGCGAGGTCGCGCGCGAGCGCCTGGATCTGTTCCTGCGCGCCCGTCATGGAAAGGCGGATCTGCTGCTGCGCCCAGGCGACGTTGCGGTAAAGCGTGTCTTCCTGCTGCTGCTGCTCGCGCCGGTTCAGACTCCACAAAATCAGGCTCATGACGACCAGGAACACGAGGATCGACAGAAGCGGCGTGAGCAAATAGGAATTGGACCACCATGGCCCATGGTGCCAGCGGGAGGACGGCGACGAATCCGCCGGCGAACCAGCGGTGCGCGCCGATCGAGCGAAAAGCCGTTCGGTGAACATGCGTGGCATTGTAGCGCAGCGCGTCCCTCGCAAATGGCGCAAAAAATCACGGAAAGTGCCGCTAATCGGCGCACACTAGCCGACGTATCGGCTCAAAGGCAGTCAAATCAGGTTGCGCCGCAACAATTTTTCGCATTATGAGAATCAATCTCGTAATTCGAAAATTTTGTTGCGCCGACGTCAGGACCCTTATTACAATCGGCCGAAGCTGCCGCGGCCGTGCTTCGTCCGCGTCGTCTGTTCACAGAGCGTTCCTCTATATCCAGGAGACGAGCATGTCCGCTGTACCCGACGAAGTCATGAAATATGTCGCCGCTGAAAAAGACGACGATCCCCAGGAAACCGGCGAGTGGCTCGAAGCGCTGGATGGCGTGATTTCTGCTGTTGGCCCCGACCGTGCCCATTACCTGATCGAGAAGCAGATCGAGTTTGCCCGCGTGCATGGCGAACACCTGCCGTTCTCCGCCAACACCCCGTACATCAACACGATTCCGGTCTCGCGCCAGGCGAAAATTCCCGGCGACCAGGACATCGAACACCGCATCCGTTCGTACACCCGCTGGAACGCCATCGCCATGGTGCTGCGCGCCGGCAAGGACACCAACGTCGGCGGCCACATCGCGTCGTTCGCGTCGGCAGCCACGCTGTATGACGTCGGCTTCAACCATTTCTGGCACGCACCGTCGCCCGAGCATGGCGGCGACCTCGTGTTCGTGCAGGGTCACTCGTCGCCGGGTGTCTACTCGCGCGCGTTCCTGCTCGGCCGCCTGACCGAGCAGCAGCTCGATAACTTCCGCCAGGAAGTGGGCGGCGAGGGCATCTCGTCGTATCCGCACCCGTGGCTGATGCCGGACTTCTGGCAATTCCCGACCGTGTCGATGGGCCTCGGTCCGATCATGGCGATTTACCAGGCGCGCTTCATGAAGTACATGCAGGCGCGCGGCATCGCTAAGACCGATGGCCGCAAGGTGTGGGCTTTCCTCGGCGACGGCGAAACGGACGAACCGGAATCGCTCGGCGCGATCGGCATGGCCGGCCGCGAGCGCCTCGACAACCTCGTGTTCGTGATTAACTGTAACCTGCAGCGCCTCGACGGCCCGGTGCGCGGCAACGGCAAGATCATCCAGGAACTGGAAAGCGAATTTCGCGGCGCCGGCTGGAACGTCATCAAGGTCGTGTGGGGCAGCCGCTGGGACGCGCTCTTCGCACGCGACAAGTCGGGCGCGCTCATGCGCCGCATGATGGAAGTCGTCGACGGCGAATACCAGACGTACAAGTCGGAGTCGGGCGCATTCGTGCGCGAGCATTTCTTCAACACGCCGGAACTGAAGGCGCTCGTCGCCGACTGGTCGGATGAAGACGTGTGGAACCTGAACCGCGGCGGCCACGATCCGCACAAGATCTACGCCGCGTTCCACGAAGCCACTCAGACAAAGGGTCAGCCCACCGTCATCCTCGCGAAGACGATCAAGGGCTACGGCATGGGCGAAGCCGGCCAGGCCATGAACATTACCCACCAGCAGAAGAAGATGCAGGTGGAGCAGCTGAAGAAATTCCGCGACCAGTTCCGTCTGCCCATCTCGGACGAAGATCTCGTCAACGTGCCGTACCTCAAGTTTGAAGAAGGTTCGAAAGAACTCGAGTACATGCGCGCCCGCCGCCAGGAACTCGGCGGCTATCTGCCGGCGCGCCGCCAGAAGGCCGAGTCGCTCCCGGTGCCGGACCTGTCGGCATTCGAGCCGCTTCTGAAGGGCACGGGCGAGGGCCGCGAAATCTCCACGACCATGGCGTTCGTGCGGATTCTCAACATCCTGCTGAAGGACAAGGCGCTCGGCAAACGCGTGGTGCCGATCGTGCCGGACGAGTCGCGTACGTTCGGCATGGAAGGTCTCTTCCGTCAGATCGGCATCTGGAACCAGGACGGCCAGAAGTACATTCCGGAAGATTCCGATCAGCTGATGTTCTACCGTGAGTCGGAAACCGGTCAGATCCTGCAGGAAGGCATTAACGAAGCCGGCGGCATGTCGGACTGGATCGCAGCCGCGACGTCGTACTCGACGCACGGCGAGATCATGATTCCGTTCTACATCTTCTACTCGATGTTCGGCTTCCAGCGTATCGGCGACCTCGCATGGGCCGCGGGCGACATGCGCTCGCGCGGCTTCCTGCTGGGCGGCACGGCGGGCCGCACCACGCTGAACGGCGAAGGTCTGCAGCACGAAGACGGCCACTCGCTGCTGTGGGCCGCCTCGGTGCCGAACTGCATCAGCTACGACCCGACCTTCGGCTACGAACTCGCGGTCATCATGCAGGACGGCCTGCGCCGCATGGTCGCGGAACAGGAAGACGTGTACTACTACATCACGGTGATGAACGAGAACTACGAGCACCCGGCGATTCCGCAGGGTGAGAACGTGGCGTCGGACATCATCAAGGGCATGTATGCGTTCCGCAAGGCCGAGGCCGACAGCAAGGCGCCGCGCGTGCAACTGATGGGCGCGGGCACGATTTTCAACGAAGTGATCGCCGCCGCCGACCTGCTGAAGAACGACTGGGGCGTCGCTGCCGACCTGTGGAGCGTGCCGAGCTTCACCGAACTCGCGCGCGAAGGCCACGAAGTCCAGCGCTGGAACCTCCTGCATCCGACGGAAGAGAAAAAGCTCTCGCACGTCGAGAAGCTGCTGAAGGACGCGCAAGGTCCGGTCATCGCTTCGACCGACTACGTGCGTGCGCTCACCGAGCAGATCCGCGCGTTCGTGCCGCAACGTTTCGTCGTGCTGGGCACGGACGGCTACGGCCGCTCGGACACGCGCGAGAAGCTGCGTCATTTCTTCGAAGTGGACCGCTACTGGGTCACGGTTGCCGCGCTGAACGCGCTGGCAGACGAAGGCACGATCGAACGCAAGGTGGTCGCCGAGGCGCTCAAGAAGTACAACCTTGATCCCGCCAAACCCAACCCGATGACCGTCTAAGGCATCATTCCCCGTGTGCCACGGCGTGCGCGCCGTCCCTGAGCGATCGGGGGCGGCCGCGTGCGCGGCCCAGGAGACACTAACAATGAGTCAAGCGATCGAAGTCAAGGTGCCGGACATCGGCGATTACAAGGATATTCCTGTGATCGAGGTGCTGGTCAAGGCGGGTGACACCGTCGAGAAAGAGCAGTCGCTCGTGACGCTGGAATCCGACAAGGCGACCATGGACGTGCCGAGTTCGGCCGCCGGCGTCGTCAAGGAAGTCAAGGTCAAGGTGGGCGACAACGTGTCGGAAGGTTCGCTGATCGTCGTGCTGGACGGCGCGGCGGGCGGTGCGGCGGCGTCCGCTCCGGCCCCGGCTCCGGCTGCGGCTGCGGCTGCGGCACCTGCACCGGCCGCAGCGCCCGCGCCCGCCGCGGCTCCGGCAGCGGGCGGCGGTGGCCTTCAGGAAGTCAAGGTGCCGGATATCGGCGACTACAAAGACATTCCCGTGATCGAAGTCGCGGTGAAGGTCGGCGATCGCGTCGAGAAAGAGCAGTCGCTCGTGACGCTGGAATCCGACAAGGCGACCATGGACGTGCCGAGCTCGGCCGCCGGCGTCGTCAAGGAAGTGAAGGTCAAGGTCGGCGATACGGTGTCGGAAGGCTCGGTCATCGTCGTGGTGGAAGCCGAAGGCGGTGCGGCAGCGCCCGCGCCGGCACCCGCCGCCGCGCCGAAACACGAAGCCGAGAAACCGTCGGACGCGCCCGTCGCGCCGTCGCCCGCACCGGCCTCGCCGTCCGCGCTCGCGCAGGCGCCGCTGATTCCGGCAGGCGAGGGCGGCACGCGCCGCATCAGCCACGCTTCGCCTTCGGTGCGCAAGTTCGCGCGCGAACTGGGCGTTGACGTGACGCAAGTGCAGGGCACGGGTCCGAAGGGCCGCATCACGCAAGCCGACGTCACCGCGTTCATCAAGGGCGTCATGACGGGCCAGCGCGCGGCGCCCGCCGGTGCTGCCGCGCCTGCGGCGGCGGGCGGCGAGCTGAACCTGCTGCCGTGGCCGAAGGTCGACTTCTCGAAGTTCGGCCCGTTCGAGGCGAAGCCGCTGTCGCGCATCAAGAAGATTTCCGGCGCGAACCTGCACCGCAACTGGGTGATGATCCCGCACGTCACGAACAACGACGAGGCGGACATCACCGAGCTCGAAGCGCTGCGCGTGCAGTTGAACAAGGAAAACGAAAAGGCCGGCGTGAAGATCACGATGCTGGCGTTCGTGATCAAGGCGGTCGTGTCGGCGCTGAAGAAGTTCCCGACCTTCAACGCGAGCCTCGACGGCGACAATCTCGTCTTCAAGCAGTACTACCACATCGGTTTTGCTGCGGACACGCCGAACGGTCTCGTCGTTCCGGTGATTCGGGACGCGGACAAGAAGGGCCTCGTCGAGATCGCGAAGGAAATGACCGACCTGTCGAAGGCTGCGCGCGAAGGCAAGCTCAAGCCCGATCAGATGCAAGGCGGCTGCTTCTCGATTTCGTCGCTGGGCGGCATTGGCGGCACGAACTTCACGCCGATCATCAACGCACCCGAAGTCGCGATTCTCGGTTTGTCGCGCGGCGCGATGAAGCCGGTGTGGGACGGCAAGCAGTTCGTGCCGCGTCTGACGCTGCCGCTGTCGCTGTCGTACGACCATCGTGTGATCGACGGTGCTGAGGCTGCGCGGTTCAATGCGTATCTTGGGTCGATTCTTGCCGATTTTCGGCGTGTGATTCTTTGATTGTGGTGTTTTTGCGCGGGGCGCTGCTGGGTGTTTGGCGGTGATCCGCGCTTCTGTAGAACCTGTTTTCACGTCGGTCCATTAGCGCTGCCCCTTGTGCGGGGCGGCACTTACTTTTCTTCGTCTTCCAAAGAAAAGTAAGCAAAGAAAGGCGCGTCCTTGGGCGGACGGCAAAGGGTGATTCTGTCCGCCGCGCTGCCAGCTTTTCGGCGGACGGATACGGGTTCTTTGTGCACCACCATCAACACAAGAAGGGGACACTATGAGTCTCGTCGAAGTAAAAGTGCCGGATATCGGCGACTTCAAGGACGTCGATGTCATCGAAGTCAATATCAAACCGGGCGACACGATCGAACAGGAACAGTCGCTGCTGACGCTCGAGTCCGATAAGGCCTCCATGGAAGTGCCGAGCGATACCGCCGGCACCGTCAAGGAAGTCCGCATCAAGGCCGGCGACAAGGTCTCGCAAGGTACCGTCATCGCGCTCGTCGAAACGTCGGGCGCGGCTGCGTCCGCGAAGGACGCGCCGAAGGCCGCTGCGCCGGCTCCGGCTCCGGCGCCCGCACCCAAGGCCGCCGCGCCCGCGCCGCAAGCGGGCAGTTTCTCTGGCAGCGCGGACATCGAATGCGACATGCTCGTGCTCGGCTCGGGCCCGGGCGGCTATTCGGCCGCTTTCCGTTCCGCCGATCTCGGCATGAAGACCGTGCTCGTCGAACGGTATTCGACGCTGGGCGGCGTGTGTCTGAACGTGGGTTGCATTCCGTCCAAGGCGCTGCTGCACACCGCGCTCGTGATCGACGAAGCCGAGGCGCTCGGCTCGCACGGCATCACGTTCGGTAAGCCGCAGATCGATCTCGACAAGCTGCGCGATTTCAAGTCGGGCGTAGTCAAAAAGCTGACCGGCGGTCTCGCCGGCATGGCCAAGGCGCGCAAGGTCGAAGTGGTAACGGGTACCGGCGCGTTCGTCGATCCGAACCACATGGAAGTGCAGACCGAAGGCGGCAAAAAGGTTGTCAGGTTCAAGCAGGCGATCATCGCCGCGGGCTCCGAGGCGGTGAAGCTGCCGTTCATTCCGGAAGACCCGCGCGTGGTGGATTCGACCGGCGCGCTCGAGCTGCGTCAGATTCCCCAGCGCATGCTGGTGATCGGCGGCGGCATCATCGGGCTCGAAATGGCGACGGTGTACGCAACGCTCGGCGCGCAGATCGACGTCGTGGAAATGCTCGACGGCCTGATGGCCGGCGCCGACCGCGACCTCGTGAAGGTCTGGGAAAAGTACAACAGCAAGCGTTTCGCGAACGTCATGCTGAAGACCAAAACCACGGCGGCGGAAGCGAAAGAGGACGGCATCTACGTGTCGTTCGAAGGCGAAAAGGCCCCGGCCGAAGCGCACCGCTACGACCTCGTGCTCGTGGCGGTCGGCCGCACGCCGAACGGCAAGAAGATCGGCGCGGAGAAGGCGGGCGTGGCCGTGACGGACCGCGGTTTCATCGACGTCGACAAGCAGATGCGCACCAACGTGCCGCACATCTTCGCGATCGGCGATATCGTCGGTCAGCCGATGCTCGCGCACAAGGCCGTGCACGAAGGCCACGTCGCGGCGGAAGCGGCGCACGGCGAGAAGGCGTACTTCGACGCGATCCAGATTCCGTCGGTGGCTTACACCGATCCTGAAGTGGCGTGGGCCGGCAAGACGGAAGACCAGCTGAAGGCGGCCGGCATCAAGTACGGCAAGGCGGTGTTCCCGTGGGCCGCTTCGGGCCGCGCCATTGCCAACGGGCGCGACGAAGGCTTCACCAAGCTGCTGTTCGACGAGGAAACGCATCGCGTGATCGGCGGCGGTATCGTCGGTCTGAATGCGGGCGATCTGATCAGCGAAGTGTGCCTCGCGGTCGAAATGGGTGCGGACGCAACGGATATCGGCAAGACGATCCACCCGCACCCGACGCTCGGCGAATCGATCGGCATGGCTGCCGAGCTGTACGAAGGCGTGTGCACCGACTTGCCGCCGCAGAAAAAGAAGTAACGCGTGTGGCTCATCCGCATCCGTGCGGATGGCGCTGAAGAAACGGCGCGCCCTTTGCGGGGCGCGCCGTTTTTATATGCAACAACGAGCGGGATCTATGTGCCGCAGGATCGCAGGCGGGCAGCGAGCCCCGCCTGACAAGCATTGTGAGAAGCTGAAAGCGCCCCGCGAAGGGTCCAGCCGGAAGCGACGCAAAACATGCCGCAAAGCGCGGCGCAAAAAAATCCCGGCGCTTCGCCGGGCAAACGATACGCCGTTCGACGTATCGGAGCGTTCGGCCAATTGGAACCGTGCGAGCGGCAAAGGCACGACGCTGTTGCTTACAACAACGCCGGCGCAGCGGGAAGCTGGGCCGGCGTGGACGATGCCTGAATCTGGCTTGAGAACAGGCCCCGCAAGCGAGGCCTGACAAGAGAACCGGAAACTTAGACCGGCTTCTTGGCCGAGCGCGATGCTTGCGCAGCGGCTTGCGAAGCTGCCTTCGATGCGGCCGTAGCGGCTGCATTGAAGTTGCTTTCGGCGATTTCGACAGCCTGCTTGGTGGCCTTGTGAACCGTTTCGTACGTCGTGTTGGCGGCGGTGATGGCCGACTTGATCACGGCGACAGCAGTTTCCGAACCGGCCGGTGCATTCTTCGCGACGTTTTCGACGAGCGACTGAACCTTGCGGTTCTGCTCTTCGAATTGCGCTTCCGCTACGCGGGCGAACTCGCCTTGCGTGGCCGAAACGATTTCGTACACGTGACGGCCGTACGACAGCGCCTTTTCAGCGACCGGCTGGGCGAGGCTAGCTTGCAGTGCCAGCAGCTCTTGCGCGTCTTTCACCGACAGCGCGCGCTGGGCATTTTCCTGGCTTTCCGCGAGCGTCGATTTCACGACTTGCAGGTTCAGTTCGACGAGCTTTTCAACGCCTTCGAATGCCTTGGTGGTCAGGCCGAACAGCGTTTCAAAGTTGGCTTTCTGGGCTGCAGCAAATTGCTCGGGGGTCAGCAGAGTCATGGTTTACGCTCCTGGATCGCGGCCGATCTTTGCGGACCGCATTGGGTGGTGGCGAGACGCACAAATTCGTCTGCCCGGACCGCGATGTATTGTGCATCGCAGCAATGGGTTCTATTTTAGGATGGCGCGCAAGAATGTCAAGCGCTTTTTGTGCATCGCACAATTTTAAGAAACCACTTAGAAAACAATAGCTTATGCAACGTGCATGACACGCGCGTGACGCAGCACAATTGACCGCCGCGGGGAGGCGTCAAAGCGGAAAGCGGTAGTTTATTCCTGCTCGTCGACGTATTTTTTGCCTCGACGCACTGCGCCGCAAAAAAACTCGCGGGTGTCTATTTAACAAAAGGTCGGCGCCGAAGCGAATTGATGTAAACCATAAAGTGTCACGGAACGTTAATCGATGATGCGAGTCGAATGCGCGTCTGCGGATTTGCAGCGGGTGTTTAACATCGCACGCGCGGCAGGTATTGCCCGCCCGGCGCGCACCGTGCGGGACATCGGTTCGCGCGGGAGTCGTGTTTCCCCTCATCAAGGTTGTCTCGATATTGCCGTTATGCTGAAGGGACTGCACCCCTTCGAGGGTCGCGGTTGCGGCGAGGCACAGCGCTTTGATTGTTTTTATCGATCGAGGCGCGGCACTTATTTGCGTTTTTGCGATCGGAGCTTACAAGCTGGTTTAAAGAGCGCCCATAAGTGCTTCAAATTGCTAATTTTTCGTTGTTTTACTACACTTGCGGAAACCTCTCGCCGCTCCCTACAGAACACCCATGAAAACCGACATGTTTTCGTCGCTGAAAGTGATCCACGGCGCGGCGCGCAGCACCGCTCTGTCGGTAGCCGCCTCCATGGTCCTTGCGGCGGCGCTTGCCACGCCAGTGAGCACTTTTGCCGCGACACCGGCTGCAGCCGCAAAAACCTCGAAGCACGCCAAGGCCGGCAAGAAGCCCGCCGCTGCCGCCAAGGTATCGGGCAAGGCTGCGAAAGCCGGCCAGGTCGCGAAGAGCGCAGCCGCGGAAGACGACGCGCCCCGCGCGAGCGTCAAGCGCAAGCGCGTGACCTATACCTCGAACGGCCGTCATCACTCGGTGATGCGGCGCGTCGCGTACGAGCCGCGTCAGCCGAGCGTCGGCCAGGCGTTCGGCCTGCACGAGACGCCCGACGCGCTGATGCTGCGCTCGAGCGTCGCGTACGTGGTCGACCAGAACACCGGCGAGCCGCTCTTCGACAAAAACTCGCGCGCCGTCGTGCCCATCGCATCCATCACCAAGCTGATGACCGCAATGGTCGTGCTCGACTCGAAAGAGCCGATGACCGACCAGCTCGAAGTGACGGACGAAGACCGCGACTACGAGAAGAACACCGGCTCGCGCCTGTCGGTCGGCTCGGTGCTCTCGCGCGAAGACATGCTGCATATCGCGCTGATGGCGTCGGAAAACCGCGCCGCGGCGGCGCTGTCGCGCTACTACCCGGGCGGCCGCCCGGCTTTCCTCGCGGCGATGAACGCGAAAGCGCGGCAGCTCGGCATGACCGACACGCACTTCGAGAACCCGACCGGCTTGACGAGCCAGAACGTGTCGAGCGCGCGCGATCTCGTGAAGATGGTGAACGCGGCGTATCAGTATCCGTTGATTCGCAAGTTCTCGACGGATCACAGCTACGAGGTCTACACCGGCAAGCGCACACTGGCGTACAACAGCACGAATGCGCTGGTGCGCAACCCGACGTGGGACATCGGCCTGCAAAAGACCGGCTTCATCAACGAAGCGGGTGAATGCCTCGTGATGCAAGCCAACATTCACGGCCGCCCGATGGTGATGGTGCTGCTCGATTCGTCGGGCAAGTACTCGCGTTTCGCGGATGCGACGCGCCTGCGCACGTGGCTCGACAACGGTGGCGATCAGCCGCGTATTACGAGCGCCGATGCGAGCGGCCCGGGCACCTGAACGCGTGCTGACGTGTTGCGCGCGGTCGCTTGTCTAAAGCCGCCGCGGCAAATAAAAAGCCCCGCACATGCGGGGCTTTTTGCTTCTCAGGCGCAGCGATTTGCGGTGCGCCTCACGCGTCACGCGTGCGAATTCGGATGATGCCGGCCCTGATCCTGCGAAGCTTGCGGCCGATAGCCTAGCGCCTCCGAAATGACCAGCGCGGTCTGGCTGAGCTGACCGAGCCAGGAATCCTGCAGGCGGTCAGCCGGCGCCGAGAGCGACAAACCGGCGACCAGCTTGCCGGTGTCGTCGTAAATGCCCGCGGCGATGCAGCGCACGCCTAGCTCCAGCTCCTCGTTATCGCGCGCGCAGGCTTGCTGGCGGACATGCGACAGTTCGCGCTCGAGCTTGGCGAGATCGGTGATGCTGTTTTGCGTGTGGCCCGAGAGGCCCGTGCGCGTCGCGTAGGCGCGCACGCGGGTGGATTCGTCGGCGGCGAGAAAGAGCTTGCCCACCGAGGTCAGATGCAGCGGCGCCCGCCCGCCGATGGCCCGCACCACCTGCATGCCCGAACGCTCGGAATAGGCGCGTTCGATATAGACGATTTCGTCGCCCTGACGCACCGAGAGGTTCACGGTCTGGCCCGTCTGGCGATGCAGCTCGCGCATGGGCGTGAGCGCTGCGTCGCGCACGGACAGGCGCGCCTTCACGAGATTGCCGAGTTCGAGCAGGCGCATGCCGAGCCGGTAGGTGCCGGGATCGGAGCGGTCGACGAGGCGGCACATCACCATATCGTTCAGGATACGGTGCGCGGTGGACGGATGGAGCTCCGTGCGGATGGCGAGTTCTTTCAGGCTGACCGGGTCGCTATGCGCCGCGAGTGCGTCCAGCAGGCGCATCATGCGTTCGATCACCTGGATCGAGGTTTTGGGATCCGGGTTCGTGTCGCTCATAAGAGGGATCAATTGACGCGTCAAACAGCGGAAAATTGATTGTATCTCGTATCGTGAAAAAAGCGAACGCAGTTGGAGCCGCGCCTCGAATTTGCACGCGCATTCGTCCTATGCCTTTCGGGCGTTGGTATTGTGCGCCAAACAGCGGATAATCAGGGACGTTTTCCCAGAGGAGGGCTCATGCGAGTCGGATTGTTCGTCACCTGCCTGATCGACCTGATGCGGCCCGAAATCGGTTTTTCGGTGATCAAGCTGCTCGAAGGCGCCGGTTTTGATGTGATGGCGCCGCCTGCGCAAACCTGCTGCGGCCAGCCCGCGTACAACTCGGGCGAGCGGCGCATTGCCCGCGACCTGGCCGAGAAAACCCTGCGCGAGTTCGAGCAGTTCGACTATGTCGTGGTGCCGTCAGGCTCGTGCGGCGGCATGATTCGCGCCCATTACGGCGATCTTTTCGCCGACGATCCCGAGCTGATGAACCGCTTCGGCCGGCTGCGCGCCAAGGTCTTCGAGCTGACCGATTTCCTCGTCAACGTCGCGAAGGTGCAGTTGCAGCCGGGCGACTTCTCCGAAAAGGTGACTTATCACGATTCGTGTTCTGGTCTGCGCGAGCTTGGCGTGAAGGCGCAGCCGCGCGAACTGCTCGCGCAGGTGGGCGTGGCGGTGACGGAAATGAAGGGCTGCGAGCATTGCTGCGGCTTCGGCGGCACCTTTGCGGTCAAGTACGGCGACATTTCCACGGCGATCGTCGACGAAAAATGCGCCAACATCCGCGAGAGCGGCGCCGGCGCGGTGGTGCTCGGCGATCTCGGCTGCATGCTCAATATAGAAGGGCGCCTGAGGCGCACCGGCGACACCGCCACGCGCGTGCTGCATATCGCGCAGGTGCTGGCCGGCGACGTGTGAGGGAATCGCCATGCAAATCCAATCGATGCAGTTCAAGGCGCGCGCCGGTCAGAAGCTTGCCGACCAGCGGCTGCAGCAGAACCTGACGAAGCTTTCCACGAAGTTCGTGTCGGCGCGCGCCGCGGCGTTGACGGCCATCGACTTTCCGGCCACGCGCGCCGCGCTCAAGGAGCGCCGCAACCGCGCGCTGCAAAACCTGGACGTGTGGCTCGAGACCTTCGAGCGCGAAGCGACCCGGCGCGGCGTTACGGTGCTGTTTGCGGAGACCACGCAGGAAGCCGCGCGGCTCGTCGGCGACATTGCCCGCCGGCACGAGGTCAGGAAGGTGATCAAGACGAAGTCGATGGTCACCGAGGAAATGCGCCTGAACGAAGTGCTCGGGCAACTGGGCGTGCAATCCATCGAGACCGATCTCGGCGAATACATTCTGCAGATCAACGGCAACGAGCCGCCGAGCCACATCATCGCGCCGGTCGTCCATAAGGATAAGGACGAGATTGCCGACCTCTTCGCCAAAACGCATGGCCGGCCGCGCCTCACCGAGATTCCGGACATGACGCTCGAAGCGCGGCAGGTGCTGCGGCCGCATTTCATGAGCGCGGACATGGGCGTGACGGGCGGCAACTTCGTGATCGCGGAGACCGGCTCCGTCGTGCTCGTCACGAACGAGGGCAACGAAGGCATGTGCACGGTCATGCCGCGTGTGCACGTTGCCGTGACCGGCATCGAAAAAGTGTTGCCCACGCTCGAGGACCTTGCGACAGCCATGCGCCTGCTGCCGCGCTCGGCGACGGGCCAGACCACGTCCAACTATTTTTCCGTGCTGACCGGCCCGCGAGCCGAGGGCGACCAGGACGGGCCGGAGCATATGTATGTGGTGCTCGTCGACGGCGGGCGCACCGGGCTCATCGGCGGTGATTTTCAGGAGATGCTGCGCTGTATCCGCTGCGGCGCGTGCATGAATCATTGCCCGGTGTATCAGAAGGTGGGCGGACACGCTTATGGCTGGGTGTATCCGGGCCCGATGGGCTCTGTGTTGACGCCGAGCTATGTCGGACTGGACAAGGCGCTGGACCTGCCGCAAGCGGCCACGCTGTGCGGCGAATGCAATAGCGTGTGCCCGGTCGGCATTCCGTTATCCGACCTGCTG
Organism: Paraburkholderia phenoliruptrix; assembly: GCF_047325075.1. NCBI lineage: Bacteria > Pseudomonadati > Pseudomonadota > Betaproteobacteria > Burkholderiales > Burkholderiaceae > Paraburkholderia > Paraburkholderia phenoliruptrix. Next base: position 1,773,147 of record NZ_CP168531.1, read on the forward strand.
CGCAAGTTGCGCGAGAAGCAGGTCGAACGGCGCCTGCGTCCATGGAAGGAGCGGGCCGGCCTCGCCATATGGGGCTTTCTGGCGATGCATCCGGACGCTTATGCGCTTGTCACGAAGCTCGCCGTGAGGGTGCTCGAGCGCATGGGCGGCAAGAGCCGTTCGATTGCGAAGCTGCCTTTGGGCGGCGCCGGCTGGACCGACACGCGTGACATGCCCGCGCCGGTGGGCCGCACGTTCAGGGAGTTGTACGCCGCTCAGCGCAGCCATATCGGCTAAAAATGAGGGCCGGCTGGTGGGCGCAACCGCGGCGGTCTTGCAAGGAGTGTCGCGAACTTTGCCTTGGTACGCGCCTCGATGCACAGCGACGTGCGCCACTACAGCACGCCACTACAGCACGACACTCAAAAGCGCCGTCTCAATGATCCGTCGGTCCGCCCGAGGGCCGATTCGGATACCCTCTTGCCACCGGAGCACCACCGCCGCGGCCGCCGCCACCCCCGCCCGCCTGCGGCGCGGGTGCCGGGGCCGGCGGAGGTGCGGCGCCCGGCCGCGGTGCATTCGATCCGCTGGGTCCGCGTGGACCCGCCACCGCGCCCTGCGGCGGTGGGCCGCCGCTCGGCTGACCATGCCAGCCGCCGTTTCCGCCGCGATTGCCGTTGTCCCCGTCGTGATAGGGGCGCCCCGGATAGCCCCGATACCCCGGACCCGGCCCGTAGTAGCGCCCCGGACCGTCGTAATAGCCGGGACCGTAATAATTGCTATAGCCCATATAGACGTTGGTCTGCGGGACGACCGGCACGCCGTACGCGTCGTAGCTGTCGTACGTGCTGTAGCCGTTGCTGTACATGGGGGTGCCGTCCGGATAGACGGCACAGCCGCCCAGCAGGGCAGTGACTGTGGCGGCGGCAACACCGGCAAGGGGTGCAAAGCGTTTCATTTCAAGCTCGAGGCAGAAGGTTTCATAGCTATGAGACCGCAATTATGCGCATCTGTCGCGCGAGCTTTGTATGCTTTTGTAAGGACTTATTTTTCGTGCCAGGCAGACTGGGGCCGGGCGCCCAGGCGGCTCGCATCCCTCACTGTTCCATTTGGGGCAACGCTGTTTCGCGCCGCAGCGGGTTTTTCCTGATTGTCGTTTTCTATAGCATTTGTGATGGGCATAGTGGGCGATGAGCTGACTAGCCATCCTCTGGAAGAACGACATCATGAAAAAGACAATAGCGGTGTACTGGCCTCTCGCACTCGTCGCGGGACTGGCGGCGGCAGGGTATCTGCAGGTTTCCGGCGACGTCGCGGCGCGCGGCGCGCAGGCTCCGCTCGCCGCCGACCAATTGACCGCGGAACTCGCGCGGGCGGTATCGTACGGCATGATCGACGATGCCTCATCCGCCGCGGCAAAGCCCTTGCGCGCGGTTACGGCGCTGCCGCTGCCGCAGGCGTCGTGAATTCGTCGGAGTCCTCGAGCCGCCGCAGCCCGCGGCGAATGTCGCGCAGCGCGTCCGGCGCGATTTTGCGCGCCTTTGTATAATCGCGGCACCGCGCGGCGGACGTCGCGTTGTTGCCGTCCTTCGCACTTCACTGCGCGCCAGAGCGCGACAAGAAGCCTTCGATGAAAACTGTGTCCATCTGCTTTGTCTGCCTCGGGAACATCTGCCGTTCGCCGACCGCGGAAGGCGTGATGCGCCGTCTCGTCGAAGAAGCGAAGCTTGCGGAGCGCATTCTGATCGACTCGGCCGGCACGGGCGACTGGCATATCGGCCAGCCACCGGACGAGCGCGCCCAGCACGCCGCGCGTGGCCGCGGGTATGACCTCGCGGCGCTGCGCGGGCGCCAGATCGCGGACATCGACTTCGACCGCTTCGACCTGCTGATCGCGATGGACGACAAGAACGTCGCCGCGCTGCGGCTCGTGTGCCCGCCGGAGCAGCAGGACAAGATTCGTCTCCTGATGGAGTTCGTGCCGGAAAGCGACGCCCGCTGGAGCGGCGCCCGCGAGGTCGTCGATCCCTATTTCGGCGGCGCGGAAGGTTTCGAACAGGTACTCGACCAGTGCGAGGCGGCGTGCCGCGGCCTCATCGCGGCACTGCGTCCCCAATTGATGGGTTAGGTTGCCCCCGCCGCTGCAAGAGGCGCCCCGGCGTGCAAGGCAATGACCCGAATCACGGCAGGGATACTTGACTAAATCGCTCATGTATTTATACTTGACAAAACTTGTCGAGAATAGCGGTTCCCCATATATATGAGACTCACCACGAAAGGCCGGTTCGCCGTTACGGCGATGATCGACCTGGCTTTGCGCCAGGAGCAGGGCCCGGTGACGCTTGCGGGTATCAGCCAGCGCCAACACATCTCCCTGTCGTACCTCGAGCAGCTGTTTGGCAAGCTGCGTCGTCATGAAATCGTCGAGTCCGTGCGCGGACCGGGCGGCGGCTACAATCTCGCGCGCCGTCCCGAAGACGTGACGGTGGCCGACATCATCATTGCGGTGGACGAGCCGCTCGACGCCACGCAATGCGGCGGCAAGGGCTCGTGCGAAGGCACGAAGCAGCACGACGGCCATTGCATGACCCATGAGCTGTGGTCCACGCTGAACCAGAAAATGGTCGAGTACCTGGATTCGGTCTCGCTGAAAGATCTGGTCGATCAGCAGCGTTCGCGCGAAGGCGCACCCGCGGTTCTGCGCGACAGGCGCAGCGAGGCGCCGGCGGTCGAGCCCGTCCGCGTCGCGCCGAAAGGTCCCAATTCCGTTTTCAACATGGCCGGTTCGTAAGACGCGGCGCGGCATGACCGCAGCGCGAACGAATTCAGAAGCCAGAGCACACGACGTCCCCCGGAGCGATAGATGAACAACGAGATTCCCCACCTGCCCATTTACATGGACTACAGCGCCACGACCCCGGTCGATCCGCGCGTGGTGGACAAGATGATTCCGTATCTGCGCGAGCAGTTCGGCAACCCCGCGTCGCGCAGCCATTCGTATGGCTGGACAGCGGAGCGCGCGGTCGAGGAAGCGCGCGAGAACGTCGCGGCGCTGGTGAACGCCGATCCGCGCGAAATCATCTGGACCTCGGGCGCGACGGAGTCGGACAACCTCGCCATCAAGGGCGCGGCGCACTTCTACAAGAGCAAGGGCAAGCACATCATCACGGTGAAGACCGAGCACAAGGCCGTGCTCGACACCTGCCGCGAGCTGGAGCGCGAAGGCTTCGAAGTCACCTATCTGGACGTGAAGGAAGACGGTCTGATCGACCTGGAAAAGTTCAAGGCGGCGATCCGTCCGGACACGATTCTCGTGTCGGTCATGTCGGTGAACAACGAAATCGGCGTGATTCAGGACATCGAGGCGATCGGCGACATCACCCGTGAAAAAGGCATTATTTTCCACGTGGACGCGGCGCAGGCCACCGGCAAGATCGACATCGATCTGCAAAAGCTGAAGGTCGACCTCATGTCCTTTTCGGCGCACAAGACGTATGGTCCGAAGGGCATCGGCGCGCTGTACGTGCGCCGCAAGCCGCGCGTGCGCATCGAAGCGCAGATGCACGGCGGCGGTCACGAGCGCGGCATGCGTTCGGGCACCTTGGCCACGCACCAGATTGTCGGCATGGGCGAGGCGTTTCGCATCGCACGCGAAGAAATGGCCACCGAAAACGAGCGCATTCGCATGCTGCGAGACCGTTTGCTGCGCGGCCTGTCGGAGATCGAAGAAGTGTATGTGAACGGCGACATGGAAAAGCGTGTGCCGCACAACCTGAACATCAGCTTCAATTTCGTCGAGGGCGAATCGCTGATCATGGCGGTGAAGGACGTGGCGGTGTCGTCGGGTTCGGCGTGCACGTCGGCGTCGCTCGAACCGTCTTATGTATTGCGCGCACTCGGCCGTAACGACGAACTCGCGCACAGCTCGATCCGCTTCACGGTGGGCCGCTTCACGACGGAGCAGGACGTGGACTACGTGATCAATCTGCTGAAGACGAAAATTGCCAAGCTGCGCGATCTGTCGCCGCTGTGGGAAATGCATCAGGACGGCATTGATATTTCGACCATCCAGTGGGCAGCGCACTGACGCGCCGGGTCGTCGAAACAATCGCGCACGGAATTGCGCAATCAGCGAAACACGCAGATTGAAACGAATCAAGGAGTTTGATCATGGCTTATAGCGACAAGGTTCTGGACCACTACGAAAACCCGCGCAATGTCGGCTCGTTCTCGAAGGACGACGACGCGGTCGGCACCGGCATGGTCGGCGCGCCCGCCTGCGGCGACGTGATGAAGCTGCAGATCCGCGTGGGCGCGGACGGCATCATCGAAGACGCGAAGTTCAAGACGTACGGCTGCGGTTCGGCGATTGCGTCGAGCTCGCTCGTCACCGAGTGGGTGAAGGGCAAGACGCTCGACGAAGCCATGTCGATCAAGAACACGCAGATCGCCGAGGAACTCGCGCTGCCGCCGGTAAAGATCCACTGCTCGATTCTCGCGGAAGACGCGATCAAGGCAGCGGTCGCCGACTACAAGCAGCGCCACGGCGAAGCGGTTGCAGAGAGCGACAAGCAGCACGCCTGAGGCTGGGCGTCGACGAGCGGTCGGTGAAACCGAAGGAAAGCGCGCAGTGCCACGCGGTTGACGCGAAGGCACCGTCAGGCGCGAGCGATATTTGATGCAGGCAGGGTCGCGGTGCATTCGCATGCACCGCGCAATGAGAAACGCTATGGCAATTACGTTGACCGAAAAGGCAGCACAGCACGTGCAGAAGTATCTGACCCGTCGCGGCAAAGGCGTGGGCCTGCGTCTTGGCGTGCGCACCACCGGCTGCTCCGGCTTGGCCTACAAGCTCGAATATGTGGACGAACTCGCGCCGGAGGACCAGGTGTTCGAATGCAACGGCGTGAAGATCGTTGTCGACCCGAAGAGCCTCGCTTATATCGACGGAACCGAGCTCGATTTCGCGCGGGAAGGTCTGAACGAGGGCTTCAAGTTCAACAACCCGAACGTGAAGGACGAGTGCGGTTGCGGCGAGTCGTTCCGCGTCTAACGGCACACCTCCGCGTGCAGCGGACCAAAGGCGGCGCGGGCCGCCTTTTTAGTTTGCCGCGCGACATTGCAGGCCGGTATTGCACCGACGCGCACTGGCGCGCGTTTTCTGAAGGAAGGGAAAATTTCTAACTCGATGGCCTCGCTAAACGATAGCCACTTCGACCTCTTTGGTCTGCCGGCGCAATTCGCGCTCGATCCTGCCGCGCTCGATCACGCGTATCGCACGGTGCAGGCGCAAGTGCATCCGGATCGCTTCGCGGCGGCCGGCGACGCGCAAAAGCGCATCGCGATGCAATGGGCGACGCGCGCGAACGAGGCGTATCAGACGCTACGCGATCCGCTCAAGCGCGCGACCTATCTGTTGCATCTGCGCGGCATCGACATCGGCGCGCACGACAACACGGCCATGGAGCCGGCGTTTCTGATGCAGCAGATGGAATGGCGCGAAAGCATCGAAGACGCCGCGGCGGCGAAAAACGTCGATGCGCTCGACGCGTTGCTCGCGGAACTGCGCGACGAAGAGCGCGTGCGTTTCGAAAAGCTCGGCGCGTTGCTCGACAGCGGCGCGAACCAGGCGGCGGGCGAGGCCGTGCGGCAGTTGATGTTCATCGAGCGGGTGGCGTCGGAAACCGGCTCGCAGATCGAGCGGCTCGAGCGCTAGGCGAACGCAGGCCGGCGCAGCGCTTCGGCGAGCGCGCGTGGCTTTGACTGCGGCTTTGGCATTACATCCAGCAACGCAAAATTCAGGACGGGGCCTCGCGGCTCCGAGAAGATCCAGATGGCCTTACTGCAAATCTCCGAACCCGGCATGGCGCCGGCGCCCCACCAGCGGCGTCTGGCGGTCGGTATCGATCTCGGCACGACCAACTCTCTCGTCGCCGCCGTGCGTAGCGGCGTGCCCGACGTGCTGCCCGACGAGGACGGCCACGTGCTGCTGCCCTCGGTGGTGCGCTACCTCGAGAAGGGCGGCCGGCGCATCGGCCGCATGGCCAAGGCCGAGGCGGCGAGCGATCCGCGCAATACGATCGTCTCGGTCAAGCGGTTCATGGGCCGCGGCAAGGCGGAAGTCGAAGGCGCCGAAAACGCGCCGTACGATTTCGTCGACGCGCCCGGCATGGTGCAGATCCGCACCGTCGACGGCGTGAAGAGCCCGGTCGAAGTGTCGGCGGAAATTCTCGCGACGCTGCGCCAGCGCGCCGAAGACACGCTCGGCGACGAGCTGGTCGGCGCGGTGATCACCGTGCCGGCCTACTTCGACGAAGCGCAGCGCCAGGCGACCAAGGACGCCGCGCGCCTCGCCGGCCTGAACGTGCTGCGTCTTCTGAACGAGCCGACCGCGGCGGCCATCGCCTATGGCCTCGACAACGGCTCGGAAGGCCTGTACGCGGTCTACGACCTGGGTGGCGGCACCTTCGACCTGTCGATCCTCAAGCTCACCAAGGGCGTGTTCGAAGTGCTGGCGGCGGGCGGCGACTCCGCGCTCGGCGGCGACGATTTCGACCACGCGTTGTATCGGCACGTGCTGCAGCTGGCGCGCATCGCGCCGCATTCGCTCGCGCCGGAAGACGTGCGGCTGCTGCTCGACAGCGTGCGCACGACCAAGGAGGCACTGTCGGACGCGCGCGAGGCTACCCTCGCCGTGGCGCTTTCCAACGGCGTGAAGCTCGATCTGACGATTGACGAGGCGACTTTCGAGGCCGTCACGCAGTCGCTCGTGCAACGCACGTTCGGCCCGACGAAGAAAGCGCTGCGCGACGCCAAAGTCACGACGAAGGAGATCAAGGGCGTGGTGCTGGTCGGCGGCGCGACGCGCATGCCGGTGATTCGCCGCGCGGTCGAAGCGTTCTTCGGCCAGCCGCCGCTCACCAATCTAGACCCGGATCAGGTCGTCGCGCTGGGCGCGGCGATCCAGGCGGACCTGCTCGCGGGCAACCGCGGCGCGGACGGCGACGACTGGCTGCTGCTCGACGTGATTCCGCTCTCGCTCGGCGTGGAGACGATGGGCGGCCTGACCGAGAAAATCATTCCGCGCAACTCGACCATTCCGGTCGCGCGCGCGCAGGATTTCACCACCTTCAAGGACGGCCAGACGGCGATGGCGATCCACGTCGTGCAAGGCGAGCGCGAGCTCGTCAGCGACTGCCGCTCGCTTGCGCGCTTCGAGCTGCGCGGCATTCCGCCGATGGCGGCGGGCGCCGCGCGCATCCGCGTGACCTATCAGGTGGATGCGGACGGCCTGCTGTCCGTGTTCGCGCGCGAGCTGGGCTCGGGCGTGGAGGCGTCGGTGGTCGTGAAGCCGTCGTACGGTCTCGCCGACGACGACATCGCCCGCATGCTGGAGGACAGCTTCTCGACCGCCGAAGTGGACATGCGCGCCCGTGCGTTGCGTGAGGCGCAAGTCGAGGCGCGGCGCCTGATCGAGGCGACCGACGCGGCGCTCGCCGCCGACGCCGAACTGCTCGACGACAGCGAACGCGCCGATCTGGACGCGCTGCTGAACGGCTTGCGCGACGTCGCGCAAAGCGACGACGCCGGCGCGATCGAAGCGGCCACCAAAAAGCTCGCCGAAGGTACCGACGAATTCGCCGCTCGCCGCATGAACAAGGGCATTCGCCGCGCGCTCGCCGGCCGCAAGCTCGACGAGATCTGACGCTCGCAAACTTGCGCGAACTCGAAGACGCGCGGACTTAAAAACGCCGCGCGTCGCCAGTAAAATGGTGCGATGCCTGTTTGAGGCCGCGCCTCAGACCCAAACGGAAACTGTATGCCTCAAATCGTTGTGCTGCCTCACGTCGAACTGTGCCCGGAAGGCGCGGTGATCGATGCCGTGCCCGGCAAGAGCATCTGCGACAATCTGCTCGATAACGGCATTGAAATCGAGCACGCCTGCGAGAAGTCGTGCGCGTGCACGACCTGTCACGTGATCGTGCGTGAGGGTTTCGCCGCCTTGACGCCGTCCGAGGAAGACGAGGACGATCTGCTGGACAAGGCGTGGGGGCTCGAACCGGCTTCGCGTCTGTCGTGCCAGGCGATCGTGCCGGCGGACCAGGATCTCGTCGTCGAAATCCCGCGTTACTCGATCAATCACGCGAAGGAAAACCACTAACAGGAGGACGCAGCCATGAAGTGGACCGATACGCAAGACATCGCGATGGCCCTGACCGACAAGCATCAGGACGTCGATCCGCAGCAGGTGCGCTTCACGGACCTGCACCGCTGGGTGACGGAACTCGAAGGATTCGACGACGACCCCAACCGGTCGAACGAAAAAATCCTCGAAGCGATTCAGGCTGCATGGATCGAAGACGCGGATTACTGAGTGTGCAAGTCGGCGCTTGCGCGTGCCGAGGCTTTGAAGAAAAAGGCGATTCCATTGGAATCGCCTTTTTTATGCGCGCCGGATGCGCGCCGGCGTTAAAAAAGCCGCGCTCAGTCGGCGACCAGCGAGCCGTTTTGCACGCGAACGCGCTGGCCCTGCTGGAACGGCGGCGCTTCGTGATAGGTGAAGTAGCGCGTCTTGCCGTTTTCCATCCGCACCCGCACCGAATACGACGTCGTGCTGCGCAGATGCTTTTCCACCGAATTGCCGGCAAGCCCGCCGCCGAGCGCGCCGAGCAGCGTCATGGCCGTGCGGCCATTGCCGCTGCCGAACTGGTTGCCGACCACGCCGCCGGCCACCGCGCCGCCCACCGCGCCGATGCCCGTGCCGTGGCCTTCCTGCCGCACGGCAGAGATACCCACGACCGTACCGCACGTCGAGCAATGTGCCGCCTGCACGGGTGGTTGCTGAGCGTATTGGGGCGCCGGTTGCGCCGGTTGCGCCGGTTGCTGCGGCGCGTATTGCTGTTGGGCGTACTGCTGCGCCGGGGCGGCAGCCGGCGCGCGTCGCGGCTGCGGTTCCGGTTCTGCCGGCTGGGCGCCCTGTTGTGCGGCTGGTTGTGCCGCTGGCTGCGAATACTGCTGCGAGCTTTGCTGCGCCGCGAGGTTAGCGGGCGCCGCCGAATCCACAACCGGTGGCTGGCTGGTCTGCGGCACAACCTGCGCCGCTTGCGTCTGATTGCTCGGCTCGCCGGTGCTGGACGCCTTCGGGAACATGCCCGTCACCGCCGCCGTGGCGACGAGACTCGCGACGAGCACGGCGCCCGCAGCCGTCGCGACGAGCGGGTGAAGCCGCCGCTGGGAGGGCGGCGACGGCGTGGTCGGGGCAGCTTGCGTGGCGGGTTGCGTGTTCGGGTTGTTCATAGGACCTCCGTCTTCGGCAGAGTGACTTTTAATGAGACCCAGTCTCGCGGAATTCGATCCGCGCGACGTTTCGAATTGTAACGATTTGCCGGAAAGCTCACGCGAGTGCGGTTGCTCGCGGGTGGTTTTTACCTATGGTTACAAAGCAGGCGACGCCGGTTCGCAGCGCCTTAAGTGCGGGCGTGCAAAAGACAACGCCCGGCGTGGCGAGCCGGGCGTTGTTCTGAGAACCGCGAAAACCGCAGCGCGTTCAGTCTTCGCGACGCAGATGCGGAAAGAGAATGACGTCGCGGATGCTCGGGCTGTCGGTGAGCATCATTACCAGACGGTCGATGCCGATGCCGCAACCGCCCGCCGGCGGCATGCCGTATTCGAGCGCGCGGATGTAGTCCGCGTCGTAGAACATGGCTTCCTCGTCGCCGGCATCTTTCTGGTCGACCTGCTTCTTGAAGCGCGCCGCCTGGTCTTCCGGATCGTTCAGTTCCGAGAAGCCGTTGGCAATCTCGCGGCCCGTAATGAACAGCTCGAAGCGCTCCGTAATGCCTGCCACCTTGTCCGACGCACGTGCGAGCGGCGAGACCTCGACCGGATAGTCGATGATGTACGTCGGCTCCCACAGTTGGGACTCGGCGGTCTCTTCGAACAGCGCGAGTTGTAGCGAACCCACGCCCGCGTTCAGGAACTGTGGCTGCGACGCATCCACGCCGAACTTCTTGAGCTCGGTGCGCAGGAACGCGCTGTCGGCCAACTGCTCGTTCGTGTACTGCGGCGCGTATTTCTGAATGGCTTGCGTGATGGTCAGACGGTGGAACGGCTTCGCCAGATCCAGCTCGCGCCCCTGATACGTGATGGTCGCGGTGCCCAATGCGTCGATGGCGGCCTGGCGGATCAACTGTTCCGTGAAGTCCATCAGCCATTTGTAGTCGGTGTAGGCCGCGTAGAACTCGATCATCGTGAATTCCGGATTGTGGCGCACGGAGACGCCCTCATTGCGGAAGTTACGATTGATCTCGAACACGCGCTCGAAGCCTCCGACCACGAGGCGTTTCAGATACAGCTCCGGCGCGATGCGCAGGAACATCTGCATGTCGAGCGCATTGTGGTGCGTGGTGAACGGCTTGGCCGCCGCGCCGCCGGGAATAGGGTGGAGCATTGGCGTTTCGACTTCCATGAAGCCGGCATCCGCCATGAACTTGCGGATCGATGAAATGGCCTTGGTACGCGCGACGAAAGTCTTGCGCGTTTCCGGCGTGACGATCAGATCGACATAACGCTGCCGATATTTCATTTCCTGGTCCGACAGACCGTGGAACTTGTCCGGTAGCGGACGCAGCGACTTCGACAACAGACGCAGTTCCGTGCAACGCACCGACAGCTCGCCCTTGTTGGTGCGAAACAGCACGCCGCGCGCCGCGACGATGTCACCCATGTCCCACTTCTTGAAGGCGTCGTACGTGTCCTGGCCGACGTCGGCGGGCGTGATGAAGAACTGGATCTGACCCGAGCCGTCGCGCACGGTCGCAAAGCTCGCCTTGCCCATCACGCGCTTGAGCATCATGCGGCCCGCAATCGCGACTTCGAGCGGATTGGCTTCGAGCGTTTCCTTGTCGGTGTGCTCGAACTGCGCCTGCAGATCTTCCGCGTGATGCGTGGGGCGGAAGTCGTTCGGATAGGCGACGCCTTGCTCGCGCAGCTCGCGCAGCTTTTCGCGGCGCTCCGCGATGATCTTGTTGTCGTCCGCCTCGGGCGCGAGGTTCGGTTGGATCGGTTCGTTCATGATGGTCTTGGTGTTCGTGGTCCGCGTGGGTTGAGCCGCTTGCGAACAGCCCGTCGGCGAAAAACCTCAGGCAATAAAGATGCGGCGCGGCAGGCGTGCCGCGCCGGTTGTCGCTTAGACGCCTTGCTTCAGGCTCGCGCTGATAAACGGATCGAGATCGCCGTCGAGCACGCTCTTCGTATTGCTGATTTCGACGTTCGTGCGCAGATCCTTGATGCGGCTGTTGTCGAGCACGTACGAGCGGATCTGGTGACCCCAGCCCACGTCCGTCTTGCCCGCTTCGAGCTTGTCCTGCTCGGCCTGACGTTTGCGGATTTCCGCTTCGTACAGGCGCGACTTCAGCATGGCCATGGCTTCCGCGCGATTGCGGTGCTGCGAGCGGTCGTTCTGGCACTGCACGACGATGCCCGACGGCATGTGCGTGATACGCACCGCGGAATCGGTCTTGTTGATGTGCTGACCGCCCGCGCCGGACGCGCGGTACGTGTCGATACGCAGATCGGCCGGGTTGATGTCCACTTCGATCGAATCGTCGATTTCCGGATACACGAACACCGACGAAAACGACGTATGGCGTCCGCCCGACGAGTCGAACGGCGACTTGCGCACGAGCCGGTGCACGCCGGTCTCGGTGCGCAGGAAACCGTACGCATATTCGCCTTCGATCTTGATGGTGGCGTTCTTGATGCCGGCGACGTCGCCGTCCGTCTGTTCGAGCACTTCGGTCTTGAAGCCCTTGCGTTCGCAGTAGCGCAGATACTGGCGCAGCAGCATGGACGCCCAGTCGCACGCCTCGGTGCCGCCCGCGCCGGCCTGGATGTCGAGGAACGCGTTGTTCGGGTCGGCAGGATTCGCGAACATGCGGCGAAATTCCATGTCGGCGACGCGCTGCTCGAGCGCTTGTGCGTCCGCTTCACAGGCGACGAGCGTTTCGTCGTCGCCTTCTTCACGCGCCATCTCGAACAGGTCTTGTGCGTCCCGCAGGTCGTTGTGAAGCGAGGTGAGCTTGCCGACGGTGTCGTCGAGCAGTTTCTTTTCCCGGCCGAGCGCCTGGGCGTGTTTCGAGTCGTTCCAGACGTCCGGGTCTTCGAGTTCCCGGTTGACTTCGATCAGACGACGTGACTTGTCGTCGTAGTCAAAGATACCCCCGTAGGTCGGCCGCGCGCGTGCGCAGGTCCGCCAGAGAGGCTTCGATCGCGTTGAGACGTTCCGCTTCCATGTCGATCTTGTGTGGCTTCGTAAAAAGGGGAAATTATAGCCGATCGGCGTGCCGCGCCGCAGGCCTGTCGGCGATCCGGCGCGTGTTTGGGGTTGATTTTGCGGAGATTTTCGCCGCCCCGCGCACATTTAGCGCGCGGCGGCGGGCGGCTTGCCGCGAGCGCTCTAGCTTGCCGCGTGTTCGACGATCAGCTGCACGCGCGAGACGCCGTTCCATGTGTCGCTCGCAAGCCGGTACGCAACCGTGGTGCGCGCGGGCAGCGTGTCCGTGTGATTGAACCAGATCGCGTTAAAGCGCTGGCGCCCGCGCATGAGCTGCAGCTTGAGGTGCTTGTCCTTCACGAGCGCCTGCGAGGCGACATCGAATTCGCCCGAAAATACCGGCGCCGGAAAGCCCTGGCCCCAAACGGCCGCATCCAGCATTTCGACGAACTGCGGCGTGAAGTAGGCGTCTTCCAGTTCGCCGTCGGTCTCGACGGTGCGCGAGAGCGCGTCGTCCGTCAGCCACTCGCGGCCGACCGCTTCGAACGCGGCCGTGAAGCGCGGCACGTCCGCGGTGGCGAGCGTGAGACCCGCGGCCATTGCGTGGCCGCCGAACTTGACGATCAGGCCAGGCTCGCGCTTCGAAATGAGATCGAGTGCATCGCGCAGATGAAAGCCCGCGATCGAGCGCCCCGAGCCCTTGACGAGCCGGCCGCTGTCGTCGGCGAGCGCGAAGGTGAACGCGGGGCGGTGGAACTTCTCCTTCAGCCGTCCCGCGACGATGCCGATCACGCCCTGGTGCCACGCCGGGTTGAAGAGCGTGATGGTGGTGGCGCCGTCGGGGTCGATCGACGAGAGGTCGTCGAGCGCCTGCTGCTGCATGCCGGCCTCGATTTCGCGGCGCTCGCGGTTCATCGTGTCGAGCTGCTGCGCGAGTTCCCATGCGCGGCCGACGTCGTCGGTGGTCAGGCATTCGATGCCGAGCGACATGTCCGAGAGGCGTCCCGCCGCGTTCAGCCGCGGGCCGAGCGCAAAGCCGAGGTCGAAGCCGGACGCGTTGCGCGCGTCGCGTGCCGCCGCGCGAAAGAGGGCGGCCATGCCCGGCTGCATCTTGCCCTTGCGGATGCGCTGCAGGCCTTGCGCGACGAGCACGCGGTTGTTGCCGTCGAGCCTGACCACGTCGGCGACGGTGCCGAGCGCGACCAGATCGAGCAGACCGTCCAGACGCGGCTCGGGGAACGCGTCGCCAAACGCGCCGCGCCGGCGCAGTTCCGCGCGCAACGCGAGCAGCACGTAAAACATCACGCCGACGCCCGCGATGCACTTGCTCGGGAATTCGCAGCCCGGCTGGTTCGGATTGACGATGGCGCGCGCCGCCGGCAACTGGTCGCCGGGCAGGTGGTGATCGGTGACGAGCACGTCGATGCCGAGTGCGTTGGCCGCCTCGACGCCTTCCACGCTCGCAATGCCGTTGTCCACGGTAATCAGCAGCTCGGGCTTGCCCGACGCGCGCTGCGCGGCCAGCGCGACGATCTCCGGCGTGAGGCCGTAGCCGTATTCGAAGCGATTCGGCACGAGATAGTCGATCTGCCCGCCGAACATGCGCAGCCCCCGCACCGCGACCGCGCAGGCGGTGGCGCCGTCGCAATCGTAGTCGGCGACCACCAGCATGCGGCGCTTTTGCTGGATCGCGTCGGCGAGCAGCACGGCGGCCTCGTCGCAACCTTTGAGCGCGGCGGGCGGCACGAGGCGCGCGAGACCGGTTTCGATTTCGTCGGGCAGGCACACGCCGCGCGCCGCATAGAGGCGCGCGAGCACCGGATGCAGGCCGTGGCGCACGAGGACTTCGGCGTCGGCGGGAGAACAGGCGCGCGTAACGATTCGGGTCATGCTGGGAGGCCGTGAGTCAGGTCGGTCATACGTTGGGTCATTCGATGAAAAGCGAGGCCAGCACGCGCCGCCGCCAGAATTTACGCAGGTCGCCGCGCGTGAGCGCAAGCGTGACCGAGCCGGTGTCGCCGCACAGCGTCAGGCCGAGTTCGGCGAGCGCGCCGGATTCGAGCGCCGCGAGCGCCGGGGCGAACCAGTCGTCCTCGAGCGCCGCGAACGACGCGTTCCAGCGCGCCCAATCCTGCTCGATGAAAGGCGCGGAAAAGGGATCCAGTTCGACGAGCGCGCTTTGTAAGGAGGCGCTTGCCGCGTCCGCGTCGCCCCGCTTGCTGACGAGCCCGCCGAACGACGCCGGCGGGGCGGCGTTCTGGACGCCGGCCGTCATCGCGAGGCCGCGTGTTGCAGCGGCGTCGGAGAACACGCGCGCAAACGGGCTGTGCACCGGCCGCGCCGCGCCTTGCGCATGAAACCAGATCGAGTTGACGGCCGGCAGGCCGCGCGCCTCGCGCGCTTCATTAACGGGGTGCTGGAACCACGCCATCTGCACTTCGTTCTGCAGTTTCATCCACGCGCGCGAACGCTCGCCGGAATGCGCTTCGTGCGGCAGCCAGATTTCGATGTTGCGGCCGCTCGCGCGCAACGGCGAAGCGCCCGCGAGCGTACCGAAACCTTCGCCCGACAGATACCAGCGCGTGGGCTTCGGCGCCACGATGCGCACGCCCAGCTCCTCGATCAGCGGACGCGCCACCGCGAGGAGTGCGCTCGCCTCTTCATCGGACAGGTCGAGCGATGCCGGGTCGATCAGCACGAGATGATCATGCGCGATGCGCACGTGCACGGGCTGCACGCAGGCCCAGGTCGCGTCGCCGGGCTGGCCGCCGTCGGCGCGCAGCATGTACGGCGCGAGCGGCGCTTCGTCGGCGGTTGCAGCGGCTACTGTGGCTGCGGCGGAGCCGGCGGATAAAGCGCCGAACTGGCGCGCGATCCAGCGTTCGTGCGGCAGCGTGCGCTGGAAATCCTCGCCGATCACGCGTTCCACGAGCGTCGCGCGTGTGATCAGCCGGTCGAGGGCGGGACTGCGAATGTCGTGGAGGGCGGTGGCGGCGTCGGCTGCGGCGGGCAGCGCGAAAGGAAGCAGAAGATGGAGGCGGTTGGCGTGCATGATGCTGCGCATTGTAGGGCAAAGCGCGCGGTGGTTTCGATCGAAGCGGCGCGGCGCACGCCACCTGCATGGTGCCGCCCGGTGGCGGGTCGCGTGGCGAGGGACTGCGTGGGGCAGCGCGCTGGCCACGAGCGCGTGGCGGGGGACTGCGCGGGCAGCCACCACCTGCCGTCGCCCGGTCCGCGGGTCCCAGCGGTCGCTTTACGCGGCGGCGCGGCATTGTATGGCAAACTTCGCGCTTGGTTGACGGTGGCGGCACCGGCAATCGTCTGGACGGGCTTGAACGGCGCTGCCGGACCGGAACCATCCGCAGTGCCGCGACACCAATGATCAGGACACTTCGGGCGCCGGATGCAACCCGCCAGCAACTCGCCAGAAGCCCGCAGCCGCGGCACGGCGGTCTGGGCGGCCGAAGAACGCAGAAAAGGACTCGCTTGAAATTTCCCTACGAATGGCAGATCGGCTGGCGCTACACGCGCGCCGGCAAACGCACGACCGGCAACGGCTTCATTTCGTTCATCGCGCTCGTGTCCATGTCGGGCATCGCGCTCGGCGTGGCGGCGCTCATCGTCGTGCTCTCGGTCATGAACGGCTTCCAGAAGGAAGTGCGCGACCGCATGCTGTCGGTGCTCGCCCACGTCGAAATTTTTTCGCCGACAGGCTCGATGCCCAACTGGCAGCTCACCGCCCAGGAGGCGCGCCAGAACAAAGAAGTGATCGGCGCCGCGCCCTACGTCGAAGCGCAGGCGCTGCTCACGCGTCAGGATGCGGTGAGCGGCGTCGCGCTGCGCGGCGTCGAACCGACGCTCGAGCCGCAGGTGTCGGACATCGGCAAGGAAATGAAGGGCGGCAAGCTGACCAATCTCGTGCCCGGCGAGTTCGGCATCGTGCTGGGCGCGGATCTCGCGACCAATCTCGGCGTGGCGGTCAACGACAAGATCACCCTCGTCGCGCCCGAAGGCACCATTACGCCGGCCGGCATGCTGCCGCGCCTGAAGCAGTTCACGGTGGTGGGCATTTTCGAATCCGGGCATTACGAGTACGACAGCACACTTGCGCTCATCAACATCAAGGACGCGCAGGCGCTGTTCCGGCTGCCCGCGCCGACCGGCGTGCGGCTGCGCCTCGTCGACATGCAGCGGGCGCCCGAAGTCGCGCATCAGCTCGCGCGCACGTTGTCGGGCGACCTGTATATCCGCGACTGGACGCAGCAGAACAAGACCTGGTTCTCGGCCGTGCAGATCGAAAAACGCATGATGTTCATCATCCTCACGCTGATCATCGCGGTGGCGGCGTTCAATCTGGTGTCGTCGCTTGTGATGACGGTGACCAACAAGCAGGCCGATATCGCGATTTTGCGCACGTTAGGCGCGCAGCCGCGCTCGATCATGAAGATCTTTGTCGTGCAGGGCGTGACGATCGGTTTTATCGGCACGGCAACGGGCGTCGCGCTCGGTTGCCTGATCGCGTGGAGCATTCCATGGCTCGTGCCGATGATCGAGCATGCGCTCGGCGTGCAGTTCCTGCCGCCTTCCGTGTATTTCATCAGCGAGCTGCCGTCCGAGTTGATTCCGGCCGACGTCGCGCGCATCGGCATCATTGCCTTCCTGATGTCGGCGGTGGCGACGCTTTACCCCAGCTGGCGCGGCGCCAGGGTCCGTCCCGCGGAGGCGCTGCGCTATGAATGACCGTTCCGCAACCTTATCCATGGCTGCTCAGGAAATGACGCCGCATCCCTACGTGCTGGAAGCGACCGGCATTTCGAAGTCCTTCGTGCAGGGCGGGCTGAACGTCCAGGTGCTCAACAATACGCAACTGAGCGTGCGGCGCGGGGAGAAGCTCGCGATCGTCGGCGCGTCCGGTTCGGGCAAGAGCACGCTGCTGCACGTGCTCGGCGGTCTCGACGACCCGAGCGCAGGCCATGTCTCGGTGATGGGCAAGCCGTTCACGCAACTCTCCGAGCGCGAACGCAACGACCTGCGCAATCGCGCGCTCGGCTTCGTGTATCAGTTTCATCATCTGCTGCCGGAGTTTTCCGCGCTCGACAACGTCGCGATGCCGCTGCGCATCCGCCGCATGACGACGGAAGCCTCGCGCCGCGAGGCGCTCGCGGTGCTGGAGCGGGTCGGCATGGCGCATCGCGCGAAGCATCGGCCGGGCGAGCTGTCGGGCGGCGAGCGTCAGCGCGTGGCGATTGCGCGGGCGCTCGTCACGAAACCGGCCTGCGTGCTCGCCGACGAACCGACCGGCAACCTCGACGGCAGCACGGCCGACACGGTCTTCAATCTGATGCTCGAACTGTCGCGAACGCTCGAAACGAGCTTTGTGATCGTTACGCACGACCCGGAACTGGCGGGGCGCTGCGATCGCATCATGCGCTTGCGCGACGGCGTGCTGTACGAAGAGCCGCCCGTGCCGGTGTGACAGCGAGGCAGTGAGGCTGCCGGCGGCATACGCAGGCGCGAGCTGTGCTTCCTTGCTTCTACGGCGGCCATCCGCTCGCCAAATCCGCTCTGATAACGAGGCAAGTCATGTGGATCGATACGCACTGCCATCTCGACGCGTCTGAATTCGACACCGACCGCGAGCACGTTGCGGCGGCGGCGCACGGCGCGGGTGTCGGGCGTATCGTGATTCCGGCGATCGGGCGGCAGAACTTCGCGACCGTGCGGGAGCTCGCGCATCGGTTTGAAGGCGGCGCGTACGCGCTCGGTATTCATCCACTCTTCACGCCTGCCGCGCAGGAACACGACCTCGATCTGCTGCGCGCGGAAGTGGAAGCGAGTCTCGACGATCCGTGCTTTGTCGGCATCGGCGAAATCGGTCTGGACTATTTCGTCGACGGCCTCGACGACGCGCGGCAGCAGTTCTTCTACAACGGCCAGCTGGAAATCGCGCGGGAATTCGATCTGCCGGTGATCTGCCACGTGCGCAAATCGCAGGATCAGGTGATCAAAGGCTTGCGCCGCCATCAGATTCACCGCGGCATTGCGCATGCGTTTAACGGCAGCTTCCAGCAGGCGCAGGCGTATATCGATCAGGGCATGCACCTCGGCTTCGGCGGCAATCTGACGTTCGAGCGCGCGCGGCAGATTCGCCGGCTGGCCGAACAGTTGCCCTTCGACGCGCTCGTGGTCGAAACCGACGCGCCCGACATCCCGCCTGCGTGGATCTACAAACAGCGCAACTCGCCCGAGCAGATTCCGGGCATCGGCGCGGGCCTCGCGCAATTGCGCGGCATGGCCGTCGACGAAGCCGCCCTAGGCACAACGGCTAACGCGCTGGCCGCGCTGCCGCGGCTCGCGCTTTCGTCTGCATAATCGTTCCGGTTGATCTGAGTGGTTCGCGCCGGGCGGGATCCACGCCCGGGCGACGCTCGCGCTTCGCGCGCGGTGCGCTGTGCGCCGGGCGATGTCCGTGGTTTCGCCGGCGCATGGCGGGCGGAGGGCGGATGCGCGCATGGTGGGGTGGATTTGCGTTAGGCGTGGTGTGGCTGCAGCGGCAGGCCGCGCTGCCTGGCTTGGGCGGCTGGTGCGCGCTTGTCGTGTTGAGCGGTGTGGCGTCGGCCGCCGCGGTCTGGGGCTTGCGTGGCCGCTGCCTTGTCTGGGGCGAGGAGCAAGGCGCGCCTTTACACGAGGCGTTGCGACACGGGCGTGGCTTCGCGGGTTGGGGTGCGCTTTGCTGCGCGGCGTGGTGCGCGGGTTTCGGTTATGCCGCCTCGCGTGCCGAAGCGAGGCTCGCGTTCAGCTTGCCGCTCGCGTGGGAGGGGCGCGACGTCGACGTCACAGGCACGATTAAGGGTCTGCCTGCGCGCGACGAGAAAGGCGCGCGCTTTTTCTTCGACGTCGAGTCTTTCGACACACCCGACTCGGGTCTCGCGCCCGCCGCGCGGGCCGGCTTGCCGCGCGTCGTCCAGCTCGCATGGATAGCGGATGAGGCCCCGCCGCCGCCACTCGAACCCGGCGAGCGCTGGCGTCTGCGTGTGCGTCTGAAACGGCCGCACGGCAATGCCAATTTCGGGCTGCGCGACGCGGAAGCCGCCTTGCTCGCCCGCGACGTGCGGGCCACCGGCTATGTGAGTGCGCCGGCACAGTCGGTCCGGCTGGCAGGAGGCGCGCACGGAATCGGCGTGAGCGTCGACCGCTGGCGCGCGGCGCTGCGTGCGCGAATCGACAAGATGCTTGCGAGCGCGCCGCATCGCGGGATCGTCGTCGCGCTGGCGATCGGCGCGCAGGACCAAATCAGCGCCGCCGACTGGCAGCTGATGCGCGCGACCGGCACGAGCCATCTGGTGGCGATTTCGGGCTTGCATATCGGCTTTGCCGCGGGCCTCGCCGCATGGCTTTTCGGCACCTTCTGGCGACGCTCCGGGTGGCTCGGCCGCAACTGGCCGTTGCGGCTTCCCGCGCAGATCGTCGCGGTGACGGGCGGCGTGCTGTTCGCCGCACTGCACGCCGCGCTCGCCGGCTTCAACGTGCCGGTGCAGCGCGCGCTGTGGATGGCGAGCGTGGTCGCGCTCGCCTATGTGAGCGGGCGCAATGTGCCGCGCTCGGCCGTGCTGGCGTGGGCGCTCGGGCTCGTGTTGCTGATCGACCCCTGGGCGGTGGTGTCGGCGGGATTCTGGTTGTCGTTTTGCGCGGTGGCGGCCATTCTTTACGCTACGTCGGGACGGCCGCGCATCCAGGACCATGAGCAGCACACCGACGAGATCGACGAGGCCAGCGGCCTCGCGGCGGGCCGCGCTTCACGCTGGTCGCGCATGCGCGCTGCTGCTGCGCGGCGCCTGCGCGCCTTCGCCGAGCGGCTGCACGGCGCTGCTCAAGTGCAACTCGCCGTCACGCTCGCGCTCGCGCCGCTGACCGTTTACTGGTTCGCGCAAATTCCGTTGATCGGCCCGCTCGCAAACGCGTTTGCGATTCCGTGGGTGAGCGTGCTCATTACGCCGTCGGTATTGGCGGGCCTCGTGTTGCCTGCGCCGCTCGACGCCTTCGCGCTGCGCCTTGCTCACGGTCTGCTCGATGTGATGATGGCCAGGCTGCAATGGCTGTCGGGGCCGCGCTGGGCACTCTGGTGGCTGCCGCAGCCGGACGGATGGACGCTCGCCGCCGCCGCGGCGGGCGTGCTGTGGTGTCTTGCGCCACGCGGCTGGCCGTTGCGCTGGGCGGCGCCGCTCACGTGGTTGCCGCTCGTCGCCGCGGCGCCGTCGGGCCCGCCGCACGGCAGTTTCCGGCTGACCGCGCTCGATATCGGTCAGGGCACGTCGGTGCTCATCGAGACCGCGCATCATGCACTGCTGTTCGACGCCGGGCCGGGGCCCGAGTCGACCCACGCCGGCGAGCGCGTGGTGGTGCCGTTTTTGCGCGCACAAGGCGTGAACGCGCTCGATACGCTCATCGTCAGCCATGCCGATTCCGATCACTCGGGCGGCGTGCCGGCTGTGCTCGAGGCCATCGAGGTTCGTCAGATGGTCGCGGCGCTCGCGCCCGCCAATGCGCTTTGGGCCAATGCGCGGCAACACGGCGCAGACACGTTGCCGTGCGCGGCGGGGCAGCGCTGGCAATGGGACGGCGTCGAATTCGCGATGCTCTGGCCCGACGCGGGGCCGCTGCAAGGCAAGCCGAACGCGCATTGC
The DNA here is from genome assembly GCF_047325075.1 of Paraburkholderia phenoliruptrix. NCBI lineage: Bacteria > Pseudomonadati > Pseudomonadota > Betaproteobacteria > Burkholderiales > Burkholderiaceae > Paraburkholderia > Paraburkholderia phenoliruptrix. Next base: position 1,794,084 of record NZ_CP168531.1, read on the forward strand.
TGCGTGCTGCGAGTGAGCACGTTGCCTCGGGCGGGGGGCGGGCCGACTGACGGGCTGGCTAACGGGCCAACTAACGGGGCGATTAGCGGCGCGCACGACGGGCCAAGCAACGCACCAACCAACGCACCAACCAACGCACCGGCCCGCGAGCGGAACGCGGCGGTTAGCGAAGCGGGCAGTGCGGCGAATCGCACGCGCGACCGGCAAGTCGAGGGCGAGCCGCTGGCCGCTCTTCTGACCGCGGACATCGAGGCGCCGACCGAACGCATTCTGCTTTCGCGCGATCCCGCGATGCTGCGCGCTCAGGTGCTCGTGGTTCCGCATCACGGCAGCAAGACTTCTTCCACCGAGCCGTTCCTCGACTCTATCGACCCGCTCGTCGCGCTATTTCAGGTAGGCTATCGCAACCGGTTTCATCATCCCAGTGCGGGCGTGCTCGCGCGCTATTCGGCGCGGCATATCGAGCTGGGCAGGAGCGATGCGGATGGCGCCGTGCGCGTTCTTGTGGAGCCGCACTTCGCGGCGCGTGGAGATCGCAACGCGGGGTCACAAGCGGGTCCGCAAGCGGGCCTGACCGGAGGTCCAACGGCAGGCCCAACGACAGGTCCAACGGCAGGCCCGGATGCAGATCCACAAACGCGAGGCGCCGCGCTCACGGTCGAGCGTTATCGCGAAACGCAGCGGCGCTACTGGATGGACCGTTGAACGCTCGTTCCACGTGCGCGGATTCGGCCCGTGAACACGGAGTCATCACAAAAGAAGACGCTAAAAGAGCGGCGGCCTGCCCACGCAGCCACCAGGCAGGCGTCGCGACGAGGGCGCCGCGGAGCATCTGCACGAGGCGCAAAGCTTCAGCGGCCGCGCGACAACAGAACGGAGATAACCGCAGTTGAAAAACATTATTCACTTTTCGCACGCGAACGGCTTTCCGGCCTCGACTTACCGGACTATTTTCGCCGAACTCTCCGACGACTACGAAGTGCGCTACATCGAACGCATTGCGCACGATCCGCGCTTTCCCGTCACGCAGGACTGGCCGCATCTGGTGGAGCAGTTGCTCGACGACATCGGGCGCCGTTATGAACAGCCGGTCTGGCTCGTCGGTCATTCGCTCGGCGGCTATCTGTCGCTGATGGCCGCGCTGAAAAAGCCGCAGTGGGTGAGGGGCGTGGTAATGCTCGATTCGCCGGTGGTGGCCGGCTGGCGCAGCAGCATTCTGCGCGTGTCGCAGTGGACGGGGCTCGACGAGCGGCTCTCGCCGGCCGCCGCCACGCGCACACGCCGCACGCACTGGGCGAGCCGCGAAGAGGCATGGCGGCATTTCTATTCGAAGCCCGCGTTCGCGCGTTGGGACGAGCGCATGCTGTCCGACTATATCGACTTCGGTATTCCGCAGGTTGCACACGACGGCTCGCGCAGCCTCGCGTTCGACCGGCGCATCGAATATCAGATCTACCGGACCTTGCCGCACACGCTCGGCGCGCGGCTCGCGCGCGGCGCGCCGGTGCCGGTCGGGTTCATCGCCGGCACGCGGTCGAAGGAAATCCGCCAGGTCGGTTTGAGCGCCACCCGCCGCGCCACGGGCGGTCACGTCGAATGGATCGAGGGCAGCCATCTTTTTCCGATGGAAAAGCCGATCGAAACCGCGCGCGCGGTGCAGCGGATGTTGCGCGAACTGGGCGAGCGCGGCTGACGCGGCGGGCGGCGATCGTGTGGCGTTTGGCCGTGGTTTGCCTGTAGTCTGCGCGGCGCATGCGCGCGCCGGGCTTGCTCGCATTTCGCTGGGTTGAGGCCCCGCTTTACGGTATAATCCGTTTTTCCCGCGAGCATCCAGCGATGACCAAATATGTTTTCGTCACCGGCGGCGTAGTATCTTCCCTCGGCAAGGGTATTGCCGCCGCTTCCCTCGCCGCGATTCTCGAATCGCGCGGTCTGAAAGTCACCCTCCTCAAGCTCGATCCCTACATCAACGTCGACCCCGGCACGATGAGCCCGTTCCAGCACGGCGAAGTGTTCGTAACGGAAGACGGAGCGGAGACCGACCTCGACCTCGGCCACTATGAGCGCTTCATCAGCACGAAGATGCGCAAGGCCAACAATTTCACCACGGGCCAGATTTACGAATCGGTGATCCGCAAGGAACGCCGCGGCGATTATCTCGGCAAGACGGTCCAGGTCATTCCGCACATCACGAATGAAATCCAGGCGTTCATCGAGCGTGGCGCGGCGTCGGCCACCTGCGGCGAGCCGGACGTCGCGATCGTCGAGGTGGGCGGCACGGTGGGCGACATCGAATCGCTGCCGTTCCTCGAGGCTGCGCGTCAAATGAGCCTCCGCATGGGCCGCAACAGCGCGTGCTTCGTGCATCTCACGCTCGTGCCCTGGGTCGCCACCGCCGGCGAGCTGAAGACCAAGCCCACGCAGCACAGCGTACAGAAGCTGCGCGAAATCGGTATTTCGCCGCACGTGCTGTTGTGCCGCGCCGACCGCCGCATTCCCGACGACGAGCGCGCGAAAATCTCCATGTTCTCGAACGTGCCCGAAGACGCCGTCATTTCGGTGTGGGACGCGGACAGCATCTACAAGATTCCGCAGATGCTGCATGATCAGGGTCTCGACGCGATCATCTGCGAAGAGCTCAAGCTCACGCCGAAAGCGGCCGACCTGTCCATGTGGTCGGAACTTGTCGAAAAGCTGCAAAACCCGGAACACGAAGTCACGATCGGCATGGTCGGCAAGTACGTCGATCTGACGGAGTCGTACAAGTCGCTGATCGAAGCGTTGCGCCACGCGTCCATGCACACGGCGACACGCGTGAACATCGAATATATCGATTCCGAAGAGATCGAGACGCAAGGCGTCGAAAGTCTCAAGCATCTGGACGCCGTGCTCGTGCCTGGCGGTTTCGGCCGTCGCGGCACGGAAGGCAAGATCGCCGCCATCCGCTATGCGCGCGAAGCGAAGGTGCCGTATCTCGGCATCTGCCTCGGCATGCAGCTCGCAGTGATCGAATTCGCGCGCGACGTCGTGGGCCTGAAAGACGCGAACAGTACCGAGTTCGATCAGGAAACCCCGAACCGCGTGGTCGCGCTCATCACCGAATGGTATGACCGCGAAGGCCGCGTCGAAAAGCGCACGGAAGAGTCGGATCTCGGCGGCACGATGCGCCTCGGTTCGCAACGCTGCCCGATCAAGCCCGGCACGATGGCCGAGGAAATCTACGGCAAGGACGTGAACGAGCGTCACCGTCACCGTTATGAAGTCAATAACCGCTTCGTGCCCCAGCTCGAGGCCGGCGGTCTTATCATCAGCGCCCGTACCCCGAGTGAAGATCTGCCGGAAATGATGGAACTGCCGCGCAGCATGCACCCGTGGTTCGTCGGCGTGCAGTTCCACCCGGAATTCACGTCCACGCCGCGCGACGGCCATCCGCTGTTCAAGTCGTTCGTCGAGGCAGCGCTTGCGCATCAGCAGTCGCGGGTCGCGAATGAAGTCGGGGAGAAAGCATGAAGCTGGGCGATTTCGAAATCGGGCTCGACAAGCCGTTTTTCCTGATCGCGGGCACCTGTGTCGTCGAATCGGAGCAAATGACGATCGACACCGCGGGCCGCCTGAAGGAAATCTGCGCGAAGCTGAACATTCCGTTCATCTACAAATCGTCGTATGACAAGGCCAATCGCAGCAGCGGCAAGTCGTTTCGCGGTCTCGGCATGGACGAAGGTTTGCGCATTCTGTCGGAAGTGAAGCGTCAGCTCGGCCTGCCGGTGCTGACGGACGTTCACGCGGAGCACGAGATCGAACAGGTCGCCTCGGTGGTCGACGTGCTGCAAACGCCGGCCTTTCTGTGCCGTCAAACGGACTTCATCCACGCGTGCGCGCGCTCGGGCAAGCCGGTCAACATCAAGAAGGGCCAGTTTCTCGCGCCGCACGACATGAAGAACGTGATCGACAAGGCGCGCGACGCGGCACGCGAAGCAGGCCTGTCCGAAGACCGTTTCATGGCGTGCGAGCGCGGCGTGTCGTTCGGTTATAACAACCTGGTGTCGGACATGCGCTCGCTCGCGATCATGCGCGAAACGAACGCGCCCGTCGTGTTCGACGCGACGCATTCGGTGCAGTTGCCAGGCGGGCAGGGCACGAGTTCGGGCGGTCAGCGCGAGTTCGTGCCGGTGCTCGCGCGGGCGGCCGTTGCGGTCGGCGTGGCAGGGCTCTTCATGGAAACACATCCGAATCCGGCAGAAGCGAAGTCGGACGGTCCGAACGCCGTGCCGCTGCATCGCATGGCCGATCTGCTCGAAACGCTCGTCACGCTCGATCAGGCCGTGAAGCGCGCGCCGTTCCTCGAAAGCGATTTCAACTGAATCAGGCATGCGCCGCGCGCTCGCAGCATGAGCCGGTCACGGCAGCGGGCGCGCGGCAAATGCACACAATGGTCGTCGAACGTATCGGCGCGCAAGTGGTCTGTCGGTGTGGCCGGCCGACGCCACGCGAGGCGCCAGGTGCGGTGTCACAGCAAAGAATTCATCGTCATTTCTTGAGGAAACCATGAGTGCTATCGTAGATATCATCGGTCGAGAGATTCTCGATTCGCGAGGCAACCCCACCGTCGAATGCGACGTGCTGCTCGAGTCCGGCACGATGGGCCGCGCCGCGGTGCCGTCGGGCGCGTCCACCGGCTCGCGCGAAGCAATCGAACTGCGCGACGGCGAAACCGGCCGCTACAGCGGCAAGGGCGTGCTGAAGGCTGTCGAGCACATCAACACCGAAATCTCCGAAGCGATCATGGGCCTCGACGCTTCCGAGCAGGCGTTCCTCGACAAGACGCTGCTGGAACTCGACGGCACGGACAACAAGTCGCGCCTCGGCGCGAACGCGATGCTGGCTGTGTCGATGGCCGTCGCGAAGGCCGCCGCAGAAGAAGCCGGCTTGCCGCTCTACCGTTACTTCGGCGGTTCGGGCGCGATGCAACTGCCGGTCCCGATGATGAACATCGTCAACGGCGGCGCACACGCGAACAACAGCCTGGACATCCAGGAATTCATGATCGTCCCGGTCAGCCAGCCGACCTTCCGCGAAGCACTGCGCTGCGGCGCAGAAGTTTTCCACGCGCTGAAGAAGATCCTGTCGGATCGCGGCATGAGCACGGCGGTCGGCGACGAAGGCGGTTTCGCACCGAACTTCGGCAGCAACGACGAATGCCTGTCCACCATCCTGCAAGCCATCGAGAAAGCAGGCTACCGCGCGGGCGAAGACGTGCTGCTCGCGCTCGACTGCGCAGCGAGCGAGTTCTACCACGACGGCAAGTACCAGTTGGCGGGCGAGGGCCTGCAACTGTCGTCGGCGGAATTTACCGACTACCTGGCCACGCTCGCCGACAAGTTCCCGATCGTGTCGATCGAAGACGGCATGCACGAAGGCGACTGGGAAGGCTGGAAGCTGCTCACCGAGAAGCTCGGCAAGAAAATCCAGCTGGTGGGCGACGATCTCTTCGTCACCAACACGCGCATTCTGAAGGAAGGTATCGAGAAGGGCATCGCGAACTCGATCCTCATCAAGATCAACCAGATCGGTACGCTGACCGAAACTTTCGCCGCCATCGAAATGGCGAAGCGCGCGGGCTACACGGCGGTGATCTCGCACCGCTCGGGCGAAACGGAAGATTCGACGATTGCCGATATCGCCGTCGGCCTGAACGCCGGCCAGATCAAGACGGGCTCGCTGTCGCGTTCGGACCGTATCTCGAAGTACAACCAGCTGCTGCGTATCGAAGAAGACCTCGGCGATATCGCCAGCTATCCGGGCAAGTCGGCGTTCTACAATCTGCGCTAATGAATGGTCAGGACCAGACTGTTTCTGCACTGACCGATGAGCCGGCTTTTCCTCGTGTCTGATTGACCTCGCCGCCCTGCGTAAAGCGCAGGGCGGCGCGTATTTATTGTGCTTACTTCATGCGGCTCGTCACTGCTGTATTGATCGTTCTGCTGGCGTTGATCCAGTATCCGCTGTGGTGGGGCCATGGCGGATGGTTGCGCGTTCACGAACTGCAGCAGCAACTCGCGCAGCAGATGCAAAAGAACGCCGACGCCAAGCTGCGCAACGAGCGCATTCAGGGCGAGGTGCAAGATCTGCAGAACGGCACGGCTGCCGTCGAAGAGCGCGCCCGGTACGAGATGGGCATGGTGAAAGACGGCGAGGTGTTCGTCCAGTTCGTGTCGCCGAATGCACCTTTGCCGACGGCCAATGCACCTTCCACCACGACGTCGACTCGCGGCGAGATGTCGGCCGCGCCGCTGCATGTGGTGCCGAATCCGGAATCGCGCGCGAAACCGGAGCGCAAGCACGGCGGTAAGGCGGCAAAAGAGAAGAAGCCGGCGCACTGAGGTTGCCGCCAAATGCTTCGACGGCAATGGCCGGGCGAGACGGCTCACCGGGCGTAAAAAAGGCGCGGTTCACAAACCGCGCCTTTTTGCATTGGCAGGTACCCATTAGCAGGTACCATTAGCAGGTACGACACGGCGAAAGTCCGGCCAAACCCGGCCCTCGCCGATATCCCGCCAACCCGCATCGCGCCGCTCAGCCCACTACCAGCCCCAGTACGGCCCGTAGCCGAAGCCGACGCCGGTGCCCCAGCCATGCCCCCAGCCACCGCCGTAGTAGCTGCCGTACACGGTGACGGGCACAGGCGGGCTGTAATAGCGGGACCACGCCTGTGCGGCGCTTTCCGCGGCAATCGCCTGGTTCTGCTCCGCCATGACCTGGCGATCGATGGCGTCGTACCGCTGGCGCTCGGCAGGCGTCAGCGGCTGAGCGGTGCTGGCCATGCCCGACTGGTCGGCGGGCAGCCGGCTGTATATCGGCGACGGACCCGGCGGGTCCATCATGCAACCGCTCAACGCAGTAAGGCCCGCGAGTGCCGTCAACACGGCAAAAGCGCGGGCGGGACGCGGCAACGAAGTGGGCATGCTCATGTTGAATCTCGATCGGTCGATACCCGGACGAACGCCGGGCGCCTCATCCAGCACCCGGTGAACGCGCAAAGCGTCAGCCCGCCAGCGGTATCAGTGCCGTTGCTCGGCGGCCGGCGTGACTCCTTGTGAGAGTGCATTGGCGAGAAAAAGTTGCGCCACGTCGACCGGGTCGAACTCGTACCGCTGGTTGCAGAACTCGCAATGAATTTCGACGTGGCCGCGCTCTTCGATCACGCCGTCCACTTCCTCGCGACCCAGCATCTTCAGCATCGAGCCGACCTTCTCGCGCGAGCAGGTGCATTCGAAGCGCGCGCTGGCCGGCTCGAAGTGCTGCACGTTTTCCTGCCAGAAGAGGCGGCGGAACACGGTTTCCGGTTCTTCCTTCAGCAGTTCGTCCTGCGACAGCGTGCCGCCGAGCGTGCAGACGCGCTCCCACGTATCGGCGTCCAGTTCGCCGGGATGCGGGACGATGCCGCCGTCGCCGGGAAGCTTTTGCAGCAGCATGCCGACCGCGCGTTCCGAATTCGCCGCGAGCCACAGGCGCGTATCGAGCTGCTCGGAGTGATGCATGTAGTGCTCGAGCACTTCCGCCATCGAGTTGAGCGGCCCATTTTCGCCCGAGAGCGGCACGATACTCTGATACGGCTGCTGACCGGGTTTCTTGTCGCGCGGATCGAGCGTGATCACGCAGCGGCCGTGGCCGCTTGCGTTGAGCAGTTCCACCATCGAGGTGCTCTCGCCGATCGTGCTGCCTTCGTCGCCGGAAAGCTTGGCGGTCGCGCGCATCGACAGGTCGGAGCTGCATTGAACCACCAGCATCTTGGCGGGGCCGTCGCCGAAAATCTGCATGATCAGCGTGCCGTCGAACTTCAGATTCGCCGACAGCAGCGCGCAGGCCGCCATCATCTCGCCGAGAATCGTCCGCACGGGCGCCGGATACTCGCGGCGCGTCAGCACTTCCTGCCACGTATTGCGCAGCGAAACGATTTCGCCGCGCACCGGCGCCGCGCTGAACATGAATTTTTGCAACTGGTCGCTCACAACTTTTCCTCTATCGAATGGCGCGGCCCGGCGAAGGCCGTGCACGCACCGTGCGCGCCGCGCGCCCGGCTGTTTAGCCGATGCGCACGAGCTGCGCCTTGAAATACTCGCGGCGCTCGGCGTAACTTGCCGTGCCGCGCTGCATGTTGGCGATGTCCGCCTCGGTCAGTTCGCGCACCACTTTCGCGGGCGCACCGAGAATCAGCGAATTATCGGGAAACACCTTGCCTTCGGTCACGATGGCGCCCGCTCCGACCAGACAGTTGCGGCCGATTACCGCGCCATTCAAGACCACCGCCTGAATTCCGATCAGCGCGCCTTCCTTGATCGTGCAGCCGTGCAGCATGACCTGATGCCCGACCGTGACGTTTGCCTCGATCGTCAGCGGAAAGCCGGGATCGGTGTGCAAGACCGCGTTTTCCTGGACGTTGCTGCCCGCGCCGAGCGTGATCGGCTCGTTGTCGCCGCGCAGCGTCGCGCCGAACCAGACGCTCGAATTTTCCTCCAGCGTTACGTTGCCGATGATGGTCGCGGAATCCGCGACGAACACGCTTTCGTGGATGGTCGGTGCGGCGTCGCCAAGCTTGTAAATGGTCACGTTGTCTCCTCGTGGATCGGTTGCCGGGCGCGGACGGCTCGCGGCGTGTCTGGTTTGACGGTTCTTCCTGTTTTTCGCCCGGCCCTTGGGCGGCCCCTGGTGGCGCCGGGCGCTGGCGAGCGTCGAATCGGGTATTGTAAACGGTTGTGTCGTCGCGCCGCTTTGCGTCACGCGCGAGCGGGGTTCGAGGTGGCCGCTTCGGCGTCAGTGCTTGACGCTTCGGCGCGCACGCCTCTCGCCTCGGCGCCCGCCGTCCGCAGTCCGCGCCATTCAACACCCGTCGGTTTCACTGCCTTGCCCGATCACCTTTCCATGATGTCCGCCGTTTCGCCCGCTTTCCCAGCCACGTCCACGCGCTCCGGGCCGTCCGCTTCGTCCATCGGGCCCGCGCCGGACGCGAGCGGCGCGCCGTGTTGCGCACGCACGGCGGCGCTCGCCGCGCTGCGCTGCGCGAGACCGATCCAGTGACGAAGGCAGCCGCCGCGCGAGCGTTATACGCGGCGGTGCTCGACGGCAGCGCGACGTGTCTCGCCGACGTCACGCTCGACGAACCGCCGGAGCCACCAGGACTGCCTGGGCGGCCCGTGCGCCCCGAGCTCGTCGAACCGCGCCAGCTGGGGCGGCGCAGCATGCAGTCGCCGCAAGGACGCGCGGTGCTGCTGCACGCGCTGGCGCATATTGAATTCAACGCGATCAATCTGGCGCTCGACGCCGTGTGGCGCTTCGCCGGCCTGCCCGCCGACTTCTACACCGACTGGCTGAAGGTCGCCGCCGAAGAGGCATATCACTTCTCGCTGCTGAGCGCGCGCCTCGCGGATTACGGCCATGCGTATGGCGACTTTCCCGCCCACGACGGCCTGTGGGACATGTGCGAGCGCACGCGTGGCGACGTGCTCGCGCGCATGGCGCTCGTGCCGCGCACGCTGGAGGCGCGCGGCCTCGATGCGTCACCGCCTATTCGCGCGCGTCTGCAGCAGGCGGGAGACCGTCAGTCCGCCGCGATTCTCGACGTGATCCTGCGCGACGAAATCCGCCACGTGCTGATCGGCAACCGCTGGTTTCGTCATCTGTGCGAGGAAGGCGGGTTGGATCCGCATGCGACCTACACGCGCCTCGCCGGCCAGTATCACGCGCCGAAACTGCGCGGGCCGTTCAATTTCGAGGCGCGCCGCGACGCAGGTTTCGACGAGGCCGAGCTAGCCGAACTGGCGGCGCTCGCAGGCGTCGGCCTGGGCACTGAGCCGACCGGCCGGTTGCCTCGCGACTGACTCACCTGCGACGGGGTTGCCGCCTGTCGCCACTGCCGTCCGCCTATGTCGTTATAATCGAACGACCATTCTTTTTTGGCGTGCATCCGACCATGAATATTTCCCGCTCCGAGTTCATCCCCGTGCGAGGCATCCGTCTGCATGTGCGGCGCTGGGGCAATCCCGATGCGCCGCTGCTCTTCATGCTGCACGGCTGGATGGACGTGGCGGCGTCGTTCCAGTTCGTCGTCGATGCGCTCGGCGGCGACTGGCAGGTCATCGCGCCCGACATGCGCGGCTTCGGTCTGTCGGACTGGCCGGTCGCGCAAAACGGCGGGGGCCATTACTGGTTCCACGATTACCTCGCCGATCTCGACGCGCTGCTCGATCATTACGCGCCGACCGGCCAGGTCAACCTGGTCGGACATAGTCTCGGCGCGAACGTCGTTTGCCTCTATGCGGGCGCGCGTGCACAGCGCGTGCGGCGCGTGGTCGATCTGGAAGGTTTCGGGCTGGCGCCCGCGCACGCCGGACAGGCGCCCAAACGGCTGCAAAACTGGCTCGACGAGCTGCGCGATCCGCCGCAACTGAAGCGCTATGCGTCCCTCGAAGACGTCGCCGCGCGGCTCACCAAAACCAATCCGCGGCTTGCGCCCGCCCGCGCGCAATTCCTGGCGAAGCACTGGTCGAAGCCGGACGGCGCCGGCGGCTTCATGCTGCTCGCCGACCCCGCGCATAAACTGCGCGGGCCGACGCTGTACCGTCTGGACGAAGTGATGGCCGTCTGGCGCAAGGTGAGCGCGAAAGTGCTGCATGTGGAAGCCGCCCATTCGCCCACGCTCGCCGCGCTGGCGGGCGATATTTCGCTCGACGAATTCAAGGCGCGCTTTCAGGCGTTTGCCGACTGGCGCGAGAAGATCATCGACGAAGCGGGGCACATGGTGCACCACGACCAGCCCGAACAGGTCGCCGCGCTGATCGAGGGATTCTGCGCTTAGCAAGGGCGAGGGCGAGGGCGAGGGCGAGGGCGAGGGCGAGGGCGAGGGCGAGGGCGAGGGCGAGGGCGAGGGCGAGGGCGAGGGCGAGGGCGCCAGGGGCCGGATCACCCGCTAGGCGCAAGCTTTCCGGCGTGAGAATTGCTCTGCGTTCACTTACTGCGTTGCAGTAAAATGGCTGCAGAACTTTCTCCACACGATGATGAACGCCGACCTTCACTGCCACTCCACCGTTTCCGACGGCCAGTTCGCGCCCGCCGACGTCGCGCGCCGTGCGCACGCGGGAGGCGTGACATTGTGGGCGCTCACCGACCACGACGAACTCGGCGGCCAGCATGAAGCGCGTCAGGCCGCCGAGGGGCTCGGCATGCGCTATCTGAGCGGCGTGGAAATTTCGGTGACGTGGGCGGCGCGGACGGTGCACATCGTCGGGCTCGGTATCGACCCCACGAGTTCGGTGCTGATCGACGGGCTTGCCCGCACGCGTAACGGGCGCGCGGCGCGCGCGGAGGCAATCGGCGAGCAGCTGGCCACGCTCGGCATTCCCGGCGCCTATGAAGGCGCGCTCAAGTACGTCTCGAACCCGGACATGATTTCGCGCACGCATTTCGCGCGCTTTCTGGTCGAAAGCGGTTATGCCAGTTCCACGCAAGATGTGTTCAACCGCTATCTCGGCGACGGCAAGCCCGGCTATGTGGCGCACCGCTGGTCGAAGCTGGCGGACGCGGTCGGCTGGATCAAGGCAGCGGGCGGCGAGGCGATCATCGCGCATCCGGGCCGCTATGCGTACTCGCCGACCGAATTCGACGCGTTTTTCGGCGAATTCATCGATCTGGGCGGCAAGGCGATCGAAGTCGTCACGGGCAGCCATACGCCCGATCAATACCGCGAATATGCCGACGTTGCGCGCCGCTTCGGTTTCGAGGCGTCGCGCGGCTCCGATTTTCACGCGCCGGGCGAGGGCCGCGTCGAGCTCGGTACGCTGCCGCCGCTTCCTTCCGATCTCAAGCCTGTCTGGGAACGCTGGCTGTGAACGCCCGCCGTGCCGCTTCGGCACGTCGTGCGCGCGAGCCGGCGCTTCGGCGTGCCCGCGCCTGACGCTCACGGTCCGCGGTCGTTTTGCGTCGGACCGCGCCATCAAACGTTGTTTCTCGTCGTCATCGTTAGCCGCCATGTCCCAATACTTCCGGCTTCATCCAGATAACCCGCAGCCGCGCCTCGTCAAGCAGGCCGTGCAGATCATCAACGACGGCGGCGTGGTCGCGCTGCCGACGGACTCGAGCTACGCGCTCGCCTGTCATCTCGACGACAAGAACGCCGTGGAGCGCCTGCGCCGGATTCGTGGGCTCGACGAGAAGCAGCTGCTGTCGCTCCTCGTGCGCGATCTGTCGGAGCTCGCTAACTTCGCGATGGTGGACAATCGCCAGTACCGGCTCATCAAATCGGTGACGCCGGGGCCCTATGTGTTCGTGCTGCAGGCAACGAAGGAAGTGCCGCGGCGCCTGTCGCACCCGTCGCGCAAGACAATCGGCCTGCGTGTGCCGGACCACGCCATCACGCTCGCCATTCTCGGCGAACTCGGTCAGCCGCTTCTTGGCTCCACGCTGATCCTGCCGGGCGAAACGACGCCGCTCAACGACCCGGAGGACATCCGCGCGCGGCTCGAAAAACAACTGGATCTGGTGATCGACGGCGGCGCTTGCGTGTGCGAGCCGTCCACGGTGATCGATCTGACCGGCGACGAGCCGGTGCTGGTGCGGGCAGGGCGCGGTTCTCTCGCGCCATTCGGTCTCGAAGAGACGGCATGAGCGAAAGCGGACAGATGCACGCAATCGCATTGTTACAATAGCGAGTTATGGATTCTTCCCTGATACAAACCATCGCGGTTTACGCGTTGCCGGTGATCTTCGCCATCACGCTGCATGAGGCCGCGCATGGTTACGTCGCGCGCTGGCTCGGCGACAACACGGCCTACGTGCTCGGCCGCGTTTCCATCAATCCGATGCGGCACATCGACCCGCTCGGCACCATTGCCATTCCCTTGCTCCTGTACTTCGCCACGAGCGGCGCGTTCATGTTCGGCTATGCAAAACCGGTGCCGGTCGCTTTCGGCAATCTGCGCAACCCGCGTTGGGGCAGCCTGTGGGTCGCGGCGGCGGGTCCCGCGTGCAACTTCGTGCAGGCGTTGATCTGGGGGCTGTTCGGCGTGGCGCTGGCCGTCCTTGCTGTCGACGAACCGTTTTTCACGCGCATGGCGGGCGCGGGCGTCGGCGTGAACCTCGTGCTGGGCGTGCTCAATCTGTTTCCTTTGCCGCCACTCGACGGTGGCCGTGTGCTGATGGCGCTCCTGCCGCCGCGCCAGGCCATCGCGCTGTCGCGCCTCGAACCATACGGCTTTTTCATCGTGATGGCGCTCGTCATGACGGGCACGCTGACGCGCTACTGGCTGAGCCCGCTCGTCACGCTCGGTTACAGCGCCATCACCGCAATTCTGACTCCACTTGTTTCGCTTTTCTAAATAACCATGTTCCCAGACCGTATCTTCTCCGGCATGCGGCCCACCGGGTCGCTGCACCTCGGCCACTATCACGGCGTGCTGAAAAACTGGGTGCGGCTGCAGTCCGAATACCCGTGCTTCTTCGCCGTCGTCGACTGGCATGCGCTGACGACTCACTACGAAACGCCTGAGGTCATCGAGAAAAACGTCTGGGAAGTGCTGATCGACTGGCTCGCCTCGGGCATCGATCCGGCGCAGGCCACGCTTTTCATTCAGAGCCGCGTGCCCGAGCACGCGGAGCTGTCGCTGCTGCTCGGCATGAGCACGCCGCTCGGCTGGCTCGAGCGCGTGCCGACCTACAAGGAGCAGATCGAGAAGCTGAAGGAGAAAGATCTGTCGACTTACGGCTTCCTCGGCTATCCGGTGCTGATGGCGGCGGACATTCTGCTGTATCGCGCGTCGCTCGTGCCGGTCGGCGAAGACCAGGTGCCGCACGTCGAGATGACGCGTGAAATCGCGCGCCGTTTCAACTACCTGTATGGCCGCGAGCCGGGCTTCGAGGAGAAAGCGAACGAAGCCGCGAAGAAGCTCGGCGGCAAGCGCTCCAAGCTGTATCACGAGCTGCGCAACGCCTACCAGCAGGAAGGCGACGACGAAGCGCTCGAGCAGGCGCGCGCCATGTTGCAGGAGTCGCAAAGCCTGTCGATGAGCGACCGCGAGCGCCTGTTCGGCTACCTGGAAGGCTCGCGCAAGATCATTCTGGTCGAGCCGCAGGTCATGCTGACGGAAGCGTCGCGTATGCCGGGGCTGGACGGCCAGAAAATGTCGAAGTCGTACGGCAACACGATCGGTCTGCGCGAGGACGCCGAAACCATCACGAAGAAGGTGCGCACCATGCCGACCGATCCGGCACGCGTGCGCCGCACGGACCCGGGCGATCCGGACAAGTGCCCGGTGTGGCAACTGCACCAGGTCTACACGGACGAAACCACGCATGAGTGGGTTCAGAAAGGTTGCCGCTCGGCCGGCATCGGTTGTCTGGAGTGCAAGCAGCCGGTGATCGAAGGTATTTTGCGCGAACAGCAGCCCATGCTCGAGCGCGCGCAGAAGTACATGGACGACCCGTCGCTGCTGCGCGCGATCGTCGCCGACGGCTGCGACAAGGCGCGCCGCTTCGCCACGGAAACCATGCGGGACGTGCGCGAGGCGATGGGTCTGTCGTACAACTGAAGTACAACTGAGCATTCGCCGCCACGTCATGAGCAGCCCCGCAGTCAACGTGCATGGATTGGGCGAGCCGTCGCGCTGGGTGCGCCATTGGGCGCATCTCGTCGCGGCGGGTGGCGCGGTGCTCGACGTGGCCTCGGGAGCAGGGCGCCACGCGCGGTTTTTTGCGTCGCTGGGTCATCCGGTGACGGCGATCGACCGCGACGTCGCCGCGCTGAATACGCTCGCTGACGAGCCGCTCGTCACGCCGGTAGTCGCAGACATCGAGAGCGCGCCATGGCCGTTGCCCGCGGAGGCGACATTCGCGGCCGTCGTCGTCACCAACTATTTGCACCGTCCGCTTTTTGGAAGGCTGATTCAATCCCTCGCGCCCGGCGGCGTACTGGTTTACGAGACCTTTGCGAAAGGAAACGAAACGGTCGGCAAGCCCTCTAATCCGGCGTTTCTGCTCGCGCCCGGCGAGCTGCTCGAGGTGGTGCGCGGCCAGTTGAGGGTGGTCGCGTTTCAGGACGGTTTTCTCGCGCAGCCACGCCCGGCTTACGTCCAGCGCATCTGCGCCATTCTGGAGGCGGACCGCTCAGACAACCCCGCGCAGGCGGCACCCCCGCCTTGTTACGAGTTGGCTGGCTAATCCGCTACAATCGCGGTTTACCTGATCAAATTCATGGCTTTTCATGACTAACGTCACACAAGCGGGCACTCAAGCGGCGGGCACTCAAGCGGCGGGCACTCAAGCGGCGGGCATTCAAGCGGCAGGCACTCAAGCGGACAATGCGCCCGGCACCAGCGGCGTCCAGATTCGCGGCAGCATTCCTGCCATCATCACTCCGATGCTCGAAGACGGCAGCCTCGACTTGCCGGCATTCCGCAAACTGATCGACTGGCATGTCGCCGAGGGCACGAACGCGCTCGTGGTGGTCGGTACGAGCGGCGAGTCGGCTACGCTGTCCGTCGAAGAGCACGTGCTGATGGTCAAGACCGCCGTCGAGCACACGGCGGGCCGGATTCCGGTGATCGCCGGTTCGGGCGGCAATTCGACTGCGGAAGCGATCGAACTGACGCGCGAGGCGAAGGAAGTCGGCGCGGACGCCACGCTGCAGGTCGTGCCGTATTACAACAAGCCGACCCAGGAAGGCATCTATCGCCATTTTGTGAAGATCGCCGAAACGGTCGATCTGCCGGTGATTCTGTACAACGTGCCGGGCCGCACGGTCGCGGACATGAGCAACGAGACCATTCTGCGTTGCGCGCAGGTGCCGGGCATCATTGGTGTGAAGGAAGCGACTGGCAACATCGACCGCGCCGCGCATCTGATCAAGTCGGCGCCCGCGCACTTCGGCATCTACAGCGGCGACGATCCTACGGCGATCGCGCTGATGCTGCTCGGCGGCCACGGCAATATTTCGGTGACCGCGAACGTCGCGCCGCGCGCCATGAGCGAGCTGTGCAAGGCGGCACTCGCGGCGGACGCAAAGACCGCGCGTGAGATTCATCTGAAGCTGTTGTCGCTGCATAAGAACCTGTTCATCGAATCGAATCCGATTCCGGCGAAATGGGCGCTGCAGCAGTTGGGTCGTGTGCAGGGCGGGATCCGCCTGCCGCTCACGCCGCTCGACGCGCAATACCACGAAGTGGTGCGCGGCGCGCTGCGCGAAGCGGGCCTGCTCGGCTAGGCGGCTACGGCCGTACCCGTCAGCGCCACCCAGCCACCGGCATTTCCTTAACCGACGTCGATCCAGCCCACGTTCCCGGCACACAGAACCAGGCACCGCGTTCCAGCATCACGAAGGACCTCATGAAACGTTCCGCACTTTCCCTCCACGCAACCCGCATGGCGGCGCTGACGCTTGCCCTGGTGACGCTCGCCGGCTGTGACACCCTGAACGACTGGTTTGCTTCCGATCGCGTGAATTACAAGGCCGCGGGCAGCGCGCCGCCGCTCGCCATTCCCGGCGATCTGAGCACCACGGCAACCGATCAGCGTTACGTCGCACCGCCGGCCAATCTCGCGCTCGGCGGCGCAACCAAGCGTGCGGTCACGGCGGCCGGTAATTCGACGGAAGGCCAGCCGAACGCGCAAGACCCGTACGGCATGCATATCGAGCGCGACGGCGACCGCCGCTGGCTTGTGGTCGACGGCCGCTCGCCGGAACAACTGTGGCCGCAACTGCAGGAGTTCTGGCAGGAAAACGGCTTTGCGTTGAAAACCGATGCGCCGGCTACCGGCATCATGGTGACCGACTGGGCGGAGAACCGCGCCAACATTCCGGACGACTGGTTCCGCCGCACGGTGGGCAAAGTGATCGACTTCGCGTATTCGTCGGGCACGCGTGACAGTTTCCGCACCCTCGTGTCGCGCGGTCCTTCCGACACGACGGACATTTCCGTCACGCATAGCGCAATGGAAGAAGTGCTGACGGGTCAGGACAAGACGTCGTCGCGCTGGGAAGAGCGTCCGCGCGATCCCGCGTTGGAAGCGCTGTTTCTCACCAAGCTGATGCAGAAATTCGGCCTGACCGACAAGCAGTCCAAGCAATTGCTGACGGAAGCGCGTCCGGCCACCGCACCGTCAACGCTCGACAAGAGCGCGGGCGCATCCACGCTCGATCTGCAGGAATCGTTCGACCGCGCGTGGCTGCGCGTGGGTCTCGCGCTCGATCGCACGAACTTTACCGTCGACAACCGCGACCGCGAGAAGGGTATTTACTATGTGCGCTACGCCGACTCGATGCAGGAGCTGAAGAAAGAGGGGCTCCTTGGCAAGCTGTTCTACGGCGGCAATTCGGCGAAGAAGCCGGGCCAGGAATTCCTCGTCAACGTGCGTCCGAAGGGCGACACCGTGACGCAAGTGGCGGTGCTCGACGCGAACGGGCAGATCGACAATTCGTCCGACGCGCAGCGCATCGTCACGCTCCTGCACGCGCAACTGAACTGATCGGGCTGTGCGGTTCGCAAGTCTTGGCAGCGGCAGTGAAGGCAACGCGTTGCTGGTGGAGGCGCAAAGCGGCGCGACCACCACACGCGTGCTGCTCGATTGCGGTTTTTCGGCGAAGGAAGTCGAGCGCCGCCTCGCGCGGCTCGGCTCGAGCGCTGAAGGCCTCGACGCCATTCTGATTACGCATGAACACAGCGACCACATCGGCAGCGCGCTCACGCTGGCGCGTAAGTGGTCGATTCCGCTGTACATGAGCTGGGGCACGGCGCGCGCGGTCGGTGCGGATGACGCCGACGTCGATCTGCAAGTGCTGTGGGGTGACGAAGCAGTCGCCATCGGCGATCTGAGCGTGCTGCCCTACACGGTTCCTCACGACGCCCGCGAGCCGCTGCAATATGTCTTCTCGAATGGCGCGAGCCGCCTTGGCGTGCTGACGGACGTCGGCACGTCCACGCCGCATATCAGCGCCGTGTTGAGCGGTTGCGACGCGCTGGTGCTCGAATGCAATCACGACGTGCGCATGCTCGCCGGCAGCCGCTATCCGCAATCGCTGAAGGCGCGCATCGGCGGGAATCACGGGCATTTGAACAACGACGCCGCGGCGGAAATCCTCGCCTCGCTCGACCGGTCGCGCCTGCGTCACCTGGTTGCCGCCCATCTAAGCCAGCAAAACAACCTGCCGGAACTCGCGCAGGCGGCTATGGCGGGCGTGCTGGGTGCCGCATCGACCGACGTCGTGGTTGCCTCGCAGGCTGAAGGATTTGAGTGGCTGAGCCTTTGAACGCTGCTGAGCCGGCACTTTGCGACTAGAGCGGCGGGAATAAAAAAGCCCATAACGATTGTTCGTTATGGGCTTTTTTGCGAGGCCGGCACGTTAAGCGCCGTGCCTCGCCGTGTTGCATGAAGCTTAGTTGCGGTTGCCGCCGAAAATGCCGAGCAGCGCCAGCAGGTTCACGAACACGTTGTACAAGTCGAGATAGATGGCGAGTGCCGCGGTGATGTAGTTCGTCTCGCCGCCGTTCACGACGCGCTGCACGTCGAACAGCATGTACGCCGAGAAGATCACGATCGCCATGACGGACACCGTGAGCATCAGCGCCGGCAAGTGCAGGAACACGTTCGCGACCGAGGCCAGCAGCAGCACGATCACGCCCATGAAGAGCCACTTGCCGAGGCCCGAAAAGTCGCGCTTGCTGACGGTGGCGATGGTCGCCATGGAGGCGAAGATCACACCGGTGCCACCGAAGGCGAGCATGATGAGCGACGGGCCGTTGGAGAAACCCAGCACGAAGCCCAGAATGCGCGACAGCATCAGGCCCATGAAGAACGTGAAGCCGAGCAGGACGAACACGCCGGCGGAGCTGTTCTTGGTTCTTTCAATCGCGAACATGAAGCCGAACGCAATCGCGAAGAACGCGAGCATGCTCATGGCGGGACTAGTGGCGGCGAACAGCGAGAAACCGGTGGCGAGACCCACCCACGCGCCGAGCACGGTCGGGATCATGGACAGTGCGAGCAGCCAGTAGGTGTTTCGTAGCACGCGGTTACGCGTTTCGACCGTGCTGACCGCGCCGGTGCGGCCAAAGCTATACGGATGATCGTTCATGGTCTCTCCTTACGTCAGAAGCGTGTTGCGTGATGGTGTAAGCGGTTTGTCCAGCGTTCCTGCATGCGCCGCGGAGACTTCCTCGCCCTCGCGGACTACCCGTTCCTAAGATTAGTGCGGCGGCCCGGAGTTTCAATGCCGCCGACGCTTCGAAAAATGCGTGGAAAGGGCTCACACAGCCTACGCTACCAGTATTCAGAAACTCCTGCTTGGAGTCTTTCAGTGCTGTAAGGGTTCAATCGCAATCATACACGGGAACATGCTACAATAGCGGATTCATTTGAATCTGTAACCTCTTAATTTTTTGGAGTTTTTATGGCGATCGAACGCACCCTGTCCATTATCAAGCCGGACGCAGTGGCCAAGAACGTGATCGGCCAGATCTACAGCCGTTTCGAAAACGCCGGCCTGAAGATCGTGGCTTCGCGCATGGTCCATCTGTCGCGCGCCGACGCTGAGAAGTTCTACGCGGTGCACGCTGCACGTCCGTTCTTCAAGGACCTGGTCGAATTCATGATCTCCGGCCCGGTGGTCGTGCAAGTGCTGGAAGGCGAGAACGCCATCCTGAAGCACCGCGACCTGATGGGCGCAACGGACCCGAAGAAGGCGGAAAAGGGCACGATTCGTGCGGATTTCGCCGACAGCATCGACGCTAACGCGGTGCACGGTTCGGACGCGGCTGAAACGGCGGCGGTTGAAATTGCCTTCTTTTTCCCGCAAGTCAACGTTTATTCGCGCTAATGCTGGATTGCGCAGGCGGTCGGGGCAGCCAATCGGCTTTATTCACACCAATCGCCGCGCAACGTAGTAAGGTAAAAGCAGCAGGGATGGGCGCGAACGGTTTGCGTTCATGCAGCTTGTTGCATGAGCGCAGTCTCGCACTGAAATGGCAGGATTCGATATGACGAGCAGTTCCACCGTCAACCTTCTCGACCTCGACGCCCAGGGGCTTGTCGCCTATTGCGAAAGCCTGGGCGAGAAGCCGTTTCGCGCCAAACAATTGCAGCGCTGGATCCACCAGTACAACGCTGCGGACTTCGACGGCATGACCGATCTCGCGAAGTCCTTGCGCGAAAAGCTCAAGGGGCGCGCCACGCTCACCATGCCGGGCGTCGTGAGCGACCATATTTCCGCCGACGGCACGCGCAAGTGGCTGATCGACGTCGGCAACAGCAACGCAGTGGAAACCGTGTTCATTCCGGAGGAAGCGCGCGGCACGCTGTGCGTGTCGTCGCAGGCCGGGTGCGCGGTGAACTGCCGTTTCTGCTCGACGGGCAAGCAGGGTTTCTCGCGCAATCTCACAACCGGTGAAATCATCGGCCAGTTGCGGATGGCCGAGTTCGCGCTGCGGGCGTCGCTCGGCGCGGCCGGCGGCCGGGCCACGGGCGGCGAGGGCAAGGGCGAGCGCGTCGTCACGAACGTCGTGATGATGGGCATGGGCGAGCCGCTTCTGAACTACGACGCGGTCGTACCCGCCATGCGCCTCATGCTCGACGACAACGCCTACGGCCTGTCGCGGCGGCGCGTCACGTTGTCGACCTCGGGCGTCGTGCCCATGATGGACCGGCTCGGCGCCGATCTGCCGGTTGCGCTGGCGGTGTCGCTGCATGCGCCGAGCGATCCGCTGCGCGACATGCTCGTGCCCCTGAACAAGAAATATCCGCTGCGCGAGTTGATGGCGGCTTGCCAGCGCTATCTGAAAGTCGCGCCGCGCGATTTCATCACCTTCGAATATTGCATGCTCGACGGCGTGAACGACAGCGAAGCGCAAGCGCGCGAACTGCTCGCGCTCACTCGCGACGTCCCGTGCAAGTTCAATCTGATTCCGTTCAATCCGTTCCCGGAGTCGGGCCTCGTGCGCTCGAAGCAGGAACAGATCAAGCGGTTTGCACAAGTGTTGATGGACGCGGGCGTCGTCACCACAGTGCGTAAAACACGCGGCGATGATATCGACGCTGCCTGCGGTCAGTTGGCCGGTGCGGTGAAAGACCGCACGCGCCTCGCTGAGCGCACCGGGAAGGCGGCGAAGATCATCGAGGTTCGCGCCGTGTAGCAGCAAGGGGCGGGCTGCGGGCATTTCCGTGCGGCGCGCCGGAGATTGCTCAAAGGCGTAGTGCGCCCCGGGCAATTGAAAAGAAAGTTTGCAGAATCGATCGGAAGCGGCACAAGAGGCCGCGCATTTTGTTATAAACGGTCTGCGATTCGGACATGAGGTTGGGACCGGTCCGGTCGCACAAGTGAAAAAAGAATCGACGCGAAAGGATTTGGGATGAGTGAGCCGCAGCACCCGCAGCCGCAGGACACAGACACGAACGAAGGCCGCCCGGCATCTGTCGCGCGGGCGGCGGTGCAGCCTGTGGGGCAGCCGGGCCTGGACTCGCTGGCGGCGGTAGGCGCGCGCTTGACGCAACTGCGCGAATTGAAGGGCTGGTCGATCGAAGACGTGTCGGCTCGGCTGAAGGTGGCGCCCGCCAAACTGCGCGCGCTCGAGTCGGGCGATATCAGCCATTTGCCGGACACCACGTTTGCATTGGGCGTCGTGCGCAGCTACGCCAAGATGCTCGGCGCCGATCCCACGCCGTTCACGCAGGCGCTGCGTCGCGAGAAGGGCGTGCCGGCGCCGGATCTTTCGATGCCGGCCTCGTCGGGTAAAGATTTGCCGCGCGGGCGCGTGTCGCTGTCGCTCGGCGGCGGCGCGCAAAAAAGCCGCTCGTGGTTGTGGGGCGTGGCCGCGGTGATCGTTGCGGTGATTGCGCTTGCCATGTGGCACACGAATGGCGGCGATTCCACGGCGTGGCTCGCGCGCCTGAAAGCGAGCGCGAATGGCGGCGCGGGTGGCGCAACGGGCGCATCCGGCGCCGTCGCGCAAGGCACGGCGGCGGCCGGCTCCGAGGCGGCGGCTCAGGATGCTGGCCAGGAGTCCGCATCTGCGCCGGAGACGAACGCGGCCGCACCGGGTGGGGCGTCCGCGACACCCATGCCTGCGCCGCTTGCCGCCGGTACCGCGCCGGCGTCCGCTGCGCCGGTCACGGCAACGCCGGCTGCGCCCGCGGCGAGTGCGCCGGCCGCAGTGGCGGCAGCCTCCGCTCTGGCTGCTGCGCCGGCCGCAGGTTCGGCCATCGTCGCGCTGCGCGTGACACAAGATAGCTGGTTCAGCGTGCGCGGCAAGGACGGCAAGGAAGTGTTCTCCGGCCTCGTGCATGCAGGCGATACGAAAGAAGTGACGGGCGAGGGGCCTTTCAAGGTCACGGTCGGCAACAAGGCGGGGCTCGAGTCGATCACGCTCGACGGCCAGCCGGTCGATCCGTCGAAATATTCGGCGGCAAAAGGCAACGTGGCGCGCTTCGCGTTGCCTTGATACAGACGGTGTGCGCCGCGGCCAACCGGACCGCGGCGCTTTTTCAATTCAGGCGCTGCATTTTTGTGGCGCGTGCGGCGTAAATGGGTTTTTCGATGCAATCCGAAGCTCAATCCCAATCCAGTAGCAAGATCGTGTCAAACGAGCCGGTGTTCGGCGGTGAGGCGCCGCGGCGCAAGTCGCATGCGGTCGACGTCCGGTGGGGCGGCCAGCTCGTCACCATCGGCGGCGACGCGCCCGTGCGCGTGCAGTCGATGACGAACACCGATACCGCCGACGCCATCGGCACTGCCATCCAGATCAAGGAGCTGGCGCAAGCGGGTTCGGAACTGGTGCGCATCACGGTCAACACGCCGGAGGCGGCTGCAGCGGTGCCGGCCGTGCGCGATCAGCTCGACCGCATGGGCGTGTCGGTGCCGCTCGTCGGCGATTTCCATTACAACGGCCACCTGCTGCTGCGCGACTATCCCGCGTGCGCCGAGGCGTTGTCGAAGTACCGCATCAACCCGGGCAACGTCGGGCATGGCGCGAAGCGCGACACGCAATTCGCGCAGATGATCGAGGCAGCCGTCAAGTACGACAAGCCGGTGCGAATCGGCGTCAACTGGGGCAGTCTCGACCAGGACCTGCTCGCCAAAATGATGGACGAAAACGCCGCCCGTTCCACGCCGTGGGAAGCGCAGAGCGTGATGTACGAAGCGCTCATCCAGTCGGCGATCGGCTCTGCGGAGCGCGCGGTCGAGCTTGGCCTCTCGCGCAACAAGATCATTCTGTCGTGCAAGGTGAGCGGCGTTCAGGATCTGATCGCGGTCTATCGCGAGCTCGCGCGCCGCTGCGAATTCGCGCTCCATCTCGGCTTGACCGAAGCGGGCATGGGCTCGAAAGGCATCGTCGCGTCCACGGCTGCATTGTCCGTGCTGTTGCAGCAGGGCATCGGCGACACGATCCGCATTTCGCTCACGCCCGAACCGGGCGCGCCGCGTACCGGTGAGGTGATCGTCGGCCAGGAAATCCTGCAGACCATGGGTCTGCGCTCGTTCACGCCGATGGTGATCGCGTGCCCCGGCTGCGGCCGCACCACCAGCACGTTGTTCCAGGAACTGGCATCGCAAATTCAGACCTATCTGCGCCTGCAAATGCCGGTGTGGCGCGACCAGTACCCGGGCGTCGAAAAGATGCATGTCGCGGTGATGGGTTGCATCGTCAACGGTCCGGGCGAGTCGAAGCAGGCGAACATCGGCATCAGCCTGCCGGGCTCCGGTGAAAATCCGGCTGCGCCGGTGTTTATCGACGGCGAGAAGGTGAAGACGCTGCGCGGCGAGAACATCGCGCAAGAATTCCAGCAAATCGTGAGTGACTACGTCGAGCGCCGCTACGGCCGCGCCGAGGCGCTCGACTCAACCTCGGCAATTCAATAGAGATGACTGAACAGAAGAAAAAGCTCGACAAGCTGTCCGGCGTGAAGGGCATGAACGACATCCTTCCGCAGGACGCGGGGCTGTGGGAATTTTTCGAGACCACCGTCAAGTCGATGCTGCGTTCGTACGGATACCAGAATATTCGTACGCCGATCGTCGAACATACGCAGCTGTTCACGCGCGGTATCGGCGAAGTGACCGACATCGTCGAAAAAGAGATGTACAGCTTCACCGACGCGTTGAACGGTGAAAATCTGACGATGCGACCCGAAAATACGGCGGCGGTGGTGCGCGCGGCGATCGAGCACAACATGCTGTACGACGGTCCCAAGCGCCTGTGGTATATCGGCCCCATGTTCCGTCACGAGCGCCCGCAACGCGGCCGCTATCGCCAGTTCCATCAGGTCGGCGTGGAAGCGCTCGGCTTTGCCGGTCCTGACGCCGACGCCGAAATCATCATGATGTGCCAGCGGCTGTGGGACGACCTGGGTCTCACCGGCATCAAGCTCGAAATCAATTCGCTCGGGCTCGCGGAAGAACGCGCGGCGCATCGCGTCGAACTGATTGCGTACCTCGAAAAGCACATGGACGTGCTCGACGAAGACGCGAAGCGCCGCCTGTACACGAACCCGCTGCGTGTGCTCGACACGAAGAACCCGGCGCTGCAGGAGGTCGCGCAGAACGCGCCGAAGCTGATCGACTTCCTCGGCACGGAATCGCGCGCGCACTTCGAAGGTTTGCAGCGCATTCTCAAAGCGAACAACATTCCGTTCACGATCAATCCGCGTCTCGTGCGCGGTCTCGATTATTACAATCTGACCGTGTTCGAATGGGTGACGGACAAGCTCGGCGCGCAGGGCACCGTCGCCGCGGGCGGCCGTTACGATCCGCTGATCGAGCAGCTCGGCGGCAAAGCCACGGCCGCGTGCGGCTGGGCAATGGGCATCGAACGGATTCTCGAGCTGCTGAAAGAAGAACAACTCGTGCCGGAAGACGAAGGTTGCGACGTCTATGTGGTCCACCAGGGCGACGCGGCGCGCGAGCAGGCCTTCATCATCGCCGAACGGCTGCGCGACACCGGCCTCGACGTGATCCTCCATTGCAGTGCGGACGGCCAGTCGGCAAGTTTCAAATCGCAGATGAAGCGCGCCGACGCGAGCGGCGCCGCATTCGCAGTCGTGCTCGGCGAAGACGAAATCGCCAACGGCACGGTGGGCGTCAAACCGCTGCGCGACACGAGCGCTAACGGCGGTAAAAGCGAGCAACATAACGTGCCCGCCGAAGACTTGACCGAATTTCTAATCAATGCGATGGTTGCAACCGCCGAAGACGGCGACGACTGATCGCGATGACACGCACACGTAGCAAGAATGAGGAAATCGCCGGGCAATGAGTTACCACGACGAACAAGAATCGATTGAAAGTCTGAAGGCTTGGTGGACGCAGTGGGGTAATGCAACCACGTGGATTGTGCTGGTGGTGCTGGTCGCCGCAGCCGCATGGAACGGCTGGAACTTCTGGCAGCGGCGCGAGGCGGCGGAAGCCGCCGTCCTGTACGACCAGGTGCAGCAGGCCGTGGCATCGGGCGACAAGGCGAAGGTGAGCCGCGTCGCCGCCGACATGGAAGACAAGTTCAGCCGCACGGCGTACGCGCAAATGACCGCGCTCGGCGTCGCGAAGGCGCTCTACGCGGCCGGCGACGAAGCCGGCGCCAAAGCCCAGCTGCAATGGACCATCGATCACGCGAAGGACGACGAGTTCAAGCAGATCGCGAAGCTGCGCCTTGCTTCACTGCTGCTCGACGAAAAGGCTTACGACCAGGGTCTCGCACTGCTCGCCGAGCCGCAGTCCGACGCGTTCAAGGGCATCGTGGCCAATGGCCGCGGCGATCTGCTCGCCGCCCAGGGCAAGCGCGACGACGCGCGCGCGGCCTACAAACTCGCGCTCGAGTCGCTGCCGAAGAGCGACAGCTCCGAGCGCCAGCTGATCCAGTTCAAGCTGGACGCGCTGGGCGGTTAAGCGCCGCGAGCTACGACCAACCGGCCTTTCTTTAACCTATTTCCTGAATGCTTCGTCCACCGATGAATCTGCTGAAACGTTACGCTGTGCCCGTTGTCTGTGCGATGACCGTCCTCGCTCTCGCGGCATGCTCATCCACGAAAGACGAGCGCCGCGTGCCGACGCCGCTCACCGAGTTCAAGCCCGTGCTTGACGTGCAGCAAGCCTGGAAGACGAGCGTCGGTAAGGCAGGCCGTTATCTGTTCTCGCCGGTCGCGGTCGGCGACGCGGTGTACGCAGCCGGCGCGAACGGCTCGGTCGCGAAGATCGACGCGCAAACCGGTAAGGACATCTGGCGAGTCAAGCTGCACGACGACATCTCCGCGGGCGTGGGCAGCGACGGCACGTTGACGGCGGTGGGCGGCCTGAAGGGCGATGTCTACGTGCTCGGCGCGGACGGCAAGCAATTGTGGACGGCGAAGGCGCCGGGCGAAATCATCTCGCCGCCGCTCGTCGGCAATGGTCTCGTGGTGGTGCGTACCGTGGACGGCCAGATCGTCGCGTTCAACGCGCAAACCGGCGAGCAGAAGTGGAATTATCGCAACCGCGCGGTGCCGCTGAATTTGCGCGTGTCGTCGGGTATGACCTTCGCGGGCGACGCCGCGGTGCTGGCCGGTTTCCCCGGCGGCGCGTTTTCGGCAATCAATCTGCAAACCGGTGAAGCCTACTGGCAGACGCCGGTTTCTTACCCGAAGGGCGTGACAGAAGTGGAGCGCATCAACGACGTGACCGGGCCGCCCACACTGGTCGGATCGGAAACGTGCGCGGTGACCTTCCAGGGTCAGATTGGCTGTTTTGACGCGAACTCCGGACGGGCGCTGTGGGAAAAAGCGTTCTCGAGCGCGAGCGGCCTCGCGCAGGACGACCGCGCAGTCGTCGCGGCGGATGACTGGTCGGTCGTGTCCGCGTTCGACGTCAGCAACGGCGCTCCGCTGTGGAAGAACGACAAGCTGAAGAACCGCGAGCTGGGCGTGCCGTTCATCCTCGGACACGCGGCGGTGCTCGGTGACTATCAGGGCTACGTGCACTTCCTGTCGCGCGACGACGGCACGCTCGTCGCCCGCATGAAGACCGACGGCAGCGCGATTAGCGCGGCACCGGTGCTGGCCGGCGAGACGCTTGTCGTGCAAACGCGCGACGGCGATCTGTACGGCTATCGCCCGCGCTAATCTCGCGGCGACGGCGTCGAGCGTGTTGGCCGGCCTTGCCGGCCACGCGCGTTTTTCCGGTGCCTGTGTAGGGCGCCGCATAACCAGCAGATGAATTTCGCCGGGCCGGCTGATCCGGCGAGATCGAGAAGCGGTCTTTCAAGCAGGCGGTTAATAAAAGCAGGCCTTCGACAGGAACCGCCGGAAAAGCGATCGACAGCAGCGGCGGGCTCACTTAGCGCAACCAGGCAGCCCGACGGCGCTGCCCAACCAGCCAAACCCCCGTCCGCCTCGGCGCGCCGCTGGCTAGCGCAGCCGGGACTGGTCGAATTCGTGATAATTTGCGTCAAACGCTGCCGTATAGCGGCGCAATGGCGTCGTCATGCGGACGGTCGATTCCGATCCGCGTTTCACCGTGAACAACATCTGATGAAACCCGTTATTGCCCTCGTCGGGCGCCCCAATGTGGGGAAATCCACGCTGTTCAATCGTCTCACGCGCTCGCGTGATGCGCTCGTCGCCGACTTGCCCGGCCTGACCCGGGATCGCCACTACGGCGAAGGGCGCACCGGCGAGCGGCCCTATCTCGTCGTCGACACAGGCGGTTTCGAACCCGTCGCGAAAGACGGCATCCTGCACGAAATGGCGCGCCAGACGCGCCAGGCGGTGGAGGAGTCGGACATCGTCGTGTTCATCGTCGACGGCCGCAATGGTCTCGCGCCGCAAGACAAGGTGATTGCCGACTATCTGCGCAAGACCGGGCGGCCCATTTTCCTCGTCGTCAACAAGGCGGAGGGGATGAAGTACAGCGCGGTGGCGGCGGACTTCTACGAACTCGGTCTCGGCGACCCGCGCGCGATTTCCGCTGCGCACGGCGACGGCGTGACGGAAATGATCAACGAGGCGCTCGGCGTCGCGTACGCGGGCCAGCCCGAAGAGAGCGACGAGGAGAAGGCGGCGCACGGCATCAAGATCGCGATCGTCGGCCGGCCGAACGTCGGCAAGTCGACGCTGATCAATGCGCTTGTCGGCGAAGAGCGCGTGATCGCGTTCGATATGCCCGGCACCACGCGCGATTCGATTTACGTGGACTTCGAGCGTCAGGGCAAGCCCTACACGCTGATCGACACGGCCGGCTTGCGCCGCCGCGGCAAAGTGTTCGAGGCGATCGAAAAGTTCTCGGTGGTGAAAACGCTGCAGTCGATTTCGGACGCCAATGTCGTGATTCTGCTGCTCGACGCGCGCCAGGACATTTCAGACCAGGACGCGCATATCGCCGGCTTTGTGGTCGAGCAGGGCCGTGCGCTGGTGGTCGGCGTGAACAAGTGGGACGGGCTGGATTCGCATGTGCGCGAGCGCACGAAAGCAGATCTGGAGCGCAAACTAAAATTTCTCGACTTCGCCAAATTCCATTTCATTTCCGCTGCGGAAAAGACTGGCATTGGCCCGCTGATGCGCTCCGTGGACGACGCCTACGCGGCCGCCATGTCGAAGCTGCCCACGCCGAAGCTCACGCGTGCGCTGATCGAGGCGGTGGAGTTCCAGCAGCCGCGCCGCCGCGGACCGGTGCGGCCGAAATTGCGTTACGCGCACCAGGGTGGACAGAATCCGCCGATCATCGTGATTCACGGCAACGCACTCGACGCCATCACCGAAACGTACAAACGCTACCTTGAAAACCGCTTCCGGGAAACTTTCAAGCTGACGGGGACTCCATTGCGAATAGAGTTCAGATCGTCGACGAACCCTTACGCGGACAAAGGCTGAAACCCGCGTGTGCGTTGGGTTTGGCCGCTTCGGCAGGGGCCCCGCGCGAAAACGAAAATCGGCTATAGTGTAGCGGTTGACGGCAGATATCTTTTTCTTCTGTCGTCAATTCAGTCAACCTGCAAAAAAATACGGAGTTTGCTATGAGCAACAAAGGGCAATTGTTACAAGACCCGTTTTTGAACGCACTGCGTAAAGAGCATGTGCCGGTGTCGATCTACCTGGTCAACGGCATCAAGCTTCAAGGGAACATCGAATCGTTCGACCAGTACGTCGTGTTGCTCAGGAATACGGTCACCCAGATGGTCTACAAGCACGCAATCTCGACTGTCGTGCCAGCCCGTCCGGTGAATTTCCACCCGGATTCCGAACAGTCCTAACCCCGCCGCGGCCGGCGTAGCGTCGCCCGTCGGCGATCATTCCGGCCGCCTCATTTTGATACCCTCCAATTTGATCAATGCAGCGCTTGTCGGCATCGACTTCGGTAAGATCGATTTCGAAGCCAGTCTCGAAGAACTCAGTCTGCTCGCGCAAAGCGCGGGTGCGAATCCTCTAGTCACCCTCACCGGGCGCCGCGCCAGCCCCGACGCGAAAATGTTCGTCGGCAGCGGCAAGGCCGAAGAACTGCGTCTTGCGTGTGAGGCGAACGACATCGAACTCGTCATCTTCAATCACGCTCTTGCGCCGGCCCAGCAGCGCAATCTGGAGCAGGCGCTTAATCGGCGCGTGGTCGACCGCACGAGTCTCATTCTCGATATTTTTGCGCAGCGCGCCCGCAGCCACGAAGGCAAGCTGCAGGTGGAGCTCGCGCAATTGCAGTATCTGTCCACGCGGCTGATCCGCGCATGGACTCACCTGGAGCGGCAAAAAGGCGGTATCGGCCTGCGCGGCCCGGGTGAAACGCAGCTCGAAACCGACCGCCGGCTGATCGGCGAGCGCATCAAGGCGCTCAAGTCGCGCCTTGACAAGCTGCGCCGCCAGCATGGCACGCAGCGCCGCCAGCGCTCGCGCAATCAGACCATGTCAGTGTCGCTCGTCGGCTATACGAACGCGGGCAAGTCCACGCTCTTCAATGCGCTCACGAAGGCGCAGGCGTACGCGGCCGACCAGCTATTCGCGACCCTCGACACCACTTCGCGGCGCGTGTATCTCGGCGACGAAGCGGGGCAGGTGGTGGTGTCCGACACGGTCGGCTTCATCCGCGAGTTGCCGCACCAACTGGTCGCGGCGTTTCGCGCCACGCTCGAGGAAACCATTCACGCCGATCTGCTGCTGCATGTAGTGGATGCGTCGAGCGCGGTGCGGCTCGACCAGATCGATCAGGTGAACGAGGTATTGCACGCAATCGGTGCGGACACGATCCGGCAGGTGCTCGTATTCAACAAGATCGACGCGGTGCCCGAATTGGCGGCCCGGGGCGAAGCGGTCGAGCGGGACGAGTATGGTAATATTTCGCGCGTCTTTTTGAGCGCGCGCACGGGGCAAGGGCTGGATACATTGCGCGCTGCCATCGCTGAGATCGCGACTGCCGAACCTCTTCCCGACACGCTGCTGGACTCCTCGGAAGAAGACCGCTCGGCAACACCACGCGAGCACCGCAAGGTTCCCGAACTCGGGCACTGACCCGTTCCGATTGCACTGACCTGCACTGACCCGCTGTCTACTCTGGTGAACGAACACAGGTGAACGATTACAACGAGCGGAGTATCTGGCCGCGCATGCGCGCCATGCTTTCACTGAACGATCCGCGTTGGGGCCGTGGCGACGGCAATGGCGAGCGCCAGCGGCCGGTCGAGCCGAAGCGCCCGCAGACCAAGGACGGTGAAGGTCCGCCCGATCTCGACGAGATGTGGCGGGATTTCAACCGTCGTTTGAGCCGGATGTTCGGCCGCAAGGGCGGCGGCGTCGGCGGCGGGCGCCCTGACAACGGCCGTGGCGCGCGCATCGGCGTCGGCATCGTGATCGGCGTGCTGGTCGCCATCTATCTCGGCAGCGGGGTGTTCGTCGTGCAGGACGGCCAGGCCGGCGTCGTCATGCAGTTCGGCCAGTATCGTTACACGGCCGCGCACGGCGTGCACTGGCGCTTGCCGTATCCGTTCCAGACCCACGAGCTCGTCAATATCGGCCAGGTTCGTCAGGTGGAAATCGGCCGCAACAACGTGGTGCGCGTGGCGAATGTGAAAGACGCGTCCATGCTGACGCACGACGCGGACATCGTCGACGTGCGTTTTGCCGTGCAGTACCAGATCCGCAAGCCGACCGATTACCTTTTTCGCAGCGTCGATCCCGACCAGAGCGTGATGCAGGCTGCTCAGGCGGCGGTGCGCGGCATCGTCGGGGCCCGCAGCGGCGAGGAGATTCTTGATCAGGACCGCGAAGCAATCCGGCAGCAGTTGATGGCGGCCATCCAGAAGTCGCTCGATCAGTATCAGTCGGGTCTCGCCGTCACCGGCGTGACGATCCAGGCGGTGCAGGTGCCCGACCAGGTGCAGACCGCGTTCGACGAGGCCGCCAAGGTGCGTCAGGAAAACGAGCGTGCGAAGCGAGATGCGCAGGCCTACGCCCAGGACCTGCTGCCCCGCGCGCAAGCCGATGTGGCGCGCCAGATCGACGACGCGAAAAAGTACAGCGACAAGACGGTTGCTCAGGCGCAAGGCGACGCGGACCGCTTCAAGGAAGTCTATGCGCAGTACTCGAAGGCGCCGGCGGTGATTCGCGAGCGCATGTATCTGGAAACCATGCAGCAGATCTATTCGAATACGACCAAGGTGTTTGTGGACAACCGCGGCGGCAACAACGTGCTGTATCTGCCGCTCGACAAGCTCGTCGAGCAAACGCGTCAGCGCGTGGCCGATGCCACCGCGGCCGCGGCGGCTGCATCGGCTGCGACCGCGGCATCCGGCGCGGCTGGATCGGCGGCTGCCACCGCAGGTGCGGCGGCGTCGGGTGCTGCTTCGGCCGCAGCCGCCACGCCTGCGAGCCGCCCGGCGGCGAGCAGCGATCCGCTGCGTTCGCGCGAATCCTTCCGCAGCCGTATGCGCGAAGACGACGTTCAATAAGGAGCGCACAACATGAACAAGATCATTGCGCTCGTCATTGCAGTTGTCATTCTGCTGTTCGCCGCTTCGTCGATGGTATTCGTAGTCGACCAGCGTCATATGGCCGTGCTGTCCTCGCGCGGCGACGCGGCGCCTGCCTTGCTCGGCCCCGGGCTGCACGTGAAGTTGCCGCCGCCTTTGCAAACCGTGACGCTCGTCGACAACCGCATCCA
Organism: Paraburkholderia phenoliruptrix; assembly: GCF_047325075.1. NCBI lineage: Bacteria > Pseudomonadati > Pseudomonadota > Betaproteobacteria > Burkholderiales > Burkholderiaceae > Paraburkholderia > Paraburkholderia phenoliruptrix. The sequence goes on from NZ_CP168531.1 coordinate 1,826,218, forward strand.
GTCGCTCGACGCGCCGGACGAGGACCGCTACGTCACCGCGGACAAAAACGAATTGCTGGCAAACCCGGTCGTCAAGTACCGCGTGACCGATCCGCTCAAGCTGCTCGCTGAAACGAAGGGCGACGTTCAAAGCCTGCCGGAGCGTCTCGCGCTCGTCGCGCGCGGCGCGTTGACCGACGCGTTCGGCAAGTACACGCTCGCCGACGCGCTCGCCAAACAGCAGGCACTCGCCGACGAGGCGCGCGGCGCGATGGACAGGACGGCGGCATCGCTCGGCGTCTCGGTGGTGGACGTTCAATTGACGCGCGTCGATTTCCCGGCCTCCATGGCGGACTCGGTCTACAAGCGGATGATCGCGGAGCGCGAACAGATCGCCGCCGACGAACGCGCGAAGGGCACCGCCGAGGCGGACAAGATCAAGGCGGACGCGCTCGCCCAGCAGCAGGCCATCCTCGCGGACGGTTACCGCGAGGCGCAAACCATCAAGGGCGAGGGCGATGCAAAGGCAGCGGAGATCGCCGCGCAGGCATACGGCAGCGATCCGGAGTTCTATCAGTTTTATCAAAGCATGCAGGCGTACCGGAACACCTTCAAGCCCGGCGACGTGATCGTGGTCGATCCGAGCAGCGAGTTCTTCCGCTTCATGCGTAGTCCGACCGGCGGCGCAGCCCCGGACGCTTCCGCGGCCTCGCGCAAACACTAACAACCGGGCACGCCGCGGCATTCGCATCGCGGCCCCTTCTTTCGCATGGATATAGTCGGCTCGTTACTGCTCGCGATCGCGTTGATGCTGGTTATCGAGGGGATGTTCCCATTCGTTTTTCCGAGCGCCTGGCGCGACACGTTCCGTAAAATAGCGGAACGGCCGGCGCATCAGATCCGCATAGGCGGCCTGATCGTCATGCTGCTCGGACTTGTTCTGCTGTTTTTCGTGACCTGACGCAGAGCGCCCCGGCGACGCAAGGCGCGAACCGCAAGGCCGACTGTTCCCGCGTCCGCGACTGCGCGGCTTGACAGGAACCGCTGCGGATTGCCGGCGATTCCGGTGAGCCGCTGGTTGGGCGGCCGCCGTCTGCCGAAGCCGCCAGAATCAGGCCTTGGCTTGCCATTCACACTCATTACCGGCGCATTCTGCCGCCGCGTTCAACGTCGTAGGACTGTATCGATGTCGACCTGGTTACTTCCCGAGAACATTGCCGACGTGCTGCCGTCGGAGGCCCGCAAGATCGAAGAATTGCGGCGTCGCCTGCTCGACCGCTTTCGTTCGTACGGCTACGAGATGGTCATGCCGCCGCTGCTCGAGTACATCGAGTCGCTGCTCACGGGCGGCGGGCACGATCTGAATCTGCGCACCTTCAAGCTCGTCGACCAGTTGTCCGGGCGCACGCTCGGTTTGCGCGCCGACATCACGCCGCAGGTCGCGCGCATCGACGCGCATTTGCTGAACCGCCAGGGCGTCACGCGGCTTTGCTACGCGGGGAACGTCGCGCATACGCGCCCGCGCGGTCTGCACGCCACGCGCGAGCAGATCCAGATCGGCGCGGAAATCTACGGCCATGCGGGTCTCGAAGCCGACCTCGAAATCCAGCAACTGATGCTCGATGCGCTGCACCTCGCCGGACTCGGCAAAGTGCGCCTCGACTTGTGCCACGCGGGCGTGCTCGCGGCACTGATCGAAGCGGAACCGGCGGCCGCGGAACTCGGGCAATCGCTGTACGACGCGCTGGCCGGCAAGGATGTGCCTCGGCTCGTCGAACTGACCGCGAACCTCACGGCCGTCACGCGCGATGCCCTGCGCGCGCTGCCTTCGCTTTACGGCGACGCCTCGGTGCTCGACGAGGCGCGCGCGCGCCTGCCGAACGCGCCGGCCATCGCCCGTGCGCTCGACGACCTCGCGTTTCTCGCGAGCCAGGTGGAAGGCGCCGAAGTCATGATCGACCTGGCCGATCTGCGCGGCTACGCGTATCACAGCGGCGTGATGTTCTCCGCGTATGTCGACGGCGTGCCGAACGCGGTGGCGCGCGGCGGCCGTTATGACCACGTGGGGCAGGCGTACGGCCGCGCACGGGCGGCAACGGGCTTCTCGCTCGACCTTCGCGAAGTCGCGCGCATTTCGCCGGTGGAGGCGCGCAGCAGCGCGATCCTCGCGCCCTGGCAGCACGACGACTCGCTGCGCGTGAGCGTCGCCGCATTGCGCGATGCCGGCGAAGTCGTGATCCAGGCGTTGCCCGGGCACGAGCATGATCTGGATGAATTCGCGTTCGACCGCGTGTTGGTCGAGCGCAACGGCGCATGGACCGTCGAACCGCGCGCGTGAGCGTGCCTCGATCGCGCCGCCCGCGGGCTTTTGTGCGGGCACTTTAAAGGGGCGCCGTACCGGTCCTGTATGCGTCGCCGACCATCGCGCGGCCGTCGGCCATGACCGGCCGCGCGCCTTTTGCCATACCCACCATAACGTGCATACCGTTGAGCGGAAACGGAAAAATTCCGGAAGCGTCCGCGAACATAGGTAAAATACGTTTTTAACCAGCTTACGAAACAACATGTCTGCCAGCGCAGTGAATGTGAACCCCGGGCGTAACGTCGTCGTCGTGGGAACCCAGTGGGGTGATGAAGGCAAGGGCAAGATCGTCGACTGGCTGACGGACCACGCTCAAGGCGTCGTTCGCTTCCAGGGCGGTCACAATGCCGGACACACGCTTATCATCGGCGGCAAGAAAACCATCTTGCGTCTGATTCCGTCGGGCATCATGCATCCCGGCGTCGCGTGCTACATCGGCAATGGCGTCGTGTTGTCGCCGGAAGCGCTGTTCAAGGAAATCGGCGAACTCGAAGCCGCCGGCGTCGATGTCCAGAAGCGCCTCTTCATTTCCGAAGCCACCACGCTCATACTGCCGTACCACATTGCCATCGACCAGGGCCGCGAAGCGCGCCGTGGCGCGAGCAAGATCGGCACGACCGGCCGCGGCATCGGCCCGGCTTACGAAGACAAGGTGGCGCGCCGCGGTCTGCGCGTGCAGGACCTGTTCGAGCCGGCCACGTTTGCCGAACGCCTGCGCGAAAACCTCGACTATCACAACTTCGTGCTGACGCAGTACCTGGGCGTCGAGGCTGTCGACTTCCAGCAGACGCTCGACACGATGCTGGGCTACGCCGACCGTCTGAAGCCGATGGTCACGGACGTGTCGCGCCGTCTCTACGATGCGAATGCCGCGGGCAGCAACCTGCTGTTCGAAGGCGCGCAAGGCACGCTGCTCGACATCGACCACGGCACCTATCCGTTCGTCACGTCGAGCAACTGCGTCGCGGGTGCCGCAACGGCGGGCGCGGGCGTCGGTCCGCAAAAGCTCAACTACATTCTCGGCATCACCAAGGCGTATTGCACGCGCGTCGGTTCGGGCCCGTTCCCGAGCGAGCTGTACGACGCGGACAACGCCGCGCGCCAGGAAGCCATCGGTCTGGAACTTGCCACCGTGGGCAAGGAATTCGGTTCGGTCACCGGCCGCCCGCGCCGCACCGGCTGGCTCGACGTCGCCGCGCTGCGCCGCTCGATCCAGATCAACGGCGTGTCGGGCCTATGCATGACCAAGCTGGACGTGCTCGACGGCCTCGACGAAGTCAAGCTGTGCGTGGGCTATACCGTCGACGGCCAGAACGTCGATCTGCTGCCGCGCGGCGCGTCGGAAGTCGCGCGCTGCGAGCCGGTCTACGAAACGTTCGCGGGCTGGAAGGAAAGCACCGTGGGCATCAAGGAATGGGACAAGCTGCCGGCGAACGCGCGTGCGTATCTGTCGCGCGTGCAGGAAGTGGCGGGCATTCCGATCGACATGGTGTCGACCGGTCCGGATCGCGACGAGACCATTCTGCTACGTCATCCGTTCAAGGCTTAAGCGATGGTGCAAGGTGTACCCATGATTGCGATGAAAGATCCGCGCAACGACGACAAAAACCTGTGGGTCGGCTGGGACGAATATCACCGGCTGATCGAATTGCTGGCCCTCGCCGTGCATGAGTCTGGCTGGAAGTTCGACAAGATCCTGTGCCTCGCGCGCGGCGGTTTGCGCGTGGGCGACCAGCTTTCGCGCATCTACGATCTGCCGCTTGCCATACTCGCCACGAGTTCGTATCGCGAAGCAGCCGGCACGGAGCAGGGCGAGCTCGACATCGCGCAATACATTACGATGACGCGCGGCGAGCTGCACGGCAATGTGCTGCTGGTCGACGACCTCGTCGATTCGGGTGTGACGCTCGCGCGTGTTCAGCAGCATCTGAAGGAACGCTATCCGGCCATCACGGCGGTTCGTTCGGCGGTGCTCTGGTACAAGGGCTGTTCCAAGGTCAAGCCCGATTATCACGTGCAGTACCTGCCGACCAATCCGTGGATTCATCAACCGTTCGAGGAGTGGGACACGGTTCGCCCGCACAACCTGGGCGCGTGGATCAAGCGCGGCATGGCGCAAGCGCAGGAGTCCTCGGAAAAGTGATGCGTTGTACGCGCATGCCGAGCGGAGCCCGATTGGGCTCCGTTTTTTTATGCGCAAGCCGCCTTGCGCGGCGCTTCGTCGGCGCGCGGTGACATTGGCCGAACAGCAATTTGCGCAGCAGACGCGCCCAGGTCGCAGTGCTACACTGCGCGGACCGTCCACGTGGTGTATCCACAACAAGCCGGGCGGCTTCAGACGGGCGGTTTAGAATAGCGGTCGTTTTTTCCGCCCTGGAAACGGATTTCCTCGCGTTTATGACAGATAACAATCACGTGCACAAGCAGCCACTGCCTTCCCTCGCGCTGGCCGCGATCGGAGTGGTGTTCGGCGACATCGGCACGAGCCCGCTGTATGCGCTCAAGGAAGCGTTCAGCCCGTCGCACGGCATTCCGCTCACCGAGCAATCCATCCTGGGCGTGATTTCGCTGCTTTTCTGGGCGATCGTGATCGTGGTCGGCATCAAGTATGTGCTGTTCGTCATGCGTGCGGACAACAACGGCGAGGGCGGCGTGCTCGCGCTGATGGCGCTGGCGCTGCGTTCGCTGGACGAAAAATCGAAAATGGCTGGCTTGCTGATGATGCTCGGCATCTTCGGCGCCTGCATGTTTTACGGCGACGCGGTGATTACTCCCGCCATTTCGGTGATTTCGGCGGTCGAGGGTCTCGAAATCGCCGCGCCTCATCTGTCCCATCTGGTGTTGCCGCTCACCATCGTCATTCTCGTGCTGTTGTTCTGGATTCAACGGCACGGCACGGCGATGGTCGGCCGGCTGTTCGGTCCCATCATGGTGTTGTGGTTCGTCGTGCTGGCCGCGCTCGGGCTCTGGCATATCGTGCAATCGCCGAATGTGATCCGCGCGCTGAACCCGTATTACGCGTACACGTTTATGGCGGCGCACGTGCTGCAAGCCTACGTGGTGCTGGGCTCCGTGGTGCTGGTGCTGACGGGCGCCGAGGCGCTGTACGCCGACATGGGGCACTTCGGCGCAAAGCCTATTCGCATGGGTTGGTATGTGCTGGTCATGCCGTCGCTCGTGCTGAATTATTTCGGCCAGGGCGCGCTGCTGATGCACGACGCGAAGGCGATCGAAAATCCCTTCTTCCTGCTTGCGCCGCAATGGGCGTTGCTGCCGCTCGTGGTGCTGTCGACGGTCGCCACCGTGATCGCTTCGCAAGCGGTGATCTCGGGCGCGTATTCGCTGACGAGCCAGGCCATCCAGCTCGGCTACGTGCCGCGCATGAAGATTCTGCATACGTCCGAGCTGGCTATCGGTCAGATCTATGTGCCCGTGGTGAACTGGATGCTGCTGTTCATCATTCTGTGCATCGTGATTGCGTTCAAGAGCTCGGATAACCTCGCGGCGGCCTACGGCATTGCCGTGACCGCGACCATGGTCATCACCACGATCCTCGCTTGCGTCGTGATGGTGAAGGTGTGGAACTGGAACAAGATTCTCGTCGCGCTGATCATCGGCGTGTTCATGACGATCGATCTCGGCTTTTTCGGCGCGAATCTGCTGAAGGTCGAAGAGGGCGGCTGGCTGCCGCTCGGTATCGGCGCGCTGCTGTTCTTCCTGCTGATGACGTGGTTCAAGGGCAGGATGATCGTGAAGGAGCGCACGGCCGCGGACGGTATTCCGCTGATGCCGTTCCTGCAGGGTCTGCTCGCGCATCCGCCGCATCGGGTGTCCGGCACTGCGATCTACCTGACCGGCAGCGACTCGCTCGTGCCGGTCAGCCTGCTGCACAACCTCAAGCACAACAAGGTGCTGCATGAGCGCACGATTTTCCTGACCTTCATCACGCGCGACATTCCGTATGTGAACGACGCAGAGCGCGTGACGGTGAGGAATATCGACGGCGGTCTGTATCTGGTGAAGGCCGCCTACGGGTTCAACGAGACGCCGGACGTGAAGGCCGTGCTCACGGAAATCGCGCGCACGCACGACATGACGTTCGAGCTGATGGACACGTCGTTCTTCCTCGCGCGCGAAACGGTCGTGCCTACGCAATTGCCCGGCATGTCGGTATGGCGTGAGCGCGTGTTCGCGTGGATGCATCAGAACGCCGCGAAGCCGACCGACTTCTTCAGCATTCCGGCCAATCGCGTGGTGGAGTTGGGAACCAAGATCGAAATCTGACGGCGCCGCTTGTGCACCGCGAGTGCGCCGCATGCAGACATCGCGACGTCTCTGCCGCAAGTAAAAAAACCCACGCCGTTGCGTGGGTTTTTTATTGCCTCCTCCCACATGGATGAGAGACGGCGTGCGTTCGGTGATACGCAGGCGTTGCTGCACACACCGAACGCACAGGTTGCTTACTTCTGCTTGAGCTTGGCAAACGCCGCGGCCATTGCGCCGCCCGGTTCGGGTTCGCGCGCGCGTTGCGGCGCGCCGCGTCCGGTGCCGCCCGAACGGCCGAAGCTGCCGCGATCCTGCTGGCTGCCGCCGCTGCGAGCCGCGGCCGCGCCGAACTCGTCGTCAAGACGCATGGTGAGCGCAATACGTTGCCGCTTCACGTCGACTTCGAGCACCTTGACCTTCACGATCTGCCCGGCCTTCACGACCTCGTGCGGATCCTTGATGAATTTCGTCGACATGGCCGACACGTGCACGAGACCGTCCTGGTGCACGCCCACGTCGATGAACGCGCCGAATGCGGCCACGTTCGTCACCACGCCTTCGAGCACCATGCCGGGCGTCAGGTCGCTGACCTTTTCGACGCCTTCGCGGAACGTCGCGGTCTTGAATTCCGGACGCGGATCGCGGCCCGGCTTTTCCAGTTCGAGCAGAATATCGCGCACCGTCGGCAGACCGAAACGATCGTCGACGAATTCGGCGGGCGACAGGCCGCGCAGCGCGTCGCGGTTGCCGAGCACCTCGCCGGCCTGCTTGTTGATCTTTGCAAGAATCCGCTGGACGACCGGATACGCTTCCGGGTGCACCGACGAGCGGTCGAGCGGATTTTCGCCGTTGTTGATCCGCAAAAAGCCCGCCGCCTGTTCGAATGTCTTGTCGCCGAGACGCGGCACCTTGCGCAGATGCTCGCGCGACGGGAACGGGCCGTTCGCGTCGCGATAGTCGACGATGTTGCGCGCCAGCGTGGCGTTGAGTCCCGACACGCGCGCGAGCAGCGCGACCGACGCGGTATTCGCATCCACGCCGACCGCGTTCACGCAGTCTTCGACCACGGCGTCGAGCGAGCGCGCCAGTTCGCGCTGGTTCACGTCGTGCTGATATTGGCCCACGCCGATCGCCTTCGGCTCGATCTTCACGAGTTCCGCGAGCGGGTCTTGCAGGCGACGCGCGATGGACACCGCGCCGCGCAGCGACACGTCCATGTCCGGAAACTCCTTGGCCGCCAGTTCCGACGCCGAGTACACGGACGCGCCCGCCTCGGAGACGACTATCTTCTGCAGCTTCAGTTCCGGATGACGCGCGATCAGTTCGCTCGCGAGCTTGTCCGTCTCACGCGAGGCCGTGCCGTTGCCGATGCTGATCAGTTCGGCCTGCGTTTGCGCGCACAGCCGCGCGAGTTTGGCGAGGGAGCCGTCCCAGTCGCGGCGCGGCTCGTGCGGATAGATGGTGTCGGTGGCGAGCACTTTGCCGGTACGGTCGACCACGGCCACCTTCACGCCGGTACGCAAGCCCGGATCGAGGCCGATCACGGCCTTCGGTCCCGCCGGCGCGGCCAGCAACAGGTCCTTCAGATTGCGCGCGAACACGCGAATCGCTTCGTGCTCGGCTTCGTCGCGCAAGTTGGTCAGCAACTCGTTTTCGAGGTGCGGTTGCACCTTCACGCGCCAGCACCAGCGGCACACGTCCGAGAGCCATTTGTCGGCAGGACGGTTCTGATTGGCAATGCCGAAATGACGTGCGATCAGCGCCTCGCCCGGATGCGGCACCTGTGCGTCCAGTTCTTCGCCGAGGCCCAGCTTGATCACCAGCACGCCGGCATTGCGGCCGCGGAACAGCGCGAGCGCGCGATGCGACGGCACGGTGCGCAGCGTTTCCGCGTAGTCGTAGTAGTCGCGGAATTTTTCTTCTTCAGCGGTTTCCTTGCCTTCGACCACTTTCGATGACACCACGCCCTGATTGAACAGGTAATCGCGCAGCTTGCCGAGCAGCTCTGCCGTTTCGCCGAACTGCTCGGAGAGAATGTCGCGCGCGCCGTCGAGCGCGGCCTTGACGTCGGCAACGCCTTTCTCGGCGTCCACGTAGGCCGCCGCTTCGGTTTGCGGGTCGAGCAGCGGATTGCCGAGCAGCGCGTCGGCGAGCGGCTGCAGGCCGGCTTCGCGGGCGATCTGCGCGCGCGTGCGGCGCTTCGGCTTGTACGGGAGATACAGGTCTTCGAGCACCTGCTTGCTGTCGGCGCCTTCGATCGCGGCGCGCAGTTCGTCGGTGAGCTTGCCCTGTTCGTCGATGCTCGCGATGATCGCCGCGCGGCGGTCTTCCAGCTCGCGCAGATACAGCAGGCGCTCTTCGAGGTTGCGCAACTGCGTGTCGTCGAGATTGCCGGTCACTTCCTTACGGTAGCGCGCGATGAACGGAACAGTCGCTCCTTCGTCGAGGAGTTCCACCGCGGCCGCGACCTGGCGCGGCTGGACGGACAGTTCGGCGGCGATGCGCTGGACGATCTTGAGTGCTACGGTTTCCGTCATAAGCTGTTGGGTTTCCTGCGGACTCGGTCAAGGGCCGTGCGCCGGCGGCGCCTTGCGGCGCCCCGCATGCAGTGCGTGCGCGCTGCGACCCGATTGCTGGAGCCGGGCATTTTGCCACAAATGCCAAAGGGCTCAACCGCGCCGGGGTGATAGAATTTCGGGCATGTTCCGTCGACCCTCTTTGACGTTGCCCATCCGGTTGCTAATCACGTTGCCAATTCCGTTGCGAACCTCCTTTCTGTTCAATCGCCAGGGCTCGCGCCCGGTCTCCTGCTCGCCACATTTGCCGCCGTTCGCGGTGCGCCGGCCGTCCGCTTCGCGGCGAGCTGAGCCGACTCGTATTGATATTGGCGCGCTTTTGGCGGGCCGCACGTTTCTGGCATGTTGCGCGGCATTTGTCGTGGCGGCGGTGCTGGTCATGCCGGCGCCTGCTGCGGCGCAGTCCGCGGCGTCAACCCAGCCTGGCACGCAGGGCGCGAGCGCCGAGGCGAAGGCCGCCTCGGATGCGACTGCAAGCACGGCAACCCTCGACAGCGAATTCGACGCGCGCCAGAAAGCGCTGGATCAACGCACCGAGGAAAACAATTATCGCTATGGCGTCGCCGAGCATAACTGTTACAGCAATTTTTTCGTCAATCACTGTCTGAACAAGGCGCGCGACGAAATGCGCACGGTGCAGGCGCAGATTCGCAAGGAGCAGCTTGCGCTCGACGGCGAGGAGCGCGCGGAGCGCGCCCGCAAGCGCGACGAACAGGCGGCGCTCAAGCGCGCCCAGGACGAGGCGAGTGCGCCGCAGCGTGCCGCCGAAGACGCGCGTAACGCACAGGCATACGAAGAGAAGCAGCGCCAGCACGAACTCGACCAGGCCCAGCGCAATGCCGAGGCGCCGCAGCGCAGTGCCAACGCCGAGGCCTACGAGGAAAAGCAGCGTCAGCACGCAATCGATCAGGCGCAGCGCGGCATCAGCCCGTCACAGGCGGCGGCCAATCAGCGGGCGTACGATCAGAAGCAGGGCGACTTCCAGCGCAAGCTCGAGGAGGCCCGGCGGCAGGGCGCACAGAAAGCGCAGGAGCGCGTCGAGAAACAGCAGAGCTTCGCAAAGAAACAGGCCGAAGCGGCTCAACACAAAGCGGACGTCGAAGCACGCCAGAAGCAGGCTGCCGAAAAGGCCGAGCAGAAACGTCAGGAACAGTTGAAGCAGCAGAAGCAGCTGGAAGAGCAGCAGAGACAGCAGCAACAGCAGCAACAGTAGTCAGCCGCGCGCGCTGCCGTGCTCATGTCGGGCTGTCGCTGCGCTCACGTGGTACGTCCGCAGGGCGGCGCGCGGTTGTACGCGGTTGTAATATCGCGGTAGTGCAGGTCGTAGCGAATGTACGCCGTATTGGAGACAGTCGCCGTAACGCGTTTTGAGCCGGACAGCAACCTCAGGCAACGGGCTGAACATGGCAACCATGCAGCCCACGCTACAGTCGAGCGGAGGCGAGCATGCGGGATCAACATCAGGTCATCAACGCGGACACGCTTCGCGACCGGATTCTGCAACTGGAATCGGAACACAGTGGGCTCGACCGTTTGATCGACCGAATGTCGGACGAGCCCGGCATCGATGACTTCGAGTTGCGGCGCCTGAAAAAGCGCAAACTCAAAGTCAAGGACACCATCATCTTGCTGCAGTTGCAGCTTGAACCGGACGTACGCGCCTGAGTTCGCGGCCTGGCAGGCGCCGGGCGCGCGCCGCGCGGACCGGACTTTGCAGGAAACGCTTGCCTTGAACTCACCGCTTGAAACTCCACGACGCGCGCGTAGCGCCGACGACGCTTCAGACACCGGCGCTCCGGCGCCGCGTGCTGCCGCGTCTGCGCTCAGTGCGTCGCTCGATCCTCGCCGCGCCGCCGAGCTGAACGAGATTTTCGCCGACAACGGCTTGCTCGCGCGGCAGATCGACGGCTATCGCTCGCGGGCGTCGCAAATCGAAATGTCGCGCGCCGTCGCCGCCGCCATGGAAGCATCGGGCCGCGCGATGCCCGAGCCTGCGATGTTCGAGGCGCAAAAGCGTCCCGCACGGCGACTGCCAACGGGCGGCGCCGACGCCGCCGCGCAGCCGCCCGAGGCCGACGAAGCACAGGCGCTCGACGGCGGCGAGAACACGCTGATCGTCGAGGCCGGCACCGGCACCGGCAAGACCTATGCGTACCTCGTGCCGGCCATGCTGTGGGGCGGCAAGGTGATCGTGTCGACAGGCACGAAGCATCTGCAGGACCAGCTCTTTCAGCGTGATATTCCGACCGTGCGCGACGCGCTCGCCGTGCCTGTGTCGGTGGCCATGCTCAAGGGCCGCGCGAACTATCTCTGTCATTACTATCTGCAACGCACGGCCGATAACGGCCGCTTGCCTTCGCGCCAGGAAACCTCGTATCTGCAGGACATCGTCCGCTTCGCGAAGATCACGCGCACCGGCGACAAGGCCGAGCTGGCAAGCGTGCCCGAAACGGCGGCGGTGTGGTCGATGGTCACGTCGACGCGCGATAACTGTCTTGGCCAGGAGTGTCCGCATTACAAGGACTGCTTCGTGATGCAGGCGCGTCGCGAGGCGCAGCAGGCGGACATCGTGGTGGTGAATCACCATCTCTTTTTTGCCGACATCATGCTGCGCGACACCGGCATGGCCGAGCTGCTGCCTACTGCCAATACGATCATCTTCGACGAAGCACATCAGCTTCCTGAGACGGCCACGCTGTTTTTCGGCGAGACGCTTTCCACCGCGCAGTTTCTCGAGCTCGCGCGCGATTCGGTGGCCGAGGGTTTGGGCCATGCGCGCGACGCCGTCGATTGGGTCAAGCTTGGCGCCACGCTGGAACGTGCCGCGCGCGACGTGCGGCTCGCGTTCAAGGAAGATTCGGTGCGCCTGTCCATCGGCCAGTTGCCCGACGATCACCCGTTGTTCCCGGCGCTCGAAGCACTCGAAACCGAGCTGGACGCGCTCGCGTCCGCACTCTCTGGGCAGGCTGAGCGTGCCGAGTCGATCGGCGCCTGTCTACGGCGCGCACGCGAATTGCAAACGGTGCTGGCCGGCTGGACGACGCCGCCTACCGAGCTCGAGCGTGAGACCGTGAACGCGGCTGAAAGCGGCGGGGCGCAGAGCCAGAGCGAGCGCGCCGACCCGAACGAAAAGGTGCGCTGGATCGAAGTCTTCGCGCATACCGTGCAGTTGCACGAGACGCCGCTTTCCGTCGCGCCGATCTTCGCCAAGCAGCGCGCCGGCGTGCCGCGCGCGTGGATCTTCACGTCGGCCACGTTGTCCGTGCGCGGCGACTTCACGCACTACGCCGCGCAAATGGGCCTGAACGCCAAACGTTCGATGACCCTGCCGAGCCCGTTCGACTATCCGTCGCAAGGGCTTTTGTATGTGCCGCGCAATTTGCCGCAGCCCTCGTCGCCGATGTTTACCGACGCGGTGTTCGACGCCGCCTTGCCGGCGATCGAAGCATCGGGCGGCGGCGTCTTCATGTTGTGCACCACGTTGCGCGCCGTGGACCGCATCTCCGCGAAATTGCGCGACGTGATCGAGGCGCGCGGCTGGAACTATCCGCTGCTCGTTCAGGGCGATGCGAGCCGCACCGAGCTGCTCGATCGATTTCGCGCGTACGGTAACGCGATCCTCGTCGGCAGTCAGAGTTTCTGGGAAGGTGTCGACGTGCGAGGCGATGCACTGTCGCTCGTCGTGATCGACAAGCTGCCGTTTGCGCCGCCTGACGATCCGGTTCTGTCAGCGCGGCTCGATGCGCTGACGAAGAAAGGTCTGAGCCCGTTCGCGGTTCATCAGCTGCCGCAGGCTGTGATCACGCTAAAGCAGGGTGCAGGGCGACTGATTCGCGCCGAGACCGACCGCGGCGTGCTGATGATCTGCGATACGCGTCTCGTCGATAAACCGTATGGTCGCCGGATCTGGCAAAGCCTGCCGCCGTTCAAGCGCACGCGTGAAATCGAGGTGGTGCGCGAGTTTTTTGAAGAGCGCGCGGCTCCATAGCCGCCGTGGCATCGCGCCAACTGGATCGCAAAAAGCGACGCCTGAATAGCAAAACGCCACGGATGTGAGTCCGTGGCGTTTTGCTTTACCGCCCGGGAAATCGCAAAAATCTCCCGGTGCAGTTTTCGCCCGAAGGCTAACCCTACGCGACAGCTTACTGGCTTGCGCCCGAAGCCGGAGCAGCAGCCGAAGCAGCAGCGCCTGCGTCCGAAGCAGCGGCCGAAGCCGAAGCAGCAGCGTCGCTCGCAGCAGCAGCCGCACCCGAAGCAGCAGCAGCCGAATCCGAAGCAGCGGCAGCCGGTGCCGAAGCGGCAGCTGCGTCGCTAGCCGGTGCAGCGGCTTGGTCGTTGCTCTTGTTGCATGCAGCCAGTGCCACAGCTGCCAACAGGGATGCTACGAGGAGGGATTTCTTCATGATCACGTCCTTTTATGGTTAAAGGTAAGCAACAGCGCAAAATAATACCGGTAATGTGCTCCAACACCGACCTGGGCCGCTGGTGGAGACGCTCTTTTGACGAGCAGGAATCTTCCCTACGGCTTGGGCGGAAATTATATGCACTTTCGTACTGACAATCCATAAATCCGGGGTCAATACGTTGTCTTTCTCATACAAAATTTCAATGTACTGTGTATAACAGACACGCGATGCTAGGCAAGCTCGCCTATCCGTATCCAGCCCGCACGATACCACTCGTGCAGCCGTGCTGTCACCGACGAATCGTGCGAGAGTGTTACAAAGCGTTTCGCACTCAGACACCGGTGATCGGCGAGGTCAAACAACCACTTTTTCGAACCATCGAATGAGGTTTTCTCTCCGTTTAGGAAGAAAAAGCGGCGGTTGTACAACAGATTGGTCTTGCGATCCAATCGCACACCGGATTTCGATGCCTGACTGATAAAACGGGCTTCGTTGAGCGGCCTTTGCGGCGGATCGAAGACGACGCTCGGCTTGGGTTCGCTGAGGTACGTGCCAAGGAACGACGCAATGTCCTGCTCATTCCACGTTATTCCAGCAAGGATTGCGCCAACGCACTCGACGAGCGCCGGCGGCAGTTCAGCCGGGCGCTCCACAGCGGGTTGCTGAGGGTCGCGGTAAAGCGCGCCCGCCTGGCCGCTTGCTTCGCCGCGTTCGGCGAGATGGTAGAGGAAGTGGGCTGTGAGCTCACCCGCCGACGGCGCACGAAAGCCGATCGAACACGTCATGCATTCGCCTTCCGCGACACCGTCATGGGCGATATGCGGCGGCAGATACAACATGTCGCCGGGCTCCAGTACCCACTCTTGTTCTGCCGCAAAGTTCTGTAAAACTTTCAACGGCAGGCCTGCTTGCAGCGTCAGATCTTTCTGCGCGCTAATCCGCCAGCGCCGCTTGCCTTTTACTTGCAAAAGAAACACATCGTAGGAATCGAAGTGAGGTCCTACGCCGCCGCCGTCGGTCGCGTAGGAGATCATCAGGTCGTCCAGACGTGCGTCGGGCACGAAGCGAAAGCGCTCGAGCAGGGCGCGCGCGCGGTCGTCGTGCAGGTCGACGCCCTGCACGAGGAGCGTCCACGCGCGTTGCTTCAGCGAGGGCAGTTCGTCCGGCGCGAACGGGCCGTGCTCCAATTGCCACCTGTTGCGAAAGTGCGTGATGAGGCGCGCCTCGACGTCGTCCTGATCCGCCAGTTCGAACAGTTCGTCGCGCGAGAGCGGCGCCTCGACGTCCGGAATGGCCTGGCGGATCAGCAGGGGCTTTTTCTGCCAATACCGGCGCATGAATTGCGACGGCGTGAGGTTGCCTAGGAGCGGCGTGGGCGTGTCGGGCGAGGGCGGGAGAATCGGGCAAGCCGGCTTTTCAGCCGATGACGAATGGTTTGCCGAATGGCCCGTCGAAGGGCCCGCCGAAGCTGCTTCGGCCGGGTGGTCAGTGGGCCGCCTGGGCATCGTATAATGTGAGTTGTATTCTGGAGAATCGAATGAAAATCGCAAAGAACACCGTCGTGTCGGTCGCCTACAAGCTGTCGGATGCGCAGGGCAATCTGATTGAAGAGAGCGACGAGCCGATGGTCTATCTGCACGGCGGCTATGATGGCACGTTCCCCAAGATCGAGGAAGAGCTCGACGGCCACGAGGCCGGCTTCGAGACCCAGATCCAGCTCGAGCCGCAAGACGCATTCGGCGAGTACGATCCGGAACTCGTGAAGATCGAGCCGCGCAATCGCTTTCCGGAACCGCTCGAAGTCGGCATGCAGTTCGAAGGCACGCCGGAAGAAGGCGACGAGGATCTCGATTCGCTCGTCTACGTGGTCACCGACGTTGCGGAAGACAAGGTGGTGCTCGACGGCAACCACCCGCTCGCCGGCATGGCGCTGCGTTTCGCGCTGACGGTGAAAGACGTGCGCCCCGCGACCGAAGACGAAATCCAGCACGAGCACGCGCATGGCGCCGACGGTCTCGAAGTGCTCGACGAAGACGACGACGCGGACGACGAAGGCGGCAAGTCAGGGCCCACGCTGCACTGAGCTTGCGGGTGCGCCGGGTACGCCGGAAGTCCCCCAGGCTCCCGGTGCCCCCTGCACATTCCGCTGTGCAGGCGGGATGGCGGTCGCCGGCCCGTATCCGCCGCCGCCCTGGTCGGCCGGTATGCGCGGCAATTGTTCGAGCGGCTGCGAGTCGGGTTGCGGCTGACCGGGCGGCTGTAGCAGCGGCGGCAACTCGGAGGCCGGCCCGAGCGACGGCACCGCCGGCATCGAGGCGGCCGGCTCGTCTCTTTGTAATGGAGGCGGCGTTGCCGGCATCGGCATTTGTCGCGGCACATCGCGCAGAGTCACGCGCAACGGCGGCCTTCTGTCGAAGTCCACATCTATCTGAATCCACTGGTTAAGACGATCATGCGGCGCAAGCGCGATACGCGTGAGGTTCGTCACCAGATTCCCCTTGTCATTGCGTAACGGCTGATCGATCAGGAAGCCGGCGCTTGCGCGCTCGTCGTCGGAATGGATCACGAGCACGGGGCCATGGAAGATCTGCGCGAGCTTTACGAGGCTGCGCTTGAATTCCAGAAAGCCGTCGCGGCGCGGATTGCGCCCGAAGCGCAGCCACGCAAAACGCTCCGGCCGTTCATAGCGCTCGGGATCGGGATCGCCCTGAATGAATACGACAATCGCGCGTGCGCCGCGGCGCTTCGCATATTCGCCGGCATGCTCGAGCCAGAATGCGTTGGCGATGACGCGGTCTTCGAATTCACCGTTGCGGCCGCCCGCCGTCAGGTAGTGATTGTTCGGGCTCGGCGCGTTCAGCCCGACGAACACCGTGTCGCCCACCTGCCAGCGCACGTTTTCGCGATAAGGACGAAACCGCGAGACCTCGCTTTCGCGCGTCAGCGGAATCGGGTTCTGACCCATCGAATCGGCGTCGCCAAGCAGCGTCTGGCGCAACTGGTCGAGCCGCTCGACCGGATCGAAGCCGCCGGCTTGGGCACTCGCGCAATCCACCCAGTCATGCTGGCCCGGAACAAAAAAAAGCGCCGGCCGCGAAGTCTCGAGTACCGCATGCCGCCGTTCATAGAGCGCATCGCGGCAGGCTTCTTTCGCGCCTTTGAGATTGCCGTCGTACACGATGAAGGACACGCCTCGCTCGCGGCCGATTGCGTCGATGAGCCGCTGCGTGGACGCTTCGTCGGCGGGACTTTGCATCGTGTTCGCGATGACGGCGAAGCTGAAGGCGGGCGCTTCCGCATGAGCCGGCAATGCCGCCCACCATGAGGCCAAAGCAAGGGCCGAGCCGAAGGCCGAATCCAAGGCCATGAGGCGCGCCTTGCGGCCGAGCGCTAGCGTGAAGGCAGTAATGCGTGCCGCGCGGAGTCCGCGCGGGCGCTTGACGAGACCGCGTGCGTCAATGATCGGCATCCGGCGCCGCGGCCAGCTCGTGCAGTTCATACAGCAGATCGAGCGCTTCGCGCGGTCGCAGATCGTTCGGATCGATGCCGCGCAGACGCTCGACAAGCGCTTGCATGGCCGGCGACTCCTTTGCGGTGTGCGGTTCGTCGTCCGCGTCTTCGAGCAGCAGGGGAGGCGGCGCGGCGAACAGATCCAGCTGCGGCGCCGGTTGCCCCGCCGACTGCTGTTCGAGATAGGCAAGGTGCTTGCGCGCCGCGCGGATCACCGCGTTGGGCACGCCGGCGAGCTGGGCGACCTGCAAACCGTAGCTCTGATTCGCCGGTCCTTCGTTGACGGCATGCAGGAACACGATGCCGTGTCCATGTTCGACCGCCGACAGATGCACGTTGGCCGCTTGCGGAAATTCCGCCGGCAACTGCGTAAGTTCGAAGTAGTGCGTCGCGAAGAGCGTGTGGCAGCCGTTGTGCGCGAGCAGATGCCGCGCGATGGCCCATGCGAGCGCGAGGCCGTCGAAGGTAGAGGTGCCCCGGCCGATTTCATCCATCAGCACGAGGCTTTGCGGCGTGGCGTCGTTCAGAATGGCCGCGGCCTCGGTCATCTCGACCATGAAGGTCGAACGGCCGCCGGCGAGATCGTCGGCGGCGCCGATGCGCGTGAAAATGCGGTCGATCGGGCCGAATGCCGCGCGCCGTGCCGGCACGTAGCTGCCCACGTAGGCAAGCAGCGCGATCAGCGCGGTCTGGCGCATGAACGTCGATTTACCGCCCATGTTCGGCCCGGTGATGAGCAGCAGTTTGCGCTCGGCGGTGAGCGTGCAGTCGTTAGCGATGAATTGCTCGACCTGCGCTTCGACCACCGGATGCCGGCCCTGCTCGATCTCGATGCCCGCCTCCAGCGAGAAGCTCGGTGCGACCCAGTCGAGCGCGCGAGCGCGTTCGGCGAAAGCAGCCAGCAGGTCAAGCTCCGCGAGCGCCGACGCGACGCGCTGGCAGTCCGGAATGACTGGCAACAGCGCCTGCAGCAGCGCGTCGTAGAGCGAGCGCTCGCGGGCGAGCGCGCGTTCCTGCGCGGACAACGCCTTGTCTTCGAACGTCTTCAATTCCGGCGTGATGTAACGCTCGGCGTTCTTCAAGGTTTGACGGCGGCGATAATCGTCCGGCACCTTGTCGGTCTGGCCGCGCGTGACCTCGATATAGAAGCCGTGCACCTTGTTGTACTCGACCCGCAGATTGCCGATGCCGGTGCGCGCGCGTTCCCGCGTTTCCAGGTCAATCAGGAACTGCCCGCAGTTCTCCGACATATCCCGCAGTTCGTCGAGTTCGGCGTCGTAGCCGCGTGCAATCACGCCGCCGTCGCGCACCATGGCGGCCGGCTCGGGCGCAATGGCGCGCGTGAGCAGTTCGACGCAAGCTTGCGGCGGCTCGAGCGACGCGTCGATGCGTGCGAGCGATTCCGCATTCGACGAAACCGCGGCGAGCCTCGCGCGCAGTTCCGGCAACGCGATGAAGGTATCGCGCAAGCTCGACAGATCGCGCGGTCGCGCCGACAGCAGCGCAAGGCGGCCGGTGATCCGCTCGATGTCCGAGATATGCCGCAACGCGCCGCGCAGCGAGTCGAGATCGGCGCTAGCGGGCGCCTCCAGCAACGCGCCGATAGCCTGCTGGCGCGACTGCGCGACCGCCGATTCGCGCGGCGGATGATGCAGCCAGTGACGCAGCAAACGGCTGCCCATGGTCGTGCAGCAGGTGTCGAGCAACGAGCACAGCGTGGGCGACTCCGTGCCGCGCAGCGTCTGCGTGATTTCGAGGTTGCGCCGCGTGGCGGGGTCGAGGCCGATATATTCGGATTCGTATTCGACCTTGAGGCTGCGCACGTGTCGCAGTTGCTGGCCTTGCGTGGCGGCCGCATACAGCAGCAACGCGCCCGCCGCGCCGCATGCGCAGGTGAGCGAGTGCGCGCCGAAGCCGTCGAGGCCCGCGACTTCCAGTTGATCGCACAGGCGCTGCGTACCCGAGGCGACGTCGAAATGCCATGCAGGCACCCGGGTCAGCGCGCGCGCGCCGGTGGGCGGCGTCCAGCTTGCGGAGTCGGCGGCCGTGTCGGCGACCAGAATTTCCGCGGGATCGATCCGTTCGAGCGCGGCGGCGACCTGATCGGGCGCGACTTCGGCGAGCCGCAAGGCGCCGCTTGCGAGATTCAGCCATGCGAGCCCGACGCTCGTCGCGATGCCGCGGCGGTTGTGCGCGACGCACATGGCCAGCAGAAACACGTCGCTCTTGTCGGAGAGCAGCGCGGCGTCCGTGAGCGTGCCCGGCGTGACGACGCGTACCACTTTGCGCTCGACCGGACCCTTCGACGTGGCCGGGTCGCCGATCTGTTCGCAAATCGCGACGGATTCCCCGAGCTTCACGAGCTTGGCCAGATACTGCTCGACCGCGTGATGCGGCACGCCCGCCATCTTGATCGGGTTGCCCGCCGACGCGCCGCGCTGCGTGAGCGTGAGATCGAGCAGACGCGCGGCTTTTTCCGCGTCGTCGAAAAAGAGTTCGTAGAAGTCGCCCATCCGGTAGAACACCAGCGTGCCCGGATGCTCAGCTTTGATGCGCAGGTACTGCTGCATCATGGGAGTATGTTGTGCGACGTCGCTGGCCGCTGCGGTTTGAGTGCCCATCCTCGGTGTCTTTCTGCTTTAGCTGTTCAGGGCGTGAGTTTAACCCGCCGGCGCGGTGAGCGGACCCTGGCCGGATGGCCAATGTGCGCCGCGCCGTCATGTCGCCGTCCGCCGTGCGTCGCTGCGCTCCGCGTGTCCGTGGTGAAGCCGCTGCGCAGCGCTTTCACCGCCGTCATTCCTCCAGAAGCGTGTGCATATTGGACGTGCGTTCGTTCGCCGCGCTGCGCCGTTTTGCGAGCCACATCATGAACGTGATGAACACGCCGAACACGACGATGATCCACTGCGCCGGCATCTTCGCCGTGAGCAGGAGCGCGTACGCGCCCAGCATCAGCAGCACGGCGAGATTCTGGTTGAAATTCTGCACCGCGATCGAATGTCCGGCCGACAACAGCGTCGCGCCGCGATGCTGAAGAATTGCGTTCATCGGAACGATGAAGAAACCCGACAGGCCGCCGAGCAGGATCATCAGCGGATAAGCGAGCACGATGTAGACCGGCGCGACATAGGAACCGAAATGAAGGCCGGCGCCTGCCGGAAAGAGGTTCTTGTTGTAAAAGGCCATGGCAATCGCCACTGCGCCGGTCAGAATGCCGACGGGCAGCACGCTGAGCGAGCGGCGCAGCGGAATCAGCGCCGCCGCGGCAGCCGCGCCGACGGCGATGCCGAGGCCGGTCACGCCTTGCATGACGGCCGCCTTCGAGAGCGACAGGCCGAGGTTCACGTTGGCCCATTTCAACACCAGCAATTGCATCGTGACGGCGCCGCCCCACATGAGCGTCGTGACCCATAACGCAATCTGCGCGAGCTTGTCGGCCCATAGCACGTTAAAGCAGTGATAGAAGTCGCTGACGAGCTTCGTCGGTTCCGACAGCCGGTTCGGATAGCGCGCGCCGGTATCGGGAATGAAGATGTTGATGGCGGCCGCGATCGCGTAGGTGAGCATGACCGCGAACATCGCCAGATCGGCCGACGAGCGGATCAGCGGCAGATGCGCGTGCGCGACGAACCTGTCGGCGAATGTGCTGATGAGCGCGCCGCCCACCATGGTGCCGACGATCGTCGACAGCACGGTCGCCGATTCCAGCCATGCATTCGCCTTGACGAGTTTTTCGGCGGGCAGGAGCTCCGTGAGAATGCCGTATTTCGCCGGCGAATACGCGGCCGCGCCGAAGCCGACCACGCCGTAGGCGATCATCGGATGCACGCCTGCGATCATCATCATGCAGCCGCTTGCCTTCAGCGCGTTGGAGATGAACATCACATGGCGCTTTTGCAAGGCGTCCGCGAAGGCGCCCACGAAAGGCGCGAGCAGCACGTACGAGACCGTGAAGAATATCTGCAGCAAGGGCGTGACCCAGGCGGCGGAACGGATCACGGATAGCAACGCAATGGCGGCGATCAGCAGGGCATTGTCCGCGAGCGACGAAATGAACTGCGCCGCGATGATGGTGTAGAAGCCTTTTTTCATGAAGCGGAGTGGAAGCTGCGCGCGGGACGAGGTGCGCAGAGCGCAGAGGCCGGCGCCTGTGCCGACTTGCGCAAGGCATGCAGGCGGGCGCAGCGTGGAACGCGAAATGCAGCCGGCAAAGAGAATGCGCCGGCGCGGCTTCCGGCTTTGTAGCACGAACGCTCGCATGATGCTGGCGCGCCAACGAAAAAGCGGCCGAAGCCGCTTGTGTCGAATGTGTCGGTTCTGCTCGCCGTTGCCGAGCGCGGTGGCGTGCAGGTGACGCACGCCTTCTCAAGCCGCTTGCTGACGCGTGCGGCTGTAACGCGAGAGGATCGGCACCATCTGCGCATAGATTTTCGGATTGCCGGCGACCACTTCGCCGACGTGCAGGAAGTCCGAGTCGCCGGTGTAGTTGCCGACGAGACCGCCGGCTTCCGTGATCAGCAGGCTGCCTGCGGCGACGTCCCACGGGTTCAGGCCCTGCTCGAAGAAGCCGTCCATGCGGCCGGCGGCAACATTGGCCAGATCCAGCGCGGCGGCGCCCGGGCGGCGCAGGCCGGCGCAGGCTTGCGTCATTTCGGCGAACTGGCGGCCGTAGGCTTCCAGACCGTCCGTCTCGCGGAACGGAAAGCCGGTGCCGATCAGGCCGTCGGCGAGACGGTCGCGCTTCGCGACGCGAATGCGGCGATCGTTCAGGAACGCGCCGCGGCCGCGCGAAGCCGTGTAGAGGTCGTTGCGGGTCGGGTCGTACACCACGGCCTGCGTCACGACGCCTTTGTGCGCCAGCGCGATCGACACGCAGTAGTACGGAAAGCCGTGAATAAAGTTGGTCGTGCCGTCGAGCGGATCGATGATCCACTGGTACTCGGACTCGTTGTCCGATTTGCCGGACTCTTCGGCGAGGATCGCGTGGTCGGGATAGGCGGTCTTCAGCGTGTCGATGATGGCCGCTTCAGACGCTTTGTCGATCTCCGTGACGAAATCGTTGTGCTGTTTCTTGCTGACCTGGATCAGATCGAGGTCGAGCGAAGCGCGGTTGATGATCTGGGCTGCGCGGCGCGCGGCCTTCACAGCGATATTGAGCATGGGATGCATGGACTGATCCTTGTGCCGGGGCAGCACGGCTGCCTGCCGGTAAATGAGCGCGACGCGCGCGCTGATGGGCGCCCTCGGTGAGGCGCGGAAACAGCACGGAACGCTCGCCCGGTACGGGACCGGCGCGCATTCCGCCAACGGAGACGAATTGAATAAGAACGAGGCGCCCGGCCTGGCCTCATTGCCTGCATGGCACCGAACGGGCTCGGAGTGCAGGGCAGTGCGGCGCGGGCCGGACGCGAATTACGCTATTTTACCCGAGTCCGCGGGGCGCGGCAGCGTTTGGGCCGGGCAGGGCGTCTGTTGAGGTTTTGCATGCGCCTGCGGGCGCGTCTCTTCGTGCCCACTTATGTGCCACCGCATCTGCGTAAAACCGCGCGCAGTTCGGCGGCTTCGCGCGTTGGCGCTACCATACGCGTTCTCCGACTTGCAGAGCTTCTCCCGTGGACCACACCCACCATTCTTCCGATCCCGCCGTGGCGGACTTGCGCGGCGGCTTCACCTCGACGCGCTTCGTACTCGTCGAGCCGAGCCATCCGGGCAACGTCGGGGCCGCGGCGCGCGCGCTCAAAACCATGGGTTTTTCGCGGCTCGTGCTGGTTTCGCCGCGCGTGCCGCATGTGCAGAGCGATCCCGAAGCGATCGCCATGGCAAGCGGCGCCGACGACGTCCTCGCCTCCGCGCATATCGTGCCCACGCTCGCCGATGCGCTCTCCGGCGTGCACTGGTCGATCGCGCTCACCGCGCGGCAACGCGAATACGGTCCGCCGCAATGGACGCCGCGCGCGGCCGCCAGCCTCGCGCGCGACGAAGCGTTGCACGGCGAAATCGCGCTCGTCTTCGGCAACGAGCGCACGGGCCTGTCGAACGAAGACGTGGAGCGGTGCAGCGCGCTCGCGCATATTCCGGCCAATCCCGCCTACAGTTCGCTGAATCTCGCCCAGGCGGTTCAGGTTCTGGCGTACGAGCTGCGCATGATCTATTTGACGAGCGGCGCAAAGGCCGATGCGCCGGCAAACCCTGCGCGCCAGGCGGCGGCGCCGGAGGCGTCGGCCGAGCCGTCGGGCCCGCGCGCCGCGAGCGATGAGATCGAAAGCATGTTCTCGCATCTCGAGCGCGCGCTCGTCGCGCTCGAATTTCTCGATCCCGCGAATCCGAAGAAGCTGATGTCGCGCTTGCGCCGGCTCTTCGCGCGTTCGGGGCTCGAGCGCGAGGAGGTGAACATCGTGCGCGGCATCGCCAAGCATATCTTGCTGAAGACCGGCCGCAAGGACGACGGGGCCTAACCGCGCGTACAACAGAGCGCATAGCCGCGCACGCGTCGCGAGGCCATCTGTCGGCGGACTGGCGGGCGCCGACTAGCCTGACGACCTTTTGTGCTACATGGACTTCCGGCAGGTTTTCGGGAACCGTCCTACAATCCTCGAAACGTTCTAAGCAAAGCTGCCGACCTGCTATACGGCAGCCGTGCATGCGCGCATGGCCTTCCCGCATGCGGCCTTTCCCCACATCTCATAGTCCCTGCCATGTTCACGAGACTTCGCGAAGACATTGCCACGATCCGCGAGCGCGATCCCGCCGCCCGCAGTGCCTGGGAAGTGCTCACGTGTTATCCGGGCTTGCACGCGTTGGTGCTGCACCGGTTCGCGCATGCATGCTGGCAGGCGCGGCGCCGCTGGCTCGCGCGCTTCGTTTCGCAGATGGCGCGCTTCATGACCGGCATCGAAATACATCCGGGCGCGACGGTGGGGCGCCGCGTGTTCATCGATCACGGCATGGGCGTCGTGATCGGCGAGACCGCGCAGATCGGCGACGATTGCACGATCTACCAGGGCGTCACGCTCGGCGGCACGTCGCTCACGCGCGGCGCAAAACGGCATCCGACGCTCGAGCGCGGCGTGATCGTCGGCGCGGGCGCGAAAGTGCTCGGCGGGTTCACGGTCGGCGCGGATGCGAAGATCGGCTCGAATGCAGTCGTGACAAAGCCCGTGCCGGCCGGCGGCACGGCGGTCGGCAATCCGGCCCGGATCATCGTGCCGGCGGCTTCGGGTGCTGCAGCATCCGTCGTGGCGAAGGCCGCGGTTGCCAACGGCCGCGCAGGTGTCGCTCTGGACGTCGCCACTGCCGAGCGCGCTGCGGCAAACCATGGAGCGCGGGAGAGCGAAGCCAGCAAGCTTGCGGGCGAGCGCAGCGCCTTCTGCGCATACGGCATTACGCCGAATGCAGACGATCCCGTGTCGCTCGCCATTCATGGGCTGATCGATCACGCGGCGACGCAGGCCAAACGCATCGACGAAATCGTCATGGCGCTCGAGCATCTCGGCACGAGTCTCGAAGGGCTGCAAGGCGCCGACGCGGCGTTGCTCGATTTGCGCCGCCTGTCTGCAGCGATCGCCGGCAAGGTGGACGGGGCCGTGGCGGCGCGTTGAATGCGTGAAGCGGCGCGTGCGCCGTGTGCGCCGTGCGTGGCGGGGGAAAGCGGTGAGGCGCAACGGGCCGCGCTGCCAGTCGCCGTCGTGTCGTGCTCGCGCCGGCTGGTGTGGCTCGCGTGACTCGTGTGGCTCGCGCCGTAGTTGGCCCTATCCTTTAGCTCAATCGAGCGGTAACGCTCGGATTCCTTCAGAGTCGATGCGCAGATAGCCGCCGCGTCGTTCACCGTGATCGAGATCCCAATCGGGCAGCACCCAGCGTATGCCGCCCGGTTCCCGGTGACGCGCGGGGCGGTGCGTGTGTCCGTGGATCATCGTGGCGGCTTTCGACCACTTGAATAATCGGGCGACGCCTTTCGGCGTCACGTCGTACTTCAGCGAAACGGGGCGCATGCGGCCATCCTCGCTCTTGGCCCGCATGTTTTCCGCGAGCGCCTGACGCCAGGAAAACGGCGACGCGAGAAACAGCATCTGCGCGAGACGATTGCGCGCGAATCGCCGGAAGATCTGATAGCCGCGGTCCGCCGTGCACAAGCGGTCGCCGTGCGCGAGCGCGATGCGCGTGCCGAATGCGGTGATCGCGATGGGATCCGGCAGCCAGATCGCGCCGGCCGCTTTCATGAAGCGCTTGCCCAGCAGAAAATCGCGGTTGCCGTGCATGATGTAGAGCGCGATGCCGCGCTCGGTGAGCGTGTGCAGCAGCGCCGCCATACGCGCGGCGAACGGCTCGCCGAGCATGTCGTCGCCGATCCAGTACTCGAACAGATCGCCGAGAATGAAAACCGAATCCGCCTGATCGGCGGTGACGCGAATGAAGTGTTCGAACGCGGCGACCGTATGCGGGATCGCCTCGCTCAAATGAATGTCGGAGAGGAACAGGAACGGGCGTGCGGCGTGCGGGCGTCGGCCCTCGCCAGGCACGCCCGCGGCGACGCTTCGCAGCGGCGTTTCTTGCAGCATTGAAGGTGCCTGTCTTTCAGTTTTTCCAGTCGAGGCGCGTGCGCGATCAGTCGACGATCACGGCCTTTTCGATCACGACGTCGTCGACCGGCACGTCCTGATGAAAGCCCTTCGAACCCGTCTTGACCTTCTTGATTTTCTCGACGATGTCCATGCCTTCGACCACCTTGCCGAAGACCGCATAGCCCCAGCCTTGCGGCGTGGGCGACGAGTGGTTCAGGAAGTCGTTGTCGTTCACGTTGATGAAGAATTGCGCGGTGGCCGAATGCGGGTCGTTCGTGCGAGCCATCGCGATCGAGCCGTTCACGTTCTTCAGGCCGTTGTTCGCTTCGTTGTTGATCGGCTCGGCCGTCGGCTTCTGCTTCATGCCCGGTTCGAAGCCGCCGCCCTGGATCATGAAGCCGTCGATCACGCGGTGAAACACCGTGTTGTCGTAGTGGCCGGCCTTCACGTAGTTGAGGAAGTTCTCAACCGACTTCGGTGCCTTCTCGGCGTCCAGTTCGAGTTTGATGACGCCGTGGTTCGTATGCAGTTCAACCATGATGGAATCCTTTGATGAACGGTTTGGGTGGAGAGGACGCGGCGCGCCGTCGTGCGCTTTTCGATCTTGCTGCGCTTCGATGCTTGTCATGCATTGACGGCGGGCCGCGGTGGCGTGAGTTCGACGCGTCTATCCTTGCGTAACCTGTTGCGCTAGTTACTGCGTTGTTGACTGCCGCTGCTTACGTGTTACTTGCTGCCGACGACCGTGGCCGATTCGATCACGATCGGCTTTTGCGGCACGTCGCCCATCGGCCCGCGCGTGGTGGTCGGCGTGGCTTCGATCTTCTTCACGACGTCCATGCCGCTCGTGACCTTGCCGAACACGGCGTAGCCGTTGCCGTCCGGGTTCGGATAGTCGAGGCCGGCGTTGTCCACGGTGTTGATGAAGAACTGCGCGGTGGCCGAATTCGGGTCGCTGGTGCGCGCCATGGCGAGCGTGCCCGCCGTGTTCTTCAGACCGTTGCGGCTTTCGAGCGGAATCGGCGCGCGCGTGGGCTTCTCGGCGAAGCTCTGCGTGTAGCCGCCGCCCTGAATCATGAAGCCGCGAATCACGCGATGAAAGATCGTGCCGCTGTACTGACCGGACTTCACATAGTCGAGAAAGTTCGCGACGGTTTTCGGCGCTTTCTCAGGATACAACTCGACGCGAATATCGCCTTCCGACGTCTTGAGGAGGACGGACGGATGCGCGGCTTGCGAACCGGACTGGGCAAACGCGGAGGCGTTTGCGATCAGGGCGGCGCTGCCGAGCGCCAACATCAACCATTTCATGAAGATCCTCAGGGTTGGAAAAAACGTGTGACCGCGAGTTCGGCGGCGTTAGTGCGAGGGCGCCATGTAAGGCGGCATGGCGAGCGAGCCGGGTGCGCCGCCGTACTGGAAGTTCGGCGTTTGCGTCATGTCCGCGGTGGCGCCGGCCGTGGCGTTTGCCGGTGCTGCAGCGGCCCGTTTAGGCGCTTTGACCGACGTGGGCGGCGACACGATTTTCTGGATGTCGGCCAAGCGCTGCGCGGTCGTGGCGCTGGTCTTGCCGAGGCTTTGCGCGCGCCGGTACGCTTCGTTGGCCATGCGCAGATACAGGTCGCCGAGGTTCTCATAAGCAAGACCGTAGCCCGGATTGACCTTGGTCGCCGTTTCGAGCGCGGCGCGTGCTTCGACGTAGCGGCCATGCTTCGCGTACAGCGCTGCGAGATTGTTGTACGGCTCGGGCAGCTCGGGGTACAGCTGCGTGAGCTCGGTGAACGCGGTGATCGCTTCGTCGTCGCGATTGAGGTGCGCGAGTACGGTGGCGCGTTTGAATTTGGCCTGGGCGTCGCGCGGATTCGAGGCGATGCGCGCATCGAGTTGCGTCAGCGAGGCCTGCCAGTCTTTCTGCGCGATGGACGCGTCGATTTCCGGCGTGTTGTCGCGCACGGCCGGACCTTGCGGCATGGTGGGCGTTTTCTGCGCGAAGGCGGCGGCGCCCGGCAGCATGCCGAGTGCGAGGGCCACCGTGACACGCAGCGTGAACGCGCGCGCGAAGCCGCGTGCCACGTTGCCGCGAGCGCCTTGCGGGACGTCGTGCGTCGAGGTGGCACGCGAGGCACCAGACAACGCTGCAAACGTGCCTGCAAACGCGCCACTCAATGCGGCGCCAAACGTGGCGCCAAACGGGGCACCAAACGTGGCATCAAGCGCCGTTGCGCCGAGGGTCGCAGCGCTGCGCGCGCGGCCGCTGGAAGGTTTCATAGGCTCGGGTCTGGATGTTATACTCCGAGCCATTCTAACAAAAGGTCTGCGCGTTCCGTCGAACCGCCGGCTGTCTTTTCGCCACTCGTGGTCGTCTCCGCCTTGATAGCAGCCTGACCGCCGCACCAGGTGCACCGGTTTGCTGCTGTGCGTGTCCCAACAGCCGGGCAATAGTCTGCTCAGAGCCGGGCAGAGTCAGGCAACAGTCCGTCTGCGCCGTTTGCTTCGCGGGCGGCACGCACGCAACACATTGCGGATTTCTTTCGGCCCACGCACCGCTCTCTATGGAATCACTGCGCATTTACAACACGCTCGCGCGTGACAAGCAAACTTTCGTGCCGCTGCAAGCAGGCGTCGTGCGGATGTACGTCTGCGGGATGACCGTGTACGACTATTGTCACGTGGGTCACGCGCGTGTCATGGTCGTGTTCGACATCGTGCAGCGGTGGCTGCGCACGCTCGGCTACGACGTGACGTACGTGCGCAATATCACGGACATCGACGACAAGATCATTCGTCGTGCCGTTGAAAACGGCGAGACGATCAAGTCGCTGACCGATCGCTTCATCGCGGCGCTGCACGAAGACGCGGACGCGCTCGGCATCGCGCGGCCCGACA
Organism: Paraburkholderia phenoliruptrix; assembly: GCF_047325075.1. NCBI lineage: Bacteria > Pseudomonadati > Pseudomonadota > Betaproteobacteria > Burkholderiales > Burkholderiaceae > Paraburkholderia > Paraburkholderia phenoliruptrix. The sequence continues at coordinate 1,854,764 of NZ_CP168531.1, forward strand.
TCGAGCCGCGCGCCACCGACTTCATCCCGCAGATGCTCGGCATGATCGAGACGCTCGAGGCGAACGGCTACGCGTATCAGGCGAAAGACGGCGACGTGAACTACGCGGTGCGCAAGTTTGCGGGATACGGCAAGCTCTCCGGCAAGTCGCTCGAAGATCTGCGCGCGGGCGAACGCGTCGCCGCGAACGACGCTAAAGAAGACCCGCTCGACTTCGTGCTGTGGAAGCAGTCGAAAGCCGGCGAACCCGCCGACACCGGCTGGGATTCGAAGTACGGCCGCGGCCGTCCGGGTTGGCATATCGAATGCTCGGCCATGGGCTGCAGTTTGCTCGGCGAACATTTCGACATTCATGGCGGCGGCCAGGATCTGCAGTTCCCGCACCATGAAAACGAAATCGCGCAAAGCGAAGCTGCGACCGGTCAACCCTTCGTGAATTATTGGATGCACAACGGCTATGTGCAGATCGACAATGAGAAGATGTCGAAGTCGTTGAATAATTTCTTTACGATTCGCGAGGTTTTGGCGCAGTACGATGCCGAGGTCGTGCGGTTCTTCATCGCACGCGCACATTACCGTTCGCCGCTGAACTATAGCGACGTGCATATCGACGACGCCCGCAACGCCCTCGGCCGCCTCTATACGGCGCTCACGGACGTCGCGCCGGACGGCGCCGCGCTTGACTGGAACGAAGCGCATGCGCAGCGTTTCCAGGCCGCCATGAATGACGACTTCAACACGCCGGTTGCAGTGTCGGTGTTGTTCGAGTTGGCAACAGAAGTGAACCGCACGCGCGACCCCGCGCTGGCCCGTCAGTTGCGCTCGCTGGGCGCGGTGCTCGGGCTGCTCGGGCGCGAGCCGCGTGCATACCTGCAGCAGGCAGCGGGCGCGGCGGTAGAAGGCGCGCTCGACCCCGCCGCGATCGAAGCAAAGATCGCCGAGCGGGTCGCCGCCAAGCAGGCGAAGGACTATGCGGCAGCAGACCGGATCCGGGCCGAATTGCTCGAGGCCGGCGTTGCACTTGAAGACAAACCCGGCGGGTTAACCGAGTGGCGGCGCGTGTGAGCGCACCTCGTACTTCCCTCTGAACGACTCGCCAGGCAGGAGGCAGGATGGCAACGGCCACGAAGACGCCGGCTAAACGGGCCGCGTCTCAAACAGGCGCGGCAGCCGCGGCAAAACCGACTCGAACGTCGGCGCGCACGGCAAGCGGCGCGGTAAAGGCAGCATCGTCGAAAGGCGCGGGGGCGGCGGCGAAGAGCGCGGCTGGCGCGTCGAAGAAGAGCACCGTCAAGCGCGCGCTGAACGGCGCATCCGTGCCTGTGCCCGCGCCTCGCGCGGCGGCCACGAAGCGCGCGAAAGCGTCGTCAGCCACGGCTGCGCGTGCAAAGGCGACGAGCGGCAACGGCGCGTTGCCTCCCGAACTCGCAGGCGACGTGCAGGAACTCGCGCGCGTTGCAAAGACGCAAGAAGGCCAGGAAGGCGAAATCGTGCGCAAGACGCGCGCGTCGTCGGCGGCGGGCGGGGAAGCGGCGAGCGCGACCGAGGTCGCGGTGCCGGTGCAGATCGCCGGCCTCGCGCCTGAGGCCACGCGTCCCGATTACTGGGACAAGGCATGCGCCGACCTCGTCAAGCGCGACCGCATTCTGAAGAAGCTGATTCCGAAGTTCGGGCCCGTGCATCTGCTGAGCCGCGGCGATCCGTTCGTCACGCTCGCGCGCTCGGTGGTCGGTCAGCAGATTTCGGTCGCGTCCGCGCAGGCCGTGTGGACGAAAGTCGCGGCGGCCTGCCCGAAGCTCGTGCCGCAGCAGTTCATCAAGCTGGGCCAGGAAAAACTGACGGCGTGCGGTCTCTCGAAGCGCAAGGCGGAATATGTGCTCGACCTCGCCCAGCATTTCGTGTCGGGTGCGCTGCACGTCGGCAAGTGGCAGTCCATGGAAGACGAGGCGGTGATCGCCGAGCTCACGCAGATTCGCGGCATCGGCCGCTGGACGGCGGAGATGTTCCTCATCTTCAACCTGTCGCGTCCGGACGTGCTGCCGCTCGACGACCTGGGTCTGATTCGCGCCATCAGCGTCAATTACTTCAGCGGCGAGCCGGTCACGCGTAGCGAAGCGCGCGAGGTCGCCGCGAACTGGGAGCCGTGGCGTACCGTCGCCACCTGGTATATGTGGCGTAGCCTCGACCCGCTGCCGGTCGACTACTGAAAAAGAGAAGTGTTGCCGCTTTCAAGGCTATCAAACGTTAGGTTTTGATAGTTGCGAAGTGGTTTAGACATCGGCGAGCGCGGTTAGAATACGCGCTGCCGGTAAGTCCAAGGATTAAAACCAATGAAGACCACCTTTCTGGATTTCGAACAGCCGATCGCTGAACTCGAAGCGAAGATCGAAGAATTGCGCTTCGTGCAGGACGATTCGGCCGTCGATATTTCGGAAGAGATCGAGCGGCTGTCGAAGAAAAGCCAGCAGCTCACGAAAGATCTGTACGCGAACCTCACGCCCTGGCAGGTTTCGCAAATTGCCCGTCATCCGCAGCGCCCGTACACGTTCGACTACGTGAACGAGCTCTTCACCGACTTCCACGAATTGCACGGCGACCGCAGCTATGCGGACGACCTGTCCATCGTCGGCGGTCTGGCGCGATTCAATGGCCAGGCCTGCATGGTGATCGGTCATCAGAAAGGCCGCGACACGAAGGAGCGCGCGCTGCGCAACTTCGGCATGCCGCGTCCCGAAGGCTATCGCAAGGCCGAACGGCTGATGCGCCTCGCCGAAAAATTCAGCTTGCCGATCTTCACGTTCATCGACACGCCGGGCGCCTACCCGGGCATCGGCGCGGAAGAGCGCGGGCAGTCGGAAGCCATCGGCCGCAATCTGTATGTGATGGCCGAACTGAAGACGCCGCTCATCGCGACGATCATCGGCGAGGGCGGTTCGGGCGGCGCGCTGGCCATTGCGGTCGGCGACAGCGTGCTGATGCTGCAATTCTCGACCTATTCGGTAATTTCGCCGGAAGGCTGCGCGTCGATTCTGTGGAAGAGCGCGGCCAAGGCGCCGGAAGCGGCCGAGGCGCTGGGCCTCACCGCGCATCGGCTGAAAGCGCTCGGTCTCATCGACAAGATCGTCAACGAGCCGCTCGGCGGCGCGCATCGCGACCCGAAGGGCATGGCTGCGCTGCTGCGCCGCGCGCTCGCCGATTCGCTGCGCCAGTTCCAGGGCATGAGCATCAACGACCTGCGTCAGCGCCGTTTCGAACGGCTCATGGCGTACGGCAAGTTCAAGGAAACGACGCCGGGCGCCTGAGCCCGCGCGCCTTTTCTTTCGTCCATCGGCGCACACGCGTTCCTACTGCGCTAGCGACGTGACTTCCACTGCGAAATCGCCTGCCGACCACCTCGTTCTCGAGGCGGTCGGCGCAGCGCTTGGCGCGCTTTCCGCGGATGCGCGCATCGGCATTGCGTTGAGCGGCGGTGTCGATTCGAGCGTATTGCTGGATGCCGCCGTGCGCGTCGCCGGGGTGTCGCGTTGCGTGGCGCTTCATGTGCATCACGGCCTGAGTCCGAACGCCGACGCGTGGCTTGCCCATTGCGAGGCGTTCGCGCGCGAGCGTGGCGTCGAGTTCGCGGCGCGTCGCGTCGACGTGTCGCGCGATGCCGGCGTGAGCGTGGAGGCCGCCGCCCGCGACGCGCGTTATCGCGCGCTGGACGCGCTGTGCGCGGAGCGCGGCATTCATTCTCTATGGCTCGCACAGCACGCGGACGATCAGGCCGAAACGGTGCTGCTGCAACTGTTGCGCGGCGCGGGCCTGGCGGGCCTCGCGGCAATGGCGCCGGAGCTCTCGCCCGAGGGCGCCGCGGCAAAGCGCGTGCGGCCCTTGCTTCATGTGCTGCGCGGGCAGATCGAGCATTACGCGAGCGCCCGGCATCTGCGCTGGATCGACGACGAATCGAACGCGGACACACGCTATGCGCGCAACGCGCTGCGCCACGAAGTCACGCCCGCGTTGACGGTCCACTTCCCGGGCTTTCGCGATGCGCTGGCGCGTACGGCGGCGCATGCGGCGGCGGCGCAGCGCTTGCTCGACGCGCTCGCGCGCATCGACCTGGAGGCGGTCTCGCGCGACGGTGGCCGCGCGCTCGCGCACGACGCGCTGATCGCGCTCGATGACGACCGGGCGCTCAATCTGCTGCGCTACTGGATGCGCCAGCAAGGCTTTATCGCAGCGTCGAGCGCGCGTCTTGGCGATGCGCTGCGTCAACTGCGTGAAGTCAGCGCGGACGGCGACGGACATCGACTGCGCATCGACCATGCGGGGCATGCGTTGCGCAGCTATCGCGGACTCGTGTATTGGGAAGCGGGCGACAGCCGCGATCCCGCCGACGAAAGCACATTCACCGAGCGCGAGATCGGCGAACTGGCCTGGCAAGGCCAAGCGATCTGGCGCTTGCCGCAATGGCGCGGCACGTTCATTTTCCAGCCGGTCGACGCCTCGATCACGGACCGCGCAAACACGGCCGACACGGCCAACACGCCCAACCCCGCGGCTGACGACGCGATTCCCGCGAGCCTGCTTCGACGAGCAGTGCTGAGTGCGCGTTCGCGCACGGGCGGCGAGCGCATGCGTACGAGCGCCGCGCCGGGCGCGCGCAGTCGAACGCTGAAGAACCTTTTTCAGGAACGCGGCATTCCCGCGTGGAAGCGCGACGTGCCGTTGCTTTTTCTCGGCGATGAGCTGCTGTTCGTGCCTTTGCTTGGCGTGAATCGCGCGCTGTTGCCGAGACCAGTGGCGCCTGACGAAGCACGTGTGACGATTGTGTGGCGCGAGGACCTGCTGATCGCCTGACCGGCCGGTCGGCTACCGTTGCGGCGACCTGGCCGCATACGAAATAGGGTGCGATTGTGCCTGCAAATAACGCCTTCCGCCCAGCTCCGACAGGCGTTCCGAGCGTTGTCCGCGAGCGGCGCCGAGGCCTTTGCGGCTTGTCTTTTTGCGCCTCTTCAGGTACGTTAACTTGTTTGCCCGACCCGCTTTTGCCGTCGCTTTTGTCGGTTTTCCGATCGTGATCCGAGTTTTCCGGTAAGCCATTAGCGATCAATCACGGGCAAATCCGCGCGTGCTGCACGCGCTGCATCTACGCCGCCACACACTTTGCCGCCGTTCACGAGACGTTGCGCCCCTGTGCTTTTGTGCGGTCGTCGCAAGCGCCAGCGCGGTTTCTCCTTCAGTTCAGAACGACAATGGCACTCATCGTACATAAATACGGCGGCACTTCGATGGGCTCGGTCGAGCGCATCAAGAACGTCGCCAAGCGCGTCGCGAAATGGCATAAGGCCGGTCACAAGATGGTGGTCGTGCCGTCGGCAATGTCCGGCGAAACAAACCGCCTGCTCGGCCTCGCGAAAGAGATCACGACCCAGCCGAGCCCGCGCGAACTCGACATGATCGCCGCGACCGGCGAGCAGGTCAGCTCGGGCCTCCTCGCCATCGCGCTGCAGGAAGCCGGCGTCGACGCGGTCAGCTACGCCGGCTGGCAAGTGCCGGTCAAAACGGATAGCGCATTCACGAAAGCGCGCATCAGCGAAATCGACGGCGAGCGCGTGCTGCGCGATCTCGAAGCGGGCAAGGTCGTGGTGATCACGGGCTTCCAGGGTATCGATCCCGAGGGCAACATCACGACGCTCGGCCGCGGCGGTTCGGACACGTCGGCGGTCGCGGTCGCGGCTGCGTTGAAGGCCGACGAGTGCCTGATCTACACGGACGTCGACGGCGTGTACACCACCGACCCGCGCGTGGTGGAAGAAGCGCGCCGGCTCGATCGCGTGACGTTCGAAGAAATGCTGGAAATGGCAAGCCTGGGTTCCAAGGTGCTGCAGATCCGCTCGGTGGAGTTCGCCGGCAAATATCAGGTCAAGACGCGCGTGCTGTCGAGCCTGACCGATCCGCTCATCCCGCTCGACGCTGAAATGAAGTCGGGCACCCTGATTACTTTTGAAGAAGACGAGACCATGGAAAAAGCAGTCATCTCGGGCATCGCGTTTCAGCGCGACGAAGCTCGCATTGCCGTGATGGGTGTGCCCGACAAGCCGGGCATCGCGTATCAGATTCTCGGCCCGGTGGCGGACGCGAATATCGACGTCGACATGATCATCCAGAACCAGAGCGTCGAGGGCAAAACCGCGTTCACGTTTACCGTGGGCCGCGGCGATTACCAGCGCGCCATGGACATTCTCACGAATCAGGTGAAGGGTCACGTGCAGGCCGAGCAGGTGCTGGGCGATCCGAAGGTGTCGAAGGTGTCGGTGGTGGGCGTCGGTATGCGCTCGCACGTGGGCATTGCGAGCACGATGTTCCGCACGCTGTCGGAAGAGGGCATCAACATTCAGATGATCTCGACCTCCGAAATCAAGATTTCGGTGCTGATCGACGAGAAGTATATGGAGCTCGCCGTGCGCGCGCTGCATAAGGCTTTCGAACTGGATCAGGCGTAATTCGATGTAAAGGGCGGGGCGTACAGGAGCGTCCCGTTCGTGGGTGAGTGTCAGTGCGGCCGGGTGAAAAAATTCTCCCTGAATGACGAAATTGGCACAAAAAATGTACGTCAGACATTGACCTTGGCGGTTCGGCCCGCTATTATCTTGGCTTCGTCGCGCTGACTCCCTGCGCGAGCGAAAGTTTGGGAGACGTGGCCGAGAGGTCGAAGGCACTCCCCTGCTAAGGGAGCATCTGGGCCAAAACCTGGATCGAGGGTTCGAATCCCTCCGTCTCCGCCAGAAATGGTGGCGAAACCCCGTAAGTTTAAGGACTTACGGGGTTTTTGTTTTTTGCCGCAAACAATCGCACGGTCAACGTTGAATGATCAACAACTGATCCGCGCACCTCCGCCAATCGGCGCACAATAGACAACCCACGGGCGCTTGCCTTGCACGTGTGAAGGTGTGCGTCACTCGCCAGCGTATGGTCGGAGAAATCGCCCGACACAGTGGCCCGCACATAGCAGCCGGAGTAACGCCCGGCCGCCCGTGGCTGCTTCGGAGCCGCGCGTGGCCCGACACCTGTGCGGCTCGTCTTCCCATAAAGAAAGTGAACTGGTCTGACTGGCTAACTGGTGAACACAAGGCGCCATCCATCTTGATCAAGGTAAGCGGCACTGAAGGCTACGCGGAAGAAGCCGAGGCGCTGATTCGTCAGTGGCGGGGCATGTCATTTGCCGAGCGCCACGCGCCGGTTTTGCACCTGTTGCCGCGGGGGCCGTCGCGCATCCTCGATGTGGGCTCGGGAATCGGCACAGATGCGGCAGCTTTCGCCGCGATGGGACACACGGTCGTCGCGGTGGAACCGGTCGACGAACTGCGCACCGCGGCCATCAACATGCATCGGTGCTCACGTGTGGAGTGGATCGATGACAGCCTGCCCGATCTCCGGACTCTTCGCGCGAGGCAGGAAACATTCGACGTGGTGATGCTCACCGCCGTGTGGATGCACCTCGATGAGGAAGAGCGTCGTCGAGCCATGACGCACGTGAGTGCTCTGATCAAAGACCATGGGTTGCTGGTCGTCTCGCTACGCCATGGACCGGTTCCGGAAGGGCGCCGCATGTTCGACGTCTCTGCGCAAGAGACCATCCAGCTTGCGCGTATGTGCGGTCTCGAAACCGCGCTTCAATTGGTCGTGCCTTCGGTTCAGCCGGGCAATAAAAGCGCCGGCGTGATGTGGACACGGCTTGCCTTCGAGAAGCGCCTTCCGCAATCCACTTTGGGTGGCTAAATGCCGGAAAACGGATTGCTGCAGGGCCGCGCTGCGATTAGCAAGCGTTGCTTGCTGCTTCCTGTTGAATTGCATCTGCAGAACCGTTCGGATAACCAGGTGATCTGCGTCAATCCAACTCTCCCTTTGCCATCCGCTCCAGATAAACCCAAGGGAAGATCCCGCGCTCGTGTCCATCGTCGAACACCAGTTGCAGGCCATAGCCCGTGGGCCGCGCGTCCAGCAGCTTCACATCGGCTCGCGAAAGCGACCAAAGCCCATCGAGCTTGAGCTTGCGGCACCCTGCGCACAGGCAGGCGGCGCGCAGCCCGGCAGACGGCAATTGCGCGGCTGAACCGTCGGGCCAGCGCATCGACAAGGTCCCGCTCACTGCGTCGATTGCTACGGAGTCAGGAACGTTCATCGCGAACGCTCCGCAATTTGACGCAGCGCGATTCGCACGGCCTTGCGAACCTCGGGATCGCCGTCGGCTTCCGCCGCTTCCAGCGCGGCGAGCGTCCCCGCATCGTCGCTACTGCCGATTTCGCCGAGCGCCAGCGCGGCCTCCTTGCGCACGTTGCTGATCGTATGCGAGAGCAACGCGGCGACGGGCGTCGCGCTGGCCGCGTCGCCGATCTGTCCAAGCGCGCGCAGCGCACGTAAGCGCACTTGCCAGTAGGCGTCGTCGAGCGCGTTGACGAGCGCATCGCGCGATTCGGCCACACGCAGCTTGCCGAGCGTCGTCGCGGCCTCTTCGCGTACTTGCCACGCATCGTCATGCAATGCGCCGAGCAGCGCTTCGGTGGTCGCGCGATGCGTGCGCGGCGCAAAGCCGAGCGAAGCGGTTGCGGCCCGCCGGATCGATGCATCGGGGTCGTGCGTCGCCAGCAAAGCCAGCGGGGCGAGCGCGACCGCATTCTTTAGCCATCCCAACACGCCGACGGCTTCGCTGCGCACGGTCGGGTCGTCGTCGGAGAGCGCTTGCAATGCAGGCGCGAGCGCCTCGGCCACGCGTAGTTCGCGCAGCGCGCGCAGCAGTGCCGCGCGCACGAACGAATCCGGCTGCTTCAGCCACTCCAGCAGTATCGCGCCGGAAGACGACTGCTTCAGTTCCGACAGGCTCTGCGCCGCACTCGCGCGCACCACATCGTGCGGATCGAGCAACGCGCCGCATAGTGCCTCCACGACGTCATCGCGTTCCCACGACGCAAGCAGCCGCGCGGCCTCGCTACGCACCTCAGGCGATGCATCGCGCCGCAGCGCATTGACGATGGGCTCGATGACGCAGGCATCCTCGAGATCAGCCAGATCGATCAGGGCGATCCGGCGCACCGCGGCGTCGTCGGACGCGAGGCGAGACAGAAGGGCGGCGGCTTCGGCTGGCACGGCATCGAGCGAGGCGCTCGGATCAATCGAATCGGACATGGGCGGGCGTGAATGGAGAGAGCAGGTTCCGCGCATCGCTTAACGCAGAAGATACGGAATGGACACTTTCACTGCGCCGGTCGGGCAATCCTGCTCGCAAGGCATGCAGTACCAGCACTCGTCGAACTGCATGTAGGCCTTGCCTTTCTTCATGTCGATGGCGAGCAGGTCGAGCGGGCACGCGTCGACGCATACCGTGCAGCCTTTGTCGGCAATGCACCTGCTTTCGTCGATGGTGACCGCAGCCGAACTGCGCTGATAGATATCGTGCGGAGTGAAAACCGCAACGGGTGTCGGCGAGGACATAGGCATGCTCCGTCAGGCTGTGGCGGCGGCGAGCGCGGGCTCGCCGATTCGCAGGTTGCGATAGGCATCGCGGTCTTTGTCGTCGAGCGCGACGATATACGGTTCGACCGCACGCTTTTCGCTGGTCATGCGGCCGTTGGCGTCCTTGCGCAAATGCGTGTGGCAGAACCACTGCGCGTCGTCGCGCGCCGGGTAATCCACGCGATGGTGATAGAGGCCCCAACGGCTCTCGGTGCGGAAAAGCGACGCACGTGCGGCCATTTCCGCGCAATCGCGTATCGCGCGAACCTCGGCGGCGCGCATCAGTTCGTGTGGATTCGCCGCTGCGATCGATTCGATATCCTCACTGATTTCGGCAAAGCGCTGTAGACCGATTTCCATTTTTCGTGTGACCTTCGGCGGTTGCAGGTAGTCGTTCACCATGCGGCGCAGCTTGTATTCGACCTGCGCTGGCGCCAGCCCGTTGTCGCGCGCAAGCGGCGCATAAATGCGCGCGCGCTCGGCCTCGACCTGTTCGTCGTCGACGGTGGCATGCTCGCGGCCCGCCACATATTCCGCCGCATGGTGTCCGGCGAACCATCCGTACGTGAACGCACCGAGCATGTAATTGTGCGGCACGGCCGCCATGTCGCCGGCGGCATAGAGGCCCGGCACGGTGGTCTCGGCGCGCGCGTTCACGTAGACGCCCGACGCGCTGTGCCCGCTGCAAAAGCCGATCTCGGAGATGTGCATCTCGATCATCTGGTTGCGGTAATCGGTGCCGCGTCCCTCGTGAAAGCGTCCGCGGCTAGGGCGCTCGTTCGTGTGCAGAATCTGCTCGATTGTCTGAATGGTTTCTTCCGCAAGATGGTCGAGCTTGAGGAACACGGGGCCGTTGCCGCTTTGCAGTTCCTGGTAGAACTCCCACATCATCTGGCCGCTCCAGTAATCGCATTCGATGAAGCGTTCGCCCTTGCCGTTCGCAGTAAAGCCGCCGAGCGGGCCGGTCACATACGCACATGCGGGGCCGTTGTAGTCCTTGATGAGCGGATTGATCTGGAAGCATTCGAGGTTCGCGAGCGCGGCGCCCGCGTGATACGCCATTGCGTAGCCGTCTCCGGCATTCGTCGGGTTTTCGTAAGTGCCCATCAGATAGCCGGACGCCGGCAGGCCGAGCCTGCCGGCCGCGCCGCAACTCAGCACGACCGCCTTCGCGCGCACCACGTAGAAGTCGGCCGTGCGGCAGTCGAAGCCGAGCACGCCGCTCACGCGGCCCTGCGCATCGGTCAACAGGCGCGTGGCCACAATGCGGTTCGTGATCGCCACGCGCGCGCGTTTCAACTGCCTGTACAGCACTTTCTTGATGTCGTGGCCTTCGGGCATGGGCAGCACATACGAACCCATGTGATGCACCTTCTTGACTGCGTAGTCGCCGTTGCCGTCCTTCTCGAACTTCACGCCCCAGCGGTCCAACTCCTCGATCGTCGTAAAGCTATGGCGTGCATATGCATACACGGCTGCCTGATCCACGATGCCGTCGTTCGCGATCGTGATCTCGCGTGTATATTGTTCGGGCGTTGCGTGGCCCGGAATCACCGCGTTGTTCAGGCCGTCCATGCCCATCGAGATTGCGCCGCTGCGCTTCACGTTGGCCTTCTCGAGCAGCAATACCTTCAGAGAGGGATCGCGTTCCTTCGCCTTGACGGCGGCCATCGGTCCCGCCGTGCCACCGCCGACCACGACGACGTCGTAGTCGAGTACATGGGTATTCATCGTGCCTCCGTTGCGTTTGGGGTGCCTTTTTGCAGGTCTTTTTCGCGATCCACACGCAGCCGGTATTGAAAAGCGTCGCCGCGAAAGTACAGATATTCGAAATCGACCGGCTGCCCCGACGCATCGTGCGTGAGACGCTCGATGCGCAACACAGGGCTGCCTTCCTCGACGCGCAAGGCTTCGACGATGTCGTCGTCGGCGAGAATCGCGTCAATGGAAACATCGGCGTGACCTAGCGGCACGCCACAGTCGTTTTCGAGAATCAGGAAGATGTCGCGCGTCGCCAGGTCGGCGTGGGCGAGGCGCTTGCCGAGCGCTTCAGGCAGCCAGGTCAGTTCGAGCGATACCGGCTCGCGATTGAGGAGCCGTACGCGATGAATCTCGGTCACGGGCGCGCCCTCCGCAATGTTCAGGCGCGCGGCAACGTGACGTGTCGCTTCGACCGTTCGGAAACTGCGCAACTGGTTGACGATTTCATAGCCCATCGACGCCATGGCTTCCGCGAAGCCCTGCAACGACGTCACATTCTGAAAGGCCTTGGGCTTCGAGACGAACGTGCCCTTGCCATGCAGCTTGAAGAGCAGCCCCTCCTTCTGCAGATCGCCGAGCGCCTGGCGCACGGTGATGCGGCTCACGTCGAACAAGCCGCAGAGTTCGTGCTCGGACGGCATCCGCGAAAGAGGCGCATACGTGCCGTCGAGAATGCGTTCGCGCAGTGTGTCCTTGATCTGGGCGTACAGCGGGAGAGAGGTGACCGAGGCGCCTGAAATTGCCGCGGCCGCCGGTACTGGAGTCGTTTTCGACATCGCTCAAACTTGTTATGACAAGATGATGAGGAGTCTAGTAAGACGTGGTCCCGGTTCAAACCAAGTTTTTCTGCTTTGTATTTCTCGTGGCGGAGTTAGATGAGTGGGGGAATGTATGGAAGATGCGCCGCAACGGCGTGCAGCGCATCTTGCCGGCTGCCGAGCGCAGAGCTAAAACGCGTGCCGCAAGCCCACCATGCCGACGAATTGCGAGGGTCCCGACGAAGGCGTCGCGTTCTGCGAGTCGCCGACTACCGCCACTGCGTCGATGATGCTCGTCGCGCTGCTGCCCGCGGCGGCGAGCGTCTTGCCCCACGCGAGTTGATAGGCTTCCAGAGCATAAAGGGTGGTGCGCGTGGAGAGGCTGTACGTCTGTTCCAGCGAAATCTGGTGATAGCGCGCGGGATCGCTGACACCGTTGGCCTTGCTCGCGCGCGTGTAGCTATAGCCGGCGCCGACGATCACGGCGGGCGTGATCCGGTAAGTCGAAATCACGCCATAAGTATTGAATACGCCTTCGCTGGCGAAGAGCGAACCGTGGCCCGGCGCATATTGCACGTTCGAATAGTTGATGCCGACCATCAGATCCTGTGCGGTGTAGCGCGCCGCCGCCGCGAACAGTTGTGCGCTGCGCGCGCTCGCGTAGCCGCTATTCACCGGCGAGTTGATCGCGTAAGTGCCGAGCGCGGCGCTCGTCGCAATGTCTTTCAGCTTGACGTAGCCTGCCGCGACGGCAAACGGTTTGTAGTCGTAGCGGAATGCCGCGCTGAAATGACTGCCGTTCGCGACGCTGCCCGGCACGCCGCCCAGTCCATACTGCGTGCTGAATTGCAGACCTGCGAGTGTAGGCGATAGATAGGTTACCGAATTATTCAGGCGCAGGGTCGTGTCCAGCGCGTCGATGTCGCCGGGATGTGCGCCGGTTGCGCCCGTCAGCACGCCGGTCGGCCCGAGTGCGCCGACCATCTGGAAGTAGGGCGTGTACTGGCGGCCTAGCGTGACGGTGCCGTAGCGGTCATTGCTGAGCCCGACGTACGCCTGCCGGTTGAAGATGAAGCCTGAGCTGCTCTGCGCGCCCGTCAACGAATTGAAGCCGCTTTCAAGGCGGAAAATCGCTTTTGTGCCGTCGCCGAGATCTTCCGCGCCGAGCAGGCCGAACTTGCTTGCCTGGAGGTTACCCTGGCTCATATAGAAGTTCGCATGGCCACGCTGATTGCTAACGTACGTGAACGCGTTGTCCACGACGCCGTAAAGCGTGACGCTGCTTTGCGCCGACGCGCCTGTGCAGAACAGTGCGCCCGCGAGCGGCAGGCAGAACATGACGACCGCGCGGCTCCGCGCGCGTTTCGATGTGAACATGATGGGGAGTCTCCGATCCAGTCTTTCGGTGTTGTCAGTACTACGGAATGAAGCGCGTGTCAGGGCGCGGTGGAAATGGTCAGGCATCGCCAGCCATTGGCGGATTCGTCGTTCAGCAGCGCGCCGCGCTCGCACGTGACCGGCCTCGTCTCGTGCATCGGCACGAATACGCGCAACTCGTCTTGTGTGTGCGGCGTCGAACCCGCGCGTTCCACAGCGATCCGCAAGGCATTGACGTCGCTCGCAATCGTCACGTTCCAGCGGCCTTGGGTGCCCGAGCGCCAGGCTTCGCTTTCGCCGTCGTCCTCGATCGAACCGCCGCGCGCCGTGCCTGCGCCCGCGTGCGGTACGGCGATGAACGCCCGTTCGTCCGCCGGGCGGCCGAAGTGCTGTTGCGCGACGTTCAACGCAATCACGCTGCCCTCGCGCAACAGCATGACAGGCTGCTCGAACGGCGCGGGCAGGCTCACGGTCTGGCCGCCGTTAAACGATTCGCCGCTCCAGTACGACACCCAGCGTGTTCCCGCAGGTAGATACACTTCGCGCGCCGTTTGGCCCGCGTCGACCACGGGCGCGACGAGCATCGAGGAACCAAGCATCATGTCGTCTCCGTCCACAAGGCAGCGCGGGTCGTGCGGAAACTCCGCAAACATGGGACGCAAAACCGGTTCGTATGCGCTGTGCGATTGCCACAGCAGTTCGTACAGATACGGAATCAAGCGGTAGCGCAGTTTGATGAGTGCGGCAATCTGCTGCGTGACTTCCGGATACATCCACGGTTCGTTGACGGTACCGTCGTCGTTCCATGAGTGGATGCTAAAGCGCGGCAGGAAGATGCCGAAGGCGACCCAGCGCGCGAACAGTTCCGGACCCGGGGCGGGGCCCGAAAATCCGCCGATGTCGTGGCCGCTGTTCGACACGCCGGACATTGCGAGGCCAAGACCCATCTTCAGATTGAAACGCAGCGTTTCCCACGACGTGTAATTGTCGCCCGACCAGGTCTGCACATAGCGATGCATGCCGACGCCGCCGGAACGCGAGACGAGAAACGGCCGGCGGCGCGGGGCAAATTCGCGCTGCGCGTCGCGCGAGGCGCGCATCATCAGCTGCGTTTGCAACACCTTGGCCTCATGTGCGGGAAAGGCGCTGCCGAAGCCGTGCGCGATGGCGTCGCGTGTCCAGATTTCGAACTCGTTGTTGTCGTTCCAGGTCGCGGCAATGCCGTGTTTCAAGAGGCTTTCCTTGACGCGCGACTTCCACCAGTCGATCGTGTCGGGATTCGTGAAGTCGAGATACGCGCCGACTTCGTCCCAGAACTGCACCCACGCGGGTTCGCCGTTGCGCGCCTCGATCAGCAAGCCGGCGCTCGCGGCTTCCTCGAATGCGGGGTGATCCTGCAGCAGGCACGGCTTGATATTCGCGCACAGGCGCACGCCATGTTCGAGGTAGCCATTGACGAAACCGTCGATGTCGGGAAACTTCTCGTGGTTCCAGTTGAAGACATAGCGCTTGGCGTCAATCGACGTATAGCCCGAGGACAGGTGAAACGAATCGCACAGCACATCGTGCTCGCTGCATCGTTCGATGAATTCGCCCATGCGTTGCTGTGCGTCTGGCGCGTCCGTGTAGCTCATGGTCGAGCCGGAATAGCCGAGTCCCCACCTGGGCATCCATGCGGGGCGCCCGGTGAGCCACGTGAAGCGGCGCACGGCATGCAAGGGCGTGTCGGCGGAGGCGATGAAGTAGTAGTCGAGGTCGCCATGCGCGGCGACGAAATGGCGATAGTGACCGTGATAGTTATCGAGCTCGCGGCCCATGTCGAAACGGCAATCCGCGAGCGTGTCGTAAAAGAGCCCGAAGCCCGTGCGTGTTTGCGGCTGCCAGGTGACGTAAAACGGTATGTGCTTGTAGAGCGGGTCGGTGGTCCGCGCGTTGTAACCCATCGCGTCGATGTTGCGCATCTCGTACGACTGCGCCGCGCGATCAAGCGACCCCGCGCGCTCGCCGAGCCCGACATATATCTCGTCCTTGCGCCGCTCGATGTAGTGATAGACGCGCTCGTCCCACCAGCCGAAGTTGTACGACTGCGTCTTGCGGTCGTTCATCACGCGGTGCCAGACCGCGTCGCGCAGAATGTCCCAGGCGCAGAAGCCGCCGTCGAGCGTAACGGCAAGGCGGATACATGCTGTCTGCACGACGAGTTGCGCGCCGTCGTTCGACACCTCGAACGCCGACGGCGTGAAACCGCTCATATCGCGGCGCTCGCGGCCTTCGAGCGGAACGTCCTCCGCGCCGGGGGCGATGGCCCAGGTGCGCGGGCCATGCAGTTCTCCGTCGGGCAACACCAGCACGCGGACGATGTCTTCCGCGAGAACGAAGAGTTCGATCCGGCACTGCTCGGGCGAGGTAAGAACCAGGTGATTGCCTTCGTGCGACGCGAGCGCGAAGCGCGGCGGGTGCTTCAGATTCGTGATTGAACGCATGATGGGTAGTCTTTGAAATCATGCAGCCGCGTTCGAGGCCGCATCGGCCTCGCGCGGACGTGCGTCGCGCGAAACGCCGCGCATGAGGAGGATCAGCAGCGTCGCGCCGATGATGTCGAAAGCGCCCAGCGCGCCGAAGAGCGGCGTGTAGCCGATTTTGTCCGCGAGCGCGCCGACCATTAGCGAAAAGCCGAGACCGCCGATCCACGCGGACATGCCCGCAAAGCCGGCAACGGTGCCGACTTCGCCCGGGTCGAAGACGTCGGCGGCGAGCGTATTGACGAGTGCCGAGATCATCTGATGTGCGAAGCCGCCCACGCAGAAGAGTGCGATTGCTTCGTAGGGCGAAGCAACGAGACCGATGCATGCCGGCCCGAGCATCATCAATGCGCCGAGTACGACGCCCGCGATGCGCGACCCGATGAGCGGCACACGCAGACGCTTCATCAGGAAGGGGGACAGGTAGCCGCCGAACAGGCCGCCCAGGTCGGCTGCGAGAAACGGCAGCCATGCAAACAGCGCGATCTGCTTCAGATCCATATGGCGCTGCGTGGCGAGATAGAGCGGAATCCAGAAGCTGAACGTCTGCCATGCGGGCTCCGCGAAAAAGCGGGCTTGCGCGATGGCCCAGAAGCGGCGCGTGCGCAGCACTTCGCGGATGCGGCTGCGGCGCGGCGCCGGCGGGGTCTGACCGCCCATGATCGTTTTGCGCTCGGCCTCGCTGATCCGCGCATGCTCGGACGGCGAACGGTACAGCGCGTACCACGCCGCCGCCCAGACGAAGCCGAGAGCGCCTGTCACGGCGAAGGCGCTTTGCCATCCATAGCGAAGCGACAGGAACACGACGAGCGGCGGCGCGAGCAGCGATCCGAGCGACGTACCCGCGTTGAAGTAGCCCACCGCGACGGATTTCTCGCGATTCGGAAACCACTCGGCGACGACCTTCATGCCGGCCGGGATGGCGACCGCCTCGGTCAGGCCCATCAGGCCACGCAGCGCGGCAAGCGAGAACCAGCCGCTTGCAAAGCCGTGCAATACGCCTGTCAGCGACCACAGGCAGGCAAAGAGGGCGAAGCCGAGGCGCAGACCGATCAGATCGATGATAAGACCGCAGACCGGTTGCATGACGGTGTAACCGACCTGGAAGGCGCCGACCACGTACGAGTACTGCTGGGTGCTCATGTGCATGAGCTTCATCAACTCCGGAGCCATCACGCCGAGCGCGTTGCGCGACAGGTAATTAACGATGGTCCCGAGACATACGAGGCCGATGATCCACCAGCGCAAACCAATGATTGTCTTCACAGTGTGTCTCCGTGTTCGCGTATCCGACCGCAGGGTCTGGTGCAGTTATGCGCGAATTCGAACATTTTTCGATGTTTAGTGTCAGTCATCGTATCACTGAAAGATGAGTTTGATACTAAGGGAAAACCATGTGCAATGACAAGAAACGCCTGATGTAGCGCGGATTTCCTGTCCATGGGGCGTGTCGAGGCTGCTTGAGATCAGACGACTGTTTTGTGCAAATGCTTCAGTAAAATGTTCTTTCGAACATGTCGTTTTCATTAATGAGCAACCCGGCTGACTACTCGTCGCGTGTCCGACTACGTGGCGAAGCGTCAGCTTCAGATTGGAATAATAATTCGGTATCCTGATTAACAGTTTGAGCAGCCCAGAAATACCCCGCTTGGGGGGGCTCCAGGCAGTCATCCATTCCCCACTGGGCAAGCTCAACTTCGGAGCGATGTAACCAGAAATTACCTGCCGCTTCGCGTGCGATCTTATGCATCAGTTATTACAAAGTTGAAATACGCCGCGGGCGGCCTTGCGCTATATTTCCGCCAACAACACATTCTTCCAAGGGTGATCGATGAAGTCCGCTCGTTTTGTTCCGCTTCTGCTCGGGGTTCTGACGTTGGCCGCGTCGGGTGCAGCCATGGCCGGCGGGGTCAACATCGGGGTCAATATCGGCATTCCCGCGCCGGTCTACGTGGCGCCGGCTCCGGTCTATGCACCACCGCCGCCGCCTCCGCCGCCCGTCGTGTATCAGCCCGCACCCGTGTATTACGGCGGACCGGCTATCGTGATCGGCTGGCATGGCGACCGCTACTGGGACGGCCACCGCTATTGGGCGCGCGACGACTGGTATCGTCATCATCCGCCGGGGCGCTATGACTACCGGCGCGATCACTACGATCACGGTCGCGGCTGGCACTGAGCCGCAGCGGCAACCGCAGCGATCCTGAACCGCCCGAATGGGCGGTTTTTTCATGCCTTCGCGCCTTGCCGGGGCGCGCGGCGGACTTACGGTTTGCGCGGGTTTATTGGGTAGAATTCCCTCACCACGCAATTGCCCAATGACCACCAAGGCGCTTATGACAACTGGCTCGCGACGGGTTCCATCGCCTCGTGCACCTCAATGCGTAGTTTCCAGGCCCCCGCGTGTCGGTCCCGCGCTCATGTGGCGTTCATCGCGCAATGCCTGCGTCGCGCTGCTGTGCGCCGCGCTGGCCGCGGCCGGTCTTTTCGCGGCGACGCAAGCGCATGCGGCGTATGCCATTGCCCAGTACGGAGAGCCGAAATATCCGGCGGACTTCAAGCATTTCGACTACGTGAACCCAGATGCGCCGAAGGGCGGCACACTGGTGCTGGCCAATCCGAGCCGCCTGACGAGCTTCGATAAATTCAACCCGTTCACTTTGCGCGGCAACACCGCGCCCGGCGTCGACCTGCTGTTCGAGAGCCTCACGACCGGCAGCAGCGACGAAGTGGCCTCCGCGTATGGACTGCTCGCCGACGACATCAGGATCGCGCCGGACGGCCTCTCGACTACCTTCCATATCAACCCGCACGCGCGTTTTTCGAACGGCGATCCCGTTACCGCGGAGGATGTGAAGTATTCGCTCGACACCCTGAAGAGCCCGCAGGCCGCGCCGCAATTCATGTCGATTTTCGGCCAGATCGTGCGCGCGGTCGTCGTGGATGCGCACACCGTACGTTTCGAATTTCAGCAGCGCAATCGTGAGTTGCCGTTGCTCGCGGGCGGCATGCCGGTGTTTTCGCACAAGTGGGGAATGAAGCCCGACGGCAGCCATATCCCGTTCGATCAACTGGCGTTTGAAAAGCCGATTGGCAGCGGTCCTTATCTGATCGAGCGGTACGACAACGGCCGCACCATCACGTACCGGCGCAACCCGGATTATTGGGGCGCGGCGCTGCCGGTGCGCGTCGGCATGTACAACTTCGAGCGCATCGTCTACAAGCTGTATTCGGATAGCGTCGCGCGGCTCGAGGCCTTCAAGGCTGGTGAATACGACGCGCTTGTGGAGTATGTCGCGCGTAACTGGGTGCGGCGCGACGTCGGCAAGAAATTCGACAGCGGCGAGCTCATCAAGAAGGTGTTCCCGCAGCACAACGGCACGGGTATGCAGGGCTTCATGCTGAACACGCGGCGGCCCCTGTTTCAGGACGTGCGCGTGCGCAAGGCGCTCGATCTCGCGCTCGATTTCCAGTGGCTCAACCGGCAGTTGTTCTTCAATCAGTACGCGCGCATCGACAGTTTCTTTGCCAACACCGATCT
The DNA here is from genome assembly GCF_047325075.1 of Paraburkholderia phenoliruptrix. Classification (NCBI taxonomy): domain Bacteria; kingdom Pseudomonadati; phylum Pseudomonadota; class Betaproteobacteria; order Burkholderiales; family Burkholderiaceae; genus Paraburkholderia; species Paraburkholderia phenoliruptrix. The sequence continues at coordinate 1,874,217 of NZ_CP168531.1, forward strand.
GCAGGCGAAGGGGCTGCCGTCGCCGGGCGAACTCGCGCTGCTCGAGCCGTGGCGTGCGAAGCTCGATCCCGCGGTTTTCGGGCCGCCGCCGAAGCAGCCCGACACCGACCCGCCGGGCTCGCTGCGCGCGAACCTGCTGCAGGCGCGCGCGCTGTTGCACGAGGCCGGCTGGCGCTATCGCGACGGCGCTTTGCGCAATGCAAAAGGGGAGCCGTTCGAGTTCGAGATACTCGACGACTCGGGATCGGCCGCGCAAATGGAGCCGATCGTCGCTACTTTCATTCGAAACCTGCAGAAGCTCGGAATACGAGCCACGTTTCGCGTAGCCGATTTCGCGGTCTATCAGAAGCGGCTCGACGCCTTCGACTTCGACACCACGACGATCCGCATGCCGGACGTGCAGGTGCCGGGTTCCGAGCAGATCGAGCGCTTCGGCAGCAAGGCAGCCGATACGAACGGCTCGGACAATGTGATCGGACTGAAGTCGCCGGCTGTCGATTCGATTCTGCGCGCACTCGTGCAGGCGCAGACGCGCGAGCAGCTGCTCGACGCGACGCATGCGCTCGATCGCGTGCTGATGCATGGCTACTACGTCGTGCCGCACTGGTACAGCGCAACGCATCGCGTGGCGTTCAAGCGCGGGCTTGCATGGCCGGCGAGGCTGCCGCTGTACTACGGCGCCGAAGGCTGGATCACGTCGACGTGGTGGTTCGCGAAGCCGCCGCAAGGCACGCAGGCCGCTGCGCAATGACCCGCTGTATCACGCTCGCGCGTTATAGTCGTTCAATCACCGCCCTCGCAATGGAAAGCACGTCATGTGGAGCTACATTCTCAAACGTCTGCTGCTGATGATCCCGACGTTGCTCGGCGTGCTGACGCTGACCTTCATCGTGATCCAGTTCGTGCCGGGCGGCCCGGTCGAACAGATGCAGCATGAGCTGCGCAAGGGCGCCGAGGGCGCAGTGCCGTTCGGCCTGCGCGCGCACAACGGCGTCGACGCGCAGCAGATCGCGCAACTGAAGGCGCTGTACGGTTTCGACAAGCCGCCGCTCGAGCGCTACATGTTGATGCTCAAGCGCTTCTCCACCTTCGATCTGGGTCAGAGCTATTTCCGGCATCAGAGCGTGTGGTCGCTCATCGTTTCGAAGCTGCCGGTGTCGATCAGCATCGGCTTGTGGACGTTTTTTCTCACGTATCTGATCTCGGTGCCGCTCGGCATTGCGAAAGCGGTGCGCAACGGCTCGCGCTTCGACATCGCGACGAGCCTTGTCGTGCTGATCGGTTACGCGATTCCGGGCTTCGTGCTCGGCGTGCTGCTACTCGTGTTATTCGGCGGCGGCACGTTTTTGCAGCTCTTTCCGCTGCGCAATCTCACATCGGATAACTGGTCGCAACTGAGCCTGGTGGGCAAGGTGCTCGATTATCTGTGGCATATCGCGTTGCCGATTACGGCTTCGGTGGTCGGCAGTTTCGCGGTCGTGACGATGCTCACCAAGAACGCCTTTCTCGACGAGATTCGCAAGCAGTACGTATTGACCGCACGCGCAAAAGGTCTTTCCGAGAAACGCGTGTTGTGGAAGCACGTGTTTCGCAATGCGATGTTGCCGTTGATCGTCGGCTTTCCGGCTGCGTTTATCGGCGCTTTTTTCACAGGCAGTCTGCTGATCGAAACGCTTTTTTCGCTCGACGGTCTCGGCTTGCTGTCGTATGAGTCCGTCGTGCGGCGCGACTATCCGGTCGTGCTCGGCACGCTGTATCTCTTCACGCTGATCGGCCTTGCGACCAAGCTCGTTTCCGATCTTTGCTATGTGTGGGTCGATCCCCGCATTCAATTCGAACAACTGGAACGCTGATGAATCGAGCCCGCCTTTCAGCCGATGCAGCGGCCCGCACGGAGCCCGCGCGCGCGTTCGTCTCGCCTTCGCCCGCGCGCCGCGTATGGCAGCGGTTTCGCCAGCAACGGCTTGGCTACTGGAGCCTGATCGTGTTTGTCGCGGCCTTCGCGGCGAGCCTCGCCGGTCCGCTGTGGTCCAACGACAAGCCGCTCGTGGTGCGCTATGACGGCCACTTGTATTTCCCGCTCTTTCACACTTACGCGGAAACCACGTTCGGCGGCGATTTCCCGACGCCCGCGGATTATCTCGACCCGTATATCAAGCAGCGTTTCGATGCGCCGGGCAATTTCGCCGTGTACCCGCCGAACCATTACTACTACGACACGCTCAACTATTTTTCGAAAGCACCGAACCCCGCGCCGCCGTCGCGCGAAAACTGGCTCGGCACCGACGATCGCGGCCGCGATCTGTTTGCGCGCCTGCTATACGGCTTTCGCGTGTCGGTGGAATTCGGTCTCGTGCTGACATTCATCGGCACGATACTCGGCATCGCGGCCGGCGCCGTCCAGGGTTATTTCGGAGGACGTACGGATATCATCGGGCAGCGCCTGATCGAGATCTGGAGCGCGATGCCCGAGCTTTATCTGCTGATCATTTTCTCGTCCATCTTCGAACCGGGTTTCGTTCTGCTGATCGTGCTGCTTTCGCTGTTCGGCTGGATCGGCTTGTCGGACTATGTGCGCGCGGAGTTTCTGCGCAATCGCCAGCAGGATTACGTGCGCGCGGCGAAGGCCATGGGGCTGTCGAACTGGCAGATCATGTGGCGGCACGTGCTGCCCAACAGTCTCACGCCGGTCATCACGTTCCTGCCGTTTCGCATGAGCGGCGCGATTCTCGCGCTGACGAGTCTCGATTTTCTCGGCCTCGGCGTGCCTTCGCCGACACCGAGCCTCGGCGAACTGCTCGCACAGGGCAAGGCGAATCTGGACGCTTGGTGGATCTCGCTGTCGACCTTCGGTGTGCTGGTCACGATGCTATTGCTGCTGACGTTCATGGGCGACGCGCTGCGCAACGCGCTCGACACCCGCATCTCCGATGCGATGCGCGCCGGAGGTAATCAGTGAGCATGCAACGGCAAACCCATGCACAGCAGCACGACAGCGGCAACGGCGGGAGCGGTGTGCCGCTGCTGGATCTGGATCGCCTTCATGTGAGCTTCGGCGAAACGGTGGCCGTGAACGACGTCACGTTGACGATCCGGCGCGGCGAACGCCTCGCGCTCGTCGGCGAATCGGGGTCGGGCAAGAGCGTGACGGCGCTGTCGGTCTTGCGTCTGTTGAGCGACGCGCAGGTGAGCGGATCGATCCGTTTCGACGGCGAGGACCTGCTTGCCAAAAGCGAGCGTGAGATGCGCGGGCTGCGCGGCTCTGACATCGCGATGATCTTTCAGGAGCCGATGACGGCGCTCAATCCGCTCTACACGGTGGGCGATCAGATCGCGGAGACGATTGTGGTGCACGACGGCGTTTCGGCAGCGGAGGCCCGCAAGCGCGCGGTCGCATTGCTCGGACGCACGGGCATTCCCGAGCCGGGCAAGCGCGTGAACAGCTATCCGCACGAACTCTCGGGCGGCCAGCGGCAGCGCGCAATGATCGCCATGGCGCTCGCGTGCCGTCCGCGTCTATTGCTCGCCGACGAGCCGACCACCGCGCTTGACGTGACGATTCGCGCGCAGATCGTCGATTTGCTGCTGGAACTGCAGCGCGACGAAGCCGAAAAGCGCGGCATGGCCGTGCTGCTGATCACGCATGACCTGAACCTCGTGCGCAACTTCGCCGAGCGTATCGCGGTAATGGAAAAGGGCGTGCTCGTCGAGAGCGGGCCGGTCGAGCAGGTGTTCGGCTCGCCGCAGCATCCCTACACGCAGCGGCTGCTCGCGAGCCGGCCGCAGCGGACCGTGGTGCCGGTGCTGCCCATTGCGCCGGTGCTGCTGGAAGCCCGCGATGTGTCCGTCGATTTCAAAACGAAGTTGCCGGGGTTTGCCGGCTGGTTCCGCTCGGGGCGCTTTCGCGCCGTCGCCGATGCGAGCGTTTCGCTGCGGCAAGGTGAGACGCTCGGGATCGTCGGCGAATCCGGTTCGGGCAAGTCGACGCTCGCCATGGCCTTGCTCGGCCTGCAGCGCACGGCGCACGGCGAGATCGAATTCCAGGGCAGGGCGCTGGGCAGCTACCGCGGCACGGAACAGACGGCGTTGCGCTCGAACATGCAGGTGGTGTTTCAGGACCCTTTCAGCTCGCTTTCGCCGCGCCAGACCATCGAGCGGATCGTCGGCGAGGGACTGGCCCTGCACCGGCCGCAAATGTCGCCGCAAGCGCGCCGCGACAAGGTGCTGGCGGTCTTGCGCGAGGTCGGCATCGACCGCACCGCGTTGCTGCGCTACCCGCATGAGTTCTCGGGCGGCCAGCGGCAGCGCATCGCCATCGCGCGCGCGCTGGTGGTCGAGCCGCGCATTCTGATCCTCGATGAGCCCACCAGCGCGCTCGACGTCTCCATTCAGCAGCAAGTGCTGAAATTGCTGGCCGGGTTGCAACAGAAGTACAACCTCGGCTTCGTTTTCATCAGCCACGACCTGGCTGTGATCGGGGCGATGGCGCACCGCGTGGCGGTCATGCAAAACGGTTCTATCGTCGAAAGTGGAGACGTTGAGAAAATCTTTGCGACCCCTTCGCACCCCTACACTCGAAAGCTCCTGAAAGCCGCGCTGGACCGTTGATTTTTCACCCTTTCACCAATTGGGTGCGCCTCTCGATTGTATTTTTCTATTTGTTTTGACACATGAATACTTACTGGCTAGTATCGACCAAACTTTTTTCCGTAGACCCCTGATTCTTTAGCAAAAACTACCGACCAATGCAGCACAGAAATCTGACCCAGGCTTGCACGCGCGCCGTCGCCGGGATGTTCATTGGCGTCTTGATCGCAGCAGCTCCCGGCGTTTTCGCCGACGAAGTAAGCAGTTTCAATCAGAATGCCTCATTTTCGCCGAGCACGTCGGCGAATTCCCCGTCCTCTTCCAGCTCCCAGTCCGTCGGCGGAAACACCGACGGCAGCGCGAAATCGTTCCTGTCGGGCATGGCCGGCAAAGCGGGCGACGTCGTGGTCGGCGCGCTGAACATGATCGGCGTGCGCTACCGCTGGGGCGGCAATACGCCGGATTCGGGGCTCGATTGCAGCGGCTTCGTGCGCTACGTGTTCCAGGACACGCTGGGCATGGCGCTGCCGCGCCGCGCCGAGGAAATGAGCCGCGTCGGCGAAAAGGTCCGCGTGAGCGATCTGAAGCCGGGAGACCTGGTGTTCTTCAACACCATGCGCCGCACGTTCTCGCACGTGGGCATCTATATCGGCGACAACAAGTTCGTGCATTCGCCGTCCACCGGCAGCACGATCCGCGTCGACGACATGGATGACGGCTACTGGGAAAAGCGCTTCACCGGCGCGCGCCGGATCGAGACGTCGTACCAGAGCGGCGAAGATCTGCGCAAGCGCGTGAATGCGACGATCGGCGGAAACAACTGATTTTTGCCGCCAGGCGGTGCAGGCGCACCGCCTGGAGCCGAAGCCACAGTAAAAAAGCCTGCTTCGAAAGAAGCAGGCTTTTTCGTTGACGGCCCGTCTACGGGTGAGGCCGTGCGCAGCCGCGACTGGCGGCCGCGATCCCTGACCTCGCTAAACCGCCGCGCGGCTCGCCGTCAGCTTGCGTTGCAGCTCCGGCATGATCTTCGCGACGGCTTCTTCGCCGGCGAGAATCGCGGCGTTGCGCTGCGAGAAGTCGCTGCCGCTCATGGCCGCGAGATTCGGCCGGATCACGACGTCGGCATATTTGTCGAGTTCATAGGCCTTGATGGTCTGGCCCATGATCGTGAAAGTCTGCATGAGCACATCGAACGAGCTGGCTGTGAGGCCGCTTTCCGGGCGCTGCGAGATATCCACCGCGATCACGAAGTCCGCGCCCATCTTGCGTGCGAACGATGCGGGCACCGGACTCACGAGACCGCCGTCCACATATTCATGCCCGCCGATTTTCACCGGCTCGAAAATGGACGGCACGCTGCACGACGCCCGCACCGCCACGCCGGTATTGCCGCGCTGAAAGAGAATGGGCTGGCCGGTTTTCAGGTCGGTGGCGACGACGCCGAGCGGCTTCACCATTTTCTCGATCGGCCGATTGTTGAGCGTCGTGTTCAGATAATTCTGCAGCGCGATGCCTTGCAGCAGGCCGCGCGTGCGAAACGGCATCGCCCAGTCGCTGATCGACGCTTCGTCCATGGTCAGCGCGAGCTTGTTCAGCGCGAAGCCGTTCATGCCCGACGCATAGAGCGCGCCGACCACCGACCCGGCGCTCGTGCCGGCGACGAGGTCCACCTGAATATTGCGCGCCTCCAGCGCCTTGATCACGCCGATGTGCGCGAAACCGCGCGCCGCGCCGCCGCCAAGCGCGAGCGCGACCCGAAGCGGGCGCTGCGGCTTGTCGAGCGGCGGGGTGCTCGTGCCTGGCGTGGCGGTGCCATTCGACGTCGACATTCCGTCGATTTTGCTGCCGGCCGTGGTGCAGGCGGCCAGCACCGCCGAGGCGGCGGCGAGCGAAAAGTTGCGACGGCCGAAACGAGGTGACGAAGGTTTCAACGAATTCTCCAGCAACGGCACAGGCGGCGTGACGGGCGCCGCCTCGTGCCGCGATCAGGCAAAGGTCGAGGCGACCGCGATAAGCGGTTTCATGCGCGCGGGCGGCGTGTGTGCCCTGGCGCGCGCACATCATAAAGCAAAGCGGCGCGGGCGCGCGGGCCTGTAATGAAACGTTGCAGAGACACCGCCTCTCGGCGACAGCACGCGATCAGGACGCCTTCAGGGCACCATCGGGACGCAATCACGACGCCACCGGGACGCGCTCGCCTGGCCGTTCGGACGAGGGCGGCGCGCCGCTCTCGAAAGGTATAATTCGGCTCTTGCTTTGATTCCTTCGTGTCCATGCACGGCTGTCGTCCTGCTGCATGGACGCGGTTCGCTGCCGCGCCTGACTGGCTATATCTGTCCGGCGCCGGCGCCCGTCTTCGAGTAACGCTAATGACCACCTCCGTTCGCACCCGTTTCGCACCGAGTCCCACCGGCTTCATTCACCTCGGCAACATCCGCTCCGCGCTTTATCCGTGGGCGTTCGCGCGCAAGATGAAAGGGACCTTCGTGCTGCGGATCGAGGACACCGACGTCGAGCGTTCCACCACTGAATCCGTCGACGCGATTCTGGAAGGCATGGAATGGCTCGGCCTCGATTTCGACGAAGGCCCGTTCTACCAGATGCAGCGCATGGACCGCTACCGCGAGGTGCTTCAGCAGATGCGCGACGCGGGGCTCGTGTATCCGTGCTACATGTCGACCGAAGAACTCGACGCGCTGCGCGAGCGCCAGCGCGAAGCCGGTGAAAAACCGCGCTACGACGGCACGTGGCGTCCCGAGCCGGGCAAGGTGTTGCCCGAACCGCCGGCGGGCGTGCAGCCCGTGCTGCGCTTCCGTAATCCGCTCACCGGCACGGTGGCCTGGGACGACGCGGTAAAAGGGCGCATCGAAATCTCGAACGAGGAGCTGGACGACCTCGTGATCGCGCGGCCCGACGGCACGCCGACCTATAACTTCTGCGTGGTGGTGGACGATCTGGACATGCGCATCACGCACGTGATTCGCGGCGACGATCACGTGAACAACACGCCGCGGCAGATCAATATTCTGCGCGCACTCGGCGGCGAGCCGCCGGTGTACGCGCACTTGCCGACCGTGCTCAACGAGCAGGGCGAAAAGATGAGCAAGCGTCACGGCGCGATGAGCGTAATGGGTTATCGCGACGCCGGCTACCTGCCCGAAGCCGTGGTGAACTATCTCGCGCGCCTCGGCTGGTCGCATGGCGACGCGGAGATTTTCTCGCGCGAGCAGTTTGTCGAATGGTTCGATCTGGAACATCTCGGCAAGTCGCCGGCGCAATACGACCACGACAAGCTCAACTGGCTCAACGCGCATTACATCAAGGAAGCGGACAACGCGCGCCTTGCCGGCCTCGCGCGGCCGTTCCTCGCTGAACTGGGTATCGACGAGGCGGCCATCGCGCGAGGCGCCGACCTGAGCGCCGTGGTGGGCTTGCTGAAGGACCGCGCGTCCACGGTCAAGGAGATTGCAGAGAGCGCGGCGATGTTCTATCGCACGCCCGCCCCGGATGCGGAAGCCCTCGCGCAACATGTGACCGACGCAGTGCGCCCGGCGCTCGGCGAGCTGGCTGCCGCATTGAAGACCGTCGAGTGGACCAAGGAGGCGATCGCCGCCGCGCTCAAGGCCACGCTTTCCGCACACAAACTGAAGATGCCGCAACTCGCCATGCCGGTTCGGCTGCTGGTGGCGGGCACGACGCATACGCCGTCTATCGATACGGTGCTGATGCTGTTCGGCCGCGATGTGGTGGTGAGCCGTATCGAGAAAGCGTTGGCATAACGCGATCGCGGCACGCCTGGCCAGAGCGTTCGCGCGTGCGTTGAGAGGGATTGCATGCGTCTTCGGAAAAAAGTCGCATGCAATTGCTCAAAGGGTATTTACAAAGCGCAAATTGGCCTCTAGAATCTCGTTTCTGTTCTGCAAGGGGGGTATAGCTCAGCTGGGAGAGCGCTTGCATGGCATGCAAGAGGTCAGCGGTTCGATCCCGCTTACCTCCACCATCAGAGCAGAGTGAAGTCGTTCCGAAGTCTGGAACTTGTAGCAAAAAAGACTTCCCAAACAGCAGTATCGTAGTTAAAATAGCGGTCTTCGCAGTTGACGAAACGAATAACTGGCAAGCAGCTTCATGTTAGTTAATTCAAGGTCAGCGGTGAGTAAAAGACAGATCTGAAAAGATTATGTCCCCTTCGTCTAGAGGCCTAGGACATCACCCTTTCACGGTGAGTACAGGGGTTCGAATCCCCTAGGGGACGCCAAACATCGGCGTCGCTTTATGAAGTAAAGCAGCGCAGCTTGCAGAGAAATAACCGACGCTCGCAAGCCAGGGTGTAAAGACTGGAGTGGTAGTTCAGTCGGTTAGAATACCGGCCTGTCACGCCGGGGGTCGCGGGTTCGAGTCCCGTCCACTCCGCCAGACAAAGCCCGTTCATACAAACTTGAACGGGCTTTTTCATTAAAGGTGTAAGCAGTACGTTGTCCCCTTCGTCTAGAGGCCTAGGACATCACCCTTTCACGGTGAGTACAGGGGTTCGAATCCCCTAGGGGACGCCAGAACATCGGCGTCGTTCGGTAGGAAGTTGAACGGTGCAGTGTGAAAATCTGGAGCGGTAGTTCAGTTGGTTAGAATACCGGCCTGTCACGCCGGGGGTCGCGGGTTCGAGTCCCGTCCGCTCCGCCAGATTTGAAAAGCCCACTTCGAAAGGAGTGGGCTTTTTTTATTTCCGCTGCCTGCCAGCCTGGCTATGCTCGGGACAAACAGCCATTGCCAGCGCGCGCGGCCTGTTTTACCGTTTATCCCGACTTCTCTTCGTCGTGCCGCCATGTTCGATCCAACCGAAGCTCCGTCACCGTTCCATCTGCGCAAAGCCAGCATGGACGATTTCGAGTTTGCCGAGGCGCTGACTCACGGCAACATGGGCGGCTACTATCAGCGGCATCATCTTGTCTGGCGCGGCGATCTCTTTCTCGGCAGCTGGCGCGAGTCGGAAAACTTCATCCTCGAAATGGACGGCAAGGCGATCGGCGTGCTGCGCATCACGCAGGAGGGCGATTCGCTGCATATTCGCGACGTCCAGATCGCGGAAGGCTACCGGCGCCTCGGCGCCGGCACCTATCTGCTCGACATGTCGCACCAATGGGCGCGCGAGCGCGGTCTGCGCGAACTGCAGTTGCGCGTGTTCGTCGACAACCCCGCGGCACGGCTCTATCAGCGCAAGGGCTACAAGCTCGCCGGGCCGCGGCTCGCGCAGCTTGGCGCGATCCGTCATCTGGCGCGGCGGGTTTGAGGTGACGATTCGCGTTTAGCGGTGCACGCCGCCGGGCGCGTCCGCGTGGTTCGACGCCGTCTCTTCAACGCGTGCATCGGCAGAAACGGCGTCGTCGACGCTTTCGCCATTGTCCAGCCGATGTTCCGAGCCACGTTCGATAAACGCGCGCGGACTTTCGCCAAAGGCCCGGCGAAACATCGCGGAAAACGCGCTCTGACTCTGATAGCCCAACTCCTGCGCGACATGGGAGAGCGGCCGCCCCTGGCTCAGCAAAGGGATCGCGCGCGCCAGAATCGCCTGTTGCCGCCACTGCGAAAAACTCACGCCGAGTTCCTGGCGGAAGAGCCGCGCGATGGTGCGCGTACTGGCGCCGACGCTCGCCGCCCATTGTTCGAGCGACTCGGCGGGCGTCGGATCGGCGATCACCGCCTCGCACAGCGCACGCAGGCGCTTTTCGTTCGGCATCGGCACGGAAAGGGGCAGCGGTTCGGAGCGCGTCAGCTCGTCGAGCGCGAGTGCGCCCAGCAGGCGTTCGCGCTCGGGCGAGATGCCGGGCGTATCCAGCGCGGCAATCACCTCGCGCAGCAGGTTCGAGACTTCGACCACGCGCGGCGCGTCGAGCCCCGCAGGCACAGCGTTTTCGGTGATGTACAGCGTGCGCAGAAACGCGTCCTCCACGGCGACGACCTCATGTGTGACATGCGGCGGCACCCAGATGGCGCGCGAGGGCGGTACCATCCACGTGGTGCCGGTCGTGGCCACCCGCAGCACGCCGCGCGGCGCGTACGCGACCTGCGCCCACGCATGCTGATGACGCGCGAAATGCGAACCCATGGGCATGGGCCGCGAGCGCACGCGAATGGGGTGCGCTTCGTTCGGCTGGAATTCTGGCGGCGTGTCGGTCAGGCTGACGAAGCTCGACCGGTCCGAACCGGCGTACGGAGTCATGACAAAGGTCGATCCAAAAACGAAACGCCACAAACGTAACGCCACAAACGAAACGCGGCGATATGAAACGCGGCGATATGAAGCGCGATCGCGGGCGGGTTTCCATTGTAGAGCGTGTGCGCTTTGCGCCGTTGCATAATGGCGGGATTGTCGACCCCTACTCGAGGAGCACGAACGACGATGCAAACCGTCTTTGTCTACGGCACGCTGCGAGCGGGCGAAGTGAACGACATCCGCGATGCCGCGGCGCGCAACGAGATCGCCGAGCCGACGCTGCTCGGAACGGCCACGGTTCGCGGCCATCTGTTCGACTTCGGCTCGTACCCGGGCCTCGTCGTCGACGAAGAGGGCGTGGAAGTGATCGGCGACGTCTACGAGATCGACGATGAACTCGTTGCCGTGCTCGACGAAATCGAGGCGGTGTACCCCGGCGTCGAAGATCGCTTTCTGGCGCGCGAAGTCATGGTGAAAGTGGACGGCAATGTGGTGAATTGCCGCTTCTATCCGGTCGCGCCTCACGCGGTGAAAGGGCTGCCCGAAATCCGATCCGGCGATTGGGTCAAACACCGCACGACGCGCTGATCCAACGCCGCAGCGCAAGCGCACCCACGGGCACCGACCCGCGGCACAAAAAAACGGCCCGCGAGGCAACGAGGCCTGGCGGGCCGTCAGGCCGGTCAATCTTCTCGCCAGCTCGCCGTGACGAGCCGCACATTCACGTTCAAATTTCTTCGTAGAGCGGCAGCGTCAGGAAGTCAGTGAACTGCGCGGACGTCGACATCTGCTCGAAGATTTGCGCAGCGCGCTCGTACGGCGCGGTATCGCCGCCCACCGCCTGCTTCACCTTGTCGAGTTCCTGCACGGCCAGCTCGCGCACCAGTTCAGCGGTCACCTTGCGGCCGTCGTCGAGCGTGCCCTTCGGCGAGCGGATCCATTGCCACACCTGCGAGCGCGAAATCTCGGCGGTCGCGGCGTCTTCCATCAGGTTGTGGATCGGCACGCAGCCATTGCCCGCGAGCCACGAACCCAGGTAGTGAATGCCGACGTTGATGTTGTTGCGCAAACCGGCTTCGGTAATCGGCGTCTCCGGGCGGAAGTCGAGCAGATCCGTCGCGGTGACGAGCACGTCGTCGCGTTGCTTGCCGATCTGGTTCGGCTTGTCCCCCAGCACCTTGACGAATTCTTCCATTGCGATAGGCACGAGCCCCGGGTGCGCGACCCAGCCGCCGTCGTAGCCGTCGCCCGCATCGCGCGCCTTGTCCGAGCGCACGCCGGCCATCGCCTTGTCGTTCGCGGCCGGGTCGTTCTTGATCGGAATCAGCGCGCTCATGCCGCCGATAGCCGGCGCATTGCGGCGGTGGCAAGTCTTCAGCAGCAACAGCGCATAGGCGCGCATGAAGGGCGAGGTCATCGTGATCTGCGAGCGGTCTGCGAGGCAGAAGTCGCGGTCGGCCTTGAACTTCTTGATCGCCGAGAAGATGTAGTCCCAGCGGCCCGCGTTCAGGCCCGAGCTGTGTTCACGCAGCTCGTACAGGATTTCGTCCATTTCGAACGCGGCGAGAATGGTTTCGATCAGCACCGTCGCGCGAATCGTGCCGCGCGGCACGCCGACCGCTTCCTGCGCGGCGACGAAGATGTCGTTCCACAGACGCGCCTCGAGGTGGCTTTCCATCTTCGGCAGATAGAAGTAGGGGCCGGAGCCGCGCGCGATCAGTTCCTTCGCGTTATGCACCATGAAGAGCGCGAAGTCGAAGATGCCGCCCGACACGCGCTTGCCGTCCACGCTCACGTGCTTCTCGTCGAGATGCCAGCCGCGCGGGCGCACGATCAGCGTGGCGATGGTGTCGTTCAGCTTGTAGTGCTTGCCGTTCTGCTCCAGCGAAATCGTGCGGCGCACGGCGTCCTTCAGGTTGATATGGCCGGTGATCTGGTTGTCCCAGCTCGGCGCATTCGAATCCTCGAAGTCGGTCATGTACGAATCCGCGCCGGAGTTCAGCGCGTTGATGATCATCTTGCGTTCTACCGGCCCCGTGATTTCGACGCGGCGGCGTTGCAGGTCGTGCGGCAGCGGTGCGATGGTCCAGTCGCTCTCGCGCACGCTCTTCGTCTCGGCGAGGAAGTCGGGGCGCTCGCCCGCGTCGAGACGCTTCGTGCGTTCCGCGCGCGCCTGCAGCAGCTGCTGACGGCGCGGCTCGAAGGTGCGATGCAGCGCGGCGACGAGTTCGAGCGCCTCGCGGGTCAGAATTGCTTCATAACCCGGTTTGATTTCGCCGGTGATTGCCACGCCCTGCGGCAGCGACAGCGATGACTGCGAATTCGCCATGTTTTCTCCTTGGTCGGTCAGATTGCGAAAATGCAAAGTTGAAATGCGGTGAGGTCGTTAAGTGAGTTGTCGAGCCGGTTCGCGTCGCAGAGGCTCATGCGTCTTTACCTGCACGCGCGCGGCTTGCCGCGACAGTGCGTCCTGCCCGCGCCGGTCGTCCTGCCGGGGCAAGCGTGCTCAGAAAGGCCAGCAGATCGCTCATGCCCGCACCCGTGCCATGCGGCGTCACGCCCAGTTCCTCGAGCGGCGCGTTCTGACGGTTGAGCCAGAACGTGGTGAAGCCGAACCAGGTCGCGCCGGCCACGTCCCAGCCATTCGATGAAACGAAAACGATCTCGCGGGCCGCCGCGCCGAAGGCTCGCGTGCCGAGCGCGTAGGCGGCGGGCGCGGGTTTGTACGCGCGCACGGCGTCGACGGACAGCACGTGGTCGAAGAGGCCGCTCATGCCGGCGCTCTTGACCGCGACGTCGAGCATCTGCGGATTGCCGTTCGAAAGAATCGCAAGGCCGGGCCCGTGAGCCGCCGCGTTGTCTCTTGCGGACGAGGCGCCTCTAAGCGCAGCGGTCAAAGGCGCGCCGCCGTCGCCGGAAGCGCGCAGCGCGCGCAGCGCGGGCACCGCATCGGGAAAGGCGGACAGGCACGCGTACTCGTCCATCAGACGTTTTTCAGCGGTGCGGCCGAGCGTCAGTTGCAGTTTTTTTGCCGAGAAACGGAGCGCGTCGAGCGTGATGTCCCAGAACGGCCGATAGTGCGCGGCGCCCTCGCCGTCGCCGGTGCTGGTATCGGCGAGCGTGCGCAACTGCGTATATTCGATCTGCTTTTGCCGCCACAACTGGGAGAGCGCGTCGCCGCGCCCCGGGAAGATCTGCTCCGCGGCAGCGATCACCGAGTGCACGTCGAAGAGCGTGCCGTAGGCGTCGAAAATCACTGCTTGTGGGGAGAGTGTCGTTGTGGCCGACATTGCCGTGCGCTCCTGTCAGAGGTCGGGACAGATTGTATTAGCGCTGCTCTGCGCTAAAAAAGAGGCTAAAGATCACTTGATCTTTTACTTTCATCCACCTAATCTGGCGCGCACCGGCCAACTTTGCCGCCCGAGCGGCGCTCCTTTCATGGACCGTTTCAAGCAGATCGAGACTTTTGTCACCGTCGCGGCCAAAGGCAGCCTGTCGGCCGCGGCGCTCGCCGAGGGTGTCGCGCCGGCGATCATCGGCCGGCGTATCGACGCGCTGGAGGAGCGCCTCGGCGTCAAACTGCTGGTGCGCACCACCCGCAAGATCACGCTGACGTTCGAAGGCTCGGCGTTCCTCGAAGACTGTCAGCGCATCATTCACGACATGCAGAACGCCGAGGCGAGCGTGTCGGCGGGCGGCGTCAAGGCGAGCGGCCATTTGCGGCTCTCCGCGCCGGCCGGTTTCGGGCGCCGCCACGTCGCGCCGCTGGTGCCGGCTTTCACGGTCGCGCATCCGGACGTGTCCATCACGCTCGACCTGTCGGACCGGCTCGTGGATCTCGTCAATGAAGGCTTTGATTGCGCGGTACGGCTCGGCGAGTTGCCCGATTCGTCGCTCGTGTCGCTCAGGCTCGGCGAAAACCGGCGCGTGTGCGTGGCGTCGCCGTCGTATCTGAGCCGGCGCGGCGCGCCGCACAGTCTCGCCGACCTCGCGCAGCACAACTGTCTCGCGCTCGGCGCGAGCGCCAATCAGCAGCGCGGCTGGATGTTCCAGCAGGATGGCAAAGTCGTGTCCATCAAAGTGTCGGGCACGATGGAATGTTCCGACGGCGCGGTGCTGCACGAATGGTGTCTCGAAGGTCACGGCCTCGCGTGGCGCTCGTGGTGGGAAGTCGGCGCGGACATTGCGGCAGGGCGGCTCGTGAGCGTGCTCGACGAATTCGCCGCACCGCCCATCGGCATTCATGCGGTGTTTCCGCAGCGCCGCCATTTGCCGCTGCGAGTGCGACTTTTCCTGGACTTTCTCAAGCATACGTATGGCCTTCCGGACTACTGGGGCTGACGCCACGCAACGGGTTTTCGATATTCGGACAGACCCTCGATGGTGGTCAGGGTCCGGTTTCCGCGACCTACAATCGCTTTAAGGGCGGCAGCAGACGGGCTGCGCGCACGGCAACCGGACACGGATACGGAGGGCTCATGTTCAAGCACATTCTCGTTCCGACCGACGGCTCGGACCTCTCGCGCAAGGCGATCGCCGGCGCCATCGACCTTGCGCAGGCAGTCGGCGCGCGCATCACCGCGTATGCCTGTCTGCCCCAATATCCGTACGCGCCGTTCTCCGATATCGCCGTCGAGCCGCCGTCCGAATTTCTCGACCGCAGCGAACGCGAAGCGCAGGAGCATCTGCGCGAAGTGGAATTTGCCGCGAGCCGCGTCGGGGTGGTGGTCGATCGACGCACGAGCGTGCACCCGGCGCCGTATCTCGGCATCATCGAAGCGGCGGAGCAGAGCGGCTGCGACGTCATCTTCATGGCCTCGCACGGGCGGCGCGGTCTCGGCAGTCTGCTGATCGGCAGCGAAACGCAGCGCGTGCTCACGCATACGAAAATTCCGGTGCTTGTGTATCGCTGAATCCCCGCCAAGCGCCTCGGTCGTTTCCCAGCGAAAAACGCGCCGGCAACTTTTCCGGCGCGTCGTCCGTTCGCCGCACAATCCCACCATCCGCCTGGGTCCGGTTGTGCTGGCTTTATGCAGCCCCCGCCTTATATCGAATCCTCGCCACCGGCGCCGGCCGCTTCCAGCAAAGATGCGGCCAGCCGCCGATGCCGAGGCTCCTCCCTGTTGACGGCGGCTGGCCGGCGCGACCACTGCGCCGTCAGCAACCGTCGTCTGCCTTGTGTTTTCGCGATCAGGCCGCGAGAGGCCGTTACGCGACTTTCTTGTCGAAGAACTGTTCGTCTTCCGTCGAGCCGTGCAGCGCGGTCGTCGACGCTTCGCGCTCCACCGTCTGCGTGACCGCGTCGAAATAGCCCGTGCCCACTTCGCGCTGGTGCTTGACGGCGGTGAAGCCCTTTTCCGCCGCCGCGAATTCGGCCTGCTGCATTTCGACGAACGCGGTCATCTGATTGCGCGCGTAGCCGTGCGCGAGGTTGAACATCGAGTAGTTCAGCGCGTGGAAGCCGGCGAGCGTGATGAACTGGAACTTGTAGCCCATCGCGCCGAGTTCGCGCTGGAACTTGGCGATGGTCGCGTCGTCGAGATTCTTCTTCCAGTTGAACGACGGCGAGCAGTTGTACGACAGCAGTTGATCCGGGTACTCCTTGTGGATCGCGTCGGCGAACTTCTTCGCAAACTCGAGGTCCGGCTTGCCGGTTTCGCACCAGATCATGTCGGCGTACGGCGCATAGGCGAGGCCGCGCGAAATCGCCTGTTCGAGACCCGGCTTCGTGCGGTAGAAGCCTTCGACGGTGCGCTCGCCGGTCAGGAACGGCTTGTCGTTTTCGTCCACGTCCGAGGTGATCAGGTCGGCGGCTTCGGCATCGGTGCGGGCAAGCAGCACGGTCGGCACGCCGGAGACGTCGGCGGCGAGACGCGCGGCCGTCAGCTTGGCAATGTTTTCGCGCGTCGGCACGAGCACCTTGCCGCCCATGTGGCCGCACTTCTTCACCGAGGCGAGCTGGTCTTCGAAGTGCACGCCTGCGGCGCCGGCTTCGATCATGGCCTTCATCAGTTCGAACGCGTTCAGCACGCCGCCGAAACCGGCTTCCGCATCGGCGACGATCGGTGCAAAGTAGTCGATATAGCCTTCGTCGCCCGGATTCTTGCCTTCCGACCACTGGATCTGGTCGGCGCGCGTGAGCGTATTGTTGATGCGCTTGACGACGAGCGGCACCGAATTCGCCGGGTACAACGACTGGTCGGGATACATTTCGCCCGCCACATTCGCGTCGCCCGCCACCTGCCAGCCCGACAGGTAGATCGCCTTCAGCCCGGCCTTGACCTGTTGCATCGCCTGGTTACCGGTGAGCGCGCCGAGCGAGTTGACGAACGGCTCGGTGTTCACGCTGTGCCAGAGTTTTTCGGCGCCGCGCTTCGCGAGCGTGTGCTCGACCTGCAGCGAGCCGCGCAGACGGATCACGTCTTCTGCCGTGTAGCTGCGCTTGACGCCTTTCCAGCGCGGATCGGTTTCCCATTGCTGTTGAAGTTGGCGGGCTTGTTCTTCGCGCGTCGTCATGATGTTCTCCTTGGTTGCCTAAGAAACGGATGGTGGACTCTGTCTTCGCCGTAGCGATCCGCCTTGAGTTCAGCAGCAAGGCGATTCGTTTCGTGAAGTCTTATATAAGAGTCTAGGCAAATCAGTAGGCGCGCAATAGTCGTCGACGAACGATTTTTTAATAATTATATTGATTTAAAATCAATGTGTTGCGATCGGCGTTTCATATAGAGAAACGATTTTTTCCATCTTGCAATAGGCGTCTTTGTGCCTTGCAGCACGATTTTTTACGACGCAAAAAATTTTTTCACATCATGAAATATTGGCAGCGATAAATCGCAGGCGAAAAAAAACCGGTGCAGAGCACCGGTTTTTCATGTCGACCGCGCCGGCTTGGGAGCGCGGTCGGGTCGTTCAACTCACTGTTGCGTTGGTTACTGTGCTGCCAGCGCCAGCCGGATGACAGCTGCCGCCGCGAGGCCGGCAAGGTCGGCAAACTGCCGCCGGCCGGCGCCTTCAGCGCGCGTGGGCGCTGCGCTAACAATAAGGCTTAGCTGCCAGGCTTAGCTGCCGCGACGCGCCGTACGCGGACCGTCGCTGCGGCGCGCGCCGTAGCCGCCGTCACGCGAGCCGCCGTAGCCGTCACGCGAACCGCCGTAGCCGTCACGCGAACCGCCGCTCGACGACTTGCCGGCCCAGCCGCCGCTGCCGCTGCGCGAACCGCCGCCGTTGCCACCCGGCTTGCCCGAGCCGCTGCCGAAGCGGCGTCCGCCGCCATTGCCGCCCGGACGGCCGCGGCCGCCAAAGCCAGGCCGGCCGTTACCCGACGGCGCCGACTTGCGCGGCTCGAAACCTTCGACGACGTTCACCGGCAGCGGCGTGCGCACGAAGCGCTCAATACGCTTCAGCGCGCCCTGTTCGGCGTGATGCACGAGGCTCACCGCGATACCCGAGCGGCCCGCGCGGCCCGTACGGCCGATGCGGTGCACGTAGTCTTCGGCGAACTTCGGCAGGTCGTAGTTGAACACGTGCGTGATGCCCGGAATGTCGATGCCGCGAGCCGCGACGTCCGTTGCGACCAGCACGCGCACGCGGCGCTCGCGCAGTGCGCGAATGGTGCGGTTACGCGCGCCTTGCGGCAGGTCGCCGTGCAGCGCCGCCGATTCGAAGCCCGCGTCGGCAAGACGGCCGGCCAGTTGGTCGGCGTCCATCTTGGTGGCCGTGAAGACGATGGCCTGGTCGAGGCCCGCGTCGCGCAACAGGTGGTCGAGCAGACGGTCCTTGTGATCGCGGTCGTCGACGTAATGAACGGTTTGCGCGATGTTGGTGCGCTGTTCCATGCGCTGAACGATCTCGATACGCTCCGGATCCTTCAGCAGACGGCCGGTCAGCGAACCGATCTTGCCGTCGAGCGTGGCCGAGAACAGCATGGTCTGACGCGTGGCCGGCGTGGCCGCGACGATCGTGTCGATGTCGTCGATGAAGCCCATGTCGAGCATGCGGTCGGCTTCGTCGAGCACGAGAATCTGCAGTTGCGACAGGTCGATGCGGCCGCGCTCCAGGTGGTCGATCAGACGGCCCGGCGTGGCAACGAGGATTTCGGGGTTCTTCGCGAGCAGCATCAATTGCTGGCCGTAAGCGACGCCGCCGAGAATGCTGACGGTGCGCAGGCGCTTCAGGTGCTTGCCGTACGTGGCCGCGGCGGTCGTGACCTGCATGGCGAGTTCGCGGGTCGGCGTCAGCACGAGCATGGTCGGACGGGCAACCGGTTGCGGGCGGCGGCCACGGCCGCCGTCGGCCGGACGCGGCTCGCGCGGCTGGCTGGCCTGCGCCTTTTGCAATTGCGCGAAACGTTCGATGGCGGGCAGCATGAACGCGGCGGTCTTGCCCGAACCGGTCGGGCTCGAGACCAGCAGGTCGCGGCCGGCGATGCCGGCGGGAACCGCGCGCTGCTGAACCGGCGTCGGGTTCTGGTAGCCAGCGGCGGTCAGGGCGGAGACGACATCCGCGGACAGACCGAGCGACGCGAACGTCGGGCCGGCGGGCGCGGCGGTTTCAGCGGCGACGGCCGGCGCGGCAGCAGCGGCTGCGGCTTGGGCGGGAGTGTCGGCGAAACCGAGGGCCTGATCGGCGATGGCGTTCAACGGGCTGCTGGAGGTATTGCTCGAAGTCATGAGAATCCTTAAAACACAGGGAGTTAAAACGTCGGCGCCAATCGGCATACCCAAGTCGTCGGATTCAGCGAGCAAAGAAGCAGCGAGCAAATCGAAAAACGGGGGCAACCCGCAACAATGAAGGCGAGTTTTTCGTTAGAAGCTGTATCGGATGCGACACGCCAACATGGCTTGCCGCCAGCCTGGGACATGATCGCCCGTAGAGGGCTAGGCAGGAGGGGACAGGTTCTAAACTGGATTGGAGCTAAACGCTACGAGGCGCTGCGCCGCAACGGCCGCTGGTGAAAGCCGGGCAAAGCAGTGAAGCGCAGACGGCATTGTATAGGGTTTTGTTGCAGTGCGCCACTATTAGGAGATTTCTTAGGGCAAAACGGGCGGCATGGCGGCGCCAGCAGGCGCCCCCAGGCCGCCCGCAGTTTCAGGCAGACGCGCCGCTCTTCAGCGATTCGACGAGTTCCACGTATTGCTGCTTCGCCGCATCCTGCGAAGTGCCTTTCAGGGCGGCCCACGCGTCGTACTTGTACTTGCCGACGATGTCGGTGAAGCCCGGCTTGTCGCCATGCACGTCGCCTTCGCTCGCCTGCTTGAAGAGCGCGTAAAGGCGCAGCAGCGTGAGGTTGCCCGGGCGCTCGGGCAGTTGCTTGACGTCTTCCTGCGCTTGCGTGAACTGGGTGTCGAGATCCGTCATCTTGATGCTCTCCGGCGGGATGGTCAGGGTCTGCGATCATAACAACCCGATGCCGCCGCGTGGCCGAGGGCTCATTCCAAACGCCGCCGGGTGCGAGCGCGACCAAACCGCATCCGCGCGCGCGGCGCCGATTACAATACGGTCCATGACTCAGACCGTGCTTCTTGCCCTCGATACCTCCACCGAATTCTGCTCGGTCGCGCTGTTGTCCGCCGCCGTCGACACCGCGGACCTGGCTCGCGCCGAGCCGCGCGCGTGGGTCCGCCACGAACACACGGGCGCCGTGTCCAGCACGCGCCTCTTGCCCGCCATCCGCGAACTTTTCGACGAAGCCGGCCTCGCGCTCGCCGACTGCAACGCAGTCGCGTTCGGTTCGGGGCCGGGCTCGTTCACCGGACTGCGCACCGCCACGGGCGTCGCGCAAGGGCTCGCGTTCGGCCTCGATCTGCCGGTCGTGCCGGTCAGCACGCTGCTCGTCTGCGCCGAGAGCGCGCGGCGCCGCGATCCGGCGGCGACGCGTGTGCTGGCGGCGCTCGACGCCCGCATGGACGAGATCTACTGGGCCGACTACGCATGGGACGACGCCCAAGGCGAATGGCGCGTCGTGCACGGCGCATCGCTGGATACGCCGGAGCGGCTCGTCCTGCCCGACGCGCCGTTTACGCTCGGGGGCAATGCGGCCGCGGCTTTCGGCGCGCGGCTGCCGGCGGCCGCCGCCGCCCGAACCGTCGATCCCGAGGCTTTACCGCACGCGCTGCCGCTCGCCTACGCCGCGCTGAGGGCCTTCCATGCCGGCCGCACGGTGCCCGCCGACCAGGCCGCGCCCGAGTACGTGCGCAACAAGGTCGCGCAGACCACGGCCGAGCGCGTCGCGGAGAAAGCGGCCAAAGCAGGGCAGGCGGCGGCGCTGGCCAATGCCGCCCACGACCCCGCGTCGCGCGAGGGACGGCCATGAGCGGCGTGCTGCTGGCGGACCGCTACATGTCGCCGATGACGGAAGGCGACCTGGACGAAGTGGCCGCCATCGAAAAGCTTGCCTATGAGTTCCCCTGGAGCCGCGGCAATTTCGGCGACTCGCTGCGCAACGGCTATTTCGGCGTGTGTCTGCGGCACGTCACCGGCACGCTGATCGGGTATTGCGTGCTGATGCCCGTCGTCGACGAAATGCATCTGCTCAATCTTTGCGTCGCGCCTGCCGCGCAAGGCGCCGGCGCCGGGCTCGCGCTGCTGCGTGAGGCGGTGCGCATTACGCGCGCTGAAAAACTCGACGGACTCTTGCTCGAAGTGCGTCCGTCCAACCATCGGGCGATCCGGCTTTACGAGCGGTTCGGCTTCACGTCGATTGGCCGGCGCAAGAACTATTATCCGGCGCGGCATCGCAGCCGGGAGGACGCCATCGTGATGCGTTTATCGTTTGTGAGGGAGGGCGCGGATGGCGCTCAATGAATCGGTACTGGAAGAGTTCGGACTCGCGCCGCGCTGGGTGCGTCGTGGGATGGCCGCGGCGCAGGAAGCGGCCGGCACGCTGAGTGTGGAGCAGGGCGGCGCGCCCGGGACTTCCGCAGCCGGCTTGCCGCCGGAGCGCTTGCAGAACGGAGAGCGGGCCGGGCGCGCCGGCGATTCGGTGCGCCCGGCCCCGAGCGCGGAGGACGGCACGGAACAACGCATGGAGCGGTCCGGACGCGGTGCACGGCCCGCGTCGCCAACGGAGCGGCAACTTCCGCAGCCCGCAGTCGGCGACAGCGATGCGCGAACTGCTCTGCCGTCGTTCACGCCTGAGCCGCAGCGGGCGTCGTCGCCGGCTGTCGCAAGCCGCGCTCCGCACGTGGCCGAGCCGCCGGCCATGTCCGAGCCGTCCTCCTTCGACGCCCCGCCCGACGACGGCTTCGCATGGTTCGACGATCTGCCGCTGCATCCGCCGGGCGAAGCCCACGCCGCTGTGCCCGCGCTGCCGGCCATCCATACGCTCGACTGGGACGCGCTCTCGGAGCGCGTCGCGAACTGCGAGCGTTGCCGGCTGTGCGAAAAGCGCACCCAAGCCGTATTCGGCGTCGGCGATCGCAACGCCGACTGGATGCTGATCGGCGAAGCGCCCGGCGAAAACGAGGACCGCGTGGGCGAGCCTTTCGTCGGCCAGGCCGGCAAGCTGCTCGACAACATGCTGCGTTCGCTCACGCTCGCGCGCGGCGCGAATGTGTATATCGCCAACGTCATCAAGTGCCGGCCGCCGGGGAACCGCAATCCCGAACCGGACGAAGTCGCGCGCTGCGAACCCTATCTGCAACGCCAGGTGGAGCTCGTCAAGCCGAAGCTGATCGTCGCGCTCGGCCGCTTCGCCGCGCAAAGTCTGCTCAAGACCGACGCGAGTATTTCGTCGCTGCGCGGGCGCGTCCACCAATACGAGGGCGTGCCGGTGATCGTTACCTATCACCCGGCTTATCTGTTGCGCAGCTTGCCCGACAAGGCCAAGGCGTGGGCCGATCTGTGCCTTGCGCGCGACACCTGGCGCGAGGCGGGGGGTGAAGCGGGGCGCGAAGGCGGCGCGGCGTCCGGCGCGGCGCCGCGGTGAGCGCCGAGCCAACGCCGGCAAGCAGCGCTGACCTGCCGCGCGCCGAGCCCGCGACGCTTCGCGATCTGCTCGATACGCTGCACGACCCCGCCGTGCGCGATCTCGCGTGGCTGCTCTTCAGCGCCGATTTGTTGCGTGCGCAACCGCCGGTCGGCGAGCTGGCCACGCTTTTTCATACTTCGGATCAACTCGCCGGGACGTTGCGCTTCTTGCGCCTGCTGGATACGGCGCCCGAGCCCTTGCATCGCGAGCTCGCGGCGACGCGCATCACGCGGCTCGGCCGCTACGCCGAACGCCTGCTGGGCTGGTTCCTGCAACATGGGCCGGCCGCGCGGCTCGTCGCGGCGGGCGTGCCGCTGCGTCGCGCTGGCATCACGCTCGGCGAATGCGATTTCCTGCTGACGACGCCAGAGGGCGCTCAGCTCCACTGGGAGCTCGCGGTGAAGTGCTATCTGCATGCCGGTCACGCAGACGCACACGACGCGTCCAGGCTATCGGACTACGTCGGCCCGAATCTGAAGGACCGCTTCGACCTGAAACTCGCGCATCTGCTTGGCCATCAGTTGCCGTTGAGCGCGCGCGAGGAGTTCGCGTCGACCGGCTACGCGGGAACGTGGACGCCGCAAATGTTCGTCAAAGGGTGGCTGTTCTATCGGCACGGCGGGACAACCGTGGATCCCGTCGAGCTCGATCCCGGGCATGGCCGCGGCTGGTGGGTGACCCATAGCGACTGGCCGCAGTTCGCGTCGGCGCAAGGCGGGCATTGGCGCGTGCTGCCGCGTCTGGAATGGTTGGCGCCGCGGCGCCATACGGCCCACGAACGCGACGCGCTGAACACGCATTTCGCCGACGCCGAAACGCTTGCGCTGCAAACCTCACGTCAACCTGTGCCGACGATGGTCGCTTCGTTCGCCGAAGACAGCGCGGGCAATCTGCTCGAACATGCGCGCGGTTTCATCGTCCCCAACGACTGGCCTCTGCGGGCGCAAGACTACGCGCGGCAGTAGGGCGCCGCGTTACCACCATCGATAGAAATGATGCACGGGCCCGACGCCGCTGCCGACGTCGAGGCGCTCGCTTGCCTGCAATGCGCCGGTCAGATATTGCTTGGCATCCGCGACGGCGCTGGCGAGATCGTCGCGTTGCGGAATCAGCGCCGCAATCGCCGACGACAGCGTGCAGCCCGTGCCATGCGTATTCTTCACCGGCACGCGCGGGCCGCCGAGGCGCAGCGTGCCGCTTGCCTGCACGAGCCAGTCGGGACTGTCGGCGGCGCTCAGATGGCCGCCCTTCATCAGCACCGCGCGGGCGCCGAGCGCGCGCAGCGCTTCGCCTTGCTCGATCATGGCGGCTTCGTCGCCAGCGGGTTGAATGCCGCCCAGCAGCGCGGCCGCCTCGGGCAGGTTCGGCGTCAGCAGATGCGCCAGCGGTAGCAGCTCGTCACGCACGGCCGCGACTGCATCCGGCAGCAGCAGCGCATGATTGCTCTTCGAGATCATCACCGTGTCGAGCACAATGTGCCGGGGTCTGTGCCGGCGCAGCGCGTCGGCCACGGCGCGCACGATCGAAGCGTTCGCCAGCATGCCGATCTTGACGGCGTCGATGCGGATGTCGTCGAAAACAGCGTCGAGCTGCGCGGTAACGAAGGCCGCGTCCGGCGCGTGAATCGCGGTGACGCCGCACGTGTTCTGCGCGGTCAGCGCGGTGATCACGCTCGCGCCGTAGGCGCCGAGCGCGGAGAAAGCCTTCAGATCGGCCTGAATGCCGGCGCCGCCGCCGGAGTCGGAACCGGCGATGGTCAGCACGTTGGGAATGGGTCGGGTCATGGCAAAAGCGGGCAGGCGAAGCGGGTTAGCGGCGCGAGCGGCCGGCGGCCGCCGGGCACACGGTTCAGTGCTTGACTTCGCCGATCAGCGCGACCGAGTCGAACGCGCGCTGGTTCGCCTGATGGCGCCGCATGACGAGCCACATCATCAGGCAGACGAAGGTGCCGAACAGCACGATCACCGCGGCGACCGGCACGTCGAGCCAGACGAGCACGGCATACAGGCACAGCATGACGAGCACGGAGAGGTTCTCGTTGAAGTTCTGCACGGCGATGGAGTGGCCGGCCGACAGCAGCACGTGGCCGCGATGCTGGAGCAGCGCATTCATCGGTACGACGAAGAAGCCCGACAGGCCGCCGACGATCATCAAAAAAATGTATGCGAAGATCAGGTAGCCCGGCACATGCATGCGCCCGAAATAGACGCCCCAGTGAGCGGGGAACAGGTGGCGCGTGTAGAACGCCATCAGCATGACGGCAATGCCCATCATGATGCCGACCGGCAGCACCGAGAGCGACTTCTTCAGCGGCACGCGGGAGGCCGCGAAAATCGCCCCGCCGGCGACGCCGACGGCGACCACCGCCTGCAGAATCGCCGCCTCGGAAAGCGACATGCCGAGCGACACTTCCGCCCACTTCAGCACGATGAATTGCAGCGTCGCGCCTGCGCCCCAGAAGAGCGTCGTGACGGCAAGCGAAATCTGTCCGAGCTTGTCGCGCCACAGCACGACGAAACAGTCGGCGAAATCGGTGACGAGTCTGATTGGGCCGTGCTCCTGCCTCGGATAACGCGCGCCGGTGTCGGGAATGCGCAGATTAAAAAGCGCGGCGAGCACGTAGATCACCATGATGACGAGCATGGCGGCTTCGGCGGGCGTGTTCACCGTGGGAATGTGGTGGCGCAGAATGGGCGCGGCGATATGCGGGCTGATCAGCGCGCCGCCGAGCACGGTGCCGAGAATGATCGAGCCGACGGTGGTGCCTTCGATCCAGCCGTTAGCGGCGACGAGCCGGTCAGGCGGCAGCAGTTCCGTGAGAATGCCGTATTTGGCGGGCGAATACGCTGCCGCGCCGAAACCGACAATGCCGTAGGCAACAAGCGGATGCGCGCCGGCTAGCATCGTGATGCAGCCGAGCACCTTGATGGTGTTCGTGATGAACATGACGCGTCCTTTCGGACGGGAATCGGCGAAGGCGCCCACGAAAGCGGCGAGCACGACGTACGACAGCACAAAGAACAGCTTGAGCAGCGGCGTCATCCAGTTCGGGGCGTGTAGATCTTTCAGCAGTGCGATAGCAGCGATCAGGAGCGCATTGTCGGCCAGCGACGAAAAAAATTGCGCGGCCATGATGGTGTAAAAACCTTTTTTCATCTGATGCGATGCTATCCTCGCTGCGGTCTGTCCGCCCCGGCCGTTTGTTATGCGTCCGGGCTTATGCCGTTCGAAATGGGTTGTGCGCACGGCTTTATATCATGAAAATAGGTGCGTTCAGACTAGCAAAATCCTTGATCGCACCGCCCAGCGGGCTGCCGCGCGTTGAAAACGCTCTGTAAGCCGCTGATTCGCAAGCGTCTTTACGAAAATATTCCATGCCGCGCCCCCTCTCCGCCACGATTCACACGTCCGCCCTTGCCAATAACCTCGCCGTCGCGCGCCGCTATGCGCCCCGCTCGAAAATCTGGGCGGTCGTCAAGGCCAACGCCTACGGGCACGGCCTCGCGCGCGCATTTCCGGGGCTGCGCGCAACGGACGGCTTCGGGTTGCTGGACCTCGAAGAAGCCGTGAAGTTGCGTGAATTGGGCTGGGCCGGCCCGATTCTTTTGCTCGAGGGCTTTTTTCGTCCGACGGATATCGACGTCATCGACCGCTACAGCCTCACCACGGCGCTGCATTCCGACGAACAGTTGCGCATGCTCGAAATGGCGCGGCTGTCGAAGCCCGTCAACATCCAGCTGAAGATGAACAGCGGCATGAACCGGCTTGGTTACACGCCGGAGAAGTTCCGCGCCGCGTGGGAGCGCGCGCGCGCCTGTCAGGGCGTGGGCCAGATCACGCTGATGACCCATTTCTCCGACGCCGACGGCGAGCGCGGCATCGCCCACCAGATGGAAGCGTTCGAGCGCGGCGCGCAAGGCATTGCCGGCGTGCGCAGCCTCGCCAATTCGGCTGCCACGCTGTGGCATCCCGAGTCGCATTTCGACTGGGTCCGGCCTGGCATCATCATGTACGGCGCCTCGCCTTCGGGCGTGTCGGCCGCGATCGAGGGCACCGGCCTGCAGCCGGCCATGACGCTCGCCTCGGAGCTGATCGCCGTGCAGTCTGTCGCGGAAGGCGACACCGTCGGCTACGGTTCGCTCTTCAAGGCGCGCGCGCCGATGCGCATCGGCGTCGTGGCGTGCGGTTACGCGGACGGCTATCCGCGCGTGGCGCCCGAGGGCACGCCGATCATCGTCGACGGCGTGCGTACCCGCATCGTCGGACGCGTGTCGATGGACATGCTGACGGTCGACCTCACGCCGATTCCCACGGCGAGCGTCGGCTCGCGCGTCGAGCTGTGGGGCACCTCGCTGCCCATCGACGACGTCGCGCGCGCGTGCGGCACGATCGGCTACGAGCTGATGTGCGCGGTCGCGCCGCGCGTGCCCGTGCGGGCGGAGTGACGTCGCAATAACCAGAACAACCGCAACCCGGGCAGAACGCGTGGCAAAAGCAAAAACGTTGTACGTATGCAGTGAATGCGGCGGCCAGTCGCCGAAATGGACGGGACAGTGCCCGTCCTGCCAGGCCTGGAACACGTTGGTGGAGTCGGTGGCCGAAGCACCTTCCGCGCATCGTTTCCAGTCGCTCGCAAAAAGCGCGCCGGTGCGGCGTCTCGCCGACATCGAAGCGTCGGACGTGCCGCGCTTTTCCACCGGCGTCAGCGAATTCGACCGCGTGCTCGGCGGCGGCCTCGTGCCCGGCGGCGTGGTGTTGATCGGCGGCGATCCCGGTATCGGCAAATCGACGCTGCTGCTGCAGTCGCTCGCGGAAATCGCAGCGGAAAAGCGCGCGCTCTATATCAGCGGCGAAGAGTCGGCCGCGCAAATCGCGTTGCGCGCGCAACGACTGTCGCTGCTCGAGCCGGGTTCGAAAGCGAGCGAACTGCAATTGCTCGCCGAAATCCAGCTCGAAAAAATTCAGGCGACCATTGCCGACCAGCGGCCCGACGTGGCCGTCATCGACTCGATTCAGACCGTCTATTCGGACGCGCTCACGTCGGCGCCGGGCTCGGTCGCCCAGGTGCGCGAGTGCGCGGCCCAATTGACGCGTATCGCGAAGCAGTCGGGCACCACGATCATCATGGTCGGCCACGTGACGAAAGAGGGCGCGCTCGCCGGGCCGCGCGTGCTGGAGCATATCGTCGATACGGTGCTGTACTTCGAAGGCGACACGCATTCGTCGTTTCGCCTCGTGCGCGCGATCAAGAACCGCTTCGGCGCGGTCAACGAACTCGGCGTGTTCGCCATGACGGAGCGCGGCCTGCGCGGCGTGGCGAATCCGTCGGCGCTGTTCCTGTCGCAGCACGAGCAGTCGGTGCCGGGCTCCTGCGTGCTGGTGACGCAGGAGGGCACGCGGCCGCTGCTCGTGGAAGTGCAGGCGCTCGTCGATTCCGCCAATGCGCCGAATCCGCGGCGTCTTGCCGTCGGCCTCGAACAGAATCGTCTCGCCATGCTGCTCGCCGTGCTGCACCGGCATGCGGGCATCGCCTGTTTCGATCAGGACGTGTTTCTCAATGCCGTGGGCGGCGTGAAGATCACGGAGCCGGCTGCGGACCTGGCGGTGCTGCTCGCCATTCATTCGTCGATGCGCAACAAACCGCTGCCTAAAGGGCTCGTCGTATTCGGCGAAGTGGGGCTCGCGGGCGAGATCCGGCCGTCGCCGCGCGGTCAGGAACGCTTGAAGGAAGCCGCCAAGCTCGGCTTTTCGGTTGCCGTGATTCCCAAGGCCAACGCGCCCAAGCAGCCGATAGAAGGCTTACAGGTCGTTGCGGTCGAGCGGATCGAGCAGGCTATCGACCGGGTCCGCACGCTCGACTGAACGGCCGTTTTGCCCCTGCGGTGCAGGCGCGGTATGCTCGGCCTCTCGTAATGCGCGGTAAATATCTCCAGGTTGGCTGTAACCAACAAGCCCTTCCTTTTTCCTAAGCTGCACAGCTATTGCATCCCTTGATGCCGGAAAAAGGATCGCACCTTGAAACAGACACATGAAACCGCAGCCGAGCCGCCGATCCAGGTGCGCGGTTGCCGGGTCTCCGCGCCCATCCATCAACCTTGGGGCGGCGCTTGCCGGATTGTGGAGTGGATCGACCGGACCGGGCAGATTTCGCGCCGTGTGGTGGCAGGCGACGCGACCGCCGCCGACGTGCGCGCCACCATCAGCCGCCACGTGGAAGGCCGCAAGCATCTGCTTTACGACGACGAAAAGACGCCGCGTCAGACGTTGCCGCGGCAGTCGGCCACGCGGCGGTAATTGTCCGCGCGCAGTTCTAGGTCTGACGGCCAGGATGGCGCCGCAGGCTGCCTAGGCTTTCGCCTTCCCCTGTCTGGCCGCCATCGGGCGCGGGGTTCGGTTCCCGGGTTTCGTCGGCATCGTGCGCCGCGCGGTTGAAGAGCGGGTGCCGCGCCGCTTCTGCCGCGCTCAGCACCGGCGAGACGCAGCAATCCAGCGGCTCGAGCAGCGCGACCCATTCGTCGAGTACCCGCGTGCCGATCACCTCGGCAAGCTCCTGGGTGAGCGAGGCGGCGTCCGGTCCGCCGATCGCCTGGCCGAGACTCCAGTGACGCGTGGCCCACTCCGGGCGGTCCAGCGCCATGCACAGGCTCTCCCAGAATTTCAGTTCGAGCGCGCCCACCGCGAGCCAGCGGCCGTCGAGCGTGCGGTACAGGTTGTAGCAGGGCACGCCGCCGTTCAGCAGGCCTGAGCCCGCGCCGGATGCTTCCGTGGCGTGCCGGGCGGCGTCTGCGGCGGCGTTCTCATTCGCAAGCGCGACCTGTGCGACTACGTTGTGCGCGTAGGTGGCGTGCGTCATGGAAACGTCGACGAAACGGCCTTCGCCGCCGCGCGACACGTGCCACAGCGCGGCGAGAATCTGCGTGACCGCGCTGAGCGCGCCGCCGAGCAGATCGGCGATCTGGAAGTTGGGCACGATCGGCGTGCCGTCGCGGCTCGTGAGCTGATCGAGCACGCCCGCATAGCCGATGTAGTTGAGGTCGTGGCCCGCGTGATCGGCGAAGGGGCCGTGGGCGCCATAGCCGCTGATCGCGCAGTACACGAGCCGCGGATTGGCGGCGCGCAGCGTCGCGTAGCCGACCCCGAGCCGGTCCATCACGCCAGGCCGGAAGCTCTCGATCAGAACGTCCGCCTCGGTGGCGAGCGCGCGCAGCACATGGCGTCCGGCTTCTGACTTGAGATCGAGACGCGTCTCGCGCTTGCCGCGATTCACCAGCCGGTAGAACGCGCCGGGCCGCCCGGCCACGCGGTCGCTGGACGACTGCAGCATCGTGCGCGTCGGGTCGCCCGCGCCGGGCGCTTCGATCTTGAGCACTTCCGCGCCGAGTTCCGCGAGCCGCAGCGCGGCTACCGGGCCGGGCAGCAGCCGCGTGAGGTCGAGCACGCGCAGGCCCTTCAAAGGCGGCGGCGCGGCGTCAGTCCCGGCGGATTCGCCAAAAGATGCAGCCGGTGCAGCGGAAGACGTTGCAGATGACAAGGCCAACCTCTCGTGATGCCGGCGCGGATCGCACGTGGCGTTCCGCTAGCCGATTTGTTCGAGTTCCTCGTGTGTCTCGAGCCATTCGGCTTCGAGTGTTTCGAGGCGCGCGTTCACGTCTGCCTGACGGCGAATCGCGTCCGTCAGTTTGTTTTTTTGAGCGGGCTCGTAACTGGCCGGATCGGCGACGAATGCGTCGAGCGTCACCTTCTCCGCATGGAGCGCGTCCATTTCCTTCTCGATCTTCGTGATGCGGCTTTGCAGCGGCTTCTTCAGATGCGCGAGCTTCTGACGCGTTTCCGCCTCGAGCCGGCGCTGCTCCTTGCGATTCACGCCGCCGTCGGCACCTGCCGCGCCGCCCGCGCCACCGTCAGCGCCGTTCGACGCATTGCCCGCCTTCAAGGCCGCGCGCTGCTCCGCCGCGTGTTGCAGCAGCCAGTCGCGGTAATCGTCGAGATCGCCGTCGAATTCGTGCAGGCGATGCTTCGCGACCAGCATGAACTGATCGGTCGTGGCGCGCAGCAAATGCCGGTCGTGCGAGACGAGAATGAGCGTGCCTTCGAACTGCGCAAGCGCCATGGTGAGCGCGTGCCGCGTTTCCAGATCCAGGTGGTTAGTCGGCTCGTCGAGCAGCAGCAGGTTCGGCTTCTGCCAGATGATCAGCGCGAGTGCGAGCCGGGCCTTTTCGCCGCCGGAGAACGGTGCGATCTTCGACGTCGCCATGTCGCCGGAAAAATTGAAGCTGCCGAGGAAGTCGCGCAATTCCTGTTCGCGCGTGTCCGGCGCGAGGCGCGCGAGGTGTTGCAACGGCGTGTCGTCCGCGCGCAGGGTTTCCAGCTGGTGCTGCGCGAAATAGCCGATGCGTAGCCCCTTGCCTTCGCGCACGTGGCCGCCGAGCGGCGCGAGCGTGCCGGCCAGCGTTTTGATCAACGTGGACTTGCCCTGGCCGTTTGCGCCGAGCAGACCAATGCGCTGGCCGTTCTGGATAGACAGCATGACGCGCTCGACAATCGGAATCTCCGCGCCGTCTTCGCCATGGTAGCCGCAGCGCACGTCTTCCATGACCATCATCGGGTTCGGCGCCGAATCCGGCGTGCGGAATTCGAAGGTGAACGGCGACGCAGCGTGCGCCGGCGCGATCAGTTCCATCTTTTCGAGCGCCTTCACGCGGCTTTGCGCCTGACGCGCCTTGGTGGCCTGCGCCTTGAAACGGTTGATGTAGCTCTGCAGATGCGCGACCGTGCGCTGCTGCTTTTCGTACGCGCTCTGTTGCAGCGCGATCTGCTGTGCGCGCAGCACTTCGAATTGCGAATAGTTGCCGCCGTAACGCTTGATCTGCTGCTGTTCGAGATGCAGCGTGACGTTGCACACCGAATCCAGAAATTCGCGGTCGTGCGAGATCACAATGAGCGTGCCCGGATAACGGTGCAGCCACTCTTCGAGCCAGACGATCGCGTCGAGGTCCAGGTGGTTGGTCGGCTCGTCGAGCAGCAGGAGATCCGAACGGCACATTAGCGCCTGCGCGAGATTCAGGCGCATGCGCCAGCCGCCCGAGAAGCTCGTGACCGGCTCGCGGGTTTGCTCCAGCGTGAAGCCGAGGCCGAGCAACAATGCTTCGGCGCGGGCCGGCGCTGTGTAGCCGTCGGCGTCTGCGAAAGCTGCGTGGGCTTCGCCTTCCGCTGCGCCGTCGTGCGCAGCCGAGGCGGCGGCGATGCGCGCTTCGATTGCGCGCAACGCGGCGTCGCCGTCGAGCGTGTAGGCGAGCGCCGTTTTGTCGACGGCGGGCGTTTCCTGCGCGACGTGCGCGATCTGCCACGTGGGCGGGATCGAGAAGTCGCCGCCGTCCGCGTGCAGTTCGCCGAGCAGCACGGCAAACAGCGTGGACTTGCCCGCGCCGTTCGCGCCCACGAGGCCGGCCTTTTCGCCCGGATTCAGCGTGAACGTGGTGTTGTCGAAGAGCGGCTTGGTGCCGCGCGCGAGGCTGAACTGGTTAAAGCGGATCACAAAGAGGCCGGCTGGAGAAAAACGCCTATTTTAGACCGCCGGGGCGCCAACCGGCGCCTTAAGCCGCATCGGCCGTTCGGCCGACTGTCGCGGCCGCGCTTTTGACATAGACTGACGGCTTTCGTGGGGAGAGCACATGACATCGATTTATTCTTTTTCGGCCCGCACGCTGGGCGGCGAGGAAGTGAGTCTCGCGCAGTACGAGGGCAAGGTGCTGCTGATCGTCAACACCGCGAGCGAATGCGGGTTCACGCCGCAGTACGCGGGCTTGCAGAAGCTCTACGACAGCTACGCGGCGCGCGGGCTCGCGGTGCTCGGCTTTCCGTGCAACCAGTTCGGCAAGCAGGAACCGGGCGACGCCGCGCAGATCGGCAGCTTTTGCGAGAAGAACTACGGCGTGACCTTCCCGATGTTCGACAAGGTGGACGTGAACGGCGCGAACGCGCATCCGCTGTTCCGTTATCTGACGGGCGAGGCGCCGGGCCTTCTCGGCCTCGAAGCGATCAAGTGGAATTTCACTAAGTTTCTGATCGGCCGCGACGGCAACGTGGTCAAGCGCTATGCGCCGCTGACCAAACCGGAGGCGATCACGGAGGACATCGAAAAGCTGCTGTGAAACGGAGCGCCGAGCGGTCCCGCGCGGCGGCGCGCGCTTCAGAGAATCGGTGAGAAGAGGCGGGCCACGTGCATCAGCACGCGCCGCAAAGCGCTCGCCTGGCGGTACTCGTTGCGGTCGATCTCGCGCGATTGAGCGAAGTCGGCAAGCAGCATGGTTTCGACTTCTTTCGCGAATCCCGGATCGACAGTCATGACCATGATCTCGAAGTTGAGCCGGAACGAGCGGTTGTCGAGATTGGCGCTGCCCACCGCCGCGGCCACGCTGTCGATCAGCACGACCTTCTGGTGCAGAAAGCCCGGCTGATAGCGAAAAATGCGCAGGCCGGCGCGCAGCGAATCATACGCATACAGTTTCGAGGCTTCGAAGACCACCACGTGATCGCGCCGGCTCGGAATCAGAATGCGCACGTCGACGCCCCGCAGCGCCGCGAGCCGCAACGCGGAGAACACGGCTTCGTCGGGCACCAGGTAGGGCGTCGTGATCCAGATGCGCTCGCGCGCCGCGTTGATCGCTTCGACGAAGAAGAGCGAGCAGGTCTCCTGTTTGTCCGCGGGGCCGCTCGGCACGACAAGGCAATGCATGTCGTGGCTCCTCGTCGGATTCGCGGAGCCGGCAGCGTCCATCGAGCCTGCGGCGTTCACGGCGTGCACCGAGGCTGGCGAGTCCTGCGAGTCCGCCGGGGCGGCCGGCGGCGTGGCCGGCAGATCCAGTTTCGGTAGCTGCTGGGTCGCCCAGTACCAGTCTTCGGTGAACACGAACTGGATGCTCGCGACTGCCGGCCCGCGCACTTCGATATGCGTGTCGCGCCAGGGGGAAAGCGGCGGCTTGCCGCCCAGATATTCGACACCGATATTGTGTCCGCCGACAAATGCCCGTTCGCCGTCGACGGAAACGATTTTGCGGTGATTGCGGAAGTTCAGCTGCAGCCGGTTGACGAACAGGCGATTGGTGGCGAACGGATGCGTCTCCACGCCGCCCGCGCGCAGCGACGCGACGTAGCGGTGCGGCAGGTCGAAGCTGCCGATGCTGTCGTACAGGAAATACACTCGCACGCCTTGCCGCGCTTTCGCGATCAACGCCTCCTTGAACATTTCGCCGAGCGCATCGTCGCGTACGATAAAAAACTGCACGATGATGTAATGGCGCGCGTGCTCGATGGCCTCGAAAATCGCCTCGAAGGTCGCCGTGCCGTTCACCAGCGTGCGCACGGAATTGCCCGGCAGGAACGGCATGCCGCCAAGCCGCGTGAGCGAGTGCACGAGCCTGCCGCCCAGCGCATGCGCGGGCAGTTGCGCCGACGAAGCCAGCTCGTCCCACTGCGGCGGGTGCGCGTGGGTGCGCAGCAATTCGTTCTCGACGCGGCGGGCGTCGGCATAGCCGGCGAACTTGCTGCGGCCGAGAAAAAGATAAGGGACGAGCGTGAGATAGGGCATCGCGACCAGCGACACAGCCCACGCGATCGCGCCTTGCGACGTGCGGGTGTTGAGAATCGCGTGGCATGCGGCGGCCACGCCGAGGATATGGGCGAGGGCCACCAGCGTGCCGACGTGAAGCAGGTCGAATTGCATAGGCGAGCGAAGGGTTGGACGAGAGGCCGTGCCGGCGCGCTGGACCCACGCGGACAGCCGACGAGCTAACGGCGCTCATCTTACCGAAGGCGCGGGCATTGGGGGCGATGTGAGGCTTCGGCCACCG
Organism: Paraburkholderia phenoliruptrix; assembly: GCF_047325075.1. Taxonomy (NCBI): domain Bacteria; kingdom Pseudomonadati; phylum Pseudomonadota; class Betaproteobacteria; order Burkholderiales; family Burkholderiaceae; genus Paraburkholderia; species Paraburkholderia phenoliruptrix. Next base: position 1,908,829 of record NZ_CP168531.1, read on the forward strand.
GGGAGGGCGGCCGGGACGGCGAAGGCGCTGGAAACGCGCACGGCAGGCACGGCACGCGCCTGGCGGACGCCGGCGCCGCCGCGCCCGGGCTTAAACCATCGTCACCCGATCAGACAGGCAGATCAGCGGCCTGGATAAGGAACACGTTGTCGTCGCCGGCGCTCGTCGACAGCCAGACGAGGTCGAGCCCGCCGAAGGCCGCTTCGACGTGCTGGCGCTCGTTGCCGATCTCGATCACGAGCACGCCGTCTTCGGTCAGCCAGTTGCGTGCGTCCGCAATGATTCGCCGCACGATGTCCATGCCGTCCGCGCCGCCGGCCAGCGCCATTTCCGGCTCGTGCCGGTACTCGGCGGGCAAGTCCTGCATCGACGCAGCATTCACGTACGGCGGATTGCTGATGATTACGTCGTAGCGGCGTTGGGCGAGCGGCGCATACAGATCGCCTTCGAAGAGCGCGATTCGGTCGTCGAGCTTGTAGTCGGCCACGTTGCGCGCGGCAACCTGGAGAGCGGGCGCGGAAAGATCCACCGCGTCGATGTCCGCATTAGGAAAGGCGTGCGCCGCGAGAATCGCGAGACAGCCCGAGCCCGTGCACAGTTCGAGCACGGCGCTGACCTGCTCAGGGTCCTCGACATACGGCTGCAGCCCGTCCTGCAGCAGCTCGCCGATAAACGAGCGCGGCACGATGGTGCGTTCGTCGACGTAAAAGCGAAAGCCGTGCATCCACGCTTCCTGGGTGATGTAGGCCGCCGGCACGCGCTCGGTGGCGCGGCGCTCGATGACGTTCAGCACCGCGTCGATTTCGGCTGCGGAAAGGCGCGCGTCCATGAACGGATCGAGCAGATCGAGCGGCAGATGCAGCGTGTGCAGCACCAGATAGGCAGCTTCGTCGTAAGCGTTGGCCGAGCCGTGGCCGAACGAGAGCCCAGCCTGGTTAAAGCGCGACACGGCGAAACGCAGCAGGTCGCGGACAGTGGAAAAGGGCAGCGTCATCGCAGTCGTCCTCAGGTAGGCCTCAATCAGGCGATCAGTTGTTCGAGCACGCGGCGGTACACGTTTTTCAGCGGCTCGATGTGTGCGACTTCGATATGTTCGTCGATCTTGTGGATGCTGGCGTTCAGCGGGCCGAACTCGACCACCTGTTGGCAGATGCGCGCGATGAAGCGCCCGTCCGACGTGCCGCCGGTGGTGGATAGTTCGGTCGTAACGCCGGTTTCGTCCTTGATCGCTCTGGCGAGCGCGTTCGACAGTTCACCGTGCGGCGTGAGGAACGGCAGGCCGCTCACGGTCCAATGCAGATCGTATTCAAGGCCGTGCCGGTCGAGTATCGCGTGGACGCGCTGCTGCAAGCCCTCCACCGTGCTGGCCGTCGAGAAACGGAAGTTGAACATGACCTCGGCGTGGCCGGGAATCACGTTGGTCGCGCCCGTGCCGCTATGGATGTTTGACACCTGCCACGTGGTGGGCGGGAAGTATTCGTTGCCGTCGTCCCAACGTTCGGCGACGAGATCCGCGAGGGCGGGCGCGAGCAGATGCACCGGATTTTTCGCCAGATGCGGATACGCAATGTGGCCTTGCACGCCCTTCACGACGAGCTTGCCGGACATCGAGCCGCGCCGGCCATTTTTCACCGTATCGCCGAACTGCGCACTCGAAGTCGGCTCACCGACAATGCAGTAGTCCATGCGCTCGCCGCGCGTCTGCAAAGCCTCGACCACCTTGACGGTGCCGTCGGTGGCGGGGCCTTCTTCGTCGCTCGTGATCAGGAACGCAATCGAGCCGCGATGCTGCGGGTGCGCCGCGACGAACTCCTCGCTCGCGACCACGAAGCCGGCGATCGAGCTTTTCATGTCGGCCGCGCCGCGGCCGTACAGCTTGCCGTCGCGATGCGTCGGTTCGAACGGCGCCGAATGCCATTGGTCGAGCGGGCCGGTCGGCACCACGTCTGTATGGCCGGCAAACGCGAGCAGCTTGCCCGCCTGGCCGTCCACGCCGCGTTTCACGGCCCACAGGTTCGTCACGCCGTTCGATTCGATGGTTTCGTGCTCGAAGCCGAGCGCGGACAGACGTTCGATCAGAAGGCGCTGGCAATGCTGGTCGTCGGGCGTGACGGAAGCGCGCGCGATCAGTTGTTCGGTAAGGGCAAGGGTGCCGGACATGGATTCAGTACAAGCCACTGGGAAATGAAAAAATGCCGGCTCGCGGTGCAACACCGCAGCCGGCAACAGCTTTGACGCAGCGCAGCGCAACGCGAGGCGCTGCGCTCATTCACACATCGCCGTGCTCAGGCAAAGAGCGCCGCATATTCGTCGGGCGAAAAACCGAGCGATTTGACGCGCCCGTTCACCACCAGCACCGGCCGCTTGATGACCGAGGGCTTGTGAATCATTAACGCGATCGCGCCCGGCTGCGTATCGGCGGCGGCCTTCATGTCGTCCGACAGGCCGCGCCACGTGGTGCCGCGACGGTTCAGCAGCGCGTCGAGCTTCACGTCCTTCAGCCAGTCCTGGACGAGCGGCTCGGTCACGCCGGCCTTCTTGAAGTCGTGAAACTCGAACTCGACGCCGTGTTCCTCGAGCCACACGCGCGCCTTTTTCACCGTATCGCAGTTCGGAATGCCGTAGACGACAGTCTTGGTGCCGCGCGCCATCAGTCGCCTCGCAGCAGCTCGTTCAGGCCGACCTTCGCGCGCGTCTTTGCGTCGACCTTCTTGACGATCACCGCGCAGTAGAGGCTGTGCGAGCCGTCCTTCGACGGCAGGTTGCCCGCCACCACGACCGAGCCCGCCGGAATGCGGCCGTACGTGACTTCGCCGGTTTCGCGGTCGTAGATTTTCGTGCTCTGACCGAGATAAACGCCCATCGAAATGACGGAGTTTTCTTCGACGATCACGCCTTCCACCACTTCCGAACGCGCGCCGATGAAGCAGTTGTCCTCGATGATGACGGGGTTGGCCTGCAGCGGCTCCAGCACGCCGCCGATGCCCACGCCGCCGGACAGGTGCACGTTCTTGCCGATCTGCGCGCAGGAACCGACGGTTGCCCACGTGTCGACCATGGTGCCTTCGTCGACGTAGGCGCCAATGTTGGTGTACGACGGCATCAGCACGACGTTCTTCGCAATGAACGAACCGCGGCGTGCGATGGCGGGCGGCACCACGCGGAAGCCGCCGGCCGCGAAGTCTTCAGCGGTGTAGCTGGCGAACTTGGACGGCACCTTGTCGTAGAACTGGCTGTAGCCGCCCGCGGACATCGGCGCGTTGTCTTCCAGGCGGAACGACAGCAGCACGGCTTTCTTCAGCCATTGATTGACGACCCAGTCGCCGTCCTTCTTCTCGGCGACGCGCAACAGGCCCTTGTCCAGTTGCTCGATGGCGTGGGCGACGGCTTCGCGCACGTCTGACGGAGCGGCCTTGGGCGACAGCTCGGCGCGGTTTTCCCAGGCGGTGTCGATGATCTGCTGAAGTTGTTGCGACATATGCGTGCTTTTAGAAGAGTTGAAGTCTGAAGAAGGGCGGCGGCGCGCGGAACGTTAGGGCCTGATCCGGCCGATCCATGTCAGCCCGCGAGCCCGCGGCAAAAATCGACGATTCGTTGCGCGCCCTGCTTGCATTCGTCGACGTCTGCGACGAGCGCCATGCGCACGAAATTGCGGCCGGGGTTCACGCCGTGCGCGGTGCGCGCGAGGTACGAACCCGGCAGAACCGTCACATTATAGTCGGCGTAAAGACGCTGGGCGAACCCGGTATCCGTGAGGCCGGTACGCGAGACGTCCGCCCACAGATAGAACGCGGCGTCCGGCAGGCGCACGTCGAGCACCTCGGCGAGCATCGGCGTGACGGTCGAAAATTTCTGCACGTATTTCGCGCGGTTCTCGCGCACGTGTGCTTCGTCGTTCCAGGCCGCGATGCTCGCGCTTTGATACACGGTCGACAACGCCGCGCCGTGGTAGGTCCGGTACAGCAGGAAGTCCTTGAGGATGGCGGCGTCGCCGGCCACGAAGCCCGAGCGCATGCCCGGCACGTTCGAGCGCTTCGACAGGCTCGACAGCATGACGAGCCGCTCGTAGCCGCGGCCGAGCTTGTGCGCCGCTTCGAGGCCGCCGAGCGGTGGGTTCGCTTCGTCGAAATAGATTTCGGAATAGCATTCGTCGGAGGCGATCACGAAGCCGTGACGGTCCGACAGGGCGAACAGTTCGCGCCAGTCTTCGAGCGTCAGCACGGCGCCCGTCGGATTGCCCGGCGAGCAGACGTAGAGCAGCTGCGTGCGCGCCCAGATCTCGGCCGGCACCGCCGAATAGTCGCAGGCGAAGTTGCGCGCCGGGTCGCTGTTCACGAAATACGGCTCGGCGCCCGCGAGGATCGCCGCGCCTTCGTAGATTTGGTAGAACGGGTTCGGACAGAGTACGATCGCAGGCTCGCCCTTTTCGTTGCGCCGCGGGTCGATCACCGTTTGCGCGAGCGCGAACAGAGCCTCGCGCGAGCCCGACACCGGCAGCACCTGGGTGGCCGGATCCACGGGCGGCAGGCTGTAGCGCTGCGTGACCCAGTTCGCAATCGACTCGCGCAACGGCAAGGCGCCGACGGTGGCCGGATACGCGGACAGGCCGCCAAGCGAGGCGATCACGGCGTCGCGGATCAGGGCGGGCGTCGGATGTTTCGGCTCGCCGATGCCGAAGCTGATGTGCGCGAGGCCGGCAGCCGGCGTGACGTCCTTGAAGAGTGCACGCAGCTTTTCGAAGGGATAGGGCTGGAGGGAGTCGAGTAGCGGATTCACGGGGCGGATCGAGCCTGATCGAAGAGGGCGCGGAACGATGTACGGCGGCGCGTGCGCCGTCCGCGTCGGTCTATGCAGTGGTCTGCCCTGCCGTGTCGCCGGGCCGCGCAAAGTGGCGCGCGCGACGGCACGGAGGCGAGCAGGGGATTATAGCGTGACGCGCCGCGGCTCGGGCTCGGGCTCGGGCTCGGGCTCGGGCTCGGGCTCGGCGAGAACGCCGCGGGCGGCGCAGGCAGTGCGCGCTAAAGGAACAATGGGAACAATGCGGGCCCTCGCCGGTTCGCGCGGCAACACAAGCAGGAGCAGCAATGTACGCAGTGGTCGAGGAGACACCGAGGCGCGGTAGAACATACACCGCGATCTCAGCAGAAATCGGCGGAGCAGACGACGAGGGCAACCACGCAGGAAATGGCAGCGCGAACCGCAGCGCCAGCGGTAGCGCCGCACGCTCGCGGAGCCCGTCGCCATGACCAACTGGCTTCGCACAGGCTGGCCGACGCTTGCCATCATGCTGGGGGCGTCGGTGTGGGGCGTGATCTGGTATCCGTTGCGGATGCTGGCGTCGCTCGGCGTCACCGGCACGGCCGCGAGCGCGCTGACGAGCGGCGCCGGGTGCCTCTTCGTGCTGCTCGTGCGTCGCCGCGCCATCAGCACGGTGCGCTGGCACTGGCTGCTGCCGGCGCTTGCGCTGGCGGCCGGCATCACGAACCTTGGTTTCGTGTGGGGTTCGATCCACGGGCAGGTGATGCGCGTGCTGTTGCTCTTCTATCTGACGCCCGCATGGACTGCGCTTTTCGCGCATTTCATTCTCCATGAGCGGCTGACGTGGCCGGGCGCGGGCCTCGCCGCACTGTCGCTCGCGGGGGCCATGACCATGCTGTGGTCGCCGCAGCTCGGCATTCCGCTGCCGGGCAACCTCGCCGAATGGGCCGGTCTCGCAGGCGGCATGGGCTTCGCCATGAGCAACGTGCTGATCCTGAAGACGAGCCGCGTCTTGCCGCAGATGAAACCCGAGATGCGCACGGCGACCATCTTCGGCGGCGCGGCGATTTTCGGCGCCTGCGCGTCGCTGTTCGAAGCGATGCCCGCGCCGCCCACCGGCGCGCATCTCGCCACGGCCGCGTGGCTCGTGCTCGGCCTCGGCTTCCTGCTGGCCTCGAACAACATGCTGGTGCAATACGGCCTCGCGCGCGTGCCGGCCAACCGGGCCTCGATCATCATGCTGTTCGAACTCGTGGTCACGGCGCTTTCCGCCTGGCTCTTCGCGGGCGAGATGCCCGGCGCGCGCGAGTGGGCCGGCGGCGCATGCATCGTGCTCGCCTCGGCGCTGTCGAGCTGGATGCATCGGCCGAAGGCCATGCCGCCCGATCCCGCCAATCAGGACACGAGCGACGCGGACGCAGGCACGCGCGGCGACGCTGGCAACACGAGTGACGGCAACAAGCGGGACCGCAAGAACCGCCCACGCGCGATGGTATGATTGCCCCTCATTAGCCGGCGCCTGCGACACGCTTGCAGCCGGCGACCCAATTCCCGAGGGCTGGCAAGGACCGCGGGCCGTATCGCCGCAACGGCGAACGGCACACGCGGCCTTCGTGAGCCACCTATTATTTTTCCTTCTTAAACAGCGAAATCGCCGTGCGTCTGACCTCGATCAAACTCGCTGGATTCAAGTCATTCGTCGATCCCACGCATTTCCAGGTTCCGGGCCAGCTCGTCGGCGTGGTGGGACCGAATGGATGCGGCAAGTCCAACATCATCGACGCCGTGCGCTGGGTGCTCGGCGAATCGCGTGCTTCCGAGCTGCGCGGCGAGTCGATGCAGGACGTGATCTTCAACGGGTCGACCGCGCGCAAGCCGGGCAGCCGCGCGAGCGTCGAACTCGTGTTCGACAACGGGGACGGCCGCGCCGCCGGGCAGTGGGGCCAATACGCGGAAATCGCCGTCAAGCGCGTGCTGACGCGCGACGGCACGTCGAGCTACTACATCAATAATCTGCCGGCGCGCCGGCGCGACATTCAGGACATTTTCCTCGGCACGGGCCTCGGGCCGCGCGCCTACGCGATCATCGGGCAGGGCATGATCGCGCGCCTGATCGAAGCGAAGCCGGAAGAGTTGCGGGTGTTCCTCGAGGAAGCCGCGGGCGTTTCGAAGTACAAGGAACGCCGTCGCGAAACCGAGAATCGTCTGCATGACACGCGGGAAAATCTAACGCGGGTGGAAGACATCATCCGCGAACTGGGCACGAATCTCGAGAAGCTCGAAGGCCAGGCGGTCGTCGCCACGCGCTACAAGGAACTGCAGACGGACGGCGAGGAAAAGCAGCGTCTTTTGTGGCTGCTGCGCAAGAACGAAGCGGGCAGCGAGCAGGAGCGTCAGAAGCGCGCCATCGAACAGGCGCAGATCGATCTCGAAGCGCAAACCGCCCGGCTGCGCGAGGTTGAAGCGCAGCTGGAAACGCTGCGCGTCGCGCACTATTCCGCGAGCGACGCGATGCAGGGCGCACAAGGCGCGCTGTACGAAGCGAATGCCGAGGTGAGCCGGCTCGAAGCCGAGATCAAGTTCATCGTCGAATCGCGCAATCGCGTGCAGGCGCAGATCGCCGCGCTGACCGCGCAGCGCGAGCAGTGGCTGGCACAGGCTGAAAAGGCGCAAGGCGACCTTGAAGACGCCGAGGAACAACTCGCCGTCGCCGAGGAAAAAGCGGCCCTCGCCGAAGAGGAAGCCGCCGCGAAACACGACGCGATGCCCGCGCTCGAAGCGCGCTGGCGCGACGCGCAGGCGGAGCTGAACACGGAGCGCGGCGGCATCGCACAGACTGAGCAGGCGCTCAAGCTGGAAGCCGCGCATCAGCGCAATGCCGACCAGCAATTGCAGCAGTTGCAGCAGCGTCAGGAGCGCCTGAAGGCGGAGGCCGGCGGCCTCGACGCGCCGGACGAAGCCCAGCTCGAAGAGCTGCGCATGCAGCTCGCCGAACACGAAGAGATTCTGCACGACGCCCAGGCGCGTCTCGCGGACGCGCAGGAAACGCTGCCGCGCCTCGATGCCGAGCGGCGCGCCGCGCAGGAGCGCGTGCAGGCCGAAAGCGCGCAGATCCATCAGCTCGACGCGCGCCTTGCCGCGCTCAAGCAGTTGCAGGAGAACGTGCAGACCGAGGGCAAGATCCAGCCGTGGCTCGAAAAGCACGAGCTCGGTGCTTTGCCGCGTCTGTGGAAGAAGCTGCATGTCGAGGCCGGTTGGGAAACCGCGCTGGAGGCGGTGCTGCGCGAGCGCCTGGCCGCACTGGAAGTATCGAACCTCGACTGGGTCAAGGCGTTCGCCACCGACGCGCCGCCCGCCAAGCTCGCGTTCTACGCGCCGCCGGCCGCCGGTCAGCCGGTCGCGGCGCCGCCCGCGCTGCGGCCGCTGCTGTCGCTCGTGCGGATCGACGACGCGGGCATCCGCGCGGTCCTCAACGACTGGCTCGGCCTTGCGTTCATTGCCGACGATCTGCAGCAGGCGCTCAGCCTGCGCTCGCAATTGCCCGAAGGCGGTTCGTTCGTCGTGAAGGCGGGGCATGTGGTGACGCGCGTCGGCGTGCAGCTGTATGCCGCGGACTCGGAGCAGGCCGGCATGCTGGCCCGTCAGCAGGAAATCGAAAACCTCGCGCGTCAGGTGCGCGCGCAGGCGCTGCTCGCCGACGAGGCGAAGGCCGCCGCGATTCGCGCCGAAGCTGCGCACACGCAGGCCGCGCAGGCCCTCACCGACGTGCGTCAGCAGGCCGAGCGCGCGACCCAGCGCGTGCATGCGCTGCAGCTCGACGTGCTGAAGCTCACGCAGGCGCACGAGCGCTACACGCAGCGCAGCACGCAGATCCGCGAGGAGCTCGAGGAAATCCACGCGCAGGTCGAGGAACAGCGCGCGCTGCGCGCCGAGTCCGAAGCGAACTTCGAGCGCTACGACGGCGAGCTCGCGGAGCTGCAGGCGCGTTTCGAAGATCATCAACTGGCTTTCGAGGCGCTCGACGAAGCGCTGACCACGGCGCGCGGCGAGTCGCGCGATCTCGACCGCGCCGCCACGGACGCGCGCTTTGCCGCGCGCAACATGGCGAACCGCATCGACGAACTCAAGCGCAGCATTCAGGTCGCGCATGAGCAGAGCGAACGTGTGGCGGCGTCGCTGGAAGACGCGCGCGCCGAGCTCGAAACGATCAACGAGCAGACCGCACACACCGGTTTGCAGGACGCGCTCGACATTCGCGCGGTCAAGGAAGAGGCGTTGCACGCCGCGCGTCTCGAACTGGACGATCTGACCGCCAAGCTGCGCGCCGCCGACGAAACGCGTCTGTCGACGGAACGCGCGTTGCAACCGCTGCGCGACCGCATCAACGAATTGCAGTTGAAGGAACAGGCCGCACGGCTGAACGGCGAGCAGTTCATCGAGCAGCTGGCCGCGGCCGGCGTCGACGAAGCGGAGCTGCAGGCCAAGCTCACGCCGGACATGAAGCCTTCGTACCTGCAGGGCGAGGTCACGCGCATCAACAACGCGATCATCGCGCTCGGCCCGGTCAACATGGCCGCGCTCGACGAGCTGAAGGCGGCGACCGAGCGCAAGACCTTCCTCGACTCGCAATCGGCCGACCTGACGAGCGCAATCGAAACGCTCGAAGACGCGATCCGCAAGATCGACGCCGAAACGCGCACGCTGCTGCAAGGCACGTTCGACGAAGTGAACCGTCATTTCGGCGAACTGTTCCCGCGTCTTTTCGGCGGCGGCCAGGCAAAGCTCATCATGACCGGCGACGAGATTCTCGACGCGGGCGTGCAGGTCATGGCGCAGCCTCCGGGCAAGAAGAATTCGACCATTCATCTGCTGTCCGGCGGCGAAAAAGCGCTGACCGCGACGGCGCTGGTGTTCGCGATGTTCCAGCTGAATCCCGCGCCGTTCTGTCTGCTCGACGAAGTGGACGCGCCGCTCGACGACGCCAACACCGAACGTTTCGCGAACCTCGTGCGCGCGATGTCGGACAAAACCCAGTTCCTTTTCATCTCGCACAACAAGATTGCGATGGAAATGGCGCAGCAACTGATCGGCGTGACGATGCAGGAGCAGGGCGTGTCGCGCATCGTTGCCGTCGACATGGAAACGGCTGCGGGTTTCGCCCAGAATATCGTTTAAGTTTTGTTGAATCATGGAAGCGCGGGCGCCCGCGTCGAGCGCTGCGGCCGCGGGCCGCGCGACAACGTGGGGCGGGCGAGAGGCCGCGCACATAAAGAATTGCTGATGGAGCATGCATGGACGAGTTGACACTCGGTTTGATCGGCGCGGGTGCCGTGGTGGTCGGGGGCGTGGTCGTGTACAACGCGTGGCAGAGCGCCAAGGTGCGCCGCAAGATGCCGCGGCCAATGCCGGCGGACGCGGCGGAGAGCTTCGCGCGCGACGAGCACGAGGAACAGAGCCCGTTCATCGAACCGGCCCGGCCGACCACGCGCCGCGAGCCGGTGGTCGGTGCGGATGCGGCCGCCGACACGGCGTCGGCGCGCGTCGAGCCGACTTTTGGCGCGCCGGTGGGCGCGGCGCCGCTCGACACACCCGCGGATATTCAGGCGGAAACCACCACGCCGAACGGCTTTGTCGCGGGTGCGAATGAAGATGACGAGCAACATGCCGCGCCGGACGAAACCGGCAAAGACGCAACGGCGGCCCGACCCGCCGGCGAGGCGCCGCGCGGGCCGGACGAGCAGATCGAACCGATAATGCCCGCGGCCACCACGATCTCATCGGCGCCGCCCGCAATCGTCGACCGGCGCATCGACTGCATCGTGCCGATTCGTCTGAACGGACCGGTTGCGGGCGACAAGGTGATTCCGCTCGCGCAGCGTCTGCGACGCGCGGGCAGCAAGCCGGTGCACATCGAAGGCAAGCTCGAAGGCGGCGCGTGGGAGCTGCTGCAAAACGGCGCGCGTTATGAAGAGCTGCGCGCGGCGGCGCAGCTCGCCAACCGCAGCGGCGCGCTTAACGAACTGGAATTCTCCGAGTTCGTGACTGGCGTGCAGCAGTTCGCCGACGCGCTTGACGCATCGCCGGAATTTCCGGACATGCTCGAAACCGTGGCGATGGCGCGGGAGCTGGACGGCTTCGCCGCACAGTGCGACGCGCAGTTGTCGATCAACGTGCTTTCGGACGGCGCGCCGTGGTCGGCCAACTACGTGCAGGCCGTCGCGTCGCAAGACGGTCTGCTGCTCTCGCGCGACGGCACGCGCTTCGTGAAGCTCGACGCGCGGCAGAGCCCCGTGTTCATGCTGCAATTCGGCGACACCAATTTTTTGCGCGACGACCTCACCTACAAGGGCGGCCAGATGATCACGCTGGTGCTCGACGTGCCCGTGGCCGACGAAGACATCCTGCCGTTCCGCCTGATGTGCGACTACGCGAAGTCGCTGGCGGAGCGCATCGGCGGCCGGGTGGTGGACGACGGCCGCCGCCCGTTGCCTGAGGCCGCACTGCTCGCCATCGAAAAGCAGTTGATGACGCTCTACGCGAAGCTCGAGCAGGCCGGCATTCCGGCAGGCTCGCCGGCCACGCGACGCCTCTTCAGCCAGTAATTCACCGGCGTCATCCGTGTGCCCGACGGCCGCGCGATGCGCGGCCGTTGTCGTTTCGGAAAAGCCAACGCACCGACTATAGCGCGCTCGCGCACCGCCCGAAACCTGGCCATTCGGCCGATGTAAAGGGGCACGCTTCCTGCGATAATCCACTGTCCGATTTCACTCAAAGAAGCGTTCCACAGCATGGCTCGAACTCCCGCCTCGAATCCAGCAACCAGCGCTCCGGCCGAGCGTGCCGCGTGGCTGCGCGCGGAACTTGAACGCGCCAACTACGCGTACTACGTGCTGGACCAACCCGACTTGCCCGACGCGGAATACGACAAGCTGTTCAAGGAACTGGAAAGTATCGAGGCGCAGCATCCGGATCTGATCGTGCCGGATTCGCCCACGCAGCGGGTGGGCGGCGAGGCGGCGAGCGGCTTCGAGCCCGTCGTCCATGATCAGCCCATGCTGTCGCTCAACAACGGTTTCGCCGACGAAGACATCGTCGCGTTCGACAAACGCGTGGGCGACGCGCTCGGCAACAATGCAAAGGAACCGCCGGTGCCGGTCGACTATGCGACGGAGCTGAAATTCGACGGCCTCGCCATTTCGCTGCGCTATGTCGACGGCGTGTTCGTGCAGGCCGCCACGCGCGGCGACGGCACGACCGGCGAGAACGTGACGGAAAACATCCGCACCGTTCGCTCCATTCCGCTCAAACTGAAGGGCAAGCGCGTGCCGCACATACTCGACGTGCGAGGCGAAGTGCTGATGTTCAAGCGCGACTTCGAGCGCCTGAACGAACGGCAGCGTGCGGCGGGCCATAAGGAATTCGCCAATCCGCGCAATGCCGCCGCGGGCAGCCTGCGCCAGCTCGACCCGAAGATCACCGCGCAACGGCCGCTGTCGTTCTTCGCGTATGGCATCGGCGTGTTGGACGGTATGGAGATGCCGGCCACGCATAGCGAACTGCTCGACTGGTACAAGGAACTTGGCCTGCCGGTCAACTCGGAGCGCGCGGTCGTGAAGGGCGCGGAAGGTTTGCTGGCGTTTTTCCGCGCGGTGGGCGAGAAGCGCGACAAGCTGCCGTACGACATCGACGGCGTGGTGTACAAGGTCAACCGGCGCGACGAACAGGACGCGCTCGGCTTTGTATCGCGTGCGCCGCGTTTTGCGCTCGCTCACAAGTTTCCGGCGCAGGAAGCGCTCACGAAGCTCGTCGCCATCGACGTGCAGGTGGGCCGCACCGGTGCGATTACGCCGGTCGCGCGGCTCGAGCCGGTGTTCGTCGGCGGCGCCACGGTCACCAATGCGACGCTGCATAACGAAGACGAAGTGCGGCGCAAAGACATCCGGATCGGCGACACGGTGATCGTGCGGCGCGCCGGCGACGTGATCCCGGAGGTGGTGAGCGCGCTTCTCGACCGTCGTCCTGACGACGCTCGCGAGTTCGTCATGCCCACGCATTGTCCGGTGTGCGGCTCGAGCATCGAGCGTCTGCCTGACGAGGCGATTGCGCGTTGCACGGGCGGCCTGTTCTGTCCGGCGCAGCGCAAACAGGCGCTGTGGCATTTCGCACAGCGGCGGGCCTTGGACATCGACGGACTGGGCGAAAAAATCATCGATCAACTGGTCGAACAGCACCTCGTGCGCACGCCCGCCGACCTGTTCAACCTCGGCTTCTCGACGCTTGCGGAGTTGGACCGTTTCGCCGACAAATCCGCGCAGAACCTGCTCGACTCGCTCGAAAAGGCCAAGCACACTACGCTTGCCCGTTTCATCTACGCGCTCGGCATCCGGCATGTCGGCGAATCCACGGCGAAAGATCTGGCGAAACACTTCGGCTCGCTCAATCCGATCATGGATGCGTCGGTGGAGGCGCTGCTCGAGGTCAACGACGTGGGGCCCGTCGTGGCCGAATCGATCCACCAGTTTTTTGCCGAAGAGCACAACCGCACGGTGATCGAGCAGTTGCGCGCGCCGGGCAAAGTCACGTGGCCCGAAGGTCCGCCCGCGCCCAAGGCGCCGCAAGGTGTGCTGGCCGGCAAGACGATCGTGCTGACCGGCACTTTGCCGACTCTTGCTCGCGAAGAGGCCAAGGAAATGCTCGAAGCGGCGGGCGCCAAAGTGGCCGGATCGGTGTCGAAGAAAACAGATTATGTGGTGGCGGGAGCCGAAGCTGGCAGCAAGTTGGCGAAGGCCGAGGAACTCGGCATTCCGGTACTCGACGAAGATGGTATGCGTAAGCTCCTGGAGGGGCAGTCATGATCCGCGAAATTCTCAAGATGGGCGATCCCCGCCTCTTGCGTATTGCCGATCCGGTCGATCATTTCGATACGCCGGAACTGCATGAGCTCATTAAAGACATGTTCGAGACCATGCACGACGCGAACGGGGCGGGGCTCGCCGCGCCGCAGATCGGCGTCAATTTGCAGGTGGTGATCTTCGGGTTCGGCAGCAACGAGCGCTATCCGGATGCGCCGCCCGTGCCGGAAACGGTGTTGATCAATCCGACCATCACGCCGGTCTCGCTAGATATGGAAGAGGGCTGGGAAGGCTGCCTGTCGGTGCCGGGCTTGCGCGGCGCGGTGAGCCGCTTTTCGATGATCAAATATCATGGCTTCGATCAGTACGGCAAGCCGATCGACCGTGTCGCCGAAGGTTTTCATGCGCGCGTCGTCCAGCACGAGTGCGACCATCTGATCGGCAAGCTGTACCCCATGCGCATCACTGACTTCGCGAAGTTCGGCTTCACCGAAGTGCTGTTTCCGGACCTGGATCCGAATAGCGACGATTGATGCTGGGCCTTGCGGGCGGCAGATTGGCGGCGGGCATTCTGCCGCAATAAAAAACCCACGCGATCGCGTGGGTTTGATGAGATGGTCGGCCTGAACCGGGCTGTCGGGTTATCGGACAGGCTGAAAAGACTGCTCAGAACGACTCGTCCGGACCCAGATAGCGCCATTGTCCCGGCGGCAGCGCGCCAAGCATCACGCGGCCCATCCGCACGCGTTTCAGGCCGATGACTTCAAGGCCGACGAGTTCGCACATCCGACGAATCTGGCGCTTCTTGCCTTCGCGCAGCACGAACCGCAACTGCTCGCCGTTTTGCCAGCTGACTTGCGCCGGCTTGAGAGGAACATCGTCGAGCGAAAGGCCGTGGCGCAACAGCGCGAGGCTTTCCGGCGGGAAATGACTTTCAACGTCGACGGTGTGCTCGCCGTAGGCGACGCGCACCAGGTATTCCTTGTCGATCTCCGAATGGCCGCCGATCAGCTGTTTGGCGATGCGGCCGTCCTGTGTGAGGACCAGCAGGCCCGTCGAATCGATGTCGAGACGTCCGGCCGGCGCCAGCTGGCGCAAGTGAGCGACGGAAAAGCGGATGTCCGAGCGGTCGCCTTCCCAGCGGTTTTCCGGCGTGACGAGCGTGATGGCCGGCTGGTAGCCGTCTTCCGCCTGACCCGACACGTAACCGACTGTCTTATGGATCAGCACCGTGACCTGGCTCGCTTGCACGGCTTCGGCCGCCGGGTCGATCTCGATCCGCTGATCGGGGCGAACTTTGGTGCCGAGCGTGTCGATCCGCTCGCCGTCGACGAGCACCCAGCCTTTTTCGATCCACTCGTCCGCCTCGCGACGCGAGCAAAGGCCGAGCTCCGACATGAGCTTCGAGAGGCGCAGCGTGCCGGGCGCGTCTTCGATGTCGCGACGCGGCGTGCGCGGGGCCGTATCCGCGTGCGAGTGCTGCCCGGCCGGGGCGGTGCTGCGCGGCTTGCCCGCGCGCGGGGCGCTGTCATTGGCCGGGCGCCGGGCGGCTGCAGGCGCCTTGTCGTCGCGTGGCGCGCGTGCCCGATGGTCCGCGCGCTCGCCGTAGCCGCTCTTCACCGGCCTTGCAAAGCTTCGCTCGCCGCGTTCGGCACGCTCGCCGGCCGGGCCACGAGGCGCGCGCTCACCGCCAGCGCGATCCTCGAACCGTCGCGGTCCACGCTCGCCACTGCCTGCGCGATCTTGAAAGCGTCGCGGTCCACGCTCGGCGCGCTCGCCGGCCGTGCCACGGGGCGCGCGCTCACCGCCAGCGCGATCCTCGAAGCGTCGCGGTCCGCGGTCTCCACCGCCTGCGCGATCTTCAAAGCGGCGCGGCCCACGCTCGGCGCGCTCGCCGGCCGGTCCGCGGGGCGGGCGTTCGCCGCCTGCGCGATCCTCGAACCGTCGCGCTCCGCGCTCACCACCACCAGAACGATCTTCAAAGCGGCGCGGTCCACGTTCACCGCCGCGTTCCGCTGTCCGCTCAACGCCCTGGCCGCGTTCATCACCACTCCGGCGCGGCGCTCGTTCGCCGCGCTCGCCGCCACCGGCAAAGCCACGCGCCGCTCGCTCACCGCCGTCCCGACGCGTCCCACGTTCACTGCTCGCCTCCGGGCGGCGTTGAGGCGCGCCGCTCGTGCTTTCGCGGCGCGGCGGCCGATCCGACGCCGCCCGCCGTGCCGCGCCTGCATCGCCGCCACGCGCAAAAGTACCTTCGTTGCGACGCTCCGTGGTTCCTCGCGCGCCCGCCGGGCGCTTGCCGCCGGCCGACGATGCTCCCGCGCCTTCGCGCGTCCTGGCGGGGCCGGACGTCGACGGTTGAGGTCCCGCCGGCCGTGTCGGCTTGCGTGCCGATGCGCTGCCGCTACGGACGGGGGCGCGTTCGGACGAAGCCGGCCGCGGATGCTTGGCTGTTAATTTGACTCGCATGAAATCTCACACTGCGATCGCGCGCAGCAGTTCCGTCTCGACCTGAATTTGCAGGCGGTTGTCCGACAGCCCGTGCCCGTCCAGCAGGAACACGTCCTCGACGCGTTCCCCCAACGTGTTGATCCGCGCCGACGCGACGCCGACACGGTGTTCGGCGAGCACGCGCGCGATCGAATAAAGAAGGCCCGGCCGGTCGTTGGCCGACACGGACAGGATGTAGTATTGGCCGCGCTCGTCGGCCCGAAGATCGACGCGCGGCGTAACGGGGAAGGTGCGCGAGAGGCGCGACAGGCGGCCCTTCGACGGCCCCGGCAACCAGGTGCCGTCGCCGGTGAGGCGTGCAGTCAGTTCCTGTTCGACGAGATTGGCGATGTCGCGGTAATGCACGTCCTCTTCGGTATGCGCGACGAGGAAGTTGTCCAGCGCATAGCCGTGACGCGTGGTGCTGACGCGTGCATCGAGCACCGACAACCCGTTGCGGTCGAAGTACGCGCAAATGCCGGCAAACAGATCCGGCTGATCTTTCACATACACGAGCACCTGAAGCGCCTCGCCGATAGGCGAGGGGCGGGCCCGCACGATCGGCACGGGCGTTTCGACATAGCGGTACAGCACGCGCGTCTGCCACGCAATGTCCGCGGCGTCGTGGCGCAGAAAATAGCCGACGTCGAGCTTGTCCCACAGCGCCTTCTGCGCGCCTTC
This sequence comes from Paraburkholderia phenoliruptrix, assembly GCF_047325075.1. Taxonomy (NCBI): domain Bacteria; kingdom Pseudomonadati; phylum Pseudomonadota; class Betaproteobacteria; order Burkholderiales; family Burkholderiaceae; genus Paraburkholderia; species Paraburkholderia phenoliruptrix. Next base: position 1,925,610 of record NZ_CP168531.1, read on the forward strand.
CGGCACGGTTTCGAGGCGCAGCAGCGCGAGCGCTTCTTCCTGCCGCGACTCGAGTTCCGAGTGCGCATCCGGCCGCGCGCCGCCGAGCACGGCGAGCGTCGCGCGGTACAGGTCTTCCAGCAGCTTGCCTTTCCACGTGTTCCAGACTTTGGGGCTCGTCCCGCGGATGTCGGCCACCGTCAGCAGATACAGCGCCGTCAGGCGGCGCTCGCTGCCGACCAGTTCCGCGAAACGCTTGATAACCTCCGGATCGCTCGTGTCCTGTTTTTGCGCAACCTGGCTCATGGTCAGATGTTGTTGCACCAGCCAGACCACGAGTTCGCCGTCTTCGCCTTCGATGCCGTGATTGCGGCAGAAGCGCCGTGCGTCGGCCATGCCGAGCGTCGAGTGGTCGCCGCCGCGGCCCTTGGCGATATCGTGGAAGAGCGCCGCGACGTAGAGCACCCATGGCCGGTCGAAGCCGACGATCAACTGGCTGCAGAACGGATATTCGTGCGCGTGTTCCGCGACCGCGAAGCGCCGCAGATTGCGCAGCACCATCAGAATGTGCTGATCGACCGTGTAGACGTGATACAGGTCGTGCTGCATCTGGCCGACAATGCGCCGGAAGTTCAGCAGATAACGTCCGAGCACGCTCGTCTGGTTCATGAGGCGCAGCGCGTGCGTGATGCCGGCCGGCTGCTTCAGGATGTCCATGAAAAGGCGCCGGTTTTCCGGATCGCGCCGCCAATGCTGGTCCATCACGTCGCGGGCGTTGTAGATCGCGCGCAGCGTGCGCGCCGACAAACCCTTCACGCCGGGCGTCTGCTCGTAGAGCAGAAAGGCTTCGAGAATGGCGTTCGGCTCGCGCTGGAACAGGTCGTCGCTGGCAATTTCGAGCATGCCCTGTTTTTCGACGAAACGGTCCGACAGCACCCGCGTGATGCCGCTCGTGTTGGGAAAGAGCTGCGCCTCGATGTTCTGGATCAGGATCGTCGCGAGCTGCGTGACGGCCTTCGCCGCCCAGTAATAACGGCGCATCAGCTGTTCGCTGGCGCGCTTGGTGGCGGTCGGCTGGTAGCCGAAGCTCTCGGCCACCGGCGTTTGCAGGTCGAATACCAGAATGTCCTGCCGACGGCCGGCAGTGACGTGCACGCGCGCGCGGAGCGACTTCAGAAAGCCTTCGTTGCGCCGCAGCTCCTGCGCTTCGCGCTCGGTGATGAGTCCGCGCGCTTCGAGTTCGCGCCAGCTGCTGCCGAAACCCGCAGCCTGCGTGACCCAGAGAATGAGTTGCAGATCGCGCAAGCCGCCCGGGCTTTCCTTGATGTTCGGCTCGAGCGCGTAGGGCGTGTCCTGGAATTTGGCGTGGCGCTGGCGCATTTCCAGCACTTTCGCCTGGAAGAACGCTTTCGGGTCGAGCGCCTCGCGGTAGCGTCTCGCGAAGTCGTCGAACAGGGCGGCGCTGCCCGTAATGCGCCGCGCCTCGAGCAGCGACGTGCGCACGGTCACGTCGTTGGCGGCTTCCTCGAGACACTGGGAGACGCTGCGCACGCTGCTGCCCAGTTCGAGCCCAAGATCCCACGCGAGGCTGATGAACCGCTCGATGCGCGCTTCGAGATGCTCGAGCGGCGCGTCCGGCAGCAGCACCAGAATGTCGATGTCCGAATGCGGCGCCAGTTCGCCGCGCCCATAGCCGCCGACCGCGAGCAGCGCGAGGTCGGCCGGAAGTTCGCAGGTGTTCCAGGCGGCGCGCAGCGAGTCGTCGGTGGTGCGGGCAAGCGCCGCCATCAACGCCTCGACGTTGGTGGCGGTCCTGAAGCGTTCCAGCAACTGGGCTTTGGCCACTTTGTAAGCCGCCTTGAGCGACGTGGCATGCGATGGGGCGACGGCTGGAACACTACTCATGAGCGGCGGGCGGTAAAGAGACGAATGCGTTCAGGCCGTGGCGGCGACGACCGGCGGGCGCGCGGGCGTGCCGGCGGAGACGGTCAGCACGTCATAGCCGGTTTCCGTCACGAGCACCGTGTGTTCCCATTGCGCGGAGAGGCTGCGGTCTTTCGTCTTGACGGTCCACTGGTCCGGCATGGTGCGGATGTCGCGGCGGCCGGCGTTGATCATCGGCTCGACGGTGAAGATCATGCCCGCCTGCAGTTCGAGGCCGGTGCCGGGACGGCCGTAGTGCAAAATCTGCGGGTCTTCGTGAAACACCGTGCCGATGCCATGGCCGCAATACTCGCGCACCACGCTGTAGCCTTGCGCCTCAGCGTGTTTCTGGATGGCATGGCCGATGTCGCCGAGATGCGCGCCCGGGCGCACCTGGTCGATGCCGAGCCACATGCATTCGAACGTAGTCTGCACGAGGCGTTTTGCAAGGATCGAGCCCTCGCCGACAATGAACATCCGGCTCGTGTCGCCGAAATAGCCGTCCTTGATGACGGTGATGTCGATATTGAGCGCGTCGCCGTTCTTGAGCGTTTTCTCGCCCGGAATGCCGTGGCAGATCACGTCGTTCACGGAGATGCAGGTGGCCTTGGGGTAGGGCGGGTAGCCGGGCGGCTGATAGTTCAGCGGCGCGGGCACGGTGCCCTGTTCCTTCAGCATGTATTCGTGGCACAGGCGGTCGAGTTCGCCGGTCGTGACGCCGGCGGTGACGAACGGGGTGATGTAGTCGAGCACTTCGCTCGCGAGTCTGCAGGCGACGCGCATCTGCGCGATATCGTGTTCGTTTTTGAGCGTGATAGCCATGAGTCGGGCCTGAAATGCGATTTATTGCGGGATTATCGCACCATATTCCCCGTGCCGCAGTCTTTTGCCCGGTTTCGGGTGCCGTGGCGATGCGCTTTTCGGATCGCTTGCTCGCGGTTTGTCCCCAGTTTGCGAGACCTTCGCGGATAAGGCCTGCTTTGCCTGCGCCCGCCCGTGGACGAGGCCTTCAATTGCGCCTGGAACCGCCGGGTGCAACCCGCGGCCCGCAATGGGAGCTACCGGGCGGGTTGAGTCGACCGATAGTCCCATGCTATAATGTTTGGCTAAGTCGATCCCTCTTTTGGCCTTTGCTGTGGTGAGTTGTCCAACCATCAGTCAGGGCAGGGGCGGTTCGAGGCTTCCCGTGGCGCTGTCGCCTGAGCCGCGGGTCGAATGGAGTATTCAGGCGGCAGTATTCAGGCAGCAAACTCGCAAGCCGGCGCACCCAGGGTGTTCGCGGCGCTCAGCCTTACCGCGCAAGACGTGCAGGGCAGCGCCTCGGATACGGCAGCCGGCTTAGGACCCAACCCTCGCGGAGATTTTCATGGCAGTTACCATGCGTCAGATGCTGGAAGCCGGTGTCCACTTCGGTCACCAAACGCGCTTCTGGAACCCGAAGATGGCCCCCTTCATTTTCGGTCATCGCAACAAGATTCACATCATCAACCTCGAAAAGACGCTGCCGATGTACAACGACGCGCTGAAGTATGCGCGTCAACTGGCGGCGAATCGCGGCACCATCCTGTTCGTCGGCACGAAGCGCCAGTCGCGCGACACGATCGCCCAGGAAGCGCAGCGCGCCGGTATGCCTTACGTGAACGCACGCTGGCTCGGCGGCATGCTGACCAACTTCAAGACGCTGAAGGTGTCGATCAAGCGCCTGAAGGACATGGAAGCAGCGCTGGAAGCTGGCGAAACCGAGCGCATGAGCAAGAAGGAAGCGCTGCTGTTCGAACGCGAAATGCTCAAGCTGCAAAAGTCGATCGGCGGCGTGAAGGAGATGGGCGGTATTCCTGACGCGATTTTCGTGGTCGACGTCGGCTACCACAAGATTGCCGTGACCGAAGCGAACAAGCTCGGCGTGCCGGTTATCGCCGTGGTGGACACGAACCACTCGCCGGAAGGCATTGATTACGTGATCCCGGGTAACGACGACGCAAGCAAGGCTGTCGCCCTGTACGCGGCTGGCGTTGCCGACGCCATCCTCGAAGGCCGTGCGAACGCGGTCAACGAAGTGGTGCAGGCTGCCCGTGGTGACGACGGCGACGAGTTCGTCGAGGTCAACTCGGAGGCGTAAAGCTGCCCCGTGTCCGGCAAAAAAGGGGGCTTTCTACAGGCCCCCTTTTTTTAAGCCGCGACGTTGTAGCGGGGCGCCGGCCAAGGCTGGAGCGGTGCCCTCAGCGTTATCCGTAAAAAATTCGCGTAACGTTGAAACGAATTCTTGCCGCCGGCATCGAAGTGCGGGCGGCGTGTGACAGACGGAACACAGACGGAACTCAAGGAGCAAATGATGGCGGCAATTACCGCAAGCATGGTTGCAGAACTGCGCGCAAAGACCGACGCGCCCATGATGGAATGCAAGAAGGCGCTGACGGAAGCCGACGGCGACATGGCGCGCGCCGAAGAGCTGCTGCGCGTGAAGCTGGGCAACAAGGCGAGCAAGGCGGCATCGCGCGTCACGGCTGAAGGCGTGGTCGCGTCGTTCATCGACGGCAATGCAGGTTCGCTCGTCGAACTGAACTGCGAAACCGACTTCGTTTCGAAGAACGACGACTTCCTGGCTTTCTCGAAGAAGATCGCCGAGCTGGTGGCGAAGCAGAATCCGGCTGACGTCGCGGCGCTGTCGGCTCTGCCGCTCGACGGCGAGACCGTCGACGCAGTGCGTCTCGCGCTCGTCGGCAAGATCGGCGAAAACCTGTCCATCCGCCGTTTCGTGCGCTTCGAAACGTCGAACAAGCTGGCGGCGTACCTGCACGGCACGCGCATCGGCGTGCTGGTCGAATACACGGGCGCCGACGAGCAGGTCGGCAAGGACGTGGCCATGCACATCGCCGCAATGAAGCCGGTTTCGCTGTCGTCGGAAGACGTGCCGGCGGATCTGATCGCCAAAGAGCGCAGCATCGCCGAACAGAAGGCGGCCGAATCGGGCAAGCCGGCTGAAATCGTCGCCAAGATGGTCGACGGCAGCGTGCAGAAGTACCTGAAGGAAGTGTCGCTGCTGAACCAGCCGTTCGTTAAGAACGACAAGCAGACCATCGAGCAGATGCTGAAGGCCGGCAATGCGAGCGTCCAGAAGTTCGCGCTGTTCGTGGTGGGCGAAGGCATCGAGAAGAAGCAGGACGACTTCGCCGCTGAAGTGGCCGCTCAAGTGGCTGCTGCAAAGCAACAATAAGTATCGCCGGTCTCAATCTGTACCGTTGTACCCGCGGCACGGCAAGACTGTGCCGCGGTCGGCAGCGCCGCAAGGCTGCACGCGGGTCGATCCTCGCAGTGCAGCCGCCGTTGGCGGACCTCCGGGGTCCGGGAATTTGGCGGCGCTTGCCCGAATCAGCGTTTCACCCCTACATTAGTCCCTTGTTGTTGCCCTCTGCGCGATCTGGATACCTCTATGCCCACTGCCTACAAACGCGTCCTGCTCAAACTCTCCGGTGAAGCTCTGATGGGCGACGATGCCTTCGGCATCAATCGCGCGACCATCGAACGAATGGTGGCGGACGTGGCCGAAGTGGTCCGTCTCGGAACGCAGTTGGCCGTGGTGATCGGCGGCGGCAATATCTTTCGCGGCGTGGCAGGCGGCGCGGCCGGCATGGACCGCGCCACGGCCGACTACATGGGCATGCTGGCCACCATGATGAACGCGCTGGCGCTGCAGGACGCCATGCGCCATGCGGGTATCGAGGCGCGCGTGCAGTCGGCGCTGCGCATGGACCAGGTGGTCGAGCCGTATATCCGCCCGCGCGCGATTCGCCAGCTCGAAGAAGGCAAAGTCGTGATTTTCGCGGCCGGCACCGGCAACCCGTTCTTCACGACCGACACGGCCGCTGCGCTGCGCGGCTCCGAAATCGGCGCCGAAGTCGTGCTGAAAGCCACCAAGGTGGACGGCGTCTATTCCGCCGACCCGAAGAAAGATCCGAGCGCGACGCGCTACACCACGATCAGCTTCGACGAGGCAATCGGCCGCAACCTGCAGGTCATGGACGCCACCGCGTTCGCGCTGTGCCGCGACCAGAAGCTGCCGATCCGCGTGTTTTCGATCGTCAAGCCGGGTGCGCTCAAGCGTATCGTGCTCGGCGAGGACGAGGGCACCCTCGTCCACGTGTAAACTCTCGTTCACATAACGTGGGCTTTGTGCGAGCCCGGCCGCCGCATACCTCGCGTGCCGGCTGGCTCGCCCGTTTTGAAGGTTCGGAGGTTTGAAAATGTCTGTGGCTGATATCAGGAAGGGCGCTGAGCAAAAAATGCAGCGTTCCATCGACGCGTTCAAGAACGATCTGTCGAAAATCCGTACGGGCCGTGCGCACACGGGCCTGCTCGATCATATCCAGTGCGACTACTACGGCTCGCCGGTGCCTATTTCCCAGGTCGCCAACCTCACGCTGATCGACGCACGCACGATCGGCGTGCAGCCGTGGGAAAAGAAAATGGTGCAGGTCGTCGAAAAGGCGATTCGCGAGTCGGACCTCGGCCTGAACCCCGCCACGCAGGGCGACGTGATCCGTGTGCCGATGCCCGCGCTGACCGAAGAGCGCCGCCGCGAACTGACGAAAGTGGTCAAGAGCGAAGCCGAAACGGCCAAGGTCGCCGTGCGCAACCTGCGCCGCGACGCGAACGAGCAACTGAAGAAGCTCGTGAAAGACAAGGAAATTTCGGAAGACGACGAGCGCCGTGCAGGCGACGACGTGCAGAAGCTGACGGACAAGTTCGTCGCGGAAATCGACAAACTCGTCGCGACCAAAGAAGCAGAGATCATGACGGTATAAGGCTGCGAGGCTCCGAACAGAACGCCGGCGTATTCCGGCGTTACTGTTTAGCCGGGGCGCGCCTGAAGTCCAAGTCGTGAAGCGCCAGGTCTGGGAGCACTCACCACTTTCAGGATTTTTTCTTCTTCTTTTGCAGTTATTGTCCCGACGGCCATGACCTATACCAGCTCAACCGTGCGCGTGCCTGATGTCGCCGCGGTGCCGCGACATATCGCGATCATCATGGACGGCAACGGCCGTTGGGCCACCCAGCGCCGCTTGCCGCGCGTGGCCGGTCATACGCGCGGCGTCGACGCGGTGCGCGCGACCGTCGAGGCCTGCGCCCGGCAGGGCGTCGAATATCTGACGCTGTTTGCTTTCAGTTCCGAAAACTGGCGCCGCCCAAACGACGAAGTGTCGTTCCTGATGCGCCTGTTCGTCACCGCGCTGGAGCGCGAAATCGGCAAGCTGCATGCCAACGGTATCCGTTTGCGCGTGGTCGGCGATCTCGAACGTTTCGACACCCGCATCCGCGACCTGATCAGGCGCGCGGAAACCAAGACCGCGCGCAATACTCGTCTTACGCTGACCATCGCGGCCAATTACGGCGGCCGCTGGGACATCATGCAGGCCACCCGCAAGCTCGTCGAACAGGCGGCGCAGACGGGCGAAGCGGTCGAGGTGAACGAGGAATCGTTCGCCGAGCATCTGTCCATGGCCTACGCACCCGAACCGGACCTGTTTATCCGCACGGGCGGCGAGCGGCGTGTGAGCAATTTCCTGCTCTGGCAGCTCGCCTACACCGAGTTCTATTTCACCGACACCTTCTGGCCCGATTTCGACGCCGACGCGCTCGGTCGCGCCATTGCTTCGTATGGCGAGCGTGAGCGCCGTTTCGGCCGCACCAGTGCTCAGCTCGAGCCGCAATCGCAAAACGTCGATTCGCTTCCATGCTAAAAACCCGTGTCATCACGGCGGTTGTCCTCCTGGCGGTGTTTTTGCCCGTCACGTTGTTCGCACCGGTCGGCGCGTTTGGCGCGTTAATCGCTTTCGTCGTCGTGTTCGCCGCGTGGGAGTGGGCCCGTCTGCTGAAGCTGGGCGGCGCCGGCCCGGTGGTCTATGCGCTCGTGGCGGCGGTTGCGCTCGTCGCCAGCACCCGGCTTGGCATCGGCGTGGACGACGCGCGGCCCTTTTACAAGGCGGCGGCCATTTTCTGGGTGATCGCCGGCCCGTTCGTGCTGCTGCGCAAGCCTACGCTCGCACAAGGCGCGTGGCGCAGCTTTCTGTTTCTTGCCGGGATTGTGATATTCGTCGCGTGCTGGCATGCTCTCGTCGCCGCGCGCCTGCAGGGCGTGCCTTTCGTGCTGTCGCTGCTGCTGTTGGTATGGCTCGCCGATATCGGCGCATACTTCTCGGGTAAGGCGTTCGGCAAGCACAAGCTCGCGCCCGCCATCAGCCCGGGCAAGACATGGGAGGGCGCGATCGGCGGCTGGGCGGCGGTCATTATCGTCGCGCTCGCGGCCGTCCTTCTGCATGCGTTCGAGCCAACCCTGTATTCTGCGTTGTGGGCGCACTGGGGCGCCCCGCGCGCGCTGCTTGCGCTGACCCTGCTGGTGGCGTTCAGCGTGGTGGGCGACCTTTTTGAATCGATGATGAAACGCCAGGCCGGCGTGAAGGATTCGAGCGGCCTGTTGCCGGGGCACGGCGGCGTGCTCGACCGCATCGACGCACTGTTGCCGGTGCTGCCGCTCGCCATGCTGCTCCTCGGCTAGAGAAAGAGATATGCACAAACGTCTGACATTGCTCGGTTCCACGGGCTCGATTGGAGACAGCACGCTCGACGTCGTCGCGCGTCATCCGGAGCGCTTTTCGGTGTATGCGCTCACCGCGCACCGCAACGGCGACAAGCTCGTCGAGCAATGCCTGCGCTTCCGGCCCGAAGTCGCGGTGGTCGGCGACGCCGACACGGCCGCGCGGGTCGCGGCAAAGCTGCGCGACGCGGGCTGCAAGACGGAGGTGACGCATGGCGCCGAGGCGCTCGTTCAGGTCTCGAAGAGCGACGGCTGCGACACCGTGGTCGCGGCAATCGTCGGCGCCGCCGGCCTCGCGCCGAGCCTCGCCGCCGCGCGCGCCGGCAAGCGCATCCTGCTCGCGAACAAGGAAGCGCTCGTCATGTCGGGCGCGATCTTCATGGACGCGGTCCACGACAACGGCGCGGTTCTGCTGCCGGTCGACAGCGAACACAACGCCATTTTCCAGTGCCTGCCGCGCGAAGCCGCGCTGCATGGCGGCGTCTCCAAGATCATTCTGACCGCGTCGGGCGGCCCGTTTCGCACGCGCGAACCGGCCACGCTCGTCGACGTGACGCCGGAAGAGGCCTGCAAGCATCCGAACTGGGTCATGGGCCGCAAGATTTCGGTCGATTCCGCCACCATGATGAACAAGGGCCTCGAAGTGATCGAGGCGCATTGGCTGTTCGGTCTGCCGGGCGAACGAATCGACGTCCTGATTCATCCGCAAAGCGTGATCCATTCGCTCGTGTCCTATGCCGATGGCTCGGTGCTTGCGCAACTCGGCAATCCGGACATGCGCACGCCGATCGCCCATGCGCTCGCGTTCCCGGATCGCGTGGATTCCGGGGTCGCGCAGCTGGACCTCGCGGAAATCGCGTCGCTGTCGTTTGAAAAACCGGATTACGCGCGATTCCCTTGCCTCGCATTGGCCATGAAGGCGCTCGCCGAAGGCGGCGTCGCCAGCGCGGCGCTGAACGCCGCTAACGAAATTGCTGTTGAAGCGTTCCTGTCGCGCCAGATCGGCTTCATGGCCATCGCGCAGGTGGTCGACTCGGTGCTCAACGCGTTGCCGAATCGCAGCGCGCACGCGCTCGAAGACGTGATCGAAGCGGACGCCGCCGCGCGCCGCGCCGCTGCCGAATTCATCGCGCGTCTGCCCGACGCCGCCCGCCGCACGGAACGCGCCGTCCAGTGAGGCGACTATGAATCTGCTGATCGAAGTGCTCGCCTTCGCGGTCGCGATTGGCGTGCTGGTGGTCGTCCACGAATATGGGCATTACAGCGTGGCGCGGCTGTGCGGCGTCAAGGTGCTGCGCTTTTCGATCGGCTTCGGCAAGCCGCTTTTCCAGTGGGTCAGCCCGAAAAGCGGCACGGAATGGACCATCGCCGTGCTGCCGCTCGGCGGCTATGTGAAGATGCTCGACGAGCGCGAGACCGGCCAGGCGCCGATTCCCGCCGAAGCGTTGCCGCATGCGTTCAACCGGCAGTCGGTGTGGCGCCGCATTGCGATCGTCGCAGCCGGCCCGGTCGCCAATTTCCTGCTGGCCATCGTGCTGTTCAGCCTCGTGTTCGCCACTGGCGTGACCGAGCCGGCGGCGATCCTCGCCACGCCAGCGCCCAACACGGCCGCTGCGGTGGCCGGTTTCGAAGGCGGCGAAACGGTGGTGGCCGTGCGCGCGGAGAATGCCGCCGAATCCGAGCCGGTGCGCTCCTGGTCCGACTTGCGCTGGAAACTGCTCGGCGCGGCGTTCGATCACAAGCGCGTCGTGCTGAGCGCAAAAGGCGCGGACGGCACGTCGGACTTCCAGCTGGACCTGCGCGGTCTCACTGAAAAAGACGTCGACGACGACTTCATGTCGCGCCTCGGTTTCGAGCCGGGCGGCGGCAAGCTGACGGTCGCGGGCGTGCAGCCGGGCAGTGCGGCGCAAAAGGCGGGGCTTCGTCCGGGCGACCGTTTGCGCGCGATCAACGGTATCGCGACTGACAATGCCACGGCCTTCATCGCGTATGTAAAATCGCACGCCGGCCAGCCGCTGACCCTGCAGGTGGAGCGGGCGGACGCTGGGCGGACGCAAACGCAGGGACAAGCACAGGGACAAGCACAGGGACAAGCACAGGGACAAGCGCAGAGCCAGGCACCGGGCAAGCTCGAAGACATCCGCATCGTGCCGCAGGCGCAGCGCGACCCGGCAACCGGAGAGCAGGTCGGCCGCATCGGCGCCGAACTCGCAACCCAGGTCCCGTCCATCAACGTGCGTTATGGACCTGTCGAAAGCCTTCGGCTGGGCGCGCGTCGTACGTGGGATCTCGCGGCGTACTCGGTGCGCATGTTCGGCCGCATGATTGTAGGCGACGCATCGCTCAAGAATCTGTCGGGTCCGGTAACCATCGCGGATTACGCAGGAAAGAGCGCACGTCTGGGTCCTTCTGCATTTTTGTCGTTTCTTGCCCTCGTCAGTATTAGCCTCGGTGTACTGAACCTGCTACCAATTCCGGTATTGGACGGGGGGCATCTGTTATATTATTTGGTTGAAGCTGTGACCGGTAAAGTTGTCTCCGATCGCTGGCAACTCGTTTTTCAGAGGGCGGGTCTCGCCTGCATCGTCGCTTTGTCGGCGATTGCACTGTTTAACGATCTCGCTCGTTTAATCCACTTTTAAAGTGTCCGGCGGCGCTCACATGGCGGCCGTCCGGCCTGATGCAGCTATACACACTGGGGAAGCACGTTGTTTAAACCTCATCGCTTTGTTCCGAAGACGGTTATAACCGCGGCACTCGCCGCGCATGGGCTGGTTGCTCACGCAACGACGCCGTTCGTGGTGCAGGACATCCGGATCGAGGGGTTGCAACGCGTCGAACCTGGTACCGTGTTCGCCTATCTGCCCATCAAGCAGGGCGATACGTTTACCGACGACAAGGCGTCCGAAGCCATTCGCGCGCTGTACGCAACGGGCTTCTTCAACGACGTCAAGATCGCCACTGAAGGCAATGTGGTGATCGTGCAGGTGCTGGAGCGTCCGGCCATCGGCACGATCGACTTCGCGGGCATTCACGAGTTCGACAAGGAAAACCTGACCAAGGCGCTGCGCGCAGTCGGTTTGTCGCAAGGCCGTTACTACGACAAGGCGCTCGTCGACAAGGCGGAGCAGGAACTCAAGCGCCAGTACCTGACGCGCGGCTACTATGCGGCCGAAGTCACCACCACGATCACGCCGATCGACCGCAATCGCGTCTCGGTGCTGTTCTCGGTGGCGGAGGGCCCGAGCGCCAAGATTCGCCAGATCAACTTTATCGGCAACAAGGCGTTCAGCACGGGCACGCTGCGCGACGAAATGCAGCTGTCCACGCCGAACTGGTTCTCGTGGTACACGAAGAACGACCTGTACGCGAAAGACAAGCTCACCGGCGACCTCGAAAATATTCGCTCCTACTATCTGAACCGCGGCTACCTCGAATTCAATATCGAGTCGACCCAGGTGTCCATCACGCCGGACAAGAAGGACATGTATCTGACGGTCACGCTGCATGAAGGCGAGCCGTACACCATCTCGAGCATCAAGCTGGCCGGCAATCTGCTCGACCGCGAGCCCGAGCTTGCCAAGCTCATCAAGATCAAGCCGGGCGACCGCTTCTCTGCCGAAAAGCTGCAATCCACGACCAAGGCGATTGTCGACAAACTGGGCGAATACGGCTACGCATTCGCAACCGTCAACGCGCAGCCGCAGATCGACCAGGCCAATCACAAGGTCGACCTGACGCTGCAGGTGGACCCGAGCCGCCGCGTCTACGTGCGCCGCATCAACGTGGTCGGCAACACCCGTACGCGCGACGAAGTGGTGCGCCGCGAAATGCGCCAGCTCGAAAGCTCGTGGTTCGACTCGAACCGCCTCGCGTTGTCGAAAGACCGTATCAACCGTCTTGGCTACTTCACCGACGTCGACGTGACCACGGTGCCGGTCGAAGGTACGCCGGACCAGGTCGACGTGGACGTGAAGGTCGCCGAAAAGCCGACCGGCGCGATCACGCTCGGCGCGGGCTTCTCGTCGACGGACAAGGTGGTGCTGTCCGCGGGCGTCTCGCAGGACAACGTGTTCGGCTCGGGCACGAGCCTCTCCGTGAACGTCAACACCGCCAAGACGTACCGTACCCTGACGGTCACGCAGGTCGACCCGTATTTCACGGTGGACGGCATCAAGCGTATTACCGACGTCTATTACCGCACGTATCAGCCGCTGTATTACTCCACCGATTCGAGCTTCAAGATCGTCACCATGGGCGGCGACCTGAAGTTCGGCATTCCGTTTTCGGAAGTCGACACGGTCTACTTCGGCGCGGGTCTCGAGCAGAACAAGCTCGACGTCGACGCGAACACGCCGGCGTCGTACAAGCAATACGTGCAGGACTTCGGCCGCGTGTCGAACAACGTGCCGGTCACGGTGGGCTGGTCGCGCGACGCGCGTGACAGCGCGCTCGTGCCGAGCCGCGGCTACTTCACGCAGGCGAACGCGGAGTACGGCACGCCGATCGGCGGCACGCAGTATTACAAGGCCGACATCAACGCGCAGTACTATTACTCGTTTGCGCGGGGCTTCGTGCTGGGCTTCAACTTCCAGGGCGGCTACGGCAAGGGCATGGGCGGCAAGCCGTACCCGATCTTCAAGAACTACTACGCGGGCGGTATCGGTTCGGTCCGCGGCTACGAGCCGAGCTCGCTGGGTCCGCGCGACAAGACGACCGGCGACCCGATCGGCGGTTCGAAGCTGCTCGTCGGCAATATCGAATTGACATTCCCGCTGCCGGGCACCGGCTATGATCGGACCTTGCGCGTGTTCACGTTCCTCGACGCCGGTAACGTCTGGGCGGACGCGAGCAGTGCCGCCACGTCGAACGGCGCCAATGGTCTGCGCTACGGCTACGGTGTCGGTCTCGCGTGGATTTCGCCGATCGGGCCGCTCAAGTTGAGCCTGGGCTTCCCGCTCACCAAGCACACGGGCGACCAGTATCAGAAGTTCCAGTTCCAGATCGGGACGGCGTTCTGATCCGCGCCGCGGACGGCTCGCCAAACAACAGTATCGAGAGGATCACTTTGCTAACCGGTATGTTTTCGAAACGTGTGGCTTGCGCGCTGGCGCTGGCATTGACGCTGGGCGTCGGAGTGGCGCACGCGCAGGAAGCCAGGATTGCCGCGGTGAATTCCGACCGGATTCTGCGGGAATCGGCCGCGGCGAAGGCGGCCCAGGTCAAGCTCGAGGCCGAGTTCGCCAAGCGCGACAAGGACCTCGCGGACATGGCGCAGAAACTCAAGTCCATGTCCGATTCGCTCGACAAGAACGGCGCCTCCATGTCGCCCACGGACCGTGCGCAAAAACAGCGCGATCTGTCGCAGCTCGACACCGACTTCCAACGCAAGCAACGTGAATTTCGCGAGGACCTGAACCAGCGCCGCAATGAAGAACTGGCGGCGGTGCTCGACCGCGCGAACAAGGTGATCAAGCAGATCGCCGAGGCGCAGCACTATGACCTGATCGTGCAGGAAGCGGTGTACGTGAGCCCACGCATCGACATTACGGATCAGGTGCTGAAGGCGCTGGCGGCTTCGGGCAACTGAAGGCGGCGGGCACGAAAAAGTCCAAAGATACGTCGCACCAACAGGTTGTAGTGAACAGCAGGAGACAGGATAGGCATGGCTTTTACGCTCGAGGACATCGTTCAACGGTTCGGCGGTGACGTAGTGGGAGACGGTTCGCAGCGCGTCGGCAGTCTGGCGCCGCTCGACCAGGCAGGCCCCGACCAGCTGGCGTTCCTCGCCAACCCGAAGTATCTGTCGCAAGTCGAAACGACTCGCGCGGGCGCGGTCCTGATCAATGCCGACGACCTCGCCAAGCTCAGCTCGCACAGCGGCCGTAACTTCATCGTCACGCCGAATCCGTACGCTTACTTCGCGCGCGTCGCGCAAACCTTCATTGACCTCGCCACGCCGAAGGTCGCGCCGGGCATCCATCCGAGCGCGACGATCGATCCGTCCGCGCAGATCGCCGCGAGCGCGGTGATCGGACCGCACGTCACGGTGGAAGCGGGTGCGGTGATCGGCGACAATGTGCGGCTCGACGCGAATGTGGTGATCGGCCGCGGCACGCGCATCGGCGCCGGTTCGCATCTGTATCCGAACGTGGCCGTCTACCACGGCTGCAAACTCGCCGAACGCGTGATCGTCCACGCGGGCGCGGTCATCGGCTCCGACGGGTTCGGCTTCGCGCCGGATTTCGTCGGAGAAGGCGAGGCGCGTACCGGTAGCTGGGTCAAGATTCCGCAGGTCGGGGGCGTGTCGATCGCGGCGGACGTCGAAATCGGCGCGAACACCACGATCGACCGCGGCGCGATGGCCGACACGGTCATCGAGGAGTGCGTGAAGATCGACAACCTCGTGCAGATCGGGCACAACTGCAAGATCGGCGCATACACCGTGATTGCCGGCTGCGCGGGCATTGCGGGCAGCACGACCATCGGCCGCCATTGCATGATCGGCGGGGCGGTCGGCATTGCCGGCCATGTGACGCTGGCCGACTACGTGATCGTCACGGCCAAGTCGGGCGTGTCGAAGTCGCTGTTGAAGCCCGGCATGTACACCAGCGCGTTTCCGGCTGTGAATCACGCCGACTGGAACAAAAGTGCGGCCTTGCTGCGCAACATCGACAAGCTGCGCGATCGTATCAAGGCGCTGGAAAGCGCCGCAGCCCAGCAGCCGGGCAGTCAGCCGGCGCCCGGAGCAGCGGGCGCGGCCGACCCGGCGCGGGGCGATAAAAGCTAGATTTCCCGGCGGGCCGCCGACACCGCGTAAAATAGCGGGCGAACACAGTTAAGCGAAGGCGGTTGCCGCGACCCGGTGGCACGGCAACCCATTCACGGCGAGCGTCGGCAGCAAGCACTCAGAACGGCTCTCAACCCGCTGACAATCCACCTGCACCAGCATCCGCAGTCATCATCGCGCAGTCAATGCGTGAGCAGAAACACCATGAGCACCGAAAAAATCAACCTCGACATTCATAAGATTCTCACGCTGCTGCCCCATCGTTACCCGATCCTGCTGGTCGACCGGGTGCTCGAACTTGAGCCGCACAAGAGCATCAAAGCGTTGAAGAACGTGTCGATCAACGAGCCGTATTTCCAGGGGCACTTTCCGACGCGTCCGGTCATGCCGGGCGTGCTGATCCTCGAAGCGCTCGCGCAAACGGCGGCGCTTCTGACGTTCTCGGAAGAGCCGAGCGATCCGTCGAACACGCTGTACCTGTTCGTCGGTATCGACAATGCGCGCTTCAAGCGCGTCGTGGAACCGGGCGATCAGCTCATCCTGAACTGCACGTTCGAACGGCATATGCGCGGCATCTGGAAGTTCAAGGCGCGAGCCGAGGTGGACGGCGTCGTGGCGGCGGAAGCCGACCTGATGTGCGCGGTGCGTCACACGGACAAGGACGCCTGACGCCTCGCGCAGGCGCCGCGGGCGCGAGGGCGCCCGAGTCGACGTTCGGCCAGCCGGCGCCTCCCGCAGCGCAGCCGGCTCGCCGCAGCGCACCCAGACAACGCAACAGAATCAGAAGCGAGGACGCATGAGCAGGATTCATCCCACTGCGATCATCGAACCGGGCGCACAACTCGACGAATCCGTCGAAATCGGACCGTATGCCGTGATCGGCGCGCACGTGACGATCGGCGCGCGGACCACGATCGGCTCGCACAGTGTGATCGAAGGTCACACCACCATCGGCGAAGACAACCGCATCGGCCATTACGCGTCGGTCGGCGGCCGTCCGCAGGACATGAAGTACAAGGACGAGCCGACGCGGCTCGAAATCGGCCACCGCAACACGATCCGCGAGTTCGCCACGATCCACACCGGCACGGTGCAGGACGCCGGCGTGACCACGCTCGGCGACGACAACTGGATCATGGCGTACGTGCACATCGGCCACGACTGCCACGTCGGCAACAACGTGGTTCTGTCGAGCAACGCGCAAATGGCCGGCCATGTGACGATCGGCGACTTTGCGATCGTCGGCGGCATGTCGGGCGTGCATCAGTTCGTGCGCATCGGCGCGCATTCCATGCTGGGCGGGGCGTCCGCGCTCGTGCAGGACATTCCGCCGTTCGTGATCGCGGCCGGCAACAAGGCGGAGCCGCACGGCATCAACGTGGAAGGTCTACGCCGCCGCGGTTTTTCGCCGGACGCCATTTCGGCCCTGCGCTCGGCATACCGTCTGCTGTACAAGAACAGCCTGTCGCTCGAGGAAGCCAAGGCGCAACTGCGCGAGCTGGCGTCCGCCGGCGGCGACGGCGACGAGCCGGTGGCCACGCTGCTGGCATTCGTCGAAGCGTCGCAGCGCGGCATCATCCGCTAAGCGATGGCATTGCAACCCAGTCCGCTGCGCATCGCCATGGTGGCCGGCGAGCCGTCCGGCGACCTGCTGGCCTCGTCGCTGCTGGGCGGCCTCGCGAGCCGCTTGCCTGCCGCCACGCATTACTACGGCATTGGCGGCCCGCGCATGATCGCCACGGGTTTCGACGCCCATTGGCCGATGGAAAAACTGTCCGTGCGCGGCTATGTGGAAGCGCTGCGGCACATTCCCGAAATTCTGCGCATCCGCAACGACCTGAAGCGCCAGTTGCTGGCTGAGCCGCCTGCCGTGTTCGTCGGCGTGGACGCGCCCGATTTCAACTTCGGGCTCGAGCATCCGCTGCGCGAGGCGGGCATTCCGACCGTCCACTTTGTGTGCCCGTCCATCTGGGCGTGGCGCGGCGGGCGCATCAAGAAGATCGCCAAGGCGGTCGACCACATGCTGTGCGTGTTTCCGTTCGAAACCGCGCTGCTCGAAAAGGCGGGCGTCGCCGCGTCGTATGTGGGCCATCCGCTTGCCGACGAGATTCCCCTCGAACCGGACACGCTCGGCGCGCGCCGCACGCTGGGTCTTGCGGAAAGCGGTCCGGTCATCGCGGTCTTGCCCGGCAGCCGCCGCTCGGAGATCGACCTGATCGGGCCGACGTTTTTTGCCGCGATGGAAATGATGCAGCACCAGGAGCCCGGCCTGCGCTTCGTGATGCCGGCGGCCACGCCCGCGTTGCGCGAGATGCTGCGCCCGCTGGTCGATTCGCATCCGGGGCTTGCGCTCACCATTACGGACGGCCAGTCGCAACTCGCCATGACCGCGGCCGACGCGATCCTCGTGAAAAGCGGCACGGTCACGCTCGAGGCTGCGCTTCTGAAAAAGCCGATGGTGATCTCCTACAAGGTGCCCTGGCTGACCGGTCAGATCATGCGCCGGCAGGGCTATCTGCCGTATGTCGGCTTGCCGAACATTCTGGCCGGGCGCTTCGTCGTGCCGGAAATCCTGCAGCATTTCGCGACGCCTCAGGCGCTCGCCGAGGCCACGCTGAAACAGTTGCGCGACGAAGCCAACCGGCGCACGCTGACGGAAATCTTCACGGAGATGCATCACGTGCTGAAGCAGAATACCGCGCAGCGTGCGGCGGAGGTTGTCGCGAGCATCGTCGAAAGGCGTGGGGCGCGGCCGTGACCAAGCCGCGCGCCAGCGAGCGCCCCCGCGCAACAGCGGCCGCAGGCATGCCGCGCCGCAAGGCCGGTGCCAGCGCGGCCAGTCGCCAGGTGGGCCTGAACTTCGAGACGGCGGAAGACATCGTCTGCGGCGTCGACGAAGCCGGGCGCGGGCCGCTGGCCGGCCCGGTCGTCGCCGCGGCGGTGATTTTCGATCCGTCAAAGCCGATGATTCGCGGCCTCGACGATTCCAAAGCGCTCACCGCAAAAAAACGCGACGAACTGTACGAGAAGATCGTCGACCGCGCGCTCGCTTACTGCATCGCCTCGGCAACCGTCGAGGAAATCGATTCGCTGAACATCCTGCACGCCACCATGCTGGCAATGAAACGTGCCGTGGAGGGCCTCGCGGTCACACCCACGCTCGTGAAAGTGGACGGCAATCGCTGCCCGATGCTGAGCATTCGCAGCGAAGCGGTGATCGGCGGCGACGCGCTGGTGAAAAGCATCTCGGCGGCGTCGATTCTCGCCAAGGTCACGCGCGACCGCATGCTGCTCGAGTTGCACCAGACTTATCCCATGTACGGTTTCAATGCGCATGCCGGCTACGGCACGCCGCAGCATCTGGCGGCGTTGCGCGAGCATGGGCCGTGCGAACATCACCGGCGCTCGTTTGCGCCCGTGCGCGAAGCGCATCTGCGGTTCGGCACCGGCGTGCCGTTGCCGGCGGGCGAGATTATCGCGGTGCCGGAGATGCTGGCCGACGGCATGCTGGACGATGCGCTCCTCGATACGGATCCTTTCGGCGAGCGCAGCGGCGCGGGAGCATGAGGCGCGAGCGTCGACGTGACGCTGCCGCGCATGCAGCTGTTCACGCAGCCGCTCATGCAGCCGCTCATGCAGCGCCGCCGCACGGCCTGCCGATCATCGCGAACTCTTTTCCTCATTCATCACGCCCTCGCTGCCTGTGAAAGCCATCACCTCCCGGGACAATCCGCTCTATAAACGCCTGAAGGCGCTGGCCGGCTCGACGCACCAGCAGCGCCGCAGCGGCCACGCGCTGCTCGAAGGCTTTCATCTGGCGAGCGCGCATCTGGACGTCGCCGGCCAGCCGGACATGTGCATCGTCACCGAAGGCGCGCTTGCCCATGACGAAGCGCAGGCCATCGTGTCGCGCATCGAGGATCACCGCATCGTTACGCTGCCGGATGCGTTGTTCGGGCAGCTGTCGAACGTGGTGCACGGCGTGGGCATGCTTCTGCTCGTGGAAAAGCTCTGCGCGCCGTTACCCGATACCGTCGAAGAAACGTGCATCGTGCTCGACGGGGTGCAGGACGCGGGCAACGTCGGCTCCATTCTGCGCAGCGCGGCCGCGGCCGGCATTCAACGGGTGTTCTGCGCGCCGGGCACGGCGTACGCGTGGTCGTCGAAGGTGCTGCGCTCGGGCATGGGCGCGCACTTCCTGTTGCAGATTCATGAAGATGTCGACGCCGCCGCGTTGATCGGGCGTCTCGCGGTGCCGATCGTCATCACGGATTCGCACGGCGCCGAGGCGATTGACGAGTGCGATCTGAGCGGCGAACTGGCCTGGGTGTTCGGCAACGAAGGCGCGGGCGTCTCGCAAGCCTGGCGCGACGCGGTCTCGTTGCGGGTGACGATTCCGCAGCCGGGCGGCATGGAGTCGCTCAATGTGGCGGCGGCCGCCGCCGTCTGCGTGTTCGAGCAGTGCAGACAGCAGCGCGCGCGCCGCGCATAAGAAGGCTCGTCAGTACGACGGCCGGTCCAGTTTGATTTCCTGCAGGATCGTGGTTGCGATCTCTTCAATCGACTTGTGCGTCGACGACAGCCACTTGATGCCCTCGCGACGCATCATCGCTTCCGCTTCGTTGATCTCGTAACGGCAATTTTCCGGCGCCGCATATTTGCTGCCCGGCCGGCGCTCGTTGCGGATTTCCGAAAGCCGCTGCGGATCGATCGACAAGCCAAACATTTTCTGCCGGTGCGCCAATAGGGGCGTGGGCAGTTTGCCGCGCTCAAAATCTTCCGGAATCAGCGGATAGTTGGCCGCTTTCACGCCGTATTGCATGGCGAGGTAAAGGCTCGTGGGCGTCTTGCCGCTGCGCGACACGCCGACGAGGATCACGTCGGCGTCCGCGAGATTGCGGTTCGACTGGCCGTCGTCGTGCGCGAGCGAGAAGTTGATCGCCTCGATCCGGTTCTTGTATTCCTCGGTGTCCGCGTTCTGGTGACCGCGTCCCATTGCATGGCTCGACTTGAGCTCCAGTTCCTGTTCGAGCGGCTCGACGAAGGTCTGGAACATATCGAGGACGAGCGCATTCGAGCCCTTCACGATCTGATTCGACGCGCTGTCCACGAGCGTCGTAAAGACGATCGGACGACGGCCGTCCTGGACGATGGCCTCATTGATCTTTTCGAGCGTGGCGTACGCCTTCTCGGTCGAATCGACAAAAGGGACGCGAACCAGGCGGAATTTCTGGTCGAACTGGGAGAGGATCGAATGCGCGAAGGTTTCGGCAGTGATCCCGGTACCGTCGGAGACGATGAATACGGTGGGCGGCATCAGTGGGACAGGGAACGTGAGCGGCAAAAAGCGCTCGAATGGAACATGGCTGCATCGGCTTCGCTGCGCGGTGGCTGACCGCTCCTGCAGCGCCGTCGAAGCAGCGCGCCGTGGGCACCGCTACTGCGCCGGGACGGCCGGGGAACTCTTTGACGGCATGGAAAGAGCGCCACGGCACATTCGGGCGCGATTCGAGGCGCAATTCTCGTCCGACCGTCACATTTCGAGAGTCGGCACGGTAGAATAGCGGCAACCTGTTGGATAAGCAATTGCAGGCGATTGGCGCCTAACTCACTGCGAACGGTCGTTCAACGCGCCGCTATCGGGCGTCAAAGTGAACGCAACGCGGCGAATCGGGCGCTAATTCCGTTCATTCGCCTTCTTCGTCGCGCTAATGTGCGGCGCGGCGCAAGCGATTGTTTCTCCAACAGGTTGTGCAAGACGTGAGGTCACGCTTCCAATGAGCGTCTCGCGTTCGAGCCCACTTGCACAGCCGTGAATTTCTTTCACACTTAGGGGCTTGTATGACTAACGCAGTTACCGTCGCAAAGGATAAGGCGTATGTAGTTCCGTTCGAGCAGTTGCGGATGACCGATGTGGAGATTGTCGGCGGCAAGAACGCGTCGCTTGGCGAGATGATCAGTCAACTCGCCGAAGCCGGCGTGCGCGTGCCGACCGGTTTCGCCACGACGGCACTGGCTTTCCGCGACTTCCTGCATCACAACAACCTGACCGAACGCATCGCCAAACGTCTCGAGACGCTCGACGTCGACGACGTGAAGGCGCTCGCCGAAGCGGGCAAGGAGATCCGTCAATGGATCGTCGAGGCGCCGCTGCAGCCCAAGCTCGAGGCTGATATTCGCGCAGGCTTCGACACACTGCAGAACAGCTCGCCCGAAGAGTTGTCGTTTGCCGTGCGCTCGTCGGCAACCGCGGAAGACCTGCCCGACGCATCGTTCGCGGGTCAGCAGGAGAGCTACCTCAATGTGGTCGGTATCGAAGACGTGCTCGATCGCATGAAGCACGTGTTCGCGTCGCTGTACAACGACCGCGCTATTTCCTATCGCGTCCACAAGGGTTTCACGCATGCCGAAGTCGCGTTGTCGGCGGGCGTGCAGCGCATGGTGCGCTCCGACGTCGGCGCGGCCGGCGTGATGTTCACGCTCGACACCGAATCGGGCTTCAAGGACGCGGTGTTCATCACGTCGAGCTACGGCCTCGGCGAAACGGTCGTGCAGGGCGCCGTGAATCCGGACGAGTTCTACGTCTACAAGACCACGCTCGCGCAAGGCAAGTATCCGATCATCCGCCGCTCCATCGGCTCCAAGCTCATCAAGATGGAGTTCACGAAGGCGGGCGAAGAAGGCCGTGTGAAGACTGTCGACGTGCCGCACGAGCAGCGCAACCGCTTTTCGATCACCGACGAAGACGTGATCGAACTCGCGAAGTACGCGGTCATCATCGAAAAGCACTACGAGCGTCCGATGGACATCGAGTGGGGCAAAGACGGCCGCGACGGCAAGATCTTCATCCTGCAGGCGCGCCCGGAAACGGTGAAGAGCCAGGCTTCCGGCAAGGCGGAGCAGCGCTTCAAGCTGAAGGGCCAGTCGAACGTACTGGCCACCGGCCGCGCGATCGGCCAGAAGATCGGCGCGGGCCCGGTGCGGGTGATTCACGATCCGTCGGAAATGGACCGCGTGCAGCCGGGCGACGTGCTGGTCGCCGACATGACGGACCCGAACTGGGAGCCGGTCATGAAGCGCGCTTCCGCGATCGTCACGAACCGTGGCGGCCGTACCTGCCACGCGGCCATCATCGCGCGTGAACTCGGCGTGCCGGCCGTGGTCGGCTGCGGCGACGCAACGGACGTGCTCAAGGACGGCGCGCTCGTGACGGTTTCGTGCGCAGAAGGCGACGAAGGCAAGATCTACGACGGCCTGCTCGAAACCGAAATCACCGAAGTGCAGCGCGGCGAACTGCCGCCGATTCCGGTGAAGATCATGATGAACGTCGGCAACCCGCAACTGGCTTTCGACTTCTCGCAACTGCCGAACGCAGGCGTGGGTCTCGCGCGCCTCGAGTTCATCATCAACAACAATATCGGCGTTCACCCGAAGGCGATTCTCGAATACCCGAACGTCGATCAGGACCTGAAGAAGGCGGTGGAAAGCGTCGCTCGCGGTCACGCGTCGCCGCGCGCGTTCTACGTCGACAAGCTGACGGAAGGCATCGCCACGATCGCGGCGGCGTTCTATCCGAAGCCCGTGATCGTGCGCATGTCCGACTTCAAGTCGAACGAGTACAAGAAGCTGATCGGCGGTTCGCGCTACGAGCCGGATGAAGAGAACCCGATGCTCGGCTTCCGCGGCGCGTCGCGCTACATCGCCGAAGACTTCGCCGAAGCGTTCCAGATGGAATGCGTCGCGCTGAAGAAGGTGCGCGAAGAAATGGGCCTCGACAACGTCGAGATCATGGTGCCGTTCGTGCGTACGCTGAAGCAGGCGGAGCGCGTGGTCGGGCTGCTCGAGAAGTTCGGCCTGAAGCGCGGCGAGAATGGCCTGCGTCTCATCATGATGTGCGAAGTGCCGTCGAACGCGATTCTGGCCGAAGAATTCCTGCAATACTTCGACGGCTTCTCGATCGGTTCGAACGACCTCACGCAGCTCACGCTCGGCCTCGACCGCGACTCCGGCATGGAACTGCTCGCCGTCGACTTCGACGAGCGCGATCCGGCGGTGAAGTTCATGCTGAAGCGTGCGATCGAAACGTGTCTGCGCCTGAACAAGTACGTCGGTATCTGCGGTCAGGGTCCGTCGGATCATCCGGATTTCGCGCAATGGCTGACGGATGAGGGCATCAAGTCGATCTCGCTGAACCCCGACACGATCATCGAGACGTGGCAGCAACTGGCGAAATCGTCGACGAAGTAAGCGCCGCGCGTGCCGCGTCCTACGCGGCACGCATAACGAAGCTGGGGCGGCTCAACGGTCGCCGAAAGGCACGCTCAACGGTGTCTCTAACGGCGTCTCTGAATGCCGGTCATTTGCCTGCGCTTCGTGCTATAAACACCCCGGTAGATCCGGGGTGTTTTGCTTTGTGGAGGCCAACGTGGCGCCAGGTGGATTGTTCTGGTGGGTCGGGGCGGGCGTGCTGATCGTGCTCGAGTTGCTGAGCGGCACTTTCTATCTGTTGATGATCGCGCTGGGGTGCATCGCGGCGGCCATCGCCCATATCGCGGGCGCAACCGCCGACGTGCAGTTCGCGGTCGCCGCGGTCGTCGCGCTGGCGGCTGTGCTCGTGCTCCGGCGTTCGCGCTTTGGCCGCAAGGCGCGCAAGGAGGCGTCGCGCAACCCCGACGTCAATCTCGACATTGGGCAAACGCTGACCGTGCCGGCCTGGCAGCAGCGTCGCGCGCGCGTGACCTATCGCGGCGCGCAATGGGACGTCGAGCTCGCGCCCGGCGAGCCGGAGGATGCGCAGACCTACGAAATCACGGAGTTGCGCGGCAGCTGTCTCGTCGTGGCGGCGAAGCAGCCGGCGAGACATCACGCCAAACCGCTCTGAGCGTCGCCAATTCGCCGATTTAATTAATCGAACTAAAGGTGGGAGGGGGTAAATGGATTCGACCATCGTCGGGGCCGTGCTGCTTGTCATTGTGATCGTGCTGGCGGCGCAGACCATCAAGATCGTGCCGCAGCAGCATGCGTGGGTGCTGGAGCGGCTCGGCCGCTATCACCGCACGCTCACGCCCGGCCTCAGTTTCGTGTTCCCGTTCGTCGACCGGATTGCTTACAAGCACATCCTCAAGGAAATTCCGCTCGAGGTGCCGAGTCAGGTCTGCATCACGCGCGACAACACCCAGTTGCAGGTAGACGGCGTGCTGTATTTCCAGGTGACGGATCCGATGAAGGCGTCGTATGGATCGAGCAACTTCGTCTTCGCGATCACGCAGTTGTCGCAGACCACGCTGCGCTCGGTGATCGGCAAGCTGGAACTCGACAAGACTTTCGAGGAGCGGGACTTTATCAACCACAGTATCGTCTCCGCGCTCGACGAAGCCGCGGCGAACTGGGGCGTCAAAGTCCTACGCTACGAGATTAAAGATCTGACGCCGCCGAAGGAAATTCTTCACGCGATGCAGGCGCAAATCACCGCCGAGCGCGAGAAGCGCGCGTTGATCGCGGCATCGGAAGGGCGCAAGCAGGAGCAGATCAATATCGCGTCGGGCGGCCGCGAAGCGGCGATCCAGAAATCCGAAGGCGAGCGGCAGGCGGCGATCAATCAGGCGCAAGGTCAGGCGGCGGCCATTCTTGCGGTGGCGGAGGCAAATTCACAGGCCATTCAGAAGATTGCTGCGGCCATTCAGTCGAATGGTGGCATGGAAGCGGTGAACCTGAAGGTCGCCGAGCAATATGTGAATGCGTTCGGCAATGTGGCCAAGCAGGGCACCACGCTGATCGTGCCGGGCAACCTCGCGGACATGAGTTCGATGATCGCATCGGCGCTCGCCATCGTGAACAAGGGCAAAGGCGTGGCGGACGCGCGCTGAGGGCGGCGGCTCAACGCGCCGTGCGATGAGGCGCTGGCAAAAAGAATGGCCCGCATCATGGATGGCGGGCCATTTTCGTTCGAGAACCAAAAAACACGCGGGAGCTTGCGCAAAGTGCGGCCTATCCGCGCAACGCAGTCTGCGCAAACCAGTCCGCACAACCCGGCATCGGCCGCAGGCCGGGCGAACCTTCGACGCGGTGCGTGAACTTCAGGTCGGCGAGCGCATCAAACGCGCCTTTTCGCGCTCCCAATCGCGTTTCTTTTCAGTCTCGCGCTTGTCGTGCAGCTTCTTGCCCTTGGCAAGACCAATCTCGCATTTGACGCGGCCGCCCTTGTAATGGAAGTTCAACGGCACGAGCGTATAGCCGCGCTGCTCGACCTTGCCGATCAGTTTGCTGATTTCTTCGCTGTGCAAAAGGAGCTTGCGCGTGCGGACCGGGTCGGGGTTGATGTGCGTCGAGGCTTCGGGCAGCGGGCTGATGTGCGTGCCGATCAGGAACAGCTCGCCGTTCTTGATCACGACATAGCCTTCCTTGATCTGGCCGCGCCCGGCGCGCAGTGCCTTGACCTCCCATCCTTCGAGCACGAGCCCTGCCTCGTAGCGCTCTTCGATCGAATAGTCGAAGAACGCTTTTCTGTTGTCGATAATGCTCATGAATGGAAAGTGCCCAACTCGTTTAAAATTACGATTTTAGCAAAGCGGGGCAAGGAAAGCCCGCGGCGCCCGTCCACCCTTGCCACGTGCTGTTCAATTTATGGCAGATGTCCAGAAAACCGTGTTGATCCGTCATTCGGCGGAGCAGATGTTCGACCTCGTCACCGACGTCGCCGATTACCCGAACTTCCTGCCGTGGTGCGGCGGAGTCGAGATCCGTCATCGGGACGAAACCAGCATGGAGGCGAAGATCGACATCAACTTCAAGGGCATCAAGCAGCACTTTGCGACGCGCAACAGCATGGAGCGGCCCACGCGCATCGACATGGAATTCGCAGATGGGCCGTTTCGCAAGTTCACCGGTTTCTGGCGCTTCACGCCGTTGCGCGCGGACGCCTGCAAGATCGAGTTCGCGCTGCACTACGAGTTCACCAACATCCTGCTCGAGAAGATCATTGGGCCGGTGTTCAATCATATCGCCAATACTTTTGTCGAATCTTTCGTGAAGCGCGCGGATCAGCGCTACGGCAAGCTATGAGCGGGCGTCTGTCGGTTCAGGTCTGTTATGCGCTCGCGAACGAGCAGGCGCTCGTCGCCGTGGAACTGCCGGCGGGCGCCACGCTCGGCGAGGCAATCGAGGCGAGCGGCCTGCTCACGCGTTATCCTCAGATCGATCTCGAAACGCAACAGGTCGGCATATTCGGCAAGCTGAAACCGCTCGACACGGTACTCGCCGACCACGATCGCGTGGAGATTTACCGGCCGCTGCTGGTGGATCCGAAAGTGGCGCGCCAGCGCCGCGTCGAGAAGACCCGCAAGGCGGGCTCGATCGAAGGGCGCCGCTGGCTCAACAAGGATTCGCGGTAAGGGCTGGCCGGGGGCGCCGGCAAATCCCGGGCGCGGGCAAATCAAACGGCGCTGTCGGCCGCTTTTATCCGCTCTGACCGCTTTCGTCCGCTTCAGGCGCTCCAGCCGCTTTAGCCGCTGCGTCCGCTCGTCCGCTGCGTCCGCTTCTCCGCTTCTCCGCTCGTCCGCTCGTCCGCTCGTCCGCTCCTCCGCTCCTCCGCTTCTCCGCTCCTCCGCTCCTCCGCTTTTCACCGGCCAGTTTCCCGGAACACCGCGCCTCAGTGCGCCGAGCCCTGCGCGTTGTTCGCGACCCGGGCCGTGCCGCCCGAATCGTCGTCCGCATGCTGGCGCACCGACCAGCACACGCCCGCCACCAGCAGCAGGATCGCGGCCAGTTCCAGCGGCCGCGGCAGGCGGCCGTCGTAAATAAATGCGTAGAGCAGGGCGAACAGCGTCTCGAACACGATCAACTGGCCCGAAAGCGTCAGCGGCAGCCGCTTCGACGCCGCATTCCAGAGCCCGTTGCCGAGCCAAGACGCGCCGATGGCGAGGCTGAGATTGAGCAGCCAGAAGCTATGCCAGCGGCCTTGCGCGAGTTCGCCCTGCGGGCCGCCGGCCGGCAGGATGGCAATCGCGAGCCACAGCGCGGCGCCGAGCAGGCCCGTCACGACGCCCCACAGCACGGACCATTCGTTGGCGCTGAAATGCGTCTGCCGCTGCAGATAGCGGGCGTTTTCGACGGCGAACCAGGTCCAGCAGCCGAGCGCGCCCACCGCGCAGGCAAGGCCGAGCAGTCGGGTGGGCACGCTGCCGGGCGCCCCGCCGCCCGTCGTGAAGACGTCGATGTTGATGCAGCCGATGCCCGCCAGCACCATCGCGAGCGGCCAGGCGAGGCGGGCGAGCGGCACGGCGCCGCGATCGCCGCGGCCCATCAGCGTGACGGTGACGGGCAACACGCCGACGATCAGCGACGCCGGCGCGATGCCGACCAGGTGGACCGCGGCCGTCAGCAGCAGGTAGTACAAAAGATTGCCGACCAGCGCGAGCTTGACGAGCGCGACGAGGTCTTCGCGCGTCAGCCGTTTGACGAGCGAGCGCGCCGCGGGCAGGGCGGCCGCGAGCGACACCACGCCGTACAGGGTGTAGCGGCCGGCGGACAGCAGCAGCGGCGAAAAGTCCGGCAGCACGCGCGGCACCAGAAAAACCATGCCCCACAGGGCTCCGGCCATGACGCCATAGGCCACACCGCGCTGCATCGACTGCTCCCTGCACAGAACTGGAATGGCCGCAAGCGTAGCGGCTCCCCGCCGAGGGCGTCTTGTTTGATTCTGCATTCGGGCCCGAGCAAACGAAACGCGATCGAACCCGAGGCGAACGGCGAAGCGAAATCGGCGGGGCAAAAGCCATTAAAAAAACCGCCGGAAATTCGCTAAGCTGCTGTTCGCGCAGTGAAAAGCGGGGAGGTATCGCGTATAATTCGCTTTTGCGCCTATAGGATTTGCCATGCGTCTGATCCAAACAGCACTCACGTTCGATGACGTGCTCCTCGTCCCGGCCTTCTCCGATGTTCTGCCGCGCGACACCAGCCTCAAGACCCGGCTGACCCGCAACATCTCCCTGAATATGCCGCTCGTGTCCGCCGCCATGGACACCGTCACCGAAGCCCGCCTCGCCATTGCCATGGCGCAAATGGGCGGTGTCGGCATCATCCACAAGAACCTCACGGCGGCCGAGCAGGCGCGTGAAGTCGCTAAGGTCAAGCGTTTCGAGTCGGGCGTGGTGCGCGATCCGATCACGGTGCCGCCGCAAATGAAAGTGCGCGACGTCATCGCGCTGTCGCACCAGCATGGCATTTCCGGCTTCCCGGTGGTGGAAGGCTCGCAGCTGATCGGTATCGTCACCAACCGCGACCTGCGCTTCGAAGAGCGTCTGGACGAGCCGGTGCGCAGCATCATGACGCCGCGCGAGCGTCTCGTGACCGTCAAGGAAGGCACCTCGCTCGCCGAGGCGAAGGCGCTGATGCACAGCCACCGCCTCGAGCGCGTGCTGGTCATCAACGACGCATTCGAGCTGCGCGGCCTCATGACGGTCAAGGACATCACCAAGCAGACCGAGCACCCGGACGCCTGCAAAGACGAGCACGGCAAGCTGCGCGCGGGCGCGGCGGTCGGCGTCGGCGCGGACAACGAAGAGCGCGTGGAACTGCTGGTGCAAGCCGGCGTGGACGTGATCGTGGTCGACACCGCACACGGCCACAGCAAGGGCGTGCTCGAGCGCGTGCGCTGGGTCAAGCAGAACTTTCCGCATGTGGAGGTGATCGGCGGCAACATCGCCACCGCGGCGGCGGCCAAGGCGCTCGTCGAATACGGCGCGGACGGCGTGAAAGTGGGCATCGGGCCGGGCTCGATCTGTACCACGCGGATCGTCGCCGGCGTCGGCGTGCCGCAGGTTACCGCCATCTCCAACGTCTCCGAAGCGCTGCGCGGCACCGGCGTGCCTGTCGTCGCGGACGGCGGCGTACGCTTCTCGGGCGACGTAAGCAAGGCGCTCGCCGCTGGCGCGAGCGCGGTCATGATGGGCAGCATGTTCGCCGGCACCGAAGAGGCGCCGGGCGAAGTGTTCCTGTACCAGGGCCGCCAGTACAAGTCGTACCGCGGCATGGGCTCGGTCGGCGCAATGAAGGACGGCGCGGCGGACCGCTACTTCCAGGACAACTCGGCGAATATCGACAAGCTGGTGCCGGAAGGTATCGAAGGCCGCGTCGCCTATAAGGGTTCGGTCAACGCGATCCTGTTCCAGCTGATCGGCGGCGTGCGCGCGAGCATGGGCTACTGCGGCTGCCGCACCATCGCCGAGATGAACGAAAAGGCCGAGTTCGTGCAGATCACCGGCGCGGGCTTGCGCGAATCGCACGTGCACGACGTTCAGATCACCAAGGAAGCGCCCAACTACCACGTGGACTAAACGCCAATGAAGCCATTGCTGCGCGCTGTACTCGTCGTCGATGCATTGTTGCTGCTCGGGTTCGGCCTGCTGTTCCTGCTGACGCCCTGGACTTCGCTGTACGACGCGCTGCTGCTGGTGCAAACGCAGCCGGCGCTGGTCGGCCAGGCGTTTGGCGTCGCGCTCGTCGGGCTCGCGTGGCTTGCCTTGCATGCGTCGTTCGATGGGGCGCTGACGTCGTCGGTCGCAAGGGCGGTCGGTCACGTGAACTGGCTGACCGGCGTGCTGATGCTGGTCTGGCTGCTCGGGCTGCATACGCCGTCGCTGAACGGCTTCGGCCAGATCGTCGCGGTGCTGACCGGTGTGGTGCTGCTCGTGCTCGGTTTGGGCGGCGTGCGTTTGGCGGGCGCGGTGCGGCGGCGCGAAAAGCTGCGGGCGGCTGAAGCCGTGGCGGCCGAGCGCGCCGACAGGCAGGCTGCAAAAGACGCCGCAAAAAACGCGGCGAACCGCGAGGCAAACCGCCGTGAACCGGTGGTGCCGGCCACGGCAGGTTTTCCGGTGTATCGCGCGGAGCCGGTGGGCGAGCCCGCCGTGCCTCCCGGCGCGGCGCCCGCGGTTGCCCCCGCATATGACGCAGCAGCCAAGCCGGTCGTGGCCCCAGCGGGGACTGTGCCGGTAGCGCCTGCCGTGCCCGCGGCGCACGAGGCGCGGCCGCTAGATCCGGCGCCCTCGGCACCTTTGCGCGCAACGACGGGCGAAGCGCCGAGCCCGTCGGAGCGGGCGGCACGAGCTGAAGCCGCCGCCGCGCGCGACGAGGCCCGTGACGCCGCCGCCGATGCGCCGCATGCGCCCCGGCCTCCGTTTCATGGTTGAGCCGCTCGCCGCCGCCCGTCTGCCGAAGCAACCCGGCCGTTCGTTCCCTCGTGGACCGCTTTGAATTCAACGCCGCGCTCTATGCGCGGCATTCCGTATCCGCTCACTTTTGAAACCGTCCGCTGCCATGCACGACAAGATCCTGATTCTCGACTTCGGTTCGCAAGTCACCCAACTCATTGCACGTCGCGTTCGCGAAGCCAACGTCTATTCGGAAATCCATCCGTATGACGTCGATGCGTCGTTCATTCGCGACTTCGCGCCGAAGGGCGTGATCCTGTCCGGCGGCCCGAGCTCCGTCACGGAAACCGACACGCCGCGCGTGCCGCAAGTGGTGTTCGAACTCGGCGTGCCGGTGCTCGGCATCTGTTACGGCATGCAGGCCATGGCCGAGCAGCTGGGCGGCAAGGTCGACATCGGCCATCTGCGCGAATTCGGTTACGCCGAAGTGCGCGCGCGCAATCACACGAGCCTGCTCGAAGGCATCAGCGACTTCACGACGCCGGAAGGGCACGGCATGCTGAAGGTGTGGATGAGCCACGGCGACAAGGTGCTGGAAATGCCGCCGGGCTTCGCGTTGATGGCATCGACGGAATCGTGCCCGATCGCCGCGATGGCCGACGAAAAACGTCATTTCTACGGCCTGCAATGGCATCCGGAAGTCACGCACACGGTGCAGGGCCGCGCGATGCTCGAGCGCTTCGTGCTGCAGATTTGCGGCGCGCGGGCCGATTGGGAGATGGGCCATTACATCGACGAGGCGGTCGCGAAGATCCGCGAGCAGGTCGGCAACGAGCATGTGATTCTCGGGCTGTCGGGCGGTGTGGATTCGTCGGTGGCGGCGGCGCTCTTGCATCGTGCGATCGGCGATCAGCTCACGTGCGTGTTCGTCGACCACGGCCTTTTGCGCCTGAACGAAGCCGAGCAGGTCATGGCGACCTTCGCGGATCACCTCGGCGTGAAGGTGATTCACGTGGACGCGAGCGACGTGTTCCTGCGCAAGCTGGAAGGCGTGACCGATCCGGAGGCGAAGCGCAAGATCATCGGCGCAGAGTTCGTCGAAGTGTTCCAGACTGAAGCCGGCAAGCTGACCGACGCGAAGTGGCTCGCGCAGGGCACCATCTATCCGGACGTGATCGAATCGGCGGGCAAGGGCAAGAAGGCGACGCAGACCATCAAGAGTCACCACAACGTGGGCGGCCTGCCGGAGACGCTGAACCTGAAGCTGCTCGAGCCGCTGCGCGAACTCTTCAAGGACGAAGTGCGCGAACTCGGCGTGAAGCTCGGCTTGCCGCCGGCCATGGTGTACCGCCATCCGTTCCCGGGCCCGGGTCTCGGCGTGCGGATTCTCGGCGAAGTGAAACGCGATTTCGCGGATCTGCTGCGCCGCGCGGACGCGATTTTCATCGAAACGCTGCGCACGTTCATCGACAAGGAAACCGGCAAGTCCTGGTACGACCTGACGAGCCAGGCGTTTGCGGTGTTTCTGCCGGTGAAGAGCGTCGGCGTGATGGGCGACGGCCGCACCTACGAGTACGTGGTCGCGTTGCGGGCCGTGCAGACGCTGGATTTCATGACCGCACACTGGGCCCATTTGCCGCACGAGTTGCTCGGGCATGTGTCGAATCGCATCATCAATGAAGTGCGCGGGATCAACCGGGTGGTGTATGACATCTCGGGGAAACCGCCGGCGACGATTGAGTGGGAGTAACTCAGCGTCCGGCAGCAGCCGGCATTCACTGGTAATAAAACACCCTTCAGCCCGCCATTTGCGGGCTTTTTTGTATTTGTGCTTGGCAATGGCTGGCACATTTCGGCAGCCTCAAGCACGATTTTTTATGGCAAAGGACAAGCTCTGCAAGGTGAATGACCGCGGTGGCCTCTATGTTATAAGGTCGTCCGCGCCACACCATAACGCCGCGCCACGTCAGTCACCTGGATATTAGAGTCGCGCCGAAGTGCCCTTGGCTGCCATACGCGCGGCGATTCAGCAACTCTTGAGTATGCCGAGGAAAGACTCCCAAGTGGCGGCCGCGCTCGATGTGTCGAACGCGCGGGCCAAGGCATGGTTGCAGCGTCTGATCGACGAGGGCGTGTTGGAAAAGCAGAAGAAGCCCGCGGGCTACGTTGTCAGGCAGAAACAGATGTTCGAGTAAGGGCTCGTTTGAACCAGCAGTCGGGGTTAATTTTCCGAGGCATGGTACCTGCGCTACATTTTGGCCTTTTTTCTAGGATCGTAAGTACAATGCGCTTACTTGTATGCCTCTCGATATTCGTCTCGAAAAACTACGTTTCCTGATAATGGAAATGCGGCTCGCGATGCGCTTGGCGCAGTTTGCGCCCACAGACGCCGACGCACGCATGATCACCCGGCACGTCCTCATCCGCGCTGCCGATTTCATCTCACACGCCCGCCAACTGCGTAAGCCGTTGCAGCAGGCAGGATACGATACAGGTGCTTTCAACGACCTCAAGGAGTACTACGCAGCTGAATTCAAGAAGTACTTCCAGAAGGTCCGCGACCGGCTGAGCGCCCATGTTCAAGATATTGAACTAGAAGAGGTGATCGAACTTTGGAATGGCACCGATGCTTCAAAGTCGGAATTTTTTGTAGAGGGCGCGGCCGAGATTTACCGCTCGCTAGCATCTTTGGGCATCACCGATTTTCCCACACTGACGGACTTCCCGGAGTCCCGTGATCCGGCATTCGAGGCAGCCTTACAAGCCTATCGAGCCTCCGGCCGCAAGATGCAAACCGTAGAGATGGGAGCCGATCCTCTGGCGATGACGCGGCCCGATTCGACTGCTCTTATCAACACTACGCCGATCCATGCTCGTGCGGGACATCTCGCTCTCATCCAGCGTTGGATGGTAGCCCAGGCCAAATTACTTCAGGGATTCGAAGCTTTTCCGAATGTGGTGCGCATCTTGAAGGCCCGAATGATTACCGATCTGGTCAGCGCTTGCGATTGTCTAATTACCCGCGACGTTGATCCTGGAGCTCCGCAACGAATTGATGGCCTCGACGCTCTCCTTGCAAAAGAGTTTTCGCAGAATGCCATAGAGCAATTCAAGACGATCTTCCGGGTGGTGGAAGAGATTGCACCGTATCGAGAGATCAGAAATAAAGTTAGCAGCCACCTTGACGTAAACATTGACGTCACGCTCGAAGATCTCCTAAAGCGCCTCGATAATATTGATTTTGAAGCAGGGCTGGGCGTCTATGACAAGCTGAGACAGGTCTTTGAAAAGGTCTGTCGGGACGTCTTGTTCTTGTGTTCTTATCTGGTCGACGGGCAAATCATCAACGGTGTGCTCGGGTCTGCAAAAGGCACCGACACCGTACCATTCAGTGACCGTGAGCAACCTGGAAGGGTTGTTCCCCAACCAGATCGAATGGAGGATTGCGACGAGGCGTATTCCGCAAAGCTGGAAGAGTGGTTGACCGGTGAGTCAGGCACACGAGAACGTGCACGCTCGGCCTTCTGGCAGGCCTTCCTTCATTCCCCTATCGTTGAAGAATATCAGTTCGTCGAGTCGCTTCCCGGAGGCGGGGAGCGGCGCGAGACGCACCGAGTGCGCCAGGCCCATCGCTTCATCTTGGGAAGACTCGAATCCGAGACAGATTCGAACCGGGTCTGCGGCATTTTGGAACTTACTCGTCAGTGCTCCAGTGGTGCCCCGGATGAGTTGACCGAGATTCTGATGCGCTTCGCACGCAATCCGAGATCGAGTCCCCACATGTCGGCAATCGCCCTCTGTCTCGGTGATCTTGCAGATTGGAGCAACCTTCGGGTGCGCGCTTACCTTACGGCGGGTATGAATGTGGCGACATCGCTTGCCGTGTATACGCGGATGGCCTTGCTGCGGATTTTCGTTCGTGCGGAGGGGATAGCCCGCATCAATCGAAGACCGCCAACGGAAGCCTTTTCCGACGTGCTTGGGAGCCTAACCGTCGGGCTCGGGCCAAGGGCCAAGCTAAAAACGAAAATCTTCTTGGCGAGCCAGTTTTGCGATCAGCAGATAGCGACCGTCATGCAGCCCTTTGAGAAGGACTATGCCGATCTGCAAACTGACATTGTTGGGCTAGTGGGCAGCTTGGCTCCGGCAGAAGAGGCCGCACGTATCTCCGAGATGGTGCGTCGTCTGGTCGAGACTCATGATTACGCCGGTATTTGCCTCTATCTTTACGATGAGCTGAAGAACAGCAACTTGGACGTTGTAGTCAGGGACTTGATCGTGATGACCTGCCATGGAATCATTCAGACTGCTCATCATGATCAATCACGTAGGCATCGGTGTGGCTGCTTCTTGCGCATCGAGCGCTACAAGGAGGCTCTTGGCCTGGCCGATAGCCTCGCTCGATCAAATCCCGATAATCCCGACTTCCAGATACTTCTGGCCCATGTGATGACCTGCTTGCCAGAGTGCCAAGATGCTGCCAGGAGTCTCTCCGGTGACATCAAGCGCCGATATAAACTGAGCGATACTCAGCTGGCAGCGATCGAAGCAGTCAGCTCCGAGGAGCAACGGTAACACGGAAAATGCGACCCAAGAGGCACTGTGCCCCGCGCTGCCCCCTCAAACGCGCCCCCGCGCGGCAATGCCAAACCTCCGGCACAGCCCATCACTGCACAATCCACCCCAGCAGTTGCTTCATGCCATCCAACACCAGCCATGGCGGCGCGGCTATAAAAGTTGGCCATTCGCTGCTGTATTCCGACGATGTCGATTCCGTGGGCCCATCTATGATGAGCTATGCGCCTCGTGGCCTCATGCCGATCGTGTAGATAGGAAGACTATTCAATCTCGATCCCGGACGTTAAAGCGCCGCGGCATCGCGGCGTATGGCGTGTCGCTGGTCCGCCACGAGCCGGCCTCGCTCATCTCCGCACTGGAGGCTGCAATGAAATACATCGTTCAATGGAAGGGGCTGCCGACGACACAACGGCCTGCAATCGAGCGTTTCCTCAAAACGGGTGGCCGTCCGCCCGAAAACGTCCAGCTTCTCGGGCGCTGGCATGCGATCGGCGAGTTGAGCGGCTTTGCCATCGTCGAGGCAACCGATGCGAGCGGACTCGCCCGATGGGTGCTTCAATGGGGTGATCTGTTCGCGTTCACGTGCGCTCCCGCGATGTCCGACGAAGAACTCGGCGCCACGCTTGCCGCTCATCAGGCGGCGTCGGCATAAGCCGCGGTAAAAGAAGAGGCGAGTCGGCGCCCCAATGCGTCGGGGACTCGCGCTGCCCGGCTCGCTCGCCACGCCGAAGAATCACAAATACATCCTAAGCCGCAGCCCGTTACGCAGACGAGCTGCGAGCAGTTTGCCGACCCTGTCCTCGCTGCGGAATGTCAACAGACCCACGCCGTCTCGCCCTCTCTTGGCTGCATCGCGTCGCCCAGGCTCCTCAGGAGCGCGCCTGCCGGGCCGCCCGCCCAAGCCCGAGCCCGTGTTCGGGGCCAGGAATGCCATCGGCCTTACAGTAGCGTAAACGCGCATTATGTTGCATCAAATAAGTGCTTTATAGTGCAGCACGATGCGACACTCCACGGCCCATAAGGTCTCGTGCAAGACAGTCCTGCATCGTTTCATCCGATGATTGACGGCCATCCGGCCGTTCGCCGCCCCTGCCCAGCGATGCGCCATGCTGCGGGCACAGGCGGTCTCACTGCACGCGGTAACTCAGCCAGTCAAGGAGATTTGGCATGCGGAAAATCAATGTCCACCGCTTCTGCGAAGACGCGCGCTTTACGCGTCTGCATGCGACCGTGCTGTCGCTTTGCACGCTGGTGATCATCTTCGACGGCTACGATCTGGCGGTCGCCGGCATCGCGTTGCCTTCCATCATGGCCGAGATGCGCATCAAGGCGACCGGCGCCGGTTTCATGGTGAGTTCCGCGCTCTTCGGCATGATGTTCGGCGCGGTGTTCTTCGGAACCATCGCCGATCGCGTCGGGCGGCGCTGGACCATTGCCGCATGTGTGCTGCTGTTCAGCATGTTCACGGCTGCCGCGGGTTACGCGAAAGACCCCGTCACCTTCGGCGTGTTCCGCTTCATCGCCGGTCTCGGGATTGGCGGTGTGATGCCGAACGTCGTCGCGCAGATGTCCGAATACTCGCCTCGCCGGATCCGCAGCACGATGGTCACGCTCATGTTCAGCGGCTATTCGATCGGCGGCATGCTGGCGGCGCTCGTCGGCAAAGGCATGATCGAGCGGTTCGGCTGGCAATCCGTGTTCATCGCGGCGGGGTTGCCCGTGCTGGTGATTCCGTTCGTTTTCTGGCTGATGCCCGAGTCCATGGCCTTTCTTGTCCGCTCCGGCCGCACACAGGCATTGCAAGGCATCCTCGCGCGCCTCGTGCCGGCTCATGACCCGAAACACGACGATCGCTTTGTGCTGTCCGACGACGAAGCGGCGGGCAGCGCGGCCATCGGCAAGCTGTTTCAGAACGGACGCGCGATCGGAACCGTCATGCTGTGGACGGCATTCTTCATGTGCCTCTTCATGGTGTACGCGCTCAGTTCATGGCTCACGAAGCTGATGGCCGGCGCGGGCTACACGCTCGGCTCCGCGCTGACCTTCGTCCTGGTGCTGAACTTCGGCGCGATGATCGGTGCGATAGCCGGCGGCTGGCTCGCGGACCGCTTCAACATCAACCGCGTGCTCGCGTCCATGTACGCGCTCGCCGCGGTGTCGATCAGCCTGCTCGGCATGCATCTGCCGACGTGGGCGCTGTTTATCGTGGT
This sequence comes from Paraburkholderia phenoliruptrix, assembly GCF_047325075.1. Taxonomy (NCBI): domain Bacteria; kingdom Pseudomonadati; phylum Pseudomonadota; class Betaproteobacteria; order Burkholderiales; family Burkholderiaceae; genus Paraburkholderia; species Paraburkholderia phenoliruptrix. The sequence continues at coordinate 1,962,828 of NZ_CP168531.1, forward strand.
GGGGCTTGCCGGAGCATCGACTATCGGTACGCAGATCCTCACTTACGCCTACGCCGGGCAGTTCTATCCGTCGTCGATCCGGTCGACGGGAATCGGCTGGGCATCGGGAGTGGGTCGAAGCGGGGCGATTCTTGCGCCGATCATCATCGGTATTCTGGTGGAAATGGCGCTGCCGCTAAGCCTGAACTTCGTGGCCATTGCGTTGCCCGCAGTCGTTGCGACGATCGCCGTGCTGGTGATGAACCGATCCCGGTCTGACGAATCCGCCCCGGGACAGGCAGGCTCGCAACGGGAAATCGGCGCGGTCAGCGCGCTGCCGGCGGCGGGCGAAAGATAAGCTCAGTACGCCTGATTTTAAGAAGTGCAGGTGAATTCGCGTGGGGAGATGCCAGGAGCGTCATTAACGACCGCATGCGGCCGCGCGCGGATTCACTGATCGAGTTCGGCGGATTGAGGTCGCCCGCGATTTTTTTCCACTCGCCGGTCAGCGCCGGTTTCTGGCGGCGCCGTGGGTGCACACGCCTCCAGCGCGACGACTGCGCGTTTCGCGAGGTCGACCGTTTCATTGCATGCATTGACGTCGCGCAGCATCGTGCAACGCGTACCCCAGCCGAGCTTCGACAACATCGCGCGCAACCTGGTGAGCGCCGCTTGCGGCGAGCCGGTGTCGGCAATGAGCGAGGCCATGTCGAACGCGCTGCCCGCCGGGCTCGTGATTACCGTCGGACAGCTCGGTCCCGCGTCGGCGCTCGACACGAGGAGCGCCAGTGCGAGCCCGACGGTGCCCGTGCGCACACCCGCGGGAACAGCGAAACGCGTATTCGGCGATACGGTCATGGGAAACTCCCGGTCGGCGCCGCGGAGACGTCGATCGCGTGAAGCGATCCAGTATCGACGGCGCAAGTTGTCCGCTCGCAGCCGTCGACGAAAGGGCGCGTCAACGATCGCGACAGCGCCGCGAAAACGCCTTGCGATACTTGCGGCGCGTATAAGCCGCAGCGTAAAGCGCCAAAATCAAACCGACACGACCGTCGCGGAAATTCCCCTTGCGTATGTACCACTTCATGAATGCGCCGATTGGACTCGTCAAGCCCTTGAGCCACAGCAAGGCAGCCGGCTCGTGTTTGTGCAGCAGGTCAAGGGCGGCGAGGTCTGTGTACAGATCGAGCTTTTGTCTGATCTCGGCGGTGTTCTGAAACGTATGATGAACGAGCGGCGCCTCGATCCGTCCGCCGCTTGCATGGCCCATCAGCGTTTCATGCACGCTGTGCCCGGTGAAATACAACGTGTCGCGTCGATAGATACGGATCGGGTAGTCCGGACACGACACGGGCATCAGCGCGTGGATGAGCTTGCCCATGACCACCCAGTCGCGCCTGACCGCGTAGGCATCGTGCACAAAACCGCGACCTTTCAATGCGAGGACTTCGTCGATCAGCGCATCGCTCGCGACTTCGTCGCTGTCGAAAAACATCACGGTTTCATGCAGGCACAGGTCGTTGGCGAACTGACGTTGAGCGCGAAAGTTATCGAATGCGCGATGCACGATTCTCGCGCCGTGCCGTGCGGCAATCGCGAGCGTGGAGTCGCGGCTGCCGCTGTCCACAATCAGTAAATCGTCTGCGGCGCGCCTCGCGGCGGTCAGAACCTTGTCGAGATGACGCTCGCTGTTATAAGTGAGGATGTAGACGGATAGGGGAGTCAAACAGGAACCTGCAAGGGTGAGTCAGCCGGTTCGCGTTTTGCCGTCCGGCCATGCAATGTGTGCAGTAGCAAGGTTCCGGCCTGACCTCCCGACGTGCGACGTGGGCCGTGCCGACGCTACGCGCGACCCGTCGACGAGCGGAAATGGCTTTCGAGCATATCCGCGAGCCGCCACACGGGACATGGCCTGCGGCACAGGCCGTCAAAGCCGGCCTCGCGGATGTCGCCCGGACTCTCGGGCGGGAACACGTTTGTCATGGCGACCAGCAGGACTGCATTGAACGCAGGATCGAGGGCGGCCTGGCGGACGAACCGGAAGCCTTCCGCCCGGCATAGCCGCGTGTCGATCAGCAGCGCCCGCGGCTTCCAATGCTCGAGCATCAGTTCGAGGTTCTCGATGGTGGATGTCGCGACAGAAACAAAACCCTTGAGTCTCAGCAGCAGGGCGATGGACTCTCCGGCCGGCACATCCGCGTGCGCCACGACGACACTGCGCGAGTCGATCCGGCTGGAAGAGCGCTTCGCGCGCCACACGGCGAACTGTCCCTCATCTTCATGCGGCGGGCGTTGACTCATTGCGCGGGATCTGTGTCCACGTGGTTGACTGCGCGTTATCAGAAGCTGGCCGTCGGCACAATTTCGGTCCGGGCCGGTCGGTGGATGATTCCACATCGTTGCAAGGCCGTCTATGGCGATCACTGCCACCTCCTGTGATTTTTCGGCCAGCCGATTGAGACGACCGTTGTTTTTGCGCGACGCGTCGGAGTCCTCAATACGCGAACTCCCGCTTATTGCCGGCTTTTGCCGGGAAGCGGGCATGCTTTCATACAAAACACCCGATTCTCGCGCCGCGCAAACGTGGATACGATTTGTAAGGCGTCAGCGTTCCCAAACGTTCGGCGTGTGTGTTTGTTTTTCAGCCGCAGCTTGTCTGCGGCTTTTTTCTGGGCGCGCCATCACTTCCCCCGTTGATCCACATGGACGCGCCCGGCGCTGTTGCCCGCCGCCAGCGCCCCCATTCATTCCCCTTGCGCTCTCCTTACTTTCTCTCTGGTAAACCCGGTTGCATCGCTATTTTGGTGAGCATATATTGCTATTCACCATCAACTATTGCGATGCGATAAATAATGAGCAATGATGTGCTGTTCTCGAATCACGGCCGCGTCGCGGTCATCACCCTCAACCGCCCCGAACGCCTGAACGCGTGGACCACGCCGATGCGCGAGACGATTATCGAGGCGCTGGAACGCTTCAACAGCGATCCGGAGGTGGCGGCGATCATCATGACGGGGGCCGGCAATCGCGCGTTCTCGGCAGGCCAGGACCTGTCGGAAGCTCATGATTTCGACGGCGAACGCGCGGTCGCGTGGGTCAAGGAATGGCAGCGCTACTACACGGCGCTGCGCGGCCTGTCCAAGCCGCTCGTCATGGCGCTGAACGGCACGGCCGCGGGCTCGGCATTTCAGGTGGCGCTGCTCGGCGACATCCGCGTCGGCCATCCCGGCGTGCGCATGGGGCAGCCGGAGATCAACGCGGGCATCGCCAGCACGACAGGGCCGTGGATCATGAACGCGATGCTCGGCATGTCGCGCACCATCGAACTCACGCTGACAGGCCGTTTGATGGACGCTGAAGAGTGCCATCGCATCGGCCTCATCCATCACCTCGTGGAAGAAGGCAAGGTGTTCGAGAAGGCGCTGGAAATCGCCAGCGAACTCGCGGCCAAGCCGCCTGTTGCGATGCGGCTCGACAAGCAGCGTTTCCGGGAAATGACGGAGCCCGGCTTTATCGACTGCATTGAAGCGGGCGAGCGCATTCAGCGCGAAGCGTACGACTCCGGAGAGCCCGCACGCATGATGGAAGAGTTCTTCCGCCAGCGCGCAAAGTAGCCGGCCAAGGCCAAGTCGGGCTGTTCCTCTCAACTTTAGTGCGGAGACCTGAACAATGACGCAAGACTTCAATCCGGCGCGCCGCCGTATTCTTCACGGCGCGAGCGCGCTTGCCATGGCGGGCGCGCTGCCGCTCGCCGCCCGTGCACAGGCGAAGCAGATCGTGGTGTCGGACCCCGGCGGTCCTTACACGACGGCTTATCGCGAGGCGTTCTACGATCCATTCGAGAAAGCGACCGGCATCAAGGTCGTGAGCGTCGCGCGCGAATCGCAACCCGTAGCGCAATTCGCAGCGATGGTGCAGACGAAGAATTATGTGTGGGACGTCACCACGCTGACGCTCTCGGCCGATATTCCGTACCTCGAAGCAAAGGGACTGCTTGAGCCGATCGGCCTGAAGGCCAGCGACTATCCGGACGTCATGCCCGAGGCCATCGCGCCGAACTGGCTAGGCGTGGATGTGTATTCCACCGTGCTCGCGTATCGCGCCGACAAGTTCAAAGGCAACGGGCCGACGTCGTGGGCGGACTTCTGGGACGTGAAGAAATTCCCGGGCCGCCGCTCGCTGCGGCGCAGTCCGCTCGACACGCTCGAACAGGCGCTGCTTGCCGACGGCGTGCCGCTCGACAAGCTGTATCCGCTCGACGTCGACCGTGCGTTCAAGAGCCTCGACAGGATCAAGCCGCACGTCAACATCTGGTGGACCTCCGGCGCCCAAGCCATGCAGGCCATTCAGAGCGGCGACGTCGACATGATCTCGACGTGGAACGGCCGCGCGCAAGCTGCCAAAGACGCGGGCGCGCCGGTCACGATCGTCTGGAACGAGGGGCTGTATTCGATCGAGGGCTGGGGCATCCCGAAGGGCACGCCGCGCGCGGACGCGGCGAAGCAATTCGTTCGTTTTTGCGCGGATGCGAAGCGCCAGGCGCTGCTCACGCGCACGCTCGCTTACGGTCCGACCAACCGGAAAGCGTTTGAGGCGATTTCGAAAGATCGCGCGACGCTGTTGCCCACGGCGCCCGACAATATCCGCGACATGCGGTTGCCGAGTCCGCAATGGTGGGAGGAGAACCGTCAGAAAGTCACCGAACGGTTCAATTCGTGGATCATTTCGTAAGGACTGCACGATGAGCTCGAAACTCGAGGCGATAGGCATTGCAAAGCGTTACGGCGATGCGGTGGCGCTGGAGGCGACGGACCTCGCCGTGCAGGCGGGCGAATTCCTGACGCTGCTCGGTCCCTCGGGTTCGGGCAAGACCACGCTCCTGCAAATGATCTCGGGTCTCGTCGCGCCGAGCGCGGGGCGCATCGAGATCGACGGGCGCGACGTCACGCATATCGAGCCGGGCAAGCGCGGCATCGGCATGGTGTTCCAGAGCTATGCGCTCTTTCCGCACATGAGCGTGTGGGACAACGTGGCGTACGGTTTGCGCATGCGCCGCAAGTCGCGCGACGAAGTGCGCGCGGCCGTGGACGGCGCGCTCGCCATGGTGCGCATGAGCGAGTACGCCAAGCGCTTTCCGAAGGAGCTGTCCGGCGGGCAGCAGCAGCGCATAGCGCTCGCGCGCTGCTTCGCGTACCGGCCTTCGGTGATTCTGCTCGACGAGCCGCTAGGCGCACTCGACAAGAAATTGCGCGAGCACATGCAGTCCGAAATTCGCCGCTTGCATAAGGAGCTCGGCGCAACCTTCGTCTATGTGACGCACGATCAGGACGAAGCGCTCACACTCTCTGACCGCATTTGCCTCATGAATCAGGCGCGCATCGAGCAGGTCGGCACGCCTGCCGATCTGTACGACCGTCCGGCGACGCGCTTCGCGGCCGGCTTCATCGGCCATTCGAATCTGCTCGAAGGTGCACTCGACGACTCGCGCGGCCCGAGCGGCGAACCCATCCTGCTCGCGGCGGGCGGCCGCATTCCTCTGCCGATGAACGCGATGAACGCCATCAAGGCGCCGAACGGGAAAGGCGCATCTGCGGCCTTCGCTGCCCGTCACACGCTGCTCGTCAGGCCTGAAGCGCCGCGCCTGGTCGAACCGGCGAGCGGTTTTGTGGACGGCACGATTGCGGACGTGGTGTTTTTCGGCAGCGATACGCGCGTGCAACTCGCGATGGACGACGGCAGCGAACTCACCGTGCGTTGCGAGCGCAGTCTGTCGCCGCGCGTCGGCGACAAGGTGGGCGTCGTGTGGGACCCGTATCGCACGACGCTGTTGCAAAGCTGAAAGGGATCAGAATGACCATCGCTCTTCATGCGCAGCGCGAAAGCGCAGCCTCCCGGCGCGGCCGGTCGGTGTGGCTCGCGCGCTGCATGCGCTTTTTGCCGATCGTGCCGACGCTGCTGTTTCTGCTGGTGTTCTTCATCATGCCGGTCGGCGAGATTCTGCAAGGCGGACTGGTCGACGCGAACGGGCAGGTGGGCCTTGCGCAGTTCGAGCGCATCGCGCGCACGCCTGTCTATGCAAAGGTGCTGTGGATCACCTTTGCGATCTCGTTCATGACGGCGGCGCTCTCCATTCTGCTCGGCTATCCGGTTGCCTACCTGCTGAGCCGCCTGTCGGAGCGCGCACGCGAACGCTGGCTGCTGTGGATCATGCTGCCGTTCTGGACGAGCTATCTCGTCAAGACCTATGCGTGGATGCTGCTGCTCTCCAAGACCGGCGTGCTGTCGACAATCGCGCTCGCGCTTGGCCTCGTGCACGAGACGAGCGGCACCATTCCTTCGCTGACGGGCGTCCTGATCGGCATGGTGCATTCCATGCTGCCGCTCGCCGTCATGACGATGCTGCCCGTCATGCGCGGCATCGACGACCGCCTGACGCAAGCCGCCGAAACACTCGGCGCCGAGCGCAGCACGAGTTTCTTCACGGTATTTCTGCCGCTGTCGTCGCCCGGCGTGGCGGCGGCCGGTCTGCTGGTGTTCATTTCCAGCCTTGGGTTCTTCATTGTCCCTGCACTTCTCGGCTCGCCCAAAGAAACGATGATCGCGCAACTCGTGATCTCGTCGGTGCTGGAACTCTTCGATATGCGCTTTGCCGGCGCACTGTCGACCGTGCTGCTCGTCTGCTCGATCGTGATCTTCTTCATCTACGACCGCATGGTGGGTCTCACCTCGCTCACCGGCGAAGTGGCGGAGCGTCAGCGCGGCTCGCGTGCGCAAGGGCTCAAACTCGCGCTTCTGATGACGGCGGGGCGCGTCTTCGCGCCTTTCGTGATGCGCCGCAAGGTTCACGGCGGGGAGGGCGCGCGTGCGGCGAGCCCGCTGGGTCTCTATACCTGCGTCGTGATGCTGGTGCTCGTCGTGCCCGTGCTCTCGGTGATTCCTTACGCGTTCACGAAGAGCGACTACATTGCGTTTCCGCCGAAACTCTTCAGCGTCCGCTGGTTCGGCACATTCATGGATTCGCCGGTGTGGCAAAGCGCGGTGATCCGCTCATTCGAAGTCGGCCTCGGCACGGCTTTGCTGTCGCTGCTGCTCGGCTTCGGCGCGACGCTCGCCATGACGCGCATGCCGCGCCGCGCGAGCAAGCCCGTGTTCGCGCTGCTCGTCGCGCCGCTCATCGTGCCGCGTATCGTGGTGGCGGTCGGCTTGCTTTACCTGTTCGGGCGCTTCGGGCTGACGGGCACCAACCTCGGCCTCGTGATCGGCCACACGGTGCTCGCCATTCCCTATGTCGTCGTCACGCTCGCGGCGGGTTTTCAGCGCTTCGACTGGCGCCTCGATGACGCTGCGCGCGTGATGGGCGCGTCGCCGTTGCGGCGCATCACGTCGATCGTATTGCCGCTGCTGATGGCGAGCGTGACCGCTGCGTTCCTGTTCGCCTTCCTCGTTTCCTTCGATGACCTGACTATCGCGATCTTCGTTTCCGGCGGCATCAACTCGACGCTGCCCAAGCAGATGTGGGACGACATCCAGCTCGCCATCACGCCGACGCTCGCGGCCGTGTCGACCACCCTGGTCATTCTGATCGCGCTCGTCGTCGCGGTTTCTTCCTGGCTCAAGCGCCGCGCGCGCTAACTTCCGGTCAATCAACTGGTTTGCACATGCATCGTTATCCAGAATATTTCGCCCACCGGCATACCAACGACGAACTCGACTGCGCGCCGCTGCTCGCGGCAGGTTTGCGCCGCGATCCCGCGCGTACCGTCGTGCATTTCGAGGACCGCGCCATTACCTGTGAAGATGCTGCCCGTCACGTGGCGCAGCTGCAGCGCTGGTTTGCCGAACGCGGTCTCGCGCAAGGCGATCGCGTCGCCGTGATGCTCGGCAACAGTCCCGAACATATTCATCTGATCTACGCGCTGCATTTGAGCGGACTGGTGTGGGTGCCCGTGAATACGAAGCTGCGCGCGGCAGGCCTCGAGTATCTGCTCCAGCATGCCGAGCCCAGACTCTTTGTCGTCGACGAAGAGTTCGACGCGGTGACGGCGGAACTCGATTGCGGCGCCGCCGAGCGCACGCATCTTCCCGTGTTCGACCCGAGCGATTGCTGCGCCGGGTTCGCGACGCCCGCGATCGGCGTGCACGATCCGCTGTGCATTATCTACACGTCCGGCACGACGGGCGCGCCGAAGGGCGTCGTGTTCACGCACCGCATGATGCGCATCGCGAGCGAGGCCGCGCTTCGTGTCGCCGACGTGCGTCGTGGTGACCGGCTATTTCTGTGGGAGCCGCTGTGTCATATCGGCGGGGCGCAGATGCTGCTGCTGCCGTTCCTCGAAAACGTGACGCTGCATGCGGTGCCGCGGTTTTCCGCATCGCAATTCTGGCCGCAAGTGGAACACGCGGGCGCGACCCAATTGCATTATCTGGGCGGTGTGCTCGATATCCTGATGCAGTTGCCCGAGAGCGAACAGCCGGCCGCGCATACGCTGCGCGTCGCGTGGGGCGCGGGCGTGAGCGCTTCGTCGTGGACGTCGATTGAAACCCGGCTCAAGGTGTCGTTGCGCGAGTGCTACGGCATGACCGAATGCTCGAGCTTCGCGACGGCGAACCTGACTGGCAAGCCTGGTTCGATCGGCCGTGCGTTGCCGTGGATCGACCTTGAACTGCTCGACGAAAACGGTCTGCCTGTAAAGGACGGTGAAGCCGGGGAGATCGTGTTGTCAAGCAAGGTGGAGGGCACATTTTTGCCGGCGTATCTGAAGAACCCCGAGGCAACCCGGGCCGCGTTGCGCAATGGCAGGCTGCACACCGGCGACCGCGCGCGCCGCGATGCAGAGGGCGATCTGTTCTTCATCGGCCGCCAGACGGACAGCATGCGCGTGCGCGGCGAGAACGTTTCCGCATGGGAAATCGAGCGCATTTTCGCGGCGCATCCGGCGATTCGCGCGAGCGCCGCCATTGGCGTGGCCTCGGAAATCGGCGAGCAGGACATTCTGCTCAACGTGCAGTTCAAGGGCGAGCCCGTCGCCTGGCCGGCGCTACACGCGTGGGCGCGCGAGCGGCTCGCGAGTTTTCAGTTGCCGCGCTATTACCGGGCGGTGCCCGGTTTCGAGCTGACGGCGAGCGAGCGCGTGAAGAAGCATCTGATCTCGCGCAGTACCGAAGATGCGTGGGACAGGCTGGCGGCGGTCAGGCAGTCATTAGCGTAGCCAGTTCGGTCATGAGCGCTATGCGATAATTTCCCGTTCAATCCAGACAGATACCGACGTAATGAGCGACGAGCCCAAAGCCGCGCGCAAGCGCAACACTTCGGCGGCAAGGCTGCCCGCGGAGGCAGCCGACCCGACCGCGTCTTCGCTCTACGTGCAGTCGGTGGAGAAGGCCATGAAGGTGCTCACTGCGTTCGACGGCAGCAAGCGCCAGCTGTCGCTCTCGGAGATCGCGGCGTCCACGGGCTTCGACATGAGTGCAACGCAGCGTTTCACCTATACGCTCGCCGCGCTCGGCTATCTTTTCAAAGACCCGGACAGCCGCAAGTATGAACTGTCGCCGCGGCTGCTCGACTTCACTTACCACTATCTGACATCGAACGATCTGGTGAGCCGCGCGACACCTTATCTGCAGCAGCTCGGCTCGGAGACGGAAGAGGCGACGAACCTCACGGTGCTTGACGATACCGACATTGTGTTCGTACTGCGTATCGTTAGCCGCAACGTGTTCAACGCGCACGTCATTACCGGCTCGCGTCTGCCCGCGTATTGCACGGCGCCGGGCCTCGCGATTCTGGCGACCCTGCCCGACGGCGAGATCGACGACATTCTCTCGCGCACGAACCTCGTGCCTTATACGGCCTCGACCGTGTACCAGCCGCGCAAGATCAAGGAACGGATCGCGCAGATCCGCAAGCAGGGATACGCGCATACGGAAGACGAGTACTTTGTGAGCGATATTTCGACGGCGGCGGCTATCACGAATGCGCACGGGCGCGGCATCGGCGCGGTGAATATCGCGGTCGCGCGCTCGCGCTGGCAGGCCGACCGCGACGAAAAGCGTTTCGCCGACCTCGTCATTTCCACCGCCTCTGCCATTTCCACCCGCCGGCGCATCGAATGAGCGCGCGCGCTACCGCGCATTGCGTACGGGCGATGCTGTAGCCACGATTCCGCTCGCGGCACACTGCATGCTGTCTTGGTCGAAAACGGCAAGCGCCGTGACACCAGGAGACAGAGATGAGAGCGTTGAAGGTTGCCGGCATAGCGCTGGTTTCAGCATGACGAGCGTGGCTTACTCGCAACAGAGCGGGGCGGCGATCGTGTTGCGCCGCCCACAAAGACCTCGCGCCATTCGCTATCGCGAACAGGATGTTGCATTCCATAGAAACAATCGTGCTTGACAGTCTATCTGCAAGTAGATAGAGTTCAGCCCATGGACACGACAACTTCAGTGCGCGAACAGATTCTCGACCACGCCATCACGTTGATCATGATGCGCGGCTATAACGGTTTCAGCTATCGGGATCTGTCGAGCCTCGTTGGAGTAAAGACGTCGAGCATTCACTATTACTTTCCGTCAAAAGACGACCTCGTCCTCGAGGCAGTGAGCACCTATAGCAGCGAAGTGCAAAGTACTCTAAAGGGGATCGACGAATCGTTGCCGGCGGAAGTGCGGCTCGGCAAGTACACGAAGCTGTTCGGACGCACGCTCGGCGACGGGCACCAGATTTGCCTGTGCGGCATGCTCGCGGCCGACATCGAAACGTTGCCGGATAACATCCGCCAGGCGGTGCAGGCGTTCTTCAAGGCGAACGAGAAGTGGCTCGCCAAAGTGCTGGCCGAAGGTGCGCAAGCCGGTACGCTCGCAGTCAACGGCAAGGCGGAGAATGCGGCGCGGGCGCTCTTCGCAGCCTTCCAGGGCAGCGTGCTGGCGAGCCGGTTGTTCAATACGAAAGCACGGCTTGAAGATGTCGAAGCGTCGGTTAGGATCGGGCGGTAGCGACAGTTGGCAAGCAAGGTGGGAAGGCGGTCTTTCTGCTTGTTGTGCTGTCTACCTTTCAGTAGATAGTCTTGAGTAAGTAGCAATCTGGAAAAGTTGTGCGTTTCAAATATCGAGTTCTGTCTTGTCATCTATCTTTCGATAGATAGATGAATAAACTTTAAACCTGTTCATAAAGGAGCTTCACCATGTCGATCGAAAAAGTCCTGTATCGCGCTCATGCTCACGCTACTGGTGGTCGCGACGGCCGCGCCGTCGTGCCGGAAGGCAAGCTCGACTTCAAGCTGACCACGCCGCGCGAGCTCGGCGGGGCAGGCGGCGACGGTGCGAATCCCGAGCAGCTGTTCGCGGCCGGCTACAGCGCGTGCTTTCTCGGCGCGATGAAGTTCGTCGCTGCTCGCGACAAGATTGCCATTCCCGCTGATGTGTCGATTGACGGCAGCGTCGGTATCGGCGCGATTCCCAACGGTTTCGGCATCGAAGTCGAACTGAAGATTTCGCTGCCGGGCATGGCGCGCGACGCCGCCCAGGCGCTCGTCGATAAAGCGCATAGTGTCTGCCCGTACTCGAATGCGACGCGCGGCAATATCGACGTGACGCTGACTATCGTCTAACGGCTCCCATCCTTGCATGTAGCCTGTAATTAATGCATTGGAAACGGGTTCCGGCCCAGCGCTCATGGTTTGCGCCGCCGGAACCCGCGCGATGAGTGCTGCATGAGTGCTGCACGCGTGCTGCGCCAATCGGCCGCACTCCCCGCAGCACTTTGCAGCATGCACTGCGCACTGCAGTCTCCTCTCCGCGTAAACCCCGCCACCAGAAAATCCCAGCCGTAAGAACCGGGTAAGCGGACGCTTTTAACGTATCGTCGAGCGCATCGAAACAACGAAAACACATCGCATGCGCGAGCGCATTGATTTGGCGAAAGATACTCAAGCAGGAGACGGAGATGGACGTGAAACTCGCGGACAAGATCAGATCGAACGCGGCCTACCGCGAACTGGTGCGAAAGCGCTCGCGGCTCGGATGGACCTTGACGGCGCTGGTGCTGGTCGTCTACTACGGCTACGTGCTGCTCATTGCATTCAACAAAGAAATGCTCGCGGCGAAAATCGGCGCGGGCGTCACGACGTGGGGCATGCCGATCGGGCTCTTCGTCATTGTGTTCACCGTGGTGATCACCGGCTTTTACGTGCGGCGCGCGAACAGCGCGTACGACGAACTCACCGACCAGATCAAGCGGGAGGCCGCATGAATACGCGCCGATTCATCGCGGGCGGCGCGCTTTTCGCCGCTGCTTCAAGTTGCTTTGCCGCGGGTGCGGACCTCGGGCAGGCGGTCAAACAGGCGACCAACTGGACGGCGATCTGCATGTTCATCGCGTTCGTGATCGCGACGCTTTTCATCACCAAATGGGCTGCGAGAAGGACGCGTTCGGCCGCGGAGTTCTACACCGCGGGCGGCGGCATCACCGGCTTCCAGAACGGCCTTGCGATAGCGGGCGACTTCATGTCCGCCGCCTCGTTCCTCGGCATTTCGGCGGCCGTCTACACGAACGGCTATGACGGTCTTATCTATTCGATCGGCTTTCTCGTGGGCTGGCCGATCATCACGTTCCTCATGGCCGAACGGCTGCGCAACCTGGGTCGCTTCACATTCGCCGACGTGGCCGCTTACCGCTTCAAGCAAGGACCGATACGCGCATTCGCCGCATCCGGCACGCTCGTCGTGGTCGCGTTCTACCTCATCGCGCAGATGGTGGGAGCCGGCCAGCTCATCAAGCTGCTGTTTGGACTGGAGTACTGGATCGCGGTGGTGATCGTCGGTGCACTGATGATGGTGTATGTGCTCTTCGGCGGCATGACGGCGACGACGTGGGTGCAGATCATCAAGGCATGCCTGCTGCTCGCGGGCGCCTCGTTCATGGCCTTCATGGTGCTGTGGCAGTTTCATTTCAGTCCCGAGGCGCTCTTCGCGAAGGCCGTCGAAGTGCACGAGAAGAAAGCGTCGATCATGGCGCCGGGCAACTTCATCAAGGACCCGATCTCGGCCATCTCGTTCGGCATCGCGCTGATGTTCGGCACGGCCGGCCTGCCGCACATCCTGATGCGCTTTTTTACGGTGCCGAATGCGAAGGAGGCGCGCAAGTCGGTGTTCTGGGCCACCACGTGGATCGGCTATTTCTACATTCTCACGTTTATCATCGGCTTCGGTGCAATCGTGCTCGTGAGCACCAACCCGGTGTTCAAGGACGCAGCCGGCAAGCTGCTCGGCGGCAGCAACATGGCAGCCGTGCATCTGGCCAACGCGGTGGGCGGCAACGTGTTCCTCGGCTTTATCTCGGCCGTTGCGTTTGCAACGATTCTCGCGGTGGTCGCGGGACTGACGCTCGCCGGTGCGTCGGCCGTGTCGCACGATCTGTATGCAACCGTGTTCAAGCATGGCAAGGCGTCGAGCGCGAACGAGCTCTTTGTGTCGCGTATCACGACTGTCGTGCTCGGCATCGTCGCGGTGGTGCTCGGCATCGTGTTCGAGAAGCAGAACATTGCGTTCATGGTCTCGCTCGCGTTCGCGGTGGCGGCCTCGGCGAATTTCCCGGTGCTGTTTTTGTCCGTGCTGTGGCGCGGCTGCACGACGCGCGGCGCGGCGATCGGCGGCTTCCTCGGACTTTTGTCGGCCGTGCTGCTGACGGTGCTGTCGAAGGCGGTGTGGGTCGACGTATTCCACTACGCAAGCGCGCCGTTTCCGTATGCGTCGCCCGCGCTCTTTTCGATGGCCATCGGCTTCGCCGGTATCTGGGTTTTCTCGGTCACCGACAAATCCGCCCGCGCACGCATCGACCAGGCCGGCTTCGACGCCCAGGCGGTGCGCTCGGAAACCGGCATCGGCGCGGTGGAGGGGGCGAGCCACTAGTTCTCTGCTGAATGCATCGGGGCGGTGGCGGCGCGACCTGTCGTGCCGCCTCGGGCGCCCGTGTGAAACGGCGCGGGCGCGCGCCGGCACAGTGTATAAGCGCGAAACGCTCACTATAATCGGCGCTGAATGGGGCGACGGAGAACCGTGTCTGGGAAGACCCGGCGGAGCAACAAAAAATTTTCCCGAACATGTCGATTCCGCTGGTCTTTCTTCGTCGTCTCCATAAGCGGCATGGCATGGCATGGCCGCCCTCTGACCGATATTGACAGGAGACTCGCGATGACGATTCAGAAGATCACCCCTTTTCTCTGGTATTCGAATGAGGCCGAGGAGGCCGCCGCTTTCTACGCGGGCATCTTTCCCGACTCGCGCGTCGTCCGCGTCACAGCGGTGCCGGCCGCCGGGTCGACGAAGGTCGTCGAATTCGTGCTGTTCAGGCAGACGTTCTTCGCGATGAGTTCGGGCGGCAAGGAGCCCTTCAATCACGCGGTGTCGTTCCTCGTCAGTTGCGCGGATCAGGCGGAAATCGACCGGTACTGGGACGCGCTGCTGGAAGGCGGCGGTGCGCCGGAGGCCTGCGGCTGGCTGAAGGACCGCTTCGGCGTGTCGTGGCAGATCGCGCCCGTCGATGTGATCTCGATGATGGGCGACCCCGACCCGGAAAAGGCCCGCCGCGCAGCCGAGGCGATGATGAAAATGGTGAAGTTCGATGTCGCCGCACTGAGGGCGGCATACGAGGGGACTGCCTGAGCCCACGGCGCGCTGACTGCACGCGTCGCATAACGCGATGCGCGTTGCAGGCAGCCGCGCCAGCGCATGCAAGCGTCCGGCGTGAGCGCCATGCGGGCGCGCTGCACGCAATCCCTCATCGCGTCAGGTGGTTTTCCAGCGCGCATCCGCGACGCTCAGCTTGCCGGGAATCAGCTTCAGCGCGCTGAACGTGTCGGCGATCTGCTGCTGGTAGGCGAGCGTCGCCTCGCTGATCGGCTGCACGCCGTAGCCGGTGCGCTTGAGCGCGACTTCGAGCGTGGCCGCGTGGAGGCCGACGAGCGGCGACAGCAGCGCCGCCACTTGCGGCACATTTTCGCGTCCCCAGCTGTCGACCGCGTTCACCTCTTCGAGCAGTGCATTCAGCACGTGCGCCTGCGTTGCCGCGAACTTGCGTGCCGCGACGTAGTACTGCGTATTGCGCACGAGCCCCTCGCCATTCGCGATGGTGCGCGCATTCGCCTGCCGTTCGATCGCAGCGAGATACGGGTCCCAGATCACCCACGCGTCCACGCTGCCTTGCACGAAGGCGGCGCGCGCATCGGCGGGTGTCAGGTAGACGGGCTCGATGTCGGAGTAGGTGAGTCCCGCTTGCTGCAGCGCTTTCACGAGCAGATAGTGGACATTCGAGCCTTTATTGAACGCCACCTTCTTGCCGCGCAATTGCGCGACCGTACGGATGGGCGAATTTTGCGGGACGACGATCGCTTCGCCGCGCGGCGCCGGCGGCTCGCTGCCGATATAAACGAAATCGACGCGTCCCGCCTGCGCGAAGATAGGCGGCGTCTCGCCGACGGTGCCGACATCGACGGCACCTGCATTCAGCCCTTCCAGCAACTGCGGCCCGGCGGGGAATTCCAGCCATTGCACGGCGATGCCCTCGCTGGCGAGCCGCTTCTCCAGCGTGCCGCGCGCCTTCAGGACTACGAAGTTGCCGTATTTCTGAAAGCCGATGCGGATGCGTTTGCTGTCGCCTTGCGCGTGCGCGGCCGTGCCCGTAAAGGGCGCGAGTGGCGCGAGCACGCCGCCGAGCACCGCGCCTGTCAAGCCGGCTGCGGCGCCCTGCAGAAGGCGGCGCCTGCGTGTGTCGAGCGAATGGTTGCGTGTGGTCATCGGTCTTTGCTCTCTGCGAAAAAGGTGGCCGCGCCGGTCGTGCGTTCCGAATGCGCGACGTTAAATCGATGTCCGCGCAAATCCAACCAATGTTTGCGCATATGGAAAGCAGCGAATCGAAGATCGGGCCCTTCCGCGCGACGGCGCGGCTGCCCCGTATCGCCCGACGGCGCGGCTGCGTCATACAGCGGGCAGGCGCGGCGGCCCGACACCTCGCGACGGCCCAACTCCCGGTTCAATGCGACGACACATAATCCGAGCCGGCGTGGGCGGGCGGAATCGCGAAGCTCGCGCGCATGCGCCGCGCCTCCGCAGCCGGCGTGAGTCCGAAGAGCCGCTTGAATTCCCGATTGAATTGCGACGTGCTCGCGTAGCCAACTGCATCGCTCGCGGCCTCCGCCGTCATCCCCTGGCGCAGCATCAGCAAGCGGGCCTGGTGCAGGCGCGTCGATTTGACGTACTGCATGGGCGAAGTCTGCGTGACGGCCTTGAAATGCGCATGAAACGTGGGAATGCTCATGCCGGCCTCGTGGGCCAAGAGGGCGAGGTCGAGCGGGCGCCCGTAGTCGGAATGGATGCGGCGCAGCGCCTTGCCGATCTTGCCGAATTGACCGTGCATGCCGAGCGCCGCGCGCATGGCGTCGCCCTGCGGACCGGTGAGCACGCGAAAGTAAAGCTCGCGCAGCAGCGACGGACCGAGAACCGCCGCGTCGAGCGGCCGGTTCAGCGCGTCGAGCAGGCGCAGGACGGTGTTGCGCAGCGCGTCGTCCAGCGGACTCGACATCATGCTTTGCGGCGCCTGTGCGCGCCGGGGTAGAGAATGCGCTTCGATTTGCGCCATGAGTTCCGCGGCGAGTCTGAAGTCCAGATGCAGGTAGACGGCAAGAAGCGGCCGCGCGGGCGTCGCGTCGGTCTCCATCGTGAAGGGCACGGGCACCGACACCGCCAGATAGTGCTGCTCGTCATACAGATACAACTGATCGCCGAAATAGCCGCGCTTGCGTCCCTGGCAGACGATCACGATGCCCGGGTCGTACAGCACGGGCGTGGATGCCAGGCTGCGGTCCGACCGCAGGATCCGCACGCTTTCAAGCGCGGTGAGGTTATAGCCTTCCTTTGGAGCCAGCGCGCGCAGGAGCGCGGTCATGTCCTGGCGCGCTTCACAAGCCGGTGCGCGCGCGGCGCGGCGCGTGGTCTGCGCTCGTTGAATGCTCATAGAAATAGGCAAGAAAATGCCACGATTGGGCCTAAAAATGGCGATGACGGGAGAATAGTATGCACTTTCCATTTAACTTCAGGAAAGGAATGTCATGGCATCAGGCAAAACATTGCTCATCACCGGCGCCAGCAGCGGCTTCGGCCGCGCGTTGGCTCAGGAGGCGCTCGCGGCGGGTCATCGTGTGGTCGGCACCGTGCGCAGCGAGGCGGCATGCGCCGAGCTGGAGGCGCTCGCGCCCGGCAGCGCATTCGGCCGCCTGCTCGACGTGACGGAGTTCGACCGGATCGACGGCGTGGTTGCCGACATCGAGGCTAGCGTCGGAGCGGTGGACGTCCTCGTGAACAACGCCGGCTATGGCCACGAAGGCGTCATGGAAGAGGCGCCGCTTGCCGAGATGCGGCGGCAGTTCGACGTCAACGTGTTCGGCGCCGTGGCGATGATGAAAGCCGTGCTGCCTTACATGCGCAAACGTCGGCGCGGCCGCATTCTCAATATCACGTCGATGGGCGGCTTCATCACCATGCCCGGCATTGCGTACTACTGTGGCAGCAAGTTCGCGCTCGAGGGAATCTCGGAAGCGCTCGGCCAGGAAGTGCGGCCGTTCGGGATTGCCGTCACCGCCGTGGCGCCAGGCTCGTTTCGCACGGATTGGGCAGGGCGCTCGATGGCCCGCACGCCGCGCTCCATTGCCGACTACGACGCGGTGTTCGATCCCGTGCGAAAGGCGCGTCAGGAGAAAAGCGGCAAGCAGTTGGGCGATCCGGTGAAAGCCGCCCGCGCCATGCTCGCCGTCATCGCCGGTGGTGAGCCGCCCGCGCATCTGCTCTTGGGAAGCGATGCGCTCGGCCTCGTACGCGCGAAGCTCTCCGCGCTGTCGGAGGAAATCGCTGCATGGGAGGCGGTCACGCTTTCCACGGATGGCTGAACTCTCAGCCTGCTCGCCGGCGCCAATTCTGAACTCTCGGAACGCGTTGCTTCCGGCATCGTTTGGTTAAGAAAATTAATTATAAAAATCAATGGCTTGCGAAGCGTCGCGCAAGGCCCGCCATTGGCATGGGCCTTGCCTTATAGGCATCCACGAGCGCCCCGAGCGCAATTCAGAAGACCCCTCACGGAGACAGTCATGACCCTGCACACGCCTTGCCGGCCTGCGCGACGCTGACCCGGCGCGCTCGATTTCAGCTTTCCCTTCGGGGTTTCACCCGATCAGCCTCGCACCTGGCTCGAAGAGCCTCAGCCCGATGCGCCGAGGTCCGCCATGAAACCCGCAATGGAACCCGCATTGCAACCCGCATTGAAACGCGACGCCGCCACGCGACTGCGGCGCGCCCAAGCAAGGAGACACGTTTTGTCCACACCCGCCCATATCCACGACCCTGCGCGCCCGACGCCCACTCCCGCAGCCGCGAATGCGTCCAACGCGTCCAGCGAGACCCATGCGTCCACCCGATTCTGGCCCGAAGGCTGGTGGAAGCTGATGGAATACCGCGTCGGCATCATTCCCTTGCCGGTCTATTTCATTCTGCTCGCGCTGATCGTCGGCTTTGCGGTGACGGGCAAAATGCCGGGCGAGATTTCGATGGCGATTGCCGTGCTCGCGTTCTTCGGTTTCACCTGCGCGGAATTGGGCAAGCGTCTGCCGCTTCTGCGCAATATCGGCGCGGCGGCGATCTGCGCGACCTTCGTGCCTTCGGCGCTCACGTATTACCACGTGCTGCCGAAGCCGATCCTGCATCTCACGACCGAATTCACCAAGTCCACCAATTTCCTGTATCTGTTCATTGCGTCGATTATCGTCGGCAGCATTCTGAGCATGGACCGGCGCGTGCTGATCAGAGGCTTCGTGAAGATCTTCGTGCCGCTCGCGCTCGGATCGCTCGCCGCCGCCGTGGTCGGCATTGCGGTCGGCTCTGCATTCGGCCTCGGCGCGCGCCATACGCTGCTCTATATCGTCGTGCCGATCATGGCGGGCGGTGTCGGCGAAGGCGCGATTCCGCTCTCGATCGGCTATTCGGAAATCATGCACCTGCCGCAGGGCGAACTCTTTGCGCAGGTCCTGCCGCCCGTCATGCTGGGCAGCCTTACCGCGATCATCCTGTCGGGCGCGCTCGACATGCTGGGCAAGCGCTTTCCGCATCTCACCGGTGACGGCCGCCTGCAAGTCGGCGAGACCGACGAAATGGCACCCGCCGAAGAGGAAATCCGCGGCCATATCGACGTCACGCACATCGCGGCGGCCGGCATCACGGCGATCACGCTGTATCTGCTCGGCCTGATGTGCCGCAACCTGTTCGGCCTGCCCGCGCCGGTCGCGATGCTGTTTCTGGCTGTGTTGGTCAAGCTCGCGCGCGCGGTGTCGCCGCCGTTGCAGGAGGGCGCGTTCGTCGTCTACAAGTTCTTCTCGACCGCGGTGACGTATCCGCTGCTGTTTGCCATCGGCGTGGCGATGACGCCGTGGGACAAGTTGACCGCCGCGTTCACCATCGCCAATATCGTGACGATCGTCGCCACCGTGGCGACGCTGATGGGCACCGGTTTTCTGGTTGCCCGCAAACTTAAGATGTACCCTATCGACACCGCGATCGTGAACGCATGTCACAGCGGGCAGGGCGGCACCGGCGACGTCGCGATCCTCACGGCGGCCAACCGCATGCAATTGATGCCGTTCGCGCAGATCGCCACGCGCATCGGCGGCGCAATCGTCGTCACGGTCACGCTGATCGCGCTCGCGCATGGGGTGTGACGCGTCGCGCTCCGGTGCGGCGCGCGCGTGGCGTCGTCGTGCACCGGGTCATCGCGAGGTCGAACATCAAGTGAAAATAAAAGGGCTACCGCTGTGGGCGTGGGCGGTTGCGGCCTTGCTGTATGTCGGCATGGCTGCGGCGGCGCTCGAACTCGCCTGGAATCGCGCGATCGACGCGCTCGCCGAAGCAGGCGCCCATCAGCTCGATCTGTACGGCGCGAGCCTGAAAAGCGAACTCGGCCGCTTCGAGACGATGCCCGCCATCGTTGCGCGACAGGACAGCGTGCGCGCGTTGCTCGAAGCCGGACCGCGCGCCACCGCTGCGCTTTTGCACAGCGTCAATACCTATCTGGAAGCCGTGAATCACGAGGCGGGCAGCGTCGCCGTGGATGTGATCGACCTGCAAGGCTCGGTGATCGCCGCAAGCAACTGGAATCAGCCGGTCAGCTTTGTCGGCACCAACGTCTCGTACCGGCCTTACTTCAAGGACGCGCTCGCCCACGGCGCGGGGCGCTTTTTCGGCATCGGCACCAATACCGGCATCCCGGGGCTTTATTTCGCGAGTGCCGTGCGCGACGGCGGCACGCCGATCGGCGCTGCCGCGATCAAGATCAGCGTCGACGAACTGGAGTCGGCGTGGCGTCGTCCCAATGAAGCGGCGATGGTGATCGACCGCAATGGCGTGATCGTTATCTCGACGGTCGCCGCGTGGAAGTTCACCGCGCTGCGGCCCATCACCGCTGAGCAGCAGCGCGAGCTTCAGGCATCGCGCCAATACGCGGGGCGCAACGTCGAGCCGCTGCGATACACGCGCATCGGCGACTGGGGCGCGGGCGCGTGGCTCGGCCGTTTTCCGGATCCGCGCCGCCCGGGGCATACCACGCGTTATCTCGTCATGTCGCGGCCCGCGCCGCAGGCGGGCGACTCGATCATGGTGCTGCTCGATGTCGCGGGCGCCCGTCGTCAGCAAGAAGTCGCGCTCGGCTTCGTGACGGGCGGCTTTCTGATCGCGGGGCTCTATGCGCTTTACGCGATGCAGCGCCGCCGCACGATAGCGGAGAAGCTGAAAGCGCAGGACGCGTTGCGCCGCGCGAACGACGAACTGGAGGCGACCGTCGCGCAGCGAACCGCGGCGCTCACACAAACCAATGAACGCATGCAGCAGGAAATCGCCGAACGCAAACGGACCGAAGCGCGCCTGCGCGAATCGCAGCAGGAAGTCGTGCATGCGGGCAAGCTCGCGGTGCTCGGGCAGATGGCCGCCGGTCTCACGCACGAGTTGAGTCAGCCGCTTGTCGCCATCCGCACGCTGTGCGATAACGCGCGCACGTTTTTTGAACGCGACCAGCCGGCGCAAGCCATTGCCAATCTCGAGCGGGTTTCGCGTCTCGTCGACAACATGGCCACGCTCACCGGCGAACTCAAGGCATTTGCGCGCAAGCCGGTGGTCGAGCGCGTTGCCGTGTCGCTGAACGAAGCGGTCTCGCACGCGCGGCTCATCTACGATGCGCGGATTCGCAGCGAGGCCGTGCAGATCGACATGCGCATCCCGCCGGGCACATTCGTGTGCGCGGAGGCGAGCCAGTTGCAGCAGGTCGTTGTCAATCTGCTCGGCAATGCGCTCGACGCGGTCCGCGACGAAGAAAAGCGTGTGATCGTGCTGGACGCAGTCGAGTCCGACGACACGGGCCGCGTGCTGTTTTCGATTGCCGACAGCGGCACGGGCATCGCACAGGAAGTGCTCGATCATCTGTTCGAACCGTTCGTCACGACGAAGCCGCGAGGCCACGGCCTCGGGCTCGGGCTTGCGATCACCTCGCGCATCGTCGAAGCGTTCGGCGCGAAGATCTGGGCGGTCAATCGCGCGGATGGCGGCGCGCGCTTCAATATAGAGTTTGCGTCAGCAAAGTCAGCAAAGGGAGTCGCCGATGGGAGATGAAATCCGGGTGCTCGTCGTCGAGGACGACGAGAACGTGCGCTTCGGTGTCCAGCAGGCCGTCGAGCTCGCGGGCCTGCCCGTGTCCGCTTACGCGGGCGCCGCCGAGGCGCTCGCCGAAGTCGCGCCCGGCGCGCCGCTCGTGATCGTGTCGGACGTGCGGATGCCGGGCATCGACGGCCTGCAGTTGCTCGACAAGGTGATGGCAATCGACTCGCAGATTCCGGTCGTGCTGATCAGCGGGCATGCGGACATCTCGACTGCGGTCGGCGCGATGCAGGTGGGCGCCTACGACTTCATCGAAAAGCCGTTTTCATCGGACCATATTGCGCGCCGCGTGGCGCGCGCGGTCGAGAAACGCCGCCTCACGCTCGAGGTGCAAGGCCTGCGTGCCGCGCTCCACAACTGGCAGGGCATCGAGGCGCTCGTGCTCGGCAAATCGCCGGCCATGGCCGAGGTGCGCAAAAAGATTCTGCGTCTCGCGGACACGTCGGTGTCCGTGCTCATTACCGGCGAAACCGGCACGGGCAAGGAGCTGATCGCGCGCAGTCTGCACGAGTTCGGCGCGCGGCGCGACAAGCATTTCGTTGCGCTCAATTGCGGCGGCCTGCCCGAGCAGATTTTCGAAAGCGAGCTGTTCGGTCATGAGGCGGGCGCGTTCACCGGCGCGATCAAGAAGCGCGTCGGCAAAATCGAGTGGGCGCATGGCGGCACGCTTTTTCTCGACGAGATCGAAACCATGCCGGTGTCGCTGCAGATCAAGATGCTGCGGGTGCTGCAGGAGCGCACCGTGGAGCGTCTTGGCGCCAACGAGCCGATAGCGGTGGATTGCCGGATCATCGCGGCATCCAAAGCAGACCTCATGCAGCTTTCCAGCGAAGGCACGTTTCGCGCGGACCTGCTGTATCGGCTGAATGTCGCACAGATCGAATTGCCGCCGCTGCGCGAGCGTCGGGAAGACGTGCCCTTGCTGTTCGAGCATTTCGTGCTGGCGGCCGCGCGCCGCTTCGGCCAGCCCGCGCCGATCGTCTCCGCTTCTCAGCTCTCCGAGCTCATGACGCATGCGTGGCGCGGCAACGTGCGCGAGCTGCAGAACGTCGCCGACCGTTTCGTGCTCGGCCTGACGGGCGACAGTCTGCTGAGCCCCGGCGGCAATGCAAGCAAGGGCGGCACGCTGGCCGAGCAGCTTGCGTATTTCGAGCGCATGCTGATCGAAGACATGCTGCGCCGTCATAACGGCAACGTGGCGGAAGCGAGCGTCGAGCTGGGCATGCCGAAGAAGACGCTGTATCACAAGCTGCGGCAACTGAAGATTGCCTCGCGCGACCCGGCCGGCGAAGAGAGCGAGCTCGACAGATCATCATCGGGAGGCGAGTGACGCCAGCATGGACCGCATACCGCTCATCAGCCAGGAGCCCGTCGAAGGCGCCATTCAGGGCCATGTGATCAAAGGCATCACCCATTCGCAGAAGAGTTTCCGGCCTGGCGACTGGCCCGAGCGTCTGACCGGCGTCATCACGCTGTTCGTGGGCGAGCGGCGGCCGGGCATTCATATCGCGTGCACGCGCCTTGCGATGCCTGTCGTCGATGCCGGCACGAAATGCCTGTTCGTTTCGGAGGAGCTGCGCGTGGTGTGCGCCGACGCGTTCGACTTCGTCATGCGCTTCGCGAAGGACAACGATTTGCCTGTTGAAACGCGCCGCGCGCAAAGGCTCGGTTCAGCCGAAGTCTTCGGCGAAGAAGCGTCCTGAACCTGGCGCTCGCGACGCCCCGTTGCTGTGAAAGCGCACCATCGCTGTGCTTTCACGCGTCAAAACACGTCGCGCCAGTCGCGCGGTGACCGGCGCTTTTCCCCGCGAAGCCCTTGAATGCGTCACGCGTCGCGCATGGCATAGCCTTTGCATAGTCGCTCACGTAACGTGATGCAACCTGATGCAAAGGATCAAAGGCGATCCTGCTGCCTGCACGCGTAAGCGCACACTCATAGCAGCACTCCACCAGCAGCTTGGACAACGGCGTCCCCTGGAACCAGTCATCCGACCGGTTCCTCGGGACGCTTTTTTGTTTCGGAACGACGATGGCAGACAAAGCAACCCGCATAGATCTCTTCAGCCTGCGAACGCCCGCCATGCGCGCATTTCATCTGACGTGGATGGCCTTCTTCGTCTGCTTCTTCGCGTGGTTCGCGTGCGCGCCGCTCATGCCGCTCATCAAGCGCGAGTTCGCTTTATCCGCGGATCAGGTGGCCAACATCAACATCGCCGCCGTGGCGGTCACGATTCTCGTGCGGCTCGTGGTCGGGCCGATGTGCGACCGCTATGGCCCGCGCAAGGTGTACTCGGGACTGCTGCTGGCAGGCGCGCTGCCGGTGCTCGGCGCTGCCGTGGCGACGGGTTACGGGAGCTTTCTGCTGTGCCGTTTGCTGATCGGCGCAGTGGGCGCGAGCTTTGTGATCACGCAGTACCACACGTCGATGATGTTCGCGCCGAACGTGGTCGGCACCGCCAACGCGACGACCGCGGGTTGGGGCAACACCGGCGCCGGCGCCGCCCAGGCGCTCATTCCGCTGCTGCTCGCCGCGATCATCGTGCTCGGCGTGGGCGAGTCGTCCGCATGGCGGGTCGCGCTTGTCGTGCCCGGGCTCGCGATGCCGGTCATGGCCGCGTTCTACTGGCGCTTCACGCAGGACTGCCCGCAAGGCAACTTCGCGGCATTGCGCGCGCAAGGCATCGCTATCGACGGCGGCAAGAAGGGCGGCTGGGCCAGCTTTCGCGCGGCCTGCGCAAACTATCGCGTCTGGATGCTGTTCATCACTTACGCAGCGTGCTTCGGCGTCGAGGTCTTCATCCACAACATCGCCGCAATCTATTACGTCGACCATTTCCAGTTGTCGCTGAAAGAGGCCGGCATGGCCGCGGGCAGCTTCGGCCTGCTCGCGTTGTTCGCGCGCGCGCTCGGCGGCTGGGTATCGGACAGAGCGGCCGCATCGCGCGGCCTCGAAGTGCGCTCCACGCTGTTGTGCGCGTTGATCGTCGGCGAAGGGCTCGGGCTCCTGTGCTTCGCGCACGCGAACAGCATCGCGGCCGCGCTCGTCGCGATGCTGGTATTCGGGCTCTTCACGCACATGGCATGCGGCGCGACGTATGCACTCGTGCCGTTCATCGACCGCAAGGCGCTCGGCGGCGTGGCGGGCATTATCGGCGCGGGCGGCAATGTCGGCGCGGTGGCTGCGGGCTTTCTGATGAAGGGCGTCGGCGGCATCCAGCAGACGCTCGCGACGCTCGGCGTGCTCGTCACGCTGTCGGCGCTCTGCGCGTTGGCCGTGCGTTTCAGCGGCGAGCACAAGGCGCGCGAAGCGGCGCTGCGCGAGCGCGCGCTCGCCAGCGCCGCCGCCCCCGCCGCTAATACGCAGGGCATGGCGAATTGAGCGGGCTCGTCGCCGTGCAGGGCGCGCTGTTGTTTGCTCGCACGCTGCACGGTGAAGGTGCTGCGTCGCACCATCATCGCGCCTTCATGCATTCGAATGCGTCAGTCAGCAGCGAATAGCAGCACGCGTCAACCCGCGCCAAACGCCCACCAGGCGGCGCATTCGCAAGGTTCGGGTCGAATGGCACGGGCTTTGCATTAAACGGGCTGCGGATCAACGGCGATCCGGCTCACCCAGCAGCACTCTGTCTCAGATCATTGGTTTTGGACAACGGCGTCCCCCGAATACAGTCGCAGCAGCGATTGCATCCGCGGGACGCTTTTTTTATTGCCGGACACATCATGTCGCAAACCGCATCGCAAATGAATGAAGCCTCTGTCATGAACGTTGTCGTCATCGGCCACGGAATGGTGGGGCACAAGCTCCTCGAATGTCTCGTCGACGACCCGAGGGCCGCGCTGCATGTCACCGTGCTGTGCGAAGAGCCGCGCCCCGCGTATGACCGCGTGCATCTGTCCGAATTCTTTTCGGGCAAGTCCGCGGACGACCTGTCGCTTGTCGCGCCGGGCTTTTTCGAGCGTGAGAATGTGCTGCTCAAGCTGAACGCGAGGGCTGTCTCGATCGACCGCCATGCGCGCACCGTCGCGCTTTCCACGGGCGAGACGCTCTCGTACGACAAGCTCGTGATCGCGACCGGTTCGTCGCCGTTCGTGCCGCCTGTGCAAGGCCGCGAGCGCCGCGATTGCTTCGTCTACCGAACTATCGAAGACCTCGAAGCCATGCAGGAATGCGGCGCGCGCTCGAAGACCGGCACGGTGGTCGGCGGCGGCCTCCTCGGTCTGGAATGCGCGAAGGCGTTGCGCGACATGGGCCTGCAGACGCATGTGGTCGAGTTCGCGCCGCGCCTGATGGCGGTGCAGGTCGACGAAGGCGGCGGCCGCGTGCTGCGCACGAAGATCGAAGCACTCGGCGTGACGGTGCATACGCAGAAAAACACCACGGCGATTGTCGACGGCGAAGCGGGCACGCACCGCATGCAGTTCGCGGACGGCACGCATCTCGACACGGACATGATCGTGTTCTCCGCGGGCATTCGTCCACGCGACGAACTCGCGCGCGCCTGCGGCCTCGAAATCGGTCCGCGCGGCGGCATCGCGATCGATGCGAACTGCCGCACGAGCGATCCGGACATCTACGCAATCGGCGAATGCGCGGCATGGAACGGCATGATCTACGGCCTCGTGGCACCGGGCTACGACATGGCGCGCGTCGCGGCGAAGCATCTGCTCGGCGACGACGCCGGCTTCGCGGGCGCCGACATGAGCACCAAACTCAAGCTGATGGGCGTGGACGTCGCCAGTATCGGCGACGCGCACGGCACGACGCCCGGCAGCCGCGCCTATCAGTTCAGCGACGAGCGCAAGCAGGTCTACAAGAAGCTCGTGGTCTCCGAATGCGGCAAGCAACTGCTCGGTGCCGTGATGATCGGCGATGCCAGCGAATACGGCACGCTGCTGCAGATGATGCTCAACGGTATCGAGCTGCCCGAGTCGCCCGAATTCCTGATCCTGCCGCAAAGCGACGGCAAGGCAAAGCCGGGCCTCGGCGTGGACGCACTGCCCGACACCGCGCAGATCTGCTCGTGCAACAACGTGTCGAAGGGCGATCTGTGCGCGGCGGTCTGCGCCGGCGCGACCGACATCGGCGCGCTCAAGTGCGCGACGAGCGCGGGCACCTCGTGCGGCGGCTGCGTGCCGCTCGTCACGCAGGTCATGAAGGCCGAGATGAAGAAGCAGGGCCTCGCCGTCAACAATCACGTGTGCGAGCATTTTGCGTATTCGCGCCAGGAGCTGTATCACATCGTGCGCGTCGAAGGCGTGCGCAGCTTCGGCGAACTGCTCGCCCGGCACGGCCACGGTCTCGGTTGCGATATCTGCAAGCCGGTGGTGGCGAGCATTCTCGCGTCGTGCTGGAACGAATTCGTGCTGAAGAAAGAGCACGCGTCGTTGCAGGACACGAACGACTACTACCTCGCGAACATCCAGCGTGACGGCACCTATTCCGTGGTGCCGCGCATGCCGGGCGGCGAGGTGACGCCCGACGGCCTGATCGCCGTCGCGCAGGTCGCGAAGAAATACGGCCTCTACACGAAGATCACCGGCGGCCAGCGCGTGGATCTGTTCGGCGCGCGTGTCGAGCAGCTGCCGCTTATCTGGGAAGAGCTGATCGCGGCGGGCTTCGAATCGGGCCATGCCTACGGCAAGTCGCTGCGCACGGTGAAGTCGTGCGTCGGCTCGACATGGTGCCGCTATGGCGTCGGCGATTCGGTCGGGCTCGCGGTCGAACTGGAAAACCGCTACAAGGGTCTGCGCACGCCGCACAAGATCAAGTTCGGCGTGTCGGGCTGCACGCGCGAATGCGCTGAAGCGCAGGGCAAGGACGTCGGTGTCATTGCGACGGAGAAGGGCTGGAATCTTTATGTGTGCGGCAACGGCGGCATGAAGCCGCGCCACGCGGAACTGATCGCGTCCGACCTCGATAAGGACACGCTCGTGCGCTATATCGACCGCTTCCTGATGTTCTATGTGCGCACCGCCGACCGCCTGCAGCGCACGAGCGTGTGGCGCGAAAGTCTGGAAGGCGGGCTGCAGTACCTGACGGACGTGGTCGTGCACGACAAGCTCGAAGTCGCCGCGGAACTCGAAGCCGACATGCAGCGCGTGATCGACACGTACGAATGCGAGTGGAAGAAGGCGGTGACGGATCCGGAAACCCGCAAGCGTTTCCGTCACTTCGTCAACAGCGACCAGGCCGACAACACCGTGGCCTTCGTTGAGGAGCGCGGGCAGATTCGCCCGGCAACACCGGAAGAGCGCCAGTCGAAGCTCGCCGCCATTCCCGTGGTAGTCGAAACCGCTTGACCTTTATCCACCTGACCTGAGGAATCCAGCATGAACAACGATCGGACTTCGGCATCCTGGCTGCCCGTGTGCGCGCTCGACGACATCATTCCGAATACGGGCGTGTGCGCGCTCGTCAACGGCGAGCAGGTGGCGGTATTTCATGTGGCGGACGGCGACGGCGGCGTGTTCGCCATCGACAACTTCGATCCGGGCTCGCGCGCGGCGGTGCTCTCGCGCGGACTGATCGGCAGCCTCGGCGAGCGCATCGTGGTCGCGTCGCCGATCTACAAGCATCATTTCGATCTGCGCACCGGCGAGTGCCTCGAAGCGCCCGAGAATTCGGTGAGCGCCTATCCGGTGCGTGTGGAAAGCGGCAAGGTGTGGGTCGCCGCATGAGACATGACATCGACGCGCGCTCGTCGGGAGGCGCATCGTTCGCCGCGCCTGCGCGCCCGCGCCTTGTCGTGATTGGCAACGGCATGGCGGGCATGCGCACCGTCGAGGAGTTGCTCAAGCTCGCGCCGGACCTGTACGAGATCACCGTGTTCGGCGCGGAGCCCTACGGCAATTACAACCGTATTCTGCTTTCACCCGTCCTGGCGGGCGAGAAGACCGTCGAGGACATCATCCTCAATACGCGCGACTGGTACGAGGAAAACGGCATTCGCCTGCATGCCGGCGACCCCGTGGTCGCGATCGACCGCCCGCGCCGCATCGTGCGCTCGCAAAGCGGCGTGGAGGTGACGTATGACCGTTTGCTGATCGCCACGGGATCTAAGCCGTTCCTGATTCCTGTGCCGGGACACGATCTGCCCGGCGTGATTGCATTTCGCGACATTCAGGATGTCGAAACGATGCTCGAGGCGGCGCGCAACCATCGTCATGCGGTGGTCATAGGCGGCGGCCTGCTGGGTCTCGAAGCGGCAAACGGGCTCATGCGTCAGGGCATGTCGGTGACGGTCGTGCACGTGACGGACAGCCTGATGGAGCGCCAGCTCGACCGCAGCGCTTCTGTGTTGCTGCAACAGGCGCTGGAGCGCAAGGGTCTGCGGTTTTTGCTGAAGGCGAACACCGCGGCAATCGTCGGGCCGGATCGCGTCACCGCCGTGCGTTTCGACGACGGCAGCGAGATCCCGGCGGATCTCGTCGTGATGACGGCCGGCGTTCGCCCGAACATCGAGCTCGCGAAACAGGCGGGACTGCATTGCGAACGGGCGATTGTCGTCGACGATACCTTGCAGACCTACGATCCGCGCGTGTATGCGGTCGGCGAATGCGTGCAGCACCGCACGGCGACCTTCGGTCTCGTCGCGCCGATCTGGGACCAGGCGCGCGTGTGCGGCGCGCATCTCGCGGGCGCCGGGCATCGCCGCTACGTGCAGCGCGCGACGGCGACGAAGCTGAAGGTGACCGGCGTCGACCTGTATTCGGCCGGCGACTTCATCGGCGGGCCGCAGAGTGAGGACCTCGTGCTGCGCGATCCGCGGCGCGGCGTCTACAAGCGCCTCGTGATCGAGGATAACCGCGTGATCGGCGCGGTGCTGTATGGCGACGTGAAGGAAGGTGCCTGGTACTTCGAACTGATCCAGAACCGGACCGATATTTCATCGCTGCGCAGCCATTTGCTGTTCGGCAAAGCCCTCTGCGAGACGCAGGCTGCCTGACCTGGAACACACCGTGAGTTTCCCCATCGCAATTTCGAACGCGTCTGGCAGCGGCAAGGCTGTCAGGACCACCTGCCCGTACTGCGGCGTCGGCTGCGGCGTGCGCGCGAGCGCGCGTCCCGACGGCGGCCATGACATTGCCGGCGACGAACGGCATCCCGCGAATTTTGGCCGCCTGTGCGTGAAAGGCTCGGCGCTCGGCGAAACCATCGGACTGGACGGACGGCTCCTGCATCCGAAGATGCGCGAGCCCGCGGGCGGCGCGTTGCGCGACGTCTCGTGGGACGAGGCACTCGATGCGGTCGCCGGCGGCTTGCGCCGGATCGTCGACGAACATGGACCGGACGCCGTCGCGCTCTATGTGTCGGGCCAGTTGCTGACCGAGGACTACTACGTCGCGAACAAGCTGATGAAAGGCTACGTCGGCAGCGCGAACATCGATACGAATTCGCGTCTATGCATGTCGTCGTCCGTAGCAGGGCACAAGCGTGCTTTCGGCGAAGACATCGTGCCGGTGTGCTACGAAGATCTCGAACTCGCCGATCTCGTCGTGCTGGTCGGTTCGAATACCGCGTGGTGTCATCCGATCCTCTTCCAGCGCATCGTCAAGATCAAGGAAGCGCGGCCCGACATGAAGGTGGTCGTGATCGACCCGCGTTACACCGCGACCTGCGAGATGGCGGATCTGCATCTGCCGCTCGGCGCGGGCACCGACGTGCGGCTCTTTAACGGGCTGCTCAGCTTTCTTGCCGAGCACGGCGCGATCGACACGCAGTTCGTCGATTCGCATACGAGCGGTTATGCAGAGGCGCTGGCGGCTGCTTCCGCTGGCGCGGCGACCGGCTTCGATCTCGTGCAGTGCGCGAAGGCGTGCAAGGTCGACCCGCACGATCTGCTCGAATTCTACCGGCTCTTTGCCCGCACCGAGCGCGTGGTCACGGTCTATTCGCAAGGCGTCAACCAGTCGAGCTCGGGCACCGACAAGGTCAACAGCATCATTAACTGCCATCTGCTGACGGGGCGTATCGGCAAGCCGGGCATGGGGCCCTTCTCGTTCACCGGACAGCCCAACGCGATGGGCGGGCGCGAGGTCGGCGGCCTCGCCAACACGCTCGCCGCGCACCTGGAGCTCGACAACGCGCGGCATCGCGAGCTGGTTCAGCAGTTCTGGGGCGCGCCCGTGGTGGCGTCGCGTGCGGGGCTCAAAGCCGTCGAACTGTTCGACGCCATCGAGCAGGGCCGCGTCAAGGCGGTCTGGATCATGGGCACGAATCCGGTGGTGAGCCTGCCCGACAGCGATCAGGCGAAGCGCGCGCTGGCGCGCTGCGAGCTCGTGGTCAGCTCCGACATCGTCGAGAGCACGGACACCAATGCGTTCGCGCATATCCTGCTGCCTGCGCTCGGCTGGGGCGAGAAGGACGGCACGGTGACGAATTCGGAGCGCAGAATTTCGCGCCAGCGCGCCTTTTTGCCGGCGCCGGGCGAGGCGCGCCCGGACTGGCAAATCATTTGCGACGTGGCGCGGCGCATGGGCTATGCAGGCTTCGGCTTCGCGAGCCAGCAGGAAATCTTCGACGAACATGCGCGGCTCAGCGCATGGCGCAACGAAGACAGCGAGGCCGCCGCGCAATCGGGCGAGGGACATAGCGGCGGCGTCCATCGTGCGTTCAATCTCGCCGGGCTGGTCGGTCTCGGCAGCGACGGCTACGCGTCCCTGCAGCCTGTGCAGTGGCCCGTGCGTGCGAGCGCCGGCGCAGCCGCGCCGGGCACCGCGCGTCTTTTCGACGACCGCCGTTTCAGTCACGCGGACGGCCGCGCAAGGTTCATCGCCACGCCGCCGCGCGCGCCGGCCCATGCGCCCGATGACGACTATCCGCTCACGCTGAACACCGGCCGCGTGCGCGACCAGTGGCATACGATGACCCGCACGGGCAAATCGGAAAAACTCGCGGGCCATGTGACCGAAGCATTCGTCGACATGCACCCGCAGGACGCGTTGCTGTGCGGCGTGCGCGAAGGCGACCTCGCGCGCGTGTCGAGCCGCTGGGGCGCGATGGTGGCGCGCGTGCAATACGGCGGCGGCATGCCGCGCGGCAGCGTGTTCGTGCCGATTCACTGGAACGACCAGGTTGCGTCCGACGCGCGCGTGGGCGCCGTGGTGAATCCGGTGGTCGATCCGGTTTCTGGCGAGCCCGAGTTCAAGCACACGCCGGTGCGGATCGACAAGTTTCATGTCGCGTGGCATGGCTTTTCGCTGAGCCGGCGCGTGCCGCGGCTCGACGGCGTGACCTACTGGACGCGCGTGCAGGGCAAGCAGTGCGTGCGCTACGAGCTTGCCGGCCGCACTACGCTCGGCGAGCGCGGTGAACGGGGCGCCTGGGCGCGCGCGCTCTTCGGCGTCGACGACGCGCAGGCGGACTGGCTCGAATACGAGGACCGCGCGGCGGGCATTTATCGCGCGGTGCATCTGGTCGACGATCGTATCGAGAACTGCGTGTTTCTTTCGGCACGTCCCGAGCTGCCCGCGCGCGAATGGCTCGCGAGCCTCTTTGCGAAGGACAGGCTCGACGAAGCGGACCGCATCGGCGTGCTGTCCGGCCAGCCGATCGGCAAGGGCGCCGATACGGGGCCGACGGTCTGTTCGTGTTTCGGCGTGGGGCGCAACACGATTTGCACGGCGATTCGCGACCAGGGCCTCAAGACCGCTGCCGAGATCACCGCGTGTTTGAAGGCGGGCGGCAACTGCGGTTCGTGTGTGCCGGAGTTGAAGAAGCTTCTGATCGATACGGAGCTCGCGCGGCTAAACGCGGCCTGAGCGTCGCTGACGAGGAACCTTGCCGTGATGACGAAGAAACTGCAAACCCTGCTGCGCGCGATCGGTCCAGGCCGCGGGTTCAACGACGAGCGCGAGGCCGGCATCGCCCTGGCGGCTGCTGAAACCGAGGGCGCCGTGCAACAACGGCATGCAGCCAATCCACGACCGGCTCGCCTGCGTGGCCCGTGGCGCCCCGCGCGTTCACGCCGGCGCGGCGCGGCGGCCAGATAACGCGCAACGGTATACCGCGAAGTAACGAGGGCGGCAAATCAGCCTGTCCAGAGAAAATGTAATACCGGTGTCATGCGAATATGCCAGCTAATTGCCGGTCATAAAAACGTATAATAAATGGCGGTTGCATAAATGCGAATTAATCAGCGATTAATAAATTCACACATAAATCGCTGCTGCATATTTAAACACCGTGATTCCGCAAGCTAATGAGTCGGGACCCATCGAGCGCGCTTTTCCTCATAGGTAATGGGCGGCTCTCGCCCCAGACACGGTGCGTTCGCGAGGCGCATATGATATGTTTAATCCGCATCTATCGCGCCTGCGCGCCAATGCATTTATTCATTCGCCGTAATCGGACTTTTTCAGTTTACAATTAACACTCCGAGGCGTCGCGGCCCCGATAATCAAAATGAAGCGGAAACAATTGCTGGTCTTTACCCGTTTGCGGGTATCGGGCGGTAATTCGTGCTTCCGTGTGGACGAATAAAACACTGTGAGAGACAACTATGCTAAGCCCAAAGGAGTTCGCCACCCTCATGCTCGTCAAGGCGGCTCCGGATCAGATCGATATGTGTCGCGAGGAGCTCGACACATTGCTTGAACGCCAGCTCGTCGCACTCGAAGAACTCGCTTCCGGACACCAGCGCCTGCATGTCACCGGCGCAGGGCATTCAATGCTCAACGCGGTGGCGCGCAAACGCTAAGCCGCGAACCTGTCATCGTTGCATCGAAATATTGACGAGAAAGGTAGCCATGGACGAAGAACTGGTAAGCGTCGTGATGGGTCTCGCCGTCCTCGTGATCGGCATTATCTTCGCGGTCGGCCACTATCGGCGGGAATATCGCCGCAGGCAATTGCTGCGTCAACTGGACCTGACACCTGTCTGGCATTGGCAGCGCCATCAGCATCATCGCCACTGAGGCGGCGTAGCCGGCGCAATTTGGCCAAGTCGGCGCACGCGAGCGAGCGTCGGAGAAGCGGCGCACGGGCTGCCTCGCCCCCGGGCGTCGGGGATTAACGCTATTTGCCGCGGGCGCGCACGAGCTGATAATGAAGGGTTCCGACCGTTCCCCAGCTCCCCATGCGCGACCGAATCGACGACGAAATTACCTTCCGCAAGCTGGAAGTGCTGCTCGCCTTCATGCAGACCGGCAGCCTCGCCAAGGCGGCCGAGGTGCTGAACGTGAGCACGGTGAGCGTGCACCGCGCGCTGCATTCGCTCGAACAGGGCGTGCGCTGCGCATTGTTTCGCCATGAAGGCCGCAATCTCAGGTCGACCGACGCCGCGCAAATGCTCGCGGACGTCGCCGGAGAAGTCCTCACGCTCATGTCCGACGGCATTCGCGCGACGCGCGAAGCGGCGGGCTATTCGTCGGACCGGCTGAAAATCGGCTCGCTGTATTCGCTCACCATCAGGACCGTGCCTGGCATTGTCGTCGACATCAAGGTGCGGCGGCCCACGCTTCAGGTGGAACTCGTGCTCGGTCCGAACGCCGAATTGATCGAGAAGCTGAAGCAGGGCGCAATCGACGCCGCGCTGATGGCGTTGCCCGATGCCGAGCCCGAGATCGAATCCATTCCGCTTTTCGAAGACGACATCTTCTTCGCGGCGCCCGCGAATTCGCCGTACGCCAACCTGGAAGCCGTCGACCTGCGCGACTGCCGCGACGAAACCTTCGTCTCGCTCGGCGAGGGCTTTGCGACCTATCACGGCTTTCAGGAGGCGTTTCGCGTCGCGGACTTCACGCCCAACGTGACCATGCGAGTCGGCGACATCTACTCGCTGATGAACCTCGTGAGCGCAGGCGTCGGCTACACCTTGTTGCCGGGCCGCGTGTGCGGCGTGTTCGGCGACAAGGTGCAGTTCATCCCGCTCAAACCGCATTACATGATGCGCCAGACCATCGGCGTCAGCTTCCTGAGGGCGCGCGAGCGCGACCCGAACCTGCTTGCGCTCATGGCCGTGTGCCGCCTGCGCACTCGCGACGAGAGGTGAGCCCGTTGCGCCGCGAGCGGCACGGTACGCGAGCCGCTTGCTGGCGGCTCAGGCGCCTACCAGCGCGCGCGTCGTGAAGAACAGCAGCGAAGGTCCGAGCAGGCAGCCCACGCCCGTGTGAAACGTGGCGATCAACGCACCGTACGGAACGAGCCGCCGGTCGGTGGCGGCGAGTCCCGCGCTCACACCGCTGACGGTGCCCGCGAGGCCGCCGAAAATCATCGCCGAGCGCGGCGTCTTCAGGCCCATGAAATTCGCTGCGAGCGGCGTGCCGATCATCACGATGATCGCCTTGATGAGACCGGTCGCAATGCTGAGCGCGATGACGTCGGAACTCGCGCCGATCGCAGCACCCGTCACCGGACCGACAATGTAGGTGACCGCGCCCGCGCCGATGGTCGTCATGCTGACCGCATCGGTATAGCCGAACGCGTGAGCGACGCTCGCGCCGACGATAAACGGCAGCACCGTGCCGAGCAGCAGCGAGACCACACCGATAAGGCCCGCCTTGCGCGCTTCGGTGGCCTGCACCTCGAAGGCCGTCGCGACGATCGCGAAGTCGCGCAGCATGGCGCCGCCCATCAGTCCGACGCCGGCAAAGAGCGGCAGGTCGGCCAAGCCTTTTTGACCCGCGGTGAAGGCGCCGCCCAGATAGGCGAGCACGAGGCCGATCAGAATGGCGATCGCCGAGCCGTGCACGCGGCCGAACGTGAGCTTGCGCGAGATCAGCGACGAGACCCACATGATGAGTCCCACGAGCGCAAACGCGGTGACGAGGCCGTTCTGTATCAGTACTTTGTCGAGCATAGGGATCATGGCGGGCTCCTCGTTCAGATCTCTTCGGGTTGCGGGGCGTTGATGAACGATGTGCTGTCGCGGCCGGTGCGCGACAGTACCGCGATGCAGCCGGCACATAAGGCCACGGCGCCCAATGCCGACAGCAGCGCGACCGGTCCGCCCTTGAGCGCGGCGACGACGTTCTGGTTGGCCGCCATCGCCACGACGACGGGGATGTACATGGCGCCCCAGAAGCCCACGCCGGCTTCCGTTTCCTTCGGCAGCAGTCCTTTGCCGTGCAGATAGAGGCGCAGGAAGATCAGCAGCAGCATCGCGATACCGACGCCCCCGACGTTGGTCTTCACGCCGATCGCGGCTCCGAGCAGATCGCCCAGAAAGAGTCCCGCAAGGTGGCAGAAAGCGAGCAGCGCAGTTCCGTAGATGATCATCTCGTGTCTCCTGTCGACCGTCGTCGACGCTTGCTTTAGTGTCTTACCCGGCTTTCACGCGAGGTGCTGCTGACGGGCTGTATCGGCCTCTGGCGAGGCGGCGTTGTGCGGACAAGGCAGCATTCGCGAATACCGGACGCCACTTTGTCCACGACAGCGTGACTCTAGAGGAAACGGGGAAGGGGCTTCAATCACCTTCGGCAAGCGTTTGTTATCGTCAAGCTAACGATTCGCAGCGCGAAGCGGGCAAAGCCATGTGGGGCGGGGCGCGCGGGCGGGGCGGCGGGACTTAGGGGTTTTCCCTCGCGGCCGGGCTCATTGCGCGGATATCCGCTCGATCGCGCTCAGCAGCGCGTCGACGTCGACCGGTTTCACGAGGTAGGCATCGAAGTCGGTCGGCCGCGTGGCGGCATCCTTGTCCGGCGACCAGCCGGTGAGCGCGATCAGCGCGACGTTCGAGCCGTGGTTCTCGCGGATGCGCCGCGCGACTTCTCTTCCGTCTATATCGGGCAAGCCCAGGTCGAGAATCACCGCTTCGGGAACGAAGTCGTCCACTGCGCGCAGCGCGTCGAGCCCACTCGTTGCCATGCGTACTGTGTGTCCTTCCACCTCGAGCAAGGTACTGAGACTGGAAGCCGCGCCCTCATTGTCATCGACGACCAGCACACAGCGCGAAGTCCAGCACGGCGCGCGAGACTGGTTAGTTGGCTCCCCTAACGGTTGCGGAGGGTCACGCAAGGCGGGCAAGCGGACTTCGAACGTGCTCCCCTGGCCAGGTCCGGAACTGTGAACCGTTACGCGCCCCTGATGCAGTTCGACCAGCGCGCGCACGAGCGCGAGTCCCACCCCGAGGCCTCCCACGAGGCGCCCGCGTCCCGAGGGCGCCTGGGCAAACATGTCGAAGATGGTCGGCAAGTCTTCTGCGGGAATGCCGATACCGTTGTCGCGTACCGTGATCACCGCTTCGTTGCCTTGCCGCGAGACCGCGAGCCAGATCTTGCCGCCGGGAGGCGTGTAGCGAAGCGCATTGTTGAGCAGATTCTGCGTGATCTGCGCGAGCCGCACCCGGTCGGCGTGAACGTAAATGTGCTCGGTCGGAATGCGGGTCTCCACTTCATGCGACGCGCCACACTCGAAATGCCGCGCCCGCGTACTTTCAATCACCTCATGCATGATCGCACCGATTTCCACAGGCGCTTTCTTGACTTCGATCTTTCCTTCGGCGATTCGCGATGCGTCGAGCAGGTCGTCCGTCAGCCGCGACGCCTGCGCCAACTGTCGGGCCAGCAGTTCGACCGGTACATCCTTGCCCGTATCCCCGGATGGCTGCCGTTGCAAAAGCGCGATGGCCGTACTCATTGCGCCAAGCGGATTGCGCAACTCGTGAGCGAGCATCGCGAGAAATTCGTCTTTGCGACGATCCGCCGCCCTGAGCGCGAGTTCCGCGGCTTCTCTTGCCTTCAGCGATTCTTCGAGCCGCCTGCGCGCGACGACGAGTTCGCGCTCGTACTTGTGGCGGTCGCTCATGATCATGCAGGCAAACTCGTCCAGTTCCGAACCCGCACGATTGACGCGAGAGATGTTGACGAGCATGGGAACGACAAGCCCGTGCGTGTTGCGCAGATCGAGCTTGATTTCGGCGACGGACCGTTGCATCTGCAAAAGCGGCATCACGTGGGTCTGCAGAAAGATCTTGCCGCCGACGGTGAGCAGGTCCTGAAAGCTGCGGGTCTCGACCAGCTCCGGTGTAGACAAGCCCAGCCATCCGCAGAAGGTTCGATTCACATGGACGATCTTGCCGCCCGCCGCTGCAACGAGCAGGCCGCAGGGAGCCCGGTCGTACGCGGCCGCAGCGTTCCATGGCGCGGCGCCGGGCTGTTGCATGCCCTAGAGTCCGGTCTCGTGAAGAAACGACTCGATTTCCAGCAGGTCTTCGATATCGGCCTGAGAAAAGCCGCCGACGTAGTCGCCGTCGTTAATGAAAGACGGCGACGGGCCGACCATCACATTGGCCGCGAAGCGCTGCGGCGCCTCGATGGCGGCGAGCATGCCGATCGTCGCGCTGACCGAATGTCCGATGAAGATCACCGGGCCGGTCGCGAACGCTTCAACGATCTGCAGTACGTCCGAGGCGTAGCCGTGCAGCGATCCATACTTCTGGTAGTCGTAGCTCGCGAGGTCCGATCCTCCGCTGCCGACGAGATCGAACAGCACCGTCCGGTAGCGTCCCTCGAAGGTCGGCGCGACGTAGCGCCACATGGTCTGATCACAGCCGAAGCCATGCGAGAAGATCATCGTTGCCGGGCCGTTTCCCGCTACGCGGACGTTGTTGCGTTGAAGCAGGTTCACGAGCGAGTTCCAGAAAGGATTACTTCGAGGGGCGGTCTGCGCGGCAATTGTGACCTGCTGCGGGGTGGCATAGAGGGGTTCTTTCGCGTGCCGTTGTCCGCGTTATCGTAACAGCAACGGCGACTCGCGAGGGTGTGCGGCCATTGTTCTTTTCATCCTGCTCTATCATTGCCGACGACCTGTCCTGTGCGAAACGACCATGGAGCTTCGACATCTTCGCTATTTCATTGCTGTTGCCGAATTGCGCAGCGTGCGGGCCGCCTCCGAGCAGTTGCATGTCACGCAGCCGGCGATCTCCCGCCAGATCCACGATCTCGAAGACGCGGTCGGCGCGGCGTTGTTCGAGCGCACGCCACGCGGCCTCAAGTTGACGGCGGCGGGCACGGCGTATCTTGCGCAGGCGCGGGATATCCTCACACGCGTCGATGCGGCCAACCGGCTCGCGCGGCGCATTGCGGCCGGCGTGCATGGCCATTTGCGGATCGGCTTTGTCGAAAACGCAGCGTGGATCGGTGTCGTCTCGCATGCATTGAGCGCATTCGAGCAGAGTTCGCCGCACGTCGCGCTCGAACTGACGCCGATGAATTCGCCCGAGCAGTTCGAGGCGATTGCAGCGGGACAGCTCGACGGTGGCTTCTGCTACCGTCTCGGCACCTTGCCGCAGGGGCTCGCAAGCATTCCGGTGCTCGAGCAGAACGTCGTGCTGGCCGTGCCGCAAGCATGGCCGCTCGGCGCGACAGGCGCCGTGATGACGAGCGAACTCGCGGGCAGGCCATTCATTGCGTTTCCGCGCCGCATTTATCCGGCTTACTACGACCGTCTGCTATCGGCGTGTGCCGAGCGCGGGCTGACACTCGATATCCGTCAGGAGGCGTCGACGGAAACCGCGATTCTCTCGCTGGTTTCCGCGGGCATGGGCGCCGCCATCGTCAATGCTGCGAACCGCTATCGGCCGCCGGCACGTGTGCGTTTTGTCGAGTTGCGCGATCTGTCGGTGCCGCTGCCGCTCGAATTCTGCTTTGCGTCGGCAGATGCGAACCCCGCGCTCGCGCGTTTCGTCGAGCAACTGAGGTAGCGGGCGGCGCATTCCAGTGCGATGCCTGCGAGGCATCAGCCGCGGCAGAAATCGGCATTGGCGCCGCCGTCCGGCGTCAGCGATAGTGAAGACAACTTTCCCTTCACGTGTGCCGCCATGACCACTTCCGCCTCACTCATCGCCACGGACATCGACTTCGAGCGCGTCGGTTTTCAGACCGGGACGCTGCGCTTGCCGTGGTCGCACGATCGTTCCGCCTACGGCCATATTCCGATTCCAGTAGCGGTACATCACGCAGGCGCCGGGACCGGGCCCACCGTCCTCCTGACGGGCGGCAACCACGGCGACGAATACGAAGGTCCTGTCGCGCTGATGAAACTGCTGCAGCGGCTGCCTTCGCTGACGATACGGGGCCGCCTGATTGTGATTCCGGGTCTTAACTTTCCGGCGTTCATCAACGGTTCGCGCACGTCGCCGATCGATCGCGGCAATCTGAACCGCCTGTTTCCCGGCGCACGCAACGGCCAGCCGACGGAGATGATTGCGCACTACGTGGAAACCGAACTGCTGCCGCGCGCCGATGTCGTGATCGACCTTCACGCCGGCGGCGCTTCGTTCGATCATCTGCCGACGCTGCTCGCCTCGCCGCCGGATCAAGGAGAACAACGCGGAGCACGACGGGCGCTCTACATGGACCTGGTTCGCGAGTTCGGCGCGCCGAACACCATGATCATGGATCTGCTCGGCGAGGACCGGACCTTCGCCGCGGCAGCCGAGCGCCACGGCAAGCTTTTTCTGTGCGGAGAGTTCGGCGGCCATGCGGGCTGCGATGCCGCCAACCTCGCGATCGTCGAGGCCGGCTTGCAGCGGGTGCTGCACCGGCTCGGCATGACGCCCGACGGGCACACGGCCCCTCGCGCGCAGCGCACACGTTTTCTGCGCGTAGAAGGCGCGCACCACTATGTGTACTCGCCGCACGCCGGCGTGTTCGAGCCCATGTTCGCATTAGGCGACGAGGTGCGCGCCGGTCAGTTGGCCGGGCGCCTCTTCGATCCGCATCGTCCGTGGCAGCCGCCGCAGGAGATCGCATTTCGCGGCGACGGCACGGTAATGTGCATGCGCACATTTGCCCGCGTGGAGCCGGGCGACTGCATTGCGCTGCTGGCTTCGCAAGCGAATATCGATTGAGCTGTGCCGCGAGGCAGCCGCGCAGCGAAGCGGAATCTGAACACCCACTAAAGGATACGGAGACGAAAGATGAGCGCCCAAACCTGTTCGGCGGAGCCGGCCGATGACATAGCTGGAAGTACGTTCAGCGAGAATGCCGGCTATTCCGTCTACATCGTGCTGCTGTTTTTTATCTGCTTTGCGTTCTCGTATCTCGACCGGCAGGTCGTCAGCATTCTCGTGCCGCCCATCAAGCAGTCGCTTGGGCTCACCGATACGCAAATCGGCCTGCTGCAAGGCTTCTCGTTCACGATGTGCTATGCGACAGCAGGCGTGTTCGTGGCACGGCTCGTCGATCGCGCGAATCGCGTGAAGTTGATCGCCGCCTGCATCGCGATCTGGGCAATCTCCACCACGGCCTGCGGGTTCGCCAGCAACTTTTCCGAGTTGCTGCTCGCACGTGCCGGCACGGCCATTGCCGAAGCCGCATTGAGTCCCGCCGCGTTGTCGATTTTCAGCGATCTCTTCGCGCCGCGCCGCGTTGCGCGCGCAAGCAGCGCCTTTATGCTCGGCCCCTATGTGGGCGGTGGCCTGGCCTTGTTCGGCGGCGGCATGCTGCTGTCCGCGACGGCGGTGGGCGGCAGTCATGCCTGGCTGGCCGCGCACGGTATCGCGCCATGGCAAGCAGTGTTCATCGCCGTGGGTCTGCCCGGTCTGGCGTTGGCCGCGCTCGTTGCGCTCACGGTGCGTGAGCCGGCGCGGCGCGAAATCGCGGCGCATGCAGGACACGCGCAGGACGCCATGCCGTCGTTCAAGGACGTGCTGCTGGCGTTGTTCGTGCATAACCGCTTCTGTCTCGCGTATTTTGCCGCCTACGTGGCGCTCATTACGCTCTTCTATTCGCACTCCGCATGGTTTCCCACGCTGCTGATGCGCCGCTTCCACCTCGCTCCGGGCGTGGTCGGCCAGATGGCGGCGCCCGCGTACATGATCGGCGGCATGCTGGGGGTCGCATGTGCGGGCATGCTGGCGACACGCGTCACGGACGAAACCGCGCTGCGCCGCGTGCTGGGCTTTTCGGCGGGCGCTGTTGCACTATTGGTGCCGGCGGCCATTGCCATGCCGCTGGTGGGCGACAGCACGGTGGCTGTGCTGCTCTACGGCGTGAGCGCATTCACGGCCAGCATCGCCATGGGACTGGCACCCGTGCCGCTGCAGATCGCCATGCCGAACCGCATGCGCGGCCGCTCGCTGGCGCTGCTCGTCTTCATGACCAATGCGATCAGCGGCGGTGTCGGTCCGCTGTCTGTCGGCTATCTGAATGAGCGTTTGGGGCACACTGGCGAAAGCCTGGGACTGGCACTTGCGCTCGTCGGCGGCATCTCCGCGCTCGTGAGCGCGATGCTCTATACCGTAGCCATGCGGCGAGTGCCGGTTGCCGACGCTCAATGACTCCTGGAGAACCATCATGCCGGCGAAATGCACTGCACCCGTCTATCGTGTCGGCGCGGCGACCATCACCCGCGTCGACGAAACCGGCTTCGCGCTCGCGCCTGAGCGGCTCTTCCCCGCGTGGGATGAAAACGGCGTTCGCGCGCTCAAAGAACGCTTCGGCACCGCGAGCCTCGATCTGACGAACCGGCGCATACCGTTGCGCACGCATCTATGGGTAGTGCAGATCGATGCGCACACCATCGTCGTGGATACGGGCATCGGCAACCGCAAGTCCCGGCCGTTCAGCGAACTGTTCCATCAGCTCGACAATCCCGTGCTGGAGCGTTTTGCCGCGGCCGGCTTTCGACCGGAACAGGTCGACTATGTGCTGCTCACGCACCTGCACGTCGATCACGTCGGTTGGAACACGCATTGGCAGGACGGTCGCTGGATGCCGGTCTTCTCCAACGCGACCTACGTATTCGGTCAGCGTGAGTGCGACTTTTTTGCCATGCCGGAAGGCGAGCCGCGGCGCATGGTGTTCGAAGACAGCGTGCTTCCCGTCATTGAAGCGGGGCAGGGCCGTGCGGTGAGCGATGCAGGCGAACAGATTCTCGACGGCATTCGATTCCTGCCGACGTTTGGGCACAGTATGGGGCACATGGCCGTCGAGATTCGCTCACGCGGCGAAACGGCGCTCTTTTCCGGCGACGTGATGCACAGCCCACTGCAGGTGCATCGGCCGGACTGGAGCTCGGTGTTCTGCACCGATGCCGCGCAGGCTCGCGAATCGCGGCTTTGGCTGCTCGATCACGCGGCACACACCGACGCGACCGTTTTCGCGGCGCATTTTCCCGAGACGTCCGCAGGCAAGGTGGGGCGCTCGGGCAGCGGATTCGAATGGCGTTACCTGTGCCCGCCCACGTGACGCGCGCAGCGGCCTTTCA
The DNA here is from genome assembly GCF_047325075.1 of Paraburkholderia phenoliruptrix. Classification (NCBI taxonomy): domain Bacteria; kingdom Pseudomonadati; phylum Pseudomonadota; class Betaproteobacteria; order Burkholderiales; family Burkholderiaceae; genus Paraburkholderia; species Paraburkholderia phenoliruptrix. Next base: position 2,005,693 of record NZ_CP168531.1, read on the forward strand.
CGATGCCGCTGCTTGCGCTGCGGGTGCCAGTCCATGGCGCGCCAGGGTTTCGCGCAGGCGCGTCTGATGAGGCGCGACCGCGAGCGAATCGGCCAACGCGATCAGCGGGGCGATTCGCCGCCGCACTTTTTCCACGTGGTTTTGGGCGATATCGGCGATGCGGTGATCGAGATAAGGGTTCAGCAACCGTTCCCGCACGCTCGCGAGGTACTGCTCGGCGCGATCGCCCAGACCCATCGCAGTGAAGACGGGCAACACCTCCTGCTCCCACACCGCCTCGATGCCCGCACGCAGCGCGGCGTCGTTCATTGCGTCGAACACCGTCTCCTCGGCGTTTCGGCGCTGTGCGAGCCATTGGTCGGCGAGCCACGTGTGTCCGAGATTCAGAAAGAACAGCTTGAGTTGTTCATAGCTGCGCAGGTCGTCGGTCACGACGATGTCGTCGTGCGTACACGGCAGCTCCATGCCGGGACGCCGCTCGATCGCCCACAGCGCATACGGTTCGGCGACGGCGCCCACCGGTTCGATCGGTTCGGAAACGATCCGGTCGACGAGCGAGTTGACCCACACGCACTGCTGCGACAGATAGGCGATGAATGGCACGGGCTGCGCCCACCGTTGCGCGAGGCCGATGACCAGATCGCGCAGCGTGTCGCCGTTGCTCGCGACGAGCTCGCAGGGAAAGATCGACACGCCTGCACCGGGCCGCTCGCGCCACCGTGCATGAAGGAGCGCGAGCAGCTTGGCAGGATAGCTGTGCGGCGCCTCGTCATGAAGCGCGAGGACGGCGGGCGAGTCGCGCTCGTCGAGCCGATAGCCCGCATCGCCGGTATTCGATACGATCACGCGCACGTCGTGAATGACCGCGTGCCGGATCGCAGCCCAGTCGCGCTTTGCGACCCAGGCGGCGCGCACCGCGCCGCATTGAACCACCGTGTCGACGACCGCGCCGTTTTCCCTGCCGCGGATTCTCACCGGATAGCTGCCCGCCTGCGCGAGCGCGGCGATGCGCGCCTCGCTGGCCGGGTTGCCGGTTGTCTGCACGACACTGATGCCGCCGATTGCTTCGCCGCGACCGAGCGCCTGCGCAACGAACAGTGCGACATGGGCCTGCAAAAACCGGCTGGTGCCGAATTGAAGAATGGGTTCACTCATCTCGAACGATTCCAGCAGGTCCGCTCAGCATTCCACCAGCGCCTTGACGACGGTCTGTCCCGGCTCCATCAGCTTCGGGAACTCCGTGGGCACGTCGGACAGGCGCATGCGGTGAGTGTTGAGCGCCTTGTCCGGAATATGCCCCGCGCGCATCGCGTCAAGCACCGTCTCGAAGTCTTCGGCGGTGGCGTTGCGGCTGCCGAGCAGCGTCGCTTCGCGCTTGTGAAACTCCGGATCGGAGAAGCTGATCTCGCCGGGCACGATTGAAATCAGCACGTATTTGCCGCCGTGCGCAATGAACTCGAAGCCGCGGTTCATTGCTTTGACGTTTCCCGTCGCGTCGAACACGACGTCGAAAAATTCGCCGTTGGTGATGGCCGACAGCTCGTCCACGTCATGCGGCCCGATCTGCACCGCGGCAACCGCAAGGTGCTCGCGGCTGAACGCGAGACGGTCGGCGCGCGTGTCGAGGCAGGTGACGCGCGCGCCGCGCAGGTTCGCGAACAGCATGGCCGCCATGCCGATCGGCCCCGCGCCTACGACCAGCACGCGCTGCCCGGCCGACACGTCGGCACGGCGAACCGCGTGCGCGCCGATAGCGAGGAACTCGAGCATCGCGGCCTGATCGAGCGTTACGCCATCGGCCTTGTGCACGAACTGCGCCGGGACCGACAGATATTCCGCGAGCGCGCCGTCGCGATGCACGCCGAGCACCTTGATATTGACGCAGCAGTTGGTCTTACCCTGCCGGCATGCAATGCACGTTCCGCACGACAGATAGGGCATGACATAGACCGGGTCGCCGGCCGCGACATGCGCGCCCGGATCGGCTTCGGCGACGATGGCCGACAACTCGTGCCCCATGACGCGCGGATATTGCAGGTAGGGCTGGTTCCCCGAGTAGATGTGCATGTCCGTGCCGCAGATACCGACGCGGCTGACCCGCAGCAGTACCTCGCCTTGCGCGCGGCGAGGCAGCTGGCGGTCTTCGTGGCGCAGCACGCCGGGCGATTCGCAAATGACGCTAAGCATTCAGGGATCCTCTTTATTGAGCTTCTCGATCGGCCGACGGCTCGTCAGACAGCCGCCGCGCCGGGGCGTTAATCAGTATCAGTAGAGAACATTCCTGGCTTCCGTTGAGTCGAGGTTCTTCTTCTCGACCATCATGACACCCGTGTCCACCTGCTTCGACACCGGCTTGTGCTCGATCACGCTGACGAGTGTCTGGATGCCCTTGTAGCCCATCTGGTAAGAGCTTTGCACGGCGATGGCCTGGATCGTGCCGTCGCGCACGAAGCCTTGCAGGTCCTGGTTGCCGTCGAAGCCGATGGCCACCACCTTGCCGCCTTTGCCTGACTGCTGGAGCGCGCGACCCATTCCGACCGCGGTGGGTTCGTTGGCGCCGAAAATGCCCTTCAGGTCGGGGTTGGCCGACAGTACGTCGGTGGTCTGGTTGAGCGCGGTCGCCATTTGCGACTGCGAGTAGAACGGACCCACCAGTTGCAGCTTCGAATGCGCGGCAATGTACTTGCGGAAGCCGCCGACGCGGCCGATTTCCGAACCGGCGCCCGGCACGTACGACATGATCGCGACCTTGCCGGTCTGGCCGACGCGGTCGATCATCGCCTGCGCGCAGAGTTCGCCGGCTTTCGCGTTGTCCGTCGACAGGAACGACTGGTAGTACTGCTTACCGGACTCGGACACCGCCGAGTCGATGAGCACGACCGGGATATGCGCTTCCCACGCTTTCTTCATGGCCGGCACGAGCGCGTCGGGGTCGGACGGCGCGAGGACGATGCCCGCGACATGCCGGTTCACCGCATTCTCGACCATGTTCACTTCGTCTGCGATTGCGGATTCCGCGGCCGGGCCCTGAAAGGTCATCGTGTAGCCCTTCGCATCGGCCATCGCGGCAGTGGCGCCTTTCTGGACGTTCTGCCAGTAGTTGGAGTTCGCGGTCTTCACGATCACGGCAATTTCGCCGCCTGCCGCCTGCGCGTACGCGCTGAACATCGCACACATCGCTGCGGCCGCAGCCAGCATGGATAGTTTTTTCATGTCTCGCTCCTTCATTGTGGTTGGGACTTCGTCTTCTGATTACAACTTCCGGTTGCGGAGTTGATCGATCCACACGGTGCCGAGAATGACGACGCCGATGATGATCTGCTGGATAAAGCTCGATACGCCGTTCATGTTCAGGCCGTTGCGCAGCACGCCGATCACGAATGCGCCGATGGCCGTGCCCGAGATCGTGCCGACGCCGCCCATCAGCGAGGTGCCGCCGATGACCGCACTGGCGATGGCGTCGAGCTCGTACATCACGCCCTCATTCGGCTGCGCGGTGACGAGGCGCGACATCAGCACGCAGCCGGTGGCGCCCGCAAGCAGACCGGACAGGACGTAGGTGAAGAGCTTGACGCCCGGCACATTGACGCCCGAGAGCCGCGCGGCTTCCGCATTCGATCCGACCGCGTAGATGTGACGGCCAAGCGAGGTTCGCGAGAGCAGCACGGAGACCGCCGCGAACAGCACCACCATGATCACGACAGGGTAAGGAATCCCAGGGAATACCGTGTCTGGAAAGCCGTCCGGGCCGATATGCGAGATTCTGAAGAGCGCGCCGTTGCCGAGTTCGCCGAAGGCGTCGCCGAGACCGGAGACCGGTCGTGCGCCGGTGATCTGCAGCGCAAGACCGCGGGCGACCAGCATCATGCCCAGGGTGGCGATGAACGGCGGCAAACCCATGCGCGTCACGCAGATGCCGTTGACCCATCCGCACGCGGCGCCGACCAGCATGCCGCCGAGCATCGCGAGCGGCACGGGCACGCCGGCCTTGGTGAGCAGCGCGGCCGCGACGCCCGAGAGCGCCAGCACCGAACCGACGGAAAGGTCGATGCCGCCCGTGATGATGACGCACGTCGCGGCCACGCCGAGATACGCGATGGAGGTGACCTGAAGCGCGACTGTCATCAGATTGCCGACCGAGAAAAACGCGGCGCTCGTCAGCGAAAAGGCGGCGATCAGCACGACGAGGCTGCCGAGCGCGGCGAATTTCTGAATCAGGTCGCGGCGCCGCTGCCGTGCCTGTTTGTCGACGGCTTGCGTGCGGCCGGATGCGATTTCAAGCATGACTTCTCCCTGATGCGTGGTGCAGGATTTCCTCCTGACTGGTCTTGCCGGTTTCGAGGACCGCGGTGATGCGCCCCTCGTGAAAGACGGCGATACGATCGGTCATGCCGAGCAGCTCCGGCAATTCAGAGCTGATCAGCACCACGCCGACACCATCGGCGGCGAGGCGGTCCATCAGCCCGTAGATCGCGTATTTGGCGCCGACGTCGATGCCGCGCGTCGGCTCGTCGAAAAACAGAATGCGCGAGCCGCGGTACAACCATTTGCTGATGACGATCTTCTGCTGATTTCCGCCTGACAGATTCCGCGCGATCTGCCGGACCGTCGGCGTGCGGATGCCGAGTTCGCGCACGTAGCGCTCGGCGATGGCCGTCTCTTCGGAAAAGCGCAGAAAGCCGCGCGAAGCGATGGCGCGGACGTTGGCGAGCGTGATGTTGGCCGACACGGGCATCGAAAGGGCGAGGCCGTCTTTCTTGCGGTCTTCGGACAGATAGGCAATGCCGTGGCGAATGGCTTCGCGCGGCGAGCCGATGTGAACGGGCGTGTCGCCGAGCAGGATCGAGCCGGAGTCGGGCCGCTCCGCGCCGAAGATCGCGCGGGCGACTTCGGTGCGTCCCGCGCCCATCAAACCCGCGAAGCCGAGAATCTCGCCCTTGCGCAGGTCGAACGAAACGGGGCCGAAGCTGCCGGATCGTTGCAGGTCGCGCACGCGCAGCAGCACGTGGTCCGTGGGCACGGACGCGCGCGGCGGGTAGGCATCGTCGAGAGAACGTCCCACCATTCGCGCGACGATTTCGTTGATCGTGGTGGCGGCGAAATCGCTGGTTGCGATATGGCGGCCGTCGCGCAGCACCGTCACGCGGTCCACGATTTCGGCCATCTCGTCGAGCCGGTGAGAAATGTAAAGAATCGCCACGCCGTCGGCGCGTAGTTCGCGGATGATGCGGAACAACTGCACGGTTTCCGATTCCGTCAGCGACGACGTGGGTTCATCCATGATCAGCACGCGCGCGTCGAGCGAGAGCGCTTTGGCGATCTCGACCATCTGCTGCTGCGCAATGGAGAGCGCGCCGACCAGCGTGGTGGGCGCCACATGGAGCCCGATGCGTTGCAGACAGCGCTCGGCGTTGGCGTTCAGCGTGCGGTAGTCGACGAACGGGCCGCGCCTGGGTTCGCGCGCAAGGTAGATGTTCTCCGCGACCGACAGGTGCGGCACCAGGTTCAGCTCCTGGTGAATGATCGCGATGCCGGCGGCCTGCGCTTCCGAAGTCGAGGAGAACTGCACCGGCTCGCCGTCGTAGGACATGACGCCGTCGTCCGCGCGGTATTGGCCGCTGATGATTTTCATCAGCGTCGATTTGCCGGCGCCATTTTCTCCGCAGACGGCGTGGACTTCGCCCGAGCGCAGGTCGAGGTCGATGCCGTCGAGCGCGACGACTCCGGGGAAGCGCTTGCCCACGCCCTTGAGCTGCAGGATTTCCCGGGTCGCAGGTCGCTCACGCGCAAGGCCCGCCGCCGGCTGCATGCCGCTGTCTGTCACTCGCGTCTCCAATGTGTTTGGGACTGTGTCATTTGCCGCGTCCGCGAGGCGTCGCGAACTGGCCAGTCCAATTTTGAAAACATTAGAGCGCACATTGGCGTGGTTGGTCAAGCCAGTCATAAAAAATATAACTGATCAATCCAGTGTGAGCTTCCCCGACGCGATGATGGCCCCGTCAGGCCCAGCCCGCGGGCCGCCATGCTAGACTTCGATGCGGTCCGCCTTGAGGGATCGCCGACAGGACAACCTCGCACAATGAAGCAAACTGAAGCAAAGCGGCTTTACCAATCCGTGGCGGCCCAGATTCTTGCGCTTATTCAACAGGCCGAACTCGCGCCGGGCGCCCGGCTGCCCCCTGAGCGGGAGCTCGCCAACACCCTCGGCGTATCGCGGCCATCGTTGCGCGAGGCATTGATTGCGCTGGAAATCGGCGGTCAGATCGAGATACGCATGGGATCGGGTGTTTATGTGCGCGATCCGAAGGAGGGCGGCGACAATGGTGTGCCGGCCCTCGGAGAAAGTCCGTCGGAACTGATGCAGGCCCGCGTCGCCATAGAAGGAACCGTCATCGTGCTGGCGGCCGGAAGACTGTCGGCGGCTGTGCTGGACCGGCTGCGCCGCACCGTCGAACGGATGAAGCGGCTCGCCGCTGCGGGAAAATCGCCAGTCGATGCCGACCGTCAATTTCATATGCTGATCGCGGAGACTGCCGGCAATTCGGTGCTGAGCCGCTTCGTGGCCGAGATGTTCGATAGCCGCCACGACCCGATCGCCGCGGCGATTCGCGACCACTCCGAAAGCACCGAGACCTGGTCGGCGGCCGTGCGCGAGCATGAGGAAATCCTCAAGGCGCTGCAGACAGGCGATCCGATCGCGGCGCAGACCGCCATGCGCATGCACCTCAAAGCGTCCGGCGAGCGGTGGATCGCAGGGGCGTTGCAGCAGGGAGAGGTTTAGTTGGCCGGGGCTTCGGCCGACACAAACGACGCGTAAGCCGGATGTCGCGCGTGACCGTTGCCGTCGCAGCAGGCAGCATTTCCGAGGATTAGCGGGCGGATTGACCTGCGCTTTGCCGTGTCGATTCCGACCGGTGCCGTTCGTCGTGCGGGTAAGGAGGAAGTGACCATGCCCAAGATCGTATTGAACGCATTTCTGACCCTGGACGGCGTGATGCAGGCGCCGGGCGGCCCCGATGAAGATCCGGAAAACGGCTTCCCGCATGGCGGCTGGCAGGGGCCCTATACGGACGAGGTGATGCGAAAGCTGATCGTCGATGGATTCGCGGACGCCGACGGCTTTATTCTCGGCCGCAAGACCTACGGCATCTTTTCGAACTACTGGCCGACAATCACCGATCCGGACAACGTGATCGCCGTTGGCCTCAACTCGCGGCCGAAGTACGTGTTTTCACGCAGCCTCGAACAGGTCGGCTGGAACAACGCGCATCTGATAAAAGGCGACACGGTCGCGGAACTGCGCAAGCTGCGCGCGCAGCCGGGCCAGACGCTGCACACCTGGGGCAGCACGGTGCTTCTGCAGACGCTGCTGGCGCATGATCTCGTCGATGAATACAGGCTCTTTATCTTCCCGGTCGTGCTGGGATCCGGCAAGCGGCTCTTCGGCAGCGGCACGGTGCCCGCGGCGCTGAAGCCGGTCGAATCGGCGACCAGCAGCAAAGGCGCCACCTTTCTCCGGCTCGAGCGCGGCGGGCGCCCGACGTATGGGCAAATCGGCGATTAACGTCAGCCCCGTGTCGGGCGGCCTCCATCTGGAGGTTTGAGGGTTAGTCAATCTCCGCGAAACGTCTTATATTTCGATGCCCAGCGCCGTAATCAGCCGTTCGCGCCTTTCGAGCGCCTGCAGCGAGCGCTTGCCGAGATGCGTGGCCACCAGGTTGAGCAGCCCTTCGCAAAACACGAGGTAAGCGCCCATGCTGTTGCTGAAGAAACTGCTTTCGTGTGGGATCAAAAATGCGTGGGTCGCGGGCGGCACAAGCGGCGAGGCGAGCGTATCGGTAATGGCTATGACCGACAGCCCGCTCTGCGCCGCAGCGACGGCCGCCTCGGCGACGCTGCGCGTATAGGGCGCGACGCTCGTCACGACGACCACATCGCCGGGTTGCAACTGTGCGAGTCCCTCCGCGACGCCGAGCCCTTGCGCATCAAGAAGCGCGACGTCCGTGCGGATCATGCTCAGGCCGTAGCAGACAAAGCTCGCCAAGGCGCTGAACTGGCGCAATCCGTGGATGCGCACGCGTTTCGCCTCTGCCAGCATGCGTGCCGCACCGCGCAGATGTTCAGGCGAGAGCTGCGAGAGGAAACCTTCGACGTTGATAATGGATTCGCGCGCGAGCTGCACGACCGTTTCGACCTCTGGCGAAGCGGCGCCGCCATCAGCGGCCGCTGCCCGGTTCGTTTTGCCCGCCACCAGCCGTTCGGCCTGCTGGCTGTAGAAGTGCCTGTGCCGCTGCGCGATGCTGTCGCGAAACACATTCTGGAAGTCCGCGAATCCCGTATAGCCGAGCCGCGTGGAAAGCCGCGTGAGCGTGGATGCATTCACGCCGAGCGAAGCCGCCAGATCGGTGATGGTGCGAACGGCGACTTCCTCTGGGCGTTCCAGCAGTTTGGCGAGCACCGTATGCGCCGTGCCGCCGAGCGAAATGTCCGCTTCGTCGCGACCGATTTTCACGACGAGTTCGCGCAATCCGTCGACGGTGCGCGGCGGCCTTGACGCTGACGGCCTCGTGCTGTCGTGATCAGTCCTGCTTTGCGGTGTCTGCTTGCTTGTGGCCATCGATCATTCGATACCGGGCGGGACTCCCGGGATGTTCATAAACGCTCCATTCTACGTGAGTCTCCCTGACTGTAATGAGGGCGGTGGCGAGCGTGTTTTCGTCGTCGGGATCATGCGGGTCGTCGCGATAGATCGGCAAGCCCCCGTCTTGCCGATCGGCGAGGATGGCGAGTGGGTCAGGCACCTGTCCGGCGGCGCCTGCCTGCGCGAGCAGCGCGTCTCCCCGCGTCTGCCGATGCAGCGAAGATTCGGTGATGACCTGCGGGAAGTCCTTCATCTCCGGATGAATCGCATGGTTCGCGTGCAGCGACGGCTCGGTGATCTCGCGTACCGAACAGCCGTAGGCGCTGTATTCGACGCTCAAAAGCGCCGGATGCGCACGATGTGCGAGCGTGAGATGAAAGCCGCCCGCCCGCGGCGCATCGCGCAGCAACGAGACGGCTGTATCGAGATCCGTCGCATCGAGCACGGCACGCGTCAGCACCATGCGCGGCACACCGGCGATCACGCGTCGCTGGCGCAAATTATTGACGGTGACAACGAGCCCGGCATCGGTCACAGCGAAGGTATGTCCTGGCAGCGAGCCGGGATACACAAACGCAGCGAAGCCCGGACTGCCTTCGATCCGGCACTGCGCAATGGCGCAATCACCGGAAAAGCCGGGATCGCCGTCCTCGTTATGAGCGATCCGCCGCTCGCCCGCGTGAGGAGCGTGAGGCAACTGCACGGTCGTGCAACCGTCCGGCGACATGGCCCATAGGTCACCGCGGCAATTCCAGAGGAAGACTTCCTCGAAGGGCAAGCGCAGACCTTGGGCCAGTCCCTGCAATTCGGCCCAGATGCGTGGAAAGCGCGTCTCGGTGTGCATCGCGAGACCGGCGGCCACGGCGCTGCCGCGCCAGCGCATCACGGTGTGCCATGCGTCGGTGTGCAGCAAGTGTCGATGGACGGCCGCAGCACCGAAGCGGCCCAACGCTTCGCCCGCCTCGAACGGCGAGCCAGAAATTTCGATGAAAGCGAGTGAGGACATGAAACCTGTTTATTCGACGTGTTGCAGAAAATCTCGCAGGCGCTGATTGGGAGGATTATCCAGCAGTTCGGCCGGAGCTCCGTCAACCTCGATCTGCCCGTGTTCCATAAAGATGAGTCGTGTACCCACCTTGCGCGCGAACGCCATCTCGTGCGTGACGACCACCATCGTCATGCCTTCTTCGGCGAGCGCCTGCATCACGCGCAGCACTTCCTGACGCAGTTCGGGATCAAGCGCAGAGGTCGGTTCGTCGAACAGCATGAGCTTGGGTCGCACTGCGAGCGCGCGAGCAATCGCGACACGCTGCTGCTGTCCGCCCGACAGCTCACTGGCATAGTGATTGACACGCTCGGCCAGCCCAACCTTTGTCAGCAGTTCACGCGCGAGCGCTTCCGCGTCCGCTTTCGTCATGCCGCGTACCTGGCGCGGCCCGAACGCGACGTTTTCGAGCGCCGTCAGTTGCGGGAACAGATTGAATTGCTGAAACACCATGCCCGCTTCCTGGCGGATTTCGCGGACTTTCTTCGGTCCCGCCAGCACGCTGATGCCATCGACAATCAGGTCGCCGCCGTCAATCTGCTCGAGCGCATTGATGCAACGGAGCAACGTGGATTTGCCCGAGCCCGACGGCCCGATCAGCACCACGACCTCGCCCGCGCCGATCTCGAGATCGACGCCTTCCAGCACAGTGGTCGTGCCGAAGCGCTTGGTGACCTTCTTGAACTGCACCATATGACCGTTCATCGTGCTCATAGAATCCGCATCCTTCTTTCCATCCTGCGCAGACAGTACGTGAGCGTACCGATCATGCAGAGATACAGAACGGCGACGGCCGTCCAGATCTCCACCGCGCGAAAGTTCGAGGCCATGATTTCCTGCCCCTGTCGCGTGAGTTCGCCCACTCCGATCACGATGAAGAGCGACGTATCTTTCAGGCTCACGATGAACTGGTTGCCGAGCGCGGGCGTCATGCGGCGAATCGCGACGGGCCCCACCACGAAGGCGAGCACGCGCCAGGCAGGCATGCCCAGCGCGAGGCCTGCCTCCTTGAGACCTCGCGGCACCGACAGAAACGAGCCGCGCACGATCTCGGCAATGTAGGCACCGGAGTTGATCACGATCGAGACAATGGCGGCCGTGAGCGCATCGACGCGCACATTCAGCAGCATCGGCAGCGCGAAGTAGATGAACATCACCTGCACCACGATCGGCGTGCCGCGCACGAACTCCACGTACGCGAACGCGATCTTCTGACACAGCGCATTGCCATAGGCGCGCATCAGGCCGAACAGCAACCCGACCAGCACGCCCCCGGTCAGGCCTGCGATCGTAATGAGGACTGTCAGCCGCGCGCCCTGCAACAGTGCTGGCAACGCGGCGACAACTATCGAAATATCAAACTGCATGAACGGCCTCCCGCCTCTTTGCCGTTACGACTTCGCCGGCTCGACGCCAAACCATTTCTTGTAGATCTGCGCATAGCGGCCATCTGCCTTGATCTTCGTGAGCGCGGCGTTGACCTTAGGCACAAGCGGGCTACCCTTCGGGAACGCGATGCCGTACTGCTGCGCCATCATCTGCGGACCGACCGCCTTCACGCGGCCTTTGCCTGCGGTGTGGATGTAGTAAAGGACGTTCGGTGTGTCGTGCATCGCGGCGTCGACACGTCCCGTTGCGAGTTCGAGATAGGCATTGTCGATATTCGGGAACGCGCGCAATTCGGTGCCGTTGAAATTGGCCTTGGCATAGTCTGCCGCCGAAGTGCCCGTCTTGATCGCAAGCGACTTGCCCTTCAGATCGTCGGGCCCCTTGATCGTGCTTGCCGTGGGCACCATCAACATGAAACCGCTGTCATAGTAGCCGTCCGAGAAATCGATAACTTTCTTGCGCTCCTCCTTGATGGTGATGCCCGCAAGCGCGACGTCGACGTTATGCGTCTGCAACGCCGGCAGGATGCCACTGAAGTCCATCGGCTGCAGTTTGTAGTCGATCTTCAGATCCTTCGCGACCTCCTTCCAGAGATCGATGTCGAAGCCGACGTATTGATCACCCTGTTTGAATTCGAACGGCACGAATGCCGTGTCACAGGCAACCAGCAAGGTTTCGCTATGGGCGGCCTGGCTGACGACGGAAACGGCGACGAGTACAGCGGCGGCAAGTTTTGCGGCAACTTTCATGAACGACCCCTCTTGAAGTGAAACGACTCGATTCGGCAAAAATATTTGCCAATTCAGTCATATTGCAAATGTATTTGCGAAGTATTGGAGGCCGAAAATCCAGTTGCAACCTAGGGTTTTCCCTAGATTTCGGATTACCTTAATGGGGGGAGTTTTGTGCGACGGGTCGCGACATGCCGAGGCTGAGGAAGTTTTCTTTTCCGGTGGCGGGGCGGCGGTAGAGAAGCAACCAGGTCTTGGTGCTGGTCGGCCGGGCTCTCAACGCGAGTCCATTACCGTCGGCAAGAAGGGAGGGGCGTTCTCGTGCCTTGGCGGCGCAAAAAGAATCGACGCCAGGCGGGACGTACGAGATCTGAAGGGAACAAAAAACCCCGTAAGACCAGGATCTTACGGGGTTTCTCGAACTACATCGGCTTACGCCGGAACTACTAATGGTGCCCAGGAGAGGACTCGAACCTCCACGGTGTTGCCACCGCTAGGACCTGAACCTAGTGCGTCTACCAATTCCGCCACCTGGGCACGTTTTCAAACTAGACAGCTATTCTAGCGAGCTGATGCAGCGTGTCAATCCCCACTGCAAACAACCGCTTTCCAACCCGAAACGACTACTTCACTACTCGACATAAAAACTGAAGCCGCCTGAACAACCTGGCGGCTTCAATCTTGAATCCTGGTGCCCAGGAGAGGACTCGAACCTCCACAGTGTTGCCACCGCTAGGACCTGAACCTAGTGCGTCTACCAATTTCGCCACCTGGGCAGGTGATGAACAGCAAAGACCGCCATTATAGCGACGGAATGGTGACTGTCAAGCGTTTCTCAAAACTTGCTTAAACAGGCCACCGGCGCGGCCGCGCGCGCCGCGAGGCGACTATTGACGGTCCGCGTGGCGCCCAAGACGGGTGTTAGAATGCCTCGCAGTAGTTCGTTGGCACGGTGCACAAGCCCGTCGGACTCAGCCTTGAACGAGCCGGACCCGAGAAAGTTTTTTCAGTGCAGCAGCCAGTGCCATAAAGGCGCGATGCAAACGCTTCTTAAGCCGAGCCAGATCGCCGACCGACGTCCATGCAACGAGAAAAAATCATCGACAAGCCCTTGAGCAAATTTCCGTATCCGATTCCGAGCCGCGAGGAAATCCTCGGCGTCCTGCGTACGAGCGAGGCGCCGCTCGCCGCCAACGAGATCGCCGAAGCGCTGTCGATCAAGCGCCAGGAACGCGAAGGATTTTTCAAGCGCCTCGGCGCCATGGAGCGCGACGGCCAGATCCGGCTCGATCAGCGCAATCTTTATCAGTTGACCCATCCGTCGAACTTTGTCGCGGGCCGCGTACAAGGGCATCGCGACGGTTACGGCTTCCTGATCCGCGACGACGGTCAGGACGATCTCTTCCTGCCTACCGCCGAAATGCAGAAGGTCATGCACAACGACCGCGTGCTCGCGCGCATCGTCGGCTATGACCGGCGCGGGCGGCCGGAAGGGCACATCGTCGAGGTCACGGACCGCGCCAACAAGCGCGTGATCGGGCGCCTGCTCAACGAGAACGGCGCGCTCATCGTCGCGCCCGAAGACAAGCGCATCGGCCATGACATCCTGATCACGCAGAACACCAAGAAGGCGAAGGTCGGCCAGGTGGTGGTGGTCGAGCTGACTGATTTTCCGAGCCGTCATTCGCAGCCGCTCGGCCGCGTGGTGGAAGTGCTGGGCGATATCGACGACCCCGGCATGGAAATCGAAATCGCGGTGCGCAAGTACGGCGTGCCGCACGAGTTCAGCCAGAGCGCGCTCGACGAAGCGGCACAACTGCCCGACGAGGTGCGTCCGGCGGACGTGCGTCACCGCATCGATCTGCGCGACGTGCCGCTTGTCACCATCGACGGCGAAGACGCGCGCGACTTCGACGACGCGGTGTATTGCGAGCCGGTCAAGGTAGGCCGCGGCGAGGGCTTCCGTCTGATCGTCGCGATTGCGGACGTCTCGCACTACGTGCATCCGAAAAGCGGGCTCGACACCGACGCGATCGAGCGCAGCACTTCCGTCTATTTCCCGCGCCGCGTGATTCCCATGCTGCCGGAGAAATTGTCGAACGGTCTGTGCTCGCTGAATCCGAACGTCGACCGTTGCGTGCTCGTGTGCGACATGATCGTCACGGCGCGCGGCGAAGTGAAGGCCTATCAGTTCTATCCCGGCGTGATGCATTCCGCCGCGCGTCTCACGTATACCGAAGTCGCCGCGGTGCTGAAGAACACCAAGGGTCCGGAAGCCGCGCGCCGCGCCGCGCTGCTGCCGCAGCTGCAGAACCTCTACGGCGTGTACAAGGCGCTTTTCGCCGCGCGTCAGAAGCGCGGCGCGATCGACTTCGACACGACGGAGACGTATATCGTCTGCAATGCGCAGGGCAAGATCGAACAGATCGTGCCGCGCACCCGGAACGACGCGCACAAGCTGATCGAGGAATGCATGTTGGCCGCGAACGTGTGCGCCGCCGACTTCCTCAAGCGCAACAAGCACCCGGGCCTGTTCCGCGTGCACGCGGGCCCGACTGCGGAGAAGCTCGAGAATCTGCGCACGTTCCTGCGCGGCATGGGCTTGACGCTCGGCGGTAACGACAAGCCGCATGCAAGCGACTATGCCGCGCTGATGGCGCAAATCCGCGACCGGCCCGACGCGCAGATGCTGCAAACCATGCTGCTGCGCTCGATGCAGCAGGCCGTGTACAGTCCGGACAACATCGGGCACTTCGGTCTCGCCTATGAGGCGTATGCGCACTTCACGAGCCCGATTCGCCGCTATCCCGACCTGCTCACGCATCGCGCGATCTATGCGATTCTGCAAGGCCGCAAGTATCAGCCGGAGCCGCCGCAGGGCGTGCAGCTGAATACGGCGCTGTCGCCGCGCGCCCGCGCCATGCAGCAGGCCGACGAGGAAAAAAGCGGCCGCGCGCGCGCGAACAACGTCGCCATCTGGGAAGAACTCGGTCTGCACTGCTCGGCCAACGAGCGCCGCGCCGACGAAGCCTCGCGCGACGTCGAAGCCTGGCTCAAGTGCTACTTCATGCGCGACAAGCTCGGCGAAGAGTACGGCGGCATGGTGAACGGCGTCACGTCGTTCGGCATTTTCGTGCAGCTGGATTCGCTCTTTATCGAAGGCCTCGTGCATGTCACGGAACTCGGCTCCGATTACTTCCAGTACGACGAGGTCAAGAACGAGCTGCGCGGCGAGCGCACCGGCATCCGCTACCGGCTGTCGGATCGCGTGCGCGTACAGGTGAGCCGCGTCGACCTGGACGCGCGCAAGATCGACTTCCGCCTTGTGCGCGATACGCCGATCAAGCCGCATCCGGCTCGCGGCGTCGCGGCGGCAGAGAGATCATCCGCGGAAAACGGCGGCCCGCGCGTGCGCGCGCTGGCCTCGGCGGAAGGCGGCAATGCGACGGCGGGCACGCGCCGCAAGAAGGCGGCGCCGGCGCAAAGCGCGGCCGTCAAGGAAGCGCGCGCTGCGCGCGGAGCTGCCAAGAAGCACGGCGGCGCAGCGGCCAAGGCTGCCTCGAAGCAGACGGCGCGCAAGAAGCGTTAAGCCGGTCTCGGCGCCTCTACCGCGCGCAGCGGGCACGTCGCGACGTGCCGGTTGCGCGCGGTGTTCGTTTGGTTCGTTTGGTTCGTTTGGTTCGGCGTCATGCTGTCGGCGAGGCGGTCTCGCCTCGACAACGCCGCGCAGGCAGCACGCCCACGCAACATGAACACGCAACATGAACACGCGGATTCGCGCGCACAGATTCGCGCGGATCGTTGGCACGCACAGGTATTCATCACAGCAGCGCCGATTTTGTCGCGCTCAATCAAAGGTTGTCTCAGTCATGGCACGTCACAAGGTTTTATACGGTTTTCATGCAGTCACCGCGCGCATCCGGCACGATGCGTCGACCGTCGAAGATGTCTATTACGACGCCACGCGCAAGGATCGCCGCATGACGGAGTTTCTGCACGCGGCGAAGGAGGCGGGCGTGCGCCTGATCGCCGCCGATGAAACGCGTCTGTGGGGGCTTGCGCGCACCGAGCGTCATCAGGGCGTGGTGGCCCGCGCAGGCGACTTGCCACTCGCGCAGAATCTCGCGGAACTGCTTGACGGCATCAACGGCTCGCCGCTCATTCTGGTGCTCGACGGCGTGACCGATCCGCACAATCTGGGCGCCTGCCTGCGCGTGGCCGATGCGGCCGGCGCGCACGCGGTGATCGCGCCGCGCGATCGCGCGGTCGGCCTGAACGCGACGGCCGCGAAGGTCGCAAGCGGCGCGGCCGACACCGTGCCGTACATCACCGTGACGAACCTCACGCGCGCGCTGCGCGAACTGAAAGATGCGGGCGTGTGGATCGTCGGCACCGCGGGCGAGGCGACGAAAAGCCTCTACGAGACCGAGCTCGACGGCCCGGTCGCTATCGTGATGGGTGCCGAAGGCGAGGGCATGCGCCGCCTCACGCGCGACACCTGCGATGTGGTTATGCAGATTCCGATGGCGGGCACGGTGGAAAGCCTGAACGTCTCGGTGGCCTCGGGCGTGTGTCTGTTCGAAGCGGTGCGGCAGCGCTCGGTGAAGAAGTAATTCCCGCCGGCTACCAACGTCGACTCCGGTAAACTAGCGCCTTTTACTGCTCGCCCGCATTCCATGACTCAAGACGAACTCAAGCAACTGGTCGGCCAGGCCGCCGCCGACTATGTCCTCGCCAACGTGCCCGAAGGCTCGGTGATCGGCGTCGGTACCGGCTCCACCGCGAACTGCTTCATCGACGCGCTGGCCGCCAACAAGGCGCGCTATCGCGGCGCCGTGTCGAGTTCGCTCGCCACCACCGCGCGGCTCCAGTCGCACGGCATCAAGGTGCTCGATCTGAACGAGATCGATTCGTTGCCCGTCTATGTGGACGGCGCGGACGAGATCGACCACAGCGGCGCGATGATCAAGGGCGGCGGCGGCGCGCTCACGCGCGAGAAAATCGTCGCGTCGGTGTCGGACGTGTTCGTCTGTATCGCGGATGCAAGCAAGCTCGTCGAGACGCTCGGCAACTTCCCGCTGCCTGTGGAAGTCGTGCCGATGGCGCGCACCGCGATCGGCCGCCGCGTAACGGCGCTCGGCGGCGTCCCGGTCGTGCGTGTCACGAAAGAAGGCACGCCGTTCATCACCGATAACGGCAACGAGATCATCGACGTCAAAGGTCTGCGCATTGCCGATCCCCGTGCGCTCGAAACGCAGATCAACGCATGGCCGGGCGTCGTGACAGTCGGCCTCTTCGCGGGCCGCGGTGCCAATCTTTGTCTGCTCGGCACGGACACCGGCGTGCAAACCATCGAGTACCGCAAGGACTGAGCAATCATGCACGAGCCCGCATCAGGCGGGCTCGTGCATTCCTCTTTGCAGCAAATACACCTTATTTCAAGGGCTCGTCTGAGCATTCGCCTCGCCGTCGCGCCGCTTCACTGCTTTGTTGAGCGCGTCCATCATCCGTTGTACATATTGATCGACTGAGAACTCCGCTTGCGCGTCGTGCAGCGCCTGTTGCGCGAGGCGCTGCGCAAGCGCCGGGTCGTTGCGCAACACGCCGATCGCGTCGGCGAGCACGGCAGCGTCGCCTGGCTTCACGAGCCAGCCGTTGCGCCCATGGCGCACGATCTCCGTCACACCGCCCGCGGCTGCGGCGATCACCGGACGGCCCGCCGCCATGCCCTCGACGATCACACGGCCAAAAGGCTCGGGTTCCGTCGACGTGTGCAGGATCACGTTCATCGCTTTCATCCACGCGGGTATGTCGTCCTGAAAGCCGGCGAAGTGCACGCGCTCCGCGATGCCGAGCGCGCTTGCCTCGTCGCGCAGGCGCTGTGCATAGGCATCTTCGCCGAATAGCGGCGCGCCGACCAGCACGAGGTGCGCATCGGGTAGACGCGTCAATGCCTCGAGCGCAATGTGCTGACCTTTCCACGGCGCGAGGCGGCCGAAGAGACCCGCGAGCCACGCGTGCTCGGGCAAACCGAGGCGTTGCCTCAGCATGCCCATGTCCGTGCCGTCCACGCAATTGAATGCGCTCGCATCGATTCCGTTATAAACGACCGGCGCCGTGTCCGCGGCGCGACCCGTCAGCGCAGCGAGGGACTTGGCCGATGCACGCGAATTCACGATCACCTGATCGACAGCAAGACGCACCGCCCATTTGACGACCGCGAGCTGCACGCGTCCGAAGTGTTCGCGCGTCAGAATGTCGTGCTGATACCAGACCACGGGCTTGCGATGCAGTGCCTTGCCCAGCGCGCCCAATACCAGTGCTTTTTGCGTGTTGACGAACAGCATGTCGAACGCTTGCGCGCGCGCCGCGATCGCGCGAACCTGTCTGACGATGCCGGGCAGCACGCGCAGGCAGTTCAAAGCAGACGCCTGACGCGCGATGCCGGACACGCTTGCATCGTTGATGATCTGCACGCGCGCGCCGAGTGCTTCGAGGCGCAAGCGGAACGGACCGTCGGCGAGCAACACCACCTCCATATGCGACGGGTAATGTTCAGCCAATTGCAGCAGCGCGAATTCAGCGCCGCCGAGCTGACCGCTTTGATCGACGAACAGCACGTGCGGCAATGCGGCCTTATGGACTGCTGCGGATGCGGCTATGCCCGAGCCAAGGGGCGCGGCAGCTGGGTCGATGCATGCTGGCGCAACGAGCGGCAACGAATGAGCGAGTGGCGAGGCGTCGAGCGTGGGGCGCATAGGAAGGCGAATTAATTGGTTCTCTGCATTCGCAAGAGGCGAATGACGACGATTCAATTATTCGCGTCCTGTCGCGCGTCGAATGTGGGCACGCGCACGCACAGCAAACGATGCGCCACATACACTCGTTGCTAAGCCCGAAGGCGTTTTACCGAGGATAGGGAGATCATGAAAGTTGCGATCGTGCACGACTGGCTGGTCGCACCTGGCGGCGCGGAGAAGGTACTCGAGCAGATGATCGAATGCTTTCCCGACGCGGATCTTTTCAGCCTCGTCGATTTTCTCGAAGACCGTCGGCCGCTGCACGGCAAGCCCGTCACCACCTCTTTCATTCAACGCCTGCCCCTCGCGCGGCGCCGTTATCGCGCGTACTTGCCGTTGATGCCGCTCGCCGTCGAGCAGTTCGATCTCGCGGGCTACGACCTCATCATCACGAGCTCGTATGCAGTTGCAAAGGGCGTGCTCGTCGGTCCCGATCAAACGCATGTGAGCTACGTGCATTCGCCGATGCGGTACGCGTGGGACCTGCAGCATCAATATCTGCGTGAAGCCGGATTGACGCGTGGACCCAGGTCGTGGCTCGTGCGCGTGTTGCTGCACTATCTGCGCGGCTGGGATTCGCATTCGGCGAACAGCGTGGACCGTCTCATCGCCAACTCGCAATTCGTCGCCCGGCGCATGATGAAAACCTACCGGCGCGAAGCCGCGGTGATTCCGCCGCCTGTCGATGTCCACGAGTTCGAACTATGCACGCACAAGGAAGATTTCTATCTGACCGCTTCGCGTATGGTGCCGTACAAGCGCATCGATCTGATCGTCGAGACCTTCAGTGCCACGCCGCACCGCAAGCTGATCGTGATCGGCGACGGACCGGAAATGGCCGCGATTCGCGCCAAGGCCGGGCCGAATGTGATCATACTCGGCTATCAGCCTATTGGTGTTCTGAGGGACTATTTGCAGCGCGCGAGAGCATTCATCTTCGCTGCCGAAGAGGACTTCGGCATTGTCGCGCTCGAAGCGCAGGCGTGCGGTACGCCGGTGATCGCGTTCGGCAAGGGCGGGGCGCTCGAAACGGTGGTCCCACTCGGCGAAGCGCATCCCACCGGCGTTTATTTCGGACGACAAACTGTCGTCTCGATGCTCGATGCAATCGACCGATTCGAGCGCCAGCATGAGCAGATCACGCCGGCCGCGTGCCGTGCAAACGCCGAGCGGTTTTCGGCGGCCGTGTTTCGCCGGGCCTTCATGGCCGAGGTCACGCGCACGATCGCCGCGGTCGGCGCGCGCGGCGAATCGCCGGCGGAGCGGATCGATACGGAGTTCGCGACCGAGCCAGTCGGATGGCAGGCCGAGCCCGCGTCGCAGCGCAGTTGGGGACGCTGAGCCGAAGCCTGCGCAGGCTTTCTATGCCCGGCAGGTTCGGCGGTTCCTCAGTGGTAAAGCAGGGCAGCATCATCAACAAGCCGTCCGGGCTATGCCACCCGCTCGGCGATCGGGGGGAGGCGCCAGCGTGGATCATGTGCCGCCTCGATACACGGTATTCGACGCGGGCGGCAAACCGTAACCAGGACGGTAACGAAAACGGTGCGGGTCGTCGCTGCGATTTATTAAAACAGGCAGTCGTCACTCCGTTCGTCACGCAATGACGCATCGGAACGCGACCTTTGGACGAGGAAGACTCTAAACTCATGAACGCCGATCGCCTTCCGGGATCCTTTCCCGATATCGCTCAAAGTTGGGCCGCGCTACAGGCCCAGTTGCCCATTACACCCATCCGCGACGAGCACGACTATCAGACGATGGTGGAGCTCGCCAGTGCCCTTGCCGCTCATCTGGACGGCAAGGAGGACGATCCGCTCGCCGACCTTCACGCGATCGTGTCGGATCTGGTGCGTAGCTGGAAAGCGCAGAACGTGACGCTTCCCAAGGCGGAGCCCCGCGAGGTGTTGCGGCATCTGCTCGAGACGCACGGGCTGAAGCAGAAGGACCTGATGGGCATTGCATCGCCCACGGTGGTCAGCGACATCCTCGCAGGTCGCCGTTCGATCAGCAAGAAGGTCGCGAAGGCGCTGGCGCAGCGTTTTCAGACCGACGTTAGCGCGTTTCTGTAGCACCGCGCTCTCTTTCCCGGCGGCGCCGGCGGCCCTCGTGCCCCCGGCGCCGTATCCGTTGCACTCACAACCATCGCGAATTGCAGTAGTTTCCGCGTCTAGACGCCTCGCTCAGCGGCAATAAAAAAGGCTGCGCCTTTCTGCGGCGCAGCCCTCGATCCATTCCGTGTGCAACACGCACTAGTCTCGCCTGGAAACCTCGTCCGGATTCGTGGTCGTGTACGTGTACGCATAAGCGTAGTCATACGTACCATTTTTATTGTGGCTCTTCAGAGGCACCGCATTCATCACGCCGCCCACCACGCGGGCGCGTGCGCGGCGCAGCTTCTTCAGCGCCGCGGCAAGATGGCCTTCGGTGTGCGCGCCGGCACGCATCACGAGCACGGTCGAGCCCGCGAGATTGGCCACCACCGCGGCATCGGCGACCGCGAGGAGCGGCGGCGTGTCGACAATGATCAGATCGAACTGCTGCTCGAACCGTGCCAGGATTTCGCTAAAACGCGACGACGTGAGAATCTCCGACGGATTCGGCGGATACGTGCCCGCGGCGATGAAATGCAGGCCCGCGACGCCGGTTGCGCGTGCTGCCGTGTCGAGATCCACCTGGCCCGTCAGCAGCTCGGTGAGGCCGCCTTCGGGCGAGCGTCCGAGGTATTGCGCGAGCCGGCCGCGCCGCAGATCCGCGTCGATGAGGAGCACGCGCTTGCCGGACTCGGCAATCAGCGCCGCAAGGTTCGCGCTCAGGAAGCTCTTGCCGTCCGAAGGAGCCGGGCTCGTGATCGCGACGATGCGGTTAGGCGCATCGATCAAGCCGAACTGCAAGGTGGCGCGCAAACCGCGCAGGCCTTCGACTGTCGTGTCGAACGGATGCGTCTTCACGAGCAGTGGCCGCACCGGCGCCTTGCCCGATGCAATCACGGTCTGCGTGCCCACGGGCTCTTTTTTGGCGTCGTCCGCACTTGCGCTGGCGTGCGCCCGGGAAGGCAGGAGTCGCGCGATGCCGGCGGGTGCCGCTGGCGCGTCCTCGACCTCGCTTGGCCGCGAGCGCGGCGCGGAAAGCGCGGCGGTACGCGCGGCGCTCAACTGGCGGTCGCTGCGCGCCTGTTCCGGGCTGAAGGTGATCGCGCCGAAAATAGGCAGCTGGAAACGTCGTTCGACGAACTCGGGATCGGCCACGCCGGTAAAAAACTTGCGTCGGCAGAACGCGAACAGAATGCCGCCGATCACGCCGAGCAGCGTGCCCGCCGAAATGATCAGCGCCGACTTCGGCTTAACCGGCCTTGAAGGCAACAGCGCTTCGTCGATGATGTGCACGTTGCCGATGGTACCGGCCCGCGAAATCGACAGCTCCTGAATCTTGTTCAGCAATGCGACGTAGATTTCCTCGGCGACTTTCGCATCGCGTTGCAAGGCAAGCGCATTGCGCTCGGAACTGGGCAGCGTCGTGAAGTGATCTTCAAAGCGGGCTTTTTCGCGCGCCATGGCGCTCAGCTGCGAATCGACCTGCTGCACTTCCGGGCTTTCCTCCGTGAAGCGCCGCAGCAGTTGCGCGCGCTGAATGCGCAGCGCCGCAATCTGCTTTTCATAGTCGAGTCCGCCCGCGAGATACACGCCCGCTTCCTGAGTGGGTTGGAACGAGCCGACTTTCGACTGATACTCGGACAGCGCGGTTTCCGTCTTCTTCACTTCGGCGCGCAGACGCGGCACTTCGCTGTTGAGGAACTCCAGCATGTGGCTCGCTTCTTCCTGCGCGCGTTCGGTGCGCTGCTTCAGATATGACGCGGCCACGGCGTTGGTGATCGCGGTGATCGCATGAGCGTCCGTGCCCGAATACGACAATTGCACGACACCCGTATCGCGGCCTTTTTCGGCGACCTGCAAGGAGGTGGAGAGCGCCGACACGGCGTCCAGCTGATTGAAGCGCGTGACATGAAACTCCGTGCCGGGACGGGCCACCAGTTTCTTCACCAGCAGCGTGATGTCATGGCCTTTTGCTTCTGTGCCGGCGACACCCGTCAGCAGTGTCGCGCCGAACGCATCGCACAGCACGTAGCGGCCGTTACCGAGCGCACGCAGCGTCAGTTGCGCGCCTTCAAGCGACTTCGGCACGAGGATGGAGCTCACCTCGAACTGTTCGCCACCCCACGCATATTCATTCAGGCCGAAGGGCGCGCCGAAGGGATGACCGGGACGCGCAAACAACGCCGAGATCTTGCCGAGCACCGGCACCGTGTTCGCCGACGTGCTGAAATTCAGCTTGAACTGTTCGACCACGGGCTCGACCACGGCACGGCTCTTGATGATTTCGATCTCGGCTTCGGTGCGCATGGGGCCGATGCTCGGCATCAGCGAGAGCAGTTTCTGGCCTTGCGCGCTGTTGCCGTTGCTTTGCGCGTCGACCTGCAGCAGCGCATCGGCGGAATAGACCGGCGTGGCGATTTTCGTATAGATCACCGCCGCGAGAATCACACTGCCTGCAATACCGATCACCCACCAGATCTGCTCCATGACCGTGCGCAAGAGGTCGCGCATCACCGCGTCCTCGTCGCCGTCCGGTGCCGGACCGTGATCCAGCATGTCATACGTACTCATGTCGAAACTCCGTTGCAAGCAATTTATCTGGAGAGCTGGACGGTGTAGAAGAGCGACTGCAGCGTCGGTGTGATCTGTTCGAGCGCACGGTTAAAGCGTGCCGCACTCGACACCTGCACGTACACCACATCCTTCGGCTGCAGATCGAATTTGGTCATCAGCATCAACGCATCCACCTGGGTCATGTCGAGTTGATACACGTCGGGCGTGAGCGTCTTGTCGGCGCCGCGCACCACGTAGACGTAGCGTGGATCACCGGTCTTCACGTCGAGGCTGCCAGCGCCGGTCAGCGCGTCGGCGAGCGTGAGGCGGCCGCGGTTCATCGGCAGCGAGGTGGGCTTGTTCACTTCGCCGAGCACGAACACGCGGCTGTTCGAACGGTCCGGCACGTCGATGATGTCGCCGTCCTTCAGGAGTACGTTCTGTTGCGGATCGCCCGTTTCGAGCAGTGCTGCCACGTCGACGGTGTAGCGTTTGCCGTCGCGCGTGACGCCGACGTTCTGCAGGTCCGCATCGGGCAAGGCGCCGCCCGCGCGATTGATCGCGTCGAGCACGGTGAGCGGCGCATCGGTGATCGCTTCCGAGGCGGGCGTGCGCAGATTGCCCGTGACCTGTACCGACTGACTGTTGAAGCCCGACACGCGCACGTCGAGTTGCGGATTGCGGATGGTGCGCGCAAGGCCCTTCGTCAACGCTTCCTGGACTTCCTGCGCGGTCATGCCTTGCACCTTGATCCGCCCCACGCGCGGAAAGAAAATCGTGCCGTTATTCGCGACGCGAACCGTGAGGCCGCCTTCGCCGCTGCTCGTCACGGTCGGCGCGATCGGCGTCGCGCCCTGCGTCTGCGTGGGGCCGGGAGAGGGCGCGACGCCGCTCGCGCCCGGCAGCGGCGGCGTGCCGGCCGCGGTGCCCATGCCGCCCGTCAGCTCCGGATGGTCCCACACGATGATGGTCAGCTGGTCGCCTATTCCGAGCCGATATTCGTAGTGACCCCGGGTTTGCGGTGTGAGACAGGTCAACGGACAGACGGCGGGCACAGCGGCCGCGCGTTGCTGACGAAAATAGCCGACGTCGATCGTGTGGACCGGAAACTTTTCCGCGGTCTGTTCGGGCGGTGCAGGCTGCTCGAGCCTTTTCGTGTCGAGGTAAGGTCCTGGCGCGAGCGTGCAGGCACATAGAGATGCAGCCGCGAGCCCCGCAGCAATTGTTCTGGTCGTCATTTTATGGTCCCTTCGCGTGTAGCCGGTGCGTCGTTGGTTAGCGCACCGCTTCCTGCCATGCCCCGCGCATTGCGCGTAAACCCACTCGCCATTTGCGAAGCGCAAGCGCCAGTCCGCCGCGCTCGAATGCAAGCGACAATGCGCGCAGAAACCCCGGGTCCGCGCGATCGCCGATCAGCGTCGAGTAAACGACGAACGCCCATCGGCCGGGTGGCGTCAGGTGTTCGCACATGATGAGTCGGAGATTGAACGACGCGTTATAGAACGCCGTGTCGTTGAATGCGAAGCGCTGATCTTCGTCGCTGCGCTGAGCGGGAAAATGCTCGACGAGCAACGCCGGGTCGTAGACGAGCGTCCAGCCGCGCCTGCGCACGTCGAGGCTGAAGCCCATTTCGCAATGAACCTGCGCGCCGCTGCCGCGCAGGCGCGCGTCGAAACGCAGTGTGCCGATCGCTTCGCGGCGAAACGCCATGTTCACGCCCTTCAGCACGTCCACTTCGCGCGCCTGCCCATGACCGATGTGATGATTGCCTATCGTGCGGCCGTACCAGCGCACGATGCCGACGCACGGCTTCTGCCCCTGCAGAATGCCGTTGTTTTCATGCACGATGTCGCGTCCACCCAACCCGCCGAGGCACGGATCAGCCTGAAATGCGCGGGCGATCCGCGCGACCCAGTCCGGATGCGGCGCGGCGTCGTCGTCGGTAAAGCAGAGCACGTCGCCGCATGCGCTCTCTATGCCGAGGTTGTACGCGGCCACCACACCGGGCTTGTGCACGAGCACCACCGCACGACGCGGATCGGGCCGCGTGGCCTCGCGCGTGCGCAGCCAGTCGAGCGTTGCATGATCGTCGTGACGCGCGATGACGATCACCTCGTCCGGCCGGCGCTCCTGTGCGTCGAGCGCCGCCAGGCACCGTGCGAGATCGGCGGTGCGACGGTACGTCGGCACGATCACGGAGACTTTCACGAGCGGTTCCCGTAGCGGCATGATCAGAATGCGTTGCGGCTGACAAAACCCTTGAAGATGGTGATGAACACAATCTTCATGTCGAACCAGAACGACCAGTTGTGGATGTAAAAGAGATCGAACTTCACGCGCGCTTCCATCTTCTCCACCTTGGCGGTCGCGCCGCGATAACCGTTCACCTGGGCCCAGCCGGTAATGCCGGGCTTGATCCGATAGCGGTGCATGTAGCCGTACACCTGATCCTTGTAGAGGTCGTCGTGCTCGATCGCGTGCGGACGCGGGCCGACCACCGACATCTGGCCGAGCAGCACGTTGAAAAACTGCGGCAGTTCGTCGAGACTCGTGCGGCGCATGAAAGCGCCGAGCTTCGTCACGCGCGCGTCGTGGCGCGAGGCCTGCGTGACCTGTCCCTCTGCTTCGTGATGCACGGTCATCGAGCGGAACTTGTAGATGGAGAACGGCTCGCCGTCGGCACCCTTGCGGATCTGGCGAAAGAACACCGGCCCAGGCGAGGTGAGCTTGATGGCTGCCGCGAGCACCGCGAACACCGGCGCCAGCGCGACGAGTGCGGCCGCGGCGAACAGCCGGTCGAAGATAAGCTTCGGCCACATCTGCGGCGGCGAAAGCGACGGCGCGCTCAGATTCAGCGTGGGCAAACCGACCACGTCGACGAGCGAGTGGTCGAAAAGCGAGAGGCTGCGTACGTCAGGGATAAAACGCAGATTCACGAAGTCATGCCGGAACACGCGCTGGAAGCGATAGATCGTATGTTCTTCTGATAAGGGCAACGCGAGCCATACTTCATTCACATGCTCGTCGCGCACTTTCGCGGCGAAGGCATGTGGATCGGTCAGCACCGGCAGCCGGTTCAGCCGCGGGTTGAGCCGCGCACCGGACGATGCGAGCGCATCGACACTGTTTGCGAGGCTGGTGTCGAGCACGCAGACCGGCTTGAAGCCGGCTTGCGGCGCATGTTCGAGATGTGCGAGCAGCGTGCGGGCAAAACCCGGTGCGCCGACAATTGCGACCGTGCGGAAGTTCATGCCGCGCCGGCGAACGCTGCGCAATGCGACATGTACTGCGCACTTCGTCGCAATGATCAGCGCTCCTGAAATCAGCGTCGAGTAGGCGAACCAGAGGCGCGAGACGGCGTCCATGCGATGCAGCGTGAACGCGAGCAGCAATGCGGCCGCGACCACGGCGAGCCATGCCGCGGCCACTCGCGCGAGCATCGCGCCCAAGGCCTTGCCGCGCCACGTTTCGTAGACGCCGAAGCCGGGAAACATCAGCAGCACCAGCACGCAGTTGAACGCGATCAGCAGGCGTTCCGTGTCCGGCAACGCCGCGAGCGTCGAAAAACGCATCCAGTGAGCGAGCAGGCCTCCCGCAATCACGAAGAGTGCGTCGAGGCATCGCGCAGTATTCCTGAACATTATTGACTCTGCGAGGTGGTCGAAACGTACAGCGTCTTATTCGACGGTCTCGGCCTGGCGCAGGCGGGGCAGAAGGCGGTCGAATTCGCGCTTCACGAGGCCGTAGCACTCGCACGCGCGTGCTTCGAGCCCCTTGCGGTCGAGCACCTTGATGTGTCCGCGGCTGTGGTGAATGAGGCCTTCGTCGTGCAGCTTGCCGGCTGCCTCGGTAATGCCCTCGCGGCGCACGCCGAGCATATCGGCGATCAGTTGCTGCGTGACCGTGAGGTCATTCGACGCGACGCGGTCGACTTCGATCAGCAGCCAGCGGCACAGTTGCTTGTTCAGTGCATGATGGCGGTTGCATGCCGCGGTCTGCGCGACTTGCGTGAGCAGCGCGTGCATGTAGAGCAGCATCAGACGGCGCAGAAAATCCGAGCGTGCGAATTGCTGCTTCAGAGCCTGGGCGCTCATGCGATACGCGAAGCCGGCGCATTGCACCTGCACGCGGTTCGGCATGGTTTCGCCGCCCGTGAGCACGGGTACGCCGGTCATGCCTTCGCGCCCGACCGCGGCGATCTCGACGGAGCTGCCGTCTTCCATCGTCGAGAGCATGGAGATGATCGCGGTAGTGGGGAAGTACACGTGATGGATGCGTTGGCCGGAATCGCAGAGCAATTGCTCCGTGCGCAGATGAACCAGTTCGAGGTGGGGAGCAAGCGCCTGCCATTCGTGAGACGGCAATGCGCCGAGCAAATGGTTACCGTGCAGATCTGATTGAAGTGTCAACATGATCGGTCCTCGCGTGAAGCCGCGCGTCGCGCGTCTTCCTGTTTTTGATCCGATTCCTGCACCCTTTCATAACTCGTGCGCTGCGTTGCAAACAGCGGAGGATGAACAGAATCGGCCCCGTATTGGCCTGATGTGCCGACGCCGTTCTGGTTGCTCCTCACGGCGCCGCGATGTTGCGTGCTTGTATTAGCGAGGAGTATGCCAACCATAGGGAAAAGCCTGACTGGTGCGACGCAGCGAGGACGGCCAGGTCGATTCGCCTTGCCGTACGCGCCTTTTTGTTTCAATTCTGTACACCGGCCATCCAGCGGCGCGGCGCGTGCGCCGGTGTTTTTGTACGAGCCAAGTGCTTGATCCGATTGACTTCGCAATAGCTGGCAGCGGTTTTGCGAGGGATACGCCAGGGTTGTCCCGCGCTTCGCGGGCGCCTTCTCACGCGGTGTCCGGGATGTGCCGGAATTGATTCAGATGTGTTCAACCGGCTACGTGGGTTGCCGTACGGTTCGACATTTGTGATCCTCAGGAGTCGCAAAAGAAACGACAGTGACGGACTGCGCCCGACAGATGCGTTCGCGCAGCGCGAGGTTTTACGCGCCTCGCGAAGGCATGGCCGGCGGCCGCTACGTTTAGCCGTAGAAGGTGGGGGAAGCGGCATTGAGCGCGCGGACTTCGCCGGCGGGTGCCGCAGATGTTGCATCGGCTTTGCAGCCTGAGTTGGATGCGCGCGCAACCGTCGCGCCTTGCGGCGCCGACGGCAGCAGCGGCACGATGCAGGGCCGGTTCGGCACGAGGTGAAACCAGTCGTGCGCTGCGCGATAGCGTGAGTCAATGATATGAACGAAGCGCGCAAAGCGCTTCGCTTCTACGACGAGCTGCCAGCCGTCGTCCACGCGTTCCACCGCGACCGTCAGGCCCGGATCGCTGAGTGCGCCCACACGCCTGTCGGGCAAATGGAAGGCTTCCGACATGATCCGTCCGCTCGCCGCATCGCGCAGCGTCGCGATTGTGACGTCGTGCGCGCGTGGGCCGAAACGGTACGCGTGCGTCAGATCGAAGAACTGGTCGAGGCACGCGGCCGCGGAGATGCGCTGGGTCGAACGCGGCGCGAGTTGCACCGCGCGGCTCGCCGCCGCAACCTTCACAGAGCCGTCGCGCAGGCAGACGAGCTCCAGTTGCGCCTCCAGGGTGTGGTCGCGCTCATTGATCAGGTGGATATCGAGGCCGTTGAGGCCTTCGTCCGTGAACAGCGCCTGAATGGGTTGGAGCGCTCGCGCGAGGCCGTGCAGCGCGCTTTTAGGCCTGCCTGTCGCGTCGATCAGGCCCCAGCCTGCGCCGGGCCGCACGTCCTGAAGCTGCCAGACGAGCCCGCCGCCGCAGCCGGAGCCGGCCCTGCGCCATTCGGCGAACACATCGGCCATCAGCTCAGCCACGACCGCGCGCGAGAGGTCGAGGTAGCGCTCGGGGTTTTCGTAGCGCAGGCGCGCCGGCTCGACGGCATAAAGCGTCTGAAGATAGTGGTCGCGCACGTCGTCGAAATCCCAGCCCGCGCCCGGATCGCGCGGCACGGCTGCTTTCCAGCGTGGATCGTGCGAATGGATGGTGCCGAGCGCTTCGTGCAAGGTGGCGTCGTCGGGCACGTTCGCGAAGGCGAGGCACTCGGCGGCAAAGCGCACCTGCGAGCGGCGCGCGTCGTCGAGCGGGCGTTGATAGGCGCCCACACCATAGTAATGAGTGATGCCCTCATTAGTGGAAAACGGCCATACGCCCAAGGACGGCGAGTTGCAGACATACGGCACGTCGGGCCGTTCGCGCGCGACGATGGCGGGTAATTGCTGGGTGAATACTGGTTGCGCGCGCATCGAACGCGGCAACCCGAACATCGCGGCTTGCTGTTCGGCCTCGCTGCCGCCGCACAGTACCGCGAGTGAAACATGCCGGCGCGTACGGGCGAGAAACTGCCGGGCTTCGCGTTCGATGGATGCGCTAAAGGCCTCATCGTTCGGGTAGTCGAAATTCGCCAAAGCGAAGTCCTGCCAGACCAGGAGACCGTATTCGTCGGCTAGCGCATAGAACTTGTCCGACTCGTACACCATGGTGCCGCTTACGCGCAGCATGTTCATACCTGCATCGCGCGCGAGTTCGAATGCGTGCCGCAGTTGCGCTTCCGTGCCGGTCAGTGTGACGAGGTCGGCGCTCGTCCAGCACGCGCCGCGGCAGAACACCGGCACACCGTTGACACGCAGCGCGAAGCCGTCGCCGTGCGCGCCGCGCTCGACCTCGATCTCGCGAAAGCCGATGGGTCCGAGCGGCCAGCAAACCGGGCCGCTGTCATTCAGGTGCAACGTAAGCGGATATAGAGTAGGCGTGCCATGCGTATGAGGCCACCAGCGTTGCACGCTGGGCACGCGGACAGTGCCGGCAAGTGTGTATGCATCGATCCATTGCAGCGGTGAAACAGTGCCGCCGCAGCCCAACGAAGCGTGACAGGTCGCGATATCGTGTGAGCGAACGAAATGTAGCGTGAGCGAAACAAGGCCGTCGTCGCCCGCTATGCTGCTCGTGACGTCCATGCTGTCGATCGCGTGACGTGCGTCGCTCAGGAGTTCGATGGGCCGCCATGGTCCCACGGCGTGAACCGAAGGGCACCAGCCCGGCATGTGCCCGAGCAACGTAGTGCGCACGTTGCGCAGCGCAGGCGGCGAGACGAGCCGCGGCCGCCAGCGGGCGCGCGAGCGTTTTGCCGCCAAGGCTGGCGTCAAAGAGCGAAAGCAGAGTGCAAGCAACGTGGTGCCGTTCAGCTCGATGTCGAGATCGTGCGCGACAAACATCGACTCGGAGTCGAGACGCCGGACGCCGTCGACCCAGACCTCGGCAATGGTCGCAAGCCCATGCATGCGCAAGCGGCGCTTGCCTGTGCCGCACAACGTGACGCGATACCAGTGATCGTCGAAGGCGAGCGGGGTGGGATGCATCACGTCGAAGAGACCCGCTGCGCGGCGCGCGCTCGCGACGGTGCCCGGCACCTGCGCGGCGAGCCACCCGCCTGTGGGCAGGTCGTTCGGCGACGCGCATGCGCCGGCCGGTGTGCTCACGCATTGCCAGCCGGTGTCGAGGCGTTGTGGCCAGATAGCTTCGACTGCATCGGCGAGCGCTTGCGCCTCGACCTGCGTGGAGGTTTCGTCGACCGTGGCGGAGGGCGCGGCGCCGGTGTCATCGTGTTCGGGCGCCGGGCCCGTCGTCAGTGCATCCACGGCGAGTTCCTGAAGAGTCCCCGAAGCTCGGGGTGCATGCGTCACAAGACGAGCGCGGCAAGCGGCGGCAATGTCTCGTCATAAGCGGTTTCGAGCACGTCGAAGCAGTCGTCGCAGAGATCGCGGCGCCCGCGGGCGATGGCGCGCACGAGCCGGAACTGCATCACCATCGACTCCGACGCGATGCGCTGTGCCGCTGCAGGAATCGTCGCGGGAATCTCGAAGCCTTGCGCCGACAACCAGAGCAGATACTTCGAGAGAAATTCGAAGTTCGCGCCGAGCTGCCGCATCAGATTGAACGAGTAGGGGTGGAAGAACGCCTCGCCGCGCTCGAGCAGCGTGTCGAGATGCTCGGGAAACGCGGCACGCCATTGCGAAATCGGGTTGCTCAAGGGCCGGCGTCCTAGATGCGCGCACAACAATTCGGCCGAGGCTTCGGCGAGCGCCATACCCTCCAGTGCAGGCCGTGCCTGCTTTGCGAATTCCACATAGGGAAACAGCAGGTCGGGTTGCTGCGCGAATTGCGGCAGCTTGCGGAACACGCCGTCGTAGTCCTCGCCGTCCAGCGTGTGATAGCCGGTGTTGTGAAAATAGCCGAGACGTCGCGTGCCGGGATCGATAAAGTCAATGCCGATCGTGGTTTTCGGATGCTCGCGGCGATACGACGTGGCACGTGTATTCGGCAGATAAAAGCCATCCACTTCGACGAGCACCGTGTGGCCACGCAGCGTTTGCGCGAGCACGCGAGCTTCCAGCGAGTCGTAGATTGCGAGTTCCTGAACCTGCGTGCCATAAAGACGCTCGAGATCCTCGAGCGGAAATTTGAAGAACGTGAACTGATCGCCTTCGAAGTCCTGTGTGACCGTAAAGGCAAAGGCGGCGCGCGGATCGAGACCAAAGCCGTGCAGCAATTCGATCCACAGGTCCACATAGCAATTGGTTTCCTGCCAGACGCGCTCGCCCTGGTGCAACAGATGCGGCTCATGCTGACGAGGCGAGGTTGGCGCAGTGCGAAGTGTCGCGATAGGCGAGGAAGGGGCCGCACCGTCGGTCGACGCTGCGCCGCGCGGCGATAGCGGCGAACTGCAAGGCGTGCCTGATGCGCACGATCCGCCCGAGGGGCGCGATGCGCCCGGACTGTTCTTCGGCAGCGGTGTCAGCGACGGATTCATACGCCGTCTCCCGCAGCGTCTGCCTGCGTGCGCATTCGTGCGATGCCCTGCGCGACGCGCGCTTCGGTTTCACCCCACAGCAGTGCGCGCACGTCGTCGGGCCAGGCGTTGACTTCGAGCCCATGATGGCGAAACAGCGCGAGCGTGATGCGCTCCATCCCGAAGCCGACGCAACCGGTATGCGCGACCGTGCCGTCTTCGCATGCAATTTTCCAGATGCCGCCGAAGTGATCCATGTGATAGTTGAACGACAGGCACGCGGTCTTGCTGCCGGGATTGGCGACCGGAATCAGCAGTTCGAACTTGAGCGCCTGCGCGCGCTGACTATCGGCGATGATCTTGCCGCCGCGGCCGAAGAACGGATCGTTGGCGAGGTCGACTTCGACAGGCAATTGCAGCAGCGAGACGAGCAGCGAGCCCCGTTCGATCCACATCTGCCGGAACGCCATGACCTGCTGCGCATTGCCGAGGCGTACATATTCGCGCTGGCGGAACATCTGCATGCGCGCGGGATCGAGCGACGGTTCGTGACGAAAGCAATACGACAACACGTCGATCGTGCGTCCGCCGGCCGGCAGCGGACCGCGCCGTGCCATCACCGGATAGATCGGATAGCACGCCGCCGGGGTGAGCACCACGCGCGTGGGTGTCTGCTGCGCCATCCACGCGTCGCTGCGGTCGTCGTCGCTTTCGTTCATGGCGTCGTCGAGCGCTCGCAGGAGGCGCTGGTGACCCAGCTCGTTGCCGCAAAACGAGTGGATGGTCCCCGCGAGATCGGGAAAGCTCTTCAGATATTCGCTATCTTCGAAGTCCGTGCGGCGCATGGCAGGCGGAAAGCGCAACACTTCGGGGTCCTGATCGGCGCCGAGATGCGTGATCGCGACATTCAGCCGCTCCACGACGTCCTCGAAAACCTGGCTGCGGCCATACAGGCCGTTCTCGCCGGTATCGATCAGAAGCCCTGCGGCGAGCAGTTCGTCGCGAAAGCTCGGCGTAGGCGGTTGATCGGGCGTGGCGGCGAGGGCGGCGGTATCGGTCATCGTATTCATCAGGCTCTCCCCGGAGCGGCGGGACGCTGCGCGAGCAGCAGGCTCGCGGTGTTCTGCGCGATGCGGTCGTTGTTGATCATGAGCGGCGCGGAGTACAGGTCGCGCAAATGGCGGCCCACGCTGTACGGCGTGCCGTTCTTGTAGCCCGCCATGCCGCAGATCATCAGCACTTCCTGCACGACGTCGAGCGCGGTCGAAGAGATGCTGGTCTTCAGCGTGTTCATGTCGGACGCAAAGCCGAGCATGGCCGCAAGCGGCGCATCCGCTTGCGATTCGTTCAGGCGGGCGGCGTGCGCCGCGCGCGCGGCGTCGAGCGCGACCTGCAGGCGCGCCTGCATCATCTGCAGCAGACCGACGGCTTGCGCGAGGCGCATGCCGGCCGGCGGAACGGAGCCGGGTTTCGAACGCGCCTGTGCGCGAAAAAAGGCTTTCGCACGGTTGACCGCATCGGCGGCGACACCTGTCCACACGGACGCCCACAAAGTGTGCGAAACGGGCAGCATGGTCTGGTCTGCGATGTCGGCAAAGGGCGTGGGCAGGATCTGTTCGGCAAGCCCTGTGGCAACGAGCCTGAAGCCTTCGCTGCAGGTGCCGCGCATGCCCATCGAATCCCACACGCCGCGATGTTCGAGCAGCGTTTTTTCGCGTAATGCGACGATCAACACCTGATCCGCTGCGGCCGACTCGGCCGTGCGGCGCGCGGTGACCAGAATGGCATCCGCATGCGCGCCATACGAAATGGTGGGCGCAAGCTTTTCGATGCGAAAGCGCGCGCCGTCGAGCTCGACCGCGCAGGCACTCGTGCGCATGTTGCCGCCGATCGTTTCTTCAGACGTGGCCGAGGCGAATAGCCACTGGTGCTCCGATAGTTGCGCGAGCAACTGCCGGTGCCACGGCGAGGCGCCGCCATGTTCGTCGATACAGGCAACCTGGATCTGATGCATCGCATAGATCATCGCCGTCGACGCGCACCCTTGCGCGAGCGTTTCGCAAATCGCGCCGACGTCGGCGAGAGACAACCCCGCGCCGCCGCACGCGGTCGGCACCATCGCCGAGAGCAGGCGCTCGTGCTTGAGCGCCGCGAAAGCTTCGACGGGAAAGCGCGCTTCGCTGTCGACGGCATCGGCGAACTGTGCGGCGACGGCGGCGCAGCGCTGCGCCGCCGCGCGCCAGCCGGGTTCGGGTTCTATCGCGGTCAATGCCGCAGGCGCCGGGGATGCCGCCGGCGCGGCCGGATCCAGGAGCGGGGCGTTCATGCCGCTTTCGCCTGCTGCAGTTCGGTGACCGCGGCGGCCATCGAATCGATGCTCGAAAAGAGCCGCCGCGTGAGCATGCGGTCCGGAATCTCGACGCCGAATTCATCCTCGATGGCCAGCATCAGATGCACGGTCGCGAGCGACGACAGACCGGCGGCGTACAGGTCCGCGTCGTCCGCAAGGCTATCCGGAGAGACGTCGAGGCGGGCCGATTCGGAAAGGATGCGTCGCAATGCGGTCTTCATGGTGGTTGTCCCTCTGTTATGCAACGGTCTCGTGACATTCGCCCGCTGCGGCGAATGCATGGGTCGATCTCTGCTCGCGACGCGACGCGTTATCGGTGCCTCGTATTTAAGAATCGTCAAACTCCAGCGTCAGTGCGATGGCGCACGGAAACAGCCGTATGGCGGCTTTAACGTGTAGCCATCCTGACGGCCCCGCCTGTCGACCGAGGTCCGCAGGCGGCCCGTGGCGCCGGCCGCATCGAACATTAAAGAATCCGCTGGGGAACGTGATGAACTGGAAAACGCTGGAATTCGAGCAGCTTTCTGCGCGCGAGCTGTACCTCATCTTGCGGGCACGCAGCGCGGTGTTCGTCGTCGAACAGTCGCATGTCTGTCTCGATGCCGATGGGCGCGACGAAACTTCCCTGCATGTCTTCGCCGTGGAGGACATGGCGAGACCCATGCCGATCCTCGCGTATGCTCGCGTGCAGCCCGGCGATGCCGAAGACCCCGAGGTCATGATCGACAAGGTGCTGACGAGTCCGCTGCGGCGCGGCGACGGTACGGCGGAAATGCTGGTGGAGCGCGTATTGCAGGCCATCGGCGAACGCTGGCCGGGGCAGGCCGCACGCGTGAGCGCACCGGTGGGACTGCGCGAGTTCTACGAGCAATTCGGCTTTCGTAAGACGGAAGGCCCGTATCTCGAACACGGTGTGCCGTTCATCGGTCTCACGCGGCAGGTGCGCGGTTCGCAACCGCTCGGCGCGTTACGGCGCCGCGAGCGCGACCGCGCCGCCCTTATCAACACGTTCGAGATGCTGTAATGGAGCCGGTGCTGATCACGCCGTCGAGCGCGCGGCTCGCGCTGAGCCCGACGGCTGACGAACGGCGCGCGGCACCGCGCAAACCCGCTACGCAAACGGCGAAGTCCGTGCGCCGCCGCAGGTCGGTGCAGCTGCGCCATCCGCTGCGTTTGCCGTTGCTGCTGTTCGGCGCGACGCTTGGACTCATCGTGCTGCACCAGGGCAGAGTGGTAGAGCTCTTCTTTCCGGCCGGCGCATTCGCGGTTGCGCTGATGCTGTACCGGCGCTCGCCTGCGCATTACCTCGGTTTCGTCTGCTGGCTGTTCTTCCTGACGCCTGAGGTTCGGCGTCTCGCGGACTTCGTGAGCGGTGCGTTCAATCAGCAAAGCCCCATCATGATTGCGCCGCTTGCCGCGGTTGCGCTGATGGGCCTCACGCTCGTCAAACATGTCGCGACGTTCGGCCAGCGCCGCGCCGCGCCGCTTCTCCTGATCGTGATCGCGCTGGTGTACGCCTATGCGGTGGGCTTCGTGCAAGCAGGGCCGGCTGCGGCGACCTTTACGCTCATCAACTGGCTTTACCCGGTGATGGTCGCCTTCTATATGACGGTGACGTGGCGTCACTACCCGGACTATCACCGCGTTCTGCTGAAGACGTTCGTTTATGGCGGACTCCTGATGAGTCTCTACGGCCTGCTGGAATTCGTCTCGCCCATGCCGTGGGACGCCTTCTGGTTGATCGCGTCGAAAATGGAATCCGAGGGACAGCCGGTACCGTTCGGCATGCGCATCAGCAGCACGATGAATTCATGCGGCCCATTCGCGGTCACCTTGATGACGATCCTGCTCATGTCCCTCGCGGCACGCGGCAAGGCGCGCATTGTGCTCGGTTGCGTCGGCATTCCCGCACTGCTGCTGACGAGTGCGCGCAGCACGTGGGGCGGCTTCACGATTGCGCTGATCTATTCGTTCACGATGCTCGACGGCAAGAGCCGCGTGCGCCTTCTCGCCGGCGTGCTCGGTCTCGCCGTGATGGCCGCTCCGCTGATGATGATCGACCAGGTGGCCGACCCGGTGGTGCGGCGCTTCAGCACGATACAGGACATCGGCGAGGACAACAGCTACCAGGCACGCGCGGAGTTCTACAAGAGCTTCCTCTCTTCGGCGCTCACCGATATTGCCGGGCAGGGCCTCGGCGCGACAGGTCTCGGCACCAAGCTCTCCGACGAGAAGGCCGCAGCCGCGCACGCCGACTTCGACAGCGGCCTGATGGAAGTGCCCTTCGTGATGGGCTGGCCCGGCACGCTGCTGTATACGACCGGTGTGTTGATGCTGCTGTGGCGCGCCTACCGCGCGAGCCGGCGGCACCCCACCGATCTGCTCGCCATCTCCGGGGTCGGCGTGGCCGTCGCGATCTTTTCGATGATGGTCTTCATCAACACGCTCACGTCGGTTTCCGGGATGTTTTTCTTCCTCGGTGTGACGTTGCCGGTGATCTCGCTGCGCTATGCGCGAGAACGTCACACGGCAAGCGGTGCAACGCGCTCCCGCGCCTGACGCGTTAAAAACGAAGGACAACAGGATGCGGATTCTCATCGTCACCCACGTCGTGCGCAAGAACGATGGGCAGGGACGCGTGAACTACGAAATCGTGCAGACAGCGCTGGCGGCGGGCCATTGCGTCACGCTGCTCGCTGCCGAGGCCGCGGCTGAACTCGTCGAGCATCCGCGCGTGCGCTTCGTGCGCGTGGCGACAAGCCGCCTGCCGACGCGGCTCGTTCAGTATCAGATGTTCGCATTGCGCTGCGGCGCGTGGATCCGCGCGCATCGCAAGGAATTCGACGTGGTGCATGTGAACGGCTTTATCGCGTGGGCGAGCTCGGACGTCAACGCCGTCCACTTCGTGCACGACGGCTGGTACCGGTGCGGTTTCTATCCGTTTCGCTTTCTGCGAAGTTTCTATCACGCCTATCAGGTGCTCTACACGTGGCTCAATATAGCGTGCGAAAAGTGGTCGTTTCGCCATACCGACGTTATCGTGCCGGTCTCGCAGAAAGTGGCGGGCGAAGTGCGCGCATTGGGGATCGGCGGTGCACGCGTGCAGGTAATTCATAACGGCGTCGATATCGACGAGTTCAGGCCCGGCGCATCCGAGCGCGCGCATTTCGGCTTGCCGGAAGCACCGTTCGTGCTGCTGTTCGCGGGCGACCTGCGCATGTCGCGCAAGAATCTGGACACGGTGCTGCACGCGCTCGTGCAGACTTCCGCCGAGGTCCATCTCGCGGTGGCGGGTATTCTGCACAACAGTCCCTATCCGGCTGTCGTGGAATCGCTCGGTCTCTCGGAGCGCGTTCATTTCACCGACATGGTCATGGACATGCCGGCATTGATGCGCTCCGTCGACGCCTTTGTATTTCCTTCGCGCTACGAACCAATGGGGCTCGTTCTGCTGGAGGCACTGTCCGCCGGGTTGCCGGTAATCACCGTGCGCACGGCAGGCGGCGCCGAAGTGATCGGCGCGGACAGCGGCATCGTGCTCGACGATCCGGACGATGCCGCCGCGCTTGCCGCAGCGATCATGCGCGTGGCAGGCGATTCCGGCTACGCGCGCGGCCTCGGCGAACGTGCGCGCGACGTGGCGCGCGGCCTGAGCTGGCAGGCCATGGCCGAGCGCTATCTGACGGTCTATGAGCAGGTGCATGCACGGCGCGCGGCACAGGCGCTGCCGCGCGAATGCGCGACGGAAGCGGTGAAGCTATGAGCACGGCGCCCATCGATTCGTTGCAAATCGGCATGCACTGGTTCAATGAGCGGCCAGGCGGCCTTGACCGCATGTTCAAGGCGCTGATCGATACGCTGCCCGCGCAGGGCGTGAACGTGCGTGGCATGGTGGCGGGAAGCGCGAGCGTGTTCAACGCTTCGGGAGGACGGGTGCAATCGTTCGCCGGCGCGGAGGCGCAGCTCGGCGCCCGGCTTCTCGGCTCGCGCCGGCATTCGCGCGTGCTGCGGGCCGCGCGCATGCCCGATGTCGTCGCAAGCCATTTCGCGCTGTATGCGGCGCCGACTGCGGGCGTGTTTCGCAACGTGCCGAAGGTCGTGCATTTTCACGGCCCGTGGGCGGCCGAATCGTATCCGGGCGGCGGGGGCGGCATCGCGCGTGCGTTGCGCGTTGCATTGGAGCGTTTTGTGTACCGCGGCGCGACGCGTCATATCGTGTTGTCGCGGGCATTCGCACGTCTGCTTCATGAGACGTATGGCGTGGGCGAGCACAGCATCCGTATCGTGCCCGGCTGTGTGGATGTGGCGCACTTCAACGTCCGCGCGACGAGGGCCGAGGCGCGCCGGCAACTCGGTCTTGCAACGGACAGGCCGCTGATTTTCTGCATCCGCCGCCTGGTCTCGCGTATGGGACTCGAGGATCTGATCGATGCAATGGCGGTGGTCAAGCCGCTCCTGCCGGACGTCCTGTTG
The DNA here is from genome assembly GCF_047325075.1 of Paraburkholderia phenoliruptrix. Classification (NCBI taxonomy): domain Bacteria; kingdom Pseudomonadati; phylum Pseudomonadota; class Betaproteobacteria; order Burkholderiales; family Burkholderiaceae; genus Paraburkholderia; species Paraburkholderia phenoliruptrix. The sequence continues at coordinate 2,044,579 of NZ_CP168531.1, forward strand.
ACGATTGCCGGCAAGGGGCCGCTCGCCGCGCAATTGCAGGCGCGCATTGTCGCGCGCGGCCTCGATAACCATGTCCGGCTCGCCGGCTTCGTGCCCGACGAGACGGTGCCGTTGTGGTACCGCGCGGCCGATCTTTCAGTCGTCCCAACGGTGTCATTGGAAGGCTTTGGCCTCACCACCATCGAATCGCTTGCTGCCGGGACGCCGGTTCTCGTCACGCCGGTGGGCGGCCTGCCCGAAGCCGTGGCTCCGCTGTCGCGCGATCTGGTGCTGCCCTCGGGCGGCTTCCGTGCGATCGGCGAAGGCATGGCGGACGCGTTGCTCGGGCGGCGCAGGCTGCCGGACGAAGACGCATGCCGCAACTATGCGCGCAAGAACTTCGACCAGCCCGTGGTGGCCGCGCAGGTCGCGCGGATTTACCGCGAGGCGATCGAAGCGTTCTGATGTGCCTTTGATCATGCGACGCGTCACACGCAAAACATTCGAACGGCTCGTGTGCGCGGGCGCGCTTGCGCTGCCGGTGGTCGTGCTGCTTGCGGCAGGAGAACCGGGGCAGCACGCGTACAGTGCTGCAACAGCCGCTAGCGTGCGGCAGGCAGGCAAGGCGAGCGATTCCGCGAGCCCAGCGAAATCCGCGAAACTGACGCACGCGGCCGCTAGCGTTCCCGCTGCCGAGGCACAGGCAGGCGGCGCCTCTGCTTCGTTATCCTATCGAACCTCGTGGGTCGGTAACACCTGGGGCTACGGCGATGGGCGCTGGATGCAGATCGACGTGCAGGCGATAGCCGTCACGCCGCAAGGCGACGTGTTCACCAATGCGCCGTGGGATGAGAGCGGCGGCGAAGTCGGCCAGTATCGCAACGGCGAGCTGCTGCGTCACGGCGGCGAGACGCACGGCTGGGGCATGATGGGCGGCGACGCGATTGCCGTGAACGACGACTACGTATACGTCGCGCAAAGCATGGTGAGCCTCGGCAATGAGACCGCAAAGCACAGACCCTCGCCGCGCGAAGGTGAAGTGTGGACCGGCGTGTCGCGCCGCAGCCGCATCGACATTCGCGACGGCGTGCCGTTTGCCGGGCAGGTGAAATTCCCCGCCGGCAGCCGGCTTGCCTATCTGCTGATTTCGACGTATTCCGCGAAAAGCGATTACGCGATTCGCGGATTGGCTGCGGACGACACGCGTCTTTTCGTGTCGAATGCGCTCGAGAACCGTGTGCAGATTTTCGACGCGCAGACCATGCAGGCCGTCGGCGCATTCGCCGTGCGCGAGCCGGGACGTATCGCGCTTGCGCCCGACGGCTCGCTGTGGATCATCGAGAACAGCCGCAGCGACGGCGCGCAGCGCGTGGTGCACCACGCGCGCAACGGCGCCGTGATCGAGGAGTTGCCGGTGCCGGAAGGCGCGGTCCCGGTGGACATTGCTGTCGATGCGCGCGGGCGTGTCTTCGTCGCGGACAACGGCGCGCGTCAGCAAATCCTCATTTTCTCCGCCGATGCAAGCCAGTCGGCTGCCAATTCCCAGCAGGCGGCCGCGATGAAATGGACGGCGAGCGTCGGGCAGGAGGGCGGCATCTATGCGGGCCGCGCGGGCGCGCCGGGGCCGCTGCGCTTTAACGGCTTGACGGGCGTCGGCGTGGATCGCGCGGGCAACGTCTATGTGTCGATGAACGGCGCGGGGCCGCGTACTTTCGGCACCGGACCCAGCACCTATGACGGCGCGCTCCTCGAAAGCTACACGCCGGACGGACGGCAGCGTTTCAGTTTGCAGGGGCTGTTGTTCGTCGACGGTGCGCAGTTTGTCGATGGCGGCCCGCCCTCCGTGTATAGCGGCAGCAAGCGCTTCACGCTCGATCTTTCACGCGCGCCCGGCGACGAGTGGTCGTATGCGGGCTATACCGCCGACCGGTTCCGCTATCCGTACGATCCGTACTTTCATCTTTCCCTCGGCGGCCAGCGCGGCATGCCGATGGTGCGCGACATCGAAGGCCACAGGCTTCTGTACACCACGGACATGTACTCGTCGTATCTGCGCATCTACCGTTTCACCGCCGATCGCGAGACGGCGATCCCGTCAGGTTTTTTCTCGCAGGCGCATATCGACGGCAGGTGGCCGCGCAACCAGCCCTCGCGCGGCGAGTGGATCTGGCGCGACGCGACAGGCGCCGGCGACTTCTCGCCAGCTTCGTTCGATGAGACCGGCGCGGGCGCGGACGCGCCCGCCGTGCGCGGCTGGTGGGTGGATAGCCGCGGCGACGTCTGGCAGGGCACGGAAGCGGCGGGCATTCGCGTGTTTCCGTTGCAGGGTTTCGACCGCGTCGGCAACCCGGTGTACCGGTACGCCGCGATGCGGCAATACGCGGCCCCCGCGCCGTTCTACCGCATTGCCCGCATTAGCTACTTTCCCGACGACGACGCGCTATTCGTTTCAGGTTCGACACGCGCGCGCCCATTTGTTCAGGACAACTGGAATAGTGCCGGTTCGCAGCTGGCGCGCTACGACCACTGGAAAAGCGGCAAGCCGGTGCTGCGTTATCTGATCGACCTGCCCGATCGCGGGCCGCCCGAATGGCTGTCGATCAACGGCTTCGCGGTGGCGGGCGACTACCTCTTCGCGGTGGAGACCCGCAGCGCCGCGGTGCACGTATACGACCGCGAAAGCGGGCGCGATGTGGGCCGTCTGACACCGGGCAGGGAAGTGGGCGCGACGAGCGGCTGGGCCGACGTGCCGATGCCCGTCACCGCGCATCGCCTCGCGTCGGGCGAATACCTCGTGTTCGTCGAGGAGGACGCGCGCGGCAAAGCATTGATGTACCGATTCACTCCGCCGACGGCCGCACTAGCGGCCGTCCGCCGCCACCTCACCAACGCTGCGGGCACACCATGAAAATCGTTCATCTTTCCAATCATGCGCTCAATGTCGGCAACGGCATCGTCAACGTGATGGTCGATCTCGCGTGCATGCAGGCGCGCGCGGGGCACGACGTGACCATCGCTTCGGGCGGCGGCGGATTCGAGGAACTGCTTGCGCGGCACGGTGTGCGTCACGTGCTGTTGCCGCAATCGCCGCGGCCCTCGCGCGTGCCCGCGATGGTGGCGGGTTTTAATCGGCTGGTCGCGAGAATCGACCCGGACGTCGTTCATGCGCACATGATGACGGGCGCGTTGATTGCACGCTTCGGCGTGCTGCGGCGGCGCTTCGTGCTCGTCACGACCGTGCATAACGAGTTCCAGAAGAGCGCGTCGGCGATGCGCGTCGGCGACCGTGTCGTCGCAGTGAGCGAGGCCGTCTGCGAAGCGATGGCGCGGCGCGGCATTCCCCGGTCCCGTCTTGCCGTCGTGCGTAACGGTACGCTTGGCACGCCGCGGCTCGCGGACATGGCAGCGCCGAGCTTGCCCGCACTGGCGCGTCCCAGCATCGTAACGGTCGCCGGCATGTACGAACGCAAGGGTATTCGCGATCTGCTGCATGCGTTTGCCGCATTGCGCGTGCGTTTGCCTGACGCGGTGCTTTATCTCGTCGGCGAAGGTCCGGATCGTGCCGCCATGGAGCAACTCGCGGCGCAGCTGGGGGTGACGCAGCACGCGCGCTTTGTCGGTTTCGTGGCGGATCCGCGTGGCTACCTGGCGCAAGCCGACGTGTTTGTGCTGGCCTCGCATAACGAACCGGGCGGTCTCGTGCTGTCCGAGGCGCGTGAACATGGCTGTGCGATCGTGGCGACGAACGTGGGGGGCAATCCGGAGATGCTCGACGGCGGTGCGGCAGGTCTGCTCGTGCCGCCGCACGATCCCGCGAGTCTTGCCGGGGCGCTCGAAAAGCTCTTAACCGATCGCGATGCGCACGCGAGGCTCGCTGCGCGTGCGTTGGAGGATCTCCACAAGTTCAGCGTGCAGCGGGTGAGCGACGGCTACCTCGCCATCTACGAGCGCACGCTGGCGAGTTGCCAGCCACGCCGGTTCGCCAGCCTGACCGCGGGTGATGCGGCAACGGCGCATGTCGGCATGGCCGATACGGCAGGCCATTCGGCCCCGCTCTAAGAGACTTGCGCGGAGAGCGGCGCCCGACGAGCGGCCAGCGGCGAGCGGAGGGCGGCTCATGGTGCAACGTGGCAAAGTGCGCACGCACTCATGCCATAAAAAGTTCGCTAAGCTAAATAATTGTCAAAACGAGACGTTCACGGGCTTTTAGCCTGCCGACAACGTCACCCGAGCCCACAGCTTGTAGACGAAGCCGCGCAATTCGGTGGAGCCGTGCAGTGAGAGCCCAAGATTCGCGCCTACCAGCACGAGCGCGGCGGCGATCTGGGAAGGCAGCGTGGTGAACAGCTCGACGAGCGCAAGCGCGACCAGCAGAAAGCCGAGGTGCACCAGCATATTGCGCAGAATCGATCCGACATGCAGCCGCGCGACGTACAGCAGGACGCCGTAATCGAACAGCGCTTTCAACACGACGACGACCGCGGCGCCCATGATGCCGAACCAGTGAATGCCGCACCAGAGCGCGCCCGCGAAGATGGGCAACTGCACCCAGCTCACGACCGCGATATACGCGGGGCTCGTCTGCGCCTGGATCAGGATGCCGAGAATGCCCGCCTGGCCGCCGAGCCAGACGGCGAGTACCAGCACGCAGGCCACCGGCGCCGCCGCCGCGACGGTCGGCCCGAGCCACAACAGCAAAAAGGGCTTCAACGCAAACATCGCGATGATGAGGCACGGCGTGAATGCGCCGTTGAGAAAGGCGAGCGCGCTGCGTGCAATCGCATCGGCGTCCGCGCGTGAGACGGCGGACAAGCGCGGGAACAGCGTGCGCACCATCGCAACAGGCAGCAGGTTCAGACGCGTAATGAGGTTCTGCGGCGTTGCATAGTAAGTGACGAAGCGCGCGCCGAGGAGGGCGCCGACCAGCACCCGGTCGAGCGTCGACGCAATCATGCCCGCGCCGGTGAAGAGCAGCAGCCAGCGCCCGTAGCGGAACAGTTCGAGCATCACGCGCCATTGCGGCATACGCACGCGGCGAATGCCGATGGCGCGAAACGCCGCCGCGCCTAGCATCAGGCCGGCGAGAAGCCGCGCGAGCACCGCGGCCGGAATGACCACGGCGAGCGAAGGCGAGAAGCAGAAGATCGCCGCCAGCGGCAGCAGTTGAAAAAGCGCCGTGCCGAGCGTCTGATTGATATTGAAGCTCGCAAAGCGTTCCACTCCGTTGATTGCGCCCGCGAACACCCACGACACGTTGGCGATGGGCACCGCGACCGCGATCCACGGCAGGCTCGCCATCACCTCGCGCTGGAACTCCGGCTCGATCTTCACGCCGTGCGTGATATAGACGACCGTGCCCGCATAAATGATGAGTCCGCCGAGAATACCGGTGCCGAGATTCATGAACCACGCGCTCCAGAAAATGCGTTCGAGCGAGTCGTCGTCGGCGGCGCGCGCTTTCGAGATCTGATTTTCGGTGGCGAGGCTCGTGCCGAGATCCAGCACGCTGAAGTAGCCGATCAGCGTCCACACGAGATTGATGACGCCATAGCGCTCGACCCCCATCAGATGAATATAGGCCGGCACCGTCACGAGCGACACGAAGGTCGGAGCAATCGCTCCCGCGAAGTTGATGACGATGTTCCTGACGATACTTCTTTCCATGGTGCGCTGTCCGGCGGGGATGTCGTGCAATGGTGCGGTTCGTGCTGGCGGCTGTCGGTGCGTATCCGCACCCACGAGCGCGCGCCTTGCGATGGCGTTCGCGTCGCAGGCATCGATAGTGCACGCGTGCGCCGTTTGCCTGTGTGGGTGGCCGTACAGATAGGCGTTATCCGCCGCGGTTAAATGGGCATCGACCGCACAGGGCCGGAGAACGGGCATCGCGAGGACAGCGTGACTGAATTGAATGAACTGAACGCGCAGCTCATCTCGATCTGCATTCCGACCTGCAACCGGCCGGGCCTGCTGGAAGAGGCGATTCGAAGCTGCGAGGCACAGACCTACGCGGATTTCGAAATTGTGATCGGCGACGATTCGAGCGACGACCGCACCGAGCAGGCCGTCAAACGCTGCCGTCTGCACGCGAAGCACCTCATCCGCTACGAGCGCAATGTGCCGCGGCTCGGTCAGGCAAGCAACGTCAATCGGCTGTTTGCGCGGGCGCGGGGCGCGCGGCTCGTGCTGCTGCACGACGACGATCTGCTCGAGCCGCATGCACTGACCACACTCGATGCGTGCTGGCAGGCCCATCCGGACCTGAGCGCCGCCTTCGGCAAGCAGCGCGTGATCGCCGACGACGGCACACCGCGGCCCGACGCTACCGCGCGCCTCAATCGCGACTACGGCCGCGTGCCGGAGCGTGCCGGGCGGCTGGCGGTGCCGGCGCTCGCGGGCATCGACCAGATGTTCCCCAACAACGGCTACCTCGTGGACACGCTGGTTGCACGCCGCATCGGCTACCGGCTCGCGGCACAAGTGGGCGAGGCCTGCGATTTCGATTTCGGCTTGCGTCTATGCGTCGAGGCGGCCGGCGTGTATTTCGCCGACGAATTCGTCTCGGTGTCGCGCGAGACCGCCTTGTCGATCTCGACCCATGCGTTGCCGGCGATGCACGCGTTCGCGCAACTGTGCGAGAGCGATGTGCCGGCGGCCGCCCGGGCCGCGCGCGACGCCGCGCTGCGGCGCGTCGCGCCGCGCGCTGCTTCCGCCTACGCGCGGGCCGGCGAGGCGGGCGCCGCGTGGCGCGTGCTGCTCTCGAAGCATTACGCGTTGCGCGACCGGCTGCGCGCCCGCTTTCTCTACCACGTGCTGCTCGCCACGCGCTCGACGCTCTCGCCGCGCACGCCGCCCGGCGGTTGAGCGCGCAACGTTTCGCGTCTCGCGTACATGAAAGGATGAGGCCGGGCCAATGTGGCGGGGCGTACAGAGGCGAGGGGCGGGCTTTGCTGTAATGCCCGAAAGAAGACTGATGAGGAGCGTAGCGTGAGGCCAGTAGTCTTCGACGGCCAGTTCGGCTGGTTGCATCCGGCAGCCGGGCCGCACGGCGTGGTGCTGTGCTACCCGTTCGGCTACGACGCGCTCTGCACGTATCGCGGCATGCGCCGGCTCGCCGAGCGACTCGCCGCGCGCGGCATCGCGGTGCTGCGCTTCGACTATCCGGGCACCGGCGATTCGGCGGGCGACGCGAGCGAGCCGGGCCGCTGGCGCGCGTGGATCGACAGCATCACGAAGGCCGTGGCGCTGCTGCGGCAGTCGACGGGTGTCGAGCGCGTGAGTCTGTGCGGGTTGCGGCTCGGCGGCACGCTGGCCGCGCTGGCCGCTCAGCAACTCGGTGATGTCGACGGTCTCGTGCTGCTCTCGCCGGTGCTCTCCGGCAAGAACTATCAGCGCGAGTTGCGCGCGGGTTACCGCCAATGGCTGTCGATGCCCGCGGCGATGGACTGCACGCCCGAGCCCGACACCGACGAGTTTGTCGAAGCGTACGGCTTCCGGCTTTATCGCGAGGCGCTCGAGAACCTGCGCGCCGTCGATCTGCGCCGCGACGCGGCTGCGCCCGCAAGGCGCGTGCTCATGCTCGACTCGCTGGACGCTGCGCGCGTCGATGCGCTCGCCGCGCATTATCGCGAGCAGGGCATCGAAGTCGAGCGTCGGGGCTTCGATGAATACAGCAAGTTCATGATGGAGTCGCTCGACAGCGAAATTCCGCGCGCAGCATTCGAGTCGGTCGAAAACTGGCTTGCAGCGGGTTCGGGCGAGCTTGCAACGGCCGCGCGAGACGCCGACACGCACCTTAGCGCCGACGATCCACAAGGGCATGCCGTCGAAGCGGGCGTGACCGAGACGCCCGTGTGGATTGACGGCGGCAGAATGTTCGGCATCTACTGCATGCCGCACGCGTCTTTGGTCACGACGGGCGGCACGCCGGCCGTGCTGATGGTCAACACCGGCGCCGTGTCGAGAATCGGCAATGCGCGGCTTGGCGTGCGCTTCGCGCGGCGTCTCGCGCGGCAAGGCATCGCCTCGCTGCGCGTCGACCTGGGCGGACTCGGCGACAGCCAGCCTTCGCTCGATACCGTGACGCTCGACGCGCTCTACGCGCAGGACGGCGCGAACGACGCAGCGTGCGCCGCGCGCTGGCTCGCGGCGCGCGGCCATCCCGGCGTGGTGCTGCTCGGCATCTGCGCGGGCGCTTACGTCGGTCTCTACGCGGGCTCGCGCGAGCCCGCGGTGACAGGCGCGGTACTCGTCAATCTGCAGAAATTCACGTGGCGCAATATCTGCGACGAAACCGGCAAGCCGACCGTGCGGGTCGCGGCAATCGGTTCGACGCGCAGCTATCTGCGCTCGATGTGCGAGCCGCGCAAATGGCTGCGCGTCGTCAAAGGGCAGACGGGCGGCTGGCCAGTCGCGCGCGAGCTGGCCGCGCGCTGTGCGTCGCGTTTGCGCGCGACGCTTGCCGACCGCATTGAGCGGATCACGGGCCTCGAACTCGGCGCGAGCGAAGAACGGCGCCCGTTCGCCGCGCTTGACGCGCGCGGCGTGCCCACGCGGCTGCTGTACGGCGTCCTCGACGACGGCGTCGAGGAGCTCGAGAAATACTTCGGAGTCCGAGGCGCCCGCTTGCGGCGCTTGCGTCGGGTCAAGGTGTCGTTTCGCGAGCACATGGACCATGCAATTCTGTCCGCCAGCGCGCAGGAAAACGTGATGTCGTATTTCGAGGACTTCTATCGTAGCCAGTTCGGCGAACAGCCCGGCGCCGTCGCAGACGAACCCGCCGACTCCAGGGACGCCGGGCGCAGCGGCCGGCGGGCGCGCGCCGCGCAATGGCTCGCGCGGCAGGCTCGCGCGTTTCGTTTATCCGGGGAAGCCTGATGAATTCGCGGGACAGCGCGCTGCGCGAAGCTCGCTGCGTCTTTTCGATCGGTTTGCACGCGCCGCTGGGCGAGCCGGTCCTGATCCATTCGCGGCGCTGTTCTGTTGCGCTGGAGGCGTGCTGTGAATAGTCAATCGGAACTGGACCGGATCAATCGGGTGGCGTGGAATTCGCGCGACGCGGCGCGTGTTTTCACGGCCGACAAGACCTTTTCCGATGCGGGCGAAGAGGCCGCGTTCGACTGGCTCGCGCCGCGCTGTTCGGGCGCGCCGTTGCTCGACATCGGCATCGGCACCGGTCGCACGATTCCGCTCATGCTCGCCATGTCGAACGACTACACCGGCGTCGACTACACGCCGAAGCTGCTGCAGATGGCCAGCTCGCGCTACCCCGGCCGCGATTTGCGGCATATGGATGCGCGCGATATGTCGGAACTGCCGTCCGACCACTATGGGCTCGCGGCGTTCAGCTGGAACGGCATCGACTGCGTGGACTACGGCGATCGCGTGAAGATCCTGAAGGAGATGTATCGCGTGGTGCGGCCCGGCGGCTATGTGTTCTTCTCGTCGCACAATCGCGGCGGCCCCGGCTATCGGGAGAACATCTGGCAACTGCTGCCGCATTTCACCTTCAATCCGCTCAAGCTCGGCTGGCGCACGCTGCGTTCGATGCGGCGCTTCCAGCTCGGCACGCTCAACTACGTGCGCAACGTCAAGCTGAATCGCGACTATGGCGGCTACTCGGTCAAGACAGCCGCGGCTCACAACTTCGGCATCGTGATCGTGTACACGACACTCGGTGAACAGCGCCGGCAGCTGGCGGAGGTCGGCTTGCAATGCGACGCGGTGTTCGATAGTTGTACAGGCAACCGTATTGCCGACGATGTGAACGAGAGCGACGCCTGGTGGTTCCACTTCATCGCGCACAAGCCGCTTGCCGCGTATCGCGTAGACGAGGAGAGCGGCCATGCACGCTCAGGCACTGCGGATTGACGAGCCGCATCCTGCCGGCTTCGACGAGCGGCGCTTTCGCCGCGCGCTGGGCCGCTTCGCGACCGGCGTCGTGGTGATCTCGACAGGCAGCGGCGAGCGCCTGCATGCGATGACGGCCAACGCCTTCATGTCCGGTTCCCTCAAGCCGCCGCTGATCGTCGTATCGGTCGGGCAACGGGCGCGCATGCACGAGCGGCTCATGGCGAGCGCGTTCTTCGGCGTGAGCGTGCTGTCGGACGCGCAGGAGGCCCACAGCCGCCACTTCGCGGGCGAGCCGCAGAGCCGGCTTGCACCGCACTTCGCGCCCGTCGAGGGACTCGCGGACGTGGTGCTGCTCGAACATGCGGCGGCGCGCTTCGCCGCGCGCGTAGTCGACCGCCACCCTTGCGGCGATCACACGCTGTTCGTCGGCGAGGTGCTGGTGTTCTCGCTCGACGAGCACGCGCCGCTCATCTTCTTCGGCGGGCGTTATGGGTCGGTCGCTGCCTGTTCGACCGCGGGTCCGTCTTTTGCGGCGAGCCATGATTGATGCGGGGTCCTTTCCGTTCAGACAATTTGGCTTGCAACGTGCGTCTTCGCACGATGCAAAGTCGGTGCCAAAGGCATGCTTGAAACGCAAGCTTAGGGTCCGTCGGGACGTATTGCGTTACACAGAAGAAACAATTCTTCAGAGGGATAACCCTGTCAGGAAGTGTCCCAACTGGCGTAACCGTTGTGAAGCTAGCAACGTATCGTGGATGAGCACCACGCGACGATAAAACACACAAAAGGGCGGTTTATCAACAGGCTACGCGGGGGCGAACACCGCTTCGGGGAGAGGGTCATGGAACAGGCAAACAAGGATCGATCACTGGTGAGCAAGGTGATGGACGGGCTCGTCACAGGGATCGTCGAGGAGAAATACGGCGCGATACTGCCGCCGCAGGACGTGTTGTCGAAAGAGTTCGACGTGAGCCGCACCGTCATGCGCGAGGCGCTGTCGATGCTGCTCGCGCGCGACATGCTCGACGTGCGTCCGAAGATCGGCACCCGGATCCGCCCCATGAGCGACTGGCGCATGATCGACGAAGACGTCGTGAACTGGCGCTTTCGCGCGAAGCCCGATCCGCTGTTCCAGCGCGACGTCATCGAGTTTCGCATTCTGATCGAGCCGCGTGCATCGGCACAGGCCGCGTCGCGCGGCAGCGCGGCCGACATCGCGGCGGTGCGCGATGCGTTCGAGGCGTTCCGTGTGATTCGTCCGGACGAGCCGGGTTATCAGGAAGCCGACGAACTGTTCCATACGCGTATCCTGGTGGCAAGCGGCAACCAGTTCTTCAAGCAGATGGCGGCGATCATTCGCGGCGCACTGTCGACCGGCAATCCGGCCGTCACCGCGCCCGAGGGCGCCTGGGAGGCGGCGGTGAACTCACATCGGCGGGTGGTCGAGGCGATCGAGCGGCGCGACCCGAAAGAGGCCGAACTCGCGGCGCTGGCCATGATCGATCACACGGCCGAGGAAATCGCCGGCACGCTCGCCGGGGCGCCGCCGGCTCCGCCCGCCCGCGGCTGATACGCTGGTTCTGGCCCGAAGCGAAGCACGTGGTCGACGCCGCACGGCGCGAGCCTTGCGGTGTTCATCCGCGAGCGACGCGCGCTCGATCCTGTATTCGCGGCACAGCGGCACAGCGGCACAGCGGCACGCGCGGCCTGCATGCGCGACAATAGCGGCTTTCCTTGACTGCATGGACGCCGCGTCATCGTGACAACCGCCACCTCGACTTCAAAGCAGGACACGGCTTCGGCCGACACCATCCGCTGGGGCATCGTCGGAACAGGCCGCATTGCGCGCCGGTTCGCGCAGGGTCTCGCCTATGTGCCGCGCGCGCGTCTTGCCGCGCTGTGGTCGCGCCGGCCCGAGTCCGCGCAGGCTTTCGCCGACGAGTTCGGCGGCCGCTGTGAGGCGAGCTTCGAGGCGCTGCTCGCGAGCGGCATCGACGCCCTCTACATCGCGACAGTGCAGGACAGCCACGCCGACTATGCAATCGCCGCGCTGCAAGCCGGCGTGCACGTGCTGTGCGAAAAGCCGGCGACCATCAACCGGCCGCAACTCGAACGCGTGGTGGACGCGGCGCGTGCCGCCCGACGGCTCTTCATGGAAGCGATGAAGCCGCCGTTTTATCCGCTCTACAGAAAGTTGCGCGCGCATCTAAATGACGATCCGATCGGCGCAGTGGGGCTCGTGCGGGCCGGCTGCTCCGTTCCGGGCGTGCCCGACGATCACCCGTCGCTGTCGTTTGCGCACGCGGGCGGCGCGCTGCTCGATATCGGCATCTACGAAATCTTTCTCGCCGTCGACTGGCTCGGCGCGCCGCTTGACGTGCAGACGCTCGGGCGTCTCGGCCCGAGCGGCGTGGATACGTTTGCGAGTCTCAACAGCCGGCACGAGCACGGCATCGCGCAGCTCTTTTGCGGGTTGGACCTGCACGGCAAGGGCGACGCGCTTCTCATGGCGAAGGGCGGCCACGTGACGATCCATGAGCCGTGGTGGAACCCGTCGCGCGCGACGATCCGCTACGCCGACGGTCGCGTGGTCGAGCTCGATGAGCCCTTCGAAGGCGGCGGCCTCAACTACGAGACCGCCCACTTTTGCGAGCTGATCCGCGCGGGACAGCTCGAAAGTCCGCTCATGCCGCACAGCAAGTCATTGCAGATGATCGCGATGGCCGACGCGGCGCGCGCGGCGCTAGGTTTGAAGTTCGCGGGCGAGTGAGCGGCGCGCCCGGCTTGCGCGCCCTGCACGGCGAGCCATGCGCTTGCGCTCAGTGCCGGGAAGGCAGCGCGAGGCGCCGTTCGTACCAGCGCTGCAGCAGTTCGAGGATCTGGCACAGCACCCAGTAGACGGCCGCGGCCGCAAGATAAAGCGGCAGCGGCTGATAGGTCGACGCGATGATTTCCTGCGCGCTGCGCAGCAGCTCCGTCACGGTAATCACCGACACGAGCGACGTGTCCTTGATCAGGCTGATGAGGCTGTTCGACAGGCTCGGCACGGCGATGCGCAAGGCCTGCGGCGCGATCACATAGCGCAGCGTCTGGCGCCGCGAGAGTCCGAGGCTGTAGGCAGCGAGCCATTGTCCCTGGTGGATGCCGAGAATCGCCCCGCGCATGCTCTCCGACAGATAGGCGGCGACGTTCGCCGACAACGCGATCACGCCGGCCGGCGTCGGATCGAGCGAAATACCGAAGCTCGGCAAACCGTAGTAAATGACGAAGATCTGCACGAGCAGCGGCGTGCCGCGCATCACGCTCACATAGACGCGCGCGAGCCAGTTCAGCGCGCGGCTGTGGCTCACGCCCATCAACGCGAGGACGGCGCCCGCGATCAGGCCGAAGAACATCGACAGAACGGCGAACTTGACCGTGAGGACGGCGCCCTGCGCGAGCACAGGAAGCGATTCGACGAGCAGGGAAGTGGTGGACATGAGCGGTGCTCGGGTTGGCGCGCAAGGCGCGGATCGTCAATAGGGGCGCGTGCTGCAGAAGCGCGAAGGGCGGCATTCGCGGAATGCCGCCCTTCGTTGCAGCGCGGGCCGCTTGCCTCAACCGCTTACTTGAGCGGCTTGCTGACGTCGATGCCAAACCACTTGTCCGAGATTTTCGCGAAGGTGCCGTCCGCTTCGAGCTGGGTCATGGCGTCGTCGATTGCCTTGGCGAATTTCGGGTTGTTCTTCCTGAACGGGATGCCCGACGGGTTGCCCGCGCCGACGTTCGCGCCGGTGCGCAGCGGCAACTGCGAGTTCTTGAGCAGATACGCGAGCATCAGGCGGTCGTTGAGCGCGGCGTCGAGACGTCCCGCTGCCAGATCGCGCAGATATTCGGGCGCGCCGGGATAGGTCTTCACGTCGATGCCCGGCACCGACTTCGCCATGTCCATGTAGTTGGTGCCGAGGCCGACGCCGAGCTTCTTGCCCTTCAGGTCTTCGAGCGACTTGAACTGGCGCGTGTCGTCCTTGCGCTGGATCAGCTGCGCGGCCGAGTACGTGTAGGCCGGCGAGAAGTCGAGCGCCTGCTTGCGTGCGTCCGTGATGCCGACCTGGTTGACGATCACGTCGAACTTGCCGGCCTGCAGACCCGCAATGATGCCGCTCCACTCGGTCGTGACGAATTCCGGCTTCACGCCCAGTTTGGCCGCGACGGCTTTGGCGATGTCGACGTCATAGCCGACCAGTTCGCCCGACGGCGCTTTCGAATTGAACGGGGGGAAGGTGCCTTCCAGGCCGACGCGTAGCGTGCCGCGCTGCTTGACCTGGTCGAGCAGATCGTCGGCGTGGGCCGTGACCGCGGTGAACGAAGCGCCGATCAGGGCGGCGACGAAAAGCTTTTTCAACAAGCGAACTTGCATCCTGGTCCTTTTTTGTTCGTGTGGTGTTATAGCGGACGAAAGCTTAACAAAGCAGATTGCCCGAAGCGAAATACCGATTGTTCATGTGTGTATGGCGGCGCGAGGCAGACGCGCACGCCGCGCGCCTAGCGCAGCGCCCCAACGCACTCGCTGATGAGCGCCGGTCCCCGATAGATGAAGCCGGTGTAGAGCTGCACGAGCGAAGCGCCCGCGGCGATCTTGGCGCGCGCGTCGTCGCCGGAAAAAATCCCGCCGACGCCGATGATGGGCACCGTCTCGCCGACTTCGGCGCGCAGCTTGCGGATCACTTCGTTCGACGCGTCGAACACCGGCTTGCCCGACAGGCCGCCGGCTTCGTCGCCGTATTGCATGCCCGTGACGGCCGTGCGCGAGAGCGTGGTGTTGGTCGCGATCACGCCTTCGAAGCGATGGCGCAGGAGCGTGTCGGCGATCGATTTGATCTGCTCGTCGTCGAGATCGGGCGCGATCTTCAGCGCGAGCGGCACGAGCTTGCCGTGCATGTCGGCGAGACGCTGCTGCTTGTCCTTGAGTGCGGCGAGGAGCGCGTCCAGTTCGCCCGCGCCCTGCAGCTGGCGCAGATTTTTCGTATTCGGCGACGAGATGTTGACCGTCACATAGCTCGCGAACGGATAGACGCGCTCGAGGCAGTACAGATAGTCTTCGGCGGCGCGTTCGATCGGCGTGTCGGCGTTCTTGCCGATGTTCAGACCGAGAATGCCGCGATAGCGCGCGGCCTGCACGTTCTTCACAAACTGGTCGACGCCCGCGTTGTTAAAGCCCATGCGGTTGATGACGGCCTGCGCCTGCGGCAGCCGGAACATGCGTGGCCGCGGGTTGCCGGGCTGCGCACGCGGCGTGACCGTGCCCACTTCGATGAAGCCGAAGCCGAGCGCGGCGAGTCCGTCGATCGCGGCACCGTCCTTGTCCAGTCCGGCGGCAAGCCCCACCGGATTGCGGAACGTGAGCCCCATGACCGTGCGCGGCGCGTCCGGCACACGGGCGGCGAGTGCGCCCGCGAGCCCGGTGCGGCCGGCGGCGCCGAGCGCGCGCAAGGTCAGGTGATGAGCGTCTTCCGCGTCCATGCGAAAGAGTTGGGCGCGTATGAGCGGATAGAGGGAACTGAACACGGGACGAAGCCGGGCGGGCCGAAAAATGGGAACCCGCTATTTTACCGGCTTTGCGGTTTCAATGAGATAGGGTGCAAGGAGAGGCACTGTGTGCTCAGGGCCGCAGCGGCCCGCCGCGCCGGCCCTGCAAGCCCGCGCTGGCCGGCGCGAGGTCCACGCCGGCGGGATCGAGCACGCGCCACACGCCGTCGATCAAACCCTCGAGCGGCCTGAAATTGGCCTTGTACGCCATCTTCGGGCTCTCGCGAATCCAGTAGCCGAGGTACACATACGGCAGCTTGAGGCTGCGCGCCTGCTCGATCTGCCAGTAGATGTTGTAGGTGCCGAAGCTCGTATGCGGCAGTCCGGGCTCGAAGAACGTGTACACGGACGAGAGCCCGTCGCCGAGAATGTCGATCATGCTGATCATGCGCAGCAGGCCCGGCGCATCGGGCCGCTCCGGCAGCGGCTCGCGGAATTCGACGAGCCGCGAGTTGATCCGGCTTTGCAGCAGAAACTGCTCGTATTGATCGCGGCTGTCGCGGTCCATGCCGCCGCCCGCGTGCCGTGCGGACTGATAGCGCATGTAGAGCGCGTAGTGTTCCTCGTCGTAGTGAAGCGGCGCGACGGTCGCGACCATGTCGCCATGTTTTTTCCACACGCGACGCTGCGTGCGGTTAGGCTCGAAGCGCTCGACCGGCACGCGCACCGGCACGCAGGCACGGCAGCCGTCGCAATACGGCCGGTAGGTGAACACGCCCGAGCGCCGGAAACCCGCCTTCACGAGCTCGGTGTAGACGTCCGAATTGATGAGGTGACTGGGCGTGGCGACCTGCGAGCGCGCGATGCGCCCGTCGAGATAACTGCACGGGTAAGGCGCCGTTGCATAAAATTGCAGCGCCGAAAGCGGAGATAGAGGCAGCTCGTTGGGATGAGTCACGTTGGCAGCTCTCGAAGCGTCTCTGGTAATGCAAACCCGGCCCGCGTTGCGGCTAGCGTGTCGATCCGCGCATTCGATTGAACGGATCCGGATTCGGCCTGATTCTTCCTACGCCGCTCGCGCAAGCACATCGAGCAACGCGGTCTTGTCGAAGCGCCAGGGAATGCGCGGTGCGTCGACGGACGCGCGAACATGCGCGATGAACGCCTTGCGCGCTATCTCGCGACCGCCGAGCGACGCCAGATGCGACGTGTTCTGCTGGCAGTCTATCATTTCTATTTCGTGACGGCGCAAGTGGCCGACAAGCGCGGCCAGCGCCATTTTCGAGGCATCCGTGACGTTCGCGAACATCGATTCGCCGAAGAACATCTTGCCGAACGACACGCCGTACAGGCCGCCCACGCGCTCGCCCTCGAACCATGTTTCGATGCTGTGCGCATCGCCCGCGCGGTGCAGGGACGTGTAGGCGTCCACGACGTCAGCCGTGATCCAGGTGCCGCGCTGCCCGCGCCGCGGCGCTTGCGCGCACGTGCGCATCACGGCGCCGAAGTCATGGTCCACGCGAATTTCCCACGCGTCGTCGCGCAACACGCGCTTGAGCGTTTTGCGCAGCGACGGCGACACCTTGAACTCGGCGGGGCGCAGGATCATGCGCGGGTCGGGGCTCCACCACAGCACGGGCTGGCCGTCCGAATACCAGGGGAAGATGCCGTGGCGGTAGGCGTCGATGAGCCGCGACGGCAGCAGATCGCCGCTCGCGGCGAGCAGGCCAGGCGCGCCGCTTGCCGCGCCGAGCGCGCGCTCCACGGGCGGAAACGGATCGTCGGGGCCGAGCCAGGGGACCATGCGGAGTCGCTCAGTGAAGGCTCAGCCTTCGCGCAGCGAGCGGAAGATGTCGCCGGTATGCAGCCCGAAACTGCCGGCCGCGCGGTCGGCGAAAAAGAAACGCAGCGTTTGCCCGACGGTGGGAAACGCAATCTCGTCCCACGGAATGTCGCGCTCCTCGAAGAGCTTCACTTCGAGACTTTCCTCGCCCGCGGCGACGTCCAGATCGAGCAGGCGCGCCATGTAGAACAGATGCACCTGGTGAACGTGCGGCACGTTCAGCAGCGAGAACAGGTTCTGCACCTCGACGCGCGCGCCGGCTTCCTCCAGCGTTTCGCGCGAGGCGGCCTCGGCCGTGGTCTCGCCCATTTCCATGAAACCCGCGGGCAGCGTCCAGTAGCCGTAGCGCGGTTCGATGGCACGGCGGCACAGCAGCACCTTGTCGTCCCAAACCGGAACGGTGCCGACGACGTTGCGCGGATTCTGATAGTGCACGGTGCCGCAACTGCCGCACACGAAGCGCTCGCGATTGTCGCCCGGCGGAATGCTCAGGCTGACGCCGTGGCCGCAGACAGAACAGAATTTCATAGGAAGGGGACGAGAAAGAGTGCTAGGAGTTTATCACTCGTGCGGTGCGGTTTTGCGGCGGGTGCGAAGGGCGGGAAGGGCGCGAACCGCGCGGTGAAGGGCGGTGCGGGTGAGCGAGCGAGGGCGACGCGTGAAGGCGGCGGCGCAAGGAGGTTGGCGCAAACCAGAAAACGCTGCTGGTTTAGGGCAGCGCGAATGCCACATCTGTGATGGGCCATCAGGTCAGACCGGAAGCTAACGAAGTTATTACAACCGGCACCGTCGGAAGGTTATGAAATGTAGTCAAAAAGCGACGTAACGATTCGTTTGCCGGCCTGATTCATCGGACAAATCTGAAAATGCCCCCGCATTGACGATCCTTGATACATCGATTCCCGAAGCGCCGCAAGAATCGAAAAAATAATATTCTGCGGGATTGCTTCAATGAATCGGTGTTACCGCCTGGTCTACAGTCGTTCGCGCAACATGCTTATCGCCGTCGAAGAAACGGCCACGGCGGCAGGAAAATCAGAAGAGACCCGCGGGGCAAGATCGTGCGGCGTCCTTCAATCGCTTCGTCGTCTGCTGCCTGTTGCACTGCTGGCGCTCGCGCCCATGCTGTCGTTCGCGCAGATCGTTGCAGGCGGCGCGCACGCCCCGAACGTCATCCAGACGCCGAACGGGCCGACCAGGTGAACATTAACCGTCCGTCTGGTGCCGGCGTGTCGGTCAATACCTACAACCAGTTCGACGTCCCCCAGCGCGGCGCGATTCTGAACAACTCGCCGACGATGGTGCAGTCGCAGCTCGGCGGCATGATTAACGGCAATCCGAACTTCGCAGCGGGACAAGCCGCCCGGGTCATTGTCAACCAGGTCAACAGCGCGAGCGCATCGCAATTTAATGGCGCGCTCGAAGTGGCAGGCCAACGCGCGAACGTGATTCTGGCAAATCCGTCAGGGATTTCTGTCAACGGCGGGACATTCATCAACACGAGCCGAGCGACGCTGACAACCGGCACGCCGAATTACGCCGCGGACGGCTCCGTGTCAGGCTTCAATGTCACGGGCGGCAACATCGCGATCAGCGGCGCAGGCCTGAATGCGTCGAACGTCGATCAGGTCGACCTGCTATCCCGTGCCGTCCAGGCCAATGCCGCGGTCTACGCGAAGACAAACCTGAACGTCGTCACCGGCGCGAACAGCGTCGACTACAGCACGCTCAATGCAACGCCGATTGCGGGCGATGGCGCCGCGCCGGGTGTCTCGATCGACGTCAGCAATCTCGGCGGCATGTACGCCAACCGCATCCAGTTGGTCGAGACGGAACTGGGTGTCGGTATTTCGCTCAAGGGCATCGCGGCCGCGCAATCGGGCGACCTCGTGCTGACCACCGCGGGCAAGCTGGTGCTGGCAGGCCAGACGAACGCGAGCGGCAATATCGTTGCGAACGCACAGGACATCGACAACAGCGGCACGACCTACGCGCAGCAGAACGTCAGCCTGACCACGGCGGGCGCGCTGACGAACAGCGGCATGGTTGCCGCGCAGCAGAACATGACCGCAAGCGCGGGTTCGGTCAGTTCGACGGGCACGCTCGCGGCGGGCGTGAACGGCGACGGCTCGCTCGCGCAGTTAGGCGACCTGAATGTGAACGCGTCCGGCGCAGTCACGGCGACCGGCCGCAATGTGGCCGGCGGCAATGCGAGCGTAAGCGGCGCGGCGGTGAATCTCGCGGGCGCGACGAATTCCGCGAACGGTGCGCTTGCGCTGGCTGCAAAGAGCGGCGACCTGAACCTGTCGGGCGCGACGACGACCGCAGGCGGCACACTCGACACCCGCGTGAGCGGTACGCTCACGAATGATAACGGCGCGATGTCGTCAGGCGGCGCGCAGACCATCACGGCGGGCGCACTCTCGAACCGAAGCGGCCAGATGGTTGCGGGTAGCACACTGACCGAAAACGTCTCTGGCGCGACGAACAACCAGGGCGGCACGATGCAGGCCGCGGGCGCGCTCGCCTCGTCGAGCGGATCGCTCGACAACTCTGGCGGTACGCTCGCGTCGCTGAATGCAGACGGTGTTTCCGTCACGACCACCGGCCTGCTCAACAACGGCGCGGACGGCAGCATTCGGGGCAATGGCGGCGTCAGTTTGCAAGGTGCGCAGATTTCTAACGCAGGTTCGATTACCGCGGTGCAGACGCTGATTGCGCGCGCCGTGCAGACCCTGTTCAACCGCGGCACGTTTGCGACCAATGCGGACATGACGCTTTGGGCCGGCACGACGCTCACGAACGCCGGTCAGTTCGGCGCAGCGCATGTGCTCGCGCTTTCAGCCGCGACGTTCGACAACAGCTGCGGCACAGCGAACGCCAACCAGTTCACGCTGCACGCCGCGAACCTGCTGAATCACGGCGGCACCATCACGCAGACGGGAACCGGCGCGACGACGCTCGACGTGACCGGCACGCTCGACAACTCGGCAGGCGGCACACTCCAGACCAACAGCACGGACCTCGCGATTGCGCCGGCCACGCTGGACAACGACGGCGGCACGATTACCCACGCCGGGACCGGCAAGCTGTCGATCAATGCCGGGAATGGCGGGGGCGCAATCTCGAACGTCGGCGGCAAGATTGCCACGAACGGCCAGGGCGCGATTCGTGGCGGCGCGCTCGATAACACGTCCGGTTCGATCATTGGACAGAACGGCCTGGCCGCGAATGTCGGCGGCGCGCTGAACAATACAAACGGCAAGCTGCTTTCGAACGCCGGTGCGGGCATCACCAGCGGCTCGCTCGACAATAACGGCGGACAGATTGGCGCGGGTACGACGGAAACCATCAGCACGGGAACGCTGACGAATAGCGGCGGCTCGATTGTCGCGCCTGAGCTCGCGCTGACGACCGGCGCGACGCTCGATAACAGCAGCGGCGACATTGAGGCGAACCAGCCCGCACTGACCGCGACGGACCTGCTGAACCGAGGCGGCTCGATTACGCAATACGGCACATCGTCGATGGGCTTCAACGTCAGTGGCACGTTCGACAATTCGAACGGCGGCACGCTGCAAACCAACAGCGCAAACTTCTCGCTCGCGCCCGGTGCGCTCGTCAACGACTACGGCACGATTCTCAACGCCGGTGCCGGCACGCTGACGATTGCACCCGGCTATGGCGCGGGCGTTTTCTCCAACGTCGGCGGCAAGATCATCGCCGCGGGTCAGATCGTCGTGCAGGCGGCCAGCCTGAATAACCTGTACGGCGTGCTCGCGTCACAAGGAAACATCGCGGCGAGCATCGCGGGCGACCTGAATAACACGCAAGGCTCCGTTCGCGCTCTCTCGTCGCTGTCGCTCGGCAGCGGCGGCACGCTGACGAATACCAACGGACAAATCCAGTCAGGCACGGGCGCGGCCGGCGACACGAGCACGCTCGCGATTCAGGCTGCGTCCGTCGACAACACGAACGGCCTCGTCAGTAATCTCGGCACGGGCAACATGACCGTGCAAGGTGGACGCCAGACGGTCAACAGCGGCGGCGTCATGACGGGCAACGGCCAGGTTGCCGTGGATACGTCGGCACTGGTGAACACGCAGAACGGCCAGGTGAGCGGCGCGGGCGTCGCGGTGCAAGGCGATTCCGTCGACAACAGCAGCGGGCAGATCGGCAGTCTTGCCGGGTCGAACGGCGATGTCTCGATTACGACGACGGGCGCGGTCACGAACGCGAACGGCCGGATCGGTGCGACCCATAACCTCACCGTGAACGCCGCGACCCTCATGGGTGGCGGCGCCTATAGCGCGGCGAATGACGTTGCGGTGAGCGTTCGCGGCGATTTTGCGCCCACGCCGGATGTTCAGTTCAACGCCGGTCATGACCTGACCTTCACCTTGCCGGGCACATTCAGCAATAACGCACTGGTCCAAGCGGCGAACAACCTGAACATCAACGCGGGCGATGTCCGGAACAGCGGCGTGATGATGGCGGGCGGCACGCTCGCGACGCACTCGAACACGCTGGAAAACATGGGAACGATGGTCGGCGGCAGCGTCTCGCTCAATGCGACGCAATCGCTGTCGAATACCGGGCCGACTGCGCTGATTGGCGCAACCGACAGTAGCGGCACGCTCGAACTGCTGTCGAACGATATCGAAAACCGCGACGACACAACGACGACTGACACCCAGGCGAGCACGGCAATCTACGGTCTCGGCAAGGTCGTGCTCGCAGGCGGCAAGGACGCGAACGGGAACTACACAAACGCAAGCCTTATCCGCAACCAGTCGGCACTGATTGAGTCGGCCGGCGACATGGAACTGCACGCCGCTCAGGTGACGAACACCCGTATGGCGATGACGACGACTGGGCTGGACCAGCCGGTCGATCCGAACCTGCTGGCCGAACTCGGCATCAGCCTGTCCGGTCGCACCGGACAGGTCGGCGTAAAAGACCCGGACAGCATCGGCGGCGTCTATACCGATCCACCCCACGGCG
The DNA here is from genome assembly GCF_047325075.1 of Paraburkholderia phenoliruptrix. NCBI lineage: Bacteria > Pseudomonadati > Pseudomonadota > Betaproteobacteria > Burkholderiales > Burkholderiaceae > Paraburkholderia > Paraburkholderia phenoliruptrix. The sequence continues at coordinate 2,066,762 of NZ_CP168531.1, forward strand.
GGCAATGGAATTCGAGCTACCAGTACACCACCTACACGGGCGTCGCACTCGCGAACCTGATCGCAGGGATCAGCCCGCAGGCGCAGATTGTCGCGGGTGGCAATCTCGACGCGTCGAACGTGGGTCTGTTCCAGAATTACTGGAGCGCAGTCGCGGCAGTCGGCAACATCGCCGCGCCCACGACGCTTGACCAGAATAGCTGGCAGGGTCAGACGGCCCCACAGTTGCAGGTCACATACTCGGGCGAGTACCACTACAACAACTACGACAACACCGAATACGACTGGCAATTGCCTTTCGGCGATGCACCGTTCGTCGGCTCGCGGCCTGGTGGCTACACGCAGAAAGCGCCGGCCGATATCCGCTACTACTCGCTCCCGAGCTATGAATCAAGCTTTGTCGCAGGCGGCACGTTCTCGGGCAACGGCATCAGCATCAACAACACGGCGGGCAATGCCGGCATTCCATCGCTGAATCTCGCGCCCGGTCAGGCCGTGTTGGGCGTGAACATCAACGGTATCAGCGGCAACGCGAGCGGCGGGAAGTCCGGCGCGGCGTTGGTTAATGGCGGCAGCAGCATGGTCGACCCGGCGATTGCGAGCGCCACAGCGCAGAACGTGCTGCACAACCTGTCAGTTCCCCAAGGCGGACTGTTCCATCCCGCGACCGCACCGGGCGCAACCTATCTGATCGAAACGAACCCGGCGTTTACGAACCAGAAAACGTTCATTTCGAGCGACTACTACCTGCGACAGCTTGGCCTGAATCCGCAGACAACGGAGAAGCGCCTGGGCGACGGTTTCTACGAGCAGCAGCTCGTGCGCAACCAGATTACGTCGCTCACTGGGAAGGCGGTACTCGGCCCGTACACCGATCTTCAATCGATGTATCAGGCAATGCTCGACGCGGGCGCGTCGCTGTCGAAGACTTTGAATCTGCCGCTTGGCATGAGCCTGTCGCCGGAGCAGGTGGCGGCGCTGACCAGCAATGTCGTCATCATGCAAACCGAGACCGTCAACGGTCAGCAGGTGCTCGTGCCCGTCGTTTATCTCGCGAAGGCAAGCCAGCGGAACATGAACGGCCCGCTTATCGCGGCGACCGACATCGATATCCAGAACGCGCAGACCTTCACGAACAGCGGCACGATCCAGGCCGGTAACACGATGTCGATTCAGGGCAACCAGATCAATAACGCGTTCGGCACGCTGCAAAGCGGCGGCCTGATGTCGCTGAACACAAAGGGCAATATCGACCTGACTTCGGCAACGGTGAACGCTGGCAGCCTCGCGCTGAATGCAGGCGGCGACCTGCTGCTCAACACGGCGGTCAGGACGGTTGACCAGGTGAGTGCGACGGGTGCTACGCGCACCACGACCACGCTCGGGCCGATTGCGAACCTGAATGTCGCTGGCAATGCGGTCATCGTGACCGGCGGCAACGTTGAGCAGAACGCGGGCAATCTGAATGTTGGTGGCAATCTTGGTATGGCCGTGGGCGGCAACTACGATATCGGCTCGGTGCAGACCGGCGAGCACAAGATTGTCGAGCGCGCGAACGGCGTGTCAAATACGGACATCAACCAGACGAACGGCAGTTCCATCAAGGTTGGCGGCGTGTCGCAGATTGGCGTCGGCGGCGACCTGACGGCCACGGGTGCGAACATCAACCTCGGCGGCGGTGGCGTCGTCGCGGCGAACGGCAACGTAACCATCCAGGCAGCGAAAACCACCTCGACAACCGACAGCAACAGTTCGGGCAGCGACAGCAGTCGCAGCTACGCGGAGTCGCTGCACCGGTCCGACGACACGCTCAGCGCGTCGACACTCCATGCAGGCGATTCGCTGGCGGTGGTGTCGGGCAAGAACATCACCGTGAGCGGCAGCGGGATCGGTCTGGACAAGGGCACGGCGACGCTCGCGGCTCAGGGCGACGTGACTATCGGTGCGGCGACGGAAACGCATGTCGACAACGCGCAGGAGCAGCACAGCCACAGCAATGTCGGCAGCCGTTCTGAGGTCGCCAGTTCGAGCCGCACTACGACGACGCTTTCGCAAGGCAGCACCGTTTCGGCCGATGCGGTCACGATTGCGAGCGGCAGGGATATCAAGGTCGCGGGCAGTACTATCGTCGGCACGAACGACGTGTCGCTCAGTGCGGCGCATGACGTGATGATCACGACGACGCAGGACACGCAGAGCACATCGACTTCGTACCAGAAGCATGATTCGGGCTTCGGCGCGGGCGGCGGTATCGGCATTTCCTATGGCAGCCAGAAGCAGATCGATACGGCCAACACGTCAACTGTGACGAACACGGGCAGCACGGTGGGCTCACTGAACGGCAATCTGAACATCGTCGCGGGGAACGACCTGCATGTGACGGGCAGCGATCTGATCGCGGCGAAGAACGTCACGGGTACGGGCGCGAACGTGGTGATCGACTCGGCGACGGACACGTATCACCACGACCAGACGCAGACAGTGGATAAGAGTGGGTTCACACTCGCCGTGAAAGCGCCAGTGCTCGACGCAATTTCCAATGCGGTCGATCAGGCTCATGCCGCGGGCCATAGCAAGGATGACCGGGCAGCCGCACTGCACGGTATGGCGGCGGCGAGCAGCGCAATCGACGCGGCGAACGGGCTCGGCGCACTGGCACACGGTGCGGCGCCCGAAGTGAAGGTCGAACTCAGTTATGGCACCAGTCACAGCAAGAACACGTTCGCAGAAGACTCGACGACCAGTCGGGGTTCGAATGTTTCCGCAGGTGGCACGGCGGCATTCGTGGCGACGGGTGACGGCACGTCCGGCAGCGGCAAGCTGACGATAGCGGGATCGAACGTCAATGCAACGGACGTGGTTCTCGCGGCGAAGAACCAGGTCAATCTGGTCAATACGACTGATACGGATTCGACGCGCAGCACCAACGCGTCGAGCAGTGCGAGCGTCGGTGTGTCGTATGGCACGCAGGGATTTGGCGTGTCGGCTTCAATGGCGAAGGCCCACGGCGACGCGAACAGCGATGCGGCGATGCAGAACAACACGCACGTCACGGCCGCGAACACAGCGACGATTCTCTCGGGGGGCGACACGAACATCATCGGCGCAAACGTGAATGCGCGTCAGGTCAATGCGGATGTGGGCGGCAACCTGAACATCGCCAGCGTGCAGGACACGATGACAAGCAGCGCACATCAGACCAGTACGGGTGGCGGCTTTTCTATCAGCCAGGGTGGCGGCAGCGCGAGCTTCAGCCATACGAATGCGAGTGCGAACGGCAGCTACGCGGGGGTGAACGAACAGGCTGGAATCCAGGCCGGCGACGGCGGGTTCAACGTCAGCGTCGCCGGCAACACGGACCTCAAGGGCGCGGTGATTGCGAGCGGCGCGGATGCGTCGAAGAACACGCTGTCAACGGGAACGCTGACCTACAGCGATATCGAGAACGCGTCGAGTTACAGCGCGCACACGGGCGGCTTCGGTGGCGGCGTGACGACCGGTGACGGTGGCGCGAACTACGCCACGCACGGCAGCACGTCGGGGACGAACGCGGGCGGCCTCGCCCCGATGCTGAGCCAGAACAATAGCGGTAGCGATAGCGCGACCACGCGCAGCGGCATCAGCGCGGGGACGATCAGCGTGACGGATACGGCCCATCAGACGCAGGACATCGCGAGCCTGAACCGCGACACGTCGAACACCAACGGCACGGTGGTAAAACTGCCAGACGTGAACAACCTGCTGGACCGTCAGGCCGACATGATGGCGGCGGCGGGAGCAGCGGGTGAAGCGGTGTCGCGGCGGATCGGGGACTTTGCAAAGTCGAAGTACGACGAGGCGGCAGCAAACGGCGATCAGGCCGGCATGGATGCGTGGAAGGAAGGCGGGACAAGTCGCGCGCTGATGCAAGCAGCAGGCGGGGCGCTCGTGACAGGACTCGCGGGCGGCAACGCGCTCGGCGGTGCGGCGGGCGCGGGGATCGCGTCGATTGCAGCAGGCAAACTCAACGAACTGAGTGGTGCAATCGCCGGTTCGGATCCGACAGGCAATCCCGATATCAACAAGGCGCTCGGCAACATTGTTTCAAACGCAATTGCGACGGGCGCGGGAGCTGCGGTAGGCGGCGATGCAGGCGCGACCTCTGCTTACAACGTTGACCGCTTCAACCGGTCGGAGCACGATGACACGAACGGTAAGCAACCTAGGAAGGATCTGGTTACGCAGGTTTGCCCAGCCACTGGAACCTGCAATGAGGCGACACTCAACGCGGCGATTCGGGCGCAAGGCGACCTGAACCAGGCAGTTAGTCAGACGCCAATTATGGCCGCCGTATCACCAAACTATGCAACGGTGGGCGGCTCGGTTCTGTCGGGCACGGCTGGCGGCGCAGTAAATTTATTTGATGGGGCTATCTACGCATCTGCGGGGGTCTCACAAATGCTTCCCGCAGCGTCGTGGACGCCGGGTATCGCCGGCACATTAGGATGGATCTTTGGCGCGCATAGTGCAGACGCAACGAACGATTTTCTGAATGGCGACGGCAACCAATTTTCTGTTTCAATACCGACACCATTCCGGGTTAATCTGGTAGCGGCTGTTACTCACGCTTATGGTGGAGGAACGGCAGTTGAAGTGGGCATCGGCTCGGCTGGAACAATTGCAGCAGGTGTGACCCCGTGGAGTCACTCGACTCCTGTGTTGAACAAAAAACAGTGAGGTCAAGCATGGTCGGGCTTCCAGGTCCTTCGGACGATCAGTACCGAAAATTCTCCCGGAAGGGAAAACTAACTTATTGGTGTGCAGTGGCACTGGTGTTTTCTGCGATTACCACACTTTGGATCGTGAAAATTCTAAACAGTTGACGACTGCAAATTCCGGGTTATTCGGTGAGCCGACTGTGGGTTCTCGCGAACCAGCGGATTGCTCGTGTCGTTCAGTGAGGCAGACAACAATGAAAATCAAGCCAGCAATATCAATACTTGTCGCTGTCATGTCGCAGCGTGCTCGAATCTTCCTGATACGCGCATGGAGTGGATGAAACGAAAGTTCATCGACGTGGATACCGTTATGACTGGCGATGCCGCCGCACTGATGCCAAACATGTATGGCACGTACAGAGTTGTTGGAAAGAGCAACAAGGTCAATCCAAACATCAGTCAGATCAAACTGACACGTAGCGAAAAGGGCAATCCCGTCCTCAGATTTTTCGACAAAAGTGGAAAAGAATTTGAGTCCTGGAGTACCCCGCAAGAGTGCTATGGAAGAAAGTCGGAATCCGGGGCATTTTCCAGTCTCCTGTGTGGAAGATTGGGCGATCGAAAGGGACGCGGACAATTTGAGCTATCCAAAGAATCTTCGGATTCACTAAGAAATATCTATCCGAAGAATCTTCCGATAACAGACAACGCCTACCACTATTACTCGTACGAAGGCTTCGGGTCGCCCATTGTGGAAATGTCTTTGCAAAAGACCGAGTAGTAACCGCCAGTGTCACCAAGTGCCGAAAAGACCATGCTTGGAGCGCCGGCAATGATGCGCCGGTCGTTCGGGCCAATCCTTGCGTGACGTGCAGAATCAGAGTTTCGGAATCACTATGAAAATCAAAACGAGGCCGGGCAGCGACGGCAGTCGCAGCTACGCGGAGTCGCTGCACCGGTCCGACGACACGCTCAGCGCGTCGACACTCCATGCAGGCGATTCGCTGGCGGTGGTGTCGGGCAAGAACATCACCGTGAGCGGCAGCGGGATCGGTCTCGACAAGGGCACGGCGACGCTCGCGGCTCAGGGCGACGTGACTATCGGCGCGGCGACGGAAACCCATGTCGACAACGCGCGGGAGCAGCACAGCCACAGCAATGTCGGCAGCCGTTCCGAGGTCGCCAGTTCGAGCCGCACCACGACGACGCTTTCGCAAGGCAGCACCGTTTCGGCCGATGCGGTCACGATTGCGAGCGGCAGGGATATCAAGGTCGCGGGCAGTACTATCGTCGGCACGAACGACGTGTCGCTCAGTGCGGCGCATGACGTGATGATCACGACGACGCAGGACACGCAGAGCACATCGACTTCGTACCAGAAGCATGATTCGGGCTTCGGCGCGGGCGGCGGTATCGGCATTTCCTATGGCAGCCAGAAGCAGATCGATACGGCCAACACGTCAACTGTGACGAACACGGGCAGCACGGTGGGCTCACTGAACGGCAATCTGAACATCGTCGCGGGGAACGACCTGCATGTGACGGGCAGCGATCTGATCGCGGCGAAGAACGTCACGGGTACGGGCGCGAACGTGGTGATCGACTCGGCGACGGACACGTATCACCACGACCAGACGCAGACAGTGGATAAGAGTGGGTTCACACTCGCCGTGAAAGCGCCAGTGCTCGACGCAATTTCCAATGCGGTCGATCAGGCTCATGCCGCGGGCCATAGCAAGGATGACCGGGCAGCCGCACTGCACGGTATGGCGGCGGCGAGCAGCGCAATCGACGCGGCGAACGGGCTCGGCGCACTGGCACACGGTGCGGCGCCCGAAGTGAAGGTCGAACTCAGTTATGGCACCAGTCACAGCAAGAACACGTTCGCAGAAGACTCGACGACCAGTCGGGGTTCGAATGTTTCCGCAGGTGGCACGGCGGCATTCGTGGCGACGGGTGACGGCACGTCCGGCAGCGGCAAGCTGACGATAGCGGGATCGAACGTCAATGCAACGGACGTGGTTCTCGCGGCGAAGAACCAGGTCAATCTGGTCAATACGACTGATACGGATTCGACGCGCAGCACCAACGCGTCGAGCAGTGCGAGCGTCGGTGTGTCGTATGGCACGCAGGGATTTGGCGTGTCGGCTTCAATGGCGAAGGCCCACGGCGACGCGAACAGCGATGCGGCGATGCAGAACAACACGCACGTCACGGCCGCGAACACAGCGACGATCCTGTCGGGTGGCGACACGAACATCATCGGCGCGAACGTGAATGGCCGTCAGGTGAATGCAGATATCGGCGGCAACCTGAACATGGCGAGCGTACAGGACACGATGACAAGCAGCGCACATCAGACCAGTACGGGTGGCGGCTTTTCTATCAGCCAGGGTGGCGGCAGCGCGAGCTTCAGCCATACGAATGCGAGTGCGAACGGCAGCTACGTGGGGGTGAACGAACAGGCTGGAATCCAGGCCGGCGACGGCGGGTTCAACGTCAACGTGAAAGGCAATACCGACCTGAAGGGAGCGACGATTGCGAGCACGGCGGACGCAGCGAACAATAACTTCTCAACCGGTACGCTCACGTTCAGCGATATCCAGAACAGTTCGAGCTACAACGCGCATTCGGGTGGTATTGGCGGCGGCGTGACATTGGGTGACGGTGGTTCGAACTACGCCACGCACGGTAGTACGTCGGGTACGAATGCAGGTGGCGTCGCGCCGATGTTGAGCCAGAACGACAGCGGCAGTGATAGCGCCAGGACGCGCAGCGCGATCAGCGCCGGCACGATCAGCGTGACGGACGCGGCCCACCAGACGCAGGACGTTGCGAGCCTGTCGCGCGATACGACGAACACGAACGGCACGATCGCGAAATTGCCTGATGTGAACAATCTGCTCGACAGGCAGTCCGACATGATGGCGGCGGCGAGCGCGGCCGGCGAAGCGGTCTCGCGGCGCGTCGGCGATTTCGCGCAATCGAAATACAAAGAGGCAGAGGCGAACGGCGATCAGGCCGGGATGGACGCCTGGAAGGAAGGCGGAACTGCCCGCGCGGAAATGCAGGCGGCGGGCGCGGCTATCGTGACCGGGCTCGCGGGCGGTAATGCCGTGGGCGGCGCTGCGGGCGCGGCTATCGCGTCCATCACGGCGGGCAAGCTGAACGAACTGAGAGACGCGATTGCCGGTGCGAATCCGACCGGAAGCGCGAGCGCGAACGAGGCGCTTGGCAACATCGTCGCAAACGCGATTGCGACTGGTGCAGGCAGTGCGATTGGCGGGAATGCAGGAGCGGTTTCGGGGTATGACGTCGATCGGTTCAACAGACAGTTGCATCCGGATGAAAAAGCGGCAATAAAGAAGCTGGCCAACGGCGACCCTAACGAGGAACATCGCCTCGAAGCGGCGGGATGTGCGTTGGTACATTGTGCGGCGGAATACGCGCCCGGTACGGCCGACTATGCGAAGTATTCGGCGCTGGAGCAGGAGGGCACAGGTTATACATCCGAGCAGACGCAATTGAGAGACTACAACGGGACGTCATTCTCGACGGCTGGCTATGGCGGCATGGTGAGACAAACGTCGGGTAGCAACCAGTTCAAATACAGCGCGGATGATGCAAAGTCTGACAACAATGCATTTGTTTCGGATGTGCTTGCTACCCAACCGGGTAAGCTTGATTACGTAGCTATTGCTGGATCAGCATTCGGTGGTTGGACTTGCCCCCGCATGACCGGACATGCGGTCGCGCTTAGGTTGGTGAATTTGGTCGCTGGCGAAACTCGCGCGGTGAGCAGTATTTCAGGGCGCTGTGCGGATGCGACTCGTTGTAGTGGTCAAACGCGATGGCCAGGTTCTGCAACGCGGTTCTCGCGTCCGGCTTGGGCATCCACGAGACGTAGTCTCTCTTCATCGTTTTGACGAAGCTCTCGGCCATGCCGTTGCTCTGCGGACTTCTGACCGGCGTCGTGATGGGTTTCAGGCCCACTTTTTTCGAGAACGTCAGCGTGTCCTCGGCAATGTAGCAGGAACCGTTGTCGCTGAGCCATTCGATTTCGTTGTCGGCTTTCAGCGCACCATCGAAACGGTTTTCTACAGCCTGAAGCATCACATCACGCACCATGTCTCCGGTATAGCCTCCAGTGGTCGCAGCCCAGCTCATGGCTTCCCGGTCGCAGCAGTCGAGTGCAAAGATGACGCGCAGCGGCGAGCCGTCATCACAACGGAATTCGAAGCCGTCCGAGCACCAGCGCGCATTGCTCCGGTCCACCGCGACCCTGCCGTCGTGTCGGCGCGTTGACTGGGCATGGCGCGGGCGGCGTTCGAGCAGCAGACCGTGGGTATGCATGACCCGATAAACCCGTTTTGCATTAACGCGAGGCTGCCCCTGTGCGTCCCGGTTTCGCCGTAGCAGGGCCCAGGTGCGCCGGTAGCCGTAAGTTGGCAAATCAGCGACCAACTCCTGGAGCTCCGCGACGAGCGGCATGTCGTCACGGGCGGGCGTCTTGCGCCTGTCGACCCATTCAGCGTCGCGCTTTGATTTCACCGCGAGATTCGAGCGCGACACACCCAGGACTTCGCAGACCGTCTTCATCGGTCGTCCCCCGGCAGCAATGGTGAGCGCGCAATCAATTTTTTTGCCCGGCCGTACTCCACTGCTTCGCGGAGGATTTCCACTTCCATCGTCTTCTTGCCCAGCAGTCGCTGGAGTTCACGAATCTGCTTCATCGCTTCGGCCAGGTCGGACGCCGGCACCACCTGCTCGCCGGCACTGACTGCTGACAGGCTTCCGTCCTGATAGAGCTTGCGCCAGGCGAACACCTGGTTTGCATTCACCTGATGACGACGGGCAACTCCGGAAACGCTTGCTCCGGGCTCGAAGGTCTCGCGCACTATCGCGAGCTTCTCCTCGACAGAGCGCCGGCGGCGCTGTTCGGGCTGGGTCAGAACTTCAATCGGTTCCACGTTAGAGCTGGGCTTAAACATAGGCGTAAGACTACCTCAAAGTTTAAGCGTTACCTCGTGTCCGGTTTTCGCGGGGGCCGGCCCAAATAGACAGAAGACAACAGCAACTTACAACGTTAGGGGAATAGAATCCTGCCGGCGCAGCCGATCAGCAGTCGGACGATGCACGGCGATTGTCACAACCCATCGCGGCGAGCGCCTGCCGATTGCTGCCCTTACATGACGGGAACGCGGACCGTTACAACGTGGACGGCGGCACTCGCGGGCTGCCTAAAATGCTTCGCTTCGCTCGCGAGCGGTCTTCTGATCAGCCGCTCGCATCATGCTGTGGCGGCGGCCATAGCTGTAATAGACCACCAGTCCTATCGCTGCCCAGATCGCAAACGCCCAGCGGGTGGCCGGCTCAAGGCTCGCGATCAGGTAAAGGCATCCTGCGACGGCGACGGGCCCCATCAGCCAGATCAGGGGCGTCCGGAACGGTCGCTCGCGGCCTGGCTGAGTTCGCCGCAGAACCATCACCGCAATCGAGACAGCCACGAATGCGCAAAGCGTACCTGTGTTGGAGAGCTCCGCGAGACGGCCGATCGGAAAAAGGCCGGCGCCTATAACGACTGCTGCCCCAGTCAGTAGCGTCAATCGGTAGGGGCTTCCAAAGCGGTGGTGCAGTTTGCTGAGGCCTTGAGGGAGCAACCCGTCGCGCGACATCGCAAACAGCACCCGGCTTTGCCCAAAGATCATCATCAGCATGACCGACGGCAGCGCAACGAACGCGGCCAGACCGATGGCGCGCCCTGCGAAGGGGTGACCGAGGCTGCGCAAGACAAAGGCAAGCGGATCGCTGCTGCAGACCAACTGTTCGGTCGTCCTGGCGCAGGCCGCTGCCATCGCCCGACTGCCGCTTTCCAACGGACGACCGCTCAGGGCATCGAGCAACGGTTGGCCTCCGTGCGCGCCGACCGCGGCCGCACCCGTCAGAACAAACAATCCCGCGCAGATCGCCATCGCTGCGACGAGGCCGATAGGCACATTCCGCTGGGGATTTTTTGTCTCCTCGGCTGCAGTCGAAACGGCATCGAAGCCGACGTAAGCGAAGAAAATCGAGGCCGCCGCTCCGCCGATGCCGACCATGCCGGTCGGGGCGAACGGGACGAAGTTCTCTGCTTGTGCGGCGGGCAGGGCCAATACGATAAACAGGCTCAGCGCCGTCACCTTGATTACGACAAAGACTGCATTCGCGGTTGCGCTGGTTCGCGTGCCCACCACGAGCAGAGTGACCACGAACGCGGCCACCGCCATGGCCGGCACGTTGAGCAGGCCGCCAGCGAAATAGCCGGTGGTCAGCGCGTGAGGCAGTGTGACGCCGAAGCTGTTATGCAAGAGGGAGACGAAGTAGCCCGACCATCCGACGGAGACCGCGCCCGCCGCGACCGTATACTCAGCGATGAGCGCCCAGCCTATCAGCCAGGCAAAAAGCTCGCCGAAGACAGCATAGGTGTAGGTATAGGCGGAGCCTGCGACCGGGATCATGGCCGTCAGTTCGGCGTAGCAAAGCGCGGTCACAGCGCAGACGAACCCGGCGATCAGGAATGAGATCATCATGCCCGGCCCGGCTCTTTGGGCGGCCTCGGCGGTCAGCACAAAGATGCCCGAGCCGATGACGGCGCCGATACCGAGCAGGGTCAGTTGTACCGGCCCGAGCGTCGGAGTAAGCCTGCGCCGTGCCGCCGAGGCGACGAGCGCCTCGATCGATTTAATCCTTGCATCCATGATGTCCTCTACGAAATGATCTTGGCCGTGTGGGCGTGTGCAGAGTCTTCTGCGGTCTTGCGCATCACTTCCCAGAGCGCCTCAACGTCTTCACGCTCCATCAGTTCCGAGCCGACCGACACGCGAACGATCCAGCGCTCCCCAACGATGGCTGGTGTGAGATAGGCGAAACCCGAGTTGTTGATTTGCCGGCACCAGTCGAGCGTGTGCGCATCGAGGGCTTCGCCTTCCAGCCCCAGCGGCTTGTGTATCAGGCAAATCGTCTGGAACGGTGCGGGTGCGACGCGCTCCCAGGCATCGGTCGCATCGACCTGCTGCGCGAGCCAGGCAGTGTTTCCGCAGTCGCGGCGAATGCGCTGCCGTAAAGCGTCTGCACCCTCCAGGCGCAGCGTGAGCCACACTTTCAGGGCGCGGAACGTGCGTCCCAGAGGAATGCCCCAGTCACGGTAGTTGATGACTTCGCCATCGACGTCCGTGCGCAGGTAACTGGGATTGGTCGACATCACGCGCACCAGGTGCTCCGCGTCACGTACGAAGTAGAACGAACATTCCGGCGCCATCGTCATCCACTTATGTGCATTGACGACGAGCGAGTCGGCGCTTTCCAGTCCCTGCCAGTAATGGCGGAACTCCGGCGCGAGCATTGCGCTACCTGCCATTGCAGAATCGACGTGGAGCCATATGCCCTCTCGAACGGCGATCGCGGCGATGGCTTCAATGGGATCCACCGCAGTAGTGCTGGTGGTGCCCACCGTCGCGACAATCGCGCATGGCCGCTTACCGGCGGCCCGGTCTTCGGAGATGGCGGCCTGCAGTGCTTGCGTGTTCATCGAAAAGTCGGCATCGGTCTCTACCAGGCGCACATTGTCGTGACCGAATCCGGCGAGTGTGGCGGCCTTCACGACCGAACTGTGCGCTTCGGCTGTGGTGTAGACGGTGAGTGCCGTCGACTCGGCCTGCAGCCCACCGGCCGCGGCACTATAGGCCGTCGTGCGTTCCCGGGCGCAGATGAGCGCGACGACTGCTGAACTTGAGGCGGAGTCCTGAATAACGCCATTCCAGGCTGATGAAAGGCCTAGCAGATCTCTCATCCACACCATCACAGCCGTTTCGATTTCGGTGAGGGCCGGCGCGGATTGCCAGTTGAGGCCAATGACGCCCAGACCGTTGGTCACGATTGCTGCCAGCACGCTCGCCAAGCCGCCGCCGACCGGAAAGTAACCGAAGAAGCGGGGATGCTGCCAGTGCATGACCCCGGAGAAGACATGCTCATCCAGGTCCTGCAACACCGCCGCAAGGTTTTCCGGTTGCTCAGGTGCAACTGTCGGAAGCGCCCGCAGAATTTCACCGGGCTCTTTCTTGCTCAGGACTGGCGGCGTCTTGCTGGCAAGCTCTTCACGATAGGTAACGATCCGATCGATCAGCGCGTAGGCCGCCGCACGGAATTGCTCATTGTTCATTGCGACCTCCCGTGTGCTCGTTTGCCGGATTGAGGGGCGCTACGCACGACGCAGGTCGCCGTCTGCCTTCGGGCATCTGGCGACGAGAAATCGGTACGGCGCTCAATCTAAGGTGATAGTCCATGATATTTCGCTGAAAGTACTTGAATGGAAATGCGCTACCACAAGGGACGACGCGTGCTCGCTCCGAGGCGACGGTAATCACGATTTCGCGGTCGGAGCAGGAGGAGGATGACAATTGACAGGTTGCACCCGATTCCACTGCGGCTCGCGAGGTGGCGGCCGATGCCGAGGTACCGGTGCGCCGCCGAAAAGATCTGCAAATATCGTCATCTTCTCCGTACTTCTAAAGGGTCAGCAGTCGAGATGCGGTGGCCCGGACCGCGAGAGGGCGATGAACGACTGGCACTTCTGTGGCCCTCATCGCCACTGTATGTCGCTGGAATAACGATGCTTGTCCGCTTTCGGCAATTGCTGCCCCGTGCGCGAATAGGGAATACCCCCAGCACTCATGGCGCTTATGATGGCCTGCTTACGAGGTGGGCCGGGATTGCTCTCGCGCAAAACACCCGCGATTGCCGTTCAAAAGCGCAATCTGTGCGGCAAGCCCGTTTATACGGGGTGCCAATGCCGTTTGAGAGCCTTGAGGCAGCCAGAGTAGAAAAAGGCTCGCGAGGCGAACCTCGAGTTCTTGCCCTGTGAAGTTTTTGAATCCGGTTCGCGCGGCCGGCGACAACCTGGCTTGCTCAGAAGCACGGGGTGAGGTCCTGGCGCGCCGTGGGTGCAGAGCCCGAGAGCGGCGCCGCGCGCCCCGTGCGCCGCGGGCGATATGGATTGGGGCCGGCCTGCCTTTCGTTCTTGCCGACAGGCAGGCGGTGCGTTCGGACAAACCGGCTGCTCGCCTACTTCTCACCCGAGCGGCAGACGGTTTGACTCCTTGATGGTGTGCATGACAAATGCACTTCGCACCTCCCTCACATGCGGGAGGGCCGCCAGAACTTTACGACTGAAATTGGCGAATTCGTCGAGGTCCGGCGCAACGATCCGCAGAAGGTAGTCCTCGGCACCCGAAAGGATGTAGCACGACAAGACCTGGTCGATGGGCTGCAGGGAGTTCTCGAATTCAACGGCGTCCCGTTCATGATGGGAGGTGATCTTGACGAACACGAACGCATCGATCCCCAAACCGAGCGTCTTCCGATCCAGGTCCAGGTGATAGCCCCTGATGACACCGATCTCGTGCAGGCGTTTAACGCGGCGCCATACCGGCGAAGAGGAACTGTTCATTCGTTCGGCAAGGTCCGCCATCGAAATGCGCGGATCTTCTTGCAGGTAATGAAGAATCTGACGGTCAGCCGGAGTGAGAGGAGAGGTTTCCACTGCGCTTTCCTTCTGGAAGGGATTTGCGTTTGACGACAAGTCTTGGGCGAAGTCTATCGGAAATTCGGCGCTATTCGGCAAGTATGTGCCACCCAGAGATGATTTAGCGCGATAACGCACCGTCATCGCGTTAGGGTTGACCCTTACCCTTAGGCGGCGACCTGAGAAATCGGCAAAACGTTTCGCGCGAGCGTGGGAAAAGAAGGAGTCATGCCGGATGTCTGTGTTCAGCCGGTACAGATAGAAAAGAAAAACCGCGCCTGCAGAACTAGAATTTTTGCATCAGGAGAGTCGATATGTGGCAACAATATTCGGACGCCGTCCTCGAGCGGGAATACTCGCCCAGCTCGGTAGCGTCGAACTACCCAGCCGTCGTGGCAGCCTATTCGGCGAAAAGCGAGGCAATCTCCGCTTCGCTTGTGAGCTATCGCGTGCCATATGGTGCATCCGCTGACGAATACTCCATCGTATTTCCAGCGTTGGCGCGGTTCAGACGCGACGCGATCGTGATCTTCATTCACGGCGGCTACTGGCAGGAACTCTCAGCGGAGGACTCGTGCTTTCCTGCGCGGGAATTTGTCGAGCGCGGCGTCGGCTTCGCGGCGGTGAACTACACACTCGCACCGGTGACCAACCTCGAAACGATGGTCCAACAATGTGCAAACGCGATCAGGGCCATCGCCGTCGCTCACCCCGAGGCAAAGCTCGTGATCGCGGGAAGCTCAGCAGGCGCGCACCTCGCCGCCATGACAGCGACGCTCGATTGCGATGGCGAGTTGGCAGTGCGAGTGAAGGGCTATGTTCTTGCATCCGGGGTTTATGATCTACGCCCCATCGTGCGCACCTATGTGAATCAACCGCTGCACCTCACTCCTGAGTCGGCTGTCGCCGTGAGTCCAATGTTCGTTACGCCTCGCCACCGTGTGCGTGCACTCGTTTGCTGGGGCGAACATGAGACTGCGGAATTCAAGCGCCAGAGCCGTGACTACGCGCAGCATTTATCCGATCACGAAGTGCCGGTGCGACTTCTGGAGATTGCCGGGCGCAATCACTTTGACATTCTGTTCGATCTGGCGGCGCCGTCCACCGAGTTCGGTGCCGCAGTTGATCTCTTAATTGGAGCACATGCAATGGCAGCAAATCGCAAACGCGTTATCCCTGAGGTCCGCAATCCAGCGCTGGAGCTTTCTCTTGTACGGGATATCGACATATCGACGAACGAGAGTCGCGACGAAGCAGTGAAGACGACGGCAGGCGAGCCGATGGTCAGCTTCGAGGGCAAAAGCAATCCCTATATCGACTATCACCGCAACGACCTGCTGCTCAGCATTCAGCATATGCGCAGTGAAGGGCACGATGAAATGGTGTTCATCCTGATGACGCAATGTAAGGAGCTGACATTCAAAGCTATCCATTATGAGCTGTACAACATGCAGTTGCGTATCAGGAAAGATGACGTGAGCGGTGCGCTTGAACTGGCGCCCCGCGTAAAACGGCTTTTCGAGTACCTCGTCAAGACCTGGGACGTGCTGTCGACGATCACCACGCATGGCTTCAACGAGTTCAGGAATCATCTGGGAGTGTCTTCTGGCCAGCAGTCGTATATCTACCGGCACGTTGAATTCATCCTCGGCAATAAGTCGAAGCGGCTTGCGGCTGCGCATTCGAACAATCCGGACGTCTATCCGCAGCTAAAAGAGTCGCTCAACTCGCCGAGTCTGTACGACGACGTGCTTGCGTTGCTCCATCGTCGAGGCGTGCCTGTGCCGGAGGTTGCGCTTAAACGGGACTGGTCGCAAACGTATGAATCGAATCCCGATGTCGAAAAAGCCTGGCTGACGGTATACGCGGATCCGTCGCCGGACAACGACCTGTATGTTGTCGGCGAGGCATTGATCGAAATCGCGGACCTGTTTTCGCAATACCGCTGGCGGCATTTCACCTCGGTGGAGCGCATTTTGGGCTTCAAGCCTGGCACAGGAGGCTCGGCCGGCGTTGGCTGGTTGAAGCACGTTGTCGAACACCGCTTCTTTCCCGAACTGTGGTCCATTCGCACTGTGTTGGGAGCTTGATAAGGATGACTAATATTACTGTCCCCGAATTGGCTTCCCAGGACGCATTTGCTCTGACTCGGGAAAAATTCGCCTTGCCCGAAGGCGTCCGGTATTTCGACGGCAACTCGCTCGGCCCATTGCCGAAAGCCGTTCAGATGCAGGCCTACATCACGACGACGCATGAATGGGGTGACGGCCTGATTCGCTCGTGGCAGGACGCCAGGTGGAACACGCTGCCCCAACGCGTGGGCGATGCCATTGGCCGTCTCGTCGGTGCGTCGGAAGGGCAGGTGGTAGCGTGCGATTCGACGTCAGTGAACCTTTTCAAGGCTTTGACAGCAGCCGTACGCCTACGCCCTGATCGGAAAGTGATTGTTACCGACGCATCGTCCTTTCCGACGGACCTTTACATCACCGAACAGGTAGCGGCGCTCACGGGGACCACGGTACTAAGCGTTCCGGTCAGCGAGATTCCGGCCGCGCTGAACGGTAATGTCGCAGCGGTTGTCCTTTGTCACGTCGACTATCGCAGCGCGGAGGTCTACGACCTCGCCGGTCTGACGCAAGCGGCACACGAGGCCGGCGCCTTGATGGTTTGCGATCTTTCGCATTCCGCCGGCGCTATGCCCTGTAACCTCGATCAGACCGAGGTCGATTTTGCGGTCGGCTGCGGATACAAGTATCTGAATGGCGGGCCCGGTGCGCCCGCTTTCCTGTATGCCGCGAAGCGCCACCATGCGGATGCCCAGCAGCCGCTGACTGGCTGGTTCGGACACGCCGCGCCGTTTGATTTCACGCAAAAATATGCGCCCGCCCCCGGCATTGAGCGCTTCCTTTGCGGAACCAATCAGGTCATCGCGCTTTCGCTGCTGAGCCGCGCACTGGAGGTATTCAATGGCATCTCGATTGAGGAAATCAGAACTCGCAGTCTCGAACTGACCGGGCAGTTCATCGCCTCTTCGGAAGCGCGCCTTGCGGAACACGGGTTTGTGATTGCCTCGCCGAAAGAACCCGAAGTCCGAGGTAGTCACGTCTCACTGCGCCATCCACAAGGTTACGCGATCATGCAGGAATTGAGCAGGCGAGGAGTGATTGGCGATTTCCGCATGCCGGACTTCATGCGCTTCGGCTTCGCCCCGCTGTTCAATACCGCCGACGAGGTCGAGTACCTGGTCGATCAGATCAGCGAGATCATGAAGACCGGCGCCTGGAATAATCCAGCATACGAACGGCGCCGCGCTTTCACGTAAAAAGTCGTGACAAAGCTGGAAACCGAAGCACTTTAAAATTAGTACAACTAAAGAACGGAGGCGATAAATGAATGACGTCAATGGATTCAAGGCGATCGCGGACAGGGAGGGTGGACTCAAACGATCTCTCACTCGTGCTCAGCTAGGGATGATCGCTATTGGCAGCGCGATAGGCACCGGGCTCTTCCTCGGCAGCGGCGCGGCAATCCAGCTTGCCGGACCGAGTGTGATTCTTAGCTTTGCGATAGGCGCCTTTATTGCGCTCCTTCTGATGGGTTGCCTGGCGGAGATGGTTGTCACTCATCCAAGCACCGGTTCCTTCGGGTCTTATGCAGAACATTATCTGGGAGGCCTGGCGGGTTTCGTCGTTCGCTACGCGTACTGGATTTCGGTAGTGCTTGTAATTGGCGCCGAGGTCACGGCAATTTCAGTCTACATGCACTTCTGGTTTCCAACGTCTCCCGGCTGGCTTTGGATCCTGGTGTTTTCCGCGATCCTGATTGCAATTAATGCTCGCAGCGTAGGCTCATTTGGAGCAGCGGAGTACTGGTTTTCGATTGTGAAAGTCGCCGCCATCGTAGGCTTCATCGTTCTCGGAAGCTATGCCGTCTTCTCCGCACCATCTGACAGTTCAATAGGAACCCGGAATTTCTACATCGACGGTGGCTTTTTCCCACGGGGCTTCTCCGGAACCTGGAACGCGGTGGTCGTAGCAGTCTTCAGCTTCATCGGGATCGAGTTCATCGCCGTCGCTGCAGGCGAGGCAAGCGAGCCGGAACGGGCGGCACGTAGTGCGTTCAAGTCGGCGTTGGTTCGGCTTGTCATCTTCTATCTGCTGACGGTTGCGCTGATGGTCGCCATCATGCCTTGGCAGTCGGCCGGCACGGGCGAGAGTCCGTTTGTGATGGTGATGAAGAAAATCGGAGTGACAGGCGGGCCCAGTGTGATGAACTTTGTGATCTTGACTGCGGCACTGTCTGCAATGAACGCCCAGCTCTACGTTGCGACGAGAATGATCTTCAGTCTTTCTCGCAGCGGTTATGCACCTGCATTCGTCAGCAAAGTCAGCATTAACGGCGTGCCTGTTCGCGCTCTGATGCTTTCATCTTTCGGCGTTGCCTTTGCAGCAGTGACCAGTATCGTCATGCCCGGCGGATCGTTCATTCTCGTCATGTCGATAGCGATGTTTGGTGCTCTTTTTGGCTGGTTGATGATCTTTGCGACTCATCTTAGGTTTCGCATGGCCTGCAAACGCGACGGCATCACACCAGCATTTCGGCTTCCGCTATTTCCTGTTCCGACGATTCTGGGTTTCTTTCTGATGATCGCAATCATTGGGTCGACCTTCCTTGTCCCTGCATTCCGGATGTCTGTCGTGACGGGTGTTCCTATGCTTGTGGTCCTCGCGTTGGCATATGCGCTTCTGAAAGTCCGGAAATGCAAAAGGGCGCCGCGATTGAGTGACGCGCCGCAGGCTCTGGAGCGGGCTAAAGGAATCTAAAGCTGACTGAGTGGACTGAGTGGAGTAAGGCAATGACGAAATATGACGCTTTCCGGGAGGAGGTGGAGGGTCGGGCCAACGTTGAGGACTCGCCTGAACTTATCGCTTACTACCGGGAACTGGAGCGACACAAGACCGGGGCACTTTGGACGGTGGCCAACAAGATTGAGCCATGGCAGCCGAAGAGTGACTCAGTGCCCGTGATATGGCGCTATCGGGACCTGCGTGAGCATGTGATGCGTTCCGTTCGGCTTGTCACTCCCGAGAGAGCCGGACGTCGGGTGATCTTCCTGGAAAACCCTGGGCGACGCGATGTGTCCGCGGCAGTGGGCTGGCTGTATTCAGGACTGCAAGTTATGCATCCGGGCGAGCTCGCTTCCGCGCACCGGCACTCGTCCTCCGCGCTGCGATTCATCATGGAGGGCACTGGCGCGTACACGATTGTCGATGGCCACAAGATGACCCTTGGCGCGAATGACTTCGTGCTCACACCGAACGGGACCTGGCATGAGCACGGCGTCGAAGAAACGGGAACCCCATGCATCTGGCAGGACGGCCTGGATATCCCGCTCGTGAACGCGCTCGAAGCTGGCTTCTATGCTGTGCATCCCGATCTGCATCAAGCCGTCGGCTTTCCGGTTGATGACTGCGTGAGCATGTGGGGTGCAGCCGGCCTCCGTCCGCATCTGGTCGGCTGGAACAAGCCGTACTCTCCATTGTTCAAGTATCAATGGGAGCCGACTTACGCAGCGTTGAAAATGTACGCGACCGAGTCTGACGAGAATCCTTTCGACGGCGCGTTAATGCACTACACGAACCCGGTTTCCGGTGGGCATGTCATGGCGACGGTGGGCGCCAGCATGCAGCTTCTTCGTCCCGGTTTTCGGGGGAAGGCTCACCGCCACACGGGTAGCGTCCTGTATCAGGTGGCAAAGGGCGAAGGCTATTCGATCATCAACGGTTATCGCTTCGATTGGCGGGAGCGAGACATTTTTTGCGTTCCTTCATGGGCTTGGCACGAGCACGTCAACGTCAGCTCGACGGACGATGCGTGCCTGTTCTCTTTCAACGATCTTCCCGTGATGGAGAAGCTGGCACTCTTCTATGAAGAGGCCCTGGCGGACAACGCGGGTCATCAACCGGTTTCATCGGAGACTGCGCCTTGAGCGTGCCTTCGCGTTACACACTTGATTCAGGATACTTTCATGCGACTCGTTACTTATCGAAGCAACGTTACCTCAGCCGCGCGGCTCGGCGCGATCGTAGATGACTTCGTCGTCGACCTGGAGCGGCTCGGCGCACACGTTGGCCAGCCACTACCTTCTGACATGCTTGAGTTCATTGCGATCGGACCGCACGCAATTGACAATGTTGCCGCGCTCCTGACCAGGCATAACGGCAACTGGCCCCTCGTTTGCGCTACTCCACTTGTCAACGTCAAGTTGCTCGCCCCTATTCCGTGCCCCCGGAAGAATATCTTCGGAATTGGATTGAACTACGTTGAACATGTGGAGGAGTCGAGCCGGACATTGGATACGTCGAGAGATCTACCCAAGAAGCCGGTTGTGTTTTCAAAGCCTCCTACCAGTGTAATCGGGCCCGGCGATGCAATTGAGCACAACGAGGCGATCACCCGGCAGCTCGATTGGGAGGGCGAACTGGCCGTGGTCATCGGTCGCCGAGGTAAGAATGTCAGTGAGCGCGACGCGCTCGGCCATGTTTTCGGATACACGATCATCAATGATATTAGCGCACGCGATAACCGCCGCGCCGGACAGTGGATCTTCTCGAAGGGCCAGGACACCTACGCGCCGCTTGGGCCCGTGCTCGTAACGGCGGACGAGATCGGCGATCCGCACAATCTCGAACTCGGCTTGCGCGTCAATGGCGTAGAGAAGCAACGCTCCAACACACGTCACTTGCTGTTCAAAATTCCCGCACTCATCGCGGATATCAGTTCGGCCATGACGCTCGAACCGGGCGACATCATCGCAACGGGTACTCCGTCGGGTGTCGGAGCCGGGCGGTCGCCGCAAGAATGGCTGTGGCCGGGCGACGTGGTGGAGGCATGGGTCGAAAAGATCGGTACGCTTCGAAATCCGGTTGTGGCAGTCGGGACGGAGCCGCGCAAGGTCCAAATGCGACACATCGAGGATAACTAAATGTTGGAGCTATGCAAGTTCAGGGCCGCCGCGGTGCAGACCGCACCAGTGTTCCTCGACACGGTAGCGACCGTTGAAAAGGCCGTGCGGCTCATCGCGGAAGCGGCGGGCAACGGTGCCCGACTGGTCGCCTTTCCTGAGGTGTTCATTTCCGCTTATCCCTACTGGAGCTGGATTGGCGACCCGGTACAAGGTAGTAACTGGTTTGAGCGGCTTGCGCGTTCGGCCATCACAATTCCGGGGCCGGAGATATCCAGAATCGCGGAGGCAGCAGCGCAGCACCGGATTAACGTGGTGATCGGCGCAAACGAGCGTAGTCCGAGCTCAATCGGCACAATATTCAACACCGTCGTCGTCATATCGGAGGAAGGGCGCATTCTCGGGCGTCATCGTAAGCTCGTCCCGACCTGGGCCGAGAAGCTCAGCTGGGCTCCTGGCGACGCCTCGGCTCTGCGAGTTCATGACACGAGCATTGGACCGCTTGGCGTCCTCGCGTGCGGGGAAAACACGAACACGCTCGCCCGCTTTGCGCTCATCGCACAAGGCGAGCTGGTGCACGTCGCAAGCTATATCTCTTTACCCGTCGCACCGCCCGATTACGACATGGCGGAAGCAATCAAGGTAAGGGCTGCTGCCCACAGCTTCGAGGGCAAGTTGTTCACAGTCGTGTCATGTTCGACTGTCTCCGACGAGATCATCCGGATGCTGGAGGCCGACTACCCCAGCGCGCGCGAGCGCCTCACGCGCCGAAACAGTGCATTTTCTGGCTTTATCGGCCCAGACGGCCGGGTGATAGGCGAGCCGCTTATTGACGAAGAGGGGATCGCCTACGCCGAGATAGATCTCAGCCGCTGCATTCAACCACGTCAGATGCATGACATCGCCGGGCAATACAACCGGTTTGATATTTTTGACCTTCGTGTGAACCGGAACCCGTTGCGAGCTGCGAAGTTTGACGATACGGCGGACGAGCAAGCCAGGAACGAAAAACAATCGGAGGAGCCTGGAAATGAATGAAAAGAAAGTCTTTCGTATCGGACAGATCGTGCCTTCGTCGAACACCACAATGGAGACGGAGATCCCCGCGATCCTGCGTGCCCGTGAGGCGGTCGCAGACGCGCGCTTCACGTTCCATTCGAGCCGCATGCGTATGAAGCATGTAACGAAGGAGGAGCTCGAACGCATGGACGGCGACAGCGAACGCTGTGCTCTTGAGCTGTCGGACGCACGTGTCGACGTCCTCGGCTATGCGTGCCTCGTCGCGATCATGAGTATGGGCGCGGGTTATCACCGTGTGTCGGAGAGCCGGCTGCTTCGGCGAACTGAGGAAAACGGCGCGGCTGCACCGGTAGTGACAAGCGCAGGTGCTTTGGTAGACGGTCTAAAGACACTAGGCGCCAGGAAAGTTTCCATTCTTGCGCCTTACATGAAACCGTTGACGAAGCTCGTCATTGATTACCTGGAGAACGAAGGGATCGAGGTCGTCGACAGCATTTCGCTTGAAATCCCGGACAATCTGGAGGTAGGGCGCCAGGATGAGCGGGCGCCAATTGAAATAACACGGAAACTCAACATTAGCGGAGTGGACGCCGTTGTCGCTTCCGCCTGCGTCCAGATGCCGTCACTCGCGTCCGTCCAGCCAATCGAAGATCGCATTGGCCTACCGGTGGTTTCCTCCTCAGTCGCGACCGCTTTCGGCATGTTGAAGCGGCTCGGCCTCGATACCGGAGTGCCTGGCTTCGGTTCCCTGCTGTCCGGGCGATACTGATATTGACGTACGGTCTAATCGATCAAATGGCAGATATCAAATGAAACCGGACGTCTACAGCTACGAACCAGCGAAAGGACACGGTCTGCGCCACGATCCTATTCCATCGATTCTGGCGCCACGGCCGATCGGGTGGATTTCGTCGTGTTCTGCAGATGGGCGTCGCAATCTGGCGCCATACAGCTTCTTCAATGTCTTCAACTACAAGCCGCCCATCGTCGCATTCTCCAGCGTGGGCTGGAAGGACACTGTCCGCAACGTAACAGAGACGGGAGAATTCGTGGTTAATCTCGCGGTTCGCCGGCTCGCCGAGCACGTCAATCTGACAAGTAAGCCCGTCCGTAGCGATGTCGATGAATTTGCGATTGCCCACCTGACTCCGTCGCCATGTTCGCTTGTCTCCGGCCCGAGGGTGCAGGAAAGTCCTGTTTCTCTCGAGTGCCGGGTGATCAAGGTCGAACAACTTCACACGCTGTCGGGCGAGAAACTGGAGACGTGGATGGTGATGGGCGAGGTGATAGCCGTCCACATTCAAGCAGAGTTGATCCGCGATGGCAGCTTCGATACCATCGGCGCCCAGCCAATCCTGCGAGGTGGCGGGGCGGCAGACTACTTTGAGATCAACGAAAAATGCCTGTTCAAACTAGAACGGCCAGGCGCATCAGCAAGATGAAAAAAAGGACAGTACGGGTGTGGTGAGCGGGCGACCCGCAGTCGAACGAAGTCGCTGCCAACGTAATTAGGATAACAAATGAAAAAAATATGCATGCTGGTGGTTACGGGTCTGATGGTGGGGAGCGCATCCGCCCAATCGTCTATAAGTTTGTATGGGATTCTCGACGCAGGCGTGACTTATACGAATAGGGTTGATACGCGGACGCAGAAAGGCGCGCTAGTGCAGTTCACTTCCGGGTCCTCGCAGGGAAGCCGGTGGGGCCTCAAGGGTACTGAGGAGCTGGGTGGAGGACTCAAAGCGATCTTCACACTGGAAAACGGATTTGACGTTGGAACTGGCGAACTTCTTCAAGGTGGACGCCAGTTCGGGCGGCAAGCGTTCGTCGGATTGACGGGCAACTGGGGGGGACTTACCTTCGGAAGACAATACGACCTTATCGGCGATATTTTCCCGGCATTCGCCGTCGGTTCAAATACGCCGGCAGGTCTTTTGGCCTGGAGCCTCCCGGCCTACGCGGCGGGAGGCTATATGCTTGATAATCGCGTGTGGGGTGTGCAGGTCGATAATGCGGTGAAGTACGAGTCCCCGTCCATTGCCGGCTTTACTGTACGGGGCATGTACGGTTTCGGGAATGTCGCGGGATCGATGGGCACGAATAGTTCAAGCAACTTTGCCTTGAGTTACGACAATGGACCGTTGAGCGCCGCAATTGCGTACATGTCGATTCACAACGCCACCTCGTCCGCGAACTCGAGAGAATTTGCGGCCGGCGCAGCCTATCTGATTGGAAACGCGCGCCTCTTCGGGATGATCTCCGATGTCCAGCTCGGCAGTGGCACGAAGCCGCGTGCGACCACTTACGAGGCCGGTGTGGCATACCGCGTCATCCCCGCATTGTCTCTTGCGGGCGGCATGCATTACCAGCGCCGCAACAATGCTGTGGGTAGCGCGAACCAGGTCACACTGAGCGGCGACTATTTTCTATCGAAGCGCACCGACGTCTATCTTGTCGCCGCGCTCGCTCAGGATCATGGCTTCAGTGCGCAGGCGCAGGCAGCGTTAGGCGCACCCTCCGGAACGGACGGGCAGACGGCGGTCCGTTTTGGCATTCGACATAAGTTCTAGATGTCTAACGACCGTCGCCCTGGAGGTTTCGGGTCAACGGATGGCGCGCCGTATTGCCAATCGGATCGCTTTCACGGCCCGCGATACGCCAAGCCGCCGCAGGTCCATTTGCAGCGGCTTGAACATGTGCACACCGGTGAAGCCGCGTTCGCCGCCAATGCCGCCATCGGCCCCCGCGCATCAACTCTTCAGGTCGTCCGGTACCTTGCCCCCATTTTCCGCCAGCTTCTGCATGACCTCTTTGTGCAGCCACATGTTCATTGCCGCGGAGTCCTCCGTATTGCCGGTGTAGTGCAGCTCGGATGCGAGCTCCTTCCGCGCCGCGAGGCTGCTGTCGAGACCCAGCAGTTTCAGCAGATCGACAATGGACGTCCGCCAGTTCAACTTTTCGCCGCTGCTGTCCTGCATTTTCGTCAGCACTGCTTCGACGTCGACGGTGGGCATGGGCGTGACGGGCGGCTGCGAATTGCCGGCTGCCGTCGTGGAGGGCGTGGCGGGCGTGCCCGCGGGCGCACTCGCGCTGCCGGGTGCGGCGGTGGGCCCAGCGGCCGCGCCGGCCGTCGCGCCCGAGGCTGTATTGGCGGGATGGTCGTGAGGGAAAATCTTGTTGAGAATGCTTGAAAAAATGCTCATGTGTCGCTCCTCGTTCGCGCCGGCCAATGCGGCCGGCGTTGGGGAAAACGCAATGCCCGTGCCTGTGGGGCGAGGCGCGCACTATGCGCCATTGCGTGCTGTGACAGCTAATGGTCAGACGTTTCACTCGCGCATGCGCGTGATAAAAAATCGGTATCCTAACTAACTGGCGCGCCTCTTCGCGCGGCACAGTGTTTGCTCGACCTTGTCCACTCAACGGAAAGAAAGGGAGGTTGAAATGGCCGAGTCTTATCAAAGCACCAGCTCCGGTTCCGCCGATGTCGCGGGCAATGACAGCCTCGCGGGAAGGCCGAACGGCAGCGAAGAACTGCGCGCTCGCAGCGCGATGAAGTTGTCGGAGCTGAAGGACAGGCTTGCCGGCGCGCAAGACGTGGTCAAGACGAAATATCGCGTCGTGTCCGAATCGACCGACGACTTCGTTCATGACAGTCCGTGGAAGGCGGTGACGATGGCGCTGATCGGCGGGCTCATCATCGGTATGCTGGCTGCGCGGTAGTGCGGGTTTCGTCAACACGGAGGCGGTACCGCTTCCGCGCCATGCGATCCGTGTCCATGCCGCCGCATTGAACGCGGCGGCATGGACAGTCAAACGCCTGCTAGGGCGTGAGCGTCACCTTGCTTCAGTGTTCGCTCGGTCGGATAGCCGGATCGTCCTCGACGACTTCGCGCGTCGCGGACCAATACGGCTGGCGGTTGTAGTAGTTGTAAGTCGATTCGCCCCAGACCGGATCGGCCATGGACGGCCAGTGGTCCTTGTCGAAGCCGGGGTCGTCTTTCAGGCGCTGCGCCGTGATGTCGACGAAGAAGCACTTCTGATCCGTATCGAGAGTCAGCGCACTCCACGGAATGGCGTGCAGGTTGGCTCCCATCCCAAGGAAACCGCCTTCCGAGAGCACCGCGTAGGCAATGCGTCCGTTGCGGACGTCGAGCATGATGTCGGAAATCTTGCCGACATGTTCACCGTCCGAAGACATCACCTTGGTTCCGTCGAGCGTGGCCGCGGCCATGACGTCCGGCCCCGGACCTTCGCCGACACCGCCGCCCACAATCTTCGCTCCGCCTCGAGTGGCGCCTTGCGGGTTGATTGAGCCCATCTTTCACCTCCTTGAACGAAAAGGGTGCGTCTCAAGGTGCGCAAGCGCCGTGCCCGGGCGAGCCGTGCTTAGCGTGAAAGAAGAGCGACCGTGGCGATGCCGAGAATCGTCATGAGAAGCGAGGCGCCGACGTGAATGGCGACTTCGCCGGCCGCCCAGCCGAGGCGTCCGTCCTGCAGATGTTGCACGACCTCGGCGGAAAAGGTGGAAAAGGTGGACAGGCCGCCCATCATGCCCGTGATGACGAAGAGCCGCCATTCCGGCGCGATTTGCGGCGCCCGCGCGAAGCCTGCAACGGCGACGCCGATCACGTAGCCCGCAATCACGTTGGCGGCGAAAGTGCCGAGCGGCAACGACGGAAAGAGCGCGTTCAGGCGAAGCCCGAGAAACCAGCGAAACAGCGAGCCGAGCGCGCCGCCAATAGCGACCGCGAAGAGGGACCAATACATGAATGGGGCCTGACGAAACCGGAGTCAACGAGCCGGGCTGAGCGGGAGACGCGGTGCCGCCTCCGCGCGGGCCCGGGGAAGCAAGCATTATCAGCACGAGGCGGTTAGTGAGTATTCCCCGGAACCGCACACCGCGTGGGGGGATGCTCACTGGAGAATGCCATCTCCAGCGCGCAAGTCTAACATCCGCGGCTCCATGGGGACAGGTCGCGCACGGCCCTGTGCACGCCTTGCGCGTCCGCCACGACCGCGGTCAGCCGAGGCTTTCGCGCTCCGGCGTCGCGGAAATCCGGTGGATCGACAGATCCGCGCCGTTGTACTCGTCTTCCTGGTCGAGCCGCAAGCCCACCGTCAGGCGGATCGCGCCGTACACGAGCGTGCCGCCGAGCGTCGCCACGACAATGCCGCCGAGGGTGCCCAGTACCTGCGCGCCGAACGACACGCCGCCCATGCCGCCGAGCGCCCGCAAGCCGAAGATACCCGCCGCGATGCCGCCCCACGCGCCGCACAAGCCGTGCAGCGGCCAGACGCCGAGCACGTCGTCGATCCGCCAGCGGTTCTGCACGCACGTGAACATATAGACGAACAGCACGCCCGCGATGCCGCCCGTCACGAGGGCGCCGAGCGGGTGCATGAGGTCAGAACCGGCGCAGACGGCGACGAGGCCGGCAAGCGGCCCGTTGTAGGTGAAGCCCGGGTCGTTGCGCCCCGCGAGCCACGCGGTCAGCGTGCCGCCGACCATCGCCATTAGGGAATTGACGGCGACGAGGCCGCTGATTTTGTCGACGGTCTGGGCGCTCATCACGTTAAAGCCGAACCAGCCGACTGCCAGCACCCACGCGCCGAGCGCCAGAAACGGAATATTCGACGGCGGATGCGCGGCGATGCCGCCGTCGCGGTGATAGCGCCCGTGGCGGGCGCCGAGCAGCAGCACGGCGGGCAAGGCAACCCAGCCGCCGAACGCGTGCACGACGACCGAGCCCGCGAAGTCGTGGAAGGGCACCCCGAACGTCTGGCTGATCCACGCCTGCACGCCGAAGCGCTCGTTCCACGCCATGCCCTCGAAGAACGGATAAATGAATCCCACCAGCACGAAGGTCGCGAAAAGCTGCGGATTGAATTTGGAGCGTTCCGCTATACCGCCCGAGACGATCGCGGGAATCGCGGCCGCGAAGGTGAGCAGGAAGAAGAAGCGCACGAGCGCATAGCCGTTGTGCGCCGCGAGCAGCTCGGCGCTGCCGAAGAACTGCACGCCGTACGCGATCGTGTAACCGATAAAGAAATACGCGATCGTGGAGACCGAGAAGTCCACCAGAATCTTGACCAGTGCGTTCACCTGGTTCTTCTTGCGCACGGTGCCCAGTTCCAGAAACGCAAACCCCGCGTGCATGGCGAGCACCATCGCGGCCCCGAGCAGAAGAAAGAGCGTATCGGTGCCGGTTTTCAAGCTTTCCATCGATTATTTCCGCTTATGCCAAAAAGTTGGGCATCGAATGCAAGAAGTGGGCCAAAACGGTGCTTGAGGCGCGCTAACGGTGCGGAGCCGCACAGGCTTGGGATTTCGACCCAAAAGGATGGCAGCTCGCGCGGCCGACATGCACCTGCGGCGGACTGAAAAAGCACAAAAAATGTGCGTTAACCTCCCCATTCTGGTTCTTATGATCCATTGCAGGTCGAAATTTTTCGTGCAGCTTACGCCCGGAGCATGGTTCCTGCGTTCCGCTCGCGTCAGGACGTCGCGGGGCACGGGCTTTTCGGCTACGGGCGGCCGCCATGGCGGAAAGATTCTGGGTTATGGCGTGCCCCTATGTTTCGCAGCCAAACGCCGACATAATGTCCCGTCCTGGCTCACGACCGTCTGCCTTACTTTGAATGCGCACGCATGCGACTTACCACTAAAGGCCTGCTGCTGATCGCGATTCCGGCGATCTTCGAGCTGGCGCTTCTGTCCGGACTGGTCAAGGCACAGTCCGACGCTGCCGAGGCCGAACGCTGGGCTGTCCACGGCCAGGAGGTGCTGCGCCAGACCACGTCGATTCTCGATCCGGTGCTCGGCGAGTCGGTTGCGCTGCGCGGCGCGGTGCTTGCCGACGACAACCGCTTCGTCACGCCGCTGTCGGTCTGGGTCGACGTCGACCGGCGGATCGATCAGCTCGCGGAACTGGTGTCGGACAGCCCGCCGCAGGTCGAGCGCGTCGTTCAGGTGCGTCAGGCGGTGCAGGCCTATCGCCAATGGTCCGATCGCATCCAGGACCTGCTGCGCTCGGGGCGCCGCAATGACATCGCCACCCGCTTCGGCGAACTCGGCCAGACCGACGTGCTCGATCGGTTTCGCCAGCAGGTGGCCGCCTTTCAGGCGGAGGAGCGGCGCCTGGAAGGCGAGCGTGTCAATGCCGCCGATGCCGCCCGCGAGCGGCAGCAGATGCTCGTCGTCGCCGCAGTGGTCGGTTCGCTGTTGTTCGTCGCGCTCGCGGTATGGCTGTTCACGCGCGGCTTGCGCGGCCGCCTCACGCTGCTGTCGGACAATGCCGGGCGCCTCGCGGGCAACGAGCCGCTCGCGCCCATCGGGCCCGGTCACGATGAAATCGCGCGGCTCGACCTGACGTTGCATGAGACGAGCCGGCGCCTGCTCGAAAGCGAGCGCATCCAGGCGCGTTTCCAGGCGGACCTCGCGCGCCGCGCGGACGAGCTCTCGCGCATCAACGAGACGTTGCGGCAGCAGACGCAGGAAAACGAGATGTTCATCTACAGCGTCTCGCACGATCTGCGCGTGCCGCTCGTCAATCTGCAGGGCTTTTCGAAGGAACTCATCCGTGCGTGCGAGGAACTGCGCGCCGCTGTCGGCGATTCGTCGATCGACGCGGAGACGCGGCAACGCATCGAGCGCGTCGTCAACGAGGACATTGGCGAAGCGCTGCATTATCTGCAGACGGCGGTGCTGCGCGCGTCGCACATCATCGACGCGTTGCTGCGGCTCTCGCGCATTGGCCGCGTCGAATACCGGCATCAGAAGGTCGAGGTGCGCGATATCGTGCCGCGTGTGGTCGACGCGATGCAGGGCTCGATTCGCGCGCGGCGGGCGCAGGTCGAGATCGGCGAACTGCCGGCGGTGTGGGGCGACCCGACTGCGCTGGAGCAGGTGTTTGCGAATCTGATCGGCAATGCGGTGAATTATCTCGATCCCTCGCGGGAAGGCCGGATCGAGATCGGCACGACGCCGGCGCCGCCAGGCGTGCAGACGCTGCGCATTTTTTATGTGCGCGACAACGGCCTGGGCATTCCGGCCATCGCGTTGCCGCGGCTCTTCAATGCGTTTCAACGACTGCACGGCACGGCGGTCGCGGGCGAGGGCATTGGCCTTGCGCTCGTGCGGCGCGTCGTGGAACGGCACGGCGGCCGGGTGTGGGCGGAGTCGGCGGAAGGCGTGGGCACGACGTTCTATCTGTCGCTGCCGGAGGCCGGCGCGCGCGTTGCGGTGGCGAGCGGGGCGCGAGAAGCGCTCGGCGCGGCGGCATCGGCAGCAGGGGGCGCAGGGGCAGCAGACGCGGCTCCCGTGGCGGCCAACGACCACGCGATGAATAAGCGGCCGAATCTGCGGATGGGACCGTGAAAGGGCCTGCGACGTCCACGCCCCAGTCCACGCTGCAAGGCGACGCAATGGTCGGGCTGAACTGCAGCGCAATCGACCTGCATCAGCGAGCCGTGAATGACGCCGTCGGCGTCGATCGCAATCGAGCGGGGTCGACCTGATCAGACAAAGCCGGTCAGCAGGAGACGAACAGGCGGCGCGATTTCAGCAGCTGCCGGCCGCGAACCGACCAGTAGCACCCGCACGCGAGCAGGACGGCGACGACGATCAGCACTTCGTAAAGCGTCGGGCGCAAGCCGAGCAGGCCGTCGAGCGCGAACACGCAGCGCGCCACGATCAGCAACGCCGCCCATACCGAGCACGCCGCCTGCGCGAGCAGCCGCGTGCCGGCGAGGCGCCGCGCGCGGTTTTCGCGGGACCAGCCGGCCGGCGTGCGCGCGCAGCGAAATGCGATCGCCATCAACGTGACGGCGAGAATGACGATCCAGTCGGTCAGTTCCATCGAAAAGCGTTCCCCAAGTCAGCCTGTGACTATAGGAATGCCCCCCGGCGCGAACCATAGGACGACTCTCAAATGCCGCGCACACCTCGCATGGCCGTGCGCGGCGCTTGAAGCAGCTCACAACCGTCTTACAGCTCGATGCGCGTGCCGAGCAGAACGAGGAACTGACGCAGCCATTCGGGATGGGCGGGCCACGCGGGCGCCGTCACGAAGTTGCCGTCCGTGATGGCGGCGTCGACGGGAATGTCGGCATAGTCGCCGCCCGCCAGCTTCACTTCGGGCGCGCAGGCCGGATAGGCGGAAATGCGCTTGCCGCGGATCACGTCGGCGGCGGCGAGCAGTTGCGCGGCGTGACAGATGGCGGCGACCGGCTTGCCGGCTTCGGCGAACTGCCGCACGATATCGATCACCTTCGGATTGAGCCGCAGATACTCGGGCGCCCGCCCGCCGGCAATGGCGAGCGCATCGTACTGGCGCGGATCGGCGTCGTCGAAAGACGCGTTCAGCGCGAACAGATGGCCCGGCTTTTCGGTGTAGGTCTGATCGCCCTCGAAATCATGAATCGCAGTCTTGATCCGCTCGCCGGCTTTCCGGTCGGGGCACACCGCGTCGACCACGTGCCCGACTGCCTGCAGCGCCTGAAACGGCACCATCGTTTCGTAATCCTCGGCGAAATCGCCGGTGAGAAACAGAATCTTTTTTGCCGCCATCGTATGCCTCCGGTTGATCAAGGGAACACAGAACGCTGGATTGCGCGCAGCCAGTCTACCGCACAACTTTTGACGGAATCGCGACCTGGCGCTCACAGCGGCCGTGCCGATCCATGCTGCATGAAAGCGGTGCGCGGCAAAGAGCGGCAACCGGCTGGAGCAAGCCGCAACAGCGTATGATGAGCGCGTTTTCGTCAGTCAGGCCGCGTGGCGGTCCAAACATACATGATGACTTTATCCATCCGTTCGCCGTTGCTGCGCCGTGCCGCCGTGGTCCTGTTCGTCTTCGGCGGTCTTGCGGCGTGCCAGAAGAATGACGCGTCGGCGGGGCAGGTTGCCGGCAAGCTCAACGACGCGGCGCAGGCTGCGTCCCAGAAGCTCGATCAGGCCGCAAGCTACGTAGGCCAGAAGGTCGACGAGACAAAATCCGCCGCCCAGCAGAACCTCGAATCGGCCTCGGCGCCGTCGGTCACGATCGACCCGAATGCGCTCGCTTCCAGCGCGCAGGCCAATCTGCAGAACGCCGCCAGCGCGGCGCAGGCACAGCTCGGCAAAGCCGCGTCGCTCACTGGCCAGAGCCTCGAAAACGCGGGGCGCAAGCTCCAGCAATGGTCGGCGCAAAACACGGCTTCGTCGACGAGCGCGGCTGCTTCGTCGTCCGGCTCGAGCTACGGCGGCGATGCGCAAAAGCAGATGGACAAATGAGATGGGTATCAATCCTCTGGCCGCGCTGCGTGGCGTCGGTCAGTGCACGCTTCGCGTTTGACAGCCGGATTAAATGTAATTACCATGGTTACACATTGTCGTTGCAGGACGGGTTGTCGTGAACACGAGTAGCCGGTTTGCATTTGCGGTGCACGTGCTCGCGCTGCTGTCGTTGCAGGAGGGCACACCGCTCTCGTCGGACATGATTGCGGGCAGTGTGAATACGAATCCCGCGCTGATCCGGCGGCTTCTGACCATGCTGGCCGAAGCGGGCCTCACCACCTCGCAACTCGGCGCGGGCGGCGGCGCGTTGCTGGCCCGCGCGCCGGAGCAGATTTCGCTGCTCGACGTGTACCGCGCCGTGGACGACGCGCAGCTCTTCGCGCTTCATCGCGAGGAGCCGAATCCGGCGTGCATGGTAGGGCGCAATATCCAGGTCGTTTTGCGCGGCATCATCGACGAAGCGCAGCAGGCTATGGAGGCGTCGCTCGCGCGGCGCACGCTGGCCGACGCCACTGCGGATCTCGAGCGCGCGGAGCGCGCGAGGGAGCGCAAGCGGCGGTCGCACGCCTGACGCGGGTGCTTTGGGACGAAGGCGCGGGCGTCGGCTTTGCACGCCTTTGCACGACGTAGGGGCAGGCAACATCGGCGAATAGATGAGATTGACGCACGGGGCTTCGGCCCCTCTTTTTTCCCCTAGATATGTAATCGAAATGGTTACATATAAACGATGACAGGAGCATGGAAATGAGCAAACAGTTGAAGATCGCCTTGTTCGGCGCCACCGGCATGATCGGCTCGCGGATCGCGGCGGAAGCGGCCCGTCGTGGACATCAGGTCACGGCGCTCGCGCGCAACCCGGAGCGCGTGCCGGCCGGCGTGCCGAACCTGAAGGCGGCGCAAGCCGATGTGCTCGACGCGGCAAGCGTCGGCGCGGCGGTGCGCGGTCACGACGTGGCCGCGAGCGCGTACGCGCCGCCGCAGGGCGACGTGGGTGCGCTCGCGAAGGCCACGCACGCGCTGGTGGAAGGCGTGCGGGCGGCGGGCTTGAAGCGGCTGGTGGTGGTCGGCGGCGCGGGCTCGCTCGAAGTTGCGCCGGGCAAACAGCTCGTCGATAGCGACGGCTTTCCGGACGCCTACAAGGCGGTTGCGCTCGCGCACCGCGACGCGCTCGGTGACTACCGTGGCGTGGCCGATCTCGACTGGACGTTCTTTTCGCCGGCCGCGCTCATCGCGCCGGGCGAGCGCACCGGCAAGTTCCGCACCGGCACGAACTCGCTGATCGCCGACGCAGAGGGCAACAGCCGCATTTCCGCGGAAGATTACGCAATCGCATTCGTCGACGAACTGGAGCAGGGCCGATTCATCCGGCAAATCGCGACGGTTGCTTATTGAAGCGGGAGCGGGCGCCTTGTGGCGCGGTGCGCGGGCGCCGCGGACATGAAATCATGCAAGCGCCCTAACAATCCGTTACGCATGTCCGGTTGCCGGCGCGCAAACTGAGGCTACACTGGCGTCTCCCGTTTTCTCACGGATCGCCATGCAGTCATGCCCGTCGCGGCGTGAATCCGAGGCTGCGCCGTCAAACGGCGGGTTCGCTTCGATTCACGCTGCATTTCTTCGTTTTCTGGCAAACCTCAGAGCGCTGCTCTGTCGCGGCGCCGGCGCGCGTGCGCGTCGCACGGGCGGTTGCAGCGCCTCGCCGGTCGCCCTCTGCATTGCACTTGTCGTCTGTGCCGCCTGGCTGCCCCTTGGCGCGCACGCCGCCGGCACTGGCGCGAGCGCGCCCACCAGCACGCCGGTCATTCCGGCGTTGCAGAGCCTCATCAACAGCGCGACAGTCGCGCCCGCTTCGGACGCCTCCGGCGCGTCCGCTGCGGAGGCGGCGTCCGCGCCGTCGCCGGCAAGTCAGGCTGAAATTGCGCGTTCGCTCGACAGCGTGATCGCCACGCTCGACAACGACCGCCAGCGCACCGCGCTCGTCGCCCAACTGAAAAAGCTGCGCGACGTGTCGCGAACCGTCGGCCCGCTCGCACCTCCGCCCGCGCAGCCGAGCCCCGGCTTGCTGGGCGCGATCGCCTCCGGCATCGCGTCGTTCGAATCCGACGTGCACGAGGGCCGCACGCCCGTGCGCTACTGGGGCGGCCGCTTCAACGCGGCGGGCAACGAGCTGTACACGATCATTTCGGGCCAGGGCCACGAGAGCCTCGGCCGCATTCTTCTTTCGATGTTCGCGATGCTGGCCGGCTGGGGCGCATGCGCCGCCGCGCTGATCTACGTGCAGCACCGGCTCTACCGGCGCCTCGGCATCGTGATGGGGCTGAATCCGAACCCGACCACACGCGAGCTGCTGGTGTTCGCGCTGCGGCGCGTGGGACCGTGGATCATCGCCTTCGTCGCCGCGCTCCTGTTCGTGCGCGCAATGCCGGATGCGCTCGGCCGCACGCTCGGCATGGTGGTCGCGTATGCGATCGTCGCGGGCGCGGTGTTTTCTGCGATCTGCCTCATCATGTTTTCGCTGTTCGGCTCGGGGCACCGGCGTATCGCGGTGCGTCTGCTGATCGATCACGCGCGGCGCCTCCTGTTCGCGGTCGGCGTATTCGGCGCGCTCGGCGATGCCGCCGTCAATTACGACGTCGCGCATCAGCTCGGCACCAACCTGGCCGCGCTGATTTCGACGGCGGCCAACATGACGGCCGCCGTGCTCGCCGGCTACTTCGCGCTTGCGTTCCGCCGGCCGGTCGCGCATCTGATCCGCAACCGGCCCTACGAGCAGCGCAACGACCACAAGGCCGCGACCGATGCCTTCGACGTGCTCGCCGCGCTCTGGCACGTGCCGGTTCTGGTGCTGGCGACGGCGTCGGTGGTCGCGACGCTCGGCGGCTCCGGGTCGAGTGAAAACGTGCTGCAGATCTCGGTGGTGACTGCGCTGCTGCTCGTGCTCGCGTTTTTCCTGTCGGCCATTGTCCTGCGCATGACGCGCCCGCGCAGTCCGCGCGCGCGGCGCCGCTCGCCGTATCTCACGCGCCTGTTGCGCTTTTGCGGCACGCTGCTGACGCTGTTCATCTGGCTGTTTTTCTTTGAACTGGCGGCGCGTTTGTGGGGCGTGTCGCTTGCCGCGGTCGTAGAGGAAAACGTCGCGGCGCGCGGTATCGCCCATGCCGTGACCGCGATCGTCGCGACCGTGTTCATTGCGTGGCTGCTGTGGATCCTCGTCGACACGGCGATCACCGAGGCGCTCAATCCCGGCAGCGCGCGCAACAAGTCGCGCAACCCGAGCACGCGGGCGCGCACCATGTTGCCGCTCGTGCGCAACGTGCTGCTCGTCAGCATCATGACGATCGCGGGCATCGTCACGGCGGCGAATCTCGGCATCAACGTGACGCCGCTGCTGGCGGGCGCGGGCGTAATCGGTCTTGCGATCGGTTTTGGCGCGCAGTCGCTCGTGACCGACCTGATCACAGGGCTTTTCATCATCATCGAGGACACCATTTCGGTCGGCGACTGGATCGACGTGGACGGCGGCCATGCGGGCACGGTCGAGCATCTGTCCATTCGTACCGTGCGGCTGCGCGACGGTCAGGGCGCGATCCACGCCATTCCGTTCTCGCAGATCAAGATCGTGAAGAACCTGTCGCGCGACTTTGCCTACGCGGTGTTCGAAGTGCGCATGTCGTTTTCAACGGACGTCGACCAGATCACGCAGATGATCCGCGAAGTCGGCGCCGAGCTGATGGCCGACTTCCGCTACCGGCGCGAGATGCTCGGGCCGATCGAGGTGTGGGGCCTCGACCGGTTCGATCCGAACTGGATGGTCGTGAAAGGGCAGATCAAGACGCGGCCGCTGCAGCAATGGAGCGTGGCGCGCGCGTTCAACCTGCGGCTCAAGCGCAAGATGGACGAAGCCGGCGTCGAGATTCCAGTGCCGCAAATGCGCCTGTACACGTCGTCGAAGGATAGCGAGGGGCAGCCCTGGCGGGACGACATGGCCGAGATGGCGGCACACGAGCATGGCCACGAGCACGGGCATGCGCGCCCGCATGCGGAGAAAGCCGTGCCGATGCGGGGTTCGCATGCGCCTGTCGCGATGGCGCGCGACGTGTCGCATGAACCGCGTCCGGCGCCGCCGCCGACCGCGCAGACCGCGCCTATTCCGCCGCAGGTTCCGACGGCAGGCGAGGGCAAAAGTTGAGGATTGGGGTGAAGGCGGTCGGCAAAGGGCACCGCTGAAGACAGTCGGCGAGGACAGGCTCTGGGGCGGTGAGGTTTCTCTCGGGCCTGTGCTCCTGGCGCTGAGCCGCGCTCAGACAAACGCCGGGGCGACCGGCACCACGTCGTTCACATGGCTGCCGATCTGCGCGCCAGGCACCCCGTAGACGTGCAACGAAACAGCGGGCGCATCGCTGGCATTCCCCAGCCGATGGATGCTGCCGCGGCCGCTTCGCACGAACGACACCGCGCCGCGCTCGCGCGCCTGCGTGCGCGCGGCGCTCGCGCATTTCTCCGGGTCGTTCCACTCGAAAACCGTTTCGCTCAACGTGCCGTCGAGCACTGCGTAGCCGCACCACGTGTGATGAGCATGCACGGGGCTCGCCTGGCCCGGCAGCCAGACCAGCGCGGCGATTGCATAGCGGCCCTGGCGGTCGGCGGCGAGTAGATGACGCCGGTAGGTTTGCAGCGATCCTTCGCGTTGCGCGGGCGTGAGCAGCGCGGCGTGGGCGGCGGCTTCCTGGAGCGCGACTCGCATGCTGCGGGCGAAGACGCCCGAATGCGAAGGCTCGGGCAAATGGCCGCAGGCTTCGAACATCGCGTCGAGTGCATTGCACAGCCGGACTAGAGGCGCGGGCTGCAAGGCCCGCGGCACCGCGTCGCGTATGCCGCCGGGCTGGCCGCCAGCTTGGGCGCGAGGTTGGCTCAGGTCGGCCAGGTTCGGGTTCGGGAGGCGGGCGGAGGAATCGGCGTTGTGGTCCACGGTCTCTGAACGGCAGGCATTGCCGCGTTTTTTCGGTCTGGGATTTATACCGTTTTGTCCGGAGAAAGAGTTTCCATATAATTCCCTCATCAATCTGAAAAGTAGAAAAATTTGCTAAAGGGGTGAGACGATGGGAATGGATATCATCGACCGTAAGCTGCTCGAGCTGTTGCAGGAAGACGCGACCATGCCGATTGCCGAACTGGCGCAGCGCGTGAACCTGTCGCAAACACCGTGCTGGAAGCGGCTGCAGCGGCTCAAGGAAGCCGGCGTGATCCGCGCACAGGTGGCGCTGTGCGATGCGCGCAAGCTGGGGGTCGGTACCACCGTGTTCGTTGCCGTGCGGACGAACCAGCATACGCAGGCGTGGGCGCAAACCTTCACGCAGGCGGTGCAGGACATTCCCGAGGTGGTCGAGGTCTACCGGATGAGCGGCGAGACGGATTATCTGCTGCGTGTGGTGGTCTCCGACATCGACGACTATGACCGCGTGTACAAACTGTTGATCGCCGCGGTGCCGTTGTACGACGTGAGTTCGAGCTTCGCAATGGAGCAGATCAAATATTCGACGGCGCTGCCGGTGCGCTATAGCGTGTGAGCGTCGCTTGTCCACAAGATTGACTTGCCTTGCGCGTCACATGGACTAGATTCGAACCACCTACTCGTCGTGGCGCGCAAGGAGGACAACCATGACTCCCTGGGAAATCCAAGGCACGGAACTCATCACCTGCAATTGCTCATACGGATGCCCGTGTCAGTTCAGCGCGCCGCCCACCCACGGCTTTTGCGAAGCGATGGGTGCGATCTCGATCAGCAACGGTCATTACGGCGATGTGCGGCTCGACGGTCTGAACCTCGCGGTGGTGTTCCAATGGCCCGGGCAGATTCACGAGGGCAAGGGCAAGTGCCAGCCGATCGTCGACGAACGCGCCAGTGCGCAGCAACGCGAAGGTCTCCTGAAGATCATGACGGGGCAGGACACCGAACCGTTCGCCACCATGTTTGCCGTGTTCGCTTCCACGATCGAGCTTGCCTTCGAGCCGATTTTCACGAGGATCGACTTCGACGCGGATGTCGATGCAAGACGCGGCCGCATTCACGTCGAGGGCGTGTTCGATGTCGTCGGCGAACCGCTTCGCAATGCGGTGACCGGCGAGGAGCACCGCGTGCGGATCGACTTGCCGCACGGCTTCGAATACGAACTCGCGGAGGTCGGCTCCGGCACGAGCCGCTCGCAGGGCAACATCGCACTGGATCTGAAAGGCACCTACGCCCAGTTCGCGCGACTGCATATGAATAACCAGGGATTGATCCGCCATCGCGCTGCCGCGTGAGCAACATGCGCGGCATCCCGATCGAGAAGGTCATCGGAAACGAGCGCGTCGTCACCGCGCTCGGTCTCGTCGCAGTCGTCGGCTGGTCATGGCTGTACCTATGGACGGGCGCAGGCACCGGCATGTCGGCACTGGATATGACGGCGCTCACGCTGTTCCCGCATCGCCTGAAGGATAGTGCCGGCGGTATGGAGACGACGGTGTCCGCGGCGATTCTCATGTGGTGGACCATGATGATCGCGATGATGACGCCGGGCGCGGCGCCGCTCATCCTGTTGTATCGACGCGTGTTGCGGCATCACGACACGGCCGGGAGCCATTCGTCGATTTCATCGCTGCTGCTTCTGGCCGGTTATCTGACGGCATGGCTGGCATTCTCGATGCTCGCGGCAACCTTGCAGCAGGTGCTGCAACCGACCGGTCTTATTTCCGACATGATGCTGTGGTCGAAGAGTGCACCGTTGTCCGCCTGCTTTCTCGCCGTGGCCGGTTTCTACCAGTTTTCGCCGCTCAAGCGCGCCTGCCTCAGGCAATGCCGCTCACCGGTCGCGTTTCTTACCGCGCATTGGCGGCCGGGCCTCGCGGGCAGCTTTCTGCTCGGCGTGCGTCATGGGCTCTACTGCGTCGGCTGCTGCTGGCTGCTGATGACGCTACTGTTTGTCGGTGGCATCATGAATCTCGCCTGGATCGCCGCGCTGTCCGTCGTCGTGCTGGTGGAAAAACTCGCGCCGCGGGGCGAGCAAGCGGGCCGCTTGCTGGGCGTCGTGCTGATCGCCTGGGCAGTCGCCACCCTGCTCGTGTGACCGGGCGGCGCCTGGAGGCCAGAGGCAGCCGCCCTAGATCAGCTCCCGCAGCCTGTAATACCACATGCCCAACACCAGAGCTCGCGTGCGCAGCGCCTTGCCGCCCGGGAAGCGTCGATGCGGAATGCGGCTGAACACGTCGAATCGGGAGGCGTCGCCCGCAATCGCGTCGGCGAGAATTTTTCCGGCCATGCCCGCGAACACGAGGCCGTGTCCGGAGAAGCCCTGCACGTAGTAGATGTTGCCGGCGATCCGGCCGAGATCGGGCGCGCGGTTCATCGTGACGTCGACAAAGCCGCCCCACGCATACTCGATGCCGACACCGGCGAGTTGCGGGAAGACGCCCGTCATGCGGGCCCGCATCCGCTCGATCAGATTGCGCGGCGTGGTGGCGTCGTACGTCTCGCCGGCCCCGAACAACAGCCGGTTATCGGCGCTCAGGCGAAAATAGTCGAGTATCAGATTGTTGTCGGACGCCGCCTCCCGCCCCGGTATGAGTTCGTCGGCGCGCGCGCCGGAAAGCGGCTCGGTCGCGACCATGTAGGTGCCCACCGGCATGATGCGCGCCTCGATCTCCGGTGCCGGATGATCGCCGAACTCGCCCAGATAGACATTCCCGGCGATCACCACGCGCTCGCACGACACTTCGCCTTCCGCCGTCTTCACGACGGGCCGGGGCCCGCGTTCGAGCCGTGACACGGCTGAATTCTCGAAGACCCGCACTCCCGCGCGGCGCGCCGCTTCGCCCAGACCGAGGCAATACCGGAGCGGATGCAGATGGCCGGACGCGGCGTCATACACGCCGGCCGCGAACCGCTCGCTGGCGAGATGCGACCGAAGCGCCGGACGGTCGAGCCATTGCAGCGGATAGTCGTAGCGCTCGCGCGTGCGCTCCATCCAGCTCATCAGCTTGCGGGCCTTCCGATCGGTCACGGCAAGCGTGAGATAGCCGCGCCGGTAATGACAGTCGATGCCAAAGCGCGCAAGACGCTCCTCGAGCAGGCGCAGACCTTCGAGCGAGACGTCCCATGCCTTGCGCGCCAGCTCGCGCGAGCACTGATGTTCGATCGCGTCTTCTCCTTCCGCGCCGAAACCGACGATCGCCTGGCCACCGTTGCGGCCCGACGCGCCCCAGCCGATGCGCTGCGCCTCGAGCAGCGCGACCTGGAATCCGCGCTGCGCGAGTTCCAGCGCGCATGACACGCCGGCATAGCCGCCGCCGATCACACATACGTCCACCGCCAGCTTTTCCTGCAGCGGCGCGCTCGGCTGCGCACGGGTGACGCTCGCTTCGTAATAGGAGTCCTCGACGACGCCGAGCTCCTTGTTCAACAGCGACGGCATGAGCGGCTCTCCATGTATCGGTTCACCAGGGAACCCGCACGTTGAGGAACTGCCACGGGTCCTCGTCGCAGGGCGTATCGAATAGCGGCGAGCGCTGCTCGAGCGGCGTCCACCTGTCGTAGACGCCGACCATCTCGCCCAGATAGGGGCGAGCGACCCGCATCACCGTTCGATAGTCGATGTCGTCCGGTTCCACCACGCCGGCCCGCGGATTGTCGAGCGCCCAGACGATTCCGGCGAGAATGCCCGCCACCACCTGCAGGCTCGTTGCCGCGTTGTGCGGCGCGAGCCGCCGCGCTTGCGGCGTGGTGAGCCGCGAGCCGTACCAGTAGACGCCTTTGTCGTTACCCATCAGCAGCACGCCGAGTTCGTCGGCGCCGTCGACGATTTCGTCGCGCAGGATGCGTTTGTTGTCCTGCAAACGCCAGCCCCGCCCGGCGAATTCTTCGATTGACAACATTGCGTCGTCGCAGGGCCGGTACGCGTAGTGGACGGTCGGCCGATAGACGACCTCGCCGTCCGCGCGCAACGTCAGGTGATCCGCGATGGAGATCGACTCGCCATGCGTGACGAGAAAGCCCTGATAGCTGCCGGCGAGCGGCGTCCAGCTCCGCACGCGCGTGGCGAGCCCCGGACGCTCGAGGTAGATCGCCGCATCGCTTCCAAAGCCGTGGCGCTGCGCGTCGGCGGGCCAATGACGCTCATGCGTGCCCCAGCCGAGTTCCGCCGGCTGCATGCCTTCTTC
Source organism: Paraburkholderia phenoliruptrix (assembly GCF_047325075.1). NCBI lineage: Bacteria > Pseudomonadati > Pseudomonadota > Betaproteobacteria > Burkholderiales > Burkholderiaceae > Paraburkholderia > Paraburkholderia phenoliruptrix. The sequence goes on from NZ_CP168531.1 coordinate 2,108,472, forward strand.
GACGAAGGCATCGACGGACCACGTGTTGACGAACTCATTGCGCGCCTTGCGACGCTCGGAGAACTGGGAGTCCTGTTCGGCGACGTGAATCGACCTGATCGCGAGACGCTGCGCGAGCGCCGCCCAGTCTTCGTAGCTCTCGAGCGCGCCCGGCTGGAGGCCGCTGCCGGCCGCCATGTCGAAGAGCGCCTGTTTCACGAAAGCCGAAGCGAGGCCGGGGTTCGCGCCTTGAGTCACGATTGCGGTCGGCCCGTCGCGCTTGTCGAGGCGAAAAGCCAGCAGCGCCTCGCGCAAAGCATAGTTGCTGCGCCGCGACGGCGAGCGGTTGGGATCGGTCGAGGCGCCTTCCCACGGTTCGATGGATGTATCGAGGTACAGCGCGTCACGCGACCAGCAGAAGCGGACCAGCGATTCGCTCGACACATTGACGGACAGGTTGAGCAACAGCGTGTCTTTCGTCACATAAGGCGCAAGCAGTGCCTCGAAATTGTCCTCGCAGAGCGCGGCTTCGACGACGCTCACGCCGCATTCCCGCGCGATGGCCGTGTCGTTGCCCGGCGGACAGACGACGGTCACGTCTTTTGGGCAGACCTCGATGTGTCTTAACAACACCGGTAATAGTGAACTCGCGATGCTGCCGAATCCGATGATGACAACGCCGCCATTGCAAACGGCGTGCTTGGTCCAATGCACCTGCGCGCTCATTTTTCCTCCCAGCTACGGCGCGCGATGGCGCGCTTTCGCAGTGCGGGTGTCGTGCCATGTGACGGTGACTGCCCGCATGAGTTGATGAGCATTAGTCGTGCCGCCTCGCGGATCAGGCAACTTCAATGGCAGCGACACAGTCGTCCTGCTCTGCCGATTGCAAGGGGAGTGCAAGGCGTCCCGGCGTAGAATGCCGCCTTCTCCGCTATCTTCCGCGATTGCCTCGCGATCCGAGCCGTCTCATGAACAAACCGCCGCGCAAGAAAAACCCGACCTTCGGCATTGCCGTATTTATCGTCGTCGCGGTACTGCTGGTCATTGCCACGCTGCTGTACAACGCGATCAAGGAAAAGCGCGAATTCGACAGCGAGAACGCGCAGACGACGTCCCTCTCGTCGGGCGCGGCTGCGGTCACGGCGACGAGCGCCGCTACTACCGCTGCGAAACCCGCCAGCGGCAGCGCGCAGTGAGCTGGTAGCCGTCGCGTTGTATGAGTGCCTGCGATGTGGGCGACACCTGCTGCGCGACCCAGTGCGGGGACATGGCAGAGATATGGCAGGGACCTCACGGGACCTGCGGAGCGCCGGGCCCATGCGCCGCGACCGCGTCATTCATCGGGCAGGCGAATCACACTCGCGTCCTTGCGGATCAGCGCCGCAGCCGCCAGCATCTGCTTGCATTGATGCGCGAGCAACTTCATGTCGTGCACCGCATCCGCTGAATAGTCTTGCGACTTCTCGGCCTCGACCACCATCGTATCGAGTTCGCGCGTGAGCTGTTTGATCTGCTCCGGCTGGTCGGCGGGCGGCGCAGTGCCCGCCTCGGCCTCGGTGAGGTTATCGCGCACGAGGCTCAATGCGCGTTGCAGCGGCTGAAGCGACACGCCTTCTGGCTGCTGGGCGGACGTGCGCAGGAGCGGCGCGGCCGCCGTGATCTGCGACGCGAGCACGTGGCTGCGCACGAGCAAGCCGTTCAGCTCGGGCACGAACTTCTGCGCTGATTTCGGTTCGAGCATCATCCGCTGGAAGGCCTGGCCCAGATTCGCGAACGCGACGTGCACATTTTTGCGCGCGAGGCGGTAGCGATAATCCCGATCGAGCGCGGTCGCAGCGGCCGCGGCAGCGGGGGAGGCGCCGGCGACGGGCTTCGTCGTCGCGTTACCGTTCGTGGTGAGGGGCGCCACCGGCGCGGCGCTTGTTGCTCGATTTGTTGCTGCGCTTGTTGCTACGCTTTTTGCCGGGCTCGTTGCCGGGCTCGTTGCCGCGCTTTTTGCCCCATTCACTGCTGTATGCGCGGCGGGCTCAACGTCGGCACCCAGGCTGGTGGCGAAAAGCGCGTTGGCTTGCGTGACGGCTTGATCGCCCGTCGCAGCGCCGGCGGCCACAGGCGCGCGCGACGCAGCCGGCGCCGGCTTCGCGAAGTCGATTGCCGGATCGGCCATGGCTGCGACCGGTGCCCGCGCGCCTGCTTCCGTCACTGTGGCGACCACGGCTGCGGCCGGTTTGCCGCTCCACCACCAGCTCGCTTCCAGAAACTGTCGCGTTGCGCTGATCACGTTGTTGACCAGCTTGCCCATCAGACGATATTCCCAGTACGGGAAGAGGTGGCTTGCGGCAATGGCGATCGCGCAACCCACCACGGTATCGATCGCGCGTTCGCCGATGATGCGCATGCTGCCCGGCGCGAGCAGATGGAACATCAGCAGCACATAGGACGAAGTGAACACCACGCTTGCCGTGTAGTTGAACAGCAGCAGGCTGTAGCTCATCACCATGGACGCGAACATCACCACCAGCAGGATGTGCGGCTCCTTCACGAAGACCATGAGCGCGATGCTGGCCGCGCAGCCGATCAACGTGCCGATTATCCGCTGCCCGTTGCGCTGCTTGGTCAGCGAGTAGCCGGGCTTCAGAATGATGACCGTGGTCATCACGATCCAGTACGCGTTGGTGAGCGGCAGCAGGCGGCCGAGCCAGAACCCGACCGCCACCGCGATCGTCACGCGCAAGGCGTGACGAAAGCTCGGCGAAGCCATGGTCAGGTTCGAAAAAATCTGGCCGAACGGCACACGGCGGCTCGAGACGAAGCGGTTCAGCGCCTGGTCGAGGCGCAGTTCCGTTTCCGTGGTGGCCGGTTCGCTCGACAGGCTCTTGCGCATCTTGTCGATCAGACGCGTGGCGCTCCAGATCCGGCGGAAGGTGGACGAGACAGCCGAATAGGCCTCGGGATTCTTCGCCGGCAACTCGTGCTTGCGCATCAGTTCGATTTCGAACTCGATGGCGCGCAGCTCCGCCTTCACGTTCACACGCGCCCGCGGCGCATGGTTCTGCAAAACGGCGAGCCCGATCTCCTCCAGATCGGCGGCGGCCTTGCGGATGAGGTCGCGGTAGAACACCAGCAGATCGGTGCCGCCAAACGTGTTGCGCACGAGCGGGTAGTCGGTGTGCGCGCCCACGAACAACTCATGCAGATCGACGGTGTTGATGAACAGGTTGAACAGCATTGCGCGACGCGGCTCCAGCTTGCCGCTTTTGAGCTTCGGCAAATTGCGCAGCACGATGTCGCGCGCCGCGTCCTGCCGGTCCACCGCGGCGATCTGCTTGTCGACGAGATTGCGATAGCACTCGTCGAGATCGTTATCGAGGTCGTAAAAGGCGGCGCGCGCGAGCAGGTAGTCGGCGCAGGCAAAGACGCTTTCGGCGAGCGCCTGCTGCTCGATGCGGTGCATCATCCAGCGGCTCACGGCAGTGGACCAGTACGTGTACCAGAGACCGCCCACGAGGATCCACGACGCATTCACGAGCGCCTGCACCGGCGTGAAATGCTCCTCCAGCGTCATGATCATCATGAACAGCGTGGCAAAGCTGATCTGCGGCCAGCGGTTGCCGTACACGACGATCAACGAAAGGAGGAACGTGAGCGGGACCACCGTGCACCAGAGCGCGACCGGGTTCACAGTGGCAAGACCCGTGGCGAGCGCCGACAGGAAACCGATCACCGAGCACGCCAGCATCTCGTTGTGCTTGTACTTGAGCGGCCCCGGCATGTCGACGACGCATGCGCCGAGCGCGCCCGTCGCAATCGTGAAGCCGAGCTCGCGATTGTGAAAGACGATCAGGCACAGCACAGCCGGTAACGACACACCGACCGCGATGCGCAGGCCGCCATAAAAATACTGGCTGTACAGGAATTTTTTTATTTCAACCGAATAGCGCATCGACTGCCTGATTTCATTCACTGACAAAAAGCGGTTGAAGGCTCAACATCGCGCACAAGGTCGGACGGAACCTCGGGCACAAGCTCGCGGACAGCCCAAAAACTGCCGACGAGTCTAACTGATTTTGCGTCTGATCTGACCTCGTCCATTCGGCCAGGTTCTGCGCCGCGAGCGGCTTTGTTATGCTGTCGCTTCAATCCCTGCCGCGGCTCGCGCGTTCTTCGCGGAGGCGGCAAAGCCACACCGCCTCGTCAGGACCCATGCTCCAGCTTTTTTACTCGAACCGCTATGAAACGCTTGTCGGCGCGCTGCTCGACGACCTCGCGCAAGCGCCGTCCGACCCGTGGACCGCACAGCCCGTGATCGTTCCCAGCGCCGCGGTGCGGCGGCGGCTCGAGCTGGACATCGCCGCGCGTCAGGGCGTCTGCGCGAACGTCAGCTTCGGCTATCTCGCGCAATGGCTGTGGGCGCAAATTGGCGGCGTGATCGAGGTGCCGCGGCATTCGCCTTTCGCGCCTGACCGCCTCGTGTGGCGCTGCTACCGGCTGCTCGGCGTCGTAGACTCCGCAGTGCCGTGGAACGCATCGCCGCGTCTGCGCACCTATCTAGACGCAGCCGATCCGTCCATGCGCTACGAGCTCGCGCGCCGCGTGGCAACCGTGCTCGACCACTATCTGACGTATCGCCCCGAATGGCTGTTGCAATGGCAAAAGGGCGGTTCGATCTTCGCGAGCGGCGCCGCGGACGACACAGGCCCGCGCCTTGTCGGCGCAAGCGAGGCAGCACGCGAGGACGAGCGCTGGCAGGCGGCGCTGTGGCGCGCCGTGCTCACAGAACTGGCCGAGGTGGGCGGCAACGCGCACACGCCCGCGGCCGCGCTGCCGCCCGCCTATCGTTTTCTCGACGAAATCGGCACGCTCGACCTCGACGCGATTGCGAAAGCGAACTGGCCCGAAGCGGTCAGCGTGTTCGCGCTGCCCACCATGCCGCCGTTGCACGTTGCACTGCTGCGCGCGCTGTCGCGTTGGGTCGACGTGCGTCTTTACGTCATGAACCCGTGCCGCGAGTTCTGGTTCGACGTGGTGAGCGAAGGCCGCGTGCAGGCGCTCGACGCCGCCGGTCAGCTCGACTATCAGGAAGTGGGTCACCCGCTCCTTGCGGAATGGGGGCGTCAAACGCAGGCGCAGTTGCACATGCTGCACGAGCTCACCGAAAGCGCGGCTTCAGGCGAGACCGGCGACTTCACGGAGAATCCGGAACCGAGCTGGCTCGCCGCCGTGCAAAACGGCATTCTCGATCTGCGTTCGGAGACGCAGGCGGATGAGTTGCCGCTGGAGCCGGGCATTGAAGTTCACGTCTGTCACAGCCTCTCGCGGCAGCTCGAGGTGCTGCACGACCGGCTGCTTGGCTGGTTCGACGAATTCGATGATCTGCAGCCGTCCGACGTTCTTGTTGCCGTGTCGGACCTTGCCGCCGCCGGTCCCTTGATCGACGCCGTGTTCGGCACGACGCCGGCTGGGGACACGCGCCGCATCCCGTATCGGATCACGGGCCTGCCGCCCTCGCAGGCCAATCCAGTCGCGCGGCTGCTGCTCGACTGGCTCGCTCTGCCCGAGCGCAGTGTCGGTGCCCCCGATCTGGTCGAGTGGCTGCGCGTCGATGCGGTGGCCGTGCGCTACGGCATCGACGCCGGTTCGCTGGAAGCCGCCCAGGAGTGGCTCGCCGCAGCCGGTGCGCGGCGCGGGCTGTCGCCTGCCGAGCCGAGCGGCGAACACGTGCCGGTGGCGCGCCACACGTTCGCCGATGCGCTGACCCGCCTGTATCTCGGCTATGCGATGCCGGACGGCGGCGAGCCCGTGGACGCATGGCTGCCGGTCGAGGGCGCTGACGGCTCGGAGGCCGAACTGCTGGGCCGTCTGTCGCGCTTCGTCGACGATATCGACAACTTTGCCGCGCGTTGCGCAAGCGAACAGACGCCGGCCGACTGGACGCAACTGCTGCTCGAAACGCTGGCGCAGTGTTTCGACGGCGGCGTCGAGTTTGCCGAGTCGCTCGCCGGCGTGCGCGATGCAATCGACAAGATGGGCGACGCCATGCAGGCCGGCGCGCATGACGTCACCCTGCCCGCCGCGGTCGTGCGCGGCGCGCTCACCGAAGCGCTGGACGATCCGGCGCGCGGCGGCGTGCCTTGGGGCAGCGTGACGTTTTCCTCGCTGACGAGCTTGCGCGGCTTGCCATACCGCGTTGTCTGTCTGCTCGGTATGGACGACGGCGTGCTGCCGAGCCTCGCCCGAGCCGACGAGTTCGACCTGATGGCCGCGTTCGGCAAAGCGGGCGACCGTCAGCGCCGCGACGACGAGCGCAATCTGTTTCTCGATCTGCTGCTCGCCGCCCGCAGCCGGCTCTTTATCGCTTACACCGGGCGCAGCATCCGCGACAACGCGCCGTTGCCGCCGGCCGCGCTGGTGGACGAACTGCTCGACTATCTGGCGCAGGTGTCGGCGGGCGAGGGCGCGAGCCCTGCTGAAGTCGAGCGCGCCCGCCGTGCATTTATTGTCGATCACCCGCTGCAGGCCTTCGCCTCCGACTACTTCGCCGCCCAGCCCGAGCTCTTCACCTACGACGCCGATCGCGCCGAGCTGGCTACGTTGCTGGCCGCGCCGCAGCAAAGCCGCGCTGCGCCTTTCTTCGACCGGCCATTGCCGCCCGAAGATGCGGCGCCCGCCGCATTCGACGACTTCGTGCGCTTCTGGCGTCATCCGGCGCGCGCGCTACTGCGCGACCGTCTAGGCATCGTGCTGTCCGAGGCGCAAGGCGAGCTGCTCGACACCGAGCCGTTCGAGCTCGACTACGCGGGGCGCGATGCGCTGGCCGAACGTCTGTTGCCCGTGCTGCTCGACGCCGGCAACGAAGAAGACGATCTCACGTTCGAGCGCGCGCGGCGCCTCGCCGAAGCAAGCCCGGAACTGCCCGGCGGCGCGACCGGCGCCGTGTGGCGCGCGCGAGAACTGGGCGCGCTGCGGCAACTGGCCGACAGTGTGCGCGGCGAGGTCGCTGCAGGTGTCGAGCGCCTGCCGTTCGTGCTCGACGTCGTGCCGCGCTGGCCGGATCGTGCGGACATCGCGGGCGAACTTTTCGGCCCTCATGACGAGGCGCTTCGTGAAGCCGCCGAAGCGCCGCTGCAACTGCACGGCGCCTTGAATCTGCTAACGGAAACCGGACAGGTGATCTTTCGCTACGCCAAGCCCACCGCGCGCGACTACCTCTCTGCGTGGCTTGCGCATCTCGCCTACTGCGCGGCGCTGCCGCGGGGACCGCGCCGCACCGTGTGGCACGGCAGCGGCGAGCGCTTCGAGTTTGCGCCGGTGGCCGCGCCCCTCGACGAACTCGCGCCGCTGGCCGCGCTGTTCAGGGCGGGGCGCAGGCTGCCGCTGCGCTTTTTCCCAAGGAGCGCGTGGGCCAAGGTGAGCGAGAGCGACTCGGCGGCGCAAGGCGTATGGATCAACGACCGCGTGCGCGGCGAATCCGATGACCCGGCCTTGCGCATTGCGCTGCGCGGCACGCCGCTCACGCTCGACGAGCCGTTCGGCAGCCTTGCGTCGATTGTGTTCAGGCCGTTGATGCAGCATCTGCGGAGCATGTCATGAGCGCGTCGCATCGTCATGCGCTGGCTGCCGCGGAACTTGACGTCTTCGCGTGTTCGCTCGACGGCGTCAATCAGATCGAGGCGTCGGCGGGCACCGGCAAGACATGGAACATCTGCGCGCTGTACGTGCGGCTGCTGCTCGAAAAGAATCTGAATGCCGATCAGATTCTCGTCGTCACGTTTACGAAGGCCGCGACTGCCGAACTGCATGAGCGCATTCGCGGACGGCTTGCCGAGCTGCATCGCGCAATTGAACTCGATGACGACGGCGGCGACCCCTTCATCCGCCGGCTCTTCGAAACGACGCTCGCGCCGGAGCGCGGCATCGACCGCGAGGCCGCGCTGAAGGTGGTGCGGCGGGCGCTGCGCACGTTCGATCAGGCGGCGATTCACACCATTCACGCGTTCTGTCAGCGCGCGCTGCAGGAGGCGCCGTTCGCCGCGGCTATGCCGTTTGCCTTTGAAATGGAAGCCGACGACGCCGCGTTACGCTTCGAAATGGCCGCCGATTTCTGGCGCGAGCAAATCGAGCCTGTTGCGCATGCGCATCCCGCATTCGCCGCGTGGCTGGTGGGCAAACGCGCCGGCCCCGCGTCGCTCGACGAACAGCTCGCGCGGCGCCTGAAAAAGCCGCTCGCCCAATTGCGCTGGGGCAACACGGGCGCGCAGACGGGCGCCGATCCGCAAACCAGTTTCGACGCCGCGTGCGAGCTGTGGCTTGCGGAGCGCGATGCCATTGTCAGCCTGCTCACGGAGGCCCAGGACCGCCTCAGCAAGACCACGCACAAGCCCGACCATGTGAGCGCCGCGATTGCCGCATGGACCGAGTATTTCGCGCAAGGCGATTGCCATGCGCCGCCGCCGCGGGCCGCGCTGAAATTGACGGCTTCGGCGCTGAAGAAGGCGACCAAAGTCAAGTTCGATCCGCCGGAGCACGCGTTTTTCGAGCACGCCGAAGCGCTGAGTGCCGCCGTCGTCGCGGCCGAAGCGGCGCATCGCGCTCGCTGGCTCGCGCTGATGCAGAGCTGGCTCGACTATGCACCCGCCGAACTGGTGGCACGCAAGCGCACGCGCCGCGTGGTGTCGTTCGACGATCTGCTGTCGAACCTGTACCGGGCTCTTGCCGCGCACCCGTGGCTCGCGGACGCGTTGCGCGCGCGTTATCCCGCCGCGTTGATCGACGAGTTCCAGGACACGGATCCGCTGCAGTTCGCCATCTTCAGCCGCATTTTTGCGCCGGCGGGGCCGCTCTTTCTGGTCGGCGATCCGAAGCAGGCCATCTACAGTTTCCGCGCAGCCGACCTGCACACGTATCTGGCGGCGCGGGCCTCCGCTTCGGCGCGCTATACGCTCGCCGTGAACCAGCGTTCCACGGCGCCGATCGTGGAGGCTTGCAATCGTATCTTCGAAGCGAATCCGCAGGCGTTTGTGCTGGACGGGCTCGACTATCAGCCGGTGCGCGCCGGCGAGCGGCGCAGGCCGCCTTTCTCCGATCCCGACGGCGGCGCGGGCGCGGGCGACTTCCGCATCTGGATGCTGCCGCCAGGCGAAACCGCGCTGACCAGGCGCGAGGCGCAGCGCGAAGCGAGCGAGGCGTGCGCGGCCGAGATCGTGCGGCTTCTGCGCGGCGCCCGCGAGGGCACGGTGACGATCGGCGACGCGCCGCTTGCGCCGGGCAATATCGCGGTGCTCGTACAGACGCACAAGCAGGGCAGTCTCATCAAACGGGTGCTGGCGGCGTGGGGCGTCGGCAGTGTCGAGCTCGCGCAGGCCTCGGTGTTTGCAACGCTCGACGCGGAGCAGATCGAGCGCGTGCTGGCCGCTGTCGATACGCCGGGCGACTTGCGCCGCTTGCGCGCCGCCCTCGCAACCGACTGGCTCGGGCTCGACGCCGCCGCGCTCTGGCGTCTTGAACAGACCGCCGACGCGCCCGCTGTCGCCGACGACCCCGCACATGCCGCCGACGCGATGGGCTGGGTCGAGCGTTTTTCGCGCTACCGCACGCTCTGGCATGAGCGCGGTTTTGCCGTCATGTGGCGCACGCTGATGCGTGAACTGCGGGTCGCGCAACGGCTTGTCGCCGCGCCGGACGGCGAGCGGCGCCTCACCAACGTCAATCACCTCGCGGAACTCGTGCAGGCGCGCGCGGCCACGCATCAGGGCATCGCGCCGACCTTGCGCTGGCTCGCCGCGCAGCGTGCCCAGGGCGGCGGCGAAGAAGCGCAACTGCGGCTCGAGTCCGATCGCAATCTGGTGCAGATCGTTACCGTGCACAAGTCGAAGGGGCTGGAATATGCAGTCGTGTTCTGTCCGTTCCTCAACGACGGCGGATTGCGCGAGCCGCCCTCGTCGGCCTTGCCGAACGCACGCGAGTATCACGATCCATGCGGCGACGCGGTGCTGCACTACGGTTGCGACGACGAAGAGGCGGAACGCGCCGCGCGTCACGCCACCCGCGAGCAGGCGGCCGAGCGGGCGCGGCTCGTCTACGTGGCGTTGACGCGCGCGGTCTACCGCTGTTATCTCGTCGCGGGCACCTATAAGTCGTCGCGTTCGACGAAGGAGTCGCGGCGCAGCGTGTTGAACTGGCTCGTGGCCGGCGCGGGCCATGACTTCGACGACTGGCTCGCGGAGCCGCCCGGCGAAGCGGAGTTGTCTTCGCGCTGGCAGGCGCTGGCGGGCGGTCCGATAGCCGTGCAGCCGCTGCCGAAGGTGGAGCGCCGCCAGCCGCTCGAGAGCATGCAGGACCGCGGCGCGGAAAAGCGCGCGCGGACGCATCGCCGGCCCTTGCGGGATCAATGGCGCATGGCGAGCTTCAGCGGTCTGATCGCTGCAGTCAGCAAGGCCGAGGAAGCGCAGCCCGCAGTGGAGGAGGTGCGCCCCGATCACGACGAAATAGCCGATGCGCTGGTCGCGACACCGCAGCCCGTGTCCGCGCCTGCGGCGCAGACCCCGTCGCTTGCCGCGGACGACATACTGGCGTTCCCGCGCGGAGCGGCGGCGGGCGAGTGCCTGCATCGAATGTTCGAACTCGCGGATTTCAGCGATCCGCACAGCTGGCCCGATGCGATCCGCGGTGCGCTGCGCGAGCGTCCCGCGCCGGCGTCGCCTGAACTGGCTCCACGGTTGCCGGCGATGATGCACAAGCTGCTTGCGGACGTCGTCAGCACCGAACTCGTGCCCGGCATGACGCTCGGGCAGCTGGATCCGCGGCGGCGTCTGAACGAACTGGAGTTTCTGTTCGCCGCTCCATCGCTCGATTTTGCCGCGCTGCGTGGGTTGCTCGTCGAGCACGGCTATCCCGATGTCGCGCTCGAGCCGGGGGGGCTGCGCGGTTTCGTCAAAGGATTCATCGACATGATCGTCGAGCACGACGGGCGTTTCTGGATCGTCGACTGGAAGTCGAACCATCTGGGCGATACCGCGCAAGATTATGGCGCCGCGCCGCTCGAAGCGGCGATGGCGAGCCACGCGTACCATCTTCAGGCGCTGCTTTATACCGTCGCGCTGCATCGCTATCTGAAGACCCGCGTGCGCGACTACTCGTACGAGACGCATATCGGCGGATATCTATATCTGTTCGTGCGCGGCGTGCGTCCGCACTGGCGCGACGCCGACGCGGCGGCCGGCGTGCATGCCAGACGGCCTGCATTCGAGCTGGTTGCGTTGCTCGACGCGGCGATGATCGGAGGCGGCGTATGAGCACGTTCGATCAGGCGCCAGCCGCGCCGCTGCAACTCGAGGACATCGGTGTCAATCTGCCCGCGCCGGCTGATTTCAGCATTGCGCTCGCGGAGGGATTCGCGCGCCGCATCGGCGCACTGGCGCGACGCGCGGGCGCGTCGGGCGAGGCGGTGAAATGGGCGGCGCGCGCGGCTTTCGCGGCGAGCCGAGCGACGGCGGAAGGGCACGTGTGTGTGCCGCTCGGGGCGCTCGCACATCGTTTCGACGCCTCTGCCGCCGAGGTTCGCGCGGCGCTGTTCGCGAGCGGCATGGCGAGCGATGGTGCGCGCACCGCCGCGGCGTTGCGGCCGCTCGTGATCGATGGACAAGGGCGCTTGTATCTCGCGCGTTACTACGATTACGAACGGCGTCTCGCGCGGGCGCTGGTCGCGCATGCGGGGGCGAGCGCGGTTCAGGGCGGGCCGGAGGTCGCGGCGGAGCGGCTGATCGGACGTGCCGGCAACGTCGCGGGGGAGCGGCGGGAGCGGATGGCGGGCGTGGAGGGCGCGGAGGGCGGCGTTGCCGGCGAGGAGGCGGCGCGCGCGAGCGCCGAAAGCAACGCCGAACCTGACGCCAATGCCCCACAAACGCTGCACCAGCGGCTGCTACGCTACTTCGGCCCCCCGAAGGACGACGAGGTGGACTGGCAGCGCGTGGCCGCGGTCATGGCGCTGTCGGGCCGGCTCACGATCGTGAGCGGCGGTCCGGGCACCGGCAAGACGACGACCGTCGTCGGTGTGCTCGCGTGCCTGCTGGACGCGCGCGCCGATCTGCGAATCGCGCTCGCCGCGCCCACCGGCAAGGCGGCGCAGCGCATGCAGGAAGCCTTGCTCGCGCGCGCCGGCGATCTGCCGCCGGAGCTCGCCGCGCGTTTGCCGCAGACTTCGTACACGTTGCATCGTCTGCTCGGGTCCGGGCCGGGCGGGCGCTTCCGGCATCATCGGGATAACCCGTTGCCTTACGACGTCGTGGTGATCGACGAGGCGTCGATGATCGACGTCGCGATGGCCGCGCACCTGCTCGATGCCATTGCGCCGCACACGCGGCTCGTGATGCTCGGCGACAAGGACCAGCTTGCAGCCGTGGAGGCCGGTGCCGTGTTCGCGGAACTGAGCGCGCGGCCTGCGTTCACGATGCTGGGCGTACAGCGAATTGCAGGCGCTCTGGGTATCGACGAGGCGCGGTTCACGCAGGCGCTGCCACGCGTCGGGCGCGCTCAGGACGCATGGGCCGAGCGCTCCCGGCAAGATGACGCCGCCGATCCGCGACTTTTCCGCAGCCCGTCCGACGACCTGTTCGCCAAATCCGACGCGGCCCAGGCGCTCGACCCAGCACGCAACGCCGACCTCTTCGACGCCGACGCCAACGCCAACGCCAACGTCGCCATCCCCCCCGCCAGCGCGAGCGCGGGCCCAAGCCCCAGCCCCCCGCGAGCCCGCCGCCGCACCAGCCCCCAAGCCCACACGCGGATTGCGTCGTCTGGCTGGAGCGCAACTATCGATTCGGGCTCGAATCTCCGATTGGCCGCCTTTCGCTGGCGATTTGCCATGGCGCGGCGAGCGCCGCACTCGAGGTGCTGCTCGCCGACGCCACTCGACACGCCGCCGCGCTTCACGACGACGCGCACCCGACGCTGGCCGAGCGCACCGTCGAGCGCCTCGCCGCCGGCTTCGCGCCCTACGCGAATGCGCTGGCTGCCGCGCTGGCCGAGGCGACGCCGGATCCCACGCCGCTTTTCGACGGGCTCAATCGTTTCCGCGTCCTGTGCGCGACCCGCTCGGGCCCGCGCGGCGTCGATCAGGTCAACGCGCTGATGGCGGCGCAAGTGCGGCGGGCGGCGGGCGTTACGCTCGCGGTCGGCGCGCAGTGGTTCGCCGGGCGGCCCGTCATGGTCACGCGCAACGACTATGCGCTGGGACTCTTCAACGGCGACATCGGCATTGCACTGCCCGGCGCGGGCGGCGTGCTGCGGGTCTACTTTCGTACCGGCGACGGCAGTCTGCGCGCCGTGTCTCCGGCCGCGCTGCCGCCGCACGACACCGCGTTTGCGCTGACGGTTCACAAGTCGCAAGGCTCCGAATTCGAGCATGCGGTGTTGGTGCTGCCGTCGACATTCAGCAGGGTGTTGTCGCGTGAACTCGTGTACACGGCGATCACGCGCGCTCGGGAGCGCGTGGAGGTGATCGGCGCGCGCGCGGTGCTGGCTCAGGCGATTGCGACGCCCACACAGCGCGACTCGGGTCTAGCCGCGAGAATCGCGGAGGCATCGCGTGGCCGTTAGGGTGCAGACGCGCGCGCACGGAAAGCGAGGTGAGGCGACTGGAGGCGACTGGAGGCGACGGAAGGCGACGTGAGGCGACGTGAGGCGACGGGACGCCATGCGTGAACGGCCGCGCGAGGACTTCCCGCCGCCCGCAGCTTGATGGCGCCGCGCTCGCGCTGCATCAGCTTGCGCTCGGCGCCGTTTCCACCTGCTTTTCTGCACGGCTACGCATGGTTTTGCGATAGCGCAGGGTCCAGAGAGCCAGCGCTCCGTAGATGCCATAGCCGATAAAAGGCGATACCGCGAGAAACCGCTCGATCGGCCAGTTGAGCGCCAGCCACGCGCGCAGCGCCATTTCGCCCGTTAGCCCGATGCCCCAGACCAGGGTCATCAGCCGCATGCCGCTCGCCACCGCGGGGCGCTCGCGCCACAGCGTTTCAAAGCGCTCGGCGCCGCCTTCCATCTCGCGAGCGACCGTTGCGCGGGCAAGGTAGAAGATGAGCGGCCGGTGCAATCCCAGCGACAGCAGGAAGGCAATGCCGATTGCACCGGACACGAGCGACTCGCGCAACAGCAGCATACGGGGGCTGCCGCCGAGCGCCATCGCCCCGATCGAGAGGACAATGCCGACGACCACCATCACGCTGAGCGCGTCGACGCGGCGAAAGCGGACCAGCTCGATCAGGCTCCACGCCACCGGCGGCGCCGCGGAGGCGAGTAGAGCGCGGGTCTCGCCAAGATGCGGCAGCGCGAGCCGATATGCGAGCCAGGGCAACAGGAAGTTGACGGCCATTTCGACCACAAAACCGGGGCGAAGCTTCATGGAAAAATCCGCCGAAAGAGAAAGAGCCCAGTATCGGCCATTGCCCGGCGCGGGATCAACCCACAGGCCGGTTCGCACGCGGCACGCGAGCGGCGGCGCCGTCGCCCGGCTGTGTACACTGGCGGCATCATGACATCCCGTTATTCCATTCCGTCGAATGAAATCGAACTGACCGCCGTGCGCGCGCAAGGCGCCGGCGGTCAGAATGTCAACAAGGTGTCGAGCGCCATTCAGTTGCGCTTCGACGTGCGGGCTTCGTCGTTGCCGGACGTGCTCAAGATGCGTTTGCTTGCTCTGTCCGACCGGCGCATCACGCGTGAGGGCGTGGTCGTCATCAAGGCTCAGGAGCACCGGACTCAGGAGCTGAACCGCGCAGCCGCGCTCGCGCGGCTCGACGAACTGGTGGAGAGCGTCAGCGTGACGCGCAAGCCGCGCGTTGCGACACGGCCGACGCGCGCTTCGAACATGCGGCGTCTCGAAAGCAAGTCGCGGCGCAGCGAGATCAAGTCGGGCCGCGGCCGGGTGGACGATTAGCGAGGCCGTCCGCCGGCGCGCGGTCCGCCCGCAGGCCCTGCGGGGGCTGTCGCGCCTGCGGGCACGAAGTCGACGCACAGCACATGAGTCTTGCCGTCGCGCTCGAAGGCGAGCGCCGCGGTGTAGCAGTCGTCGCCGTCCGCCAATGAATAGTGCGGGCCCATCATCGCGACGCGTCCGCGCGCGGCCAGCGCATGCTTCAGATAGGCGCACCGCGACCAGTTGCTGCGCGCGGCGCTCGTGAGCGGCGCAAGCCGCTGCGCGAGCGCCGGCACCGAGGCGGCCGTGACGGAGGCTTGAGTCTGCTGCCCCTGCTCATCCGTGATGAACACGCGGCGCGCTTCGCGCAGATGCCACACTCGTTGCGCCGCCTGCTGAAGGTCGCCCGTTACCTTGTACGCCTCCGCGGCGGCCGCGACTGCTTCGGCGAAGCCTTCGAAGCCGAGCTGCTTGTGGCGTGCGTGCGCGCGCTCGTAGTCGGCGAACTTGCTCCACATCGACTCGATTTTGGCGGGCACGTTCGCGACGGCGGCGTCGATCGAACCGTTCGGCTGGCCGAGCCAGAAACCCTGCACGAAATCGACGTCGGCCTGCATCAGGATCATCAGCTCTTCGTCTGTTTCCACGCCTTCCGCGAGCACCAGCGTGCCGGACTGATGCAGCATCGCGATCAGATGGCCGATCATCGAATCGTCGCCTTCGCGTTTGCCCGCGCGGGCGACGAGCGACCGGTCGAGCTTGACGATGTCCGGACGGAAGCGCCAGACGCGATCGAAGTTCGAGAAGCCGGTGCCGAAGTCGTCGATCGCGATCAGGAAGTCGCGTGGCTGTGATGCGGCGAGCATGCTGGCGACGGCGGATTCGTCGTCGGCGGGCTGCTCGAGCACCTCGATCACGATGCGCTCCTGCGGCAGGCCGAAATGCGCGGAAAGCTCGTCGATGAAAGTTCGCTGCGGCCAGCCGGTTTCGAACACCTGCGGCCGCGTATTCAGAAAGAGCCAGCCGGTCGCGATGCCTTGCTCCATGAAATTCGCGACGTGCAGGCAACGCGCGATGCGATCGAGCTCGCGCGCGTCGGCGGCCGAGCGGGTGCCCGAAAACAGCACCTCCGGCGAGACCGGCAAACCGACCGGATCGAAGGCGCGCAGCAGGGCTTCGTAGCCGACCACGCACTGATGCGTGACCGAGAGCACCGGCTGAAACACGCTGTGCAAGGTGAGTGCGCGCCACGTCGCGGTCCATCCGGACTCGTCCCGGACGAGGTGCGGAAGGAGGCCGCTCAGGCTCAGTTCGCTGACGGATGGCATAAAGGCGGGCATGAGAGCGGACATGGTGGCATCGCGGCAATCGGGTGACGGGGCGCGCACGCGAACTCGGTGCACAGCGGATGCGCAGCGGAATACTCAAGCGGAACGCCCGCACGGCGAACCCGATCGAACCCTGGAACGCACAGAGCGGTGCCAGCCATGCGGGACTCCAGCGGAGTGGTCAAAATGAGTCTAGCAGCTTGAAATTCGCATGAATGTGCGGGTTGTCACAGAGGCGAAGAGCGGCGGTGCACGCATGGGACTGCGCTGCCGCGGGCGGACGAGGGAGCGCGCCGTCTCGCGTGGACTCGCCGGGACTCGCTGCGATGCCCGCTTGCATCGCTCCGCGCCGATCGCGGCGGGCCGCGGCCGGACTGTAAGCTTGCATGAGGCGAGGGTAGCAGGGCGGCCCGTGAATGCCCGCCAAACTCCAGGCGGCGGCGGTGCTCAGACGTTAGCGCGGCGGCCTCTACGGTCCCACCGCCGGGCGACGGGCCGCGCGTGCGCGGCTGCCTGCAGCATCGGCGACCAGTGGGTATGCTGCTGCTTTTCGCAAAACGGAGAGAAAAGAATGTCGGAAATCGCGGTGGTCGCCATTTCAGTAGCGAAACCCGGCTACGAGGAGCAGTTGCGCGAGGCGCTGGAAGGGATTGTCGGACCGACGCGCAAAGAGCAGGGCGCGCTTCAGTACGACCTGCACCGCGACGTGCAGGAGCCGCGGCGCTTTGTGTTCTTCGAGCGATGGGAAAGTCAGGCGGCGCTGGCCGCTCACGCGCAATCCGCGCACATCACGGCTTATAAGCAGGCGGTGGCCGATTGGGTCGAACACGCTGAAATTCGCGTGGTGTCGAAAATTCTGTAGGTTGTGGGGCGCCCGGAAGAGCGCCTTGGAATTCGCCGCGCCTCGTGCGCGGCGCGATGGCGCGATGGCACGGTCGGCACGCCGCTGGCAAGCCGGTGGCCGCGGCCGGCGCGCGGCCAGTTTCAATGCGTGGCTTGCGGCACGTCCAGAATCAGGATGATGGTCCAGTCGGCGTCGCCATCGTGATGGTACTGGCGCTCCGCCACGATGAACGGCTGCTGTTTGCCGTCCGGGCCGAGAAACAGCACGTCGCCTTCCATCGGCAGGCACTCGACGGGCGGCAGCGCCAGAAACGCTTCCTGACCGCCGCGCGGCATCAGTTTTTCGATTTTGCGGGATGCTGCTTCAGTCCATTCGATATCTAGCTGGATGTTGCTCATGCTGTCCTCCGCACCAGGGTGCGCACGGGTTAGGGGTTCCGGCGGGGCGCCGGTCGGTGCGCGACTTTAGCATACCGGGCATCGCGCGCTGGACAGCGCATCGGGCAGCAAAAAAGCCGCAACCGGCGCTGCCGGCTTCGGCTTTTCCCTACGCGGCGAGGCCTTGGGCGCAGGTGCGCGGCGCCGCGAATGTCTGGCGACGCGCCCGGCCGACCCCCCCGGGAGTGCGGGGCTTGTGTTTACGAGCTCGATGCGTCGGCCTTGGCGCCCTTCTTGTGGTGATGCGGCGACGCCTTGTGATGCCGCATGGGCGCGGCAGGTGCGGTTTCCATCGTTTGCTGGCGGTTTTGCAAATCTTGCGCGCGTTGCTCGACGTCGGCGGCTTTGGCCGGGTCGGTACTCATGGTGACGCCGCCCTCCTGCGCATACGCCGCGCCGGTCACGGCACCGAGAGAAATCAGAATGGCGAGGGACACTTTCTTCATTGCTACCTCCGCAGAGTGGTTGTGGACCCGAGTACTCGTCTGTCCAATAGGAAAGACGACTGCATTCTAGCCAGCAATACCGGCTCCAGCGGGCGTTTTGTAACGGCGGGCGCCATTGGTTACATCTTGTTACGCCGCTCTGATGCACTGCGCTTAAGCGGATGGCGAAGACACCATCGAGGCCAGCGCGGCCGTCAGATCACCTGTCAGATTCATTCGCATCGCTAAGCAAAGTGCCAATGGGATACGCGTCCGTTTCAGAATAGGCCAATAGCGCTGTACACGTGGTATTGGGCAATGCCCACGAGCTCGTGCAACGCGAGCTCCGCATTGGCCAGATTCGAATAACGCGGCAACAGGCCAAGATGCGCGCGCCTCGCGCCCGAGATCAACGGCTGCGGCTCGAGACCGAAATGTCTGAAATCCAGCAGCGCGCGCGGCATGTGATACGCCGAGGTGACGAGTATCAACGAATCGTAACGTGATTGGCCCACAATGGCCGAGACGTTGCGCGCGTTCTCGTAGGTAGTGAGACTGCGGTTTTCCAGCACGATGTCGGAGCGCGGCACCTGTTCGCGCAGCAGGTAGGGCAGATAGGTGTCGGCCTCGGTCGCGGGATGCCGCTGCGGATTGCCCCCGCTGACAATCACGCTGCATACCGTCGCGCTGCGCTTGCACGCCGCATAGTTCTCGGCGCTGACCGCAATGCGCGCCATCACCTCACGCGGCGGCACGAGCACCTTGTCGCGGTTGTACACGGTGCCGCCGCCCAGCAGGATGATCGCGGTGCGCGGCGCGAAGCGCGTCGGCGCGCTGGTTTCTGCCTGCGGCTGGGCGAGGCTCAGCAGCGGGGCGGTCAGCCAGCCGGTCGAAAGCAGCCAGAAAAGGGCGACGGTGCAGAAGACGAGAGGCCGTCGGGCGCGCTTCCATATCAGGATTGCTGCAAAAAAAAGCGCCAATAAAGTGAATAGAATCAATTTAGATGGGGTAACGTATGTCTTTCGGGATTAAATCTTCGGGCCTGCTATCGCGCCGCAGCGGTTGCATCGTCGGCTCGCAGGCAGAACGCTAACATGGGTTCTGACGGGGGTCCCGAAACATTAGACCAGGCAGCACCTGGCGGAATTCGGCCGTATGGGTTACGGCCAGCTTCCAGCCACGGGCGGGTGCCAGGCGCGTCGCTGGTGGCGCGGTGACGTGTTGGCATAAATGTGTCATGGCTGCACTTTAAGAAAGAAGTGAGATGACCACGTATTCCAACGAAGCGGTACTCGAAGCGCTGCGGCGAGCGCAATATCGTCAGGTGCCATGGGCGAAGCGCCCGGGCGTGTTCCAATATCTTCGCGCGCTCGGCCTGATGGACACCGTTCGGCAACGCACCGTCGCGCCGGCGCCGGGCTTTCATGCCCCTGTCGACATTGCCGTCCTGACCGACCGCGGGCGCGCCGAATTCGCGCGGCTCTCGCACGACGAAAGCCTCCTTTCGTGGACCGCGCAGCGCATGAGCGACTATGTTCTCGCCACGGCGGAGACGGACTCCGCTGCGTCGCTCGAAGCGCGGACCTAGGCGCGGCGTATTGCACCTAACCTAACCCACTACCTGGACAGCACGGCGCTGTCCGCCTCTGCGCGACGCTCGCCCGCCTCGCCTCGCGACACGGCTGAAAAAAAGCCCGTATCGCGAGGATACGGGCGTACCGGAATTACTGCTGCCACGCTGTGCTAATGGCGTTACGTCTGACCGATGCGGGCAGCCGTGGTTCCCGGAGATTTCGCCCTGTCTTTTGCAACGTCACCTTGCAGTGCTCCCGACTGCTGCGCGGGCGCCGCTTCCGGCGTTAGCACGTGTAACCGCGTCCAATCACGTCTAACGGCGCCGCGACGGATCGCCATGCGGCGGTTCCGGCCGCGTGCGCACGTTGCTCGCGATATCGCCGCGCAAGTCGCCGCGCGGCGCGGGCGGCGTGAAGTCGCGGCTGCGCTCGGCGCTTTGCTGCCAGGCCTCGACGGAAGCCGCGCGATCGGGCCGCCAGTTCCAGCCTTGCGGGCGCTGTTGGGTGAGCGCCGGTGCGGCCATTGATGAAAGCACAATGCCGCACAGAAGCAGTGACATTGGTTTCATGCTGAGCTCCCGTCCAGGCCCACTCGACATCAGGCCTGTTTGCATACGTATAAGGTATGCGGGGGCAAGAAAGCACGCTGTAAGTAATAGTAAATGGATGTTTCACCCGCAACTCGCGAGTCGCGAGGGCGTCTGAGGGCGGCACGCGGGTACGCATGAAGGGAACGCCGACGCGTCGAGCGGTGCGCAGCTGCAGCGCGCTTGAGCGACGTCAGAGGAAAGAGGCGACCGGCCGGCGCCAGGCGACGCCGTCACGCGGAGATCGGCAGGAGACCGTCGAAAGCAAACCGCCGGCAGGCGCCGGGCTGGTCCAGATGAACTTCGGGCGCCCGCAGGCGCCCGGAGACAATACGTTCTGTTCAGGCCATCTTGACCGGTGCGCGCCACGACTCCGGGTTGGTCCAGAATGCGCCGCGCAGACGGTCGCGGCTCGGCGGTGCCGGCGGTTTCGCGGCGGTCGCGCCAATGCGGCCGCGCAGCGAAATTTCGCGGCCGCTCGTACCGAGTCGCTTCACAATTTCGGCGAGCGTACCATCGGCTTGCCACTCGTCGAAACGGCGGCGGCAAGTCGGCGGCGACGGATAGCGGCCCGGCAGCTTGGACCAGCCTTCGCCCGTCGACAGCACCCACAGCACGGCGTTGACGACCGCCCGTGCTTCGACGCGCGGCCGGCCGCGGCGTTCGCTCCGTGCTGGCTCCGCACAGAACAACGCCTCGACCAGCGCCCACTCGTTGTCTCTCAAATCGTCGAACAGCATCATGTTTCACCTCAGCGAAGCTAACTCCGGTGCGCTGCCCCGCGCCGCGCACTCTCCATGCACTCGATAGGCGAGTGCCAAGGGGGTCGGGTTTGCCACGGTCTGCTATGCAGTCAGAAGTCATGGCGCCGACCCTGTGACCAAGTCAATGCAGGATGTGTGCCAAGTTGAGTCCAACTGCCTGAGAGCCCCGTAACAGCGGGCCAGCGCGGGCGCTAGCTAGGGCCGTATGAGAATCCAAAAAAGCTATCTCGCAAATCGGGACAATCACCAATCTTGTGCAGCAAGGCCCGCGCGGCGTGCGTTTGCGCCTCATTGCTGCATTGCAGCGAGTGCGTGTGGGCGCGGTGCACGCGCTGTCTGCGCGTACAATGCGCATCAAAACGGGTTATCGATGAGCTGAAGAAATGAACGTGACGTTGCGCCAGCTAAGGGTTTTCATCGAGGTCGCGCGCCTCTCCAGTTTCAGTCGCGCGGGCGAGGAAGTCGGGCTGACGCAATCCGCAGTGAGCCGTTGCGTCCGCGAACTGGAAGGAGAAATCGGTCTGAAGCTGATCGACCGGACGACGCGCGAGGTGCAGCTCACCGACGTCGGCGGCAATCTGGTTTCGAGCGTGTCGCGTCTTTTGGGCGATCTGGACGACGCCTTGCGCGAAATCCGCGAAATCGGCGAGCAGCGTCGCGGACGCGTGGTCGTCGCGGCCAGCCCGACCGTCGCATGCCGGCTGATGCCGCGCGTCCTTGCGGCATGCGGGGAACGCTTTCCGCACGTGGCGCTCGGCTTGCGCGACGACGTGCAGAGCGACGTGCTGCGCAAGGTGAGGTCCGGCGAGGTGGATTTCGGTGTGATCATCGGCCCGTTCGCCGCGGAGGATCTGTCGAGCGAATCGCTGATGACGGATTCGTTCTGCCTTGTGTCGCGTGACGACCATCCGCTCGCGCGCCACAAGGAGGTCGGCTGGGCGGAACTCGAAGGCGAGCGGCTCGTGATGCTCGACTACGCGTCGGGCAGCCGGCCGATCATCGACGCCGTCATGCACGAACACGGCGTGAGCGCCACGGTGGTGCAGGAGCTCGGCCATTCGGCGACGGTGTTCGGCCTCGTCGAAGCCGGCATCGGTGTGAGCGTGCTGCCGTGGCTTGCCTTGCCGCTGCCCGCCGGCGCCGCGCTGGCCGCGCGTGCGCTGGTGCCGCGAGCCGAGCGCACGGTGGAACTGGTGCGGCGGCGCGACCGCTCGCTGTCGCCGGCGGCTCAGGCGGTGTGGGATCTGATCCGCGAACTGCCGGCGCGGGCGGAAGACCTGCTGTGAGCCGCTCTGAGCCGATCAATGGCCGCCCGGCGCGCCTTTCCCGTGCGCGGCTCGACGTTGCATGGTCGGACGCTGGGCTAAACTGCCGCCTGCACGCCCTGGCGATCTGTGCCGTTTTGCAGCGCGCTTGCCGACGTTAGCTTTAGATTTCAGCCTTTTACTCACCTGGAAGCCTCGATGAGCGAACCGGAACTCTCCGTGCCCTCTATCCCCCATGCGCGCGACGCAGTGCGCACGCTGCGTGCGTCGCAGATTCGCGAAGTGGCCAATGCCGGCTTCGGCGTGGCCGACGTGCTGCCGTTCTGGTTCGGCGAATCCGACCGCGTGACGCCGGCCTTCATCCGCGACGCGGCGAGCGCCGCGCTGCAGGCCGGCGCGACCTTCTACACGCACAACCTGGGCATCGCGCCGTTGCGTGAGGCGCTCGCCGATTACGTGAGCGGCCTGCACGGCGACACTTCGCCGGACCATATCGCGGTGACGAGCGCGGGGGTCAACGCGCTGATGCTCGCCGCGCAACTGGTCGTGGGAGCGGGCGACCGCGTGGTGGCCGTCACGCCGCTGTGGCCGAATCTCGTCGAAATTCCGAAGATTCTCGGTGCGCATGTGGAAACCGTCTCGCTCGACTATGGCGAGCACGGTTGGCAGCTCGACGTCGAGCGCTTGCTGGCCGCGCTCACCCCGGACACGAAGATGCTGTTCGTCAATTCGCCGAATAATCCGACCGGCTGGGTCATGACGCGCGAGCAGCAGCGTGCCGTGCTCGCGCATTGCCGGCGGCACGGCATCTGGATCGTCGCCGACGAAGTCTACGAGCGCCTCTATTACCCCGAGGCTGCGCCCGACAGTCATGGCACGGCGCCGTCGTTTCTCGATCTCGCCTCGCGCGACGAGCGGGTGATCTGCGTGAACTCGTTTTCCAAGGCGTGGCTGATGACGGGCTGGCGCCTCGGCTGGATCGTCGCGCCGAAGAGCCTGATGGACGACCTCGGCAAGCTCGTCGAGTACAACACTTCATGCGCGCCGGCCTTCGTGCAGCAGGCGGGCATCGCCGCCGTCCAGCAGGGCGAGCGCTTCACGCAGGAGCTGGTGCGCGACCTGAAGGCGTCACGCGATCATCTGGTGCGGGCGTTGTCCGCCGTGCCGGGCGTCGACGTGAAGGCGCCGCAAGGCGCGATGTATCTGTTCTTTTCGATGACGGGCGCCTCCCGCAGCCTCGAACTGTGCAAGGCAATGGTGCGCCAAGTGGGTCTCGGCATCGCGCCCGGCAGCGCGTTCGGCCCCGAGGGCGAGGGGTTCTTGCGTTGGTGCTATGCATGCGACATCGCGCGGCTCGACGTCGGCGTGGAGCGCCTGAAGCGTTTTCTGGCGTTGCATGGGACACGCTAGTCGGGCCCGGCCAAGGCGCGCGGGAACCTCGCGCGCGGGCGCGCGTCCGACAGATGCGCGGGCGTCCTCGGGGCGCGCGCCGGCTTAAGCATTGCGCGCCCATGCGCCGGGCATGTTGTCCGGCGGTTCGCTTTACGCACCGGATGTTTTTGCGTAATATGGCGCTCAGTCACGCGATTCCTGTCCGGAATATCGCTGCTCCGTCCGGCTGGGTTTGGCTCGATAGTCTGTTTCGCCTCCCCCCGGTGCGTGCTCCCATCAATATGACCGATCAGAATCGGGCGAGCGCGTCTTCAGTTCCACATCGTCTGTTTGATCCGGTTCTTTGACCACAGGGTCTGACCTAGCTGCATGAATACCCAAGAGGCGAAGATCGTCCTCGAGACAGCCTTGATCTGCGCGCAGGAGCCGTTAAAGCTCGGCGATTTGCGCAAGCTCTTTGCCGACGGCGTGTCGGCAGACACCGTTAGGACTCTGCTCGAAGACCTGAAACAGGATTGGTCGGGGCGCGGTGTGGAGTTGGTCGGGCTGGCGTCGGGCTGGCGGTTTCAAAGCAAGCCCGCGATGCGTTCGTATCTGGATCGTCTGCATCCCGAGAAACCGCCGAAGTATTCGCGCGCGGTGCTCGAAACGCTGGCGATCATTGCATACCGGCAACCGGTCACGCGCGGCGATATCGAAGAGATTCGCGGTGTCACGGTGAACACGCAGGTCGTCAAGCAACTCGAGGACCGCGGCTGGATCGAGGTGATCGGGCATCGCGACGTGCCGGGGCGTCCGGCGCTTTATGCGACCACGCGTCAGTTTCTCGACGACCTCGGTTTGCGCGCGCTCGACGAATTGCCGCCGCTCGCGGACCCATCGGCGCAATTGAATGCGGACCTGCTCGGACAGCATGCCATCGAGTTCTCCGACGCCGAGAGTGGTGAGACGCCGGCATCGCATGAAGCAAGCGATGAGAGCGCGCCCGAAGCGGCCGACATGACCGCGGCGGAAGCGGCAGCCGGCGTAGAGGCAGGAACGGAAATCGCTGCACCAGCGGCTGAGGCCGCCGACCATTCGGCGCACGAGCAGGCTGGCGGCGCGCAAACGGCTGCCGCAGCCGGGAGCGCCGGCGAGTCCGGAACGACCGCCCATGCGGCCGTCGAGCCTCAACCGCAAGCAGTAAAAGAAGCAGAGCAGGCCGAACCCATGGAAAACGCCCACGAGGTGGGCAGCGAAGCGGCAAACGTTGCACCGCTGCCGGGTGCCGGGCAATTCGAGGCTAAATCGGAAGCGGACGCCGAAACCGAGGCGGATCGCGATACGCTCGCCGAGGCCGATCCGGCCGGTCTTGCAACACCCGCGCACGGTTCGGGCGTCCTCCGCGGCACAGAGCACGCGGCGGGATCGACCCTGAACCAGGCGGCGCACGACGAGGAAGATCGTCGCGATGCCGCACAGGACGCAGGCATTCTGACCGACGACGAAGCCGAGTCGCGCAGCGCCTGACGTAACCGAACATTTTTTGCCGCGCCTGCAAGGGGCGCGCGCGACCTGACATTTTGAGGTTGTTTTGACACATACCCACGACACCGATTCGTCCGAATCCGAGCGCGCCGTGCCGTCGGCGCGCGCTGACGAAACGCGCACCCAGGAAGCGTCGGCAGGCCAGGGCGAGCGCCCGGCGCAGACCACGGAAGCAGACGGCGAGGACCGTCCGCGTCGCGGCCTGCGTCGCGGGCCGCGCAGTCTGATTGCCCGGCGCCGCGCCGGCGCGAAGACGAAGGCCGCCGAAGGCGCGCCGCTCGAGACCGCCGCGGTCGTGGGCGAAGCCCCGCCTGACGGCGAGGTGACGGCGCAGGCGCGCCCGCCGCGCAAGGAAGCCGGCGCGAAGGGTCAGGGGTCGCGCCGCAATGCCGGCGGTGCCAAGCGTGAAGGACAGCGCGAAGGCCAACGTGAAGGGCAGCGCGAAAGTCAACGTGACGGCGCGCCGCGCGAAGGTCAGCGCGAGCGCCAGCCGCGCGCCGGCGGCCAGCGCCAGAATCGCCGTGGCGGCGAAGCGCCGGCGGCAGCGGCCGACGCCGCTCAGGACGACCTCTTCTCGTACGTCACATCGCCGGCCTTCGACGCCGACAACAGCACGACGGGCGGCGTGCGTGCGCCGATGCTGCGCCGGGGCAAGCCCGCCGCGGCCAAGCGCGTCCTTTCCGCCGACGACGACGCGCCCAAGCTTCACAAGGTGCTGGCCGAGGCCGGCATGGGCTCGCGCCGCGACATGGAGGAACTGATCGTCGCCGGCCGCGTGTCGGTGAACGGCGAACCGGCCCACATCGGCCAGCGCATCATGCCGACCGATCAGGTGCGCATCAACGGCAAGCCGGTCAAGCGCAAGCTCGCCAACAAGCCGCCGCGCGTGCTGCTGTATCACAAGCCGACGGGCGAGATCGTCAGCCATGCCGATCCGGAAGGCCGTCCTTCGGTGTTCGACAAACTGCCGCCGATGAAAACCGCCAAGTGGCTCGCGGTCGGCCGTCTCGACTTCAATACCGAAGGTCTGCTGATGCTGACCACTTCCGGCGATCTCGCGAACCGTTTCATGCATCCGCGCTATAGCGTCGAGCGTGAGTACGCGGTGCGCGTGGTCGGCGAACTGGCGGAAGGCATGCGTCAGAAGCTGCTGAACGGCGTCGAGCTCGACGACGGTCCGGCAAATTTCCTGCGCATCCGCGACGGCGGCGGCGAAGGCACCAATCATTGGTATCACGTCGCGCTCGCCGAAGGGCGCAACCGCGAAGTGCGCCGCATGTTCGAAGCCGCCGGCCTGATGGTCAGCCGTCTCATCCGTACGCGTCACGGCCCGATTTCGCTGCCGAAGGGCCTGAAGCGCGGCCGCTGGGAAGAGCTCGAAGACAATCAGGTGCGCGCGCTGATGGCGTCCGTGGGCCTGAAGGCGCCGAGCGAAGAGCGCGGCGGCCGCAATGCCGCGCCTGAGCGCAAGCAACCCGATCCGATGCAAACGTCGATGGGCTTTATCAGCCGCGAACCGGTGCTGATGTCGCATCACCGTTTCGAACAGCAGCCGCGCGGTCAAGGCCGGCGCGGTGCGGCGGGCGGTGGCTTCGGCGGCGGCGCCGGTGCGGGCCTGGGCGGCGGCTACGGCAATCGTGGCGCCGGCCGGAGCGCGGGCGGGTTCGGCGGCACGGGCGCACCGCGCGGTGGCCGCGACGTCGACGGCAATCGTGCGCCTTCGGGCGGCGGCAATCGCGCTGCCGGCGGCGGCAAACGCGCCGGCGGGAACGGTCCGGGCGCGGGCGGCGGCAATCGTGCGCCGGGCGGCAACCGCGGCAACGGCAACCGCGCAGGCGGCGGCAACGCCGGCGGCGGTGCAAACCGAGGCGGGGGGGCGCCGCGCGGCCGTTCGCGCGGGCGCTGATTGCGGGCGCTGATTGCGGGCGCTGATTGCGCGGGCGAAGAGTCTGCGAGCTCTGCTCGGTCCTGCATCGAGCCGCTTGTGAGCCGCTTGTGAACCGCTCGTGAGCCGAGCCGCAGCCATGCGCGGCGGTGAGCTGACCGAGGCTGCCGCGCCTGGCGGCGTCGTAAGTGAACCGGGTGCGGGCGATAGTCGGGCCAGATTGCGCGGGCGCCGTCTTGCAAAGTCAGCAAACGCCGCCATATCGTCGAAAGATCGCCATGAAATCAAGCGGAAATGCGCTTGGCGCGGCGCTCTGCGGTTTGCGTTTGTCCTGAAAAATGGCTACAATCGCGAAGTCGCTGGGCGTGCGGCTTTTCATGTGCGGCTCAGGTGCGACCACCGGTAATAAGATGATGGGCGTTTAGCCCATTTTTTTTTGCCGCTCAGTTCATCGTGGTTCGGCATCTCGGGTAGCACGAACGTGCGCCGGCCAGGCGCGCGGCCCGCATTGGTTGTTTGCAGAACAAGCGGCAGGCTCGCTGCGCGAACATCTAAGAGGGCACTGTGCAACTGACGGAACTGATTGAAACCACGGTCGTGGGACTCGGCTACGAGCTCGTCGATCTCGAGCGCACCGGGCGCGGCATGCTGTGTATCTATATCGACCAGCCGGCCGGCATCGCGATCGAAGACTGCGAGAAAGTCACGCGTCAGCTCCAGCACGTACTGACGGTCGAAAATATCGATTATGAGCGGCTCGAAGTATCGTCGCCGGGCCTCGACCGTCCGCTGAAAAAACTGGCGGATTTTGAACGCTTCGCAGGCAGCGAGGCGGTAATCACATTGAAAAAGCCATTGGACGGACGGAAATCGTACCGGGGCATTTTGCATGCTCCGCAAGGCGAGACCATCGGTCTGGAATTTGAAGGGAAGGAAGGCGCCGCGATGCTCGATTTCACGCTCGCGGACATGGACAAAGCACGCCTCGTTCCGAAAGTTGACTTTAGGAGCCGCAAACAATGAGTCGCGAAGTGTTGATGCTGGTGGATGCGCTGGCACGCGAGAAGAATGTCGACAAAGACGTGGTATTTGCCGCGCTCGAAGCGGCTCTCGCTTCGGCCTCCAAGAAACTCTTCGAAGAAGACGCGGACATCCGCGTCCATATCGACCGTGAAAGCGGCGAGCACGAGACGTTTCGCCGCTGGAAAGTGGTGCCGGACGAAGCCGGTCTGCAGGAGCCGGATCAGGAAATCCTGCTGTTCGAAGCACGTGAGCAGAAGCCGGAAATCCAGATCGACGACTACATCGAAGAACCCGTGCCGTCCATCGAATTCGGCCGTATCGGCGCGCAGGCCGCCAAGCAGGTGATCCTGCAGAAGGTGCGCGACGCCGAGCGCGAGCAGATCCTGAACGACTTCCTCGAGCGCGGCGAGCACATCATGACCGGTTCGGTGAAGCGTCTCGACAAGGGCAACTTCATCGTCGAAACCGGCCGTGTCGAAGCGCTCCTGCGCCGCGATCAGCTGATTCCGAAGGAAAATCTGCGCGTGGGCGACCGCGTGCGCGCCTACATCGCGAAGGTCGATCGCACCGCGCGCGGTCCGCAAATCGAACTGTCGCGTACGGCGCCCGAATTCCTGATGAAGCTGTTCGAAATGGAAGTGCCGGAAATCGAACAGGGTCTGCTCGAAATCAAGGCGGCGGCGCGCGACCCCGGCGTGCGCGCCAAGATCGGCGTGGTCGCGTACGACAAGCGTATCGACCCGATCGGCACCTGCGTCGGCATTCGCGGTTCGCGTGTGCAGGCCGTGCGTAACGAGCTCGGTGGCGAAAACGTCGACATCGTGCTATGGTCGGAGGATCCCGCCCAGTTTGTGATCGGCGCGCTCGCGCCGGCAGCCGTCCAGTCCATCGTTGTCGACGAAGAAAAGCATTCGATGGACGTCGTCGTCGACGAAAACGAACTGGCGGTCGCGATCGGCCGCAGCGGCCAGAACGTGCGTCTTGCCAGCGAACTCACCGGCTGGCAGATCAACATCATGACGCCGGACGAATCTGCGCAAAAGCAGAATCAGGAACGCGGTGTTCTGCGCGACCTGTTCATGGCGCGTCTCGATGTCGACGAAGAAGTCGCCGACATCCTGATCGACGAAGGCTTCACGAGCCTCGAAGAGATCGCTTACGTGCCGCTGAACGAGATGCTCGAAATCGAGGCATTCGACGAAGACACCGTCCATGAACTGCGCAACCGCGCGCGCGACGCGTTGTTGACCATGGCGATCGCAAATGAAGAAAAGGTCGAAAATGTAGCGCTCGACCTGAAGAGCCTGGACGGCATGGACGCCGACCTGCTCGCAAAACTGGCCGAACATCAGATCCAGACGCGCGACGAACTCGCCGAGCTGGCCGTGGATGAACTGGTCGAGATGACCGGAATGGAAGAGGATGCCGCTAAGGCGTTGATCATGAAAGCACGTGAACACTGGTTCCAGTGAGAAATGACCATGGCGCACTAAATTGAACGCGGCCGCGAGGCTGCATGACCCGATGCTAACCGCAAGGAATCGGTCCTTGCATTAAGAGGAATGAATGGCGAGTAACAACGTAGCCCAATTTGCCGCGGAACTGAAAATGCCTGCAGGCGTGCTGCTCGAGCAGCTGCAGGCGGCGGGCGTCACCAAAGCGAGCGAAGCCGACTCCTTGTCCGAAACGGACAAGGCGCGTCTGCTCGACCACTTGCGCAAGTCTCACGGCTCGACTGATGCGGACAAGCGCAAGATCACGCTGACGAAACGGCATACGTCGGAGATCAAGCAGTCCGATGCGACGGGCAAGGCTCGCACCATTCAGGTCGAGGTGCGCAAGAAGCGCACTTTCGTCCGCCGCGACGAAACCTCCGCTGAAGGCGGAGAAGCATCGAATCATGTGGCTGAAAGCACGGACGCCGAGGAGCTCGAACTCCAGCGCCGCGAAGAAGAAGCGCGTCATGAAGCCGAACTGCTCGAGAAGCAGGCGCAGGAACTGAAGGCGCGTCAGGAACAGCTCGAACGCGAAGAGGCCGAGCGCCAGGCACGCGAGCAGGCGGCCGAAGCCGAGCGTCGCCGTGCGGAAGAAGAGGCGGCGAAGAAGCGCGCAGCGGCTGCGGCCGAGGCGGCGGCTCGCGAAAAGGCGGAGGCCGCGAAGGCCGAAGCGGCGCCTGCCAAGGCGGCCGAACCGGCCGTCGCGAAAGACACCGAGCAGGACGACGAGCGCGCCGCGGCTGAGCGCGCGGCTCAGCGCGAAGCGGCGAAGAAGGCGGAAGACGCGGCGCGTCAGGCTGCCGAAAAGGCGCGTGCCGAGCAGGAAGAAATCGCGAAGCGCCGCGCCGCGGCGGAAGCCGAAGCACGCGCGATCCGCGAAATGATGAACACGCCGCGCAAGGCGCAGGTGAAGGCGCCGGAACCGGCGCCGAAGCCCGCCGAGCCGGCCAAGGCCGCGGAAGCCAAGGGCACGCTGCACAAGCCGGCACGTCCGGCTGGCGAAGCGGCGCGTCCAGCGCCGGGCGCCGCGCGCAAGCCGGCGGCAGCGGCTCCGGCCGCGACCACCACGCCGTCCGCCGGCGACAAGAAGAAGCCGGGCGGCAAGGGCGGCTGGCAGGACGACGCAGCCAAGCGCCGCGGCATCAAGACGCGCGGCGATACGAGCGGCGGCGTCGACCGCGGCTGGCGCGGCGGCCCGAAGGGTCGCGGCAAGCATCAGGATCAGGGCACCACGTTCCAGGCGCCGACGGAGCCGATCGTGCGTGAAGTGCACGTACCGGAAACCATCACGGTCGCCGACCTGGCGCACAAGATGGCGGTGAAGGCGTCGGAAGTCATCAAGTCGATGATGAAGCTCGGCCAGATGGTTACCATCAACCAGATGCTGGACCAGGAAACGGCGATGATCATCGTCGAGGAACTGGGCCATCACGCGGTCGCGGCCAAGCTGGACGACCCGGAAGCCATGCTGGTGGAAGGCGAAGTGTCGGATGCGGAAGCATTGCCGCGTCCGCCGGTCGTCACCGTCATGGGTCACGTCGACCACGGCAAGACCTCGCTGCTCGACTATATCCGCCGCGCGAAGGTTGCGGCGGGCGAAGCGGGCGGCATTACGCAGCACATCGGCGCTTACCACGTCGAAACGCCGCGTGGCGTGATCACGTTCCTCGACACGCCGGGTCACGAGGCCTTTACGGCGATGCGTGCCCGCGGTGCCAAGGCAACGGACATCGTGATTCTGGTGGTCGCAGCCGACGACGGCGTGATGCCGCAAACGAAGGAAGCGATCGCCCACGCGAAGGCCGGCGGCGTGCCGCTCGTCGTCGCGATCAACAAGATCGACAAGCCGGAAGCGAACCCGGAACGCGTCAAGCAGGAACTGGTTGCGGAAGGCGTCGTGCCGGAAGAGTACGGTGGCGATTCGCCGTTCGTGCCGGTGTCGGCAAAGACCGGCTCGGGTATCGACGACCTGCTCGAAAACGTGCTGCTGCAAGCCGAAGTGCTGGAACTGAAGGCACCGGTCGAAGCGCCGGCCAAGGGTCTCGTCATCGAAGCGAAGCTCGACAAGGGTAAGGGTCCGGTCGCCACGATCCTCGTGCAGTCCGGTACGCTGAACCGTGGCGACGTGGTGCTGGCAGGCAGCGCTTACGGTCGCGTGCGAGCCATGCTCGACGAAACGGGCAAGCCGACCAAGTCGGCGGGTCCGTCGATCCCGGTCGAAATCCAGGGTCTGTCGGAAGTGCCGCAAGCGGGCGAGGAAGTCATCGTCATGCCGGACGAGCGCAAGGCGCGTGAAGTCGCGCTGTTCCGTCAAGGCAAGTTCCGCGACGTCAAGCTGGCCAAGCAGCAGGCCGCGAAGCTCGAGAACATGCTGGAACAGATGGGCGAAGGCGAAGTGCAGTACATGCCGCTCATCGTCAAGGCCGACGTGCAAGGTTCGCAGGAAGCGCTCGTGCAGTCGCTGCTCAAGCTTTCGACCGACGAAGTGCGCGTGCAGATCGTGCACGGCGCCGTGGGTGGCATCAGCGAATCCGACGTCAACCTGGCGACGGCTTCGAAGGCGGTCATCATCGGCTTCAACACGCGGGCGGATGCACAGGCTCGCAAGCTGGCCGAAGCCAACGGCGTGGACATTCGCTACTACAACATCATCTACGACGCAGTGGATGAGGTGAAGGCCGCGATGTCGGGCATGCTGGCGCCGGAGAAGCGCGAAGTCGTGACGGGTACCGTCGAAGTGCGTCAGGTCTTCAAGGTGCCGAAGATCGGCGCAGTGGCAGGCTGTATGGTCACGGACGGCTTCGTCAAGCGCTCGTCGTCGGTGCGCGTGCTGCGCAACAACGTCGTCATCTTCACGGGCGAGCTGGATTCGCTCAAGCGCTTCAAGGACGACGTGAAGGAAGTCCGCCAGGGCTTCGAGTGCGGTATGTCGATCAAGAACTTCAACGACATCGTCGAAGGCGATCAGTTCGAAGTCTTCGAAGTCACCGAAGTCGCGCGTACGCTGTAAGTCACGCGGCAAGGGTTCCAGGGGCGGAGCGGGCATCAACGCCCACTCCGCCCGTTGTTTTTGGGCCTGCCGTTGCGCGCCGCCCGTGCGGTCGC
The DNA here is from genome assembly GCF_047325075.1 of Paraburkholderia phenoliruptrix. Taxonomy (NCBI): domain Bacteria; kingdom Pseudomonadati; phylum Pseudomonadota; class Betaproteobacteria; order Burkholderiales; family Burkholderiaceae; genus Paraburkholderia; species Paraburkholderia phenoliruptrix. The sequence goes on from NZ_CP168531.1 coordinate 2,141,014, forward strand.
GCTCCGCGAACGCCGCGCTCGTTGTTGCCGCGCGGCCGCGAACCTTTTTTGCATCCGTCACCACGGATCACACAACACCATGCCTAAGAAACGTTCTTCACCCAATCGCAACGTGCAGATCGCCGATCAGATCCAGCGCGATCTGTCGGAGCTGCTGCGCGAGGTCAAGGATCCGCGCATCGGCATCGTCACGATTCAGAGCGTCGAGCTGACGCCGGACTATGCGCACGCCAAGGTCTATTTCACGACCTTGACCGGCGATCCGCAGCAGACGCTCGCGGCGCTCACGCACGCGGCCGGCCATTTGCACAATCAGTTGTTCAAGCGCCTGCATATTCACACGGTGCCCACGCTGCATTTCCATTACGACAAGACGATCGAGCGTGCCGTCGAGATGTCGCGTCTCATCGACGAGGCGAACGCCAGTCGCGCGAAAGACGACTAACGCTTGCCGCGCACGCGTGCGCCCCGGTGCGCCCCGGTGCGTCGCGCGTGGCCGCGGCAGGGCTCGGGCAGCACGACTAACGCCGCGCGCTCCACTGCCCGCGGCGCTGCGCCCAGCGCCTGGCGTTCCACGCCGGTCCGCCTTACTATCCAATCCGTCTTCCGACATGACCGCACCTCAACGCCCCCGCGTGCCGCGTCGCGCGCTCGACGGTGTGCTGTTGCTCGACAAGCCGCTCGGCTTGTCGAGCAACGACGCACTGATTCGCGCGAAGCGCCTCTATCTGGCCAAAAAGGCGGGCCACACCGGCACGCTCGACCCGCTCGCCACCGGGCTGCTGCCGCTCTGTTTCGGCGAAGCCACCAAGTTTTCACAAGATCTGCTCGAAGCGGACAAGACCTACGAGGCCACCATGCGCCTCGGCGTTCGCACGACCACCGGCGACGCCGAAGGCGAGCCCGTCGACATGCGCGCGGTGACCTGCGACGAAGCCGCGGTGCGGGCCGCGCTGCCGCAATTTCTCGGCGACATCGTTCAGGTGCCGCCGATGTATTCGGCGCTCAAGCGCGACGGCAAGCCGCTCTACGAATACGCGCGCGCGGGTCAGACCGTCGAGCGGGCAGGACGTGAGGTCACGATCCATGCGCTCGAACTGATCGCTTGCGCGCTGCCGGATGTCACGTTTCGCGTCACGTGCAGCAAGGGCACCTACGTGCGCACGCTCGCGGAGGATATCGGCGAGGCGTTGGGCTGCGGTGCGCATCTGGTGGCGTTGCGGCGCACCGGCGTCGGTGCGCTGACGCTCGAGCATTCGGTCACGCTCGACCAGCTGTCGGACGCGACGGAAAGCGAGCGCGAGGCGTGGCTACAGCCGGTCGACGCGTTGCTGTCCACTTTTCCGTCCGTGCATCTCGACGAGGACGCGACGCGCCGCTTTCTGCATGGTCAGCGGCTGAAGCTGTCGGAACTCGATCTGGGCGCTGACGCGAGCAACGCGTCGCGCGTGAGAGTCTACTCGGCGGTGCAAGGCCGCCTGCTCGGTGTCGCGAAGTGCGGAGAAGGCGTGCTTGCCCCGGAACGGCTCGTGGTCACGGCGGCCAATTAGCGGCTTCCGGCGCGGCGCGGCGGCGGCGTGGCGGCGGCAGCGGCGGGCGTAGCGAGTCGCGCGAGCGCTCGAAAACCGCGCCCGGGCCGGTTGCAACAAAAAAAAGCGGGACCGCCCAACAAGCGGTCCCGCTTTTCATGTCCGACTACACGTGACGACAAGTCACTGAGCGCCGCTGAGCGCCGTCGCGCGCAAGACGCGCGAATAAAACCCAAGCTCAATGCGCCGCGGCCGCCGCTGCACCGGCGTCGCCACCGGCTCTCTCCGGCTTCGTGATCCAGATCAGCGCAATCAGCGCGACGAAAATACCGGCAGAAACGAAGAACAGGTCGTTCACGCCGAGTTGCGCAGCCTGCTGCGTCGCCATCGAATTGAAAAGTCCATACGCTTGCGGCTGAGTGAGACCCGCGGCGCCCATTTGATGGATCGATTGATCGAAGAGCGGGTTGTAGGCGTTCGCGCGCTCAGTGAGTTGCGCATGATGCATGATCGAGCGATGATCCCACGCCGTCTGGAAGATCGACGTGCCGATCCCGCCGCACATGATCCGCACGAAGTTCGACAGACCCGAGGCCGCCGGAATCCGCTGGCCCGGCAAGCCCGACAGCGTGATCGACACGAGCGGAATGAAGAACCCGGCCATGCCGATGCCCTGAATCAGCGTGGGCAGCAAAAGCGAGTAGGTATCCACGCCGGTCGTGTAGCGCGAGCGCATCCAGAAACACAGTGCGAACACGAGGAACGAGAGCGTCGCGATGTAGCGCGGATCGGTGCGCGGCAGGATCTTGCCCGTGATCGGCGAGAGCAGCACGGCGAAGAGTCCGACGGGCGCCATCACGAGACCGGCTTCAGTGGCGGTGTAGCCGATATCGGTTTGCAGCCACAGCGGCAGCAGCACGAGGTTGCCGAAGTACAGACCGTAGCCGACCGACAGCGCGATCGTGCCGCCCGTGAAGTTTCGCTTGCTGAAAAGCGAGAGATCGACCACCGGATGCTCGGCGGTCAGTTCCCACACGATGAAAAACGCCAGCGCGATCACCGCCACGAGCGCCAGCACGACGATCGTGGTCGACGAAAACCAGTCGAGATCCTTGCCCTTGTCGAGCATGATCTGCAGCGCGCCCACCCAGACGATCAGCAGGCCGAGGCCCACGCCGTCGATCGGCGCCTTTCTGATGACGGAATCGCGGTTGCGAAAGATCATCCACGTGGCCGCGGCCGCAATGGCGCCGACGGGAATGTTGACGTAGAAGATCCACGGCCACGAGATGTTGTCCGAGATCCAGCCGCCGAGAATCGGGCCGGCGACCGGCGCGATCAACGTGGTCATCGCCCACATGGAGAGCGCCATCGGCGCCTTTGCACGCGGATAGCTCGCAAGCAGCAGCGTTTGCGAGAGCGGAATCATCGGGCCGGCCACCGCGCCTTGCAGCACGCGCGAGGCGAGCAGGAAGGGCAGCGTGGGCGCGAGGCCGCACATCCATGACGAGATCACGAACAGCACGATCGACGCCATGAAGAGGCGCACCTGGCCGATGCGCTCGGTGAGCCAGCCGGTCAGCGGCACCGAGATCGCGTTGGCGACCGCGAACGACGTGATCACCCACGTGCCCTGGTCCGACGACACGCCGAGGTCGCCGGAAATGGACGGAATCGAGACGTTCGCAATCGACGTATCGAGCACGTTCATGAAAACGGCGAGCGACACCGCGATGGTGCCGATCACCAGTTGCGCGCCCTCGAGCGGCGGATGAGGGACTTGCGCCTGAGCCTGAGCCATTCAATGAAACCTTGTATGAGTCGCCGCGCGGCTTACATCAGTTTGGAAGCCGCGGGGCGGGCGGTGCTGGACTGCACGGCCTTTTGCGTGCCGGCGTTCGGACCTGCGTTTTCCGCGATGATGCGGGCAATTTCCGCGTCGGCTTCGTCGCCGTACTTGGCGAACACGTTCGTCTGATAGACGGTGTTCTGTGCGTCGCCCAGCTGGCCGCCGTTTTCGTCCTTGATGCTGACGTCGGCCTGCATCGACAGACCGATACGCAGCGGGTGCTTTTCAAGCTCCTGCGGATCGAGCGCGATACGCACCGGCAGGCGCTGCACCACCTTGATCCAGTTGCCGGTCGCGTTCTGCGCGGGCAACAGCGAGAACGCCGAACCCGTGCCCGCCGAGAAGCCGACCACCTTGCCGTGATAGACGACCGACGAGCCGTACACGTCGGCCGTCAGCTCGACCGGCTGGCCGATGCGCATGTGCTTCAGTTGCACTTCCTTGAAGTTGGCGTCGACCCACACGCCGCCGAGCGGCACGATCGCCATCAGCGGAGTGCCCGGCGACACGCGCTGGCCGACCTGCACCGAGCGCTTCGCGACATAGCCGGTGACGGGCGCGGGCAGCGTGTTGCGCGCGTTGTTCAGATAGGCGTCGCGGACTTTGGCGGCAGCGGCCTGCACGTTCGGGTGATTCGCGATGGTGGTGTTCGCCGTCAGTGCACGGTTCGACGCGAGCTGTTGCTGCGCGGCGTCGACGGCGGCCTGGGCGCTCTTCACGGCGTCGCGCGCATGGGAAATTTCTTCCTGCGAGACGGCTCCGGTCTGCGCCACCGTCAGACGGCGCTTCAGGTCGTCCTGTGCGCGCGACAGGTCGGCCTGACGCTGCGCGACCTGCGCCTGGTACTGGTTGTCGTCGGCGAAGAGGCCGCGCACCTGGCGCACGGTCTGCGCGAGATTCGCTTCGGCCTGTTCGAGCGCGACGCGCGCGTCGGCGGGGTCCAGTACGACGAGCGGATCGCCGGCCTTGACGGTCTGCGTGTCGTCGGCGTTGACCGCGACGACCGTGCCGGTGACCTGCGGCGTGATCTGCACGACGTTGCCGTTCACGTAGGCGTCGTCGGTGTCTTCGTGAAAGCGCGCCACGAGGAAGTAGTAGAGGCCGTACGCGATGGCCGCGATCAGGATCACGATGACGAGCAGCGTCATCATGCGCTTGCGTTTGCCGTTGTTCGCCGGTTGTGCCGGCTTGTTCGGCTGGGCCGGTTGGTTGGTAGCCGCGGGCTGCTGGGGGGTGCTCATTGATGTGCTCCGGGTTCTCTCAAACGTCGTCGTTTATTCGGATATTCGTGTGTGCTTCGTTGCAGTCGGTCCACGTGCGCTTCGCGCCGCCTATTTTGCCGCCGTGGTCGCGGCAGGCGTCGCTGCGGCCGGCGCGGGGCCGTGTTCGTCGGTCGGCACGACAAGGCCCGTCTGCGTTGCGTCAAAACCGCCGCCCAGCGCCTTGATGAGGCCGATCTGCAGATCGCGGCGGCGCATCTTCAGCGTCGTGACCGTCTGTTCGGCGGCGAGGCGGTTCTGGTCGGCGGTCAGCACCTGTAATTGCGGCGACAGACCCGCCTTGTAGCGGATCACGGCGAGCTGATAGGCCTTCGTGGAGGCGTCGAGCGCGCGCTGTGCGTCGCCCGATTGCTGGTCGATCGAGCGGATCGACGAGACTTGCGTCGCGACGTCCGATAACGCGTTGATCAGCGTCTGGTTGTAATTGGCGACGTCGAGATCGAAGTCGGCGTAACGGCCCTTCAACTGCGAGCGGAGCGCGCCCGCGTCGAAAATGGGCAGATGGATGGCCGGGCCGAACTGCATCTGGCGGCTGCCGGCCCGCAGAAAGCGGCCCCAGCCGAACGCGTCGAAGCCGAACCCCGCGGCGAGGTTCACGTCGGGGAAAAACTCGGCCTTGGCTTCCTTCACGTCGTGCATGGCCGCTTCGACCTGCCAGCGCGCGGCCACAATATCGGCGCGACGTGCGACGAGATCGGCAGGCAAATTGTCGGGCAACGCGACCGTGCCGCCGACGCCGAGCGCCGGCTGCGCGATCTGCAGGCCGCGGTCCGGACCCTTGCCGAGCAGCGCACCCAACTGATAGCGCACCACTGTGATCTGACCTTCGAGATCGGTCAGGTTGGACTGGCTCGTCGCGATATTGCCGTTCGCGGTCTGGCGTTCGACGTTGGTGTCGAGACCGGCCGCGACGCGGCCGTTCGTGATGCGGCCGATCTCCTGACGGTTCTGGATCTCGCGCGCGGCGATGTCGCGCAGCGCGTACAGCTGCGCAAGCTGGTTGTAGGTGCTCGCCACCGACGCCGCGAGCGTCACGCGCGCCTGCTGCATGTCGGCCTCGGCCGCTTTTTCCTGCGATACGGCCTGGCCGAGCCGCTGACGGTTCTTGCCCCACAGGTCGAGGTCCCACGAGGCGCTTGCCAGCGCGTTGTTCTCGCTATACCAGGAGCCGCCATACGGAGGCGGGTAGAGCGCGTTGCCCGAGAGCAGCTCGCGCGTCCATGAATAGCTGCCCGTGACTTTCGGGTACAGCGCCGAGCGCGAGCTTTCTATATAGGACGAGGCCTTCGCGAGGCGCGCCTGCGCCTGCGCGATCGACGGGTTCCCTTCCAGCGCTTCGGCAATCAGTTTCGGCAGCTGGGGATCGTCGAACTGGTTGGCCCAGTCAAGCGAGGGCCACTGGCCCGCCTGGCCCGCGAGGCTCTGCGTGGACTCGTACTGCGCCGGCGACGAAATCTGCTTGTCGCTCTTGACACCGAAGTAGTTCGCGCACCCTGTGAGGGCGAGCGCTGCCGCCGCGGCGGCGACAGCGGCCCGGCTCGAAAGCGCGGACGCGGACAGGGAAAGGGATTTCATCGCTCGACTCTTTGAGTGGAATGTAATGATGGACGCTGCAAGCAATTTTTTAGAACTTGCTCTCGGAATTACTTGCCGGATCACGGGTCAGCGCGGTGCATTCGCCGGAATTGATGAGCACGCGGCGCAGCATGCTCTTCAGAAAACCCACTTCTTCCGGCGTGAAGCCGGCGAGCAGACTGTCCAGCACGCTGGTGAAAATTTTCGGCATTTTTGCCGCGATGGCGTGGCCTTCCGGCGTGAGCGCGAGGCGCACGGCGCGCCGGTCCTCATTGCTGCGCACCCGCGTGAGCAGCCCGCGCTTTTCCAGCCGGTCGATCAGGCGCGTGACGGCGCTCGCGTCGATCCCGTATTCGCGCGCCAGCTCGGCGGCCAGGAGGCATTTGCCGCTCGCCACCATGAACAGGATGCTGCCCTGCTGGCTGGTGATGCCGAGTTCCGCCATGCTGCGCTGGGTGACCAGGTTCGACATGGTCGACTTCACGCGCGAGAGCAGGTAGCCGACGCTTTCGCCAAGCTGGTACTCGCTGATCTCCGGCGCGGGTGTGGGGGACGGCTCCGTCATGATTCTCGTGCGAATGCAATGGTTGACTAGGCACGATTATAAGAGTTGGATGATTGACGCGGCAAGCGTTATTACAGCTTAGGCAAGGAACTTTCCGCACTCAAGAACGAATCGGCGCGTTTTTGCGTAGGCTTGGCGTGGGCCGCCGTCGGCGTCGCGGCGGGCGAAAGGGGCGCGGCCGGGGTGCGCGGTGTCCGCTATCGGGGAATACCAGAAAGCGTCACGAGTGCGTGCTATAATGTTGGGTTCCCAAAAGTGCGCTTTGGGCTTGTCGTACATTTGTCCTCGTATTGCCTGGTAGAAGGGTGAGCGGCAGGGGTAAGCGGCATGAGCAAGCGGCGCACTCAACTGTCTCCAGGTTCCTATGACCCGCGCCCTACGCAACATCGCCATCATTGCCCACGTCGACCACGGCAAGACTACGCTCGTCGACCAGCTCCTCCGTCAGACCGCCACGTTCCGCGACAACCAGCAGGTTGCCGAACGGGTCATGGACTCGAACGACATCGAAAAGGAACGTGGCATCACGATCCTGTCGAAGAACTGCGCGGTCGAATACGAAGGCACGCACATCAATATCGTCGACACCCCGGGCCACGCCGACTTCGGTGGCGAAGTAGAACGCGTGCTGTCCATGGTCGACTCGGTGCTGCTGCTCGTCGACGCCGTGGAAGGCCCGATGCCGCAAACGCGCTTCGTCACCAAGAAGGCGCTCGCGCTCGGCCTGAAGCCGATCGTCGTGGTCAACAAGGTGGACCGTCCGGGCGCGCGCGTGGACTGGGTGATCAACCAGACGTTCGACCTGTTCGACAAGCTCGGCGCAACGGACGAACAGCTCGACTTCCCGATCGTCTACGCGTCGGGCCTGAACGGCTACGCGGGCCTCACGCCCGACGTGCGCGAAGGCGACATGCGCCCGCTCTTCGAGGCGGTGCTCAAGCACGTGCCGGTGCGCGCAGCCGACCCGGAAGGTCCGCTGCAGCTGCAGATCACCTCGCTCGATTACTCGTCGTATGTCGGCCGTATCGGCGTGGGCCGTATCACGCGCGGCCGCATCAAGCCGGGCATGGCGGTCGCCGTGCGTTCGGGTCCCGACGGCGCGATCCTGAACCGCAAGATCAACCAGGTGCTGTCGTTCAAGGGCCTCGAGCGCGTGCAGGTCGACTCGGCTGAAGCAGGCGACATCGTGCTCATCAACGGTATCGAGGAAATCGGCATCGGCGTGACCATCTGCTCGCCGGAACAGCCGGAAGCGCTGCCCATGATCACCGTCGACGAACCGACGCTGACCATGAACTTCCTCGTCAATTCGTCGCCGCTCGCCGGTCGCGAAGGAAAGTTCGTCACGAGCCGTCAGATTCGTGACCGCCTGATGAAGGAACTGAACCACAATGTCGCGCTGCGCGTGAAAGACACCGGCGACGAAACCACCTTCGAAGTGGCAGGCCGCGGCGAGCTGCACCTGACCATTCTGGTCGAGAACATGCGCCGCGAGGGCTACGAGCTGGCTGTGTCGCGTCCCCGCGTGGTGATGCAGGAAATCGACGGCGTGAAGCACGAGCCGTACGAAAACCTGACCGTCGACATGGAAGACGCGCACCAGGGCGGCGTGATGGAAGAGCTTGGCCGCCGCAAGGGTGAAATGCTCGACATGGCGTCGGACGGCCGCGGCCGCACGCGTCTCGAATACCGTATTTCGGCGCGCGGCCTGATCGGCTTCCAGTCGGAATTCCTCACGCTCACGCGCGGCACGGGCCTGATGAGCCATACGTTCGACTCGTACCAGCCGGTCAAGGAAGGCGCGGTCGGCGAGCGCCGCAACGGCGTGCTGATTTCGCAGGACGACGGCGCGGCCGTCGCTTACGCGCTGTGGAAGCTGCAGGATCGCGGTCGCATGTTCGTGTCGCCGGGCGACGCGCTGTATGAAGGCATGATCATCGGCATTCACAGCCGCGACAACGACCTCGTCGTGAACCCGATCAAGGGCAAGCAGCTCACCAACGTGCGTGCGTCGGGCACCGACGAAGCCGTGCGCCTCGTGCCGCCGGTCCAGTTGTCGCTGGAATACGCGGTCGAATTCATCGACGACGACGAGCTCGTCGAAGTCACGCCGCAATCCATCCGTCTGCGCAAGCGCTATCTGAAGGAGCACGAGCGCCGTGCCGCCAGCCGCAAGGGCGCTGTGGACTAAACGCGCGCCGGCGTCTTCTTTGTTTCACCGGTTGTCCAGAAGCCACCCGAAGCCACCTTCGGGTGGCTTTTTCATTTCCGCCTATGCATCAAACGTTATAGGAATTTCGCACAGGTTCGCTGTTCGTTTATGTGCGTTTGTCCGTTACTTGTGCGGTGCTTCCGCGCTTTTCGTCACCCGTTGGTCGCCGTTATTCGCAGAAGACTGTTGCGGATTGCGGCAATCGCCGCGAAAGCCCGTCGCGCCGGGCTCGGGCGGCAATTCGCCTGCTATCTGGACTATCCGTTATGTGATATGCTCCCCGGGTGCAAGTTTTAGGTCCTTCCAAGCAAGACTTGATTCGCGCAATCCGCTAAACGGTCAGGCCGTGTCGCGGAAGGTTCTGTAACCCGCTATTTCTCGAGAAACTCGAAGAAAGGTGAGCGTAAAAATGATGAAGCAATTCCAGTCGAACTCTTATCTGTTCGGCGGCAATGCTCCGTACGTAGAAGAAATGTACGAAGCATATCTCGACAATCCGGCGTCAGTGCCCGAGAACTGGCGCAGCTATTTCGACGCGTTGCAGAATGTTCCTGCATCGGACGGCAGCAATGCCAACGACGTGGCCCATGGCCCGATCGTCGAATCGTTTGCGCAACGGGCCAAGGCCAATGCCTTCATCCCGCGCACCGCAACCGGCGGCGAAGACCTCGCTACCGCGCGAAAGCAAGTCTATGTGCAGTCCCTCATCGGCGCATATCGCTTCCTCGGCTCGCAATGGGCCAACCTGGATCCTCTGAAGCGCCGCGAACGTCCCGCCATCCCCGAACTCGAACCTGCGTTCTACGACTTCACCGAAGCCGACATGGACCAGGAGTACAGCGCCACGAATCTGTATTTCGGTTTCGAGCGCGCGTCGCTGCGCGAGATCGTCAAGGCGCTGCGCGACACGTATTGCGGCACGATCGGCGCCGAATACATGTACATCAGCGATCCGGAACAGAAGCGCTGGTGGAAGGAAAAGCTGGAGTCGATCCGCTCCACGCCGAATTTCTCGAACGAGAAGAAAAAGCACATCCTGAATCGCCTGACGGCCGCTGAAGGCCTCGAGCGCTTCCTCCACACCAAGTACGTCGGCCAGAAGCGCTTCTCGCTGGAAGGCGGCGAAAGCTTCATCGCGTCGATGGACGAGGTCGTGCGTCACGGCGGTGCCCGCGGCGTGCAGGAAATCGTCATCGGCATGGCCCACCGCGGCCGTCTGAACGTGCTGGTCAATACGCTCGGCAAGATGCCCGCCGACCTGTTCGCCGAATTCGAAGGCAAGCACGTCGACGATCTGCCGGCCGGCGACGTGAAGTACCACAAGGGCTTCTCGTCGGACGTGTCGACGGAAGGCGGCCCGGTTCACCTGTCGCTCGCGTTCAACCCGTCGCACCTCGAAATCGTCAACCCGGTGGTCGAGGGTTCGGCGAAGGCGCGTATGGATCGCCGCGGCGACGACAGCGGCTTGCAAGTGCTGCCGGTGCAGATTCACGGCGACGCCGCTTTCGCGGGCCAGGGCGTCGTAATGGAAACGCTGAACCTCGCGCAAACGCGCGGTTACGGCACGCACGGCACGCTGCACATCGTCATCAACAACCAGATCGGCTTCACCACGTCGGACCCGCGCGACTCGCGCTCCACGTTGTACTGCTCGGACGTCGTCAAGATGATCGAGGCGCCGGTGCTGCACGTGAACGGCGACGATCCGGAAGCCGTCGTGCTGGCCACGCAGCTGGCTATCGACTTCCGGATGCAGTTCCACAAAGACGTCGTGGTCGACATCGTCTGCTTCCGTAAGCTGGGTCACAACGAGCAGGACACGCCGGCTGTTACCCAGCCGCTGATGTACAAGACGATCGCCAAGCACCCGGGCACGCGCGCGCTGTATGCCGAAAAGCTGGTGCAGCAAGGCGTGATCACCGCCGAAGACGCGGAAGAGTACGTCAAGGCGTATCGCAAGGCGATGGACGAAGGCCATCACACGGTCGACCCGGTGCTCTCGAACTACAAGAGCAAGTACGCGGTGGACTGGGTGCCGTTCCTGAACCGCAAGTGGACCGACGCAGCCGACACGGCCGTGCCGCTTGCGGAACTGAAGCGCCTCGCCGAGCGCATCACCACGATTCCGGAAAACTTCAAGGTTCACCCGCTCGTCGAGCGTGTGATCAACGACCGTCGCGCCATGGGCCGCGGCGAGGCCAAGCTCGACTGGGGCATGGGCGAGCACCTCGCGTTCGCTTCGCTGGTCGCTTCGGGCTACGCCGTGCGTCTGACCGGCCAGGACTCGGGCCGCGGCACGTTCACGCACCGTCACGCGGTGCTGCACGACCAGAACCGCGAGCGCTGGAACGACGGCACTTACGTGCCGCTGCAGAACATCGCCGAAGGTCAGGCGAAGTTCACGGTGATCGACTCGGTGCTGTCCGAAGAAGCGGTGCTCGGTTTCGAATACGGTTACTCGACCGCTGAACCGAACACGTTCGTCGCATGGGAAGCGCAGTTCGGCGACTTCGTGAACGGCGCGCAAGTCGTGATCGACCAGTTCATCTCGTCGGGCGAAGTGAAGTGGGGCCGCGTGTCGGGCCTGACCATGTTGCTGCCGCACGGCTACGAAGGCCAGGGCCCGGAGCACTCGTCCGCGCGTATCGAGCGTTTCCTGCAACTGTGCGCAGATCACAACATGCAGGTCGTTCAGCCGACGACGCCCGCGCAGATTTTCCACCTGTTGCGCCGTCAGATGATCCGCCTGTTCCGCAAGCCGCTGATCGTCGCAACGCCGAAATCGCTGCTGCGCCACAAGGAAGCGGTGTCGGATCTGTCGGAACTGGCGAAGGGTTCGTTCCAGCCGGTGCTCGGCGAAGTGGACGAAGCCATCGACGCGAAGAAGGTCAAGCGCGTGCTGGTGTGCTCGGGCCGCGTGTACTACGACCTCGTCGCGCATCGCCGCGAAGCGAAGTCGAACGACGTCGCGATCATCCGTATCGAACAGCTGTATCCGTTCGCACACAAGCAGTTCGAAGCGGAAATGAAGAAGTACGACAACGCGACCGAAGTGGTGTGGGTGCAGGACGAGCCGCAGAATCAGGGCCCGTGGTTCTACATCGAGCATCACCTGAAGGAAGGCATGAAGGAAGGACAGAAGCTGGCATACAGCGGCCGTCCGGCTTCGGCTTCGCCGGCAGTGGGCTACTACGCGAAGCACTACGAGCAGCAGAAGGCGCTGGTCGAAGGCGCTTTCGGCCGCCTCAAGAGCGCGTCGATCGCTAAATAAAGCAATGAGACGAACCGGGAAAGCGCATCGCGCTTTCCCGTGCCGCGTTGTGCCACCCGTCGAGGGGCAGGCGCGGCACGCAGGGTTCGCAGGCGGTCGTCGTTCACCGCGCCGTCACCCGATACGTATTCAGGATATTCATAATGGCTATTGTTGAAGTCAAGGTTCCCCAGCTGTCCGAGTCGGTCTCGGAAGCCACGATGCTGCAGTGGAAGAAAAAGCCCGGCGAGGCTGTTGCTCAGGACGAAATTCTCATCGAAATCGAGACCGACAAGGTCGTGCTCGAAGTGCCGGCACCCTCGGCCGGCGTGCTCGCGCAAGTCATCGCGAACGACGGCGACACCGTCACAGCCGATCAGGTGATCGCCAAGATCGACACCGAAGGCAAGGCTGGCGCCGCTGCGGTCGAAGCCGAAGTGAAGCCGGCTCCGGTCGCCGCTCCGGCACCGGCCGCTGCACCGGCCGCGCAAGCTGCCTCCGTGGCGGGTGCGAACACCGCTGCTTCGCCGGCTGCCGGCAAGCTGATGGCGGAGAAGGGCCTCTCCGCCGGCGACGTCGCAGGCACGGGCCGTGACGGCCGCATCACCAAGGGCGACGTGCTGACGGCAGGTGCACCGGCTGCCAAGGCTGCTGCGCCGGCACCGGCCGCTGCACCGAAGGCTGCGAAGCCGTCACTGCCGGACGTGAAGGCGCCCGCATCGGCCGATCAATGGCTGAAGGACCGCCCGGAACAACGCGTGCCGATGTCGCGTCTGCGCGCGCGTATCGCCGAGCGTCTGCTCGAGTCGCAGCAAACCAACGCGATCCTGACCACGTTCAACGAAGTGAACATGGCGCCGGTGATGGACCTGCGCAACAAGTACAAGGACAAGTTCGAGAAGGAACACGGCGTGAAGCTCGGCTTCATGTCGTTCTTCGTCAAGGCGGCCGTGCATGCGCTGAAGAAGTTCCCGCTCGTGAACGCGTCGATCGACGGTAACGACATCGTCTATCACGGCTATTTCGACATCGGTATCGCGGTCGGTTCGCCGCGCGGTCTCGTCGTGCCGATCCTGCGCAATGCGGATCAGCTGAGCCTCGCCGAAATCGAGAAGAAGATCGCCGAATTCGGTCAGAAGGCGAAGGACGGCAAGCTGTCCATCGAAGAAATGACGGGCGGTACGTTCTCCATCTCGAACGGCGGCGTGTTCGGCTCGATGCTGTCGACGCCGATTATCAACCCGCCGCAGTCCGCGATTCTCGGCGTGCACGCCACGAAGGAACGCGCGGTCGTGGAAAACGGCCAGATCGTGATCCGCCCGATGAACTATCTGGCGCTGTCGTACGACCACCGCATCATCGACGGCCGCGAAGCCGTGCTGTCGCTCGTCGCGATGAAGGATGCGCTGGAAGACCCGGCGCGCCTGCTGCTCGACCTGTAATCACGGGTTCATCGCGGGTTCGCGAGGCGCCGGCTTGCAAAACGCGCAAGCCGGCGCCATTTGAAGAGCTCAGGCAAGCATCACGTCATTTGCATTCCGCAGTACTGGAGCGAGACGCGCCACGAAGCGTGGCCGCGCCGTTCCGTCATCAAAAGGATTGTCATGTCCAAAGAATTTGACGTCGTCGTGATCGGCGCAGGCCCTGGCGGTTATATCGCCGCCATTCGCGCAGCGCAGCTCGGCAAGACCGTCGCATGTATCGAAAAATGGAAGAACCCGGCCGGCGCGCTGAAGCTCGGCGGCACCTGCCTGAACGTGGGTTGCATTCCGTCGAAGGCGCTGCTCGCGTCGTCGGAAGAGTTTGAAAACGCGTCGCATCACCTCGCCGACCACGGCATTTCCGTGGAAAACGTCAAGGTCGACATCTCGAAGATGATGGCCCGCAAAGACGGCATCGTCGAAAAGATGACGAAGGGTATCGAATTCCTGTTCCGCAAGAACAAGATCACGTGGCTCAAGGGCCACGGCAAGTTCACCGGCAAGACGGACGCCGGCGTGCAGATCGAGGTGAGCGGCGAGGGCGAAACTGAAGTGGTCACGGCGAAGAACGTGATCATTGCGACGGGTTCAAAGGCGCGTCATCTGCCGAACATTCCGGTCGACAACAAGATTGTCGCCGACAACGAAGGTGCGCTGTCCTTCGACTCCGCTCCGAAGAAGCTCGCCGTGATCGGCGCTGGCGTGATCGGTCTGGAACTCGGCTCGGTGTGGCGCCGCCTCGGCGCCGAAGTGACCGTGCTGGAAGCGCTGCCGGAATTCCTCGGCGCGGCTGACCAGGCGCTTTCGAAGGAAGCGGCCAAGCAGTTCAAGAAGCAGGGTCTCGACATTCATGTCGGCGTGAAGGTCGGCGAAGTCACGACCACCGCGAACAGCGTCACGATCAACTACACGGACAAGGACGGCAACGCGCAGAAGCTCGAAGCCGACCGCCTGATCGTGTCGATCGGCCGCGTGCCGAACACGGACAACCTCGGTCTTGAAGCGATCGGTCTGAAAACCAACGAGCGCGGCTTCATCGACGTGGACGATCATTGCGCAACGGCCGTGCCGAACGTGTACGCAATCGGCGACGTGGTGCGCGGCCCGATGCTCGCGCACAAGGCCGAAGACGAAGGCGTGCTGGTGGCCGAGATCATCGACGGCCAGAAGCCGCATATCGACTACAACTGTATTCCGTGGGTGATCTACACCGAGCCGGAAATCGCGTGGGTCGGCAAGACCGAGCAGCAGCTGAAGGCGGAAGGCCGCGAGATCAAGTCGGGCCAGTTCCCGTTCATGGCCAACGGCCGCGCGCTCGGCATCAACAAGGCGGATGGTTTTGTCAAGATGATCGCCGACGCGAAGACCGACGAACTGCTCGGCGTGCACATCATCGCGGCAAACGCATCGGATCTGATCGCAGAAGCCGTGGTGGCGATGGAATTCAAGGCGGCGTCGGAAGACATCGGCCGCATCTGCCATCCGCACCCGTCGCTGTCGGAAGTCATGCGCGAAGCGGCGCTCGCCGTGGACAAGCGCGCGCTGAACATGTAATCGCGCACGCCTGACTGAACGCACTGGCAATTCCGGCATCACAAGGCGGGCGGGTTCATTCCCTCCCGCCTTTCTTTTTGCAGCAACACAATGAACGTCACCGAATACTACGAAAAAGAACTGCAGACGCGGGCTTATCAATCGGACCCGGCGCAGCGCGCGGCGGTGGACCGTCTGCAGCGGTGCTACGAGGAGTGGGTCGAGTACAAGTCGCGTCGCTCGAACGCGTTCAAGAAGCTCATCAATCACCCCGATCAGCCGCGCGGCGTCTACATGTGGGGCGGCGTGGGGCGCGGCAAGAGCTTCCTGATGGACAGCTTCTACATGATCGTGCCGGTGCAGCGTAAGACGCGGCTGCATTTCCACGAGTTCATGCGCGAAGTGCATCGCGAGCTCGAGGAACTGAAAGGCCAGGCCGATCCGCTCGACGAACTCGCGCGCCGCGTGGCGAAACGCTACCGGCTCATCTGTTTCGACGAATTCCACGTGTCGGACATTGCCGACGCGATGATTCTGTACCGCCTGCTCGACAAGCTGTTCGAAAATGGCGTGCAGTTCGTGATGACGTCCAACTACGACCCGGACACGCTGTACCCGGACGGCCTGCACCGCGACCGCATGCTGCCGGCCATCGAACTGATCAAGCAGAAGCTCGATGTGATCAACGTCGATGCGGGCATCGACTACCGACAGCGCACGCTCGCGCAAGTGGAGGTCTATCACACGCCGCTCGGCGCGGCCGCCGACAAGGCGCTGCGCGACGCGTTCGCGCGTCTTGCCGCCGTGCCTGACGAGAGCCCGATCCTGCACATCGAAAAGCGCGAGTTGAAGGCGCTGCGCAAGGCCGACGGCGTCGTCTGGTTCGATTTCGCGACCTTGTGCGGTGGTCCGCGTTCGCAGAACGACTACCTCGAACTGGCGAGCCGTTTCCACGCGGTGATCCTCTCCGCCGTCCCGCAGATGTCGGCGCGCATGGCGTCGGAGGCCCGCCGCTTCACATGGCTGATCGACGTGTTTTACGACCACAAGGTGAAGCTGCTGATGTCCGCCGCGGTGCCGCCCGAGCAGCTTTATGTGGACGGCCCGATGGCCAACGAATTCACGCGCACGGTGTCGCGCATCGTCGAGATGCAGAGCAAGGAGTATCTGGACGCGCCGCGCCGGATCGTCGATACGTCGCTGACGTGATAAGGGGGGCGCAGGCCGGTCGCCGCGTGCTTTTGCGATAGGTCGTGGCGTCTTCGGGTAGCGGACTGGCCCGACAGGCGCATTTTCAGGATTCGGATTGCTCCGATGTTCTGGTTTCAGGCGAGTGGCTATCTTTGTCGGGTATCTGACAAAGGAGAAGCCATGAACCCTTACCGCGACATCAATGACGAAGAGTGGCAACGCATCGCGCCGTTGCTGCCCGAACTGCGCCCGCGCTCCGAATTGCGGGGCCGCCCGCTGGCCAACACGCGCTCGGTGCTCAACGGCGTGCTGTGGGTGATGTACAGCGGCGCCACGTGGTCAGCCATGCCACGTAAATACCCGTCGTATCAAACGTGTCATCGCCGGTTCAAGGCGTGGTACCAGTCGGGCGTGTTGAAACGCGTCATGGAGCAGCTCTTCGGCGCCGCGAGCGAGGAACTCTGCTCCATGATGGAAGCCCGCATGCGCACGCATCTGAGCGCGGAACAGAGGGGTGTCGTCGCCGCGGAGAAGGCAGCCGCTCCAGTGGCGCCCGCGGTTTATAGTCCGCCGCCGGCCAAGCCGCTGCCGTCGTCTCCGTTTGCTTTCGCGTCGCCTTTCAAACACGCTGCATGAGGACGCGAATCACGCGGCAGCGCGTAGAAAAAACGGCCGCACGATCGTATCGTCGGCCGTTTCCGTGTTGAGCTCGCAAGCTGCTCAGTGCGGCTAATGCGCATCCGTCATTGCTGGCGGACCCACGTCTGCGAGCGGCCAAGCAGCGCCACGCCAATATATCCACGCACAACCAGTTTGTTCCCCCCGTCTTCCAGGTGCATCTTGCACTTGTAGACCTTGCCGTTTTCCGGGTCGAGAATCTGCCCGTGATCCCAGGCATCGCCGTCCTGCTTCATGTCGTTAATGATGGTCATGCCGAGAATCGGCTGATCCTTGCGCGCATCGGTGCAGGCGGTACAGCGGCGATCCGGCTGGTCATTCGGGCCGAGCCCCTTGATGACCTTGCCGCTCAGCGTGCCGTTGCCGTCCTGGGCGATCTGCACGAGCGCCTTGGGTTGGCCGGTGTGATCGTCGATGGTCTGCCAGGTGCCCACGGGCGTGTCGGCTTGCGCCATCGCGCTGACGGCGCTCGCGAGCAGGACGCCCGCAAGAGCGGTATGTTTCGCTGTACGAAGCGCGGCGGCGCGGGCACGTTGGGTGAACTGCATCATTGTCTTCCTCCTTGATAAAAGACAGCGCGATCGTGGTCGCGCAGCGTTATTGGCAGCGCGTCAGGCGTTTGCCTTGCGTTGCCGCGTGATGCCTTGGGGTTCTCCTTGCGCGCCGCACACGGGGTCCGGTTCGCGGCTCTCGCACGGCCGCTTCATGTGATCGATGCAGAATACGTGAAGTGCGCGAAAAAATGCGCCCGCGGTTTGATAGTGGAACCTCTAATCGGGCGGCGGCACTTCCGGCTCACCTCGTTCAGTTCAACTGATAGGAGAACGTCGCATTGATCCGTGGGCTGCGCGACGCGCTCTCCACCGGGGCATCGCCGACGGCCTTCGCCACGGACAGATCCAGGCTGTAATACTTCGCGTCGCTGATGCGAAAGCCGAACGCAATCGACGCAAGCCGCGACGGCGACGGCGTGCCCGCATGCAGATAGACGCGCGCCATATCGAAGGAAATGTAAGGTGTGAACGTGCGCAAGTACGTGAAGCCGGGCGTGAACGCGCGGTTGATCTCGAACATCGCGCCCCAGCCCGAATCGCCGGACGCTTCGCCCGGTTGGTACCCTTGCGCGAAACGCTGCGCGCCGAAGGCGATCTGCTCGGAGGTCGGCAGCGAAACTGGGCTGTATTGCCCCGTCAGCGAAATAGCCGTACCGATCTTGAACGGCCACTCGTTGGTTTGCGAAAAGCTGGCCCCCGTGCGCACGAAATTTATCGAAGCGGGATTATTGACGCTCGCGCCGGGCACGTTCGAATCGCCCGATTTCGACGCGCCGAGAATGTCGAACGCCTTGGCCACGTTCAGGCTCGCGCGACGCACCTGGCCGGTTTGCACGCTGGTGTAGTCCGCCTGCAACTGCATCACGCGCACCTGCGAGCGCAGCCCGATCTGCACGCCGGTTGGCTGATTGTGATAGCGGTCTTCGTCGTGCGATGCATAGACCGACGCCGTGCCGATCACGCTTTGCGTATTGCTCAAAAGGATCGGATAGGCCAGCGAGCCGCCAATTTTATCGTTGATCACCGTGCGCTCGACATAGGACGGCAAGCCGGGATTGTTGACCGGATTGCCGCGATAGTGCGACGCGTCGAACTTCGAAATGAGGCCGTTGCTGCCGATCGGCACGGTAGCATGCGCGGCGAGATAGGTGACGTTGTCGCGGCCTTTCGGCAGCAGCGCCGAGATGCTCAGTTGCTCGCCGAGCGCGGTCAGGCCATTCTCGGTCGTCGTCAGCAGGCCTTGCACGCCGGGATGGTTGAAGTCGATGCCGGTGCTGACATCGAAGGGTTTGCGTTCGACGTTGAGTTCGAGCGTGGTCGCGCCGTCCGTGTTTTGCGGCGGCGGCACGTTCGCGGCGACTTTCACGCCGGGCAAGAGGCCCAGCACGTTGATGTAGCGCTCGAAGGTCGCGCGCCGCAGCGGCCGGTCCGCGGTGATGTGATCGGCGATCGCGCGAATCTTGTCCTCCGCCGCGCCGGCCTTGCCGGTCACCTTGACGGCGGACACGTAGCCTTCCACCACGGTGACGCGCACGACGCCGCCGTCGAATGTCTGCGCCGGAATGAACGCAAACGACAGCGCGAAGCCGCGCTCCTGGTAGAGCTTCGTGACGCCGTTGGCGACCTCGATCAGATCGCCGATGGTCGTGTCCTTGCCGACGAGCGGCGTGAAGCGCTGGGCGACTTCGTCGAAGGGAAGGGACTTGACGCCTTCGACCTGCACGCGCGACGGCGTCAGATGACGCGCCAGCAGTTCCTGGAGTTGAGGCGCTTGCGGCGCGACCTGCACTGTCACATTCGGGCCCTTGTTGGGCGCCTTGATTTGCGGCAGCGAGTCGAGCGGTGTGCCGCCGAGAGGATTGCCGCCCAACGGATTGCCGCCGGCCACTGCCGGCGGGCGCGATTGCGCGTGCGCCGGCGCTTCTATTGCGCTCGCGACGAACGCCGCAAGCACGAAGGTCCATGTGCTGCCGTACCCGAGTTTCATCGGATTATCCTCGTATGCCGTCTTGTTTTACGTGCGCCTGTCGTGACGCGGCATGGCCTTGCCGCCGACGGCGCCCGCTTATGTATGGCCGGACGGAGGGTGCCGTCCCGTCATGTATTACGTCATGTCCTGCGTGAAGCTTGAATGCAGCGGGCAAGCGCGCGGCGCGCATGGCATCGCCTGCGGGCAGTGAATCGTTCCCGCCAGGTGCGATGCGCGCCGCGTCGATACCATTTATTAAGACTACTTACGGTTTGCCGGCACAAGGCCGCCGAGCAACGTGGTCAGTCCGCTCGCCGGATTGCTGCTCGTCGAACCGCTCGAGGAAGTCGAGCCGGCGGCGCCGCTCAATGTGCCCGTCAGTTGCCCGACGAGCGCGGTAACTGGCGCGAGCGCCTGAGCGCTGCCGCCCGAGCCGCCGGCACTGCCCGCCGCGCCCGCCAGCGCGCCGGTCAGCGATTGCAGCGGCGAAAGCGGCCCGGCCGCGCCGCCCGAACCGCCGGCCGCCGACGTCAGCGAGCCGAGCGGTGCGCTGCTTAGCCCCGAGCCGGCACCGGCGAGCGGGGTGCCGCCGAGCAGCGTCGAGATCGAGCCGAGCGGATCGCCGCCGAGGCCGACACTGGTGAGCGTGCTTTGCAGCGGGCCGAGCGGGTTGCTGTTCGACGGCGCACCGTTGGCGACGCTGAAGGTCGTACTGCCGACGAGGCTCGTGATCAGTCCTGGAATCGGCAGCACGCCGTTCGGACCGTTTGGATTGACGAGGCCGCCCGCGTTCGTCACGGTGTTGCCGAGCGAAGCGACGAGCGCGCCGGCATCGGCGCCTACCGGATTGCCGCTCGCCGAGCCCACCTGTGTGCCCGCCGAACTCAACGCGCCGCCGACCTGAGCGAGCAGCCCGCCGACGGGTGCGCCAAGGCCGGTCTGCGTGCCGACCGCCTGAGTGACGAGACCCGCAGTCGTCACGAGCGGCGTGATCGCCGTGCTGAGCGGCTGCGTGATCTGTTGAACCGGCACGGAGCCGAGTGTATTGCCGAGCGTCGCGCCGCCCGCGTTGAGCGCGGACGCGGTGGTCGACAGCGCGCCGGCCAACGGCGTCGTCACCGGCGACAGCGGCGCGAGATTGCCGCTGCCGAGGCCGTCGACGGCAGTGCTGAGCCCTTGTACGACGCCGCTCGTCGAGCTGACCACCGAGCCGAGTCCGGCCACCGTGGTGCCGACAGGATTCGGCGTTGTACCGATCTGACCGAGGCCGCTGCTGAGCGCATTGGCGACCGAGTTCAGCGTGCTGCTGGTGCCCGATACGGCATTGCCGAGACCTTGCGTGACCTGCGGGCTCAAGCCGGGAATCGTCTGCGCGGCGATCACCGAGCCGAGGTCGCCGGTGGTCTTGGCTGCGCCGGTCACGGCGCCCGAGCTGCCTGTCGTGGTCGTGGTGGTGCCGCCGCTGCCGGTTGATCCGGAGCCGCTCCCGCTACCGGTGCTCGATGTCGGCGGGGAGTTGACGGTGCTGCCGCCGCACGCGGCGACGAGGCCCGCAACGGCCACGGCGATCAGCGGCGTGCGCAGCGACATGAAGGCTGTTGCGGCGGGATGGCGGTCAAGCAGGCGGGGTGTGGACATGTGGGCTCCTCAATGCCTTCCGGCAATCGTGTTTGCTGTGGTGGAGAGCGCCGCCTTTTCGATGCGGGGCGGCGCGCCGTATTCAAAGCGGTATTCAAAGTCGTAAGAAACGCGCATTCGAAGCCGGCCCGAAGGCCGCGCTTGAACATTGCAGCGGGCGTCGCCTGGCGGGCCTGCGCGGATGTTTGTCAGTCGCGGGGGCATCGCGTGAATCTGCGTGGCTCGCGTGAATCGGGTCACGACGCGTGCTCCGTTTTGCGTTCGCTTGGGTGCGCGCGGTTGCGCTTACTTCTTCGACAATCCGCCGAGCAGGCCGCCGACCAGCGAGGTCACAGGCGTGAGCGGATTGCTCGTGGTGGCGTTGCCCGAGCTGCCCGTGAGGGACACGCCGGTCGGCGCGCCGCTCGTGGTGCCCGAGGTGCCCGAGATTGGCGCGGCCGTCGGCGGCGTCACGCTGCCGATTGCGCCGGTGACCGTCGACAGCAAGCCCGTGACGGGCGCAAGCGGGCCGCTGCTGCCGCCCGCCGCGCCGCTGAGTCCGCTCGTCACGCTCGACAGCACGCCGGTGACAGGGGCGAGGGAGCCGCCGCTGGTACCGCCCGTCAGGCCGCCCAACGCAGCCGTCACTGGCGCGAGCGGCCCGCTGCCCGTGCCGCCATTAAGGCCACTCAGCACGCCCGTCACCGGCGCGAGCGGTCCAGTGCCCGTGCCGCCCGTGAGTCCGCCTAACGCGCTCGTCAGCGGCGCGAGCGGATTGCCGCCGGTGCCGCCCGTCACTAGCCCGCCAGCCGAGGCGAGCGTCGTGCCCGTGTCCGTCACGGTGCGGCCGAGTGCGGTGGTGACAGGATTGCCGCCCGTCGCAGCCAGCAGCGTGCCGCCTTGCGCGAGTCCGCCGCCGAGCGTCGACAGCAGCGTGTTGACCGGCGCACCGAGGCCTGTGGTGCCGCCGACTGTCTGCGTGGTCGATGCGACCATCGACGTGATCGGCGTGATCGCGGTGCTCAGTGTCTGCGTGACCTGTTGAACCGGGCCCGTCGAAAGCGCCGTGCCGAGCACGCTGCCGCCATTGGAAACTGCGCCGCCGACCGTGGTGACGGCGCCGCCGAGCGGCGTCGTGATCGCGGACAACGGGGCGAGCGGCCCGCTGCCGAGGCTGGTCACGAGGCTGCCCGTATCCGCGACCGCGCCGCCCACATGCCCGACGACGCCGCCAAGGCTCGACACAGTCGTTCCCACGGGATTGCCGCCCGTGCCGAGCTGGCCGAGGCCCTGCGTGACGCCGCTGCCGAGCGTCGATACCGCTGCGCCGACTTGCTGCACGACACCGCCCGCAGCCTGGGTGGTCTGCGGGCTTACACCCGGCAGCGTCTGCGAGCCGATCGTGGTGCCGACGCTCGAGACCGTCGAGCCGCCGTCGCCGATCACGCCGCCCGTATTGCCCGCGACCGTGCCGACCGCATTCGCGACCGGAGTCGTGGTCGGGTCGCTGCCGGGGTCCGTGTGCGTATCCGGATTGGTGTTCGTGTTGGTGGTGTCCGTATTCGACTTGCTGCCGGAGCCGGCTGAGCCCATTGAGCCGCTGCCGCTTGCCGTCGACAGCGTGCCGCCCGCCGAGCCGCTGCCTTTGCTGCCGGTGCCCGAGCTGAGACTTCCCGAGCCTCCGCAGGCGCCGAGGGAAAGCAGCGCTGCGACGCCCGCGGCGATCAGCGTGGTGCGCAACGTGAGGCTGGCCGTCTTCCCGTTGTGTGTGGTGTGGGTGGTGCTCGTGGTGTTGGTCGTTTGAATATGCATGTCGCCCTCGCATCGCATGTGTTGTGTGGTGCTGCTGCGGACTATCTCTGCAGGACCCATGCCATTTCGACTGAGCAATAGCGACGATTTTCGAATGTGTGCCGCAAGACCTTATCGAATAAGGCGTTGCTGAATTTGATGGAGTAGACGCTAAATCAGAAACCGGTCGAAAGAAATGCGCGGCGGCGTATCGGCGCAGGCTGCGTAACGTAACGACCCTTGCTCGCCGTTACGGATTTCGCCGTAACGCGAGCGCGCGCGGGGCGGGGCACCGCTTGAAACGTCGGGTTCAAACAAATAATTAGTGCAACGATTCAAAGTTATGGTTAATACTATGTGCTGCAACGCACGAACAACCGTTAACCTATGTGCATGAGAACAAACAGACGGGCAGGCATGTCCGCGGGCAAAGGACAATTGCTTAAATAAGATTGTTCGGCTATAAAACGCGAAAGTCGCGCGGATACACGAGGAGGTGGGTTATCGAACAGACAGCTCATACGCATCCGTTTTAGCAAGGCCGGCCGCAATCCGAAGGCCATGGCGACGCAGCAGGCCGCACCGGGAAGGAGACCAGCGGTGCCGCGCGCAGCACGTCGCCGCCGGGGCGGCATATATAGAAAGACGAATAAATCAAAGATCGAGGGTAGGAATGAAAAAGTTCGCCGCAAGCTTCCTGAGAGATAACCGGGGCGTGACAGCGCTCGAATATGGCCTGATCGCGGGCCTGATCGTTGTCGTTATCGGCTCGACCGTGCAGGGTCTCGGTACGCAGCTCAATACCGCATTCCAGACGGTCGCTGCGCTTTTGCCCGCTATTAAATAGAAGTTGGTGCGGGTCTGGGTGAGTAAGGCGTAAGGCGCTGTTAATCTGCCGGCTTACGGTTTTATTTGCTGTCGAGACCTTTGCCTGATAGGCGCACCCGGATTGCGATTGCGGTCCGGGTGAATTTACGCGCCTGTCGAGTCCAATATGCAAGTATCGTCCGTACTTCTTTTATTCATGCTCTGGTGTGCGTGTGTCGCTATTAGCGATTACCGCAGCCGGCGTATTTCCAATGCACTTGTCATTACGGGTTTGATAGCGGCGTTTTTGTGTGCCTTATTAGACATGGGTCCATTCGGCTTATCCGCGGCTCAGGCGGCCGCGGGTGCAGCCGTCGGCCTTGTCGCGCTGCTGCCGTTCTTCGCCTTCGGCGTGATGGGTGCTGCGGACGTCAAGGTATTCGCGGTGCTCGGCGCCTGGTGCGGCATGCACGCGCTGATCGGGTTGTGGGCGGTGGCAAGCGTCGTCGCGGGGCTGCATGCGCTGTGCGTGCTCGTCGCGACGCGCACGCCCGTGGCCGCCTTGCTTGCACGCCGGGCGCCGACTTTCGAACTCGCCGGCCGGCGCGCGACGCCGTTCGCCGCGTGTCTCACCGTGCCGTTGCTGGTCTGGCTGGCCGTACAGATCGCCGCGCGGGTCCTTGCCGGAGGCGCCCGATGACCACGCCCCGGCAACCTGCGAGCAACAAGCCGCACACGAGCCCTCACGCACGGAGCCGGCCTTTCCGGCGCGCCCGGCGCACTCAGCGCACTCAGCGCACTCAGCGCGGCGCCACTGCGATCGAGTTCGCGCTCGTGTTCCCGCTCTTCTTCTGCGTGTTCTATGCGATCGTGACCTTCAGTCTGATCTTCGTCGCGCAGCAAAGCCTCACGCTGGCAAGCGAGGAAGGCGCGCGCGCCGCGCTCAACTATCAGAAAGCGAGCGACGTCACCGCCGCGATCAACCTGCGCGCCGCGGCCGCGTGCACCACCGCAACCAGCATGGTCGCGCAATTGATCAGCACCGCGGCATGTCAGACGGTGCCCGCCGCGTGCAGCTATCAGCCCGCCATGACCTGCCTTGCAGTGACCCTGACCTACGACTACGCGGCGCATCCGCTGATTCCGAACCTGCCTTTGCTCGGCCTCGTGCTGCCCGACAACCTGACCAGTACCGCCACGGTGCAACTCAATCCGGTGAACATACTGTGACTTACGCACACGCTTCTGTGCCGTCAAGCGGCGCTTTTTCAACCGCGCCTCGCGGCCGCGCCGCCGCATGCGATTCGCGGGGCGGGCCGTCATGCTGAAGCTCACCCGCATCGCTGCCGGCGCACTCATCGGCCTTGCGCTGTTGCTCGGCCTCTTTGCCGTGACGCTCTTGCGCCGGCCGGCGCCCGCGTCCGTCGCGTCCGTCAGGCAAACGGTGTTTCCGGTGGTCGTCGCGACGCGCGTGCTGCCGGCAGGCAAGCCGATCGCCGCCGACGCGCTGCGCGTACAGCCGCTGCCGATCAACCCGAACGGCGCGTTCGCCGACCCGTCGCTTGTCGCCGGGCGCGTGCCGGCCGCCGACATCGGCGCCGAGGCTCCCGTGCTCGAAGAACAACTGTCGTCGGGACTCGCGGAGCGGATCCAGCCGGGCGAGCGCGCGGTGGCGGTGCGCGTCGAGGAATCGAATGCAGTCGGCAACCGCTTGCGGCCGGGCAATTTCGTCGATGTGTTCTTCACCCTGAAGCGCGACGGCAACCTCGGCAGCGGCGGCGAGATCGAGCACACGCAGGCGCGTCTTCTGATGTCGAAGCTGCGCGTGCTCGCGTTCGGCAACGCGACGGCGGCCGGCGACACGTCGGGCGATCCGAACGGCATGGTGCGCACCGCGGTGCTCGCCGTGCCGGTCGCCGACGTGGACCGCCTGACGCTCGCCGAGACTTCCGGGCGACTCGTGTTCGCGCTGCGTAATCCGAAGGATAACGAAGTAATCGACGCCGGCGCCTTTGCGCCGCTGCCCGGCGTGCTGAAGGCCTCGACGCTGACGGGTGGCGCCGTGCCGCCCGGCGATTCGACGCGCGCGGCGGCGGGGGTCTCGCTCGACGCGCTGTCGGGTGGTGCGGGCGGAGTCGGAAGCACCGGCAATGCCGCGCCGCGCGTGCAGCTTGCGCCGCATCTCGCGCCGCCTGTCACGCGGGTCGTGAATCGTGCGGGGACGGCAGGGAGCGGCGCAATCGAAGTGATACGGGGTGGGCGCGCCGAAACGGTCGCCCGATAGCGGTTTCAGGGAGCGTGCGGCCACGCGCGTCCATAAAAAGATGAATAAACGCATTTTCGAGTACGGAATGACGGCGCTGCTGTGCGGCGCGTCGATGGCGGTTTCGCCGGCGGGTTTTGCGGCGGGTTTTGCGGCGGGCGGGGTGCAGGCACTCGACATCGTCGCCGGCTCGCAGCAGTCGCTCGCGAGCGGGCACACGCTGCGGCGCGTGGCCATCGGCGACCCGAGCGTCGCGGATGTGCTGGTCATCCGCGGCGACAGGACGGGCGGCGTGCTGCTGATCGGCAAGTCGCCCGGCAGCACCAACGTCATGTTGTGGGAGCAGGGCAAGGACGCCCCGCTGTCGTATGTCGTCAACGTGAGCTCGCCGGCCGCGAAGAGCCTGCTCGGGCCGGACACGCCGGCGGTCAAGGTGCTCGGCGACACGGCGCTGATTTCGGGCAGCGCGCCGACCATGGAAGCCCATCAGCGTGCGGTGGCGGCCGCCGGGATCGAGGCGCATCAGCGCGCGACGCTCGGCAGTGCGGCCAACGGCGGCGCGGGCGGCAAAACCGGCGTCGCTTCGGCCTTGGCGGGCGCTAACGCCGCGAATGGCGGCGCAAGCGGGGGCGAAAGCGGCACCCAGATCTACGACAGCTCCACGGTTGCGACGCGCTCGGTCGTCCAGGTCGACGTGCGCGTGGTCGAGTTCAGCCGCACGGTGCTCAAGCAGGTGGGGCTCAACATCCTCAAGCAGAACAACGGTTTCACGTTCGGCTCGTTCGCGCCGTCGGCGCTCAGCTCGGCGACCTACGGCGCGACGCCGACCTTCAACTCGGTTGCGCCGATCTCGTCGGCGTTCAACCTGGTGTTCAACTCGGCCACGCACGGACTGTTCGCCGACCTGAGCCTCATGGAAAGCAACAACCTCGCGCGGATCCTCGCCGAGCCGACGCTCGTCGCGCTGTCCGGTCAGAGCGCGAGCTTTCTGGCAGGCGGCGAGATTCCGGTGCCGATTCCCCAGGGTCTCGGCACGACGTCGATCGAATACAAGCCGTACGGTGTCGGTCTCACGCTCACGCCGACCGTGCTGAGCCCGCAGCGCATCGCGTTGAAGGTCGCGCCCGAGGCGAGCCAGCTCGACTTCGCGAACGCGGTGACGATCAGCGGCGTGTCGGTGCCCGCGATCACCACGCGCCGCACCGACACCACCGTCGAACTCGGCGATGGCGAGAGCTTCGTGATCGGCGGTCTGATCGACCGCGAAACCATTTCGAACGTGGCCAAGGTGCCGCTGCTCGGCGACCTGCCCGTGATCGGCGCATTTTTCAAGCAGCTCAACTATCAGCAGAACGACAAGGAACTGGTGATTATCGTGACGCCGCATCTGGTGTCGCCGCTCGCCAAAGGCGCGACCTTGCCGGCCACGCCGGGCGAGCAGTCCGAGCAGCGCAACGCACCGGTATGGCGCTCGTTGCTGGGCGGCGTGGCGGCGCGCGACGCGGCGCCGGGTTTTTCGAAATGAGCGCGCGCAGGCAGGCGGCAACGAGGCACGTGCGCGTGTGCATCTGCAGGCGTGTGCGCAGTTGTGTGCATGGCAGCTGCGCGGGCGGCGCGCGTCGCTCGCAGCCACGCCGCGGTGCGCAACGCAACGGCCAGCGGGTTCGCGCCGATGCCGCAAGAGGATGGGCACGATGAACGCAAGAACGCACTCATTGACTGACCGGACCGTCGCCGACTATTTCGTGTTCGCGTCGCTCGACGACGAACACGTGCACTGGCTTTCGGAGACGTTGCTCGCCGCCGGTGCGGTCGAAGCGGTCACGCTCGATCCGTCGATGCTCACGCAGCGCATCGGCACGCTCAACCCGTCGCTCGTCTTCGTCGATTTTTCGGGCGGCCGCGGCGCGGCTGCGAGTGCGGCGACGAGCGCGGTGCGCGCGCACTATCCCGGCCTGCAGATCGTCGCGACCGGTTCGCTCGCCGAGCCCGAAAGCGCGCTCGCCGCCTTGCGCGCGGGCGTGCGCGACTTCATCGACCTGTCGGCGCAGGCGGCCGACGCGCTGCGCATCACGCAGCAGGTGCTCGACAATCTCGTCGAGCCGGTGAGCCGCCATGGCCGCGTGACCGCGCTTATCGGCGCGCGCATCGGCATGGGCGTGAGCACGCTCGCGACCAATCTGGCGGTGATGCTGCAAAGGCGCGATGCGCAGCAGGGCAGGCAGGCGGCCTTGCTCGATCTCGGCTTGCCGGCCGGCGACGGCCTGCTCATGCTGAATACGCGCAGCGACTTTCATTTCGTCGAAGCCGTGCGAAATTTGCGGCGCTTCGACCAGACCTTCGTGCACACGGCGCTGTCGCATCACGCGAGCGGGCTCGCGTTCACCACACTGCCGCCCAATCTCGCCGACATGCGCGAGATCTCGTATTCGTCGTCCATCGGTTTGCTGAACCGGCTGCGCGCCTTTTTCGACCAGCAGATCGTCGACCTCGGCGGCTTCTCGAACATGGAGTTCATCGCGCAGGTCGTGCGGGCCTCCGACGAAGCGTGGCTCGTCTGCGATCAGGGCGTGGCGTCGATCGTGTCGGCGGTCGGCGTGCTGGAAGCCTTGCGCGAGGCGGGCGCGGACACGGCCAACGTCCGGCTGATCGTAAACAGGTTCGACGCCGATCTCGGCCTCGGCGCCGCGCAGATCGCCGAGCGCCTCGACCTGCCGCTCGTCGCCAGTTTGCCCGACCGGCGCGTGGCCCTCGGACAGACGGCGAACCAGGGCTTGCTGCTCGCCGACGCGGCCGCGCGCGACCCTTACGTGCGCGCGCTCGAACTGCTGATCGAGCGGCTCGCGGGCCCGGCGCACGCGAGCGCGCCGCCGCGCCGCAAATCGGCATTGGACGCGCTCAGGCGCTTCATCCCCACTTCCTCCAGACGGTCATAGACGATGGCAAAAGAAATCGAATTCGCCGACAACGCGCCGTCGTTCGCGCACACGCAGCAGTTCCAGGACATCAAGAACGCCGCGCACGAACATCTGCTCACGCGCATCGAGGAACTCGGTTCGGAGTTCGGCCGCTGGTCGCGCAACGCGATCAATCAGTTCGTCGATCTGGAAATGGACAGCTTCGTGCGGCTGCGGCGCATTCCGATCAACGAGGTGGAGGTGCGCGCGATCGCCGATGCGCTGACCAAGGAACTCGCGGGCTTCGGCCCGATCGAGGATCTGCTGAACGACCCGGCGGTCGAGGACATTCTGATCAACGGCTACAACGACGTGTACGTGTCGCGCCACGGCATTCTCACGAAGATACCGGTGCGTTTCGCCGACAACGCGCACCTGCTGCGTATCGTGAGGCGCATTCTCGCGCCGATCGGCCGGCGTCTGGACGAATCCAATCCGATGGTCGATGCGCGCCTGCCCAACGGCGGACGCGTCAACGTGGTGATCGAGCCGCTGTCCATCGATGGTCCGATCGTGTCCATCCGCAAATTCCGCAAGGACCCGCTGCGCCCCGACGATCTGCTCGGCAACGGCACCTACAGCCCGGAGATCGGCGCGCTGCTGGAAGCTGCCGTACAGGCGCGCTGCAACGTGCTGGTGTCGGGCGGAACGAGCTCGGGCAAGACCTCGCTGCTCAATGCGCTCGCGTTCCATATTCCCGAGCCGGAGCGCGTCGTGACGATCGAGGACACGGCCGAGCTGTCGCTGAACCATCCGCATGTGGTGCGGCTCGAAAGCCGTCCGGGCGGCTTCGACGGCGCGGGCGTCGTGACGATTCGCGACCTGTTGCGCAATACGCTGCGCATGCGGCCGGACCGCATCATCGTCGGCGAAGTGCGCGGCGGCGAAGTGCTCGAAATGCTGCAGGCGATGAACACCGGCCACGACGGCTCGATGGGCACGGTCCACGCAAGTTCGCCGCGCGAGTGTTTGTACCGGCTCGAAATGCTGGCCGGATTCGCGGGCTTCCAGGGCACCGAGTCGAGCCTGCGCCGGCAGATCGCCAACGCGATCGACTTCATCGTGCAGATCGGGCGGCTCTCGAACGGCCGCCGCCGCATCCTGTCGGTCACCGAAGTAACTGGCCTGTCCGACAACATCATCGCGACACAGGAGCTTTACCGCTACGAGCCGGTGCTGTCGGCGGACGGGGACGAGCTCGATCAATGGGTGTCGCTCGGCATTCATCCGCATTCGCCGAAGCTCGCGCGCTTCCGTCAGCCGCTCGGCGGCGCGGTCGGTGCCGGCGATGCAGGTTTCGGCGGCGGGTTCGGCGGCGGGCTGGGCGGTAGGGGCGGCTTCACGGGCGGCGGCGGGTCCGGCGGTGGCGGTGGCTTTGGCGGCGGGTTCAATGTCTAGCGCAGCGTTGATCGTTGCCGCGCTCGCGCTGCTGTGCGCGGCGCTTGCGCTCTTCATCCTGCAGCGCGGTGCGCAACGCAAGGAGCAGGTGAGCGCCGAGCGTTTTATCGACAGCCGCATGAGCGCCGCGCAGAGCGCTGCGCCGACGGCTGCGATGGGCGGTTCGAGCGGGGCTGCGGCGGGAGGGGCATTCACGGCGAACGCGGGCGGCCCAGCCGGCGCAATGAGTGCAACCGGCGTAAGCGGTGCAAGTAGTGGAAGCGGCGCGCCGCGCGGCGCCGCGGCTTCCGCTGCGTCCACCGGTGCAGCCTTTGGAGCGGCATCGGCCTCCGCGCGCCGCGCCGCGCCCGCTGTCGCGCTCGCGCCGCAAGCGCCGGCCGCCGACGCGGGCTGGTACGCGTATCTGCGTTATCTCGGCGCACGCGCGCGCTACGCGTGCGGCGCGATGCTCAACCGCGCCGGACTGCGTAACGCGCGCGGGACGATCGTCGCCGTCGCGGCCATTGTCGCCATCTTGTGTCTCGTGGCCGCGAGCCAGGGCGGCGTGCTCGCCGCCGGTGTGACGCTGTGCGGCTGCGCGGTATTTCTCTACTTCGTGATGTCGATGCGCGCGAGCCGGCGCCGTCAGGCGATCGTGCGGCAACTGCCGTCGTTTCTCGACGGTATCGTGCGTCTGATCACGCTCGGCAACAGCGTGCCCGCCGCGTTCCAGGCCTCGCTGCAAATCACCGAGGCGCCGCTGCGCGAATGCCTCGACCATGTCTCGCGAATGCTGAGGTCGGGCGTCGAAATCGACCGCGCGCTCTCTCACGTCGCCGTGCTGTACGGCGCGCGCGAGCTCGAACTGGTGGGCGCGGTGCTGCGGCTCTCAGTCAAGTATGGCGGCCGCGCCGACGTGATGCTCGACCGCATGTCGTCGTTCATGCGCGATCTCGAGCACGCCGAACGCGAGCTCGTGGCGATGTCGTCTGAAACGCGGTTGTCGTCGTGGGTACTCGGCATGTTGCCGGTCGGCATAGGCGGCTTTCTGATTCTGACGAACCCGCGCTATTTCGGCTCCATGTGGTTCGATCCAGGCGGCCGCCAGATTCTCTATATCGCGTTCGCATTGCAACTGACGGGCGCGTATCTGCTGTACCGGCTTGCCCGGTTGAAGGCCTGACGATGCAGCC
The DNA here is from genome assembly GCF_047325075.1 of Paraburkholderia phenoliruptrix. Lineage (NCBI taxonomy): Bacteria > Pseudomonadati > Pseudomonadota > Betaproteobacteria > Burkholderiales > Burkholderiaceae > Paraburkholderia > Paraburkholderia phenoliruptrix. The sequence goes on from NZ_CP168531.1 coordinate 2,172,685, forward strand.
GACCGAACTCTTCGCGCTTGCGCTCGTGTGCGCCGCCACGGGCTTGCTGCTGCTCGCCGGCCTGCTGATCGCGCGCCTCGCCGCCGCCCGCCGCAGCGCGCGCACGCTCGCCCATGCGCTCGACGAGCGCGCGCTGCACAGCGCGATGGCGGCGAATGCGCGCGGCGTTCACGGCGGCACGGCGGCGCATGCGTCACTCCATGGGGCACACGCGGCCGGTGCGGCAAGCGCGTTCCGTGCGGCGAGTGCCGCGAGTGGACCGCATGCGCGAGGCGCCTCGAATGCGGCCGGCGCGGCGGCCGGCATCGCACGCGCGCCCGGCATGAAAGGCTTTCTCGAACGATGCGCCGGCGCCGGCATTCGCTGGCTCGACACGTCGGTGGGCCGCCAGGTGGTCGCGGAGGAAGACCGGCGGCTGCTCGAACAATGCGGTTTCGTCGACGCCCGCGCGCGCGGATTGTTCCTGATCGCCCGCGTGGCCGGCGCGATTGTGCTGCCGCTCGTCGCCGGCGCGCTCGGGCACGCGCACGTCGAAGGTCCGCGCTATGTGCTCGTCGTCATCGTCGCGTTCGTGTGCGGCGTGATGGCGCCGAAGGTCGTGTTGCGCCGGCGCGCGGCGGCGCGCCGCGGCGCGGTCGTCGACGAACTGCCGATGCTCGTCGACCTGTTGCGGCTTTTGCAGGGCGTCGGGCTGTCGCTCGATCAAAGCCTTCAGGTGATGGTCAACGATTTTCGCGGCGTCTTGCCGGTGCTGTCGAGCGAACTCGACATTGCGCAGCGTCAGTTCGCCGCCGGACGCACGCGCGAGCAGTCGCTGTCGCGGCTCGCGTCGAGTTTCGAAAACGAAGACCTGCGCGCGGTCGTGCGCCTGCTGATTCAGGTGGACCGGCACGGCGGCGCGGTGCAGGAACCGCTCAAGCAGTTCGGCGACCGGCTGCGCGAAACGCGCCGCGCGATGCTGCGCGAACGCATCGGCCGGATGGCGGTGAAAATGACCGGCGTGATGATCCTGACACTGCTTCCCGCGCTGATGATCGTCACCGCCGGGCCGGGCGTGTTGTCGGTGTCGCACTCGCTGAAGGCGATGCATCGGTAAGGAAAGAGCCATGGCATTGATCAGGATTCGGAAATATTCGTCGCGACGTGCGGCACGTGGCGCTTGCGCTGCCTGCGCGTTCGTCTTGCTCGGTGCCTGCGCGTCGCAGCAGTCGGGCTACGGCGTCGGCCCGCAGGCGGAGCGCCAAGCCTTGCTCCAGCAGGCCAATCGCGATCCGGCGCCCGACACACCGGGCATGTATCTGGGGCTCATCGACCGGATGCAGTCGCAGGGGCTTTACTTTGCCTCGCTCGCGCATATCGACGCGTACGAAAAACAGTACGGCGCCACGCCCGATTCGATCCTGCTGCGCGCGGATGCGCTGCGCATGACCGGGCAGCCTGAGGCGAGCGCGTCCGCCTACCGGCAGTTGCTGCCGACGCCGCTGGCGGCGCGTGCGCATCGCGGGCTCGGGCTGATTGAGGGCGCGCAGGGCGACTTCGGGCTCGCCGCGAGCGAGCTGCAACAAGCCGCGCAGCTCGCGCCGACCGATGCGACGGTGCTGTCCGACCTCGGCTACGCGCGCCTGCGTGCGGGCGACGTCGCCGGCGCGCGCGTGCCGTTGATGAAGGCCGCCGAACTCGATTCGGCCAATCCGAAGATCGTGAGCAATATCGCGCTTTTTCTGCTCGCGAACGGGCAGCCCGCCGAGGCGCAGGCGCTGATGAACCAGCAGAAGCTCGCACTCGACGTGCGCGCGGCGATCCGCAGCGACGCGGCGAAAGTAGTCGCCGCCGGGCGCGGCGGCGCGCGTTCCGGCGCGACGGGCCTGCCGGGTCCGCAGAGCCGGATGGCCGCGCCCGCGGGGACCGTCGCGAGCACGCAGAACACGATGGAACCGGCGCCGCGTCTCTTGCAACGGTTCGCACAATAACTGGCGGCACGGCCGCGGAGGCAGCGTGAAAACGAACGAAAGAAACCAGATACCGTGGCGGCTCGCAGCGCGTGTGGTGATGCTCGCGCTGGCGGCATGCGCGGCTGCTCACGCGGGCGCACAGTCGGCAGGAGCGGGCGAGGCTGTTCAACGCAGCGAGGTCGGGCATTCGACCGCGGCATGGCTCGAGCTTCAGCGCAGCAACGCGCAAGCCGCGGCCGCGCAGCCGATGCTCGGCGAAGAGGCGGGGCTTGCGTATCGGCGCTACATGCAGTCGTTCAAATCGCGCATTCCCGATCTGTACGGCTCCGCGCTGAACCAGGGCAGCGGCGGCGGCCAGGGCGGCGGCCTCACAGGCAGCTTGCCGCAGAACTGATATGCGCTCACGCGATCCCGCGCGCCGCTCTTCGCACTATGGGTGCCATTGGTGCCATTCGCGCGCGCCTCGCTCGCTGTGCCTGCAGCGTCGCGCGGGCGGCTTCGTCGCGCGCAGGCAGCGCGGCGCGATTGCCCTGCTTGCGGCAGTGTGGGTGAGCCTCGCGGTCATCGCGCTCGGCGCCGTCGATATCGGCCACTTCTATTACGCGCGCCGCGATTTGCAGCGCACTGCCGATCTCGCCGCCGCTGCCGGCGTTCAGCTGATCGGCAGCGCGGGCGGCTGTGCAGCGGCCGCGAGTTCCGCCCAGCTCAATGCGACCGCCAACGGCCTGCCAGGCGACGGCGCAGTCCAGACAACCTGCGGCCGATGGGACCCGTCGGCCAATGCCGGCCAGTCGTACTTCGCCGCCTCGGGCACGCCGCTCAACGCCTTGCAGGTGGTGGTCAGCCGGCCGGTGCCGTTCCTGTTCCTCATCGGCCAGACGCGCGAGCTGAGCGCAAGCGCCGTCGCGCAGGCCACCAACATTCGCTCGTTTTCGCTGAGCACGTCAGTGGCGACCCTTTCCGGCGGGCTGCTCAACGGGCTGTTGAACGGGCTGCTCGGCAGCAATGTCAATCTCGACGTCGCGTCTTATCAGGGGCTTGCCACCGCGCAGGTCAAGCTGTCGGATCTCGCCGCCGCACTGGGCGTCGCCTCGATGTCGCAGTTGCTGCAGGCGCAGGTAACGGTCGCGCAACTTGCGACCGCGATGGCAACCGCGCTCAGTCAGGGCAATGTGGCGAGCGCGAGCGTGATCAGCGGACTGAACACGATTGCGAGCGCGTCGACGGGCTCGAACAAAATCAGTCTCGGCGACACGGCCGGCACGAGCGGATTGCTGGCGGTCGGCCTCGCCAATCCGGAAGCGGCGGCCACAGCCAGCATCAATGCGCTCGACGCGCTCATGATCGCCGCGGAAATCGCGCATGGCAACGCGGCGGTGAACCTGGGGACCGCGCTTAACCTGAGCCCGCTCGCCAATGTGACGGCCGAGGCGCGGATTCTGAGGCCGCCCGTGATCGCCGTGGGCGAGGCCGGCACCTATCCGGACGGCAGCTACCGCACGAGCGCGCATTCGGCTTCGGTACAGCTTTATCTGAACGTGCAGCTGGTCAACGTCAATGTGGGGCTCGGGTCAGGATTTCCTTCGCTCGTCAACGTGAGCCTTCTCAATCTGCCGATCTATCTGGAAGTCGCGGACGGTACCGCCGGCTTGCAGGCCACGCAATGTTCGACGCAGAAGTCCACGAGCTACAGCTGGATCTCGGTGACGCCAGATCTGGTGTCGCTGTGCGCGGGCAGCGACGCGTCCAGCAATTTCACCAATACGACGACGGCCACCTCCTGCACGAAGCCCGCTTCGTTGACGTCGGTGAGCGTGCCGCTGCTGAGCCTCGGCGTGATAAACGTCACGCTCGGAACCAGCTCACCCTCGAACGGCTGGAATCTCGGCATGAAGGCGGCGCCGAGCGTGCTGCGCTTTAACAACGTGACCGGCGACAGCGACGACTATCAGAGCACGAACACCAACGCGCTCGGCTCCGCGACGAGCGGGCTCCTCAGCCAGCTCGCGGGCAGCCTCGGGAGTTCGATGCACGCCACGGCGCTCGGCGTCGACATCACCGTGCTCGCTGCGCCGCTGCTGAGCGCGCTTGCCGGGCTGCTCGCGCCCGTACTGAATTCGCTCGACCTGCTGCTCGTTCCGCTGCTGCAACTGCTCGGTGTGCAGCTCGGCGTGAGCACGGTTCACGACCTCGGACTTGCCTGCGGTCAGGCACAACTGGTTTATTGATTCGGCGACCATGAGAACCACCACCAAAATCGAGGAACTCGATATTTACGTCTGGGAGGGCAAGGCCGACATCGTCGACCGGGTCGCGCGCTGCATGGCGAGCTTCGACGTCGAAGTGATCCGTGCCGACGACATCGCGATTTCGCCCGAGCGGACGGCGCTGCGGCCTTCGCTCGCGATCATCAGCGTGTCGGTGATCGACAGCGGCGCGTTCATTCTGCGCGACTGGCAGGCTGCGCACGGCATTCCGGTGGTCTGGGTCGGCGCCGCGCCGCGCGACCACGATCCCTCCATGTATCCGGCCGAGTACTCGCACATCCTGCCGCTCGACTTCACCTGCGCCGAGCTGCGCGGCATGGTGACGAAGCTCGTGCTGCAGATGCGCGCGCACAGCGCGAAGACGCACGAGTCCGACGCGATGATCGCCAACTCGGAGTGCATGCAGGCGCTGCTGCACGAAGTCGATACATTCGCCGACTGCGACACGAGCGTGCTCGTGCACGGCGAGACCGGCGTGGGTAAGGAGCGCATCGCGCAACTGCTGCACGAAAAACATAGCCGCTACGGCAAGGGGCCGTTCGTCGCGGTGAATTGCGGCGCAATTCCCGACGGCCTGTTCGAGTCGCTCTTTTTCGGCCACTCGAAGGGCTCGTTTACCGGCGCGGTCGTTGCACACAAGGGCTACTTCGAGCAGGCCGACGGCGGCACGCTCTTTCTCGACGAAATCGGCGATCTGCCGCTTTACCAGCAGGTCAAGCTGCTGCGCGTGCTGGAGGACAGCGCGGTCACGCGCATCGGCTCGGCGACCCCCGTCAAGCTCGACTTCCGGCTCGTTGCGGCGACCAACAAGCATCTGCCGCAGCTGGTTAAGGACGGCAGCTTTCGCGCGGATCTGTACTACCGGCTCGCGGTGATCGAGCTGAAGATTCCGTCGCTGGAAGAGCGGGGCGCAGTCGACAAGATCGCGATCTTCAAGGCCTTCATCGCCCAGGTGGTGGGCGCCGAGCGCCTCGCCGGCCTGCCGGATTTGCCGTACTGGCTGGCGGACGCCGTTGCCGATACGTATTTTCCCGGCAACGTGCGCGAGCTGCGCAACCTCGCCGAACGGATCGGCGTGACGGTGCGCCAGATCGGCGCATGGGACGCCGCGCGCCTGCAGCGGCTCCTCGCGCTCGCCCGCAGCAGCCAGCCCGTGCCGGCGGAAAGCGCAGCCGAGGTGCTCGTGGACCGCAGCAAATGGGACATGGCCGAGCGCAACCGCGTGATCGCCGCACTCGACGCCAACAGCTGGCGGCGTCAGGATACGGCGCTCTATCTCGGCATCAGCCGCAAGGTGCTGTGGGAGAAAATGCGTAAGTACCAAATTTTCGACGAAGAGCCCGAAACCCGCGAAAGTGAGTAATAATGAGACGATTGGGAACTAAAACAAAAACTGTCGAAGCAGGAATTACATGGACCACAAGTCGAAACTACGACAGATCGCCGTTGCCGCGATCATGGCGTTGGGGGTAGCACAAGGCGCATGCGCACAGTCCCTGCCTGAGAACAACGGAACCGCCGGCGTCGTTTCCCAGCCCGGTACCACAGCCGCGCTGCCGTCCACGCCGTTGCCGGCGCAGACGCAGGTTCAGACTTCGGCGCTCACGCCTGAGGAAGCGAAGCAATCCGCTGCGGGCAACGTCGCGGAATTGCAGCAGATGATCAAAGGCTCCGACCTGAGCGAGCTGCGCACCACCTACAACGGCAGTTACGGCGCAAGCTTGCTGTTCCACGGCAAGGAGATGACGTACTACGTGGCGCTCTTCCAGCAGAAGAACTTCTGGCGCGTCATTAAGACGCAGGACGCGGCGCGCGCTGAAATGATTTACCGCGACTTCGTGCGCCAGACCGTGCAGCTCTCGGACGTGGAAATTCGCCGCACGCAGCTCGAAGCGCAAAAGGCGTTCACGGAACGCATGATCGCGCTCTCGCAAAGCCGCGCCAACCGGCTGCAGGCGGACCTCGACGTCGCCCGCCAGCAGCAGACCATTGTGGCGAACCAGCAGCAACAGACCCGTGCCGAAGCCGTGGCGCTCGCCCAGCAAAAGTCTGCGGCGCAGGAGCAACTGCGGGCCGCCCAGCGCCAGGTGCGCGAACTGCAACGGCAGCTGGAAAGCGGCTTGCCCGTGCATTGAGCCGGACAGTCCGACTGCTTCACGCGAGCCCAGCGCGACGTTGCCCAAAACGTCCACCAGACCGGGCTAGCGATACACCGCATCTTTGCAGCCGCATCGCGCTCACGCATAGTGCGCGCGATGCGTTGGCGGCTCGCCACCTGTTTTTCGCCGCGCGCTAGCGCTGCTTCTTTTTTTCCACCGGCTGGTGCGATGGCGGTTTCGACGCTCCTTGTGCGTCGTCGTCATGGACGGCGATCGGGTCGCTCGCGGGGAAGCTTTCTTCTAGCGCCTCGTCGAGGCGGCTATCCGTAGAGTCGAGCGCACGCTCCGTCTGCTTTCCGGCGGACGGCGGCGCCGTGGGCTTGTTGCTTGTCATGGCGGGCTTCCAGTGGACACATTCGACGATTCAGCATAGCGCAAACGCTGCGCCAGCGGCATTGGCCGGACGGCCTAAGACGCGCACGCGCCTCGCCACGCCACGCGAGACGACAACGGCGCGCCCGGGCGCTCGCGGGGGCGCGCCGCTCAATATCAAATCAGCAGAAACTTCAAACGTGGGCACGCCGGCTCGTTTTCCGTGTGTCGCAGGAAGGCCGTGCGGTCAACAACAATCAACGGCCGGTTGCGTGGACCGGTCCATCGGACCGCCGGCGGCGAGCGGGCAGGACAAGCTTCGGGAGGGGCGCGAACTCAGTTGACCAACTCAGTCGACAAACTCAATCGACGAACCACGAGGCAGCGAAAACCATGAACAGGAAACCCGTGCGCCCGAAGCGTTTCAATGCTTCACACGTGGTGGAAGCAGAGTTGGACCATCTGGATTGGGCAACGAAGCAGCCGGCGCAGCGGATGCTGGACGCCGGCTACTGGCGGCGCCGGCTGTTGGCGGTCAAGTGCAAGTTCGAGCTGTCGGAACAGCAGGTAGCGAGAGTAGAGAAAATTCTGCAGCGGCTCGGTCCTCTCCAGGAGTGACCGGCGCCGCCCCGGCTTCATGTTGAGCCAGTTGCTTACTCGTGCCCGCCGTTCCCGCTGCCGCCGTGATTGCCATGGTTCCCGCCGTCGCCACCCGTGCCGAACAGACGCCGGCGGCGTGTCACGACCACCGGAGCGTCCGACGCGGCGCCGCGTTCCGGGGCGGCCCGGTCGGACGGCGCACCGTACGATTCGCGCGGTTCGCGGGGTTCGCGAGGTTCGCGGGGTTCACGATGCTCGCGCGAACCGTGAGGTCCGCGAGTAGTATGTTCACCATGCGACGGGCGGCCGGCGCGCGGCGCCGGGCGGGTGCCGGTGTCGAGCTGGATTGTCGAGATGGCGCGCTTGTAGATGCCCTGCAGGCCGACGGGCGTGCGCAGCATCACCAGATATTGGTCGAACGACTCGATGCAGCCCGTCAGGCGGATGCCGTTGACGAGGTAGATCTCAACGCGCTTTCGTTCTTTGCGCGCAGCGTTCATGAAGTCGTTTTGCGGATGCGATTCTGCGGAAGCCATGGACAATTCAGGTTAGAAAGACGGTGGTTCGCCGCGATTCTACCCTGTGTAGGGGCAGAACGCGTCGGCGGGCGAACTGCGTCCACTATAACGGCTTGCGCTCACATAAGCACCTGGTAACTAGGGGCTGTAACGTTGAGTTACCAAATCAGCCGGGCATTGGCCGGCTTCTTCGGCCAGAGCAGGCGCTTGCCGACGCCAATGGCGGAAAAAGCTGGCCTCACGCGGTGCATCGTCGGAATAAATCGCCGGGCCCGTGCGTTAAGACAGGGACAGCATCGCACAGTTGAACCGCCCACTCTGGCCCAGATGGAGACTCACATGAAATCCACCCGCATTCTCGGCATGATCCTCATGCTGTTCGCCCTCGCACTGGGCTCGCTCGCCACGAGCGCCTGCACGTCCGCGACCGACAGCAGCGCGTCCAGCACCAGCGGGAGCGGCGGCAGTGGCAGCGGCGGCGGCTACTGAGCGTTTGCGCTCCGGGTGAGCTTCGAAGCCGAAGTGATTGCGTGGCTCCCGCAGCTGCGCCGCTATGCGCGGGCGCTGACCGGGGACCGCGCGTGGGCCGACGACCTCGTGCAGGACACGGCGGAGCGCGCGCTCGCGCGCTGGACGGCGTTCCGGCCGAACAGCAATCTGCGCGCGTGGCTGCTCACCATCCTGCGGCATCTGTATATCGATCAATTGCGCGGCCGCCGCGAGATTACAGTCGACGAAGAAAGCGCCCCCTGGCGCAATCTCGAGGCGCCGCCACGCGAGGTCGACGGGCTCGTGCTGCGCGATCTGCAGCGCGCGCTGTATTGTTTGCCGCTCGAGCAGCGTGAGGTGCTGCTGCTCGTCTGCGTGGAGGAACTGACGTATCAGGAGACGTCGAAAGCGCTCGGCGTGCCGGTGGGCACGGTGATGTCGCGGCTGTCGCGCGCGCGCGAGCATCTGCGCGTGTTGCTGGAAGGGCCCGCCGAGGGGACCGGCGAAGGGGCGAGGCAAGGGCCGGCGCGCAAGCCGCCGCTGAAAGTAGTGAGAAATCCGCGATGAATAACGACCACGATGCCAGCTTGCCCGACGGGGTGGATCTGCGAGCGCTGTCGGCGTTCGTCGACGATGAGGTGTCCGCCGGCGAGCGCGAGCGCATTGCCGCGCTGCTCGCCGCGCATCCGCAAGCCGCCGCGCGGGTGGCCGCGTGGCGCGCGCAAAAAGCCGCGCTGCGCGTGTTGTGCGGCGCGCCGCAGGCCGATACGCCGCGCGCTGCCGCGAGCCACGCGCCGCTTCCTGGCCACGACTCATCGCCGAGCGCCGACGACCCCGCCGTCATCGTGCTGCGTCCGCGCACGCCGTGGTGGCGGCATGTCGGTGTCGCCGCGTGCTGGCTCGCTCTGGGCGCCGGGCTCGCGCTCGCGCTCGGCCCGCTCGCGCCGCGCCTGACGGGCGGCGCATGGAACGGCCTGGGCGCACGCGCCCCGAGTTTCGCCGAGCGCGCCGACATTGCGTATGCGGTCTACACGCCGGAGCGGCGGCATCCCGTGGAAGTGGCGGCGAGCGAGGAAGAGCATCTGATCAACTGGCTCTCCAGGCGGCTGAACCGGCCGCTTTCGGTGCCGTCGTTGCAGGAATACGGTTACTCGCTGGTGGGCGGGCGGCTGTTGCCCGGCGACGCGGGGCCCGCTGCGCAATTCATGTACGAGAACCGCGCGGGCGCGCGCCTCACGCTGTACGTGACGGGCACGGCGCGCGACGAGAACGCCTTCCGCCTGCTGCGCGACGGCAACCGGCGCACCTTCTACTGGATCAGCGACGGCATGGGCTATGCACTGTCGGGACCCATCGCGGAAGGCAAGCTGCGCTCGATCGCCGTGGACGTGTGCAGCGCGCTCGGCGGCAAGCCGGAAGCGTGGCAATAGTGGGAATAGTGGGAATAGTGGCAAGAGTGGTAATCGCCACGCGCCCAGAAGAGCCGCGCACGCCGCAGAGGACACGCCCTTGAGCCGCCAGCTGCCGCCGAAGCTTTCCGCCGCTCAGTTCGACGCGGCGCTGGCCGCGTGGCGGGCGATCGTCGGCGAGCAGCATGTGGTCGATTCGGCAGCCGGACGCTCGGCCTATCTCGACCCGTTTGCGCCCGGCGAGCGCGCGGCGTTTGCGGCGAGTGCCGCGCTGCTGCCCGCATCCGTCGAAGAAATCCGCGCGATTCTGCGCGTGGCCAATCACTATCGCATTCCGTTGTGGACCGTCTCCACCGGGCGCAACTTCGCGTACGGCGGCGCGGCGCCCCGTCTGACGGGCTCCGTCGTGCTGGATCTGCAACGGATGAACCGCATCCTCGAAGTGAACGAGACGCTCGCCTATGCGCTCGTCGAGCCGGGCGTCAGCTACTTCGATCTGCACGCGCATCTGAGGGAGCGCGGCTACCGGCTGTGGGTCGATCCGCCGGCGGCGGGCTGGGGCAGCGTGGTCGGCAATACGCTCGAGCGCGGCTTCGGCTATACGCCGTACGGCGACCATGCGGCCACGCAATGCGGAATGGAAGTGGTGCTCGCCAACGGCGACGTGCTGCGCACCGGCATGGGCGCGATCGACACGAGCACCGCGTGGCAGCTCTACCAGCCGGGCTACGGACCGTCGTTCGACGCGATGTTCATGCAGTCCAACTACGGCGTCGTCACCAAACTCGGCGTGTGGCTGATGCCGGCGCCGCCCGCGTATCTGCTCGGCGAAATCCAGTTTCGCCATGAAACGGATCTGGAAGCGATCGTCGAGATACTGCGGCCGTTGCGTCTTGACGAAACGATCCGCAATCAGGCGGTGATCGAAGGCGGCTTGCGGCGCGCAGCCGGGCTGTCGGCGCGCCGCGAGTGGTACGACGGTCCGGGCGCGATGCCCGAAAACGCGGTGGCCGCGATGCTCGACAAGCTGAACGTCGGCCGCTGGAACCTGCATTTCGCACTGTACGGTACGCCGGAGCTGATCGACGCGCGCTATGCGATCGTTCAGCGGGCCTTCGCACGCGTGAAGGACGCGCGACTTTTCGCCAGACGCTATTCAGGCGACGCAGAGCCCGTCGCGGGCGGCGACCGCAATCTTGCCGGCATCCCGGCGATGAGCGCTTTTCGCATGCTCGACTGGCGCGGCGGCGCGGGCGCCCATGTGGATTTCGCGCCGGTGTGTCCCGCAACCGGGCGCGATGCGCTGCGCCAATACTTCATGGTCAAGGCGCGCGCGGCGGAATATGGCTTCGATTACTACGGCGGCTTTACTGCCGGCGTGCGTCATCTGCACCACATCTTCGCGGCGATTTTCGATCGTGACGACGCAGGTCAGGTCGAGCAGGCGGGCGCGCTGCTGCGCTCGCTGATGAGCGACGCGCGCGCGGCCGGCTACGGCGAATACCGCGCGCACCTTGCGTACATGGACTTTGCCGCTGCGCAATACAGTTTCAACGACGGCGCGTTGCTGCGGCTATCCGAAACGATCAAGGACGCGCTCGACCCCAACGGTATTCTCGCGCCGGGCAAGCAGGGCATCTGGCCGGCGGCGTGGCGCGATCGGCGCGGTTATACGTGATCGCGTGATCGCGTGAGCGCATGAGCGCAACGGGGCACGCATGAGGTCGGCGGAGAACCACCATGGACCGGCGCACTTTCATGATGACGAGTGCATGGCTTTCCACCCCGGCGGGCTCGGCGTGGGCCTTGCCGTGGGCTGGGCTCGCGCACGCCGCGGCGCGCGGCGGCACCTTCGCGATTGCCGATTCGAGCTTGCCCGCGAGCGCCGCGTTCGCCCGCTGCACCACGGCGATGAACCTGCCCGTTTTCGAAACCGGCGACGACATCGGGCTCCTGTGGCACCTGAGGCTCCTACCGCTGCTGAGTCAATCCGCCGATGCCGGCACGACGCCGTGGTTGATAGGCGTCACGCGCGCGTCGGACTACTTCGTGCTGAAGGAACTCGCCACTCGCGCAACGCATCGGCTTGAGCACAGCCACGAACAGGACGCACAGTCGGCGCAGGTGAGCTTCGTGCTGGCCCCGCGTTAGAACTTATAAGCCTTGTTTTTCGGGTCGAACGTCGCGTCGTCGAAGGTTTTCGGCGTAATCGTTTCGAAGACGATCCTTTCGAAGATGCGGCCTTCGTTGTCGTAAGACTCGACGGTGCGGAAATACGGGTGCCGCAAATCGAGCCCGAGCGTTTCCTTTTTCGCGTAGAACTGCGGCTGGCCGGTGGGCGTCTCGAAGGTCAATGCAAGCACGCGCACGCCGTCGATGGTCTTCACTTCGATCTGCGTCGAGCGCGGCAAACCGGCCTCGATATATTTCTTGCCCTCTTCGAGATACTGCCGGGCGATATATTCGGTGCCGAGATCGCGCACCTGGTGGTTCGATTGCGAGCGGGCAAGGGCGCCGTTCAGCGACGTCCAGAGCGGCATGACGTTCATGATGCCGCCGAGGTGGCCGTACATTTCGTCGGTACGTTTGGACTCGTCGTAGATGATTTCCTGGCCCGCGTGCGCGCCGTCCGGCAGCCATTTTGCGTAGATGCGCAGCGGGTCGTGCGCGACGCGCACCAGCATGTGATCGGGCTTGTCGGGCCACTGGCCGCGAATGCGTTCGGCGCGCGACATCGTGAACTCATACGACGCATAGCCGTTCGGGCCTTCCTTGATATAGCGCGGCAGCGCGAGCGGATCGAGCGACTTGAAAAGCGCGGCCAGTTGCGCGTCGTCGAGCGCTTCGAGTGCGCCGCTTTGCTGCGCGGCGCGCAGCCATTTCACCTGCTGGTCGAGCGTCAGCTTGCCGACCTGCGAGGCCGGCGTGGATGGCGGCTTGACCGCGCTTGCTGCTTCGAGCGGCGGCGGCTTGTCGTCGTTTTGCGCGAACACGGGCGAACTCGCGACACCGAGCGCCGCCCATGCGATGAGCGCGCCAATCCGCGCCACGTCGGGCCGGAGCCTGCGTCCCGGATTCGCGGAGCTACCCGTGGCGGCACCCGCGGCGGCACCCACGGCGGCTTTCGCGTCGGGACGCACCGAGCGAAACCGGGACAGGCGTGCGAACAGCCAATGCGTCATCGAATTCTCCCGAAGGGTGGCGCAAGACCCCATGCAAGCGCCTTGCCTGTCAGGCAGACTTTTGCTTCGCGAGTTCCTCGTCGCGCAGCGCGCGGCGCAGAATCTTGCCGACGTTGGTTTGCGGTAGCTCGTCGCGGAATTCGACCACTTTCGGAATCTTGTAGCCCGTCAGGTTCTTGCGGCAATGCGCGATCACCTGCTCGGCGGTGAGCGACGGATTGCGCTTCACGACAAACACTTTCACGCGCTCGCCCTGGGCTTCGTCGGGCACACCGATTGCAGCGACTTCGCGCACGTCGGGATGCGCCGCGATTACGTCCTCGATCTCGTTCGGGTACACGTTGAACCCCGACACGAGAATCATGTCCTTCTTGCGGTCGATGAGACGAATGAAGCCGCGCGAATCCATCACGCCGATGTCGCCGGTCGCAAGCCAGCCTTCGTCGTCGATCACCTTGGCGGTTTCGTCCGGGCGGTTCCAGTAGCCTTTCATGACTTGCGGCCCTTTCACGCACAGCTCGCCCGCCTCGCCGATGTCGGCCCAACTGCCGTCGTCCTTGCGAAAGCGCACTTGCGTGGACGGCGCGGGCAAACCGATCGAGCCCTCGAAGTCGCGCAGGTTCGAAATGTCGACGGGATTCATCGACACGATCGGCGAGCATTCGGTCAAGCCATAGCCTTCGATAATCGGTTTGCCGGTCACCGCCTTGAAGCGCTCGGCCACCGACCTTTGCGTCGCCATGCCGCCCGCCATCGCGAGTTTGAGGTCGGAGAAATCGCGTTTGCAGAACTCCTCGTTTTCCAGAAACGCGTTATAGAGCGTGTTGACCGCCGTCATGCCGGTGAACTTCTCATGGCGGATGATCATCATCACGCGCTTCATGTCGCGCGGATTCGCGATCAGGATGTTGCGCCCGCCGAGCCCCATGAAAATGAGCGCATTCACCGTGAGCGAATAGATGTGATAGAGCGGAAGCGGCGTGAGCACCGTTTCTGTTTCGCCGCTCAGTTGTCCTTCCGACCACGCCTTGGCCTGCAGCAGATTCGCGATGATGTTGCGATGCGTGAGCATGGCACCCTTCGCGACGCCCGTTGTTCCTCCGGTGTACTGAAGAAATGCAATGTCGTGATGTGTCAGCCGAACCGGCGTGACGGGCCGCGTGTAGCCGACGGCAAGCGCCTTCAGGAGCGGCACCGCTTGCGGCAGATCGTAGGCGGGCACCATCTTCTTCACGTGACGCAGCATGAAGTTGAGCAGACGTCCCTTCACATTCAGGCCGTCCCCGAGCAGGTCGCCTAGCCCCGTCACGATTACGTTCTGCACTTTCGTGCCCGGCAGCGCGTCCTGTACCGTCTTCGCAAAGTTCTCGAACACGACGATGGTTTGCGCGCCGCTGTCCTTCAACTGATGCGCGAGCTCGCGCACCGTATAAAGCGGATTGACGTTGACCACCACCGCGCCCGCTTTGAGTACGCCGAAGAGCGACACCGGATACTGGAACGTATTGGGCAGCATGATCGCGACGCGCTCGCCGGGCGCCACGCCGATACTCTGCAAATACGCAGCGAACGCGCTCGCCTTGCGGCCGAGTTCGCCGTAAGTCATGCTTGCGCCGACGCTCACGTAGGCGACGCGCTCGCGGAAGCGCGCGATGCATTCGTCGAAGAACTGCACGATCGACTCGTATTGGCCGACGTCGATTTCATGCGGCACGCCGGCCGGATACGACGCGTACCAGATGCCGTCGGTGTTCGGCGCGCGCAGCGTTTTGTGCGCTGTCTGCGCGAGATCGTCGGCGCGCGCGCCGGCCTCATTCGCAGCGGCGGGCGAGGGCGGGGCTTGAGTGGGCTCGGTCATCGGTCGTCTCCTGAAGCCTGGGCTTCCTGTGTTCGTATAGAGGCTGGGCGTGCGCAAGCGGGAGGAGGATCAGCGCTCCAGAATCGCCACCACGCCCTGGCCGCCCGCCGCGCAAATCGAAATCAGTCCACGCGCGCTGCCCGCCGGTCCGTCGAGCTGCGCAAGCATCTTCGCGAGACCGGCGACGATGCGTGCGCCCGTCGCGGCGAACGGATGGCCCGTCGCGAGCGAGCCGCCGTTCACATTGAGTTTCGCGCGGTCGATCGCGCCGAGCGGGGCGTCGAGGCCCAACTGCGTGCGGCAGTATTCGTCGTCCTGCCAGGCGGCGAGCGTGCACAACACCTGCGCCGCGAACGCTTCGTGGATCTCGTAGAAATCGAAGTCCTGCAACGTCAGTCCCGCTCGCGCGAGCATGCGCGCCACCGCGTAGGCCGGCGCCATCAAGAGGCCTTCTTTCTTGTCGAAGAAGTCGACGGCCGCGGTTTCCGACCAGCTCAGGTACGCGAGCACCGGCAAGCCGCGGCGCGCGGCCCAGTCTTCGCTGGCGAGCAGCACGGCGGACGCGCCGTCGGTGAGCGGCGTGGAATTGCCGGCGGTCAGCGTGCCCGCGTCGCGGTCGAAGGCGGGCTTGAGCGAGGCGAGCTTTTCGAGCGTCAGGTCGGCGCGCAGATTGTTGTCGCGCGCGAGGCCGCGGTACGGCGTCATCAGATCGTTGAGAAAGCCGCGCGCATACGCTTGCCCGAGCTTGCGGTGGCTGTCGTAGGCGAGCACGTCCTGGGCTTCGCGCGAAATGTTCCAGCGCTTTGCCATCAGCTCGCAGTGCTCGCCCATTGAAAGACCGGTGCGCGGCTCGCCGTTGCGCGGCAATAGCGGCTTGAAGAACATGCCGGGCCGCAGCTTCGCGAGCGCGCCGACGCGCTGGCCCGCACTCCGGCCGCGATTCGCTTCGAGCAGAATCTTGCGCATGTTTTCGTTCACGCCGATTGGCGCATCCGACGTCGTATCCACACCGCCCGCGATGCCCACGTCGATCTGTCCCAACGCAATCTTGTTGGCGACGAGTATCGTCGCTTCGAGCCCGGTGCCGCAGGCCTGTTGCACATCGTACGCGGGTGTTTCCTTCGCCAATGTGGTGGACAGCACGGATTCGCGCGTCAGATTGAAGTCGCGCGAATGCTTGATGACCGCGCCTGCCGCGACTTCGCCGAGGCGTTCGCCGTGCAGCTCATAGCGGTCGATCAGCCCTTGCAGCGTAAAAGTCAGCATGTCCTGATTCGACGCGGTCGCATAGGCCGTGTTCGAGCGGGCGAACGGAATCCGGTTGCCGCCGAGAATCGCGACGCGGCGCACGGGTGGCAGCGGGTGAGGCATGCGTGGCTCCTTTGCGTTTTGCCTGATTGCTTGTGCCTGATTGCGTGTTCCTGAGCGTTTTTTCCTGAGCGTGTGTCGCGTGCCGGATCAGCACGGCGGATCGACACGGCGAGCGCGGCTGCCGCGCCCGCGTCTCACGCAGGCGCGTGTCATTGCAATCTCCATTGCATGCGGGCGCGCAAATGCGGCTTTTCTCCGGCGATGTCGCGCACCTCGATATCGCGTTCGATCAGCGACGACGACGCGCTCCATAGCGACGCTTCGCCCGGCAGCAGCATTGGCAGCTTGAATTCGGCGGCAAGCGTCGCTTCGGCAAGCGGCTTGGGCGGCTGCAATGAGGAGGCCGCGCGCGCGAGCGTCCACATGCCGTGCGCGATCGCTCGGGGAAAGCCGAATGCCTTCGCCGACAGCCCGCTCAGATGAATCGGGTTGTAGTCGCCTGAAACGCTCGCGTAGTCGCGGCCGAGCTGCGGCGCGAGTTGCCAGCGCGCGACGCGTTGCAACGCGTCGGTGTCCACCTGGAGCGGATCGAGCGGGCCGCCGCCGGCCGGCACGCCGCGCTTCAGATAGACGCTGTCGCCGTCCCACACGGCTTCTCCGCGCCGGTAGATGCGCGTGTGCAGCAGGAACGCCTGGCCCTTGTCGTGGCGCAGCAGCGCGCCGAACTCCACTTCGACGCGCAGCAGATCCTTGTAGGCGAGCGGCCGGCGCAGACGCACGTGATTCGCGAGATGCAGCAGGCCGACCGCGGGCCAGGGAAACGCCGGATCCGTCAGCATCAGCAGATGCAGCGGAAACGCGAGCACATGCGGATACGTGAGCGGCACGCCGTGCTCGGGGATGAAGCCGCACACGCGGGCATAGCGCCACGCCGGCCCGGGATCGAGCGCGACGGCGGGGCGCACGAGACGCAAGGCGGGCAGCTGCGCCGGACGCCCGCGCTTGACGATGCCCGACAGCGCGCGTGCGTAGAGCCGCGCGGGTGTGGGCAAGGTTTCCACGACCACAGTCCTCGGCCGCACCCCGTCGCGCCGCGCGAGTTCGGATGTGTGGTTGCCGCCGAACGGATCTCCGGGTTCTTGCATGCTCAGGCTCCGATCAGGCTTTGTCCGCACACGCGCACCACCTGCCCGCTGATGCCGCCCGAGCCGGGATGCGCGAGCCACGCGATGGTCTGCGCGACGTCGACCGGCTGGCCGCCTTGGGAGAGCGAATTCAGGCGGCGGCCGGCTTCGCGAAGGGTCAACGGCATTTTCGCTGTCATCTCCGTTTCGATGAAGCCCGGCGCGACCGCGTTGATCGTGATGCCGCGCGCGCGCAACAGCGGCGCCATGCTTTGCACGCGGCCGATCACGCCCGCTTTCGAGGTCGCATAATTAGTCTGGCCGGCATTGCCCGCGATGCCGCTGATCGACGACACGCCGATGATGCGTCCGCCGTCGCGCAGAATGCCGGCCGCGAGCAACGCGTCGTCGATGCGCTCCTGTGCGGAGAGGTTGATGTCGAGCACGCTTTGCCAGGCCGCTGCCGTCATCTTCGCGATGGTCTTGTCTTTGGTGATGCCGGCGTTGTGCACGACGATGTCCACGCCGTCGTCGTCGAGCGCGGCGGCGATCTGCGCGGGAGCTTCCGGCGCGGCGATGTCGAAGGCAAGCGGCGTGCCGTTCAACTGGCGCAAGGTCGCGTCGAGCGCGTCGCGCGCAGACGGAATGTCGACCCCGATCACGTGCGCGCCTTGTGCCGCCAGCACGCCCGCAATCGCCGCGCCGATGCCGCGCGCCGCGCCTGTCACCACCGCGCGCCGGTTCGCGAGCGGCGCGTGCCAGTCGAAAGGCGTGGACTCCACGGCGTCGGCACCGTCGGCGGAAACCTGCACGACCTGGCCCGACACGTAGGCCGAGCGCGGCGACAGAAAGAAGCGCAGCGTAGACTCCATCCCATGCTCGGCACCCGCGCCGACATACACCAGATTCGCTGTCACGCCGCGCCGCGCCTCCTTGCCGAGCGAACGCACGAGGCCTTCGAGCGCGCGTTGCGCGGTCCACTGCCGCGGGCTCGCGCAGTCTTGCGGCGGCCGGCCGAGCACGACAATGCGGCCGCACTTGCCGAGCGAGCGCAGCGTGTCGTGAAAAAACGCATGCAGCGGTTCGAGCTGGCTGCTGTCCTCGATACCGCTCGCGTCGAAGATCAGCGCGGCAAGACGCGCGGCCGAGCCGGAATCCGCGGGCTCGAACCGCCCCGTCATCAGACCATGGCGATGCGCGAGCGGCATCCACAGGCCGGCGCTTGCATGCGCGACGCTCGTCACGCCGATGCTTGCCACCAGATTCGCGAGCGCATCCAGCAGACGCGGTTCGCGCCCCGCGCCGATTGCAACGAGCCCCTCGAACTCGGGGCGATCCGCGCGATAGCGGCGCAGCACCTCGGGCTTCGGAAGCCCCAGCGAGCGCGCAAGGCGCGCGCCGAACGGCGAATTGACGAAGTTCAGGTAAGCGTCGTTCATATTGTTCGTGGCTCCGCCGGATACGCCTGCACGTCCGTCAGTGTGTACTCAGTCTGCGGCCAGTGTGCACCCAGTTTCGCGCGCCGGCGTGTTTCCAGGCGAGCTTTTTTCATGCGATGGCGAATTCGCGTTGTCACTCACAGCTCCGCCGCTTCCAGCGCGTTGTCGAGCGCCTCCTGACGGCGTTGCAGATGGGCGAGCAGGTCGAAGTCGGCAGAAAAATCGTCGACTTTCACGACGAGCGCGGCGTAGCGCGCGTAATCGTCGAGCACGCGCCGCTCGTCCGCATCGATCAGACCTTGCTGCAGCGCGGCGTCGGCCCATGCGGGGAGTTGCACGGCGCTCTGCGGCATGGGTTCGAGGCGCCGCGCCTTGACCGCTTCGCGAAGCTTCTGCTCGATCTGCGTCACGCGCGGGTTGAGCGCGAAGACGAGCTCGCCATAGCCGAGCGCGTCGACATCCGGATGCGGCACGTACGAATCGGCGACCAGCCGGTCGCGCGCGGCGCCGGGCGTCTGCATCAGCTGCGCGATCTCGCTGCCGAGGCGGTCCGACGGCTCGCGGTACGGCAGACCGAACGGGAAGGCGAGCAGGCGCACGAGCCCCGCGGCGAGGCGATTCGGATAGTTCGCGAGCACGCCGTCGAGAGCCTGTTGCGCGCGATAAAGCGAGTCTTCGACGCCCCAGCGCACGAGCGGCAGATCGTCTTCCTGACGGCCTTCGTCCTCGAAACGCTTGAGCGTCGCCGAAATCAGATAGAGCTGCGAGAGCACGTCGCCAAGACGCGCCGAGATGCGTTCGCGGCGTTTCAGATCGCCGCCGAGCACGAACATGGAGACGTCCGCGAGCAGCGCGAACACCGTGGCCATGCGCGTCGCGGCGCGATAGTAGCGGTGCAGCGGCGCATGGGCCGCACGCGGCGTCGCGATGAAAGCACCGCCGCTCAGGCCGTACACGAAGCTGCGCACCACGTTCGAGAGCGTAAAGCCGAGGTGGCCGAAGAACGCGTCGTCGAAATCGCGCAGCGCTTGAGCGCGGTCGGCTTCGCGCGTCGCGCTCATTTCCTTCAGCACGTAGGGATGGCAGCGGATCGCGCCCTGGCCGAAGATGATCAGGCAGCGGGTAAGAATGTTCGCGCCTTCGACCGTGATCGCAATCGGCACCTGCTGATATGCGCGCGCCAGAAAGTTCGACGGCCCCATGCAGATGCCTTTGCCGCCGGCGACGTCCATCGCGTCGTTGATCACCGTGCGGGCGCGCTCGGTAATGTGATATTTGGCGATTGCCGAAATGACCGAGGGTTTTTCGCCGAGATCGACCGCGTGCGCCGACAGGCGGCGCGCGGCGTCCATCACATACAGATTGCCGCCCATGCGGCCGAGCGCTTCCTGCACGCCTTCGAACTTGCCGACGGCCGTGCGGAACTGGCGGCGCACCGCGGCATAGGCGCCCGTGCCGCGCACGGCGATCTTCGCCATGCCGACATTCGACGACGGCAGGGAGATCGCGCGCCCGGCCGCGAGACATTCCATCAGCATGCGCCAGCCGTTGCCCACTTGCGCGCGTCCGCCGATGACCCAGTCGAGAGGAATAAAGACGTCTTTGCCCGAGTTCGGGCCGTTCTGGAACACGGCGTTCAGCGGCCAGTGACGCCGGCCGATGTTCACGCCCGGATGATCGGTCGGAATGAGTGCGCAGGTAATGCCGGGTTCGTCGTTCGCGCTGAGCAGATGGTCCGGATCGAGCGCGCGAAAGGCGAGGCCGAGCACCGTCGCGATCGGCCCGAGCGTGATGTAGCGCTTGTCCCACGTCACGCGAAAGCCGAGCGTCTCGCGGCCCTCGAACAGGCCCTTGCAGACGATGCCGACGTCCGGAATCGCGGCGGCGTCCGAACCGGCGTAAGGGCTCGTCAGCGCGAAGCAGGGGATTTCCTCGCCGCGCGCAAGACGCGGCAAATAGTGGTTCTTCTGCTCGTCGGTGCCGTAATGCATCAGCAGTTCCGCGGGGCCGAGCGAATTGGGCACCATCACCGAGACGGCGGCGGCCGAGCAGCGCGTGGCGAGCTTCATGATGACCTGCGAATGCGCGTAGGCGGAGAACTGCTTGCCGCCGTACTGCTTCGGAATGATCATGCCGAGAAAGCCGCGCTCCTTGACGAACTGCCATGCTTGCGGCGACAGATCCTGCCACACCATGGTGGTTTCCCAGTCGTTCGCGAGATCGCACAGCTCTTCGCATTCGTTGTCGAGGAATGCCTGCTCTTCGGCGCTCAGGGTGGCGGGGCCGTAGCCGAGCAGCGTGTCCCAGTGAGGGCGGCCGGAGAACAGTTGCGCGTCCCACCAGACGGTGCCGGCTTCGATCGCGTCGCGCTCGGTCGGCGACATCTCCGGCAGGATCTTGCGGAAAACGTCGAGCACCGGCCTCGCGAGCCACGCGCGCCGCAGCGGCTTCACGGCGAGCACGAGCGCGGGCAGCACCAGCACGATGGCGAAGAATGTGGTTGCCGCAGCGCCCGCTGCGCCGCTCACGCGCACGGCCACGACCCACGCGATCATGAAGGCCAGCCACCCGGGCGCGCGCGCCTGAGCGTACACGAGCGCCAGCATGCCCACCACCAGCAGCAAGACGAACCACGACATGACGTTTCCTCCCTGATTCCACGCTGCGTACGCATGCCTGCCCGGCGCGCGGACGGTTCGCGTTGTTCTTGATCTTGTGCGAGCAGGCTTGCGTCGATGGGCGCGGTGCCTGCCGCTGTCAGTCTGTCAAGCGGCCCCGTGTGGGCGGCGCACTTACGTTGCGCCGTGCAACGCGTGCGGCAGCACGGCACGGGCTTCAAGCGCGCCGCCGCGCGGCTCGCCGTCGAAGCCTGCTGTCGCGGACGAAGCGCGCGTGCCCGAGGCGGCCGGCGCAAGAAACGCGTCTGCCGGGCAGGGCGACAAACCCGAGCCGCCGGCTTCGTCGGGCGCTTCATGGGCTGCGGCGGCCGCCTTGTGCTCGCGGTTTGGCGCGGCGCCGTCGGAACCGGCGCTCGTGTCTGCGGCTGTATCGGAGTCCGTCGCGTCGCCGAGTACGGCCGCGAACATCGCCAGTTGCGACGCATCCGGCAGCGGCGCCTTGAGCGCGGCGACCATCAGCGAGGCGAGGCGGGCGATCAGTTGCAGGTCGTTCATCGACTTGCCCTGCGAGAACTCGGCGATGAGGCTCTCGGTGTCGGCGCCCGCCAGCACGCCGGACAGCGCGCCGATCGCGAAGTGCAGACGCCAGCCCAATTCCTCGCGCGGCAGATGCGGCAGCGCGCGCTGGAACGCGTCGAAAAAACGCACGGCCACCGACGCATAGTGCGCGTTCAGAAAGTCGCGAATGAATGCAGACGGATCCGTGTAGGCGCGGCCCAGCAGTCGCAGGAACGCCTTGCCGCCCACGCGCGGATCGCGCGAGAGCCGCAGCGCCGGAATGAACATCGCGCCGAGCACGTGCTCGCAGGTGAGCCGCTCGCCGAGCATATGGTCGAAGCGCTCGAGCAGCTTCACGCGCTCCTCGTTGAGGCGGTCGAGCCGGCGCGACAGCATGGAATGAATCAGCGATTCCTTGCTGCCGAAGTGATAGTTGACCGCCGCCAGATTCACTTCGGCGCGCGAAGTAATCTGGCGCAGCGACATGGCCTCGTATCCGCAATCGATGAAGAGCGTCTCAGCGGCGTCGAGGATGCGTGACTTGGTATCGCCGGCGTGCCGGCTCGTTGTGCGACCTGCCATGTTGCGTCTCCAGTTGCCGGGCGCCCGGCCCGCAAACAGGCGCTTCAAATGTCAATTTGAAACAGCCGTTTTTTTCAGGATAAGAAGGATGATGAAGCTCGGCAAGGGTTGGTTGTCGATTAACTCCTCTAGAAGACCTGAAGACAAACCGCGCGCCTTGCGCGCGGAAACAAAAAGGCCGTTCCGACGAATCGGAACGGCCTCGTATGAATGAACAAGCGGTTTGGCCCTGCGCGTGTGCGCTATGTACTGTGCGGCACGCGCTTCATGCCGCGGCGGTTTTTGCCGCCTTTTGTCTATTGTGCCCGATAACCGCGCGGCGAAATAGCTGTTTAGTTCGAACGCTTAAAGCTGTTGTCCGGCGGGGCGGCCTTGTACAGGTTCGCCCACGTGCGCGGCCGACTGCGTCATGTCGATGCCGCGGCGTTCGCGGCTAAACGGAATCAGCGCGCAGATCACGAGCGCGACGATGCCGATCACGACCGCCATCACAAGCGCATAGTTGTTGCCGTGGGCTTCGGCGGCGCTCGCCTGCAGCGGCCCGTTCACCGACGCGATCAGATTGCCGAGCTGATACACGAGCCCCGGAAAGGTCGCGCGAATTTCGTCGGGCGAGATCTCGTTCAGGTGGACCGGAATCACGCCCCACGCGCCCTGCACGGAGATCTGCATGAGGAACGCGCCCACCGCGAGCAGCACCGGCGTGCTCGAAAAAGCCCACAGCGGCAGCACCGGCAGTGCGATCAGCGCGGATATGAAGATCGCGCGCTTGCGTCCGATCTTCTCCGACAACATGCCGAAAAAGAGCCCGCCGCAGATCGCGCCGATGTTCAGCGTAATGGTGATGAGCGACACCGTGTGCGCGTCGAAGTGATGCTGCACGCGCAGGAAAGTGGGGTACAGGTCCTGCGATCCGTGCGAGAAGAAGTTGAAGGCGGTCATGAGCACGATCGCATAGAGCGAGAGCTTGACGTTCTGCTTCAAGGTGGCGACGAGGCCGGGGCGCGCCTGTTTCTCCAGCGTCTTGAAGGCGGGCGACTCGGGCACGTGCGCGCGGATGTACAGCACGAGCAGCGCAGGCAGCACGCCGACAAAGAACATGCCGCGCCAGCCGATGTACTGATAGAACACGCCGAACACGACCGAAGCGAGCAGGTAGCCGCTCGGATAGCCGGCTTGCAGCAGGCCGGACACGATGCCGCGCGATTTGGGCGGCACGGTTTCCATCGTCAACGCGCCGCCCACGCCCCATTCGCCGCCCATGGCGATGCCGAAAAGCGCGCGCAGCACGAGGAGGATGGCGAGGTTCGGCGAGAAGCCCGACAGCAATTCGAGCAGCGAGAAGCAAGCGATGTTGACCATCAGCGTGGGCCGGCGGCCATAGCGGTCCGCGAGCCAGCCGAAAATCAGCGCGCCGAGCGGGCGCATCATCAGCGTCAGCATAATGCCGAATGCGACTTCCGGGATTTTCGTATTGAATTCCGCCGCAATATCTTTCAATACGAACACCATCAGGAAGAAATCGAAGGCGTCGAGTGTCCAGCCGAGATAGGCGGCGATCGTGACGTTTCTCTGTTCGCGTGTCCAGCTCATTGTTTGTTCTCCTCGTCTCCACCTGGTTTTCATTGACCCGCGGGCGACGCCCGTGCCGGCAGACCCGTGCCACGGCCATCGAGCGCGAGTGTACGCCCACCTTTAAGCGCCTGCAGGAATCACCGCGGCGTTATGGGTGTTAATCCTAGAGCAATAAACGTGCTGAATGGGAGATTCAAGGGGAATGTCGGCTTGACGTAATAATTGTATTGACGGTGTTTGCCAAAGCGTTTGGAGTATGTAATGGAATTATTGCCGATCGGGCGTTGAATGCGGTCGGCGGAACTTCATTGTTTTGCGAAGCGCAAGTCGGCTTTACCGATGCGCGAGGCCGCGACGGTAGAATGCGATGAATACCGACTGTCGGCGGTTGCCAACGAATGAGCCCCCAATGCGATGACTGATACGAGACCCCCGACGACACCCCCGACGACACCCCCGGCTTCAACCGCGCCTGCGGCAATCCAGGCGCCGTTCTCGATCCTGTTCGTCGACGACGACGAGATGTCGCGCAATCACTTCGCGCGCGCCGTGGGCAACGATTATCGCGTGCATCTTGCGCAGAATCCCGACGAGGCGATGGCGCTGCTGCGCGAGCTGGGGCCGGACATCGCCGTGCTCGTCACCGACTTTCGCATGCCCGGCCGCGACGGCGGCCATCTGCTGCGCGAGGTCGGCGACGCGTATCCGCAAATCGTGCGTATTCTCGTGACCGCCTATGCCGACAAGGACATGCTGCTGCAGACCTTCAACACCGGCGACCTGTTCCGCATCCTCGAAAAGCCGCTTCGCGTGGAATCGGTGCGCGAGGTGCTGCGTCAGGCGGTGGCGCGCTACGCCGAGCGGGAAACGCGTCAGCAGCGGCTCCTCGCCATGGACGAGACCCTCGCGTTTCTTGCCCACGAGCTCAATACGCCGCTTGCCGCCATCTCGCTCTTTGCGCGTTCGGTCGAAAACGACGTCGCGCAGGAATACGACCCGCAGCGTCAGCGCGAGATCGGTCTCGCGGCCACCTCCATGCTCAACAACGCGCAGTACTGCCTGACGCTGATCTCGTCGTTCTGGGCGACCGTGCATAAAAGCGGCGGCCCGCAGTCCGCGACAGGCAGCGCGGTGCGCGAGGTGAAGGCGACGCGTCTCGTCGCCACGTTGCTCGACTCGTATCCGTTTGCGGGCGCGCAGCGCGAATGGGTCGACGTCGAGGCGCGCGGCGATTTCGTCGTTCACGCCATGCCCAATTGCGTCGCGCTGGTGCTTTCTTCGCTGATGTCCAATGCGTTGCGCGCGCTCGAGGGCTGCCGGTCGCCCTCGCTGCGCGTCGAAGTGGTGTGCGAGCCGGAGCCGGAGATTCGCCTGCACGACAATGGTCCCGGCATCGCGCCCGAGGTCAAGGCGCGCCTGCTGCTCGATCCGGTGACCACGCACGCGGGACGCGGCGGCCACGGCATGGGCATGATTTTTTGCAACCGCATCATGCAGTCGTTCGGCGGCGGGCTGCGGATCGAATCGACGCTCGGCGAGGGCACGACCGTGACGATGCGCTTTCCCGGACTCAGAGGCCGCGTTCAGGGCGGCGCGCGCGAGGAGGCGTCGGACGGCCACGCCGCCTGATCGCGGGTTGGGAGCCGACGCCTTTTCAATGCTCGCGCATCGCGAGACCGCTCGGGCTTGCGGAGTCGGCGTTTCCTGTCTGCGGCGCCTGCTTTGTTGGTTCCAACGGTTCCAACGGTTCCAGCGGTTCGTGCCGGCCTTGCGCTGCGCTTGTGAGCTCCAGATAGCGATGCAGCGCCTCGGCCGAGCGCTCGCCTAGCTCGCCGATCCGTTCGAGCCAGTCGGGTTCCGCAGGCCACGCACCTTCCAGCGTGCGCGGATAGATCTGCCGCGTGAACTGATGCAGCGCCTTCGCGCCGATGTTGCCGCTCGCGCCGAGCAGCAGATGCAGCGCGCCGTGTGCCGCGTCCAGATCGCCCTTCGCGGCATGTTCACGGAGCTGCGCAATCAGCGCGCGAAGCTGCCCGATCCCACTTGCAAAGGATGCGTCGAGGAGGCCTAGCGCGGCCAGTTCTCCGAGTTGATGCCGGTCGAGCAGCTCGCTTTGCCCGGCGGCGGGCGAGTCGGCCCATTGCGCCTCGGCCGTCGCCGCCAAAGCAGCGAGTCCGGCCGAAGCCGAGGGTCCCGGCGCTCGCGACAAGGCCGGCGCACGGCGCGCCTCGCTCCCCGCGTCATGCATATTGGCTACACCGCCGCCTTGCTGCGCAAACTGCCTCGTGAGGCACGCGTACAGCGAACCGACCTGCACGGGCTTGACCAGGACCTCGTTCATGCCGATGTTCATGCAGGCCTGCACCGAGCCGATGTCCGACTGGCTCGTGAGCGCGATGATCGGCACGTTCGCGTAGGCATCGGGGCGCGCGCGAATCGCTGCCGCCGTTTCGAGGCCGCCCATGCCCGGCATGTTCATGTCGACCACGACCGCATCGATGGCGGTCGCTTCGTCGAGCCGGTCGAGCACCGCCTGCCCATGCTCCGCTTCGACGACGCTCGCACCGAAGCGCTCCAGATACGCTTTCGCGACGAGCCGGCTGTAGGTGTCGTCGTCGGCGACGAGAATCGACTTGCCGGAGAAGTCGTCGAAGCGCTGATTCAGATGCCGCCGGTTGCCGTTCTCGAAGAGCGCCTGCAATGACGCGAAGAGTTCGATCACGCTGCACGACTTGCTGATCATGTCGTCCATGCCGGCGCGCCGCGCCAATACCCGCGCAATATTGCCCGGCTCGGACGTGTACGCGGCGACGAGCACGTTCCAGTTCGGATGATCGCGCCCGGCGCGCAGTTGCTCGGTGGCGGTGTAGCCGTCGAGCACCGGCATGTTGACGTCCATCAGCACGAGGTCGTAAGTGGCCGCGTCGCGCAGCATCGTCAGCGCGACATGGCCGTTGTCGGCCTCGTCCACCTCGGCGCCTACCTTCGACAGGCTGCGCCGCGTGCGGGCGCGCTGAGCGGCGTCGTCGTCGGCGAGAAGAATGCGTTTGCCCTTGAGCACGGCGGTGGCGCGCTCCGTCACGGCGCGCTCGTGCGCCGCCACCTCGCTTTCGGTGACAGGGGGAAAGTGCAACGTGAATTGCGTGAACTTGCCCGGCTCGGACTTGCACGCGATGCTGCCGCCGAAGGCGCGCATCGCGCGCTGGCAGTAGGCGAGTCCGAGGCCCGTGCCGGCCGAGTTGCCGGCCGTGCGAAACGGCTCGAACAGATGCGGCAGGATCTCCGGCGCAATGCCGCTGCCGGTGTCGCGCACGGTGACGGCGTGGCGGTCCACGGTGAGCGTGAGCGTTGCCGAAGGCAGCGGCGCAATGTGATGCAGCGCGTTCTTGATCAGGTTGAAGAGCGTGAACAGGTAGACGGTCTCGTCGACCTTGAAGGTGAAATCCTCGAGCACCACGAGGCGCACCTTGCCGCGCTCCTTCTTATCGGCAAAGCCGTATTCGTCGAGCGCCTTGCGGGTGGTCGCCGCCGCGCTCAGGTAGGTGAGGGAATCCGAGCGGATCTGCTTCGCGCTGACTTCGTCGAGCGTCATGGCGATCACGCGCAGGCCGCGCTCGATCGAGAGCTGCCCATGCGCGAGATGCCGGTACAGCAGCGCCGCGCCCGCGCCCGACAGCGCGGGCACACGGCCGGCCTCCGTGAGCGCCGGCAGCGTTTCCTCGACGCGATCGAGCACATGCTTGAGCTGGCTGAGCGGGTTGCGCATTTCATGAGCGATGGAGCCGGCGAGCGCCTGCAACGCCCGGTTCTTCTCGACGAAAATGCGCCCCTTGCTGATGGCGTGGGCGAACAGCATGCTGCACAACACGACGACCGGCAGCACCGCGAGATCCGACTGGTTCGCGGTGCTGAGCACAATCGGAGCCGGCGAGCTGGCTGCCGCCGCCAGCCCGCCCGCCAGCATGCCGGCGCCGATACAGCCCATCAGCAGGAATGGATTGTCGATGCACAGCGCCATGATGAAGATCATCATGACCTCGGTCATCATCCACATGGTGGAGAACGCGTTTCTGATTGCGAGGAAGGTGCACACGAACGGCAGCACGTAGATGAGGCACACGTGCCAGTAGATCAGCAGGTACTGGTTGAAGCGCCTCGGCCAGCGCGCCTGGAAGATCAACGGAATGCAGATCAACGCCGCACTCAGGCGCAGCGGCAGGTTGTCGTACGGCTGCGGCAGGATGTAAGTCCACACGACGTAATAGACGGGGTGGCACACGAGGCCGAGTACGCCTCCCCATCGAATTGCAAACCGGCTTCGTTCGAGCACGTCCTGCATGCTTTCGCGCGGTATGATCATCTGGCCTCCAGTGACATTGACGACCCGGTCAATTCATATTTGCGGTCACGCCCAGATCGAGGTTGATCGCCGAGCCGTCCTTGCCGTGAAAAGGTCCGACCGAGAATCCGTACTTTTTCAACAGGCCATGAGTATAGGAAACGGACCATACAGGCGGGCTGCCGATAATGAAGTCGGAAGCGATACCTTCCTGCCAGGCGGCATAGCCCTCGGCAAAACAGGTGTAGCAGTCGCGCGTGCTGGGCAGCCTGAACGGGAACCTGGAGTCGAGGCCGGCCGGGCCGCGCGCGAAACATTCAATATATAGCGTATGTCCGCGAGATGCGAGTTCGGCCTCCACGCTCGCGGCACGCGGGTGCGAGTCGTCGATCCAGAAGCGCGCCCGCTTCAGGTCCGCGGCGCTGAGATAGGGCACGCTGGTGCTGCTTGCGAGGATCGCACCGTCGAACTGCGGCAGCGGTCGGTCGGGGCTGAAGGTGTGCACCGAGACCTTCGTGTGTCCGAGCAGGTCGGCGGCCATCAGTTCGCGCGCCTGATCGGCCAGCAGATTGGCCTTGTCCGGCAAGTCGATCAGCACCAGCTCGCGCGGGGCTTCCTTGTACAGCAGGTACTTCGCCACCGTCGTGCCGAGCCTTCCCGCCGCGCCGAAGAGCGCGAGCTTCGTCTTGCCGAACTCGAGGTCGAGTTCATTGCAGCAGTGAATGGCCCAATCTTTGAGCATGGCCGCGGTCGCCGCGTGGCCGGTGGTGATGTGAGGCGGCTTGATCTGCCGCGGCAACGCGCCGTAGTTGCAGGCGTAAGGCGTGGAGGCGCCCATCGCGACCATATTCAGGCCGGCCTGCCTCGCCAGTTCCAGCGCGGGGAAGAATTGCGTCTCGCGAAACCGCTTGATGCCGCGCGGACTGCCGAGCCAAAGCTCGAGCGGCACCGGGCAGGCAATATTCGCGCCGATCATCTGCGAACCCGAGTAGATGGGCGAGGCAATGAAAGGCGGCGTGCGCCAAAGCTCTTCTTCAAATGACGTGTTGCGGGCTTTTACATTGTGAAAGGAGAAAGACAGCGTGTCCCAGTCTGTGGCGTGAAAAAGAAAGCCGACACCGCCCTGGCGCGCCGGCAGATTGTCGCGGATCTGCTCGGGGTGCAGGGTGTGCTTGAGCGTCAGCGGCGCACCCGACAGGGGCGGCCGCGAAGTGCTGCGCCCGTCTTCGGAGATTGACGGTTCGTTGTAAAGAGACGTTGCCATTTTGATTGTTCCTTTGGTTTCCTGTGGTTGACCCGCGCCGTGAGTCAGCGCGGCTTCGCCGGCCGGCGTTTGACCGGCGATCCATCAACTCTAGAGAAATCCAATAGTTTTTGTCCGTGTGTTCGTGCGCATCGTCCACCGCACGGGGAGGGCGGGGAGGACGGGCGTTGCGCAGCCGCGCAGAAAAACCGCGGCCGGAATGTGCCTTGCTGCCTGTCCGACTACGGGAGCGGCGTTCGCGCATGGCGCGCCGCTTGTTGAAGATCCGACTCGTCAAATGGAGGATTCCATGACGCACGAAGCGTTTCAGTCCTGTATTTCAGCGTGCGACGCGTGCGCAATCGCGTGCGGCCACTGCGCGGGCGCCTGCCTCGCGGAAGAGGGCGTGGCCGACATGACCGGCTGCATCAAACTCGACATCGACTGCGCGGCGGCGTGCCACTTCGCGTCGGCGGCCATGGCGCGCGGCAGCAGCGAAGCCCGCACGATCTGCCGCATGTGCGCGGACATCTGCGAAGCCTGCGCCAACGAATGCGGCAAGCACGACGCGCAGCATTGCAAGGATTGCGCGGCGGCTTGCCGCGCTTGCGCGCAAGCGTGCCGGGCCATGGCTTCGTGATCCGCGTGGCGAGCCGCACGCGCTCGCCGCGCCTTACAAGCCTGAAAACCGCGTGCTAGACTTCGCGCTTATGTACGACTGGCGCAAACTCTTCATCGTTTTCCTGCTGGCACTGAGCCTCCCGGTTCAGTCGTTCGCGGCCGTCGCGATGAAGTGTGCCGCGGGTCCGGCTCGCGAGAGCGAGCCGGCTCATCAGCACGTCGTCCAGCCTGAGCAGGTTGCGCTGCACGCAGACCTGCACCAGCATGCGGCGCCCCGCGTCGATCATTTGCAGGCGGACGGCCACCAGCATGGCGGCGCGGAACACGCGCACGCGCATGCGTGCTCGACCTGCGCGTCCTGCTGCTTGGGCGCCGCGATGCTGTCCGTACCGGCGTTGCCGTCTTCCACCCGCATCGTCGATTCGTTCGAACCCGCGCCTCATCCCACACCCGCCGCGTCGTTCCTGACGGGCGGTATCGAACGGCCGCCCAGGTCCATTTCCGTCTGATTCCCGCATCCGCAGCGAGGCGCTGCGGCAGGACCATTTTTCCGCAAGACCGCCCGACGGTCTGCGGATGATTCACGACGAGAACTTTCATGCGAACCATTCGTGCAGCGCTCCTCGGCGCGAGCGCGGCGTTGCCGCTGCTCGCGCAGGCGGCGCAAAGGCCCGACCCGGCGGACGCCGGTGCGTCGGTGCCGGCCATAAGCGCGCCGTCCGCATTCGACGGCTACACCCCGTATAGCGACCGCGAAGGCGCAAGCTGGCAACAGCTGAACAGCGCGCTCGTGCCACAGCGGCCGGTGACCGGCCACATGAACGATGCGCAGCCGGGCGCGGCATCGGCCGCGAGGGGCGGTCATCAGCACGAGGGCGAATCGAGATGACGCGATACCTCATGCACCAGCGCCTTACCGGCGTCGCCATCGCGGCGGTCTTCCTCACCGGTTGCAGCACTTTTTCAAAGGACGGCGGGTTCGACAGCGTGTCCTCGGTTGCGGCGGAGCGGCTTCACAAGGACGCGGTCTACGTGAAGACCGACGAGGACCGCGACGCTGTCCTCAGGCGCACGCAGGAACTGCTGGCGGCGCCGCTCGGCATGGACGACGCCGTCCAGCTGGCGTTGCTCAACAACCGCGGGCTGCAGGCTGCGTACGCCGAACTCGGCATGTCCGAGGCCGACCTCGTGCAGGCGGGGCGCTTGCCGAACCCGGGCTTCACCTTCAGCCGCACGCATTGGAGCGACGGCTTCGGCATCGGCCGCACTTTGTCGATGAGCGTGTTGGGGGTGCTGACGCTGCCCGCGGCGACCCGCATCGAAAGCCGGCGCTTCGAAGAAACGAAGCTCGAGACCGCGAACGTCATGCTCGCGGTGGCCGCCGACGCGCGCCGGGCCTACGTGAACGCGGTGGCCGCGGCGCAGGCGGCGCACTACGCGGCGCAGGTGAAGGACACGGCGCAGGCGGGCGCGGAGCTCGCGCTGCGCATGCGTCAGGCGGGCAACTTCAGCAAGCTCGACTACGCGCGCGAGCAGGCCTTCTACGCGGAAGCGGCCGCGCGTCTCGCAAAGGCACGGCAGCAGGCGCTTGCGGCTCGTGAGAAGCTCACGCGGACCCTGGGCTTATGGGGCTCGGCGACGCAGTACACGCTGCCGGAGCGGCTGCCCGACTTGCCGAAGGACCGGCCGCAATTCGCCGGGCTGGAAAGCTTTGCGATCAGAAATCGCCTCGACATTCAGGCGGCGCAACTGCGTACGCAAAGCGTCGCCGCCTCGCTCGGCTTGAGCCGGGCAACACGCTTCGTCAATGTGCTCGATGCCGGTTATCTCAACAACTTCGAAAGCGACAAAGGGCATGAGCGCGGCTACGAAATCAGCGTCGAGATTCCGCTGTTCGACTGGGGCGGCGCCAAGGTGGCGCGCGCCGAAGCGATCTATATGCAGTCGGCGAGCCGGCTCGCGCAGACCGCGATCGACGCGCGCTCCGAGGTCCGCGAATCGTATGCCGCGTGTCTGACGAGCTACGACGTCGCAAAGCACTATCGCGACGAGGTCGTGCCGCTTGCCAAAAGCATCTCCGACGACATGCTGCTGCGCTACAACGGCATGCTCGCGAGCGTGTTCGAGCTGCTCGCCGACTCGCGCGATCAGATCGCGGCGGTCAACGGCTACATCGACGCGCTCAAGGATTACTGGCTTGCGCAGACCGATCTGGAGCAGTCGCTGGGCGGGCGCCTGCCGCCGCTGGCGATGCCGCTGCCGCCTGGCGTGCCGGCGGTGCCTGCCGTGTCCGCCAGGCCCGCTCCGTCCGCTGACCCTGCCTCGCCCCCGGCGCGCGAGCCGCAGGACTCAGCTGTTCCCACGCCGCCATCACAAGCTACCCACGCGCACGGCGCGTCGTCGAACCCTGAAGGTGAATGAACATGCTCTCTCGTCGAACGTTTCTCGGCGGTTCCGGCGCCGCGCTGGTCGGCGCGGCGCTCGTCAGCAAGGCCGGCGCGGCGTCGCTGCCCGAAGCACCCATCATGCAAACGACGGCGACCCAGCCGCCGCTTGCGCCGCCCAACGGCCGGCCGTACACGCCGGTAGCCACGCTGAACGGCTGGACTTTGCCGTGGCGCATGAAGAACGGCTGGAAGGAATTCCATCTGATCGCCGAGCCGGTCGTGCGCGAGATGGCGCCCGGCATGAAGGCGAACCTGTGGGGCTATAACGGCCAGGCGCCGGGGCCGACCATCGAGGCCGTGGAAGGCGACAAGGTTCGCATCTTCGTGACCAACAGACTGCCCGAGCACACCACCGTGCATTGGCACGGCATGCGCGTGCCCTGCGGCATGGACGGCGTGGGCGGTCTCACGCAGCCGCATATTCCGCCTGGCAAGACCTTCGTCTACGAGTTTCAGCTCGAAGGCCACGGCACATTCATGTATCACCCGCATGCCGACGAGATGGTGCAGATGGCCATGGGCATGATGGGCACATTCGTCGTGCATCCGAAGCAGCGCGGCGCGATGGCGGTGGACCGCGACTTCGTGTTCCTCATGTCGGCGTACGACATCGACCCCGGCAGCTTCACGCCGCGTGTCAACGAGATGACCGACTTCAACATGTGGACGTGGAATGCGCGCGTGTTTCCGGGCATCGACCCGCTGCCCGTGCGGGCCGGCGACCGCGTGCGCATCCGCTTCGGCAACCTCACGATGACCAATCACCCGATCCATCTGCATGGCTACAGCTTCGAGGTGGCGGGCACCGACGGCGGCTGGATCCCGCCGTCCGCGCGCTGGCCCGAGGTGACAGTCGACGTCGCGGTCGGCCAGATGCGCGCGATCGAATTCACGGCGGACCGGCCGGGCGACTGGGCCTTCCATTGCCACAAGTCGCATCACACGATGAATGCGATGGGGCACCAGGTTCCGAACCTGATCGGCGTCGAGCAGAAGGACCTCGCGAAGCGCATCGGCAAGCTGGTGCCGGACTATATGGCGATGGGCAGCAGGGGCGGCTCGATGGGCGGAATGGAGATGCCGCTGCCCGACAACACGCTGCCGATGATGACCGGCACGGGCCCGTTCGGCGCGCTTGAAATGGGCGGCATGTTCAGCGTCGTGAAAGTGCGTCAGGGGCTCGGCCGCAACGATTACCGCGACCCGGGCTGGTACCGGCATCCAGAAGGCACGGTGGCTTTCGAATACACCGGCGAGCTGCCGGCCGGTTGATGTCGCCATGCGAGCCGGGCCTCGGGCAGGGCTCACTTTCTGATCAATTTTGCTTTGGAGAACGTAATGAAGAACGCAACGGCTTCGGCTGTCATGGTGTGTGCGCTGGCTGTCTGCACGAGCGCTTATGCAGGCGGCCATACGCATGAGATGAGCGAGGCAGGCGATACAAGTGATGCAAGCAGCATGAACATTGCCGATAGCGCGAATCACCGTATGTCGCACGGCGAAGTCCGCAAGGTCGATGTCGCCGCCGGCAAGCTGACCATCAGGCACGGGCCGCTCGAGAACCTCGGCATGGACGCGATGACGATGACCTTCAAGGTCAAGGACCCGGCCATGCTGTCGCAGGTGAAAGCGGGCGACAAGATCGATTTCGTCGCCGAGGAAGTGGGCGGCGCGCTCACAGTCGTCGAGCTTCACAAGCAGTGAGCCCGTAGCGGCAATATATTTTCCGTGCGATGGAATAGCTGCGCGGGTGCGCTGTTTACGCCTATGACAGTGCCGATTTCCCGCAGCTATCCACCACGAGGCCGCCTTGAGTTCTACAACGATTCAACCCGCCTGGGTCCGCATCTCACACTGGGTCAATGCGCTCGCCGTCATGCTGATGGTGACGAGCGGCTGGCAGATCTACAACGCATCGCCGATCTTCGCGGGCTGGCGCTTTCCCGCCGCAATCACGCTGGGCGGCTGGCTCGGCGGCGCGTTGCAGTGGCACTTCGCCGTCATGTGGATGCTGGTCGCGAATTTCGCCGTGTACGTCGCGCTCAACCTCGCTTCGGGGCGCTTTCAGCGCAAACTGCTGCCCGTCAGCGCCGGGTCGCTCGCGAGCGATCTGCTCGACGCGCTGCGCGGCAAGCTGAAGCATGACGACCTCGCGCGCTACAACGCGGTGCAGAAGTCGGCCTATCTCGTCGTCATCGCCGATATCGCGCTCGTCATCGTGTCGGGGCTCGCGATCTGGAAGTCCGTGCAATTTCCCTTGCTGCGCACGCTGATGGGCGGCTACGACAACGCGCGCGTCGTGCATTTCGTTGCGATGAGCGTGCTGGTCGCGTTCTTCGTCGTGCATGTCGCGATGGTTGCGCTCGTGCCGCGCTCGCTTGTCGTGATGATCCGGGGGCGCTGATCATGAGCCTGCGCAATAGGTCTGGCAAGCTCGGTGCATTTGCGTTGTCGCACGCCGAGACCATCATCAAGGACGCTCGCGGCGAGTTGAAAAATCCCGCGCGCCGTCTGCTCGGCAAACGCATCCTGACGCTCGGCGGAATCGCCATGCTGTCGGGCTGCGATCTGTCGAACGACAAATCCGTGAACAGCATGCTGCGCAAGATGTCGTCGTTCAACGACGACGTCCAGGCGCTGCTCTTCAGTCCGACCACGCTCGCGCCGACTTACCCCGAGTCGATGATCACGCGGCCGTTTCCGTTCAACGCGTTTTACGACATCGACGATGTGCCCGAGGTCGATGCCGCGAGCTACCGCTTGCAGGTCGGCGGGCTCGCCAGCGGCAAGCGCGTGTGGACGCTCGACGAACTGCGCGCGTTGCCGCAGGAAAGCCAGATCACGCGCCATATCTGCATCGAAGGGTGGAGCGCGATCGGCCGCTGGGACGGCGTGCGCTTCGCCGAATTCCTCAGGCGCGCCGGCGCGGACCTCACCGCGAAGTATGTGTCGCTGCATTGCGCGGACAACTACTGGACGAGCATCGACATGCCGACGGCGCTGCATCCGCAGACGCAGCTCACGCTCGCTTACGACGGCGAGACGCTGCCGCCGAAATACGGCTTTCCGATGAAGCTGCGCATCCCCACCAAGCTCGGCTACAAGAATCCGAAGCATATCGCCGCGATCAGCGTCACCAACGACTATCCCGGTGGCTATTGGGAGAACCAGGGTTACAACTGGTTCGGCGGGTCCTGAGGGCATCGGGCGGGTCGCGGTTTTGTAATGCGGTTTTTTGTAATGCGGTTTTTTAATGCAGCCTGGCGGCGCGGCTCTGCTGTGCCTCTTTTGCTGCCTGTTTCGCAGTCTCTCAACCGTTTCTCATGGAGCGTTCATACATGTCTATTCGCCTGAAACTCGGCCTCACACTTGCGACGCTGGCTTTTGCCGGCGCCGCGCTCGCGCAAACGCCCGCCGCCAAGCCGTCGCGTATTCGCGGCGACATCGTCTCGCTCGACGGCGATGTACTGAAGGTGCATCGCCGCAGCGGCGATACGGTATCGATCGAATTGAAGCCGGCAGTGACCGTGTCGGCCGTCAAGTCGATGCAGCTGTCCGACATCAAGCCGGGTTCGTTTGTCGGCACCGCGGCGACGACCGGCACCGACGGCAAGCTCACCGCCACCGAAGTCGTGGTGTTCCCCGAAGCCGCGCGCGGCACGGGCGAGGGCCACTATAGCTGGGACCTCGGGCCCAACAGCACGATGACGAATGCCAACGTCGACACCGTGGTTCAGGGCACGAGCGGCCGCAACCTGAAGCTGTCGTACAAGGGCGGCAGCAATGAAGTGACGGTGCCGCCGAATGTACCTATCGTCACCTTTACGCCGGCCGCGCGCACGGATCTGACGCCGGGCAAGAAGGTGTTTGTGGTCGCGACCGAGGCATCGCAGGGCGCCTATGTCGCTCAGCGCCTCGTCGTCGAAAAGGATGGCGTTGCGCCGCCGATGTGATGCAGTGATGTAATGCGGCAAAAAGCGCGGCAAAAAGCGCGGCAAAAAGCGCGGCGATGAAGCGGCGCGGGCGGTGTCGAGGTTCCACGCACAAGCGCCCGGCCGCGGCCGCCGGCGCACCAATGCACGTGGGCCTCGGCGCATGCGCGAGGGCCCACGCGTCAAGCGTCAAAGCCCGAGACACACCGCGCCGGCCGCCACCACCAGGCAGGCGAGCCAGCGCTTGCCATTCACCGTTTCGCCGAGAAACACGCGCCCGATCAGCACCGCGAACACCACGCTGGTCTCGCGCAAGGCGGACACCGTGCCCATTGCGCCGGACTGCATCGCCCAGATCACGATGCCATAGGCCGCGATCGATACCACGCCGCCCACGAGCGAAGAGGCGATGGCCGCGGGCGCTGCGCGTACCGGAGTCCAAAGCGCCGCGGCCCCGCGCATGGCGACGAACAGCACGGGCATGAGCCAGTAGAAGAGGAACATCCACGCGGTATAGGCCAGCGCCGCGCCGCCGGAGAGCCGCACGCCGATGCCGTCGATCACCGTATACAGCGCGATGGTTGCGCCAGTGGTGAGCGCGGCCAGCACGCCCGCGCGCGACACGCGTCCCGCCTGCAGCGCAATTGCGATGATGCCGCCGGAGATCATCGCGATGCCGAGCGCGTGCAGCGGGCCGATCGCCTCATGGGCGAACAGCGCCGCGCCGAGCGTGACGAGGAGCGGCGACGAGCCGCGCGCGACCGGATACGCCTGCGCCAGGTCCCCGCGACGATAGGCGTGCACAAGACTCGCGTTGTAGCCGATATGCACGAGCCCCGATGCGATCACATACGGCCACGCCGCGGCCGCCGGAAGCGGCGTGAACACAACAATGAGCGTGCTGACGGCCGCAA
The DNA here is from genome assembly GCF_047325075.1 of Paraburkholderia phenoliruptrix. NCBI lineage: Bacteria > Pseudomonadati > Pseudomonadota > Betaproteobacteria > Burkholderiales > Burkholderiaceae > Paraburkholderia > Paraburkholderia phenoliruptrix. The sequence continues at coordinate 2,210,134 of NZ_CP168531.1, forward strand.
TCGCGACGCTCATCCACGTCATCGAGAGAAAGCGGTCGCGGTTGCCGTGCAGCAGCGCGTTCCAGCTGGCGTGGAGAAGGGCTGCAAGGAGAACGAGACCGCCGGTGTAGCTGAGCATGGAAAGGAGGCCCTGTCGGGCCCGGGTTGAGGTTGAGTTTGAGTTTGAGGGCGCGCTGACGGGCGTGAGCGCCGGGGCTTCGATCTTAAACGGAATCGCCGCCAATGCGCAGGCACGGCTCGACGTCGCGCCCGACGCCCGACGGCCGACGTGTGTCGCAATCGGCACTATCCACGTCGCATTGCCGCAAATCCGCTGCGACGTTCGTGCCGTAAAGCTGTGAGTCGGTTTCCGATCAGTCATTCCTTTCACAGCCCGATCTTTGCTATCCGGAGGAACGGACCGGGCGGGCAGCGTGCGTGGCCGCTGCCCGCCCGGTCTCATGCCTATGTGCAGACACATCACCATCCGCGGCGGATTGGCCGCGACGATCGCCGGTTACACGCTGCTGCTGATGCTGGTCATCGTGGCCGGCATTGCAGGGCTTTATGACAGCAGCAATGCGCTGCGCGACATGTATCAGGACGACACGGCGTCGCTGCTGCATCTGAAGACGAGCTCCGAGCGTCTGCTGCAATTGCGCGGCGGTCTCGGCGAAGCCGAGCAGATCATCAGCGCGGGCAAGCCGGCCAAGGATGCCATCGCGCGACTGCATGTCCTGCTCGATTCGAGCAACCGCGAACTGGAAGCCTACCGGGCGCTGCATGTGCCCGACAGCGTCGAAAAGCCGCTCGTCGACGCCATGGATGCAAAGCGTCAGCGCCTGCTCGCGCAGGTGTTCCAACTGGCGCTCAAACAGCTCGACGACGACAACCTCGTCGATTTCCTGACGACGCAGCGCGAAGCGCCCGCTGCGCTCTTTGCCGACTATCAGGCTGCCTTGACGGCGCTGGAGGACTATCAGGTCGAGCGCGAAAAAGCGCGCTTCGAGCACGCGGAGGCGCGTTTTCGCGTGATGTTGTGGGCGCTCGGCATCACGGGCGGCGTGGCGCTCGTGATCGGCGTGCTCGCGCAGCGCACGCTCGCGCGCGCCATCGTCCAGCCGATCAACATGGCGGTCGATCACTTCGGCCGGATCGCGGGCGGCGATCTGACGGGCGCGATCGCAGTGCAGCGCGATAACGAAATGGGTTATCTGCTCGATGCGCTCAAGGGCATGCAGAATAGCCTCGTGCAGACGGTCCAGAAAGTTCGCGCGAGTACCGAGGCGATCGTGCACGACGCGCGCGCGATTGCGGGCGGCAGTGTGGACCTGTCCACGCGCACCGAGCAGCACGCGGCCTCTCTGCAGCAGGCGGCGGCGAGCATGGAGCAACTGACCGCCACGGTGCGCCAGAACGCCGACAGTGCGCGCCGCGCTGTCGAGCTGGCGACGGGCGCCTCCGAGATCGCGTCGCGCGGCGGGCAGGTGGTCGACCAGGTCGTCGCGACAATGGACGCCATTTCGGGAAGCTCGGACCGGATCGTCGGCATTGTGAGCGTGATCGAGGGCATCGCGTTTCAGACCAACATCCTCGCGTTGAACGCGGCGGTCGAAGCGGCCCGTGCCGGCGAGCAGGGCCGCGGCTTCGCGGTGGTCGCCTCCGAGGTGCGCAATCTCGCGCAGCGCTCGGCTGCGGCGGCGCGCGAGATCAACGAACTGATCGGCGACTCGACCGTCAAGGTCAAGGACGGCAGCACGCTCGTCGGTCGCGCGGGCGCGACGATGGAAGAAGTGGTCGAAGCGGTGCGGCGCGTGACGGCCATCATGACCGAGATCAGTCTCGCTTCGAGCGAGCAGACCGCGGGCATCGAGCTCGTCAACACCAGCGTCACGCAGATGGAGGAAATGACGCAGCATAACTCCGCGCTCGTCGAAGAGGCGTCGGCCGCCGCGCTGTCGCTCGAAGAGCAGAGTCGCGAACTCAACGACGCGGTGGCCGTGTTCCGTTTGAAGGAGGACCGGGCGGCCGGCTGAGGGAGGCCGGTGCGCGGCGCTCTCGTGCTGCTGGACGCTTATGTGCTGGATCGCGATGGACCGCGTGGTACGCCGTGGTTCGATGTGGTTCGGCGTGGTGCGACGTGCCTGCAGGCGGCGGCGCATGCCGCGTTCATGCCGATGCTAGACTTTTGAGTCTGCTGCGCGCTGCGCCGACGGCCCGAACGCAGCGACGGCACAAGGGCTTCCCGCATCGCGCGAACACGGACAAGGAGGATCGGCGGTCATGAACGAAGAGCGAGACCTGGCACCGGACAGCACCGCGGCCCGCGTCGCCCTGTGGCGCGCGCTGCATACCGAGGCGGACGCCGCGCCGCATGTTTTCGACGATCGGATCGGGTTGAAGCTGCTGTCTCCCGGCGACGATTGGCGCGAGCGCGGCGACATGGACCCGCAGTTCACGCGGCCGTTTCGCGCGTCGATCGTGGCTCGGGCGCGCTTCATCGAAGATCTGGTTGCCGGGCAGGCTGCGCGCGGAATCGAGCAATATGTGATTCTCGGCGCGGGCCTCGACAGCTTTGCGCAGCGCAAGCCCGAGCTCGCCGCGCGCCTGACTGTGTTCGAGATCGATCAGCCGGTGCCGCAGGCGTGGAAGCGTCAGCGGCTCGTCGAGCTCGGGTTCGGCATTCCGCGCTGGCTGCGCTTCGTGCCGGTCGATTTCGAGGCCGGCGAAGCGTGGCGCGAGCGGCTCGTGGCGGAGGGCTTCGACAGCAGCAAGCCGGCCATCGTGGTCTCCACGGGCGTGAGCATGTATCTGACACGCGAGGCCAACGCAGCCACGTTGCGTCAGGTCGCGGGTTTCGCGCGCGGATCGACGCTTGCCATGACCTTTCTGTTGCCGCTGCATCTGGCGGATCCCGAGGTACGCCCGGGGCTGGAGATGGCCGAAAAGGGCGCACGCGCGAGCGGCACGCCTTTTTTGAGCTTCTTCACGCCGGAGGACATGCTCGCGCTGGCCGGCGAAGCCGGCTTCACGCAGGCACAGCATGTTTCGGCGGCCGAGCTGACACGACGCTACTTCGCGGACAGGACCGATGGTTTGCGTCCGCCGAACCATGCCGAGGAACTGCTGGTTGCGAACACCTGATGCCGTTGGCGAGGCACGCTGCGCTGCACGCGACGTGCAAAACCCCGTGCCTTAGCCTTACGCCAGCAGCCGCAAGACGAGCCCGGCCGCGCCGCACGCGAGCACCACCGGTATCACGCCGGCCTTGAAGCGAAAGAGCGCAATGGCCGCCGCGACGCCGATGACGAGCGACAGCCAGTCGAAGCTCCCATGCAGACCCTTTGGCCACAAGACGTGCAACGCAAAAAAGACCGCGAGATTCACGATGACGCCGACCACCGCGGCGGTAATCGCCGTCAGCGGTGCGGTGAATTTCAGATTGCCGTGCGTGGTCTCGATGAACGGCCCCCCGAGCAGGATGAACATGAACGAAGGCAGAAAGGTGAAGAACGTGACGACTGTCGACGCGACGACCGCGGACAGCAGCTGCGCGTCGGGACCGAATATCGCTCTCGTCCATCCGCCGACAAAGCCGACGAACGCGACCACCATGATCAGCGGGCCGGGCGTCGTTTCGCCGAGCGCGAGACCGTCGATCATCTGAAGTCCCGTCAGCCAGTGCTGATGCTCGACCGCGCCCTGATAGACGTACGGCAAAACGGCATACGCGCCGCCGAACGTCAGCAGCGCAGCCTTGGTGAAAAACCACGCCATTTGCGCAAGTGCGCCATTCCAGCCGAAGAGCACGGCCAACGTGCCGATTACCGCCAGCCAGATGGCGACGAAGCTCGCGAGCACGATGAAAAAACGCTTCCAGGTAAAGAGCGCGTGGCGGGGCGTCGGCGTGTCGTCGTCGATCAGCGCGCGGCCATGAGCCTGCCCGGCGGCGTCGTGCCTTGCGCCGATCGCGAAGGTCCCCGGCGCGTATTTACCGCCGACGTAGCCGATGATGCCGGCCGCGAGAACGATCAATGGAAAGGGCACCTCGGCGACGAAAATCGCAATGAACGCCGCGGCGGCGATCGCCCATAGCCACGCGTTTTTGAGCGCGCGCGAACCGATGCGATACGCGGCGAACACGACGATCGCGGTCACGGCCGGCTTGATGCCGTACAGCACGCCGGCCACCGCCGGGACGCTGCCGTACACGAGGTAGACCCACGACAGGGCCATCAAAATAAAAAGCGACGGCAGCACGAAAAGCCCGCCTGCGATCACGCCGCCCCACGTGCGATGCATGAGCCAGCCGATGTACGTGGCCAACTGCTGAGCCTCGGGCCCCGGAAGCACCATGCAGAAATTGAGCGCATGCAGGAAGCGTTTTTCGGAGATCCAGCGCTTTCTTTCGACGAGTTCCTGGTGCATCAGCGCGATCTGGCCGGCAGGGCCGCCGAAGCTCATGAAGCCGAGCCGCAGCCAATACCAGAATGCAGTGGTGAGCGGAACGGGCGCGACGTCGTCTTTCATTGAAGTGGACCGGTTGGTTTTTTATGCTGCGGGTGGCGGGATTGCCGCCTGGCCAGGCGCTTCGGTTGCGACATCTCGGGACACGCTCGGGACACGCTCGGGACACGCTCGGGACACGCTCGGGACACGCTCGGGACACGCTCGGGACACGCTCGGGACACGCTCGGGACACGCTCGGGCGACACACGTGCGGCATGTTCGGGACACGCTCCGATGCCGGATGCGACGCAGTCTAGCAGTTACCGCGCTCCGCGCGGGCCGGCTCCGCGGGATGCCGCCAGTTGACGCGCCTTGATCAGTGCCCCGGTGATGGCGGCCGTCACCTTCTCGCGCGCAGCGCCGTCCCGCTGACGCAATGCAAACGACGGATGATAGGTGGCGATGCCCCAACCGCCCTCGAGCTCGAACGGGCCGCTGAGATAGTCGCTCAAGCTTGCGCTTTCACGCAGCAACGCATGGAGCGCGGTGGCCCCGAGCACGACGACGACCGATGGCCGGACCGTGGCGAATTCATGCGCGAGCCAGTGAGAACAGGCTTCCACTTCACGCTGCGCGGGCGTTTTATGCAGCCGCCGCTTGCCGCGCGGTTCCCACTTGAAATGCTTGACCGCGTTGGTCAGATAAAGCTCGTCGCGCGTGAGCCCGGCGCGCGCGATGGCGCTGTTCAGCAGTTGTCCCGCCGGGCCGACGAAGGGCTCGCCGCTCAGGTCTTCCTGATCGCCGGGCTGCTCGCCGATCAGCATGATAGGCGCGGGCCGCGGCCCTGCGCCGCCGACGGCTTGCGTCGCGTGCCGCCACAGATCGCAGCGCCGGCACGCATCCAGCGACGACGGCTGATCGCGCGCCGGCTGCGCTGATTCCGCTTCGACGGGGATGGCCTTGCCGCCGAGTGCGGTCACGCCGCTCGCTTGCGCCACCCGCCGCGCGCCGGTCCTCGCTTCACTGAGCATGGCGGGAATCAGACGGCCCTCCGGCAGGCCTTTCCAGAACCGCACCGGCATGTGCTGCTGGAGCGCCGCCTCGTTCAGGCGGGCAGGGTTGAACGTACTGCGGTAATACGCGAGCCACAGGGATTCGGCTTCGTCGTTTGTATCCGAATGGTGCGGATCGCACAACGCGCGGCGCGCCTCGATATGCAGCTGCGAGCCGTCCCAGAACGCGGCGCCGTGAGGTGTCGCGATCATCCACGAAGAACGCCCCATGCGTTGCGCGAAATGCTCGGCGACCCAGCCGAGCACGTCGTGTTCCGGCTCGTACCACGCGATGTACTCGGGCCCCGAAGCGTCCGATTGCTGCTTGCGAAAGCGCACGTACGCAATCATGTCGTGCCTCGCGCGCCGCACGCATTTGGCCATGTGGTAAAGCCGCGCCCCGTCGACATCCGCTGGCGACGCCACCGCCCGGTCGCCGTGTTGCCAGCGCCATAACACCTTGTAGAGAAACGCCCAGCGCTGCGGCTCCCGGTACAGCGCGGCGTCGTGCAGCAACGCCGCGAGGTCCTTCGACACGTGGACCGCGGGCGCTTGCGCCGCCGACCCGTTGCCCTCGGTTTCGCCATAGTCGAAAGCCGTCTGCCCGGCTAGCGGCGTTGCACCGGCACTTTCGCGAATGCGCCACTCGATGGCCTCCGGCGCGAGCCCATGAGCGAGTGCAGCGAGCGAAGCGGCACGCCATACCTCAAAGTGGTTGTCGATTTCAATGCGACGGAGCACGGCGTTTCACCACAGCTGCATTTGCACGGACGGCGGCGTCAACACCCGCCGCAGATGCGCCGACGACGCGTCATGCATGGCCGCGCGATAGTCCTGCGTGACGACGAACGGCTTGATTTTTTCCAGCGGACAACGCAGACGCACGAGGTCTTCGTAGCGCACGCGGCGCGAACGACGCAATTCGACAAGCCGCTTTGCATTGCGCATGCCGATGCCCGGCACGCGCGCGATCATGCGCAGCGGCGCGCGGTTCAGGTCCACCGGAAACTGCTCGCGATGCGCAAGCGCCCATGCCAGCTTCGGGTCCATGTCGAGCGGCAGATTGCCCGGCTGCTGGAATAGCTCGCCGACGCTAAAGCCGTAGCCGCGCAGCAGAAAATCCGCCTGATACAACCGGTGCTCACGCAGCAACGGCGGCGCTTCACCGGGCACGGCCGAAGGACTGTCAGGAATCGGACTGAACGCCGAGTAATACACCCGCTTGAGCCGGTATGAGCCATACAGCGTTTCGGCGGTCTGCAGAATCGTGCTGTCGTTCGTCTGGTCGGCGCCGACGATCATTTGCGTGCTCTGGCCGGCGGGACTGAACCTGGGGGCTCGCGTGTCGCTCAGCGCTTCCTCTTGCGCGAGGCGGATCGACCCCATGGCAAGCTTGATGGTGCGCACGTCCTTTTCCGGCGCGAGCCGCGCGAGACTCACCTCCGTCGGCAGTTCGATATTCACGCTCAGCCGGTCCGCGTAGCGGCCGGCCTGCGCGATCAGTTCCGGATCGGCGTCTGGAATGGTTTTCAGGTGAATGTAGCCGCGGAACTGGTGATCGACGCGCAATGACTGGGCGACCCGAACCAGTTGCTCCATGGTGTAATTCGAAGACTGGATGATGCCCGAGCTCAGAAACAGCCCGTCGATATAGTTGCGCCGGTAGAAGTCCAGCGTGAGATCGACGACCTCCTCAGGCGAGAAGCGCGCCCGCGGCACATTGCTGGAGCGCCGGTTGACGCAGTATTGGCAGTCGTACAGACAGAAGTTGGTGAGCAGAATTTTCAGGAGCGACACGCAGCGCCCGTCCGGCGTGAAGCTGTGACAAATGCCCGCGCCGGTGCTCGCACCGAGGCCCTGCGTGCCGCGCGACGCCCGCTTCGGCGCGCCGCTGCTCGCGCAGGATGCGTCGTACTTTGCTGCGTCCGCCAGGACTTCGAGCTTTTTTCGCAATTCCACGTTGCCGCCAATACTGTATGGATGTACAGTATTCTACGTAGGCGCTTAGCAAGCGCAAGCGTTTTTTGAAGGCTCGGCGGTGCCACGCCAACGCGTGCTGCGGGCCGCGAGCCGGTTCAATGCGAAGGAGGATCCGTGTAGATGTCGGCTTTCACCACGCAGGAGCGAGATGCCTGAACAACTGTGGTTGCCCGGGCTGGAGGCGCCGCCTACCCCAACAGACGGTTTGTTTTTCGCGGTCTTTCCGGACAGCAATACGGCGGCCGGTATTTCAAAGCTCGCGCAGCGGCTTTGTGGGGAAGCGCGCGCCCGCGGCAGGCCGCTCGCGGCCAGTCGTCTGCATGTCACGCTGCGGCATCTCGGCACTTTCGCGGGCGGGCTGCCGCCGGCTCATGTTGAGGCGGCAATGCAGGCCGCGGCGTCGATCCGCATGGCGCCGTTTACCGTGGAGTTCGACACGGTCGCGAGTTTCGCTTCCAAACCGCGCCCGGGCCCGCTGGTTCTGACGGGAACCGATGGCCTCGTCGGTCTTCATACTCTGCATGACGCGTTGTACGACGCATTGCGGAACTGCGGCATTGAGAGTGGCAGGAGTTCCGCGGCGGGGGTTTTTACGCCGCATGTGACGTTGGCTTACGGTCTGCCGTGGGCGGCCGCCCAGCCGGTTGAGCCGGTTTGCTGGAACGTGCGCGCTTTTGCGCTGATACACAGCTTGTTGGGGCGGACCCGGCATGTTGTGCTTGCGCGCTGGCCGCTCGAAGGCGTCACGCCCTGATGCGTCACGCGCGGGCACGGTCGCTGGCGTGATCGCGCTATCACTGCGCGGCACCGGAACGGCTGCGGTGTGCCGGTATGCCCGTATGCCCGTATGCCAGGCCGGGAGAGCCATCGGGCACTCCCTGATAGAATGCTTGGGCCGCAACGTAGTGGATTGCAGATGAGATTGCTTGATGCGTTAGTCGAACAGCGTATTGCCGCCGCCGCACGCGGCGAATTCGACGATTTGCCGGGCGCGGGCGCGCCGCTCAGCCTGGACGACGATGCGCTCGTCCCGGAAGAAGTGCGCGTGGCTAACCGGATTCTGAAAAATGCGGGTTTCGTGCCGCCTGCGGTCGAACAGCTGCGCGCGCTGCGCGACTTGCAGACCGAACTGAACGCGGTGAGCGACAACGCTAGCCTGTATCGCTTGCAGGCGCGCATGCTGGCGCTCGACATGGCGCTCGAGTCGCTGCGCGGAGGCGCGTTGGCGCTGCCGCATGAATATTGCCGCCGCATCGCTGAACGACTGTCCGAGAGGGCTTCGAACGGCGACGTATCCCATGCAGGGGGCGCCGAACCGGTCGCCCCCGCCGCGGCGTTGGCTGGCGCGAGGTCGCAGTGAGCGAGCCCGTCGCCCATTGCGGCGTGCCGCAAGCGGACCCGGATGGGGCCGAGGCCGGCAAGGCGTCGGCGGTGCCGCGTGCCGGGCAGGGCGGCGCTGAAGTTGTCGTCGGCGAGGCCACAGCGTCCGCCCAACCCATCTCCGACCGCGATCGCCGCTTCATGGCGCTGGCTCAGGCCGCCGCCGAGGAGGCGCGCGCGGCCGGCGAAGTGCCCGTCGGCGCCGTGCTCGTGCGCGGCGACGAAGTGATTGCCAAAGGTTTCAACCATCCGATCGGTGCGCACGATCCTTCGGCGCACGCGGAAATGATCGCCTTGCGCACCGCGGCGCAGATTGTCGAGAACTATCGCTTGCCCGGCTGCGAACTGTATGTGACGCTCGAGCCCTGCCTGATGTGCGCGGGCGCGATCATGCACGCTCGCATCGCTCGTGTAGTGTTCGGCGCGCGCGATCCCAAGACGGGCGCGTGCGGCAGCGTCGTCGACGCCTTCGCGAACCCGCAACTGAATCACCACACGGAGGTCGTCGGCGGCGTGCTCGAAAGCGAATGCGGCGCGGCGCTGAAGTCGTTTTTCGCCGAGCGGCGCCGCGCCGGCCGCGAAGCGCGTGCTGCGGCGCGCGCCGGTGTCGCAACACCGGACGGGCATCATGTGCAAAGCGATCCGGACAAGGCGCTCTGAGCTGCAAACCGGCCCGACGTTTTCCCAACAAGACACACCGCTCCCGCCGATGACCGTCCACCGCACCTTCGATCTGATCGCACCATCCGGCTATCCGCACGACCCGGCCGTGCTGACTCGCGCGCTGGAACGCCTGCGCGCACAAGGGCATCGCGTGCAAGGCGTGGAAGCGACTCAGCGCCGCTATCAGCGCTTTGCGGGAACCGACGGCGAGCGCGCGGCGGACCTGAATCGGCTCGCCGACGCAGCGCGTGCGCTGCCGGATATCGTGCTCGCCGTGCGCGGCGGATACGGCGCGGTGCGCATTCTGGCCGAGCTCGACTATGCGGGCCTGCAACGCCGGCTGGCCGATCAGCCGGTCGCGCTCGTCGGCCACAGCGATTTCACGGCGATTCAGCTCGCGCTGTTCGCCCGCGCTGGGCTCAAAACGTTCAGCGGCCCCATGCTGATGAGCGACTTCGGCGCGGAACACGTCAGCGAATTCACGATGCAGCACTTCTGGGCGGCGCTGACCGAGCCCTCCGTGACGATCGCGCGGAACGTGCCGCAGGCGCGCGCGTTGGACGTCCGCGGCACCTTCTGGGGCGGCAATCTGGCGGTACTCACGTCGCTGATCGGCACGCCGTATATGCCGGCGGTGGAGGGCGGGGTGCTGTTTGTCGAGGACGTCAACGAGCAACCGTTCCGTATCGAGCGGATGCTTTATCAACTGCATCTGTCGGGCATTCTCGATCAGCAGCAGGCGCTCGTGCTCGGCGATTTTTCGGGCGGCAAGGCGTTCGACTACGACAACGGCTACGACCTCGACGCCGTGATCGACCAGATGAGGTCGGTGATCGGCATTCCGATTGTGACCGGCTTGCAGTTCGGTCACGTGCCGGACATGTTGACGCTGCCGGTCGGAGCCGACGCACACCTTGTCGCGGATAAAGACGGTTTCAGGCTGACCTTGTCCAATTATCCGTGCCTGCGCGGATAGCGCGAGAGACGAAAGCGGGCTTCGGCCCGTTTTTTTATGGACTAAGCACGCAACTAACTGATGGCGCTCCAACGCCAGTTGGACCGGCAAACACCGTCTGAGGCACGACAATTTTGTCAACAAAAGCGGCTACGCCAGGACGGTGAAAATCCTGGTGACTTTGCCGCTGTGTCAATACCGGCATGGCTTCGAACCACGCGTGCGCGCTGCGTTCAACCTAAGGCGGGAAAAATTGTCGAAGATACCAGCAAAAATTGTTGACAATATTTATGTCCATCCTATTATGACCAACATACCGAGACGCAAATCATGTCCGACACCGAATCGACCAGCGCGAATAGTTCGAAGTCCGAAGCAATTGCCGAGCGCATCCGCGCCGCGATTCTCGAGCATCGGCTGGCGCCGGGTGCCAAACTGACGGAAGCACAGTTGTGCGAAGTATTCGACGTCAAGCGCGGCCCGATCCGACAGGCGCTCGCGCAGCTTGCGACGGACCGTCTCGTGGATCTGGAGCCGAACCGCGGTGCGTTTGTCGCGAGTCCCTCGCTTCAGGAAGTGCATGAGGTGTTCGAGATGCGCCGCATCATCGAGCTGGCCGTCGTCGAAAAGATTTGCAGCGGGCACGGCATGCGCCGCCTGAAAAGCATCGGCAGCATGATCGGCCGCGAACGCAAAGCGTTCGAGACGCGTGATTTTTCTTCGTGGATTCGTCTGTCCGGCGAGTTCCACACGGAGTTGGCCCAGCTCACCGGCAATACGGTGCTGTGCGACTGCCTGAACGGACTGGTGGCGCGCTCCACGCTGATTTCGGCGTTATACGAATCGCTTGGCCGCAGCCCGTGCTCTTTTGAGGACCACGAAGCCATTCTCGCCGCGCTCGACGCCGGCGATGCAAAAGCGGCGGCGGCATTGATGTCGCGCCATCTGCAAAGCGTCGAGTTGAAGATGCTGGAGCGGCCCGCGCGCGGCGCAGCCGATCTGCACGAGGTGTTCGGCTCGATGAGCGGCGCAACGAGCGGCGCAATGAGCGGCGCAACCAGTGTCCCGAAGATCAGCGCAAAGAGCATGGAAACAGGCGGCGCAATGAACGGCGCGGGCAAGGCGTCATTCGAAGAAGCATCCGTCAAGTCGTCCAAACGCAAGTCCGCGCCAAGCTGAGGCACGCGGCCGGCGTGCGCCCGTTGCTGGTGCGCGCCGCACTGAACTGAACCGAATCCAGCGAGCGTTGCGAGGCGGCCCGGCGAGGGCGCTGCCGGCCGGCGCGCGCACGTCCGTCGCCAGGCCGCCGGGCGAGACTGTCAGCAGCCCCATTGCCGGAGATCCGCGGAAGGCCGGCAATGCGATAACCACAAGTACTTCAGTACGGAGACACCCGCGGCGTGGCCATGACGGCAACGCGCTCCTCTTCCGTTCGAGAGGAAGAAAGCTGCGCGGCGCGCAGTACAGCCGCAACTGGCATGGCCAATGCAGTGCCCTTCGATTCGCAATCGACGGTCCCATCACAAGGAGGAATCATGGCTCAGTTCAGTGCAGCGCCCGGCAGTTCCGCAATCCCCCCTTATGCAGACGGCGACACTTCCGGCGAGACAGCGCTGCCGGCCGGCTACAGCGAGCGCTTGTATAACGCGGACCTCGCGCCGTTGCGTCACCAGACCTGGGGCGCCTACAACATCTTCGCGTTCTGGATGTCGGACGTGCACAGCGTCGGCGGTTATGTGTTTGCCGGAAGCCTGTTCGCGCTCGGCCTGACGAGCTGGCAGGTGCTGATTGCGCTGCTGGTCGGCATCACCATTGTCAACGTGCTGTGCAACATGATCGCGAAGCCGAGCCAGGCGAACGGCGTGCCGTATCCGGTGGCCTGCCGCGCGACCTTCGGCGTGCTCGGCGCCAACATCCCCGCGGTGATTCGCGGCCTGATCGCGGTGGCGTGGTACGGCATCCAGACCTATCTCGCGTCGAGCGCGCTGGTGATCGTGGTGTTGAAATTCGTGCCGCAACTCTTGCCCTACGCAGACGTGCATCGCCACGGCTTCATGGGGCTGTCGACGCTTGGCTGGTGCGGCTTCATGCTGCTGTGGGTGTTGCAGGCGCTGGTGTTCTGGCACGGCATGGAGACGATCAAGAAGTTCATCGACTTCGCCGGTCCGGCGGTTTATGTCGTGATGTTCATTCTCGCGGGCTATATGGTGTATCGCGCAGGATGGCGCAACATCGGCATCAACCTGGGCGGCGTCAAGTATCACGGCATGGAGGTGCTGCCGGTCATGATTACGGCAACCTCGCTCGTGGTGTCGTACTTCTCGGGGCCGATGCTCAATTTCGGCGACTTTTCCCGCTACGGCAAGAGTTTTCGCAGCGTGCAGCGCGGCAACTTCTGGGGACTGCCGGTTAACTTCCTCGCGTTCTCGCTCGTGACGGTGATCACCACGGCGGCCACGCTGCCGGTGTTCGGCCAACTGATCACCGATCCTGTCGAAACGGTCGGCCGCATCGACTATCCGACCGCCGTGATTCTCGGCGCGCTGACTTTCACGGTTGCCACCATCGGCATCAACATCGTCGCGAACTTCGTGTCGCCGGCCTTCGACTTCTCGAACGTTGCGCCGAAGCTCATCAGCTGGCGTGCGGGCGGCATGCTGGCGGCGGTCGCGTCGGTCTTCATCACGCCGTGGAATCTGTTCAACAATCCCGCTGTGATTCACTACACGCTGGACGTGCTCGGCAGCTTCATCGGACCTTTGTACGGAATCCTGATCGTCGATTACTACCTCGTGAAACGTCAGAAGGTCGTGCTCGACGATCTGTACACGGTCGCGCCCACGGGTTCGTACTGGTATCGCAACGGCGTCAATTATCGGGCGGTGGCCGCGCTTTTGCCGGCCGCCGTTATCGCCGTGCTGTGCGTGATGGTGCCCTCGCTCGACGGTATGGCGAATTTTTCGTGGTTCATCGGCGCGGGTCTTGGGGCGCTGTTCTATCGCGTGCTGGCACGGTGAGGGTCGGCAGCTAAGGGCAACTAAGGGAAGCTGAAGGGCAGCTAACGGAAGCTGAAGGGCAGTGCCGCTGCACTGCTCCCGCAGAGGGAAGAGGAGACGAGATGCGTATCAAACTGATCAATCCGAACACGACGCAGCGCATGACCGATGCCATGGGCCGCTGCGCACGCGAAGTCGCCGCGCCGGGCACGGAGGTGATCGCCGTGAGTCCGACGATGGGCCCGCCGTCCATCGAAGGCTATTACGACGAAGCGCTCGCGACGCCCGGCCTTCTCGCCGAAGTCATGGCGGGCGAGCGCGAGGGCTGCGACGGCTACGTGATCGCGTGTTTCGGCGACCCAGGTCTCTACGCGGCGCGCGAACTCGCGCGCGGGCCGGTGATCGGCATTGCGGAGGCGGCCATGCATGCGGCGAGCGTGCTGGCGCCGGGCTTTTCCGTCGTCACGACGCTTGCGCGCACCTGCGGCATGGCGTGGCATCTCGCCGAGCGCTACGGCATGAAGCGTTTCTGCCGCAACGTCCGTGCGACCGACGTCGCCGTGCTCGATCTGGACAAGCCGGGCTCGGCGGCGCGCCGCATCATCCTCGACGAATGCCGGCGCGCGCTGGCCGAAGACGGCTCGGACGCGATCGTGCTCGGCTGCGCGGGCATGGCCGAGCTATGCGCGGAAATTCAGGACGCGCTCGGCGCGCCCGTGATAGAAGGCGTGACGGCCGCCGTCAAATGGACCGAAGCGCTCGTCGCCCTGCGGCTTTCAACGGCCAAACGCGGTGACTACGCGCGGCCGCTCGCAAAGCGTTACGACGGTGCGCTGGAATCGTTCAGTCCGTCGGCGGCGGAGCCGAACGCCGTAGCGCCGCGTGCAATGAGTGCCGATTCGCTGCGGGTAAACACCAGCCAGGCCGAGCCGCACATACATTCAGTCTGACACGCACTATCTGTGCGGCTGTATGGGCGCATCGGGGCGTTTTCGCTACACTGATCCAACTCGGTGCGGGCTGCGCGACGGGCTTTCCGCCGCTCCCGCGCCGGCCGCCGCGGCCACGTCGCGCGCGACTCGAGGCGCACCGTACGCCGAGCCTCGCGAACACCCACGTATTGTCACCACGCATTCGTCAAACCATGCCACTCGACCCCAACTATCCACGCGATCTGATCGGCTACGGCCGCCACCCCGTGCAGGCGAACTGGCCGGGGCGAGCGCGCGTCGCAGTGCAATTCGTCCTCAATTACGAGGAAGGCGGTGAAAACTGCGTGCTGCACGGCGATCCCGGCTCGGAGCAGTTTTTGTCGGAGATCGTCGGCGCGGCTGCCTATCCGGCTCGTCACATGAGCATGGAGTCGATTTACGAGTACGGCTCGCGCGCCGGCGTGTGGCGCATTCTGCGGGAATTCGAAAAGCGCGGCCTGCCGCTCACGGTGTTCGGCGTGGGCATGGCGATTGAACGACACCCGGAGCTCGCGCGCGCTTTCGTCGAACTCGGTCATGAGATTGCCTGTCACGGCTATCGCTGGATTCACTATCAGGACGTCTCGCCGGAAAAGGAAGCGGAGCACATGCGCCTCGGCATGCAGGCCATCGAACGTGTAACGGGTGAGCGGCCGCTCGGCTGGTACACCGGCCGCGACAGCCCGAACACGCACCGGCTCGTCGCCGAATACGGCGGCTTCCTGTACGACTCCGATTACTACGGCGACGACCTGCCGTTCTGGATGGACGTCGAGGTCACGGGCGGTTCGACGGTGCCGCAACTGATCGTGCCGTACACGCTCGACACCAACGACATGCGTTTCGCGAGTCCGCAGGGCTTTAACACGGCGGACCATTTTTTCGCGTATCTGCGCGACGCGTTCGACGTGCTCTACGAAGAAGGCGACGAAGCGCCCAAGATGCTGTCGGTCGGCATGCATTGCCGGCTGCTCGGACGGCCCGGGCGGTTTCGCGCGCTGCAGCGCTTTCTCGATCACATCGAGCAGCATGACCGCGTGTGGGTGACGCGGCGCGTCGATATCGCGCGGCACTGGCGCGAACATCATCCCTATCAGCAAACCAACCGCGGGGCAGCGGCATGAAGGCGATGCAATACACACTGGACCAACTCAACAGCCTTTCGACCGACGCGTTCGTCGCAGCGCTGTCGGGCATTTTCGAGCACTCGCCGTGGGTCGCGGAAATCGCCGCGCGCGAGCGGCCGTTTGCGAGCCTCGACGAATTGCATCGCAAGATGTCGAACATTGTCGAGACTTCAGGCGAAGAGAAGCAGCTCGCACTCATCAACGCCCACCCGGAACTCGCCGGCAAGGCCGCGGTGCGCGGCGAACTCACCGCGGAATCGACGCGCGAGCAAAGCGGCGCGGGCTTGTCGCAATGCACGCAGCAGGAGTTCGACAAACTGCTCGCGCTGAACGCCGCCTATCGCGAGAAGTTCGGCTTTCCCTTCATTCTCGCGGTGCGCGGCTATGACCGTCACGGCATCATCGCGAACTTCGAGGCGCGCGTGAACAATAGCCGCGCCGACGAACTGCGCGCGAGTCTGGATCAGATCTACCGTATCGCACGTTTGCGGCTCGAAGACCTGATTGACGCGTGATGACCGCGTGAGCACCGCTGCGCGTGCGCGCGGCGGCGCGTCACCGGAACGTTTTCTAGCCCTAAACAAACATCAAGGAAGACAAAGATGGCACTCCCGATTCTCGACCCCAACGCACCCGAATTCACGCGCCGCTACGTGAATCTGGCGGACCCGCGTCTCGGCGCGCAGGCGCTCGAGGCCAGCGACGAATTCTTCGCCCCGAAGGAGCGGATGCTGAATCCGGAACCGGCCGTCTTCATTCCAGGCAAGTACGACGAGCACGGCAAATGGATGGACGGCTGGGAAACGCGCCGCAAGCGCGTGACGGGCTACGACTGGTGCATCGTCAAGCTCGCGCGTCCGGGCGTGATCAAGGGACTCGACCTCGACACGAGCCACTTCACCGGCAACTTTCCGCCGGCCGCTTCCGTGCAGGCCGCGCGCGTGGTGGACGGCGTGCCGAACCAGTCGACGCAATGGACCGAAATCGTGCCGTCGACCACGTTGCAGGGCAATAGCCACCACTATCTGGAAGTCGGCGACGCGACTGCCTACACCCACCTGCGCGTGAACATCTATCCGGACGGCGGCATCGCGCGTCTGCGTGTGTACGGCCAGCCGCAAGTCGACTGGGCGGGCGCGAGCCGCACGGAGCTGTTCGATCTGGCCGCGATGGAAAACGGCGCCTACCTCGTCGCCGCGAATAATCAGCACTTCGGCGCGGCCTCCACCATCCTGATGCCGGGCCGCGGCGTGAACATGGGCGACGGCTGGGAAACCCGGCGCCGCCGCGAACCGGGCAACGACTGGGCGATCGTTGCGCTGGCACAGCCGGGCGTGATTACGAAGATTGAAGTCGACACCGCGCACTTCAAGGGCAATTATCCGGACCGCTGCTCGATCCAGGCCGCGTATGTCACCGGCGGCACGGACAGCTCGCTCATCACGCAAGCCATGTTCTGGCCGGTGCTGCTCGGCGAGCAGAAGCTGCAAATGGACAAGCAGCATTACTTCGAAAGCGAGATCGCCGCGCTCGGGCCGGTCACGCACGTGCGCTTTAACATCATTCCGGACGGCGGCGTGTCGCGTCTGCGTCTGTGGGGCACGCTCGCATCATGAAGACGCTCGCGATCGAACCGTTGACAAAGGAAGCTTTCGCCGCATTCGGCGATGTGATCGAGCTCGAGGGCGCGAAGCAGATTCCGATCAATCTCGGCACGACGATCCGCTATCACGATCTGGCGAAAGTGGACGTGACGGACGAGAACGGCCGCACGCTCGTGAACCTGTTTCGCGGACAGCCGCGCAGCCTGCCTTTCGAAGTGAAGATGCTGGAGCGGCATCCGCTCGGCAGCCAGGCGTTCGTGCCGCTGAACGACAAGCCGTATCTCGTCGTCGTCGCGCCGGCGGGCGAGCTCGACGAATCGAAAATCCGCGCTTTTGTCACGAGCGGTTGGCAGGGCGTCAATTACGCGAAGGGCGTGTGGCATCACCCGCTGATCGCGTTGGGCGACGTGAGCGACTTTATCGTCGTGGATCGTGGCGGGGAGGGGCTCAACCTCAACGAGCAGGATCTGGCGCAGCCGCTGTGGCTGACCGAGGATGCATTGAGCGCGGTGGCGGTTTAGGTTTTCTCGTCGGTGCCTTCCGACGGCAAGCGGTAGCAGTGTTTGAAGGGCTCACGGCAGACATGCCGTGAGCCTTTTTTGCTTGCCGGTTCTGTTGCTGCGGAGTTCCGTCGTGTGGCGCTCGGTGCCGCCTCGCAGTTCACGCACCGAAACTGCCGAACGGCTGAAGGCAGGCGTGCCACTGCTGTGGCCCAAGCTGCTGGGGCCCAAGCTGTGCCCCACACCTCGCCACGGGCGCCGCGTTTTTGGCCGCGGCCGGCGGCAGCTTTCGACCGACCGCCGCGGCGTGAGGTCCCCGGTAAGTCCATCTGCCCAGCCGGCAAAAAAGCGGGCTTCCCGCTTGCGCGAAAAACCCGCTTTGAGACATTCACCGGCCGGGACAACAAGCGGCCCGGCCGCACTTCAATCACTTCGCCGCGCCACCCTGGAACCAGGCGGCGATCTTCATCCGCTCGTCGTCGGTCATGTGGGTCACGTTGCCGAGCGGCATCGCCTTGAGCGTGACCGCTTGCTGGTAGATCCGCTGCGCGTTCTGCGAGATTTCATCCGGCGTATCGAGCAGCACGCCAGCGGGGGCGCTGCCCATCATCGTCGGATGCGCGGAGTGGCATGCCACGCAGCGCTGCTGCAACACAGGCGCGATGTCGGCCACTTTCACCGTGGGCGCGTTCGCGGCCTGCGCCTGCGCGACCATCGGCTTCGGCATGGTCCAGAAGAGGGCGCCGAACATCAGCGCGATGCCCACCAGCGGCAGATACCACAGCACCTGGCCGCGATGACGCATCACGAAGAACTGACGGATCAGCGCGCCGGCCAGCATGATCACGAGGAGCACGGCCCAGTTGTACGGATGCGTGTACGTCATCGCGTAGTGGTTCGACAGCATCGCGAACACCACGGGCAGCGTGAAATACGTGTTGTGCACCGAGCGTTGCTTGCCGCGCTTGCCGTAGACCGGATTGGGCGTGTCGCCCTTCAACATCGCGTCGACCATCTTGCGCTGGCCGGGAATGATCACGAAGAACACGTTCGCCGACATGATCGTCGCGAGCATCGCGCCCATGATCAGATAGGCTGCGCGTCCCGCAAAGATGTGACACGCGAGCCACGCCGCGATCAGCACATACACGCCGACGCAGATGCCGAGCACCTTGTCCTTGTTGCCGAGCATCCGGCACAGCGAGTCGTACACGATCCAGCCCGCCGCGAGAAAGCCGAGCGCCGACGCGACGGCGACCACCGGGCCCATGTCGAGCACATTCCTGTCGATCAGATACGTGGACGGCGAAAACAGATACAGCACGGTGAAAAGACCGAAGCCCGACAGCCACGTGGTGTAGGACGGCCACTTCGACCAGTGCAGGTCGTCCGGCATTTCGGGCGGCGCGACCGTGTACTTCTGCATGTTGTAGAAGCCGCCGCCGTGCACGTGCCACAGTTCGCCGAACACGCCGCGCCGGCGCTGGTTCGGGTCCTGCGGCGGTCTCAGGCTGTTGTCGAGCGCGACGAAATAGAACGACTCGCCGATCCACGCAATGGCGGCGATGACGTGAAACCAGCGAATCGCGAGATTCAACCAGTCGGTGATAAAGCCTTCCATGAAACTCCTCCACTTCTGATTCGTTGTTCGCGCAGCGGCGGGCCGTGCCTCGCGCATCCGCCTGACGGATGGATTGCGCCTGCCGGACGCCGCCCCGCGGACTGCGGGTGAAAGACGCCATGCGCTCAGTTCGCACGGCGTCGTTTTGCCGGGTTTTTATTGGGCTCTTGCGTAGAACACGTATTGCGCCGACGCGCTCAGCTGCCCCGATAGGTGCTGTACGACCAGGGCGACACGAGGAGCGGCACGTGATAGTGCGCAGCAGCGTCGGCGATGCCGAAGCGCAACACGACGCGATCCACGAAACGCGGCTCGGGCACCCTGGTGCCGATCGACGCGAAGTAGTCGCCCGCCGCGAACACCAGTTCGTATTCGCCCGCGACAAGAGCGTCGCCTTGCAGGAGCGGCTCGTCGCAGCGGCCGTCGTCATTGGTGAGCGTCGTTTTCAGCGCGCGGCGTGTGTCGCCCGAAAGCGCGAAGAGTTCGACCTTGATGCCCGCGCCGGGACGGCCGTTCGCGGTGTCGAGCACATGGGTAGTGAGCTTTCCCATTCGCAGTTTTCCTTGTGTGTTTGCGAGGTTTCGGCGGCGGCCCGATCCAGATACGTGTGCGGCGGATCGAGGCTCCACGTCAGTGGCTACATACCCGTCGGCGAATTGAAGCGAGCGCCGTGGCAGCCATTGTAAAAAGTTGTTCTGTCCAGCGCGCGCCCGATAAGAAAGATAATAGCTGGCGCATGAAGGACAGTGCGCTGAAAGCCGCGCGACGCTTCAGGCGCATACGATCCCCACTGGATCGTACCGGCGTCAAAAATGGCCCACTATATCGGCAGCCTGAAGATGGTTATCGCAGCGGCGCGAGTTGCCATCGTTATTTTGGCCGTCGAAGGTTACGCCTGTGCGCCGCAGCAACGGCCGGCCCGGGCAGACAGCACGGGCCTGCTGCGCGGCGCACGTCCCGAAGACGGCGCATGACGCTGGGTAACCGGGCCAACGGCGTTCGACGGGACGCGGCGGCGCGGTTCGTGCGCCGTCACATCGCGTTCGGACGACTTTGCACGGAAGCAATCAGGCGGAGAAAACGGATGGCGATGGCAGAGGCATTACAGAACACGAACAAGCCACGCAGAACCCTGCTGGTGAAGCACGCAGACGTGCTCGTCATGATGGACGGCGCGCGGCGCGAGTTGCGCGACGGCGGCCTTTATATCGAGGACAACCGCATCGTCGCGGTCGGGCCAACGGCGCAACTGCCGCCCACCGCGGACGAAGTGCTGGACATGCGCGGGCATCTGGTGATTCCGGGCCTCGTGAATACGCACCACCACATGTACCAGAGCTTGACGCGCGCGATCCCGGCCGCGCAGAACGCCGAGTTGTTCGGCTGGCTCACGAATCTGTACAAGGTGTGGGCGAATCTCACGCCGGAGATGATCGAAGTATCGACGCTGACCGCGATGGCCGAGCTCTTGCTCTCCGGCTGCACCACGTCGAGCGACCATCTTTATATCTACCCGAACGGCAGCCGGCTCGACGACAGCATCGCCGCCGCGCGCCGCATCGGCATGCGCTTTCACGCGGCGCGCGGCAGCATGAGCGTGGGGCGCAAAGACGGCGGCCTGCCGCCCGATTCGGTGGTGGAGCGCGAGGCGGACATTCTGGAAGACACGCAACGGCTCATCGAGACATATCACGACGACGGCCGTTACGCGATGCTGCGCATGGTCGTCGCGCCGTGCTCGCCGTTTTCGGTGAGCCGCGACCTGATGCGCGAGTCGGCGGTGCTGGCGCGGCACTATGGCGTGTCGCTGCACACGCATCTTGCGGAGAACAGCAACGACATTGCCTATAGCCGCGAGAAATTTGGCATGACACCCGCGCAATACGCGGAAGATCTGGGCTGGGTCGGGCGCGACGTGTGGCACGCGCACTGCGTGCAGTTGGACGATGCCGGCATCGAGCTCTTTGCGCGCACGGGCACGGGCATCGCGCATTGTCCGTGCTCGAACATGCGGCTTGCGTCCGGCATTGCGCCAGTCGGGCGGATGCGGCGCGCGGGTGTGCCGGTCGGCCTCGGCGTGGACGGCTCGGCGTCGAACGACGGCGCGCAGATGGTTGCCGAAGTGCGCCAGGCGTTGCTGTTGCAGCGCGTCGGTTTTGGCCCGGATGCGATGACCGCCCGCGAAGCATTGGAGATCGCCACGCTTGGCGGCGCCAGGGTGCTCAATCGCGACGACATCGGCGCGCTTGCTCCCGGCATGGCGGCGGACTTCGTGTCGTTCGATCTGCGTCAGCCGCTCTTTGCCGGCGCGTTGCACGACCCGGTGGCGGCGCTGGTGTTCTGCGCGCCGTCGCAGGTGAGTCATAGCGTGATCGGCGGCAAGGTCGTGGTGCGGGACGGGCAGTTGACGACGCTGGAACTGGGACCGGTCATCGAGCGGCATAACCGGCTGGCGCAAACGCTTTACGAAGCCGCGGGGTAAGGCGCGGTGCGGCGTGCCGCGGGCGCTCCTGCGAGCCGTTGCACGCACGCGCCCGCGGCGACGCCCGGCGCTGCGGCATCAAGGCTTGTCGATCAGCGTTTTGGTCGCTTCGGCGACGAGGCTGCGCAGCCAGCGCACCTCGTCCGAATAATGGACGCGCTCGTGCCAGAGCTGGTAGTACTGCATGGGCGGGAAGTCGAGCGGCGCGGGCACCACGGTGAGCGGCAGGAACTTCGCGTAGTAGTCGGCGAAAAGGCGCGTCGTCGTGAAGATCAGATCGGATTTGATCAGCACGTACGGCGCGAGATTGAAGTACGGCAGCGTGACGACCACGTGGCGTTTCAGGCGTTCGCGCGCGAGATGCACGTCGATCGCGCCGCGCTGGCCAACTGAATACGGAGTGGGCGCAAGATGCGGGGCGTTCAGGTACTGGTCGAGCGTGAGACCGCCGCGCTTGGCGAACGGGTGCGTGTTGCTCATCAGGCAGACAATCTGGTCGACGAACAGGTTGGACAGATGCAGCTGCTCGGGCGGCTCCGGCCAGTTGCCGACGACGATGTCGAGCTTGCCGTCCTCGAGCGCCAGTTCGTAGTCGAACGCGGGGCCGAGCGAATGAAATTCGAGCGTCGCGTTCGGCGCGGCCTGACGGAAGCGCTCGACCACCGTCGGTACGAACAGCACGTTGAGATAATCCGGGCAGCCGATCCGGTAGCAGCGGATCGACGTCGCCGGATCGAAGTTGTGTTGCTGGAACTTGATGCGTTCGATTTCCCGCAGCGCGTTCTGCACCGGCTCGAGCAGGCGCAGGCCGTATTCGGTCGGCACCATGCCCGACTTGCCGCGCACGAGCAGCGGGTCGCCGGTGATGTCGCGCAGGCGGCGCAGCGCGGCGCTGATCGCAGGCTGCGATTGATTAAGTTTGACGGCCGCGCGCGTGACGCTGCGCTCCATCAACAAGGTGTGCAAGACGCGTAAAAGATAGGTATCGATCGCCTCGCGTTGCTGACTCATGACTTCTCCGAAATATATGTTCTGGCTGATCGACGGGGTGGTGGGGTATATGCGTTTTAATATGAACGAAAAGCGGCGTCAAGGGAGGCATACCCGCAGAGCGTGCTGTGGCGGGGCTTTCCGCGAATTTTGTCGGCTCGACTGAGCGGGGCGAATTAGGTATTGTCATCCGGTTGTGGTGACGGATCGTCGGGTGCAACGCGACGAACGTACCCAACCGGCTTTACTGACGCATGACGGAATCACATGAGCGACTCTTCTTATAGCGACGGCGCTGCCGCGCAGCCGGCACGCGGGACGGCACCCCGGCCGGAACAGGCGGCGCCGCGGTTGATGCTCAAGGGCATCAGCAAACAATATCCGGCCGTGCGAGCCAACGACGACGTCACGCTGATCGTCGCGCCGGGCGAGATCCACGCGGTGCTCGGCGAAAACGGCGCGGGCAAGAGCACGCTGATGAAAATCATCTACGGCGCGGTGCGGCCGGACGCGGGCGAAATCCAGTGGGAAGGCGAGACGCTCGAGATCGCGAGCCCGGCGGCGGCGCGCAAGCTCGGCATCGGCATGGTGTTTCAGCACTTTTCGCTGTTCGAGACGCTCACGGTCGGGGAAAACATCGCGCTCGCGCTCGACGAGCCGTTCGACCTCAAGGCGCTTGCAAAACGCATCCGCGAAGTATCGGCCGATTACGGCCTCGAGATCGACCCGCAGCGCCACGTGCATAGCCTGACGGTCGGCGAACGCCAGCGTGTGGAGATCGTGCGCTGCCTGTTGCAGAACCCGCGTCTTCTCATCATGGACGAACCCACGTCCGTGCTCACGCCGCAGGCCGTGCGCAAGCTGTTCGCGACGCTGCGCCGCCTCGCCGCGGAAGGCTGCAGCATTCTGTACATCAGCCACAAGCTCGATGAGATTCAGGAACTGTGCGACACCGCGACGGTTATGCGCGGCGGCCGCGTGACCGGCCATGTAGAGCCGAAAGAGGAGACGCACGCGTCGCTCGCGCAACTCATGGTCGGCCATTCGCTGCCGGACTACACGCGCCGCGAGCACAATCCGGGCGAGGTGCTGCTCGACGTCAGGGCGTTGTCCGTGGCGAGCGACGACCCGTTCGGCACGTCGCTCGACAACGTCTCGTTTGCCGTGCACGCGGGCGAAATTTTCGGCATTGCCGGTGTATCGGGCAATGGCCAGGCGGAATTGCTGTCGGCGCTGTCTGGCGAAAAGCGCGGCGCGAGCCGGCAGCCGGCCGACGCCATCAGGATCTGCGGCAAGCCCGCGGGGCGCCTCGGCGCGGGCGCGCGGCGCGCGCTCGGCTTCGGCTTCGTGCCGGAAGAGCGGCTTGGCCGCGGCGCCGTGCCGGCGATGACGCTTTCCGAAAACGCGCTGCTGACCGCGCATCGTCAGAAGATGGTGAGCTCGGGCTGGATCAGGGCGGGCGCGATGCGCGCGTTTGCAAAGCGCTGCATCGACGCCTTCGACGTGCGTTGCGGCGGCGCCGAAGCGCTCGCACAGAGTCTGTCGGGCGGCAATCTGCAGAAGTACATCGTGGGCCGCGAGATTCTCCAGGCACCGAAGGTGCTGGTGGTCGCGCAGCCGACATGGGGCGTCGACGTCGGCGCCGCGGCCTTCATTCGCCAGCAGTTGCTGGATCTGTCGGCGCGCGGCGTGGCGATCCTCGTGATTTCCGAGGAACTGGAAGAGCTCTTCGACATCTGCGACCGCATCGCGGTGCTCGCGGGCGGCAGGCTTTCGCCGGTGCGCGCCACGGGCGCGACCAACGCCGAGGAAATCGGCCGCTGGATGGCGGGTCTCTTCGGCGGCCGCGAGGGCACGGCGCCTTCAGCCGGACATCCGGCGCACGTCTGAGCCCGCCGGCGCCCCGTACAAGAACCGGACAATAACCACGCTACCCATGATTCTTCCGTATCGACTCGAAGCGCGCACCACGCCGTCGCGCACCATGCAGCTCGCCGTGCCGCTGATCGCCGCGTTGCTGACGCTCGCCATCGGTTTCGCGATCTTCGGCCTCGTCGGCCGCGATCCGCTGCAGGCCATGCATGCGTTTTTCATCGAACCGCTGTCGAGCGTGAACGGCTGGTCGGAGCTTCTGCTGAAGGCTTCGCCGCTGTGCCTGATCGGCCTCGGCCTTGCAATCGGTTATCGCGCGAACGTCTGGAATATCGGCGCCGAAGGGCAGATGCTGCTCGGCGGCATTGCCGCAAGCGGCGTGGCGATCTATTTCGATCAGGCCACCGGCTGGTGGATCCTGTTTCTGATGATGCTGGCCGGCGTGATCGGCGGCATGGTGTGGGCGGCCATTCCCGCGCTGCTGAAAAGCCGTTTCAACACCAACGAAATTCTCGTGAGCCTGATGCTCACCTATGTGGCGACGCAGCTGCTGATCTATCTCGTGAGCGGCCCGTGGCGCGATCCGCAGGGCATGAACTTTCCGCTCTCGGAAATGTTCAGCGGCGACGCGCTCTATCCGACGCTTTACGGCGACTGGCACTGGAAGTGGCTGCGCGGCACGCGGCTGAACGCGTCCGTGTTCATCACCCTCATCGCGATCCCGCTCGTCTGGCTCTTCATGAGGAAGAGTTTCGCCGGCTACCGGATGAACGTCGGCGGTCTCGCGCCGCTCGCCGCGCGCTACGCGGGCTTCTCCGACAAGAAGACCATCTGGATGTCGCTTCTCATCAGCGGCGGACTCGCCGGTCTCGCCGGCATGGGCGAGATCGCCGGGCCGATCGGCCAGTTGCAGGCCACCTGGTCGCCGGGTTACGGCTTCACGGCGATCATCGTCGTGTTCGTGGGACGGCTGCATCCGCTCGGCATCGTGCTCGCGAGCCTGCTGATGGCGCTGTTGTATCTCGGCGGCGAGGCCGTGCAGACGTCGATGCAACTGCCGCAGGCGCTCTCGGGCGTGTTCCAGGGGCTCTTGCTGTTCTGCCTGCTCGGCGCCGACCTGTTCGTCAATTACCGCGTGCGCCGGCGCTCCGTGGCCGCGCAAGCGCACTGACCCGTTCACCGTTCGGCTCCTGCCGCTACCATTTAGCCGCCGCATTCCATGGATATTCAACAAGCCAGCGCGCTCACCTCGAGCGCCGTCACCGCCGCGATTCCGCTGATGTTCGCGGGCGCGGGCGAACTCGTCGCCGAAAAGTCGGGCGTCCTCAATCTCGGCGTGGAGGGCATGATGCTGATGGGCGCCGTAACCGGCTACGCGGTCACCGCGATCACCGGCAGCCCGTGGCTCGGCGTGCTGGCCGCCATCGGCGCGGGGCTCGCCATGTCGCTGCTGTTCGCGTTCCTCACGCTGACCATGCTCGCCAACCAGGTTGCCACGGGTCTCTCGCTGACCATCTTCGGCATCGGGCTCTCCGCGTACGTGGGCAAACCGTATACGTCGGCGGCCGTGCGCGCCAGCATCGACACGTGGGCCATTCCCGGCCTCTCGAAGATTCCGGTGCTCGGGCCGGCGCTCTTCAGTCTCACGCCGCTCGATTACCTCGCGTTCCTGATGTTCGCGGTGATCGGCTGGTTTCTGTATCGCACACGCGCGGGGCTCGTGCTGCGCTCGGTCGGCGAATCGCCGCAGGTCGCGCATTCGGTGGGCTTTCCGGTGGTCGGCGTGCGCTACGGCGCGGTCGCGTTCGGCGGCGGCATGGCGGGGCTCGCGGGCGGCTATTACTCGATCGTCAATCTGCACCTCTGGCAGGAACAGCTCACCTCGGGCCGCGGCTGGATCGCGCTCGCGCTCGTCGTGTTCGCGACGTGGCGCCCCGGGCGTCTGCTGATCGGCGCGCTGCTGTTCGGCGCGGTGACGGGCCTGCAGTTCTACGCGCAGGCGATCGGCGTGCCCGTGCCGACGCAGTTTCTCGCGATGCTGCCGTATGTCGCGACGGTCGTCGTGCTGGTGCTGATTTCACGCAACCCGAACACGATTCGCCTCAATGCGCCGGCGTCGCTCGGCAAGCCGTTTTTCTCGGCGGGCTGACGCGCCGCGTTCATGGCCACACGTTTCAATGACTGGATCAACACGACAGGAGAAAACATGAAGAAAAGAAATCTGCTGACCGCTTTCGCATGGGGCGCCGCCTCGCTCGCGCTGGCTGCCGCCGCTACCGCGCCGCTCGCGCAATCGGCGCAGGCCGCGGACGCGCCGGGCGTCGCGTTCGTCTATCTCGGCAATCCGGGCGATGCCGGCTGGACCTTCGCGCATGACCAGGGCTCGAAGGAAGCCGAAGCGAAGTTCGGCAACAAGATCAAGATCACGCGCGTCGAGAACGTGCCCGAATCGGCGGACTCCGAGCGCGTGTTCCGCGATCTGGCGAACAAGGGCAACAAGGTCATCATCGGGACGAGCTTCGGCTATCAGGACTTCGAGCTGAAAGTCGCGAAGGATTTCCCGGACACGGTCTTCCTGCACGCGACCGGCTACAAGAAGGCGCCGAACTTCGGTACCTACGACGTGCGCATGTATCAGGGCGCGTATCTGGCCGGCGTCGCCGCGGGCTATGTCACGAAGACGAACACGCTCGGCTTCGTCGCCTCCGTGCCGATTCCGGAAGTGGTGCGTAACATCAACGCGTACACGCTCGGCGCGCGCTCGGTGAATCCGAAGGTGCACACCAAGGTCATCTGGATCAACAGCTGGTTCGACCCGGGCAAGGAAAAGCAGGCCGCCGAAACGCTGATCGGGCAGGGCGCCGACGTGCTGCTGCAGAACACCGACTCCAGCGCGACGCTCGCCACCGCGTCCGAAAAGCACGTGCACGCGTTCGGCTGGGATTCGGACATGAAGAAGTTCGGCCCGAACGCGCATCTCGGCTCCGTGGTCGCGCACTGGGGCGTGTACTACGACGCGGCGATCCAGCAGGTGCTCGACGGCAAATGGAAGAACGATCCGGTGTGGTGGGGCATTCCGCAGAAAGCCGTCGATCTCGAAGATCTGAATAGCTCGGCGATTCCCGCCGACGCGCAGAAGAAGGTGGCCGCGAAGCGCGACGAACTTGCGGGCGGCAAGTGGGACGTGTTCTCCGGCCCGATCAAGGATCAGTCGGGCACGGTGAAGGTGCCGGCCGGCAAGACGCTGACCGATCCGGAACTGCAGCGTCTGAACTGGTACGTCGAAGGCGTGGACGGTTCGCTGCCGAAGTAAGCGGATAACACCTGGCGGGATCGTCTGCTCGCGCCTTGATGACGGAAGAGCTGCGTCCCTTTGTAGGGAAACGCAGCTCTTTTTGTCTGATTCGTGCGATGCGGCGATGCGGCGATGCGGCGATGCCGCGTGCCGCGCCCGGACGGCGTCAATCGTCGATGCGCAGGCCGACCTTGATCGTCACTTGCCAGTAAGCGACGCGGTCGTTTTCGATCTGGCCCCGCGTTTCCGTCACCTCGAACCAGTGCAGGTTGCGCAGCGTTTTCGACGCCTTGGCGATGGCCGTGCTGATGGCGTCGTCGATCGATTTCGTCGATGAGCCGGTCAGTTCGATCTGCTTGTAGACGTGGTCTGACATGAGGTTTCTCCTTTGATCTTCGTTGGCGTTCAGAAAGTATAGGAAACGCGGCCGCTAGCACACGGCCGCTGCATCAGCGCGTGATGTCGCACGCCGCATGCCCGCTATGTCCTTTATGTTCCGCATGGCCGGCATGCCCCGCCTCGCGCCGCGCCGTTATGATGTCCGTCCGATGCAATCTGAACGCGACGAGGTTCGAAAGTGGAAATTGGGTTTTGCGGTCCGGGTCTGATGGGTGCGCCGATGATCCGGCATCTGCTGCGCGCGGGGCACACGGTGCACGTGTGGAATCGCACGCGGGCGAAGGCGGAGGCGCTCGCGGCGGACGGCGCGAAGGTCGTCGATACGCCGCGCGAACTCGCCGGGCGCTGCGACGCGGTGCTGCTGTGTCTCGCGGATGCCGCGGCGGTCGAGCAAACCGTGTTCGGCCCGGCAGGGCTGCTTGATGCGGGCGGAGACCCCGCGCCGCGCCGGGTTCGCTGGATCGTCGATCATTCGAGCATTCCGCCTGCGGCGACGCGCGCGTTGGCGCGGCGGGCGGCGGAGTTGACTGGGGAAACGAGCGGAGAAACGAGCGGAGAAACGAGCGGAGAAACGAGCGGAGAATCGGCCGAAGAATCGGCGTTGCGCGCAGGCGCGGGCGCTGCCCCTGAAGCCGGCGCCGCGCGGGCCGCAACCGGGCGAGAAGCCACGGGTTCGGCAGCGCCGGCAGGGTCAGCAAGCTCAGCAGCGCCAGCGGACACCCCCGCCACAGCGGCCAACGCGCCGATCGGCTGGATCGACGCGCCGGTATCAGGCGGCGTGGCGGGCGCCGTGGCCGGCACGCTCGCGGTGATGGCGGGCGGCGCCGCGGCCGATGTCGAGGCCGTCACGCCCTTGCTCGCCGCCTACGCCGCCCGCGTGACGCACATGGGCGACGTCGGCGCGGGCCAGACCGCCAAGCTCTGCAATCAGACGATCGTCACCGCGACCATCGCGGCGATTGCCGAGGCGGTGAGCCTTGCCGCGCGCAGCGGCATCGACGCCGCGAGGCTTCCCGAAGCGCTCGCGGGCGGTTGGGCCGATTCGGTGCTGCTGCAAAGCTTCGTGCCGCGCATGACGCAAGGCGGCTTTGCGCCGATCGGCGCGCTGCGCACGTTCCAGAAGGACGTCGATACCGTCGCCGCCACGGCCTATGAGACCGGCACGCCGATGCCGGTTGCATCGACGGTGCAGCAGTTGTTGCGGCTCGGCGCCGCCATGGGACTGGGCGAGGCCGATTTTTCGGCGTTTATCGACATTCTGCAGACGCGGCGCGGCGACGCCCGCCGGTAGCGCGCCGCGCGGCAGGTTGGATCGGCGCCGGGTTGAATTCCGGAAACCTGCTAAAATATTGGGTTTTTCGCCGATATCACATTCAAAGGGACGCGCCGTGCTGTCTACTGCCAATATCACCATGCAATTCGGGCCGAAGCCCCTCTTCGAGAACATCTCGGTCAAATTCGGGGAAGGGAACCGCTATGGCCTGATCGGTGCGAACGGCTGCGGTAAATCCACCTTCATGAAAATTCTCGGTGGCGACCTGGAGCCGAGCTCGGGCAACGTCATGCTGGAGCCGAACGTGCGCCTCGGCAAATTGCGCCAGGACCAGTTCGCGTATGAAGACGTGCGCGTGCTCGACGTCGTGATGATGGGCCACACCGAAATGTGGGCCGCCATGACCGAGCGCGACGCGATCTACGCGAACCCCGACGCGACCGACGACGACTACATGCACGCCGCCGAGCTCGAAGCGAAGTTCGCGGAGTACGACGGCTACACGGCCGAAGCGCGCGCGGGCGAACTGCTGCTCGGTATCGGCATTGCCATTGAAGATCACAACGGGCCCATGAGCAACGTCGCGCCGGGCTGGAAACTGCGCGTGCTGCTCGCGCAGGCACTGTTCTCGAAGCCGGACGTGCTGTTGCTCGACGAACCGACCAACAACCTGGACATCAACTCGATCCGTTGGCTGGAAGACGTGCTGAACCAGTACAACTCGACGATGATCATCATTTCGCACGATCGTCACTTTCTGAACCAGGTCTGCACGCACATGGCGGACATGGACTACGGCACGCTGAAGGTCTACCCGGGCAACTACGACGACTACATGCTCGCGAGCACGCAGGCGCGCGAGCGTCAGCAGGCCGCGAACGCCAAGGCGAAGGAGCGCGTGGCCGACCTGCAGGACTTCGTGCGCCGCTTCTCGGCGAACAAGTCGAAGGCGCGCCAGGCCACCAGCCGTCTGAAGATGATCGACAAGATCAAGATCGAGGAATTCAAGCCGTCGTCGCGGCAGAATCCGTTTATCCGCTTTGAGTTCGAGAAGAAGCTGCACAACATTGCGGTGGTCGCGGAAAGCATCTCGAAGAAGTACGAGCGCACCATCTTCAACAACTTCAGCATTAGCGTGCAGCCGGGCGAGCGCATTGCGATCATCGGCGAAAACGGCGCGGGCAAGACCACGCTGCTGCGCTCGCTGCTTGGCAATCTGCAGCTCGATCACGGCACGGTGAAGTGGGCGGAAAACGCAAACATCGGCTACATGCCGCAGGACACCTACGAGGAGTTTCCCGACGACGTCACGCTGATGGAATGGATCGACGCCTACCGCAAGGAAGGCGACGACGAGCAGATGGTGCGCGGCACGCTCGGCCGGCTGCTCTTCAATGCCGACGACATCCGCAAATCGGTGAAAGTGCTCTCGGGCGGCGAGAAGGGCCGCATGATCTGGGGCAAGCTCATGCTCGGCCGCCACAACGTGCTGATGATGGACGAGCCGACCAATCACATGGATATGGAATCCATCGAGTCGCTGCAGATCGCGCTCGACAAGTTCGAAGGCACGCTGATTTTCGTCTCGCACGACCGCGAGTTCGTGAGCGGTCTGGCCAACCGGATCATCGAAGTGAAGACGGACGGCACGCTGAACGACTTCGGCGGCAATTACGAGGACTTTCTGGCGAGCCAGGGGGTGCAGTAAAGCCCGCCCGCCTGGCGCAGACAGGTCCGTGGCTCGGAACGCAAAGCCCGCTTCGTCGAAGCGGGCTTTTTTCGTTCAGCCGGCCTCGCGCCCGCCGGCGCCCCCGAAATCCCTTAGTCCCCGCGCTGGTTAGAATAGAACCACCATCATCCGAAGCCAGGGCCGAATCATGAAGACCTACGACACCCTCTACATCGACGGCAAATGGATCGCGCCCTGCGGCACGGGCACGATCGACGTGATCGATTCCGGCACCGAGGAGCTCATGGGGCGCATCCCCGAAGGCGTCGAGGCGGATGCCGAAAGCGCGATTGCCGCGGCGCGCGTGGCCTTCGACGGCTGGGCCGCGACGCCCGCTGCTACGCGCGGCGAGTATCTCAAACGCATCGCGGCCAATCTGCAAGCGCGCACCGAGGAACTGGCCGCGCTCATCGCCGGCGAAGTCGGTATGCCGCTCAAGCTCGCGCGCGCAATCCAGGTGGGCAGTCCCGTCTATAACTGGAACGCGTACGCCAGGCTTGCCGGGAGCTTCGAATTCGAGGAGCGCGTGGGCAATTCGCTCGTCGTGCGCGAGCCGGTCGGCGTGGTCGCGGCGATCACGCCCTGGAACTATCCGCTCAACCAGATCACGCTGAAGGTCGCCGCGGCGCTCGCGGCCGGCTGCACGGTCGTGCTCAAGCCCTCGGAGATCGCGCCGCTCAATGCGTTCGTCCTCGCCGAGGCGATTCACGAAGCCGGGCTGCCCGCCGGCGTATTCAATCTCGTCAGCGGTTACGGGCCGGTGGTCGGCGAAATCCTGGCGAGCCATCCATCGGTCGACATGGTGTCGTTCACCGGCTCGACGCGCGCCGGCAAACGCGTGTCCGAACTGGCGGCCGCGACGATCAAGCGGGTCGCGCTCGAACTGGGCGGCAAGTCGGCGTCGGTCATTCTAGACGACGCCGATTTCGCCGCCGCCGTCAAAGGCACCGTCAGCGCGTGCTTCCTCAACTCCGGGCAGACGTGCTCCGCGCACACACGCATGCTGGTGCCCGAAGCGCGCTACGACGAAGCGCGTGCGCTCGCGAAACAGGCGGCCGAAAGCTACACACCGGGTGATCCGCGCGACGAAAAAACGCGCCTTGGACCGTTGGCGTCGGCGGCGCAGCAGGCGCGCGTGCAGCAGTACATTGCGAAGGGTATCGAGGAGGGCGCCGAGCTCGTGACAGGCGGCGCGGGACTGCCGGACGGCGTGACCAAAGGCTTCTTCGTCAAGCCGACGGTGTTCGGCCGCGTGCATCCGAAAGCCACCATCGCGCAAGAGGAAATCTTCGGCCCTGTGCTGTCCATTCTCACCTACAAGGACGAAGAAGAAGCGATTCGGATTGCCAACGATTCGCTGTATGGACTCGGCGGCGCGGTATGGGCCGGCAGCGACGAGCGCGCGCAGCGCGTCGCGCGCCGCATGCGCACGGGCCAGGTCGACATCAACGGCGGCGCGTGGAATATGGCCGCGCCGTTCGGCGGCTTCAAGCAGTCGGGCTTTGGACGCGAGAACGGCGTCTACGGCCTCGAGGAATATCTCGAACTCAAGTCGATGCAATTCAAAGTCTGATCAGCATGACCGGCGTCAAGTGCGACCCAGACGCGGCGCCTGCATTCGCCAGCCGGTTGACCTGACGCAACCCCGGCTGCGCCCGACGGACGATGATCCACGCTTTGCCAATCGTTCGTCGGGTCAGCCATGCTCCATTCACATTCGTTCTCCCCACTCGTTATTCGCGGCCGCTCGCTACTGCCGATCGTGCAGGGCGGCATGGGCGTCGGTGTCTCCGCACACCGGCTTGCCGGCAGCGTCGCGCGCGAGGGCGCGCTCGGCACCATCGCCAGCATCGACCTGCGGCATCACCATCCGGATCTCGTTGAACGCTGCCGCCAGTCGCCCGAACGCGCCACGCTGGACGAGGCGAATCTGACGGCCCTCGCGCGCGAAATCCATGCGGCGAAGACACTCAGCGAAGGCCGCGGCATGATCGCCGTCAACGTGATGAAGGCGGTCAGCGCGCAGGCGGATTACGTGCGCGTCGCCTGCGAAAGCGGCGCGGACGCGATCGTGATGGGCGCAGGCTTGCCGCTCGATCTGCCGGAGATGACGCAAGGCCACGACATCGCGCTGATTCCGATCCTGTCGGATAGCCGCGGCGTCTCACTCGTGCTGAAGAAGTGGATGAAGAAAGGCCGTTTGCCCGACGCGGTCGTGATCGAACACCCCGCGCATGCGGGCGGGCATCTCGGCGTGAGCAACATCGCGGACATGAACGACCCGCGCTTCGACTTCATGCGCATTCTCGAGGAACTGGACGCCGTGTTTGTCTCGCTCGGACTCGATCGCCGGGACGTGCCGTTGATTCTCGCGGGCGGCATCAATAGCCACGAGGCCGTGCGCAGGCTGCTCGACGCCGGCGCGAACGGCGTGCAGCTGGGCACACCGTTCGCCGTGACCGAGGAGGGCGATGCGCACCCGAACTTCAAGCGCGTGCTGGCTGAGGCAGCGCCGGAAGACATCGTCGAATTCGTCAGCGTGACCGGCTTGCCGGCGCGTGCCGTGAAAACGCCGTGGCTCACGCGCTATTTGCGGCACGAGGCGCGGATTCGCGAGAAGGTCGGCGCGCTCAGGCATGCGTGCCCGACCGCACTCGAGTGCCTGAGCGTGTGCGGCTGGCGCGACGGCGTGGAGAAGTTCGGTCACTTCTGCATCGACACGCGGCTTGCCGCGGCGCTGCGCGGCGACGTGGCAAACGGCCTCTTTTTCCGCGGCAAGGAAGCGCTGCCGTTCGGCACAGCCATTCGCAGCGTGCACGACCTGATCGAACTGCTGCTGACCGGCGCGATGCGACCGGCTGTCGCAGGGCGCTGGGCGTTCTCGCTCGGTTGATGGGCGTCAAACGGCCGCCCGGCCGGAGCTTCGACAATCCACGCACATCACCACTATTCGGGGAAGCAAATGAAACTCTTGCTCAGCAACACAGTCAGGGCTGCCGTTGCGGCATCGGCCATGTTCTGCGCGGCCGCGTTGACGACTGAGGTACATGCCGAGGCGAATGCCGCCGGCGACGACGCGATGAGCGGCATTCACGCCGGCGACGTGCTCGTGCGTCTGCGCGCGATCAGCATCATGCCGAGCGTCTCGACGACAGGCGCGCTGTCGACGCTGAACACCGACGTGAGCAACGCGACCGTGCCCGAGCTGGATCTGACCTACATGATCCGCGATTACCTCGGCGTCGAACTGATTCTCGCGACTTCGCGGCATCAGCTGACGTCGAGCATCGGCGGGTTGGGCGGCGTGAATGTGCTGCCGCCGACCTTGCTGCTGCAATATCACTTCAATCACGCCGGGCGCGTGCGTCCCTACGTCGGCGCGGGGATGAACTACACGTTGTTCTACAACAACGGCCTGCACGCGGGCGGGCAGCCGGTGTCCATCCGCAATCACAGCTTCGGTCCGGCGTTGCAGGCGGGCGTCGACGTTCAGGTCACGAAGACGCTGTTCGTCAACGCGGACATCAAGAAAATATGGATGCACACGGACGCGTCGCTCGGCGGCCAGCCGCTTGGCCGCGTGAGCATCGATCCGGTGGTGGTGGGGCTCGGCGTCGGTATGCGCTTCTGACGACGCCGGCCAGCGCATGAAGTAGGCCTGCAGGCGGCTGTGCCGGGACGTCTGAGGCGACGCCCGGCGAATCTCTCACAACCTGTCGTTCTGAAAGCGCATGGCCGTGCCTTCCTGCTCGATGCGCGTCCATACGACGCGCTTTTCTTCGTCGCTCATGAACACCCAGTTGGACACTTCGCCGGCCGTGCGGCCGCAGCCCTTGCAGACTTCGTCGAAAAGGGTCGAGCACACGCCGATGCAGGGGCTGTCGGGAAGAGCATGAAGATTGGAAGCCATCGGAAACCTTGCAGCAGGAAAGCGGAGTTCCGCTATGTTAACCGATACGCGGCGCGAGCCCAGGTGCGCCGAGCCGCGCACTCGCCCCCGCCACTTCATCGCGCAATGCTGTAACCGATCCGCGCCATCCAGTGCTGACGGTTGTTGTAGTCGAGCAGATCCTCGCCGTAGCCGTTGAAATAGCCGATCCACAGATAGCCGCCCCACGCGCTGCCGATCAGCTTCGCGAGCGGATAGGTGAACTGCGTGTCGACGCTGCCGTACCAGTGCTTCGTGCCCTTGCGCAGCGTGGTGGCGAGTTGCCAGCCGTCCGGGCTGCCGTATTTGACGAGCAGGTCGACGTAGCCGCGATAGGCCGCAATATCGGGGTTGTTCTTTGTGCCGAAGTAGTAGTAGATCTTTGGCGACACCGTCAGATGGTTCGCCGTCAGATCGCCGAATTCCCACGTGGGGCGAATAAAGGGCATGTTGATGCTGCGCGAATCGTTTCCGCCTTTGCCGTTCGATTCATGCGCGACGCCGGCGGCGAACCCCATCCTCCTGAAGAACGGGCTGCGCCAGCCTGTGTCCGGCACGTAATAGAACAGCTGCGGCGAGTACGTCGTGTCGCGAAACGGCCGCGAGGCCGCGGAGAGGTCCCATACCGACGTCTGCGTATAGGCGAAGTACAGGTTGTCGGTGAACGCTTTGGAGCGCAGGTCGTCCGGAATACGCAGGCGATACTTGAAGCTCAACTGCAGCCGCGCATTCGTGTCGCCGTTGTGGCCGGCGGCAAAGTACATCGGCTCGTAGTAGGAGAGGTGAGCGAACACGCCGCGTCCGGTCGTCGACAGCGAGTCGCCGGGCGGCGCGATCGCGTCGCCCGAGGGGCCGTCGAGCACGGCGGCCGTCGCCGCGGCCTGCGCGGGCGTGCTCGCGTGTGCTTCGCTGCGCTCGGCCTGGGCGATCGCGTCCTGGTCGGGGCCGCGGTTGATGACGACGAGCGCGGGCGAAGCGTCGAAACCCAGCGGGTCAATGCGCACTTCGCCGCGCGCCGCGTCCGGCCAGGGCGCCGTAAAGCGCACCTTGCGGAACTGGCCCGGCCGCAGACGCAGCGTGTCGGGCACGCCCGCCTCGCGTGCGAGTTCGAGCGGCCGCGGGGATTGTTCGCCGCCGCTCAGGTTCACGCGCAAGGTGTGCGGCACGGTGACGGTGAGCGGAGTGGCGTCGTCGGCGGAATAGAGCAGTGTGAGCTGCAGCGGCTCGTTGGCGGCGGCGATGCGCGCCGGCTGCAGCAGCGCGACCGTGGCGGCCGCGTCGCCTGAGTGCGCGCTCAACAAGGCCAGCGCCGCGAGAGCGCCCGCGAGTCTGCCGCGGCCGACGCGCCGGGGCGCGCGGCGTTGCGTCATGAAGGCGCGGTCGGTGAAGCGATTGGGTGAAGCAACAAGAAGCGCGAGGCAGACGGAAACAGGAGGCATGGGCTGTCGTCCAGGGCGAGGGCGCGCGAGCGAAACGGCGCGAGGCTTGTAGGGCTGCGGGGTGCACGGCAACCACGGGCGAACGGGTCGCCGCCGCCGTGCGAGTGCGCGTATCAACTGCCGAACGCCACCTGCCACAGCAGCGCGCCGTTGAGCAGGATGATGAAGCCCGCCGCCAGCCACGCCAGCACGAGCGGCACGCCGTGCACGCGCCAGCCGCGCATCAGCCGGGCATCGGATGCATAGCGGATCAGCGGCACGACGGCGAGCGGCAATTGCAGGCTCAGCACGACCTGGCTTGCGACCAGCAACTGGTTGGAGCCTTCCTGGCCGAACATCGTCACCGCGACGAGCGCCGGTCCGATTGCGAGCGCGCGGGTGAGCAGCGCGCGCTTCCAGCGCGGCAGACGCAGTTGCAAAAAGCCCTCCATCACCGCCTGGCCCGCCAGCGTCCCCGTGACGGTCGCGCTGAGGCCGCACGCGAGCAGAGCGGCCGCGAACAGGATGCCCGCCCAGCGCGTGCCGAGGAGCGGCGCGA
Source organism: Paraburkholderia phenoliruptrix (assembly GCF_047325075.1). NCBI lineage: Bacteria > Pseudomonadati > Pseudomonadota > Betaproteobacteria > Burkholderiales > Burkholderiaceae > Paraburkholderia > Paraburkholderia phenoliruptrix. The sequence goes on from NZ_CP168531.1 coordinate 2,247,356, forward strand.
TCAGACGATGGGCGTCCGCGAGATCCGTGACGTCGCGGTGGCCGCTCGAGTAAAACACCGCCGCCGCGACGATCAGCAGTGCCGCATTGATCACGAAAGCAAACAGAAGGGAACCGATGGTGTCGATATTGACGACATGCAGCGCGGCCCGGATCTGCGCGTCGCTGTGGTCCGGCGCATGGTGCTTGACGAGCGACGAGTGCAGATAGAGGTTGTGCGGCATCACCGTCGCGCCGACGATGCCCGCCGCCAGCCACAGCATGCCCGCGTTGCGCACCAGCGCGCCGCTCGGCGCGGTACCGGCGAGCGCTGCGTGCCAGTCGGGCCGCGCGAGCGCCAGTTCGATCACGAAGCACAGGCCGACGAAGCCGATCAGCGAGGCGATGACCGCTTCCAGCTTGCGGCCGCCTTTCTGCTGGAGCGCGAGCAGCGCGAACGTGCAGACCGCCGACATCAGGACGCCCACCGTCAGCGATACGCCGAGGAGCAACTGCAACGCGACGGCGCTGCCGACCACCTCGGCGACGTCGCAGGCGATGATCGCCACTTCGCTCGTCAGCCACAAAAAGACCGTGCGGCGCCGCCCGGAACGCTCCCGGCAAACCTGCGCGAGGTCGCGCCCGGTGACGACGCCAAGCCGCGACGACAGCCATTGCAGCAGCATCGCCATCAGGCTCGACAGCACCACCATGCCCAGCAGTTGATAGCCGTAGCCGGCGCCCGCGCCGAGCGCCGTCGCCCAATTGCCGGGATCGATATAGCCGACGGCGATGAGCGCGCCCGCGCCGACGAACGAGAACCAGTGCGCGGGGCCTCTTTCGGGCAGACGTCGACGGCGGTTTGGGCGCAGCGCGAACGGATTCGTGTTCATGAATGCCTGAGGTCAAGGACGGCCTGATTTCGCAAGGCTTGTGCCCGGTGGGACGGTTGACGGCCGGCCAACGTGCCGGCGTCAGGCGGCGGGCGATATTGGGCTGCAGTTTGCCCGGCGGCGGCAGACGGTTGCCGGCGAGCCTGAACCGGCCAACCGAGCCGACCGAGCCCACGAAGCCCACGCCCGCGGCCCACGCCGCCGCACTCGCTGTCAGCTATTGTGCTCCGTCGTCCGGCTTCGCGCCGGCTCGCGATCCGCGCGCGAAGCTTGCTGCAAGCCTCCATCGGGCCAGCCCGCGCCCGACACTCGATGTCCACCGAACAGCCGGCCAACGCGCCGCCCTGCCGGCGCCCGGCCCGCCGGGGTTTTTTTCAGGTAGACACGCGCCGATAACCCGCTAAAATTGCGCCCATTTTCCGGCGGCGCGGCTTGCGCTGTACCGTTTGCGCGACAGTGCGGCATTTTTTTTGGTCCGCGCAATAATTAATGGTAGTTTTCGGGTTTTTCAGGGGAGCCGCAGGCGCAGCATCGGCGCTGCATCGCGGCGTGCGTGAGGACGGCCGGCTCGGACCGGTCTGGATCGGAGAACGGAATGAAAAGACGGGTAGTGGGGCAAGTGGCTGCGCTGGTCTTGTGCGCGGCGCCGTGGCTGACGGCGGCAGCGAAAGACACGCAGCTCAACGTGTATAACTGGTCCGATTACATCGCCAAGGACACCATTCCGAACTTCACCAAGCAGACCGGCGTTCAGGTCAAGTACGACAACTACGACAGCGACGACACGCTGCAAGCCAAGCTTCTGACAGGCAATTCCGGTTACGACATCGTCGTGCCGACCAGCAATTACGCCGGCAAGCAGATCGCGGCCGGCATTTTCGCGCCGCTCGACAAGTCGAAGCTGCCCAACCTCAAATATCTGGACCCGTCGCTGATGGCGCTCGTCGCCGGCGCGGATCCGGGCAACAAGTTCACGGTGCCCTGGGCCTACGGCACGACCGGGCTCGGCTACAACGTCACGAAAGCGCAGCAGATCCTCGGCAAGAACGTGCCGCTCGATAACTGGGACATTCTCTTCAAGCCGGAAAACATCTCGAAGCTGAAGGCCTGTGGCGTCTCCGTGCTGGACGCGCCGGACCAGATGTTCGCCGCCGCGCTGCACTACATCGGCAAGGACCCGATGAGCACGAACCCGGCCGACTATCGCGCCGCGCTTGCCATGCTGAAGAAAATCCGTCCGTATATCACGCAGTTCAACTCGTCGGGCTATATCAACGATCTGGTCGGCGGCGACGTGTGCTTCGCCTACGGCTGGTCGGGCGACGTCGTGATCGCGAAACATCGCGCACTCGAAGCGAAGAAGCCCTACAAGATTGAGTATTACATTCCGAAGGGCGGCGCCCCTGTGTGGTTCGACGTGATGGCGATTCCGAAGGACGCGAAGAACAAGGAAGCCGCGCTCGAGTGGATCAACTACATTGAAACGCCGCAAGTGCATGCCGCGATCACCAATGCCGTCTACTATCCGAGCGCGAACCTCGAAGCGCGCAAATACGTGGACAAGGACGTCGCGAACGATCCGGCCGTGTATCCGCCGCAAGACGTCATCAAGACGCTGTTCCTGTTGAAGCCGCTGCCGCCCGAAGTGCAACGGCTGCAGACGCGGCTCTGGACCGAGTTCAAGTCCGGCCGCTGACCGCGGCCGGAATGAACGGGTCGGCATCATCAAGAAGCCCTCGGTTGTTCACCGGGGGCTTTGTTCGTCAAACGCCGGAGTAATGCATTGTGATGAGTAGTGAGCAGTCGGGCGCGCTGGACCGGACGGCCGTGCCGCCCGCCGGCAGCAACGCCGCGGTCAGCGACGCAGCCGACAATTTCGTGCAGGTTGTCGACGTCGTGAAGAAGTTCGGCGAAACCGTGGCGGTGAAAGGGGTCAATCTGTCGGTGAAGAAGGGCGAGCTGTTCGCGCTGCTCGGCAGTTCCGGCTGCGGCAAGTCGACCTTGCTGCGCATGCTGGCCGGGCTCGAAACCGTGACCTCGGGCAAGATCCTGATCGACGGCGAGGACCTCGCGCAACTGCCGCCGTATCGGCGGCCGGTCAATATGATGTTCCAGTCGTACGCGCTTTTCCCGCACATGACGGTCGAGTCGAACGTCGCGTTCGGTTTGAAGCAGGAGGGCGTGCCGAAGGCCGAATTGAAGGAGCGCGTGCAGACGGCGCTCGAGCTCGTGCAGATGGGCCGTTTCGCGAAGCGCAAGCCGCATCAGCTCTCCGGCGGCCAGCAGCAGCGCGTCGCGCTCGCGCGCTCGCTGGTGAAGCGGCCCAAGCTGCTGCTGCTCGACGAACCCATGTCCGCGCTCGACAAGCAGATCCGTCAGCGCACGCAGATCGAACTGGTGAACATTCTCGACAAGGTTGGCGTGACCTGCATCATGGTGACGCACGATCAGGAAGAAGCGATGACGATGGCGAGCCGCCTCGCGGTCATGAGCGAAGGCGAGATCGTGCAGCTCGGCACGCCGCACGAAGTCTATGAGTATCCGAACAGCCGCTTCTCGGCGGAGTTCATCGGCTCGACGAATCTGTTCGAAGGCCATACGGTCGAGGACGAGCCCGATCACGTGTTCATCGAAACGTCCGATCTGACCTGCCGGCTCTATGTGAGCCACGGCATTACCGGTCCGCTCGGCATGCCGGTGACCATTTCCGTGCGGCCCGAGCGCATCGCGCTCACGCGCAAGCCGCCCGAAGGCGCGTTTAACTGGGGCAAAGGCGTCGTCTCCAACATCGCGTACATGGGCGGCTACTCGCTCTATCACGTGAAGCTCGACGGCGGCAAGACCGTGATCGCCAACGTGACGAGCCTTGCCCTCACCGAAATCGATCCGCCGACGTGGGGCGACGAGGTATATGTGCGCTGGAGCGCATCGGCCGGCGTGGTGCTGACGTCATGAGGCGCGCGTTCAATTCGTGGCTCGACTGGCCCGTGCGGCGCTTCAACCTGAGCGGGCGCACTGCGGTGGTGGCCGGTCCTTTCGTCTGGCTGCTGCTGTTTTTTCTGGTGCCGTTCCTGCTGGTCGTCAAGATCAGCTTTGCCGATTTGCAGCTTGGCATTCCGCCGTACACGGAGCTGACGAATTTCGCGGACGGCGCGCTCAGCATCAAGCTCGATCTGTCGCATTACGCGTTTCTCGTCACGGACAGCCTGTATTTCGCGACCTATGTGAATTCGGTCGTGGTGGCGGCGATTTCGACGCTGCTGTGCCTGCTGATCGGTTATCCGATGGCGTATTACATCGCGCGTTCGAATCCGGCGCGCCGTAATCTGCTGATGATGGCCGTCATGCTGCCGTTCTGGACGTCGTTCCTGATTCGCGTGTACGCGTGGATCGGCATTCTGAAGAACAACGGACTGCTGAATAATTTTCTCATGTCGGTGGGGCTGATTCATTCGCCGATCGAGCTGTATCACACGAATACCGCCGTTTATATCGGCATGGTGTATTCATACTTGCCGTTTCTCGTCATGCCGCTCTACGCGCATCTCGTGAAAATGGACATGACCCTGCTGGAAGCCGCTTACGACCTCGGCGCAAAGCCGTGGAAAGCGTTCTGGCAGATCACCTTGCCGCTTTCGAAGAACGGCATTATCGCCGGTTGTCTGCTGGTATTCATTCCGGCGGTGGGCGAGTACGTGATTCCGGAATTGCTCGGCGGCGCGAATACACTGATGATCGGCCGCGTCATGTGGAACGAGTTCTTCGATAACGCCGATTGGCCGATGGCTTCGGCCGTGACGTGTGCGATGGTGCTGTTGCTGTTGGTGCCGATGGCGTTTTTCCAGTACGCGCAGGCGAAGGCGATGGAGGAAAGACGCTGATGAAGCCGAACCGTATTCTGCAGTTCACCGCCCTGGCATTGGGCTTTCTGTTTCTGTATGTGCCGATTGTCAGCCTGATCGTCTATTCGTTCAACGAATCGCAGCTCGTTACCGTCTGGACGCGCTTTTCGACGCGCTGGTATGCGGCATTGCTGCACGACGACGAACTGATCGCCGCCGCGTGGCTTTCGTTGAGGGTGGCGGTGCTGACGGCGTTTGCGTCGGTGATTATCGGCACATGGGCGGGTTTCGTGCTCGCGCGCATGGGGCGTTTTCGCGGTTTCACGCTGTATACCGGCATGATCAACGCGCCGCTTGTGATTCCCGAAGTGATTCAGGGCATATCGCTGCTGTTGCTGTTCATCGAAATGGCCAAGTGGCTCGGCTGGCCGGCAGGGCGTGGCATTTTCACGATCTGGATCGGCCACGTGATGCTGTGCATTTCGTATGTGGCGATTATCGTGCAATCGCGCGTGAAGGAATTGCATCCTTCGCTCGAGGAAGCCGCGCTCGATCTCGGCGCGACGCCGCTGCGCGTCTTTTTCTCGATCACCTTGCCGTTGATTTCCCAGGCGCTCGTGTCGGGGTGGCTGCTGTCTTTTACCCTGTCGATCGACGATCTGGTGTTGTCCGCCTTCCTGTCCGGGCCTGGATCGACGACATTGCCGCTGGTGGTGTTCTCGCGCGTCAGGTTGGGCTTGAATCCTGAGATGAACGCGTTGGCCACCTTGTTCATTGCGGTGGTGACTGTCGGAGTCATCGCGGTGAATTACTTCATGCAGCGGGCCGAGAGAAAAAAGATGGGCGTGATGGCGTGAGTTCCCGGTGGCCTTTCCTCGATGCCCGCGCTGCAATCGGGGAAAGGCCCAGGGTTGGCAATGCTTAAACCCGGTAGCCGATTCTGACGCCGCCCCAATGCCGCCCCTGCACAAAAATCGGCGCGGACGCATCCTTCATCAAAACAAACTCTCCGCCGCCCATATCGCGGCGATATGTTTGCAGCAGAAACTTCTTGGTATGCGAGCCGGCGGCAAGCCCGGTGCGGTCGTTGAATAGGCGCCGGTTGCGGCAATTGGCCATATTCCATACCACATCGTCACGCTGCGGCAACGAGAACTTCAGATTGTGCGTCGGCAGATAACCGCGCACGTCGATCGCGGCGCAGAATGCGACTCGCGGATCCAGGTTCAATAACGGCTCCTGAATCGCCGGCAGCACGCGGTCGGTGAAAGCCGTGAAGCGCGTCATGAACTGCGGCGGATTGCTGCCCAGCACAGGCACATAGTGTTGATCGAAGAGATCCTCGAGCGAAATCTCGCCGCGCGCGACGGCCGCCTCGAACGCCTTGCTCACCGCCGCTGCCGCATCCTGCACGGCCTCGATAAAACGCGTGTCCGCGGTTTCCACGCCCGCCGCCGCGGTCAGCTCGATCAGGGTCTCCGAGACGCCGAGCAGATTGCCGAGCCGATCTTTGGCCTGCACGAAGTTTTCACTCGAATCTTCGACGCCGCTCGCCATGTCCAGCACCTGCGCCTCGAGTCCGCCGCATTGCGTCTCGATCTCGCCGGTCAGCGCGGCAATCTGCTCGGCCTCGTTGTTCAGATGCGCGATGGCGTCGCCCGTTGCATGCACGACCTCGCCGATCTTGCGCGTGCCCTCGCGCACCCGATGCGCCCGCTCCGTGTTCACCGAACCTTCGTTGATCAGCTGCTCGGTCTGCTGCGTAAGCTGCGCGAGCGTCGTCTCGATCTGGCCCGTCGCCTGTGCGGTTTTCGCCGACAGGTTCTTCACCTCGGCCGCCACCACGGCGAAGCTGCGCCCGGATTCGCCGGCGCGTGCGGCTTCGATCGCCGCATTCAGCGCGAGCAGATGGGTTTGCCGCGCGATCAGCGAGATTTCCTCGGAGACACGGCTGACATGGGCCAGCGCGCTGCGCAGTGCGCCGATCTGACTTTCGATCACCGTCACGCCTTCCACCAGCCCGTGGATGTCGGCGAGCGACGCCTCCAGCGTCTCCTGCGACGCTTCTACGCCGGTCGCCGCTTGCGCCGATACGTCACGCATGCCGCGCGCGGCGGTGGCTATCCGGTGATTGCCCGCGAGCGTCTGAGCGGCCGACTCGCGCAGCGCGCGGCACACCTGCGCCTGATGCTGGACGCGCGCGGCGACTTCATCCACGTGGCCTGACACATCGCAGATTTCGATACCCAGTTTGCCCGCCTGCGCGGCGATATCGCCGACGACCCCTTGTGAACGGGCCGGCCGCCGAAAGCTGAAACGCGACATGAACGTCTCCTTGATGACGCTAGCAACGCTGCCGCAGCGCACTCGTCGTGCGCGAACACAGCGTCTTCTCGATGCGTTTACGGCTCGCTTTCGGCCGACTTGATACGGGGTATCCCGCAGTCGTTATCATGTGCGCTCCGGCGCCGCGGCCGGCCTGAAGAGGCGGCCCGCCGCGGCCTTTCCCGAGCAACGGTAACGATGATCGAATCTTTCGCGCGCGTTTCGGGCTGGCAACAGCTCTATCATTTGTGGCAGCTGATCGTCATGCTCTGCCAATTTCTCTGGGGCCTGCTGCGGTTTCTCGGAGGCGGCGGCTAGCGCCGCTCTTGACGCCACAAGACCCAGTTCGCGCCAGCGCGCGCCTTCATCCCGCCAGAGCAGGAACAGCGGTTTTCCCGGCGTCCGCGCTGAGAAAGGCGCGCAGGTCGGCGAGCACGCGCTCGGGTGCTTCCTCCATCGGAATATGGCCGAGGCCCGGGTACATGACCGACTTCGAGCCGGGAATGCGCTGCGTGAATTCAGCGCCATGCGCGGGCGGAATCCAGCGGTCCTGCGCGCCCCACAGCACGAGCGTCGGGACCGTCAGCGTGCTGAGCACAGTCGTATCGAGTTCGGCGAAGTCGAGCGTCGGCACCATCTTGCCGATCGCGGCGCGCGTGCCTTCGCCGTGAAAGAACTCGACGTAGCGCCGCAACGTGAGCGCGTCGATTTTGCGCGGATCGCCATACACGTTGCGCACCGCGCTTTTGATGATCGCCTCGGGCAGCCAGCGCGGCGAACTCGCGCGCACCAGCGCGCTGTTGAAGAGGCCGATATAGATGGGAAGCCGCATCGGAAAACCCGCCGAGTCGATCAGCACGAGCCGCTCGACGGCCTCGCGGTGCCTTACCGCGTAGTCCCACGAAATGAGCCCGCCGAGCGAATTGCCGATGAAGGTTGCTCGCGCAATGCCGAGCGCCTGCAAGAAGGTGTCGATGAAACGCCGGTAGGTCGGCAGGTTCATCGTTTCGATCGCGCCCGTGCTGGAGCGCAGCGGACCTGTCACGCCGAACGGCGGCAGATCGAGACGGATCACGCGGTAGGCGTGCTTGAGCTCATCCGCGACACGGTCCCATGTGTGCAGCGACGACGCGAAACCGTGAATCATCACGATGATGCCGCCGCCCTGATCGCTGCCTTCGTCGACGTAATGCACGTCGGCGCCCATGATGCGGATGAATTTCGAGCCGCTTTGCGCATAGCGCCGCCGCAATTCGTCGCGCGGTACGCTCGTGATGCCGAGCCGCGCGGCGAGCGGGCGGCGTGGCAGCGGGGCAGTGGAGCCCGGTCCGGAGATATTCGACGACCGACATTCGATGCTTGCCATGTTTTTGTCTCCCTTGTTATTTGAATCGGACTCCTGATAGACATGCAAGTGGGCGCGAAACCGGGCCACTCGAAATCGGCACCTCCGGCCGCCCTATCAAGGCAAAAAGCGATAGTCGCCCGGCCGCGCGCGGCGAGTTCGTTTGCGAAAGCTGAACGTGAATCCCGGCCATAGCGCGGTGACTTTGCCGCTTTGCGTCTGATACCAGCTATGGCAACCGCTCGACCACACCGAGCGCCGCATGTCCTGTTGCAGGCGCGCGTTGTAGTCGCGCTGCACGTCGGGCCGCAGGTTCATCGCGCGCGCGTTGCGCTCGCGCAGCACGCGCAGGCAATCGGCGATGTACTGCACTTGCGACTCGATCATGTAGATCATCGAGTTGTGGCCGAGCCCCGTGTTCGGCCCGACGATCATGAAGAAGTTGGGAAAGTCGGCAACGCTCACGCCGAGGTACGCTTCCGGGCCGTCGCGCAGCCACAGCGCGCCGAGGTCCGCGCCGCCGACGCCCGTCACCTCGAACGGTGCGCGCACGTCGTTGACCTGAAAGCCGGTGCCGCAAATGATCGCATCCACGGCATGGTGCACGCCGTCTTCGGTAACGATGCCGTCCATGACGATTTCGCGGATGCCCGTCGTGATGACATTCACATTGGGTTCGACCAGCGCGCGATAGTAGTTGCTCGACAGCAGCACCCGTTTGCAGCCGAGGCGGTAGTTCGGCGTGAGCTTGGCGCGCAGCTCCGGGTCTGTCACGCGCCGGCGCAGATAGCTCGTGCACAGCTTCATCGGCCGCTTCATGAGTTGTGGAGTCCTGATGAATGCAATGGCCTGTGACTCGAGCCTCCAGTAGGTCGCGCTGCGCATGAACCGCTGCGTGAGCGGCAGGTGCTCGAATAGCCAGCGCGCGCGCGGGCCGATAGGTTTGTCCGGCTTCGGCATGATCCACGGCGCCGTACGCTGGAACAGATTGAGTCGCGCGACCTGCGGCTGGATTTGCGGCACGAACTGGATTGCGCTCGCACCCGTGCCGATGACGGCGACGCGCTTGCCTTCCAGCGAATACGTGTGGTCCCAGCGCGCGGAATGGAAGAGCTTGCCTTTGAAGCTGTCGAGCCCCGGAATGCGCGGCATCGCAGGGCGCGACAGCGGACCGCTCGCGCCGATCAACACGTCGGCTTCGATGTGCTCGCGCGCCCCGCCCGCATCGAGCTCGACTTGCCACACATGACGCGCTTCGTCAAAGCGCGCGGCCACCACGCGCGTATTGCAACGCACGTACGCGTCCACGCCGTACTTGCGGGCGCAATGTTTCAGGTAAGCCAGAATTTCGGCCTGTCCGCTGAACACGCGCGACCACGCCGGGTTCGGTTCGAATGAAAACGAATAAAGATGCGAGGGCACGTCGCAACCGGCGCCCGGATAAGTATTGTCGCGCCACGTACCGCCGATATCCGCGGCGGCTTCATAGATCGTGAAGGACGTGATGCCCATTTTTTGCAGCCGCACGGCCATGCCGATGCCCGAGAAGCCGCTTCCCACGATCGCGATGCGCGGCGTGACGGCTTGGTAGGATGCGGCGGATAAGGCGGATGTCACGTCGGTCTCCTGCAAAGGGTTCGGGCGCGATCGGCGCGCACGGCAGGCAGCGTAGCCGTCGACGGTAGCCGCTCAAACGTAACGCGCAGAGTAGACAACTGTACACATCGCGTCAAGATCGTTTAGAGTACCTCTATTAAACGCGCGTCCCGCGCGCTGATTCAACGCCCACCATCAAGGCCATGAGATCGGTATTGGAAGGAGCGCGAAAGCCGGAGCCCGACACAGAGGGCGCGCACGATTTGCCGGCGGGCAAGCGCAAACTGATCGAGGCGGCTTTGCGCCTGACGGCGGGCGGACGCAGCTTCGCGAGTCTCGGCCTGCGTGAGCTCGCGCGTGAGGCCGGCCTGAATCCGAACACGTTCTACCGCCATTTCGACACGCTCGACAATCTCGCGCGCGAGGCGGTCGACTCCGTCAGCCAGCGCTTGCGGCCCATGCTGCGCCGCGAGCGCTGGCTCGCCGCGCACGACGAGCCGCATAACGTGCCGCGGCGCGCGTGCGTCGCGTTCTTTGTGTTTGCGTTGGACAACCGCGAGGCGTTTCTCAGCGCATTGGCGGAATATCACGGCACGTCGCCCGCGTTGCGCGACGCGGTGCGCGCGACGCTTCACGCGGTGTCGGCGGAAATGGCAGACGACGTCGTGCAATTGCAGCTCATGCCGGCACTCGCGCGCGATGTCGTCGATGAAGTCTGCACGCAGGTCGTGCTGCAACTGTTTCATCTGTCCGCCGAGTACCTGGATGCGGACGCTGCACGCCGCGATGCGCTCGTCGACTATGCCGAGCGTTTTATCGTGCGGCTCTTTGCCGGCTCCGTGCTGCTCGCGCAGCAGGAAGAAGAGCGGACGCCGGTTTCGCGGCGCGCGTGATGGGCTGAACGTGCAGGCAAAAAAACAGGCTCCGGGGGGAGCCTGTTTGCGTCGTCTATGACAATGCGCGGTTTGAATAACCGTGCGAAAGCTCAGGTATCGTCGCTCCAGCCGCCGGAATCGTCGTTGCTGCCCATGTCGATGCCGCCGCCGTTGTCGCTCCAGTCGTTCGACCCCTGGCCGAAGTCGAGGCCGCCGCCGTCGCCGTTACCGCCGCCGTTGCCGCGGCGGCGCGCTTCATCGTCGACGATCACGTCGCGTTCCACCACGCGCTCGCGCCCGGAGTTCAGCGCTTCACCGAGCAGCACGCCGGTCAGCAACCCGCCCATGCCGCCGCCGAAACCGCCGCCTTGCTGCACGACGACGGGCGGCTGCTGTTGATACGGTCCTTGCTGCGGATAGGGCGCTTGCGGCGGATTGCCGAAGCGCTCGGCTTCGCGTGCGTACGGCGACTGCTCGCTGCCCGCCGCGCCGGCCGCGTTCGGATCCGGCCGGCCTTCTGCACGCGCCCGCAGGCTGCCGATGCGCTGCTCCAGTTCGTCGAGCTGATAGGGCGGCACAGGATTCTTGCCGTTCGACAGCGTTTCGACCAGCGTGCGCAACTGGTCTTCGGTGGCTTCCACTTCCTTTTCCAGCGCTTCGTGGCCGGGCGCGGTGGAGAGCTTCACGTCGAGTTTCAGCGAGCGCACGGCGTTGAGCAGGTCGGTTGCACGCTTGAGTTGCGCGCGACGCTCGTCGTCCGCGCGCGTGTCGTCCTGCGTGCGGGCGCGGCGCAAGGTCCAGCGCAACACCAGCGCGATCACGCCGACGAGGATCAGAATGCCGACCCACATGCCGATGCCCGGACCATGGCGCTCGGGCGCTTTCGGCGCGAATCCCGGCTGCTGCTGAACGGCCGGTGCGTTTTGCTGGACGAAGGGATTGTCGGCGCGGCTCGTCGATTTTGCGCCGGTGTTGCCCGCGCGCTCGGCGTCGCGGCGAAGGCGTGCCTCGACTTGCGCGAAGCGCGTCGGGTCGGTGAAACGAATTTGCGGGTCGAGCGTCTTCGCCTGTTGAAGCTGTGCGAGCGCGTCGCCATAACGGCCTTCGCGATCGAGCACCTGGCTGTACAGGTAATGCGCGCGCGCATTGTTCGGATGCGCCTGCAGCACTTCAGAGAGGCCCGCGTCGGCCTGCTGCCAGTTGCCTTGCGACATCGCGGATTCGATCTGCTGAACCGTGGGTACGGCAAATGCCGCCGCCGACACGAGCATCAACGAGACGAATGCACCTGCAATCAGTTTTTTCATGTGCGGACCGGGCGCGAGGCGCCCGTCTCCTTCAGTCGAGTGCGACGGCCGGCGATTCTGGGGCGGCCCACCGTCATGCACTACTCACGCAATTACTGGGCCGGCGTATTGAGCTGCTTTTTCAGAGCTTCCAGACGGTCGTCCACCGACGGGCCGCGGTTCAGGTCCGCCAGTTTATCGTCGAGCGCCTTGCCGCTTTTCACGTCGGCGGAATTCAGGCGGGCGTCGGAGCGGGCATTCGAGAGCGCAACCTTGTCTTCGAGCTTCTGAAAATCTTCGGACAGGTTCTTTCCGCCGATACCGCCGAGCGCCGTCGCGGCGACATCTTTCGCCTGCGCGATCTGCTGCTTGGCTTGCAGAATATTGGACCGCGCATTGAGGTCGTTGCGCCGCGCGCGCATGTCTTCAATCTGGCTCTTCAATTGCGCGACGGAAGGCTCCAGCGTGGCCAGTTCTTTCGTGAGCGCGTCGCGTTCCGCCTCGGCAGTGGCTTGCGCGCCGAGCGCTTCACGCGCGAGGGCTTCGTCGCCGGCTTGCAGCGCGCGCTTTGCGCCGTCTTCGTATTTCTTCGCCTTGTCGGCGGCAACGTCGCGCTTGCTTTGCTGCGTGGCGACCTGCGCCTGAATCTCGATCAGCGAATTTTCGGCCTTGCCGATGCTCTCGTCGAGCTCGCGCACGATCTGGCGCGAGTCGCGCGACGGGTCTTGCACGGAGTCGGCCGCGTCGTTCAGGAGACCTTTTAGCGTGCGCGAAATGCTGTCAAAAAGCGACATGAAAACCTCCAAAGAATGGTGTCGGCGCTGAATAATTTCCGCGCGTTCAACTGCTTGCCACTGCTACTTTACGCCGCCGCGCGACAGGCCGCGCAGCGTTCGGACCGCAGGTCGGGGCGTGCGCGCCAAATGCAATAGCGGATGCGCAAATTGTCCGGCTCGCTCGCGCATGCATGGCCTGATGACGCATGCAGGCTTTGAAGTTCAACATGCGCGTGGCGCCCTCGGCAGCTCGCGGATATTACACCACGGGCTCTCTTAAAATGCCCTTAAAGGGCATGATGACAAGTGATGCGCGCGCAAGGCGAGTGTGCGAACGGCGAGTGTCGCCGGCGTGAATTGCGCGCGAGCGCACGAGTGCAAATTTATAAACGAAAGCATGCGGGCTCGAAGGCGCCGCGTCGCGCATCGGCATGGTACTGCGATTGCGTTTCGCTCACGTAAAGCGTTACGCGAAGCGGCCGCCCTCGGGACCCAGGTCGCCTTCCGTGTCATCGTCGTCGCGCACCGTATCGAGGCGCGGGCGCTTCAACACGCTCTTCACGTGCGTCCGGGTGCTGAGCGCCGCGGGCGCGGTCTCTTCGGCGGCCGCCGCGCGGGCTGCGGCGATTCGCGCGACGGCCTCGGCGGTCGCGACGGCGTCTTCGTCGACTTCGGCGGTGAGGGCGGCCAGCACATCGGCGGGCAGGAGCGGAGCAGCGGGAGTGGCGGGGGCCGGGGGCGGGATGCTATCGGCAGGCGCTTTGACGGCGGACGTGGTCGACCGGCGCATCGCGCGGCCGTCCGTGCCGCCTGCTGCATCCGCTAGCGCGTTGCCCGCATGCTCATTCGCCTGCAAGGCTGCGCCCGCGTCGCTGCCCGCACGCGACTGCAAGGCTGCCGGCAGTGATGTGCGCGCGTGCGCCGTGTCGTGTGCGAGCCGCTGCAGCGCCGCGTCGAGCGCATCCGGCGCGCGCGGCGCGTTGAGCCGATCGACGATGCTCGCCGCTTTCACCTGCTCGCTCGTCGCGCCGAAACTGAGCACCGCACGCCGCATGAGCTCGCTGACGCTGATGCCCAGTTCGTCGGCGGTGGTGGAGATCGCGCGCTTCTGCGCGGGCGTGACGAATACGACGATGCGTTCGCTGGGCTTTGTCATGATCGGCTCGGATACTTGTTGGCATGGCGCTTCGCGGCGCGCATCGGCGTGCGCGCAATCCATCATATGACGAGTTGCGCCGATGGGAAACGGGCGCGTCGTGAAAATGCCGTGACATCAACGGCTTGTCGCGCTTTTTGTGGGTTTGTCCACAGGCCTTTCAACATTTTCTGTTGATAACTCGGGCAGTGTGCGCAAGCGCATCGAAAGCTTGCCGAATCTACTCGGCCCTACGCCGCCGAGCCCCGGCGCGAAGGGAATTCTTACAAAAAAACTGCGTTGAGCGCCGCTTGATTTCTTTAAAATGCGCTGTTACGTTGCGCCGGTCACTGTCCCGGGCGCGCCGTGGCGACTCGCGGGGGCAAAGAGTCGCGCGGCGGTTTGCGTCCCGGACAACGCCCGCTCAGGATTCATGCGCGCCTTATGCGCGAGAACAAGGCGCTGAGTCACGCGCCCACTATTCCAGACATGCCTATCATCAAACGACCGCATTCTTCGCAATCTCCGGCCGGTCAAGACCGGGACTCCTACCGCCGAACTGAGGGACGCAACGCCGCTTCGCGCGACGCCGGCGAAGGCGGCCGCTCGCTCGGCGCGAGCATCGCCCTGTGGTTCGCGAGCTTCATTGCGGTCATCGCCGTGGTGGGCGCACTGATCCTCGGCTATGCGCTCGTCGTGATGGGGCCGCAACTGCCTTCGCTCGACGCGCTGACCGACTATCGCCCGAAGGTGCCGCTGCGCGTCTACACGGCGGACCACGTGTTGATCGGCGAATTCGGCGAGGAACGGCGCAGTCTCGTGCGCTTCCAGGACATTCCGGATCAGATGAAAAAAGCGGTGCTCGCCATCGAAGACTACCGCTTCTACGAGCACGGCGGCGTCGACTTCGTCGGCATTCTGCGCGCGGGCTTCGCGGACCTCGCGCACGGCGGCGCGTCGCAGGGCGCGAGCACGATCACCATGCAGGTGGCGCGCAACTTCTTCCTGTCGAGCGAGAAGACCTACACACGCAAGATCTACGAAATGCTGCTCGCGTACAAGATCGAGCGCGCGCTGACAAAGGACCAGATTCTCGAGCTGTACATGAACCAGATCTATCTGGGCGAGCGCGCTTACGGTTTTGCGGCGGCGGCGCGCGTGTACTTCGGCAAGGACCTGAAAGACATCACGCTGGCCGAGGCGGCCATGCTCGCGGGTTTGCCGAAAGCACCGTCCGCGTATAACCCGGTCGTGAACCCGAAGCGCGCGAAGATCCGTCAGGAGTACATTCTCCGGCGCATGCTCGAACTGCGCTATATCAGCCAGCCGCAGTACGACCAGGCGGTGAAGGAGGAGATTCACACGCGCAATCCCGGCAACGAATACAGCGTGCACGCGGAGTACATCGCCGAAATGGTCCGGCAGATGATGTACGCGCAGTACAAGGACGAGACCTACACGCGCGGCCTGAACGTGACGACCACGATCGACTCCGCGGACCAGGACGCCGCCTATCGCGCGGTGCGCAAGGGCGTGATGGATTACGAGCGGCGCCACGGTTATCGCGGACCCGAAGGTTTCGTGCAACTGCCGGCGCCGGGCGACGACCGCGACCAGACGATCGACGACGCGCTCACCGACCATCCGGATAATGGCGAAATCATCGCCGCCGTTGTGACGGACGCGAGTCCGAAGCAGGTGAAGGCGCAACTGGTCGACGGTACCCAGGTCACGATCAGCGGCGAAGGGCTGCGCTTCGTGGCGAATGCGCTCAGCGCGCGCGCCGCGGCCGCGACGAAGATCAAGCCGGGGTCGATCGTGCGCGTCATGAGCGACGACAAAGGCAACTGGCAGATTACGCAACTTCCGCAAGTGGAAGGCGCGCTCGTGTCGCTCACGCCGCAGGACGGCGCGATCCGCGCGCTCGTCGGCGGCTTCGACTTCAACAAGAACAAGTTCAACCATGTGACGCAGGCATGGCGTCAGCCGGGTTCGAGCTTCAAGCCGTTCATCTATTCGGCGGCGCTCGACAAGGGGCTCGGGCCGGCCACCATCATCAACGACGCGCCGCTGTACTTCCCGTCGAGCACGCCCGGCGGCGAAGCCTGGGAGCCGAAGGACGACGACCAGCCCGACGGCCCGATGCCGATGCGCCTCGCGTTGCAGAAGTCGAAGAACCTCGTGTCGATCCGCATCCTGTCCTATATCGGCACGAAGTACGCGCAAGACTTCGTGACGCAGCGTTTCGGTTTCGACGCCGACAAGACGCCGCCCTATCTGCCGATGGCGCTCGGCGCGGGACTCGTCACGCCGTTGCAGTCGGCGGGCGCGTATTCGGTGTTCGCGAACGGCGGCTATCGCATCAATCCGTATCTGATCAACGAGGTGACGGACGCGCGCGGCGAGCCGCTTTCGAAGGCGCAGCCGCTCACCGCGGGCCGCGACGCGCCGCGCACGCTGGAGCCGCGCAACGCGTACATCATGAACAGTCTGCTGCATTCGGTCGCGACGGCGGGCACGGGCGCCGGCACCAACGTGTTGCATCGCTCGGATCTGCAGGGCAAGACCGGCACGACCAACGACGCCAAAGACGGCTGGTTTGCCGGCTATCAGCAGTCGCTCGTCGCGGTCGCGTGGATGGGCTACGACCAGCCGAAGACGCTTGGCAGCCGCGAATTCGGCGCGCAGCTCGCACTGCCTATCTGGGTCGAGTACATGCAGCGCGCGCTGCGCGGCGTGCCGCAAAGCGAGCCGGCTCAGCCTGACGGCGTGACCACCGTCGACGGCGAATTGTTCTATTCGGATATGACGCCGGGCAATGGTTTTGTCGCGAGCATCGGTCTCGATTCCGCCAATCCGACAGCGGGCGTGAGCGATGCAGTCGGCGGCGTGGGGCCGGCGGGCATGACGCCGCCGCCGGTGCCGCCGCCGAGCGTGTCGTCGAATGAGAAGAAACAGATCATGGATCTGTTTGAGTCGAACAAGCCTTGACGGCAGGAACGCGGGCGCGCCGGCGGGCTTGCATCCACCGGCGCCGCGCTTCATAAAGCCCTACGCTTCAAGCACTTGAATGCGCGGTCCCGAGGTTATCAACAAGGCTGTCAACAAAAACTGGGGATAACCTCGGCGAGCGCACAGGTTGTGTGCGCTTTCCCACTGACACCTCGCCGGTGTCATGCATCATTTCGCACCGCGCCGCATTACTCCAATGCGTTCAACGGCTTAGCCCGCTTGTCAGAAGGTTTTCAACAGGCTCTTCAACATCGGTTGGGGATAACTGCGAAGCGAGCCGTGCGCGCGACGGTCCGCTGGGTCAATTCGGTGGCATCAATCCGGCGTATCAATTCGAACCACCAGGTTTCGCGTTCGTTACTTCCGAGCCTGTCTGCGACGCTGCTTCCGAAGTCGCCCGCGGGCTCTGCTTACCGTCGGCCGCCACCGGCAAACTGCCCATCGCCTGAAAAAGCGCCGCCGTATCCGCGAGCCGCGCGCTCGTGTAGCGGATTTCGTCGAGCTGCGCATTGCGAAACTGCTGCTCGCTCGCGCGCGCCGACGCGAGCGGCACAGCGCCGAGCCGGTAACGCCCCGACGTTTCATCGACAATGCCCTGCGCCGAACGCGCCGCCGTGTTCGCGGCCTCGAGCGCCTGTGCGTCATGTTCGAGCGCGGCAAGCGTGTCGGCGACATTCTGGAACGCGGCGAGCACCGTTTGCTTGTATTGCGAGACGGTTGCCTCGTAAGTGTTCATGGCCGCGCGGCGTTGTGCCGCCAGCGCGCCGCCGTGAAAGAGCGGCTGCGACAGCGAGGCGCCGATGCTCCAGATGGCGCCCGCTCCCGAGAGCGCGACCGGCCAGCTAAAGCCGCCTTGTCCCATCGACGCGCTCAACGACAGGCTCGGAAACATCTGCGCGGTCGCCACGCCGACATCGGCGGCGGCGGCTTTCAGGGCGGCGTCGGCGGCCTCTATGTCCGGCCGCGCGCGCAGCAGCTCGCTCGGCACGACGACCGGCACCTGCTCGGGCAAATGCAGTGCGGCCAGTTCGAGGTCGCCGGGCGCGGCGTCCGGCGTGCGGCCGAGCAGCACGGCGAGCGCGTGACGGGTGCTCTGCCATTGCTGTTTGAGCCCGGGCAGACTCGCCGACACGCTCGCCGCGCTTTGTTGCGCGCTCAACTGATCGGCATGCGACACGGCGCCGAGCGCATGGCGTCGCGCGGCGTCGCGCGCCTGATCGTCGGCGAGCGTCAAGAGCCGTTCTGTCGTGTCGATCTGCGCGCGCAACGCGGCGCTCGTGATCGCGGCACTCACGATATTGGCGGCGAGCGCGCGCCGCGCGGCATCGAGTTGGTACGCCTGCACGTTCACGCGCGCGGCCAACGCGGCATCGGCGAGACGCGAGGCGCCGAACAGGTCGATCGTGTAGTGCGCCTGCAATTGGCCCACGAAGATGTTGTAGAGAAACGTGTTCGAGCCGATCTCGGGAATCGCCAGCGCGCGGTTGCGCGTGGCCTGGCCGCCCGCGTCGATGGTGGGCAGCATCGAGCTGCCGACTTGCGCGCGCAGTTGCTCACGCGCGGCGGCGAGCGTCTGTTCGGTGGCGGCAAGCGACGGGCTGTTGCAGAGCCCTTCGTCGACGAGCGCGTTCAGCGCATCTGACCTATACAGCGTCCACCATTCGGGCACCGGCTTTGCACCGATCATGAACTGTTGTGCAACACCTTGCGCGGCCACTGTTTGCGCGGGCTGCGGCTCGCTGCCGTAGTGGACGGGCTGCGGCAGAGCCGGCGGCTCGCCGTTCGGTCCGAACGAGCAGGCCGCCAGCGTCAGCGTGCAGACGGCAAGGGCGGCGCTCCACGCGAGGCGCGCCGGTGCGAGAAACGAAGCGCTGCGGCAAAGCCGCGAATCGGCGAAGTAGGTCATGCTCAATTTCCCGTATGCGCGGCGCCGGACGCGGACGGCGTCGGCGGCTCGCGCTCGTCGTTGCGCACTCTGAACGACATCGCATAGAGCGCCGGCAGATAGAACAGGGTGAGGATGGTCGCGCTCGTAATGCCGCCCATCAGCGCGGTCGCCATCGGTCCGAAAAAATTCGAGCGCAGGAGCGGAATCAACGCGAGCACGGCGGCCGCGGCGGTCAGCGTGATGGGCCTGAAGCGCCGCACGGTCGCGCCGACAATCGCGTCGAAACGCTTATGCCCGGCGGCAATGTCCTGCTCGATCTGGTCGACGAGAATCACCGAGTTGCGCATGATGATGCCGAACATTGCAATCACGCCGAGCATCGCGACAAAGCCGAACGGCTGGCCGAACAGCAGCAGCGTGAGGACCACGCCGATCAATCCGAGCGGCGCGGTGAGCACCACCATCAGCACCCGCGCGACGCTTTGCAGTTGCACCATCAGCAGCGTGAGCACGGCGACGATCATGATCGGTATCTGCGCATTGATCGACGTCTGGCCCTTGCCGCTTTCCTCGACGGAACCGCCAATCTGGATCCGGTAGCCGACCGGCAGGCTCGCGCGAATCGGCACGAGCGCGCGGTCCACGGCATGCGTCACGTCAATGCCTTGCGCGCCCGGCGCCACGTCGGATTGCACGGTGATGGTCGGCTGGCGGTCGCGTTCCCAGATCACGCCGTATTCCAGATCGTTACGCAGATGCCCGAGCGTGCCGAGCGGCACCGCGCCGTTCGGCGTCGGCATGGCGAGCATGACGAGCTTCGCGGGGTCCACGCGCTCGGCCTTCGGCGCGCGCAGATCGACGCTGATCAGCTTGTCGCGCTCGCGGTACTGCGTGACCGTATAGCCGGAGAGCGTCATCGCGAGGAAGCTCGATATGTCGTCGGAGCTCACGCCTAGCTCGCGCGCCTTTTTCTGGTCGACCTCGAAGCGCACGGAGCGCTCGGCCGGTTCGTCCCAGTCGAACTGCACGTTGCGCGTGCCGGGGTCCGCGCGCAGCGTAGCGGCGACGCGCCCGGCGATCGCGCGCACCGTCGCGATGTCGTCGCCGCTCACGCGAAACTGCACGGGATAACCGACGGGCGGACCGTTTTCGAGGCGCGACAGGCGCGTGCGGATCGCGGGGAAATGATTGCGCAGCTCCGGCTCGAGCCATTGCGCCAGTTTCTCGCGGTCTTTCACGGACTTCGCGGTGATCACGAACTGCGCGAAATTCGGCTGCGCCAGTTGCTGATCGAGCGGCAGATAAAAACGCGGCGCGCCGCTGCCGACAAAGTCCACCGAGTGATCGATCTCGGGGCGTCCCACGAGCGCCTTCTCGAGCCGCTTCGCCTCGCGCAGCGTTGCTTCGAACGAAGCGCCCTCGGGCAGGCGCACGTCCACGAGCAGCTCGGGCCGGTCCGAGCTCGGAAAGAACTGCTGCGGCACGAGCGAGAAGCCCGCCATGGCCAGCAGAAACAGCACGACAGTCACGGCGAGCACGACGAAGCGCCGCTCGATACACCAGCCGATCCAGCCGCGCAGACGCGTGTAAAAGCGCGTGTCGTAGATGTCGTGCTCATGCTCGTGCGCCTCTGCGTTGCGGGCCTCGTGCGCCGCGCGCTTGCGCTCGGGCAGCAGGTGATAGCCGAGCAGCGGAATCAGCACGACCGCCGCGAGCCACGACGCAATCAACGCAATGGCCGACACTTCGAAAATGGAGCGCGTGTATTCACCCGTGCTCGACCTGGCGAGCGCGATGGGCAGAAAACCCGACACGGTGACGAGCGTGCCGGTCAGCATCGGAAACGCAGTGCTGGTATAGGCGAACGCCGCGGCGCGCGTGCGGTTCCAGCCTTGCTCCAGTTTCACCGCCATCATTTCCACGGCGATGATCGCGTCGTCGACCAGCAGCCCGAGCGCAAGCACGAGCGTGCCCAGCGAGACCTTGTGCAGACCGATGTCGAACAGATACATGCACAGCGCCGTGACGGCGAGCACGACCGGGATCGAGATGACTACCACCATGCCGGTGCGCACGCCGAGCGAGACCAGGCTGACCACCAGCACGATCGCGACGGCTTCGGCCACGGCTTCCAGAAAGTCGTCGACGGAATGGGCAACCGCGTGCGGCATGCTCGACACTTCCGTCAATTGCAGGCCGGCGGGCAGGGCGCGGCGCAGGCGCAGCATTTCGGCGTCGAGCGCCTTGCCGAGGCGGATCACGTCGCCGCCCGGCTGCATCGTCACGCCGATGCCGAGCACCGGCTTGCCGCCCGCGCGCATCTGCGTGACGACGGGGTCGTCGTAGCCGCGCTTGATCGTCGCGATATCGCCGAGCCGGAACGAGCGGCCGTTGATGCGGATCAGCGTGTCGGCGAGCGCCTCGACGGTCGGGAACTGGCCGGAAGGACGCACGAACACGCGGTCGTCCGCCGTGGTCAGCGTGCCCGCCGGCGACACCGCGTTTTGCCCGTTGATCGCCTGGCCGAGCTGCTGCGGCGAGATGCCGAGGCGCGTGAGCTGCGTGTTGCTGATCTCGATGTAGATGTGCTGATCAGGGTCGCCGAAATAGTCGACCTTTGCGACGCCGGGCACGCGCAGCAGCACGGTGCGCAACTGGTCCGCGTAGTCGTGCAGATGCGCGGGCGAAAAGCCGTCGCCTTCGAGCGTGTAGATGTTGGTGTAGACGTCGCCGAATTCGTCGTTGAAGAACGGCCCCTGGACGCCCTGCGGCAAGGTGGCCGCCATGTCGCCGACCTTCTTGCGCACCTGGTACCAGGTGGCCGGCACCTCGCTGACCGGCGCGGAGTCCTTCATCGTGAAAAAGATCAGCGACTCGCCGGGGCGCGAGTAGCTGCGCAGAAAGTCGATGGCGGGCGTTTCCTGCAGCTTGCGGCCGATGCGGTCGGTCACCTGCTCCTGCACCTGCCGCGCGGTCGCGCCGGGCCAGAAAGTGCGGATCACCATCACGCGGAACGTGAACGGCGGGTCTTCGGATTGCGCAAGACGCGTGTACGCGAGGATGCCGAACGCGGTGGCGAGGGCGATCAGAAACACGACCAGCGCCTGATGGCGCAACGCCCATGCGGAGAGATTGAAGCGTCCTTCTTCGGGCGTCGTGCTCATGAAGCGAAGTCCTCGGGGTGCAGCGGCGCGATGGCGCGGACCGGCTCGCCCGCGCTCACCGTGTGCACGCCTTGCAACACCACGTGCTCGCCGTCCTTCAGGCCCTGGCTCACGACGATCGTGCGCTCGTCATAGCGCGCGACCGTGACGCGGCGCAGTTCCAGCTTGCTGTCCGCCGCGCGCACGACCCATACCGCCGGCTCTTTGCCGTCGTGAAAGAGCGCGGTGGCCGGCAGCACGAAAAAGCCGTGTTGAGCTTCAGCGCCGCTTGCCGTTGATGACGAACGCACGCTGAGCGCGATGTCGGCGGTCATGCCGAGGCGCACGTCGGGCCCCGGATTGTCGAGCGTGAGCTTCGCGCGGTACGTGCGGCTCTGCGGATCGGCGGCGGGCGAAAGTTCGCGCACGCGCGCGGTGAATGTACGGCCCGGCAACGCGCCGAGCGTGACTTTCGCCGTCTGTCCGAGGGCGAGGGCGGCGAGCGCGCTTTCGGGCACGTCGCAGACTACGTCGAGCTCGCCGCTCCACGCGAGGTTGTAGACGGCCTGGCCCGCCGACACGTTCTGACCGGTGTCGGCCTGCTCCGCGGTGATGACGCCCGCGTGATCGGCGACGAGCGTGGTGTATTGCAACTGGTCTTTGGCGAGCGCCGCCTGCTGCGCGGCCTGATCCCACTGGGCGGCGGCGGACGCATAGGCGTTCGTGGTCTGCTCGAGTTGCGCGGGCGCGATCAGATTTTCTTTGGCCTGGGCGCGGTCGCGCTCGAGCTGCTGTCTGGCGTACTCATAGCTGTGCGCCGCGGCGGCAAGCTGGGCTTGCGCGCCGGCTGCGTTCTTCTGCGCATCGGCGGGATCGAGCCGGGCGACGATCTGGCCATTCTTCACTATGTCGCCGAGGCGCACGCGCCGCTCGACGATCTTGCCGCCGACGCGAAACGACAGCGGCGTCGAGTAGCGCGCCTGCACTTCACCGGGCAAGGACATCACGGGCGCCGTATTGCCGTCCGCATGGACCGCGACGGCCACCACAGGCCGCGGCTCGGGCGCCGCCGCCTCTTTCTTCGAGCATCCGCTTAAAGCAAGGACGCCCGCGAGAGCAAGCGCCAGAGCCGCGTGCTGCGGCTCGCGATGCCGCGCGAGACGATGGACCTGCCGACGCATCGCCAACGATGCCGGAAAAACGGGACGCTTCACAATGACCCCAACAGGAAACAGCGAAGAATGACGGCAAGCCGCAACGCCGCCGCGAACAGCGCAGGCCCGCTCATGCAATCGGCATACGCATCTGACTTCCAATGATGGCTCGCATTCTAATACACACCTGTATTTGAATGTCGAGGTGAATCGGAATTCTTTTCGGTGCTAGACTTGCGGCCATGAAACGGCAACGACTGACACGCGAGCAGAGCAAGGACCAGACGCGGCAACGTCTGCTCGACGCTGCGCAAGCAATTTTTATGAAGAAGGGCTTTGTCGCGGCGAGTGTCGAGGACATCGCCGCCGCGGCGGGCTATACGCGCGGTGCGTTCTATTCGAATTTCCGCAGCAAGAGCGAGCTCTTTCTCGAGTTGCTGCGGCGCGACCATGAAACCATGCAGGCCGGCCTGCGGGCCATTTTCGAAGACGCGGCCACGCGCGAACAGATGGAAGAGCGCGTGATGCGCTACTACAGCAATCTGCCTCGCGAGAACAAATGCTTTCTGCTGTGGGTGGAGGCGAAGTTGCTCGCCGTGCGCGATGGCCGTTTCAGGCTGCGTTTCAACGCTTTCCTGCATGAAAAGCTGGAGCAGCTGGCGGCGTATGTCCGCGAATTTTCAGAACGCGTCGGCACGCCGGTGCCGCTGCCGGCCGAGATGCTGGCCATGGGGCTGATGGGTTTGTGCGACGGCGTGCAGTTCTTCCATGCGGTGGATCCGCAGAACGTGCCCGGAGAAATGGCGGAAGCGGTGCTGACGGGCTTTTTCGCGCGCGTCGTGTACGGGCGCAGCGCCTGAGGCGCGCAACGCTCCCGGCGGAGCCCGGAGCGCAAGCGCAGCAGGGCGGGGCGGCGCCCTGCGTCACCGGGCAAACGTGCCCGAATCAGTTCGTAGCGAGTTGCGTGCAGCTATCGGCGACGGGGCTCGCGCAGACGAACGAATACTCGCCGCTGTAGCGCAGCACTTCCTCGCCCGCGTGCAGGACGACCTTGATGTCCGGGCAGCGCTCATAAGCGATGAAGGCCGAGCAGGCTGCGGCGGACCAGCAGACCAGAGAAAACGCGATTTTTTCGAGAAGCTGGAAACGATGTGTCATGGCAATCGGCTGGCAGTGAATTTCTTTCTGGCGATATCTTACCAGCCTCTAAGGGTTTATACCTAGTCAAACGCCGTACTCCTGCGTCAAGCTGTGGTATCGACGCGTCGCCCAAGCTGACACGCTTGCCATCCACAGGTCAGGGTTGGGACAGGTCGGGTCGATACAATCGATTCGTTGGGCAAATCCGCGCGAGCCTTGCCGCGCGGGTGAGACAGGCGGCAGCGCTGCGCCGGCCCGGCATCTCGAGGCAGGAGTCGTCCCATGAATCAATTGCAGTCCATGCGCGTGTTCGTCAGAGTGGCGGACCTCGGCAGTTTCGTCCGCGCGGCCAATGCGCTGGATCTGTCCACCGCCGTGGTCACCCGGCATGTGGCGGATCTCGAAGCACGGCTCGGCACGCGTTTGCTCAATCGCACCACGCGCCGTCTTTCGCTGACCGAAGCGGGTGCGACCTATCTGGAGCGCGTGCGCCATATCCTCGACGATCTGGAAGGCGTCGAGCAGATGCTGGCGGCGCGTCATCATGAGCCCGTCGGGACTTTGCGGATCGTGGCACCCGTGGTGTTCGGGCTGCAGAGCCTCGCCCCGGCGGTGCAGTCCTACGCCGCGCGCTATCCCGAGGTGGTGCCCGACGTGACGCTTGCCGACCGGCAGGCGGATCTCGTCGAAGAAGGTTTCGACGTCGGCATCATGGTCGGGCGTCCGGCTCGCAGCGCGAGCATCGTGACGCGGCGGCTCACCACCTGTCAGTTGACCGTCTGCGCGACGCCGGACTACCTGGCGCAGCACGGCACGCCGGCGCGGCCCGACGATCTGCTGGCGCATCCGTGCCTGAGCCGGCCGCCCGAGCAGGGCGGCGAGGAACGGCTCTTCAGCGGACCGGAGGGCCTCGTGCGCGTGAGGACCGCCAACGCGATCGCCGCGAACAACAGCGAAATGCTGCGGCAGTTCGCGCTGCTCGGCATGGGCGTCGCCATCCTGCCGAGCTATCTGATCGGCCGCGATCTGGCGGCCGGCCGGCTTGTCGAACTGCTCCGCGATTACCGTCTGCCGGAGATCGAGATCACGATTGCCTATCCCAGCCGCCTTCACTTGCCGGCCAAGGTGCGGACGTTCGTCGATCACCTCGTCGACCATTTCGAGTCGGACGTCACCGCGCCGGCCCGCGATTCGCCCCATGCGAGGCACGCGGCTGCGCTTGCCCGTTCCGCAGCCCGGCGCTCGGGGCCGCGAGCGGTCGCCGCCGCGCCGTTGCCGGCCTGAGCGCGGCGCGGCTCAGATCCAGAGATCGTTGGCGGCCGTGCGTTCGTTGGTGTCCTCGCCGGTATTCCTGACGCCGCGCGGCTCGATCAGCAGCAGCTTGACCTCGCCTTCTGCGAACGGTTTGTGCTCGGTGCCCTTCGGCACGACGAACATTTCGCCCGCCGACAGCGTCACGAAGCCGTCGCGCATGTCGATGCGCAGCCGGCCGTCGAGCACGATGAAGGTCTCGTCGGTGTCGGCGTGCTGATGCCACATGAAATCGCCTTCGATACGCACGACCTTGAACTGGTAGTCGTTCATTTCGGCCACGACGCGGGGCTGCCACTGATCGCGAAAGAGCGCGAGTTTTTCAGCGAAGTTGATGGCGCGGTAGGTCTGCGGGGCGCTCGGGGTGCTGGACATGCGGATGCTCCTTCAAAAGATGGTTGCTGTCTCGGGAAAGAGCGTAACCGGCCATGAGCGGGCGGGTCTTGAACGTTTGTGGGCGCGAAGGCCGGGGAGGCGTGGGAGGCTGGACATGCGTGAACCGCGTGAACCGCGTGAACCGTGTGAATCGCCGAGCCTCCGCTTCACGCCTCGCCGGTACGCCGCGGCAAAGTCCCGAGCATGGCGAGCCACTGGCCGGGCGCGACGCCCCACGCGCGCCTGAAGTGCCGCGTCATATGGCTTTGATCGGAAAAGCCGCTGGCGGCGGCCGCGTCCGCGAGCGGCAGGCCCGCGAGCGCAAGTTGACGCACGAGGTCGAGCCGCCGCATGGTCAGATAGCGGTGCGGGCTCGTGCCGAAGAGGGCGCGGAAATCGTGCGAGAGGCTCCAACGGTCGCGCCCCGCGGCGGCGGCCACGTCGTCGAGGGTCACGGCGCGCTCGAGCGAAGCCAGCAGAAATTCGCGGGCTCGCCGGGCGGCGGCGTAATCCACCGGGCGGCGCGTCGGCGCGGCGCCCGCGGCCGCGTGAAGCGCCATGGCGAGTTCGTAGAGGCCGTCGTCCTGTTCGAGCGGGTCCATCGCGCGATCCATGCCGCGGAGCAGGTTGCGTGTGGCGGCGAAAAGGCGCGGATCGTCCGATAAACCGCCTTTGACGAAAGGCAGCGGCTTGCCGCCGAGCGCCTCCTGAAAGAGCGCCGGATCGACATAGATCATGCGATAGCGGAAGCCTTCGCCGGTGCCGGCCTGGCCGTCGTGCGGCTCATCCGGATGCAGCACGATGGTGCCGCCGGGCAGGCTGTGGCGCAGGCTGCCGCGATAGCGAAAGCTCTGCACGCCCGCGAGCGTGCGGCCGATCGCGTAGGTATCGTGGCGGTGCATCGCGTAGCCGGCGCCGTGGAAAAACGCTTCGATCCGCTCGATGCCGCCTGCGCCGTTCATGCCACCGTCGCCACCCGCGGCGGTCGACGGCGGCGAGCGATAGATCCAGTCCACGCCGTGCTTTTCCACCGACGCCGCAAGGCGTCGCGGCGCGTGCGCATGCCCGCTCACGCGCTCAGACCCGGCCCGAAATTGCCGCCGATCAGACGCGTGACGGCATCGACGTCCGCGTAGTCCTGCTCAGGCAGGCCGTCGAGCATCGACAGCACCTCGTTGCTCGCGCCCGCCTCGCGGGCCGCGTCGACGAGCGCGTCCTTGTTGACCGGAAAGCGGACTTCGCTGAGCAGGTCGGAGATCTGGAGGTCGATGGATTCCCCGGGAATGGACGATGCCGTCATGCAAGCGCTCCTGCTGGTACGGTTGAAGTCAATAAGGGCCGCGGCTGGCACTGCGCGCGCCGACGTAACCCGACCTGGCGTCGCGCCTTGCTGCCGGAGCGACGGCGAGCCGGTTCGCCGCATAGGCCCCCTCGATCGCGGCCGACCGGGAAGCTCACGCGAGCGGCATCGCGCTCAGGTCTGCAGATGCTCGTTGCGCGCCGCATACCCCCGCTCGGGATGCCGCGACTTCGGCAAAACGATATGCTGCCATTGTTGTGGGCGATTGTCGTCGGTGACGGCCACGTCGGGCGCCGCCGGAGCGACTGGCGCGGCGTTCGCGCGGGCGGCAAGCGTGTTCGCCGGCATGCTCTCCTGCGCGGTGTGAACCGGCGCGGCAAAGCACGAAGCGGACAGCGTCACCATGGTCAACAGCGTCGAGGTTTTCATGCCCGACCTCCTCAGCTCATGCGGCGCTAAGAGTTCAGCAAGGGCTGTGCCGTCCTCGCGTCGAAAGGAAAGCACAAGCCGCGCGAGGCCGGGCTGCGAGGCCGCGCGCTTTCGTCACGCGCGGCGCGCAAAACTTGCAACGCACCTCGAGACCTCTCATTGTAGATCGCCGATGATGGCGCGGGAATGGCAGCCAGATAGCGGCAATCTTCAGGCGTTTGGACGCCCCGGCATCTCACGTAGCACCTATTGCGGCACCTATCGCAGCACCTATCGCAGCACCTATCGCAGCACCTATCGCAGCACCTCAAAGCGCGTCCACGGCCACGAAGGCCGGTCGCGCATATAGCCGTTCAGCCAGTTCCACTGCGGATGCCGTTTCATGAACGCCTGGGCGTCGAACGGCCGCCCGCACGGATGACCCCAGCGCGCGCTGAACGCCATGTCGCGCGCCATTTCGCTGTCGGCCACCTTGCCGTCGTTTGCGCCCCATGGATTGAACGGTCCGTGGTCCGAGCCGCCGAAACGCGCGTCGTCCAGTTCCAGATGCCCGCAGATGGTGCGGGAGCACGGGTTGTCGTTGCGGTCCAGATAAACGTCGTGATGATCGGCGATCATCGCCTTCGCGAGCTCGACGTCTATCTTGCCGCGGTGCATCTCTTCCAACTGCATGAAGCGCAGCCGCCGCGCGCCGTTCTTGCGCACGTCGGTATAGTCTTCGCCTTCGCCGATACATTCCTGATTGCGGATCTTCAGGTCGGTCGCCGTGTTGTAGCCGCTGTAAAAGCCGTCCGTCGTGCTCTCGAAGCCCGAGTAGTGCAGCCCCAATTCGTAGCGCGCGATTTCGCCGGTCTTGATGTCGCCGAGCAGCCAGCTGTTCGCATAGCCGCCGTTGTTGGCGAGGGCGAACATTTCGCACCATTCGCCGATGCTGTTCGCATACTGCGACGCCCGCCGTGAGCGGTAAAACTCGGGCGCGCCCGCCGCGTTGTAGCCGACGAAGTTGGAGATGGTGGTTTCCGTCACCATCAGGCCGGCCGCCGTGATCCAGAAATCGGTGAGGCTCGAAATGCAGCCCGGCAGGCCCTGCATCAGAATCCGGTTGCCCTGATCCGGCACGATGTCGAACACGACGTTGAAGGCGTCGCCGGCGGCGTAGCGGTCCCAGGAGTTGTGCGCCATCACGATGCGGCCGTCGCGCGTCGCGTTGCCGGTCGCAATGAACGCGCTGCAATGGTGGCCGCGCCGGCCCCGCCAGGGTTTCAGCCCGAGGGCGGGCTTTTGCTGCGCCGCGTGCGCCGGCCACCAGCTTTGCAGCAGATCCATGTAGCCGTTCCACGCCAGCACTTCCGCGAACGGCAGCTTCGCGCCGTCGGCGATGCCCTGGATTTCGTCGGCGAATTCGGTGTCGAGCTTGTTGCCGAACTGCGAGACGGCCGCCTCGACGAAAGTGTCGAAATCCTCGCCGGTGTCCCATCTGGCCAGGTAGCGGGCGGTGCGGATCGCGTTGCGGATTTCCGCCGCAAGCAACTGGCCGTGCTGTTCGCCGCGGTCGTACGGCTCGCCTTCGATATGCACAAAGATCCAGCCCGCCTGGTCGCGGCGCACGGCATCGAGGGACGGTTCGCTCATTTTCGCTCCGATGGGATAGCGGGCGAGCGGCACTCCGGCGCACCCGTCCTGGCGTAACCTCGCACTGCCGATGCCGATACACGGCCCCGGCGCTTTTCCCATTGTAGAAAGTTTGCGGTGCTTTGACCGGGCGCGACGCCGATGCAGCGTGCGCCGCGGCGGCGCCCTCAGCGCGTCGGGTTCATGCGGAAATACGCATCGAGCAGCGACGTTTTATAGACGACGCCCGCGAGCCGCGGATGTGCGGCGCTTTCCACGACCGGCAGGCGCTCGCCCTGGAACGCCATGAAGTGTTGCAGCGCGACGCCGAGCGGCATGTCCGGCGTGAGCACGTCGAAATGCGGCTGCAGGTAGTCGGCGGCGGTTCGCGTCGAGGTGTCGCGGTTGTCGAGCAGATCGGAGGTGATGTCCTTCAGTGCGACCACGCCGAGAAACGCGCCCGATTCGTTGGCGACATAGAGATACTTCACCGGATATTCGAGGAACACACGCGTCATGTCGTGCACGGTCGCGTTGGGCGGCACCACCGTTTGCGCCGGGCGGATCAGCTCGCGCATCTGCGTCGCGCGCAGGCGCGTGCGTTCCTGCTCTTCCTGATTGCGGCGCAGCGTGATCTCATACATCGACGTCTTGCCGATCGCCCGCGACACGAAGTACGCGACCACGCACGACAGCATCAGCGGCAGCACCACCTGGTAGCTGAGCGTCATTTCGAAGATCATCAGAATCGCCATGAGCGGCGCCTGCGTGGCGCCCGCGAGAAACGCGCCCATGCCGACCATCGCATAGGCAAAGGGCGCCGAGGTGCCGTGCGGCCACAGCGCGTGCATGCCTTGGCCGAAGAGCGAACCGACCACCGCGCCGACAAACAGCGTCGGCGTGAAGACCCCGCCCACCGCGCCCGAACCCGCGGTGGCCGCGGTGGCCACGAGCTTGAACACCAGCACGACGACGAGCGCGGTCCACGTCCAGGGCGAATGCAGGATCGAATTGACGACGCTGTAGCCGTTGCCCCAAACCTCGGGCGTCCACACGGACAGAATGCCGACCACGAGCCCGCCGAGCGCGAGCCGCGCGGGCAGCGGCAACGAGAGCTTGCGAAAGAGAGCCTTGGAGCCGTCGAGCAGCCGCAGAAACTGCGGCGCAGCCGCGCCGCACAGCAGACCGAGCGCGACGAAGAGCAGCACCTCGATGCCTGCCACCGGCGGAAACACCGGCATCTCGTACGGCGGCTTGTAGCCGGCGAACTCGCGCATCGTGATGTTGGCGACCACCGCCGCGACCACCACCGGCCCGAAACTTTCCATGGCGATGGAGCCGAGCACGATCTCCGTGACGAAGAACGCGCCCGCGATCGGCGCGTTGTACGCCGAGGTAATGCCGGCCGCCGCGCCGCACGCGACGAGCAGGCGCAGGCGCGGCGGATCGAAGTGCACCCAGCGTCCGATCAGCGAGGCCGCCAGCGCGGCAAGCTGCACCATCGGGCCTTCGCGGCCGATCGAGCCGCCGCTCGCAATCGTGAAGAGCGACGAGACGCTGCGCCAGAGGCTCAGCCTGACAGGTACCACGCCGTCGCCGATCGCTACCGCCTCCATATAGTCGACGTGATTGCATTTGTCCGCGTGACGCCGCGCGACCAGCAGCAGAAAGCCGGCGATCAGGCCGCCGGCCGCCGGCAGCCAGATGCGCACCGTCCACGGCAGGCTGCGCGCCATTTCCACGAAGCTGCCCGACTTGCCCGCCACGGCCAGTTGCAGCACCTCGATGCCCATGCGAAAGGCGATGGTTGCAAAGGCGCCGCCGACGCCGACCACCACCGACCAGACGAGCATCGTATGGGCGTCGGAAAGACGGAAAAGATCTTGAGCGCGGGTGCGCAGCTTCAGCAGGAATGAAAGCACGTCGGCGGTACTGGGCGGAAAAAGGGTTGCAAAGCGGGCACGACAACCGCCGCGCGCCCGCTGAACCAGGCGGGCGCGCGGCGGGGCGGGAACGGGGAATGACGGCGCCCGGTCAAGCCGCCGCCTTGTCGAGTTCGGGATAGTGCCGGAAGATGCACGCCTCGTTATGTTCTATGCGGCGCTCCGACTGCAGATACGCGGCGATCTTCGGTCGCTTCATCACCGCGGCATGCAGGGCGGCGAGCCGCGGATAGTGGTCGGCGAAGCGCGCGAGCGCGCGCGGAAAGGCGTAAAGCAGTCCGTCGATCAGCTGGAACATCGAGAGGTCCACGTAGGTGAGCGAGTCGCCGACCATGAAGCCGTCTCCGGCCGGATTCTGTTTCAACACGCGCTCGAAATAGTTCATGAACTTTGGAATCCGGTTGTCGATGAAGTCATGGGCGCGCGCTCTCGCGGCGTCTTTCTGATCCTCGTAGTAGAGGCTGGATGCCAGCGGGTGATGCGTGTCGTGCGCCTCGGTCACCATGTCGGCAATGGTGAGCTGCAGCCCGTTTGCCACGTAGCGCAGGCTTTCCACAGAGGGCGCAAGGTTCAGACGCGGGCCGAGATAAAACAGGATGTTCGCCGTCTGCGAGATCACCAGGTCGCCGTCTTTCAGAAACGGCGGCGCGAACGGCGGGTAGGGTTCGTCACGGCTTTTCATGACCGCCATCATCGCGCCGGTGCCGAGACCTTCGGACGGCTCGCCGCGCGCCACTTCGACATAGTCCGCGCCGGCTTCTTCGAGTGCCAGCCTCACAAATTCGCCACGGCCTTGCAGACCGTCCCAATAGTAAAGTTCCAGGCTCATCGATCTGTCCTCATTCGGGTTGCAGGAACGTCGTGCCGAACGCGTCGCGCTGTGTACCGCATGTCGATGCACGGCGTTGCTTCTCGTGCCTCGTAGGGCGCGCTGCGTTTTTCGCACGCCAGCCAGTATGCCGCGCGGCGGCGCCGGATGCTTTCCCAAACGCACGAAACCCCGCACGCGGCGGGGTGGGTTCGAGCGCAAAGCGGTTTAGCCGAAGAGGCGCTGGACTGCCCATGTGATGCCCAGTCCGCCCGCGATCAGCCATGCATACAGGATCAAGCCGGTGGTCAATGCGCGCGGACCGGCCTGACGAATCTGCGAGACCCGCGTTTCGATGCCGAGCGCGGTCATGGCCATGGTCAACGCAAAGGTGTCGATCGTATTGAGCGTCGTGGTGGCGGCCTGCGGCAGCACGTGCAGCGAGTTGATCACGACGAAGGCGAGAAAGCCGAGCGCGAACCAGGGAATCGCGAGCTTGCCGGCATGTTGCGGATGGCCCGGCGCGCCTGCTTGCACGCCGGCGCTCGAAGCATCGCGGCGCGCCGGGCGGTTGACCCACAAGCCGACCACGAGCAGCACCGGCACGAGCAGCATGACGCGAGTCATCTTGACGATGGTGGCGATATGCGTCGCCTCCGGGCTCACATTGCTCGCGGCGCCAACCACCTGCGCCACCTCGTGGATCGTGCCGCCGAAGAAAAGCCCAGCGCCGACCGTGTCGAGATGCAGCCAGCCCGCGTTGAAGAGCACCGGGTAGAGGAACATGGAAAGCGTGCCGAACAGCACGACGCTGCCCACCGCCATCGCGCTTTTGTGCGGTTTGGATTGCAGCGTCGACTCGAAGGCCAGCACGGCCGCGGCGCCGCAGATGGCACTGCCCGCCGCAGTGAGAAGTGCCGTGTCGCGGTCGAGCTTCATGATTTTCATGCCCGCCCACGTGCCGATCCCAAGCGTGCTCACGACGATCAGCACCGACTCCGCAAGCCCGGGCAAGCCGACCTGGGCGATTTCCTGGAGGCTCACGCGCAGCCCGAAGAACGCGACCGCGATGCGCAGCAACTTGCGCGCGGAAAAATTGACGCCGGCCGCCCAGCTTGCCGGCATGCCGTCGCGCAGGGCGTTGCCGTAAATCGCACCGGCCACGATGCCGACGATCAACGGGCTCAAGCCGAGGCCGGCAATGGCCGGCATTTCAGCGATCCGCGTGACGGCGGCGGCGAAGAGGGCGACGAACAGAATGCCATTGAGCTGGCCGCGGGCGGACGATGCTTCGGCAGTGGTGGTAGTAAGGCGGGCGGTGGTCATGGTGGCAGGCTTCGCGACTGACGGGATTCGATGGGTCTAATCCTAAATTAGATATATGAATATGAAAAATCGTGATTTAGAATGGAAACTATCCGTTTGGCCGATAGTTTGATGAGATGACCCCGGATCAACTTATAACGTTTGCTGCTGTCGCCGAGCATCTGAACATCAGTCGCGCCGCGCTGGCGCTGCATCTGTCGCAGCCGGCGGTGTCCGGACAGCTGCGCCAGCTGCAGGACGAGTTCGGGGAGCCGCTTTACCAGCGCGACGGGCGCGGCGTGCGGCTGACGCCGGCGGGGGAGCAATTGGCGCAGTACGCGGCGCGGCTGCGCGACACGTGGCGGCAGGCGCACGCGTACCGCGACGCGCTGCGCGGCCTCGAACACGGCACGCTGCGGATCGGCGCGACCACTACGCCCGCCAGCTACCTGCTGCCGTATCTGCTCGCGGATTTTCACAGGCGGTATCCGGAAGTCGCGCTGCATACCGTCGACGGGAATACCACCGACATCGTCGGTGCGCTCGGTTCCGTGGACATCGCGCTGATCGAGGGGCCGGTGGGCACGGACCTGCCGCCCGACACGGCCGTGCACGCCTGGCGGGAGGATGAAATCGTGGCGATCATGCCGCGCTCGCATCGGCTCGCGGGGGGTGGGGAAGTGGGAGCTGCGGGACGCGGGAAAGGAGGCGAAGGACGTGAGCGAGGCGGACGAGGCGAGGGCGGCGGACGAGGCGAGGGAGGCGGACGAGGCGAGGGACGCCACGGCGGCCAAGGCGGCCAAGCCTCCGGCCTTGACCTCGCCGCGCTCGGCGCCGAGTCGCTGATCGTGCGCGAGGCCGGTTCGGGCGTGCGGCAGATCGTCGAGCGCGCGTTCGCCCGCGCGGGCGTGCCGATGCGAGTGGCGCTGGAAATTGCCGGCGTCGAGGGCGTGAAGGAAGCCGTGCGGGCAGGCATGGGCATCGGCTTCGTCTCGGCGATGTCGATGCGCCATGAGAACGGTGCGTTGCGCGTGTTTTCTCTGGCTCCGCAGCCGCTGACGCGTCGGCTCTCGATCGTCGTCCCGCACGCAGGCACGCCGTCGCGCGCGGTGCAGCAGTTTCTGACAATGTGTCTCGCAGAGGGGGCCTAAAGCTTGCACGCCCCAACGTTGGCCCAGGTGCAACTTCGCCGGCCGCCGCCTGGGGATTTCCACTATGGCGTCCCGCCCGGACGCAGGCGCACTATTCGGACATCGCAAGCGCTTCGGCGCTTTTTTGAAATTCGTTTTTGGAACCGGTTCCAAACGGCGAATAGACGAAGAAACGGTAGCGAGACATGACAAATGCAGTGGAAGTAGCCATCGTCGCGAGCGCCTTCGGCGCGGACGCCGTGCGCACGGCCGGTCATCGAAAGTGGGCGGAGGCGAGCCGGCGCGCCGGGGCTGCCGGTTTCGAAGTGCGTCGCGAATTGTTCGGCTACGAGGCGGACGCCGCGCCGACGCGCCTCGCCGGCTTGGGTGCGGACATTGCGCAGCTCGGCTTATGGTCGGTGTACTCGACCCCGGCGTCGCTCTATACGGCAGACGGGCAGCTCGACGCCGCCGCGCTGCGCCGCGCGCTCGACGAAGCCGCCGCGCTCGGTGCGCGCTTCGTGAAGCTTCAACTAGGCGGTTTTGCCGACCACGCGGACGGCGATGCGATCGCCGGGCAGTTGAAAGGTGCAAACGTGCGGCTCGTCGTCGAAAACGGGCAACTGACGCAGGGCGGCTCGCTGCATCAGTTCGTTGGCCTCTTCGATACATTGAAGCGCGACGGTCACGCGGACCTGCTCGGCATGACTTTCGATGTCGGCAACTGGGCGTGGTGCGGTGTGCGGGCGCTCGACGCAGCCGTGGCGCTCGCGCCTTACGTCGAGTACATGCATTGCAAGATCGCTGCGGGCGAGGGCGCACGCCGTTTCGCCACCGCGCCCGCCGCCGACGACGCCCGTTTCGCCGCCGTGCTCGAGCGGCTGCCGCGTGGCGTGCCCCGCGGCATCGAGTTTCCGCTCGACGCGGCCGCCATCCACGACGATGCCACGCGGCGCGTCGCCTGGCTCGCGGCGGCGTGAGCAGCGAGCCGAGCCGCTGCATCGGGAGCGCCGGCAGGAGATACGCGCGAGCGACGCAACTGCGACCGCAGCAATCGCAATGAGCGCATGAGGCGCAACGAGTGCAACGATTGCAGTAAGGAGCGCGTCACGGAGCGCGCTGAGCATCGAACACAGCCGGCGCAGCACTTGGCACGCCGACAACCGCATCACAGACAGCGGCAGCCCCGACGCCCAGGCAGGAGCAACCCATGACTCACCAAGGCACAGCATTGGACATCATCACCTACGGCGAAGCCATGGCCATGTTCGTGGCCGCCGAAACGGGCCCCCTCGCGGGCGTCGGCCAGTTTACGAAACGCATTGCGGGCGCGGACCTGAACGTCGCGATCGGCCTCGCGCGGCTCGGCTTCAAGGTCGGCTGGATGAGCCGCGTCGGCAACGACTCGTTCGGCCAGTACGTGCGCGACACCTTGACGAGGGAAGGCATCGACCAGCGCTGCGTGAGTACCGACGAGCGCTACCCGACCGGCTTCCAGTTGAAGTCGAAGACCGACGACGGCAGCGATCCCGCCGTCGAATATTTTCGCCGCGGCTCGGCGGCGAGCCACCTGTCGGTTGCCGATTACTCCGCGGACTATGTGCTGCCGGCGCGTCATCTGCACCTGACCGGCGTCGCGCCGGCCATCTCCGCGAGCTCGCGGGACCTCGCGTTCCATCTGGCACGTGAGATGCGCGCAGCCGGAAAGACGATTTCGTTCGACCCGAATCTGCGCCCGACGCTGTGGCCCTCGCGCGCCGCGATGGTCGAGGGTCTCAACGCGCTCGCCGCGCTCGCCGACTGGGTGCTGCCCGGCATCGGCGAGGGCGAGATTCTGACCGGCTACACGCAGCCCGAGGACATCGCTGGCTTCTATCTGGAGCGCGGCGCGCGCGGCGTAATCGTCAAGCTCGGCGCTGCGGGCGCGTATTTCCGCACCGCCGACGGCACTGCCGCCGTGATCGCCGGCCAGCCGGTCGCGAACGTCGTGGATACGGTCGGCGCGGGCGATGGTTTCGCCGTCGGCGCGATCAGCGCGCTGCTCGAGGGCAAGCCGCTGGCGGAGGCGGTCGCACGCGGCAACCGCATCGGCGCGCTGGCGATTCAGGTGATCGGCGATTCGGAAGGCTTGCCGAGCCGTGCCGAACTCGACGCGCTGGAGCGCGCCGATCCGGCAAGCGTCGCGCAGGCGGCCTGAGGCGTCGTCAAGCGGCGCCGCCTTGCGGCGGCGCGCATTCATCACAGCAAGAGCGCTCACCAGCGAAGCAAAGCGAGGCACAAGCCACGCAGAAGCCACGCAAAAGCGCCGCACAAGCCCCATTCATCATTGTTCCGGGAAGCCCGTAAAGGAGACACCCCATGACCTCATCTCTCGCGATCCGCCGCTGGTGGACGATCATGCCGATCGTCTTCATCACCTACAGCCTCGCTTATCTCGACCGCGCGAACTACGGTTTCGCGGCGGCCGCCGGCATCAACCAGGACCTCGGCATCAGCAAGGGACTGTCGTCGCTGATCGGCGCGCTGTTTTTCCTCGGCTATTTCTTCTTCCAGATTCCCGGCGCGATCTACGCCGAACGCCGCAGCGTCAAGAAGCTCGTGTTCTGGAGCCTCGTTCTGTGGGGCGGCTGCGCGGCGCTGACCGGCATGGTCAACAACATTCCTTCGTTGATGGTGATCCGCTTCGTGCTCGGCGTGGTCGAGGCCGCGGTGATGCCGGCGATGCTCATCTTCATCAGCAACTGGTTCACGAAGAGCGAGCGCTCGCGGGCCAACACGTTCCTGATTCTCGGCAATCCGGTGACGGTGCTGTGGATGTCGGTCGTGTCCGGTTATCTCGTGCACTCGTTCGGCTGGCGCAACATGTTTATCGCCGAAGGCGTGCCCGCGATTCTGTGGGCCGTGTGCTGGTGGTTCATCGTCAAGGACAAGCCGCAGCAGGTCACCTGGCTCACGCAGCAGCAGAAAGACGATCTCGCCGAAACGCTGCGCGCGGAGCAGGCCGCGATCAAACCGGTGCGCAATTACGGCGAGGCGTTCCGCTCGTCGGCGGTGGTCAAGCTGTGTGCGCAGTACTTCTGCTGGAGCATCGGCGTGTATGGTTTCGTGCTGTGGCTACCGTCCATCCTGAAGAACGGCTCGACGCTCGGCATGGTCGCAACCGGCTGGCTGTCGGCGCTGCCGTATCTTGCTGCGACCATCGCGATGCTTGCAGCCTCGTGGGCATCGGATAAACTCAACCGCCGTAAAGTGTTCGTCTGGCCGTTCCTGCTGATCGGCGCGATCGCGTTCGCGGCGTCGTATGCGCTCGGCGGCACGCATTTCTGGCTCTCGTATGCGTTGCTCGTGATCGCGGGCGCCGCCATGTACGCACCGTACGGCCCGTTCTTCGCGATCGTGCCGGAGCTGCTGCCGAAGAACGTCGCGGGCGGCGCGATGGCGTTGATCAACAGCATGGGCGCGCTCGGTTCGTTCGTCGGCTCGTATGTGGTCGGCTATCTGAACGGCGCGACGGGAAACCCAGCGGCATCATATGCGTTCATGAGCGTGGCGCTGCTCGCCGCGGTCATCCTGACGCTGATCGTCAAACCGCAGCAGCAGACGGCGCATGCGGGGCACGCGCTCGCCACACCGTTGCAAGGAAAATAAGCTGATGAAGAAGATCGTCGCGTGGAAGTCGCTGCCTGAGGACGTGCTCGCGTATCTGCAACAGCATGCCGACGTCGTGCAGGCGGATCCCGCCCGCCATGATTCGTTCGTCGCCGCCTTGCGCGAGGCGGACGGCGGCATCGGCGCGAGCGTCAGGATCACCCCGGCCATGCTCGAGGGCGCGACGCGGCTCAAGGCGCTCTCGACGATCTCCGTCGGCTTCGATCAGTTCGACGTGGCCGATCTCACGCGGCGCGGCATCGTGCTCGCGCACACGCCCGACGTGTTGACGGAATCCACCGCGGACACGGTGTTTTCGCTCATCCTCGCGTCCGCGCGCCGGGTCGTCGAACTCGCCGAATGGGTGAAGGCGGGGCACTGGCAGCGCAGCATCGGCCCTGCGCAATTCGGCGTGGACGTGCAGGGCAAGACGCTCGGTATCGTGGGTCTCGGGCGCATTGGCGGCGCGGTCGCGCGGCGCGCCGCGCTCGGCTTCAACATGCGGGTGCTGTACACGAACCGCAGCGCGAATCCCGAGGCGGAAGCCGCTTACGGCGCGCGCCGCGTCGAGTTGCCGGAACTGCTCGCCAGCGCCGACTTCGTCTGTCTGCAAGTGCCGCTCACCGCGCAAACGCGGCATCTGATCGGCGCGCGTGAACTCGCGTCGATGAAGAAAAGCGCCATTCTGATCAATGCGTCGCGCGGCGCGATTGTCGACGAAGAGGCGCTCATCGAGGCGCTCGGCAACGGCACGATTCACGGCGCGGGTCTCGACGTGTTCGAGCAGGAGCCGCTTGCCGCCGACTCGCCGCTGCTGAAAATGGCGAACGTGGTCGCTTTGCCGCACATCGGCTCGGCGACGCACGAGACGCGTCATGCGATGGCGCGCAACGCGGCGGAAAATCTCGTCGCGGCGCTCGCCGGCACGCTCACGACGAACATCGTCAATCGCGACGTGCTGCAACGGTGAGGAGCATGGCGATGAAGCGTGTGCCGCACGGGTGCTGTGACAGGCATGGCAGGGCGAACCTTGGGTGCGCATCATGAGCGCTACGCCGACGTCCCGAAGCGCGCCGCGCCGCGCGACGATCACCGACGTCGCGCGCGAAGCCGGCACCGGCAAGACCAGCATCTCGCGCTATCTGAACGGCGAGATGAGTGCGCTGTCGCCGGAGTTGCGCGCGCGCATCGAGGCGGCGATCGAGCGGCTCGACTATCAGCCCAATCAGATGGCGCGCGGCTTGAAGCGCGGGCGCAACCGGCTGATCGGCATGCTGCTCGCCGATCTGACGAATCCTTATACCGTCGAGGTGCTGCAGGGCGTCGAGGCCGCCTGCCACGCGCTCGGCCTGATGCCGCTCATCTGCCACGCGGCGAACGAAGTGGAAATGGAGCGGCGCTATCTGCAGCTGCTCACCACATATCGCGTGGAAGGCGTGATCGTCAATGCGCTCGGCGTGCGCGAGGAAA
Source organism: Paraburkholderia phenoliruptrix (assembly GCF_047325075.1). Lineage (NCBI taxonomy): Bacteria > Pseudomonadati > Pseudomonadota > Betaproteobacteria > Burkholderiales > Burkholderiaceae > Paraburkholderia > Paraburkholderia phenoliruptrix. Next base: position 2,287,074 of record NZ_CP168531.1, read on the forward strand.
CGCTGCGGCCGGTGGGCGGCGGCGGGATTCCGGCGGTACTGGTCGACCGTTCCGTCGATGGGCTCGTCGCGGATATCGTCGGGCTCGACAACCGCGCGGCGGCGGAGCTGGGCACGCGGCATTTGCTCGAGCGCGGGTTTCGCGACATCTGGTTCGTCGTGCAGCCGTTCGAGCAGGTGAGTTCGCGCCGGCTGCGCGAGGCGGCGTTTCGCGAGACGATGCGAGCGCAGGCGGGCGCGCGGACGCAGGCTGGCTCGGGCGGCGCCGACGGCGACGGTGGCGTCGCTCGAGGCCATACCCTCGTGCTCAATCTCGCCGATGCCGCGCAAACCGAAGAGAGCCTCGCGGAGCTGGACCGCGCGATCGAGGCGGCCAACGTGACGACTGCGACCAAGGCGAAGGAGGCGGTCGATGCCGCCGGTCACCCCGCAGGCGCGCCCGGCAATGCGTCGCGGGTTGCGGTGTTCGCCGCCAACGCACCGGTCGCGCTGCGTCTTGCGCTGCATCTGAAAGCGCGTTACGGCGCCGCCTGGCAGACGCGCGTGGCGCTGCTTTCCATCGACGATCCCGATTGGGCCGAACTGACCGGCATCACGACGATCCGTCAGCCCACTTACGACATCGGCTATCGCGCGGTCGAGTTTTTGCATGAGCGCATCGAGGGCGTGCAGACTTCGGCACGCGATTGTCTGCTGCCCGGCGAGCTGATGGTGCGCGCGTCGACAGCGAGCTGAGCGGATAAGCCAAGCACGCGGTGGCCGACAGGGCCGCCGCGCGTGGCCCACAGTCAGGCTACGCTTTGTAGTCGTGCAAGCTTCACGTCCCATTTCCCCGCGATCTGCGATCATTCGGCCTGCGGCGCGCAGCCGGTGCGCGCCGGTTATCGCAAGGAAACCCATGGTCGTTGCACCGCTTACCCTGTCGAGCCTCGCGCTTGCGACGCTGCTCGTCGCCGCTTTGCCTTTTCTCCTTTACCGCCGCCTGCGCCGGCCGCTCGCACTCGAGCCGCGCGCCGCGATTGCCGGTATCGCCGTTTTCGCGCTGTTCGCCATGATTTTCGAGCGCGCGCTGAACGATTATGTGCTGCATCGGAATGAGGCGACGGCGACCTTGCTGTCGCATCCGTTCGCTTTCGTCGTGTACGGCGCGCTGATTGCGGGCATCTGCGAGGAAGTGGGCCGGTTCATCGGCATGCGGCTTCTGATGAAGCGCGCTGCGGCACGCGCGGCAGGCAAGCCCGCCTCCGTACCCGCAGCCGCGCGCACGGATGACGGCACGGCGCTTGCCTACGGCCTCGGGCATGGCGGCGCGGAAGCGTGGCTCGTCGGCGTGCTGGTGCAGATTCAGTGGATCCTGTTCGCGGTGTTCGAAAACCGCGGCCAGCTCGACAGCTATCTGAGCAATCTGCCGAGCGAATCCGTGATGCGCATCCATTTGATACTCGCGAGCCTGACGCCGCAGACAGCCGGCATTTTCGCGCTCGAACGGGTGGCCGCGCTGGTGTTTCAGATCGGCTTGTCGGTGCTCATGTGGCGCGGCTTGCGGGCCGGCTGGCGCGCGATCCTGCCGCTCGCGATCGCATTGCACGCGCTCGTCGACGTGCCCGCCGCGCTGTTCCAGGCGCAGCTCGTGCCGCTCGCGACCGTCGATGCGCTCTATGCGCTCGGCGCCGTCGTCGTGGCGGGGCTGCTCGTCAAGGCGTTCCGGCGTCCTCAGTTGGATCGCGCGACAGAAACGCCTCGCTAGCGAAATCGCCGGGGTGGCGGCCTTGCGGCAGGTGCCTTCATGGCCGCTGTTTTACAATCGGCGGCCTGCCACCGCATGCCTATCACTTTCGGCACATCCATGGAAGCTTACCAATACGACTGCGCGAGTCCCGAGTTCGAAGAGCTGGCGCGCGTCATCAGCGATCTTTTTCCCGAGCAGACGCAGTTCATCCAGCGCGCGGCCGAAGACGGCACGCCCACGCTCGCGATCCACTGGGTAGCGATGCGTTTCGGCGCCACCGCACGGCGCATCGTGATGACGGTGGAGATCGCACCGGCCGCGCTCGCGCGCTACCGGGCGTTGCCCGCGCGGCTGCGTGGCCGCAGCTTTGCGGTGCTGCGCGCGTATGTCGAGGCCAGCATCGGCTCGCTGGAAGAGCAGTATGCGAACGGCGAGGCGGTGCCGCGCGAAGTCACCGTCGATCTCGGCGACGAATTCGCGTGACGGCGCCTCAATCGGCGAAGCGGTAAACCTTGGCGAAGCGGGCGGCCTGCACGACGCCGTAATCGCCGGGCGCGTACTGCATGATCCAGTCGCCCGCGGCGCCGCGCAGCACGTCGCCGCCGCTCGCCGAGCGGGCCAGTGAAAACGCTTCGTGCATCTGTTTCGCGAGCACGACGGCAGGGCGGTTGCGATACGCGCCGGGCTCGCCGTGCGCGAGTGTTGCGTCGGCGGGAACATATTTGGCGTCGAAGCGTTCGCGCGACACGACCCAGCGGTCGCCGGTCGAGCCGGTGATCAGCGCGTCGCCCGGCAAATAGCGGTTCGGGCCTTCCAGGCTCATCAGTTCGCCTGGCGTGGCGGCGAATTCGACGGTGACCGTTTCGTCTTTGACGACGCGCCGGGCGGCGGCGTCCTGGCTCAGGTCGAGGTTTTTCAGGTCGTTCATGAAGCGGGCAGAGGGTGTGTTGACGGCGGCGTCGTGACGTGGCGTCACCGAGCGCGGACCAGCATCATGCCAGATTGCACCTTGCGAAGCGGCTGTTTTGCGGCGCGCTGCATAGCGATGTCCACGCATGCGAAGGGCAGCGAAGGGCAGCGAAGGGCAGCGAAATACAACACGGCACGGCACGGCACAGCGAAGTGCGGCACGGCGCCCGAACGCCGCGCGCCGCCGCAAGCATCATGCAATGCGGCGCGCACGCGGTGTCTTACGGCTTCACCGTCGCATCGCTGGCCGGCGCCGGCGCCGCCTTGCCGCCCTTGGTCCTGCCATGCTGACGATGCCCGCCCTCTGCACCGCCGTCGCGCCGGAACGTGGTATCCGCGAGTTTCTTCTGTTCGGGCGAGAAGCTGTTGTAGAGCGGATCGAACGCGTCCACCAGCTTCTTCATGCCGTCGGCATGCGCCTGCGCGATGGTCGCATACTGCTTCATGTCGTCCAGTGCGGACACATTGGTGGCGGCGCGGCGTTCCCTGAAGAGCTCACCCATTGTCTGGCCGTTGCCGCGCATCACGTCGGCGAAGGCCTTCCATTGCGATTCCTGCTCCGGCGTGATCTTCAACTGCGAATGCAGATAGGCGATGCGGTCTTCGACGTTGCGCTCGTGTCCGCTCTTCGCGGCGGGCGCGGACGCCGCCGTGCCCGAGGGCGCCGCAGCGGGTGCCGAAGCTTGTGCGAATGCGCCGCTCATCGCGACTGAACAGGCCAGCAAGGCTAGTGCTTTTTTCATCGAAACTCCTGATGTCTATTCGAATTAAGACGGATTGGAATAGGGCGTGCGGCGAGCGGCGTGCGGCGAGCGGTCGCCTCTCTCGCGCCGGGTGGTGCGCCAGTTGACGCGCGGCGGCGCCGTCATGGCGGATCGCTCGATCCAGCCGTCGGCGCTATTAGTATCACGATATCCCTACAATGCGGCTCTGGTGCGACAAACGCTTACAACAGAAACGAACAGGAAAAAAGCGGGTGGATAAATTCGTCAGCATGGAGATTTTCGTGGCCGTGGTCGAGGCGGGCAGTCTCACGGCGGCGGCGGAGCGTTTCGACATTTCGTCCGCGATGGTCGGCAAGCACATCCGGTCGCTCGAAAGCCGGCTCGGCACGCGCCTGCTCACACGCACCACGCGCCGGCAGAGCCTGACGGAGATCGGCCGGCAATACTACGAGCAGTGCCGGCGCATTCTCGCCGACGTGAAGGACGCCGAGTCGCTCGCCGAGGCCATGGCGGCGGCGCCGCGCGGCGTGCTGAAGGTGACGGTGCCGCTCACCTACGGCGTCGAGGTTTTCTCGCCCGCCATGACCGACTACCTGAGCGCGTGGCCCGAAGTCACGCTGGAGCTCGATCTCTCGAACCGGGTGACCGATCTCGTCGAAGAGGGTTTCGACGCCGCCGTGCGCATCGGCCATTTGCCGGATTCGAGTTTTGTCGCGCGGCCTTTGAAGCCGTACCGCATGCGGGCCTGCGCGTCGCCGGCGTATCTTGCGCGCGTGGGCATTCCGCGCACGCCGGCCGACCTTGCGCATCACGAATGTCTCGGCTTTCTGCATTGGGGCCGCGAAGGCATCTGGCGCCTCGGTAACGAAAGCGCCGCGGAAAACCCGTTGCGCGCCGGGCGCTTTCGCGCGAACAACGGTCAGGCGCTGAAGGTCGCCGCGTTGCGCGGTTTTGGGCTCGTGTTGCAGCCCGAGGCACTGCTCGCCCGCGAGATCGCGAGCGGAGAACTCGTTTCCGTGCTCGAAGAGCATTTGCCGGAAGGGGCGCCCGTGCATCTCGTCTATCCGCGCGACCGGCGCGCCACGCCCAAGCTGACCAGTTTCATCGACTTCGTGATCGAGCGCTTCGGCGCCTGACGACCCGCCGCCGCGCACCGAAGACGCGCGATAATCCGCACCACTGCGACCATTCTTTCTTCCTTCGATGAGACCTCCGCGCCTCGACCAACTCGACGATCTCGACCGCAACCTCGTGGCTCTGCTGCAGGCCAACGCGCGCGAAAGCGTCGCCAATCTCGCGCGCCAGCTCGATGTCGCGCGCACCACCGTGATCGCGCGCATCGCGCGGCTCGAACGCAGCAATGTGATCGCGGGCTACAGCGTGCGGCTCGGCCAGGACGTGCTCGATTCCAGCATCTATGCGTACGTGGGCATCATCATCGCGCCCAAACATGGACCCGCGGTGCAAAAGCGCCTCGGCAAGATGCCCGAGGTCCAGCTGCTGTGCGCGGTGAGCGGCGAGTTCGATTACGTCGCCTGGCTGCGCGCGGATTCGCCCGACCGTCTGAACGATCTGCTCGACCAGATCGGCGGGATGGAGGGCGTCGAGCGGACCACGACCTCGATCATTCTCGCGCGCAAGATCGACCGCGGCATGGTGTGATTTGCGTGGCCTGTCAGCATGATTTTGAGGCGGTTTCGACGTTTCGTCGGCATGGCTCGTCGAAACGTCGAAGGTGCTGGTCATTAGGCAGCATTTTGCGCGTATGAACTGATTTTGCTTTTCCCTACACTGTCGATCGAGGGTTCAGCCCGCCGCGCGCCGCCGTCCGTGGCGGCGCACTTGAAGCTGGAGACAGCGCACGAATCAAACCGGAGGAGGCGCTCCCGCGCTCACTCAGGTCGACAAAGGAGAAGAACATGAAAGTTGCCATCGTTGGTGCCGGTCTCATCGGTCACACCATTGCCCATATGCTGCGCGAGACGGGCGATTACGACGTCGTCGCATTCGACCGCGACCAGCACGCGCTCGACAAGCTCGCCGCGCAGGGCATTGCGACGCGCCGCGTGGACTCCGCCGATGCCGCCGCGCTGCGTGCCGCGATTCAGGGTTTCGATGCCCTCGTCAACGCGCTGCCGTATTACCTGGCGGTGAGCGTGGCGGCCGCGGCGAAGGGCGCGGGCGTGCATTACTTCGACCTCACCGAGGACGTGCGCGCGACGCATGCGATCCGCGCGATCGCCGACGACGCCGAGCACGCGTTCATGCCGCAGTGCGGTCTGGCGCCGGGCTTCATCGGCATTGCCGCGCACGAACTCGCAAACCGCTTCACGGAAATTCGCGACGTCAAGATGCGCGTCGGCGCGCTGCCGCAATTCCCCACCAACGCGCTGAAGTACAACCTGACGTGGAGCGTGGACGGGCTCATCAACGAATATTGCCAGCCTTGCGAAGCGATTCGCGACAGCCGCACGCAGTGGGTGCAGCCGCTCGAAGGCCTCGAACATTTTTCGCTCGACGGCACCGAGTACGAAGCTTTCAACACCTCCGGCGGGCTCGGCACGCTGTGCGAAACGCTGTCGGGCCGCGTCGAATCGCTCGATTACAAGTCGGTCCGCTATCCGGGCCACCGCAATCTGATGCAATTCCTGCTCGAAGACCTGCGTCTTTCCAGCGACCGCGATACGCTCAAGAGCATCATGCGCCGCTCGGTGCCGGCCACCGCGCAGGACGTGGTGCTCGTGTTCATCACCGTGAGCGGCATGCGCGACGGGCAACTGGTGCAGGAAGTGTTCACCCGCAAGATTTTCGCAAAGACCGTCTGCGGCGTGCCGATGAGCGCGATCCAGATCACCACCGCAGGCGCGATGTGCGCGGTGCTGGATCTGTTCCGCGAAAAGAAGCTGCCGCAACGCGGCTTCGTGCGTCAGGAGCAGGTGTCGTTGCGCGAGTTTCTCGGCAACCGCTTCGGCCAGCTTTACGAAGGGCAGACGCTGGCGTCGCTGCAAACGGCGGCGACCGTCTGAGGAAGCCTCGCCGCGCAAACGGACAACGCCCCGCATGCGGGGCGTTTTTCATGCGGCTTCTTGCCTCGCGCAATCAGACAGGCAACGGCGGCGTGATGCCCGAAGCCGCTTGCCGCTCGCCGACGATACGCGCGAGCAGCGCGTCGTGATCCGCCGCGGCCGGTGCGGTGTTGTCGAACATCAGCAGGTCGTTGCACATGTCGCCGCTCGGCACGAAGCGCCGCTGACGGTATTCGTCCCAATGCGCAAGCTTGTAGGCGTCGTTCGGATTGCCGCGTGCGACGATCCGCCGGTGCGCCGTTTCTTCCGACACATACACCCACACCACACGCACGCTGACGTCTTCGCCAACGCCGAGCCACGCGCGATCGAACAGCCGCCGTTCGCGGACTTCGCGCGACAGCGGCCCGACCACCAGCGCGCTGACGCCGACTTCGAGATTGTCGCGCGCGGTATCGATCAGGCCGCGATACTCCGGCTCGCGCAGATGCTCGAGGAAAAGCGGGCTGTCGCGATCGTTCGGGTCGCCCGTCAGCATGCCCATTGCCGCGGCGCTGTAGCCGCCGTAGAGGGTGTCCTTGTCGAGCAGACAGAACGGTGAGGCGGTTGCCTTCATCAGCGGACCGATCAGTTTTTTTGCCAGCGTGGTCTTGCCGGTGCCCGCATGACCGCAAATAAAAACGAGGCGGCTCACGAGCGATTGTCCTTTGCAAGAACCGTCGCGCAATGCGACTCACGCGCGCGCTTGCCGGTGCTCCGGGTGAAATGCCACATGGCGGTCTCCTTGCCGTTGTCCTTTGCACCGATCATGAAGAAGAAGCGGGTGACGCGCAAGAGCGTGCGGCGGGCAGCACTCAACGCCTGCCTCCCGAACGCGCACGCTCGTCACGGCGCGGCCTTTCGCGGCCTTTAACAATTCGATACATGAGAGCCGCCCGCAGCCCTTAACATGACGGTTGCATATTCCATTCATGCAGAGGGGCCGAGCCAGCCGCGCATGCGCCGGCAGGCGGGCCGCTCCGTTGCGCTTTCAGGGTAACCAACATGCTGATCAATTGCGCCGCCTATCAGGACGGCCGGAAGCTGGCAGACATCGACATCGATAGCATCAGCGACTACGTCGCGCGGCCCGAATGTTTCGTGTGGGTCGCGCTGAAAGATCCCGCCCCCGGCGAACTCGCGGTGATGAAGCACGAGTTCGGTCTGCACGACCTCGCGATCGAGGACGCGCAAAACGGTCACCAGCGCCCGAAGATCGAGGAGTACGGCGAGTCGCTGTTCGCGGTCATGCACACGGTCGAGATGGACGAAGACGGCGAACTGCTGATCGGCGAGGTGGACGTCTTCGTCGGCGCGAACTATGTGCTCTCAGTGCGGCGCGGCACGCGCGCGGGCTTTACGAACGTGCGGGCGCGCTGCGAGCGCGAGCCGCAATTGCTGAAGGCCGGCTCGGCCTTCGTGCTGTATGCGCTCGCCGACGACATCGTCGACCGCTATTTCCCGATCATCGAGGCGGTGAACACCGAGATCGAAGCGATCGAAGACCGCATTTTCGAGCGCAACAACTCGGCGGCGTCGCGCGCGATCATTCAGGACCTGTACTCGCTCAAGCGCCGCCTCGTGATTCTGCAGCATCACATCGCGCCGCTGCAGGAAGCGCTCAGCAAGCTCACGGGCGGCCGCATTCCGAGCGTCTGCGAAGGCATGCAGGCTTACTTTCGGGATGTTTACGACCACCTCGAGCGGATCGTGCGGATCATCGACGGCCGTCGCGAAATGGTGGTGACGGCGGTCCAGGTCAACCTGGGCATGATTTCGCTCGCGGAAAACGAAGTGACCAAACGGCTCGGTTCGTTCGCCGCGCTGTTCGCGGTGCCGACCATGATCGCGGGCATCTACGGCATGAATTTCCAGAACATTCCGGAACTGCATTTCCAGTACGGCTATCCGCTGTGCCTCGCCATCATGCTGAGCGTCGACCTCGTTCTCTACTGGCGGTTTCGCAAGGCCGGCTGGCTCTGAGCGCGAGGCCGCGTTCGGCCGCCCGTCCCGCTTGCACGCGACGCAATAACAGTCCAGCATAGGCGGCCCGCCGACGGCAGACATTGCAGTCGGCGGCAGAACCGTCACGCGTGAACGAGGCGAGGACCCATTGCCACCATCTTCTGCCACAGCGCACGCCGGCGTGCCGCATTTTTTGCGCGCCGGTGCACTGCAACACTGCAAATCGTTGACAGTCTGGTCAAGATGCGCTGAGAATGAGTCCCGCAAACGTTTGCGCGTAACTAAAAATACGGCTCGACCTGAGCCCGACAAACCCAGGAGATATGCATGAGCAATCGCATTCGCCGCCGCATCGTGGCGGCCGCAATCCTCGCCACCGCTAGCGCCGCCTTGCCGTTTTCCGCCGCCTATGCTCAGACGGCGCCTGCCCACAAGCCGAAAGTCGCGCTCGTGATGAAGTCGCTCGCCAATGAGTTCTTCCTCACCATGGAAAACGGCGCGAAGGACTACCAGAAGCACAACGCCGCGAAGTTCGACCTGATCACGAACGGCATCAAGGACGAAACGGACACGGCCAACCAGATCCGCATCGTCGAGCAGATGATCGTGTCGAAGGTCGACGCAATCGTGCTGGCCCCGGCCGACTCGAAGGCGCTCGTGCCGGTCGTCAAGAAGGCGGTGGACGCGGGCATCATTGTCGTGAATATCGACAACCGGCTCGACCCGGAAGTGCTCAAGTCGAAGGATCTGAACGTGCCGTTCGTCGGGCCGGATAACCGCAAGGGCGCGCAAAAGGTCGGCGACTACCTCGCGAAGAAGCTGAAGGCGGGCGACGAGGTCGGCATTATCGAGGGCGTCTCGACCACGACGAACGCACAGCAGCGCACGGCGGGCTTCAAGGATGCGATGCAGGCAGTCGGCGCGAAGGTGGTGTCGGTGCAGTCGGGCGAATGGGAAATCGACAAGGGCAACGCGGTGGCGTCCGCCATGCTCAACGAGTACCCGAACCTGAAGGCGCTGCTCGCGGGCAACGACAACATGGCGATCGGCGCGGTTTCCGCAGTGCGCGCGGCCGGCAAGCAGGGCAAGGTCTACGTGGTCGGCTACGACAACATCAACGCGATCAAGCCGATGCTCAAGGACGGCCGCGTGCTCGCCACCGCCGACCAGTATGCCGCCAAGCAGGCCGTGTTCGGTATCGATACCGCACTGAAAGCCCTGAGCGAGCACAAGAAGCAGTCGGAGCTGTCGGGCGTGGTTGAAACGCCGTGCGATCTGGTGACCAAATAAGGGTGACCAAATAAGGGTGACTAAATAAGCGTGACCCAATAAGGGTGACGAGACAGGAGTGGTGAAACAGGCGCGTCGCTGCAGGCATCGCCTTGACCATCACTCGCAAAGGGCGCGCGGATTCGCGCCGCGTCAAACCGCGAATCCGCGCCTACTATTCAATGAGCGCTCAATAGCCGCTCAAGAATCCCGGCGGGCCGCCGTTATTCCAGAGGTAAGCGTCATGACGGCGGCCGCGCGATGAGGAGAGCGCAGCCATAGCGCCTGCGCATTCCGCGCATTTGGGCCGGCATTGACCGCGCGGCGCCGGCGCCGCCTTGTTCGAGTGAATCGTGCGAGGCGCGCTTCGCGCCGTGAAACAGGATCGCGATGGATTCAATCGACCACGACGCCTTGCCTGCCGTGCTGTCCGTCAGCGGCATCGGCAAGACCTATGCCGAACCGGTGCTCGCCGACGTGTCCTTGTCGTTGCGCGCCGGCGAGGTATTGGCGCTCACCGGCGAGAACGGCGCCGGCAAGAGCACGCTGTCCAAGATTATCGGCGGACTCGTCGAGCCGACCGCGGGCACCATGCGGCTCGCGGGCGAGCCGTACGCGCCGGCGAGCCGCACCGAAGCGGAGGCGCTCGGCGTGCGCATGGTCATGCAGGAGCTGAACCTGCTGCCGACGCTCTCGGTGGCCGAGAATCTGTTTCTGAACCGCTTGCCGCGCGCGGGCGCTTTCAGCTTCGGCTGGATCGACCGCCGCAAGCTGCGTGAAGACGCGCGTCACGCGATGGCGCAAGTCGGGCTCGACGCGATTGACCCCGACACGCTCGTGGGCGAGCTCGGCATCGGCCATCAGCAGATGGTGGAGATCGCGCGCAATCTGATCGACGACTGCCGCGTGCTGATCCTCGACGAGCCCACCGCCATGCTGACCGCGCGCGAAGTGGACCTGTTGTTCGAGCAGATCGACCGCCTGAAGGCGCGCGGCGTCGCGCTTGTCTACATCTCGCACCGGCTCGAGGAGCTCGCGCGGGTGGCCGAGCGGATCGCCGTGCTGCGCGACGGCCGCCTCGTGCATGTGGACGCCATGGCCAATCTGACGAGCGATGAAATCGTCACGTGGATGGTCGGCCGCGAACTGGGCGAGCAGATCGATCTGGGCGTGCGCAAGATCGGCGCGCCGCTTCTGAAAGTGGAGCGGCTCTCGCGCGGCAAGGCCGTGCGCGACGTGTCGTTCGAAGTGCGCGCGGGCGAGATTTTCGGCGTCAGCGGCTTGATCGGCGCGGGCCGCACGGAACTGATGCGGCTCATTTACGGCGCCGACCAGAAAGACAGCGGCACGGTGGCGCTCGCGGCGACGCCGGGCGCGCCGCCCGCGCCGGTGCGCATCGATTCGCCGGCGGACGCGGTGCGCGCGGGCATTGCGCTCATCACCGAGGACCGCAAAGGCGAGGGCCTGCTGCTGCCGCAGCCGATTGCGGCCAACGTGTCGCTCGGCAATATCGGCAGCGTGGCGCGTCACGGCATAGTGGACGCGAGGCGCGAAAACGCGCTCGCGAAGAAGCAGATCGACGCGATGCGCATCCGCAGCTCGGGGCCGGGGCAGATCGTCGGCGAACTGTCGGGCGGCAACCAGCAGAAGGTCGTGATCGGCCGCTGGCTCGCGCGCGATTGCCAGGTGCTGTTATTCGACGAACCCACGCGCGGCATCGACGTCGGCGCGAAGTTCGATATTTATGGCTTGATGGGCGCGCTGGCTCGGGAAGGGCGCGCGCTCGTCGTGGTGTCGAGCGACCTGCGCGAGCTCATGCTGATCTGCGACCGGATCGGCGTGATGTCCGCGGGAAGTCTCACGGGCGTGTTCGAACGCGACACGTGGACGCAGGACGCGCTGCTCGCCGCCGCTTTCGCCGGCTACCGCAGCCGCGAAGCGCTGCTGCACGACCTCGACACCCATGAAGCAGGGAGCTTGTCATGACCGATCAATCGTTGCGCAACACGCCGGGCGCGAAACACGGCGCACAGGAGGGCGGCGGCGCCGTCAATACGAATGCCGCGCCGCCGGCCGATCCGTCGGCACCGCTCGCGAGCGGCAAGCCGGCCGGCACGCGGCTCGGCTTTTCGAACTACCTGGGCCTCGCCGGGGCGCTGCTGGGCATGATCGTGCTGTTCTCGCTGTTGAGCTCGCACTTTCTGACGTACGACACGTTCAGCACCATCGCCAACCAGATTCCGGATCTGGTGGTGATGTCGGTCGGCATGACGTTCGTGCTGATCATCGCCGGGATCGACCTGTCGGTCGGCTCGGTGCTCGCGCTGGGCGCCTCCGTGGTGAGCGTGGCCGCGCTCAAGTGGGGCTGGGGGCCGCTGCCCTCCGCGCTGCTCGGCGTCGCGGCGGCGGCGCTCACCGGCACGATCACCGGCGCGGTCACGGTCGGCTGGCGGATTCCGTCGTTCATCGTCTCGCTCGGCGTGCTGGAGGCGGCCCGCGGCCTCGCCTATCAGATGACGAATTCGCGCACCGCGTATATCGGCGACGCGTTCGATTTCCTCTCGAACCCGATCGCAGTCGGCATCTCGCCGGCCTTCCTGATCGCGGTGGCCGTCATGGTGATCGCGCAACTGGTGTTGACGCGCACGGTGTTCGGCCGCTATCTGGTCGGCATCGGCACGAACGAGGAGGCCGTGCGGCTCGCGGGCGTCAATCCGCGGCCCTACAAGGTGATCGTGTTCGCGCTGATGGGCGCGCTCGCGGGCCTCGCGTCGCTGTTCCAGATTTCGCGTCTGGAGGCGGCCGACCCGAATGCGGGCGTCGGCGTCGAGCTGCAGGTGATCGCGGCCGTCGTGATCGGCGGCACGAGTCTGATGGGCGGGCGCGGCTCCGTCATCAGCACGTTTTTTGGCGTGTTGATCATTTCGGTGCTGGCGGCCGGCCTCGCGCAGATCGGCGCGAACGAGCCGACCAAGCGGATGATCACCGGCGCCGTGATCGTGGTGGCGGTGGTGCTGGATACCTACCGCAGCCGCCGCAAGCGCGCCTGACATCGTCAGGGTAACGCGCGCCGGGCGTTCGCGGGCGGGTTTGCGGCAAAGTGTAAGGAACGGATGGGCAGGGCGTGTCTTCGATGAGGATGTCCCGAGGTCGGCAACCGGCGTGACCGGCGGGAAAAACAGGCAGGAGAGCAACAGGTTATGGCGACGATCAAGGATGTAGCAGCCGTGGCGGGGGTGTCCTTCACGACGGTATCGCACGTCGTGAACAACTCGCGTCCGGTTTCGGCCGACGTGCGCGCGAAGGTCGAGCACGCCATTCGCCAGCTTCACTATGTGCCGTCGGCAGTGGCCCGTTCGCTGAAGGCGCGCGCCACCGCGACCATCGGGCTCGTGGTGCCGAACAGCACCAACCCGTACTTCGCGGAACTGGCACGCGGCATCGAGGACGGTTGCGCCCGCAACGGCTACTGCGTGTTTTTCTGCAATTCCGACGACGACCCCGCGAAGCAGCGCAACTACCTGCGCGTGCTGCAGGAAAAGCGGATCGACGGCCTGATCGTGGCTTCGGCCGGCGACGACGCGGTGCTCGCGCAGACGCTCGCGGACGCGCGCGAGCCGCTCGTGATCGTCGACCGCAATATCGAGGGCGTGAATGCGGACCTCGTGCAGATCGATCACGAAAAGGGCGCGTACCTGGCCACGCGGCATCTGCTGGAGTTGGGGCACGTGCGGATCGGCTGCATCAGCGGACCGGTCGATACGGCGGTCAGCGCGATGCGCGTGCACGGCTTTATCCGCGCGATGAGCGAACGCGGCATCGAGATTCCGCCGGACGCGATCGTCGAAAGCGATTTTTCCGGGACCGGCGGCCACCGCGCGGCCGGGCAGCTCTTCGATACGGTCAAACCCTCGGCGATTTTTGCGTGCAACGACATGATGGGCATCGGCGCCTTGCGCGCGGCGGCGGAGCGCAATATCAGCGTGCCGCGCGATTGCTCGATCATCGGTTTCGACGACATCGAACTGGGACGCTTCACCTATCCGGCGCTGTCGACGGTCGGGCAGTCGGTGCGCGCGCTCGGCGACATGGCGGCGCAGACGCTGATCGAGCGCATTGCCGGCAAGGCGGCGGCGAGCACGCGAGCCGGCGGGCGCAGGCGTGTGGTGTCGCCGCGGCTGATCGTGCGCGAATCGACGTCGACGTGGGCGGGCGCGGGAAAGCGCCATCTGGCGGCGTGAACGCGCGGCCGCGGCCTGCAGACTGCTTGCTTGGCCTGAGCGCGCCATAGACCAGCAGTACCGGCGAGTAGTACCCGCAAGCAGAACTGAGAAACAGAACTGAAAAACAGGACACCAGGAGAACTGAGTGGCAAGTAACGAAACGCGCTCTCGCGTGGCGGTGGTCGGCAGTCTGAATATGGATCTGGTGGCGCGCGCGCCGCGTCTGCCGCATCCCGGCGAAACGCTGGCCGGCCGCACCTTCGCGCAGGTCGCGGGCGGCAAGGGCGGCAACCAGGCGGTGGCGGCGGCGAGGCTCGGCGCGCAGGTGTCGATGCTCGGCTGCGTCGGCGCCGACGCGAACGGCGCGCAATTGCGCGCGGGGCTCGAGGCCGAAGGCATCGACTGTGGAGCGCTCGAAACCGGCCGCGAGCCGAGCGGCGTGGCGCTGATCGTCGTCGACGATGCCAGCCAGAACGCGATTGTGATCGTGGCGGGCAGCAACGGCGAGTTGACGCCCGAAACGATTGCGCGCCACGAAGCGGTGCTCGCCGCCGCCGACGTCGTCATCTGTCAGCTGGAAACGCCGCCCGCCGCGGTGCACGCGGCGCTCGCCGCGGCCCGGCGTCTTGGCAAGACGGTCATTCTGAACCCGGCGCCCGCCACTGGCCCGCTTCCCGCCGAGTGGCTGCCGCTCATCGACTATCTGATTCCGAACGAGCTCGAAGCCGCGACGCTGACCGGCCTGCCGGTGGGCTCGCCTGAAGAAGCCGCGACGGCGGCCGCCGTGCTGCGCGCGGCCGGCGCGCGCAACGTGCTGGTGACGCTCGGTCCGCGCGGGGTGCAGGCGGCGCTCGAAGGCGCGGCGCCCGTGCTGTACGACGCGCCGAAAGTCGAAGCCGTCGATACCACGGCGGCCGGCGACACATTCATCGGCGGTTTCGCCGCCCAGCTCGCCGAAGGCGCGGGCGTCGATGCAGCCATCCGCTTTGCCCAGCGGGCCGCCGCGCTCTCGGTGACCCGCGCGGGCGCGCAGCCGTCCATTCCCACGCGCGCCGAACTCGACGGCTGACGCCGTCGTTCCCCACCTCTTCCGTCCTGCATGAGCCAGCGCGGCGTACCCCGCCGCGCTGGCCACATCTCTTTGGCTCCCGCCGCGGCTCCCGTCCGCGCGGCGGGACGCGTTGCTGCGCAAGCCGATCTTCAGAATTGTAAGTATTTCCAGTCTGCGGTGGCGGATTTCGTTAGACCATATAAAACATTCAAGTCCCCGGGCGGACTGCCGTAAACGCGGCTATCAGAGCGCCGAAGCAATGGACTTACAACGGTGCCGGAAGCACTTATCAGACCTTTCTGCTGCGACGCAGCCTCTCAAAGCACAGGACAATGTATGTTGAAAAAGGGCATTTCCATCAAGGCCCGCATCGGCCTCACGATGGCGTTTCTCGCCGCGCTGCTCGTGGCCATCGGCGTTCTCGGTCTTTCCGGCATGGGCCGTTCGAACGACGCGTACGAGGCGACCTTCACCAACGAGATGCCGAGCGCCGTCGACATCGGCAACGCCGAGCTGTACGCGGCCCGCGAGCGTCTCGCGCTCGATCGCGCGGCGTTCATGATCGGCACGCCCGAATCGGCACCCACGCTCGAACGCGCGCGAACGATGCGCACGACGTCCGACATGTGGTGGAAGAAGTACATGGACCTGCCGCGCGAGTCCGAGGAGGATCGCCTCGCGCGCGAAGTGATCGTCAAGCGTGACGCGCTGCACCAGCGGGCCGACGCGTTCGCGGCCGTGATCGCGGCGGGCGACCAGAGCAAGCTGATCGATGGCGCGAAGGGCCTGCAGGCCGCCTACAACGAACTCGCGAATGCCGACGACGTGTTGCGGAAATATCAATTCGATCAGGCTCAGGCCGGCTTCGACCGCGCGCAGTCGGGCTTTCACCTGTTCCGCATGGTCAGCATGGGCGCGCTCGTCGCCGGCGTCCTCGCGGCGCTGCTGTCGTACGTGGCGCTCAGCCGGGCCATCGCACGGCCCCTCGCCGAGGCGCTCGGCCATTTCGACGCGATCGCCGCCGGTGATCTGCGCCGTCAGGTCGTCGTGACCTCGCGCGACGAGATGGGCCAGATGCTGGAAGGCATCGCGAAGATGCAGCGCAGTCTCACCGAAACGGTGCGCGCGGTGCGCGGCGGCAGCGAGTCGATTGCGACCGCGACGCGCGAAATTGCGGCCGGCAACATCGACTTGTCTTCGCGGACGGAGGAACAGGCGTCGGCGCTTCAGGAAACGGCGTCGAGCATGGAAGAATTGACCGGCACCGTGAAGCAGAATGCGGACAACGCGCGTCAGGCCAGCGCGCTCGCCGCCAACGCGTCGGAAATCGCCAACAAGGGCAGCGCGGTGGTCGGCCAGGTGGTCGGCACGATGGGCGAGATCAATCAGAGCTCGGCGAAGATCGCCGACATCATCGCGATCATCGAAGGTATCGCTTTCCAGACCAATATCCTCGCCCTCAACGCAGCCGTGGAGGCCGCACGGGCCGGCGAGGAAGGACGCGGCTTCGCGGTCGTCGCGGGCGAGGTGCGCAGCCTCGCGCAGCGCTCATCGGCGGCGGCCAAGGAGATCAAGGAGCTGATCGACACCTCGGTGGACCGCGTGCAGTCGGGCTCCGCGCTCGTCGACGAAGCAGGGCGCACGATGGGCGAAATCATCAGCGCGGTGCAGCGCGTGACGGACATCATGGGCGAGATCGCAGCGGCGTCGGAAGAACAGAGCGGTGGCATCGACCAGGTCGCGCGCGCCGTCACGCAAATGGACGAAGCCACGCAGCAAAACGCGGCGCTCGTCGAGGAAGCGGCGGCGGCTGCGTCGTCGCTGGAAGACCAGGCGGACAAGCTGCGCAGCGCGGTCGCGGTGTTCCAGCTCGGCGACGACGGCGGCAAGGTGGCGGGCGGCGCGTTGCCGACGGCTCGCGTGCAGGCGCCGGCGCGCGTGGCGGCTGCGGCACCTCGCTCCGGTTTTCGAGGTGACTCGCGAGTCGGTTCGCGTGCTGGATCGAATGCCGCAGCGAGTGCCGCCCCGCGAGTGACGGCAGCGACGGCTCAGCCGGTGGCGCCGGTTCATGCGCCGGTTCATGCGCCGGCCGCTCCCGCGGCCAGCGTGGCTGCGGCGGCGCGTGCGCCGGCAAAACCCGCGGTCGTCGCGAGTGGGGGCAACGATCAGGACTGGGAAACGTTCTGACGGAGGTTGGCTGCGGGTGTTGCAGGCGCTTTCTGCGGGCTTCTGTCGCAGGTCCGCGCCAGCGGCGGCCGGCGGCAAGAACGCGGTAGCAACGACCGTTCCTGTCGTCCCGACGCGGGAATGAAGCGTTTGACATCTCGGCCGTCTAATATGGAAGGACCGCGCCTGCTTACGCAGCGCGGTCTTTTTTTATGGCGTGCGCATCAAGTCACATTGGCGAAGCAGCGGGGCCCCCAGCGAGCCTCGCGATCCGGTACATTGACGGGCGCGGCAACGGTAATTCGTAGCCGGATCGCGGCATGTACCCATATAGTGGCAACACGGTACGGCATCTGACGTTGGCGAGCGACGGCCAGCCGCGCGGCCGCTTCCTTCAACGCTGCACACTCACGCTTTCATTCACGTTCAATGCGCCAGCCACAAAGGACCGACATGACGCCACACGACCTCGCGCACCGCCTCGTCGAAGCACGCCGGCAGCATCGCCCGATCGACGGGCTGCCCTCCGAACAGATGCCGCCCGACGCCGCCACCGCGTATGCGATCCAGCAGGCCGTCATCACGGGTCTCGCGGATACCACCGGCGCATGGAAGATCGGCGCGAAGGCGCCCGGCGGCCCGACGTCGGGTGCGCCGATTCCGGCTTCGCTCGTGCTGCCTTCGCCGGCGCGTGTCGCACATGGCGATTTCTTCCGCGTGCTGGTGGAGCTGGAGATCGCGTTTCGCTTCGCCGAGGCCATCGAGCCGCGCAGCCGCGCCTATACGCGTGACGAGGTGCTCGCGATGGTCGGCGTCGTGCTGCCGGCCATCGAGATTGTCGACAGCCGATTCGCCGAATGGCCGAACGTCGCGCCGCTCGCGCAGCTTGCCGACGCGCAAAACAACGGTGCGCTCGTCACCGGTCATCCGATGGCGTATGCGGGGCTCGCGCGGGGCTTCGACTTCGTGTCGCCGGAACTGGAACTGAGCTTCGACGGCCAGTCGCTCGTGCCCGACGCCACCGGCAATCCGGCTGGCGATCCGCGCGAGCTTCTTGTGTGGTTCGTCAACCATTGCGCCGCCATGGGCATCACGATCGAACCGGGATGGACGCTCACCACCGGCTCCTACGTGGGTGCGCACAAGGTGGGCAAGCCGGGCATTGTGCGCGGTCATATCGACGGACTGGGAGAGGTCGAGATCGAACTGACCTGACGGCGCGGCACAGTGTCATGTGACATGGTGCGGAGCTTGTCTCGCGCTGCGCTTGTAACGGCGCATTACAAAGGAAACCTCGAACGGCTGCCCATGGGCGGCCGTTTTACATTTCGCGCATGGAAGGCGAGTCCTTAGCCGTATACCCTATTGAACGGATTGCGCGCCGCGCCGTTATCCAGTTAACCGACACGTTGATGCAAAGCATGTGAAGCGTCGTGCAATGGCAAGGCAGGCGAGAAGATGCGATGGAACGAAACGTCGCGTGCACGGACGAACGACATGAACGTGCAGGGCGAAAGTGCGCCGGCGAACCCTGCGTGCAACTTTGTCGATCGACGTGTAACAGATGCGGGGACATGTCGGCCAAACCCATGTCAAAGCGTTAAAGGGAAAGGGGCGAAGGCACGAAAGAGCGGGGACGTAGCGCGTCAACGCGCGATAGGCAGGCGAAACCCGGCGTCGAGGTACGCGACGTGCGTGTGCGCACAGCGCGTGAATGTAGGTGCGGGATGACAGTTGGGTAAGAGATCGTGAAGCAGAGGCGTGAAGCGGCAAAGTAAGCCGGCGAGGGCACCGTTCGACGCGCAAGATTGTAGGTCGTCGAAACGGGCTTTCCAAGTGATGAATGTCGGGAGGCGGCTACGGCGCGATTTTCGCAACGTAGTTCGTGAAAAAAAATTTAAAAGGGTTTAGGATGAATTCGAGCGATGTCGTTTCCGAATAGCGCGCCGCGCACGACATCGGTCTAGACTTCGGCGAGGAGGTAGCATGGATATCTACAGCAGTTTCGCGACCCGCTTCGAGAAAACGCGAGAAGATGAACTCTCGCTCGAGGAGTACCTCGCGCTCTGCAAAGACAATCCCGCCGCGTACGCCACGGCTGGCGAACGCATGTTGACGGCAATCGGAGAACCCGAACAGATCGACACTCGCAACGATCCGCGCCTGTCGCGCATCTTCGCGAACAAGGTCATCAAGGTATACCCCGCATTCCGTGAGTTCTACGGAATGGAGGAGGTGATCGAGCAGGTGGTCGCCTACTTCCGGCACTCGGCCCAGGGGCTCGAAGAAAAGAAGCAGATTCTGTATCTGTTGGGCCCGGTCGGCGGCGGTAAATCGTCGATCGCGGAGCGTTTGAAGCAGCTCATGGAGCGCGTGCCTTTCTACGCGATCAAGGGCTCGCCCGTGAACGAATCGCCGCTCGGTCTGTTCGACTACGACGAGGACGGTCCGATCCTCGAAGAGCAATACGGCATACCACGCCGCTACCTCAAAAGCATTCTGAGCCCGTGGGCGGTCAAGCGCCTGCACGAGTACAACGGCGACATCCGCAAATTCCGCGTGGTGCGGCGCTATCCGTCCATCTTGCGGCAGATCGGCATCGCCAAGACCGAGCCGGGCGACGAGAACAATCAGGACATCTCTTCGCTCGTCGGCAAGGTCGACATTCGCAAGCTCGAGCAATATGCGCAGGACGATGCGGACGCCTACAGTTATTCCGGCGGCCTGTGTCTTGCGAATCAGGGCCTGCTCGAATTCGTCGAAATGTTCAAGGCGCCGATCAAGGTGCTGCACCCGCTCCTGACCGCCACGCAGGAAGGCAACTTCAAGGGCACGGAAGGTTTCGGCGCGATTCCGTTCGACGGCGTGATTCTCGCGCACTCGAACGAGTCGGAGTGGAAGGCGTTCCGCAACAACCGCAACAACGAAGCATTGCTCGACCGGATCTTCGTCGTGAAGGTGCCGTACTGCCTGCGTTATTCCGAAGAGATCAAGATCTACGAGAAGCTCCTGCGCAACTCGTCGCTCGCCAATGCGGTATGCGCGCCCGGCACGCTGAAAATGATGGCGCAAATGTCGGTGCTCACGCGCTTGCAGGAACCTGAGAATTCGAGTCTCTTCTCGAAGATGCAGGTCTACGACGGCGAGAATCTGAAGGACACCGATCCGAAGGCCAAGTCGTATCAGGAGTATCGCGACTTTGCGGGTGTGGACGAGGGAATGACCGGCGTGTCGACCCGTTTCGCGTTCAAGATCCTGTCGCGCGTATTCAACTTCGATTCCACTGAAGTCGCGGCAAATCCGGTGCATCTGATGTACGTGCTCGAACAGCAGATCGAGCGCGAGCAGTTCCCGCCGGAAACCGAGCAGAAGTATCTGTCGTTCATTAAGGACGTGCTGGCGTCGCGTTACGCGGAATTCATCGGCAAGGAGATCCAGACCGCTTACCTCGAGTCGTACTCCGAATATGGGCAGAACATTTTCGATCGCTATGTGACGTATGCGGACTTCTGGATTCAGGATCAGGAATTCCGCGACCACGACACCGGCGAGAGCTTCGACCGCGCGGCGCTCAATGCCGAGCTGGAGAAGATCGAGAAGCCCGCGGGCATCAGCAACCCGAAGGACTTCCGCAACGAGATCGTGAACTTCGTGCTGCGCGCGCGTGCTGCGAATGCAGGGAAGAATCCTGCATGGATCAGCTACGAAAAGCTGCGCGTGGTGATCGAAAAGAAAATGTTCTCCAACACGGAGGAGCTGTTGCCGGTCATTTCGTTCAACGCCAAAGGTTCGGCGGAAGAACAGCGCAAGCATGAAGACTTCGTCAACCGCATGGTGGCGAAGGGCTATACGCCGAAGCAGGTGCGCTTGCTATGTGACTGGTATCTGCGCGTGCGCAAGTCGTCATGATCCGCACTGCGTGCCGCTCGCGCGGCCCAGCCGCGCGAGCACCCTGCGAGCCGCAAGCTGCCTGGACATAGCATCGGACTAGCAGCGTGCGTCTCGCGCACCCGAAATGCGCGCGGTGGCCTCGCGTAGGAGCAAGCGCAGAGCGCTGGCTGTTACCGGACGCACCGCGTGGGACTGGAGTCGGCACATAAGCGCTCGCTCCGTCCACCTTGGAGACCGGGCGTGCTTCATCAAATCATCGACCGCAGGTTGGCAGGTAAGAACAAAAGCATTGCAAATCGCGAGCGTTTTTTGCGCCGCGTCAAGAACTACATTCGTCGCGCCGTTTCTGAGGCGGTGCGCGACCGCAGCATCAAAGACATTCAGAACACCCAGAGCATCACCATTCCGCGCAAGGACATCGCGGAGCCGTCGTTCCGGCATGGGCCGGGCGGCCGGCGCGAAATGGTGCATCCGGGCAACTCGGACTACATCCGCGGCGACAAGATCCAGCGTCCGCAAGGCGGTGGCGGCGGGGGCGGCGGAAGTCAGGCGAGCAACGAAGGCGAGGGTCAGGACGACTTCGTGTTCGAACTGAGTCGCGAAGAGTTCATGCAGTACTTCTTCGACGACCTCGAACTGCCGCGGCTTGTCAAAACCCATCTGCTGGCCGTGCCGACGTGGAAAAGCATTCGCGCCGGCTGGGCGGCGGAGGGCACGCCGAACAATATCGACGTGGTGCGCTCGCTGCGCAGCGCGCTCGGCCGCCGCATCGCGCTGGGGGCGCCGCTCGTCAACCAGCTCCATGAAATGGAGCGGCAGCTCGAGGCGCTGAAAGCCGATCCCGACGACCGCCGCGACGAAATCAAACTGCTCGAAGACGAAATTCACCATCTGCGCGGGCGCATCTGGCGCATTCCTTTTATCGATCCGTTCGATCTGCGCTATGTGAATCGCGTGAAGCAGCCCACGCCGTCGAGTCAGGCCGTCATGTTCTGTCTGATGGATGTGTCGGGTTCCATGGACGAGCAGCGCAAGGATCTCGCCAAGCGCTTTTTCATCCTCCTGTACCTGTTTCTCAAGCGCAACTACGAGAAGATCGAGGTGGTGTTCATTCGCCATCACACGCGCGCGGAGGAAGTGGACGAGGACACGTTCTTCCATTCGACGGAGAGCGGCGGCACGGTCGTGTCGAGCGCGCTCGAGCTGATGCAGAAGGTGATGGACGAGCGCTATTCGCCCACTGAATGGAACATTTACGGCGCCCAGGCGTCCGACGGCGACAACTGGACCGACGACTCGCCGAAGTGCCGCAAGATACTCGCGGATGACATCCTCGATAAGGTGCGCTATTTTGCGTATATTCAGGTCACGCCCGAAGAGCAGAACCTGTGGCTCGAATATGCGCAACTGGCCTTGAGCCAGCCGCATATGGCAATGAAGAAGGTCGAAACCGCGGCTGACATCTATCCGGTGTTTCGCGAGTTGTTCGAGAAGCAGGTGGCGTCGTCATGACGACAAAGCATTTGCACAACGAAGCGCGCGGCTACCAGCCGGAGCGCGAGAAAGGCGTGCCGCAGCGTGAGTCGGGGCATGCCGAGGCCGGGGCGGACCAAGTAGGCGCCGCGCAAGCCGGAGCAGTCGACAACGCAGAAGCACGGGGACACACCGGAACGCCCACCGAGGGGCAAAGGGAAGTCCGTATGAACGTAGCCGATAGACGGCCTCTGCCGTGCCCGTCCGACTGGACGTTCGAGTTGATCGAGGAGTACGACTCGCATATTGCCCGTGTTGCGGAGCAATATGAGCTCGACGTGTATCCCATCCAGCTCGAACTCATCAGCGCTGAACAGATGATGGACGCCTACGCGTCCGTCGGCATGCCGGTCAATTACCGGCACTGGTCGTTCGGCAAGCACTTTCTTGCTACCGAAAAAAGCTACCGTCGTGGGCAGATGGGGCTCGCGTACGAGATCGTGATCAATTCGAACCCCTGCATCGCGTATCTGATGGAAGAAAACACGATGACGATGCAGGCGCTCGTCATCGCGCACGCCGCGTACGGACACAACTCGTTTTTCAAGGGCAACTATCTGTTCCGGCTGTGGACGGATGCGCACGCGATCATCGACTACCTCGTCTACGCGAAGAACTATATTGCCGAATGCGAGGAGCGCTTCGGGCTCGATCGCGTGGAAGAACTGCTCGATTCGTGCCATGCGCTGATGAACTACGGCGTGGACCGCTACAAGCGTCCGCAAAAGCTCTCGCTCGAAAAGGAATTCGCCGCGCGCCGCGAACGCGAGGCGTATCTGCAGTCGCAGGTGAATGAGTTGTGGCGCACGCTGCCCACGCGGCACACGCCGCTGCCCGAGGAAATCGAAGAGCGCTATCCGCCCGAGCCGCAGGAAAACCTGCTGTATTTCGCGGAAAAAAACGCGCCTTTGCTCGAGCCGTGGGAGCGCGAGGTGATCCGCATTGTGCGAAAAGTGGGGCAGTATTTCTACCCACAGCGCCAGACCCAGGTGATGAACGAAGGCTGGGCCACGTTCTGGCACTACACGCTGCTCAACACCATGTACAACCAGGGCAAGCTGGAAGACGGCTTCATGATGGAGTTCCTCCATTCGCACAGCAACGTGGTGTACCAGCCGCCCGTCACGAAGCCGTATTACAGCGGCATCAATCCGTACGCGCTCGGTTTTTCGATGATGAGCGACATTCGCCGCATCTGCGAAAACCCCACTGACGAAGACCGCAAGTGGTTCCCGGAGCTGGCGGGCAGCCCGTGGCTTCCGGCCATGCATTACGCGATGCGCAATTTCAAGGACGAGAGTTTCGTCGCGCAGTATCTGTCGCCGCACCTGATCCGCGAAATGCGGCTCTTTTCGGTGCTCGACGACGACATGCGCGACGCGCTCGAAGTCTCCGCGATTCACGACGACAGCGGCTATCAGTATGTGCGTCAGGCGTTGTCGCGGCAGTACGACATGCATCATCGCGAGCCGAACATTCAGGTGTGGGCGGTGAACACGCGCGGCGACCGGAGTCTGACGCTGCGGCACTTCATGAGCGATAACCGCCATCTGTCGTCCGACAGCGACGAGGTGCTCAAGCACATGGCGCGCCTGTGGCAGTTCGACGTGTATCTGGAAAGCGTCGACGAAAACGGCACGGTCAGGAAGCGCTACGAATGCCGCTACGTGCCGCCGGCCGTGAGGGCGTGACGGCTTGCCGCCGTAAGAACCGGCCGGCGACTTGCAAGGCCACCCCGAAGCATGACGAGGCCCCCGGAAGCGCACGCTTGCGGGGGCTTTTTCATGGCAGGACACGGCAGGCCAGGCGGAAAAGGGTTTTTCAGTAATTTTGGCAAAACTGCTGAAAAACGTCGCGCCGGACCGTTTTTCAGTAAAATATAAAAAATTACTGAAAAAGTCATGTCACCTTTTCCTCTATACGAGCAACACGAGCAGGCCTACTGCTCGCAGTTCGCCAACGTCGAGCAGGCCGCCAGCACCCAGGACAGGGTGCTCATGGGCGCGCCGGGCACGATCATCGAGCACAGGCGGGGCGGCGCTGTCTACTACGCGCGCCAGTACATGGGCCCGGAAGGGCGCCGGCAGGAAGAGAGCCTGGGCGGCCCGCAGGGCGACCCGGAGGTCGATGCGCGCGTGGAGCAGGTGCGCCGGCGCATCGAACTAGGCAAGGATCTGATCGGTCGCATCCGCGATCTGAGCAAGCTCGGCTTCCAGCTCGCGGACAACAAGACCTATGCGACGGTCGGCGTGCTCTATAACTACGGCCTCTTCGAGGCGGGCGCCGTGCTTGTCGGATCGCATGCGTACGCGGTCATCCTGAACTCGCTCGGCATCCGGGCCGTGTCGTACGAGACGGAGGACATCGACATCGCGCGCCGTCATCAGCTCGCGCTGGCCAATCCGCCGCAAGGCGGGCTGCTCGCGATGCTCAAGGAAACCGGCATCAGCTTCGTGCCGGTGCCTGCCCTGAAACGCGGCGAACCGTCCACCTCCTACACGGAGGCCGGCAAGTCGCGTTTTCATGTCGATCTGCTGGTTCCTTCGCGCGACGACACGTTTCCCACGGTGCCGGTGGCCGAGCTCAACGCCCATGCAACCGGCTTGCCTTACCTCGCCTATCTGCTCGGCAAGGCGCAAACAGGCACGCTCATCTCGCGGCACGGCGCGGTGCCCGTGCGCGTGCCCGAGTCCGCGCGTTTCGCGATCCACAAGCTGCTCGTCTCGCGGCTTCGCACCAATACGCTCGTGAAATCGCAAAAGGACGTGCGTCAGGCGTCGGTGCTGCTGGCCATGCTGGGCGAGCATCGCACGGGCGACATCGAAGACGCCTGCGCGGAACTGCCGCGCTCCGCGCGCGCGCTTGTGCGCCGCACGCTGCCCGAGGTCGAGGCGCTAATGCGCGATGCGCATGAAGCCGGTCTCGCGGAACTCGAAAGCGGGCTCGCGGGTTGAACGCGGCCGGCCGCAGCCCCGGACACAGTCGCTCACAAACTGTCCCAACTTCTGCTTGCGATTCTGTAAAATTCGCGCACGCTGAAAATCGCGTGATGAAGGCGGCGCCACGACCGCCACCTCCGTTCAAGAGACAAGGAAGACACAATATGACCGACCTCACAGACCACAGCGTGGCCTCCGCCCACGACACACGGCGCCGCATTTTTGCGATCGTCGGTGCGTCTTCGGGCAATCTCGTCGAGTGGTTCGACTTTTATGTCTACTCGTTTTGCGCGCTGTACTTCGCGCCCGCGTTTTTTCCGAGCGGCAACACCACCACACAGTTGCTGAACACCGCCGGCGTGTTTGCGGCGGGCTTTCTGATGCGGCCCATCGGCGGCTGGTTCTTCGGCCGTCTCGCCGACAAGCATGGCCGCCGCACCGCGATGATGGTGTCGGTGTTCATGATGTGCGGCGGCTCCCTCGTGATCGCCGTGCTGCCCACCTACGCGCAGATCGGCGCGCTCGCGCCCGCGCTGCTGCTGGTCGCGCGGCTGTTCCAGGGCCTGTCGGTCGGCGGCGAATACGGCACCAGTGCAACCTATATGAGTGAAGTCGCGCTGAAAGGGCGGCGCGGCTTCTTCGCGTCGTTCCAGTACGTGACGCTGATCGGCGGCCAGCTGTGCGCACTGCTTGTGCTGGTGATCCTGCAGCAGACGCTTTCCAACGCCGAGCTGAAGGCCTGGGGCTGGCGCGTGCCGTTTGTGATCGGCGCGATCGCCGCGCTGGTCGCGCTCTATCTGCGCAAATCGCTCGATGAAACCACCACCGCCGCGACGCGTCAGCGCAAGGAAGCGGGCACGCTGCGCGGCCTGTGGCAGCACCGCGTCGCGTTTCTGACCGTGCTCGGCTTCACGGCCGGCGGCTCGCTGATCTTCTACACGTTCACCACCTACATGCAGAAATATCTGGTGAACACGGCGGGCATGAACGCAAAGACCGCGAGCAACGTGATGACCGGGGCGCTCTTCGTCTACATGCTGATTCAGCCGCTTTTCGGCGCGCTGTCGGACCGCATCGGCCGTCGCAATTCGATGCTGTGCTTCGGCCTTTTGGCAACCATCGGCACGGTGCCGCTGCTGCATGCGCTCAAGGACGTGACGAGTCCGTTCGCGGCGTTTGGCCTTGTCGTGGTGGCGCTGGCGATCGTCAGCTTCTATACGTCGATCAGCGGTCTCATCAAGGCGGAAATGTTCCCGCCGGAAGTGCGCGCGCTCGGCGTCGGCCTCTCGTATGCGGTCGCCAATGCGATTTTCGGCGGCTCGGCGGAATATGTGGCGCTGTGGCTCAAGTCGATCGGCAACGAGTCCATGTTCTACTGGTACGTGACGTTCCTCTGCGCGGTGGCGGGCCTTGTCGCACTGCGCATGCGCGACCCGTCGAAAGAGGGATATCTGCGCCACGAACCGTGAGCGCGGGGCGCGCCTGGTTGCGCGTGATCACGCTCGATCACGCGTTCATCGCGCGCCGCGTGTGCGGCCCGGCTATGCGTCGCATCTAACACCAGGCGCTGCATAGCGCGTCGGCCTCAGGCCACCACGATCCCGGTGCCGAGCACGTGCAGCAGATCGCGCAGCGCTTCCGCCTGCGCCATCTTCGCGTCGCTGCGCAGATGAATCTGCACGGCTCGCCCGGCAATCCCGTCGATGGGTTGGGCGAGCCACAATTCCACCGCGAGTCCCAATCCCTCGGGCTGATTCTCGGCGACCGGCTCGATGACGCGCGGCTTGAAACAGGCACTCTCGGACATGGCGATTCACCTCGGCGCTGATGACGTGTCCGGCTCATCGTAATCAGCGGCGCGCGCGAGTCCAAGCAACAAATACGCCTTTGCTAAGCAGAGGATGCTTAGCAGAAAACGCGCTGACGGCCGGTGCCGGCGGCACAGCGCCTTACCCGTCAAAGCGAGTCGGTCGTATCGGCGGCCCATTCTGCGACGAGATCCTTCGCCATCGCGCCGGCTTCGCCACTCAGCGGGGCCCTTGCAGTCACACTCGCTGCTACTGTCGTGACGGCCGTCACCGCCGTCAACGCCGTCGCGCTTGCCTCAGGCGACGCCACCGCCATCCCAGCGGTGCGTTCGGGCGCGCTCGCGGCAGCGCGCGAGAGCATCAGCAGATGGTAGTAAAGCCGCGCGCTCAGCCCATAGCGATACGCGAACAGATGACCGAGCGCGATCTTAAGACCCAGCCGCGCCTGACGGTTTCTGGCATGCACGGACACGACAATCGGCGCGAGGCGCCGCAGCGCAACCCTGCGCGACGGCTCCAATTGCGGCGGAAGCTTGAGTTTCTTGACGAACGCATAGGCGGCAAGGGTGGCAGCCGCTGCCGTTCCGCGCGTGCTGTGCGAGATAGAAGTTGCTGTCTTGCGATACACCGAAACGTAGTCATGCAGATAAAACACCTCGCGCGCCGCGAGGCAGAGTTCCGTGCCGAACACGAAATCGCAGCACGCGCCGTATTGCTCCCTATACCCGACACGCTTGACGAGCCGCGCGTCCGCCATCCAGCCGTTGTTCGGAAACATCTGGATCAAGCCGGTCCTGCCCGGCAGCGGCTGCAGGCCTTCGGCGTCCTTCGTGCGCCTGAACGCCGCGTTGAGCCGCACACTCGCTTCGAGGTCGATCGCGCCGCTGTGGTCGGCTTCGTACTGGGCGCCGAACGCAGCGTCGAGCCGCGGATGCAGTGTCCAGAGCGACAGCAGTTTTTCCACGGCGTCGGTGGTGAGGAGGTCGTCGTCGTGAATCAGCAGAATCTTGTCGCCGCACGCGCGCTCGAACAGACTCGCCACATTGCGCGCCTGGCCGAGCGGCGGCTCGTTCCTCACATAGCGGATGCGGCGTTCGTTCAACGCCTCTTGATATCTCGATGCCAGAAGCTGCTCGGTGCGCGCGTCGCTCGAATCGTCGCCGATCACGATTTCCAGATTGCCGTAGGTCTGGGCGAGACAGGAGTCGATGCACTCGGCGATCAATTCCGGCCGATTGCAGGTCGGCACGCAGATCGACACCGTGGCGGATTCGGCGGAGGGCACGGGGATGGACATGGGCGTCGCCTTTGTTATCTGTTGAAGGGGCGGCAGCCGGCTGCTTGTTCGCATACATCGCTGCAAGCAGAAAAGTAGTGCATCGCGCCGAAAAAATATTCGGTAAAAAAGCGGAAAAAATGTCTGCTATATGAAAGCTGCTGAAAGGGAAAAATTTATGCGGCTTTGCCGGCCAAAACGCAGCAAAGCCGCTTCCAGACACGCGCTTAATTTCAACCGACTGACGGCTCGCCTTCGCCCGGCTTCTGGCCAGGACGGTCGGCCGGCGACTGATTGCGCCCTTCGTCGCCGCGTGGCGGCAGCTTGCTCTTTTCGTTGTCGCTATGGACTGCGGGGTGCGGATGAGCGATGTCGTCCGGCTTTTCGTTGCTCGGCTGCTTGGGCTCGGCCATGGCTTTCTCCTCGTTTGAACACGTTGCTGATGGAGCAAAGCCCGGGCCTGGCGCCTTTATTCGGCCTTTCGACCAGGCTTTCACCCGGCCTGGGCGGAGCCCGTCAGCGAAACGATGAAATCGAGAAAGGCGCGTACCTTGGCCGGCGGATGATGCCGCGACGGGTAGAGCGCATAGAGCGGGTAGACCTCGTCGCCCCAATCGGGAAAAAGCTCGACCATTTTGCCGCTCCCGAGCAGGGACTCCGCGCCGAGCGCGAGTATCTGCGCGACGCCCTGGCCCGCGGTGCACACGCTGTGCAGCGTGCCCACGTCGTTCACGGTCAGGCGGCCTTGCGGTGTGATGACCATTTTTTTGCGGCCGCGATGAAACTCCCAGCTGAACGGGTAACCGGTGAGCGGATCGCGAAATTTGATGCACGCATGCTGGCCGCTTTCCAGTTCGGCGGGGTTCGCCGGGTGCCCGTGTTTCTTCAGATACGCAGGCGCCGCGACAGTGAGAACGCGCGTGTCCAGCAGCTTGCGCGCAATCAGCGACGACACTGGCGGCTCGCCAAAACGGATCGCGACGTCGAAACCGTCGCTGACCATGTCGCCCAGCTGGTCGCGCGTGATCAGTTCGAGCTGCAGATCGGGATGCCTGTCGACAAAGCCGCCCAGCCGCGGGCCGAGCACGAGGCGCGAGAAGAACGGGTCCATGTTCACACGCAGGCGTCCGCGCACGGCGGTCGCGCCTTGCGCGGCGGACGCGGCGGCTTCCTCGAGCCCGCTCAGAAGCGGCACGATCTGCTCATAGAAGCGCCGGCCTTCGTCGGTGAGCGTGACCGAGCGTGTCGTGCGGTCGAACAGCCGGATGCCGAGCCGCGCCTCGAGCCGCGCCACCGAACGGCTCACGCCCGACTGCGACATGTCGAGCGCTACGCCCGCGGCCGCGAAACTTCCACAGTCGACGATGGCTGTCAGCACGCCCATGCCGTTCAGCATGCGCTCGTCAAATGGCATCGGATAGTCCTTTCTTATGGGTAAACACCGTACATGCTAACGCGAAACGCCGCGCGGCGAGCCCGGCCACGAAGGCTCGTGAGTGGACCATGCGTGGTGCATAGCGAGGCGGCGCGGCGGGGCGTGGCGCCGCCGTTCAAGCGCGTCTTAGCGGCGATGTGGGCTCAACGACCGGCGCCCTGGCTCGCCGGCGCTGGCACCGCCGGCGCGCTGTCGAGGCGTCGGAACACCCACGCCGACATCAGCGTGATCGCGCCGACACACACGAAGCTCAGCCGGAAGCCGAGCGCGGCCGAGCCCCATTGCGCGGCGAACAGGTTCACGAGCCCGCCGCCGATTGACACCCCGAGGCCGATCGCCAGCATCTGCACCATTGAAAAGAGGCTGTTGCCGCTGCCGGCGTCCTCATGGGAGAGCCCCTTGAGCGTGACGCTGTTCATCGCCGCGAACTGCATGGAATTCGCCGCGCCGAACATCGCGAGAATCGCGATCTCGACGATGAGCGGCGTGCCGCGCGAGATCGACGCAAACGCCACGATCGACGAGCCGACAATGAGCGTATTCACGAGCAGGAACAGGTCATAGCCGTAGCGCCGCACGAGCGGCGCGATCCAGCGTTTCGCGACGGTGCCGGCGAGCGCCGCGGGCAGCATCATCAGACCCGAATGCAGCGGCGTGTAGCCGAGCTGCAGTTGCAACAGCAACGGCACGAGAAACGGCACGGCGCTCGAGCCGATGCGGCACACCAGGTTGCCGATCAGGCCCACGCTGAAATTCGGCTCGCCGAACAGCGACAGTTTGAAGAGCGGGTCGCGCCGCCGCTTCGCGTGCGGGATGTAGGCGAGCGCGCTTACCGCCGCGAGCGCGAAAAGCGCCGCCGACCACGCCGCCGCGTGCGTCGGCACGGGCGCGTCGACGGCCAGCGAAAATGCAATCATCGAGAGCGACAGCAACCCGCAGCCGACGAAGTCGAACGGCGGCGCCTGCGTCTTACCGTGCGCCGGCAGGAAGCGCTGCACCGCGTAAAGACCGGCCACGCCGATCGGCACATTGATGAGGAAGATCCAGTGCCACGTGATCGCCTGAACGAACCAGCCGCCGAGCGTCGGCCCCGCGATCGGACCGAGCTGACCGGCGACCGAAATAAACGCGAGTGCGGACACGTAGTGCTCGCCCGACACGCTGCGCAGCACGGCGAGGCGTCCGATCGGCAACAGCATCGAGCCGCCCACGCCTTGCAGCACGCGCGCGAGTACGAGTTGCCCGAGCGTATGCGCGCTTGCGCAGCAGATCGAGCCGATCACGAAAATGAGGATGGCGGCGAAATACACGCGCCGCGTGCCGAAGCGGTCGGCGAGCCAGCCGGAGGCAGGCGTGAGCATGGCCATCGTCAGCGTGTAGGCGACGACGATCGGCTGCATCGCAAGCGGCGCGACGTGCAGGCTGTGCGCGATGGACGGCAACGCGGTGTTGACGATCGTCGTGTCGAGCGACTGCATGAAAAAACCGGCGGCGACTATCCACAGCAGCGCGGTGTGCGACGAATCCCTGGACATGTGATGGCAAGCGGCCGGCGCGCGCCGGTTGAGCGAAGTTTGTCAGCGAACGCTTCAATGATACGGCATTGGGCGATGCGGCAAGCTCGGTGGGAACAATCAGTCGCGAGAATCGCGGAGGGGAAGATACGCAGCAATAGCGGGGAGCAGAACGACGCGCCAGGCGGAAAAAAGCACAGCCGCCGCGAACGCATTCGCGAGGCGGCTCAGCGAGGGCTGCTGACTTATGGAATCGCCGACGCGCTTATTCAGGCATCTTGCGGAAGGAAATTGCAAAGCGGTTCCACGCGTTGATGGCCGACACCAGCAGCGTGAGGTCGACCAGTTCCTCGTCGCTGAAGTGCGGGCGCACGGCTTCCCACACGGCGTCGGGCACATGGTCTTGCGAGATGAGGGTCAACGCCTCCGTCCATTCGAGCGCGGCGCGTTCGCGGTCCGTGAAGAACGGCGTTTCGCGCCAGGTGACGACCGTCGCGAGACGCCGCTCGGTTTCGCCGCCTTTGCGCGCGTCGGTGGTATGCATGTCGACGCAGAACGCGCAGCCGTTGATCTGCGATGCCCGCAGGCGCACCAGCTCGGCGAGCGACTTTTCAATCGACGATTTGCCGATGCGCTCCTCGAGGCCGAGCATCGCCTTGATGGCAGCGGGACCGGCTTTGTAGAAATCGAGACGTTGTTGCATGATTCACTCCTTGCGTTGGTTGGGGCGCATCCGGCGATGCGATGAGTGAATACTAGTCGCCGCACTGGCTTTGAAAAATGGCCATTTATGGCGTTTTTTGGGTAACCACTTTGCGGGCGGGGCGAGTGGGCTCGCCGCCCGCCAAGCGTCCTTGCCCGCTGTAATGGCATCGTTGCCGCGCCCGCGTCGATTCGGTATGGTGGGTCATTACCTTATCGAAGAGTTTCCGCATGATGTCCGCAGCCGAGCCTGTTTTGCCACCCGGTTCACCGGTCATTCGCACCGACGTGCTGATTGTCGGTGCCGGCCCCGTGGGCCTCTTTGCCGCTTTCGAGGCCGGCGTGATCGGCTTGTCGTGTCATATCGTCGATGCGCTCGGCAAGATCGGCGGCCAGTGCACCGAGCTGTATCCCGACAAGCCGATCTACGACATTCCCGCCATTCCGTCATGTACGGCACGCGAACTCGTGGACCGTCTGCTCGCGCAATGCAAGCCGTTCGACGTGCCCATTCATCTCGAAGAGCGGGTCGAATCGGTCGAGCAGGCGAGTGACGGGCGATGGGCCGTGCGCACCGATCGAGGCCTCGTGTTCGACGTCGCGGCCATCCTGCTCGCCGCCGGCAACGGTGCGTTCGTGCCGCAAAAGCTGGCGCTCGCGGAGGCGGTGCCGCTCGAATCGCGCTCTGTGCATTACAGCGTGCAGCGTCTCGCGGATTTCGCCGACAAGACCGTCGTCGTGGCGGGCGGCGGCGATTCCGCGCTCGACTGGGCGCTCGCGTTGCGCAAGGTCGCGCGGCGCGTCACGCTCGTGCATCGGCGCAACGGCTTCAGCGCCGCGGACTCGAGCGTGGAGCTGATGCGGCGTGCGGTGGAGGCGGGTGAAATGGACTTCGTAGTCGGCGCGATTTCGGCGTTGCAGGCGAACAGCGACGCGTCGGGCAGCGCGCTGAAATCTATCACATTGCGACATATTGAA
Organism: Paraburkholderia phenoliruptrix; assembly: GCF_047325075.1. Taxonomy (NCBI): domain Bacteria; kingdom Pseudomonadati; phylum Pseudomonadota; class Betaproteobacteria; order Burkholderiales; family Burkholderiaceae; genus Paraburkholderia; species Paraburkholderia phenoliruptrix. The sequence continues at coordinate 2,320,311 of NZ_CP168531.1, forward strand.
GGCGAGACCGAACTGCAGGCCGATCAGCTCGTCGTGCTGTATGGACTGGTCGCGGATCTGGGCCCGATAGCGCAGTGGGGCTTGAGCATTCACGGCGGCCGTGTCGATGTCGATACCTCCAACTACGAGAGTTCGCGGCCAGGCATCTTCGCGGTCGGCGACATCGCCAATTATCCGAACAAGCAGAAACTCATTCTGTCAGGCTTTCATGAGGCGTCGCTCGCGCTGCGCAAGGCCTACTCCTATGCGTATCCCGAGCGCAAACGCGTGCATGTGCATTCCAGCTATGACGCGAAGCTTGCCGAGAAAGTGAGCGCGGCCGGCTGAGGCAGCAGGACGCTTCCGGAAGATCCGGCAAGACCCGGTGGCGATCGCGCGATCGCGCCGGGTCTTTTTTACATCACGGAGTGCTATTTTCCTGCCGGTTGGCTGGCGGCTGCTGCCGCGCTGGCCGCTTTCTGTTTTTTCTTCGCCTCATGGTGGCCGATCGCACAGCCGGCTGCGGCGCCGGCCACGCCGTGGCCGCCCGCAACATGTCCGCCGACGCCGCCGACAACCGCGCCTTTGGCGCAGCCCTCGGCATGTGCCGCGGTGTGGATGAACGCGAATGAGGCGACGAGCGCCATGGCGAGAGTGGCATGTTTCAAGGCAAGCTCCTTATGCAGGGTCGAGGATGTCTCGGGAAGAGCAATCCCGGGACCTGACCCGCGTTCAGTCCTCTGAAAGGTTCGTTTCTTGCTGTTCGGTGAGCGCTGCTTGACCCCTGTGTCGGGCACTCCGCGAGGGAGGAGCGCCATCGCGCGTCGGCCCCAAGTCTCGAACACGTTACCGGAGCAGAGCGGCATGCGATGCATCAGGACCGCGCAAACAAAGCTGCAACAGCCACACCACCGGGCGCGCCTCGCCGCGTCCGCGGCTTTGAGCGCGTTCTGCGCAAGCGTTGTTCTGTCGTCCGAAGCTTGCGCCGAGCCTGCACCGCTCGCTTATTTTCTGCACACCGCAGGGCCCGCGGCATCACCGACGATGCGGCTCGGCTGGGTGCTGACGGCAATCGTCGTGCTGGTCGTGCTGTTCGTGAGCGGACTGCTTGTGGGGGCCGTGCTCCGCAAGCGCCCCGCTGCGCCGGCGGAAGCAATCGGGCCGGAGGCGGGCGGCCTGCGCTGGATCTACGTGGGCACCGGTGTCTCATGCATCGCGCTGCTCGGCATGCTCGTCTACGCGATGATGACGCTCGAGTCCGTTGCTTCGCCGGCCTCGCACGCGCGGCTGGTCATTACCGTCACCGCTTACGACTGGTGGTGGAAAGTCGATTACACCGGTGACGCCGACCCCGCACGAAACTTCAGTACGGCGAATGAAATTCATATTCCTGCGGGCGAGCCGGTAAAAGTGCTGCTGAAAAGTGCCGATGTCGTGCACGCGTTCTGGGTGCCGCAGCTGGCCGGCAAGACCCAGACCATTCCCGACCAGACAAACGAGCAGTGGATTCAGGCCGATCGTCCCGGCATCTATCGCGGGCAATGCTCGCAATTTTGCGGTGCGCAGCACGCGCATATGGCTTTCGAGGTGGTCGCACAAAGTGCCGCCGCGTTCGACGCCTGGCGCGACGCGCAAGGGCGCAGCGCCACGCAGACCGACGCAGCGGCGCCCGACGCAGCGGCGCCCGACGCAGCGGCGCCCGACGCATCGGCTCAAAACGCTCCTGTGATCGCCGGCAAGAAACTGTTCGACGAGCGCTGTGCGGGCTGCCATACGATTCGCGGGACGGACGCGCAAGGCTCTCAAGCGCCCGATCTCACGCATCTCGGCTCGCGACGCCTGATCGCGGCAGGGGCGCTCACCAATACGCCGGAGCATTTGCTCGACTGGATCCAGCACGCGCAGCGGATCAAACCCGAAGCCTTGATGCCGAGCATCGCATTGACCACCAGCGAGGCCGCTGCGCTGTCCGCCTATCTTGCGACGCTGCATTGAGAACGGGTGACCGTCGGCTCGCCTAACCGTCTAACGTAAGGAGCGCATTTCGATGTCCGATCATGCCGCCGCTTCTGCCCCCGGCGCGCCGTCTTCGCAGGCGGCAGCCCACGTGCCGCACCTTGCGCGCCAACCGCGTCGCGGCCGCGTGGCGCCCGGCAGCGTCGAGGAAAAACGCCTGCGCGAGATCTGGGAGACGCCGCCCGGCTGGCGCGGCTGGCTTTCTTCAGTCGATCACAAAACCATTGGTTTGCGCTATCTGGTGACCGCATTCGTGTTCCTGCTGATGGGCGGCGTCGAAGCGCTCATCATGCGCGTTCAACTGGCGCGGCCCAACGCGACGGTTCTGACACCCGAGCAGTACAACCAGCTCTTCACGATGCACGGCGTGACAATGATCTTCCTCTACGCGCTGCCCGTGCTGTCCGGCTTCTCGAACTACTTGTGGCCCCTCGTGCTCGGCGCGCGCGACATGGCCTTTCCGCGGCTCAATGCGCTGTCGTACTGGATCTTCCTGTTTGCAGGCATCTTCCTGTACGCGAGTTTTCCGACGGGCCAGGCGCCGGACGCCGGGTGGTTCAATTACACGCCGCTTTCCGGCCTCGAATACAGCACGGGACCCAACATCGACGTCTACGCGCTCGGCATGGTGCTGCTCGGCATCTCTACGACGGTCGGCTCGATGAACTTCGTCGTGACCTTGCTGCGCATGCGTGCGCCGGGCATGTCGCTCGACCGCGTGCCGGTGCTCGTGTGGGGCACGCTGACCGCATCGGCCGGCAATCTGCTCGCAGTCCCGTCAGTGAGCCTTGCGTTCTTTCTGCTATGGATGGACCGCCGCATCGGCACGCATTTCTTCGATGTGCTGAACGGTGGGCGCCCGCTGCTCTGGCAGCATCTGTTCTGGATCTTCGCGCATCCGTGGGTGTATGCGGTCGTGCTGCCGGCCATGGGCATCGTCTCGGACGCGTTGCCGGTATTCTGCCGGCGCCCGCTCGTCGGCTACGGACCCGTTGCGCTCGCAACGGTCGCGACGATGGCGATCGGTTTCGTCGTTTGGATTCATCACATGTTTGCGACCGGCATTCCGGCGCTCGCGCTGTCCTTTTTCGGCTCGGCGAGCATGGTCATCGCGATCCCGAGTGCGGTCGCCACCTTCGCGTGGATCGCGACGATCTGGACGGGCAGGCCGGTGTTTCGCGTGCCGTTCCTGTTCTTCGCGGGCTTCGTGTTTCTGTTCGTCGTGGGCGGCGTATCCGGCGTGCTCACTGCAGCCGTGCCGTTCGACTGGCAGCTCACCGACACGTATTTCGTGGTCGCGCATCTGCACTACGTGCTGCTCGGCATCAATGTGTTCCCGGTGATCGGCGGCATCTACTTCTGGTTTCCTAAATTCACCGGCAAGATGATGAGCGAGCGTCTCGGCAAACTCGGCTTCTGGGTCATGTTCGCGGGCTTTAACATCGGCTTCTTTCCGATGCATATCGCCGGCCTGCTCGGCATGCCGCGCCGCATTTATACCTATCCCGCCGATATGGGCTGGAACACGGTGAATCTCGTCACGTCGCTCGGCTCGTTTCTGTTTGCGCTCGGCGTGCTGATCTTCCTCGTCGATCTCGCCGTGAGCCTGAAGCGCGGCAAACCGGCGGGCGACAATCCCTGGGACGCGCCTTCGCTCGAATGGGCAGTCAGCTCGCCGCCGCCGCCGTACAACTTTGCCGTCGTGCCGACGTTGGCAAGCCGTCATCCACTGTGGGAAGACCGCATCGAGGAGCCCGGCAACGGAGGCCAGCTCCGCTCGCAGCTCGACGAAGGCTATCTGCTGGCGGAAGGCCGCGAGGCGCTCGGTACCACGGCGCTCGAGGCAAACCCGGATGTGATTCTGAAGATGCCGGGCGACTCCTACGCGCCGTTTGTGCTCGCCCTGTTCGCGGCACTGTTCTTCGCGGCACTCGCGCTTGCTGCATGGCCGGTCGCAAGTGCGATGCTGTTCGGTTGCGCCGTGGCGATCATCGTATGGCTGTGGCCGGAGCGCGAACTGATTCAGCGCGAACCCGTTGCGATTCACGACGCCGGAGGCTGATATGAGCGACGCCGTCGACCTGCATCCTGCTTCACCGGCGCCTCGCGAGCCGGGCGAACCTGCGGGCGTGTTGCCGATTGGCAGTGCCGGCGAGCGCTCCGGCGGCTGGTGGGGTTGCCTCACGCTCGTGCTCACTGAGGGCGCACTGTTCGGATACCTGATCTTTTCGTATCTGTATCTGGCTTCGCAAAATCCGCAACACTGGCCGCCGGAAGGCTTGCCGAAACTCGCACCCGGTGTGGCCAACACGATCATTCTGCTGACGAGCAGCGTGTTCGTCTGGCTGTGCGAGCGTTGCGTGCGGCGCAGACGCGTGCGCTGGGCCGTCGCGTCGATGGCCGCGGCGGTCGTGCTCGGCATCGTGTTCATGGGTATCCAGCTGCTCGAGTGGCACCACCATCCGTATGGGTTGACGACGCACCTGTATGGCTCCCTGTATTTCACGATCACTGGCTTTCATATGGCGCACGTTGCGGTGGGCATCGTCGTGCTGGCGCTGCTGCTTGTGTGGACCGCGCTCGGTTATTTCGACGAACGGCGATGCGCGGCGCTGACAATCGGTGGGCTGTACTGGCATTTCGTCGATATCGTCTGGCTCTTTATCTTCAGCACGCTGTATTTGACGCCTTATCTGTTCGAGGAGTGGTCATGGCCGAGGACATGAAGCCCCGCACGACGACTGCATTGCCCGGCGCGGCGCACCCGTTGCGGCACGCGCTTGTCGGCCTCGTCGTCGCGCCGCTGGCCTGGCTTCTGCAGATGACGGTCGCCGAAATGCTCGCGGCGCAAAGCTGTTTTCCGTTCGATCATCCGTTGTCCGAACCAATCCTGCCGTGGATGAAAACGGCGCTCATCGTCCTCGGCGCACTGTGTCTGCTGGCGGGCGCGTTCGGCACCTGGGTCGCATGGCGCGAAATGCGCCAGCTTGCGCCGCTCGACTCGGCCGCGCTCGATGCCGCGCGCCGCAAGCGGGTCGAACTGCAGCGCTTTCTGCTGCGAGTCGCCGCGTTGTGCAGCACACTGTTTCTGATCGCGCTGATTGCGGTCGACGCCGCCATCGCGATCGTGTCGCCGTGCAAATGGTGGTGACGATGCACGGCCTGCGTGAGTTCCCCTTCGTGCGCGACGGCCGGTTTATCCGGGCCGCCGCGAAGCCGGTCCGCGCGACAATCGTTACGCTGATGCTGGCCGGCCTCACGTTGCACGCTGCCGCAAGCCGTGCCGAAGGCGCCGCAGCCAGCGCCGCGAGCAGCTCGACCACAGACGGCGCCGGCACGGACGCGATGAGCGCCGAGATTGCCCGCGGTGCTTACCTCGCGAAAGCCGCGGACTGCGCGGGCTGCCACACAGCCCCGCCGCGCGTCACGCGCCCGGGAGCCAAGCCTATGCCGGCGGCGCCGTTCGCGGGCGGCCTCGGCATGGGCTCGCCGTTCGGCACCATCTATTCGTCGAACATCACGCCGGACCCGGGCGCGGGTATTGGCCGCTACAGCTACGACGACTTCGCGCGGGCGCTGCGCGAGGGCGTCGCGCCGGGCGGCAAGCGGCTCTATCCGGCCATGCCGTATCCGTCGTTCTCGAAGATCACCGACGACGACATGCACGCGCTCTACGCGTACTTCATGCACGGCGTGCAGCCCGTGTCGACCCCCGCGCCCACGACGCGCCTGCCGTTTCCGTTCAACCAGCGTTGGGCGCTCCTTTTCTGGGACTGGGCGTTCGCGCCGAGCGGCCAGTACAGACCGGATCCTGCCCACGACGCCCAATGGAACCGCGGCGCCTACCTCGTGCAAGCGCTCGGGCATTGCGGCGCGTGCCACACGCCCCGTGGCCCGGCTTTCAACGAGCGCGGCTACAGCCACTCCAGTTCGACCTATCTGACGGGCGGCACGAACGACCACTGGTTCGCCCCCAATCTCACCGCCGATCCGGGCTCGGGCCTCGGCCGATTGTCCGCCGACGACATCGCCGCCTTCCTCAAGGCCGGTCACGGCGGCGGGCTGGTGACCTTCGGCAGCATGGTGCAGGTCGTCGAAGACAGCACGCAGTATCTGAGCGATGCGGACCGCGCGGCCATCGCCGGTTATCTGAAAAGCTTGCCGCCGCGCGCGCCGAACGGCCATTTCGACGCGGACTCGCGCGCCGCACGGCAGACCGTGCGGGCGCTCAGGACCGGCGACGTCGAACGGCCGGGCGCCGGCATCTACGCGACCTATTGCGCGCGCTGTCATCGGATGGACGGCGCGGGCGAGCGGCAAAAGTATCCGCGTCTTGCGGGCAATCCCGCCGTGCTCGGGGCGTCGAGCGCGTCGCTTGTGCGGCTCCTCGTGGAGGGCGGCGAGAGTCCGCGCACGCAGGGCGGCCCCGAGCCGCACAAGATGCCGTCTTTCGCCAACCGGCTCACCAACAACGAAATGGCCCAGGTGCTCACGTTCGTCCGCAATACATGGGGCAACGCGGCTGCACCCGTGACATCGCGCGACGTGTCGAAGGTGCGTGCGGCTTTGGGCAAATAGCGCGCGACGGCTTTGCCGGTTTGTTACCGGCACATCGTTTGCTTCTTGATGGCATCGGCGGATGGCGACAGAAAGTCGCGAGGCCGTTATCCAGGCGGCGCACAGAGCACACGCCGCCCGCGCGATGGCAGCAAGGGGCGGCAAGGGCCGGCGCAACCACCGCGAGCCGCCCGATGAGCGCCGTCCTCGCCGCACAAAAAACCATGAGGGCAACGCGCTGCAAAGGAGGACACAACAATGATGGACGCGATCTATCTGCTATTCGGGCAAGGGCGAGATCTCGACCCGCTGCAGATGAGCGTGCGCGCGCTGGTCATTTTTCTCGCCGCGCTTGTGTTGATCAGGGTTTCCGGCCGGCGCTCGTTCGGGCAACGCTCGCCGTTCGATTCGGTGGTGGTGATTCTCCTCGGCGCCACGTTGAGCCGCGCGATCGTGGGCGCGTCGCCGTTCGTCGCGACCGTGCTGGCATCGCTCGTCATTGTCGTGTGTCACCGCCTGCTCGCGTGGGTCTGCATGCGCTGGCACGCGGTGGAGCGGCTCGTGGGCGGCGTCGAGCGCGAGGTGTACAGCAACGGCGCCTTCAACGAAAACGAACTGCGCGCCGCGCTGATGACCTCGAACGACGTGCGTGAAAGCGTGCGGCAGAAGCTCGGCTCGCGTTCGCTCGACAAGGTGGCGGCGGCGATTCTCGAGCGTAACGGCGAGGTGAGCGTGATCCGCAAGGAGCCGTGACTATTGCGCAGCCTCACAGGCGCGGGCAGGCGACGGTCGGCGTCAGCCGCGGCCCCCGCGCGAGATTTCCTCGCCGGCGCCGGGCGGCAGCCGCAGCGTGACCGGGATCGACGCGAACGAGCACAGCCCCACGACAAGGAACGCCGGCCAGAAATCCGACCACATGATGGCTTCATGGCCGTTCAGCAAACGCGACACTTGCAGGACGATGCCGCCGACGGTGACGCCGAGACCGAGCGACATCTGCTGTACGACGCTGCCGAGGCTCGTCGCGCGGCCCACGTCGCGGCTCTCGATTTCCGCATAGGTCAGCGAATTCAGACTCGTGAATTGCAGCGCGGGGAAAAAGCCGCCGAGCAGCACGACCACCCAGATAATCCACGTCGGCGTGCCGGGGAAAAAGAGCCCGCATGCGGCGATCGAAATGCCCGACAGGGCCGCGTTGACGACCAGCACCGAGCGAAAGCCATAGCGATGCAGCGCGCGCGACGCGACCGCGCGCATGAACATGCCGCCGAATGCCGACGCGCAGGTAATCAGCCCGGATTGGAACGCGCTCATGCCGTGCCCTTCCTGCAGCATCAGCGGCAACAGGAACGGCAGGGCGCCCAAGCCGATGCGAAACAGCGAACCGCCGAGCACGCTCGCCTGAAAGGTCGGCACCTTGAAAAATCGCAGATCGAGCAGCGGCAGCCGCGCGCGCTGCGCATACGCGACATAAAGCAGGAGCAGGACGGCGCCGATGCCGCACATGCCGAACGCGTCGCGATTGGCAATCAGTTCCCCGCCGACGAGCGACAAGCCGAGCAGAAACAGCACCGCGCCCGCCGCGGACAGAAAAAAACCGATCCAGTCGAGCGGCCCGGGATCCGGTTCGCGCGTGTTCGCGATGTGCCGGTTCGTCAGGTAGATGCCGAGGATGCCGATCGGCACGTTGATGAAGAAGATCAGGCGCCAGTGCAGGTAGGTCGTGATAAAGCCGCCGAGCAGCGGCCCGGCCGCCGGGCCGAGCATGGCGGGCACGCTCAGATAGTTCATCGCGCGGATGAAATCGGCTTTGTGCACGACCCGGAAGATGATGATCCGGCCGACCGGCACCATCATCGCGCCGCCGACGCCTTGCACGAAGCGGGCGAGCGTAAAGGTGGCGAGGGAATTGGACGCCGCGCACAACAGCGAGCCGGCCACGAAGATGCCGATCGCCGTGCGAAAGACGGTGCGCGCGCCGAAGCGATCGGCTAGCCAGCCGCAGACGGGGATAAAGACGCCGAGCCCGAGCACGTAGCTCGTGACGGCGATTTTCAGCGTCACGGGATCACGCCCGAAGTCGCGCGCCATGGCCGGCAACGCGGTGACGATGACGTTGGCGTCGACGCTTTCCATGAACATCGCGCATGCGACGATCAAAGGCGCAATCAGGGTTTTCTCGGCGACGGTCATGGAGCGGGGCGGAGGCGGTCTGTCGCCGGTAAGGGAAGAAGGACGCAAGAGGCAAGGCGACAGACAAGGGGGCATTATTGCACCTGTACGGTGCGGTTTGTTAATACTGGGCCGTGCATGCCACGCTTTTGAGCGCCGTCTCGAAGGGAAGCGGCCGCGCCGGTGTGTTTCTCACGCCACAGGTTTGTTTTTTGTTGCGTTGCGCAATAAGAAGACTATAATCGGGTTATTCCCTAGGTATAAACCCTATACAGGAGCCCGACCATGAACACCGCAACGAACGCCGCATCCGCCCGTAACACTGTCGCCGCTAAGGGCAACTGGCTTGCCAAGCTGCGCGCGCTGGCACTCCACGCGCTGAACCTGCATCTGCAAAACTGCGCTGTGATTGCAGAAGCGCACCGCCGTCCGCAGTAAGCGCGAGGCGCGGCGCACGGTCCCGTTGCGGGCCGGCGCGCACGCAGCCAGCCGTCCCCTGCGCAAGGCAGGTGTAAGAAGAGGCGAGTCGAATCTGACAGCAGTCAATATGAAAGCAACAAGCGGCGCATTCAGCGCCGCTTGTGTTTTGTAATCCCGCCCGTGGCGCGGGGCTCCGGGTGCAACTCGCCGTGCCGGGCCGTCCACGCTCATCGCGCAAGCTCATTCGCCCGAGCGACGGGCCGCCCGGGCGAGCGTTTGCCGCATTTTCGCGGCTCGCGCCGAAAGCGCGCTCATCGCCAGCGCCGTCGACACGAGGCCGACCAGATACAAACCGGCCATCATCCAGTCCTGTTCCGCCATCATCGTTTCTCCCGTCAAGTGCCTCCTTCTTGCGATCAACGGATCGCATCTCCCGAGGCTATTGCTTGCGATTACGGCAGCGGCGGCGAAAAGCTTGAGCGGCAACCGTTGGCACCTCGCGAAATCGCCGGCTCCTCCGGACACGCATGAGCTCATGCCGAAATGTTCGTTCGCCGCGCATGATTAGCGTTTAAACTTCACCCCCCTGAGTTTCGAGGCCGGCCGGCAGGCGACGGGTTGTGCCGGGTTGTGCCGGGTTGTGCCGTAAGGGCGCTGCTTATATGGGCCGTCGGCCCAGGTTAAACCCCGCCGCAATGCCCCGCACTGTCAACCTTTTGATCGGCATGCCGTTATCCAGTTGTAATCACCGAAGGCGGCCTGGCGGCAGACGGCCCGCCGCCGCGACAGCTGACAGCTCCACGCAAGGCCCGCATTGACCATGTTCCATCGATATAAGAACAAATTCGACCGGCTAGGCGCGATGTTCGTCCAGGCATCGAAGGCGCCCGGCATCAGGGGATTGCTTTCGCCCGTGCTCGCGCTCGGCATCTGCGGGCTGCTGCTGGTCGTGCTTCAGCATCTCTCGCAGGCGGTCGATTACCGCTCGGTGATGCACGAGCTGCGCCGCCTGACGGCCCGCGAATGGACGGCCGCGCTCGGCGCCACCGCGCTGAGTTATCTGGCGCTCGTCGGACGCGATGCCGTGGGCCTGCGCTACCTGGGCGCAAGCGTGCCGCGGGCGGCGCTGTGGATCGGCGCGACCGCCGGTTCGGCGCTCGGCAACGCCACCGGATTCGGCGCGTTGACGGGCGGCGCGGTGCGCGCCCGCGTCTACGGCGCGGCGAGCATCACGCCCGCGCAGATCGGCCGCATGACAGTCTTCACGAGCGTCTCGCTCTCGCTCGCGCTCGTCCTGATGACGGCGCTCGGCATGGTGTGCGTGGCCGGCCTGCTTGCGCCCCTGCTGCATCTGTCGTCCACCACCGTGCGCTGCGTGGGCGCGTTGCTGCTCGCCGCGCTGGTTGTGCTGGCGGCCGCCTGCCGCGTCGAGACGCGCGCGGTCCGCACGCGCTGGCCGTGGCTTTCCTTCGACATTCCCGCACGCCGCGACCTGCTCGAGCAGGTCGGCCTCGCGGTCGTGGACGTGGTCGCCGCCGGCCTCGCACTGTGGGCGTTGCTGCCGCATGCGGACGTGAGCTTCGTCACGTTCATCACCGTCTATGCCGCCGCCATGCTGCTCGGCATGATCGGCCATACGCCCGGCGGCGTCGGCGTGTTCGAGGCGGCCATGGTATTCACGCTGAACGGCAGCGTCGCCACCCAGCAGATGGTGGCTGCGCTGCTCGCATATCGCGCGATCTATTTCGGCGCGCCGCTTGTCGTCTCCGCGGCATTGCTGGCCGGCTTCGAAGGCCGCGCGCTGAAAGGCCGGCTGCCGTTGCGGCAGGCGGCGGGCGCATCGAAACTCGCGCCGCTCTTCCTGAGCCTCGTCACGTTCGTGGTCGGCAGCATGCTGGTGATTTCCAGCGCCACGCCCGCGTTCTGGCAGCGCCTCCATATTCTTCGCGACGTGTTGCCGCTGTGGGTGCTCGAAAGCTCGCAAATGCTGTGCAGCGTGCTTGGCGTGCTGCTGTTGTTCGTCGCGCGCGGTTTGCTGCGGCGTCTGGATGCAGCGTGGTGGATGACCTTGCTGCTGGCGGTGCTGAGCCTCGCGTTGTCGCTGACCAAGGGGCTTGCATTCGTCGAAGCGGGCGTGCTGTGCATGCTGATCGTGCTGTTGCTCGCGACGCGCCGGCGCTTCAATCGCCATTCGTCGCTGTTTGCCGAACGGTTCACGGCCGGCTGGCTCGTCTCGGTGGCGATGGTGCTGATGCTCGCCACGTGGGTGATGCTGTTCGCGTTCCGCGATGTGCCTTATACGCGCGATCTCTGGTGGCAATTCGCCTTCGACGAACGCGCGCCGCGCGCGCTGCGCGCAACGCTGGCCGCCAGCCTTTTTGCGGCGACGTTCTCCTTCTGGCAGTTGCTGCGGCCCGCGCCGGGCCATTTCGTGAAGCCCGCGCCGGAAGATCTGCAGGACGCGGCGCGCATCGTGCGCGCGCAGGAGCGCAGCGACGCAGGGCTCGCCTTGATGGGCGACAAGAGCTTTCTGTTTTCCGAGTCGCGCGAGGCGTTCCTGATGTACGCGAAGTACGGCCGCACGTGGGCCGCGCTGCACGATCCGGTCGGTCCGCGCGAGGAGTGGGCGGGTCTCATCAGCAAGTTCGTTGCGCTCGCCCATGCGCACGGCGGCCGCGCCGCTTTCTATCAGGTGCGCGCGAACGCGTTGCCGCTGTATCTCGACGCGGGTCTGTCGCTCATGAAGCTCGGCGAGGAAGCGCACGTCGTGCTCGACGATTTCGACCTCAAGGGCTCGCATCGCGCGCATCTGCGCTATGCGCTCAAGCGCGGCGAGCGCGACGGCTTCACCGTCGAAGTGATCGATCAGGCGGACGTGCCGGCGTCGCTCGAAACGCTGCGCGGCATTTCCAACGGCTGGCTGAATAGCCGCGACGCGCGCGAAAAGAGCTTCTCCGTCGCGGCTTTCACCGACGAATACCTCGCCGCGCAGTCCGTCATGCTGGTGCGCCAGCATGGCGAGCCGGTCGCATTTGTCACTTTCATGACGACCGACCTGAACACCGAAGCCACAGTCGGCGTGATGCGTCACGTGGAAAGCGCGTCGCCGTACGCCATGGAATATCTGTTCACGCAACTGGCCCTGCATCTGAAGCAGGCGGGTTTCCGCTCGCTCAGTCTCGGCATTGCGCCGCTCTCCGGCATGCAGCCGACGCCCCTCGCGTCGCACTGGCACCGGGTTGCCGGCATCGTGTGGCGCTTCGGCGGCCGCTTTTACAACTTCCGCGGACTGCGCGCTTTCAAGAGCAAGTTCCAGCCGCATTGGGAGCCGCGCTATCTCGCGGCGTCGGGTTCGGTGGGTGTGGTGTTCACGCTCGCGGACCTGTCATTGCTGGCAGGAGGCCGGCGTTCATGACTTTGCGTTCGTTTTTGGGGCTCGCCGTCGCGGCGAGCCTCGTGACTTGCAGCACGCTCGCCCACGCGGCGGCCACCGCTTCCTCTATCACCATTCCAGGCGGCCGTTACGGCAACGTCACGGTGACGCAGCCGGTGGGTCCGCTGCGCGGCTTCGTCGTGCTTTATTCGCAGGCGAGCGGCTGGAGTGCAGCCGATCAACACAGCGCGGACGAGCTCGCGAAGGCCGGTGCATTGACCGTCGGCGTGGATACCGCGCGGTATGCGGCGAATCTTGCGAGCAACGTCGGCGCCGCTGCCGGGCAGAAGAAAGAGGCCTGCCATCAACTCGTGGGCGACGCCGAAGCGCTGAGCCATCAGCTCGAGCGGCAGTCGCAGTCGAGCCATTACTTCGCGCCGATCGTCGCAGGCACGGGGCAGGGCGCGACGCTCGCCATGCAGGTGCTCGAACAGGCGCCGTCGAACACGATTGCCGGCGCTGTCGTCGTGGATGCGGAGCGCACGCTCGATCCGCGCTTTCAGCCATGCCCGCCCGATGCGACGATCATTCGCGACAAGATTCCGGGCTTCGTCGAGAAGGCGACGACGGACAGCGCCGACCGCGCGCGTCTCGTCGCATTGATCACGCCGCATCTGCAGACCGTCTCGACGCACGACGACGACCTCTCCGATCTGCCGCTCATCGAGCTGCCCGCGGCGCATCCGAACGGCCTGATGGCGATTGTCATTTCCGGCGACGGCGGCTGGCGCGACCTCGACAAGACCATCGCGCAGGCGCTGCAGAAAGACGGCGTATCCGTGATCGGCTGGGACAGCCTGCGTTACTTCTGGAGCGAGAAGCCGCCCGCGCAAACCAGCCGCGACCTCGCGCGCGTGATGCAGACCTACAGCGCGCGCTGGCACGCCGAGCACATCGCGCTGATCGGCTATTCGTTCGGCGCGGACGTGATGCCGTTCGCGTATAACCGCTTGCCGGAGGCGTTGCGCGCGAAAGTGTCGCTGATTTCGTTGCTCGGCTTTGCGCCGGATGCCGATTTCCAGATCCGCGTCGGCGGCTGGCTCGGCATGCCCGCGAGCGACAAGGCGTTGAAGGTGCGCCCAGAGCTCGCGCGCGTGCCGCCTCACATCGTGCAATGCATCTACGGCGAAAACGAAGAAGACACCTTGTGTCCGGCGCTGACGAAGACCGGCATCGAGGTCATCCGCACTTCCGGCGATCATCACTTCGGCGGCGATTACAACGCGCTCGAACGGCGCATTCTCAGCGCGTTCAAAAAACAGAGCGGCGTGCACGACTGATTCAAACGGCGCCTCGTCCGCCGTTTGCGTGACGGCTAGCCAGGCTCGCGACTCGCTCACCCGCCGCGCAGCGTCGCGCAATCCGCACGTTGCCGCGTGAGTTCAATCCAGCGCTTCAAACCTGATCTACGCAGAACGACACCCGCGCCATTCACCCGGCACCGAACGCGGCGCCTGCGCGCGTCAACGGGCCTTGCGGGCCCGATCGCGCTTTGCGAGCGCTATCGCACATATAGCGGCGCTGCCGGCTTTTATGATCCTTTCAAATCCTTCAGATTCGACCGGCCGTGTAACCTCCCGGTCAGTCAAGCTGCAAGGCGCCGTTCCGTCCATTCTGGTTGTGACATTCTGCTGCGATAACGCAGCACGCCGTCGTGCAGTCTCGCTGTGCGGCGGTGTGCTTTCGACATGACGGGCAGTGGCCATCGCACGGTGAGCGCCGTGCGCGGCGTGTCCGTGCATGCGCCACGCGAGGCCGTGAATGCTGGATTTCCTTTTCTTCGACACTGCCGCGCGCGAGCCCGAGCGGCGCGCGCTGTGGGTCGACGAACAACTGTACTGCTACGGGGATCTCGCTGCGCGTGCCGGGCGCATCGCGGCGGGGCTGAACTGCGTGATGCCTCGCGACGGCGCGCGCCGCTGTCTGCTGTTCGCGCACCGCAGCGTGGCCGCGTATGCCGGCTTGCTCGGCATCATGAGGGCCGGGCTCGCGTACGTGCCGCTCAATCCGACGGTGCCCGCGGCGCGCATTGCCGCGACCATCGAGCAGTCGAAGGCTCCGGTGCTGCTGGTCGACCGGCGCTGCTCGGCCCGGCTCGAGGAAGTGCTGTTGCTGCTGGACGAATGCCCGGCCGTCTTTTTTATCGGCGACGAGGACGCGCCGCACAGCACGTGCGACGCGCGCCAAGCGCGCTGCGCGGATCATTGGCCGCGGCTGCCCGACATGTCGAATGCGGCGCGGCCCGCCGCTTCGCGCACGCCGCACGATCACGCCTATGTGCTTTTCACATCCGGTTCGACCGGCGCGCCGAAAGGCGTGCCGATCTCACATGCGAACGCCTCTGCGTACGTGGCCGGGCAACTGCAATTGCTCGGCCGCGAGCCCGACGCGCGCCACGCGCAGTTTTGCGAGCTGTCCTTCGATCCTTCGGTGCACGACATGTTCGTGTGCTGGGCCAACGGCGCCTGCCTGTATGTGCCGGCAACCGTGGAGCCGATCTATAACGCGGGCTTCATCCGCGAACATGCGATCACCCATTGGAGCAGCGTGCCCTCGGTGGCCGCTTTCATGCAGCAGTTGCGCAAGCTCCAGCCCGACGAATTTCCGGGTCTGCGCGTGACCTGCTTCGGCGGCGAGGCGCTGCCGCGTTTCGTCGTAGAGGCGTGGCAGCGGGCCGCGCCGAACGGCCGGATTTTCAACGTCTACGGTCCCACCGAAACGACGATCGCATGCGCGGCGTTCGAAGTCACGCCGCAGTTTCTCGCGGAATCGTCGGAGGCCACGATGCCGCTCGGGCAAGCTGTGCCCGGCATGGAACTGCTTATCGTCGATGCCGCGCTTTCACCGGTCGCGCGCGGCGAGAGCGGCGAACTGCTGATCGGCGGGCCGCAAGTGGCGGCGGGCTACCTGCGCGCCGACGAGCCGAATAATCGCCGCTTCGTCGAACGATCCTATGCCGGATACCGCTCGTCGCGCTGGTATCGAAGCGGCGACGCCGCGCGCGAAGTCGCCGGCCACGGCGTCGTGTTTCAAGGGCGCCTCGACACGCAGATCAAGATTCGCGGCAACCGGGTCGAGATCGAGGAGGTCGAGCAGGTGATTCGGGCCTGCAGCCGCGCCGCGTTTTGCGCGGTGATTCCATGGCCCGTCGACGAAACCGGGCGAGCCGACGGACTGATCGCGTTCCTCACCGGCACGCCGGTCGACGCGGCGCATGTCGTCTCGGGCTGCCGTCAGCGGTTGCCGGCCTACGCGGTGCCGCAGCGCGTGATCGCGCTCGACGCGATGCCGCTCAACGCGAACGGCAAGATCGACAGAAGGGCGCTGGCGGCCCATTGCGTGAGCCGCAATGCGCTCATCTGAGAAGCAGACAGTCTGCGCGACGGCGACGTTCGAGCGCCGCGCGAGCATCCACACATCCGGGGAAAAATGAATGAAACAACATGTGCGCCGCATTCTTCATGAGACAGCCTGCCTCGACGTCGCAGTCGAGACGCTCGGCGATGACGACGATCTGTACGCCGCCGGATTATCGTCGCTCGGCACCGTGCGCGTGATGATGGCCGTGGAAGAGAGCTTCGCGATCCACATTCCGGGCCCTCTGATCACGCACGCGATGTTCGCGAGCATTGCCGCGCTCGCCGGCGTGATTGCCCAGCTCGTGCCGGAGGAGTCGCTTGCGGCGCGTCCCTGAGGCGGCGCGAGCGCGACCCGCCACGACGATCATGGCCACGATGACACCGGTGACGTTCGACGGCTGCTTCGGCTGGCTGCACCAGCCGAAAGACTTGCGCGCCGCCGCTTGCGTGGTGCTGTGCAATCCGTTCGGCTATGAGGCGCTGTCCGCCTATCGCAGTGCGCGCGAGCTCGCGGACGCGCTGGCCGCGAGCGGGGTTGCGGCACTGCGCTTCGACTATCCCGGCACGGGCGACTCGAGCGGCAACGAGGACGATCCGTTGCGCTGGCGCGCGTGGCTCGACAGCATCAAGGCGGCGGTGACCCTGCTGCGCGAGGAGAGCGGCGCGTCGCGCGTCACCTTGTGCGGCCTGCGTCTTGGCGCGACGCTCGCCGCGCTTGCCGCGCAGGAACTGGGCGGCGTCGACGACCTGGTATTGTTGATGCCGGTTATCTCGGGCAAGGCTTACATCCGCGAACTGGAGCTTCAGCAGCACACGTGGCTCGGTGCGCAACGCGCGCTCGGACTCGAGCTGGAGGAAGAGCCGCGCGGTACTGTCGGCGCCCATGGCTTCAGGCTCTATCCGGACACGCTCGCGCTGCTCGCGAACGTCGATCTGGAACGGCCCGCCGAATCCGGCGATGCACCGGGCGGCGAGCGACTTGCCCGCCGCGTGCTGCTGCACGACATCAACGACAGCGCGCGCTTGCGCAGACTCGCGGCCCGCTATGAAGCGCTCGGCGCCCAGGTGCAGGTGCAGTTTTTCGGCGAGTACAGCAAGCTTTTGCTGAATCCGAGCGACAGCGAGCCGCCGCGCCGCGCGTTCGACGACGTGTTGTGCTGGCTCGGCGCGACGGTGCGAACGGCGCCCACCGCGCCGCCGACCGCGCGGCTCGCGTCGGTCGCGCCGGTGGCCCAAGGCGCCCACGTGGAGGTTGCCGACCCCGCGGCATCCGCTAGCCTTGTTTTCGCGGACGGGCGCGAGACGCCTGTGATGTTCGGCGGCTACGCAGGCGTGCTGTGCGAGCCGCAGCGCGCACTTCATGCGGCGCCGGCGGTGCTCTTCGTCAACTCGGGCGGCGTGCACCGGATCGGCGACGGCCGCTTCACGGTGCTGATGGCGCGGCGGCTCGCATCACAGGGCGTCGCGTCGCTGCGCATGGACCTGAGCGGTCTTGGCGACAGCGTGCGCCGCGACGCGGCGCTGACACTCGACGCGGTCTATTCGACATACGCGATCGACGACGCCTGCGCGGGCATCGACTGGCTGACGGCCGCCGGTTATCCGAAGATCGTGATGGCGGGCGTGTGCAGCGGCGCCTATGTGAGCCTGCATGCGGCGCTTGCGCGCGCCGCCGTCGTTGGTTGCGTGTGCATCAATCTGCCGTTTTTCACATGGGGCGGCGCGCGCGTGCGGCCAGGCTCGCAGTATGTCGCGTCGAGCGAAGTGTATCGGCGGGCCATGCGCAATCCGCGCAAGTGGGTGCGTCTGTTGAGCGGCCAGGCGAATGCGCGCGCGATCACGCTCGAACTTGCGCGCCGTCTTTCGGCACGCGTCGCCGCGCGCGCGGGCGCCGTGCTCGAAGCATGGCTCGGCGCGCGCACGCCAGGCGGCGCGATCCGTCGACTCATGTTCGAACTGGAGCGCAAGGCCGTGCAAACGGCGCTGCTGTACGGCCCGCTCGACGAGGGCCTCGACGAACTCGACATTCACTTCGGTCCTGACGGCACCCGGCTGCGCAAACGAAAGAACGTTTCAATGAAGAAAGTCGGCAAGGTCGATCACGCGCTTTTTTCACGCGGCGCGCGTGACGCGATGATGGCGCAGTTCGAACTGTTCCTGCGCGAACGCGTAGTTGGGGCGCGCGGCGAATCGGCCGCGGCTGCGCGCGGTGCGCGGGCTCTCCAACCGGGACCGGGACCGGAACCGCGGCGGCAGCCCAGGCCGCAGCGCCCCTGACGCGCCATTGACAAATCGTGACAAGTCAACGATGATCGGATGCATGAACTGCCTCGACATCCGTATTGCGCTGATTATTAGCATCATTCATCGAATGGTGGGTTAGCGCGCGTCTGATTGCAGTCACACATAACCCGCCCCACGAGGCGGGTTTTTTATGTCCGCTTGCTCCGCCTCCTGGTCGACTTTCGATGTTACGTCCTTGCCGCACAGGAGCCTGCCTTGCTGTTACGCGAACCCGCACCGCTTGCTGAAGCCGTCGACGCTGTCGCGCTTCGTCACGACTACCTGAAAAAAACCCTCACCGCGCGCGTCTACGACGTGGCCCGCGAGACCGAACTGGAACGCGCGCCGCATCTGTCGGCGCGTCTGCGCAATCCGGTGTATCTGAAGCGCGAGGACAACCAGCCGGTGTTCTCGTTCAAGGTACGCGGCGCGTACAACAAGATGGCGCACATTCCGGCCGAGGCGCTCGCGCGCGGCGTGATCACCGCGTCGGCGGGCAATCATGCGCAGGGCGTGGCGCTGTCGGCGGCACGCATGGGCGTGAAGGCGATCATCGTGGTGCCGGTCACGACACCGCAGGTCAAGGTCGACGCGGTGCGCGCGCACGGCGGTCCGACGGTCGAAGTCGTGCAGTTTGGCGAATCGTATAGCGACGCCTACGGCCACGCGGTCAAGCTCCAGGAAGAGCGCGGCCTCACGTTCGTGCATCCGTTCGATGATCCGTATGTGATCGCCGGCCAGGGCACCGTGGCGATGGAAATCCTCAGCCAGCATCAGGGCCCGATTCACGCGATCTTCGTGCCGATCGGCGGCGGCGGACTCGCGGCGGGCGTTGCGGCCTATGTCAAATCGGTGCGGCCCGAAATCAAGGTGATCGGCGTGCAGACCGACGATTCGTGCGCGATGGCCGCGTCGCTGAAGGCCGGCGAGCGCGTCACGCTCAACGAAGTGGGCCTCTTTTCCGACGGCACCGCGGTGAAACTCGTCGGCGAGGAAACCTTCCGCCTGTGCCGCGAGTATCTCGACGACGTGCTGCTCGTGAACACCGACGCGCTGTGCGCCGCGATCAAGGACGTCTTCCAGGACACGCGCAGCGTGCTCGAACCGGCGGGCTCGCTCGCGGTCGCGGGCGCGAAGCAGTACGCGGAGCGCGAGGGCATCGAGAACCAGACGCTGATCGCGATCACCTCGGGCGCGAACATGAATTTCGACCGCATGCGCTTTGTCGCCGAGCGCGCCGAAGTCGGCGAGGCGCGCGAAGCGGTGTTCGCGGTGACGATTCCCGAGGAGCGCGGCAGCTTCAAGCGTTTCTGCGAACTGGTCGGCACGCGCAGCGTGACCGAATTCAATTACCGCATTGCGCAGGCCGAGTCCGCGCATATTTTCGTGGGCGTGCAGATCCGCAACCGCAGCGAGTCCGCGCAGATCGCGGGCGCATTCGAGGCGCATGGTTTTGCCACCGTCGACCTGACTTTCGACGAACTCTCCAAGCAGCACATCCGCTATATGGTGGGCGGGCGCTCGCCGCTCGCGCATGACGAGCGCCTCTTTCGCTTCGAGTTTCCGGAGCGGCCCGGCGCGCTGATGAAGTTTCTGTCGTCGATGGCACCCGACTGGAACATCAGCCTCTTTCACTACCGGAACCAGGGTGCGGATTACAGCTCGATTCTCGTCGGCATTCAGGTGCCGGAAGCCGATAACGCGGAGTTTGAGCGCTTTCTCGCGACGCTCGGTTATCCGTATTGGGAAGAGACGGAGAATCCGGTGTATCGGCTGTTCCTGGGTTGAGGCTGTTGAGCGCAGCGCGTGTGCTCGGGGTTTACCTTGAGTGCCACGTGCATGCGCGCGCCGAACACATACACCGTGGCCGCGGCGCAAACGCCGTCAGCAGGGCATTGCGCCGTGCTGGTGGCGTTGCCGCCACTTTGCACGGCCTGTGCATTATCTAAAAACGGGATACAGCCTATCCGCCCTATCGCGTTGCGCGATAGCCCCTGCGATTGCCAAACTTGTTGCAAATCAAATTTGCACACAGGAGACACATCATGCGCACCCAGGTTGGCATTATCGGTGCAGGGCCGGCGGGCCTGCTTCTTTCCCATCTTCTTCATTTGCGCGGTATCGAGTCGGTCGTGCTCGAAACCCGCACGCGCGAGCAGATCGAATCGACGATTCGCGCCGGCGTGCTGGAGCAGGGCACGATGGATCTGCTGACTCAGGCCGGCGTCGGCGAGCGCATGAAGGCCGAGGGCGCGCTGCATCAC
The DNA here is from genome assembly GCF_047325075.1 of Paraburkholderia phenoliruptrix. Taxonomy (NCBI): domain Bacteria; kingdom Pseudomonadati; phylum Pseudomonadota; class Betaproteobacteria; order Burkholderiales; family Burkholderiaceae; genus Paraburkholderia; species Paraburkholderia phenoliruptrix. Next base: position 2,340,794 of record NZ_CP168531.1, read on the forward strand.
GGCTTCGAGCTGGCGTTCGAAGGCAAGCGCCGGCGCATCGACCTCACCGGACTCACAGGCCACTCGATCACCGTGTACGCTCAGCACGAGGTCATCAAGGATCTGGTCGCGGCGCGCGTGGCTGCCGGTGGCGCATTGCGCTTCGGCGTGTCGGACACGTCGCTGCATGATATCGACACCGACAAGCCGTCGATCCGCTATCGCCACGAAGGCGAAGCGTGCGAGCTGCAATGCGACTTCGTCATCGGTTGCGACGGCTCGCAAGGCGTGTCGCGCGCGTCGATTCCGCAGGCGCTGCGCCGCGACTACGAACGCGTGTACCCGTTCGGATGGTTCGGTATCCTCTGCGAAGGGCCGCCATCATCGGATGAACTCATTTACGCGCGCCACGACCGCGGCTTTGCGTTGATCAGCACGCGCTCGGCCAACGTGCAGCGCATGTATTTCCAGTGCGATCCGAAGGATTCCGTCGACAACTGGTCCGACGATCGCATCTGGGCCGAACTGCACGCACGCGTCGATTCGCACGATGGCCAGCACGTGGTGGACGGCAAGATCTTCCAGAGAAACATTGTCGGCATGCGCAGCTTCGTCTCGGCGACGATGCAGCACGGCCGGCTCTTTCTTGCAGGCGATGCCGCGCATATCGTGCCACCGACGGGCGCAAAAGGCATGAACCTGGCCGTCGCCGACGTACGTCTGCTCACGAAGGCATTGAACGCGTTCTACGTCGAAAATCGCACGGACCTGCTCGAGCGCTACAGCGAAACGGCGCTCAAGCGCATCTGGCGCGCCGAACATTTCTCGTACTGGATGACGAGCATGATGCATCGCATCGAGGGCGCGTCGCCGTTCGAGCAGCAGCTCCAGGTGGCCGAACTGGAATACGTGACGACGTCGCGCTCCGCCGCCACGGTGATGGCGGAGAACTATGTGGGCGTGGCGGTGCGGGAAGATTAGCCGCGAGCGATTGTCGGGCCAACAGCAACAGTGAATTCAGGATTAGCGGATTTATCGCCTGCTGCGACGAACCTACACTGCCTCCATCGCTACGAACGAATCCCGCTCGCGGCACCGATAAAGACATGACCGGAGGTGGTGAAATGAAATCGCTTATTCGCGCTGTTGCTGTTGCCGTGGTGCTCGGGGCGCCGATCGCCTCGATGGCGCAGAACGTGGGACAAGCCGCGCCGCAAGATGCGCAGGTACCGCAAAGCCAGGCGGCGGCTCAGCAGGACGCCGTGCAGGCAGTGCATAGCGGCTACGGTTCGGACAGCCATGGAACCTGGCAAGCGGGCCGCGACGGCGACATCACGTTCAGCTCTTACTCGCCGCCGGTTTACAACGCGCGCTGAGCACTGGCTGCAAGCAGGCGCCGATAAAAAAGCGCGCGACGCATCATGCGCCGCGTGCTTTTCTTATTTCTTATTCCTGTTTTCTATTTCTGAATCGCATCCGCTTGCGGCGAGCGCAACAAGGTGATCTCGTTGCGCAACAGCGCGAGCAGGTCGTCGTCGGTCGGCCGCGTGCCCCAGTGCCGCGCGCCGGCCACCGATGCAATGGCGATCCACGAATGCGGTGGAAACCATTCGCGAACGAGCGCACCGTCCTGGCGCAGGCACAATTGGCCGGTCTGCTCGCTGTATTCCGCGCAGACAAGCATGCCGTCGATCTCCGCGGTGACGCGTCGTGGGTCAGTGCGTAGCAAAGTGTCGCTCCTGCAAGGTGTCGACGCGGAGTCGCTCACGGCGCGGCGTGCTCCGCATCCCGTGGCGCTGCGCCTAAAGCGTCGGCAGTGCGTCAATAGCTCATTGTTAGAGCCGTCAATAGCGTCGATAGAGTCGACAGCCGAGCCGACCGCCGACTCGGCAGCGCATCAAGTGCGCATTAACTGCGCATTAACAGCGGATAAGCAGCGCATCGAGCGCCTCAATGATCGCCGCCGTGACCGTGCCACTCGCCATGGCCGTGCCACTCGTCGCGGCCGCGCCAGTCTCCGTGCGGACCGCGCGCGTCGCGCCACTCGCGTTCGCGGTGACGCTCTTCCCATTCGCGGCGTTCCCAGTACCGGTGACCGTCGTAGTAGCGGTCGCCGTACCAGCCCGGACTCACGACGACCACCGGGGGCGGCGGCGCATAGACGGGCGGAGGCGGGGCATAGACCGGCTCGGGCGCATAGACGACACCCGGAACGCCGATGTTCACGCCGACGTCGACGTGAGCGAGTGCGGCGGACGACGCCCCGATGCCGAGACCGGCGACGATCGCAATAGACAGCAAGCGGCTTTGTGACGAGTTCATGTTATTGATTCCCGCGTTTTTATGATTGAGTGTGGACGGTGCGGCGCGAGTCGCGATCAGTAACGGTCGTGGTAACGGTAATGGTCGTGATAGCCGCCTTCGGGCACGACGATGCAGCCGCTCAATGCCGTACCGAGCGTTGCCGCCAGAATGACCAATGCGAAAATTCGTTTCATGACAGTGCTCCTCTTTCCTGTTGATCCGAACTCTACTGAGAGGCGGTATTACCGTTGTGTTCGTGTGTAACAGGACGTGTCGATTGCACCGCGCGGACGGCTTGCGCGCGCTGCCGACAGGTGAGGGCGCGCGAGAACGGTGAAACGGGCGGCCATGCTCCGCGCGCCGCAGGCAAGCCCTTGAACGCGCGACGAAAAGCCCCGGAGCGCGCGCCTTGCAGCTTCCAGGGCGGCAGAACGGCTAAGCGCAGCGGACGCTGAAAAGCGGCGCTCGCGGCAAGGCGCCGCGGCTATGCTATGCGGATACATTCGGTTGCAGACTGGCGTTCTACGCGGGCTCTCGTGCGACACCGCGGCGCACGAGGCGCCTGCCGCGGCGGCCGTTCAGCTTCTATTAATATTCGCCAGGTAGCATACTGACTCCCCCGCTGGCGCGACACGCGCTTCCCACGACGCAAAGAGAGAGACGATAGGTCCAGTCAACATGCAATCCTTAGATACGAATTCGCCCCGTTATGTGCCCGGCTATGACGGCGTCGCCAAATTGCTTCACTGGCTGGTGGTCCTGTTGATCGCCGCCCAGTTCGTGATCGGCTGGACGATGCCGGATATTCACAAGGGTACGGTGCCGGATGGGCTGATCGCGTGGCATCTCGGCGTCGGCGCGGCATTGGTTGCGGTGGTCGTGCTGCGAATCGTGTGGCGAGTCACGCATCGCCCGGCGCCGGCACCCGTGTCGCCGTTCTTCAGCGCGGTCTCGCACATCACGCACGGGCTGCTGTATCTCGCGCTCGTCATCGTGCCGGTGCTCGGCTGGGCGAATGCGTCGTCGCGCGGCTGGACGGTCAAGCTATTCGGCGTGCTGCCTTATCCGGCGCTTTCGCCTGTGGGTTCGAGCGTCGGCCACGCGATGGGCGACATCCACGGCATTCTCGCGTGGGTGCTGCTCGTGCTGATCGGTCTGCATGTGGCGGGCGCGCTCTTTCATCGCCTCGTGCTGAAGGACGGCGTCTTGCAGCGTATGCTGCCTTGACCGCCGGTGATGGGATGGCGGTTGCCGCCGTCCTGTCTCCTGGCTCCTGTCTGACGCGGCGTGAAGCCGCGCTGCCGCGCTGCCTCACGCGCCGCGTGAGTGCTGCACGATTACCCCCTCAACCCGGTTCGGCGGCCGCCGGCTGCGACGCGGCCGCTTCGCGATAACCGAGCCGCGTGGAGATCGCGAGGCCCGACTCGCGCAGCAGCGCGACGTAATGCGACTTGGTGTCGGCGCCGCAACGCATGGTCGGAAACGAAATCGACAGACCCGCGATCACCCGGCCGAAACGGTCGAACACCGGCACCGCGAGACACTGCAAGCCTTCTTCCTGTTCCTCGTTGTCCTCGCCGTAACCTTGCTCGCGAACGCGCGGCAGGATGCTCAGCACCGCCTCGGCTGAGGCGAGCGTCTTTTGCGTCGACTTGCGCAATTCGATGTGCGAGAGCACCTCGCGCGCGTCGGCGGGATCCATCCAGGCGAGCAGCACCTTGCCGATCGCCGTGCTATGAAGCGGATTGCGCCGGCCAATGCGCGACTGCATGCGCAGTCCGTAATCGGCATCGATCTTGTGGATGTAGATGATGGCGTCTTCGTCGAATGCACCGAGGTGCACCGCCTCGCGCGTCAACTGGCCGATGCGGCGCATTTCCACATCGGCTTCGCGCACGAGATCTACGCTTTCCAGCGCCTTTGCGCCGAGTTCGAAGAGACGGATGGTGAGGCGGTAGCGCTCGGTCTCCACTTCCTGCGTGACGTAGCCGAGCGCCTTGAGCGTCTGCACCACGCGATGCACCGTGGTTTTCGACAGGCCGAGCCGTTGCGACAGTTCGCTGATGCCGATCTGCCGGTGCTCGCCGATCGCGCCGAGAATCGCGAACACGCGGCCAATCGACGAAGCGGATTCGCCTTTGTCGCTGCCGGATTCGACGCCGTCCGCGTCGTGCGCGAGGAGCGGGGAGTCGTCCTTGCGCTGCTGTCTGCCGCTTGCTGCCATTTCCGTGATTTCCTGATTCAACGCTAGTCTGTGCCGCCTTCTCGCGGCGGCCGCGAGCATACCGCGTCTTGCGGGCGCCGCGAACCTATCGCGTCTTGCGTCTCGCGGCGGGTCAGCGCGCGAGCCATCCGCCATCTACCGCCAGTGTATGCCCATGCACGTAGTCCGATGCCGACGACGCAAGAAAAACCACCGGCCCCGCGAGATCGGCGGGCGCGCCCCAGCGGCCGGCCGGAATGCGGCTCAGGATTTCGTCGTTGCGCTGCGCGTCCTCGCGCAAGGCGGCGGTGTTCGCCGTCGCCATATAACCCGGCGCGATGGCGTTCACGTTGATGCGCTCTGCCGCCCATTCGTTTGCAAGGAGCCTCGTGAGACCGAGCACGCCGCTTTTCGCCGCCGTATACGACGCGACGCGGATACCGCCCTGGAAGGACAGCATCGACGCGATGTTGATGATCTTGCCGCCGCTTTGCTGGCGCACGAATTGCCGCGCGGCCGCCTGCGCGAGAAAGAACAGGCTCTTCAGGTTCACGTCCATGACGGCGTCCCAGTCGTCCTCGCTGAAGTCGAGCGCGTCCTCGCGGCGGATGATGCCCGCGTTGTTCACCAGCACGTCGACGCGTCCGAACGCTTCCACGGCGGCCCGCACGATGTCGTCGACCGGCGCGATCGAAGCCAGATCGGCGCGCACGTCCGCGAACCGGCGGCCGGCGGCGGTGACGCGCGCGGGCGTCTCGCCGGCGTCGGCACGCGATACGCCGACGATGTCACAGCCCGCCTCGGCAAGTGCGACCGCCATGCCGGCGCCGAGCCCGGCGTTGCTGCCGGTGACGACGGCAACCTTGCCGCTGAGATCGAACGGATGGGACGCAACGCGGTTCGTGGCAGAGAGATTCACAGTGTCAAAGCCCATGTCGTGTGTGGAGTGCTCATGACCAGCCGATGCGCGAGCGTACCGCTCAGCGCAAATCCTGCACGGCGATGTGGTCCATGTCGCCGAATACCTGGTTTTCGCCGACCATGCCCCAGATGAACGTGTAGGCGCGCGTGCCGACGCCCGAGTGGATCGACCAGCTCGGCGAGATCACGGCCTGTTCGTTATGCACGACGATGTGCCGCGTCTCGTTCGGCTCGCCCATCATGTGAAAGACCGCGGCGTCGTCGGCGATATTGAAATAGAAATAGACCTCCATGCGCCGCTCGTGCGTATGGCAGGGCATGGTGTTCCAGAGACTGCCCGGTTCCAGCCTCGTCATGCCCATCGACAGCTGACAGGTGGGCAGCACCTCCGGCACGATGAACTTGTAGATGGTGCGGCGGTTGCCGGTGGCGGCATCGCCAAGCGATTGCGGCGAGGCTTCCGCAAGCGAAATGGTGCGCGTGGGATGCGACGCGTGCGCGGGCGCGCAGTTCAGGTAGAACTTCGCGGGCCGCGCGGCGTCGTCGCTGCCGAAGGCCACCGCCTGCGCGCCGCGGCCGATGTAGATCGCTTCTTCGTTGCGGACCGTGTAGCGCGTGCCGTCCACGTCCACCCAGCCGTCGCCGCCGATGTTGATCGCGCCCAGTTCCCGCCGCTCGAGCAGAAGTTGACGCCGATCGCTTTGCCGAGCGAGTCGGGCACCTCGACGGCGCGCGTGGCCGGCCACACGCCGCCCACGATGATGCGGTCGATGTGGCTATAGGTGAGGCGCAGCGCATCGCGCTCGAATAGCTGGTCCACCAGGAACGCGTTGCGCAGCCCGGCGGTGTCGAGCGTCTTCGCGTATTCGCTGTTGATGGCTTGCCTCACTTGCAGGGTTGCTTCCACGATCGGGTCTCCGGTGAGTGGGCCGCCTCGCCGCACGTCGGCGGCGGCGCACGTCGGCGGCGGCGCACGTATGGGCTCGACTGTAGCGCGTTATTCGTTATTTCGGAACAGTGGTCCAGAAAAAATTGCGACGCATGAGTCGCAGGCCAAGGCAGGTCGTGGTACGCCGGGTAAACGATGACGGCAGCAAGGTAAAAATCCGGAACGCTGTTCCTTAGGCGATGCTATATTGCGCCGTAAGGGAGCAGCCGGCGCGAGACCGGTTCTTACGCAAGGTGCAGTCACCCGATCACCGGACCACAAGTCCACGGAGGAGACAATGAAGCTTAAGAAGACCATCGACCGCATTCCTGGCGGCCTGATGCTCGTGCCGCTGCTGCTCGGCGCCTGCGTTCACACGTTCGCGCCGGGGGCGGGCAAGTATTTCGGCTCGTTCACCAACGGACTGATTGCCGGCACGGTGCCGATTCTCGCGGTGTGGTTCTTCTGCATGGGCGCGACGATCGATTTGCGTGCCACCGGCACAGTGCTGCGCAAGTCCGGCACGCTGCTCGTCACCAAAATGGTGGTCGCGTGGATCGCGACCATCGTGGCGTCGCATTTCATTCCGGTCGACGGCATCAAGGCGGGGCTCTTCGCCGGCCTCTCGGTGCTCGCGATCACCACGTCGATGGACATGACCAACGGCGGTCTCTACGCCGCGGTGATGCAGCAGTACGGCACAAAAGAGGAGGCCGGCGCGTTCGTGCTGATGTCGGTGGAGTCGGGGCCGCTCGTCAGCATGATCATTCTCGGCGCGGCGGGTGTGGCGTTCTTCGAGCCGCGGCTTTTCGTCGGCGCGGTGCTGCCGTTTCTGATCGGCTTTGCGCTCGGCAATATCGACAGCGACCTGCGTGAGTTTTTCGGCCGCTGCGTGCATCCGCTGATTCCGTTTTTCGGCTTCGCGCTCGGCAACGGCATCGACCTCGCCGTGATCGCGAAGAGCGGCATGGCGGGCGTGTTGCTCGGGCTCGCGGTGATCGTCGTGACCGGCATTCCGCTGATTCTCGCGGATCGCTGGATTGCGGGCGGTAATGGCGCGGCGGGGTTGGCGGCTTCGTCCACGGCGGGCGCGGCGGTGGCCAATCCGGCGATCATCGGCGAGATGATTCCGAGCTTCAAGCCGCTCGTGCCGGCGGCGACCGCGATGGTCGCCACGGCCTGTCTCGTGACCGCGATTCTCGTGCCGATGCTGACCGCGGTGTGGGTGCGCCGGCATTCGACGCGCGATGCACTGCGCGAGGAGTTGCTAAGCCCGGCCGCGCCGCCGCTGAAGGAAGGCGACGTGCACGTGTAACCTCTGCCGTTCGCGCCGCCGTTAAGCCCGGACCGCCTCACTGCGGTCTGGGCTTTGTTTCGTGAAGGCGTTCGCCTGCGCTCACTCGTCGGCGACGAACTCACAGCACACCGGGTTGCTCGTGCGGCCAGGCACTGCTCGCGACGACGCAGTGCCCACCGCCTGCTGTATTACGACGACATCACCGTGACGGCCTTCGTGACCAGATACGCTTCCATCGCTTCCGGTCCGCCTTCCGAACCGTAGCCCGAGTCCTTCACGCCGCCGAACGGCATTTCCGGCGTGGGCGTGGCCGGCTGGTTGATCCACAGCATGCCGACTTCGAGCTGCTGCGACAGCAGATGCACGTTGCTGAACGACTTCGTGAACGCGTAGCCGGCGAGACCGAACGGCAGCCGGTTGGCCTCGGCAATCGCTTCTTCCAGCTTGTCGAAACCGCGGATCGCGGCGATCGGGCCGAACGGCTCGTTGTTGAACACGTCCGCTTCCAGCGACACGTTCGTGAGCACCGTCGGCGCGAAGAAGTTGCCTTCCGAGCCGACGCGCTCGCCGCCCGTTTCGATCTTGGCACCGGTCTTGCGCGCGTCGTCGAGCACCTTGCTCATGGCCGTCAGACGGCGTGCGTTCGCGAGCGGCCCGAGAGTCGTGCCTTCCGCGAGACCGTCGCCGAGCTTCAAGCTTTCGGCGTGTTTGACGAGCGCCGCGGCGAACTCCTCGCGAATGCTGTTGTGCACGAGAAAACGCGTGGGCGAAATGCACACCTGGCCCGCGTTGCGGAACTTGGCGCCGCCCGCGGCCTTCACGGCAAGCGCGACGTCCGCGTCTTCAGCCACGATGACGGGCGCGTGACCGCCCAGCTCCATGGTGGCGCGCTTCATGTGCGCGCCGGCCAGCGCGGCCAGTTGCTTGCCGACCGGCGTCGAGCCGGTGAACGTGACCTTGCGGATGACCGGATGCGGAATCAGGTAGCTCGAGATTTCGGCGGGGTCGCCGAACACGAGGCCCACCGTGCCGGCCGGCACACCTGCTTCGACGAAAGCCTGCAGAAGGCCTGCCGGCGACGCCGGGGTTTCCTCCGGCGCTTTCACGAGGAACGAGCAGCCGCTCGCGAGCGCGGCGCTCAGCTTGCGCACGATCTGGTTGACCGGGAAGTTCCACGGCGTGAAGGCGGCGACCGGGCCGATCGGCTCCTTCAGCACGAGTTGCTGCGCCGCCAGATTGCGCGAGGGCACCACGCGGCCATAGAGGCGGCGGCCTTCGTCGGCGAACCATTCGATGATGTCCGCGGCGGCCAGCACTTCGATCTTCGCTTCGGCGAACGGTTTGCCCTGTTCCTGCGTCATCAGGCGGCCAATGTCCGATGCGCGCTCGCGCACGAGCGCCGCTGCCTTGCGCATCACGGCCGCGCGCTCGTGCGCGGGCACCTTGCGCCATGCTTCGAAGCCGCGTTGAGCCGCCGCGAGCGCGCGGTCGAGGTCGGCGATGCCGGCATGTGCGACCTTGCCGATGACCTGGCCGGTGGCGGGGTTGAGAACGTCGATGGTCTTGCCGCTCGCGGCATCGCACCACTCGCCGTTGATGAGAAGTCGGGTATCGGTGTAGCTCGAAATTGCCATGCTGGTTCCTGTAAATGGGAAAACGACAGGCTGCGCGGCGCCCGGATAGCGAGCAGGGCGCGTGTGGCCGGAAAGGCACTGCCGATAAGGAAACATCTTATCTGATTGTGCTGGAACGCACCGGCGGCCGCGCCGCTCCGCCGCGGTGCGGCACGCATCTTGCGTGGTCTCTTCGTAGGGCTACCGTTCCCGTCTGCATGAGGACGACAAGGGTTCGCGCGTGGCGGCCCGGGCAAAGCGCAGTCGTCAGAAGAGAGTTACAGTCAGGCGGTAGTTCCAGTCAACCAGATGCACATGAGGAATCGACATGCCTACCGGTACAGTGAAGTGGTTCAACGACGCGAAGGGCTTCGGCTTCATCACACCCGACGACGGAGGTGAAGACCTGTTCGCCCATTTCTCGGAAATTCGCGCCGAGGGTTTCAAATCGCTACAGGAAAACCAGAAGGTCAGCTTCGAAGTGAAGCAGGGGCCGAAGGGCAAGCAGGCAGCGGATATCAAGCCGATCTAGCGGCGGGCGCAGCGGCAGCGGCAATAGCAGCAACGGCATCGCCGAACCGCAGGCCGGCGCCTCACGCGGCGCGGGTAACCGCGAGCGCCGCCCGAACCGCGCCGGACACGGCCGATGCCGGCCGATGCGGCCGATGCCGGCTCGATGCCGGCTCGATGCCAACCGGCTCGGGCCGGCGCGGCAGGCCATGTTGCGCCGATCCACTTATGCACCGTGCTTAGCCGTGCTGGACCGCTCTCGGCGGCCAATTAGTAAGTATCCCGAAATCTTGTAGTAATGCCCGGCGACAGGCGCGCATGACAGGCGCGAGATAGGCTCCGCGTGTACTATTCAGCTTAAGGTTTCCTTCAGCTTTGCTCCGTACCATCTGCGCGAACATTGGCCTTTGCATGCCGCCAGGCGGGCGGCGGCCATCCGACAGTTTTTCGACAGACCACACCAGGCGCCGCTACACGGCTTGCTGGAGCATCCATGAAAACTCTGTTCTTGCAGGCGCCGTCGTATGACGGCTTCGATGGTGGCGCCGGTTCGCGCTACCAGGCCAAGCGCGAAGTGCGCTCGTTCTGGTATCCGACGTGGCTTGCACAACCGGCCGCACTCGTTGCCGACAGCCGTGTGCTCGATGCGCCCGCCGACGGCCTGTCGGTCGAGGCAACGCTCGACATCGCGCAGCAATACGAGCTCGTCGTCATTCACACGAGTACGCCGTCCTTTCCCACCGACGCGCTGTTCGCCGAAGATCTGAAAAAGCGCAAGCCATCGGTCCTGATCGGCATGGTGGGCGCGAAGGTCGCCGTCGATCCGCACAATTCGCTGACGGCGAGCGAGGCGATCGACTTCGTGTGCCGCGAGGAATTCGACTACACCTGCGAGGAAGTGGCCGCGGGCAAACCGTTCGCGCAGATTCTCGGGCTCAGCTATCGCGCCGCCGACGGCTCGATCGAGCACAACGCGGCCCGCCCGATCCTCGAGAACATGGACGAGTTGCCGTTCGTCGCGCCCGTCTACAAGCGTGATCTGAAGATCGACAACTATTTCATCGGCTACCTGAAGCACCCGTATGTGTCGATCTACACGGGACGCGGCTGCCGCTCGAAATGCACCTTCTGCCTGTGGCCGCAGACCGTGGGCGGGCACCGCTACCGCACGCGCTCGGTGGAAAACGTGCTCGAAGAAGTGAAGTGGATTCGCGACAACATGCCCGAAGTAAAGGAGATCATGTTCGACGACGACACCTTCACCGACTTCAAGCCGCGCGTCGAAGAAATTGCCCGTGGTCTCGGCAAGCTCGGGGTGACATGGTCGTGCAACGCGAAAGCCAACGTGCCGTATTCGACGCTCAAGATCATGAAGGAAAACGGTCTGCGCCTCCTGCTCGTCGGCTACGAATCCGGCGACGACCAGATCCTGCTGAACATCAAGAAGGGCTTGCGCACGGACATCGCGCGGCGTTTCAGCGAAGACTGCCGCAAGCTCGGCATCAAGATTCACGGCACGTTCATTCTCGGTCTGCCGGGCGAAACCCAGGAGACCATTCAGAAGACGATCGAGTACGCGAAAGAGATCAATCCGCACACCATTCAGGTGTCGCTCGCCGCGCCGTATCCGGGCACGCGCCTTTACGATCAGGCGGTCGAAAACGGCTGGCTCGAAGAAAACAAGGTCATCAACCTCGTCAGCAAGGAAGGCGTTCAGCTGTCGGCCATCGGCTATCCGCATCTGTCGCGCGAAGAGATTTATCACCAGCTCGAAAACTTCTACAAACGCTTCTATTTCCGGCCGTCGAAGATCTGGGAAATCCTGCGCGAAATGCTGACGAGCTGGGACATGATGAAACGGCGCTTGCGTGAAGGCGTCGAATTTTTCCGCTTTCTGCGCGCGCACGAGGCGTGAACGGCGCCCTTTGGGCCGTCGCCGCGTCTATCCATGCATCTGCGTATGTGTGCGCCGCGAGCGCGGTGTTCGGCATCGGCTATACGCTGCTTGCGAGCGTGCTGATCGGGCGCTTTTTCGCGCGCGCGGTGGCCGAGCCGCAGCACTGTCCGCCCGTGACGGTGGTGAAGCCGCTGCACGGCAGCGAGTGGGCGCTGCTGCACAATCTGTCCACTTTCTGCGAGCAGAACTACGCCGGCCCGGTGCAGTTCCTGTTCGGCGTGCACGACGCAGCGGACCCGGCCTTGCAAACCGTCGACGAACTGCGGCGCCTTCATCCGCAAGCGGAGATCACCGTCATCGCCGACGCGTCTCTCTACGGGCCGAACCGCAAGATCAGCAACATCCTCAACATGCTGCCGCACGCGCGGCACGACGTGCTCGTGTTCGCCGACAGCGACGTGGGCGTCGGGCCGGACTATCTGCGCAACATCGTCGGTGAACTGGAGAAGCCCGATGTCGGGCTCGTGACCTGCGTGTATCGCGGCGCGCCGGATCCCGGTTTCTGGCCGCGCCTGTCGGCGGCGGCGACGCACTATCAGTTTCTACCCGGTGTCGTCACCGGACTCGCGCTTGGGCTTGCGCGGCCGTGCTTTGGCCAGACGATTGCGATGCGGCGCGCCACCCTGGAGAAGATCGGCGGCTTCATGCCGTTCGTGCGCCATCTCGCGGAAGACCATGCAATCGGCGAGGCAGTGCGCGCAACAGGCGAAACGGTGGCAATTCCGCCGATGCTGGTCGCGCACGCGTGCGTCGAGTCGAGCGCCGGGAAATTGCTCTCGCATGAATTGCGCTGGAGCCGGACCATCCGCAGTGTCGATCCGCTCGGCCATCTGGGCTCCGTGTTCATGCATCCGCTCGCGCTGGCGCTGCTGGCCGTGGCGTTCTCGGACGGCGCGCGCTGGGCGTGGCTCATTGCGGCGCTTGCAGTGGCGGCACGCTTCGCGTTGAAGGTCGGCGTGGATCGCGCCTTGCGACGCCGGCAGGGCGGCCTATGGCTGATGCCGATATGGGATATCGTGTCGTTTGCGATCTTTGTCGCGAGCTTCTGGTCTTCGCGCGTGAGGTGGCGCGGCTTCAGCTTCGAGGTGGACAGCGACGGCCTGTTGTCGGCCGCGCGGGACGAGTGATAGACGAAGCAGGCAAGCGACGCAATAGCCACAAAACAGTGACGAAAAAAGCGACGAAAGAAGCGACGAACCCTGCAGGTTATGCAGCGATGACGCGCAGTTTTTCCGAATCGAACCCGAAGCGGCGAGCCCGGTGCACGCCGCGCGCGCGGGAGGTGTGCGCATGATCAAGCATCTCGGCCGCGTCGCCGCGCTGGCGGGCCTCGTGGCGTCCCTGTGGCTCGTCTGGCGGGACAACCCCGCTGCGGTGCTCGGCGCGCTGCGGGCCGCCGGCGCGGGTCTCGTGGTGGCGGCGCTCGCGCACGTTCTGCCGATGCTCGCCAATGCCTGCGACTGGCGCTCGCTGATTCGCGGCGCCAACCGGCCGCGCGTGCTCGACATGCTGCACCTCGTGTGGGTGCGGGAATCCGTCAACAGCCTACTGCCGGTTGCGCGCATCGGCGGGGAAGTGGTGTCGTTCCGCATGCTCAGACGGTGGGGCGTGCGGCCGTCCACGGCGGTGGCGAGCATCATCGCCGATATGCAGTTGACCGTGATCAGCCAGTTGCTGTTCACCATGGTCGGCATCGGCTTTCTGTTCGCGCATGCGCATTCGGACACGCTGCGCCTCGCCGGACAGCTCGCGTGGGGCGTCGTCGTGCTCACGCCGCTTCTCGTCCTGTTCGCGCTCGTGCAGCACGCCAGTCCGTTCGAGCGCATGACGCGCGTGCTCAATCACATCACGAGCGGCAAGCTGGCCGCGCTCGTCGGGCAGTCCGCGCAGATCGATCAGGCAATCAAGCTCGTCTGGCGGCGCCGCGGGGTCGTGCTGCGCTATCTGTTCTTCTGGCAGCCGCTGCAATGCTTCCTGACGTCGCTCGAAATCTGGCTCGCGCTGTATTTCCTCGGTGCGCCCGTGACGCTGGTCGAAGCCGTCGTGATCGAGTCGCTGATCCAGGCGATCAGCAGTGCCGCGTTCTTCGTCCCGGGCGGCCTCGGCGTGCAGGAGGGCGGTTTCATCCTGATCGGCGGTGCGCTGGGCCTCGACCCGTCCACCTGTCTGGCGCTCGCCGGCGCGCGGCGCATTCGCGATCTGCTGATGTTCGTGCCGGGCCTCGTCGCGTGGCAGTTTGCCGAAGCCGCGCACCGCGCGCCCGCGCCCACGCCGGTGCCGGCAGGAGCGACGCGCGGTGGCCCGCGAGCCGATGCAGACGCCGGCAATCCCGGAGAGCGCGGCCCCGCACGGGCCGAACTCGCGGAAAGCAGCGCGGCCGGCGACGCGAACCGTCGCTAGGCGGCGGGCTTGAAGCGCTCGGCGGGCTCGCCCGTGTGAGCGGGGAACGATACTTCGACGGCAAGCCCACGTCCTTCCAGCCCGGTGCCGAACTGCAGGGTCGCCCCGAAGTGCTCCGCAATGCGCGCAACGATCGACAGCCCAAGGCCGCTGCCGGTTGCCTGGTTGCCCGTCGCGCGAAAGAAACGGTTCGTCAGGCGGTCCAGATCGGCCGGCGCCACGCCCGGTCCGTCGTCGCGCACACTCACCGCGACGCGGTCTGTTTCCGACCCGTGCGGCGCCCGCACCGTCTGCACCGCGACTTCGATGCGGCCGCCCTCGCTGCCATATTTGATCGCGTTATCCAGCAGATTGTCGAAAAGAATGCCGATCAGTACGGGCTCCGCATTGATCTCCGCGCGCATATCGCAATTGAGCGTCACGTGAATGTCTTTCTGCTGCGCATTGCCGGCATTCGCCAGCAGCGCGTTTTTCGCGAGCGCGCCGGGCGCGAGCGGCGCCTTCGACAATTTTTCGTGCATGTCGAGGCGCGCCAGCAACAGCAACTGCTCGGCGAGCCGCGCGCTGCGGTCCACGCCCTGTACGACGCGCTGCATGGCGAGCCGCTGGCGCGCCGGGTCGGGCTCCGCGAGCGCGACCTGCGCCTGAACCTTGATGGCCGCGAGCGGCGTCTTCAGTTCATGCGCGGCGTCGGCAGTAAACGAGCGCTCGCGTTCGAGCGAATGCAACAGGCGCGCGAGCAGTTGATTGATCGCGTCGACGAGCGGCCGCACCTCGGTGGGCGCGTGGCCGATGTCGACGGGCTCGAGACGGTTGATGTCGCGCGCGCGGATCGCATCGGAGAGCACGCGCAGCGGCGCAAGACCCCAGCCGATGCTGGACCACACCAGCAGCGCCAGCACCGGCAGCGCGATCAGCGCGGGGCGCGCGATCCGGCTCGCGACTCCGCTCACGAGGTCGCTGCGCGTATTGGCCTGCTCGAATACGCGCACTGTGTGCCCGAGCGCCGTGTCGCGCAGCGTGAACGAGTGGTAAGTCTGGCCACCCAGCACGATGTCCTGCGTACCGGTGACGGGCGGCACCGGCAGGTCCCACGCATTGAGCGCGTGCAGCGGCGGGCTCCCGGCAATGACCTCGCCGTTGCGCGCGCGCACCTGGAAGAGGGCGTCGCGCGGCAGCGAGTCGTCGTCGTCCGTGTCGTTGGCGCTGATTTCGCCGCCTTTTTCTTCCTCGCGCACGTCGATGTGCGCGTTCGCGAGCGTCGCGAGATTCGACTGATCGAGGAGCGCCAGCATCTGCGCCAGTTCGGCAAGGCGCGCTTCTTCCCATTCGGCGACTTCGCGCGTCGCCTGACGATAGCTCGACACGAGCGCGATCGCCCAGACGAATGCAATGCTGCCCAGCACGAGCAGCATGAGCCGCCGCCGAATGGATGCGCCCATCACTCTTTCTCCACCACGTAGCCGATATTGCGCACGGTCCGGATAAGGTGCGCGCCGAGCTTCTTGCGCAGGTTCGACACGTGCACCTCGATGGCATTGCTTTCGATTTCTTCCTGCCAGCCGTACAGGCTTTCCTCCAGACGCGAGCGCGACTGCGGAATGCCCTGATTGGTCAGTAATTGCATGAGGATCGCCCATTCGCGCGACGTGAGCGACACGCGCTTGCCCGCCACCTCGACGGCTTGCGCGGCGGGATTCACCGAGAGCTCGCGATAGCGGATCACATCGACGCTGCGGCCTTGCGCGCGTCGCAGCAGCGCGCGGCAGCGCGCAATCAGCTCCGTGAGGTCGAACGGCTTGCCGAGGTAGTCGTCGGCACCCGCTTCAAGACCGCCGACGCGGTCCACCACCGTGCCGCGTGCAGTCAGGACCAGCACCGGCACGTCCTTGCCGGCGTCGCGCAAGCGCCTGAGCAGTTCCATGCCGGATACGCGCGGCAGGCCGAGATCGAGCACCACGAGCGCATAGCTCGTGGTGTCGAGCGCGAGGCCGGCCTTGTGGCCGTCGCGCGCCCAGTCGACGGTGAAGCCTGCCTGGCGCAGACCGGCTTCGATTCCGCAGCCGATCAGGTCGTCGTCTTCTACGAGGAGTACACGCATGGAGCATCGATTCCGTTGGAGGTTTTTTCGCCGGCGGCACGCATCGTGCGGGCCTTCTGCAAGGCGCCCGCAGCGTGTGCAAAGCGGCTGCAAGCGCAAATGCGGGAGCAAGCGCCGCCGCCTCGCAGTTTAACCATGCTGTTCAGGAGTTGCTTTATACCGCGCCTTTGCTTAAGGTTTCCTTCAGCTTGACTCGATACTATCGCCCAACAAAAGCTGACTGTCGCATGAGTGACATAAGCACCCAGCATCGCGTTTCGCTGTCGGACTGCTGAGGCGCGATCGTAAGTACATCGATGGAATGCACGGGGCCCGCCGGCCATGCTGTTGGTGCCGGCGGATGCGCCCAAAGCCGGCATCGGCCGCTCGCCACGAGCCGCACGGTGCTTTCATCAGGCCACGGGACGAAGCCATGAAGCCAGTCACCGCTGATACGCTGCGCGCCCACCTGATGGTGGCCTCGCTCACGGCCCTCGCCGCCGACGTGCTCGCGTGCCTGACGGTGGCCGTGCTGCCCGATGCACAACACCTGTTCGTCTCCGCGTCTTTCCGGCTCGCTGCGCTCGCTGTCATGGCAGGCGGCGTGATCGTCGTGCGCCAGTTGGGGCAGGCGGCATTCGAACTGGCGCTCGCGGACCGTCACGCAAGTCCGGCCGGCAGCCATGCACGGCCAATCCTCATCGCGGCCGACTGCCCACGGCTCTGGCTCGTCATCCTGCATTTGCGCCTCACGGGCAAACCGTTCGTCTTGCGCGGACACTGACGGGCCCGCCAATGGCTGCGCACGCATTGACCCTATGCGAATGGCTTCTGCTTGCCGGCTGCGTCGGCGCGTCGCTGTATGTGCTCGTGGCGGCGGTTGCCATGCCGTTCTTCATGCTGCGCCGCGGCGCAGGCTCGCCCTTTGGCCGGCTTGCGCAGGCCGCGTCCGCAGGCGTGCACCTTCGCCCCGTGCGCAGCGCGGATATCGACGCAAGGGCCTCCGCAGCCGCCTACCCAGTCGCGCAGCAGGGCGTGAGCGTGCTCAAGCCGCTGTGCGGCGCCGAACCGCGCCTCTACGAAAACCTGCGCAGCTTTTGCGAGCAGCGTCACAGGCATTTTCAGCTCGTGCTCGGCGTGTGTTGCGCCGACGACCCGGCGATCGGCGTCGTGCACCGCCTGCAGGCCGACTATCCGGCGCTCGACATCGAACTCGTCGTCGATACGCGTGTGCACGGCAGCAATCGTAAAGTCAGCAACCTCATCAATATGGCGAGGCACGCGCGTCATGACGTGATTGTGATGGCCGACAGCGACATCGCCGTGGAAGCGGATTATCTGGACAGCATCGCCGCGCCGCTTGCCGACCCGCGCGTCGGCGTGCTCACGTGTCTTTATGTCGCGCGAGGCGTGGGCGGCTTCTGGTCGCGCGTGGGCACGCTCTTCATCAACGAATGGTTCGCGCCTTCGGTACGCGTTGCGCATATGGCCGGATCGCGCCGCTTCGGCTTCGGCGCGACGCTCGCGCTGCGGCGCGAGACGCTCGAGCGCATCGGCGGTTTCGAGGCGCTGAGAAACTGTCTCGCCGACGACTACTGGCTCACCGAGCATGTGCGGGCGCTCGGACTGCGAACGGTGCTCTCGCGCGTGATGGTGGCCACCGACGTGATCGAGCCGACATTCGCCGCGCTCTGGCAGCGCGAAACGCGCTGGCTGCGCACGATACGTTCGGTGAATCCGCTCGGCTTCGCCTTCCTGTTCATTACTTTTCCGACGCCGTGGCTTATGGCCGGCGCGTGTCTGACGGCTGCGCTCGCAGCGGGCGCGCAGGGCGGCGTGCACGGCTCGGCGCTTCTCGTCGGCGCAGCCAGTACGACGGCGGGCGTCGCGGCGCGGGTGCTGCTGCACGCACGCGCCGCACGTCAGCAGACCGCCTTGCAGGGCGCGCTGCCGGGGACGGCCCGGGACTCGTTCGCGCGCGCGTTCTGGCGCGATCTGCCGCTCGTGCCGTTGCGCGATACGCTTTTGCTGTTGCAGTGGTTCGCGGGCGGGTTTGGTTCGCATGTGATGTGGCGCGGCACGCGGGTGCCGCTCGAAACGCCGCCTTCGACGGCGCGCGCGAGGTCGCTGCGCGTGATCGAGGTCATGGAGGCGTCGGATGGCCGTTGACCTTCGGGCCATCGAGCGTCACGCATCCCATGCCAAAGCGCTGAAGCGGCGCGCGCTGATCGTCACCGCCGATGACTTCGGCCTGCACCCGCGCGTCAATCTGGCCGTGGAGCAGGCGCACCGCGACGGTGTGCTCGCCGCGGCGAGCCTGATGGTCGGCGCGCCCGCCGCGGCCGATGCGCTCGCGCGAGCCCGCGCGCTGCCGTCCTTGCGCGTGGGCCTGCACCTCGTGCTCGCGGACGGCGACGCCGTCATGCCGCGCGAGGGCATCGCCGCTCTCGTCGACGAGCATGGCCGTTTCGGCAGCAACATGGTGCGCGACGGCGTGCGGTTCTTCTTTTTGCCGCACGTGCGCGAGCAACTCGCGCGCGAAATCCGCGCGCAGTTCGAGGCGTTCGCGAAGACCGGGCTCGTGCTCGATCATGTGAACACGCACAAGCATTTCCATCTGCATCCCACGGTGCTCGGTCTCATTCTCGCGATCGGCCGCGAATTCGGCATGAAGGCGATGCGCCTGCCGTTCGAAGCGAATGCGCCGTTGTGGCTCAAGCCGTGGATCGCGCAGGTGAGGGCGCGGCTCGACCGCGCGGGCATCTGTCACAACGATTATGTGATCGGCATTGCCCGCAGTGGCCGTATGGACGAAGCCGCCTGGTTGGCGGCGCTTGCCGCGCTGCCGGACGGCGTCGGCGAAATCTACTGCCATCCCGCGGTGCCGGGCGAGCGCGCGTTGACCGACGGCATGCGCGACTACCGGCACGCGGACGAATTCGCGGCGCTGCTTTCGCCGGATGTGGCCCGAGCGATTCGACACCTCGGCGTCAGAGTCGGCGGTTTCAGCGATGTTTTCGGAGATGTTTTCGTGGATTAGCCGGTCGCGGTTCCCACAGGCAGCCCGCGCGGCGTTGCAATGCCGTCACTAACGTCTTTGCGGTGCGCTGCTACAATCTCGTCTTTCTCGATCTGGTTGTGCGCTATGGGTTTCGAACAACTCGCTGAACTGAAGAAGCAACTGGCCGCGGCACGCGCGCAGGCTGCGCCCGCCGCCAAGGGCGATGGCAAATCCGGCGCGAGGCCCGAGGGCAGGTCGGAAGCACGGCGCGATGTCAGAAGCGACGGCAAGCCCGCGGCTAACGCCGCAAAGCCCGGCACGGGCAAGGGTTCCGGCGCCAGGGCAGGCGCACGGCCCGCGGGCAAGCCGGCGGAGCCGCGCCGCGGCGCGCCGCAGGCAAAACCGGCGGCGCCGGCAGCGGACGCACGGCCGGTGGATCCGGTCGTCAAGTCCATTGGGCGTCTGCAAAAGCGCTTCCCGAATGCGTTTCCGAAGAACCCGGCGCCGAAGCTGCCGCTGAAGGTCGGCATCTTCGAAGACCTCGTCGTACATGCAAAAGAACTCTCGCTGAGCGAAGCCGAACTGCGCGACGCGATCAAGACGTGGTGCCGCGGCAGCCGTTACTGGAAGTGTCTCGTCGAAGGCGCCGCGCGCGTCGATCTGACGGGCGCCGAGGCCGGCAAGGTCACGGCTCAGGAAGCGGCGGGCGCGCAGCGCCTGCAGGCGCATCGCGCCGCGAAGAGCGCGAAGGCAGCGGCTGGAGCGGCTGCAGCGGGCGAGACGCAGAAGGACGCGTCCGCGCAGGCGGCGTCTGAGCAGGTTCCGCAGGAAGCGGCACAGGAAGCCTCGCAAGCCGTCGCGCATCAGGACGGCGACAGTCAGCCGCAAGCCGATGCAGCCGATGCGTCGGCTGACGACAAAGTTGCTGCTCAATCCGCCAACCTGTCGGAGACGGCTCCCGCCACGCCGGAAGCCTGAGCCTGCGGCCGCGGCCATCGGAAACCACCCGAAGCCACTTTGAGCCACCTGAAGCTCCCGGTGGCCGCTCAGCGCGCCCCCGCGCCGAGCCGGCTGCGCACAAAGCCGACATGTTCGCGCAGCACATAGAACGCGTCGGCATACGCGAGGGGCATGCGCAGCCCGTTCAGCGATTCCTCGATCTGATCCAGTTCCGCGAAGAGCCGTTTGCGCTCTTCGTCGGTGGTATGCGAGAGCGCGCCGCGCTCGATTGCAATCAGCGAACCGTAGTAGCGATAGATGCGCGAGCGCACGCGCCACCGGTAGAGCGCCGGAATCAGCCGCATCGCGGGAAAGAGCAGCACGGCCACCGGCAGCAGCAACACGAGCGTCCGGTCGCCGATGCTCGCAAGCCAGAAGGGGAGCGTCCGGTATAGAAAGCTCTTACCCGTGCGGTAATAGCGCTGCGCGTCTTCGCTGATCTGATATTCGTGCGCGACCGGGCTCGGGAACTGTCCGGCGCGCTGCAACAGGCCGGGCATGCCGTGCACCTCCTGCGCCGCTTCGATCAGCAGATCGGAGATAGCCGGATGCAGACGGGTTCGCGCGACCAGCTCTACCGTCGGGCTGACCAGGTGCACGGTCTCCGGCGGAATCTTGTGCCGCAGATCGAGCACGCCGGGCGGCAGATCGATCTGATCCAGATACGGAAAAAGCCGCGTATAGGCGGCCGCTTCGTCGAAATTCATCACCGAAATGCCGGGCACCCGAAGCAGGCGCAGCATCAGCCCGCGCGTGGCGGAATCGCCGCTCAGAATGGCCGCGTCGACGTCGCCCGTCACCAGCTGGGTGGCCGCCTGCAGGCCGTCGCTCGGCACGAGCGTCGTATCGCCGCCGGGCAGGATGCCATTTGCATCGAGCAGCTTCAGCGCGAGCAGGCGCGTGCCGCTGCCTTCGCGGCCCACCGCGATCCGCTTGCCTTCGAGTTGGGACAGCTGCGTCACGCCGGTGCCGCGGTAGAACACCACGACCGGCACATAAAACACGCTGCCGAGCGACATCAGCGACGACGTATCGAGTCCGTTCGCCACGCCGCCTTGCACGAGCGCGAGGTCGACATGCTGCTTCGGATCCAGCAGGCGCTGCAGGTTTTGCACCGAGCCGTCGGATTCCAGCACGTTCAGCGTGATGCCGTTTTGCGCGAGAATCTTCTTGTATTGTTCGGCGGCGACGACAAACGAGCTGTCGCGCGGACCCGCGCTCAGCGTGATGGTTTTCGGCGGCGCCGGGTCGACGAGCCACACGATCAGCGTGACGACCAGCACGATCAGCGCGGCGGCGGCGATATAGGGCAGCGTGTGATCGCGCCACTCGGCGTGAAGCGGATCGCGGGGAAACGGCGGCGGACGGCGCGGACGCGGCGCTTTCATAGGCATTCGGGACGGTGGCCGGAATGGGGCATTGTCCACTGCGGCAGGCGCAGTTGTCGTCGGCAGTTTGCTCTATTGACGGCGCAATGGACCGACGGCGGTACCGGCTTTGGGCACTCGCTGTCAGGCCTTTGTTCGGGTGCCGTAGCCGCGGCTCTACCGAATTCGCCCGTGCCTTTGCTCATTCCTCGCAAAGGTCGTTTAATCGGCAAGCCATCCAATCGTTCCTGAAGCATGAGTCGTTAGCGATACCGAGGAGACGATCGTGTTGTCCGCTGCATTGGATACTTTGGGCGCGTTGGCGGTGCTGCTCAGCATCGCCGTGCATCTTGCATTCGCCTTGAGGCGCAAGCGCTGAACGCACGCGAGCCCGCAGACATCGGCTCGAATGGAACCGCCTTACACCGCGCTTGCCGATTGTTCGGTTCTCTTGACGTATCTATTCGCGGCCAGCCGCTTTATCCGCAGGGCCGCGCCCCCTACATTGTCACCAGTGCCAGCGCCGCAGCGTCGTGCTGAAGCAGCGTGAGTGCCGCGAATCTCCGCGGCAACATGCCGGCGCCAACTCAATCAAGGGACACACGATCATGAGCAAGCTTACAGGCAAGGTGGCAGTCGTAACGGGTGGATCGAAAGGGATCGGCGCGGCAATCGCGAAAGCGTTGGCCGCACAGGGCGCGTCGGTGGTCGTGAACTACGCGTCGAGCCGCGCGGGCGCGGACGAAGTGGTCGCCGCCATCACCGCCGCGGGCGGCAAGGCCGTGGCCGTGGCGGGCGACGTGTCGAAAGCCGCGGATGCAAAGGGCATTATCGACGCGGCCGTCGAAACGTATGGCCGCCTCGATATCGTCGTCAATAACTCGGGCGTGTACGAATTTGCACCGATCGACGACATCACCGAAGAGCATTTCCACAAGCACTTCAATGTAAACGTGCTCGGCCTGCTGCTCGTCACGCAGGCGGCAGTCAAGCATCTGGGCGAAGGCGCGAGCATCGTCAACGTGAGCTCGGTGGTGAGCCGCATCACGCCGCCGGGCAGCGCCGTCTACACGGCAACGAAGGGCGCGGTGGACGGCATCACCGGCGTGCTCGCCAAGGAACTGGGGCCGCGCAAGATCCGCGTGAACTCGGTGAATCCGGGCATGGTCGCGACCGAAGGCACGCATAGCGCGGGCATTATCGGTTCGGACCTCGAAGCGTGGGCGCTCAGCACGACGCCGCTCGGCCGCATCGGCCAGCCGGACGATATCGCGGACGTGGTCACCTTCCTCGCATCCGACGACGCACGCTGGCTCACCGGCGAAAGCATCATTGCGAGCGGCGGGGCGCGCTAAGCCGGCGTCGGCTCGCGCTTGGCCCGCGGCGGGGCCAGCGCGAGCCGTTCGCTGCTCCAATAGAGCCATGCCGTACCGGCAAGCGGCGCCTGCGGGCGCCGTTTTTTTTGTCAGGCGCCCGCTGTGTCGTTCACCGACTCGGTGCCCGGCAACTGCACGGCAAAGAGCGCATCCAGCAGATTCGATCCCGGGCGCTCGGCGAGCCGCGTCAGCGATTCGATCATGCGCACCTGGCAGTCTTCGAGCGGAATCATGCGGATGCGCCGCGACTGGTTGAATTCCGCGCGCGCGATCACGCCCACGCCCATGCCTTGGGCCACCGCTTCCTCCAGCGCTTCGCGGCCGTCCACATACATGACCGGCTCGACCTGCAGCGACTCGCGCACCAGTTCGATCTCCAGCAATTGCTGCGTGACCGATTGCGGCTCGCGGAAAATCATCGGCTGCTGCACGAGCTCGCGGTAGCTGAGCTTGCGTTTCTTCGCGACCGGATAGCGCACCGGCACCATGGCCACCAGCGGATCGCGCCGCAACACGCGCGAGTGGAGCCGGCTATGCACCTGCGGCGCGGCGGTGATGGCGGCGTCGACGGCACTCGAGAGCACGCGCTGCATGCAGTCCGCGGCGTTCGCGATGGACAGCGTCACCACGATGCCCGGATGCAGCTTGCGAAACGCGCTGATCAGCGCGACGGCGAGATCGGGCGCGTCCGCCGCGAGCGACAGCGAGCCGGACTCCAGCCCGCCCGCCGATTCGAGCAGTTGCCGCGCGTCGCGCTCGCAGCTGAGCATGTGCCGCGTCACGCTGAAAAGCCGCAGCCCGAGCTCCGTGGTTTCGACGCCGCGCGGCCCTCGCTCGAACAGTTTCACGCCGTAATCCTGTTCGAGCCGCCGCACATGATCGGACACCGCCGGCTGCGACAGCGACAGCGCCTGTGCGGCCCGCGAAAAGCCGCCATGTTCGGCGACCGCATGAAAAGCCCGCAATTGCGCGTATTGCACGTGAACCTCCGTCGCGGCGAAAGCGGCCGGCTATAAGTATTTGCGATGTACACATCGATTATATCGATTTTACCGATGCGTCGCGCGCCGGTACCGTAGCGGTATCTCAACCCGCAAGACCGGAGATTCGGCATGCAAAGCGCGACTGGCAGTTCCCCGGCGCCCGGACACGACGGCGCGAGCTGCGCGCCGCCGGCTCAAGGCGAGCCTTATCTGCTCACGCCCGGCCCGCTCACCACCGCCTTGTCGACGAAAGAAGCGATGCTGCGCGACTGGGGCTCGTGGGACGGCGACTTCCGCGCGATGACGGCACAACTGCGCAGCAGCCTGCTTGACATTGCGGGCAACGAAGCCGGCGAATACGATTGCGTGCCGTTGCAGGGCAGCGGCACGTATTGCGTCGAGGCCATGCTCGGCAGCCTCGTTCCGCGCGACGGCCATGCGCTCGTACTCGCGAACGGCGCGTACGGCAAACGCATCGCGACCACGTTGGGTTACCTCGGGCGCGCGCAGACCGTGCTCGACAAGGGCGACTACCTGCCGCCGCGCGCCGCGGAAGTCGAGCGCATGCTCGACGCCGACCCGAGTATCACGCACGTCGTCGCGGTGCACTGCGAAACGAGCTCGGGCATTCTCAATCCGATCGAAGAGATCGCCGCGGTCACCGCCGCCAAGGGCCGCAAGCTGCTGATCGATTCGATGAGCGCATTCGGCGCGCTGCCGCTCGACGTGCGCGACATCGCGTGCGAGGCCTTCGTTTCGTCGGCGAACAAGTGTATCGAGGGCGTGCCCGGTTTCGGCTTCGTGATCGCGCGCAAGCGCGCGCTGCATGACGCGCGCGGCCGCAGCCATTCGCTCGCGCTCGACGTGCACGATCAATGGGACGTGATGAACCGCACCGGTCAATGGCGCTTCACGCCGCCGACGCACGCGGTCGCGGCGTTCATGGAGGCGCTGCGGCTTTACAGGCAGGAAGGCGGACAGCCCGCGCGCCTCGCGCGTTATGCGAACAATCGCGACGTGCTGGTGGCGGGCATGCGTGAGCTGGGCTTCGAGCCGCTGTTGAGCGCGCGCTGGCGCTCGCCGATTATCGTGACGTTTTTCTCGCCGGCGCATCCGTCGTTCAGCTTCGAGCGCTTCTACGCGCTGATGAAGGAGCAGGGCTTCATCATTTATCCGGGCAAGCTGACCGTGGTGGAGAGTTTTCGCATCGGCTGCATCGGGCAAGTCGACGAGCACGTGATGCGCCGCGTCGTCAACGCGTGTGCGAGTTCGTTGCAAGCGATGGGCGTCGATCACGCCGCGCCGTCCACGGCCGCCATTGAAGAACGCAAGCTGCCCGGCGAGGCCGCCTGAACGGCCGCCGGTCACATCGAATGGAAGTGAAGCACGCACAATGAAACATGTTAAGGCGGTGATTTTCGACTGGGCCGGCACGGTGGTCGATTATGGTTCTCTCGCGCCGATGGGCGCGTTTGTCGAAACCTTCGAGCAGTTCGGCGTATCGATCACGGTCGAGGAAGCGCGCGGACCGATGGGCATGGCCAAGCGCCCGCACATCGCGGCGCTGCTCGCGCTGCCGCGCATTGCGCGCGCATGGGCCGGCAAATATGGCCGCGCGCCGGACGAAGCGGACATCGACGCGGTCTACGACGTATTCGTGCCGAAGAACATCGCGGTGGCCGCGAGCTACAGCTCGGTGATTCCCGGCGTCGCGGACGTGGCGAGCGCGCTGCGGCGCGACGACATCCGCATCGGCACGACGACCGGTTATACCCGCGAGATCATGGCGGAAATCGTGCCGGGCGCGGCGGCGCAGGGCTTTTCGCCGGACAGCATCGTGTGCACGGGCGACACGCCGGAAGGCCGGCCGTCGCCGTATATGATCTACCGAACGCTGCCCGAGCTGGGCGTGTGGCGCGCGAAAGACGCGATCAAGGTCGACGATACCGAGGTCGGTATCGAGGAAGGCATTAACGGCGGTACGTGGGCCGTGGGCGTCGCCGTGAGCGGCAACGCGTTCGGCATGGCGGAAGACGACGTCAAGGCGCTTGGGCCCGACGAGTATGCATGGCGACGCGAGGCGGCAATCGAACGGCTGCGGGCCGCGGGCGCGCATTATGTGATCGACAGCGTCGCGGATCTGATGCCGGTCGTCCACGAGATCGACGCGCGGCTGGCGCGCGGCGAACGGCCCTGAAGCCCTGAAGCCTTGACCCCTTGACGGCCGTGAACAGGCGCTGAGCGTGGTGGCGCGGTATTGCGCCGGTTGGGCTTGCCAGCCAGCTCGGCGCCTCGACCGATCAGCCCCTCAGCCCCTCAGGCCGCTCACCCCTCAGACCGAAATCAGCTTCAACCCCGCGGGCAGCGACTCGCCAAACACGCGGCCCTCGTCCGCATTATCCAGCTCGACCGTTTCGCCGACCATCGCGATCCAGGCGCGCGGCGCATTCGCCGCCTCGAGCCTGCGAATGACGGCTTCGCGCAGTGCGTCCGGCAGATCGCGCGAACGGTCGCCCGTCATGCGCGCGATCTGCACGGCCGCAAACGCGGCCGGGTCGACCTTCTTCCAGTCGAGCGCGAGAATCGCGTCGAGCCAGCGGCTGGCGACATCCGGCGGCACAACGGTGTGCGCGCTGCCATAAAACGGCCGGCGCGCGCC
The DNA here is from genome assembly GCF_047325075.1 of Paraburkholderia phenoliruptrix. NCBI lineage: Bacteria > Pseudomonadati > Pseudomonadota > Betaproteobacteria > Burkholderiales > Burkholderiaceae > Paraburkholderia > Paraburkholderia phenoliruptrix. The sequence continues at coordinate 2,367,371 of NZ_CP168531.1, forward strand.
GATCCGCCCGACCGCCCACCAGCTCTGGTGATTCTCCGAAGGCTTCTGCAGCCGCGCGAGCACCGATTCGCCGAGCTCGATCTTGCGTTCAACAGGAATGCGTTCCAGCGACGCGCTTAGCCGAACCATATCGGCGATGCCGGTTTTCGCCACGTCGAACGGCAGCTTGTGACGCGATTGCGCGGCCGTTTGCAGATACGCCATCGCGTCCAGCACGCGCAGTTGCGCGTGTTCGTCGAGGCCGCCCGCCGCGCGGCGCCACAGCGTCCACCATTCCGACCAGACCTGGCTTTCCTGGATGTACTGAATACCGTCGTCGAACAGCGACCAGAGCTGCTCGACGCGCCATTCATCGAGCGGATAGCCGAAGCCGGGACGCACGCAGTAACCGGCCAGATTCAGCCACAGCCGCTCGTGGTCCGCCGAGCGGCGCCGCCGCTTCGCGCGTTCCCATAGCGCGCCGAACAGTTCGCGCAGCAGCGCGCTGTTCCAGCTCTCGCGCGGGCCGAGCAGATGTTCGAGCTGCGAGCGCAGGCGCTTGACGTCCTTTTTATCGACGTTTTGCGAGCGGGAGCCGAACGCGCGGTCGATTTGCTCGATGGCTTCGTCAAGGCGCGAATGCCGGGCGGGCGCGGCATCGCCGGCAAGATTCACCTGCGCGCTCTCGCGGCGCAACTGGAACTCGAGCAGCCACCGCCCGGCGGGATCGTCGCGGTCGATGCAGTGCACTTCCAGCGTGCCGACTTCCGTCAGCGACGTGGCGATGCGCACGGCCCGCTCGCGGGCACTGCCGGCGCGGCGCGGCGGAACGATGGTCGCGATGGGTGGCAGGCGCACGAAGTCGCCGCTCGCGAGGTCCGCGAGCTCGCCCGGCGCATAGGCCGTATCCGCACTGGACGACACGAGGTGAAAGCGCACAGGGTGCCCGAGCCGCAGCGCGAAGGTGCGCTCGGCGATGAGAATTTCGTGGCCTTCCTCCGTGCCGCGCGGCAGCAGGCAAATGCCGCGCTGCGTGGGCGGCGAGTCGTTAGCATCGCGCTTTGCATCGGCGGACTCGTCGAGCACGAGAAAGTAACTGCGCGGCGAACCGCCGCCGATTTTCGGCGCGCCGCCCGCGCGGGCGAGACTGTAGGCGACCGCGCCACGCGCGACGGCGACGTCCGGATTGTCGTTGTGCAGCACGTTAAGCGGCTCGCCGCGCCACGTGCCCAAGGTATCGGCGAGTCGCTGCGTCAAGGCCTCCGCGCGGAATACGCCGCCGTTCAGCAGCAACGTGTCGGGCACGGCGAGCGGGGCGGGCGGGGCGCGTCCGGCGTCGGTGAGAGGTGCGCCGCCTCGCTTCCCGGCAGCAAGAGGCGCAAGGGCTGCGGCGTCGGCACTGCCGCCGGCAGCGACGCGGGCATGGCTTGCGGCGCGGGCGTCACCCGTTCCAGCGCCGTCTGTCGGGCGACCCGCATCCACCTCGCCGCCATCCGGCCCGAGCGCCTTGCGCGACTGCGCGTCGAAGCGGCTCAGAAAAGCGGCGATATGGCGCGTGACGGCGGCATCGGTTGCATACGGCAGGCCAAACTCGACAATCGCGCCACGCGGCCGGCCAGGCCGTTCATGCGAGGCGACCACAGGAAAGAATCCGTCGACGATCACACGCTCCACTTCGTCGCGCGTGACCTGCGCCGTGCGTGCGCCGCCGACGAGCTTCGCGCCCGCACCCAGCAGCGTGATCGACGCCGACTCGGGCGCTTCGGCGCCCAGCAGTTGTTCCTTGGCGGCACGGCAGCGCTCGACGAGTTGCGACAGGCTCGCCGCCGACAGGCGCCCGCGCTCGCCGCCGCCCGGCAGCCGCGCTTCGACGAGATGCGCGAGCGCGAGATCCATGTTGTCGCCGCCGAGCATCAGATGGTTGCCCACGCCGATCCGCGTCAGCTGCGGCTCGCCGTTCTCCATGCGCACCTGGATGAGCGTGAGGTCCGTCGTGCCGCCGCCCACGTCGCAGATCAGCACGAGGCGCGTGTGCGCGAGTTCCTCGGCAAGCCGCTCACGATGATGAAACAGCCAGTCGTAGAACGCCGCCTGCGGTTCTTCCAGCAGCCGCAGCGCCGGCAGGCCGGCCATGCGTGCCGCTTCGACGGTCAGCGCCCGCGCGCCTTCGTCGAACGAGGCCGGCACCGTGAGCACCACGTCCTGGTGCTCGAGCGGCGCGTCGGGAAAGCGCTGATTCCATGCCGCCCGCACATGCGCGAGGTAGCTCGCGCTGGCCTCGACGGGAGAGACCTTGAGGACGTCGTCGGCGGCGCCCCACGGCAGGATCGGCGCGACGCGGTCGACGGACGCATGCGAGAGCCAGCTTTTCGCGCTGGTCACGAGCCGCCCGGGCACTTGCGCGCCGAGCACGCGCGCAAGCCGGCCGATCACCACGGGCGGCGTGTCTGAATCGCCATCGGCAGGCGCGGCGCGCAAGCCTGCACCTGAACCTGAACCCGAACGCGCACCTGAGCCAGAGCCAGAGCCAGAGCCAGAGCCAGAGCCAGAGCCAGAGCCAGAGCCAGCGGCTGGAACCGCGCGCTCGCCTGCATGCGGATTAGCCTGCCGATCCGCGTTCCCGTTTGCGCCGACTCGCGTCGTGCTCTCGCCCGCGGCGCTTGCCCCGCGCGCTTGCGCCGCAGGCCGGGCCGCAACCCGGCTCCCGCTCCACGGCAACTGCAGATCGCCAGCCGCGAGCTCGCCTCGCGCCGCGTGGTACCGCACCGAGGGCAGAAGCGGGCGCGCGGCGACTTCGCCGGGACTCACGAGCTGTTCGATCTCGAAGACGCGAACCTCCTGCGACCCGGCCTCTGCATACGCGAGCACCGTATTACTGGTGCCGAGGTCGATACCGACGCTGTACCGCTTCATCTCAGTCATGCATTCGCATTGCCGCGCACATCGAATTCGACTTTCCAGCGCTCGTCCGTGCCGCGCGGCACGGCTTCGAGTTCGAGCGTCCCGGCTTCGGTCACGCGCGCGTGCAGCCTGACGGGCACGACTTCGCCCGCCGTGCGGCCGGACGCCGGCAGCGTCGCCTGAATCTCTTCGAGCTCCTGCAACTCCTCGGGGCCCCAGAAGTCGAGCAACGTGCCGACCTGGTCCTGGCGACGCACCGACGAGCCGAAGAAGCGGAAATGCACCGGCTCGCCGACCACGAGCCCGAACTCCTGCGCGGGCAGCTCGGCCTCGGTGCCTTCTTCCATGCCGAACGGCGCGACGCACAGCGCCTGGATGGGCGGCTCGAGTCCGGGCACCGCGGGCATCGCCGATTCGATCGCGATGTAGTACGCCCGCGCGGTGCCGCCGCGAATCCGCACGCCCTGGCCGCGCCGCACGTAGCCGTAGTAAGCGGCGCCGCGCGCGACGGCCAGATCGAGATCCGCGCCTTCGAGCAGGCGCGCCGGCGCCGCGCCTTCCGCGGCGAGCCAGTCGTTCAGCGTGCCCATGATCCGCTCGACCAGTAGCGTCGACTTGAACACGCCGCCGTTGAACAGCACCGCCGTGGGATGCAGAAAGCTCGCGCCTTGTGCCGAAGTCCCCGCTGCCGTGTCGCGCAAGCCCTCCAGTTCGGCGAGCGCGCCGACTTGCCGGCCGAGAAACGCCGCCAGATGCCGCGTGATGCCCGCGTCCTGCGCGTAGGGCAAGCCCAGCTGCGTGAGGCCGGCGCGCGTGCGTGAGACCGGCCGTGCCGCGCTGTCCACCTGCGGGAAAAAACCTTCGAGAATGGTCTGCGTCAGTTCGGCCCGCGTGAGCTCCGTGCGGATCGATCCGCCGATCAGCTTCGAGCCCCGGCTCGGCACGACGAGCGGCACGGTGTCGGTGGCCGGGTCGGTGAGCAGCGTTTCCTTCGCCGAGCGGCACGCGTAGGTGAGCGCGCGCAATTGCCACGCGTCGGCCTGGGTCCCTTGCGCGGCGAGTTTGCGCGCGACCCCATGCGCGAGCGCGAGATCCATGTTGTCGCCGCCGAGCAGAATGTGTTCGCCGACCGCCACGCGATGCAGTTCCAGGTTGCCGTCGCGCTCCACCACGGCGATCAGCGAGAGGTCGGTCGTGCCGCCGCCCACGTCCACCACGAGGATGATGTCGCCGATCTTGACCTGCTTGCGCCACTGGCCGCCGCTCTTCTGGATCCAGCTATACAGCGCGGCCTGCGGTTCTTCCAGCAGCGTCATGCGGCCGTAACCGGCGGCCTCGGCGGCTTCGGCGGTCAGCTCGCGCGCGGCGGGGTCGAACGACGCGGGAATCGTCACCGTGATGTCCTGGTCGCGAAACGGCGCGTCCGGATGCGCGTGGTCCCACGCCTCGCGCAAGTGCGTGAGATAACGCACCGAGCTTTCCAGCGGCGAGACGCGCGCGACTTCCGGCGGCGCATCGCCCGGCAGGATTGCCGCGCGCCGGTCCACGCCCGGATGGCACAGCCAGCTTTTCGCGCTGGAGACGAGCCGGATCGGCGTGGCCGCGCCGCGGCTGCGCGCGAATTCGCCGACCGCGAAGTCGCGCTCGCCGGTCCACGGCAGATGCAGGTCGCCGGCACCCAGTTCGTCCGGATGCGGCAGATAGAGGAACGAGGGCAGCAGATCGAGATCGTCGATGGCACCCGGGCCCGTCAGCTGGGCAATGGGTAGCACCGCGAGGGCGGTCTTCTCGCCGTCGCTCGTGCTGGTGTCGACGTAGGACAGCGCGCAGTGCGTCGTGCCGAGGTCGATCCCGATCGAATAACGGGCGCCGCTCATAGCTCCACCTCGGCCGGCGCGATCACCTTCGCGTTATGGCTTTCGGCGAGCTTCGGCAGACGCACTTCGGTCACGCGCCAGCCGCGGTGGCTGATGCTGCCGACAAACGGCGCCTTGCCGACGACGTTGCCGGTCAGCCGGATCGCGCTCGCGTCGAAACCTTCCTGGAGGGTGACGCGGCTGCCTTCGGCTTCGTCGCGCACCGGGCGGATCGTGAAGTGCTCGCGCAGCGTCGCCCGGCAGCCTTCGTGCACGAGGCGCGCGGCCGCTCCGATATCGGCGTCGCTGAAACGTTTGATGTCTTCCTCGACGAAGTCGATGAAGCGCGCGTCGCGTTGCAGCAGGCCGAGCAATTGCAGCGCGGCGTCGGGGCTGGCTTCCTTCAGCGTCGGCGCGGGCGCGGCCTTGGGAGCAGGCGAGGGCGCCGGCGACGGGGCGGACGCCGTGGTTGGCGCAGACGCGCCGCCGTCACGCACGCGCAGCACTGCGGCGGCGAACTCGCCGTCGCCGAGAATGCGGAAAAAGGCGCTGACGGCCAGCGTAATCCTGCCGAGGAAGGATGGGTTCGAATCGGTCATAAATGCTCCTGAGGGCTCTGTTCAAGGACGAGCGGTCCTGTGTCCGGGTGGGCGCGAGGCGAAACCGCAGCGGTGCGCTCTGGCGATGCAGGCGCGGCGCCCGTTCGCGGCGCGGGCACCGTCGCCGGCAGCTTCGGCGGCGCATGAAGCCGCTGCGCGCGGCGCGCCGCCTGCGCAAGAAGCCGGGGTGCTGATCCCGCGTACCAAACCCGCGCGCAAAACCCGTATTTTGCCTTGTGCGGCGACGGCTGCGGGCAAACCCGCACATTCTCGCGTGAGAACGCGGTCCGATTGGCGGGTTTGCACGACCTCGGTCGCTTGGGCGCGGGTGCGCGCCGCCGTCGCGCCACGCGACGTTTGTGATATGTCCATCACAATTCTCCGCTTCTGCTTCACACGCGCGTCGTTTCAAGCGGCTTTCACCCTCGGAATGTGAGGATTTACCCGTAGTGCGTGTGATAATCCTCTCAAACGGAGTAGCATAGCCCCGAATCGTTCGCCGGCCGAGGTGTGGCCGGGCGCTAACCAGGACGTCTCATGCCTGATTCTTTTCCATCGTCGGTCGTCGCGTTGCGCGGCGGGCCGCTCGTTCATCCGGTGCGCAATCCCGGCGTGCCGTTCGACGCCTCATGGCTCGACGGTTTGCGCGTCAACCAGTCGGCGGTCGAACGCCGCGCGGGGACGCTCGCCACGCGCCGGACGGTCAAGAAGGATGCGCAGGCCGCGTGGCTTCTGAAAGCCGTCACCTGCATCGATCTCACCACGCTCAACGGCGACGACACCGAAGGCCGCGTCCGGCGCCTGTGCGCGAAGGCGCGCCAGCCGGTGCGCGCGGACATTCTGGAAGCGCTCGGCATGGCGCCGCAACGCATCACCACGGGCGCGGTGTGCGTCTATCACCGCTTCGTCGGGGCCGCCGTGGATGCGCTCGAAGGCAGCGGCATTCCGGTCGCGGCCGTCTCGACGGGTTTTCCGGCCGGACTGATCCCCCATCCGCTGAAGCTGAAGGAGATCGAGGCGTCGGTCGCGGACGGCGCGGCTGAAATCGACATCGTGGTCACGCGCGAACATGTGCTGACCGGCAACTGGCAGGCGCTCTACGACGAGGTGCGCGAGTTTCGCGCGGCTTGCGGCCCCGCGCATCTGAAGACGATTCTGGCGACGGGCGACATCCGCACGCTGTCGAATGTCGCGCGCGCGTCGATGGTCTGCATGATGGCCGGCGCGGACTTCATCAAGACGTCGACCGGCAAGGAAGGCGTGAACGCGACGCTCGACGTGTCGCTCGTCATGGTCCGCATGATCCGCGACTATCACGAGCGCACCGGCGTGCCGATCGGCTTCAAGCCGGCGGGCGGCGTGTCGAGCGCGAAGTCCGTGCTGGCGTATCAGATCCTGATGAAGGAAGAGCTCGGCCGCGCCTGGCTCGAACCGGAGTTGTTCCGGATCGGCGCATCGAGCCTGCTCGCCGATATCGAGCGGCAGCTCGAACACCACGTGAGCGGCCGTTATTCGGCGTTCAACCGTCACCCTGTAGCCTGAAACACATCCACCCATGAGCGTAGCGGAGTATTTTTCTTCGATGGAGTACGGCCCCGCGTCCGAGGACGATCAGCCCGCGCGCGCGTGGCTCGCGCAGCATGACGGACGCTTCGGCCATTTCATCGGCGGCGCGTGGCGGGAGAGCGCGAGCGGCGCGCGGTTCGTCTCGCACGCACCCGCAACCGGCGAGCGCCTCGCCGACATCGCCCAGGGCGACGCAGCCGACATCGACGCCGCGGTCGCCGCCGCGCGCGCCGCGCAGCCGGGTTGGCAGGCGCTCGGCGGCGCGGGCCGCGCACGGCATCTGTATGCGCTCGCGCGCATGGTGCAGCGGCACAGCCGCCTTTTCGCGGTGCTCGAAGCGCTCGACAACGGCAAGCCGATTCGCGAGACGCGCGATCTCGACATACCGCTCGTGGCGCGTCACTTTCTGCATCACGCGGGCTGGGCGCAGTTGCAGGACAGCGAATTCGCGGACTATGCACCGCTCGGCGTGATCGGCCAGATCGTGCCGTGGAATTTTCCGCTTCTGATGCTCGCGTGGAAGATCGCGCCGGCTATCGCAACCGGCAACTGCGTGGTGCTGAAGCCGGCGGAATACACGCCGCTCACGGCGCTGCTGTTCGCGGAGCTTGCCGAGCGCGCCGGCTTGCCCGCGGGCGTGCTCAATGTGGTGACCGGCGACGGTTCGACGGGCGCGGCGCTCGTCGACCATCCGCAGGTCGACAAGATCGCGTTCACCGGTTCGACGGAAGTAGGCAAGCTGATTCGCTCGGCAACGGCCGGCTCCGGCAAATCGCTGACGCTCGAACTGGGCGGCAAGTCGCCCTTCATCGTATTCGACGACGCCGACCTCGACGCCGCCGTGGAAGGCGTGGTCGACGCGATCTGGTTCAACCAGGGCCAGGTGTGCTGCGCGGGCTCGCGGCTGCTGGTGCAGGAGGGCGTCGAAGCGCGCTTCATCGCAAAGCTCAAGCGCCGCATGGAGACGTTGCGCGTGGGCAGGTCGCTCGACAAGAACATCGATCTCGGCGCAATTGTCGATCCGGTGCAGCTGGAGCGGATCCGCTCGCTCGTCGAAAGCGGGCGGCGCGAAGGTTGCGCGATCTGGCAGGCGGGCGAATCGGCATTGCCTGCCGACGGCTCCTTCTATCCGCCGACGCTCGTGACGAACGTTGCGCCCGCATCGATCCTCGCGCAGCAGGAAATCTTCGGACCGGTGCTGGTCACCATGAGCTTTCGCACGCCGGACGAAGCCGTCGCGCTCGCCAACCATTCGCGCTATGGACTCGCCGCGAGCGTGTGGAGCGAGACCATCGGCCGGGCGCTCGACGTGGCGCCGCGGCTCGCGGCGGGCGTCGTGTGGATCAATGCAACGAATCTCTTCGACGCGGCGGTCGGTTTCGGCGGCTATCGCGAATCGGGCTATGGGCGCGAGGGCGGACGTGAGGGCATTTACGAATATCTCAAACCGCGCGCGTGGCTCAATCTTCCGAAGCGCCGGCCGGTGAGCGCGACGCCACAGGTTTCGAGCGCGGCGCCGAACATCGTGTCGATCGACCGCACGGCCAAGCTTTTTATCGGCGGCAAGCAGGTGCGGCCGGATAGCGGCTATTCGCTGGCGGTTCACGCGCCGGACGGCACGCCGGTCGGCGAAGTGGGCGAAGGCAATCGCAAGGACATACGCAACGCGGTGGAAGCGGCGCGCGCGGCGCACAAGTGGTCGCAGACGAGCACGCATAACCGTGCGCAGGTCCTGTTCTACCTCGCGGAGAACCTGGCGGTACGCGCCCACGAATTCGCGCAGCGGCTCTGCGCGCGCAACGGCGCGACGCCGGAAGCGGCGCGTGCCGAAGTGGAGGCGTCCGTCACGCGTCTCTTCACTTATGCGGCGTGGGCCGACAAGTTCGACGGCGCAGTGCATACGCCGCCTCTGCGCGGCGTCGCACTCGCGATGCACGAGCCGCTCGGCGTGATCGGCATGGCGTGTCCGGACGAGGCGCCGTTGCTGGCGTTCGTTTCGCTTGTCGCGCCCGCGCTGGCGATGGGCAACCGTGTGGTGGTGCTGCCGGGCGAAGGCGGGCAACTCGCGGCGACGGACTTCTATCAGGTCGTGGAGACGTCCGACGTGCCGGCCGGCGTGCTAAATATCGTCACGGGCAGACGCGCGGCGCTGCTGCCGGCGCTCGCGCAGCACGACGACGTGGATGCGCTGTGGTGCTTCGGCAGTGCGGCCGATGCGGCGCTCGTCGAACGCGAATCGGTCGGCAACCTGAAGCGCACCTTCACCGATTACGGCCACGCATTCGACTGGTTCGACCGGGCGAGCGAAGGCCGGCCGTTCCTGCGCCAGGCTGTGCAGGTGAAGAACATCTGGATACCGTACGGCGATTGACCGCGCTGCAGCGAATGCACGGCGATCACAACATGAAGGAGACAACGTGCCGAATACTCTCGACTTCTTGCCGTTGACGAACGCTGCGTCCTCGCACGCGCCGCGACGGAGGCTCGCGTCATGAGCGCGCAGCAGCAGGGCGGACGCGTCGTCATTCTCGGCATCTACGTGACCGATCTGACGTTTCGCGCGGCGCGTATGCCGCTGATCGGCGAGACGATTGCGGGCTCCGCGTTTGCGATGGGGCCGGGCGGCAAGGGCTCGAATCAGGCCGTGGCCGCCGCCCGCGCGGGCGCCGAGGTGGTGTTCTGCACGCGCATCGGCGACGATGCATTCGGCTCGATCGCGCAGGCCACCTGGGCGCGCGAGGGCATTACGGCGCGTGCCACGGTGGCGGCCGGCGTCGCGACGGGCGCGGCACATATCTTCGTCGACGACACCACCGGCATGAACGCGATCATCGTCGCGGCAGGCGCGGCAGGGACACTGTGCGCCGCCGACGTCGATGCGATAGAAACCGACATTGCGGGCGCGCGGGTCTTCGTGACGCAGCTCGAACAGCCGCTCGCGGCCGCGCGGCGCGGACTCGAAGTGGCGCGCAGGCATGGCGTCATCACCGTGTTCAATCCGGCGCCCGCCATGCCGCTCGACGACGACATCTTCCCGCTGTGCGACTACATCACGCCGAACGAAAGCGAGGCGGCGGCGCTCACCGGCGTGCAGATATCGACTGTCGACGACGCCCGGCGCGCGGCCGACGTGCTGCTCGCCAAAGGTGTGGGCGCCGTCATCGTCACGCTGGGCGAAGGGGGCGCGTTGCTGCATGACGCGACGCGATCCGTCTGGCTGCCCGCGTTTCGCTGCGGTAACGTAGTGGAAACGGCGGGCGCGGGCGACGGCTTCACCGGCGGCTTCGCGGCCGCGCTGGCACGCGGTGAGGACGCGATATCGGCGCTGCGCTTCGGTTGCGCGCTCGCGGGCATCTCGGTCACGCGCGCGGGTACCGCGCCTTCCATGCCGACGCTCGCCGAAGTCAATGAGGTGCTAAATCGGCACAGCGAATCGAGCCGGGCAGCACAGGTGTCGTAATCCATTCGTGAAGTAACGTGCAGTGCAGTGCAGGGAGATCATGAGCGCCATGAAGTCTTCGTTTGCTGCGGGAAAACTGTTTGCCGACCGGCAACTGAACTTCCTTCTGATCGTCAATGTGCTCGTCGTGCTGGTCGCGACGTGGCTCTCGCGCGGCCAGTTCGTCGACGTCGACAACCTCCAGTCGATGGGCGGCCAGCTCCCCGAGCTCGGCCTGCTCGCGCTCGGCATCATGCTTTCCATGGTGTCCGGCAACGGCGGCATCGACCTCTCCGGCGTCGGGCTCGCCAATCTGTCCGGCATGGTGGCGGCGATCGTGGTGCCGCGCTTCGTGAGCGGCGACGATTCGCCCGTGCTGTACACGTCGCTTTTCTGCGCGATCGTGCTGACCATGGGCTTGCTCGGCGGACTGCTCAACGGTGTCGTGATCGCGCGCCTCAGGCTCACGCCGATTCTCTGCACGCTCGGCACGCAGTTGCTCTTCACCGGCTTTGCCGTCGTGATCAGCAACGGCGCATCGGTGCATGTCGACTATGTCGAGCCGCTGTCGGATATCGGCAACGGCACCGTGTTTCAGGTGCCCATTGCGTTTTGCATCTTCATCGCCGCCGTGATTCTGCTGGGATGGCTGCTCAGGCGCAGCCCGTTCGGCCTGCGGCTCTATCTGATGGGCACGAATCCCAAAGCCGCGTTTTACGCGGGCATTCCGCGCGCGCGCATGCTCATCACCACTTACGCGATGTGCGGCGTGCTCGCGTCGCTCGCCGGCCTCATTAGCGCGACGCATACGTCGAGCGCGAAATGGGACTACGGCAACTCCTATCTGCTGATCGCGATTCTCATTGCCGTGATGGGCGGCGTGAATCCGGCAGGCGGTTATGGTCGCATCGTCTGTGTATTTTTTGCGGCAACGGTGCTGCAGTTTCTGTCGAGCCTCTTCAATCTGCTCGGCGTTTCGCAGTTTTTCGGCGACTGCGCATGGGGCTTCTTGCTGCTGTTGTCGCTCGCGTTCGCGGGCGGGGAACGGGTGCGTGCGATTTTCGGCTTCGGCGGGGGTGGTGCGAACCCGGCTTCCGCTCGCGCCGATAGCGGCGCGGCCCCGAAGGGTTAAGCGCGACAGCGGAGTAACGGCAAAGGCAAAAGCAAAGGCAAAGGCAACGATCGAGGCGAACAGGGTGCCCTGCCTGTTCGCGACGGCTGACACGGCCAGCACGGGCGACATCGAACGATAAAGGAGACATTGCATGAAACTGACTCGACTGGGTGCCGCGATTGCAGCAGGTGCAGTGGCGGTAGGCGCGATCGCCGCGGCACAGGCTGCCACCAACGAGACCATCGTCACGGTCGTGAAGGTGACGGGCATCAACTGGTTCAACCGGATGGACGAAGGCGTCAAGGAATTCGCAAAAGACAACCCCGGCGTGAGCGCTTACCAGACGGGTCCCGGCCGCGCGGACGCGGCGCAGCAACTGAAGATCATCGAAGACCTGATCGCGAAGAAAGTCACCGCGATTGCGGTGGTGCCCTACGATCCGCCGACGCTCGAGCCGGCGCTCAAGAAAGCGATGGACCGCGGCATCAAGGTCGTCACGCATGAAGCGGACAATGCGAAGAACACCATGGTCGACATCGAGGCGTTCGACAACACCGCCTATGGCGCCGGCCTGAACGAGCGGCTCGCGTCGTGCATGCACGACGAAGGCAAGTGGGCGGTACTGGTGGGCTCGCTCGGCAGCCGCTCGCAGGTGCAATGGGCCGACGGCGGCATCGGCAATGCGAAGGCGAAGTACCCCAAGATGAACCTCGTGGAGCCGAAGCTCGAAACCAACAACGACGGCGAGCGCGCCTATGAAGTCGCGAAAGAAGTGCTGCGCAAGCATCCGGATCTGAAGGGCTTCCAGGGCTCGTCCTCGCTCGATGTGATCGGCATCGGCCGTGCGGTGGAAGAGGCGGGCATGCAAGGCAAGATCTGCGTGTACGGCACGGGTTTGCCCAACGAGGCCGGCAAATTCCTCGAAAGCGGCGCGATCAACGGCATCGCGTTCTGGGATCCGAAGCTCGCCGGCATCGCGATGAACAAGGTCGCGAAGATGCTGGTGGACGGCAAGACGGTCGAGAACGGCGCGGACCTCGGCATTCCGGGCTACACGAAGGTGACAGTCGCCAAAGGGCCGGGCAAGGGCATCATCGTGCGCGGCCAGGGCTGGGTGAATGTCGACAAGTCGAACTACAAGCAGTATCCGTTCTGATTCCGCTGTTCACTTCGAGGCGTGTCGATAGGCACGCCTCGGCACCGCGACTCATCATCATGAATCAAGAAGACGTCTCTTTCGCGCCGCCGTCGCAGTCCTCGCAGCCGTTCCTGGAAGTGGTCGGCGTGCATAAACGCTTTACCGGCGTGCATGCGTTGCGCGGCGTGAGCCTCGCGTTCGAGCGCGGGCAAATTTATCACCTGCTCGGCGAAAACGGCTGCGGCAAGAGCACGCTGATCAAGATCATTTCCGGCGCGCAGCCGCCGGACGAAGGGCAACTCGTGATCGAAGGCGTGCCGCATGCGCGGCTCTCCGCGCTGGAGGCGCTCGCGGCCGGCATCGAAACCGTGTATCAGGATCTGTCGCTGCTGCCCAACATGAGCGTCGCGGAAAACGTCGCGCTCACGTCGGAACTCGCCACGCACGAAGGGCGGCTCGCGCGTACCTTCGATCGCCGCGTTCTTGCCGCCACGGCTGCACGCGCGCTCGAAGCAGTAGGCCTGCCCGGCAACGCGGATTTCCAGGCGACGCTCATCGAACAGCTGCCGCTCGCCACGCGACAACTGGTGGCCATTGCGCGTGCGATTGCGAGCGAGGCGAAATTCGTCATCATGGACGAGCCGACCACGTCGCTCACGCAAAAGGAAGTGGACAATCTGATCGCCGTGCTCGCCAATCTGCGCGCGCAGGGCGTGACGGTGCTGTTCGTGAGCCACAAGCTCGACGAATGCTATGCAATAGGCGGCGAAGTGATCGTGCTGCGCGACGGGCAGAAAATGGCGCAAGGGCCGATTGCGCAGTTCACCAAGGCGCAAATCAGCGAACTGATGACGGGGCGCCATCTGTCGAACGAGCGGTATCGCGAGGGCGCGCACGCCGAGGACGTCGTGCTCGACGTGCGCAACTTCACGCGCGCGGGCCAGTTCAGCGACGTCGCGTTCAAGCTGCACGGCGGCGAGATTCTCGGCGTGACCGGTCTGCTCGATTCGGGTCGCAACGAACTGGCGCGCGCGTTGGCGGGCGTCGCGCCCGCGCTGTCGGGCGAGGTGCTGCTGGACGGCAAACGTATTGCGCTGCGCACGCCGTCCGACGCGAAGCGGCATCGCATCGGCTATGTGCCGGAAGACCGCCTGAACGAAGGGCTGTTCCTCGACAAACCGATTCGCGACAACGTGATCACCGCGATGATCTCCAGCCTGCGCGACCGCTTCGGCCAGATCGACCGCACGCGTGCCGAGGCGCTTGCCGTGCAGACTGTGAAGGATCTGCAGATCGCGACGCCGGGTGTCGACAAGCCGGTGCAGTCACTGTCGGGCGGCAACCAGCAGCGTGTGCTGATCGGCCGCTGGCTCGCCATCGACCCGCGCGTGTTGATCCTGCACGGGCCGACCGTCGGCGTCGACGTGGGCTCGAAGGACATCATCTATCGGATCATGCAGCGGCTCTCGCAGCGCGGCATCGGCATTATTCTGATCAGCGACGACCTGCCGGAGCTGCTGCAGAACTGCGACCGCATTCTGATGATGAAGAAGGGCCGCGTGGCCGCCGAGTATCGCGCGGACGCATTGAGCGAGGCCGATCTGTACCACGCGCTGCTTTCCGAAGCGGCCTAGAGGAAGTAAGGACGCCAAACCGCCATGAACTCGCGCATCCAGCCGCGCATCGACTCGTCCATCGATTCGCCTATCGACTCGTCCGTTGACTCGTCCATCAAGCAGACCATGAGCACTCCGAATGTCGTCGAAATCGCGCCGAGCCCCGAACCGCGAGGTTTGCGCATGAGGCTCGCGCGCAATCCCGAGTGGTTCACCGTCGCGCTGATCGTGGTGACGTGTCTGATCGTCGGCGCAATCAATCCGCGCTTCTTTCAGTTCGCGACGCTCTTTGATCTGCTGCATTCGGCGACCACCATGTCGCTGTTCGCGCTCGGCACGCTCGTCGTGCTCGCCTCGGGCGGCATCGACGTGTCCTTCACCGCGATTGCCGCGCTGACCATGTACGGTATCACCAAGGCCGTGTTCGCGTGGTGGCCGGATGCCCCGTTCGCGCTGATTCTCATCACCGGGGCCTTGGGCGGTGTGGTGCTCGGCGTCGTCAACGGGCTGCTCGTGCATCGGCTGAAAGCGCCTTCGCTGATCGTCACGATCGGCACGCAATACCTGTATCGCGGCTTGCTGCTGACGTTCATCGGCACGACGTTCTTCATGAACATTCCGCACAGCATGGATCACTTCGGCCGCATTCCGCTCTTTTTCTATCACACCGCTGACGGACTGCGCGCGGTGCTGCCGGCCTCGGTGCTGGCGCTTGTCGCCGCCGCGCTGGTCACCTGGTGGCTGCTCAATCGCACGATGATGGGACGCGGCGTCTACGCAATGGGCGGCTCGCTCGCCATCGCCGAGCGGCTCGGCTACAACCTGCGCGCGATCCATCTGTTCGTGTTCGGCTATACCGGCATGCTCGCCGGCATCGCGGGCATTCTGCACGTGTCGAACAACCGCCTCGCGAATCCGTTCGACCTCGTGGGCTCGGAGCTGGACGTGATCGCCGCGGTCATTCTGGGCGGTGCGCGCATTACGGGCGGCACAGGCACGGTGGTGGGCACCTTGCTCGGCGTCGTGCTCGTCACGCTCATCAAGAGCGTGCTGATTCTCGTGGGTGTGCCGAGCACCTGGCAGAAGGTGATTATCGGCGCGTTCATTCTGCTGGCCGGCACGCTGTTCGCACTGCAGCGCAAGAGCTGAGGCGCCGCGGCCGGAGGATCGCCGCCGCACAGGCACGGGCGAACCCGTGCATAGTGCGGCAATAGTCGGCTATTGGCGCTTGCGCGCCTGCCGGCCCTCTTCGGTGATGATCGAGTCGAAGTCTTCGATCTGTGAAAAGCGCACGGCCTTGACCACGCCGAACTTGCTTCTGTCGACCACCAGATGCCGTTCGACGGCACTGGCCATGGCCGCCTGCTTCACCGCGACTTCATGGAAGTTCCAGCAGGTCACGCCGCGCGCGGGGTCCACGCCGCCCGCCGAAATAAACGCCTTGTTGATGCCCATGCGGCGCAGCATCTCGAGGCTTTCCTCGCCCGCGAACGAATCCGACGAAGGCACGTAGACGCCGCCGAGCAGGATCATCCGCACGTTCGGTTTGCGGCGCAACACCTCGGCGACATTCAGCGAATAGCACACCACCGTGACATGGCGCTCGGGCGGAATGAGCCGGGCGAGCGCCACGAGTGTCGTGCCGCAATCGATGAAAAGCGTTTCGTTGTTGCCGATCAATCCCGCTGCAATGGCCGACGCCTCCGCCTTGGCTTGCGCGAAGTGATCCTTTTCCTGCTCCAGCGAATAACCGGCGTTGCCCGCGTTATTCGGCACGTCGGTGGCACTGACGATATAGCCGCCCAGATACGTGAAGCGATCCGCATTCGCGGCAATGTCGCGGCGCACCGTCATTTCGGAGACGCCGAGCAGGGCGGCGGCATCGCGCAGGCGCATCACGTTTTGCCGTGTCAGCGCGTCGGCCAGAGCGCGAAGGCGATCGGGTTTGAGCATGGAGGTCCTGGCGCGTGGGGAGTGTGTGAACGACGTTAGGTTTTAATCATGTTTGCTGAAACAATTATAACGACTGGTGCAGCGCGCGGCGAGCGCGACGGCGCACGCAACCCGGCCCGCGCGGAGTGCCTTATCGCCTTCGCGACGAAATGCGCCGGCACGCGACCCATGGGAACGCGCTTTGCTCCATGACCGGCGCGGCGCCGCATGGCGTACGCGCCTTCAACTGACCACGAACGTTTGGAGACTGCCATGGACGGCTTGCCTCACGAACCCACCGTCGAGGACCGTATACGCAAGCGCGCGTACGAGCTGTGGGAAAGCGACGGCTCGCCCGAAGGACGCGCCGACGATTACTGGGTACGCGCCGAAGCGCAGATCGAAGCCGAAGGCGTGTCGGGCGACGCCGAGCCGGCGGTGGCCTCCGATCAATCGGGCAAAGGGCGACGCGCGGCCGAAGCCATTGGCGACGAGGGCGTGCAGGCCGCCGGAAACGCGCCCGGCGGCAGCTAGCCGCATCACACGACACGCGGGAGAGCATCATGGATTTCAAATACGGAGGCTGCATCGTCCATCTGACGGCAGGTGTCGACGGCGGCATGATCGTCGCGCATGCGCGGATCGAAGTGACGCCGGGCAGCGTGAGTTCGGGCGACGATACGCACGACATGGAGTTTCATCGCGATTTCGTCGACGAGCACGAGGCGCTCGAATTCGCCCGCGAGCGCGCGACGGCATGGATCGACGAGCACGTGGAGCGTGCCGAGCCCGCGGCGCCCGGCGACGGTTACGCGAGGCCGCTCAGTTAGCACCCGGTGAGATCAAGCGCGGTGCGCGGCGCGCACAGGCTCATTCACCAGCCGAATGGCAAGGGGCCGCGCGCACCGCTTAATTTCATTGGCGGCCTGTACATTTTTCCATCGGCCGGACGTGGCGCGGTTCACGCGCGACATGGCCGGGCATGCACCATGCGGCGCGTCTGACATCGGTTCGTCGAACGGAGCAGGGCATGCGTATCGCGCAGGTTTCGCCGCTGTATGAGAGGGTGCCGCCGGTCGCTTATGGCGGCGTCGAAAGAGTGGTGGCGTGGCTCGTGGACGGTCTCGTCGCGCGAGGCCACGACGTCACGCTCTTTGCAAGCGGCGACTCGCGCACGCGAGCGCGGCTCGTCTCGGGAAGCGACTGCGCGATTCGCCTGATTGAAGATACCGCCGACCCGCAGGCTTTTCATTTCGCCATGCTCGAAGAAGTGGTGCGGCGCGCGGACGAATTCGACATTGTCCATTTTCATACGGACTACCAGAGCTTTCCGTTCGCGCGCCGCTTGCGCTGCCCCGCGCTGACCACCTTGCACTGGCGGCTCGACGTGCCCGGCCTGAGCACGCTCTACCGGCAATTCGCCGACATGCCGGTGGTCTCGATCTCCGCCGCGCAACGCACGCCGCTGCCCTGGCTCAACTGGCGCGCGACAGTTCATCATGGCCTGCCTGCGGATCTGCTGCGCTTTCATGAAACGCCCGGCGATTACGCGGCTTTTCTCGGCCGCATCTCGCCCGTCAAGCGGCCCGACCGCGCGATCGAGATTGCGCGGCGCGCGGGTGTGCCTCTGCGCATCGCCGCGAAGATCGACAATGGCGACCGCGCCTATTTCGACGAGGAAATCGCGGGGCTGTTCGAGTTGCCGCACGTCGAGTATTGCGGCGAAGTCGACGATTCGTGCAAGAACGATTTCCTCGGACAAGCGCGCGCATTGCTGTTTCCGATCGACTGGCCGGAGCCGTTCGGCCTCGTGATGATCGAGGCGCTCGCGTGCGGCACGCCGGTGATCGCATTCGATCACGGTGCCGCGCATGAAATCGTCGAGCACGGCGTGACGGGCTTTCTCGTGCAATCCGTCGACGAAGCCGTCGCCGCGCTAGCGAAGATCGACAGCATCAGTCGCGCCGCGTGCCGTACGGCCTTCGAGCGCCGCTTCACCGTCGAGCGGATGGTCGATCAATACGCCGGTATTTACCAAGCGATGCTGCGGGACACACGCGATACCCGCAACACGCACGACACGCACGATACGCAACCGCTTCAGACGGACTGAAGCGGGGGCCCGACAACAGGGCGGACCCGCACCGCCGAACACCGCGAACGAATCCAGACACGGAGCGCTTTTCATGCGATTTTTTGCCATTGCGACCGATTACGACAACACCCTGGCCTGCGACGGACGCGTCGCCGACTCGACGTGGGACGCGCTCGAACGCCTGCGCGCCTCGGGCCGCCAGGCCATCCTCGTGAGCGGGCGCGAGATGGACGACCTGCTTGCTATCTGTCCGCGGCTCGATCTGTTTTCGCGAGTCGTCGCGGAAAACGGCGGCGTGCTGTACATGCCTTCGACGGGCACGCGGCGCCTGCTCGCCCCGCCGCCGCCGGCCGCTTTCGTCGACGAATTGAGAAGCCGCGGCCTGCGGCACTTCAGCGTGAGCGAGACGCTCGTCGCGATGATGAAGCCCGCCGAGCAGATCGCGCTCGCCGCGATTCGCGACCTCGGCCTCGGCTTGCAGATCATCTTCAACGGCGACGCGGTGATGATCGTGTCGCCGGGCATTTCCAAAGCGAGCGGCTTGCAGGAGGCGCTGAGCGAGCTGGCGTTGTCCGCCTTCAATGTGGCCGGGATAGGCGACGCCGAGAACGATCACGCGCTCCTCGACGCGTGCGGTTTTGGGGTGGCGGTCGCCAATGCGCTGCCCGCACTGAAGGCGCACGCCGATATGGTGACGAGCCAGGCGGCGGGGGCCGGTGTCGCCGAACTGGTGGACGCGCTGGTGAAGGACGACCTGCGCGAACGCGCGAGCGTGGCGCAGAAGAGCCGCGTGCTGATCGGGCATGCGTGCGACGCCGGCGAACCCGCCGACCTGTACTGTCCCGCGCACGGCTCGGTCGTGCTGCTCGCCGGCGAATCGGGATGCGGCAAGTCGACCGCCTGCGCCGGCTTGCTCGAGCGCCTCGCGGGCATGCACCAGCAGTTGTGCATCATCGATCCGGAAGGCGACTATCAGAACGACGAAGATACGATCGTAGTCGGCGACGCGCACACCGCGCCGCTGATCGAAGAAGTCGTGCAACTGCTCGCGCGTCCTCCGCGTTCGGCGGTGGCGGTGAATCTGCTGCGCGTGCCGTTGCCGGAGCGGCCCGCGTTCTGCGCGTCGCTGCTGCTCGAGGTGCAGCAGTTGCGCATGCGAACCGGCCGGCCCCATTGGCTCGTGTTCGACGAGGCGCATCATCTGTTTCCGGCCGGATGGGCGGGCGCAAGCCAAACCATTCCAGCGGCGCTGGAAACGGCGCTCGCCATCACGGTGTCGCCGCAGCAACTGGATGGCGCCTTTCTGCGTCAGGTGAATCTGCTGCTCGCGATGGGACCGAGCGCCGGCAAGGCCGTGCAGGAACTCGCGAAGGCCACGGGCCGGCCCGTGCCGCAGCTTCAGGAAACCGCGCTCGAAACGGGGCAGGCCTTGTTATGGCGCCTCGACGAGCCGGCGCCCGAGGGCGTGATCCGGCTCGAGCCGGGCAGCAAGCACCGGCTCAGACATCGGCGCAAATACGCGGAAGGCCTGCTGATTCCCGAGCGCAGTTTCTATTTCCGCGGGCCCGAGCACGCATTGAATCTGCGCGCCCATAATCTCGTGCTGTTCGTGGAGATTGCCGAAGGTGTCGATGCGGGCACATGGCAGTATCACCGCGAGCGGGGCGACTATTCGCGCTGGTTCGAAACGGAGATCGGCGACCCCGATCTCGCGGCGCAGGCCCGGCAGATCGAGCAGGATGCCTCGCTCGATGCAGCCGCGAGCCTTGCGCGGATCAAGGCGGCCGTGCACGAGCGCTACACGCAGCCCGAAAACCCGTCGATGCCCGCGGTGCTGACCGCGAAGAACGCGGACGTCGCGATCGCCGACGGCGATGAGAATCCAGGCCGGGCCGCAGAAAAATGATCAGGATGCCGTACTAAAATGGCGCGGTGCGCCTGCGTTCTAATCGACGCGCGCAAGGCTCCTGTTCGATTTGCGGGCGACCCGGCGACGCGGGTCCGGCGGGAGCGGATTCGCCGGCATGGCAGGTGCAGCGCTCATGCATTGCCCTTGACGCAGTGTCGCGAGCGTCTCGAACAGCAGTTGCACGTCGGTCGTGCTGGAGGGCGCATCGAAAGCGAGCGCCATGTGCTCCAGCATGTCGAGCGCATCGGCATCGCGCGCGCCGTCGCGCGCTTCGTCGCGCCACAATGCGGCCAATGCGAGCGACGCGCGCAATTCCCACATCTTCGCGCCTTGCGCACGAGCGAGGTCGATCGCCTGTGTAAAGCAGGCTTCGGCGTCGGCGGATTTGTGTTGTGCGCGCGCGGCGATGCCCAGCACGCGCCACAGCTCGGGGACGAACATCATCTCGCCGTGGCTCTCGCAGAACTGCAACGTGTCGGTGAGCCGGCGCTCCGCTTCGTCGCTGCGTCCCGCGGCCACGAGCGCCTCTGCATAGGCCGCGATAAAAAGCGTGATGAGACGCCTGAAGCCGCGCGCGATCAGCGCGTTGAGCGAGCTTTCCAGCAGCGCGATGCCGCGTTGCGTGTCGCCGCCGAGTATGTCGCGATACGCCGACAGGCAGTTGCAGTAATCGCGCCAGACGTCGAGCCCATGCAGCGCGACTTGCGAGCGCATGATGTCGAGATACACCGCCGCGCGGCCGAGGTCGCCGCACATCAGCGAAAGCGGCGCCGCCGACGCGCCGAGCGTATGCGTGAGAGAAGGCTCCATGATGTCCGGCCGCACGAGACCGACGAGTGTGTCGACAAGCCGCATTGCCTCGCCGCAGTGTCCCTCGAGCCACGCGATGCGCGCGAGCGTGCCGTTGCAGTAGACGAGCGGATCGACGGCGATCGTGTCGTCGCGCAGGCCGCCGTATTCGAGCTCGGCAAAGCGGTTTCTCGTGCGCAGCAGTTCTGTCCTCGCCTCGGCGTGACGGCCGAGGCAGTGCTGCGAAATCGCGGCGATCTGGTCGGCTAGCGTCTCCTGCCATGGGTTCTCGCGCTCCTGCGCGAGCTGCCGCAGGCGCTGCGCGAATTCCGCCGACGCGTGGATGTTGCCGCTCGAAATCATCGTGGTCCACAGGCCCCACAACGCGCGGGCGTGATAGCCGGCGTCGCGGCGTTCCGTCGCGAGCGCGTAGACCTTGCGCCACAGTTGCTCCGACTTCGACACGGAGCCGCGCACATGCGGCAGTGCCGAAGCCAGTGCCGCGCGCACGCGCATTTCGTCGAGCGCGTCGACGCTCGCCGCGGGCAGCGCGTCCAGCGCCTCGACCGCGCGCTCGGCACGCTCGCAGCATTCCGCGACCATGCCGCCGTCGAGCAGCGCAGCCGTCAGATTCGATGCTAGCGCGACGCCCAATTGCGCGTCGCCATCCGCGGAGAAGGCCCAGTCGCAGGCGTGGCGTGCGTCGTCGAGCGTGTGTTTGAGCGCAGCCGCGCTGTCCGCCTTGCCGCGCACCGTCTGCGCGGTGTGCGTGATAAAGCATTGCGACAGGTAGCGCGCGTGGCGCACTGCCAGCGCCTGGCGCTCGCCTTCGGCCTGCAGCTTGTCGAGCGCATACGCGCGGGTCGATTCGGACAGACGGTAGCGCGCGACCGGGCCGTCGAACTCGACGTTGACGAGCGACTTCGCCAGCAGTTCGCTGATCGCACTGATTGCGTCGGCGACGCTCAGCGATGCATCGCATGCCACCGCGCACATCGCTTCGAAACTGAATACGCCGCCGAACACCGCACTTCTGCGAAACAGGGCCTGCGCTTTCGCATCGAGCAGCGCGAAGCTCCAGTCGAACGTCGCGCGCAAGGTCTGATGACGCGGCAGAGCGGTCCGGTAGCCGCCCGCGAGTATCGCGAGGCGATCGTCGAGCCGTTGATGGACGCCCGCCACGCCGAGCGTCACGACGCGTGCGGCCGCGAGTTCGAGCGCGAGCGGAATGCCGTCGAGCCGCCGGCATATTTCGCCGACGAGCCGCAGCTCGGTGCTGTCCCGGCTGACATCGAGCTGCATGGAGTGGGCGCGCAGCAAAAACAGATTGACGGCGGACTGCCGCAGGATCTCGGCGTCGGCGCTGCCGGGCGGCGGCACCTCCAGCGGCTCGACGCGAAACACGGCTTCCGCCATGATCCGCAGCGGCTCGCGGCTCGTCACGAGCACGCGCAAGTCCGCGTTCGCGGCGGCCAGCGCCTCGACGGCTTCGGCGACATGCTCGATCACGTGCTCGGCGTTGTCGAGCACCAGTAGCCGGCGCTCCGCGAGTGCCGACGCGATCTGCGCGAGGTCCGGTGTCGTGTGCTCGACCGGCAGTCCGCAAGCTTGCGCGATGGCGGCGAGCACCTCGTCGCGCGTGCTAAGCGTCGCCAGTTCGACGAACCACACGGGCTCCGTGAAATCCGCCGCCGCATGACGCGCGGCTTCGACGGCGAGACTCGTCTTGCCAATGCCGCCCGCGCCGACGAGCGTCAGCACGCGCGTGTGTTGCAGCATCGAACGGATCTCGGCGACGGCCGTGTCGCGGCCGACGAGCTGCATGCGCTGCGGCGGCAGCGGGCGTCCGGCCGGCGTCTGCACGGCCGGTTGCGTTGCATTTGCCGGGCGCTGCCGCTGCACGAGCCGGTAGCCGCGGCCGGGCACGGTCAGAATCAGGTCGCGGTCCGCGCCGAGAATCTTGCGCAGCGCGGACAGGTGCACCTGGATATTGTTTTCCTCGACGATGGTGTCGGGCCAGACGGCGTCCAGCAACTCGTCTTTGGTAACGAGGCGCCCGGCGGCGCTCGCCACCATGGCGAGGATGTCGAAGGCGCGCGAGCCGAGCGGCACGCGCTCGCCGTCACGCCACAAGGTGCGCAGTTCCAGATCGATTTGAAAGCGGCCTAGTTCAATCATGTCGTTTTCAATTTCCGGGA
Organism: Paraburkholderia phenoliruptrix; assembly: GCF_047325075.1. NCBI lineage: Bacteria > Pseudomonadati > Pseudomonadota > Betaproteobacteria > Burkholderiales > Burkholderiaceae > Paraburkholderia > Paraburkholderia phenoliruptrix. Next base: position 2,390,502 of record NZ_CP168531.1, read on the forward strand.
CAACGGGCTGAGAGGAAAAACAGGCAAGCGGTACGGCAGAAATTACCGTCTTCTGGCCGGCGCGTCTTGTCGGTTAGTGCGATGCTTTGTATGAAAGTCTCGGAATGAGGCGAAGCAACGCGCCTGTGCGCAAGTCGTGCCGCGCGCCTAGCGCTTTGCCTGACGGCGCCAATGTCCGGGCGGCGTACCGACGAGCTGCGAGAACGTGCGCGTGAAGTGACTCTGATCGGAGAAGCCGCAAGCGATGGCGATCTCGGACAACGAGCGGTCCGAGCGTTTCAGAAGTTCGCGCGCCTCTTCGACGCGCCGCTCCAGCAGCCATTGATGCGGCGTGCGCTGCGTGGTCTCGCGAAACGCGCGAATGAAGTAGCTGCGCGAGAGGTTGCACGCGCTGGCAATGTCTTCGAGGGATACGTTGCCCTGCGACCGGGCGAGTAGCATGTCCTTCGCGCGTGCTTCCTGCAGCGCGGACAGACGCCGGCTGCCGTGCTCGGGTCCGCGCGCGGGCGCGCCGTAGCGATCGAACAGATGAGTGCCGATGGTCACGCCGAGCTGTTCGATGAAAAGCGGGCTTGCGCTGGTTTGCGCACTGTTTTGTGCACCCAGCGTGAGTGCGAGCACCTGGGCGAGATGACCGAGCACCGGGTCCTTGCGGCCGGCCACCGTCGCGATGTGTGCGAGGCCGCTGCCGCCGCGCTCGTGGCACGTGTCGCTGACAAACGCGCGCGACAGTTCGATCAGCACGAAGTCGAAGCCGCCTAGCAGCTCGGCGCGGTAGTCGTCGGCGAAATTGCGCACATAGACCGAGTCGCGATCGAACTCATGCGTCGCCCAACGATGTTGCGAATAGATGCGCCGCCGATGTCCTGCCTTGAGCGACACGCCGATCAGCACGCCGCGGTCCGAGCCGTCCATGACGACCGGGTTCGTGTCGCTGTCGCGCGTGCACTTGCGATAGAAGCGGAACTCGCCGGTGTCCAGTTCGACGTCGTGTTGCAACTGACTCGACAGACAGCCGAGCGAATCCTTGCGGCGCGCGGCCGGGTCGCCGCTGCCGGAAGCGGCAGAGCTGGCGGATGAAGCGGAAGATGCGGCGGATGCAAGCGTATCGTTGAACATGGTTGACACCTCGGTTCGTCGCAGCGCCCCAACTGCATGCCGCTAATTTACTCGGACATCGTTAAATGTAAGTGAATTGTCATTATGCCGGTTGCCGGCGGTTCTGGAAATGCGCCAAATTGCTTCTTGCATCATGGGCCGTGGCGCGGACGAAAGGCGGACGCCTCGCCCGCCATGAAGAGGTGCGGCGCCGCCCGTTCGCGGCGCTCGCCTCGTGCGTTTTAGCTCTGCAGGAATTCGAGGAGGTCGGCGTTGACCTGGTCGGCGTGCGTCGTGCACATGCCGTGCGGCGCGCCGGCATACACCTTCAGCGTCGCATGCTTGACGAGCTTCGCCGAAAGGCGCGCCGAGGCGTCGATCGGTACGATCTGGTCGTCGTCGCCATGAAGGATCAGCGTGGGCACGTCGATCTTCTTCAGGTCGGGCGTGTAGTCCACCTCGGAGAACTGTTTGATGCATTCATACTGGCCTTTGATCGAGCCGAGCATGCCTTCGCGCCAGAACTCGTCGATCATGCCTTGCGAGACTTTTGCGTTCGGACGGTTAAAGCCATAAAAAGGCACCGCGAGGTCCTTGTAGAACTGCGAGCGGTTCGCCGCCACGTTCGCGCGAATGCCGTCGAACACGGACATCGGCAAGCCGTTCGGATGCGCCTCGGTCTTCAGCATGATGGGCGGCACGGCGCCGATCAGCACGGCCTTCGCAACGCGCGAACTGCCGTGGCGGCCGATATAGTGAGCGACTTCGCCGCCGCCCGTCGAATGACCGACGAGCGTCGCTTCCTTGACATCCAGGGCGTCGAGCACGGCGGCGAGATCGTCGGCGTAGGTGTCCATGTCGTTGCCGTGCGACGGCTGATCCGAGCGGCCATGGCCGCGGCGGTCATGCGCGATCACGCGATAACCCTTCTGCACGAGGAACAGCATCTGCGCGTCCCAGGCGTCCGCGTCGAGCGGCCAGCCATGCGAGAAGACGACGGGCTTACCGGTGCCCCAGTCCTTGAAGAAAATCCGCGTGCCGTCTTTCGTGGTGACCGTGTTCATGGTGTGTCGCTCTCCGTGCTGTGAGTGAGATGTGCCCGCATGGCCGCTGCTGCCGGCCGATGCCGCGGCCATCGCGACGCCGGGCGCGGCGAACGCGGTGACGGCCGCGCTGGCGCCTGCTGCGAGCCACTGGCGGCGATTTGCCGAGGGAACTGCGGATGAGTTAGCCAATTCGTTTCTCCGTACCTGTGACGTTGTTGTGCGCGTGCCGCTTATGCGTCATGGGTGCATGACGCGGCATCGCAGGCTTGAATCGTACGGGCGCGGATATTCGGCGTACTTCAGATTGCTTAATTGTTGTTAAGCGCGGAGTCGTTTACCTCGCTCACGCCTCGCAGCCCGACGCGAACGGGCGCTACACGCGCCCGCGCACGTCGTCGATCCGGAATTGGGCTTATAAGTCGGAATCCGCTCTGCTGGAAGTGCTGTTGATTCAGCGTGTTAGGTGCCGCATGCGCGACTGTCTGCAATCCGCGCCATACATTTGCGATCGACCCGACCTCGCCGCACATGGGCTGGTCGGTCGTCAGCATCGCGGTGATCCAGGCACCACAATCGTCACGAGACCGTGACGTCTACGCGCGGGCTCCGGCACGGTACTGCGACGCGATCAGTAGCGGACTGGGGCGGCACTGACACAGGCACGAGTCGCCGCTGAGCGCGGGGCGCCGGCCGTCGGGGCCGCGCTCCGGCAGGCGCTCACCCACGCAGACGATCTTGCCGGTGGTGTTGCATTCTGGACACCACACCGGATCGCCTTCATAGGCCGCAGCGCGACCGTCGATGATGTCGTTGCGCACCGTCGCGATCACACGCCCGCTTGCGGTCGTGGTATCGCCTTCGCGGATGTCGTGACGAACACTCATGCTGTTTCTCCTGTCATCTTTCCTCATCGGGACGGTCAGATCACCGTCTCGGAAAGCGCGGTGCGCTGTATGCCCGTGGTTTGGGCAACGCGCATCGGCGCGGCTCCCGTTTGGGCGGCAGGTGCATGCACGCCCGACACGTCGATGACCTGGCGCGGCCGGAGGTAGCCGCTACTGTCGATTCTCAGGAATCCGGCGCGCGAATCGTGCACGTACTGGTCGAACAGGCGGAGCAGACCCGACGATAGCGCGGGCGGGCTCAGCCACGCATTCCAGTAGCCCCGTTGCTCATCGGAAAGGGGCTTGTTCATTTCCGCATCTCCTCCAGCCGTCGAGACCGTGCGTTCGTATTCGCCGCGATCGCTGTTCCACAGTTGGGTCAGATAGGCGCGCCAGTTCATCGTGTCGATGTCGATCTTCATGCTTTCGTGGAACTGTTTGATCCGCTCCAACTGCGCCTGGATCCCCGGATCGGTCGAACTCGCGTCTTTGTAAATGTCGGAAGGCCTCTGGCCGAAGCGGGCCTTAAGCCAGCCGTAGTATAGACACATGTGCGCAAAGACCTGCTGCTCCAGCGTGCCGGTAGTGCCGACGGTGCCCGCGTATTCATCGAAGAGCGTCTTGACGTCCTCGTCGTACTCGAACAGATCGTTGATCTTCTTGTCGGCGAGTTTGGGGGCGATGAACGGCACGCCGCTGATGGCAGCCTCCAGACGCATCCGGTTCAGCGCGATACGAGGGAGCAGGTCGGAGCGTGCCTGCTCGCCGGGACGATAGCCGCCGCCGACATCGGAATGCATGCCGGGCAGCACGATTTCCTCATATGTGCCGGCGCTGCCGCGTACCGGCGTCAGTGGAAAACAGGCCCGCAATTCGTGGCCTGCGACGAAGTGAAGACACCGCTCGACCTGGATGGGGACCTGCAGACACATGCCGGAAAGGTCGTGCGCGGGCAGGCCAACTGATTCGACCGTGTCGAATAGGCCTAAGAAGCGGATGTGCAGCGGCGCAGATTCGCCGTCGACCGCGCTAGGGCAGGGCCAGTGCGGCACACCGTCCTTCACCGCGCATTTCTTCAACAGCCGGTTCACGAATGCCCGTGCAAGTGTCGCGCCGCGCGAGAAACCGAATACGGCGATGTCGATGCGGCTGACTTTGTGGTTAAAGCGCAAGCTATCTTCGAAATCTGCTTCGGCTTTCATCAAGCGCGCATCGCTGCCTAGCCCTGCGCCCCCGCCTAACGCTTCGCTGTCGCGGATCTTTTCCCACCAGTGCGGATTGCTTGTATCGAGTAGGGTGCCGACGCCGGGATAATAAAAGCGATTGATAAGCGGAGATTCGCTTTCGTCAACATGCCCCTTGTACAGACGCGCAATGTTGGAAAGCTTTTTCTGCGGCTCATCAATACTGAGATTATTGCCCGTGCCGTCAAAGAAGAAGCTGAACCAGGGCTGCTGTTCGCAGGTTGTACAGGTCATGAATGCTTCGGCATGCAATTGCGTTGCAGTTTTCACCGACCGCAGGAAGTTCATCGGGTCGTCGGTTAGCCAGTCCTGCATCGTCATTCTCCTATGTGCCGCATCACGCGCTGGCCGGAATACAGTTTGTCCACCCTCGGATTCTCGGGACGCAAGTCTGCCGAAGGAAATAGCTCGGCTTCCACTTCATGACCAGGAAAGAAACGGACGATCAGATAGCTATGCGATTGTGGCTGCGTAGGCATTGCTCCTTTTACCTCGACATCGCGGCTATAGGTCTTCCATGTAGACTCGTCCTCCTGATGACCGCCGACGCGCCACACAACCTTGATGGTCTGGCCTACGCCGGGGATCAACGAACAGCATTGACGTCCTCCTTTGCCACCGTGTGAGAACTCCTGAACCTGGATGCCCCCCAGTCCGGTGTCTTTTCCATCAGCAGTCTGAATCCAGAAGTCCTGGATATAGTCCTCGGTGTAGTTCGCACTCCACGCCGAAGCATCGACATAGTCCATCCGCTGGCCTGTCGCACAGGCAGCCAGCATGCTCAACATCATCGCGACGAAAATCCGCGCCATCCGCGTCATTGCCTGGTTTTCCTTCGCAGCAAGCGGATCTGCTACGTGGTGGGCTCGCCGCCGACTGCGCTCGGGGAGGGCCGGTGCGGCACGCCGTCTGTTGGAGAGCTTCCGCTGCAATGGCGTTGCAGTTTTCATCGACCGCAGGAAGTGCATCGGATCGTCGGTTACCCAGTCCTGCATCATCATTCTCCTATGTGCCGCATCACGCGCCGGCCGTAAAACAATTGATCGACCCTAAGGCTAGCCGAGCCACCAGGTTCTCCGCGGTCCGGAATCAGTTCGGCTTCCACTTGCTGAGCAGGAAAGAATCGGACCATCAGGATGTTGTACGCGTCCTTCTTGGTAGGCATTGCTCCTTTTACCTCGACATCGCGGCTATAGGTTTTCCATGTGGACTCGTCCTCCTGATGACCGCCGACGCGCCACACAACCTTGATGGTCTGGCCTACGCCGGGCATCAAGGAACAACAGATGCGTCCGCTTGTTCCGCCTCGCGAAAACTCCGACACGGACACTCCGCCCACTCCTGTAGTCTTGCCATCAGCAGTCTGAATCCAGAAGTCCTGGATATAGTCCTCGGTGTAGTTCGCGCTCCACGCCGAAGCATCGACATAGTCCATCCGCTGGCCTGTCGCGCAGGCGGCCAGCATGCTCAACATCATCGCGACGAAAATCCGCGCCATCCGCGTCATTGCCTGGTTTTCCTTCGCAGCAAGCGGATGTGCAGCGTCGTGGGTTCGACGCTGACCGCGCTCGGGCGAGGCCGGTGTGGCACGCCGTCTGTTGGAGAGCTTCCGCTGCAATGGCGTTGCAGTTTTCATCGACCGCAGGAAGTGCATCGGATCGTCGGTTACCCAGTCCTGCATCGTCATTCTCCTATGTGCCGCATCACGCGCTGGCCTGAAAACAGTTTGTCCACTCTCGGATTCTCGGGACGCAAGTCTGCCGAAGGAAATAGCTCGGCCTCAACTTCATGATCAGGAAAGAAACGGACGATCAGATAGCTGTGCGATTGTGGTTGAGTAGGCATTGCCCCTTTTACCTCGACATCGCGGCTATAGGTTTTCCATGTGGACTCGTCCTCCTGATGACCGCCGACGCGCCACACAACCTTGATGGTCTGGCCTACGCCGGGCATCAAGGAACAACAGATGCGTCCGCTTGTTCCGCCTCGCGAAAACTCCGACACGGACACTCCGCCCACTCCTGTAGTCTTGCCATCAGCAGTCTGAATCCAGAAGTCCTGGATATAGTCCTCGGTGTAGTTCGCGCTCCACGCCGAAGCATCGACATAGTCCATCCGCTGGCCTGTCGCGCAGGCAGCCAGCATGCTCAACATCATCGCGACGAAAATCCGCGCCATCCGCGTCATTGCCTGGTTTTCCTTCTCAGCAAGCGAATGTGCAGCGTCGTGGGTTCGACGCTGACCGCGCTCGGGCGAGGCCGGTGTGGCACGCCGTCTGTTGGAGAGCTTCCGCTGCAATGGCGTTGCAGTTTTCATCGACCGCAGGAAGTACATCGGGTCGTCGGTTACCCAGTCCCGCATCGTCATTCTCCTATGTGCCGCATTACGCGGGGTCCGACGAAAAACAGTTTGTCCATGCGAGGATTTGAAGGACCAAAATCGCCGTCACCAGGAAAGATCTCCGCTTCCACCTCATGATTGGGAAAGAAGCGCATCATTAAAACGCTGTGATCCTGCATATTTCGAGGCATTTTTCCCACTACGACAACATCGCGGCTATAGATTTTCCATGTGGACTCGTCCTCCTGATGACCGCCGACGCGCCACACGACCTTGATGGTCTGGCCCACGCCGGGGATCAACGAACAGCATTCGGAGCCTCCTGTTCCTCCTGCCGAGAATTCCTTAACCTGGACGCCGCTGAGTCCGGTGTCTTTTCCATCAGCAGTCTGAATCCAGAAGTCCTGGATATAGTCCTCGGTGTAGTTCGCGCTCCACGCCGAAGCATCGACATAGTCCATCCGCTGGCCTGTCGCACAGGCAGCCAGCATGCTCAACATCATCGCGACGAAAATCCGCGCCATCTGCGTCATTGCCTGGTTTTCCTTCGCAGCAGGCGGATGTGCAGCGTCGTGGGCTCGCCGCCGACCGCGCTCGGGCGAGGCCGGTGCGGCACGCCGTCTGTTGGAGAGCTTCCGCTGCAATGGCGTTGCAGTTTTCATGGACCGGAGGAAGTGCATCGGGTCGTCGGTTACCCAGTCCTGCATCGTCATTCTCCTATGTGCCGCATTACGCGCTGGCCGTAAAACAATTGATCGACCCTAGGGCTAGCCGAGCCGCCAGGTTCTCCGCGGTCCGGAATCAGTTCGGCTTCCACTTGCTGCCCGGGAAAGAATCGGACCATCAGGATGTTGTACGCGTCTTTCCTGGTAGGCATTGCTCCTTTGACCTCGACATCGCGGCTATAGGTCTTCCATGTGGACTCGTCCTCCTGATGACCGCCGACGCGCCACACGACCTTGATGGTCTGGCCCACGCCGGGGATCAACGAACAGCATTCGGAGCCTCCTGTTCCTCCTGCCGAGAATTCCTTAACCTGGACGCCGCTGAGTCCGGTGTCTTTTCCATCAGCAGTCTGAATCCAGAAGTCCTGGATATAGTCCTCGGTGTAGTTCGCACTCCAGGCCGAGGCATCGACATAGTGCATCCGCTGGCCTGTCGCACAGGCGGCCAGCATGCTGAGCGTGATCGCGATGAAAACCCGCGCCATCTGCGTCATTGCCTGGTTCTCCTTTGTGATGGTGATCGGCCAAGTTGCCTGGGCATCTGAAAAAGTGCTCAGCGTTGCGTGGCTGGACTGAAAGTGGGATAGCACTTTCTTCCCCGTATCGTTGCCCTGTTCAGTTACCAGAGCCGCGCTTCCGGCTTCGGTTCCACCGCATACATGCTCACGTAGACGCGCCAGTTACGCGCAAATTTGACGATCGCGAGTCCTTCGCCTTCGACGCGGGGCAACTCGCCCGCGACCATGGCATCGTCCGAGTTCTCGCCCATCGGGCCAATCCATTTCACGGTAACCCGCGTTCCGGGAATCGGCATTCGCGCAGCCGCGATCACGCGCTCAGTCGGCTCAAATCCGTGGGGATCGATATCACCGAGGCTGGCGCTGGTCGAAAAATGGCCGCGCGTCGATTCAATTTCGATCGTCCGCTTGCGGATTGGGGTGTCGTTTATGATCTTGACCCGCAACGTGGCGTGACCGTATTCCCGCAGCTTTGCTTGATGCGCCTCAGCCGCAGCTTCTGTTGCACGCTGCCTGGAGGTTGCCGCAAGTTCCCGCCAGACGTCATCGCCCAGTGCCATGTAGGCATCGATCAACGCCGTCTTTCCGTTTCGGAACTGCGTAAGGGCTGCCTGCAATGCCGGATGATCGTCGTACCGCCCGCCATAAAGCAGACCCGCCGCAACATAGACACCCTGGTCGGTCTTTTCAGTCAGGCCATAGCCGAATGCCTGTTCGACCAGCGGCGCGACCTGCTGCAGTTGATCGTTCGGGTAGTCGCGGTCGTCGAACACGTCGGGGCGCACACGTTGCAGCCACGCCCGCACCTGAACGGGCGCGCCCGCGCGGTGAAGCGCATCCACTACCTCGTCGGGAACCGGCAGCGCCTCCCATGCGTCAGGGATCGGCAGGTTCTCACCCGCCAGTTCAACCAGTTCGCTGCGATAGTCCAGACACCACCACGCGAGGCAGGGGCCGAACAGGTAGCGCCGCGTGCCCTCCGGCAACGTGCGGTGCAATACGGGCAAGTAGGCCGGTTGATGAAAGAAGAACCACGCGTCCTCGCCTGCTGTTCCGAGCCTCGCGTGCAACAGCGTCTGCAGGTGCTCAATGAGCGGTTCGACCTCATGCGTGGCCCATAGCCACGACACGAACCGACCGTCGTCCCGGCCAAGCCTCAGAAGCGAGCGGTATGCGCGTAATGGCTCGTCCCCCTCAGGGGCAGGACACACGATCAGAAATGGCCCGGTTGCCGCCAGATCGTCCAGACCGGTGCTGCCGTAGAGGGTTATGCGCGGCATCGCCCCGATCGTGTCCGACAGAAGGCGCTGCCGGTTGGCGGACATGGACGCAACGTCGAGCAGCGCATAGAGTTGCACGCGCGGGTGAGTCGCTCTGTACTCGGCATACTGGGCGTGAAAGCGATCTAGTAAGGGATCGTCCTGTTTAAATGCCATGGAGATTCGATTATTGACGAAGGGTTACATCCGCGCGAAAGGCACACCGGCACGGCTCGCGCGCAACGCGCATTCCATCTCTGCAGGGACCGGGAGCACCGGCAGCTCGGCTGGCAGGCTCGCCGGACCGCTACGATCGTAAGCAGCCGCGCGCCATTGACGGTCGCCCGGTGTCCCGTCCTCGATTCCGTTGGCGGTCATGCGTAAGTAGGAGCCGCCGCACTTGAGCAACAGTTCTTTCTTCGCCTCGATGACCACACGCCCCTTCGAACTGGTGATGGTCGTGTCCTGTTCCGACGCGATGCTGATTTCGTCGCTCTGCGCCTGTATCTGGACCTTGCCACGCGCCGCAAACAGTTTGATGCCGAGCCGGTGCGCGAACAAGGACAGCACTTCGCCCGCCGCGATCGCGACGTGCCTGATCGCGCTGACATTAAACTTTGAGGACGTCGTCACGCTCACGTCCTTGCCAGCGGAGACCAGCACGCGATCCGGTGTCGCCATGCCGATTCCGTTGGGCGCGGACAGGGCTATCACGGCCTGTTTCAGGCCGGTCAATTCGTCTTTCAGCCATGCGTTCTCCGCCCTCATATCCGCGATCTCCGCCTGTGCCGCCTGGGCCACGTCAGCGAGTTCCTTTGCCTGCGTCTGCGTGAGCCGAAATTGGTCCGTCGCGGGTTCCATGTCCGTCAGGCGCCCGCGTGCGACTGGTTGGGCGTCCGTCGAGACCAACATCCCGCCACCTGCACGCACATGACCCTTCAAGTCCGAACGGAGCTCGAACCCTTCGCCCCGGTCGGTGTTGTTCCGGTCGACCGTGTAGCCCAGGTTCAGTTGAGTCTTGCCGTGCTCGGTAGCAATCTTGATGTGTTCGCGCCCCTGCCGGTCGTCCATCTCCAACGTGTTGTTAGACCGCGTTCGGATCGTATTGCGCGTACCCCACGGGACACCTGCCACGATGGGATCCGTGTGTTGGCTGGTGTGGAGTACGTGGCTGATGAACGGCAGATCCACGCAGCCCCAAAGGAAGCTTACGCCGACCACCGTGCCCTCGACCAACCCGAAGTGGAAACCGGTCTGGCCCGGTCCCGCGAACGGCTTGGCCAATCGCATCGGGCAGCTTTGGAGTCCAGGCGTACGCGTCTCGCGATCCGAATGCAGATGGACGATGTACTCCCCCTGTCTGTCCAGATACGGGTCCCGCCAGCCGCCCGAGGACGCGACCGTTCCCGTGATCACCCCGTGAATCTTCGGCCATGTGTCTTCCTTCAAGGACAGCCGGTACTGACGGTCGGATGGAATCGCGTCGAACTTCACCTGATACGCCTGCTTGCGCGACGCGCGGCACGTCATCCGAACCACCAGCAGCCCATGCTTCGCGTCCGGCAACTCCCGGTTCGACAGTTTCAGTACGCTGCCGGCCGTAAGGTCCAGCATGTCGCATACGCCGTGATACTCGATCTGCTGGGCGAGCGCCGCCTCACGGCGCAATTCGGCCTCTTCTTTTGCCTCTTCCTCGCCCAGGTTTGGCGTTCCCCACGTATACGCCTCGCCATACGTGGTGCGGTCCTCGCGGATCGGACTGGTCGCCTCGATCGGCTCGGATACAGCGGCTTCGGTGCTAAACGTGCGCACCGCGTACGTTGTCGGCAAGGTCTTCGCGCGCATCTCGAGCTCGCTGACAGACTCCTCGCCACCGGTTTCGAGACCGCTGTACGAGCGGTAGACCGATGTGAGGCGGGTAGGGTCGCGCCGATAGTGCGCATAGTCGTCGCCGAAGCGCACCAGTTCACAGCGCTCGCCTTCCTCGCACACGAACCAGATGCCCGAACGGCGGCAGAGCCTTGTAATGAACGCGAGGTCGTCTTCGCCCCACTGCATGACGAAGCTGCGCTTGCGATACGTCCGGCGGAGCCTGAATTCGAAGTCAGCGAAGATCTTGTTGAACTCGTGCTCCCGCAGGATCTGCTCGATAATTTCGGGAATCTTCATATCCACGAAGAACCGGCATTTCGGCGCGTTGCGCAACAACGCCAGGCGGGATTCCAGCACGACTTCGTAGAGCGACTGGTCGCGATTGGTACCTTTCTGCGCGAAGCCCGTGACTACGCCCTGGATGCGCCGCGCGGCTTCGCGCTGGCTCCAGCGGCTACGCGGCGGCGGCTGGACCACGAATGCGCCCATCCGGTTCAGAAACTCGTTGCGCGACAGGTCAGGGCGGGGATGGGTAAACTGGATCGTATATCGGGTCGGCTCGCCGATACCGCGCTCGCCGTGGAACTCGTAGATGTCCGCGAGCGCTGCGGCGGGCGCTCCCATGAGGTCGAGGCTGTAGAACTGGTGGATGTTGACCCCCGCGCGCGCAGTCGCGTCCGAAATGGCCGTACTTTGAGTCAAGGAACCCCCTGTCAAACGTCTGCAGATATCCTACGGAATCCTAATGGACCGTTGGCGCGAAGTGGTATCAGACTGATCTGAATTCGGCAACGATTCACAGTTGGCGCCGCGAAGCTGTTGATGAGAGCCGGCCGGGGCGATAACAGATCCCCCGTCTCCCTCATGAACGCCCGCTTTACACCAGTCCGAGCCCGGTCAGCATGGTGGCAAGGTCGATCCGGTTCTCGGGTTGGATTGACGTCGACAGTCCACCGTCCGTAACAGAAGAGTCAGACATTTGCTGGTTGAAAATTTGTTTAACCCACTGAATCAAAAGACTTTTCAGAAAGCTTCGCGTTCCGGGTCGTCGCCCCGTTCAGAGCAGTCCTGCATTCACGCCGCCGCTGCTGTCCTCGTCGCACAGCGAACGCATCTCGAACCAGAGGCCGGCAGGCGCGTGGCGCGTAGGCGCGCCGCGGCTTTTCTCCCACAGCACTTTTAAGAACTATTAAGGGCTTCGACAAGGACTCGGCCAAAGCACGCCGATAGACTGCCTCCCACATTCGACACCCAGCGCGAGCCGCCCGGCGGGCGCGCGCCGCACGTCGCCTCAGTCTGCCTGTCCTTTTCCATACGGAGCCCGTCATGTCCCAGGAGCTGTCCTCCGGATTCACCCCGGCCGAGGTCGTTTTCTTCAACGGCAAGATCGCGACGCAGGACGACAAGCGCTCGTTCGCGGATTCGCTTGCCGTCGCGAACGGCCGCATCGTCGCCGCCGGCTCGCGCGAGGCTGTGATGCGCCACGTGAACGACGCCACGCGCCACATCGACCTGAAAGGCCGTACCGTCATTCCGGGTCTCAACGACTCGCATCTGCACATCATTCGCGGCGGCCTGAACTTCAACATGGAGCTGCGCTGGGACGGCGTGCCTTCGCTCGCCGACGCGCTCGACATGCTGCGCAGGCAGGTGGCGCGCACACCGGCGCCGCAGTGGGTTCGCGTGGTGGGCGGCTGGAACGAATTCCAGTTCGCCGAGCGGCGCGGCCCGACACTCGAAGAAATCAACGCGATCGCGCCGGACACGCCCGTCTTCATCCTGCACCTCTATGACAGCGCGCTGCTGAATGCGGCGGCGCTGCGCGCGGTCGGCTACACGAAGGACACGCCCAATCCGCCGGGCGGCGAGATTCAACGCGACAAGCGCGGCAATCCGACCGGCATGCTGATCGCGCGGCCCAACGCCGGCCTGTTGTACGCAACACTCGCGAAAGGCCCGAAGCTCGCGCCCGACGATCAGCGCAACTCGACGCGCCACTTCATGCGCGAGCTGAACCGGCTCGGCGTGACGAGCGCGATCGACGCGGGCGGCGGCTATCAGGCCTATCCGGACGACTACGCGGTCATCATGGACATGGCCAAACGCAATGAGCTGACCGTGCGGATCGCCTACAACCTGTTCACGCAGAACGCGAAGAAAGAGATCGAGGACTTCGCGAAGTGGGTGAAGATGACGAAGCCGGGCGAGGGCGACGACTTCCTGCGCGTGAACGGCGCGGGCGAAATGCTGGTGTTTTCCGCGGCGGATTTCGAGGACTTCCTTGAGCCGCGCCCCGATCTGCCCGACACGCTCGAAGCCGAACTCGAGGCCGTCGTACGGCTTCTCGTTGCGAACCGCTGGCCGTTCCGCCTGCACGCCACCTATAACGAGTCGATCGAGCGCTTCCTGAACGTGTTCGAGCGCGTGAACGCCGACATTCCGTTTAACGGCCTGCGCTGGTTCTTCGACCATTGCGAAACCATCACGCAGAAGAACATCGAGCGCATTCGCGCGCTGGGCGGCGGCATTGCGATCCAGCATCGCATGGCTTATCAGGGCGAGTACTTCATCCAGCAATACGGCGAAGAAGCCGTCAAACACACGCCGCCGATCCGCCAGATGCTCGACGCGGGCCTGCCGGTCGGCGCCGGCACCGACGCCACGCGCGTCGCGAGCTTCAACCCCTTCGTCTCGCTGTACTGGATGGTCTCGGGCAAGACGGTGGGCGGCACGGCGATGTATTCGAGCGCGAACCGGCTGGACCGTATGGAGGCGTTGCGCCGCTACACGGTGGGCAGCGCGTGGTTTTCGAACGAGGACGACTGCAAGGGCGCGCTCGTGCCGGGCCAGTTCGCGGACTTCGCGGTGCTCACCGACGACTACTTTACCGTCGACGAAACCAGCATCAAGTACCTCGAGTCGGTGCTGACGGTAGTGGGCGGCAAGGTCGTCTACGCAGCCGACGAGTTCGCGCCGCTCGCACCGCCCGATCTGCCGGTGAGCCCGTCGTGGTCGCCGGTCGCGGAGTTCGGCGGCTACAGCCGCTACAAGCCGATGGCCGTCGCCTGTGCGGACGGCTGCGTGAATCTGTGCGGCGTGCATGCGCACGCGCACGGCTTTGCATGGCGCAAGAACGTGCCCGTCAGCGATTCGAACGGCTTCTGGGGCGCGCTAGGCTGCAGCTGCTTCGCCTTCTGAACACCGTGCACACCGCGCTCATACAGCGGCTCTGAATGCTTCATTGCAAGCGGGAACCCTTATGCCGACTCTGACCGATGGCGTGCTCTATGGGCTCGGCATTCTGGTTCTCGACTTCCTCGCCTGGCGCTTCATGGGCCGGCGCAGCGCAGAGGCGCGGCTCGCGTTGCGCGCACTGATGTTCGGCCTGTCGAGCTACGTGCTGTTCAGCCACGGCATGAATCCGCTGCGCGAGGCGCCCTGGCCCGGCGAGCCGGTGCGCCATCTGCTCGCGCAGATTCTCGAAGTCGTGTGGTGGCTGCAAGGCGCGCGGCTGCTCACGGTCGTGCTCGATCGACTGGTGCTGCCCGAGACGTGGCACAAGGAACGCCTCTTTCAGGACGTGCTCGGCGCGCTGGTGTTTCTCGCCGCCGCGGTCGGCGCGATTGCATTCGTGCTGCAACTGCCGGTGCGCGGGCTTCTGGCGACCTCCGGTGCCGTGGCGGTGGTGCTCGGCCTCGCCATTCAAAGCACATTGAACGACGTATTTTCAGGCGTCGTGCTGAATGCGACGCAGCCGTTCCGTATCGGCGACTGGATCACGATCGGCGAAGTGGAAGGCAGGGTGGTGGAGAGCAACTGGCGCGCGACGAGCCTGCTCAACGCGCAGGGCAACATCGTCGTGATTCCCAACAGCGCCGCGGCACGCACGAATATCGTGAACGCCAATCAGCCGATGCATACGCACGGCGTGAGTGTGGTGCTGCCTGTGAAGCCCTCCATCCGGCCCGCGACCGTGTTGCAGGCCCTCGCGCACGCGGCCGTGAGTTCGCCGGACGTGCTCGCCGAGCCTAAGCCGCTGGTCAGCGTGAAGCGCGCGACGAACGACGCGATCGAGTACGAGATTGTCTGTTACGTCGATGCGTGGACGAAGAAGATTGGCGTGCGCAACGATCTGTACGACCTCGCGCACCGGCATCTGCTGTCGCGCGGTGTGGTGCTGCGGCCGTTGTCGGTCGCCGAGCCGACGGGCGAAAACTTCGATGAAAAAGCAAGGCTGCTGCGCAACGTGCTGATTTTCCACACGCTCGACGACGCCGAAATCGCCGAGCTCGCCGCGCGGCTGACGCCGCACGAGTTCGATACGGGCGAGACCATCTACAACGCCGCCGACGAAGGCGGCCACGAACTGCACATTCTGGCGCGCGGCGTGGCGAAAGCCGTCGTGCCGAACGAAGGCAACGAGCTCGAATTGCGCCGGCTCGCGCCGGGCGATTCGGTCGGGCAGTCCGGAATACTCGCCGGCGTGCGCACCGGCGTGATCGTGCGCGCGCTGACGCGCGCCACGGTGTTCCGCCTCGACAAGGAAGCGCTGACACCCATCCTCGCGCGGCGTCCGGAAGTGGCGCGCGAAATGTGCCGGCTGCTCTCCGTTCATCACGAAAGCGAAAAGATGCTGCTCGCGCCGTCCACGAGCGGGGAGGCCGGCAACGGCGGCTTGCTGCACTGGATTCGCGACGGCGTGCGGCGCTTGCACGAACTTGCGCTGTGAGAGCGGGGCGCCGCACGGGCCGGCTTCGTTTCAGGCTTTTTAAGTCTGCGCCAGGGCTTTTATCGTCGGTAACCGTTACGCTACCTGTGAGTCGGGTGACGGCCTGCCGCTGACTCATCCGCATGACTCATCCGCGCGTGAGTATTCGTCACGCAAGCGTGAGGACGCGCGCGTGCGGGGACGCGAGGGCGAGGCCCTGGACTGCGGGCGAAGAGGCCCGCGCATCGCCGGCGATGCGTTACATGGAGGAGGTGACATGAAAGAGACCATCGCGGGCATCGCGATGCCGGACAGTGCGATGGCCCGCGGGGCGACCGAGCGGATCCGCGCGACGCAGTCCGCGCTGATGTTCCATCACGCGCGGCGGGCGTTTCTGTTCGGCGCGTTGACCGGTTATCGCGAGCAACGGGTGTTCGACATGGAACTGCTGTACGTGGGGGCGATGTTCCATAACGTCGGCCTGAATGCCGCGCACCGGCATTCGCCATGCCGCTACGAGGTGGACAGCGCGAACGCGGCGCGCGAGTTCATGCGCGAGCACAACGCGGCGGCCAGTGCGATCGACGAAGTGTGGCTGGCCATTGCGTTGCATACGACGCCTGGCATTCCGGAGCATCTCGCGCCGCTCGCCGCCTTGCTGGCCGCGGGCGTGCAGATGGACGTGCGCGGTGCGCGCTACGACGAATTCGCCGCACAGGAGCGCGATGACATCGTCGCGGCCTGTCCGCGCGAAGCGGGCTTCAAGAAGCGGATTCTCGAAGAATACGCGCGCGGCATGGAGCATCGTCCGCACACGACGTTCGGCACCGTGAATGCCGACGTGCTGGACCGGTGGGACCCGAACTACCGGCGTCTGAATTTTTGCGGGCTGGTGCTCGGTTCGGAATGGCCGAACTGAGCCCGGCCTCGATAGGAGATTGGCATGGGTTACGTCATTTCACTCGGCGTCGGCTTCGGCGTCGGCCTGCTTTATTGGCTGCTCAAGGTGCAGTCGCCGGCGCCGCCGCTGATCGCGCTTGCCGGCCTGCTCGGCATGGTGCTGGGCGAACACGCCATACCCGTCGTGAAGGCTCAGCTCTTCACGACGGGCGCGACGGTTCAGAGCGCGCCGCCTTCATCGGATAGCAGCGCCAAGAAGCCGCTCGCGCCCGGCGCGGCGAAAGAGGGCGGCTGATCATAAGCGCGCCGCGGGCGTGTGCATTCGTGCACGCAGCGCGGCGCTAAGATCATTCATTCACTCCGTTGCACACGGATTTTTCAAAACTCATCAGGTCACGCATATGTTCGATTCGTTTCAGCGCCTTCGTTCCCATGGTTCGCTGGCGGCCGTTTCCGCCGCGCTGCTGATCGGCCTTGCGCCGTTCACGTCCGCTTTCGCCGATGCTGGTCCGCCGGAAGTGCCGGGCGCAAAGGCCGCGCTCGCCGCGCGTCACGCGGATGTGTCGGTCGGGCCGCAATATGACACGACGCATGTCTACGTGGCGTCGGCGGATCTCGACGCGTTCGTCAACAGCTTCATCGCGACCTTCGGCGGCAAGGCGTCGCCGCGCGCGGTGTTCACGGTGACGCCGACGCCGAGCCGAACCGCTTCGCAATACGTGCAGACGCCGGTCGGCATGCTGTCGGTGTTCGGCTTCGAAACGCCCGTGCCATACCCGTTCGGCAATGAGCGCACCGGCTACCTCGTGACGAATCTCGGCGAGGCGGTGAAGGCCGCGCGCGCGGCAGGCGCCGACGTGCTCGTCGACAGCTTCGACGATCCTATCGGCAAAGACGCGATCATCCAGTGGCCCGGCGGCCTGACGATGCAGCTCTACTGGCACACCAAGGCGCCGAACTACGCGCCGCTGCAAAGCGTGCCCGACAACCGCGTATATGTGTCGCGCTACGAGGCCGACAATTTCGTGCGCCGCTGGCTGCACTTTTCGCACGGCAAGGTGTTGTCGGACAATGCGCATGCCGATGCCGGCGTGATCGGCCGGCCGGGTGAAACGATCCGCGAGATTCGCCTCACGTCGGGCTTTGGCCGCATGGTCGTGTTCGTGACCGACGGCAAGCTGCCGTTCCCGTTCGGCCGCGAAACCACCGGCTATGCCGTCGACGACCTCGCACAAACGCTGCAGCGCGCGCAAGGCGCCGGCGCGAAGGTGCTGTATGCGCCGTATGCCACCGCCGCAGGCAAGACCGCCGTGCTCGAATTCCCGGGCGGATATATCGCCGAAGTGCACGATGGCCGGTAATTCGAACACGCGTCGCGCGGCCGCTCCGCGGGCGAGCGCAACGTGGCGGGCTGCGCGGATGCGTCTTGGCATGCGTCTGAAGGTGAGTCTTGCGGCGAGCGTCGCGGCAGGCTTCACCGCCAGCCTTCCAGCCATGGCCGCCGACACCGCCCTCGGCAGCGCCGACGACACCGCGGCCATCAGCGCGAGCGTGGCGAGCACGTCGTGCGCGCGTCCTACGGTGATGTTCAACCGCTGGCAGGAAAACTGGTCGGCGCTTGCGAATCCCTGCGTGCCGAAGCGTCCGTTCGATTCGCTCAAGTACATTCCGCTGTTCGGCAATCCCGACGCCTATGTGTCGCTCGGCGTGGTGCTGCGCGAGCGGCTCGAAACCAACGACGCGCCGCTCTTCGGTCTCGGCGCGCCGCATGACGACACCTATTTGCTGCAAAGGCTCGAAGTGCACGCGGACGTGCGCCTTGGTCCGCACGTGCAGATCTTCACGCAAGTCGAGGATGCGCATCCGTACGGCAAGGACATGGTGTCGCCCGTCGACAGGAACCCGCTCGATTTGCGTCAGGCGTTCGTGGCCGTCGTCGAGCCGCTCGGGCCGGGCGTCGTCAAGTTCCGGGTGGGCCGTCAGGAGATGGCGTTCGACCTGCAGCGTTTCATTTCCGTGCGCGACGGCCCGAACGTGCGCCAGGCCTTCGACGCGCTGTGGGCCGACTACGAGACCGGTCCGTGGCGCTGGATCGCGTATGCGACGCAGCCGGTCCAGTACCGCTACAACAGCGATTTCGACGACGTATCGAACCGGCATCTCACGTTCAGCGGCGTGCGGGTCGAGCGCAAGGGCGTGGGTCCCGGCGACGTCTCCGCCTATTACTCGCGCTACAACCGCAGCAACGCGCGCTTTCTGGATGCGGCCGGCGACGAGCATCGCGATGTGTTCGACGCGCGCTATGCGGGCACGCTCGGTCACATGGATTGGGACGTCGAGGGCATGTATCAGTCGGGGCACGTGGGCACGAAGACGATCGGCGCATGGGCGGTCGGTTCGCTGGCGGGCTACACGTTCGCCTCCGCGCCATGGGCGCCGCGCGTCGGCATCCAGGTGGATGCGGCCTCGGGCGACAGTCATCCGGGCGACGGCCGCGTCGGCACGTTCAACCCGCTGTTTCCGAACGGCTACTACTTCGCGCTCGCCGGCTACACCGGCTACACGAACCTGATCCACGTGAAGCCCACACTCGTCGTCAAGCCGACCAGCAAGCTCTCGCTGCTCGCGGGCGTCGGCCTGCAGTGGCGCGAGACCACCGCCGACGCGGTCTATCAGCAGGGCTCGGCGGTCGTGCCGGGCACGGCGGGACGCGGCGAACGCTGGACGGGTTTCTATACGCAACTGCGCGCCGACTGGGCCGTCACCGCGAATCTCGCGGCGGCGCTCGAGGCCGTGCATTTCCAGGTCGGACCGTCGCTGCGCGAGCTCGGCGCGCGCAATGCCGACTATGTGGGCGCCGAGCTCAAGTTCGGCTGGTAGCGGGCGACAGCGGCCGGGCAAGCCGTCACGAACAGAAAGGTCAAGCTCATGAGTACTCCCGGTTTATCGCTCGACGCATCGCAGCCGTCCGAGCTCGAGTTTCCGTATTCGTCGCTCGAATACCGGCAGCATCAGATGTTTCCGCGTCTGTCGGCGGCGGAGATCCAGAGCGTGCGGCGCTTCGCGCGGCCGATGAACTTCCGCGCCGGCGACCTCATCTTCAAGACCGGGGAAGTCGCGCTCGGACTCTTCGTGCTGCTGCATGGCCGCGTGCGGATCTTTTCGCGCGACAGCTTCGGCCGCTCGACGCTCGTCACCGAACATGACGACGGCCACTTCATGGCGGAGATGGCACAACTGTCCGGCAAGCCGGCGCTGATCGACGGCCTCGCGCTGACCGACGTGGAGACGCTCGTGATCGAGCCGGAGCGTCTGCGCGCGCTGATTGTCGCCGACGCGCAGCTCGGCGAGCACATCATGCGCGCGCTGATCCTGCGGCGGCTCGGGCTGATCGAGCAGGGGCTCGGGCCGATCATCGTCGGCAATGGCGACGATGCGCGCCTCGTCGGCCTGCAAGGCTTCCTGCGCCGCAACGCCTATCCGGCGACCGTGGTCGACGCGCGCTCCGATCCGGAAGCCGTCGCGCTGCTCGGCGGCATGACCACCGGCCCCGGCGATTTTCCGCTGGTGTTCTGCCCCAACGGCCACGTGCTGCGCGCGCCGGACGAAGCGCAGCTTGCGTCGTGCCTCGGGCTCGTGCCGACGTTCGAGCAGTCGCATTGCTACGACGTCGCCATTGTCGGCGCGGGACCGGCCGGACTCGCGGCGTCGGTCTATGCGGCAACCGAGGGACTCTCGGTCGCGGTGTTCGATCAGCGCGCACCGGGCGGTCAGGCGGGCGCGAGCTCTCGCATTGAAAACTATCTGGGTTTTCCCACCGGCATCTCGGGCCAGGCGCTCGCTGCGCGTGCCTTTCAGCAGGCGCTCAAGTTCGGCGCGCACCTCGCGATTCCCGGCAAGGTCACCGAGGTCAGCCGGCAGGACGGCATTTTCATGCTCAAGCTCGTCGACGGCCAGCGCATTCAGGCGCGCACGGTTGTGGTCGCGAGCGGCGCCGCGTATCGCTCGCCGACGGTGCCGGGCTTCGATCGCTTCGAGGGACGCGGCATCTACTACTGGGCCTCGACGATCGAGGCAAAGCTCGTCAAGGGGCAGGACGTCGTGCTGATCGGCGGCGGCAACTCGGCCGGGCAGGCCGTCGTGTTTCTCGCGAACTTTGCGCGCAGCATCCGCATGCTGATCCGCGGCCGCGATCTCAATGCAAGCATGTCGAAGTATCTGATCGACCGGATCGGTTCGCTGCCCAACGTGTCGCTGTGCACGGGCTGCACGCTGAGCGCGCTCGAAGGCGGCGAAGCCGGCCTCGCGCAGGTGCGCGTGCGCCATGAGGCGAGCGGCGAGGAGGAGCTCGTGGCCACGCGGCATCTGTTCCTCTTTATCGGCGCGGATCCGAAAACCGACTGGCTCTCGGCAAGCGGCGTCGAGCTCGACAATCGCGGCTTCGTGGTGACGGGCGCTGCGAGAAGCGAACCGGGCGGGGCCGCGGCCGGCGTGCGCTATCCGCTGGAGACGAGCGTGCCGGGCATGTTCGCCGTCGGCGACGTGCGCTCGGACTCGGCCAAACGCGTGGCCGCGGCGGTCGGCGACGGCGCGGCGGTCGTCGCGCAGATCCACGCGTATCTGAGCCAGACGGCGAAGGCCGCGGGCCACTCTTAAGCCTCAACAACGCCTCACCTACACACGAGGAAAATCGCGATGCACACCGAATCACCCGCCAAGCAATGCACGAATGCAGCCAGGCACGAAGCGGGCGTGCATCATGAAGAATGCCGTGTAGCGCATGACGAACGCGAAGAGGCGCGGGCTCACGCGCCGGTCTGGAATCACATGATCGAGCGGCTGCTTGCCGGCTATCGCGGCGAGGCCGAAGGCGCCGCGTATCTCGCGGTGCCGCTCACGCGCGAGGCGGCCAACGGGCCGTCGCGGCATCGGCAGGTCGAGGTGATCGAGCGTCTGTCGGAGACGTCGATTGCGGTGCTCTGGCAGGACGCCACGCTGTGCCGTTATGCGGACCAGGTGTGGATCAGTTGCCGCGCGCGATTAAAAGGGCGCTGCGCGCTGAGCGGCGCCACGATTCGCCGCAACGACCTGATCTACAAGCCGAGAGTGCGCAGCGCGGTGCCCGTCAATGCCGCCGCGATGATTCTTGCGTCGGTGGTCGACGTCCAGCATCCGCTGGTTTAATCCAAAAAATTTGAACGATAGGTTCAGTTTTTTCCGCGCATGCCTTTTTGCGCCTGGTCTAGACTTCGGGGACGCCTGCCGGGCCGCGCCCGCCCGGCTGCATCGTCATTCCTCGTGTTCTGGATACCGCCTCATGATTCGCATCGGCCCGCTTCAGGTGGACCTGGTTGGTCGGGAACTGCTTCTCGACGGACAACCCGTGCGCATCGGCAGCCGCGCCTTCGACATGCTCGCCGTTCTGATCGCCGCGAAAGGCGAACTCGTTTCGAAGAACGACATGTTGAGGCAAGTGTGGCCCGACACCATCGTCGAAGAAAACAATCTGCAGGTGCACATGTCCGCGCTGCGCAAGGTGCTTGGCGAAAGCCGCGGACTCATCCAGACCGTCTCGGGCCGCGGGTACCGGCTCGTCGCGAGGCAGTCGCCGCTGCCGGCCGCGACGCGCGATGCGTCGAGCGCCGGGTTGACCGAACCGAGTCCCGAGGCTCATGCAGGCCATGACGCGTACAGCACCGCAGCGCAGAGCCCGCACAATCTGCCCGCCAGTTTCTCGCCGCTGATCGGCCGCGACGACGCGCTTCTCGATGTCGCGCGCTCGCTTACCGCGGCGCGTCACGTCACGCTGCTCGGCGCGGGCGGCATCGGCAAGACGCGCCTCGCGGTGGAGGTCGCGCGCCGGCTCGTCGGCGACTATCCGGACGGCGTCTATCTGGTCCCGCTTGCGTCGACGTCGGATGCGAACAGCGTGCTCGCCATGTTTGCCGCGAGCGTCGGCGTGAGCAAGGCAAGCGGTCCGCTCACGCTCACACGCGTGAGCCGCGAGTGGGGCGAGCGGCGCGTGCTGTGCGTGCTCGACAATTGCGAGCACGTGCTCGCGCCGGCCGCCGAACTGGCCGAAGCGCTGCTGAATGCGGGCCCGGGCGTGCGCGTGCTGGCTACGAGCCGCGAGCCGCTGCGCGTCGCCGAAGAACATCTGTATTGGGTCGCCTCGCTCGACGTTCCCACGCACGACGATCAAGGCGAGCATGTGCTCGGGTGCAGCGCCGTGCAGTTGTTCCTGTCGCGCGCCCGCGCGATGGACGCGCGTTTTTCGTCCGACGCCCGCAGCATCCAGCTGACCGGCACGGTATGCCGCCGGCTCGACGGCATACCGCTCGCGATCGAACTCGCGGCCGCACGCGCGGCGATTCTCGGCATCGAAACCCTCGCGGATCATCTGGACGACCGCTTCAACATGCTGACGGGCGGCAACCGCACGGCGCTGCCGCGACATCAGACCTTGAAGGCGACACTCGACTGGAGTCACGGTCTCCTCGACGACGCCGAGCGCGCGACGCTGCGCAGGCTCGGCATCTTCGTCAACAGCTTTTCAATGGAGGCGGCCATCGCCGTGGTCGCGGACCAGGGGTTGCAGGAAGCGGAGGTGATCGCGGCGCTGTCGGGGCTCGTCGAGAAGTCGCTCGTGGTGGCGCGTGCGGACCGCGGCAAGGCGAGCTATCGGCTGCTCGAAACCACGCGTGCGTACGCGCTGCAAAAGCTCGACGACAACGGCGAGCGGCGCATGGCCACGCTGAACCACGCGCGTTATTTCGCCGGCTTGCTGGAGCGGCAGATGTCGGCGCAAGCACGCGCCGCGGAGGGCGGCGCCGACGGCTGGCATGCGCGCATGCGCGCCTCGCTCGACGATCTGCGCGCGGCGCTCGGCTGGGCGCTTTCGTCAAAGGGCGACGACGCGCTCGCGGAAAAACTCGCGGTCAAGGTGGTCGCGCTGCTGTACGAGCTCTCGCTCGTCGACGAATGCTGCGCGTGGGCACGCCGCGCGCTCGACAGCGTCGCTCAGACCCATGGCGCGTCGGGCTCAGCCCGTCATCTGCGGGTGCGCATGCAACTGCTCGCGGCGCTCGGCGCGGCGCTCGTCTATGTGAACGGGCCGAACCGCGAAACGCTCGCGGTGTGGGCCGAGGTGCTGGCGCTCGCCATCGCGCTGGCGGACCGGGCGTTCGAGGCGCGCGCGTTGTGGGGCATGTGGAATGCGAGCCAGTCGTCGGGCGCGGCGCGCAATGCCCTCGCGTTCGCCCATCGTTTCGCGTCGCTCGCCGCGCAAACCGGCGATACGAGCAACGGCATGCTCGCTTCGCGACTGCTCGGCATAGCCTGGCATTACGCGGGCAATCAGCAGCAGGCGCGCGCGTCGCTCGAACGCTTCCTGCTGCAAGCCGATACGCTGCAGCACGGTTTGCCGCTCGGCCAATCCATCGACCAGGGGCTGGTGGGCCGCGCGACGCTGGCGCGGCTCCTGTGGTTCCAGGGGGCGCGCGACGAGGCGCTCGATCTTGCAGAAGCCTGCGTGGCGAGCGCGGGTGCGCAGGACCAGGCGATCGTGACCTGCTACGTGCTCGTTGAAGCGGAGATTCCGCTCGCGTTGCTGTCGGGCAAACGCGAGCGCGCGGCGCGAGCCATTGCATTGCTGCGCGATGTGTCGGCGCGCACGGGCCTCGGCGTATCGCAGGCGTGCGCCCGCTGTTTCGACGCGTACCTGTGCTCGCTCGACGACGTGCGGCCCGAGCGTCTTCACGCCTTTCACACAGCACTCGACGAACTGGACGCGCTCGAATACGCCGCCCAGCGCGCGATGCTGGTCGCCCAGTACGCGCTCGCCTTGGGCCGCGCGGGACGACGCGACGAGGCCCTCGCCGCGGTGACGCGCGCGTTGGCGCAATGCGACGAAAGCGGCGACCATTGGTATGTGGTGGAACTGCGGCGCGTGCACGGCGAACTACTGCTGCTCGACGGTGCGTCAACGCCTGTTGACGGCGACGCCTCGGCAGACGCAGAAGCGTCTCTGAACGCAGCGATGGAGGAAGCGCTCGCGCAAGGCTGCGCCTCGCTGCAGTTGCGCGCGGCCACGAGTCTCGGCCGCCTGTGGTGTGCGCAAGGGCGCGCCGACGACGCCGTGCGCGTGATCCAGACGGCCTGCGCAAGGCTGACCCAAGGACTCGATCTCGACGATTTCCGCGCCGCGCGGCACATGCTCGAAGCCGCGAGGGCTTCGTCAGCAGCGGCCTCGCGCTGTGTGCGAGGTGAGAGCGCCGGCGCGGCGCCGCTCGTCGCAGGCGCGCGGCCGCCGGAACTCAGCGAAGGCCGCTAGCGCTATCGCGCCATGGCGGCTTGGCGGCTTGGCGGCTTGGCGGCTTGGCGGCTTGGCGCAGCATGAATCACACGCTGGTTTTTGACTGCAGCATCTGCTGTTGCACCACCTTGTCGATCAGATCGGGCTGATCGAGCCGCTCGACCCACCAGCGCAGCGCCTTGCCTGTTTCGTCGTCGCGCCACGCCAGATAGAAATGCGTGACCTCGCGCATGCCGAGCACTTCCTTCTGGACCAGCTCACCGTTTCTCAGTGCCTCGACGGCAAGGCATTCGGGGATCGTGCCCGCCGCGAGCCCGCGCAATTGCGCGGCGAGCTTGGCTTCGAGCGTCGGCACGGTCAGCACTTCCTGGTTGTCTGCGAGCGCAATAGTGCGCGGCGCGAGTTCGCGCGACGTATCGCCGATCGCGACCGCGCGATGGCGCGCGACCACGTCGAGCGTCAACGGTCCGGGCAAGGCCGCGAGCGGATGATCCGGCGCGACCACGAACACGTGCCGCAGCGAACCGATCGGCTTTGCGACGAGGTTCGGAATGGGCGGCGGGTCGCCCGCCGCGCCGACGATCAGGTCCGCGCGGCGCGTGAGCAGCGCGTCCCACGAACCGCCCAGCACTTCTTTCGACAGATTGAGCCGCGTGTCGAGCTTGAGTTTGTAGAACTCGTCGACGTGATCCCACAGCAGTGCGAACGGAATGATCTCGTCGACGGCCACGTACAGGTCGGACTCCCAGCCCTGTTCGATGCGCTTTGCCTTGCATTCCAGGTCTTCGGCGGCAGCCAGCAGGCGGCGGCCCTCCTCGACGACCACGCGCCCCGCATGCGTGAGCGTCGCGCGGCGGCCGCTGCGGTCGAACAGCTTCACGCCGAGGTCGAGTTCGAGCTTCTGGACCAGATAAGTGAGCGACGACGGCACTTTGTGCAGCGTTTCGGCGGCGTTGGCAAACGTGCCGGTTCGATCGACGGCGTCGAGCACCTGCAGAACTTCAAACGAAAGATTCATGGCGAAGAATGGCGAAGGGCGAAATCCAATCGAGCCGGGCGGCTCGAGCGCTCAGCATACTGGATTTCGTGGCGTTCGCGACGGCTTGCGCGTCGCCTTCTTCGTCGCGCTTCATGTGGTCGCCGATGTGCGTGTGCCTCGCGGCGCTACGCGATGCGATCGTCGCTCGACCGGGAAGCGTGCGGCGCCGCGCTCATATCCACGGCACGCCGCGCCGGCATGTTCGCGGGACGCTTTGCAAGCCGTTCGAATTCGGTCACGTCGTGGCTGCAGAACACCGTCACGGCCCGGCTCGTCAGCGCGAGTTCGCGCAGGCGGCGCTGATTTTCGAAGCGTGCCGTGCGATCCTTTTCGAGCATCCACTGATAAAAGCGCAGCCCCGGCGTGCAATGCGGATTGGCGTGCATCTCGGCATGATGGAAGTAGGCGTCGGCGGCGTTGAAGAGCCACTTTTCGCCCGTGGTCTGAACGGCGATGCCCGCATGACCGAAGGTGTGGCCGCGCAGCGGCACGACCAGCAGCTCGGGCGGCAGTCCGTCGAATTGCTGCGCCCGCGCAAAGCCGTTCCACGTTTCGCCGTCGCTCGCCTGATAGACGCGCCAGTTCGCGGACGTCGACCATTGTTGCGGGCGGAAGCGCTGCCGGTCCATCCACGTTTTCTGCTCAAGCGCATAGTCGCGCTCGACGCGCAACAGGTGCACGGTGGCCTGAGGAAAGTCGTCGAGGCCGCCGGCGTGATCGAAGTCGAGGTGGCTCAGCACGATATGTCTGACGTCACGCGGATCGAAACCGAGTCGCTCGATCTGGCGGATCGCGGTCATTTCCTCGCGGAAATCCGGGCTGACGAGCCCGAGAAAGAAGCGGCTGATACGCGAGCGCGGGTTGGCGACGTCGCGCAAACCGAAGCCGGTGTCGACCAGCACGAGGCCCGCTGCGGTTTCGATCAGCAGACAGTGACAGGTAAGGAGGCCGCGCTCGGCGAGCGAGCGGGTGCGTCCGTCCATCAGGCGGCCGCCCAGCGGGCAGGTGGAAATGCAGTTGAGGTGGTGCACGATCATCGCGTGTCGTCCGTAACGCAGGAGGCACGCCATGGCGCGCAAGCGCTATACCTGGGCGCGCCCCGCGGGATCGGCGTGGGGCGGAGCGGCGAGACACCGGCAGGAGCCGGGAGCGGCAGGTTACCCGCCTGCGTGGCGCGTGCCGTTGCAGCGCGCCACGCAGGCAGTTCGACGAGCGATACGCCGCGGCGGCGCCCGCATCGCTCAATCAAAATCGAACACGTCGAAAATCGAGCGCTTTTTCTTGTGGGTGCGATAACCCGAACGATGGTCGTCATAACGGCGCTCGCCGTCGTAAAGGTGCTCGCGCTCGCGGCGGTCGTCGCGAACCGGGCGCGCGTGGGCGGGCACGGCGGTCTGTGCGGCGTCCTGCGCGATCAGCTTGTCGAGTTCCCCGCGATCGAGCCACACGCCGCGGCACTCGGGACAGTAGTCGATTTCGATCGAGCGGCGCTCGGTCATCAGCAGGTCAGGTGTTGTGCAAACAGGGCATTTCATGGTGTCGCTCCTCGACAGGATGAGTAGAAGAACATCGGGGGGCGCGTGGCTCACGGGTGCTTGTCCCATAACCGTTACTGAGCCGTGCCGCCCGCGCCGGCCGCGCGTCGGGACCTGGCGCGCCGCACCAGCATGTTCACCGCCTCGACGAATGCGGAGAACGCCATCGCCACGTAGATGTACGCTTTCGGCACGTGCGTACCCAAGCCTTCCGCAATCAGCGTCATGCCGATCACGAGCAGGAAGCTCAACGCGAGCGTCACGATGGTCGGATTGCGTTCGATGAACTGCGACAGCGGACGCGCGGCAAACAGCATCGCGAGGACTGCACAGATCACCGCGAGGAACATGATCGGCATGTGGTCGGTCATGCCGACCGCGGTGATGATGCTGTCGACGGAGAACACGATATCGAGCACCAGGATCTGGCCGATTGCGCCCGCGACGGTCAACTGCACGGTGCCGCCCGCGCTCCTGCTTTCATCCTCCGCGTGGGCGTGCGTGACGTGATGGTGCATTTCGCGCGTCGCCTTCCAGACGAGGAAAAGACCGCCGCCGAGCAGAATGAGGTCGCGCCACGAGAACGCGTGGCCGAACAGCGCAATCGCGGGCGCGGTCAACTGCGCGATCCACGCGACCATGCCGAGCAGGCCGAGCCGCAGCACCAGCGCGAGCATGATGCCAAGACGCTGCGTGCGGGCGCGCTGCGCCTCGGGCAGCTTGTTGCTCAGGATCGAAATGAAGATCAGGTTGTCGATGCCGAGTACGACTTCCATCACGACGAGCGTGAGGAGCGCTACCCATGCGGCGGGGTCGGCAACGAGGGCAAGCAGAGTGTCCATGAGTGGGTGAGCGAAAGGATGAGTTGATGATCGGATAGCGCCTATGATCGCCGTCCGCATGACTCGGATAAACCAGTGTTAAGCTGATGAATAGATCGGTTTTTTCGAAGTTCACGTCCGTCGACACCATCATGCTCAACTACCGTCACTTGTACTATTTCTGGATCGTCGTGAAGGAGGGCGGCTTTGCGCGCGCGGCCGAGCGGCTCGATATGGCGGTGCAGACCATCAGCGCACAGGTGCGCGAGCTCGAAAAATCCATCGGGCGACAGTTGCTGAAACCGGCCGGCCGCGGCGTCACCATGACCGAAGCCGGCGAGACGGCGTTCAGCCGCGCGGAGCAAATTTTCCAGCTCGGCGAGGCGCTGCTCGACGACATGCACGAGGCGGGCGGCGAGGGCGTCGCGCGGCTTGCAGTCGGTCTCTCGGACGGTATTTCCAAGCTCGCGGCTCATGCGCTTCTTGCGCCGGTGCTCGGCACGCCTTCGCTCAGACTGCTCTGTCACGAGGGCGAACCTGCCGAGCTGTTGTCCGAACTCGCGCTGCACCGGCTCGATCTGGTGCTCGCCTGTCAGCCGGCGCCGCACAACTCCGATTTGCGTGTGTTGAGTCAGCGGCTCGTGGGCTCGCCGGTCGATTGGTACGGACCGGCCGAGATCGTGCGCAAATCCGCGCGAGCGGGCTTTCCGCAGTGCCTCGCCGAGCTGCCGGTGCTGCTGCCCACGCGCCATGCCGCATTGCGCGCGCGGCTTGACCGCTGGTTCGATTCGCAAGGCATCCGGCCGCGCGTGGTGGGCGAGTTCGAGGACAGTGCGCTGATGGCGGTCTTTGCCGCGCGCGGCCTCGGCGTGTTTCCGCTCGCGGAACTGGGCGCCGACGATCTGTCGCTGCTGCGCGGCTTGCGCCGGCTCGGCCGCGCGGAAGGCGTGATCGAAGAGATTCACGCGATCCGCTCCCGCCGTGGCCAGCATCACGGGCTGGCTTCTGAGGTCGTGGACGCCGCGCGCGTGTAACCGCGAAACGCAGGCGGCGGAACGCCGCGCCGGCTTGCGGCGGGTTTCAGCTGGTGGCCCCATGCGTCGAACACCGCGGCGAGCAGGGCAATTTCACCGTCCGCGAGATAGTCGTCGGCCAATGTGACTGCAACGCATAAACGAATGACCTTGCGACGCAACGCGGGATCGTCGATTTCGTCGATCAATGTGCTCAGTAACGCGGCGTCGAGGTGCCCCATGGGAGGCGCGGACGAAAGCTGCGCAATCGAGCGGTCCTCACAGAGCGCCTGCACGATCTGCGCAAATTGCGCAGGCGCGAGGCCGAGCTCGCCGGCTATGTTCAGCTTGTCGAGCGCGCGCTCCTCGGAGCTGCAGACGTGGCCGTCTGACGTGAGCGCGAGCGCGACGATTCGTGCGGCTGCTTCTTTACTGTTTCGCGGATAGGTTCGCATGATGGGTCCTTTCGCGGACGATGTCCGTGTTGAAGATGAGCCCAGTCTGCGGCAATGTTCGTGTCGAATAAATCTGATAATCACGAAGTGAAGGTTCGGTAAATACGAAGACTCGTTGAGTACCGGCTTGCGGTGCGGCTTTCTTTGCGGAGCCGGCATGCGTGGGGTTATTACGACAACCCGCACGCAAACCCGCACGGGAACGCGCCACGCGCACGCCGATCCGAGCATAAAGCTTATGACATACCGAGTTGTCGCGCTGTCGCATCGATGGCGCTTTTTGCCTTCGCGACGATCTCGTCGATTTCCTCCCGGCTGATGACGAGCGGCGGCGACAGCAGCATGCGGTCCCCGCTTGCGCGCATGATCAGGTTGCCGTTGAAGCAGAAGTCGCGGCAGAGCGCGCCGACATCGCCGCCGTTTGCAAAGCGTCTACGCGATGACGGCTCTTCTGCCAGTTGCACGCCGGCCACGAGCCCAGCGCCCGCAATCTCGCCGACAATCGGATGGTTCGCCAGGGTGTCGCGCAGCTTCTTCTGGAAGTACGGCCCCGTGTCCGTTTTGACGCGCTCGACGATCTTCTCGTCGCGCAGCAGCGTCAGGTTTGCCACGGCCACGGCGGCCGCGACCGGATGCCCGGAGTAGGTGAGGCCGTGATTGAACTCGCCGTTCTCGATAATGGCGGTCGCAATGCGATCGTGCAGGCCGACCGCGCCCATCGGCACGTAGCCGCTTGTGAGCCCCTTGGCAAGCGTGATGAGATCCGGCTCGAAGCCAAAATGCTGATGCGCGAACCATTCTCCCGTGCGGCCAAATCCGCCGATGACTTCGTCGGCGACCAGCAGCACGTCGTATTGACGGCAGATGCGCTGAATTTCCGGCCAATAGGACGAGCCAGGAAAGATCACACCGCCCGCTCCCTGGAACGGCTCGCCAATGAACGCGGCCACGTTTTCGGCGCCTATTTCGAGGATTTTTGCCTCCAGTTGCTGGGCCCGGGCCAGAGCGAATTCTTCCTGCGTCTGGCCGCTTTCGGCCTCGCCGAAGAAATACGGCTGGTCGATATGCACGATGTTTTCGACTTTCGACGGCATCTGCTCATGCATATAGCCCATGCCGCCGAGCGTGCCGCCCGCAATCGTCGAACCGTGATAGCCGTTTCTGCGCGAAATCACGACCTTTTTGGCAGGCTTGCGCTGCGTGGCCCAGTATTGATGAACGATGCGCAGCACCGTGTCGTTGCCCTCCGAGCCGCTATTGCAGTAGAAAAAGTGATTGAACGGCTGCGGCGCAAGCTCGGCGAGCAGCGCGGACAATTCGATGACGGGCGGGTGCGTCGTCTTGAAGAACGTGTTGTAGTAGGGCAATTCCTGCATTTGCCGATACGCTGCATCGGCGAGTTCCTTGCGCCCATAGCCGACGTTCACACACCACAGCCCGGCCATGCCGTCGACAATCTTGTTGCCCTCGGAATCCCACAAGTACACGCCGTGCGCTTTCACGATCACGCGGCTGCCGTTGCGATTAAGCGCGCCCATATCCGAAAACGGATGAATGTGATGCGCGGCGTCGAGCGCGCGAAGTTCCGCGGTGCTGCGTTGCGTTTCGGCGCGCCGGTTCGCGGCGGACGGCGTCGCTTGCACGTAGGCGATCTCTTCTGTTCTGTAACTCATACAGCCTCCAGGGTATTTTCTCTTTGCATTAGACGTGCAGCAGCAAATGCCGGCGTTCCCACGAGCTGATCACGCGGAAAAACGCTTCGTATTCGGTCTCTTTCAGCGCGAGGTACGCCTTCACGAATTTCTCGCCGAGGACTTCGGCAATGGGCTCGCACGCGCTCATCAACGTCAGTCCGTCTTCGAGATTGCGCGGCAGTTGATACGGCAACTCGTACCCATCGCTCAGCAGCGGCTCGGTGGCGTCGAGCCTTTGAGTGATGCCGAGATAACCCGCCGCGAGCGTCGCCGCAATCGCGAGGTACGGGTTGCAATCCACGCCCGGAATGCGGTTTTCTATGCGGCGCGCCGCGGGCCCCGAATGCGGAATGCGAAAGCCGACCGTGCGGTTGTCATAGCCCCAGGCCACGTTGATCGGCGCGGCCATGAAGCGCGACAGCCGCCGGTACGAGTTGATATACGGCGCGAAAATAGGCATTAACGCAGGCGTGTATTTCTGCAAACCGGCGATATAGCTCGTAAATAGCGAGGTCGGTTTGCCGTCCGCGGCGGTGAAAAGATTGCGGCCGGTCTCCTCGTCCACGAGGCTCTGGTGCATATGCATGGCCGATCCCGGCTCGCCTTCCATCGGCTTGGCCATGAAGGTCGCGTACATCTTGTGACGCAGCGCGGCTTCACGCACCGTGCGCTTGAAGAGGAATACGCTGTCCGCGAGTTTCAGAGGATCGCCGTGCATGAAATTGATCTCCATCTGCGCGGCGCCCACTTCGTGAATCAGCGTATCCACTTCGAGTTCCTGCACTTCGCAGTACTCGTAGATATCTTCGAAGAGCGGATCGAATTCGTTCACGGCTTCTATCGAGTACGACTGGCGCCCGGTCTCCGGACGCCCCGTGCGGCCGATCGGCGGTTGCAAGGGCAGGTCGGGGTCCTTATTCATATCCACCAGATAAAACTCGAGTTCGGGCGCGATGACGGGCTTCCAGCCCTTCGCGCGATACAGCTCCAGCACGCGGCGCAGCACGCGGCGCGGCGAGATCGCGACGGGCGTGCCGTCGAAGTGCACGCAATCGTGAATCACCTGGGCGGTCGGATCGACAGCCCAGGGGATCATGCGGATCGTCGTGGCGTCGGGAACGCACACCATGTCCGGATCCGTGACGCCGGTCAGCGTGCCGTCGTCCGGATAATCGCCGGTGACGGTCTGAATCATGACCGCCTGCGGCAGGCGCATCGATTCGCCGGACTCGAACTTGCTGCGCGGGATGATCTTGCCGCGTGCGATGCCGGCCATGTCCGGAATGATCGCTTCGATCTCGGTGACGTGGTTCTTCTTTAGAAAATCGTCGATGTCATGCATGATGGTTCTCTCTGTTCTGTTGCGCTGCAGTTAGTTCTGCGTAACAGCTGGTACCGCGCGACCGTCGTCTCTCGCGCGCATCCGATCGCGGCAGGCGTCGCCAAATGCACGAAAAATTGCAGCGCAGAGCGCGTCGTCCGCATGCTTCCACTCGGGATGCCACTGCACGCCCAGCGCAAAAGCGCGCGCATGTGTCACGCTGACCGCTTCGATGAGTCCGTCGGGCGCCGTGGCTTCGATCGTGAGGCCCGCGCCCAATCGCCCAATGCCCTGGCCGTGCAATGAATTCACGCGCGCTTCGTGTGCGCCATGTGCAAGACGTTGCAATAGACCGCCCTGTGCGAGCGAGACCGAATGAGAGGGCGCGTATTGCACGTCGAGGCTGTCGTGACTGTTCTCGCGATGGTCGTTGAGCCCCGGCGTCGTGTGAACGCTCTGATGCAACGTTCCGCCGAACACCACATTCATTTCCTGGAAGCCCCGGCATATGGCGAGCACGGGCACGCCGGCTGCAATTGCGGCGCGAAGCAGCGGCAGCGTGGTCGCGTCGCGCGCGGCGTCGTGCAGCGTGCCGGGGGCGGCGGGCTCGCCGCCGTAGCGGCGCGGCTCGACATTGGAATAGCTGCCGGTAAAGAGCAGGCCGTCGACCGCGGCCAGCACGTCTTGCGTGGATTGACGCTCGCCGAGTGCGGGCAGCAGCATGGCCAGCGCGTTTGAGCCGTCCACGATGGCCGTGATGTATTTCTCGCCGGTTATGTGCGACGGGTGGCTGCCTATCGTCGTTCTGTCGGCACTGATGCCGATTAGCGGTTTATTTCGCATAACGAATAGATGTGTTTGTAGAGCCGCGAATGCGGCACAGAGTGCTTCGAAATGCGCTGCGGTACCAGGTCGCGGCCGGATGCGCCGTGTCAGGTCACCGGAGCAGGGCGGGCAGTCGCCGTCAACGGAACGCGCCGCGCGTAATGAACTGATGCACCGTTCGATGCCGCCCGTCGCGGGGCGCAGCAAGGCGCACGCGAGCCGGACAGAGCGACGTCAAATAACGCTGCGCGTGCGCAAACGCGCGCGTGGCACAGACGCGTTCAGCCAGACCGACGGATCGAAGGGCAAACAGGAGGGAGGCGCTAGGGCAACAGCGAAGCGACCTCGTCTGTGCGCACGGCGATGAACGCGCGCGCGGAGACGGAGTTGTGACGTCGAACGGAACGACGCGAAAGAATTGTGAAGATGGACAGGAAGCGGCGGAACGCAAGGCTGCCGCTGCTGCCGTTGGCAATGGCGCCGTCAGCGCGAGGACAACTCGCCTGACTGCGGTTCCATCTCACCAAAGGGCCACGGACTCTCACGATGACACTCGACTAGCGACGTTGAACAGGTTGAACGTGCTGCTGAGAAATAGCACGCCTGGCTGATCGGTTTGTCCGTTGCAAAGCGGATTTGCTGCTTCGCAAGATACGACAAATGTGTTTTGCGAAGCGGGGCTTACGATCGCCTGTTAACCAGCATATACGAGCCAGCCATGCCGTCAATTGGTTTTGTCGCGGGAGACGGGTTGGCGCGCTGCCCAAAAGGATGTTTTTATGTGCCGCGCGGGGGCTCGATATCGAGTTCGGAATGTCGTGGAGCGTGAGCAGGGTTCACGACGTTACAGGGTAGATTGCAGCATGACGCGTGGCTTGCGTCGTTGAGCCGCAACATACAAAGCGTGCGTCTCTTGCCCAGGTGGCGTCGACTGGCCCTTGTCATGGCCGCGGCCCGTGTCGGAAAGCTGCTAGCGCAGCACGCTAACCGTCGCGTCACGTGTGCCTACCCGGAAGATGTTGCCTTCCGGCGTGATGATGCGCGGCAGTTCGGCGGGTCGAGGATCCGCGTGCTTCTTCGAATTGTCTGCCCGGACCCGGCTGTGCGCAGAAGGATTGGCGAGAGGGTCAGCCACACGGCGCGGCGTCAATGCAGTCGAGTGACGCGACGGGTGCCCCGTTCTGCAGTTGCTTTTCCTGCAGGATGGTTGGGTGAGTGGCTGCGTGAGTGGCTGCCCGATACGCGCCTCCGGCGGATTCCAGATTTCGACATAGCGTTCGCCTGCCGATACTGTCGACGCAATCATCAGCAGCACTGCACCCGCGCCTACCAATCGAAACATGTTGCTTTCCCTCCAGTCGCCGGTCTTCCCACGCAAGGGAGCCTCTCGTCGTGCCGATGCGCGGCTCATCGCAGCCAGGGCTGCCACCGCAATCACGGCGGTCGCGCACTGCATTATCAACCGGCCAGCCAGCCGTTGTTGTGACGAGGCGTGAATCCGCGTGCACCACTGTACATCCATACAGGTTTTCTCGCAAGAGCGTCCGCCAATCCGTCTCGCGACGCGGTGCGCGGCGTGTCCGTAGCCAGGTCGCCAGCTTGCGCTCAAATCAGCGGCCTGCAGATTCAGGCAAAAGGCAACTGCCGAACCCTCGCTCGTGCTCACGGCGTTCATTCGCCTGCCGGATGGTGATGCATCGCGTCCGCATCGTGCCCTGCCATTGCATCGTGCCCATGATCGGACAACTGCCCATCGAACCAGTCGTGTAGCGCCGCAACGAGACGAGGCTGTCTGCTGCGATACACGATTTCCCCGCCGTCGCGCACGTCGCGATAGCCGATCGTGAGCTCGCCCGGCTGGGCCGTACGCAAGTCGGCGAGGCCGGGCATGTCGTTGCCGTGGATCTGCTCCGGCGCGCCGAAATCGCCTGTCGAGAAGCGACGCGCGATCACGGCGAGATGCCGGCGGATGAGGGCGGTCTGCTTGGCGTCGGGATGTTTCGTGACGACCCGCTGGGTGCCACCGTCGGCGGTCTTCGTAAAGATGTGGGTGGTGGCCGCGAGCGAAAACGGCATCACGTCCGCACCGCGTTGCGCAATCTCTTTCTGGCGAGCCGTGACATCGGCAAGCGGGAGCGGTGAAACAACCGCTGTGCCGAACACGATAAGCATGGATGCCGTCAGGCGTTTCCACATGATGAAATAGTCTAGGCGTCCACAGAAGACTGCCCCATTGATCTGCAACAGAAAGGACAATGACAGACTACCATTTGCGAGTCCACTGGGATCAGCAGAGCAGACGTTGGGTTGGCTGCGACGAGCGGGCGAGGCCGCCGATTGGGGACGTTTTTCTGCCACTCAGCTGCCCAATCTATGGGTAGCACGAACCGACAGTTTCAGTACTGCGAACTTTCTGTTTCCGGGAGTGGGTGCCTGAGGCGAACCATCGAAGGCTCGATTTGTCATAGCCGATCCTTATTGTCGAGGCATTGCTCCGAGGAATAGAAGAAATGGACCTCAGTAAAATGATGAATAGATCCCGTCTTAAGGGGCATCTCTATTCGCTTGTCAGACCGCGGACCATCCAATGTGCCGGACGCCCCGTCATCGACGGATATTTTCCCGATTTCGCGGGTGAAGGGCAGGTCAGGCTTGGAAATAGCTGTTGCTTTCGCTCCTTTCGTCTTCGGCAGCATTTCACCGTCCTCAAGGACGCAGTGCTGGAAGTGGGCGACGACGCATTATTTAACGACGGTATCGTTTTATGTGCCGCGAAATCGATCAAAATCGGCCACTCCGTCAAGATCGGGGACATGGTTTATATCTACGACACTCACTTTCATCAGGTGTGCCCGGATGAGCCGCTAACCGAGGCACCGGTATCGATTGGGAACAACGTCTGGATCGGTGCAAACTCCATGGTTCTGGCAGGAGCATCTATTGGCGACCACAGTGTCATTGCGGCCGGCTCCATTGTCACCGGCGCAATCCCAGCGAGGAGCCTTGCCGCTGGCACACCGGCACGAGTGATCAGGACCTTCGAAGTACCGGATGGCTGGATCCGGCGCTAGATTGATTGCTGTGCTCTCTTCAGGAAGACATAACAATCACGGGTCATTCGAGAGATCGCGCATTCTTTCAGAAGCGGCCCATGACCCGCTGGCAGATCCACCATCCTCCTGGCGCTCATTGACTGATACCGATCCGCCTGCGTTGACTCAGGTCAACAAGGGCAATCTGCTACTACCGAAAATGGATGGCATGG
The DNA here is from genome assembly GCF_047325075.1 of Paraburkholderia phenoliruptrix. NCBI lineage: Bacteria > Pseudomonadati > Pseudomonadota > Betaproteobacteria > Burkholderiales > Burkholderiaceae > Paraburkholderia > Paraburkholderia phenoliruptrix. The sequence continues at coordinate 2,427,378 of NZ_CP168531.1, forward strand.
CTGTGTTAACAATCCGGTAAGGAAGCCGTCCGAACATGTAGAGCATCCACGGGGAGAACCCACGATGCTCATGTCCCAGCGCTTCGTACCACGATTTGTGTTCGCCATCGGTATTGCCGCCGGCGCCGGCGTTTCACACGTCTATGCCGACACTCCCGGAGAAATTCTGAACGGCTACGCGGCGCAGTCGAAAACTGCGCCTGCACCGCCGCGCGGTCAACAGTTTTTTACGACGCGGCACGGCCGTGGGTGGGCCTGTGCGACGTGCCATGGCGCGCTGCCTACCGGTAGCGGACAGCATGCGAGCACCGGCAAGACGATCGCGCCGCTTGCGCCCGCGTTCAATCCCGAACGCTTCACCGACGCGGCAAAGACAGAGAAGTGGTTCCGCCGCAACTGCGGCGACGTAGTGGGGCGGGAATGCACGGCGTCGGAGAAGGCTGACATTCTGAGCTGGCTGATGACGCTCAAGCCATAGCAGGCGCCTCCTTTTCCATGGACCACTTTCCGAAGGACAGGCAGATGAATATTCGCTTTGCTACTGCCGGAGCAGGCGTGGCCGCTGCGCTCTGCGGAGCTCTGCTTTCCGCTCCTGTTTTCGGAGAAGAAAGCCAGCAGGCAAGCATGGGCACTCCACCGCTGCAATACCGGCAGGAGTGCGCCGCCTGCCATATTGCGTATCCGCCGGGGATGCTGCCGGCTGAATCATGGCGACGCATCCTGAACGGCCTTGATCATCACTTCGGCACAAATGCGTCGCTCGATCTCGCTTCGGTCAAACAACTCGAAAGCTGGCTCGTGACTCATGCCGCTCGACCAGCGCCGGCGGGCCGCCTTGCTCCCGAGGACCGCATCACCCGCTCAACGTGGTTTATGGCCGAGCACGACGAAATACCCGCGTCGACGTGGCGGCATCCGGCAGTCAGGAGCGCTTCGAATTGCGCCGCCTGCCATACGCGGGCAGATCAGGGAAACTTCGATGAACGAACCATTCGCATCCCGCGCTGAGAATGACACGCGGGCTTCCGGCACGATCCGGATTCTGGTGTGGGACGCGCCGGTTCGCGTGTTTCACTGGCTCATGGTTGCCGCGTTTGCAGGTGCATGGCTGACGGCCGAAAGCGAGCGATAGCGCCTCGTGCACGTGACGCTCGGCTATACCATGGTCGGCCTGGTGGCATTTCGCATCATCTGGGGATTGATGGGAACGCGATACGCAAGGTTCTCCGCCTTCCTGCGCTCGCCTGCGTCGGTCATACGGTACTTGACGAGCCTCGCCAAGGCACGGCCGGAACGACACGTTGGACACAATCCCGCAGGGGCGCTGGCGATCCTTGCCATACTGCTGATGACCTGGGCTGTTGGGGTGACGGGCTGGGCGGCATACAACAGCGTGGGTGGCGAGTGGCCGGGCGAACTGCATGAAGGCATCGCGAATGCGATGCTGGCGCTCGTCGCCGTTCATGTCCTGGCCGTGGTCATGAGCAGCATCTTGCATCGCGACAACCTGATCGGAGCAATGGTATCGGGATACAAGTCAGGCCACGCAGGGGAGAGCATTCGAAGGGCGCATTGGGGAGTCGCTGCCGTGCTCATAGCGGCGGTATTTGTCTGGTGGGGGGCGCAATGGCGGGCAGCGCCGCATGTGCCTCCAGCGGATCAGCCCGCAGCCGCCCAAGTGCATCAGCAAAAGCAGGGCGACGACGACTGAACGACGTCGAGCGGACAATCACGCGTGCGCATACTACTTGTCGAAGACGACCCGCTGCTCGGCGACGGCATTCGTGCCGGGTTGCGGCAGCAAGGATTTCAGGTCGACTGGGTCCAGGATGGCGAGGCCGCGCAGCGGGAGCTGCGTGCGCAGCCGTACGCAGCTACAGTGCTCGATCTCGGCTTGCCTCGCATGGATGGTATCGATGTGCTGCGAAGCGTACGCCGCGTCGGCGTCGATTTTCCGATCCTGGTGCTGACGGCGCGCGACGCCGTGCCTGACCGCGTTCGCGGGCTCGACATGGGGGCCGACGACTACGTCGTCAAACCTGTCGATCTCCAGGAACTCGGGGCCCGGTTGCGAGCATTGGTGCGCCGTTCGCACGGCCGGCCGCGCGAACGGCTCGAGGCGCACGATGTCGTCCTCGATCCGGCGTCCCGCATGGTGTACCTCGCTGGCGTGCCCGTGACGCTTTCCAGTCGGGAGTTCGATCTGCTGCATGTGTTGATGTTGAACGCCGGCCGCGTGCTGTCGCGCGAGCAGATCGAGCAACACCTCTACAGCTGGGGCCAGGAGGTCGAAAGCAATGCGGTGGAGGTTCATGTGCATCGCCTGAGGAGCAAGCTCGGCAGCGACATGATCCGGACGGTTCGCGGCATCGGCTACGTGCTGCCGGGCAAACCGGCGGCCGCGTCATGAAGCTGCCGCGCTCGCTCCAGGGGCGCCTGCTTGCGCTCGTCACGGGGGTCGTGCTCGGTGTGTGGCTTGTCACGATCGCTGTTACATGGCGTGACGCAAGCGAAGAGATCGACCGATTGCTCGACAGCCATCTTGCGCAAGCAGCGGCGCTGCTCGTCATGCAGCAGGCGCAGATGGCCGATGACGACGAAGCGCCCGACACGCCGGTTCTACATCCTTACGCGCCCAAGGTCGTGTTTCAGGTCTTTCACGAAGGCCGTCTTGGATTGCACTCGGCGAATGCGCCCGCACAGCCCATGATGCCTCCCGAGGGCAAGAGGGCGTCGGGCTTTTCGACAGTACATATCGAAGGTAACGCCTGGAGGGTGTTCGCCGCACGTGGGCTGCAACAGGATGTCGAGGTGTATGTGGGAGAGCGGGTCGACTCACGCCGGTCGATCCTGCTGGCTGTCATGCGCAGCGCCTTCTGGCCTATGGCGGTGGCGCTGCCGGTGCTCGTGCTGGTGACATGGTGGGCGGTCCGGCGAGGCGCTGCGCCGTTGCGCGACCTGGGGCGCACGCTGTCGCGGCGCGATCCGCGCGCACTCGACCCCGTGTGCATTGCGCGCGCACCGCAGGAAATGCAACCGATGCTCGATGCGCTCAACCGTCTGTTCGACCGCATTCGGGCGGTGCTCGACGCGGAGCGGCGCTTCACGGCGGATGCCGCACACGAACTGCGCACACCTATCGCCGCAATCAAGGCACAAACGCAGGTGGCCATGGCGGAAGACGATGCCGTGCTTCGCACGCACGCACTCTCTGGCGCTCTCGACGGATGCAACCGCGCAGTGCACCTGGTCGACCAGCTTTTGCTGCTGTCGCGCCTGGAAGCGGGGGCGCTCACAGAGAGTGGCGCGGTGGATCTCAGAACGCTCGCACAGCGCGTGGCTGCCGATATCGCGCCTCGGTCTATCGCCAGATCACAACAGCTCGAACTCGACGCGCCCGAACCGTGCAGAGTGTCGGGCAACGAGGTGCTGCTCGTGTCGCTGATTCGCAATCTTCTCGATAACGCCATCCGTTATAGCCCGGCGGGCGCGAGGATCGCCGTCTCCTTGTCGCCGCGCAACCGGCGCGTCCTGTTGCGCGTGGAGGACAGCGGGCCGGGTCTGTCGGAGGAAGAGCGTGCGAGGCTTGGAGAACGGTTCTTTCGTGCCCGGGGGCAATGGCAAAGCGGCAGCGGTCTCGGGTGGTCGATAGTCCAGCGCGTCGCCGGTGCGCACGGTGCCCAGCTCGATGTGAGCCGGTCGCCGTTATTGGGCGGACTGCGGGTGGAAGTGTCTTTCGCGGAATTGGCCGTTGACGCAGATCGATCGGCAGGCCAAGGGAGTCAGACCGGAGTCACCGGCGATCGCGGCGGGCGTGAGTAAGTGCCTCGGTTTCGTTAGCTCTCTCATTTGACATAATATAAATTATCAACCGATTGTATGTCACGGCTTTTTAGTAATGTCCGCCACAAGCCCTCAACCGGTCACCTCAAATCTCCAAAAATCGGTCATTTCCCAAGGCCACCCCAACGACTAATCTGAGCTTCACCCATTCAACCTCCAAGGAAACCGGTGATGAAGCTCATGCACGTCGACGCGAGCGCCAGACGCGAGCGTTCCAACTCACGCGCGCTAAGCCGCTATTTTCTCGAATGCCTGCGCGCCGAACACGTCAACCTCGAAGTCGATTATCTCGACCTGTCCGCCAATCCGCCGGCGCACGTCGACGAAGCTTTCGCCATTGCGACGTACGCGCCGCCGCATGAGCGCACACCGGCCATGAAGGCGCGGCTTGCAGCGTCCGATGCGCTGTGCCAACGCGTGCTTGCCGCCGACGCGCTCGTGTTCGCGATGCCGATGTACAACTGGTCGATGCCGTCCGTCTTCAAGGCGTTCGTCGACGCCATTTCGCGCGCGGGCGTGACTTACGCGCATGGCCCGGACGGTGCGATCGTCGGCCAGCTCGCGGGCAAGAAAGTGCTGTTCATCACGAGCCGCGGCGCGGACTTGCGGCCAGGCTCGCCGTACGCATCCATGGACGCGCTCACGCCCGCGCTCAAGGCCGCGTTCGCTTTCCTCGGCGTCGCGACGCCGACTTTTGTCGACGCGCAGCCGTTGCAGTTCGCGAATCAGGAAGCGCGAGCCGAAGCGCTCGAGCGCGCTCGCCACGAATTGACGGCGGTCGCGGCAAGCTGGGCAAAGCCGGCTTCGAATGCGAACACGCAGGACGCGGCAAGCTATCAGGACATCGACTCGGAGATCGCCCAATGAACCCGCAAATGAAGCTGCGCACCCTTATCGCCGCTGGAGTCCTCGCCACTTCCAGCATGCTCGCAACATCGCAATCCGCGCTCGCCGCAGACGCCAACGCAAGCGCAAACTCAGATGCCAATGCAGCCGCAGCAGCAAATGCGAACGCAACCACAGCCGCAGATCACGAAACCATCACACCTGCCTTCGCCGAAGCGATCGCAAACGTGCCCGGCAAAAAAATGACCGCGCTCGTGGTCGACTACGCACCGGGCGGCAAGTCGTTGCCGCACCGGCATGGGAAAGCCTTCGTGGTCGCGTATGTGCTGTCAGGCGCGATCCGCAGCGGCGTGAACGGTGGTGACGCACGGGTCTTTCATGCTGGCGAACACTGGATCGAAAAGCCGGGCGCGCATCACACCGTGAGCGAAAACGCGAGCGATTCCGAACCGGCCCGACTGCTCGCCATTTTCGTCGCGGACACGAATGACAACAAGCTCGTGACCTTCGACCACAAGTAGCCGCCCTCCTCGCCCTAGAACTTCGGATGACATTCGAAGTTCACCGACGAAGCGTGGGTGGTCAGCATGGCCACCCCGCTTACCGATTCTTCATTGATGCTGCTTTGCATGCCGAGGCGCTCGCAGTAATCGCGCGCCTCGTTGAGCGCCTCCGCGTGCGCGCGCGCCCATGCCATGCGCCCGCCCGCCGCGCTCGCGGCGACCGTGTATGTGCCGGGTTTATCGGTGGCGACGACGTGCGTCGACGACGCGCAACCGGCCAGCGCGCCGCCCGTCGTGAGCACCGCGAGCGCCGCGAGTGCCGTCAGGGCGACGCGCGCCCAATCGCGAAGCTTGTTCAACATGATGTACCTGCGCCTGCTGATCTGATTGTTCCGTGACCGCTTGCCGAGTCATTGCGGACCGACGGGTTCGTTTTTTCTCCGAATCGAATTATCCGGAATCTTCCGCGCGAGATCAGCCTCACGGCTCGAAAACACTGTTGCCGTCGCCCGAACAATCTTCGTGCATGGCGCGAGCGACGCTTATGCGTATTGGCGTGCATGAACTGCTTAAAGCACTTCCCGAATCGGAGCCGAGCGACTAGTCTGTAACGACATCTTGAGAACCATCCGGACCATGAACTGGAGGAGACATCCATGGAGCTCGAAGCACGTACCATGAAACGTGTGACGGTTCGGCTCGTGCCGTTCCTGATCGTCTGCTATTTCATCGCCTATCTGGACCGCGTGAACGTCGGCTTTGCCGCGCTGCAGATGAACAAGGCGCTCGGGCTGTCGGCGAGTGCATTCGGCTTTGGCGCGGGGATTTTCTTTATCGCGTACTTCTTTTTCGAAGTGCCGTCGAACCTGCTGCTGGAGAAATTCGGCGCGCGCCGGTGGATCGCGCGAATCATGTTCACGTGGGGCATTCTGGCCGGCGCAATGGCGTATATCCCACATATCGCGCAATACACGGGACTGTCGGCCGCCCATGTGTTCTACAGCCTGCGCATTCTGCTCGGCGTGGCCGAGGCGGGCTTCTTTCCCGGCGTCATCTTCCTGCTCACATTGTGGTTTCCCGCGGCGTATCGCGGCCGTGTCGTCGGCTATTTCATGGCGGCGATTCCGCTTTCCACGGTGATAGGCGGCCCGATTTCGGGCGCCCTGCTCTCCATGGACGGCTTCGCCGGCCTTGCCGGCTGGCAATGGGTCTATCTGATCGAAGCGCTGCCCGCCCTGCTGCTCGCGTTCGCGGTCTGGTTCTATTTGACCGACAAGCCGGCCGACGCAAGCTGGCTCGCCGCCGACGAACGGGAATGGCTCGTCGCGCGTCAGAAGCAGGAGCGCGAGCATCGCGAGGCCGCGCATGCGTTCAGCGTGAAGGAAGCGCTCTTCAATCCGCGCGTGCTCGCTATCGCACTGATCTACTTCGGTGCCAACGCAACGAATTACGGCCTGAGTTTTTTCCTGCCGCAAATCGTCAAGTCGTTCGGTTTGACCAACCTGCAGACGGGCTTTGTGACGTCGTTGCCGTATATCGTCGGCGTGATCAGCATGGTGGCGTGGGGGCGTCATTCCGACCGCAAGCTCGAACGCAAGCGCCATGTGGCGATTGCGCTGACAGTCGCGGCAGCCGGCATCGCGGCCTCGGCGGGGCTCGACAATCCGGTGGAAAAAATGATCGCGCTGTCGATCGCGGGGTTCGGCATTTTCGGCTGCCTGCCCGTCATCTGGACGCTGCCGGCCGCGTTTCTGTCGGGCGCCGCGGCGGCAGGCGGCATCGCCGCGATCAATTCGCTCGGCAACCTGGCGGGATTCTTCGGACCGTACGCGATGGGCTGGATCAAGGACAGTACCGGCGGCTTCGGTGCGGGCCTCCTGTGTCTGGCGGGCGCAGGGCTCGTCGGCGCGGCGGCTGCGCTGCTGCTGCATCACGATGCGTCGCTGGAGACATCGGCGGGCGGAGTCGGGCGCGCAGCGCCCGCGCGGCCCGGAGTGGCGGAATATTAGGCTGAGTTGGAGCGGGGCCAGCCCGGCGGACAGGAAGCCGGCGGCGCTTACTGCGCAGCGCTCGTTCCGCCTGCCTGCCCGTCGGCGCCCACTGCGTCCGGCGGCACGACATCGTCGGGCGTCGGGGTCGGCGCGGACGCCGCCGTGCCCGCGCCGCGCGCTTCGCCGTGAACCGGCTCGTCGGGCGCTGCGGGACTCGAAGCGGCACCGGGCGCCGTGAGCAAGGGCGGCAGCGCGCGTGATGCTTCAGTTACTGATGCGCCCGACGCCGCGGCAGCCGGACCTTCTGCCGCCGACGCCACCGACGCCGCCACGACCGGCGCACGCCGCGTCGTATCGCGCGCAGCGACGGGCACGCCGGGCTTCAGCGCTGGCGACATCGACGGAAACAGCTGCTGGAACCACGCCTGCAACCGCTCGGAGCGCTCGGCGAACCAGCCCGGCTGCTGCTCGGTGGCGAACCTGACGCGGGTATCGACCAGCTTGGAGCGCTGCGCGCGCTGGAAAAAATCGCCGACGATCGGCAGCGCGCTATGCGCCCCCTGCCCCCAGTAGTCGCTGCGCAAGGTCACGCGGCTGTCGTTGAACCCCACCCAGGCGCCGGCCACGAGCTGCGGATGGATCAGGATGAACCAGCCGTCCGCGTTGCCCTGCGTCGTGCCCGTCTTGCCCGCGACGTCGCCGCGCACGCCGAAGCGGCTGCGGATCGCCGCTCCGGTGCCGCGATTGACGACGTCGCGCATCACGTCCACGAGCGTGCGCGCGGCATCCGCGGGCAGTTCCTGCTGCGGCGACGCGGGCGCGAAGTCGGCCAGCACTTCGCCGTTGCGGTCTTCGATACGGGTGACCATCACCGGCTCCACGTAGCCGCCGAGGTTGGCGATCGTGCAGTACGCCGACACCATTTCCTTCAGCGTGACGGGACTCGTGCCCAAGGCGAGCGACGGCACCGCCTCGAGCGGACTGTCGCGCACGCCCATTGCGCGCGCGAGCCGCGCGACCTTGTTCGGGCCGACGCTTTGCATCAACTGCGCGGTAATGCGGTTGCGCGAATACGCGAGGCCGTCGCGCAGCGTGATGGGCCGCCCGGTCGGGTCGTCTTCGTCGCTCGGGCGCCAGACTTCGCCGCCCGTGAGTTGAATGTCGACGGGCTGGTCGAGCAAGGTGTCGCTGGGTTTCGCCCCCGCCTCAAAGGCTGCCGCGTAGACGAACGGCTTGAAGGTCGAGCCCGGCTGGCGCCGCGCCTGCTGCACGTGATCGAACGGGTCCTGGCTGAAATCGCGGCTGCCGACCCACGCCTTGATCTGGCCGTTGCGCGGGTCCATCGCGAGAAAATCGGCCTGGACGCGGGTTTTCGAGTCGCACACGGATTGCACGAGGCTGCGGTTCGCCGACACGCGCTTGAGCGCCTCGTCGTCGGCGAGACCCGCATCTTTTGCCGCGCGGTAGTCGGGCGTTTCGCGCAGAAAAGTGGCGAGCAACTCCTTGCCGTTCGAGCAACCATTGCGGCTGCCCCACGCCGCGTTCGCGAGACCCTGCAACTGGTTGCCCTGCAGGTTCACGGCCTGGGTCGCCATGGTCTGCAGACGCGAATCGATCGTGGTCCGCACCACGAGGCCGTCCGAATAGAGGTTGTAGTCGTTGCGATCGGCCCATGCCGCAAGCCACTTGCGCAACTGCTGCGCGAAGTGCGGCGCGGGCCCCGGCGGCTCCGTCTGGCGTTCGAAGTCGATGCGCAACGGCTTCTTTCTGAGCGTCTCGTACGCGGCGGGCGTGAGCTTGCCGAACTTGACCATCTGCCCGAGCACCGTATTGCGCCGCTGCAGCGCACGCTCCGGGTTCAGCACCGGGTTGTAATAGCTGTTGCCTTTCAGCATGCCCGCGAGCGTCGCGCTTTCGAGCACGTTCAGCTCCGACGCCGATTTGTCGAAATACGTGCGCGCGGCCATCTCGATGCCGTACGCGTTGTAGAGAAACGGCACGGTGTTCAGGTAGGTTTCGAGAATTTCGTCCTTCGTGTAGAGCGCCTCGATCTTGAAGGCGGTGATCGCTTCCTTCAGCTTGCGCGTGAGCGTCGGCGCGCGGCCGATTTCGTCGGGATAGAGATTACGTGCGAGCTGTTGCGTGATCGTCGAGCCGCCCTGCCGGTCGCCGGAAAAGGTGTGCAGCGCCGCCGACGCCGTGCGCCGCCAGTCGAGCCCGAAATGCTGATAGAAGCGATGATCTTCGGTCGCGATCAGCGCGTTGACAACATTCGGCGAGATGTCCTTCAGCTTGACCCACTCGCGATTGGACGGTTTGAACTCGGCGAGCAGCTTGCCGTCCGCCGAGAGAATGCGCGCCGGCTGCTCGATCTTCGCCTTGCGAATGTCGCCGATGCCGGGTGTGAACGGGATCAGGATCAGCACATACAGCACGAAGAGCAGCGGCAGCGCCGCGCACGCCTTGAGGAGGCCGCGCCGCGTCGGGTGGCGCAGGTGCCACAGCGCCCCGGCCACGAGCGGGTTCGCGCGGGTCAGACCTCGGTCGAGTGTCTCGAGAATCAGGGGAATAAGACGCTTCACACTGGCTACCGTCTGCGGGAAAAGGCTGAATCGTACCAAGATGTGCGACGTGGGCCGATTTTTGCGGGGGCGTTTTGCCGGCGGGGCACCTGCGACCCGCGGGACTCGCCGCCTGCTTGTCGTCTGCTTGCCGCGCCTTGCGCCGATCCTGCGCGGCTAGCGCACGCTGCCCGCCTGGCGCCGCACGCGGCTGGCCCCGCCGCGCCGCGCCGCGCCGCTGCCCGCAGCCGCCGGGGGCCACTATAATGTCGCCAATTCCGACAAGAGGTGCTTCATGATCATCAAACCGCGCGTGCGTGGCTTCATCTGCGTTTCCACCCATCCGACGGGCTGCGAGGCCAACGTCAAGGAACAGATCGACTACGTCAAGGCACGCGGTCCCATCGCCAACGGTCCGAAAAAGGTGCTCGTGATCGGCGCGTCCACCGGCTATGGCCTCGCCGCGCGCATCAGCGCGGCGTTCGGCTCGGGCGCGGCCACCCTCGGCGTGTTCTTCGAGCGCGGCGGCAGCGAGACCAAAGCCGGCACGGCCGGCTGGTACAACAGCGCGGCCTTCGAGAAGTTCGCCACCGCCGAGGGCCTGTACGCAACCAGCATCAACGGCGACGCGTTTTCCGACGAAGTGAAGGCGCGCACCATCGAAATCATCAAGCGCGACCTCGGCCAGGTCGACCTCGTCGTGTACAGTCTTGCCGCGCCCAAGCGAACGCATCCGAAGACGGGCGAGGTGTTCACGTCCACGCTGAAGCCGGTCGGCAAGGCCGTGACGCTGCGCGGCATCGACACGGACAAGGAAGTCATCAAGGAAACGGTGCTCGAACCGGCCACCCAAACCGAGATCGACCACACGGTCGCGGTAATGGGCGGCGAAGACTGGCAGATGTGGATCGACGCGCTGCTGGAAGCGGGCGTGCTCGCGGACGGCGCGAAGACGACCGCGTTCACCTACCTCGGCGAGAAGATCACGCACGACATCTACTGGAACGGCTCGATCGGCGCCGCCAAGAAGGACCTCGACCAGAAAGTGCTCGGTATCCGCGCGAAACTCGCGGCCAAAGGCGGCGACGCACGCGTGTCGGTGCTGAAAGCGGTCGTGACGCAGGCCAGCTCCGCGATTCCCATGATGCCGCTCTACCTGTCGCTGCTCTTCAAGGTGATGAAGGAAAACGGCACGCACGAAGGCTGCATCGAGCAGGTCTATGGGCTCTACAAGGAGAGCCTGTACGGCCCGGCGCCGCATCTCGACGACGAAGGCCGTCTGCGCGCCGACTACAAGGAACTGGACCCCGAGGTGCAGCAGCGCGTGGAAGCGCTGTGGGACAAGGTCACGAACGACAACCTCTACGAACTCACGGACTTTGCCGGCTACAAGACCGACTTCCTGCGTCTTTTTGGTTTCGAGCTCGAGGGCGTCGATTACGAGGCCGACGTCAATCCGGACGTGCAGATTCCGCGGCTCGTTCAAGTCTGAGTCTGGGCGGGCTTTTGCCCGCTTTTACTTGCTTTTCTTCTGCGCCTCTTTTTCTCTTTTAGCGGATGCGGGGCGGCTCAGCCCCCGCCTCCAGCGCTCTTCCCTTTCCCCGCTTCGCTGCTTTTGAAGCAGCGCTTACGGCGTGCCGTTGCGGCAATACTCGCGATAACCGTCGCGCGCCGCGAGGCGTGACATATAGGCGTCGACTGCCGGCAGATCGTCGTGTGCGATCGGGGTTTCCAGCCAGCGGTTGATCGACAGCGCGATCGGAATGTCCGCGAGCGAGAACGCCTCGCCGGCGATGAACGCACCGGTGCGCTGCAACTGCCCTTCGACGATCGCCATGTGCTTCGCCCAGTTCGCGCGCGACGCCTCGATCTGCGCTGCATCCCGATGAGCCGGCGACTGCCGCACCAGCGCGAGAAACGCGTAGCTCCACGAGCGGTTCAGTTCGCTCGCCTGCCAGTCGATCCACTGATCGCACCGCGCGCGTTCGCGCGCGTCAACCGGGTAGAGCCACTCGCCGCCGTAGCGGCCGGCGAGATAGCGGATGATCGAGTTCGACTCCCACAGCACGAAGTCGCCGTCCCGGATGACGGGCACCATCGCGTTCGGGTTGAGCGCGACGAATTCCGGCACATGGGTCGGGCGGAATCCCGCGCCCCAGTCTTCGCGCTCGAACGGCAGCCCGAGTTCCGCGCAGGTCCACAGCACCTTGCGCACGTTGATGGAGGACGGCTTGCCGAGGATCTGCAGCATGGGTGGTCGAATGAGATGGTGGTGAAAACGTTACGTTAGCGCGTTCGGGGCTTTTTTGCTGCGCGGCGCCGCACGGCAGCGGGCCGTGCATGGAAACCGCGCGCACGGCGCTTCCGTGACGTTGCAGCGTGCCGGCCGAACGACGGGGGAGACCGGCCGGCGCCCTCGCGAGGCGCCGTTGACAGCACGCCTGCCGCGGCCGGAAACGCAGCGTGCGCCAGGGTACGCCCGGGAATTGCCGCTGGTGAATTCTGCGTGATATTGTTAATAAATGCGGAGGACGGCCGCGCGCCGCCTCCCCCGGAGAGCACTTTACCGCAGCGAGCGTCGCCATGAGTGATGTACGCCACCACCTGAGCCCGCGGGACCGTCTGGAGCTGTTGTGCTGGCTCACATGCGGCAGCCTCGGCGCCTACTATCTCAACGAGGACTGGCCCGACGCGGCGTTCCACGTGCAGGCCGCCCACAAATGGCTCGACCGGCGCGCGCGCGAAGCAGACTGGCTCTCCATTGCGAAGTTGTCGGCAACGGCGCTCGAAATCGCGCGCCGGCATGCGCGTTTCGTCGACACCGACTGGGCGCGCGACGCCGTCGAGGAAATTCTCGATACCGACGAACTCGATCCGGACGCGAGGCTGGTCCGGCAGGTTCTGGCCGACTGCGAGAAAGCGTTGGCGGACCGGCGCACGGCGGACTGATTTGCGGCGCGGCGCCCCTTTCGGATAGCAGACGCGGCAAGGCGCGCCGACACAGCGCGCCCACACAACGGGCTCGTCAAACCGCGACAGGAAACCCGCGCCGAAGCCCCGCAAAAACGCCGCTACAGCGCATCGTCCCGTGCGCTCCAACCGCTAGAATACCGGGCACCTTGCGCACCGCGCTTCCCTCTCCCGGTCCGATATCTTGAAACGCAAAATGCCGGCGCTGAACGCGCTCAAAGCCTTCGAAGTGGCTGGCCGCACGGGCAGCTTTACCCGCGCCGCGGAATTGCTGAACGTCACGCAAAGCGCGGTGAGCCGGCAAGTGCGTCAACTGGAGGCGCAGATCGGCGAGACACTGCTGCAACGCCATCACCATCATCTCGAACTGTCGGCGGCCGGCCGCGTGCTGCTGCAAGCGCTGCAGCAATCGTTCGACCGCATCGAACTCACCGTGCGCAGCCTGCAGGAGAAAACACATCGCAACCGGCTGCGCATCAACGCTCCGCCCACTTTCACGAGCCGCTGGCTGATGCCGCGCCTTGGCCGGCTGCGTGATGCGCATCCGCACCTCGAACTGAGTCTGTCCACGCGCCTCGACGACCAGCTCGCGGAATCCGGCGCGCTCGACTGCGCGATCCGCTTCGGTAATGGCGAATGGGAAGGTTTCGACAATCGTCTGTTGATGAACGAGCGCCACGTGGCCGTCTGCGCGCCGGCGCTGCTCGCGCGCCAGGCCGGCCGCGCGTCGATCGATCTGAACGAATTCACGCTGCTGCACGTGCTGGCCAACGCGGACCAGCGCTACCTCACGTGGCAGCACTGGCTGAAGGCTGCGGGTATCGACAACGTGGATACGCGCGGCGGTTATGAATTCGATCTGCTCGACAATGCGATCCGCGCGGCCATCGACGGGCTCGGGGTGACGATTGCGGATCGTTACATGGTCGCCCGCGAAATCGCCGAGGGCCGGCTCGTGCAGGTGCTGAACGTGCATGCGGACGGCCACCAGTCGTACTGGCTCGTCACGCGCGCCGGGCAGGAGGAGCTGCCGCACGTGGCGCTGTTTCGCGACTGGCTCCAACAGGAGATCTGGCTGGGCGAGCGGTCGTTCGAGACTTCCGAGGCGGTGCCGCTGGGCGACGTGTAGGCGCGGCGGCGAGTGGGGTCGCTGGAGTTGCACGCGTGGGGAAGCTTGCCGGCCAGAGCTCGCCGGCGCGGCGCGCTGACGCGCCGGAACCGGGCGCGACCGGCGTCAAGCCGCGCTGGCCAGCTCCGCCAGATCGCGCGCACGCGCGGCTTCGGCTGCCGCGTCTTCGAGAATCAGGTCGGCGCCCTTCTCCGCGACCATCATGGTCGGCGCATTGATATTGCCCGAGGTGATGTTCGGAAAGATCGACGCGTCGACCACGCGCAAACCGTCCATGCCATGCACGCGCAAACGCGCATCCACGACCGAGCTGCGCGGATCGCCGCCCATCGCGCACGAGCCGCACAGGTGATAGATGGAGCCCGACTGCTCGCGGAAATACTCGAGCAAGCCTTCGCGCGTCGCCACCTGCGGCCCCGGTGAGATTTCCTCGACGGTGATCGCTTTCAGTGCCGGCGAGGCCATCACCTTGCGCACCAGCTCGCAACCTTGAATGACCTCGTCGATATCCTTCTGCGTGGTGAGCGCATTCAGGCGAATCCTGGCCGCGTCTTCCCCGCGATTCGACGCTATCTCGATCGAACCGCGGCTCGTTGGCCGGCAAGGGTTGAAGGCGAGCAGGAAACCCGAGTACGGCTCCGGTTCGAGCGTCGCCCTGTTGCTCTTCGGAATGCGATACGACAGTGGATTGAAGTAAAGCTGCAGGTTGGGCTGTGTCTCGTGCTCACTGCCTCTGAAGAAACCGCCCGACTGATTGACGCTCATTGCAAGCGGCCCCTTGCGCGTGAACAGATATTGCAGCCCGAGCTTGAGCTTGCCGAGAAGCGGCCGCATCTCGTCGTTCAGCGTCTTCACGTTGGCGCGGTAGTAGAAACTCACGCACAAATGATCCTGCAGATTGCGGCCGACCGCCGGCAGTTCCTTGACCGTCGCGATGCCGTGTTTCGCGAGCAGTGCAGTATCGCCGACGCCGGAGAGTTGCAGCAGCTTTGGCGAATCCACTGCCCCCGCGCATAAAATCACCTCGCGATTCGCCATGAAACGCCGCGCAGCGCCGTTCTGCGTCACGCTTACGCCGATCGCGCGCCGCTTACCCGCGAATAGCACCCGGTCGACCAATACGTGGTGTTCGACCTTGAGATTCTCGCGCGCCAGCGCCGGATGCAGATATTCGAAGCTACTCGACGAACGCGCTCCATTGCGCGTATTCACGTCGTAAATGCCGGCACCTTCGAATTGCGCGCCATTGAAGTCCTCGCTGCGTGCATAGCCCGCCTGATCGCAGCCCTTCAGGAACACATGACAAATTGGGTGCACGGCGTCTTTCATCGGCGAAATGCGGATGGGGCCCTCGGCGCCGTGGTAGGGAGTATTGCCGAGCGGATGCGATTCGAGCTTGCGGAAATACGGCAACACGTCGCGATATGCCCAGCCGGTGTTGCCGGCGGCCGCCCAATCGTCGAAATCAGCCGGCTGGCCGCGCACGTAGATCATCGCGTTGATCGAGCCCGAGCCGCCCTGCACCTTGCCGCGCGGGCAGTAGAGGGACCGGTTGCCGAGTTCCTTTTCGGGCTCGCTGTAATACATCCAGTTATAGGTTTCGTTGTAGTAGGTCCTGGTGAAGCCCACCGGGACCCGGAACCAGAACGAGCTGTCCTTGCCGCCCGCTTCGAGAAGCAGCACCGAGTATTGGCCCGACGCCGACAGGCGGTTGGCGAGAATGCAGCCCGCCGAACCCGCGCCGACAATGATGTAATCGTAGTTCATGCTCTTTGTCGCCAGACGGCGCTCAGCTCAAAAGGTTGAATGCAGCAAGGATGCCGAACGCGCGTTCAGCCTTTGGCCGGCGCCAGGTCTTTCACGTCGGCCGGTTGCGCGGCCATTTGCAGATGCAGACGCTCGCCTGTGTACGGCGTGTGCTGCGCAACGACTTCCATGTTTAACTCGACGCCGAGGCCGGGCTCGGCCGACGGAATGATGTAGCCGTCCTCCCACTGAATCGGTTTCCTCAGCACTGCTGCATGAAAACCGTCCCACGTGCCGATGCTTTCCTGAATCAGGAAGTTCGGCGTGCATGCCGCGAGTTGAATGCTGGCCGCCGCGCCGACCGGACCGTTGTACAGATGCGGCGCGATCTGCGCGTAGTACACCTCGGCGAGCGCCGCCACTTTCTTTGCTTCCAGCAGCCCGCCCACGCGCGCCACGTTCAATTGCAGAATTGACGCCGCGCCCGCTTGCAGCAGCCTGAAAAATTCGTACTTCGTAGTAAGCCGCTCGCCGGCTGCAACCGGAATGCTCGTGTGTCGCGCGACTTGCGCCATCGCATCTTCCTGCCCCGGCGGCACGGGCTCTTCGAACCACAGCGGGTCGTATTTTTCGAGGCGCTTCGCAAGCCGGATAGCCGATGAAGGCACCATCTGCCCATGGGTGCCGAACAGCAGGTCCGCCTTGCTGCCTACCGCTTCGCGTACGCGCCGGCAAAACGTCTCGCAGCGATCGAGCACGTCCAGCGACAATTGATGGCCCGAGTACGCGGTATACGGCCCGGCCGGATCGAATTTCAGCGCGGTAAACCCGCGCTTCACGTTCGCGGCGGCGCATTCGGCGGCGAGGTCGGGATCGTCGTAGTCGTATTCGCCGCGTGCGTTCTTCGGATACAGGTACGTGTACGAGCGCAGGCGCGGATTGACCATGCCGCCGAGCAACTCGTACACCGGCTTGCCCGCCGCTTTGCCGATAATGTCCCAGCACGCCATTTCGAGGCCGCTCACCACACCCATCATCGTCAGGTCGGGGCGTTGCGTGAAGCCGCTCGAATAGGCTTCGCGCCACAGCCGCTCCACATGATGCGGATCACGGTCAAGCAGATAGCGGGCAAAGACGTCGTCGACGATAGGCGTCATCGCTTTCGGGTGGAACGTCGCCGAATAGATTTCGCCAACACCTTCAATGCCGCAATCGGTCTTGAGCTTGACGAAGATCCAGTACATGCCGCCGAGATGCGGCGGCGGCACGGCCACCACATGCGTTTCGAGCGAGACCACTTTCATTTATGCACCCTCTTTGCTGTTAAGCAGGCTTCTCAATGCCAGCCCGGCACAACCGCCGAGCGCCGCCATCGCGGCGACATAGCCGAAGTACAGCTGATAGCCGAATACGCCCGGGAACCTCTCGGTCAGATAGCCGTTGATGAGCGGCAGAAACACGTCCGGCGAGTAACCGAGTACCGAGATGAGGCCGATGGCGAGGCCCATCGTCGAGACGGGAATGTTGCAGCGCTCCAGCAGCGACCAGTAGAGCCCGCGAATCGCGTAGGTCAGAATGCCGATGAAGAGCACGAGGAAAACCAGCAGCACATGGCTCGAAATGCGGGGCGCCGCCATCAGTGCAACGAGCGACAGCGCCGCGAGGAACAGCGCAATAACCAGCACCGACACCTTCGAGTAACGGTCGCCGAGAAAGCCGCCGCCGATTCCGCCGATTGGCCGCATCCATAGTTTCAGCGTGGTAATCGTGCCGGCCATCACGACCGTCAGGCCGATATCGCCTTCATGCAGATAGGCGGAGAAGCTGTAAGTCGCCCAGAACACCTGATAGCCGCAAAACACGATGGCCGCCACGAGCCACAGCGCCGGGATTTTCGCGAGCGTTGCGAGGTCCGCAAGGACGTTGCCGCGACGCGTGCCCGTTGCGAGACGATTCGCGTGATGCGTTCCGTGCGCGGCGTCGGCGTGCACTTCGCTTTGCGGATCCTTCACCAGCGCGAGCACGATACCCAGCGCGATACACAAAAACGCGTACAGATAGACGACTATCCGGAAACCCGCCGCGACGGATTCCCCCTTTGTCTGCGTGGCCCACGCGAAGAGCGTGATCGCGACGGTCGCCAGCATTGCCTCGATAAGCCCGCGCCCGCCGTCGAGCAGACCGAAGAAGCGGCCCTGCTCGCCGGCGCCGGCGATGGTCGCCACCCGCTTGATGACGGCGGCCCAGAACGTCAAGCCCGTCGACAAACC
Organism: Paraburkholderia phenoliruptrix; assembly: GCF_047325075.1. Classification (NCBI taxonomy): domain Bacteria; kingdom Pseudomonadati; phylum Pseudomonadota; class Betaproteobacteria; order Burkholderiales; family Burkholderiaceae; genus Paraburkholderia; species Paraburkholderia phenoliruptrix. Next base: position 2,445,237 of record NZ_CP168531.1, read on the forward strand.
CCAGCCGCCGAAGATCACCATCAGCATCTGAAACGAAGGTGCGGTCGAATACCAGAGCCCCAGTGCCCCGGTGGCGATCAGTGAAAAACAGATCAGCATGCGTGGCGCGATGCGATCCGCGAGCCAGCCGCTCGGCAGATAGCTCAGCAGAAAAATCGTGCCGAGCGACGAGTACAGGTAGCCGAGCTGGCTGTCGGTGATATGGAAGACCTCGAGCATGGTCGGCTGATACACCTGCCGCAGATAGAGGATCGGGTAGATCGCGCCGGCGGCGAGAACCAGCAGCATCAATTGCGTGTATCGGCGCGCCCTCGTGGCATGGGCGTCGTGGTGCGCAGTTTGCGCTGTGGCGCCCAACGCGAGCGCGGCAGGGTTCGAAGCGGGACGAGCGGGTTGAGATGACACGTGAGCCTCCTGGGAGACGCCGTGCCGCATGCGCGGCCCGTAGGTCTCCAATCTGTTTTGTTTTGAGTCGCAGCGGTTTCGCTGCGTGTCGACGAATGCAGGGCCAGCGCGCGCCGCGGCTTGCACATAGTCCTGCACGGCGCGGCGCGCGCCGCCCGGACTCAGTACCTCATGACGACAAGACGTGTTTGCGTGAATTCGAGCATGCCGTGCTTGCCGTCGTCGCCGCCAAGACCCGAACGTTTCCAGCCTGCGTGGAAGCCCTGATACGGGTCGGCCGGCGTGCGGTTGATGTACAGTTCGCCCGCCTCGATGCCGTTCGCGATCTTCATCGCGCTGCGATAGTTCTCCGTGTACAGCACCGAGGACAAGCCGAACTGGTGGTCGTTGGCCATCTCCAGCGCTTCGTCGAGCGTGCGGTATGGGATGACCGGCATGACGGGGCCGAAGGTCTCTTCCTGCACGATCTCCATGTTCTGGCGGCAATTGGACAGCAGTGTGGCCGGATAGAAGAAGCCCTTACTTTGCGCCGACGCCGGCAGCTTGCCGCCCGCCTCCAAGGTGGCGCCGGCCGCGATGGCGCGTTCGACCATCGCGTGAATCGACTGACGCGACGCTTCATTGACGAGCGGCCCCATCAGCGACGGATGCTCGCTGCGGTCGCCGAATTCGACCGCGCTCATGTGGCGTTTGAGCAGCGCGACGAAGCGGTCATGCACGCTTTCCTGCACGTAGACGCGCTCGATCGCCGTGCAAAGCTGCCCGCAGTGGGTGGTTTTCGAGGCGACCAGTTCGCGCGCGGCTTTCTCCAGATCGGCATCCGCCTCGATGATGGCGGGCGTCTTGCCGCCCAGTTCCAACGACGGCTTCGCGATGTTGGCCTTGCAATACTCCAGCACCTTGCGGCCCGCGGCCACGCTGCCCGTCAAGGTGATCATGCCGACCCGGGGATGCGTGCAAAGCGTCTCGGCGGTGGCATGGTCCATTGCGAGAATGTTCACGACGCCCGCGGGCAGACCGGCCTTCTCGACTGCCTTCGCGATTTCGAATGCCGAAGTCGGCGTGTTGTTGCTCGGGCGGACCACGACCGTGTTGCCCGCGATCAGCGCGGGCGCCACCTTGCGCATGAAGGTGTAGACCGGATAGTTGAACGGAATCAGGCAGGCGACCACACCAATCGGCTCGCGATGCAGGACGAGGTTTTCGTCGGGCGTGTCGCTCGGAATCACCTCCCCTTCGATGCGACGCGCCCACTCGGCGTGGTAACGGGTGATCTGAGCGGCGTATATCGCCTCGTTCGTGGCTTCGGGGAGACTCTTGCCCGATTCCAGTGCCAGCGCCGTGCCGATGGCCGGCGCGCATTCGGTGAGCGCGTCCGCGAGCTTGTGCAGCCAGGCCCCGCGTTCGACGGACGGCAGCTTGCGCCACGCCTTTTGCGCGAGCGCGGCGGCATTTACCGCGGCAAGGACGTCTGCGCGAGTCGCCGCCGTGACGTGCGCAATGAGTGTTTCGGTCGCCGGATTGTAGACGGCGATGTGCTCCTGGCTCGCGGGTGAGCCTGCGTCCGCGGCTGGCTCGAGGAAGCGGCCGTTCACATAGTTCCGGTCGAATCGCATGTTCGTCTCCTTCGTTTTTCTGCTTGCGGAATACGCATGGCCGGAGGTGTCCGGCTGCATGAGAAAGTGCATGGACGGAATTTTTGTCGCACTCATGAGCGGCCACAAGCGAATAATTCGCGGGACAAACATTCGAAAAAATCACGTTTATCCAGGGATGTGCCTCATACGCGAGCCCAGAACTTCGAGCTGAACGGCACATACCGGTGCACGCCCGCGTTCTTCGTCGGCGCGCAGTACGTGTACACCTTGGAGAATTACGACGCGGGCTCAGGCAGCGTGAAGCCGAGGGTTCGTTCCTGGCGTGCAGGCGCCTTTGTCGACGGGGACGCAAGTCGCCGCGCGCGTGGCGTTGCGCCACAAGGTGCCAGGCTCGGCGCGGGCTTATTCTGCTTCCGGCGCCCCACCCTTCACGAGGTGCGCGCCGCACAGGATCAAAGGCGCGATGGGCGTGATGGGCGCCCGGACAAACCTGCCGGGCGGAAAGCGGCAACGCAGTGATCAGGCCGACGCGGTCTTCTTCACGAACGCGCTCACCACGGCTTCGAGTTCCCTGGTGACGGAAGTCATCACGCCTGCCACGACGGCGAACTCGCGGCCCGTCACATTCGTGCGGCTCGCCACGATCTGACCGTTGAAGGACACGATATGCGCTTCCTTTGCGATCGACTTGATGCGGTCGATCAGTTGCTGCTGTTCTTTCTTCTGCAGGCGCGCAATTCGCCGGCTTTCCTGTTCGTAGACCGCTGTCACGCTATGCAGGTCGCTCAGCAGCGGGTCAGCTGAAGCGATCAGCGCGAGGACGGCGTCCTCGGCTCGGGCCGAGTCGCGCGCAATCGCGTCGAGCGCCGCCGACGCCAGGGCGATGAAATCGGCGATTTTCTTCGCGACGGTGCCGCTGCCGTCGCGCTTATCGTTCTCCTTGCCATGGAAGGCCTCGCGCAGCGCCGGCGAAAAGAGCCCCGGCAAACCGTCGCGGCCTTGCGTGAGCGCCGCATGACTGTCCGCGAAGGTCCGCAAGGTGTCCTGAGCAATGGCGAGTGCGCCGTCGCTGTGGCGCAGCGCGAGGATCGCCTTGAAAACGATGCGCTGCGAAAGCATGCGTTGACGCCCGGCCATGTTGATCAACGAGCTCAATACTTCGTTGGACACACCGTCCGCTTCCGCTGCATCGGACTTCGTTGTCTGAAACCGTTCTAGTGTTGTGAGCATAGCTACTTCTGAAGACCCAATCGGCGCGGCTGCGCCGGCGCGCTTGTCGTTGCGCGCCGGCACAGCCGTCGATGCACCGTGTTATTGCCTCGCACTCAGCATGACATGCGGGCGCGTTGCGTCATTCGGTTGCATGAGCGTGCAAAGCGGCCGATTGCATCGACCACGCCATCCACGGCCGACGCAGCGCGACGATTGCGACGAACGCGCAGGCGGCGAGCGCACCGAAAGTCGCAAAGCCCATCTGATACGACCCGGTGCTTTCCTTCGCGATGCCCATCACGACCGGCAGATAAAAGCCGCCGATCCCGCCCGCTGCACCGACGATGCCCGACATCAAGCCGGTTCGGCCAGCCCAGCGATGCGGCACGAGCTGGAACGTCGCACCATTGCCGAGCCCGAACGCCACATAGAGGCACACCAGCAACGCAATGCCGCCGGCGAGCGTCGGCATGAGCGCGGCGAAGACGAAGTCGGCGAGCGAGATCGTTGCGAGCAGCACGGTGAGTGCGCGCACGCCGGATACCTTGTCGGCAATCAGGCCGCCGAGCGGACGCACCAGCGCGCCGGTTGCCGCAAGCAGCGCCATGAAAAGGCCCGCGTCGATTTTGGAAAGCTGATAGAGGTTGGTGAGCAGCAGCGAAACATACGAGGACATGCCGACGAAGCCGCCGAACGTAATGCTATAGACGAGCATGATGACCCACGTATCGCGCTCCGCCAGCACCGCGCGATAGCGCTTGGGCAGCACCGCAATCGCGAGCAGCGCGCCGATGACGGGCAACAGCAGCACGCCCGTCTTGCCCGCGCCGAAAATGCCTGCTTCGACGAGCAGCACGAGCACGATCAGACCGACGAGCGTCACGACGAAACTACCGAACGCGCGCAGCACGCTGCCGGTTTTCACGCCCGAGTCGTTGGCCCAGAAATAGAGTGTGATCGCAGCGATCGCGAGCAACGGCAGTGCGCCGCCCGTCGCCACCTGCCAGCCGTAGTGCGTGGCGAGTTGAGGGAACAGGAAGCCGTCCAGCACTGCACCGATGTTGCCCGCGGCGGCAAGGCCCAGCACGAGGCCTTGCACTTTCGGCGGATAGTTGCTGCCCGCCATCGGCAAAGCGACCGCGAAACTCGCCCCGCCGACGCCGAGAAACACGCCGAGCACCAGCAACAGCGTATACGACGGCACGAACGGCAGCACCGGCAGTACGATGGTCGGCACCGCCGAGAGCAGCACGCCGAGCAGCGCGATGCGCTTGCCGTGGGCCGACTGATAAAGGTTGCCGAGCGTCACGCGCAGAATCGCCGCCGAGAGAACCGGTACGGCGACGAGCAGGCCCTGCTGCGCGGGCGTCATGGAAATGCTTTTGCTGATGAACGGCGCAAGCGGGCCGTACAGCACCCACACGGTGAAGCCGGTGTCGAAATAGAGGAAACACGCCACCAACGCGCGCCAGTCGCCGCTCTTAAGCGAGCTCATCACGTTTTTCATCAGACATCCTCATTAAACTGATTTTCGATCGACCGGCTCACCGCATGCCGCATCCTGCACGGCACACCGGAACGATCACAATGTTTGCCCCCGCGCCGTCAATGCAACGTGTATGCCACGGGCGCCGCTATTGATGCCGAACTGCGTGCTTCTGAAGCCTGAAACCACTGATGCATGCGGAGCCGGCCGAATACTTCCGCATCGCTTTTATTCGTCCAGCTATTTGGGAAGCCGAAACGATTTTTCACTTCGTGCCGTTGCACCGGCGGCGCGAACCGCAAGCTCCCTGGACAGCGTGCCGGCCGTCGCCCCCGTCGCCTCCCAAAGCGGCGCGGAAAACGAAAACGGCGTCCCACGGAATCAGTCGCTGACTGAATCCGGGGACGCCGTTGTCCTTAACCTGGTGTTACGGCGAGCGCTTTTGTGTGCGCTCGCGGCGGATCGCCGTTGATCCGATGGCGGGGTCAATGCAAAGGCCATGCCAATCATGCTTCCCACGCCTCTCAGCCCGGCGGCGCGGGGCTTCGCGCGCAAACGCGCCCGTTTGCGCCCGGCCCGTTGCGCGACGCATTTCGATGCAGTCCGGCACAGCGATGGTGCGACGCAGCACTTCGCCCGTGCTAAAAGCGGGCGCATGCGTCGCCCGGCCTGCTTCCTGTCATGCGGCACGCACTGGCGGAGCTATACCCGGCGAAGCCTCCCGGCACGCGCGGCCAGCGCGTGCCGTGGGTCCTGATAGCGCCGGTTCGTCATTTAGTGCAATCGCCTGGTCTGGTCCTTGCATAAGCATGGCGCGCATAGAGTCGCCGCTCCATGCAACGCGGCACGAGCGGCGACTGAACCGCCGTGCGAGACGCAAAGCAGCGCCTCGCACGGCTTCGAACACCTGGCACTGGAGCAACATCGGACAACGGCGTCCCCTCGTGGTGATCACGAGCGGACGCCGTTTTTGTTTGCACGCCGGCGGCGCGTCAAGGCGCCGGCCACATGGAAGATAAAAGGACATCGCTATGAACACGAACTCCGGCAAGGTCACTTTACTGAGCGCCGGCCCGGGCGAACTCGACCTGCTCACGCTGCGTGCCGCGAAAGCGCTGGCAGTCGCGGACGTCGTGCTGCTCGACGACCTGGCCAACCCCGAGATCGTGAGCCTCGCTCCGCAAGCGCGCGTGATCCGTGTCGGCAAACGCGGCGGCTGCCGCTCGACCCCGCAGGCATTTATCGAGCGCCTGATGCGCCGTTACGCGCAGAAAGGGCTGCACGTGGTGCGCGTGAAAGGCGGCGAGGCGCTGCTCTTCGGCCGCGCCGGCGAAGAACTCGCGAGCCTGCGCGAAGCCGGCATTGCGGTGGAGATCGTCAACGGTATTTCGTCAGGCTTTGCGGCTGCGGCGGGCCTCGGCATTTCGCTCACGCATCGCCGTCATTGCCATGGTGTGACTTTCGTCACCGCACATACCGAGGATCACGGCGAACCCGACTGGGCCGCGCTCGCGGCGACGCGCACCACACTCGCCATCTATATGGGGATGCGGCGTATCGGCAGCCTCGCCGCCGCGTTGCTCGAAAGCCTGCCTGGCCATACCCCTGCCGCGGTCGTGCAATGGGCCGGCAGCATCCACGAGCGGCGCCTGCTCACGCGTCTCGAGCGTCTCGCGGCCGATGCCGACGACGCCGGCTTCGGCAGTCCCGCCGTGATTCTGGTGGGCGATGCGATCGGCGAAAGCGTGCAAGCGCTGTGGTCGCAAGACGCGGCTTCGTGCGACGACGCGGCGTCCGCGCGTGCCGCTTAAAGCGCCAAAAACGTGAGGGAAACGTGGAAAGCAGGTAAAGCAGGAGAAGCGCAGCCGTAGATCAACGCCAGCCACGTCAGCGCGCAGTCTAATCGCCGAAGCCGAGTTCCGCTTCCACGCTCTGCCCGACGCGCAGCCACGCGCCTGCCCCGCTCGTCACTAGTGCGTTGTTGCCGAACGTGATCGCGCCGTCTCGCTGCGGATTCGCGCGATAGACGCTCATCGTGTCGGTCGGTTCGTTCGGCCATTCGGGGTTACGCTCGCCCTTCGCCTGGTCGATGGTCGGCATCGGGCAGCGCGCGCACAGCTTGACGAGGCGCAGCTCGACGTGTGGCCCGGACGCCTCCCCGCCGTCGATGCCGAGCGTTTCCACGTAGTCTTCTTCATAGGCATCGAGCCCGCTCAGCACGATGTTCGGACGGAACCGGTCGATCGGAATGGACGGCGCGCCCTTCGCGTTCAGGCGCGTGTTCAGATCGTCGAGCGAAGCCTGCCCGATCACGAGCAGCGGAAAGCCGTCCGCGAAACAGGTAGCGGCGCCCCCGACGCTCTGTGTGTAAGCCGGATCGACAATGCGCTCGCGTTCGGGATCGAAACGCAACAGCCGCACCGGCAAGCCGAGAAACGCCGAAAACCACGCGGCGCACGCCTCGCCGGTATCGAGCCCGTAGGCCGCGTCGCGCCATACCCTGGTCGCCACCTTGACCGGTGTGCCCAGCTGCGCTGCATCGAGCGGCGTGCGCAGCTCGCTCATGCCGGGCGCGCGGATCACCAGGTCGTGCGCCGCAATCTCCACCTTGATCAATGCCATGCGCGGATGCGCGCGCTGCGTGAGCATCTCGCCGTTCGAGTCGACGGCCATCCAGTAACGATCGTATTCGAGCCCGGTGGCCAAGAGCCGCGCTTCGTTCAGCGCGAGGCCCGCGCAGGATTTGATCGGATAGACGAAAAGCTCGCTGATGGTCGGCATGATGTGGGTCGCAGAGTTCTTGTGTGATAGGGGTGGATTGTAAATCGGCAGGCGCGGCGCTTCCCACGGACCATGCTCGCACGGTCCGCGCAAACCCTCGCAAACCCTCGCTAGTTCGGCCGTTTCGTCCGGCTGCGCTTGGACGTAAAATTCGAGAGACCGGCATCGGCATCGCGAATGCTGTTGTACAAGCTTTCCCCCGCTTTCCTACCACGAACCAGACAGGACACTGATTATGCAGAGCAAACCCGTGTTGACCGTTGCGGAAACGACCCGCATTCTCGAAGCCGCCCGAGCGGAAGCCGAGAAGAACAAGTGGGCCGTCGCGATCGTCGTGGTCGATGACGGCGGGCACCCGCTCGGCATGCTGCGGCTCGACGGCAGCGCGCCTTCGAGCGCCTACATCGCGACCGAAAAAGCCCGCACTTCGGCGCTCGGCCGCCGCGAAACCAAGGTATACGAGGACATGATCAACAATGGCCGCACCGCGTTCCTCAGCGCGCCGCTCTCGGGTACGCTCGAAGGCGGCGTGCCGGTGATCGCGGAGGGTCAGGTGGTCGGCGCGGTCGGCGTGTCGGGCGTGAAGTCCGATCAGGACGCGCAGATCGCGAAGGCCGGCATTGCCGCGCTCGGCCTCTGAGTTAGCCAGCGCGCCGGCCGTTGCCCGCGCGTCACGCATGCCGTCGTGACGGTGCGGCCAGTGGACCCGCTCGAGCAACCCGTAAAGTAGCGTCCCAGTAGTAGCCCCAACGCGGGCCGATACCCACGTCGGCCCCATTCAGACAGATGGAGCAGTCGATGACTCAGATGAACCCGCGCGGCGGACTGCAGGTCGCCGCCAATCTCGACCAGTTCGTTGAAACGGAAGCCCTGCCCGGCACCGGAATCGACAGCGCCGCATTCTGGTCGGGTTTCGACGCCCTCGTGCACGAGCTGGCGCCCAAAAACCGTGCGCTCCTCGCCGAGCGCGACCGCCTGCAAACGGAGCTGGACACCTGGCATCGCGCCAATCCGGGGCCGGTGCGCGACCTGCCCGCCTATCGTGCGTTTCTTGAGGGCATCGGCTATATCGTGCCCGCGCCCGCCAGCGTGAAGGCGAGCACCGCGAACGTCGACACGGAAATCGCCGAACAGGCCGGCCCGCAACTGGTGGTGCCGCTGTCGAATCAGCGCTATGCGCTCAATGCGGCAAACGCGCGGTGGGGCAGCCTCTACGACGCGCTGTACGGCACCGACGCGATTCCCGACACGGAGGGCGCCGAACGGCAGAAGACCTTCAACCCGGTGCGCGGCGCCGCCGTTATCGCCTATGCCCGCAAGTTCCTCGATGAGGCCGCGCCGCTCGCGAACGGCTCGCATGCGGATGCGACGCGCTACAGCGTGCAGGAGGGCAAGCTCGTCGTCGCGTTGAAAAACGGCGCGAGCGAACTGAAGACGCCCGCGCAGTTCATCGGCTATCAGGGCGATGCGAGCGCGCCCTCGGCAGTGCTGCTGAAGCACAACGGCCTGCACGTCGAGATCCAGATCGATGCGAACGACCCGATCGGCAAGACCGACGCCGCGCAGGTGAAGGACGTGGTGGTGGAGGCGGCGGTGAGCACCATCATCGACTGCGAGGACTCCGTTGCGGCCGTGGATGCAGACGACAAGGTCCAGCTCTATCGCAACTGGCTCGGGCTGATGAACGGCGATCTGACCGAAGAGGTCACGAAAAACGGCAAGACCTTCACGCGCCGTCTGAACGCGGATCGCGAATACATCGGCGCGGACGGCAAGACGCCCGTCACGCTGCATGGGCGCTCGCTCCTTTTCATCCGCAACGTCGGCCACCTGATGACCAATCCGGCCGTGCTGACGAAAGACGGCGCGGAGATTCCCGAAGGGATTCTCGATGCAGTGATCACCACGTTGTGCGCGCTGCACGATCGCAAGAACAAGCTCAATTCGCGCACCGGCTCCATCTATATCGTGAAGCCGAAAATGCACGGCCCGGCCGAAGTGGCATTCGCGAGCGAGCTGTTTGCGCGCGTCGAAGACCTGCTCAAGCTGCCGCGCAACACCATCAAGATGGGCATCATGGACGAGGAGCGCCGCACGAGCGTGAACCTGCTCGCGTGTATCGCCGAGGCCGCGGAGCGCGTCGCGTTCATCAACACGGGCTTTCTCGATCGCACCGGCGACGAGATGCATAGCGCGATGGAAGCTGGCCCGATGATGCGCAAGGGCGACATGAAGTCGAGCACGTGGATCGCGGCCTATGAGCGCAGCAATGTGCTCGTCGGCTTGCACGCCGGGCTGCGCGGCCGCTCGCAGATCGGCAAGGGCATGTGGGCCATGCCCGATCTGATGCACGCCATGCTCGAACAGAAAATCGGCCATCCGAAGGCCGGCGCGAATACCGCGTGGGTGCCCTCGCCCACCGCCGCGACGCTGCATGCGCTGCACTATCACCAGGTCGACGTGCAGGCGGTTCAGCAGGAACTGGAGCGCACCGAGTACGCGAAGGTGCGCGACGAGCTGCTGGACGGTCTGCTGACCATTCCCGTCGTCGAAACCGCGAAGTGGAGCGCCGACGAAATTCGCGCCGAGCTCGACAACAACGCGCAAGGCATTCTCGGCTACGTGGTGCGCTGGATCGACCAGGGCGTGGGCTGCTCGAAGGTGCCGGATATTCACGACGTCGGCCTGATGGAAGACCGCGCGACGCTGCGTATCTCGAGCCAGCACATCGCCAACTGGCTGTATCACGGCGTGGTGACGCGCGAGCAGGTCGAAGAGACCTTCAGGCGCATGGCGAAAGTGGTCGATCAGCAGAATGCCGCCGATCCGTTCTACAAGCCGATGGCGCCGGGTTTCGACACCATCGCGTTCAAGGCCGCGCAGGCGCTGGTGTTCGAAGGACGCCAGCAGCCGAGCGGCTACACGGAACCGTTGCTGCACAAGTTCCGTCTCGCGGTGAAGAAAGGCTGAGCGTGAGATTCAGCCGCGATTCGAACGGACTAGCAGTTCGAATCGCGGCGAAAAGGACGGGCGGCAAGACGGGCAGCGCTCGTCAGGCGGCTTCAGCCGTGTACTGCGGCGCGAGACCTTCTCCGTTGGCCTGCGCGTTGGCCTGCATATAAGCCTGCAAATACGCTTCGAATTCGTCCTTCACTTCCGGATGGCGCAGCGCGAACTCCACCGTTGCCTTCAGATAACCGAGCTTGCTGCCGCAATCGAAACGCGTGCCGAAGTAACGATAGGCTAGCACCTGTTCTTCGGTGAGCAGAGACTCGACGGCATCGGTCAACTGCAACTCGCCGCCGGCACCCGGTTTCAATGCACGAATGTGCTTGAAGATGGTCGGCATCAGCACATAGCGCCCGACCACGCCGAGGTTCGACGGCGCCTTGTCCGGCGCGGGTTTTTCGACGATGCCCGAGAGCTTGATCACGTTGTCTTCCCACTCGCGGCCGTCCACGACGCCATATGAACGGCTGTCTTCACGCGCGATGGTCTCCACGCCGATAACCGAGCTGTGGTAGTGATTGAAGGTATCGACAAGCTGGCTCATGACCGGCTTCGTGCTGTGCAGCAGGTCGTCCGCGAGAATCACTGCGAACGGGCTCTGACCCACCAGCTTTTCGGCGCACAGCACCGCGTGACCAAGGCCCAGCGCTTCGGCCTGGCGAACATAGAAACAGTCGACATTCGCGGGCTTGATGCTGCGCACGAGGTCGAGCAGCTTCTGCTTGTTGCGCGCTTCAAGCTCGGCCTCGATCTCATACGACTTGTCGAAGTGATCTTCAATCGCGCGCTTGCTGCGGCCTGTCACGAAGATCATTTCGGTGATGCCGGCAGCAATGGCTTCTTCCACCGCGTACTGAATCAGCGGCTTGTCGACGATAGGCAGCATTTCCTTCGGGCTCGCCTTGGTAGCCGGCAGGAATCGTGTCCCGAGGCCTGCTACGGGAAACACGGCTTTGGTGACTTTCAGCATGGTAGGCATTCCCAGATCGGTTAGAAATTGGTTCGCGGGCGTAACGGCCGCTCGACGTCGCCGGAAAGGCTAACAAAAAAGCCACGCGAGATCACGCGTGAAATTTCTTAAACGGTGCTTGATAAAGCCGGTGCACATCGAATTTCGTTTTTGCATAATATGAAAGCCAGCAAGATTTACGTTTCGCCAGCGTTTCGGATTCGGGCGATTCCGAAATATTTACCTTCGCACGGGCTCGCGTAGCGCACTGGGAACGAGGCAAAAAGTGGCGCGCCGCAGCGCCCGTTACGAGCGTGCTTCTTCGTTTTCGTCGAGCTGCGGCAGCTTTCCGGGATGGATCCTGAAACGGCGGATCGGCTCATTGCGCAGCGCTTCCCGGTAGGCGGAGGCGGCGACGAGAATCAGCAGCACGGCGAGGCCGGCAAGCAAATGCAGGTTCATGATTTCACCTCTCATCAGGAGAATCCGTACCGCGAAATTAGCACGACAAAAGCGGCAAATAATTATTCGAGACGCCTTGTCATTGGCAATTACAATTCGTCACAAAATGGCCTTTTTAATAGAAATATTGGCCGATTTTTTTATCCATTTTTTGTGCGCGCGGTGCACTAGGATGTGATGCACCGCGCGCGCACGGCGCGCGAATCCGCATCGCCTGACTTCGAATAAAGGACCGCGCATGAGCGATTCAGCACTGGATGCCGCCGGCTCACCCCTGCCTCTTTCCGCCACCGCCTCTCCCGTTTTGCCTCCCGCTGTGCCGCCCACCGCGGGCGTCGCTGCGCGCCGGGCACAGAGCGAGACCCGAGCCGACGCCGCCGCCAAGGAACATGTGATCGACGCAATGCGAGGCTTCGCCGCGCTGCTCGTCGCGTATTTCCATTGCCGCCAGATCGAATGGGTCGGCATGCAAGCATTCCATCAGGCTGCCGGGCATAGGTTCAACCTCGATACGCTCGCCGCCTATCTGACGTTCCCGATCGCGTGGGGCTCGGCTGGGGTGCCGATATTTTTCGTGATCAGCGGCTACTGCATTCATCGCAGCGCCGCCTTGCGGCTCGCCGGCAATCCGGCTTACCGGCTCGACGCCGCGAACTTCTGGGCGCGCCGTTTCGCCCGCATTTATCCGGTGCTGCTTGCGGCCTTGCTGCTGACGCTCGCACTCGACTCCGTGAGCCTCAACATGCCCCCCGTCAGCCACAAGATTCGCGAAATCGGCATCGGTGCTTTTCTCGTCAATCTGTTTTCGCTGCAAGGCGTGGCCGGCAAAACCTATGGTTCGAACGGCGCGCTCTGGACACTCTCGCTCGAGGTGCAGTTCTATGCGATCTATCCGCTGCTGTTCGCGCTGCGCCGGCGCATCGGCATGACCTCCGTGCTCGCGGTCGTCGCCGTCGTCAACGTCGTGTCCGCGTATGTGCTCGAACGGCATGACATCCAGTTCTTCACGTCATACTGGTTTTCGTGGACGCTCGGGGCATGGATCGCCGACGCCAAAGCGCACAGTGCACGGCAAACCCGCTCGTCGTCGTGGCTCTACGTGTTCGCCGCGGCCTTCATCGCGCTCGGCTGCGCGGCCTTTCATTTCGGTCAGTACGGCGCCTTCCAGCTGTGGGCGCTCGGCTTTGCGTTCTATCTGTACAGGGCGCTCGAGCGCGGCAACGGCAACGGCAACGGGCGCGACGGCTGGATCATGCGGTTACTGTCGCGCTTCGGCGACTTCAGCTTCTCGCTGTATCTGATCCATTTGCCGATTTTCGTGCTGCTCTCGTCGCTGCTGTTCCGCTCGTCGCTGCAGATGTCGATCTGGCCGTCGTTCGGCTACATGCTGGTCGCCGTGCCGGCCGCCTACGTGTTCTACCGCCTCGTCGAATTGCCGGCGATGAACTGGTCGGCCAGCTTCAAGCCGAAAACGAAAAGCGCATTGCAGCAATCGTGATTAAAAAAGCGGAGCGAAGTCCGGCGAGTGTCCCGCTGACTTCGGCTCCGCTCAGCCGACTGGCCGTCGATGTCAACCTTGCCGTGCCCGGCGCTTCCGGCACTTCCGGCGCTTCCGGCATACCGCGCACAATCTCCGCCTCAGCGTGACGCGCGGGCCACCTTTGCTGAGCTCGCCACGCGCCTCAGAATCCGCTCGACGCTCCCGACATAGGTGTCGGTACCAAAACGGCTCAGCGCCGTCTTATAGCCGTTTTTGACGAGCCTCGCGCGCAGTTCGTCGTTCGAGCGCAACTCGGCCAACGCGTCGGCCAACGCATGTGCATCGCCGGGCGTGCACAGCATGCCGTTCTCGTAGTCGTCGACGATCTCCAGCACGCCGCCCGCGCGCGCGGCCACCACGGGCCGCTGCGCGAGCATGCCCTCGACGATCACGCGGCCGAACGGCTCGGGCGTAATCGACGTGTGCACCACCGCATCGACGGCGCACATGCAGGCCGGAATATCGTGCTGGAAGCCGAGAAAATGCACGCGGTCGCCGAGCTTGTGGGCGGCGACGAAGGCATGCAGCTCGATCTCGTACTGGTCCTCGCCGAAGAGCGGCGCACCGACCAGCACCGCGTGCATGTGCGGGTTGAGCACCATCGCCTCCAGCAGCACATGCTGGCCCTTCCAGCGCGCGAGGCGGCTGAACGAGCCGACGAGGAACGCATCCGCCGGCAGCTTCAAGCGCTCGCGCAGCGTGGCTTGCGGCACCTCGCGCAACGCGTCGAACGGAGCCGCGGAAATACCGTTGAAGACCACGTCGATGCGCTTGTCGTCGAAATGCGTGAGTTCGGCGAAGGCACGCGCGGAGGCGGCCGAATTCGCGATCACATGCGTGAGTCCGAGGCGCGCGCACCACTTGATGATGGCGAGCTGCTTGCCGCCGAAATGTTCAGGACTCACGATATCGCGCAGATGCCATACCACAGGCCGCTTCGCGAGCTTGCCGGCCACCGCGCCGATCACCATTGCGCGCTGCGTATTGGCATAGATCACCTGCGCGCTGCGCGCGCGTTTGGCCGTCGCGCGAACGAGCGACAGCAAACCTTTGAGCGCCGCACCCTTCGGCAACGAGCCGCCCTGCTTGCGCACGCTGCGCAGTGCACCTGCGTCGAGCACTTCCACGCTCACGCCGGCTTTGTCGAGCGCCGTGCGAAACGGGCCGTCGTCGAACAGAATGACTTCGATGCGCGAACGCAGCGCCTTGACGATTTCGAGCAGCGAGAGTTCAGCGCCGCCCAGCACACCACTCTGGTCGACCGCGAGAATGCGCGGCGCGCTCGCGGCAGGCTCGGCGCGATAGGGTAAGTACGGCGGCAAGGTCGCATTGCGCAGCGCGGGTACTGCCGCGCGCACGTGCGCGAAAAAGCGTTCGCGGAAGTTCGCCGCCGAAAATCGCTCGGCATTGGCACGGCAATCCAGAGGCGAAAAGCGCTTGACGTGATCGTCGAAACGCTCCACTGCGGCGATGATCGAATCCGCGCTTTGCTCGTCGAAGAACATGCCGGTGGGACGCGGCTCGGACAGATCGCGCACCGTTTCGAGCGCCCCGCCCTTGCCGTATGCAATGACCGGCGTGCCGCAGGCCTGCGCTTCGACCACCGAAATGCCGAAGTCTTCTTCGGCGGCGAACACGAAAGCCTTCGCGCGGCTCATGCGGTCCTTCAACACGTTAAACGGCTGATAACCCATGATCTCGACATTCGGCCCGGCCTTCGCACGGATCTTGTGCATGTCGGGACCGTCGCCGATCACGACGAGCTTGCGCCCGGGCATCCGCGCAAACGCCTCGACGATCAGATCGATCTTCTTGTACGGCACCATGCGCGAGGCCGTCAGATAGAAGTCGTCCTTCTGCGTGCAGAGCGTGAAAGCGTCCACGTCGACGGGCGGAAAGATCACCTGCGCATCGCGCTGATACACCTTCTTGATGCGCCGCGCGATGAACTCCGAGTTTGCGATAAAGCCGTCTACGGAGTTCGACGTGCGGATGTCCCAGTTGCGGATGTAATGCAGGATCAGCCGCGCCATCGCGGACTTGAGCCCGCGCGTGAGCCTCGACTGCTGCAGATACTGATGCTGCAAATCCCACGCATAACGAATCGGCGAATGCACGTAGCTGATATGCACCTGGTCCGGACCGGTGAGAATGCCCTTCGCCACCGCGTGGCTGCTCGAAATCACCACGTCGTAAGCGGATACGTCCAGTTGCTCGATGGCGAGCGGCATCAGCGGCAGGTAAGTCCGATATTTGCTGCGCGCGAGCGGCAGATTCTGAATAAACGACGTGGTCACGGGCTTGCCGCGTAGAAAGCTGCGGTCGTCGAGAAAGTCGACGAGGCTGAACAGGTCCGCGTCGGGAAAGCATGCGACGATCTGCTCGAGCACTTTCTCCGCGCCGGCGTAGGTGACGAGCCAGTCGTGCACGATGGCGATGCGCAGCGCCTTTTCGCTGCGCGCGGCGGCGCGCAGCGGCGGCGCCTCTACTGGAGGAACGGTGGTGAGTTCGGCCAGTGCGCTGCGCGTCGGCGGTTGCAGCACCGCTTCTTCAAGGACTTCGTGGTTCATGCGCTTTTCCTCGGATTCAGTCGCAACAGCAGTGAACGCGCTAGATCGCGCAATGCGGGAGTCATCGTGATAGACCAGACGATGTTGGCGCCGACCATCAGCACGCCGGCAACGATCGCCATGGCGAGGCCGGAAAGGAAGCTTGCGAGCCAGAGGCTCGCCAGCAGAAATGCGAGGTGCGCCAGCATGTCGAGCGCGATCTGTCGGGCCCGTATCGCGGAGAGCCGCAGCAGGATCACGTAGTCGAAAAGTGCGCGGCCGGCTACCGCGAGCGCCGCGCCGGTCAGTCCGAAGTGCGCGATGCCGAACCACAATGCACCTGCAAACAGGGGCAATTCGAAGAGGCCGACGCGGGCGGCCGTCGCCGGATTGACCTGCGACTGGATCAGAATGCGCGTCACGTTGGCCTGCCCCACGAGCCAGACTGCGATGATCATGGTGCGTCCCACGGGCGCGGCCACCGTGGCGATTTCATTGCCCACCCACACATGCAGGAACGGTTCGAGCGCGAGCATCGCGACGAGGGCAACGGGCGTGAATATGCCGTTGAGAAATTCGAGCGACTGCTGCGTGATGGTGTCGGCGTCTGCGCGGCCTACCGCGGAAAGCCTCGGAAACAAGGTGCGCACCATCGCAGTGGGCACGATGTTCAGGCGCGTGACGAGGTTTTGCGGCACCGTGTAGTACGTGACGAAGCGAGCGCCGAGACTCGTGCCGAGCATCACGCGGTCGAGCGATTCGGCGACCATGTTGGTGACGCTCGCAATCAGCATCCAGCCGCCGAAGTTAAAGAGACCCTTTGCCACACCGAGTTCAGGCGGCCGGATGCTGCGTATGTCCAGTACCTTCAGCGCAGAACGGCCCAGCAGGATCGCGGCGAGAAGCCGGGCGCATACCGCTGCCGCGAGCACGTTCTGCAGGTTCGCACCGAGCCACAGCGCCGCGCCGAGCGGCAGCAGCTGGAACAGGAAGGTGCCGATTGTCTGATTCGTGTTGTAGACGCCGAACCGCTCGGCGCCGTTGATCGCGCCGGCGAACACCCACGAGACGTTCGCAAGCGGAATCGCCACGGCGAGCCACGGCAGCGCCCGATAGACCTCGTGCTGCAGCTCGGGCGATACCTTCGTGAAATACGCGGTGTAGAGGAACGCGCCGAAATAGATGATCAGCCCGCCGATCACACCGGTTGCGAGATTGAGCCACGTCGCGCTCCAGAACACGCGCGCGCTTTCGTCCTTGTCGCCCGAGGCGCGCGCCTTGGAAATGTGGTTCTGCGCGGCCATGCTCATGCCGAGATCGAGAATGCCGAAGTAGCCGATCAGCGTCCACACAAGACTGATGACGCCGTAGCGCTCGACGCCCAGCAGCTTGATATACGACGGCACGGTCACGAGCGAGACGAAGGTCGGCAGCACGAGGCCGAAGAAATTGATCGCTACGTTCTTGAGAATGCCTTTGTCCATCGGATGCCCTGGGTTCGACTACGATTGCCAGTGTGGTTCTTCATGCTGTTCCTGCCGCGCGACGACGAGCGCCGCGGGCTTGCCGTGCGCGCTGCGTCATGGTTTCCAGCGGTACATGAGCACCTTGCCGCGCGCGTCTTCCTCGACGAATACGAGGTACTCGCCGTTGCTTCGCTTGGCCGCGCTGATGCCGTTCGGCACGTCGACCCAGCCCGACGCGCGGCCCACTTCAGGACCGGGCCGGATCACGCCGACTTCGCGACCGTTGTCCTTGTCCCACACATGCACCGCGCCCACCGGCTCGACGCCGAAAATGTATTGCCCTTCGACCGTCACGCCGATGATCGTTGCGATGGGCTTGCTCTGCGTCTGCCATGGCAACGCGATCGAATAGCGCTGCACCGGTTGGCCGCTCGACCATTTGTCGTAGCGCGTGAGCACGCGGCCCACTTCCTTCCAGAAGCCGCGGTCGCCGGGCGCCTCGGGCGTATAGCCCGTCACATAGAGCGTATCGGTATCAGCCTCGTAGATCGCGCGATGCAGTTCGGCGAAGGGTTGCGGCACCGGGTACTGCGTGATGTTCGAATACGAATAGACAGGGTTGCCTTTCGCATCGAGTCCGCCGAAGCGAAAGCGGTAGATGCCCTTCGTATCGCGTGTGCGCCAGATGTCGCCGGCCGTATCGACCCACCAGCCCCACCCGCCCGCGAGCCTGGTGCCGCTCGTGTTGAGCGCGAACTCGTCCGGGTTGAATTTGCCGTCGCCGTTCCCGTCGCGCCAGATCCAGTCGCCGCCGGGCGGTGCGTTCGGCACCTGGGCCACCGCCCGCTCGCGGCCCGCGATCAAGCCCGACGGAATCGCCGTTTCACCGTCATGTTGCGGATCGAAGCGATAGATCTTCAGATGGTCCGCGTACATGTCCGTCAGATACAGGAACGTGTGTCCTTTCAGTTTGCGGGCGATCGGCAAGCCCGGATACTGGTCGGTATGAAAAACAGGGTCGTCCGGATACCTGAATCGATTAGACAGGAATCCGACATATTTCCAGTCCTGCCCGGCCGGCTTCGACAAGTCGAGTTCGAAGCGCTTGTTGCCGGTATACACGCTGTCAGGGCGCGCCGGATCGAGCCACGCGCCGTCGACGAAAAGCAGTCCCTCCACGAGCCAGTTGCGCTTGCCGTCGGGTGCGTAGCTTTCGAGCGTCGCGCCGAGGCCCGCGCCGATCGGCTCGTAGCGCGGCCCGATGCCATTGGTCGACACATAGACATTGCCGCGCGCATCCACGCCCACGCCGGTCAGTCCGTTGAACCGCTGCGGCCCCGGCTTTCCCGCGACGCCGCTGAAAATGCCGCCCCGCTCGCCGAGCGAACCGGATTGCTCGTAACGAGCGCCGTTCCTGCTGAAGAACAGCACCTGCTGACGCGGCCCGTTATCGGCAATGAGAACACGGCCTTTCGCATCCACGGCGATGTCCACCGCGAGCGTATCGGCAGGCAGCTCGAAGTTCTCGTCAATGCGTTTTCCGCCTGACGTGTAGTGCTCCACATGCGGCGCGCGGTCGTTGCGCGTGCCGCTCAGTACCCACAGGGTGCCGTCGGGCGACAACGCGAGGCGCCCAGGCTCGTGCACGCTCCACGTGGCTTTCTGCTGCATCGATTCCGCGTCATATACCTCGATGCGCTCGCGCGCCGTGTTGGCTGCATAGAGCGTCGTGTCGCTCGCCGCGAGTCCGCCGATCTCGGCGCTCGTGCCGGTGGGCACTTCGTTCATCATGAGGAAGCCGGCTGCGAGTTGCGCATGCGGATCCGCACGCTTTGCCGCAGGCTGGAACGGCGCGGCCTGTTTCGGATCGGCGATCTGCCGGCGCGAAATGCCGAACCACTGCTTGCCTTTTTCCGGCCACACGCCCTGCTCGACAAGGCGGCCCTTCTCGTTGCCGACCGCAATCGCCACGAACACGTACTTGCGATTGATCGCGATGGCATTGCCCCCGCTGTTGCCCCAGCCATGCGTGCCGCCCGCGAAGCCGAGCATCTTGCCGTTCTGATAGACGCTCGCCTCCGCACCGCTCTCGTCCCACGGCGCATTCGTGTAGACCTTGCCGTCGGGCGCCACCGCGATTGCCGTGATGTTGATCTGCGTCCACGTGCCGTCGCCGAAACCGAACGTATTGCCGATCCACGACGTTTTCGCGTCCAACACCGTTTCTGCGCGCGCGCCGAAGCCGACCGATAAAGCGGCCAGGCCGAGGGCGCACGCGAATACCGCGAAACGGCTTTTGAACATGAAGCGGGGCAAGATAGGTCCTCCAGTCGATGCGGATCGATGCCTGGTTAAAACGCTGGTGCTGAAACGCAGATGCGGAGACGCGCGCACGCGCGGTCCTTGGCCGCCCAATCCGCACGGCTCACATTACGCGTAAAAAACGCGGCGACGAAAATCGAAAATAATTCAAAAATATTCGATATTTTTGAATGCGCCGAATAAATCAATTTAAAAATAGATTAAAAGAAAATTTGCCCGTTGCATGGTATATGACGCCCAGGGTCACCACCCGGAAGTGCTCTGTTCAGGCCGGCGAAAACCACGCGCCGGCAACTTCGCGCGACGGTGTCGCGCCGGCGCCATGCCCGCGCCACAAGCACGAAATGCACGTGCCAATGCTTAGCGAAACACCCTGTTGCAATCTGATTCATTTATCTATTTCATTCGCATTTTCTGGCGATTTTCTTTTGCCTAGAATCGACTGCAATCCTGTCGCGGCCAGTGCGGCGCGACCTGCCTCGTTGGATGCCTTGCGGCTCCTTCGCTTCACACCATGGACGGTTCATGACTGCCAGCGCCCTGCCCACTGCGCCTTCTCATTCACGCCGCATCGTGCAGCTCGACGGCTTGCGCGCGATCGCCGTGCTCGCCGTGTTCGCGCAGCACGCATTGAAAGCGCCGTTGTGGATGGGCGTCGATCTGTTTTTTGTGTTGAGCGGCTTTCTGATCACCGGCATCCTGCTCGAGCGCAAGGCCCAGCGGCAGTCGTACTTCGGCTATTTCTACGCGCGCCGTGCGCGGCGCATCCTGCCGCCGTATCTGCTGTTGATGGCGGTGTCGTCGGTCCTGTTCGGTTTCGGTTGGGCGCAGCACTGGCAGTGGTATGCGTTCTTCGCCACCAACATCGGCGATGCGCTCAATCAGAGCGGCCACGACAGCCTGAACGTGCTGTGGTCGCTCGCCGTCGAAGAGCAGTTCTATATTGTCTGGCCGTTCGTCATTCTGCTCGTGCCCGAGCGCGTGCTCGCGTGGGTCGCGGGCGCGTTGATTCTGCTCGTGCCCGTGCTGCGCGCCGTGGCCACGCCGTGGTTCGACTCGTTCTGGCCGATTTATTACCTCACGCCGTTTCGCATGGATCTGCTCGCGGCAGGCGCGTTGCTCGCGGTCGCCGTGCGGCGCGATCGCAACGCGCTCGAGCCGTTCAGGGGCGCCGCGGTGCTGGGCGTGATCGCCGCGCTCGCGGCGCTCGTGTGGCTGCATCTGCACTTTCCGCGTTTTCGCGCGGCCAATACGCCGCTGTCGAACGCGGGGCTTTACAGCATTTCGTTGGTGCTTTGCACGTCTGTCGTGGTCATCGCCCTGCAAAGCCGGGGCATCGTCAAACGGCTGCTGTGCAATCCGGTGCTGGTCTACATCGGCACGATCAGCTACACGATCTATCTGATTCACCTGAGCGTGCTGTACGCGCTATGGCCGCTCGGCATGAGCCGCTATGTCACGGCGGCCCTCGCGCTCGCGATCACGATCGCTTATGCGAGCCTCACATGGTTCGCGTTTGAAAAGCGCCTGATCTTCGGTTCGCGTGGCCAACGGCAGCCGCAGCCGCACCCGGCTGCGGGCGGGGCTGCAAGCGTGCCAGGCACCGCGCGGCAAGCGCCGCAAAGCCGCGCATGAGAGGCCGCGCATGGCCCGCCGCGGCGGCAATGCTCGCGTCGCTCATCGCGTCCGGAACCGAGGCGAGCGGCTCGACCGCTGCGGCCGATGCCGCCGCACAAGCCGTCGAGCCCGAAGTCCTGATCGACGCCTACGGCGACTCGACGACGCTCGGCATCTCCTGCAGCGAAGGCCATTGCGCGCCACAAGCGCAAAACGCCGTGGCCTTCCTGCAGGACGCGTTGCAGATGCATCACGGCAAGCGCGTGCGCGTCGTCAACTATGGCGTGGGCGGCACGATGGCCATGCAATTGCGCGACGGCACCGGCAATCGCCGCGCCGGGCCCACCGCCGGTTTGCCGTGGCGGGAAAGGCTCGCGGCATCGCCCGCGCAGATCGTGCTCATCAACTACGGCATCAACGAGGTGATGCAGAACCAGACGCCCGAGCAGTTCTACGCAGCGCAAACTACGCTCGTCGAGACCGCTCGGTCGCTCGGCAAGGAGCCCGTGCTCGAGACGTCGAATCCGATGCCGGATAACCGGCTCAACGCACGGCTCGCCGCGATGGTCGCGATGACGCGCCGTGTCGCCGCCGAGCAGCACGTGCCGCTCGTCGACCAGTTCGCGTACATCAGCAGTTTGCCGGACTGGAAGACGCTGATGTCCGACGGCGCGCACCCCAAGCCGGGTTTGTACAGGCTGAAGGCCGAGCAGGATTTTCAGGTCGTCGAACCCTTGGTGCGGCGGCTCCTCGACGGCACGCTCTGAGGTGCTCTTTTTTCTTTTACCCATCATCGAAGGCAAGCTATGAGCCAACCACGCAAAGCGATCATCACCGGTGTGTCGGGACAGGACGGCGCCTATCTGACGAGGCTGCTGCTCGACAAGGGCTATCACGTGACCGGTACCTACCGGCGCACGAGTTCCGTGAATTTCTGGCGCATGCGCGAGCTGGGCGTGCTCGACCATCCGAATCTGCGTCTCGTCGAGCACGATCTGACCGATCTCGGCTCGACGCTGCGTCTGCTCGAAGGCGCACAGGCCGACGAGTTGTATAACCTCGCCGCGCAAAGCTTCGTGGGCGTGTCGTTCGACCAGCCGGCGACCACTGCCGAGGTCACCGGTATCGGCGCACTGAACCTGCTGGAAGGCATTCGCATTCTCAGTCCCACAACGCGCTACTACCAGGCGTCGACGTCGGAAATGTTCGGCCTCGTGCAAGCGGTGCCGCAGCGCGAGGACACGCCCTTCTATCCGCGCAGTCCGTATGGCGTCGCCAAGCTCTTCGCGCATTGGTCGACGATCAACTATCGCGAGTCGTATGGCCTCTTTGCGAGCAGCGGCATTCTGTTCAATCACGAATCGCCGCTGCGCGGCCGCGAATTCGTAACGCGCAAGATCACCGACAGCGTCGCGAAGATCAAACTCGGCAAACAGGACGTGCTGGAGCTCGGCAATCTGGGCGCGAAGCGCGACTGGGGCTTCGCGCTCGAATATGTGGAGGGCATGTGGCGCATGCTGCAAGCCAATGAGCCCGACACCTTCGTGCTCGCGACCGGCCGCACTGAAACGGTCCGCGATTTCGTGCGCATGGCGTTCGCGGCGGCCGGCTACCAGTTGGAGTGGTCGGGCAAGGAAGAGCGCGAGACCGGCATCGACGTCGCCACCGGCAAGACCCTTGTGCGCGTGAATCCGAAGTTCTACAGGCCGGCCGAAGTGGACCTGTTGATCGGCTGTGCGGACAAGGCGCGCGAGAAGCTCGGCTGGGAGCCGCGAACCAGTCTCGAACAGCTGTGCCACATGATGGTTCACGCAGATCTGGGCCGCAATCAGCATCACGAGACATTCTGAGCATGTGCCGCTTGCGCGCCTGCATGGCGGATGATGCGGGCCCAAGCGGCTGTTGTGCGCTCAAACGTCGACACAGGAAGTAGCGCAAAAAAAGCGCCGGCTCTCTGCTGCAGGAGCCGGCGTTTTTTTCGTTCGTTATGCCAGGCTTCAGTGCATCCCGCCCGCGGCGATCGCCTCGCTATACACCGAAGCGACGCGCTTCGCGATCACCGAATTATCGAAGTGCTCACGCGCATAGCGGCGGCAGGCGTCGGCCTCAGGCAGCTTCAGTGTGCCGCTCAGTGCGCCGGCAAGGCCCGCCGCAATGGCTTGCGCGCCCGTCTCCGGGAGCACGAGATCGGGCGACAGGCCCGCCACCGCTTCCGGCAGGCCGCCGACCGGCGTGACCAGCACCGGCGTGCCCGATGCGAGCGATTCGACGGTAATGAGGCCGAAGCCTTCCAGCGCCACCGTGGGCACCACGCTGATATTCGCCGCGCGGTACAAGGTCGCGAGATGCTGGTCGGGCACGAAGCCGAGCAGCTTCACATTGTCCTGCAGGCCGGCCTCGTCGATGCGCGCCTGCAATTCATCCGCGAGGCGGCCTTTGCCCGCGATCAGCAGCAGCACGTCCGGATGCTTCGGCTTGAGCAGCTTGACCGCGTCGATCAGATCTTCCAGCCCCATGCGCCGCACGAGACGTCGCACCGCGAGCACGATCGGCCGGTCCTGCGGGAGTTGCAGTTTCAGGCGCGCCTCGGCGGGCGTGATGGGCAGGTTGAACTGCTCGACGTCGACGCAACCGGGCACCACGCGCACGCGCTCCGGCGAGATGCGATAACGCGAAGTCAGAATCTTGCCGAAGGCCTCGGACAAGACGATGAGCCGCGACGAGCGCGCATAGACCGACTGTTCGAGATAGCGCTTCGCGCGCTGGCCGAGCGAATCGGCGCCTTCGACATGACTCTCGTCGGCCCACGGTCCCTGAAAATGCGAGACTTGCGGAATGCCGCGCGTCACGTCGAGCCCGGGAAACGTGTACAACGCGAAGTGTGACGAAATCACGTCGGGACGCGAGAGGCGGATTTCCTCGCGCAGCGCGCGGCGTGCGGCCATCAGGCGCAATGGCAGCGATTGCCCGGCGGAGCCGAAACCGTTGATTGCGCCGCCCGTGTCGGCGGCCACCTTCGGCGAGCCGGCGACGACGCCGCGCACTGCCACGCCCGCGCCCGGCAGCGCGCCGACCAGCGAGTAATACATGCGGTCGAGGCCGCCCGCCCGCTCGGGGAACCAGTGCATCCCGATCTGCAGCGATTTGATTGAGCTCGTCGTCATTGTCATTGCCCCTTCTTTGTTCCGTGAGGTATTCGGTGAATGGTGATGGCCGGGTGCGACGCGCGTCATTCCACGTTCTCGTGTCCGGCCAGCGTGTTGAGCGTCAGCGCGTCGGTCGTCGCGGCCACCGCGGCCTGTGCCTCGCTACGCCGGCGATCTTTCTGCTGCCCTTCCAGTTGCCGATACAGCGCGATGTATTGCGCGGCCATGCGCGCCCAGCCGAAGCCGGTCGCGAGTTCGTTGGCGGCCACGCCCATCTTGCGCCGCGCGGGCCCGTCGGCGGCGAGGCGCGCAACTGCGGCCGCAAGCGCCCGCGGATCGTCCGGATCGTCGAGCACGATCCCGCATTCCGGCGTGATGATTTCGGCGCCGCCCGCGGTGCGCGCGGTGACGACCGGCAATCCGGCCGCCATCGCTTCCAGCAGCGACAGGCTCATCGCCTCGTAGCGCGACGGAAACACGAACGCGTCGACGGAATGCATCAACACGGGCATCTCCTTCACGAGCCCGAGAAAATGCACGCGGTGCGCAATGCCGAGCGCTTTCGCTTCGTCGGGATAGGGACTGCCCGGCAGGAAACCGGCCACCGCGATATGCACGTGCTCAGGTAAATGCCTGAGCGCAGCCAGCACGGTGCCGAGGTTCTTGCGCGGCGTGCGCAGATCGCCGACGAACAGCAGCAAAAAAGCCTCGTGCGGCAGGCCGAATCGCGCGCGATCGCCCGTGGCCGCGGCAAAGCCTCGCGTATCGACGCCGTTGTAGATGACGTCGACGCGGTTATCCGGCGTGAGGCCGATGGCGCGGATTTCATCGGCGACCTTTTGGGAGACGGCCGTGATCACCTTCGAGCGCCGGTATGCCCAGCGCTCCAGCAGCGCATTGCAGCGCGTATAGATCGACTGATACGCGGACCACACGCCCTTCGTGAGTCCGAACGGGTAGTACTTGCTGTCGAGCCACCCGCTGTGCACGAAGTGCGATGTGTTGACGTCGGCCGGCATCCAGGTGATGAAGCCGTTCACGTGAAGCACGTCGTAGTCGCGGCGATGCGCACGCAGCCATAACGCGCTCTTTAATGCAAACACCTGCTGGCGCAGCAGATTGGTGGGCCACCAGCGGCCGATTCTGATCGGCACCCAGCGGACGTTCGGATGAACCAGCAGATCGGGCGCCACATGCGAGGCGATCAGCGTGACGCCGATGCCTTCGTCGAGCGCCGCGCGCGCGATCTCGTGGTTGACGCGCCCCTGGCCGTCGTTATGGCGCACAACGTGCGTGACAATGGCGACTCTCAATCAGTGCCTCCGTGGAAAATGGACGTGCGTAACGACGCGCTCGCGCGGTTCAGCTTTTCGTAGTGCACCGCGGAAAGAATCGAAAAAACGCTCATGAAAAGCAGCAGCCCGCCGGTGCCGACGAGCGAATTGGTGAACACCAGCATCGCGAAGGTCGCGAGACTCAGGCTCAGGCAGGCGGACACGTATTTGTCGTTGGCGAGGCGAAACGACGCCAGTACTGCGCGCGTCAGCAGCCAGACAATGCCCGACATGTAGAGCAGCGTGCCGGGCCAGCCGAGCACGAAGGGTATGTTCATCACGCCGCTGTCGAAGTTGCCGTACTGGCCGAGCTGGCCGCCGTCGTTCGACAGTTTGGTCGAGGTGCCGGTCGCGCCCATGCCTTCGCCGGACACGTCGGTAAAGGCGGTCTTCGCGAACGTCGCGTAGAACTCGTTGCGGGCCGCGTAACTCTGGTCGTCGTTCAGATTGACGATGGTCGAGAGGCGCGCCTGCATCCGCTCGGCCACCGGACCGACCGCGAGCAACGGCACGCACAGCCCGGCGAGCAGCACTGCGCTCGCGACGATGCGCACGCGCACCTTGTTGTTCGATTTCACCAACTGGATCAGCAGCGCGATGACCCAGCCGCCCCAGGTCGAACGCACGAGGCTCAGCGCGAACGAGAAGAAGCCGAGCGCCGCGGCCACCCAGCGCACGCGGTGGGTCGCGGCCATCACGAACACCATCGCGCCCATCATCGCGAACGCGAACGGTCCCGAGGAATTCATCGTGCTGAAGACGCGCACGCCCATCGGCACGGCGTCGCCCTGCGAGTTCATCTGCGAGCCGAGCATCCACAGCGCATCCCACTGCGGCATGACGAAAAACTGGATCAGGCCGTAGCCGCCCATCACGAGCATGCCCCAGATAAACGTATTGACTATGGTGTCGCGATACTGCGGATACTGCCGCGTGTGCGCCATGATGTGAAAGCCGATCAGGATCGGATAAAGCCAGTTGGCGAGGTCGTAGGTCGCGGCGAGCGGCCCGCTCGACACCACGCCGACGAGATACGCGTAGACGAGCCCGAGCAGGATCAGCAGCACCGGCAGCCCGCGCCGCTGTCCCAGCAGCCGGTAATAGCGCAGCAGCGAGAAGGCGCTGATCATGGTGACCGCGAGCGGCGCGACCTGGATCAGGCTTGTCGGCGTGAACGATCCTTTCGACCAGTCGGCGAGACGCCGCACTTCCGGGCTCAGAAACCACAGCCACCACATGAAGCCGATGTAGCGCGCCGGGCTCTTGAAGTACAGCCACAGGCCCGTGAGAATCGCGAGCACCGGAAACGCGAGCGTGAGGACCGTGCCCTGATGCGCGACGATCAGCAGCGCCGTGATCAGCCACAACATGGCCGAGGGAAGCCACTCGCGCCGGCCACGCGAGGCGGTGCGGGCGCGCGTGGTTCCTGGCATGGCTCCGAGGCCCGGCATGCCGGGCGCGGGCGGAACGCCGGCTCGCGGAAAGCTCGCCATCGTTCAGACACCTCCGCGCGATTCTTGCGCGGCGCCGCCCTGCGCATGTGCGCGCGCGTGGGCGACGCTGCCTGTGCCCGCGGCCGTGTCCTCGGCTGCGACACGCCCACGCGCGGCGGCCCGGGCGCGCAGCATCTCCTCGGTGATCCGCACATGCTGCATGGCGTAATGCTCGGTGGTCAGGTCGCGCGCAAGCAGACCCGCAGCGGCTGCCTGCGCCTGACGCAGGGCGTCCATCGGCGCGGCGGCGAGCTGATCGACCGCATCGCGCAACGCGGGCGGATTGAACGGCGGAATGTAGCAAGCCTCGCTCGCCGGAAAATAGTCCTGCAACGCGCCGACGTTGGTCACGACCATCGGCTTGCCGACCGCCGCTGCCTCGAGCATCACCGTGATTCCCGACGCATGCGTATTCGGCCGCAACGGCACGACGATCACGTCGGCCCAGTCATATAGCTCGTGCTGTTTCTTGATGCCCGAGAAGAGCGCGATTTCGACGTTCGGCGCGCGCAGCGAGGCAGGAATCCGGCGCCGCGTGGCGAGCTTCACGGTGTAGCGCGCGTCGTGGCCGAATGCCTTGATGAGCGTGTCCCAGTCGCGGTCGCGGTCGTTGCCGATGGCGGCAATGCGGATCGGCGAATGCGGTTTCCAATCGGTCGGCGCCTTCACCGGAAAGTCGCGCGTGTTCAGGCCGTACAGCAAGGGCTTCGCCTCGCGATCGAAATAGCGCTTGCACAACGCGGCGTTTTCGCTCGCGAGCGTGGTCAACTGATCGGCGCGTTTCATCAGCTTGCGATACAGCCAACTACGCAGGATTCCATACGAAGGCCATTTGTCGAGCAGCCACACGCTCTGCGCGAGCAGCAGCGGCGCCGTGTGGGCGCCGCTCTTCCTGCCGCAGAGCCGCAGCATCAGCGCGGCGGATAGCCATTCCTGCTCGGTGTGCGTCCAGATCACGTCAGAGCCGAGCATCTCCGCGCGATTGCGCCACGTATGGATGAAATCGAAGCCGAGCGCCGCTTTCAGCGCGCGGCGCACGAGCCGCACAGGCTTACTTTCACGCGCGTCCTTCGAATACGTGAGCGCGAACGCGTCGGATTCGGCGTGGTGATAGCCATACAGGCAACCGATGTTGTCGCCCTGCCGATAAAACCGCGGATCGGCGCCGTAAAACAGATGAACGTGGACTTTTGTCGCCACCGTTGTCGTCATGCAGAGACTCCCATTGCCGATGCATTAGCGTATAACCCGCTGCCTGCGGCTTGCGCCGCTTCGTCAGGCCATGCGCGAGAGCGCGCGGCGCGCCTCGTGCGCGCCGCTGCGCACCGCGCGCCAGCGCGACAGCTTCAGGCGCGCCTGCCTTGACAGCAGCGCGAGCGCCGCATGCAAGAGGCCCGGATAGACGCGCGTGCCGACGAGCGTCCACCACCACCACGCGGTTTCGCGGCGCAGCGGCGGCAACTGGTCGCGCAAGATCAGGTGGAAATTGAATGCGGCGTTGCGCAGCGCCGCCATGGTTTGTGCGTCGCGGCGGTCGTCGTCGAAACGTTCGGCGGGAAAATGGTCGACGGCGACGCGCGGGTCGTACATCAGTTTCCAGCCTGCGTTTTTTACCGCGAGGCTGAACGCCATGTCGTTGTGGACCTGAGCGCCCGCGCCGCGCAGCCGCGCATCGAATCGGATGTTGTGCACCGCGTCGCGCCGGTAGCTCATGTTCGCGCCCTTCAGAATGTCGACTTCGCGCGCGCCGCCCACGCCGAGATGATGGTTGCCGATGATCTTGCCGTGGGCCGTGACCTTGCCCACCAGCGGGCGTGCGCCGTCGAGCACGCGGCCTTTTTCGTGCACCCAGTCGCGTCCGCCGAGCGCGCCGAGCCGCGCATCGCTCTCGAACGCGGCGGCGATGCGCTGCAACCAGTCGGCATGCGGCGCGGCGTCGTCGTCGGTGATGGCGATCACGTCGCCGCTCGCCGCGTCCAGTCCGCGATTGAGCGCCGCGACCTGACCGGGCACGTCGACGAGCGCCACCGACAGCGGCAGCTTGCCCGGCACCGCCGGATCGCGCAGACAGGTGTGGGTCGCGTCGTCGTCGGGACGCGCGACCACCACCACCTCATCCGGCGCGCGCGACTGTCGTTGCAGCGCCGCGAGGCAGCGCGCGAGGTCGGCCGGGCGGCGGTATGTCGGAACCAGTACCGTCACTTTCATTGCAATGTCCTTGTTGCGATGTTCTTCGTGGGTTCGTCGGGCGAGGCCGCGCGCTGCGCTCAGGTGCTCAGGTACTCCTGGACCGCGGCATAGCTGCGGTCATAGCCGCCGCGCGCGCGCGCCGGCATGCCGTTGAAGATGCCGCCCTGCACGTGCACGCCGGCCGCACGTAGGCGCTTGAGCGCGTCGATGATTTCGCCCTCGCTGTGCATGCCCGAGCGCATCACGAAGAAGGTCGAGCCGGCATACGCGCCGATGATCGACGCATCGGTCACTGCCAGCACGGGCGGCGTATCGATCAGGATCACGTCGTAGCATTTCCCGAGACCTTCGAGGTATTGCGGCAGGCGCGGCGACATCAGCAGTTCGGACGGGTTGGGCGGGCGGCGTCCGCATGAAATGAAGCTGAGGTTCTCGACATTCGACGTGCGCACGGCCTCTTCCAGCGAGATCTGGCCGCTCAGCAATTCGGACAGGCCGTTCTCCTGCGCGCCGCCCAGATAGCGCTCCAGCACGCCGCGTCGCATATCGCCGTCGATCATCAGCACGCGCTTGCCCGAATGCGCGAGCAGCACCGCGAGGTTCACCGTGAGGAAGCTCTTGCCGACGCCCGCCATTGGACCGGTCAACATGACGATGCGGTTTTTCGCGTCCATGATCGTGAACTGCATCGACGTGCGCAGACTGCGCAGGCTTTCCACCGTGACGTCCTTCGGCCGCGCGTTCGCGAGCACCGAGCGCAGGCGCTCGCCGCCGCGCTGCATGCCGCTCTCGAGCAGCGCCTGCTCCGCGCTCAACGGCACGAGACCGAATACGGGCAGATGGAACGCACGCTCGATATGCTCAGGATCGTCGATGCCCTTGAACATATTGCGGCGCAGGAACACGAAGCCGGTGCCCGCGATCAAGCCGAGAATCGTCGCGGCCGACAGGATCAGCGCCTTCTTCGGCTTGACGGGCGAGCCCGGTCGCAGCGCGGCGTCGACGATATGCACATTGCCGCCAGTGCCGGCTTTCTGCACGGAGAGCTCCTGCACGCGATTGAGCAGCAGTACGTAGATGTCTTCCGCCACCTTCGCGTCGCGCTGCAATTGCACGGCCTTCACTTCGGTGGCGGGCAGATCGCGGAAACGGTCCGCGTATTTCGCGCGCTGCGCCTGCAACTCGGCCATCTGCTCGCGCGCGACCTTGAGCATCGGATGATCGTCGCCGTAACGCTCGGTCAACTGCGCCATCTGCAGACGCAGGCTGGCGATCTGCTGTTCGTATTGCACACTGCCTTCCAGATACACCTTGGCCTCGTCGCTCGCGTTGATCGAGCCGGACTGGCGCTGATACGCGGTGAGCGCGGCCTCGGCGCGTTCGAGATCGGCCTTCAGGCGCGGCTCCTCGCTTTTCAGGAAGTCGAGCATCTTGCTCGCATCGGCCTGCTTGTTCGAAATGTGCTGGCGCACGTAGGATTGCGCGAGCGCATTGGCGACGAGCGCGGCATGCTCGGGGTTCTTGTCCTCCAGCGAGATCTGGATCACGCCGGTCTGCTTGCCCTGCTCCTGCACGGTGATCGCCGACTGGAATGCGCTGATGGCGTCGAGGTCGTTCGCGCGGATCACAGTGAACTCCTCGCCGGGCCGCGCCACCAGCCTGTTGACGAGCATCGTCACGCCGCCGCCCTGCGCCTGCCGGCCGACCTCGCCGCGCAAGAGCAGCGCGCCGTTCTCCGCGTAGAGTTCATAGCGGCCGCCCGCCTGCGCTTTCATCGTCAGCTTCTGGCCTTCCAGCGCGGGCAGCACGTCGATGGAGTCGACATCGGCCACCTCGCCGCCCCATGCATACGACGACAGGCCGAGCCACGGTTTCGCGAGCTCGCCGGGCGTCGCCATGCGCGCGGCGATGCTGCCGAGAAGCGGTATGGTTTTCGGCGTGACGCTGAAGTTCAGCTTCATCTGCTCGACGACGGGGCCGACCACGCCGCGGCTCTTGATGATTTCGATTTCGGCGTCGGTGGGCAGCGAACTCGAGCCGCTCATGATCGAGGCGCCGGTCTGCGTCTGCGTGAGCGCTTGCGACGTGTTGTCCGCCTGTTCGACGCGCACGTGGGCATCGGCCGAATAGATCGGCTTCGCGAGCACGCAGTAGGCGCCCGCGATCGCGACGACCGTCGCCGCGATCGCGATCAGCCACCAGATGTCGTCGAGGATCACCTGCACCAGTTGCCCAAGGACCACGTCCTCTTCTTCGGTCCTGAGCGGACCGGCCATGTGTGGAGAGATTTGATTGCTCACAATTCGATCCCGGGTCTGGTTAGCGCGTCAGCTGTTTCAGGTAGAAGAGTGTCTGCACGCTCGGCAACACCTGCTGCAATACGCGGTTGAACGTGGTCGATGCGGCGGTACCCACATACACGACGTCCATCGGCTGCAACTGGAACTGCGCGGACAGCATGATCGCGTCGGGCTGGGTCATGTCGAGGCGGTACACGTCCGGTGTGGTCGGGTGCTCGCGCATGCCGCGCATCACGAAGATCTGACGCGGATTGGCGTCGGTGTCGAGAATGCCGCCGGCCTGTGTGAGCGCATCCGCGATCGTCAGACGGCCCTTTAACATCGGCACCTGGATCGGCGTCTTCACCTCACCCATCACGAACACGCGGCTGTTGCTGCGGTCCGGCACATTGATCACGTCGCCGTTTTGCAGCATCACGTTCTGGGTCGTGTCGCCGGCATCCAGCATGCGGTTCGCGTCGAGCACGTACAGCTTGTGATTGCGCGTGAGGCGCACGCGCTGGATGTCCGCGTCGGCGGTCGTGCCGCCCGAGCGCGTGAGCGCGTCGACGAGCGTGAGCGGCACATCGCTCACCGCCAGCGGGCCCGGCGTCTTCACCTCGCCCGTGACCTGCACTTTCTGGCCGCGATACGACAGCACGCGCACGTCGACCTGCGGATTGCGGATATAGCGCACGAGGCCGCTTGCAAGCTGATCGCGCAGTTCGCCGACGGTCTTGCCCGCGGCCCTGATGCGGCCGACGAACGGGAAATAGATCGTGCCGTCGGCGGCAATGGTCTGTCCGTAGGGATCGGCCTCGCCGGGCAACGCGGCCGTGTACGGCTGCTGCAACGCGCCGGCGATGGTCTGCGTGCTGGTGCCGCCCGCCGAAAGCGTGCTGCCCTGCGGTGTGGTCAGTTCAGGGTGATCCCACACGGTGATGCCGAGAATGTCCTGCGGCGCGAGCCGGTACACGTATTGCGACGGATCGGCGAACGCCGACGTGGGCAGCGGCCGGGGCGGCGCACTCGCCTCGGCTTGCGCCTGCGCGGCGACGACGCTCGCGTCGATTACGTGAACCGGATAGGTTTCGGCGGCCTGGCTTTCATGCTGGCCGTCGTCTTTCAGCCGCGATGTGTCGAGGTAGTTGCCGGGTGCGGTGGCGCAGGCCGACAACAAAGACGTCAGCACGAGCGTGGCCGCGAACTTCGTTTTTAAGTTCGCTTTCCGGTTGATGGAGCGGTGTGTAGCGAGTGTTTTCTTCAGCATATTTTTTTCAGCCATCCCATGACCAGATGTTCGATGAGCACGAGACTTTCCCTATAAGCGGATTCCTCGCCGCCGTGCGGATCGGCGACGTCGGGCAGATCGTCCCACTTGCCGAGCGGAAAGACCTTGCCGCGCGAAGCCGGGTCGAGCGCTTCGACTTCGCTCACCTGCGCGCGCTCGCTCACGAGCACGAGATCCGCGGATCTCACCAGTTGCCGGTCGAGACGCCGCGAATGATGCGAGCCCGATGCGACGCCGCGCTCGGCGAGCAGGCGCCGCATAACCGGGTCCATGCCATGGCCGTTCATCGCCCGGATGCCCGCCGAATGAAACGCAATCGGCACCGATGACGCCTGCGCCGCCTGCCGCGCCTTGAACAGCATTTCGGCGGCGGGCGAGCGGCACACGTTGGCGTGGCAGACGATCAGAACGTTGGCGAACATTTAGAAATCCCTGGCAATGCGCGGCGTGCCTGCGAGCTGGCCTGCGAGCTCGCAGGCACAAGACATCGCGAGTGCCCTACTGGCCGACGTGAGCCGCGGCGCGCGCATCAGCATGCATGAGCGGCGCGCCGCTTACACCGACCCTCGCCGGTGCATTGCGCAGCGCATGCTGCCGCCCGATCGCGTGATACTCGATGCCGAGTTCCAGCAGCGCGTCCGGCTCATACAGATTGCGGCCGTCGAAAATAAGCGGCGTCTTCAGCATCGTTTTCAATGCATTGAAGTCCGGGCTCTTGAAGACTTTCCACTCTGTCAGAATCACGAGCGCATCGGCGCCCTCGGCCGCCTCCATCTCCTCGTTCATGAACTGAAGGCGCGCGTGCTGCTGCGGCACGTCCTTCAGGTCGAGCGCGAATACGCGCTTCGATTCGTCTATCGCGACCGGGTCGTAGGCTTTCACGCGCGCGCCGCGGCGCAGCAGTTCGGCGATCAGCGGACGGCTCGGCGCCTCGCGCATGTCGTCGGTATTCGGCTTGAACGCGAGGCCCCACACGGCGAACGTGCGGTCCGACAGGTCCTCGCCGAGACGCGCGACGATCTTCTGCCCAAGCACCTTCTTCTGCGTGTCGTTGACTGCTTCCACGGCCTCGAGAATGCGCAGGTTCGCGTTGTGATCGGCGGCCGTGCGAATCAGCGCCTGCACGTCTTTCGGGAAGCACGAGCCGCCGTAGCCGCAGCCCGCGTACAGAAAGTCGTAACCGATGCGCGGGTCCGAGCCGATGCCGCGGCGCACGGCCTCGATATCCGCGCCGACGCGGTCGGCCAGATTCGCGAGTTCGTTCATGTACGAAATGCGCGTGGCGAGCATGGCGTTAGCCGCGTACTTGGTGAATTCGGCCGAGCGCACGTCCATATACAGCGTGCGTTCGCGATTGCGATTGAACGGCGCGTAAAGGCGCTTCATCAACTCGCGCGCCTTTTCGCCGGGCACGTCTTCATCGCAACCGAGCACGATGCGGTCGGGCCGGGTGAAGTCTTCCACCGCCGCGCCTTCCTTCAGGAACTCGGGATTCGAGACCACGGAGAACATGTGGCTCGCATTGCGCGCAGCGAGCTCCTGCGCAATCGCTTCGCGTACGCGCGAGGCGGTGCCGACCGGCACCGTCGACTTGTCGACGATCACCTTGAAGCCCGTCATGTGGCGGCCGATGTTGCGCGCCGCGGCGAGCACGTATTGCAGGTCCGCCGAGCCGTCTTCGTCCGACGGTGTGCCGACCGCGATGAACTGGATGTCGCCGTGCGCGACGGCGGCTTCCACGTCTGTCGAAAACGTCAGGCGGCCGGCCTTGCGATTGCGCGCGATGATCTCCTGCAGACCCGGCTCATGAATCGGCACGCCGCCGCCGTTGAGCACGTCGATCTTGCGCTGATCGACGTCGAGACAGAACACGTCGTGGCCGATGTCGGCCAGACATGCGCCCGTCACGAGGCCTACGTAGCCGCTACCGATGATCGTCAGGTTCATGTATTACCTCGCAGGAGTTTGAGTAAGTGTTCAATATGCGTTGCTGCCGACAAAGCCTTTCCACAGCGTCAGCACGACGATCTTGATGTCGAGCCAGAAGGTCCAGTGCTGCATGTAGTACAGGTCGAGCTTCACGCGGCCCATCATTTTTTCTATGCGGTCCGTCTCGCCGCGATAGCCGTTGATCTGTGCCCATCCGGTGATGCCCGGCTTGATCCGGTAGCGATGCATATAGCCCTTCACCAGATCCTTGTAGATGTCGTCGTGTTCCAGCGCATGCGGGCGCGGCCCGACCACCGACATCTCGCCGCGCAACACGTTGATGAATTGCGGCAGTTCGTCGAGGCTCGTGCGCCGCAGGAACGCGCCGACAGCGGTGATGCGCGGATCGCGCCGCGTGGCCTGCGTGAGTCTGCCGGCCTCTTCCTTGTGGACTTTCATCGAGCGGAACTTGTAGATCTCGAACTCGTTTCCGTCGATACCCTTGCGTTTCTGGCGGAAAAACACCGGCCCCGGTGAGCTCAGCTTGACGAGCACCGCGATCACAAGCATCAGCGGCGCGAGCGCCGTCAACGCGGCGAGCGCGAAGAGCCGGTCGAAGATGCGCTTGGGCAGCACGTGCAGATCGGTGATCGGCGATGCCGCCAGGTTGATCGCCGGCACGCCGAGCAGCTCGACCATCGGCTGATTGAAGAGCGTGAGGCTGCGCACGTCCGGTATGAAGCGGATATTGACGAAGTCGTTGCGCAGATCCATCACAATGCGATGTATTTCCTTTTCCTTCGAGATCGGCAAGGCGAGCCACAATTCGCGAATCGCGCGCTGGCGCACGAGCTGGATCATGCGCCGGTAGTCGCGCTCGACGGGCACGCCTTCAATTGCATCCGCCGCGTCGGGGTCTTCATAAGGGTTGATCGTGCCGTCCTCGTCGAACACGACGACGGGGCTGAAACCGGCTTCCGGACGGCTACGCATCTGCTGGATCAAAAAGCGTCCGTAGGGCGCGCCGCCCACAATCGCCACAGCGCGCTGGTTGAAGCCCTCGCGGCGTAGTCCCCGCAGGATCGAATAGACAATCATCTTCGTGACGATCAGCAGCACGATCGTGGCGAGCGCCCAATAGACGAGCCACAACCGCGACAGACTGTCCGCGCGATGCAGACTGAAACTGATCAGCACGCCGGTCACCTCGACCATTGCCCAGCCGCCCGCGACGCGGCACAGCAGGTCGTAGAGCGGCTTGCCCCGCCATGACTGATAGATGCCGAGCGCGGGAAAAAACACGACCACGAGCAGGACGTCGAACGCGAGCGACACGCTTTGCATGTCGTCCAGCCACACCGCTTTCCCGCTGTGCACGGCCGCCGCGATGGCGGCGCCGAGCGCGACCATCGCGATGTCGATGAGTCTCGATAGAACGCTCAGCATGCGCTGCCCCTCAGTTCGTCAGTCAAGTGCCATCCCGTTCGTTAGTCCGCTCTTCAGTTCGGCATTCAGTGGACCATCCATCTGGCCGCCCAGTTGAATCTCCAGGATCAGTCGTTCCGGCTGCCGCACGCGCCACGCCGGCATGCGCGCCGGCGATGCCATTGCCGGACGCGAAGCCGATAGAAGCTGTGCTAATTGCAATTTACGTTTTCCGCTTTGCTAAACCGGCCGCTCGACCGCTTGCGAAAAACGTGTCTCGGAATGAGTGAATGTCTTTCTACAGGTATAGATAAAGCGCTATTAAAATTCGCGCCGCAAGGCCGCAAAAATCTCAAAATGTATCGGGCGAAATTACACTATTTTTGATGGATTTTATGTGGCAAATTTTACCGGATCGGAGACGCGGACGACGCTTTTTGCGGCCTTCCTGCGGCAAAAAGTGGCGTTGCGCGGGGGATTTTAGGTTATTACGCGACGCTAGCCCCTCCGCCATTCCTCACGCAAGCGGCGGTGTAAAAAAATGCCCGCGAATTTTTTCAACGTAATTTATCTTTTTATGAAATTAATGACGACATTTTTGATTCATCAAGATACCGCCTTATCCGCCAATCCATATAGTTTTCATTTAACGCGCTTTTATTGACGTGAATGTTCGTGATAAAACTCGACGCATTCAACCAGTCCTGAGGAGTCCATCATGACCGCTCCCGTCACGGCCGCGTCCGCCGACACCCTGCCGAGAGAAGCCACGCTCGCCCACGTCAAACTGAAGATTCATCCTGTGATTCTGGCGGGCGGCTCGGGCACGCGGCTGTGGCCGATGTCGCGCGAACAGCACCCCAAACAGTTGATCGGCCTGCTCGGCGACGAGTCGCTGTTGCAATCCACTACGCGCCGTCTCGACGGATTGGACGCCGGCTATCCGCTCACCGGTCAACTCGTCGTGGTCGCCAACGAAGAGCAACGCTTCACGACCGCTGAGCAGTTGCGCACGAGCGGCAAGCCGACCCGCCTGATCCTCGAGCCGGTGGCCCGCGATACAGCGCCCGCGCTGACGGTGGCCGCGCTGTCGATCGCCGCGCAGGACGAGGACGGCATCATGGTGGTCATGCCCGCGGACCATGCGGTCACCGACATCGAAGGATTTCAGGCCGCAGTCGCAGCAGGCGTGCAGCATGCGGCGGCAGGCGAGATCGTCACGATGGGCATCGTGCCGACCCGCGCGGAAACGGGCTACGGTTATATCCGGATCGGCGACGCGATGGCTACGCCTGGCAATCCTGATGAAATTCGACAGGACGTCTCTGTCACCGCGCATAAGCTGGATCGCTTCGTCGAAAAGCCGCATCTCGAACTTGCGCAGCGCTATGTGCAATCGCACGAATACTGGTGGAACAGCGGCATTTTCATCATGCGGGCATCGACATGGATCAAGGCGATCCGTCACTTCCAGCCGGCCATCTATGAAGCTTGCGCCGCGGCCTACGAGGGTGGCAAGGCAGACGGCGACTTCTTCCGCCTGCAGCGCGATGCATTCGGTGCGTCGCCTTCCAATTCGATCGACTACGCGGTGATGGAGCAGCTCGGTCACGATCAGAACGTCGCCTCGAGCGTGGTCGTGCCCTTGCAGGCGGGCTGGTCGGACGTGGGCTCGTGGGACGCGATCTGGGATATCTGCGAGAAAGACGCGGAGCACAACGTGGGCCGCGGCCGCGTGATGTTCGAAGGCGCCTCCTCCACCTTCGCGCATTCCGAAGGACGCCTGATTGCCTGCGTGGGCACGCAGGACCTCGTCGTCGTCGAAACTGCCGACGCGATTCTCGTCGCGGATAAATCGCGTGTGCAGGACGTCAAGAAGATCGTGGGACGCATTCGCAGCGAAGGCGGCATGGAAGCGGCCAACCATCGCAAGGTGCATCGCCCGTGGGGCAACTACGATTCGGTCGACACGGGCGAGCGTTTCCAGGTGAAGCGCATTGTCGTGAAACCGGGCGCCCGCCTCTCGCTGCAAATGCACCATCACCGCGCCGAACACTGGATCGTCGTGCGCGGCACGGCGCTCGTCACGCGAGGCGAAGAGCGCTTTATCGTCTCCGAAAACGAATCGGCTTATATCCCGCTCGGCGTCACGCACCGTCTCGAGAACCCCGGCAAGATGCCGCTCGAAATGATCGAGGTGCAATCCGGTTCGTATCTCGGCGAAGACGACATCGTGCGTTTCGACGACACCTACGGGCGCGAGTAAAGCCCTGAATCAGGCACGCGAGTCAGTTGCAGGAACAGCGTTGCATCACAGCGTTGACTGACAGCGATTGCATTACAGCAAATGAAGCGGGAACCTGCGGCGGTTGCTCCGACAGCCGCGGGGTACTGCGCTTAAGCCTTGTGCTCATCCCGCATGGGAGATGAGTTCTGTGTGCGACGGATAACGCTCGGTCTTGTCGCGCTCGGTGGCCGCGACTGCTGCCGGTGCGCCATTGATCAAAGTCGTTGCGCTTGCTGCGGGGCTGCGTGCAGGGTTTGCCGCCTCGTTGAAGCCCGCCTCAGTGAAGCCCTTCCCTGCGCCGCTCGCGCCCGCAGCCGGTTCGCCTGTATAGCGACGCAGCGGTCCACGAAACGCATTCAACGCACCAACCGGCTCGGGCACATGACGCATGCCCGCCGTGAGACGGGACGGCGCCGCTGCATAAGACGCGTGAGTGGCGGGGACATTCTGCATGGCTGCCGGCTTGTGCGCCTGCGCGTATAGCGACGCGGCGTGCGCGTGTGCGTGCGCTTGCACATGCGGTACGCGGACTTGCGGCGCTGGGTCCGCTGCGTGGGTGGTTCGGACTGCTTGCGATGCCGCCAGCGTCGCGCATTCGCGTTCGATCCACTGCGCCGCCCACTCGAACGCATAATGCTCGGCCGCGGCGGCGTCCGCGAAGCGCGGACCGACGAGGCCCGAGCGTTCGACGCGCCTGCCGTCCTTCATGATCTCCGCCCACGCGCGGTACATCGCATTGGGCACGCGCTCGGCGGCCACATAGATCAGATAGCCATGCCGCTCGGCGACCTGCCGCCCGCGCGGCGCGAGACTTGTCGACAGCGGGCTGCGCGGCAGCGCTGCCTGTGAGCCTGCGCGTGCCGATGCAATGGCTGCATCAAGGCCTTGCATTGCCGCGCCGACCGCGCCCGCTTCGTTCATGGCTCGCAAGTCGGTCCGCAGCGCAGGGCGCGGTGCATAAGCGACGGACGGCGTGGGCAAGGCCGGCGCGCGCGGTATGGCGCGCGTGGCCTGCGTTGCCCGCGTAGCGTGCGCTGCGCCGGGCGCGGCATGATCGAAGCCTGCCAGCTGACGCGTGATGTCCGCAATCGGATCGGCCGCCCCCCAGGCGCGCACCGGCGAGACATCCGACGCATGGGGCATGTTGGACATATGGCCTGCGTTAAACGCGCTCGACCGGTTGCCGCCCGAGCCCGGTGCCTGCCACGACTCGGGGCTTCGCCACGACACGCCGCGGGCACCCTCGTCGCGCGCGCTGGGCGCTTCCACGACGGCTGCTGCGGATTTGGCCGCGACAGGCGGCGCCGGTTGCGGGATATACGCGAATGTGCGGCCCTTGCTCGACAGAAGCCGCACCATCTCGAGCAGCGTGCCGTTCAGCTGCCATTCCTCGAAACGGCGCCGGCAGGTCGGGCCCGACGGATAGCGGCCCGGCAGCTTCGACCAGGGCTCTCCGGTAGTCAGGATCCACAAAACGGCATTGGCCACGACACGTGGGTCGGCGCGGGGCCGCCCGCGTCGGTTCAGACGGACGGCCGGCTCATCGGAGACAAGCGCTGATAGCAGCGCCCATTCGTCATTGCTTAGCTCATCGAAAAACATGGATTTTCTCCACGCAGCCTGGCCGGGCCGCGGCGTTGGGCGGACCACGGATTCAACCTTCACGATCCGTGTGTCACCCTCGGTTGCACAAATATGTTTTGTACGTTCTGTTGGCTGGCAAACACCGCCCCGGGTTAGTGCGGTTTATCCCTATTGCGAAGCACAAAACGTGGTCTCACTCGTGCATGGGAGAATTGTGCACGAAGCATACCATCACCAGGGTTTGCGTGAATATCGTTGAGACAAGTGTTACGGATAGAAACAAACTTGTCGTTTTCACTCGCTTAATTCACGTCATGCCGTAACGGAAATGCTTCTTGCCATAGCGACGGAATGGGTAATGCGGAACATCGGACCGGCAAAAACGCTGCAAATACTTGCCAAAAAAAACGGCAAAGACACTGAATGGCCGGCTCGAATTCGACAGCACCATGATGCGATACACATTTCAGCGAATTTCCCGGGCGCCCGAATGCGCGGCTTCGTTGCGTGCGCACCGAGTCCACGGTGCGCCCGGCCGATGACACCGATGTGGCAATGCGGGCCCGCGGCTTGTCGCAAGGATACCGCCGCGCCGCAGGCATGCGCTCGTTCGTTGGCCCGGCTGGCGGGCTTGGGCAAGCCTTCTAACGGACGGGCGTCGCCGCGCCCTCGCCCACCACTGTGGTCCATTCGCGCACGCGCCAGCGCGTGACGAGGCCCGCGTGCACGTAGGGGTCTGCCTCGGCAAAGGCCTCGGCGGCGCGAGGCGTGTCGCCGGTGAAAAGCAGCACCGCTGTATCCACCGGTTCGGTCAGTGCACCGGCAAGCACGAGTTCGCCGCGCTCCGCCGCCGCCCACGCGAGTTTCAGATGCGAGTCGCGGTACTCGCCGCGCCGTTCCAGGTAGTCCGGCACGAGGTCATAGGTCAACAAAAAGTGCATGGCAAGGTCCTCCGGGTTAATACAGCTTAATCACACCGCGCAGCGCTAGACCGCAAAAAGACGCGACGGGAGAGCGACTCTCGTTAAGGATTTCCCTCAGGATTTCCTTACCAATTCCCATTCATGTGCACTCGCAGCAAATGTTCGCTCGTACGGAACAATGCAGGGCGAATTTCCACACCCTTGCTGACGGCCGGCGCAGGCAGTGAATTACAGTCGAATTGCATCGTCATTTAATCTGCAATGCATAACATTATTGCCTGTCCTCATTCGGCGATTTCATCCATCCGATTTCGGCGCACGCTGCATCATCAGGGAAAACGAGCGGGCGCCGTTGTCAACGGGAACGCAGTTTTGACCGTTGATGCAGACAGCATTTGCCATAATGGACTTGCCGAGGGCCGGATGCCGTCGACGCCCACGTGCATGACGACCCAAAACGTTTCCACACCGATGGAGTGTCACATGAAAATCCAATCCGCAATCGCTGCCATGGTACTCGGCGCCGTCCTCGTTTCGCCCGCGTTCGCGCAGAACAGCCAGCAGACGAAAATGGCCGACTGTAACAAGCAGGCCGGCGACAAGAAAGGCGACGAGCGCAAGGCGTTCATGAAGAGCTGCCTGTCGGCGAAACCGGCTGCCGCGCCCATGAGCCAGCAGGACAAGATGAAGGCCTGCAACACGCAAGCCGCCGGCAAGAAAGGCGACGAGCGCAAGGCGTTCATGAAGAGCTGCCTCTCGTCGGCTCCGGCCAACTGATCCGCGGCATCGCCCACGCGCCGCGCGACTTGCGCGGCGCTGCACACCGACGTCGCTCCGCTCGCGTCGTTTCGTTTTACGTCGCCTCGTCTTACGTCGCCCCCTTTGCGCTTTTCCGTTGAGCGCTTCGCCCGCCCTTCGCCGTGCTCCCGCCCGAACGCGCCGTTTTTCTTCTATGATGGCTGCGGAGACGGCCCACCCCACACAACATTCATACGGGCCGCCATCTTGTCGTTGATGCCGCAAAGCATCGATCGGAGGCAAGGATGGTATCGAAGCATAAAAACCGCTGGTTGAGGCGGTGGCTGGTCGTCATCGTGTTCTGGGCGGTGCCCGTGGCGATCGTTGCGGTCAGCGAAATCCGCGAGGAGATGGCCTACAACACCGTCGACCTGGACCGCGCGCTGACCACCTGGAATTTCACCGACGCGCAACGTGCGGCCGGCGCCCCTACGCGCTGCCATGGCAAGCCGGACGAGGCGCAGGCCGCCGGTTGTCCCGCCGACGTACTCGCGGCTAACGCGCCGCGCCAGCAGGACGCGCGCAACGAATACAGCGTGCGCCGCTCTACCCTGATGGTTTATCTGTGGCACGCGTTCGTCGGTTATTGGGTCGTGCCGGCGCTCACGCTGCTCGTCATCGGCGTATTGATCGGCGGAGTGCGCCGCGCGCTGAGACGCCCGCCCGCGGTCAAGAGCCCGGCCAACCACGGCGGATAGTCCGCGCGAGTCGCTCCTTGTGCGGCATGCAGGCAACACTTTTGAGCCGATGCGAAGCCGAAACGCCGCACGCCCGAGTCGGTAAAAATGGGCGAGGACGCGTGCCGCGGCTCACCTGTCCGGCGACTCGCGCGCTGAAAATTCACTGCACAAAACCGCGCTCGACCATGGTCGCACGCCGCCCGCAAGGGTCGCCGCGCGGCCGGTCAAATTTACTGGGTGCTTTTTTCGATGTGCCGCAAAGCCCCGCCCCGTAAGGCTTTCGCCCTCCGAGCGAGGGCGCCTTTTGACCTCCCGTGTGATATAACTCAAAGGCAACCACGCGCTTTCTCGCGGTTGCGACCCGGAACCATACGGAGAAAAACGATGCAAAGACGACACTTCATGTTGAAGACAACCGCTGCGCTCGCTTTCGGAGGCCTTGCTCTCGCCGGATGTACCACCAACACCGGCGGCCACGACACCGCCGCCACCGATTCCTCCAAACGCCGCTCGATCGACGCAGACGTCGACGGCACCCTGTCGCGGCTGTACACGACCGTGAAGGGTTCGCGCGAACTCGTCTCCAAGGCGCGCGGCGTGCTCGTGTTCCCGTCGGTGCTGCAGGCGGGCTTCATCGTCGGCGGTCAGTACGGCGAAGGCGCGCTGCGCGTGGGCGGCAGCACGGTCGGCTACTACAGCACGATTTCCGGCTCGTTCGGACTGCAGGCAGGCGCGCAGTCGAAGGCGATCATCTTCCTGTTCATGACGCAGGACGCGCTCGACAAATTCCGCAACGCAGACGGATGGTCGGTGGGCGGCGACGCGTCCGTCGCACTCGTGAAAATGGGTGCCAACGGCGCGATCGATTCGAACACGGCCACGGCCCCGGTCGAGGTATTCGTGTTGACCAACGCCGGGCTGATGGGCGATCTGTCGTTGCAAGGCACGAAGGTTTCGCGCCTGAAGATCTGAGAGGTGCGTGAAAAACGCGACCTCCGCGTAACCGTCGCGACGACGCCATTCAGGCGGCTCGCGACTTGACCTCTTGCAGCAAGGCCGGCGCTGGTCACGGGCGCCGGTCAGGCTAGCGGATTTGTCCTACCCGCTACACGGGCCGACTCCGTTGAAGCCGGCTCGCCTGCGCTCGCGGGCGTCAACGCCCCGAGCTATCCACGACCTTGAAGCGCGAGCGTTTCTGCGCGCGAATCACCGACTGATACGCATCGACATACTGTTGCGCCATGCGGTGTGACGTGAAGCGCTCTTCGAAGCGCCGCCGCACGCCCGCGCGCGGCATCTTGTGCAGACGGTTGATAGCCGCCACCGCGCCGATCTCGTCTTCGACGATAAAGCCCGTCAGCCCGTCTTCCAGCACCTCCGGCACCGAGCCGCGGTTGAACGCCACGACCGGCGTGCCGCACGCCATCGCCTCGATCATCACGAGGCCGAACGGCTCGGGCCAGTCGATCGGAAACAGCAGCGCGTGCGCGCCCGA
This sequence comes from Paraburkholderia phenoliruptrix, assembly GCF_047325075.1. NCBI lineage: Bacteria > Pseudomonadati > Pseudomonadota > Betaproteobacteria > Burkholderiales > Burkholderiaceae > Paraburkholderia > Paraburkholderia phenoliruptrix. Next base: position 2,489,487 of record NZ_CP168531.1, read on the forward strand.
GAGAAACTCCGCTTTCTGGTGATCCGCGATCTCGCCGATGAACTCGACATGCGGCAAGTCGAGCAGCGGCCGGATATCGCGTTCGAAATATTCGCGGTCCGCGGCGTCCACCTTCGCGGCGATCCGAATCGGCATGCCGCAGCGGCCGGCGATCCGGATCGCGGTGTCGACCCGTTTTTCCGGCGATATGCGCCCGAGAAACGCCAGATATTTCTGCTCGACCGGCTGCGGCGTATAGAGCTGCTCCGGCAGGCCGTGATAGACCGTGGTGAGCCAGCGCGCCTGCGGCAGCGGATGGCGCTGCGCATTCGAAATGGAAATCACCGGTGCGGTGCTGAACGTGTCGAACACGGGCTGCTGCTCGGGTAGGTCGAGGCGACCGTGCATTGTCGTGACGAACGGCGTCTCCTGCCGCTGGAACACCGAGAACGAGTAATAGTCGAGGTGGAAATGCAGGACATCGAACTGCTCAGCCTGGCGGCGCACCAGTTCCATCAGCAGCATGTGCGGCGCGACGCGATCGCGAATGCCCGGGTCGAGGCGCAGCGCGCGCGGCCATACGGCCTCGAGCTTCGCGCTGGTTTCGGAATCGCCGCTTGCGAACAGCGTCACGTCGTGGCCGAGCTCGACAAGCGCCTCGGTGATGTACGACACGACGCGCTCGGTGCCGCCATAGAGCTTCGGCGGCACGGATTCGGTCAGCGGGGCGATCTGCGCAATCTTCATAGTTGTCTCCATGAACTGACGGCCCGCGGCCCGGCTTGTTCCGGGGTCGCGCTTCGAGGCGCCGTCAGTGGCGCCCTGTAGGCGCCGGTCTACGATCCAATGCACGGTGGCCGCACGCGTGCGCGGCCGGCATCGAGGCATTATTCCCTGGCGAGGGCTAAAAAGCGCCCGTTATTGCATTTCCTGGGCGCTGTTACAGTCAGCTTACAAGCTGCGGGGCAACGAAATAAAGGACGCATCGCGCACCGCGTAGTTCAGCGCGCAGTTCAGTGCGTAGTTCAGCGCGACGGCCACTTCCACGCCGGCATGTCGCGCTCGTCGGCATCCACAAGACGCGTGGCGCCGAAATGCTTCTCCAGCACGAGCGACTCGCTCGCCTCCTCGCGCTCCAGCGCGGAGATCAGGCGCGCGGCATGCGAGACGACGAGTATCTGCGAGTGCCCCGCGGCTCGCGCGATCAACCGCGCGAGCGCCGGCAACAGGTCCGGGTGCAGGCTCGTTTCCGGTTCGTTCAGCACCAGCAGCGCCGGCGGCCGCGGCGTTAGCAGCGCGGCCACGAGCAGCAGATAGCGCAATGTGCCGTCGGACAGCTCCGCACCCTTGAGCGGACGCAGCAGGCCATGTTGATGCATCAGCACTTCAAAGCGGCCGTCCTGCGCGGCAATCTCGAGCCGGGACCCTGGAAACGCGTCGTCGATAGCGGCGTCGAGCGCGGCCGGATCGCCGATCTCGCGGATGGTTTGCAGCGCGGCGGCAAGGTCCGCGCCGTCGTCCGCCAGCACCGGCGTATGCGTTCCCACTTGCGGCATGCGCGCGGGCGCGTCGACGTCCGTCCGGAAGTGATCGTAAAAACGCCATGAGCGGATCTGTTCGCGCACCGCGATCATCTCAGGCGCCGTGCGCGGGTCGGCAAACTCCGTCATCATGCTGTCGAAACTCGCGACCGGCTGAGGGACCGTTTGCCACTCGCCGCTTTCATCGCGCGTACGCAGCGCCGCGCCCTGCCTGTCGACGAGCAGCGCCGAGGGCCGCAGCAACGGGCCGCTCCAGATGCACTCGCGCTTGATCACCGGGTCGAGTGTGAAGCGGCTCGCCCCCGGAACCGGCAACCCTAGATCGATCGCATAGCTGAACGGTTCGCCCGCGAAGCCGAGCCGCAGGCTGACGGGCGCGTTGCGCCTCGTGCCCTGAACCTCGGCTGCCCCGCTCAGCATGTCGCGCGAAAAGCGTTCGGGACCGGCCCATAAGGTGGAAGGCAAGCCGCCTTCGCGCGCGAGCGACGGGATCACGCCGCCGCGCGCCGTTTCGGCCACGAGACGCAGCGAACGATAGACGCTCGACTTGCCGCTGCCGTTGGCGCCGGTGATGACGTTCAGCCGCCCGAGCGGCACGATCAACTCGCGCAAGGACCGGTAACCGGCGATGGCGAGTGCGCTCAGCACGCGACCATCCGCGGGTGGTTCGCATGCCGGGGCGCGCAGGGACCATCGCCGGCTGCGCGCCTGATTTCCCCTTTCGGCGCCCTCATCATGCGTGGCCGCCGCCCGCGGCCGGCCTCTGCATCGGCATGCTGCGCAGGTCGCGCAAAAAACTGTCGCGCCATACGCCCAGGTCGTTCTTGCGCAACGCCGCCATGTTGATCTCGTGACGCCGCTGGCGCGCGTCGAGCGGCATTTGCAGCGCACGCTGCAAGGCTTCGCACATGCCGATCGCATCATGCGGATTGACGAGCAGCGCGCCCGTGAGCTCGGCTGCGGCGCCCGCGAAAATGGACAGCACCAGCACGCCCGGATCGTCCGGATTCTGTGCGGCGACATATTCCTTCGCGACCAGGTTCATGCCGTCATGCAAGGGCGTGACAAAGCCGATCTGCGACTCGCGAAACAGCGACATGAGTTTCCAGCGGTCGTATTGCTGGTTCAGATAGCGGATCGGCGTGTAGTCGAGGCCCGAATAGCGCCCGTTGATGCGCCCTGCTTCGTACTCCAGATCCTGACGGATCTTCTGATAGGTGGCGACGTCCGAGCGCGTGGGCGGCGCGATCTGCACCAGCGTGACGTTGCCGCGCCATTCGGGCGAGCGCTCCAGCAGATGCTCGAACGCGCGAAACCGCTCGACGAGCCCTTTCGAATAGTCGAGCCGGTCCACGCTCATGATCAGCTTGCGGCCTTCCAGGCTCTGCTTCAGATCGAGCACGTGCTGACGGCTTTCGTAGCGCTTGGCCTGCTCGGCAATTTCGTCGGGAAACACGCCGATGCGATAGACGCCCGTGCGCAGCTTGCGACCGAACGCTTCCACCACGCCTTTCGACACGGTGCCGCGCGCGTGGCGGGTCACGTAGTCGTGAAAGGCCTGTTCGTCCGTCGCGGTCTGGAAGCCCAGCAGGTCGTAGCAGGACAGCGACTTCACCAGCTCTTCATGCGGCGGAATGTTGAGCAGGATTTGCGGCGACGGAAACGGAATGTGCAGGAAAAAGCCGATGCGATTCGTGATGCCTTCGCTGCGCAACGCCTCGGCAAACGGGATCAGGTGATAGTCGTGAATCCAGATCACGTCGTCGGGCTCGAGCAGCTTGATGAGCTTGTGCGCGAGCCACGCGTTGACGCGCCGGTAACCGGCATACTCCTCGCGCTCATAGCGCGCGAGGTCGTTGCGGTAGTGGAACACCGGCCATAGCGTCGCGTTCGAAAAGCCGCGGTAATACTGGTCGTAGTCCTTACGCGTGAGACCCACGGTCGCAAAGGTGACGGCGCCGTCCTGCTCGAGCGTCGGCCCCGCGTTGGCGACAGTCTCGCTCACCACGTCGCCGCTCCAGCCGAACCACACGCCTCCCGCATCCTTCAGTGCGCCGAACACGCCGACAGCGAGGCCGCCCGCCGACCCTTTGGTTTCCGTCGGCGTTGCGACGCGATTCGACACGACGATCAGTCGGCCCATGTTGCAAGTCCTCCTTGTTTCGCGCGGCATCTGCCATGCATGCAGCCAACGCCCGCCACGCAACGGGCGCCTCGACAACGTCGCGCGGGCTGCACGCCATGCCGCGCCGGATTGATTCAGTGAGTGGACGGTTCGACCCTTTGACGGGCGATCGGTTGCATCGATCGGTTGCGTCGATTGGCCAATCGGCCAGGTCTCGAAGGGCGGCGGCGGTCACTGTCAGCCTGTTCCGACCGCCCGCTCCACCCGTTCGTGGCCGGGCTTCGCCCTTCAGCAGCAAGGTCGCGCGAACCCCTACGGCGTACTAAGCCGTTTCCTTCGCCTCATCGCGCAACGGCACCGCGGGCGCTGCGCCGGGGCCCGGACGGCTCGCCACCGGGTCCGCCTCGGTATGCGCCGCCGTGCTGCCGGCCGGCGCGCGCGCGCCGCGCGGCACCCAGTCGAGCGGCTCGCCCTTGCCGTTCTCCAGTTCCGCCGACACTTCGGCGCGCGTGCGCGGCAGATACTGCGGATAGTGCTTCTGGATGAAGTCGATCAGCCCCTCGCGCACACGGCAGCGCAAGTCCCAGTTCAGGCCCGAATCGAGCGAACTGACGAGCGCGCGCAACTGCATGGAGCGCTCGGTGCCTTCTGTCACCTGCAGCACCTGCACGCGCCGGTCCCACTCGGGCGCCGCCTCGACAATGCGCGCGAGCTCCTCGCGCAGCGGGGCGAGCGGCATCCGGTAATCGACATAAAGAAACACCGTGCCGATGATCTGCGAGCTGCTGCGCGTCCAGTTCGAAAAGGGATTTTCGATAAACCATTGCAGCGGCACGATCAGGCGCCGCTGATCCCACAGGCGCACCGACACATAGGTCCCGGTGATTTCCTCGATGCGCCCCCACTCGCCCTGAATGACGACGACGTCGTCGAGCCGGATGGGCTGCGACAGCGCGATCTGCAAACCCGCGATCAGGTTGCCGAGCACCGGGCGCGCGGCAATACCGGCGACCAGCCCGGCCACGCCGGCGGAGGCGAGCAGGCTCGCGCCGATCTGCCGGACATTCGGAAACGTCATCAAGGCGCCGCCGACGCCGACAATCACGATCACGAACATGACCGAGCGCGCCAGCACCCTCGCCTGCGTGTGGATGCGGCGCGCGTGCAGATTGTCGGCGGTATCGAGCGGATGGGCCTGAATGATCGCCTCGCCGATGGCGGCCGCCGAACGCACGGAAAGCCACGTCAGCGCGCCGATCAGCGCAATGGCCGCGGCGTCGCGCAACGGCGCGATGAAGGTGAGCGCGTCGGGCGCCTCCCACCATACGGCTTCCAGCGCCAGAATCAGAAGGACAAACAGCGACGGCTTGTCGATATAGCGCAGCACGACGCTCGTGAGCGGATAAGGCCGCGCGAGCCGGGTGACGATGCGCGCGCCCACGCGGTGCACGCCGATGCCGATCAGCACGGCGAGGACGGTGACCAGCAACGCGCCGGGCCAGCTGTGCAGCGGCGCTTCAGCGATGTGGTCCAGCTGGTCGAGTCGATCGAGAAAAGCCATATAGGACAGTTTCCTCCTCGCTTGAATAGGGACAAGCCGGCAGCGCGTGGCGCCGACACAGAAGTGATGTGCGCCGCGAGATCAAACCGGGCGGCGCCTCTCGCGAGCGCGGCGAAGCGCGCTCGACGCGCTCGCCAGTCAAATCATGCGCCCCGCTTTTGAGCCGGCCGCGACCGCGAACAGCGGTGCGCCGGCTGCTGCTGAATGTGTGCACGACATGCGGCAGATACGGCACATACAGCGCACGGGTCAGACTAATCGGCACACATGTGTTGAAGAACACGCTGAACGGTTGCCGGCCGCGCGCGGAACCGGCAGCAAGTGCCAGCAAGTACCAGCAAGTACCGCCAATTGTCAGGTACCCGGCTGCCGGCGCGCCTTAACTCACATCAATTGCCGCTTTTGCAGGGAAACGCCTTGCCGAGCCCGAGCGAGATCGCCGTGCTCGCGTTGTAGCCCGCCACGATCGGATTTTCGGCGATGTACTTGCGCACCGCATCCGTCAGTTGCGCCGAACGTGCATCTTGCGGCAAGCAGAAGTACTGGCCGACGCGCGGCCCGGTGGTGCCGCCGATCGCGTCGATCGTATTGAAGATGCCGTCGGCGGCGCCTTCAATATAGGCGGCGCACGCACTGCGCGACGCCACGTCGGTCTTCGTGCACAGCTTGTTGAGGTCACCTCCCGTAAACGCGGCCGCCGACAACGGTACGGCAAACGCGCTGGCGAAAATCAAGGCCCGCAGCATGGTGTTCCTTTCCAGGGTCGTTTATCAGGCGGTCTGTTGCCGCATCGGACGGCGCGCGCAAGGCGCGCCAAAGTCGTCATTCTGCACTGTTTTAGCCTGCGGCAGCAGGCGGCAGCCGCTATCTTCAGCCAATAAGTGCAGGCGATGACTTCGGACAACTTCGGGCAGTGCATTCGGGAATGCACTCAGGAATGCATTGACGCAGTGCATTCAGGCAGTGCATTGAGGCAGGAAGAGGCGCGAACGGCGCAGAGCCTCTGCGCCCGCGTCACTTCTGCTGCATCTGCTGCAGCCGGGCGCTCAGGCCCTCGACCACGTCCGGCTCCTTGTAGGTCTTCGCGAAATCCAGCGCCGTCATGCCGATCTGATTCTTCACGGTCAGATCCGCGCCGTTGTCGAGCAGCAGCTTCACCGTCGACACATGGCCGCCGCGCGCGGCCATCATCAACGGCGTGGTGCCGTTCGGCGAGCCGGCGTCCACGTAGGCGGAATGGTCGAGCAGGAGTTTCACGACGTCGTCGTGGCCGTTCGCGGCAGCGTAGTGCAGCGGCGCCCAGCCCTTCTTGTTGACCTCGGCGTCTTTGGCGATCAACTGCTTGACGAAGTCGAGGTCGCCGTTCAGCGCGGCCATCATCATCGCGTTTTCGCCGGCTTTGTCCTCGATCTCGATGTTCGTCTTCGGATTCGCAAGCAGCACGGCGCCGACCTTGTCGGACTTCTCGCGCGCGGCGAGCACGAGGAGCGGCATGCCCTGATTGTCGACGCTGTTCGGGTCCATGCCCTTGGCGAGGAGCTTTTTGACGCCGTCGACATCGTCGAATTTGACCGACTTGATCAGCGAGTCGATCGGCGCGGCCACAGCCGGCGCGGCGATCAGCGAGCTCAGCGCGGCGCACGCGAGGGTCGCGGCCAGCGCCGCGCGCGAGACGCCGCGGCGGATCGAGGAGCCCACGGAGGCTTGGGTGCTTGCGGTGTGCGGTGCGTGAGTCAACGTCGAATCATTCATCATGTTTTACTTTAGAGCTCGGCCCTATCCGATTGATTTTAGTACCTTCTTCAGGCCCCAACAGGCGCGGGAAGCTTGAAAAGGCGAAAGAAGTTTTGCGTCGTCGCGGCGGCGAGCGCCGCGTCCGTCATCTCGCGTTGCTGCGCGATGAAACGTCCGACATAACTCACGTACGCAGGTTCATTGGGTTTGCCGCGATACGGCACCGGCGCGAGGTACGGCGAATCGGTCTCGATCAGCAGCCGTTCCAGCGGCACGCGGCGCGCCACGTCCTGCACGTCGGTCGCACTTTTGAACGTGACGATGCCCGACAGCGAGATGTAAAAGTTCTGTGCAAGCGCCTGCTCGGCCACCGTCCACGGCTCGGTGAAGCAATGCATGACGCCGCCCGGCTCGCTCGCGCGCTCCTCGGCCATGATGCGCAGCGTATCTTCCGACGACGCGCGCGTATGGACGATGAGCGGCTTGCCGGTCACGTGGGCCGCGCGGATATGCGTGCGAAAGCGCTCGCGCTGCCATTCCATATCGGCGATCGAGCGGCCTTCCAGACGGTAATAGTCAAGGCCGGTCTCGCCGATCGCCACCACTTTGGGATGTTGGGCGAGCTCGACCAGTTCGGCGACGCTCGGCTCGCGCATGTGCTCGTGGTCCGGATGCACGCCCACGGACGCGTACACGTTCTCGTGCCGGCTCGCGATATCGAGCACGGACGGCAGCGTCTCCAGGTCGACGGACACGCACAGCGCGTGCGTGACCGAGTGGCTGCGCATGTTCTCGAGCACCTGCGGCAGGCGGTCGGCGAGTCCTTCGAAATTGATGTGACAGTGCGAATCGACAAACATAGTGATGTCCTGCAAAGGGATGCGTGAGGCGGGTCAGCCGGCTGCGCGCGGCGTGTCGAGCCGCTTGCCGAGAATGACCAGATCGCGCTCCACGCCGTCCAGCACGGCGACGCGCGGCAGCGACCCCCACGTGTCGAAGTCGAACCCGCGGAAGAGCCGCAGGCTCGCCTCATTGTGGCCGAAGATAAAGCCGAGCACCGTGTCGATGCCGAGCGCCGGCGCCGCCGCGAGCGAGGCCGCCAGCATCTGCTTGCCGAGGCCCTTGCCGCGCGCGCGTTCGTCCAGATAGATGCTGACTTCGGCGGTGCGCTGATAGGCCGGGCGGCCATAAAAGTCCGAAAAGCTGAGCCATGCGATCACGCGGCCGCGCTCCTCGGCGTCTTCCACGACCCACAGCGGGCGTTTCTGCGGCCCGTGCGCATGAAACCACGCCACCCGGCTTTCGACGCTGACCGGTTCGAGGTCGGCGGTCACCTGGCGCGAGGCGATCGTCGAGTTGTAAATGGCGACGATGGCGGGCAGATCGTCGAGCGTGGCATCGCGGTAAGAAAGACTCATGGTGCTGTCGGCGTTTGAATGATGGACGGCTGGCGGGGAAAAATGAAAGCGACGCGGGCCGGGCTGCGCCGCATCATGCAAACAACTCGCGGTAGCCGAGAAACAGTTCCTCGAACACGAGCCGCGCGTTCAGCGGATGATTCTCGACCGCACGCTGCCGCGTGACGGTCCGCATGAAGCGCGCGAACGCGCTGGCGTCGGCCTGCGCCGCGCAACGCGTCAATGCCGCCGACGCCTGCGGAAAATAGCGCGGCGCACCGGCGGTGCGCTGAGCCAGCAGATCGTACATCCAGCGCTGCAGCCAGCCGAGCACGAGCGGGACCGGCAGCTTCTGCAGCGCCTCGCCGCAGGCGAAGGCGTCGCACTGCGGGCCCGCGGCCAGTTGCTTGAGCGTCCAGTCGCGCAACGCGCGGTTTTCGTCACTGGCAAGCGCGAGCGCCGTGAGCGGCGCACCGCCCGCCTCGGCGAGCAGCGCCGGTGCTTCTTCCACGCCTTGCGCGGCAAGCCATCCGGTGGCGGCTTGCGGCGCCGGCAGGCTCATCGGCCATTGGCGGCAACGGCTGATGATGGTGGGCAAGAGCCGGTCGATCCGTGCCGACACCATCAGGAACACGACGCCCGCGGGCGGCTCCTCCAGCGTCTTCAGCAGCGCGTTGGCCGCCGCGACGTTCAGCGCTTCGGCCGGGTACAGCACGACCACCCGTGCGCCGCCGCGGTGCGAGCCTACGCCGACGAAGTCCAGCAAGCCGCGAATCTGCTCGATCCTGATTTCCTTGCTGGGCGCGCGCGTTTTCTTGCCCTCGTCACCGTCGGCTTTTTCGGCTTTGTCCTCGGCGCCGTTGCCGAGGCCGGCCTCGGCGGCTAGCGCCTCGGGCACGACGATACGGTAGTCGGGATGATTGCCCTGCGCGAACCAGTTACACGCGACGCACGCGCCGCAGGGCTCGCCGTTCTCCTGCCGGTCCTCGCACAGGAGGCCTTGGGCGAGGTGCTGCGCGAAGCGCAGCTTGCCGATGCCCGCCTGGCCGTGCAGCAGCAGCGCGTGCGGCCAGTGGCCGCGCAATTGCTGCAGGCGGTTCCAATCATCGGCTTGCCACGGATAAATCATTATTCGTCTTTAAAATCAAACTGTTGAGCGCGTTGCCTCGTGCGTTACGCGAGCTTTTCGTGGATCATGAATCGCTGTTATATCAACGCATAATCAAAGGCTTAGGATCAGTTCTTCAAGCTGCTTCTGAATGCGCACAATGCTCTGCGAAGAGTCAATGATAGCGAAACGGTAAGGCGCTTCTTCCGCGCGGCGCAGATATTCGGCGCGCGTGCGCTCGAAAAATGCCGCCGATTCGCTCTCGAAGCGATCGGGGTCGCGCGCCGCGCTGCGCCGTTCGTTGGCGATTTCCGGCGCGAGATCGAACAGCACGGTCAGATCCGGCTGGAAGCCGCCCTGCACCCAGCGCTCGAGCGTTTCCAGCTTGTCGCGCGGCAGCCCGCGCCCGCCGCCCTGGTAGGCAAACGTGGCGTCGGTGAAACGGTCCGACAGCACCCAGTCGCCGCGCGCGAGCGCCGGCTCGATCACTTCCGCGAGATGCTGACGGCGCAGCGCGAACATCAGCAGCGCCTCGGTTTCCAGATCCATTTTCTGATGCAGCACGATTTCGCGAATCTGCTCGCCGAGCGGCGTGCCGCCCGGCTCGCGCGTCATGACGACGGAGCGGCCGGTGGCCGCCACTTTCTGCTCGAGCCGCTCGCGGAACCAGGCCAGATGCGTCGTCTTGCCGGCGCCGTCGATGCCTTCGAACGTGACGAATTTGCCGCGCGCCATTTATTGCCCTCGAATGTATTTGTCCACGGCCTTGTTGTGATCGCCGAGGGTGTCGGAAAAGATGCTGCTGCCGTCGCCGCGCGAGACGAAGTACAACGCGCTCGTCTGCGCCGGGTTCATCGCCGCCTGCAGCGAGGCGACGCCGGGCAGCGAAATCGGCGTGGGCGGGAGGCCCATGCGGGTGTAGGTATTGTAAGGAGTGTCCGTCTGCAGGTCCTTCTTGCGGATGTGGCCGGTGTAGCCCTCGCCCATGCCGTAGATCACGGTGGGGTCCGTCTGCAGCGGCATGCCCACGCGCAGGCGGTTCGCGAACACGGCGGCCACCATGGCGCGGTCGGATTTCTTGCCGGTTTCCTTTTCGATGATCGACGCCATGATGAGCGCCTCATACGGCGTTCGGTACGGCAGGTTCGGCGCGCGCGCGAGCCATGCCTCGTCGAGCCGCGCGTGCATCAGACGATAAGCGCGGCGGTAGACGTCGAGGTCGCTCGTGTTCTTGTCGAACAGATAGGTGTCCGGGAAAAACAGCCCCTCGCCGTTGCCGATCGACGCCTCGGGCGCGCCGATCGCGCTCATTAGCTGCGCGTCGCTCATGGCGACGCTGTCGTGCCTGAGCGCCGGGTTCGCATCGAGCTCGGCGCGCATGCGCTTGAACGTCCACCCTTCGATAATGGTCGCCACGTATTCGTTGACGTCGCCGCGAGCGATTTTCTGCAACACTTCGTACGGCGTCACACCGGTTTTGAACTCGTAATTGCCCGACTTCAGTTCGCTTTGCAGGCCGAGGAGCCGCGTCATGATGACGAAGAGCTCCGGCTCGACCGGCACACCGCCGCGATTGAGCTGCAGCGTGACGCTGCGCAGGCTGCTGTGCGGCTTGACGGTGACGTCGAGTTGCGCGGGATTCAGCTCGAGCGGGCTCGTGGCCCAGTGGTATCCGCCAGCAATCGCGGCTGCGGCCAGCACGACGACAGTCGAACCGGCGATCAAACATTTCTTGAAGAAGGACATGAAAACGTGGCTGGGTTGGACTGCATATAATACTTGTTTGCCTTAGCCAAAGTCAGAATTGACTGTTCCCGGAATCCATGAACACACCGCTCGCTACTGAATCAGGCAACCCCGCAGGCAACCTCGCAGGCAACCCCGCAGGTGCACCTTCAGGCAACCCCTCGGCCGGCACCCCGTCGAGCCCGGCCGCGGCGGCGCTGCCGATCCTGCCGCGCCCCTTACCCGATGAGTTCGACGCCGTCCTCCAGCACGGCGCCTACGCGGTGCTCACGCAGTTCGGCGTGATCGACGCCACGGGCGACGACGCGGCGAGCTTCCTGCACGGTCAGTTGACGAACGACACGCAGCACCTCGACGCCGCCAACGCGCGCCTCGCGGGCTACTGTTCGGCAAAGGGCCGCCTGCTGGCCTCGTTCCTGACCTGGCGCAGCGGCGACACGATTCGCCTGCTGGTCTCCAAAGACGTGCAGGCGGCGGTGCAGAAGCGGCTCTCCATGTTCATCCTGCGCGCCAAGGCGAAACTCGCGGATGCAAGCGGCGAGCTGGCGGTGATCGGTCTCGCGGGCGACGTGCGCAAGGCGCTCTCCGGCGTGTTCGACGCGCTGCCGGACGGCGTCCACGTGAAGGTGGACGGCGCGGCGGGCTCGCTGATTCGCGTGCCGGACGCCTGCGAGCGCCTGCGCTATCTGTGGATCGGGCCGAAGGCGCAGATGGAAGCGCAGTTGCCCGCGCTCGGCGAAAAGCTCAAACAGGTGTCGCCGGCGGTGTGGGACTGGCTCGACATTCGTGCGGGCGAGCCGCGCATCACGCAGCCGGTGGTCGAGCAGTTCGTGCCGCAAATGGTCAATTTCGACGTGCTCGGCGCGGTCAACTTCAAGAAGGGCTGCTACCCGGGCCAGGAAGTGGTGGCGCGCAGCCAGTACCGCGGCACGATCAAGCGGCGCACCTCGCTCGCCAACGTGGCGGGCGAGCTGGATAGCGTGAAAGCGGGCGCGGAACTCTTTCACTCCGACGACCCGGGCCAGCCCTGCGGCATGGTGGTGAACGCCGCGTCGGCGCGGGACGGCGGCGTCGATGTGCTCGTGGAGATCAAGCTCGCGGCGCTGGAAGGCGGCTCCGTGCATCTGGGCGCCGCGGACGGCCCGGCGCTGCGCTTTCTCGCGCTGCCCTACGGCCTGCCGACCGAGGTTTGAGCGACGCCTCGCCGTACCCATCGCAGCGGCGCCGTGCGGTCGACGCATGCGCCGCTTTTCGCCGGCGCCCTCGCCTGATTTCCTGTTCGCCCTTGCGGGCTGACGCAAGCTAGACCGCAAGTTCAGACGCGACTTTCCGATCCAATAAACCGGAGACATCCCCGATGTGCCTGATCGTGTTCGACTGGCGACCCGATGCGCTCGACGGCCCACTGTTCACGCTGGCCGCCAATCGCGACGAATTCTTCCGGCGCACGGCTCAGCCGATCGGCTGGTGGGACGACGCCCGGGGCGTGCTGGCCGGCCGCGATCTGGTGGGCGGCGGCACGTGGCTCGGCATGTCGCGCGACGGCCGCTTTGCCGCGCTCACCAATTATCGGGCACCGCACGAAATGCGAGCCGATGCACCGACCCGCGGCACGCTCGTGAGCGACTGGCTCGTGGGCGGGAATGCCGCGGCGAACGGCGGGGGGAATGGCAACCACAATGGCAGCGACAGCACCGCTGAACACGAGACGCCCCTCGCCTATCTGCAGCGCGTCGCGCGAACCGGCGACATTTACAACGGTTTCAATCTGCTCGTCGGCGACTGGACGCGTCGCGAACTTGCCTGGTACTGCAATCGCTCGAATCTCGCGCCCGCGCTGCTCGCGCCTGGCACGCACGGCATCTCGAATGCGATTCTCGACACCGCGTGGCCGAAACTCGTCAAAAAGCGTGGCGAACTGGGCGCGCTGCTCGCACGCAACGCGATGCCGCCGCTCGAGCGTCTGATCGACCTGATGCGCGACCCGCGCGTCGCGCCCGACGCCGAGCTGCCGTCCACCGGCATTCCGCTCGAGCGCGAACGGGCGCTGTCGGCGGCATTTATCGAAACGCCCGAGTACGGAACGCGCGGCACGACCGCGCTGCGAGTCGTCGCCAACGGCGAGATGGTCAGCGTGGCGGTGGCCGAGCGCAGCGACGACAACGGCTCGCACCGCGTCGTGCGGCCCGGCGACTTCGAACGCAGCTTCGCGTTCAACGTCGAGCGCGCCATCGCCTGATCCTTCAATCCTCGCCGAATGCCGCGCGCAATGCCGCGGCGGCGTCCTCATGCGCGCGCGCGACCTCGGGCACGAAGCCGCCCATCTTGAAGAACTCGTGAATCATGCCGGGATAGCGCGTAAGCGTCACGGCGTTGCCGAAGGCGCGCAGTTTGTCCGCATAGGCGTCGCCCTCGTCGCTCAGCGGATCGTATTCGGCGGTCGCGATCCATGCCGGCGCAAGGCCGCTGAAATCCGGCGCGCCGCGCGTGCCGTCGAGCGGCGCGAATCGCCAGTCATCGCGATCGCGCGTGCCGCGCACGTACTGCTCGAAGAACCATTGAATCGTCTCGCCCGAGAGCAGGAAGCCGTCGGCGAGACGCGAGTGCGAATCGGTCTGCTGATAGCCGGTCGTGCCCGGGTAAATCAGCAACTGCAGCGCGAGCGCCATACCGGCGTCGCGCGCGAGCACGGCGCTGACCGTCGCGAGCGTGCCGCCCGCGCTGTCGCCGCCCACGGCGAGCCGCTCATGGTCGATGCCCAACTCCGCGGCGTGCCCGTGCAGCCAGGCGAGCGCGTCGAAAGCATCGTCGACAGCGGTCGGGAATTTGTGTTCGGGCGCGAGCCGGTAATCCACCGAGAGCACCGCGCACTTGCCGTCGCGCGCGAACATCCGGCAAAGCGCGTCGTGCGTATTCACGCTGCCCACGGTGAAGCCGCCGCCGTGGTAGTAGACGAGCGACGCGGCGGGCTCGGCCCAGCTCGGCGCCTGCGCGTGATAAAGGCGCGCGCCGATCGTCGCGCCGTCGCGGGTCGGGATGCGCAGGTCTTCCACGGCGAACATCGGCGCGCTCGCGATCTCGAGAATCGGCGCGCTTTTCTCGTACGACGCGCGCGCCGCTTGCGGCGTCATCTCGTGGAGCTTCGGGCGCTTTGCGCGCGCGATCATGTCGAGCACCTGCTCGATCTTCGGATTCAAGGGCATGTGAGGTGAAACGGCGAAGAGGCGCGGGAGGTTGAAAAAACGCGCGGCATGGCGTGCGGTGTCATGTGCAGTGTCAAGCGCGGCATCGGCTTCAGTCGGCAGCCGCGCGCGTGACTTCCGGCTTCAGCGACATCGGATCGGTCGGATCGCGCAACTGCTCGATATCCGCGTGACGCAGCCTGACTGTCGCCATGATGGCCGGGTGGGTGATGATGTAGAAGCGCCGTTTTGCGATGGCGTCGAAGGTGAGCCCGGCGACTTCCGCCGCGCTGAGCTTGCCGGCTCGTACGGCGCGCTGCAATTGCTTGCCGGCGGCGATCTGCGAGCGCGTCGGCTGGTTTTCGTTGCGCAGCTCCGCGGGCCGCGCGCGCTCCGCATCCGCGATGCCGGTCGGCGCGAAGGCCGGACACAGCAGCGAACAGCCGACTACGCTCGTCGCATCGCGCCCGGCCTGCGCGAGTTGCAGGTCGTGATAAAGCGTCTCGGTGAGCGACACGACCGCGTGCTTCGAGGCGTTGTACACGCCCATTGCGGGTGGCGACAAAAGACCCGCCACGGACGCCGTGTTCACGATATGCGCCGGCTCCTTCTGCGCGAGCATGATCGGCGCGAACACACGCACGCCGTGCGCGACGCCCATCACATTCACGCCCAACACCCACGCCCAGTCGTTCGCCGAGCTCTCCCACAGGAAGCCGCCCGAGCCCACGCCCGCGTTGTTGAAGAGCAGATGGACCTTGCCGAATGCGTCGAGCGCGGCGTGGGCGAGCGCCTCGACCTGCGCCGCGCTCGACACGTCGGCAGGCACGCCGATCGCCTCGGCGCCGGCTGCGCGCAACGCTTCGACGGTTTGCGCGAGCGCGTCGGCGTTCACGTCCGCGAGCACGAGCTTCATGCCCAGCGCCGCGGCCTTCTGCGCGAACGCCTCGCCAAAGCCGCTCGCCGCGCCGGTGATGACCGCGACCTTCCCTGCAAATTCGAACATCCGTCGACTCCGTGATGAGCTGTTTTTTGTCCACGCTCGCTTGCCTACGCGGCTCGATGGGCGGCGCAACAGGCGCCTCGCTCGCCGCGCCGAGCCGCACCGCTGGCTCGCTCAGATCAGCTTGACCAGCTGCTTGCCGAAGTTCCTGCCCTTGAGCAGGCCGATAAACGCCTCGGGCGCGGCATCCAGCCCTCGTGCGATGCTCTCGCGATACTGCAGCTTCTTCTGCGCGACCAGCGTGCCGAGCTGCTTGAGCGCCTCCGGCCAGACATCCATATGCTCGCTCACGATGAAGCCCTGCAGGCAGAGGCGCTGCGTCAGTATCAGCGACGGGTGCCTGAGCGGCACGGGCCCGCCGTCGTAGCCCGCGATGTATCCGCATAGTGCGATGCGGCCGAACGGGTTCATGCGCGCGAGCGTCGCGTCGAGCACCTCGCCGCCGACGTTCTCGAAACAACCGTCGACGCCGTCGGGCGTCGACGCCTTCAGGTCCTGATACAGATTGCCGGCCTTGTAGTCGACACACGCGTCGAAGCCGAGCGTCTCCACCACGTAGCGGCACTTTTCTTCGCCGCCGGCGATGCCCACCGCCCGCGCGCCGGCCAGCTTCGCCAGTTGCCCCACCACGCTGCCCACCGCTCCGCTCGCCGCGCTGACCACGACGGTCTCGCCCGCCTTCGGCGCAATGATGCGGTTCAGGCCGTACCACCCGGTCACGCCCGGCATGCCGACCGCGCCGAGATAAGCCGACAGCGGCACATGCGTGTCGTCGACTTTCTGCACGCCCGCGCCGTTCGACGTGCCGTATTCCTGCCAGCCGAACATCGCGACCACCTTGTCGCCGACCGCGAACTTCGGGTTCTTCGACTCGACCACTTCGCCGACCGTCCCGCCGATCATCACTTCATCGAGCGGCTGCGGCGGCGCGTACGACTTGCTGTCGTTCATGCGGCCGCGCATATAGGGATCGAGCGACAGGTAGTGATTACGCACGCGGATTTCGCCCTCCGCGAGCGGCGCGAGCGGCGTTTCGACGAGGCGGAAGTTGCCGGGCGTGACGGCGCCTTGTGGACGCGAAGCCAGCACGAACTGGCGGTTGATCTGTGGCATGTCGATCGTCTCCTTGGGTTGCGGATGGGCCGCTTGCTCTGTTGTGGCGCGTGTGCTTAACCGTCGCTGGGACCGGGTTTCGCCGACGGGTCGCTGCGCAGACGCTGACGCGTCACATCGCGGCCTACGGCGAGGCGGCGCATGTATTTGAAGGTGCCAAGCGCCTTCGCGACGAAGTGTCCCTCGCTGTCGCGGATCTCGCCTTCGCAATAGGCCATGGTGGTCGACCGGTGCAGCACGCGCGCGCTCGCGCGCAGTTCGCCGCGGCCCGGCTCCATGAAGTTGACCTTCATTTCGACGGTGACGACGCCGACGCCGTCACCCGCGAGACTGCGCGCGGCCATGGCCAGCGCGACGTCGGCGAGCGTCATGGTCACGCCGCCATGCGCGACGTCCCACGTATTCATGTGCTCCGGCAACAGGGACAGCACGACTTCGCTCGCGCCGTCCGCTGCCGACACGAGTTGCGCGCCGAGCCGGTCGACAAAAGGACTCTCGGGCAGCGACGCGCCGCCTGCGGTGGATGAAGGTGAATCGGTCATTGCGGCTTTCAGTGTTCCTTGTCTCGATGTGCGGGCACGGCGAAGATGCACGAATGAGCCGCCGGTGCAGCGAGCTTCACGCGCGGCGCACCGTGCCGCAAGAGCAGAAATGATACCCGCTGTGGCGTTTCGCGGTGGCGCGCAGGCGTCGGCTTTGCGGCCGACAGCGTTACAGCCGGCGGGCGGGTCCGCGCGCGCGCCGAAGCCCGATTGCGCTCACGCGGCCCGCGCCGACGCGCGCGCCGCCATCGCGGTCGCGAGCCGCCCGAGCCGGCGCAGCGCTTCGTCGGCGAGATCGAGGTCCGTGCTCGGACAGCTGAGGCGGATGAAGTGATCGAAGCGGCCCGCGTTGGAAAACACGGTGCCGGGCATCACGCGAATGCCCTCTTTCAGCGCAGCGTCGAAAAAAGCGGCCGACGACACCGTGCGCGGCAGCTCGACCCAGAAGAAAATGCCGCCGGCGGGCGGCGTGAAGCGCGTGCCCTCGGGAAACGACGCCGCAAGCGCCGCCGCCATCCGCTCGCGTTGCAGCCTCAAACGCTCGCGCAAGCGCCGCAGATGCCGCTCATAGGCGTTCGTCTCCAGAAATTCCGCGAGCACGACCTGCGACAACTGCTCGTTGTGACGCGACTGCGCGAACTTTAGCATGCCGATACGCGGATGCCAGCGCCCGCCATGGATCCAGCCGACCCGCATGCCGGGCGCGAGCGTCTTGTTGAACGAGGTGCAATGAATCACGGTGCCGTCCGTGTCCCAGGCCTTCAGCGAGCGCAGCGGCTTCGCGCTGTCGACGAGCTCGCGATACGGGTCGTCCTCGATCAGCGCGATGCCTGCTCGCGCGCACAGCTCGACGAGCCTCGCCTTGTGCGAATCGGGCATCACGCAGCCGAGCGGATTCTGCAGATTCGGCACGACCACCACGGCCTTGATGTCGGGATGCGTATGCAACGCGAAGTCGAGCGCCTCGATGGCAAGACCGGTGCTCGGGCTCGCCGGAATTTCCAGCGCGCGCAGCCCGAGGCTTTCGAGCGCCTGCAGCAAGCCGAAGAAGCACGGCGACTCGACGGCGACGGTGTCGCCCGGCTGCGTGACCGCTCGCAGCGCGAGATTGACGGCCTCGATGCCGCCGTGCGTCATGATGATGTCGTCGGCGCCGATCTGAATGCCGGCGTCGAGCGCACGGCGCGCGATGATTCCGCGCAACGCCGGGTCGCCCTGCTCGGCACCGGCGGCGGTGAGCAGCGTGGGCCGCCGGCGCAACGCGCGCAGCGCGGCTTTTTGCAGCGCATCGGTCGGATAAAGATCGGACGAGGCGGTCGCGCCGCCCAGGTTGAATGCCTCCGGATAGCGCTGCAGTTGCGAGACGATCGCGGAAATGGTCGAGTGGATGCCGACGAACTGCGCGGCGCCGGGCAGGCTCGCCAGGTCCGGTTCGGACGCGGCCGGCAAGGCGGCGCTTTTCAATGCGCGCACAAAGTAACCGGAGCGCGGGTGCGCCTCGATCAGCGCCTCACGTTCCAGCACGCGATAACTCTCGGTCGCCGTCGCGAGGCTCACGCCGTGACGCTGCATGAAGGCGCGCATCGACGGCATGCGCTCGCCGGGACGCAGTACGCCATGACGGATCGCGCGGCGATATTGGGCCGCCAGTTGACGATAGAGCGGCTCGTCCGCTGGGGCATCGTTCGGCGGCTTGCCGGGCTTGAGGGGCTCGAGGGGCTTGACGGTGTGCGCTTGCATGGGCGGTGGTGTCGGCGTTCGGGTTGACGCTGCTGTTGGCTGTGTGCTGGCGAGTGTGTTGGCCTTCGTGCTGGCGTGTGCGCTGATCGGCTCATGCGCCGATGGTGCGCACGGTCCACGCGCGGCGACAGATACACATGGCCTCCATTTCGACCGATACAGCACGTGAAACCACCGTCTTGTACCGGTTCAGATGATCGCCGGCTGCGGCTGTTTTCGCCGACGCCGCGTCAATAAGCTGGGTGGCATGCAAACGGTACCGAAGGAAACCACCATGTCTCGCGCCACCCTCAATGTATGCCGCCTCGCCGCCGGCCAGATTGCCCTGCACGACTTGCGTGCTCGCAGCGCCGTGGTCGCGGTGGAAGGCGATCTGCAGCTCGCGTTCCGCGACCACTCGCTCGCATGGCTTTGCGACGCTGTTCCGTTCACGTCGATCATGCTGCGCGAAGGACAATGCTTCGTGCTGCTGCAACGCGGCGTGGTGTCGATCAGCGCGGCGCGCGCGGAAGCGGCGGCTTTCGCGCTGCAAGCGTCGCAGAGCGCCGCAAAAAGCCGCTTGCTGGCCGGCCATGTCGCGCGCCAGTTGGCCGCATTGGCCAGAGCGACGCTACGGCGCGCCGCCTGACGTGCTTCGGTGCGCGGCAGGCCGCCCGCTACAATGCATGACCCTATCCGCTCTTCGAGGTGCCGGTCATGTCCTTCGTCCGCATGTTGTTCAGTGCGAGCCTCCGCCGTACGGCCGCGTGGTGCGCTCTCGTTACCTTTGCGCTGACGCTCACCGCATGCGCCGGCTTATTCGGCGGCGATCCGCTGCGCGTGAACGTGGCCGGCATCGAACCCCTCGAAGGCCAAGGTCTTGAAATGCGCTTTAACGTCAAGCTGCGGGTGCAGAATCCGAATGATTCGGCGGTCAGCTTCAACGGCGTCTCGCTCGATCTCGACCTGAACGGCAAATCGTTCGCGAGCGGCGTGAGCGATCAGAGCGGCACCGTGCCGCGCTTCGGCGAAACGGTGCTGAACGTGCCGCTGACGGTGCCCGCGTTCGCCGCGGTGCGCCAGGCCTTTGCTTTCGCCGGCGCCGCGGAGTCGGGGCAGGTTCCATATGTCCTGCGCGGCAAGCTCGCGGGCGGCCCGTTCGGCACCACCCGTTTCATCGACCAGGGCACCCTGAGCCTGCCGGCGGCAGGTGGCGCCCTGCCGTGATTACGCCACCTATGACGCCACTTATCACGCCACTTCGAAGAGACCCGCCGCGCCCTGCCCGCCGCCGATACACATCGTGACCACGACGAGCTTCGCGCCGCGCCGCTTGCCTTCTATCAGCGCGTGCCCGGTGAGCCGCGCGCCGGATACGCCGTACGGATGCCCCACCGCGATCGCGCCGCCGTTCACGTTCAGCCGGTCATGGTCGATGCCGAGCTTGTCCGCGCAATACAGCACCTGTACGGCGAACGCTTCATTCAGTTCCCACAAGTCGATGTCGTCCACTGTCAGGCCGGCCTGTTTCAGCAGCTTCGGCACCGCGAACACCGGGCCAATGCCCATTTCGTCCGGCTCGCAACCGGCCACGGCGAAACCGCGGAAAATGCCGAGCGGCTGCAGCCCTTCGCGCTCGGCGAGCTTCGCGTTCATCACTACGCAGGCCGACGCGCCGTCGGAAAACTGGCTCGCATTGCCCGCGGTGATGACGCCGCCTGGCAGCGCGGTGCGGATCTTCGAGACGCCTTCGAGGGTGGTGTCCGCGCGAATGCCCTCGTCGCCGCTGACGGTCAACTCCTTCGTATAGAGGCGGCCGGTCGCCTTGTCGGCGACGCCTGCGAGCACGGTCAACGGCACGATCTCCTCCTTGAAGCGGCCGGCCTCCAGCGCGGCCGCCGCGCGCTGCTGCGAGCGCACGCCGTATTCGTCCTGACGTTCCTTCGAAATGGCATAGCGTTTTGCGACGTTCTCGGCGGTCTGCAACATCGACCAGTAAATCTCCGGCTTGTGCTCGGCGAGCCAGCCGTCGGTCATCATGTGGCGGTTCATCTCGTTCTGCACGCAGGAGATGGATTCCACGCCGCCCGCGACGAACACGTCGCCCTCGCCGGCAATCACCCGCTGCGCGGCGAGCGCAATAGTTTGCAGTCCGGACGAACAGAAGCGGTTCACCGTCATGCCGGGCACGCTGACCGGCAAGCCGGCGCGCAAGGCGATCTGCCGCGCGATGTTCATACCCGTTGCGCCTTCCGGATTCGCGCAGCCCATGATGACGTCCTCGATGCGCGCCGGATCGAGCTTCGCGCGCTCCACGGCGGCTTTCGTCACGTGGCCGCCGAGCGTCGCGCCGTGGGTCATGTTGAAACCGCCGCGCCACGATTTGGCGAGCCCGGTGCGAGCGGTCGATACGATTACGGCGTCGGTCATGCGAATCTCCTGCGTGTTCATTCAGTGTCGATGGTGGCGCGCGCGTCGATGCGCGGCAATGCAAAGAAGCGCCACCTGAGTCGTTCGTAGTAAGCGGCGCTTATGTCGGTTCAGCCGGTTCAGCCGTTAAAGCCGCGGCCCGCTGCCGCGAGTTCGGCGATGCTCGCGGCAAGCTGCCACGCGTCGCCGTTCGGCTGCGCGGCATAGCGGCGGATCGCGCGCTCGACGTTGTAAAGCCCGACCGTGTCCGCGTAGAGCATCGGCCCGCCGCGATGCAGCGGAAAGCCGTAGCCGGTCAGATAGACCATGTCGATATCCGACGCCTTCGACGCAATGCCTTCTTCGAGAATCTTCGCGCCTTCGTTCACGAGCGCAAACACGAGCCGCTCGACGATTTCGTCGTCGCCGATCTTGCGGCGTTCCGCGTTCACTTCTTTCGAGTAGGCGACGATCATGTCGTCGACGAGTTTCGACGGGCGCGCGGTGCGCTCGCCCGCCACGTAGTCGTACCAGCCGCCGCCGGTTTTCTGGCCGAAGCGCCCCGTCTCGCACAGGCGGTCGGCGATCTTCGAGTAGTGCAGATCAGGCTGTTCCTGATAGCGGCGCTTGCGGATGGCCCAGCCGATGTCGTTGCCCGCCAGATCGCTCATGCGGAACGGCCCCATCGCGAAGCCGAACTTCTCAATGGCGCGATCCACCTGCGCGGGCAGCGCGCCCTCTTCCAGCATGAAAAGCGCCTGGCGGATGTATTGCTCGATCATCCGGTTGCCGATAAAGCCGTCGCAGACGCCGGACACCACCGCCGTCTTGCGGATCTGTTTAGCGAGTTTCATGACGGTGGCGAGCACGTCCTTCGCGGTCTCCCTGCCGCGCACCACTTCCAGCAGCTTCATCACATTGGCCGGGCTGAAGAAGTGCATGCCGACCACGTCTTGCGGACGCTTCGTGAACGCGGCGATCCGGTTCACGTCGAGCGTGGAGGTATTGGACGCGAGAATGGCGCCGGGCTTCGCGATTTCGTCAAGACGCCGGAACACCTGCTCCTTCACGCCGAGCTCCTCGAACACCGCTTCCACGATCAGGTCTGCGTCCTTCAGATCGTCGTAGGAGAGCGTGGGCGTGATGAGCGCCATGCGCGCTTCCAGCGCTCCGGCTTTGAGCTTGCCCTTCTTCACGCTCGCCTCGTAATTGCCGCGGATCGTGGCGAGGCCGCGCTGCAGCGCTTCCTGCTTCGTCTCGAGCAGCGTCACCGGAATGCCCGCGTTGACGAAGTTCATCGCGATGCCGCCGCCCATCGTGCCCGCGCCGATCACCGCGACCCGGCGGATCTCGCGCACGGGTGTATCGGCGGGCACGTCGGGAATCTTGCTCGCCGCGCGTTCGCCGAAGAACGCATGACGCAGCGCGCGGCTCTCGGGCGTTTGCACGAGCGCCACGAAGCACTCGCGCTCGAACGCGAGGCCTTTGTCGAAGCCGTGCTTGACGCCCGCTTCAACCGCGTCGATACACTTGAGCGGCGCCGGAAAATGCTTCGCGACAGCCGCGACACTGTTGCGCGCGAACTGGATGAAGCCCTCGGCGTTCGGATGGTCGATCTTGCGCTCGCGCACTTTCGGGTGCGGGCCCGCCTGTGCGCCGACCTTGCGCGCGAACGCAAGCGCCGCTTCGGCGAGATCGCCTTCCACGAGTTCATCGAAAAGGCCGGAACCGGCGAGTTTCTGCGAATCGACCGGCGCGCCGGACACGATCATGTTGAGCGCGGCTTCGAGCCCGATGGCGCGCGGCAAGCGCTGCGTGCCGCCCGCGCCCGGCAGGATGCCGAGCTTCACTTCGGGCAACGCAATCTGCGCGCCGGGCGCGGCGATGCGGTAGTGGGCGCCGAGCGCGAGTTCAAGGCCGCCGCCCATGGCCACGCTGTGAATGGCCGCGACCACCGGCTTCGCGCTGCCTTCCACGATCTTGATGACGGTGGCGAGCGTGGGCTCCTGCGTCGCTTTCGGCGTATTGAATTCGGTGATGTCCGCGCCGCCCGAGAAGGCCTTGCCCGCGCCTGTCAGTACGATGGCCCGAATGGCCGGGTCGCGCTGTGCGCGCTCGATGCCTTCGACGATCCCCGCGCGCGTCGACAGCCCAAGGCCGTTGACCGGAGGATTGTTCAGCGTGATGACGGCCACGCCGTCATGAGTCGTGTAGTCCACTGCCATCTGCCTGCCTCCGTGCGATGCATCGCATCCATGAGATGAGGCGGCGCTGCGCGCGCCGCTCGTGATCCATCGAGCCGTCCGGCCCGACTGCGCCGACCCTCGCCTTCAGCTTAGGTCGGCG
Source organism: Paraburkholderia phenoliruptrix (assembly GCF_047325075.1). Classification (NCBI taxonomy): domain Bacteria; kingdom Pseudomonadati; phylum Pseudomonadota; class Betaproteobacteria; order Burkholderiales; family Burkholderiaceae; genus Paraburkholderia; species Paraburkholderia phenoliruptrix. The sequence continues at coordinate 2,512,992 of NZ_CP168531.1, forward strand.
GCTCCCGTGTCAGCAGGCAGAATACACACAAAAGCACGGTCGTTCAATTTATCGTCAGACAGGGTTTCCCCTGGCGAGCGGGCAGCCTCCTTGATCCATGCGTTCTTCCAGCGCGGACGGCAGCACATGGTCGCGGAACATGTCGCGCAGCTTGAGCTTTTGCAGCTTGCCGGTGGCCGTATGCGGCAATTCGTCGACGAACACGACGTCGTCGGGAATCCACCATTTGGCGACCTTGCCCTGGTAGAAGGCGAGCAGTTCTTCCCGCGTCACCTCGTGTCCCGCGCGCCGGACCACGACAAGGAGCGGCCGCTCCGTCCATTTGGGATGCGCGCATGCGATGCACGCGGCTTCCGCGACGGCCGGATGCGCGATCGCCACGTTTTCGACGTCGATCGAACTGATCCATTCGCCGCCCGACTTGATCACGTCTTTGGAGCGGTCCGTGATCTGCAGGAAGCCGTCGCGGTCGATGGTCGCCACGTCGCCGGTCGGGAACCAGCCGTCCACGAGCGGCGAGTCGTCCTTGCGGAAATACCGGTCGATCACCCAGGGTCCGCGCACATACAGATCGCCGAACGCGACGCCGTCCCACGGCAGTTCCTGACCGTCGTCGCCGACGATCTTCATGTCGACGCCGTAAAGCGCGTGGCCCTGCTTTTCCAGTAGCTTGCGCTGCTCGGCCACCGGCCGCTGCGACTGTTCCCACGTGAGTTTCGACAGCGTGCCGAGCGGCGACATCTCCGTCATGCCCCACGCATGAATGACCTGCACGCCGTAGTCGTCGACGAAGGTGCGCAGCATCGCGGGCGGACACGCGGAGCCGCCGATCACCGTGCGCTCCAGCGACGAAAAACGCGAGCCGGTCTCCCGCAGATAGTTGAGCAGGCCGAGCCAGACGGTCGGCACGCCGGCCGAATAGGTGACGCGCTCGTTTTCCATCAGTTCGAAGAGCGACTTGCCGTCGAGGTCCTTGCCGGGCAGCACGAGCTTCGCGCCGGTGAGCGGCGCGGCGTGCGGAATGCCCCACGCGTTGACGTGGAACATGGGCACGACGGGCAGCACGGAGTCGCGCGCGGAGAGGCCCATGGCATCGGGCAAGGAGGCACCGAACGCATGCAGCACGGTCGAGCGATGCGAGTACAGCGCGCCTTTCGGATTGCCGGTGGTGCCCGACGTATAGCAGAGATACGACGCCTCGCGCTCGTCGATGAGCGGCCACTCGAACCGGCCGTCCTGTGCGTTCACCAGCGTTTCGTAGCTCAGCGCGGGGGTTTGCATGGCGGGCAGATGCGCTTCGTCGGCGAGCGCAATCCAGCCGCGCACTTTCGGACACTGCGGCGCGAGCACGTCGACGAGCGGCGCGAACGTGGTGTCGAACAGCACGTAGGCGTCGTCGGCGTGATTGACGATGTAGGCGATCTGGTCCGGAAAGAGGCGCGGGTTGATCGTGTGACATACGGCGCCGAAGCCGGTCGTACCGTAATACGTTTCGAGATGCCGGTAGCCGTTCCACGCGAGCGTCGCGACGCGCTCGCCGGGTTGAACGCCGAGCGCGATCAGCGCCTGCGCCAGTTGCTTCGCGCGCTGTTCGCAGTCCCGATAGGTGTAACGGTGGATGTCGCCTTCAATGCGCCGCGACACGATCTCGGCGCTGCCGAAATGCCGCGCGGCATGCGCAAGCAGCGAGGACACGGTGAGGGGCACGTCCATCATCTGGCCAAGCAGCGGCATCGTCATAAAGAGTCGTCTCCTTGCCTTGTGCTTTCGGGGAATGCGAATCGGATGAGCGCCGTTCGCCAGACAGCGCCGCGGCAGTGAAATTGCTGAAGCAGTCGACAAGCGCGCCCGCGCGTCCTCGCGCATCGCCACGCACGGCCCGCGGGGCAAGGCACCGCCGGCCCGCCAGCAGCGCCGCGGGTGCGGACTTACAATATCGGTTAATAGTGAGGCGCTCAACATGTCGTTTTCCCCAAGCATTGCAGGCCTGTCCGGGCCTCTGGCGGCACTTTCCGAAGCTCTTTTCACCTCCACCGACAACGCGTTCGCGCGGCTCGGCAGCACATTTCTCACGCGCCTGCCGGCCGCGCCGCTCAACGCGCCGTACCTCGTAGGTTTCTCGGCCGACACCGCGGCGATGCTCGGATTAGAGCCCGGGCTCGAAACCGACCCGGGCTTCGCCGAACTGTTTTCGGGTAACGCGACGCGCGAGTGGCCGTCCGAGGCGCTGCCCTACGCGTCGGTCTATTCGGGACATCAGTTCGGCGTATGGGCGGGTCAGCTCGGCGACGGCCGCGCGCTCGGACTGGGCGAAGTCGAACACGAGGGCCGCCGCTACGAACTGCAGCTCAAAGGCGCGGGGCGCACGCCCTACTCGCGCATGGGCGACGGCCGCGCGGTGCTGCGCTCGTCGATTCGCGAGTTCCTGTGCTCGGAGGCGATGCATCATCTCGGCATTCCGACCACGCGTGCGCTCTGCGTGATTGGCTCGGACCAGCCTGTGCGGCGCGAGGAGATCGAGACGGCCGCGGTGGTCACCCGCGTCGCGCCGAGCTTCGTGCGCTTCGGGCATTTCGAGCACTTCTATTCGAACGACCGCACCGACGCGTTGCGCGCGCTCGCCGACCATGTGATCGAGCGTTTCTATCCGCATTGCCGCGAAGCCGACGATCCGTACCTCGCGTTGCTGAACGAAGCGGTGATGTCGACAGCGGACCTGATGGTCGAATGGCAGGCAGTGGGCTTTTGCCACGGCGTCATGAACACCGACAACATGTCGATTCTCGGCCTGACGATCGACTACGGTCCGTTCGGCTTCATGGACGGCTTCGACGCCGGCTATATCTGCAATCACTCGGATTCGCAGGGCCGTTATGCCTACCGGATGCAACCGCAAATTGCGTACTGGAATCTCTTTTGCCTCGCGCAGGGACTTTTGCCGCTGCTCGGCGAACGGTACGAGGACACGGTGCGCGGCGACAAATCGATTGAAGACGCGCAGCAGGTGCTCGCCGGCTTCAAGGACCGCTTCGGTCCTGCGCTCGAGCGCCGCATGCTCGCCAAGCTCGGGCTGGAAGACGCACGCGAAGGCGATGCGGCCCTCGCGAACCGCCTTTTCGACGTGATGCACGCCAATCGTGCGGATTTCACGCTGACCTTTCGCAACCTCGCGCGCCTGTCGAAGCACGACGCGAGCGGCGACGCGCCGGTGCGCGATCTGTTTCTCGATCGTGCCGCGTTCGACGCATGGGCGAACGACTACCGCGCGCGGCTGTCCCACGAAACACGCGACGACGCCGCGCGCGCCATTGCAATGAACCGGGTCAACCCCAAATTCGTCCTTCGCAATCATCTGGCGGAAACGGCAATCTGCCGCGCGAAAGAGAAGGATTTTTCCGAAGTGGAGCGCCTCGCCGCCGTGCTGCGCCGTCCGTTCGACGAACAGCCGGAGCACGAAGCCTATGCCGGCTTGCCGCCCGACTGGGCGAGCTCGCTCGAAGTGAGCTGCTCGTCCTGACGCGCCGGGCACGCTCCCAACACAAGCATGAGACAGGAACCGACCATGAATAATCCCGACGACCTCAAGCACGACGCCCCCAAGGTGCAGAAAGACGACGCCGAGTGGCGCGCGCAGCTTTCCGACATCGAATATCAGGTGACGCGCCACGCGGCCACCGAGCGCCCGTTCACCGGCCGCTATCACGATCACTGGGAACGCGGCGTGTACGACTGCGTCTGTTGCGGTACGCCGCTCTTCGAATCGGACACCAAATTCGACGCCGGCTGCGGCTGGCCGAGCTACTTCAAGCCGATCAACGGCGAAGTGATCGCCGAAAAAACCGACCGCTCGCACGGCATGTTGCGCATCGAGGTGCAATGCAAGAACTGCGGCGCGCATCTCGGCCATGTATTCGAGGACGGTCCGGCACCGACGGGGCTTCGGTACTGCATCAATTCGGCTGCGTTACAATTCGAGCCCAAGTAAGGCAGCGCTCTGCACTGACGGCGGGATTCGACGGGCGGCTGGCGGCCGGCGGCAGTAAGCGGCGAGCCGTCCGGACGTCGCGCACCCGGCGGCATGCATCGGCCCGCTCGGCTTACGGGCGAAGCCGGGGGCACGCCAGCCGAGTCACGCCGTGCGTCCCACGTCGCCAGACATGCACCGCGCGGCGCCGCCCGTCGGGCGCGGGCGGCTTTTCCCCCCAGCGCTTTTTGGTCTTCCGCACGCACCGTTGCCCTTCCGACCCACTCTCCAAGTTCCCGTCCAGAAATGAAATTCCTGTTCGATCTGTTCCCGATCATCCTGTTCTTCGTCGCCTTCAAGGTGTGGGGCATCTTCACGGCGACGGCAGTGGCGATCGTCGCCACGCTGGTGCAGATCGCGTGGGTGGCCTTTCGCCACCGCAAGGTGGACCCGATGCTGTGGGTGAGCCTTGGCGTCGTCACCGTATTCGGCGGCGCGACGCTCGTGCTGCATAACGACACCTTCATCAAGTGGAAGCCGACCGTGCTTTACTGGGCGTTCTCGGTCGTGCTGATCGTCTCGCAACTCGCCTTCAGCAAAAACCTGATCGAAGCAATGATGGGCAAGCAGATCACGCTGCCGCACGCGATCTGGGGCAAGCTGAACGTGATCTGGGCGATCTTCTTCGTCTTGCTCGGCCTGCTCAATCTGTTCGTCGCGTACAACTACACGACCGATCAGTGGGTCAATTTCAAACTGTTCGGCGCGACGGGCTGTCTGGTGGTGTTTATCGTCGGACAAAGCCTGTGGCTGTCGAAGTACATGAAGGAGGAATGACATGAGCGACGCGTTCATGCACGCCACCACTGCCGAGCGCGCGGCGCTGATCGAGGCGCGTCTCACGGCCGCGCTCGCGCCCATCGCGTCGATCCGTATCACCGACGACAGCGCGCAGCACGCCGGCCACGCGGGCGCCGCCGCGGGCGGCCATTTCAGTGTCACGATCGTGGCGGCGGCATTCGCCGGCAAGCCCCGCGTGGCGCGGCATCGCATGGTGTATGATGCGCTGGCCGATGCCATGCAGCGCGGCATTCATGCCCTTGTAATCACGGCTTACACGCCCGAAGAATTCGCTTTGTTGTCCCGCTAGGAAAACTTCCGATGACCTTGAAGAAAACCCGCCTTTGGGTATTGCTGGCTGCGTTCGCGGCCGCACCTGCAATCGCACAGAACATCGCCGTGGTGAACGGCACGCCGATCCCCAAGTCGCGCGCCGACGCGCTGATCGATCAACTGGTTCATCAAGGCCAGCAGAACACGCCGCAATTGCAGATGGCCGTGCGCGAAGAGCTCGTGAATCGCGAAGTGCTGATGCAGGAAGCGCTGCGCCGCGGTTTGCAGAATCGTCCGGACATCAAGGCGCAAGTCGCCGTGGCTCAGCAAACCGTCGTGCTGCGCGCGCTGATCGAAGACTTCGTGAAGAAGAATGCGCCGACCGACGCGGAAGTCACCGCGCGCTACAACGCGTTGATCAAGGACGCGGGCGGCAAGGAGTATCACCTGCACCACATCCTCGTCGACAACGAGCAGCAGGCCAAAGATCTGATCGCGAAGATCAAGGGCGGCGCGAGCTTTGAAGAGCTGGCCAAGCAATATTCGAAGGATCCGGGCTCGGGCAAGAACGGCGGCGACCTCGACTGGTCGGATCCGAAGGCCTATGTGCCGGAATTCGCGGACGCGGCCACGCATCTGCAGAAAGGCCAGATGAGCGACACGCCGGTGCATACGCAGTTCGGCTGGCACATCATCCGGGTCGACGACGTGCGCAGCATCACGCCGCCGCCGCTCGAACAGGTGCGCCCGCAAATCGTGCAGCAGATCCAGCAGGAAAAGCTGCAGGCGTTCGAGGAAGGTCTGCGCAAGAACGCGAAGATCCAGTAAGCGGGTCTCATCGCCGCTTCAAAAACAAAAGCCGCCTACGGGCGGCTTTTGTTTTGCGGGGAAGCCGCGGCGCGGCGCTTTGCATTCCGCGCCGCTATGTGCGCGGACGACAGGCCGCTGCGTCGCACAGCAGCCTGCCTCGCTTATCAACGCAACCAGCGGCCCGCTGATCAGCCCAACCAGCGCCGTGCGTTCTGGAACACACGCAGCCACGGGCTCGCGTCGGTGGCGCCCTCGCCCCAGCCTTCCGGGTGCCAGCTCATCTGCACCGCGCGATGCACGCGCTCCGTATGCGGCATGAGCACGGTGAAGCGGCCGTCCGGCGTCGTGACGGACGTGATGCCGTCCGGCGACCCGTTCGGGTTGAACGGATAGAGCTCCGTTGCCTGACCACGGTGGTCGACATAGCGCATCGCCACCGCGACCTTCGATGCATCCCCCTGCTGCGAGAAGTCCGCATAACCCTCGCCGTGCGCGACCGCGACCGGAATGCGCGAGCCTTCCATGCCGGCGAAGAAAATCGACGGCGACGCCTCGACTTGCACGAGCGAGAAGCGCGCTTCGAATTTCTCCGACTTGTTGCGCGTGAACTTCGGCCAGGCGTCTGCGCCCGGAATCATCGACGCGAGGCTGCTCATCATCTGGCAGCCGTTGCAGATACCGAGCGCGAACGTGTCCTTGCGGCCGAAGAACGCCGCGAACATGTCGGCCAGCTGCGCATTGAAGCGGATCGCTTTCGCCCAACCCTCGCCCGCACCCAGCGTGTCGCCGTACGAGAAGCCGCCGCACGCCACCGCGCCCGCAAAATCCGCGAGGTTGGCCCGGCCCGCGAGCAGGTCGCTCATGTGCACGTCGTGCGCGTCGAAGCCCGCGCGGTCGAACGCATACGCCGTTTCCAGATGCGAGTTCACGCCCTGCTCGCGCAGAATCGCGACACGCGGACGCGCGCTCTTGCCGATGTACGGCGCGGCGACGTCTTCAGCCGGATCGAACGTCAGCACCGGCGTGATGCCGGGATCGGCGGCGTCGAGCAGCGTGTCGTATTCGGCGTCGGCGCAGGCGGGATTGTCGCGCAGGCGCGCAATGCGCCAGCTCACCTCGCTCCACGCGCGATGCAGCTCGACGCGCGGCGCCTCATACACTTTCTTCGCGTCGCGATACACCTCGATCACATCGCGGTCGTTGGTCTTGCCGATCACATGCGAGCACGCCGACAGGCCATGCTCGCGCAACGCGCCGAGTACCGCGTCGCGGTCGGCCGCGCGCACCTGAATCACAGCGCCCAGTTCTTCGGTGAAGAGCGCGCGGATCGTGCGGTCTTCGCGACGGCCGCTCGTCTGCTTCGCCCAGTCTTTGGCGTCGCCGTAATCGGATTCGTGGTGCGGGTCGAGCACCAGCATGTCGACGTTCAGCGACACGCCCACGTGACCCGCAAACGCCATTTCGCAGACGGTCGCCCACAGGCCGCCATCGGAGCGATCGTGGTAAGCGAGCAGCTTGCCGTTTGCGTTCAGCGACTGGATGGCGTTGAAGAAGCGCTTCAGATCTTCGGGATCGTCGATATCCGGCACCGTGTCGCCGATCTGCTGCGTGACCTGCGCGAGGATACTGCCGCCAAGGCGATGCTTGCCGCGGCCCAGATCGATGGCGATGAGCACCGAATCGCCCACACCGTCCGCCCCGCCCGCGCGGCGCAGTTGCGGCGTGAGATGGCGGCGCACGTCTTCCACGGGCGCGAATGCCGAGATGATGAGCGACACGGGCGCGACGACTTCCTTCGCGACGCCGCGGTCTTCCCACTTCGTGCGCATGGACAGCGAGTCCTTGCCGACCGGAATGCTGATGCCGAGCGCCGGGCACAGTTCCATGCCGATTGCCTTGACCGTGTCGTAAAGCGCCGCGTCTTCGCCCGGCGCGCCGCACGCGGCCATCCAGTTCGCCGAGAGCTTGAGCTTGTCGAGCGACGCGATCGGCGCGGCCGCGATATTCGTGACCGCCTCGCCGACCGCCATCCGGCCCGACGCCGGCGCGTCGATCACGGCGAGCGGCGTGCGCTCGGCCATGGTCATGGCTTCGCCGCGAAAACCCGCGTAGTCCATCGTCGTGATCGCGACGTCGGCCACCGGCACTTGCCACGGGCCGACCATCTGGTCGCGCGCGGTCGTGCCGCCCACCGAACGGTCGCCGATAGTGATGAGGAACGACTTGCTCGCCACCGTCGGATGACGCAGCACGCTCACCGCGACTTCGGACAGCGTGATGCCGGTCACGTCCACCGGCTGCAGCGTCGGCTCGACCCGCGTGACGTCGCGATGCATGCGCGGTGCCTTGCCGAGCAGCACTTCCATCGGCATGTCGACCGGCTGGTGCGCGTTGCCGTCCTTCAGTTCGGGATCGATCAGCTTCAGTTGACGCTCGGCCGTGGCCGTGCCGATCACGGCGAACGGGCAGCGCTCGCGCTCGCACATGGCCGCGAAGGCCGGCAGATCGGCCGGGGCGATGGCGAGCACATAGCGCTCCTGCGCCTCGTTCGACCAGATTTCGCGCGGCGACAGGCCGCTTTCCTCGAGCTGGATCTTGCGCAGATCGAAGAGCGCGCCCTTGCCCGCGCCGTCCACGACTTCCGGAAACGCGTTCGACAAGCCGCCTGCGCCCACGTCGTGGATGCTCAGAATGGGATTCTTGTCGCCGAGCTGCCAGCATGCGTTGATGACTTCCTGCGCGCGCCGCTCGATTTCCGGATTGCCGCGCTGCACCGAGTCGAAGTCGAGTTCGGCGGTGTTGGTGCCGGTCGCCATGGAGCTCGCCGCGCCGCCGCCCATGCCGATGCGCATGCCCGGGCCGCCGATCTGGATCAGCAGCGAGCCTTCCGGCAAGTCGTGCTTGTGCGTGTGCTGGTCCGAAATATTGCCGATACCGCCCGCAATCATGATCGGCTTGTGATAGCCGCGGACCACCCCGGCCACGTTCTGCTCGTACGTGCGGAAATAACCGCCCAGATTCGGCCGGCCGAATTCATTGTTGAACGCGGCGCCGCCGAGCGGTCCGTCGATCATGATCTGCAGCGGCGAAGCGATGCGGTCCGGCCGGCCGTACACCTCGTGCGTGTCGTTCGGATTGCGGTGCCCAAGCGGGACGGCTACGTCGCGCGCGTTTTCCCAGGCTTCCACGCCGTCGGGCAATTCCAGGTTCGACACCGTGAAGCCGGTGAGGCCCGCCTTCGGGCGCGCGCCGCGGCCGGTCGCGCCTTCGTCGCGGATTTCGCCGCCCGCGCCCGTCGCAGCGCCCGGAAACGGCGAGATTGCGGTCGGGTGGTTGTGCGTCTCCACTTTCATCAGCGTGTGCGTGAGCTCGACGCTGCGGCGATAGTGCTGCGGCAGCTCGTTCGCGCCGAGCTGCTCGGGCGTGCGCGGGAACCAGCGCTCGGCCATGCCGCCCGCCATGATCGCCGAATTGTCCGAATACGCGACGATCGTGCCTTGCGGGTTCAGCTTCTCGGTATTGCGGATCATGTTGAAAAGCGAGATGTCCTGCTTCTCGCCGTCGATCGTCCATTCCGCATTGAAAATCTTGTGGCGGCAGTGTTCGCTGTTGGCCTGCGCGAACATCATCAGTTCGACGTCGGTCGGATTGCGGCCGAGCTTCGTGAACGCGTCCACGAGGTAGTCGATTTCGTCGTCGGCGAGCGCGAGGCCCAGTTCCGAGTTGGCGGCTTCGAGCGCGGCGCGGCCGCGGGCCAGCACGTCGACCGTTTGCAGCGGCTTGGCCGGCAGTTCGTCGAACAGATGCAGCGCGTGATCGCGCGACGGTGCCACGCTCTCGGTCATGCGGTCGTGCAAGGCGGCGGCGACGGCTTCGCGCGCTTCGTCGGAGAGCGCCTTCTTGCCGCCGAGCAGGCCGCTTTTCAGCGTGACCGTGTACTCGACGCCGCGCTCGATGCGGCGCACCTGCGTGAGCCCGCACAGGTGCGCGATGTCCGTTGCCTTGCTCGCCCACGGCGACACCGTGCCGAAGCGCGGCACGACGAGAAACGTTTCGGCGGCGCCGCGCTCCCTGCTTTCCTCGAGCGGGTGACCGTAATGCATCAGCGCCTCGATTTTCGCGGTGTCTTCAGCGGAAAGCGGCGTTTGCGCGTTGACGAAGTGCAGATATTGCCCGCGCACGCCCGTAATGTTCGGGTCGATGCGCGTAAGCGTTTCGAGCAGGCGGGTTTGACGGAAATCGGAAAGGGCCGAAGCGCCGGGGAAACACGAGAAGTGGGCCATGGACTTGACGTTGCGTCGCTCAATGATGCCGAAGAGTCGCGCGTGATGGCGACATGAGGCGGAAAGGAAGTCCGGGATTATACCCCGGGAACGGCCTCCCAGCGGCCCTGGCGGTGCCGTTGCCGCGTGCTCGCTCATGCCGTGGCCGAGCCGCCCCCGTGCCCTCGCTGTGCCCTCGCTGTGCCCTCGCTGTGCCCTCGCTGTGCCCTCGCTGTGCCCTCGCTGTGCCCTCGCTGTGCCCTCGCTGTGCCCTCGCTGTGCCCTCGCTGTGCCCTCGCTGTGCCCTCGCTGTGCCCTCGCTGTGCCCTCGCTGTGCCCTCGCTGTGCCCTCGCCGGCCCGCCCGATGCCCGCCTCGCATCGCGGACGGTGGCTCGCCGCGCGGCGCGCATGACCGCGCGCGGTCGTTGACTGCTATCATTCGGCCTTTCATCAGATCGGTGCGAAGAAGGCGCGGCCTTGCCGCCAGCCTCATGTCGCGAGCCGTGCCCGACGCCGTTTCCGGCACGCGTGGCAGCGCGCGAGCGACAGCCGCACCGCATATCACGCCTCGGCGCCTCGCCCGGCAAATCGAATCAGAAGAATGGATGTCATCGTCATTGGCGGCGGGATTGCTGGCGTCGCCACCGCTTATCAGCTACGCGCGGCCGGCCACCGGGTATGCGTCGTCGAACGCCATGCCACCGTCGCGCAGGGCGCGACCTATGGGCACGGCGGCACCGTCCTGCCGACGCCGCTCGACGTCTGGTTCGGCCCGACTTTCATGGCAAGCCGCCAGAACGCGAAAAACGGCGTCATCAGCAAGCCCGGTTTCAGCGGACCGGCGCGCCAGTTCGTCAAGAAACTGGCCGCCTTGCAGGAACCGGACGGGTACGGCCGCCAATATGGCTTGCTGCGCCCGCTCGTCGAGGCGTCGCGCGAGGCGATGGCGGATATGGAAGCGCGCTTTGGCTACGAGTTCGAACAGGCGAGCGGCGTGCTGTACCTCGTGCGTTCCGCCGAGGAATGGGAGCAGTTGCAGCCGGCGCTCGGCCTGCTCGCGCGCCACGAGGTGCCGCATCATGTGCTCACGCCCGCCGAATGTGCGGCCTACGAGCATTCCGTGCGCACGGAGCCGGAATTCGCGGGCGGCGTGCTGTTCGATCACGAGCGAACCGCCAATTGTCCGCTCTTCGCCAAACTGGTCAAGCAGACGCTCGATAACCAGGGCGGCGTGCAGTTCATGCTCGGCTGCGAGGTCTCGGCGATTCGTCTGGAAGGTCAGCGCGTCGCGGTAGAACTGGCGTCGCGCCCGGGTGCGGCGGCGCGCTCGCGCGAAGTCGACGTGATCCAGGCGGACGCCGTCGTCGTCGCCGCTGGACAAGGCAGTCTCGCGCTGCTCGAGCGCCTCGGCTTGCGGCTGCCGCTCCATCCGCTGCGGCTTCACACGCTCGTCGCGCCGATCGCGCATGAAGAATGTGCGCCGCACGTGGCGATCGTCGACGCGGTCAAGCGCATCACGATCAGCCGGATGAATCACCGCTTGCGCATTGCCGGCGGTGCCGTGCTGCAGGCCGCGAACCAGCTCGACAGGCCGCTTGCCGAGGCGGTGACGAAGGAAGCGCTCGCGCTCCTCGGCCAGGCGACGCACGACTGGATTCCGGGAGCCGCGCGCATTTCGGCGGCCCTGCCCTGGGAAGGCATCAAGCTGCTATCGCCGGACGGGCTGCCGGTGGTGGGCAACGCGCTGCATCCGCGGCTTTTCGTCAATGTGGGGCACGGCCCCGCGGGCTGGGGGCTGGCGTGCGGCGCGGGCAAGCTGATTGCCGATCTGATCGGCGGCCGGACGCCGGATTTGCCCGATGACACGCTGGCCGCGCTGCGGGCGGACAGGTTCCAGGCAAGCGCGTAGGCAGCGGCGGCGGACAGCGCGCGCCGTCCTGGCGCTTCTATGCGCGCTTCTATGCGCCCTTATTAACGCGCTTGGACGCGTCTTGAATCCAGGCACCGCGCGCCCTTCGGCTCTACCATAGCGATTGCGCAGGCTTTCGCGCCTGCCTCCTCGCGCCCGCCCTTTCTTGCCATGCTTCGCCATGACCCACGCCGACCTCACGCCCCCGACGCTGATTCGCCCTGAGAACCGCGCCCTTTCCCTGCTGACGCTGACCGACTTGCGGATCGCCGAAGCGCAAGCCGCGGCGGCGCTGCCCGCGCACACGCTGATGGACCGAGCCGGCAAGGCGGCCGCGAGCTTCCTTGCGGAACGGATCACGCGCGATACATCCACGGAAAAAGCGCGGCAGCGCGTCTGGCTGATCGCGGGCCCCGGCAACAACGGCGGCGACGCGCTGATTCTCGCAGCGGAGCTGCACAAGGCCGGCATCGCCGTGGAACTGTGCATGCCGGTCCCAGTGAAGCCAGACGACGCCCGCTGGGCGCTCGACACGGCCCGTGCGTGCGGCGTCGCCATCCAGGAGGCTCCGCCCGCTTCGTTCGACGGTTACACCTGGCTTGTCGACGGCATGTTCGGCATCGGCCTCACGCGCCCGCTGGAAGGCGTATTCGCGGACCTCGCGCGGCGGCTCTCGCAACGCACCGTGGCGCGGCCGCGCAGCGGCGGCGTGCTGGCGCTCGACGTGCCGAGCGGTCTCGACAGCGACACGGGCACGATTGCCGGCAACGGCGACGCCGCCGTGCGCGCGACGCACACCGTCACCTTCATCGCCGCGAAGCCCGGCCTCTTCACGGCGCAGGGCCGCGATCTTGCCGGCGCGGTGACGGTCGCGCCGATCGGCGTCGACAGCGCGGCGCGCGCCAGCGTCCGGCTGAACGCGCCGGAACTGTTCGCCGGCTTCCTGCCGCCGCGCGATTTCGCGACCAACAAGGGCACGTTCGGCAGCCTCGCGGTGGTGGGCGGCGACACCGGCATGTGCGGCGCGCCGATTCTCGCCGCGCGCGCAGCGCTCTTCAGCGGCGCGGGGAAAGTTCACGTCGCGCTCCTCGGCGCGGGCGCGCCGCCGTACGACCCGCCTCATCCGGAACTGATGTTGCATCCCGTCGACGATCTGCCGCTCGACCGAATGGACGCGCTCGCGGTGGGCTGCGGCATGGGCCACGGCGAACGCGCCGCGGGCGTGCTGCGCGATGTCCTGCAACTGGATGTGCCGAAGCTGTTCGACGCCGACGCGCTCAATCTGATGTCGAAAGACGCGGCGTTGGCGGCGGCCGTCACGGCGCGCGGCGCAGCAGGCGATCCGTGTGTGCTGACGCCGCATCCGCTCGAAGCCGCGCGCTTGCTCGGCACCGACGCCGCCGGCGTGCAGCGCGACCGCCTGAACGCCGCGCGCTCGCTCGCCGCACGCTTTGCCGGCGTGGTGGTGCTGAAAGGCACGGGCACGGTGATCGCCGCTGCCGATGGCCGTCTGACGATCAATCCGACCGGCAATGCAGCGCTCGCCACGGGCGGCACCGGCGACGTGCTCGGCGGCATCATCGGCGCCCTGCTCGCGCAGCGCCTGCCGGCTTACGAGGCGGCGCTCGCGGGCGTCTATCTGCACGGGCTCGCCGCGGACACCTTGAGCGCACAAGGCGATGGGCCCGCCGGGCTCACGGCAGGCGAACTTGCGCCGATGGTGCGGACCTTGCTGAACCGCATGTTCTATCCGTCGGCCCAAACGTGACGGCGCGGTAGTGATAGCGCGATTGCGCGATAACACGAAAACGCGGTGAGCGGTCTCGCGCCTCGCTGGCCGCGAAGCGTCTCGAAGCATCTCCAAGCGTCTTATAGCGCCTGGCTAATGCCCTGCCGCCCGTCACGCAACGCCGCTATACTGAGTGACTGCGTGACCCGCTGTGAAGGTCCGGCGTACTCCGTGGTCGCTCATGCCCTGCGCAGCGAATCACCGCGCATTGCCGGGAATCCGGCAAAGCAAAACGTTCATGGCTGCGGCAGCATCGGAAACTTCACTGCGAACGCGGCCGTATGGCCTCGCTCCGACAGCATCGTTGCATCATCCTCGGCGGCGCTTCGCGCGCGCCTTTCTTCGTGCCCCTTGGTTAGACGGACGCTATGACCCAGAACTCGCTCCCCTCCTGGTCCTCGCTGCAAGCGCATTACGAACAGATTCGCAATGCGCATCTGCGCGACTGGTTCGCCCCCGAGAACGATCCCGCTCCTACCCGCGCTGAACGCTTTGCGTTCGCGGGCGGCGGTCTCGCGGCCGATTTTTCGAAGAACCGCATCACCGACGAAACCCTGAAGCTCCTCGTTCAGCTCGCGCGCGAAGCCGGCGTCGAAAAGCGCCGCGACGCGATGTTCGCGGGCGACGTCGTCAATCCCACTGAAGGCCGCGCGGCGCTGCATACCGCGTTGCGCGCGAGGAGTCCCGACGCGCCGTTTCACACGCAGGTCGAGGCCGAGCGCGCAAAGATGGCCGCGTTCGCGGAAGAGGTGCGCAGCGGCGCGTGGACCGGCTACACCGGCAAGCGCATTCGCCACGTGGTGAACATCGGCATCGGCGGCTCGGACCTCGGGCCGAAAATGGTCGTGCATGCGCTGCATCACCTCGCCACGCCGGAGATCGCCACGCACTTCGTGTCGAATGTGGACGGCGCCGATCTCTACAACGTGATGCAGCAGATCGACCCCGAAGAGACGCTCGCCATCATCGTTTCGAAGACGTTCACGACGCTCGAGACCATGACCAACGCGCGCTCGCTGCGCGACTGGTTCCTCGAAAAAGGCTGTCCGGAGAACGCGCTGGCCAGGCACTTCGTCGGCGTGTCGGCGAATCCGTCGGAAGTCGTCAAGTTCGGCATTGCGAAGGAGAACGTATTCGAAATGTGGGACTGGGTGGGCGGCCGCTATTCGCTGTGGTCGGCTGTCGGTCTGTCGATCATGATCGCGATCGGGCCGCAGCAGTTCGACGAACTGCTCGCGGGCGCCAACGACATGGACGAGCACTTCCGCACCGCCCCGCTGGAAAAGAATCTGCCGGTGCTGCTCGGCATGATCGGCATCTGGTATCGCAACTTCTTCGGCTCGCAGAGCTACCTGGTCGCGCCGTATTCCGAAGCGCTCCATTTCCTGCCGTCTTATCTGCAACAGCTGGAGATGGAGAGCAACGGCAAGTCGGCGCGGCTCGACGGCGCCATGGTCGACTATCCGACCGCCGCGGTGACGTGGGGCGAACCCGGCACGAACGGCCAACATGCGTTTTTTCAGATGCTGCACCAGGGCCCGACTATCGTGCCGATCGACTTCGTCGCTGTACTCACGCCCGAGCATCCGCTCGTGAGCCATCATGCGAAGCTGCTCGCCAATTGCTTCGCGCAAAGCGAAGCCTTGATGCTCGGCCGTACGCTCGAAGAGGCCAAAAAGGTCGCCGGTCCGGATAAGCCGGAACTCGCGCCGCACCTCGTCTTCCCTGGCAACCGTCCCACCACTACCTTGATCCTCGAAGCGCTCACCGCGCGTTCGCTGGGCGCCCTGATCGCGTTGTACGAGCACAAGGTGCTGGTCCAGGCGTCGGTGTGGAATATCAACCCGTTCGATCAATGGGGCGTCGAACTGGGCAAGATCCTCGGCAAGGTTGTCGAAGCCGACCTGACGGCGACGAGTGTCGACGACAAGAAACACGATTCGTCGACGTCCGCGTTGATCGCGCGGGCGCGTGCGGCTTTGAAGTCTTGATGGTCATGCGCCGGTCTCTCGTGACCGGCGCATTCGGCAAGCGTTGCGCGCTGCCGTGGGCCAGGAGCGGGCCGGTCGCGGCCCGTTTCCCTAATGGCCGCTCACCGAGCAAGCCGCTCATTCAGGCAAGACGCCCCGCTTCGATCGTGACAGTCGTGTCGCAACGGCGTGCCAGTTCGACGTCGTGCGTGACGAGAATCAGCGTCGCGCCGTTCGCGCGGTTCATTTCGAACATCAGGTCGATCACCGCGTGGCCGGTCGCGGCGTCCAGACTGCCGGTCGGCTCGTCGGCGAAGAGGATGGCGGGGTGCGTGACGAACGCCCGCGCCAGCGCAACGCGTTGCTGCTCGCCGCCCGAAAGCAGCTTTGGATAATGACCGGTGCGCTGCTCCAGGCCGACCTGCTCGAGCAGCCGGCGCGCACGCAGTGCCGCTTCGCGCGTGCCGATGCCGCCTTGCAGTTCAAGCGGCAACGTGACATTTTCGAGCGCCGTCAAATGCGGCATCAACTGAAACGACTGGAACACGAAGCCGACTGAGCCGCTGCGCAATGCGGCGCGCTCGTCTTCGTTCAAAGTGGTGAGTTCGCGGCCCAGTAGCCGAACCGAGCCGGAACTCGCGCTGTCCAATCCTGCGAGCAGTCCGAGCAGCGTAGACTTGCCCGATCCCGACGCGCCGACTATCGCGACACTGCTGCCGGCCTGAATAGCCAGGTCGATGTTGTCGAGAATGGTCAGTTCGCCCGTTGCATCCTTAACCTTCTTGCACAAACCCCGCACTTCAATGACTGGATCAGTTTTGTTTAGCATGGTGAAGCGTAGGTTGAAAGTGCGCGTTATCAAACGCCGCGCCAATGCAATCGTTCTGGCAGCAAAGTCGCCCGCAATCGGCTCTTTGATGTTGGCGGCCGCCCTCTTTTCGACGAGCTTCGCGGCTCATGCCGCCAATACGCCAGAACCGGCGAAGCCCGTCATCGTCGTATTGGGCGACAGCATTTCCGCCGAATATGGCCTGCCACGCGACACGGGCTGGGTTGCGTTGCTGCGCCAGCGCCTGAGCGAGGAGCGAATCGATTATAGCGTTGCGAACGCCAGCATTAGCGGCGACACGACGAGCGGCGGACGAGCCCGCTTGCCCGCGCTCATGCAACGTTTGAAGCCGAGTATCGTGATTGTCGAACTGGGTGCGAACGACGCGTTGCGTGGCGTGCCGCTCGCCACGACCGAGGACAACCTGCGCACGATCATCGAAGAAGCGCAGCAAGGCCATGCGAAGGTCGTGCTCGTCGGCATGTACGTGCCGCCTAACTACGGCCCGGACTACACTCAAAAGTTCCACGGCATTTACGGCCAGCTCGCGAAGCAACTGCGCGTGCCGCTTGTCCCATTTCTGCTTGCGGGCATTGCCGACAAGCCGGAGATGTTCCAGGCGGACCAGATTCATCCTACGCAGCAGGCACAGCCAGTGCTACTCAACAACGTGTGGCCCGCTGTGAAGCCACTCCTTCGCACAGGTTCGCCGCGCTGAAACGCCGCTGGCGGCTTGTTTCCGAAAACCTCGGGAGCACGGATCGGCAAGCGCCCTGCGGCGCTTTCGCAATCCCGTGCACCCGGCTCGATTCTGAGCGACTTCTGAGGAGATAACGTGAAATTCCTACCGTTAATCGCTTTGACCGTGGCAATTTCTGCCTGCGCCGCGCAACCGCCGGCTGGCGTCCAATCCGTTGGACAGAGCCAGCAACCCCCAAAGGCCGTCGCAACCTGTATTGCGCAGAAGTGGGCAGACGGCTCGCAGAAGCAGGTGGTCTCGCAAGATACGATGGCTAACGATCAGGCCGTCGACGTCTATGTGCCCGGCGAGCAGCCGCCGAACGGCGCGGCGGCCGTCGTGCGTCCTTCGTACTCGGGCAAGGGCTCGTGGGTCGGCTTCCGCGCCAATGGCGCAGCGGGCAGCGACGCCACCAGCGCGATCAGTTCATGCCTGTAACCTCGAGGCGCTGAGCGCCCGGCGTTCAGGTCCCCGGCAGTCCGAATGGAAAAAGCCCCGCAAAATGCGGGGCTTTTTCGTGTGTGGCAATACGCGTATGTCGCATGCGCCGGCCGATCCGACGACTGCCAGGCCGGCGTGAAGCTTACTCGTTGCCTGCCTGCGCGTTGCCGCTGCTCTCGAGCGAGCCATACAGCTTGACCTTCGAACGCGCGCGCAGTGCCTTGACGTAGGCCTCCGTTTCCGACTGCGATTCCACTTGCGCGATCTGCTGCTGGGCTGCGGCGAGGCGCTGCGGATCCACCGGCGCGGCCGCGACGACCGCGTTCACGCGATAGATCGCGTAACCATCGTCGCCGAGATCGACGCCGACATAGGCGGGCAACTTTTGCGCATCGGCCTTATAGATCGCGCTCAACGCCGCCGGCGGCACGCCCTGCGCGTCGTTGCGCGACACCTTCAACGGCGACGAGAAGCCCGTGGTCGCCTTCGACTTCTCGAACTCGGCGAGCTTCGCGAGGCCGTCCTTGTGCGCGGCTTCGTTCGATTGGACCGCGATCACCTTCTGGCGCACTGCGTCCTTGATCGCGTCGAGCGCCGGCACGGCTGCGGGCTTGTAGTCCGTGACGTGCGCGGCGATCAGCGCGTTGCCGCCGACGTCGATGGCTTGCGTGTTGTTGCGCGCGTTGACGGAGTCGTTCGCGAACACGGCGGCGAGGAACTTGGCGTTGTTCAGCGGGCTGTCGGGCGGCAGCTTCGGATTGGGCTGCGGCGTGACCGTGGCCGTTTGCACCTGCAGCTTGTATTTATCGGCGGCGGGCTGAAGGCTCTTCGCCTTTTCATAGACGATCGACGTGAAGCCTTCCGAGTCGTCGCTGAATGCCTTGCTTGCCAGTTGCGTCTTGAGGTCGCGCGCGATCTGGTCTTTCACTTCGTCAAACGGCCTCGTGACTGCCGGCTTGACGTCGGTCACCTTGACGATGTGATAACCGAAGTCGGTTTGCACGATGCCGCTCACTTCGTCCTTCTTGAGCGCGAACACCGCGTCGTCGAACGCCTGCCCGCCTGCGATCATGCCGCGGCCGAAGTAGCCGAGATCGCCGCCTTTCGCAGCCGAGCCGGGATCCTGCGAGTTCTGCTGCGCGATCTGAGCAAATTGATCAGGATGCGCCTTGACCTGTGCGAGCAACTCTTCGGCCTTCTGCTTCGCCTTGGCCTTGTCGGCCGGGCTCGCGTCTTTCGGGGCCGCAATCAGGATGTGGCTCGCGCGCACCTGACCTTCGGTGCGGTAATGCGCGATGTTGTCGTCGTAGTATTTTTTGAGGTCGGCGTCGCTCGGCTGCACGGACGCAGCGAGCGTGGCCGGCGACATGACCAGATACTGGATCGTGGCCGTGGCCGGCGTCGCGAAGTCGTTGCGGTGCGCGTCGTAATACGCCTGCAACTGTGCGTCGGTAGGCTGCACCTTCGCGGCGTAGTCGCGCGGATGGAAAGCAATGCCCTGTACTTCACGCTGCTGCTCGGCGAGTTCGGTCAAGTGCTGCGCCAGCGTCTTCGACGTGAATGCGCTGCCCTGAATGCTGGCCGGCAACTGCTGCGTGGCAATGCTGTAGCGCACGCGCTCGTCGTACTGGTCGGGCGTCATGCCCTGCATGGCGAGCAGCTGCTTGTAACGGTCGACGTCGATCGAGCCGTCCGGCTTTTTCAGCGACGAGATGACCGGGTCGTTCAGCAGCACGCGGCGCACGGCGTCGTCCGACGCGGTGAGGTGCAGGCGCTGCGTTTCATCGGCGAGCACACGCTGTTCGATCAGGCCGTCGAGCATTTCGCTGCGACGCTCGGGCGTGTCGAATGCCTTGATGTCGAACTGCGCGCCGAGCATCTGACGCGCGCGGTCGAGCTGCTGACGCATCGCGTTGTCGTACTCTGCCCGCGTGATCTTGTGACCGTTGACGCTTGCGACGTTTGCACTTTCGTCAAAGAAGCCGCGAAAGCCCTGAATACCCACAAAACCCAGCCCCGGCACAATGACGAGGATGAGCATGAACATCATCAGGCGTTTGTGATTGCGGAAAAAATCGAGCATGCGTGAGTGCCAAAAACAGAACGCCCGATCTTACAACAGCGGGCAATAAAAAAGGCGAACCGGAGTTCGCCTTTCGAGGATACTGGCGGAGTGGACGGGACTCGAACCCGCGACCCCCGGCGTGACAGGCCGGTATTCTAACCGACTGAACTACCACTCCTTGCGCCGTGCGCTTCACTCTGCGTTTAAGCGCACGTCTTCTTGCACGTCTTGTTACTAGTTGCTGCTCGCCCTGATTGCTATCCCTGATCCCTATAAAAAATCACGGCGAAAAAGAATTGTAGCGGAAAGGGCCGCGTGTTCGCAACTTTTGCCTCCCCGCGATCCTTCCGCAGGTAAAACAGCAATTGCCGCGCGACGATCCGACGCTTGTTGCGCCGGATTTTTGCGCCTCGCCTTAATGTCCGCCCGCCGCCCCCAATAATCGCTCGCGCAATCGACAACAAAAAACCCGCAAAGCCAATAGCCGTGCGGGTTTTTATGAACTTCTCCAACGTGCCGAAACAAGCGGATCGCGAAACGAATGGTGGGTGCTGAGAGGCTCGAACTCCCGACCTACGCCTTGTAAGGGCGCCGCTCTACCAACTGAGCTAAGCACCCGTTCCGCAGACTGCCGATGCTTCTGCCTTGCTGCCTGCGTTTGGTCCAACCGTGAAAGAAGGAACCCAACAACTGCGCATCAACCGCAACGAGTTGCCCAAGCAGCAAGCGCGTTAGTTTAGCGCATCCTTCAGCGCTTTGCCAGGCCTAAATTTGGGAACCTTGGCGGCCTTGATCTTGATTGCATCGCCGGTGCGCGGATTGCGCCCAGTACGCGCCGTACGCTTGCCGACCGCGAACGTGCCGAAGCCGACCAGCGTCACCGAACCGCCCTTCTTCAACGTGCCCTTTACACCGCCGATCACTGCATCGAGCGCGCGGCCGGCCGCGGCTTTCGAAATCTCTGCCTGCTGCGCAATGTGGTCGATCAATTCCGTCTTGTTCATCCCTACCCCCGAGAATGTTTTAGAACCGAAACGGCGCGTGCGGCGCCTGACATCGTGTGGCCGGCGGCAATGCCGGGCCGAGTCATTAGAATTGGCCGAAACCGCCGTGTCAACCGGGGTTGAGCCTGATTTGAAGGGATTCTCGCGGACTATTCGTCGCCGCGGGTGTCAGGGCTTTCGATGCGCGCACAACGAACTTACGGCGCGGCATTTCGTTGCTCGCATGACAGCAGTTTGTCGAACATGGTTCGCGCCCGAATTGCAATAAAAAACCCGCGGCTAGCAACACCGCGGGTTCTTGTAGAGCAGTAGAGACTGCTCAGGCTTAGTGCTTCACGACCTCGGTTGCGCCCGAGTCCTTACCGGCCTCGCCCGCTACCGGCGACGCCGGCTTCGCCTCTTCTTCGGGCAACGCTTCGGGCACACGTTCGAGCGCCAGTTCGAGCACCTTGTCGATCCAGCGGACCGGCACGATCTCGATCGCGTTCTTCACGTTATCCGGAATCTCCGTCAGATCCTTGACGTTTTCTTCCGGGATCAGCACGAGCTTGATGCCGCCGCGGTGCGCCGCCAGCAACTTCTCCTTCAGACCGCCGATCGGCAGCACTTCGCCGCGCAACGTGATTTCGCCCGTCATTGCGACGTCGGCACGCACCGGGATACCGGTCAGCACCGACACCAGCGCGGTCGTCATTGCGATACCTGCCGAAGGACCGTCTTTCGGCGTCGCGCCTTCGGGCACGTGGATGTGAATGTCCTGCTTTTCGAACGCCTCGTCCTTGACACCCAGACGACGCGAACGCGAGCGGACCACCGAACGCGCTGCCTCGACCGACTCCTTCATCACGTCGCCGAGCGAACCCGTGCGGATCACGTTGCCCTTGCCCGGCATCACGGCGGCTTCGATGGTCAGCAGATCGCCGCCCACTTCCGTCCACGCGAGACCCGTGACCTGGCCAACCTGATTTTCCTTCGCAGCCAGACCGAAGTCGTACTTGCGCACGCCGAGGAACGTGTCGAGATTGCTGCCGTCCACCTTCACCGCGCCTTCCGCCTTCTTCAGCAGAAGCATCTTCACGACCTTGCGGCAAATCTTCGACACTTCACGCTCGAGCGAACGAACGCCCGCTTCACGCGTGTAGTAGCGAATGATGTCGCGGATCGCGGTTTCGGTCACATCGACCTCACCGTCCTTCAGGCCGTTGTTCTTCTTCTGCTTCGGCAGCAGATAGCGTTGCGCAATGCTGACCTTTTCGTCTTCCGTGTAGCCCGACAGACGGATCACTTCCATCCGGTCGAGCAACGGCGGCGGAATATTCAGCGAGTTCGACGTCGCCACGAACATCACGTCCGACAGATCGAAGTCGACTTCGACGTAGTGATCCGCGAACGTATGGTTCTGTTCCGGATCGAGCACTTCCAGCAATGCCGACGACGGATCGCCGCGGAAATCCTGGCCCATCTTGTCGACTTCGTCGAGCAGGAAGAGCGGATTGCGCACGCCGACCTTGGTCAGGCTTTGCAGAATCTTGCCCGGCATCGAACCGATGTAGGTACGACGGTGACCGCGAATCTCGGCTTCGTCGCGCACGCCGCCCAGCGCCATGCGCACGAACTTGCGGTTCGTGGCACGAGCAATGGACTGGCCGAGCGACGTCTTACCGACACCCGGAGGCCCGACGAGGCACAGGATCGGCGCCTTCACCTTGTCGACACGCTGCTGGACCGCGAGATACTCGAGAATACGTTCCTTCACCTTCTCGAGACCGAAGTGGTCTTCGTCAAGCACGCGCTCCGCGTTCGAGAGGTCGTTGTTGACCTTGCTCTTCTTGCGCCACGGCAGGCCGATCAGCGTGTCGATGTAATTGCGCACGACCGTCGCTTCCGCCGACATCGGCGACATCAGCTTGAGCTTTTTGAGCTCGGCGTCGGCCTTCTTCTTGGCTTCCTTAGGCATGCGCGCAGCCGTGATGCGCTTCTCGAGCTCTTCGAGATCCGCACCTTCTTCGCCTTCGCCCAGTTCCTTCTGGATCGCCTTGACCTGTTCGTTCAGGTAGTACTCGCGCTGGCTCTTCTCCATCTGACGCTTGACGCGCCCGCGGATGCGCTTTTCGACCTGCAGGATGTCGATTTCGGCTTCGAGTTGCGCGAGCAGGTGCTCGAGACGCTCGATAACCGGAAACATTTCCAGAATGTGCTGCTTCTGGTCGAGCTTGAGCGGCAGATGTGCCGCAATCGTGTCGGCCAGACGCCCGGCTTCGTCGATGCCCGACAGCGACGTCAGGATTTCAGGCGGGATCTTCTTGTTCAGCTTCACATACTGGTCGAACTGCGACACGATCGCGCGGCGCAGCGCTTCGGTTTCAGCGCTGTCGGCATGGTCGGGTTCGAGCGGCATGACTTCGCACGAGAACTGCGTTTCCTGTTCTTCGATGGAAAGCGTTTTCGCGCGCTGCAAACCCTCGACGAGCACCTTTACAGTGCCGTCGGGCAGCTTGAGCATTTGCAGGATGTTGGCAACACACCCTACTTCGTACATGTCCTTTTCGGTCGGCTCATCTTTCGCAGCCGTTTTCTGGGCGACGAGCATGATGTGCTTGCCGCCTTCCATCGCTGCTTCGAGAGCCTTGATCGACTTCGGGCGGCCTACGAAGAGCGGAATCACCATGTGCGGGAAAACGACTACGTCGCGCAGCGGGAGCAGCGGCAGCGTAATGCGTTCCTGCGGGAGGAGTTGGGTTCCTGACATTTCATTTCCCCATGAGTGGAATCAGTTCGTTCGATAGGTGAGGCCAGCAGAAAATATTGCAAGCCTCCGCGTGTGGGAAAAGTTCAGTGACTCCGAAGGTTCAGTGACTCCATTGTGAAAACAACCGTTCTGACCACACGATAAACGAAAAAGCCGTTCACGTCGCCATGAACGGCTTTTTGCTGTACCCGAAAGCCGATCAGTTCGAACCCGCGACTTTGGGCGCGTCTTCATAGATCAGTAAGGGTTTGCCGTCGCCGTCGATCACATTGTCGTCAATAATGACCTTGCTGACACCTTTCATTTGCGGGAGGTCGTACATGACATCAAGCAACGCCTGTTCCAGGATGGAGCGCAGCCCGCGCGCGCCGGTCTTGCGGCGGATCGCCTTGCGCGCCACTGCCTGCAGCGCTGCCGGGCGAATCTCCAGTTCGACGCGTTCCATGTTGAACAGCTTGTGATATTGCTTCACGAGCGCATTCTTCGGTTCGACGAGAATTTTCATCAATGCGGCTTCGTCGAGCTTGCCGAGCGTGGCCACCACCGGCAGACGGCCGATCAGTTCCGGAATGAGGCCGAATTTGATCAGGTCTTCTGGTTCCACTTCGCGCAGCACCTCGCCGGCGTCGCGGTCCTGCTTGCTCTTCACGCTCGCGCCGAAGCCGATGCCGGTCTTTTCCGTACGATCGACAATGACTTTTTCAAGGCCGTCGAACGCGCCACCGCAAATGAACAGAATGTTGGTGGTGTCGACCTGGATGAAGTCCTGATTCGGGTGCTTGCGGCCGCCCTGCGGCGGCACCGACGCCATCGTGCCTTCGACCAGCTTCAGCAGCGCCTGCTGCACGCCCTCGCCCGACACGTCGCGCGTGATGGACGGGTTGTCGGACTTGCGGCTGATCTTGTCGATTTCATCGATATAAACAATGCCGCGCTGGGCCTTGTCCACTTCGTAATTACAGTTCTGCAGCAGCTTCTGAATGATGTTCTCGACGTCTTCGCCGACATAACCCGCTTCCGTCAGCGTGGTTGCGTCCGCAATGACAAAGGGAACGTTCAGAAGACGCGCGAGCGTTTGCGCAAGCAGCGTCTTGCCGGAACCGGTCGGGCCGATCAGCAGGATGTTGCTCTTGGACAGCTCGATCTCGTCCTTCTTGTCGAGATGCTTCAGGCGCTTGTAGTGGTTGTACACCGCGACGGCGAGAATTTTCTTCGCGCGTTCCTGACCAATCACATACTGGTCGAGGATTTCACGAATTTCCTGCGGACCCGGCAGATCGGACTTGGACAAGCCCGCCTCGATACCCGCACCCGCCGCTTCGTCGCGAATGATTTCGTTGCACAGGTCGATACATTCATCACAGATGAACACCGACGGGCCGGCAATCAGTTTTTTGACTTCATGCTGGCTCTTGCCGCAAAACGAGCAATACAACAGCTTTTCGCTGTTAGAACCTTTTTTGTCCGCCATAGATGTGTGAGCCTCCGGACACTCCATTACATGATACGCCGTTTGCCCCAGCCACGCAGTTGGGCGCGGCCGGGCTGAGCAAGATGACGGCGTTTGCCGCAGGCGCTCGGACGACTCCTGATTATTTCACAACCGACCCGGCGATGGATTTGCCCCGATTTAGCGCAAACCCGTAGCCGATCAAGGACGCTTGTGCGCCACCTGATCGACAAGACCGTAGGCCTGGGCGTCATCGCCGGACATGAAGTTGTCGCGGTCGGTGTCGCGCGCAATGCGCTCGACGGGCTGGCCGGTGTGGTGCGCGAGCAGATGATTCAGCCGTTCCTTCAAATACAGGATTTCGCGCGCCTGGATTTCGATATCCGACGCCTGACCGCGTGCGCCGCCAAGCGGCTGGTGAATCATCACGCGCGAATTGGGCAGCGCAAAGCGCTTGCCCTTCGCGCCCGCCGCCAGCAGAAACGCGCCCATGCTGGCCGCGAGCCCCATGCACAACGTGGACACGTCCGGCTTGATGAACTGCATCGTATCGTAGATCGCCATACCCGCCGACACCGAACCGCCCGGGCTGTTGATATAGAAATAGATGTCTTTGTCGGGATTCTCGCTTTCGAGGAACAGCATCTGCGCGACGACGAGATTGGCCGTCTGATCGTTCACCTCGCCGACCAGGAACACAATGCGTTCCTTCAGAAGACGCGAGTAGATGTCGTACGAGCGCTCGCCCCGGCCGCTCGTTTCCACGACGATCGGCACCAGTCCGAGCGCCTGCGCTTCGAGATCCCGGGACGACTGGGAGGTCAACGTGTCCAGCATTTGGGCGCGAAAGGTCATGCAATGGATCCTTGTCTGGAAATATTCTGGATATTCGATGCTAGACAGGTGTGGTCGACCAGCCCGTATTCAAGTGCACATAAACCGCGCAAAAACGTGACACGAATGAGTGACCCACATAAGTGACACAAGCGCGGCGCAAGAACACAGAACAAAAAAACGGCGTGCGGGCCGTCGCTCCGACAGCCGGCACGCCGTTGCAGCGACGCTTACGCTTGCGCCGTTGCGCTTGCCAGTTCTTCGAAGCTCACTTCCTTGTCCGTCACCTTGGCCTTGCTCAGCACGAATTCGACGACGTTGGCTTCAACGACATACGCTTCCATTTCAGCAAGGCGTTGCTGGTTCGAATAATACCAGCGGACGACTTCCTTCGGGTCTTCGTAGCTTTTCGCGAATTCGTCGACTTCCGCACGGATCTGTTCGGGCTTTGCCTGCAGGTTGTTCGCCTTCACGAGCTCGGCCAGAACGAGACCCAGCTTGACGCGACGCTCGGCCTGTTCCTTGAACATAGCGGCAGGAATCGGCGCATCTTTAGCGTTCGGCACGCCGCGCTGCTCCAGATCCTGACGCGCCATGGCGACGAGGCGCTCCTGATCCTGTTCGATCAGCGCGTTCGGCACGTCGAGTTCCGAGATCTTCAGGAGCGCATCCATGACCTGGTTCTTGACGATAGCCTGAGTGCGGCGCTTCGCTTCGCGCTCCAGGTTGTCTTTGATTTCGGCGCGCATTTTGGTCAGATCGCCGTCTTCAATGCCGAGCGACTTCGCGAATTCGGCGTCGATTTCCGGCAGATGCGGCCACTCGATCTTCTTCATGGTGATCGTGAATTGCGCCGTCTTGCCGGCCACTTCCTTGCCGTGATAGTCGGCCGGGAACGCGAGGTCGAATTCCTTCGACTCGCCGATCTTCAGGCCCGCGGCTGCTTTTTCGAATTCCGGCAGCATGCGGCCTTCGCCCAGCACGAACACGAAGTCTTCGGCGCTGCCGCCCTGGAACGCTTCGCCGTCGATCTTGCCGACGAAGTCGACCGTGACGCGATCGCCTTCCTTCGCCGCCGTGTCCGCACCGCCGTCGCCGTGCTCGCCGGCTTCGCCGCGTGCGTGGTAGTGCACGCGCTGCTTGCGCAGGATTTCCAGCGTGCGGTCGATTTCCGCTTCGCTGATGGTCGTCGTGGTGCGCTCGATTTCAGCCGTGGCGACGTCGCCCAGCTTTACTTCCGGATACACCTCGAAGGTCGCGTCGAACGCGTAGGCGCCTTCAGCGGCGTCGGTCTTCGGCGCGAAGCTCGGCTGGCCGGCGACGCGCAGGTTTTCGGTGCGGCTGATGTCGAAGAATTCCTTGCCGACCTTGTCGCTCAGCACTTCCGCTTCCACCTGGCCCGAATACTGTTGCGTCACCATCTTGAGCGGCACCTTGCCCGGGCGGAAACCCGGCATGCGCACGTTCTTCGCGAGTTGACGGATACGCGAATCCACTTCCTTCTGCACGGCGTCCTTCGGCAGGGAAATCGTTACGCGGCGTTCGAGCTTGCCGAGGTTTTCAACAACGTTAGCCATGGCTTCAATCGTCCTAAAATTATTCGAGCGAATTCAGTTATCTTCTCCGTGCCGCATTTGCGCGCCTGCGCCGCGGGCTTGCAGGCCGCCGGCAGCACGGTTGGGTCCAAAGAGCCAAATATTTTAGCAAACTATTTGCACAGCTAGCCGGGATTCGATGCCTGCGCGCGTTTTTATCGCGATTCAGGCCCATTCAGGGGCGTTTCCGGGCCGTTTTTCTGGCGGTTTTGCGTTTCCCGGACAATTTCGCCGCGCGTTGCCTTGCAACGCCTGCCGCATGCGTCGCGAGACATGACGATGCCCACTATGCCGTTCGACATATTGGGCCAGCGTAGGCATGCTGCTAAGCTAGCGAACGCGCTCGCAGCCGCGCCGCATCGGCCGCATCGGCCTCATCGGCTTTAACCGCCGGCCGCTTCGCCTCTCGCCACGACTCCAACCATTCAGAGACATCATGCCGAATTCGCCGTCCACGCCTGTCGTCGTCATCGCCCCCGATTCCTTCAAAGGTTCGCTCAGCGCCGAACAGGTCGCACAGGCGATCGCGTCGGGCGTACGGCGCGCCCGCCCGGACGCCGAAGTCCGCATCTGCCCGATGGCGGACGGCGGCGAAGGCACGCTCGACGCCATGCTGACGCGCGGCGGCGAGCGCCGCACGCTGAGCGTGCGCGGCGCGGCCGGCCCGGTGCGGGACGCGCTCGCGGGCGTGTTCGCCGACGGCAGCGCGATCGTCGAAACCGCGGAGGTCGTCGGCATTACGGACCCGGTTGGAATGGGCGTCCCGGTCGAGGCGCGCAGCACGCGCGGCATGGGCGAAGCCATCGGCGCGCTGCTCGACGCCGGCGTGCGGCGCTTCTTCGTGGCGCTCGGCGGCAGCAGCACCAATGACGGCGGCGCGGGCCTGCTCGCGGGGCTCGGCGTGAAACTGTTCGACGCGCGAGGCAACGCGCTCGAGCCCACGCCCGAACAGCTCGCGCGCGTTGCACGCGTGGACGTGTCGCAGCTCGACGCGCGGCTCGCGGACGCGCACTTCATCGGCATGTCCGATGTGGACAATCCGCTGACGGGCGAGCACGGCGCAACGGCTGTTTTCGGTCCGCAAAAAGGCGTCAAGCCGGACCAGGTCGCGACGATCGACGCCGCCCTCGCCCGCTATGCGGATCTGCTCGAAGCGGCACTCGGGCGCACGGCGCGCGAGCTGCCCGGCGCGGGTGCCGCGGGTGGCCTCGGCTTCGCGTTGCACTTGCTCGGTGCACAGTTCGAGCCGGGCGCGGAAACGGTCGCGCGGCAGATCGGCCTCGACGCGGCGCTCGCGGGCGCGAACTGGCTCATCACCGGCGAAGGACGCTCCGACGTGCAAACGCTGCACGGCAAGGCACCCTTCATTGCCTGCCGTCATGCGCAGGCGGCAGGCGTGCCGGCCACGCTGCTTTCGGGCGCCGTGGACTCCGCCGCACTGCCGCGGCTTGCCGACTATTTCAGTGGCTGCTTCTCGCCAGCGCCCGGTCCGATCACCCTTGAATTCGCGATTCGCGACGCCGCGCGACTCCTGGCGGATGAGGCCGAACAACTGACGCGTTTGAAGTACGGCGCGCGTTGACCCGGCGGCATGGTTGCGGCAACAATCACAGCGCCACAACCGCGCCACTCATCACGGGATGACCATGAAGGACTCCGCCAAAGCTGGCCTGGAACAGCTCCTCACCTATCGTCTGCATGTACTCAACAAGCTTGCTGAGCGCGGTATCAGCGAGCGTTACCAGGACAAGCTCGGCGTGACATTGCCGGAAGCTCGCGTGATCGCCTCGGTGGGATCGTTCGGACCGTTTTCGATCATGGAGCTCGCAAGGCATGCCAATCTCGACAAGAGCCAGGCGAGTCGCGCCGCCGAAGGGCTGATCCGGCAGGGACTCGTCAAACGCGAAGCGAGCGCAGAAGACGGCCGCGTGGTGCTCGTCTCGCTCACCGCCGAGGGCCGCGCGCTCTATCGCAAGGTGATGCCGATCGCGCGCAAGTGGAACGGCGATCTGTTCGATTCTCTGGACGAAAAGGAAAAGCGCGCGCTAGGCGAGGCGCTCGATAAGGTGATCGCAGCCATCACCGGAGGCGACGCGTAAAGCGCGGCTGCATAACGGCATCGAAGAAAACTGGAAATCGAGGCGTGCCAGCGGCCCGCATGACGGGCGTCGCCGGCGTTCCGCGGTCAATGCTTCGCTCATCAACACATCATGACGCGCACAGTTGGTTGTGCGCGCACACAGTTCAGTCGTTGTCGTCGCGCTGAGGTCCGGCTGGTGTTGCACCCGCCGCACTCGCCCCACTCGCCGTACCACCGGCCGCTGCGTTCTGCGGCGCGGCACTAGCAGTGCGGACTGCATCGGTTACCCCAGCCGCCGTCTCGCCAGGGCCGCTCGCCATCGCCCCGGACACACCCGGCACACTCGACACGCCGGCCCCGTCGCCAGCCGGCACGCGATGCGACACGCTTCGCGCAAGACGCCATGCAATCGCCCCGAGCGAGCCGACGGCCAGCAATAACGCGGCCCACAGCACATAGCGGCGGTAAGCGTCCGCATTCGCCGGCGCGAGCCCGTTGCCGTTCTGTGCAAGCGCGAGCGCCTCTCCCACGCGCGCCGTCGCAATGACGGACGACGCGCCCATCAGCAACTCGTCGCGGCCAACCGCCGTCGACACCGCTGACGCACTGCCCACACCGAGCGTAAAAGGCGCCGACCCGCGCGCGACGAAAGTCAGCGTCGCCGGCCGCCATCCCGCCGCGACGGTCAGCGCGCCGCTGCCGAGCCCGCCGTTGCGCGTATCGACAACCACCCGCCAGTGACGATCCGTATCAGGCGTCAATTGCAAAGAAGGATTGTTCTGTTCGACCGCTCCGTTATGCAGGCGAAAGAGCGTCGCGCTCGACACCTCGCGCCACGCGCCGCCCAGCTCGCCGCGCGAATAGACGACCGCGGGCGCCACCGTGTTCGGCTGCGGCAAGTCGAGCCGCAAGCGGTCGACGGGATACGGTCCGCCCGTCGAAAAGAAATACTCGCCCGCCTTCGGTCCCGCCTGCGCGACGATGCCTTCGCGCCATTCGCGCCGGCTGTCGGCGAGCTGCGCGCGCCCCGCGCCGGCCGCCTGCACTTCCACGTCGATCGATTCGAGGAACGGCGCGCCGTCCAGCCAGTGCAGCCGCAAATAGCGCGCGTGGGCGCCGTTCAGTTCGATGCGGTCCTGGCTCAGCGTGCTGCCGTTGTAGCTGACCTTGAGCAGTTGCGCGTCGCCGGCGGGTTGCCAGTTGCGCAGATCGTCGCTCGATTCGACCGACACGCGCCCCTGATAATTGTCGTCGCGCAGATGAACCAGCAGCGCGCTCGCGCGGCCCTCATGCGACGCCGCGCCGGCATCGATCAGATCCGTGTCGTGCTGCGCGCGCCCGGGCGGCGCGGCGGTTGCGCGCAGCGAGCCGTCGGCGGCGATCGTCACGCCGAGCGGCGCGCCGGCCTGGCCCGCGGGAGCGGGCCGCAGCGGGAACCATCTGACTGGATGCAGCGACGGCGGCGTGCGGGCCGGCTCGCGCGGCGCCTCGAGCGAGTACGGCACGGGCTCGCCTGCGCCGTTGAAGATGCGCAGGTCGCCGAGATCGTTGCGCTGGCTCGCGGCATAGACCGCGGCCGGCACCGTCACGCTGTAGTAGGCGGCGCCCTCGTCGAGCTGGAGCGCAAAGCGCCGCGCAAAATCTTCAGCGCAGGCAGGCGCCGCGGCATAGGCGGACACGAGCGCGACACACCAGCCCGTCCGCTTCAGAAGATGCTTCATTGTTCAGTTTCCCCGACCATCAGCTTGGGCGGCAACGGCGAGAAGTAGCCGATCAGCAGCAACATCAGTCCGATACCGATAAACGATACGATCCGCTCGATGCCGCTCACGTGCGACAGGTCGAACAGGAACAGCTTGACGACGGTCGCGCCGAGCAACGCGCCGCCGATGAACCAGACGATCCGGCTCGCGCGCCGCGTCGCCCAGATCATCGTCGCGAGCGCGCACAGCGTCCAGAAGACCGAGACCGACGCCTGCACCAGCATCGACTGCGACATCTGTTCGAACTCGTAGGGCACGCCGATCCAATGATGCAGCGTGCGCAGCAGCATCGCGTTCAACCAGATGAAAGCGGTTGCGCCGGCCGCGACCTGCAGCGGCAGCCGGTAGTCGTCGAGCGGCACGCCGAGACGGTGCACGCGCCAGAGCCAGAGCGCGGCCAGCGCGAAGATCACGGCCTGCACGAGATCGAACGGATTGAGCAACGGCAAGCGCGCCCACGCGCCGCCGTCCTGCGTCAGATTCGCGTAGAACGTCCAGAGCCACATCACGAGCACGAGCGGTGTCGAAGCGATCGCGCACAGCCGCACGATGCTGTCGCGCCGCGCGAGCCACAAGCCGGCAAATGCAAACGCGCTCCAGCCGACGAGGAAAACCTGCTGCAGCCCGAACGACGCCAGCACCGCCGCCATATCGTACGCCGCATCGAAATGATGATGCAGCGTGCGAAGCAGCAACGCATTGAACCACACGAACACGGTCGCCAGCACCGCGTAATCGAGCGCGCGCGGATGCCACTGCACGCCGAGCGCGCGAAGCCGGCGCAGCCACACTGCGCCGGCCACGAACACGAGGATCTGAGCCACGTCGAGCGGATTCACAATCGGCAGCCAGAAAAGCGGCGCGGCGCTGCCGTCGCTCGTCACGCTCGCGATGCTCCACGCCCACAGCAGCGCGGCGAGCGGTGCCGCGGCCCACACCTGATACGCGCGCGTGAAGCGCGCCACGGGCCAGCGCAAACGCTGCCCGGCGCCCGCCAGCAGCAATAGCAACGCGCCAAAGCCGTACGCCCACGCGCTCCAGCTCCACGCGCCTTCGGGTACGTAGGCACGCAACGCCCAGTAGCCTTCGAGCGCGGCGAGCGCGCCGGCGCTCCAGAACATCAGCGTGTGCAGCGGCGCAAGAAGGCGATCGCCGACCTCCCGCTGCTGACGCCATAGCAGCGTGTAGGTGGACACGGCGACCAGCAGACAGACCAGCCAGCCATAGCCGCTGACCGGCTTCATGTCCAAGGCGAAAAGGCCGACGGTAAGCGCAGCCAGCACAGGCACGAGTAGCAGCGCCGGCCATTCGGCGAGCGGCCAGCGCAGCTTGCGGCGCGCGCCATGAGCGAGCCACGCGCTCAGCGCGGCAAAGAGCGCGGCCAGTGCCGCGCCGACACGCTCACGGTCGTCCGGCACGAAGCTGTGCACGTACGCGTGAATCTCATTGAGTCCGCCCGCCACCCACCACGCGAGCCCCCACACGCTCGCAACCACGCCGAGTTGCGGCAGCGAGGCATGCCAGTCGCCCGCTTCGCTGCGGCCATGCAAACGCCATCCGGTGAAGATGCCGGCCAGGGCCATCAGCACCGTCGCCAGATACGCGCCGTTCAGCACCGGCAGCGCGGCCGCATCACCGGCCGGCACGATGCTGCCGACGGCAAACGCGCCCGCAGCGGCCAATTGCATGAGCAGGCCGAAAGCGAGTGCGACAAGGCGCCGTTGCCGCACGGCGAGCCACACGAGCGCGGCGCCTTCGATGGCCCACGTTGCGCTCGTCGTCGGCCCGGTGAACGCGAGCGGCACGGCGAGCGTGGCGAAGATCACGGCGAGCGCGAACATCGAGTCGAACAGCATGCCAAGGCGTGAGCGGCGCGGGGCAAGCCAACCCGCTATCGCGAGATAGAAGAGCGCAAGCGCGACGGCGCTCCACGCGAGTCCGAACTCGACGTTTCTCATCAGCGCGGCTTGCAGGCCGATTGCGACGAGCGGCGTGCCGAACACGAGCGTACCGTCGACGTAATGCTTAAGCGTCAGTTCACGGCGCACCGCGTAAAGCAGCGCGATGCCCACGTACATGACGAAAAAGAGAATCAGAAACGGCTCGGTGCTGCCAAGCAGTTCGGGACGGTAGGCCGTCGCGCCCCACGCCGCGCCGATCGAAAACGTGAAGACGAAGCCGAGCAGATTCAGCGGGCGCCACGCCTTGAACCACGCGATCGCGAAGATGCCCGCGTTCAACAGCGCGTAATAGCTGAACAGCATCACATGACTGCCGCCGCCCGTGGACAGCAGGAGTGGCGCGAGAAAGCCCCCGGCGCTGCCCATGAACGCGAGCGAAGGCGCGTTCTGACGCACGGCGAGAAAGGCGCTCAGTGCGCAGATCGCGATCATCAGCGGCAAGGCTGCGGCGGCGGGCAGCAGAGGGTACAGCCGGGTTGCCGCGAACACGGTCAGGTACAGCGCGCCGACGCCGCCGCCCTGCAGCACGAGTCCGTACGCGCCGCGGCTCTCGCCGATACGCCAGCCGAGCACGAGCAAGGCCGTCGCTGCCAGAGCGACACCGGCGAGCCGGAATTCGATCGGCAGGAGGCTGTTGTCGGCCGCATATTTGAGCAGGAAGGCGATGCCGAAGAACAGCACGACAATGCCGACGCGCACCACCGTATTGCCGCCGAAGAGCCAGTCGCGGCCTGCTTTGACAAGGCGCTCGACGACGCCCGGGCCGCGCGGCGGTGCGGGCGCGGGCGCGACTTGGGGCGCTTCGACAGTCTCGACAGTCTCGACAGTCCCGGCGCGGGCCGGCGTGGCGACGGGCGTCACGGCCGAAGTGCCGGCTTCAATTCGCCGATCAGTTTCAGTCGATGCGTCGGCCTCCACGCTTGCGGATGCATGCGCTGCCGACGCGCTCTCCTGCAGTTCGACGGGCGCCTGCGGCGGGATGGCATAGGGATGACTGCTGGCGGCCGCGAAAGCCGCGCCGGGAACCGTCGCGAAGCCAGCAGCGTGGTCGGGCGGCGCCGCTGGCGCGGGTGCGTCGCTGTCTGCCGGAGCGATACCCGCGGCTTCGCGCAACTGTCGAATCTCGCCGCGCAGCGCAACGACCTCGCGCTCCAGCCACTCGACGCGGCTCGCCAGATCGCGACGCGCATCCGATTCGGCGGGCGTCGACACTGGCCGATGCGCGGCATTCGCCGACTTTCTGCTGCGCAGGCGTGCGAGCGCGAACCCCGCCAGCGCGCCGAAGAATGCGCCATACCCGAGCGGAATATCGTTCGACAAGGAAACCAGCAGGCCGACCACAGCGCCCAGCACGGTAAATATCACGCTCATCGCAACCCTCTTTTATTGTCTTGTGCGGCGATATCCGTTTGATCGCAAGGCGCTCCCGCACGGACTATTCGCGAATACCGCAGTGGCAAGCAGCGCAAATCGGCGCGCAGAATAGCATGCGCCGCGGGCTTTTCAAGCGACTATCCGCTCGAAGCTCATAACGGGCGGCAATGACGCCAATTGAAATTCGGTTTGCCGCGCGTCCGTCGACAACTGCTGGCGTGTCACCGGCCATTATGCGACTAATGCGCACCGATTAATCGAGCGGATCCACCGGATCGCCCGCGAATCAAAGTGGGCACAAACGGCCATTACCGGAACAATGACTTGAGCGAACGGCACGCGATTATGCGGGCGTTACGTTTCTTTGATCGCGCCACTGCCTTCGCACCGACATGCCAGCCGTGTCAAAATTCGAGACCCACCGCAGCAGACATCGGCCCGGCTTTATGGGCGGTTGTCAACCCGCGCGGCGCACCACTCCAGTCATCCAATCTATTCAGGGAAGTTTCAGTGGACATCAACAAACAGGTCGCGGCGCTGACCGCCTCGGAACTCCAGACAGCCGGCGCGAGCCAGGCGACGGCGATTGCGGTCAGCGTGCTGCTGCGCCATCTGCGCTCGCCGGAACTGGCGAAGCTGTTGTCGTCGGCATTCGAAAACCATCAGGCGGTCATGCTCCAAACGCCGTGGCCCGATCAGATGTTGCAGGCCTTCGAATCGACCCGGCGCTTTCTCGAAGGCGCCGCACAGGCCGACCTGCCCGGCAGCGCCGACACGCCGCCCGCGCCGCAAGCCTGAGCAAGCTTGGCCACGCGGGCGCCACAGATGCCCGCCAAACAAAAAACCCCGCGAGTCCAATGACTTGACGGGGTTTTTCGCTACAGATGAATGGTGCGAGGGAGGGGACTCGAACCCCTACACCCTTGCGGGCGTCAGGACCTAAACCTGGTGCGTCTACCAATTTCGCCACCCTCGCAGCCGGGCAAGCGTTGTGCGTCTCGCCCGATGTCTGCATGCTCTGCGCGGCGTCCGGAGGTACGCGCCCAAAAGCGTAAGCGCGAGATTCTAACGCATTGATTCGCGCTTGTCTGCAACTGCCACACATACGGCCGCACGCCTGCGGCGCCTGCGCCGATGCTACAATTTTCGGCTTCGCGCATGCACGCCGTGCGCTCATCGCCCGCCCTTCCCCACATTCCAAGCCGTGAATTTCGACGAATATTGCCAGCAAAAAGCGGCGCCGCCAGGATCGAGCGTTTACTATGCGCTCCGCCAGGCGCCCGCAGCCAGTCAACCGCGCCTGACCGCACTGTACGCACTGCGCCGCGAGTTCGAGGAAACGGTTAAGGAAGTCAGCGACCCCGCCATTGGCCGCACGAAGCTCGCCTGGTGGCAAAACGAACTGGGCGCGCTTGCTTCGGGCGCGCCCACGCACCCGGTTTCGAAAGCGCTCGCCGCCACGCTGCCCGACGTGAAAGCCGAATACCCGGCATTGCAGGCACTGCTGAGCGGTTTCGAAATGGATCTCGACCAGGCACGCTACCTCGATTACCCGAACCTGCGACGCTATGTGCAGGCGGTGGGCGGCACGTTCGCGGGGCTGGTGGCGCGCGCGGCGAGCAAGGCGGTTGCCACAGACGGCACGCAGGCGCCGGCCTGGTCTACGCCCTTGGGCGACGCGTTGCTGCTCGCGCAGCTCGTGGTGGAAACGGGCAACGATGCGCGCCACGGCCGCATCTACATCCCTATTGACGAAATGCAGCGCTTCAATGTGACAGCTGCGGATCTGATCAATCGAAAATATACCGATGCGTTCGCGGAGCTCATGCGCTTTCAGACGAAGCGCGCGCGCGATGCCTTGCATGCCGCGCTCGCTGCGGTGCCGGGACGCGAGCGCCGCTCGCAGCGCACGCTGCTTGCACAGGGCGCGCTCGCGTTAGCGTTGCTCGAGGAAATAGAGCGCGACGGTTATCACGTGCTGCATCAACGCATCGCATTGACGCCGATCCGCAAGCTCTGGATTGCCTGGCGCGCGAGGTAACACAGCGGACGACAGCGGGCGCCGCCGTTCGGCGCTTACCGCTTATACAGCTCGCGCACGGCGTCTTCGATATGCTGCCTCAGCAAACGACGCTCGTCCGGCGTCATATGTCCGTCGCGACGGCGCTGATCGAGATCGGGGGGAACCGCGGTGCGCAACATCACGTCTGATGCTGGCCGCTCGGTGCTGGAGTTGTGACGGTTTGCCTTTGAAGTGCCGGGCCTGGACGCGCGCTCGCTCGCAGCTCTGTCGGCAGAAGGCTGGGCGTGGGCGAGCGTTGGTCCCAACGTGCCTGCGAGCGTACCGGCAACCGCCAGTGCAATCACGCTCAGGCGCACATTCGGCCAAACCCCTCCCTTCATGTTGTTCCCTTCGTGGCGCGGCAACCGGCTACCTCAAATGCGTGTGACAAACCCGGTAACGAGCCGGGCGCGTGGGTTTTAGTCGAGTGAAGTATCCACCGAACAGCCGCATTCAGTAAAGGAGTCTAACTGTCGCCGCTTTACGCCGTGCCACAGGCCGGGTAAATTTTGTAACTGACTGTAACTCGATAAATGATGCAACCGCGCACTACTTTCTAATCGCGCTAAGATGCCGACCATGGAAACCAAAAACCCTTCGAAAATTCTCGTCGTCGACGACGATCCGCGCCTGCGCGATCTGCTGCGCCGCTACCTCGGCGAACAGGGCTTCAACGTGTATGTGGCCGAAAACGCGCCGTCCATGAACAAGCTGTGGGTGCGTGAGCGCTTCGATCTGCTGGTGCTCGACCTGATGCTGCCGGGCGAAGACGGCCTGTCCATCTGCCGGCGTTTGCGCGGCAGCAATGACCGCACGCCGATCATCATGCTCACCGCGAAGGGCGAAGACGTCGACCGTATCGTCGGCCTTGAAATGGGCGCGGACGACTATCTGCCGAAGCCATTCAATCCGCGCGAACTGGTGGCCCGGATTCACGCGGTGCTGCGCCGTCAGTCGCCGTCGGAGTTGCCGGGCGCGCCGTCCGAAACGACCGAAGTTTTCGAGTTCGGGGAGTTCGCGCTCAATCTCGCGACCCGCACGCTCACCAAGGCCGGCCAGGAAATTCCGCTGACCACGGGCGAGTTTTCGGTACTCAAGGTGTTCGCGCGTCATCCGCGCCAGCCGCTGTCGCGCGAGAAGTTGATGGAACTGGCGCGCGGCCGCGAGTATGAAGTGTTCGACCGCAGCCTCGACGTGCAGATCTCGCGTCTGCGCAAGCTCATTGAACCGGACCCGGGCAGCCCGCGCTTCATTCAGACGGTGTGGGGTCTTGGCTACGTGTTCATTCCCGACGGCGCAGCCTGAGTTTGTTCACACCTCCTGCTTTTGTTTTCAGATAAGAAGGGCCCATGCGGATCGACCGGCGCCTCCTGACGCTCGCGTTCGGCGGCCTTTTCTGGCGGACCTTTCTGCTGATCGCGCTGTTGATCGCGGTCAGTCTCGCTGCCTGGTTCCAGAGCTTCCGGGTGATCGAACGCGAGCCGCGCGCACAGCGCGTGGCGCTGCAACTCGTCGCCATCGTCAAGCTCACGCGCACCGCACTCCTCTATTCCGATCCCGACTTGCGGCGCGCCCTGCTGCAGGACCTGGAAAGCAATGAAGGGGTGCGCGTGTATCCGCGCGAAACCACCGACAAGTTCAAGCTGCAGCCGGACGAGTCGCTGAACCGGCTGATCGAGCATGACATTCGCGGCCGTCTCGGCGACGACACGGTGATCGCGCAAAGCGTGAACGATATCCCCGGCGTCTGGATCAGCTTCAAGATCGACGACGACGACTATTGGGTCGCGCTCGACCGCGATCAGCTCGACAATGCGACAGGCCTGCAGTGGGCCGGCTGGGGCGTGTTCGCGCTCGCGCTGTCCCTCTTCGGCGCGGCCTTCATCACGAGTCTCGTGAACCGGCCGTTCGCCCGCCTCGCAATGGCCGCGCGCAAGGTCGGCTCGGGGCAGTCGCCCGAACCGCTGCCCGAGCGCGGCATGGGCGTAGCCGCCGAAACCAATCGCAGTTTCAACCAGATGGTGCGCGACCTCGAGCAACTGGAAGCCGACCGCGCGCTGATGCTCGCGGGTATCTCGCATGACCTGCGCACGCCGCTCGCGCGGCTGCGGCTCGAAACGGAAATGAGTCCGTCCGACCAGAGCACGAAAGACGCCATGGTCGACGACATCGAGCAGATGGACATGATCATCGGCCGGTTCCTCGACTACGCGCGCCCGGTGCAGCGCGTGCCGGAGCCGGTCGATCTGTCCGTGATCGCGAGCGAGCTCGCCGCGCGTATGCAAAGCGAAGACAGCATGCGGCTCATCACGCGGCTCGCGCCCTCGGCGGTGATCGAGGCGGACGAGACCGACATGCGGCGGGTCGTCGGCAATCTGCTGGAAAACGCGCGCAAGTACGGTCTGAGCGACGGTGACGGCATCCCGCACGTCATTCTGGAGACGCGCGTGTCGCACTCGCGCGTCGAGTTGTCGGTGGTCGACGAAGGCCCC
The DNA here is from genome assembly GCF_047325075.1 of Paraburkholderia phenoliruptrix. Classification (NCBI taxonomy): domain Bacteria; kingdom Pseudomonadati; phylum Pseudomonadota; class Betaproteobacteria; order Burkholderiales; family Burkholderiaceae; genus Paraburkholderia; species Paraburkholderia phenoliruptrix. The sequence continues at coordinate 2,552,248 of NZ_CP168531.1, forward strand.
GGCATTCCGGAAGACCAGCTCGCGCTCGTCACACGCCCGTTCTATCGTGTCAATTCCGCGCGCACGCAGGCGAACGGCACAGGTCTCGGCATGGCCATCGTGCAACGGCTCGTGGGGCGTTATCGCGGCGCGCTGCGCCTGCGTAACAGAACGCCGGGACCGGGCCTCGAAGTCACCATCGAATTCCCGCTCGCCAAGGGCGTGTGAGCCGCATCGCATCCGCCGCGGGATGCCCGCACTGCGGATGCCTGCTCCGTTGAATAATAACTATCCCACTCGTTAGGAAAAAACTATTGAGCCGATAGTTCAATAGAGCTATAGTTTAAAACCCTGACACGCGCTCGTGATGACGAGCTGGTAGCCTCAACATGCTGTTTTTTCCAACACACGAAGGAGCACTCGCATGAAAACCGTTGGCGACAAACTCGAAGCGTTCACCGTCACCGCTGCCAAGCCTGGCTTCAACAACCATGAGGAAAACGGCGCCTCGGCGTTCGAAGAAATCACGGAGCAGTCGTTCCCGGGCAAGTGGAAGATCATCTATTTCTATCCGAAGGACTTCACCTTCGTGTGCCCGACGGAAATCGTCGAGTTCGCCAAGCTGGCCAAAGACTTCGAAGAGCGCGACGCCGTGCTGCTCGGCGGCAGCGTCGACAATGAGTTCGTGAAACTCGCCTGGCGCCGCGAGCACAAGGATCTCAGCAAGCTGAACCACTACTCGTTCGGCGACGTGAAGGGCGAGCTGATCGACCAGCTCGGCGTGCGCGACAAGGAAGCAGGCGTCGCGCTGCGCGCCACGTTTATCGTCGATCCGGACAATACGATCCAGCACGTTTCGGTCAACAACCTGAACGTCGGCCGCAATCCCGAGGAAGTGCTGCGGATTCTCGACGGTCTGCAAACGGACGAACTCTGTCCGTGCAACCGCGCAGTCGGCGGCGCAACGCTGTAAGCCGTGCCCGCCCGAGCCCGCCACGCTTGAAAAAGCAGCGGGCTTTTTTATCGACAACCCGATAGGAGATGACAATGGAATTCTTGTCTTCCATTAAGGCGCTCGTACCCGACTACGCGAAAGATATCCGGCTGAATCTGGACGGCACGATCGCGCGCTCGTCGCTAGAAGGCAACGACGCAGTCGGCGTCGCGCTCGCGGCGGCGTTCGCCGCGAAAAGCACGGCGATCGTCAATGCGATCCGCAACGCGGGCGTGCTCTCTCCCGAAGAAACCACGGGCGCGCTGACCGCCGCCGCGTTGATGGGCATGAACAATGTCTGGTATCCGTACGTGGAGATGGCCGGCAACGCGGACCTGAAATCGCAACCGGCGCAGTTGCGCATGAACGCCTATGCATCGCATGGCGGCGTGGACAAGCGGCGCTTCGAGATGTACGCGCTCGCGGCCTCGATTATCGGCAAGTGTCATTTCTGCGTGAAATCGCACTTCGACACGCTGATCGCCGAAGGCATGAGTGCCACGCAGTTGCGCGACGTCGGGCGGATTGCGGCGGTGATCAATGCCGCCGCGCAGTGCATTGCGGCGGAGCAGGCTCCCGGCTAAAAAGCCCGTCAATCCTTGACCAGCAGCACCACGGCTTGCGCCTCGATGCCCTCGCCGCGGCCGAGATAACCCAGCTTCTCGTTGGTCTTGGCTTTGACGTTGACTTTTTCGGTGGGCAGGCCGAGGTCGGCGGCAATGTTCGCACGCATGCCCTCGATATGCGGCGCGAGCTTCGGCGCCTGAGCGACCACGCTGCTGTCGACATTCGCAATCGAAAAACCGGCGGCCTTCACGCGCGCCACGCACTCGCGCAGCAGCACGCGGCTGTCGGCGCCAGCGAATTTCGCGTCCGTATCGGAGAAATGACGGCCGATGTCGCCGAGCGCGGCGGCGCCGAAGAGCGCGTCGGTGATTGCATGCAGCAGCACGTCGGCGTCCGAATGGCCGAGCAGGCCGCGTTCGTACGGAATCGTCACCCCGCCGATGATCAACGGACGCCCCGGCACCAGCGCATGCACGTCGTATCCCTGTCCAATTCTGAAATCCATCTGCGTCAAGTCCTCAGGTCCACAAGTCTGTTAGCTGAAAATCAACCACTCACAACCCAACCGTTACGTGGCCGAAGGCCGCAGCAGGATCGCCTCGGCCAGATCGAAATCTTCCGGGTACGTCACCTTGAAGTTGCGCAGGCTGCCTTGCACGAGCCGCGGCGCATGGCCGGCCCATTCGATTGCGCTGGCTTCGTCGGTGAGGTCGTGACCGTCGGCCTGCGCGCGCAGGATCGCTTCGCGCAACATGCCGATGCGAAACATTTGCGGCGTTTGCGCCTGCCAGAGGCCGTCGCGCGATTCGGTGCGGGCAATGCGGCTGTCCGCCGACGCCTCGTCGATCCGCTTCAAGGTATCCGCGACCGGCAAGGCCATGATGCCGCCCACCGCGTCGTCCTTGAGCGCGCCGGTCAGGGTGCGGATCAGGCCCGGCGTGATGCCCGGCCGGGCGGCGTCGTGCACGAGCACCCAGTCGTCGTCGCGCGCATTGAATTCGGTGAGCGCGTGCAAGCCGTTGAGCACCGACGCCTGGCGCGATGCGCCCCCGCAGCGGCGCACCGCAAAGCGCAGGCCGCCAAAGCGGCGCGCGTCGAAGTGCTGGTCGTCCGGCGCGATCACGACGAGCGTTTGCGCGAATTCGCTGCAGGCGTCGAATGCGGCAAGCGAGTAATGCAACATGTCGCGCCCGGCGACGGTGCGGTACTGTTTGGGCATCGCGGCACCGGAACGGCTGCCGGTGCCTGCGCACGGAATCAGGGCAAATAGACGGGAAGTCACGAGTGCGGATGCCGCGAGGTGAAAGTAAAGGACGGATTTTATAATAGGTCCTTCGCATCCACGCCCCGACACGCGTAAACTTGGCCGTTCGAGTGAGCCCGAGGCCGCCTTTTCTTTTCTATGCCAGATATCGCCGCATCATCGCAGTACTCCTCGCCCGTCGCGCTCGTCAAAGCCGGCCAGCGTTTCGCCTTCGACGGCACGCACGGCTCGTCCGACGCCCTGCTGATCGCCCGCTACCATCTCGCCTACCGCGAGAAGGTGCCGTTGCTCGCGGTCGTGTGCGAGAGCGCCGTCGATGCGCAGCGCCTGTCGCAAGAAATCGGCTTTTTCGCGCCCGAAGCACGCGTGCGTCTTCTGCCCGACTGGGAAACGCTGCCTTACGACACGTTTTCGCCGCACCAGGACCTGGTTTCCGAGCGTCTTGCCACGCTGCACGATCTCGGCGAAGGCCGCTGCGACATCCTGCTCGTGCCGGCCACCACGGCGCTGTACCGCATGCCGCCCGCGTCGTTTCTCGCCGCCTACACGTTCTCGTTCTCGCAGGGCGAGCGCCTCGACGAGGCGAAGCTGAAGGCGCAGCTCACGCTCGCGGGCTACGAACATGTGAGCCAGGTCGTGCGTCCCGGCGAATATTGCGTGCGTGGCTCGCTGCTCGATCTTTATCCGATGGGCTCGCCCCTGCCCTACCGGATCGACCTGTTCGACGACCAGGTGGACTCGATCCGCGCGTTCGACCCCGACACGCAGCGCAGTCTCTATCCGGTCAAGGACGTGCGCCTCTTGCCGGGCCGCGAATTTCCCTTCGACGAAGCCGCGCGCACCGCGTTTCGCAGCCGCTGGCGCGAGACGTTCGAGGGCGATCCGAGCCGCGCGTCGATCTATAAGGACATCGGCAACGGCGTCCCGTCGGCGGGCATCGAATATTATTTGCCGCTTTTCTTCGACGAGACGGCCACCCTCTTCCACTATTTGCCGCCCGGCGCGCAACTCGCGTTTGTCGGCGATCTGGACGCGGCGATCCGGCGCTTTAACAACGACACGAAGCAGCGCTACAACTTCCTGTCGCACGATCGCGACCGGCCTATTCTCGAGCCGCAGCGCCTCTTTCTCACGGACGAGGACTTCTTCACGCTCGCCAAGCCCTTCGCGCGCCTCGTGCTGCCGGTCAACGCGGGCGGCGGCTGGTCGACGCCTTTGCCGAACCTCGCCATCGACCGTCACGCGGACGATCCCGTTTCCGCGTTGCGCGCCTACCTCGACACGACGCCGAACCGCGTGCTGTTCGCCGCGGAATCGGCGGGCCGGCGCGAAACGCTGTTGCAACTGCTCGCGGACAACCATCTGAAACCTGCGTCGAGCGACAGCTTCCAGGACTGGCTGACCGGCGACGCGCGCTTCTCGCTCGGTGTGGCGCCGCTTGCAAACGGCTTTGCCGTGCCGGCGGACGGCATCGCGATCATCACCGAGACCGAGCTTTACGGGCCGCTCGCGCGGCGCGCGGGGCGCCGCCGCCAGGAACAGGCGAGCAACGTCGACTCGATGGTGCGCGATCTGTCCGAGCTCAAAGTCGGCGATCCGGTCGTGCATTCGCAGCACGGTATCGGCCGCTACATGGGCCTCGTCACCATGGACCTCGGCGAAGGCGAGACCGAGTTCCTGCACCTCGAATACGCGGGCGACAGCAAGCTCTACGTGCCCGTCGCCCAATTGCACGTGATCTCGCGTTATAGCGGCGCCGACCCGGAAAGCGCGCCGCTGCATTCGCTCGGTTCGGGCCAATGGGAAAAGGCCAAGCGCAAGGCCGCGCAGCAGATCCGCGATACCGCCGCCGAGTTGCTGAACCTTTACGCGCGCCGCGCGGCGCGCTCGGGTCACGCATTCGCGCTCGAACCGAAAGACTACGTGAAGTTCGCCGAGAGCTTCGGCTTCGAGGAAACGCCGGACCAGGCCGCGGCCATCGCGGCGGTGATCGGCGACATGACGAGCGGCAAGCCGATGGATCGCCTCGTGTGCGGCGACGTGGGCTTCGGCAAAACCGAGGTCGCGTTGCGCGCGGCGTTCATCGCGGTGATGGGCGGCAAGCAGGTCGCGCTCCTCTCGCCCACCACGCTGCTCGCCGAACAGCACACGCAAACCTTCACGGACCGCTTCTCCGACTGGCCGGTGCGCATCGCCGAATTGTCGCGCTTCAGGTCGACGAAGGAAGTGAACGCCGCGATCCAGCAGATCAACGAAGGCAGTGTCGACATTGTGATCGGCACGCACAAGCTGCTTTCGTCGGACGTGCAGTTCAAGCGGCTCGGGCTCGTGATCATCGACGAGGAGCATCGCTTCGGCGTGCGGCAGAAAGAGGCGCTCAAGGCCTTGCGCGCGGAAGTCGACGTGCTCACGCTCACCGCTACGCCGATTCCGCGCACGCTCGGCATGGCGCTCGAAGGCCTGCGCGATTTCTCGGTGATCGCGACGGCGCCGCAAAAGCGCCTTGCGATCAAGACCTTCGTGCGTCGCGAGGAAGAAAGCGTGATCCGCGAAGCCATGTTGCGCGAACTGAAGCGCGGCGGCCAGGTGTACTTTCTGCACAACGAAGTAGAGACCATCGAGAATCGCCGGCAAATGCTCGAGGCACTCGTGCCCGAAGCACGCATCGCGGTCGCGCACGGGCAGATGCACGAGCGCGAACTCGAACGCGTGATGCGCGACTTCGTTGCGCAGCGCGCGAACGTACTGCTGTGCACGACGATTATCGAAACCGGCATCGACGTGCCGAGCGCGAACACGATCCTGATTCATCGCGCGGACAAGTTCGGGCTCGCGCAGCTGCATCAGTTGCGCGGCCGCGTGGGACGCTCGCATCACCAGGCCTATTCGTATCTGCTCGTGCACGATCCGCAGGGACTGACGAAGCAGGCGCAGCGCCGTCTCGAAGCGATCCAGCAGATGGAGGAACTCGGCTCGGGCTTCTATCTGGCCATGCACGACCTGGAAATTCGCGGCACGGGCGAAGTGCTCGGCGACAAGCAGTCGGGCGAAATTCACGAAATCGGCTTCCAGTTGTACACGGACATGCTCAACGACGCGGTGAAGGCGCTGAAGGACGGCAAGGAGCCGGACCTGACCGCGCCGCTCGCCGCGACCACCGAAATCAATCTGCACGCACCGGCCATTCTTCCCGCCGACTATTGCGGCGACGTGCAGGAGCGTCTGTCGCTCTACAAGCGGCTCGCGAATTGCGAGCACAACGATTCGATCGACGGCATTCAGGAAGAGCTGATCGACCGCTTCGGCAAGCTGCCGCCGCAGGCGCTGGCGCTCGTGGAAACCCATCGGCTGAGGCTTGCGGCCAAGCCGTTGGGCATCTCGAAGATCGACGCGGGCGAAGCCGTGATCGGCCTGCAGTTCATTCCGAATCCGCCCGTCGACGCCATGCGTATCATCGAGATGGTGCAGAAGCACAAGCACATCAAGCTGGCGGGCCAGGACAAGCTGCGCATCGAAACGCGCAGTCCCGATCTTGCCGTGCGCGTTGCGACCGTGAAGGAGACCTTGCGCGCGCTCGGTTCGCCGAGCCGCGGCACCGCGGCGGCCACGGCGGCGCGGTAGGCGGCCGCGAGGTTGCATGGATAGGGCTGCGTCATCGCTCGCCGCGCGTTGTCCGCCACTGTGACCACGGTCACGGCAACGCAGAAAACCGCAGGACGTCTAGCGTGATTCGGCAATGTTGCGGCGCGCCATGCGCGCGCCGCAACATGAGCGCGGTATGCCGACGGCGCACTGGACGGCATACGGCACGGCATTTTTTGGGTATGATCGAAAGACTCAAATGCCGGAGCCTCGTCATGTCTCACGTCGCTGATTCAGCGCAGTCCTCGCCAGCATCCGCCAACGCTTCATCCGCTTCCGCCTCCGGCGTCACGCCTGTCTCGCTTCCCTGGGTTACCCGTCTCGTGTCGATGGACACGGTGAGCCGCAACCCGAATCTCGGCCTGATCGAAACCGTGCGCGACGAATTGCGCGGCGCGGGCATTGAAGCCACGCTCACGCACGACGAGAGCGGCAAATGGGCCAACCTCTTCGCGACGATCCCCGCGCACGACGGCGAAACCAACGGCGGCGTCGTCCTGTCGGGCCATACCGACGTCGTGCCCGTGGACGGCCAGCAGTGGGACAGCGACCCGTTCAAGCCGGAAATTCGCGGCGATAAACTCTACGGCCGCGGCACCTGCGACATGAAGGGTTTCATCGGCGCGGCGCTCGCGCTCGTGCCCGACATGCAGCGCGCAAAACTCGCCAAGCCGATTCACTTCGCGCTGTCGTTCGACGAGGAAGTGGGCTGCGCGGGCGCACCGCTCATGATCGCCGATCTGATGAAGCGCGGCGTGAAGCCGGACGGCTGCATCGTCGGCGAACCGACCAGCATGCGGCCCATCGTGGCGCACAAGGGCATCAACGCTTACCAGTGCTGCGTGCGCGGCCAGGCGGCGCATTCGTCGCTCACGCCGAAGGGGCTGAACGCCATTGAATACGCGGCGCGCCTCATCTGCTATATCCGCGACATGGCCGATCGGTTCCGCGAGCAGGGTCCGTTCGACGAACTGTACGACGTGCCCTTCACCACCGCGCAGACCAGCACGATCGTCGGCGGCAATGCGATCAATACCGTGCCGGCCGAATGCAAGTTCCAGTTCGAGTTCCGCAATCTGCCCACGCTCGACCCCGAGCCGATTTTCGCGCGCATCGAGCAATACGCCCGCGAAACGCTGCTGCCGAAAATGTTGCGCGAGCATCCGTCGGCCGCGATCGAGATCACGAAGATCGCAGCGGCGCCCGGACTCGATTCGTCCGAACAGGCAGCCATCACCCAGCTCGTGCGCGCGCTCACCGCGGACCAGGACAAGCGCAAGGTCGCGTATGGCACGGAAGCCGGGCTGTTTTCGCTGGCGGGGATTCCGAGCATCGTGTGCGGGCCCGGCGACATCCAGCAGGCGCACAAGGCAAACGAGTTCGTCGCGCTGGATCAGCTCGTGGAATGCGAGCGCTTTTTGCGCAAGTTCATTCACAGCATGTCGGTGGAAGCGCAGGCGCATTGAGTGCGGCGCGTGGGTCAAGCGCGAGCCGCGAAATAGACGCAGGGAACAGACGCCTCGAGCGTTCTTCATCAACCCATTTCCGTCCACGCCATGTCAACCGCCACGCCGCAGCACACCGACCATACGATCGACGGCGAGCCGATCCCCACGCTCGACGATATCGCCGCGCAGCATTTTGCGCTGACGCCGTGGGTGTCGCGAACGCCGGTTTTCGACAGGCAGGACTTCGCGTCGCTCGAAGGCACGGTGGTGAACTTCAAGTTCGAGCTGCTGCAGGCGGGCGGCAGCTTCAAGGCGCGCGGCGCGTTCACGAACCTGCTCGCGCTCGACGAAGCGCAGCGCAGCGCGGGCGTCACCTGCGTGTCGGGCGGCAATCATGCGGTGGCGGTCGCGTATGCGGCGATGCGCCTCGGCATCAGCGCCAAGGTCGTGCTGTTTCGCGCGGCCAACCCGGCGCGGGTCGCGCTGTGCCGCCACTATCGCGCGGAGATCGTGTTCGCGGAAGATCTCGCCGAGGCTTTCGAGCTCGTGCGCCGCATCGAGGCGGAGGAAGGCCGCTACTTCGTGCATCCGTTCAACGGCTATCGCACGGTGCTCGGTTCGGCCACGCTCGGCTACGAATGGACCACGCAGACGCCCGACCTCGAAGCGGTGATCGTGCCGATCGGCGGCGGCGGTCTTGCGGCCGGCGTGGCCACGGCGATGCGCCTCGCGAATCCCGACGTGCACGTGTTCGGTGTCGAGCCAGAAGGCGCCGACGCGATGAGCAGGAGCTTCGCCGCGAAGCACACGGTCAAGATGGGCCACATGCACAGTATCGCCGACTCGCTGATGGCTCCGCATACCGAGGAATACAGCTATGAGCTGTGCCGCCGTCATATCGACGAAATCGTGACCGTTTCCGACGATCAGCTCCGCGCGGCCATGCTGACCTTGTTCGGACAACTGAAGCTCGCGGTGGAACCGGCTTGTGCGGCGGCCACCGCAGCGCTCCTCGGACCGCTGCGCGAGAAGCTGCAGGGCAAACGCGTGGGAGTTCTGCTGTGCGGCACGAACACCGACCCGGTCACTTTTGCGGCGCACATCGAACGCGCGCGCCACAGCGCGTCGCAGTTTCCGGACTAAGTCGCGCTTTGCCGCCACGCTGAATCAAAACGATCCACGCGCATCCAGTTTCGCGGCCGAAGGGCTAGCCTATCCGTCTCAGATTGGTATGATTAAGTCATCGATATTCGGGAGGAAACCCCTATGAGCATGGTCAAGGAATTCAAGGAATTTGCCCTCAAGGGCAACGTGATGGATCTGGCGGTCGGTGTGATCATCGGCGGCGCGTTCTCCACCATTGTCAATTCAGTCGTGAAAGACCTGATCATGCCGGTGGTCGGCGTTGCCACGGGCGGCCTCGATTTCTCGAACAAATTCATTCGCCTCGGCGCCATTCCGGCCAGTTTCAAAGGCAATCCCGAATCGTATAAAGACTTGCAGACAGCGGGCGTCGCGGTATTCGGCTACGGCTCGTTCATTACCGTGCTCATCAACTTCATCATCCTCGCCTTCATCATTTTCCTGATGGTGAAGTTCATCAACAATCTGCGCAAACCGGCCGACGCCGCGCCGTCGGAACCGCCCCCGCCGCCCGAAGACATCGTGCTGTTGCGCGAAATCCGCGACTCGCTGAAAAACTCGCCGCGCTAAGCGTAGCCTCGCGGTACGCCGGCGAAAGCAAAAGGCATGTTGCGACACCGTCGCGACAGGCCTTTCTCTTGATGCACAGGCATGGAAGGCGGAAGGCGCCGCGCGCTAGCTTGCCTTCTGCGCCTTCAGATTGATCGCGTTCTCGATCATCGTTTCCAGCTGCGCGAAGTTGACGGGCTTCGTCAAATGCGAGGTGAAACCGGCGGCAAGGCAACGGCGTACGTCTTCGTCGGTGCCGAACCCGGTCAGCGCGACCGCCGGCACGTCGGAACGCTCGCGGTACGCCTTGATGAAGTCGAGGCCCGTGCCGTCAGGCAAGCCGACATCGCTGATGACCAGATCGAAAGTCTGCAACTGGGTGGCCGCGAGTGCGTCGTCCACGCGGCCCACGGTCGTCACGTCGTGGCCGAGCGTGCGAATGAGCTGCCCCATGACTTCGGCGGTATCGACGTGATCTTCGATCAGCAAAATGTTAAGTACACCGGCCGGATGGACAGGCTCGGGCATGACCGCTTGCGAGGTCCGCGCGGGCGCGGCCGCGGTGGGCAGCGTAATCGTGAACGTCGCGCCGCAATGCGCGCCCGGACTTTGCGCGGTGACGGTACCGCCATGCACGTCGGTGAGCGCCTTGGTGATCGCGAGCCCGAGCCCCAGGCCGCCAAACTGCCGCGTCATTTTCTGATCGCCCTGCTCGAACGCATTGAACAGCTTGCCGATCTGTTCGGGCTCGATGCCGATGCCGGTATCTTCCACCGAAATCTGCACGTGCATGCGCTCGTCGCGCGTGCGCACATAGATATGGCCGCCGTCGGGCGTGAACTTGGCGGCGTTGCGGATCAGGTTCCACAGCATCTGCTGCAGGCGCGCGCGGTCGGCGAGCACGTAGTGATGCGTCGCGTCCTTGTGCACGTGCACGTCCTGCTGCTTCACCTGGATTTCGCTGCGAAAAAGCTCGAGCACGCTGTCGATCACCTCGTGCACGTCGACCGTTTCGAGAGACAGGCGCAGCTTGCCGTTGGCCACACGCGTGAGGTCGAGCAGATCGTCGATCAGGCGCGCTTCGAGTTCCACGTTGCGGCGAATCATGCGCACGCTCGCGCGCGCCTGATCCGGCAGGTCCGGAATCATTTCGAGCACGCTCGCGCCGGCCAGCACCGGTGTGAGCGGCGTGCGCAATTCGTGCGACAGCATCGCGAGAAAGCGGTCTTTCGCGCGGTTCGCTTCTTCGGCGGTCTGCCGCGCCGCCTGTTCGGAAGCGAGCAGCCGTTCGCGCTCCTGCATCGCCTCGCGCTCGGAATGAACGTCCGTGCAACTGCCGAACCATTTGCTGATGTTGCCGTCGTTGTCGCGCGTGGCGACCATGCGTGCGTCGAACCAGCGGTATTCGCCGTCGTGGCGGCGAATCCGCAGTTCGTGCCGATAGGTGCCCGCGTGACCGGCCACCGCCTTGAGCCAGCTGCGGCGCACTTCTTCGCGATCCTCGGGATGCACGGCGTCGAGCCAGGCGAGACCGTGCGAGCTGTTTTCGGCGAGCCCCGTGTAGTCGTACCACTGCTTGGAGAGGAAATCACAGTCGCCCGCGGCATTGCAGGTCAGCACCAGATGCGGCAGCGCTTCGGAAAGATTGCGGTAATGCTGCTCGCGATCGCGCAGCAAGAGCGCTTCGTCCGACGCGCGTTGCAGACGCACTTGCGAAAGCACCCGCTCCACCGCTTCGGGGAGGTAATCGAGGTAATCGCCGGATTTCGGCACCACGTCGGACACGCCCGCGCGCAGCGCTTCGATCACACGCGATTCATCCGTAAAACCGGTCACGAGGATGGCCGGAATGCGCACGCCTTCCGCGCGCAGCCGGCGAAAGAAATCGAGGCCGGTTTCCGGTCCGCTCAACTGGTAGTCGAGCACCAGCAGATCGAGCCCGCCTAAGGCGAGCCGTTCGCGCGCAGCCTCCACGCTCGCACACACCGCGACCCGGCAGCCGGCGCGTTCGAGCGATTTGCGTGCGAGCCGCAAGATACCCTCGTCGTCGTCGACGACGAGAATGGAGGCGGCCGGCTGCGGAGACACGTCTTCGGTCATGCGCAATCTTTGTGTAGTCGTTTTATAGAGTATGTAACCAATTCGCGCACGTCATGACGACGACGCGAACCGATGCCCGGACGGCAGCTTGACCACCTGCAGGAAAAACCCGAGGCGGCGCACGGCTTCAATAAATGCATCGTACTCGACGGGCTTCGTGATGTAGACATTGCAGCCCAGTTCATAGCAGCGGGCAATTTCGCGCGGATCGTCCGTGGTGGTCAGCACGATCACAGGCACGGGTGCGGTTTGCGGCGACTCCTTCAGACGCCGCAACACCTCGAAGCCGTCCACGCGTGGCATCTTGAGGTCGAGCAGCACGACGGAATTCCTCAGATCTTCCGGTTGCGGATGCGCGCCCGGCGCACTCTCGCCGCCTGCCTCTCCGCCGAAGAAATAGTCGAGCGCCTGCTGACCATCGCGAAAGCGCATAAAACCATTGGAAATGCCGGCACGGCGCAGATTGCGTTCGACGAGCGTGGCGTGGCCGTCGTCGTCTTCGATCAGTACGATGCTGACCGTTTCCCCGTGACTCATATGCCCTCCGTTCTCCCAGTTCCCGCCCGGTTCCTGCAAGGCGGCGCCGAGGTCGTGCCGCCCGAATCGCGCGGTGCAAGTTTCCATTGCGCCCCGCGCAAGCTAGAGACGCGCGGGCTGTTCCGGCAACACCACGAAAAAGGTCGACCCCGCGCCTTCCGCGGACTCCACCCACACTCGCCCGCCATGCCGCTCCACCGTGCGCCGCACCACTGCCAGGCCGACGCCGTCGCCGCGCGCCACATCCACGTGCAGCCGTTGAAACGCGCGGAACACCTTCGACATATACGCGGCCGGAATGCCGAGGCCGTTATCGCGCACGTAGTAGGTGCGCATGCGCAGCGGGCGCGGCCCGCTCGCCTCCACGGGTTCCGGTTCGAGCGCGCCGATTTCGATGCGCCCGCTGCGCGCCGGGTCGAGGTAATTCAACGCATTGCCAATCAGGTTGCTGAAGATCTGTTCTATCGCGGCCGGGTCGCCCCAGGCCGGCGGCAAATCGCGCACGGTGATCACCGCGCCGCGCGCCTCAATGGCGCTTTGCAGATTGTCGACGATGCGCACTACCACGCGCGCGACGCTCACCCGTTGCCACTGATATTCGAGCCGGCCCGCACGCGAAATGCGTAACAGCGCCTCGATGATGGCGGCCGCTTGCGTAACGGCACCCCGCAAGTATTGCAGGGATTCGCGCACGTCGCCGTCGAGAATATGCGCCATCCGTTTATGCTCCGCTGCCGGCAGGCCTGCTTCCACGACGATGCGGTCCAGCTCGTCGCACGAAACCTGCAGCTCCTTCGAGAAACCCTGCAGGTTCACGAGCGGCGATCGCAGATCATGCGATACGCTGTAGATAAACATTTCGTTGTCTTGCGTCTCCTGGCGCAGTTCCTCATTGACGCCGACGAGTTCCTGCGCGCGCGCTTCGAGACGCTGCTTGAGCGAGGCCTGCTCGGCCTCCGCCTCCCGCAGACGCGCGCCCGTCTCGTGCAGCACGGCGTCCAGCGCCGCGATTTCGTCCGTGCCGGACAGGCGCGCGGCGAGCGGCCGCCCGTTGCCCAGGCGCTCCGCGTTGTCGGTCAGCACCTCGAAACGCCGGCCGATGCTGCGCGCGAACACGACCGCGGTGCCGGCCCAGATCAGCATGGAACCGATCACGGCGGCGATCAACGCATATTGCTGACGCTCGCGGCGCCGCGCGAGCGCCGCCGAGCGCTCGGCATCGAGACGCGAGGCCTCTTCGCCGAACGCCGCGAGTTCGTCGCGAAACACGACGATAGGCTGCGGCAGCGCCCCGCTCTCCAGCGCGGCGAGCGACCGCGGGCTCTGCCCGTCGTGCAACGCCTCCGAAATCCTGACGGTCTGCGCGCGATAGGCGTCGACCGCGCGTCTCATGTTCTGCACACGCTGCACTTGCTGCGGCGTGTCCGCCACCAGTGCGTCGAGCTTCGACAAACGGTCGCTCACGTCGATCCACACCGTGTGCCGATCGAGCAGCGCGGCGTCACCGATCACCATGCCCGTGCGAACCCGGGCGGCCTGACGCAGCAGCGGATCGACGAGCGCCGACGACTGATAAAGAATCTGCTTGCTGGTGGTAACCCATTGCGCGGCCTGCGCTGTCTGCTCCTGCGTGTCGAAGACGACGCCGAGAAGCGCCAGTTCGACGAGGCTAGGCACTGCGATCAGCAACAGACCCTTGGTGACTAATTTCATGTTCGCCCGAAGGTCGTTCACGCTGCGGCGACTCGCGGGAACGCGCCAGCCGGACGGGCCATTATCGACGTGAATCGGCAAGATTTCAACGTGAGGCAAGAATGTCCCGGCGCACATGAAAATGACTTTTTTATTGGTACAAGATGTTTTTTCGGCGCCCCGTGCGTCTATGATGGAGTCAGATGTGCTGGAATGCTCAGGCGCGCGGCGAGGCGGTTCGGCATGATTCGTGCGGGAGGCGGTGAGGCGGCGGGATCGTCGAATCATCGTGAATCCGGCCTTGTCGTATGCTATAAAAGATCGACGTGCGGCGCGCGAAGCCGGGAGTTGTCGCATGAGGACGCTGCGTTTCTTGCAATTCTTTTTCAGGCGAATTTTTATGTCCTTCCCGAAAAAGCGTAGACGCGCGAAGGTGGACGGCGATGAGTCGTTCCTCGCGGTGCTGCGGCATTTCAAGCCCTTCGGTCAACTCGACACCAAGATCGCACGTGCTCGCGCTCAAGACGAGCCGGTCCTGTATGCCCATGTGCTACCTGGGCTCGACGTGCTTCTGTGCAGTGTGCGCGGCGCCCATCCGCCCTATCCGGCTGCGGCGGAATTGCGGCGGCGCTGCATCGAATCCATTACCAATGCATTGGAACAACCGCTCGACGGTCTCGAGAACGGCGGCTATTGGTATGAAGCCGATGGCTTCGGATTCCTGGTATTTGCCAGCCGTGCGCGCGGCAAAATCCTGGCCGAGTTCGGCGCGACACGCGTGGGTGCGCGTCGCGGCGTGCGCCGGCAGGACGCAGCAGGCGACGCAACGCCACGCTCGTTGCGCTAGGCGACTTGCGTTTTCCACCGGCGGCGCAGGGGAGCGTATTGGGCGGCGCCTCGGTGCCGAAATTCGTTCGCACGATTCGTTCGCGCCAATGAGTCAGTTGCTTTCGACATCGGCGTAATGTCGAAGGCACGCTGAACCGCAACAGAAAGAAGAAAGAAAGCTCGCCGCCGAATTCCCCCTCAACACTTGTCAGCGGAAACAGGAAAGCGCCTCAGCTTCCCTTGTATTCGGCTGCGCTCGCGGGCGACGCCGGTGCCGCCTTGCGTTGCGCGGGCGCAGGCGCCGAAGCTGCGGACGCCGCCGCGGCGCCATCCGACGAACGCTTGTTGACCGGCGCGCCCTCGAGCGAAATCGCCGACTTGGGCGGCTGCTTCATGCCCGGCGGCGGCGCCTTCGGCGCCTGCCGCACCTGCGACAGCAGTTGCGCGCACGGCAACGGCTTGTTGTTGCTCGGCGCGAGCAGCGGCAGCAGCGCCGCAAACGGATTGATGAGACCGAGGCCGACTGCCGCGCCGCCTCGCAAGGCGAGCGCGGCGGCGTTCACGCCGACATGCGGATTCTTGAAAGTGCCCTTCGCATACAGCGGCGAACGCAGCGAGAACACCCGGAAGCCTTTCGTATGCGGATGCACGCCGAGGTCCATCGTCTCGTCGCGCAGGTTGACGGTGCCGTCGATGTCGATCACGGCGTCGTCGGTATCGAGCGCGAACACACGCGATTCCAGCACCCCGTTGGTGGCGACGAAGTCGGCGGCCGCGCAGTTGATCTTCACGTCGCGGTTGCCGAAAAGCTTTTCATACACGACGTTCGCGACGTTGAGCCCTGCGGCTTCCATCAGCAAACGGCTCACCGTGCCCTCGGTCACGAGCGCCTTCACCTCGCCGTTGGAAGTGGCCGCGAGCGCGGCCGGCGAATTGCCTGTCGCCGTGAGCGAGGCGTCGCCATTGATTTCGCCGAGCGCGTTCTGCATGGTCTTGAAGTTCGGGAACAGCTGCTTCAGCTTGAGATGCCGCGCGGCGGTCGCAAAGCGCGCTTTGAGCGGCGCGCCGCTGCCGTCGAGGTGAATGTCGGACGCGAGCGTGCCGCCGGCCACGCCGAACTTGAGCGGCTCGAGCGACAGCACGCCGTCGGTCATCACAATGTGCGTGTACAGGTCGCTGATCGGCAGATTGACGTTCTTGATGATGCGCCGGCCGGTGAACTTCACGTCGGCGTCGATCGCCTTCCAGCGGTCGGTGCGGAACTCTTCGACCGGCAACGCCTTGTCGGCAGGCTGCCTTGCCGCATCGCCACGCTTTGCCTTGCTCGCGTTCGAGTCCGCGCCAATCACCGGCGCGAGATCGGAGAACTGCAGCAGGCGCGACTCGAGTTCGCCCTGCAGCAGCGGGCGCGGTCGACGGGCGGTGTACGTCAGCGAACCATTGAGGTCGCTGCCGCCCACGCGGCCTGTAAAGTTTTCATACTTGAAGACGTTGCCGCTCGTCTTGAACTGGCCGACGAGACGTCCTTCCGTGGCATAAGGCGGCGTGTCGGGCAAGGTCACGCCCGTGAGCGAATAGAGCTTCGCCATGCTGCTGCCTTGCACCCACAGGCGCAGATCGACAGCGGCGAGATGCGCGGGGTCGGTGATGGTGCCGACGAGGCCCACGTGCAGGTCGCCGGCCTTCACGTCCGCCTGCACGGGAAACGGCCGGGTTGCGTCCTGCAGCGCCAGCACGCCGCCCACCTTGCCGCTGCCTGAAACCGGCGTCTTGTTGTAGGTGCCTTTCAAGGTCCAGCCGATCGCATACGGTGGAATATCGCGCGGGCCGCCGCGCGCCGCGCTGGCATCGCTGGCACTGCTCGCCGCCCCCACCGCTGGCGTGCTTGCGCCCGCCCGCTCAGCCGCGCTCGCGCCCTTCGAACCGCCGGCGACGAGCCCACCCGACGCGCCCGTGGCCGCCGTGGTGCCGGAAGCATGGATGTCGGTAGCCGACGCCCCGGACGCCGCCGCGGCAGACGCCGCCGACGCGGCGGAGGCCGCCTGCGCCTCGGCCTGGGCGCTCAACTTCTTCGCGCCCTCCTTGCCTACCGCTTCCGCCGATGCCTTGCGCGACGCGTCTTCCTGCTGCTTCATCGCCTCGCCGATCGGGATCGGCTTGCCGAGCGTATCCACCACGATCTGCGCGTCGACCTTCTTCTGTTCGTCGGAGAGCGCGATGTTGCCTTTCGCGAACACAATGTCATGCAACTGCAGCTTCCACTCGGACGGCTTTTTCGATTTGGGCAGCTGAAAGGTCCAGGTGTTGCGGCCATCCGCCATGCGTTCGAGATCGACGGAAGGATTCACGAGGTTGATGGCGGGAATGACGATGTCGTGCGCGAGGAGCGGCAGCACCTTCACCTGGAAGTCGATTTCGTCGACGGTCGCGAACTGCGGGCGCCTGGCCCACTCCGGGTTGGCGATCGTGATGTTCGCCGCCGAGAAGCGCGGCCAGGGCACCCAGCTTTTCCAGCCCGTCTCGCCGACGGCATGACGAAAGCCGACTTTCAGATCGCCGTTGATCGTGAACTGCCGGCCGATAGCCTGCGTGACCTTGTCGTTGACATACGGGCGCGCGCGGTTCCAGTCGAACGTCAGGATGAAAACCGTGAGCGCAACGACGAGAATGACGATGATCGCCACGATCCATGCGGCGACTTTGCCGACCCGTCTTCCGATTGTGCCCGACCCTGCCATTCAACGCTCCCGCGCTTTTTCTGGTTGTGGACAGTCCAGCAGATTTTGTGCCCGCTTCCAGCGTACGCTTAATGCTGCGATTGCGTGAAGGAGCGTCACTTGCGCACCGCGGCACACGTCGCGCGCCATGCCTTTATCATGCTGCATCGCTCAACGCGGGCCGCGCCCATTCTTTGCCATGACCGACGTCCCCCTCATTCTTGCCGACGGCATCGTGCGGCGCGACGCACTGCGCGGCGAGACGCTATTGCAGCCCACGCAGTTCGCGCTCCACGCGGGCGACCGCGTCGCCATCACCGGTCCGTCGGGCTCCGGCAAGAGCGTGTTCCTGCGCGCGCTCGCGCTCCTCGATCCGCTCGATGCCGGATGCATCCGGTGGCACGGCGCGAGCGTCGCCCGCGCGGCGATTCCGCGCTACCGGCGCAGCGTCGCGTATATCCGGCAACGGCCCGCGCTGATCGACGGCACCGTCGAAGACAATCTGCATTATCCGTTCGAGCTGCGCGCCTATCGCGACGTGCGCTTCGAGCGCGGCCACGCGGCGAGTCTCGCGGCGCAGGCGGGCCGCGGCAGCGACTTCCTCGACAAGCGCGCAAGCGAGCTGTCGGGCGGCGAAGCGCAGATCACGGCGCTCATCCGCGTGCTGCAACTCGCCCCGGAAGTCCTGCTGCTCGACGAACCCACTGCTTCGCTCGACCCCGAGTCGTCGCGCGCGATCGAGGAGCTCGTGCGCGCCTGGTTCGATGCGGCGCCCGACGCGCGTGCTTCGATCTGGGTGTCGCACGATCCGGCGCAGGCCGCGCGCATGAGCGCGCGCCATCTGACGATGCGCGCCGGCACGCTCGACGAGCCCGCCGTCGTCTGCCCCCACGGAGCATCCAGCCGATGACCCTGCAAAACCTGAGTCTCTGGGACGTCGCAATCGCCGCGTTGCTGATCGTTGTGAACGGCGCGGTATCGGTCGCGCTCAAGCTCGATCTGGAACGCAAGCTTGCGTGGGCTGCCGTGCGCACCGTCGTGCAGCTGCTCGCCATCGGCTATGTGCTCGGCTGGGTCTTCCGCTATGACCACTGGTTCGTCGTGCTGCCGTTGATGATCCTGATGACGCTGATTGCGGGCTTCGCGGGCGCGCAGCGCGGCAGCCGCACCTACGCGGGACAACGCGCGGACAGCGTGCTGTCGATCTGGGTCAGTTCGTGGCTGGTGGCCGCGGTCGGCCTTTTTGTCGTGATCCGCATTCGCCCTTGGTATGAGCCGCAGTATGCGATTCCGATTCTCGGCATGATCCTCGGCAATACGCTCACGGGCGTCTCGCTCGGCATCGAGCGCATGACCGAGGAACTGACCGCGCGGCGCGACCGCGTGGACATGGCGCTCGCGCTCGGCGCGACCCGCTGGGAAGCCGCGCAGGCGCCCGCGCGTCAGGCCGTGCGCGCGGGCATGATGCCGACGCTCAACCAGATGGCCGTGGTCGGCGTGGTGAGCCTGCCCGGCATGATGACGGGCCAGGTGCTGGCGGGCCAGTCGCCGCTGCAGGCGGTGCGTTATCAGATCGTGATCATGTTCCTGATCGCCGCTTCGTCGGCACTTGGAACCGTGGGCGCGGTGCTGCTCACCTACCGGCGGCTCTTTTCGGCGGAACACCGCTTCCTGTCGGCGCGGCTTCTCGAGCGAGGCGCCGCGCGGCGCTGAACCGCGCGGGCTTTTATCGGCGGTGCAAAGCGGGAGCCGTGTCAGCGTTTCGCGCTGATCGCGACCGTGGTGCCGTCGCTAAGGGTCAGGGTTTTGGTGCTGCCGTTCACCGGCATGGTGAAACGCAGCACCTGGCTCACGCTGACATCGTTCGGACACTTGATCGATTTGCCGCCGGCCGTGACCGTCTTCGTGCCGTCCGGCTTGTGCGCCTGAAAGCTCAACTGCACGGTCGCCGTGCCATCTTCGCCGACGACGGGCGCAAGCCGTATCTGCGTCTGGCGAATCATCGCGCCATTCGAGTCGAGCGGCAGCGACGCGTAGTTCGGGCACGCATCGCTCGCGGGAACGGCGCCGCCCGGCGGCACGGTTTTCCACGTGAAGTCGTCCGACTGCCCCGAGCGGATCGTGCGGGTTTCCTGCGAATTGCCGAACTGTTTCGATGTGACGCGCACCGTGTAGCGAATCGGACCGTCGAGCGCGGATTGCGACGTCACCGTGATCGGCGTGGCCGCGTAGGCGGCAGGCGCGAGCATGCCGCAAGAAAGCGCGCAAGCGAGAGAAGCGACAACTGGAACGGCGGAGAGTTTGAAGCTGGAGCTCATACTGTCACCTCGTTGTTGTGCCGCTGCGTGCCCGTGCGAACGCTGCCCTCCGCGCGTGGTCCAGGTGCTGCTCGCGGGAGCCGGCGGCGCACGCGAGACACGCAGCCGTTTTAGCATGATGCGTCACCAGTCTACCGCCAAGCGCTGCGGCGCGCGCTCGCGCGGCATCGGGTGTTACCCCGCTTGCGCTGCCGCGTTTTATCAGGAGCCGCGTATAAAAGGCCGCGCATTGGAGCCGTGCATCAGAACCCGCAGAGCACCAGCTTGCCAATCGCGCGTCCTTCTTCGAGCAGACGATGCGCGCGGCGCAGGTTGGCCGCATTGATCGCGCCGAGATTCTGCCCCACTGTCGTGCGCAAAGTGCCGGCATCAACGAGACGGGCGACCTCGGTCAGCAGCTTGTGCTGTTCGATCATGTCGGGCGTGCCGAACATCGAACGCGTGAACATGAACTCCCAGTGAAACGCGGCGCTCTTCGCCTTCAGCAATTCGACCGGCACCGGCTGACTGTTCTCGACGATCGTGCAGATACCGCCCTGCGGCTTGACGAGCTCGGCGGCTGCCGGGAAATTCCGGTCGGTGTCGTTGAAGATCAGCACATAGTCCACCTGCTCGATGCCGAGCTTTTTCAATTGCGCCGGCATGTCGCCGAAGTGATCGACGATATGATCCGCGCCCAGCTCCGTCGCCCATTTCGCCGACTCGGGACGCGACGCGGTGGCGATCACCTCGAGCTTCGCGAGCTGTTTGGCGAGCTGAATGCCGATCGACCCGACGCCGCCCGCGCCGCCGACAATCAGCACCGTGCGGCCTTCGTGCGCGCCCTGTGGCGACACGCCAAGGCGGTCGAACAAGGCCTCCCACGCGGTGATCGCGGTCAGCGGCAAGGCGGCCGCGTGCGCGAAATCGAGCGACGCGGGCTTGCGCCCGGCAATCCGCTCGTCGACGAGATGAAATTCGCTATTGGCGCCCGGCCGCGTAATGCTGCCCGCATAGAACACAGGATCGCCGACCTTGAAAAGCGTCACCTCCGGACCGACCGCGACAACGGTGCCGGCGGCGTCCCAACCGAGCACGCGCGGCTGCTGCTCGACCGTGTCCTTCGGGGCGCGCACTTTCGTGTCGACCGGATTGACGGAGATGGCCTCGACCTTGACCAGCAGGTCGCGACCGGTGGCTTGCGGCTTCGGGACCTCGACGTCGATGAGCGCTTCTTCGTGGTCGATAGGCAGATAGCGATAGAGTCCGACAGCTTTCATGAGTGACATGCTCCTTGTTCCGTTCAGAGAGATTCCGGGAACGGCGGCATAGGCGGAAATCGCCGCCTGCCGCTGATTCGTCGACGTGATCGTAAGCCGCCTCTTCCTGCGATAAAAGCGGCATAATCACTGAAACATCTTTTTGGTTTTACGAAGAATGGACCTTCCCGCTTCGTCGTCGGCCGAGCTGCGCCAACCACCCTCGCCGCCCGAGCCGCGCCCCGCCGCCCGCGAGCGTGAGCGCCTCGATCTGCTCGACGTCGCCCTCTTCGTGCGGGCCGCGCTGCTCGCGAATGTGTCGGCGGCGGGACGGGAGTTCGGGCTGTCGGCGGCGGTCGCGAGTTCGCGCCTCGCGCATCTGGAGAAGCTGCTCGGCGCGCGCCTCCTGCACCGAACCACGCGCCGCATCAGTCTCACGCAGGACGGCGAAGTGTTCATGACCCGCGCCGAGGCGCTGCTCGACGCGGCGGCCGCGGCGCGCGCGTCGGTGGGCCGCGGCCAGGCGGAGCCGCAAGGCCGCTTGCGGGTGTCGATGCCGTCGTCGTTCGGAAGGCAGCACGTGTCACCTGTCGTCAGCGAATTTTTGCGCCGTTATCCTGGCGTGAGCGTCGATCTGCGGCTGACCGACCAGGTGATCGATCTCGTCGACGCAGGTATCGACGTGGCAATCCGGGTCGGCGTCCTGAAGGATTCGTCGCTGGTTGCACGACGGCTTGCAGTGAACCGGCGCGTGTTGTGCGCGGCACCTTCCTACCTCGCGGAGCGCGGCACGCCGCGTCATCCGTCAGACCTCACGCAGCACGAGTGCATGATTCTGTCGGACCAGCGCGACTGGGCCTTCGAAACGCCGGCCGGCCCGCTCGACGTGCGCGTGAGCGGGCGCATCGTGACCGACAATGGCGAAGTGATCCGCGACGCGCTGCTCGCCGGCTTCGGCATTGCGCTCAAGTCGACATGGGACGTCGCGCCGTTTCTGCGCAGCGGGGAGCTTGTCAGCGTGCTCGACAGCTACCCGCTGGCGGAGAAGGTGGCGATCTGGGCCGTGTATCCGAGCCGCGCGTTCGTGCCGCCGAAAACGCTCGCCTTCATCGATTTTCTGGCCGGCCATTTCGGCGACCCGCCATATTGGGACGTCCCGCCGGCGTGAGCCGTGCGCAGCGCGGCGCAACTCAGCGTTTGCCGCCCTTCGCGCCGGACGATTGGCTGTCCGAATTGACGTCGGCGTGCGCGTCGTTCTGTGTCTTCTCCTGGTACTCGCCGCCACCGCGCCGGTCGGTGTCCTGCAGACCGCGCTCGACGTCGCGATGCGCCTGTTTGCCGACGCGCCGCGGATTTTCGTCACTCTGCGCCTGCGCGTTCTGATCGTTCTCATGCGGTAGCGGCGCAGCCGTTTCCTGCAGCGAGTGCGGGTCCTTCGGCGCGTGGGGGTTCGCTTCCCTTGCGCTGTCCGACGATTGCGGTGTGCTCTTCATAGTTGCTCCTTTGGCCGCGAACAGGTCTGAAACGATGCGGCGGATGGCTCTGCGTGAGGCTCGGCGTGACCGGGTCAGGTTTCAGCGACATTTGACGACATTCGGCTACGCGCCGCTCAAACGCTTTCTCATGGCCGCCGTAATGCGCTGCCGCGTCTTGGCATAGTCGGCCCATGGGTCGCTCTTCAGATCAGCGAGGCGCTCGTGCAGGTTCTCGATATTCCACTGAGCGCCGCCAGTGGTCTGTGCGAGTTCGTCCCACGCGAGCGGCACCGACACGCCGAGTCCCGGCCGCGCCCGCGCCGAAAACGCAGCGACGGTGCTGGAGCCGCGGTTATTGCGCAGATAGTCGACGAAAATTTTCTGCTTGCGGTTCTGCGCGCCCATCTTCGCGCTGAAGTATTTGGGCAGCGTGCTCGCCATGTGCTGCGCGACGGCCTGCGAGAAGTCCTTCACCTCGTCCCAGCCCGCGTGCTTCGACAGCGGCACGACGACGTGCAAGCCCTTGCCGCCGCTCGTCTTGCAGAACGACGTGAGGCCGAGTTCTTCCAGCAGCGAGCGCGTGAGCAGCGCGGCCTCGATCATCCTGTCCCAGCCGAGCGACGGATCGGGGTCCAGGTCGAACACGACGCGGTCGGGCTTCTCGATATTCGACGCCACGCCGTTCCAGGTGTGAAATTCGATCGTGCCCATTTGCGCCGCACCGACAAGCGCCTTCGCGCTGTCCACGGTGAGAAGCGGCGGATGCCCAGGGTCGAGTCCGGGGTGCTGCGTGATGTTGGGGATCGAGAGCTTCTGCGTGTGCTTCTGAAAGAACAGCTCGCCGCCGATGTCCTCCGGCGCACGCACGAGCGACACGGGCCGGTCGACCAGATGCGGCAACATCCATGGCGCAACCGATTCGTAGTACTGCACGAGATCGATCTTGCGCGCACCGGTGCTTTTGTCGATCACGCGGTCCGGATGCGATATGCGGACACCTGCGACTTCCGTCGGCGACGAGGTTTTGTTCGCGCGGGACGTGGCGGGTGGGCTCGCGGTTTCGCCGGCCGCGCTGCGTTTCGGTGAGCCGCCGGACCTGGACGCGGTTTTAGCGGCGGTTTTAGCGGCGGTCTTAGCCGCAGGTTGCGCCTCGGCTTGAGCCGTGGCTTTCGCCTGCTTATCCCCCGTTTCCTTTTCTGCTGCTTTCACGGTTGCTTTGCCGGTTCCTTTCGCGGCGCTCTTCTTGCTCGCGCTCCGCGAGCCGGCATCGCCCACGCCTGCTGCCGCCCCGCCGCCCGCAGCGCGTTTTTTCGGCGCCGCGTCGGCTTCGATATCGGTTTGCTGTTGCACGTCGTCCCCTTTGCGTGGTGCTTCCTTGACGATCTGGCGCGCCGGCTTGTCTTTGCGCAGACTCACGAACGACGCCTGCCGCACGATACCCTCGCTCGTCCATTCGGCGAAATTGCATTCCGCGACGAGCACCGGCTCGACCCAATGCACCGGCGTGCGGCTGCGCTCGCGAGGCACGCTCGCGAACGGCATGCGCTTCGTTTCGTGCGCATCGAGTTCCTTCTTCACCGAGCGCAGCAACGCGGCGTCGAAGCCGGTGCCGACGCGGCCGGCATACTGCAGTTTGCCCTTGCTGTCATGCACGCCGAGCAGCAGCGCGCCGAACGCCGCGCGGCTGCCCGACGGCTCCGAATAGCCGCCGATCACGAACTCCTGGCGCCGCCGGCACTTCAGTTTGATCCACGTGGCCGAGCGGCCGGACATATAGCCGCTGTCGCGCCGCTTGCCGATGATGCCTTCGAGCGCCATGTCGCAGGCGCTTTTCAGGAGGTCCTCGGCGCTGAACTCGAAATCGTTCGAAAAGCGCAGCACGCTGTCGTCGACCGGTTCGAGCAGCGCACGCAGAATCGCGCGGCGCTGCTGCAGCGGCACGCCGCGCAAGTCGTAGCCGTTGAGAAACGGCAGATCGAACAGATACACGACAATGTCTTGCGGACGGTTGGAATCGAAGGCGTTTTGCAGTGCCTGGAAGTTCGGCACGCCGTTCTCGTCCAGCACCACCGCTTCGCCGTCAAGCCACGCGCTGTCGAGCCCGAGCTGCCCGAACGCCTTGACCTGCTTGCCGAATTTCGCCGTCCAGTCGTTGCCCGCGCGCGTGAACACCTGCACCTGATGCGCTTTCGCGCTTGCGTCGATGCGGGCCAGCACGCGATAGCCGTCGAACTTGATTTCATACGACCAGTCGTCGCCGGGCGGCGTGGCGTCGACGAGCGTGGCGAGTTGCGGCTTGAGCGCGACGGGCAGTTTCGCCTTCACCGCGCCTTCTATCGCGGGCGACGCGGCCAGTTCGCGCAACGACTCGCTGCTGCGCGTGGCGACGATGTCCGGGCGCTTTGGATCGCCGCGCACCGACGCTGTGCCGCTTTTGCCTGAGGCCGCCTGCTTGCCGCGTTTTCCTTGCGCGGCAGGCGCTGCCTGGCCGCTCAGCACACTGCCTGGCCGTTGCTCGAGGACGTCGTATTCGCTCTCGTCGCGCGCTTCGTCATCGCGCTCCTTGATGAGCAGCCACTGCTCCTTGTCCGCGTCGCCGCGCATGTGGCTGCGCACGAGCGTCCAGCCGCCGTGCAGCTTCTCGCCGTGCAGGTGAAACTTGAGCTTGCCGGCGCGGTAACCGCGCGCTGCTTCGGCCGCACCGCCGACCGGCTCCCACGTGCCGCGATCCCAAACGATGACCGTGCCCGCGCCGTAGTTGCCTGGCGGGATCTCGCCTTCGAACGAGCCGTATTCCACGGGATGGTCTTCCACATGCACGGCAAGCCGCTTCACTGAAGGATCCAGACACGGCCCTTTCGGCACCGCCCATGACAGCAGCGCGCCGTTCAGTTCGAGCCGGAAGTCATAATGCAGACGCCGCGCGTGATGCTCCTGAATGACATACGACAGGCCCTCGTCGGCTTCGTGGCGCGCCGCGCGCCGGCTGCCGCGCTTCTTCGCCGGACGGGTGCCCGCGGGCTCCGGCGTTTCGTCGAAGCGGCGCTTGCGGTTGTAGAGGTCGAGTCTGTCATTCATGACGCGGGTTCCATCGGATTCATGTGGGCGATGGCGGTGGCGCTTCAGCGCGGCGGCCCGGTGCATGCATGTGGGCGCCGTGCGCTACGCGGTGCATCTTTGCGTGCACCGCTTCGTCACGCCGCCGCGCGGCGCTTGCGTGCTGCCGTAGTCGATTTCGACGCCGTGCGGCCGCTGCCGCTGCTACTACCGCCACCGCTGCCACCCGAGCGCGACGTGCGGGTGGAGCGCGTAGTGCGCGCTTTTTTACGCGACGCCGTGGAGCCGCTGCTGTCTTCTTCGGCGTCCGCATTGTCATCGGCGGCTTCGTCGTCTGTCGCGCGCTTGCGCGAGCCCGCCGCGGGCTTGCTCTTGCCGCGCCCCAGGCTGCGCTTGAGCAGCTCCGACAAGTCGAGAATATCCGCCGATTGACGCGATTCGCGCGGCGCCTCGATGTCGGCGATTTCCTCCGTCTTGCCTTCGCGGACCTTGCGCTCGACGAGTGCCATGATGTCGTCGCGGAATGTGTCGTGATACTTCGACGGATCCCACGTGTCGCTCATGTCGTCGATCAGCTTTTGCGCCATGTCCAGCTCGCGCGCGCTGACGCCCGCGGCCTTGGCGCCTTCGGCGGGCAGCTTGAATTCGTCGAAGTCCCGCACCTCGTCCGCCCAGCGCAGCGTGTTGAGCGCCAGCACCGGCCCGACGGGGATCAGCGCGGCAAGGTGCTGCTTGTTATGCAGCACAACACTGGCCACGCCGACCTTGCCTGACGATTTCATCGCCTCGCGCAACAACGCATACACCTTCTCGCCCTTGCGGTCGGGCGTCAGGAAGTAAGGCGTGTCGAGGTAGAGAAAGGAGATGTCGGGGGCGTCGACAAAGGCGAGGATGTCCACCGTCTGCGTCGATTCGGGATTGGCCGCGCGGATTTCCTCGTCCGTGAGGACGACGTATTTGTCCTTCTCGTATTCGAAGCCGCGCACGATGTTATCGCGCGTCACGTCCTTGCCCGTGCGCTTGTTGATCTGCTTGTAGCCGACCGGATCAATCGTGCGCTTATCTAGCAGATTGAAGCCGACCTTTTCCGACTTCGTGGCCGGATACAACTGCACCGGTACGTGGACAAGGCCGAAGCTGATCGCGCCTTTCCAGATCATGTGTGCCATCGTGCGCTCCCAAGGCCTGAGACCTTTGAGGAAGCAGCAAGCGTGCCACGGATTTCGCGCAACGCGCAGCGCGGGCAGGTTGCCGAAGGCGCGCGCCGCGCTGTAAGTCTTGCATGATGCCGGCAAAAACTACGGAGTCCGGCGCAACGGTCAGCTTCGCCTTATCGGCACAGCAGCGGGACTTCGGCGAAACCGCGGAAACGCACGCGTCCGCCGCGCGTCGGTTCGCCGTCGAGCCGGTATGACGGAAAGCGCTGGACGAAACGGCCGATCGCAATGCGCGCCTCGAGCCTCGCGAGCGAAAGCCCCGCGCATTGATGGATGCCGAAGCCGAAGGCAAGATGGCGATTCGGCTCGCGGCGAATGTCGAAGCGATCGGGATCGGGGAACTGCTCGGGATCGCGGTTGGCCGCCCCGATGCACAACGTAACCGGCGTGCCGCGCGCCACCGGCAGGCCGCCGATCTCCGCGTCGACGGTCGCCATGCGGTTGCCGAGCTGGTTCGAGCTCTCGAAGCGCAGGCATTCTTCGACCGCCGATTCGATCAGTGCGGGTTCCGCGAGCAAGGCCGCGCGCTGCTCCGGGCATTCGGTCAGCGTGACGAGCCCGTTGCCGATCAGATTCGTGGTGGTTTCATGGCCTGCGTTCAGAATGAAGATGCAATTTTGCAGCAGCTCTTCTTCCGACAATTGTTCGCCGCCCGCCTCGCCCTGAATGAGGCGCGTCAACACATCGTGTTGCGGGTCGCCCGGCGCGCGACGGCGCCGCGCGACGAGATCGCGCAGATAATCGACGAATTCGCTGACGGCGCGATTGCCGCGCTCGAACTGCGCGTCGGTCAGTGACGGCTCGAGCGCGCCGAGAATGGCGAGCGACCAGTCGCGCAGCGGTGCGCGTTCGGCGTGCGGCACGTCGAGCAGATTGCCGATGATCTCGACCGGAATCGCCGACGCGAAGTCGCCGATCAGATCGATGCGTCCGCGTTCGGCCGCGGCGTCGAGCAGGCCGTCGACGAGCCGCACGAGTCCCGGCTCCATGGCTGCGATCGCGCGCGCGGTCAGCGCGCCGGCGATCAGCTTGCGCACGCGCGTATGGCGAGGAGGATCGTTGAAGACGAGGCTCGTGGTGTGATGCGTGTAGAGCGGCGAATCGCCGTACTTCGGCCGGAATTCGACGGTCTTGTCCGAGCTGAAGGTTTTCGGGTCGCGATACACGGCCTGCACGTCGCGAAAGCGCGTAAGGAAGAGCGAGCCGTCCGGCATGCGCTTGACCGGCTCGTGAGCGCGCAGCGCGTGATAGACCGGATACGGGTCAGCGTAGAAGTCGGGGCTCAGGCGGCGCAGATCGAAGTCTCGCGCGAGTGCGGCCGGGTCGCCGGCGGTCGCGGTGGGCATGCGTTGTCTCCCTGTTATGCGCCTCGGCGGGCGTCGTTCGATTCGTCAGTATGAACCGGGCACGCACGGATTGCACTGCCGCTGAGCCGTTACAATAGCGGGATTTTCCGCGCGCGCCGCGCGCTTGCGCTTTTCTGCGTCCACCTTGCGTCAATTCCTGCGTCAATGCGCCGTTCATGAACCTCGTCATCCAAAGCCCCGCGCCTCTTTCCGCCGATCACCACAAAACGCTCGTCGCGCTCGCACGCGGCTCGCACGCCACCGTCGTCGACGAAACCGCAATTCGCATTGCCGACGCCGATGCCGCGCAGCGCCCGGACCTCGAGGTTTATTGCGGCACGCACCGGCTGGACTACGCGTTCATTGAAGGCGGCCGTCAGTTGCGTGACTTCGGCCTCGTGGCGATGGACATGGATTCCACGTTGATCACCATTGAATGTATCGACGAAATCGCGGATTTTTGCGGCCTCAAAGCGGAAGTGGCCGCGATCACCGAAGCGTCGATGCGCGGCGAAATCAAGGACTTCAACGAAAGTCTGACGCGCCGCGTCGCGCTTCTGAAGGGCCTTGACGCCGGCGCGCTCGAACGCGTCTACGAGGAGCGCCTGCAACTCTCGCCGGGCGCCGAGCAGATGCTCGCGGGCGCGCGGCAGGCCGGCCTGAAAACGCTGCTGGTGTCGGGCGGATTCAATTTCTTCACCGAGAAACTCAAGGCCCGGCTCGGCCTCGACTTCACGCGTGCCAATACGCTCGAAATCGTCGACGGCAAGTTGACCGGCAAGGTGCTCGGCGAAATCGTCAATGCGGATGTAAAGGCGCGCACGCTGCGCGAAGCTTGCACGCAATTGAATATTGAGCCTTCCCGTGCCATTGCCATGGGCGACGGCTCGAACGATTTGAAAATGATGGCGGAAGCCGGACTTTCAGTGGCGTTCCGGGCGAAGCCGGTGGTGCGCGAGGCGGCTAGCGTGGCGTTCAACTACGTGGGTCTGGATGGCTTGTTGCGCCTGTTCGAGTGAGCGGCGAGGCGGGATGCGACGGTGGAGTGAGATAGCTGCGCCCTTGCGGCGCAGCTGCAAACAGCGGTCATTTCAGAAGACAGAGTAGCAGGACGACAGGCCCACTGAAATCGGAATTCCAGTGGGCCTGCTGTCGCTGCGACGCTGCTTCGCCGCAGCGCGAACGACTCCACTCCAATCAGGTTCACACCGGCTTCAGGCCAGCGTCGCGAAACCGCGCTCGATATCCGCGCGCAGATCCGCCTCTTCCTCGAGACCGACATAGAACCGCACCAGCGTGCCGCGATGCGGCCACTCGCCTTCGGTGCGCATGGACGCGATGTCGTACGGCATGACGAGGCTATGCGCGCCGCCCCAGCTCCAGCCAATCGCAAAGAGCTCGAGCGACTCGCAGAACCGGTCGATTTTCGCGGCACTGTAGCGGGCGTCGAACACCACCGAAAAAAGTCCGCCCGCGCCCGTGAAGTCGCGCTTGAAAAACTCGTGGCCCGGACAGTCGGCAATGGCGGGATGCAGCACCGCCGCGATCTCCGGCCGCGTTTTGAGCCACTGCGCGAGCGCCAGCGCGGAGCGATCGTGCTGCTGAAAGCGCACCTGCATGGTCGGCAGGCTGCGCAGAATCAGCGAACAGTCATCCGACGATACGCCGATGCCCATGCGCATGCGCGCCGCCTTCAGCCTCAGATGCAGTTCGCGGTCCACGGTGATCGTCGCGCCCATCAGCACGTCGCCGCCGCCCGACTGATACTTCGTCAGCGCCTGCACCGAGATGTCCACGCCGTGATCGAACGGCCGGAACGCGAGCCCGGCAGACCACGTGTTGTCGATGGCGGTCACCACGTTGCGCGCGCGGGCCGCGGCCGTGATCGCCGGCACGTCGGAGACTTCCATCGTCACCGAGCCGGGTGCCTCGAGCCAGATGAGCCGGGTGTTCGGCCGGATCAGATCGGCGATGCCCGCGCCGATCATCGGGTCGTAGTAGCGCGCCGTCACGCCGAAGTCGCGCGCGAGCCAATCGCCGTGGTCGCGATTCGGCGAATAGACGTTGTCGGGGATCAGCACGTCGTCGCCCGCTTTGACGAGCCCGAAATACACATTGGAGATCGACGACAGGCCCGAAGGCTGCAACAGCGCATGATTGCCGCCCTCGATGGCCGCAAGACGCTGCGCCAGCGCGAGCGAGGTCGGCGTGGCATGCAGCCCGTAGCGCCACTGCGCGTCGTTTTTCCAGTCGAGCGCGCGCATCGTCGCGAGGTCCGGAAAGACGACTGTCGATGCGCGCGTGACCGGCATGGAAAAAGACTCGAAGCCCGGCGTGAGCTTGTCCTCCGGGTGCACGATGCGCGTTTGCAAAGCCCGTTTGAGTTTGGATTGGGTCATGGTGGATTCGATCAGGAAAGACAATGCAATGAGCGGACGACGCCGCGCCGCTCACGCAAGAGTAGACGAGTCGGCGGATTCTCGCCCGGCCGCATGCAGGCACGCACGCATGCACGGCACGCCTGCCGCGCGGACGGGGGTCACTCGCCGGTTTGCAGATTGCTGACGCCGCCGACCGGATGCCCGCCGCGCACCGCGGGAGCCGATGCGGGCTGGACCGGCTGCAGGGGCGCGGCCGGCGCAGCACCCGCCTTCGCGGGCTTCGCTGCCGCGGCCGGCGCCGCCTGGCCCGCCGCGAGCGGTTTGAGGTCGAACGGCTGCGGATCGGAATCGTCGACATTCATACGGTCGCCGGCGAGCGACCCGTCGGCGGCGAACTTGCCGACCCAGTTCCCCGTGATGTGCGTGCCGTCGTTCGACTCCTCGACTTCGAGCGTGTCGCCGTCGCGGTCGCCGGCGATCAGAATCACCTCGCCGGTATCCGCGAACTGGTATTCGCCGTGGACGCCCGCCGGATCGTCCGTCTTAGGGCCGAGGCGCAGCACGATCGGGCGCGAGCCGAGCGTGCCGCTATAGCGCGCAAACCTGGCAAATTCGGGGCTCGGCTTGAGCGGCAACTGGATCGGCGGGGGCGCCGCGAGTTCTTTCACCGCGTCGCTTTGCGCGCAAGCCGCGCCCGGAAAAAAAGCCGCCGCGCTCGCCGACAGCAGTGCTGCAACGCTCACCGCCGCCCATCCACGGCGGCGTGCCGCACCTTCCACCGATTTCAATTCCTGCATCCGTTCTTCCTCATTGCTGGTACGGCTTGGCGGCCTTCGCCTCGCCCGGCGTGGTTCAGATCCGTTCGAAGATCGCCGCGATGCCCTGCCCGCCGCCGATGCACATCGTGACGAGCGCATAACGGCCGCCCACGCGCTGCAGTTCATACAGTGCTTTCACGGTGATCAATGCGCCGGTCGCGCCAATCGGATGGCCGAGCGAGATGCCCGAGCCGTTCGGGTTGACCTTGGCCGGGTCGAAGCCCAGTTCCTTGCTGACCGCGCACGCTTGCGCGGCGAACGCCTCATTGGCCTCGATCACGTCGAGATCCGCGACCGTCAGTCCGGCGCGTTCGAGCGCCTTGCGGCTCGCAGGCACGGGACCGATGCCCATGTATGCCGGATCGACGCCCGCATGCCCATAGGACACGAGGCGCGCGAGCGGCTTGATGCCGCGCTGCTCGGCCACGCCGCGCTCCATCAGCACGACGGCGGCCGCCGCGTCGTTGATACCCGATGCATTGCCGGCCGTCACCGTGCCGTTTTCCTTCGCGAACACGGGTTTGAGCTTCGAGAAATCTTCCGCCGACGCGTTCATGCGCGCGTGCTCGTCCGTGTCGAACACGATGTCGCCTTTCTTCGACGCAATCGTGATCGGCAGGATCTGTTCCTTGAAGTAGCCGTTCGTGATGGCGTGGGCCGCGCGCCGATGCGATTCGAGCGCGAGCGCGTCCTGCGCCTCGCGCGAAATCCCGTATTGGCGCGCGACATTCTCGGCCGTCACACCCATGTGGATGGACTGGAACGGATCGTTCAGCGCGCCGACCATCATGTCGACGAGACGCGCGTCGCCCATGCGCTGGCCGAAGCGCGCAGCGGGCATCGAGTAAGGCGCGCGGCTCATGTTTTCCGCGCCGCCGCCGATGGCGATGTCCGCGTCGCCAAGCAGCACGCTCTGTGCGGCCGAAACGATGGCCTGCAGCCCCGAGCCGCACAGGCGGTTCACGGTCAGCGCGGGCGTGTGCTGCGCGACGCCGCCGTTGATCGCGGCCACACGCGCGAGATACATGTCTTTCGGCTCGGTGTGCACGACGTTGCCGAACACCACGTGGCCGACTTCGTCGCCGGATACGCCGGCGCGCGCCAGCGCCTCGCGCACGACGCGCGCACCGAGCTCGGTCGGCGCCATATCCTTCAGACTGCCGCCGAAACCGCCGATGGCCGTACGCACACCGCTTACCACCACTACGTCCCGTTGCATCGCTTGCTCCTCTTTCAGTCTCTCAGGTTGTTTTGCTCGGGCGCGACCGCACTGCACGGCACTGCGCTCAGCCCGCCAGAATCGCTTCCACCGCCGCGCGCGAGGGAATCGGCGCCACCGCGCCATAGCCTTGCGTCGACAGCGCCGCGGCGACGTTCGCGTAACGCGCCGCTTCGAACGGATCGTCGCCCTCGACGAGCCGCGCGATAAAGGCGCCGCCGAAGCAGTCGCCCGCGCCGGTGGCATCCACGGCATTCACGACGTGGCCCGGCACGACGCGGCGCTCGTCGGGTGTCGCGATATACGAGCCTTCCTTGCCGAGCTTCAGTGCGACGACGCGCGGGCCGTGCGACAGCAGGAAGTCGACGATCTCGTCGCGGCCGGTCAAACCGGTCAGCTCCGTGACGTCGTCCCAGCTAGGCAGGCAGATGTCCGTTTGACGGATGGCCTCGAGCATCACCGCGCGCGCCCGGTGAAGCGGCCACAGCTTCAGGCGCAGATTGGTGTCGAAGCTCACGCGCACGCCGTTGGCGCGGGCATGCGCGATGGCTTCGAGCGCCGCGTCGCAGGCGCTCAGGCTGATCGCGAGACTGATGCCGGACAGGTGGATGACCTGGGCCGCGGCAATCGCCTCGAGCGGCAGGTCGTGCGGTGCGTAGCGGCTCGCCGCCGAACCCGCGCGCAGATAGTCGAACGCATGGCCGTGCGGACCGTGCGACACGAAATAGACGCCGGTCGACGCATGCGGATCGACGCGCACGAGCGACGTATCCACCTGCTCGCGCTCCCACAGATCGATCAGCAGCCGCCCGAAATGATCGGCGCCGACCGCGGACACGAACCCCGTGCGCGCGCCCTGCCGCGCCGCCGCGATGCAGAAGTTCGACGTGTCGCCGCCGAAGCCTTGCAGATACTGGGGCTCGCCTTTCGCCGACTGGTTGAATTCGATCATCGCCTCGCCGAGCGCGAGGACAGCCGGCCTGCCGGGCTTGCTCGCCGTCATCGCTCAGACCTCGCCCCAGAGGTCGTGACCGTCCGCGCCGGTGATCTTCACCGACACGAAGTCGCCGACCTTGTAGCGCTTCGACGCCTTCACGGCCGGCGCGATATATACGACGCCGTCGATCTCCGGCGCATCCGCCGCCGTGCGGCCCACGCCGCCGTCCGCATTGATTTCGTCGACGAGCACCTTGAGCGTCTTGCCGACCTTTTTCGCGATGCGTTTGGCCGACACTTCCTCGGCGACTTCCATGAAGCGCGCGCGACGTTCCTCGCGCACTTCGTCGGGCAATGCGCCGTCGAGCTCGTTCGCGCTCGCGCCTTCAACCGGCGAATAGGCAAAGCAGCCGACGCGATCCAGTTCGGCCTCGCGAATAAAGTCGAGCAGCGTCTGAAACTGCTCTTCGGTCTCACCCGGGAAGCCCGCGATAAACGTGCTGCGAATCGTCAGGTCCGGACACATGTCGCGCCATGCCTTGACACGCTCCATGACCTTCTCGGCGTTGGCGGGGCGCTTCATGCGCTTCAGCACTTCAGGATGCGCGTGCTGGAACGGCACGTCCAGATACGGCAGCACGTGGCCCTTGTACGGGCCCGCCGCCATCATCGGAATGACTTCGTCGACGCTCGGGTACGGATACACGTAATGCAAACGCACCCACGCGCCGTACTGCGCGGCGAGTTCGCCGAGTGCGCCGACCAGATCGGTCATGCGCGTCTTGATCGGCTTGCCGTTCCAGAAGCCTATGCGATATTTGACGTCCACGCCGTAGGCGCTCGTGTCCTGCGAAATGACGAGCAATTCCTTGACGCCGGACTTGAACAGATTTTCGGCTTCGAGCATCACTTCCGCGACCGGCCGCGAAACGAGATCGCCGCGCATGGACGGGATGATGCAGAAGGTGCAGCGATGGTTGCAGCCTTCGGAAATTTTCAGATACGCGTAGTGACGCGGCGTGAGCTTCACGCCCGCCGCCGGCACGAGATCGACAAACGGATCGTGCGGCTTGGGCAGATGCGTATGCACGTGCTGCATCACTTCGCCCACCGCGTGCGGGCCGGTCACGGCCAGCACTTTCGGATGCACTTCTTCAATGAGGCCGGAGCCGCTCGCGCTCTTCTTCGCGCCGAGGCAGCCGGTCACGATCACCTTGCCGTTTTCGTTCAGCGCCTCGCCGATGGCGTCGAGACTTTCCTGCACCGCCTCGTCGATAAAGCCGCAGGTGTTGACGACGACGAGATCCGCGCCGTCATACGTGCCCGAAATCTCGTAGCCTTCGGCACGCAGCTGCGTGATGATCTGCTCGGAATCGACGAGCGCTTTCGGGCAGCCGAGGGATACTATACCTATACGGGGCGAATCAGACGTGTTGGTGCTGTGCAGCTTGGACATTTGAAAGGAATTAGGGAAATGGCAGCAAGGTCGACAGTTTACAGCTATGTGCGGTTCTCGGACCAAAAACAAGCTGCGGGCAGCAGCGCTGAACGCCAAGCCGAGTACGCCGCGCGTTGGGCTGCCGAGCGGGGAATGGAACTGGACGCCACTCTATCACTACGAGATGAGGGACTATCGGCCTTCCACCAGAAGCACGTTAAACAGGGCGCACTCGGCACGTTCCTCCGCGCCGTCGAGGACGGCCGCATTCCCGCCGGCTCAGTATTGGTTGTCGAAGGGCTCGACCGATTGAGCCGGGCCGAACCGATCCTCGCACAGGCGCAGCTCGCGCAGATTGTGAACGCCGGCATCACTGTGGTGACCGCCAGCGACGGGCGCGAATACAACAGGGAAAGTCTGAAGGCGCAGCCGATGGATCTTGTTTACAGTTTGCTTGTGATGATCCGTGCGCACGAGGAATCTGACACCAAAAGCAAGCGGGTGAAGGCCGCTATCCGGCGCCAATGTCAGAACTGGATCGCGGGCACCCGCCGCGGCGTCATTCGGAACGGAAAAGATCCGCATTGGACACGCCTCGCGGACGGGCGCTTCGAAATCGACCCCGAGCGCGCCGGTGCAGTACGGCTGGCTATAGAAATGTTCAAGCAGGGGCATGGCGCCGTACGAACCGTCCGCACACTGACGGAGCGCGGCTTGTCCCTGAGCAACGACGGGAACAACAACTCGACGCAACTTTACAAAATCATTCGCAACCGTGCATTGATCGGCGAGAAAACGCTCGCAGTTGACGGTGAAGAATATCGACTCGAAGGCTATTACCCGCCGCTACTGAACGTCGACGAGTTCGCTGAGCTGCAGCACTTCGCCGACCAACGCGGCCGACGGAAGGGCAAAGGCGAGATCCCGGGCATTATCACGGGCTTGGGCATCACGTACTGCGGATATTGCGGAACTGCTGTGGTCGCTCAAAACCTGATGGGACGGAAACGGAAGGAAAACGGGCATCCTCAGGACGGACACCGCAGGCTTATCTGTGTGGGATACAGCCACAACCAAGGCTGCAGGGTGGGCGGCAGTTGTAGCGTGGTCCCGATAGAGCGAGCGGTGACGCGGTTTTGCTCGGACCAGATCAATATGACGCGCCTTCTCGAGGGCGACGGCGGCGCTGGCGCGTTGGCCGGTCGACTGTCCGTGTCTCGGCAGCGTGCGAAGGAGTTGGACGCGCAGATAACGCGGATCACCGACGCCATGCTGGCTGACATTGAGGCGGCGCCGCAGGCGTTTGCACGGAAGGCGCGGGAGCTAGAGACTCAACTGAAGGAATGTCAAAAGGAGATCGAGTCGCTCGAACACGAATTGGCTCTGGCATCGAGCCGTTCGACGCCAGCAGCCGCGGAAGCGTGGGCCGCGTTGGTGAGCGGTGTCGAGGCCCTTGATTACGATGCGAGAATGAAGGCGCGGCAGCTCGTCGCTGACACGTTCAGCAGGATCGTGGTATTCCGTCAAGGCTTCGAGCTCGGAAACAACGATGATTCATCGATCGATTTGCTGCTGATCGCCAAGCACGGCAACACGCGCATGTTACATATCGACAGGCGAACCGGCGAATGGAAAGCCGCCGAGGATCTGGATATGTCAGGCTTGCCGTCGCACTCCCTACCGCTTCCGCCCGGCACCGAGGCTATTTGACATCTCGGAATGCGACTGGTCGCAGAACCGATCGCCGGCTGACCTAAACGTCCACCTGCAGAGCGACAATCTCATGCGGGTTCGCCGGTGTGCGCTCTTCATTCAGGACACACCGCACGCCCGCATCGCGGCCATCGCGCAGGGTAATGCCGCAGCAGCACACGGCCGCCGCCTCTTGGCCCGCAATGGTAAATCCGCACTGCGCACACCGATAGAAGCGGCCGCCGCCAGCCTTGTCGCGCTCCAGCACCCGCCCAGCACAACGACGGCAGCAGTGCGACGTCATTCTCCAAGCTTGTCTGTTTTCAGTCATGCACCCTCCAGCGCGCGCAGCGCCAGAAAATTTGCCGGCAACGTCGGCATGAACTTCACGGCGTGCTGCTCGTCGCGTAGCACCGTGACGATGAGCTCGTCCATGTCAACGGAATGCTCAAGTGTCTTCGTCAGCACTCGCCCGGCAGCCACGTAGGTGATAGTGCGCCTATGTAGTGGCGCCAGCTTCACTGGCTTTGTCCCCTTCGCGTTCTTGCCGAGCAAGTACTCGCGCTGCCGGTTGTAGCAGCTGACGCACAGATGCTTGCCAATCAGGCGCGTGCAACCCTGGTGGCAGCGGCCGCAGACAGTTGCGCCTTTCAAGTAGGACAGGTTGGCGCTTTGGACGCCGGCATGCCGCGCGCCTACCGCACAACCCTTGCAAGTCAGGCAACGCATACTGGCATCTGGCGAGGCACTGACATGCGCATCGTCGCCGTTGGCAGGGGGTCCAACTCTCATGTTTCCTGAATGCCAGCGCCGCCCGCACTCCTCGATGGTGATCGAGGCGCGCAACGGCTCGCACCGGAAAAACTTCCGCCCCGGCAACTCCGGGATTTCGTAATACTCGGGCACAACGCCTCCCCAGCTCAATGAACGTCAAATCGTAGCAAGGCGTTCAGCCGAAAGTCGCAGTCCACTGCTGTTTATTTGGATACGCGAACTACTAGCGGATACCAGGCGCGGTATCCGCTAGGCGGCTGAAAACAAACAATAATGCCCCGCCTGATACCGCGATACCTCACGTCGCGACAGCGCCCGCCAGTTCCGCCAGATACGGGCTTTGCGCGCCGGCGCCGCTGGTGACACGCTCAATGAACCCCGTGCCACGCTCGAGGTGCAGCGTCTGAAACAGCCCCTGATACGGGACGAAATTCAGATCGACCATCGGCACGTAGTAGACCGCCGAGAATGAACCGCGCACGATCCGCACGAAGCTGCCAGGCTTGATCCGCTCATCCGCGCGGATCCGCGCCGTACCACTCTCGAACAGCACGTTGTCCTTATTCTGCGCGGCGAGAATCTTGCGTCGGTTCGTAATCCAGTCGGCCATGCTCACACCGCGAGTTTCCTGTACGTCCGCAGGTTGCCCGCTGTTAAAAGTGGTCACATCATTGCCGCCCTGCTGAGTGTCGAACATCATGACGCGCTCACCATAGAACCGCTCTGCCGCATTCGGGTACATCGACAGGTCGACCGACGGCTCATCTGCAGCCTGCAAGGCATACAGGCGGCGCGTGATATCGTCGACCAGTTCGAACTTAGGCGACCGAACCCAGTAGTAATTGGCGACGTTCGCGTCCGTCCGTTTTACGTTGAGCAGAATGACGTCCTCACCCCTCACCGTGATCGGCGTGAGTTCCACCGCGTCCGACTGGATGACATTGCCGTCGATGTCCTTGAATGGATTCGGTCGATAGACGCAATACACACCGTCCTCTCGATCCTCGAGGTAAAGCTCGTTCCACAGTCCGACATCGCCGAAGTAGCTCAACAGGTTGTAGATCGTGCCCTGCTGGCTTTGCGCCCCGCCAACGTCCACGACGCCGTTCGAAACTGAGATGTCCGTCTTGATAACGGCCGGATTCGGCGAATTCGCCGGCATCAGCGACGCGAGATAGGGGTTGACGATCTTGTTGAGGACTTGGGTCACGAAGTCGGATGCATTCAGCGTCGTCTGAAAACCCACTCCGAAGCGAACGAATAGCTTGAACGCTGACAGATAGTCCTGACCGATCACCAATCCGGGAAGCAAAAGAATTTGCATCATGCTCCACAGCTTGCCGTAGTCCTGCCCGCTGATCGTCACGCTTCGCTGCGGCTTGCCTTCCGGCGTAATCGTCTCGTTGCGCTCGATCTCCGTCACGAACCCGCGCATATACACGGGAGGCGTCGCCGAGCTGCTAGAGCTCGAATTCGGCGGATTGTGCCGCATGCGGATCTCGACGAAGTCCATCGGCTCGACGAGTCCATACAGCGACTCGAACGCGCCCGGCTGCACGTAGGGCGAATCCGCGAGCGTGATGGAGAATCCGCCGGCGGCCTCGCGCACGGACTTAGAGCACGCCAGTTGGCCGGACTCGCCGAGGAACGGCGTCAGATCGATCGTCTTGTTCGTGTCGAGCACACGCTGCGACACGGGCGTCTGACCATCGACCGTCGTCCGGCCGATTGTTTTAAACAACTTGACCCGTACGTCGGGGTCGTAGAGTTTGATATCCATCTTCAAATCGAAAATTCCGAAAAAATGAGCGCCCTGAAGCTTAGATGCGCCTTACGGCTCGGATTACGCCGGGCCGCCCTCGAGTACCGCCGCCACGTAATCCGGCAGTGGCTTGCGCATGAACCAAGCATCAGAGACAGCGCTGAGACATTCCATCGGCAGGTGGCCTCTGTGGACCGCCCCCACCACAGCACTAAAAAGCCTTCCCGTTACGGGTGCGCGCGTATCTGCCCCTGGCGGCACGAGCGGCTGCACTGGCGGACGCGGGCGGCGCGATTTGATCAGCAGCAACCGAACGCTGCTCATCGCGCGAGCCTCGCTTTCTCGTGCCGGCCCGCATCGACCTCGTCTGCGAGCGCGATCAGCGCGCGGTC
Source organism: Paraburkholderia phenoliruptrix (assembly GCF_047325075.1). Lineage (NCBI taxonomy): Bacteria > Pseudomonadati > Pseudomonadota > Betaproteobacteria > Burkholderiales > Burkholderiaceae > Paraburkholderia > Paraburkholderia phenoliruptrix. Next base: position 2,591,771 of record NZ_CP168531.1, read on the forward strand.
AATCAGTTGTTCGACGGTCAGCCCCATGTCGTGGGCCTCGCGCTCGAGGCGCCGGAGCGTCAACGGCGAGAGCTGTGGCACCTGCGTGCGTCCCCGTTTCATCGCGCCTCCGCCAGCTTCCTGAGTACATGACCGGGCATCGCCAGCCCCTCGGCGTGCGCCCGTTGCACTGCAGCGACATCGTCAGGAGTGAGAGCGCCATTCTTTGCAGCCTCAGCAACGCGCCGGAGCGCCCGTTCGTCGACGGCCCCACTGGGGTTGTAGTTCGACGCCGCCTGTCGCTGCGCGTCCATGAGGTGTCGCGCCGCTCTCAGCGACGCCGGCTGAGGCGCTTGCTGCGCCTTCGCCAACAGCAGTTGCGGCCCATCGTTGCGCGAAGCAGCCAGCCGCCTAGCGTGACCGAACAGGCTCTTTCGAAGTGGCCTGCGGACGGCTGCCGACGGCGCGTTGTGAGCTCGCCACCACGGCAGGAGATCATCGATTAACTGGTCGAACGGTTTTTTCTTCACCGGAACCTCTAAGATTTGAAAAAGCCCGGCCAGCAATCGCCAGCCGGGAAACCCGCGCCGAGTCATGGGCGGCGCGGACGGAGTAAAGGACTAGTCCTAGGCTGCCGCAGGCAGACGCTTTGCAGCTTCGACTTGCTCGACCGTTGACAGGAGGTTGAGCAGCGCCACCAGGGCCGCTGTATCGCCAGCCAAGGCCTTCGCCAATGCGTGCTCGACCAACACACCCGCATGGCGACGCAAGGGCCGACACGCCTCGGCAACGACGTTTTTCACCTGTCTGGTGCGGCCGCGCACGTTGCCGGTCTGCCCGGGGCGAAACTTCGTCTCCTGGCTGAATTCGTGGCCTTTCGCAAACGTCATGACCGGCTCCACGTCAACGCAGCACGCCAGTGCGGCAGAAAAACTCCAAGTCTGCGTTCATCACATAGTGCGAACGAGGCGTCGAGGTGCGCTCCGGGGCGTGCTTCCGTGAGGTCTGGTACAGCTTCCGGATGCCCTGCATGAGATCGAACTCGATTCGCGCCACGTGCTCCCTGACGGCGTCAATGGTCACTTTGGACGACAGCCGCCTCATTTCGGCATGCAGCGCGTTCAGAGCAGCGCTTTCGGCCTTGTCATCAATCTTCTCGAACTTCGCGCGAGCTTCGAACAGCAAGCCGTTCAGCGCGTCGATATCGGCAGCCAGCGCAACAAACTCGTTGGCCTCCCGATCGTTGGATTTGCCCTCGAGTCGAGCTGCAGTGATCGCCGACCGGCGCGCAACGCAGTCGTTGACGCGGGCTTCGATCCGCTCTACCGATTCGCGCGCCGAGTCAAGCTTGTCAGCGGTTTTCTGCATTGCGCGAAGTGAGCGCGCGATCTGCTGCGCAAGTGCAACGAAGCGTTCGTCACCGTGGCGTACGCGACATGGAACCGCGAGAGCCTCGAGATCTGCGTTGATCGACGCGATTGCGGACGCCGCGATCTCACTCGCACTCGCCACCACAAGCGCCTCATCTTGGGCCCGCACGTCCGCGACGCCGGCGGCTTCCGCGTCCTGCGCCGCCTTGAGGTCGCTGTGCAGGGTTGCCAGCCGCTTGCGCAACTTGATGGTGTCGGTACCGGCGACAAGAGCCGCGTTGATCAAGGCGTTGGTTTCGCCGATCTGACTGTTGATAGCGGTGATTACCGCCTCGTGTGCTGCGTTACCCATATCCATGCTCCGTTTGTTTGGAATCTGCTTCGGCGCTCAACACAAGCTGCCGATGGACAGATCTTCTTGTCACGACCAAACAAAACGGCCAAATCAGATAGCAAAAAGTCTGTTATTAGATAGGGAAATGCATCTTGCTCGGGAGTCGGTGCCAAAGAAAAAGGCCCTCGGAGGGCCTATCGGATCTCATATCGGCGGCAGGCAGACACTACCAAGGCCGCCGCCGTATGGCAGCGAGTGCCATTCGGCACACCCAGTTGCGCCGCGTTGGCTCGATCGAGATGCGGTGATGCGGTGGTTGTCGTATCCCGTCACACCGTCGCCGGGTCACGCGGCAGCGCGTAGAATTCGCGTGCGGCCCGTTGCGTAGCCTGCGCGAGTTGGCCTCGCAAGATCTTAAGGCGCCGTTCGAACACGCTCCGATGAGCTCCACCGCCCTGTGTCAATGCATGCTCAAGTTTGGCTTCGACGTCTGCAATTTCTTTCTGCAACGCCACCTTTTCGGCCCATGCCGCTGTATTCATGATTTTTTGCTCCCAATCCAAGAATCGCAGCGCCGACCACCGGAGCTGCGATTCAATCTTGGCGTAACGACAGTCAGAGGCGGCTACAATAGATAGTCAAAACTGCGGAGACCGTAATGGACAAGGATCGGGAGCGATTCGAGGCGGCGCTGCTGCGCTCCGTGAACGATATGAAATCAACTGAGGCGGCACGACCGGTCAACGGCATGCGCGAGGTGCACCCAGGCGAAATCCTGCGGGAAGAATTCCTGGTTCCGCTGGGAATGAGTGCGAGCACGCTCGCGCGCGCCCTGAAGGTTTCGATTTCCAACTTAGACGACGTCGTGAACGAGCGGCGCCCGGTTACTGCAGAGCTGGCGCTACGACTGTCGCGCTACTTCGGCGGATCCGCCGAGTCGTGGCTGAACATGCAGCAGGCGCATGATTTGAAGATTGCGCGGCGTGCCCACGGACAGCGGATTGAATCGGAAATCGTCCCGCACAACGCAGAAGAACCCGGCCGTTAAGGCTTCACAATGGCCACTTTAACTATCAGCGTAGAACTCCGCGACGCGATGATTGCGCGGGTCGTTTCCGCCGCCAATAACGGCATCGCGACGCAGACCGAACGCATTACGTTCGAGACGCCGGAACTGCTGTTCAAGACGCTGACGCCGATGCGCGTGCAGATCATTCGGCAGATGACAGGCGCCGGCCCGATGTCAATCCGCGAACTCGCCCGGCGCCTCGATCAAGAGCAAGAAAAGGTGCATGAGGACGTCCACGCGCTGCTGAACGTCGGTGTGCTCGACCGTGCTGGGGACGGCGCCGTCGTGTTCCCGTACGACGCCGTACACGTAGACTTCATGATCGAGCCGCAGAACCTTGAGGGTACAGGACAAGATGAAGACTCGCCAAATAGCTAGAGTTCGCCTGCGACGCGCTCGCCAGTCAGCCGAGGTTCTCACGGACGCCGATATTGTTGAAGCATTCCGCGCCACCGGCGCCGGCTGGCAGAGACGGATCAATGACGCGCTGCGCACGTACCTGCGGGAGCATCCACTTAAGGTGGGCTGACTCGATCAGCAGGCTTTATTGTGTCGGAAGACCGGAGACCCGATCTTAAAGACGCACGAATCCTCGCGCAGTCCGGATCGATGTCGACTCAGGGCATCCTGTGGCGCGGTCGATTGAGCGAGGTGAACGGATTTTGGCTTGGCAGCTGTAAGTCATGACTGACAGATTTACAGTCTGATGTTCTAGTCCGCTAATGCCTGTTGCCGCAAGAACTAGCGTGACCGGCGACGCCTTCCTGGCCCCTTCTAGGGCGCATGATCGTCCGCCACCCACTGATTCATTCATGCCGGCCACAGCGAGGACGACGGCGACAAGACGCCGGAGAGGTGCGCACGGTGCCCGTGCCAGCCACGCGGCCGATCATGATCGAAGCGAACGTTGAAAGTGCTCGAGGACTGCAGCAGCGCCCGCCCTCGGGCATGTTACGTCGAGCTTGCCTTACCCCTAATCCAGCACTACCCAGTCCGCGCGTCCCATGCTCCGGAAAATCCGGAGACACGGTGCCTAGCGAGCGTGACCATGGCCGGCGCTCAGATATCTGCGTATGCCGGCAACAAATCCTGATCGACCAAGCGAATTTCGACGCGGTTCGCGATCTCGACATGTTCCGCGTTGTCGACCGAGAACACCGCATCGGCGACGCTGACGATGAGCGTGCCAGTCTGCTTACGGCCGGCCTCAGGCAGCGGGATCAACGCGCCAGCTTCCGGCACCTGCTGCACTGTGATGACCTTCGGCAGATAGAGCATCCAGCCAACGCCAGGCTTGTCGTCGAATACGCGCCGGTCGAAATACTCTTTTGGCGCAACTTCCACGACGAGCGGAGCGAAGTTAGCGACGATTGACTGAACGATGCCGGCCATGTCGTCAGCCGACTGCGGGCAAAGCGACGCATCGATATCGAGCGTCACTCGATCGGGCAGCACCTTTGCGTCGGATATTTGGCAGGAGATCACCGCGCTGTCGTTCCCCTCGGTCGCATTCCAGATTGCAGCATGCGATACACCGCGCTTTTTGCCACCTGCTCGAGTGGTGAGTACAGCCAATGCGGGCGTCGACGGTTCGCGATTCTCGTCAAAGGCGGGATAGAGATTCGCCTCTTCCAGCGAATCAGCCGTGAGCCGCCAGTTCGCATGTGCCATCAGTGGCTGTTTTGCGGACAGTGCAGTCACGAGCCGCGATTCGCGAGCCAGCATTTCGCGGAAGTCTTGAGACGACAGCGACGCGTCCCGGAACGTTGCGTTAATTTCCATGTTTGAATCACGGTTGATAGACGGCCGCAACGCCCATGCGCGTGAGCACCGGAGCCATCTTTTTGTAGGTGAGCGGAGTTTGAAAGTACCATGTCAAACGGGCCGGCGGGTTCATGCGCACGGTCGTGCCCTGCTCAACGATCTGATCTTCCATGGTCCTGAATCCCTCGAACCACTTGTCGGCCTTCGGGATCGATCCATCAAGAAATTGATCGTAGTTGCCCTTGGCCTCTTGGAGCATGCACGCGCCGGCCTGAAATCCGTCGAAATCAATGCCGAGCCATTGCCACTCTTCGGACCACCGGCACTCTTCCGTATCAAAAGGGAAGCCGGTGATGCGCGCTTGGTACTGGTAGGAGTTCCAGTTGACGCCGTGGTTGCGGCGGACTTTTGCGCCTCCCTCCGGCGGACATTTGTCGCACTTCCGATCGGTGCGCGGCAAGGACCGATCAGCGGCCTTGCTGTCCTCCTTCTTTGTATCGCCGGACAGACTACCCGTTGCCCCTACCACTGCCCCGCCCAACAAAGCGGCGCCAGCGCGCGCCAAGATCGGCCCAAGGGCTTGAGCTGCCGCCTCTATCACCGGAACTGCCAGACCCGCCATTGTTCAATCCTCCCTGAAATTCAGGATGTTCGATCTTCCAACGCACGACGCGCAAATAGTCGTGAAATCGTTCGTCTGCCGGGCGGCCCGAACGTGTCAGCCAAGCGCCTATCGCAGGCTGCTCATAGAAGCCGGGCGCGTAAGCCTCGATTCGAAGGAACCCAACCAGATTCTCATCGAGCTCAATGCCGAGTGCCCGCGCCGCTTTGAACGCCTGCCATAGCCGCGATGAAAGCCTCACGTCGCCCGCGAGTTTCGGATCGTCTCTGCATAAATCCGCGCGCACGCCTTCGACAAACCGCTTTGCGTCGATTTCAGTAAGCGCCGCAACCTGTTCCGTCGTGAGTTCAAGCATGCCGATGCACCCTCATCAGTTCGCCATTGATTTCCACGAGCCAATCGAACGTCGGCACGAAGAATTCGGTACGCTGCGTGAACGAGAACAGGTCCGCGATTTCGGTCATCAGGCGCGCATCGTAAAAGCGCAGCAACGCGGTGCGTCCGTCCGGCATACGGGCGTTTAGACGCCCTGCGAGCTCGTCGGCAAGTACAGGAAAAGGAAATGCACTGACAAGCCACGAAACGCCCTCTGCGCCTGCCCCCAACGCGAATAACGACTGTTTTACGCTGTCCGGCGCTTCCTCAAAATCGATCAACCACGGCCCGGCGTCGGCTAGGGATGCGTCGGGTGTTCCGTCGAATAGTCCAACAGCCGCGGCTGGCCGTTCGACTATCTCGCCACGTCCGTACAGAAGCGCATCAACAAGCGCATATAGGCGAACAGGTAACGACACCTGCGCTTTGCGTCGCGCAAAGTAAGCTTCGATATTGGATGGCACGGCTACTCCCGCATAACCGTCGTTGCGCCGCTTTTTGCTGCCGCGACCAAGCATTCAAGGCAAAGCGTTGGAGTTGGCGACATCGGCAGTGCAGTAGCCGCCGCGGCGACTGCTGCACCGGTACTTGCCTGGCCGTCACCTTCGTCGCTGATAGTGGACTTTGAGCGCGATGCGATGAGCGTTGCGCCGCATGCAGTGCGCATACCTTCAACAGCCGTATCTCGGCCGTCAATGATGTGCGGGTAACGCCGACCGAGCAGATCAGGCAGGATTGGAAACGTACCTTTGCATTGCGGACATGCAACCATATGGCCAACGCCCGAAATGGGCCTGCCCTCAAGCGTTGCGGCTGGATTTCCTTCTATGACCTTGCCGCCGTGCGACGTAGTGTCGCCGACGCAAATAATGCTGCGTGACACGTAGCCCTCTCTCCGCGTTATTTCGTCTGACTTTACCACCGGCAGCCGTAGAACGCACTTGTGGCACCTTGCAGAAAGGTCAGATCTCTCCGCATACGGGACACTGCAATCACTGCGATTGCAGCTATCAGGCGACGCCTAAGACACTCAACATCGTTGCGGCATTGCGCTGCGCGACGTCCCGATAGCAGTTGTTGAACAGCACATGCGTGTGGCGGACCTTCGTTGAGATTGCTTCGATCGGCAGCGCCAGTTCACGCAGCTCGTCATCGCTGTACTCGTAGTTAAAGCGGTGAGCTGCTGACTCCGCCCCGCTCCACGTCTCCGCGTTGCGGCCATGCAGCCGCACAATCGCAAGCTGCGGCGATGTCGTTTCCCAGACGGTATGCGCACGCTTTGACACTCCCTCTGGCGCATCGACGATGACGTGCACGATCCCGCGCTCCCGCTCCATCGCTAGCGTCGACTCGCGATTTTCTTCGCTCAGCCAGCTCTCATGACGGAACTCGAACGCAGTCAGGAAGGGATGCATGCGTTCGGCACAGTGCTCGACGTGCACTCTTGCCTTCGGCGCCGCAGTTACCCAATGAGGGAATTGAAACAAGACCGAGCCGAGTTTGCCGGCGGCGTGCAGCGGCTGCAGCGCCTCGAAAAAGCGCGCCCATAGCTCCTCGAGCACGGGCGCCGGAATGTCCTTGTAGTAGAGGTTCTTTTTGCCCGTGTTTGGCAATGCGGCCTGCAGATCTTTCGGGAAAAATCGGGGCTCCGTCTGGTGCCCGGTGAAGAGACGGAACGCCTTCACATCGAACACGAAGCCCGGCGGCGTTCTTTCGACCCATAGGGCGCTGTTTGTCGCGCTGGGCATTGCATAGTAGGAGGAATCGACTTCGACCAGCGGAAACACGCTGGCGTAATGACGCAACCGGGCCTCAGCGCTACCGCAGCGCGGCGGATAGAACGCGCCACACTCGATCAGCGTCTTGTCCGTCCACGAAGCGGTGCCGACAAGGATGGGCATCTGCGTCTCCGACGATTACCGATTATTAATTTTGCCACGGGATATACTGTACATCCATACATATCTGCGCCATGCCCGACTTCGATCCCCCAGTCGCCCCGAAGCACTGCGTCGCTTGCGAGCATTTCGCCAAAGAACACTGGCCGGCGGCTCGCACATCCTCTGCTGCCACGGCGGAAGGACGCAGGTTCAAGACCAGCCGCAACAGGGCTGCGTGCACTGGGTGCGCTGCATAGGCTCTGACGACGAAGGCCCGATTCATGCTCGCAAGGAGGCATGGAGGTGACCCATGTTTGAATACCGCAATCCCGCAGCGATTCTTGAAGTCGTTCTTCCCCATCCGATGCAGCGGAACGAGCATGGACACACTCTTTCCGATGACTTCGAACACTTTTGCGCCGTAACAGGCTGCCCGAAGGACGACGCGTGGGCGAAGCTTGCCCTCGCTTGGGCGTGGAACACTCGCGAACCGCACTCACCGACGTTTTAGGCCTCGTACTTCGCCAAGCTCAAATCGGAAATCACTGATGTCACGATGGAGTTCGTCACGAGCGAGCCGGAAGCACCCGGCGAGAGATTCACCGGCCGACGGCATGCCGGCGCTCGTCGAGCCGCAGCTGGCGACCTTAGCCGAGCACATCCCGATGGACGGCGACTGGTCGTACGAGATCAAGTTCGACGGGTATCGGATGCTGGAGCGGATCGAGGGCGGCGACGTTCGTCTCTTCACCCGAAACGGTCACGACTGGACTGAGCGCATGCCGCGCTTGCGCGACGCGCTGCGTGCGTTGCCCGTGGACAACGCGTGGATCGATGCAGAGGCCGTCGTCCTCAACGACGCTGGCGCGCCCGACTTCAATGCGCTGCAGAATGCGTTCGACCGACGGAGCGCGGCCGAGATTGTGCTCTTCGTTTTCGATCTGCTCTGGATCAACGGCACCGACATACGAGAGCAGCCGCTGCGCGCGCGCCGAAAGCTGCTGCGCGAGCTGATGGACGAAGTCAACACCCCGCTGCTCCGCTACGCGGAGGATTTCGCCGAGGATCCAGCCTCGCTGGTGTCATCTGCGTGCCGCATGAAGTTGGAAGGCATCATCGGCAAACGGGGCGACGCGTCTTACCGGTCCGGTCGCTCGACCGACTGGATCAAGCTCAAATGCACACTCCGACAGGAATTCGTCGTCGGTGGTATATCACGCGTCAACGGCGCGAAATCCGGCGTCCGGTCGCTGCTCCTGGGCGTGCACGAAGAGGATGGTTCTCTGCGGTATGCAGGCCATGTCGGACCGAACTTTACACCGCGGCAGAGCGCGGCTTTCGCAAAGCGGATCGCCGGGCTCAAGGCCGCGCAGTCACCGTTCTTCAACGCGCCGCAGCCGGAGCGCGACCGCGAATTCCACTGGTTGACGCCGGAGGTGGTTGCCGAAGTGTCGTTTCTTGAATGGACACCGGGCGGGGAAATCCGGCACGCGCTCTTTCACGCGATCCGGGAAGACAAACCGGCCGGCACCGTGACAGAAGAACAGGTTGTCGACGCGCCGGACGAGGGACACTTCGGCTCGACGCGCGAGCGTCCCGGCCCGCATGGCACCGTGCTGGTCGGCGACATCAAGATCAGCAATCCGCAGCGCGTCATTGACCCCATCACCGGACACACGAAGCTCGACCTCGTCCGCTACTACGATGCCATTGCCGAATGGGCCCTGCCGTATCTGCATAACCGGCCGCTCACACTTGTGCGCGCACCGGAAACGCTCAATGGCGAGCTGTTCTTTCAGAAGCACGCAGAGCGCATGCGCATTCCAGGCGTCGAGGAACTCCCCGTCGATCTGAATCCCAACCACCCGCCGCTGCTCGTCGCCAACAACATCGACGCGCTCGTCGGTTTGGCGCAGATGAGCGTCGTTGAACTGCATTCGTGGAACGCCGTCGCGCCCGATCTCGACCACCCCGACCGCGTGATATTCGATCTCGATCCGGACCCCGCGCTCCCGTGGTCCGCGATGCTCGAGGCGGCCGGCCTTCTGAAAACCGTGCTCGACGAACTTGGGCTGCGCTCATTTGCCAAGACGAGTGGCGGCAAGGGGTTTCACATTGTTGTGCCGCTGACGCGCCGGCAGGGGTGGGACGAGGTGAAAGACTTTTCCCACGCGGTCGCCCAACATATGGCGCGTGTGGTACCGCAGAAGTTTTCAGCCATCTCTGGACCGCGCAACCGCGTCGGCAAGATTTTCATCGACTACCTGCGTAACGGCCGTGGCGCCAGCACTGTTGCGCCCTTCTCCGTTCGCGCGCGCGGCGGCATGGCGGTGTCGATGCCAGTCTCGTGGGACGAACTTAAGAACGTCGTGCGCGGCGACGAATGGACGATGAAAAAAGCCGTCGCACGGCAGCGCTCATTGAAGGCCGATCCTTGGGCCGGCTTCTGGCAGGCGCGACAGGGCATAACCAGCGCTATGCGCCGCGCCGTCGGTGTGAAAAAGTGAAATTTCGCTCTCACCGCCCACCGATCGGTGGGGCTCCGGCATAGAGGCAGCGGCCCAACAGGAGACATTCGACAGGACACTCCAAATTAGTGACAATGCACACAGCGGGGGTCCATTGCATGTGCGACGACCTTGCATGCAGCAAGCTGTGCGACGTAACCACCTGCTCCGGCGATAGGGAACGGACCGGCCAATCGCGATGACACCGAGGACATTCAATGAGTGAGCACGAGATGGCCGACGGCATGCCAAAGGTGATCCCGCCAGTCCTGTACAAGTATCGCCACTTTGACGAACGGACGGTCGAGCTTCTGTGTGCCGACACCGTCTACTATGCCGACCCCAGTACCTTCAATGATCCGTTAGATACCAAGCCGTGCGTTGAAGCAGACTGCGACGTCGCGACCATGGAGCGTACGGTTTATGAACTAGTCCGCCGTCGCGTTGAAGATGAAATGCAAAGTGGCGCACGTGCTGTGAAATATCGCGGACCAAAGACCATGGCACATATCGAGAAACATAGTCATGCCGCGGCGCAGCGGATGATCGATGGTTTGAGATATGACGCTACGGACCCGGAACGCTGCTCTGATCCCCCCGGCCCCCTCGCGTCCGTGCTGGCATATGCAATCGAACGCGAGTTGCTGAAACAGTACAACAAGGGGATTTTGTCACTGGCGACCCGATATGATTGCCCCTTGATGTGGAGTCACTACGGCGCGCAGCATCGAGGAATTTGCATCGGATACAGCGTGCCGCAAGAAGCACAACGACAGCTTCACGAGGTACGGTATGGCGGCAACCGAAACGTGCGCGCGAGCGCGGTCGCCAAAATGGTGCTCGACCGTGATGAACAGGCCCGAATCGCGGTCGACGCAGCCGTGCTGCTGCGAAAGGCGCCTGACTGGCACTATGAGAGGGAGTGGCGCTTGCTGGGTTCCCGGGGAGTCGTCGATTCACCACTCGAAATGGCCGAGATCGTGTTCGGCATGAGATGCAGTACAACCGTCATGCACGCGGTCGCAAGCGCGTTAAGCGGACGAGTGAAGCCCGTACAGTTCTATGAAATGATTGAGGTTCGTGGAACGTTTGAGTTGCGGCGCAGCGAATTGGATGTGGATGAGCTTTCGGCGGCCTATCCACGGCGCGCGCTCTCGATCTTTGAAGAGTTCGACGCGCTTCCGGGAAATTGACGAACGACGGGCGTAGGCGATGAAAACGACGAGCAAGATCCGCCAGCCGACACCGCATGAGCCTTCCGTGCCGCCGATCGCATGACGCAATGATCGGCCATGAAAAGACCATGCACACGCTGCTGCGGCCTGGGTTCTACGTCAACAAGCGGCGGGCCTTGACGGTGACGGCATCGGGCCGCCGGACGGCAGCTCCTGCATCGGGGAATTTCAATGGCGAAACCAAAAAGAAGCGAAAACGTGAAGGCCTGTCCGAACGCCGACCGATGGATGCGAAGGCACCGGGATGCGGCCCGCAACCTCAGGCGAATCATCAAGCTCTTGGATGGCCACTATGAGGGCGACAACCAAGGCTATATCAACCGGGCCGCGAACTTCGTCGAATACCGGTTTGACCCGATCGAAACAGAACAGCATTTCCGGCACGTTCAGCTCTTCGCCCGGCAAAAACACGTCGTTGTCCGTTTCACTGTGTTCACGAAGCGCACCGGAAAAGGCCCCGGGACCAGCAAAACGCTGAAGGACGCGCATGGCACCGACTATTACGCGCTGGAATTCCCGGTGGCGGTAGACACTAGCCTCAATGAATTGGAAGCGTTCTTGCGCACGACGGCGACCTTTTCGCGAGACTGGAAGTCGCGTCGGTCACGCGGCCCCGCCAAGCGGGGGTCCCATAAAGTGCCAACGACCCTAGGCAATCGAACACCCCGAGAGGCGATCCACCGCGCCGAACAAGCGGCGGCCCGGGAACTAGCCGAGCCGATCATATCCGAGGACGATGCGCGCGAGCGCCAACTGCGAGCAGTTTTTCTGCGCCGCGGGCAGGCCAAATTCAGAAAGGCCCTGCTCAATGCTTATGAAAGGCAGTGTGCTGTCACGGGCTGCACCATAGAGGATGTACTCGAGGCGGCCCACATCATCCCGTATAAGGGCGGCCACACGAACCGGTGCAACAACGGGCTACTGTTGCGCGCAGACATTCACTCGCTGTTCGATCTGGGTCTCTTGTGGGTCAATCGCGAAATGAAGGTCCAGGTCGCGGACGCCCTGCAGCGTACGGAGTACGGAAAGCTCCAAGGGAAGGTGCTGCGTCCGCCGACAGATACCGCGTCGTCACCGCATCCCAAGCATCTGGAGCGTCACGCGCAGGTCGCCAGCGAAGTGCGGGAGGCCAGGCGCTGACGAAGGAGCGCTAACCGACGGCAACCAGCAAGATTCCATTCGGGACCACAAGCACGATGGCGAAATACGACAGACTCGAAGCGCACCTGCGCAGCCTGCGCGGCGACACCGTTAGGCTCACTTTTGACAAAATAAACGAGCTGATTGCCCCGCACGAACTGCCTGCCTCCGCTTACGTGCACCCGCAGCAGTACCTGAGCAGCACTAAAACCCAACCTATTCCTGCAGCCTGGATGCGCGCCGGATGGGAAAAGTCAAATCACGACTTCGATCAGCATTACGTAGAACTACGACGCGTTGTGCCACTCGAAGCCATCACTTTAGCGGATGACGTCGGCGATGATGGCTGGGATAACGAGAACCGGCAATTCGTCAACATCAAGACGCGGCGTGGTCAAGCCGATTTCCGGAATCGTCTCAGGCGCGCCTATTGTGGCACCTGTGCGATCACCGGTTCAACTGTTACGCCACTTCTTGAGGCGGCTCACATCGTGCCGCACGCGCTCAAAACGGACTACGCCACGTCGAACGGGCTGCTGTTGCGCGCAGACATTCACACGCTGTTCGACCTGCACCTGATCGCCATTGATGCGGACGGCCGTGTGGCCGTTTCGCGGACATTGGAGGGGACCGAGTACACGCAGTATCACGCGCGGCGCTTCGTTGCTTTTCCTGAGGCATCGAATGATCAGCCGTCCACAGACGAGCTCAAGCGCCACCATGACCTGTTCGTCGCACGAGAAGATGCACTGTAAGCAGACTGTCACTTCGCGCATGTTCCTAGTGGTCTGCGCGCTTCTGTGAAGCGCGAACGAATGTTGCGGGACTAAGACTTTTGCATGGCATGCAAGCGCCACTGTTCGGCGCGCGGCGCCGTCGGGCTCTTACGGCCATGTTCCGCCGTTCGGCAGTACGCTCCGAAGAGGTTTCACTGTCGGCTTCGCGCTAAGTAACGGACCATCGCCTTCTACTGGTACTCGGCGCGTCATAGGTCAAGTGGTCAATTATGAGCAAACCTGCGTCTTTCGAGACCATCGCGAAGCCGCGACCGACGACCAGACAGTTCGGCAAGTTTGGTGTGGAAAGGCTAGTCGCCGAGAGACTCTATCGGACACAAGTTCAGATCGCCAATCTGCACGCTCGGTGCAACGTAGATTGTGCGATGGTTCATGTAGAATCCGACGACAAATAGCAAGCAGGGGTGGGGAAATGAACGAAGAGACGCTGCGCATTCGGCGAGTAGAGGTAACCGGTTTATTCGGGTTATACAATCATAAAATTGACCTGAACCTCCAAGAGCGGGTCACTATCATCCACGGACCCAACGGCGTGGGTAAAACCATGCTTTTGAAGCTAGTGGCGGCGTTGTTTTCAGGCCGACTTGTGGAACTGGCTCGCACGCATTTCTCAACTTTTACTGTGACACTAACGGACGCCTCGATATTAGGTTTCGAGAGGGAAGAGCGCGAATTTGTGGACGAAGAAGGTGTCGAATCCGATCAGCCACGACAACAATACCTTTTCGAACGTTCTGTTCGGGCCAAGTCAGAGAAAAGACCACCTAGGATCGTTATTCGGGCATTCGCGATCGCCGATGGCAGAAGAGAAGAGGCAGAGTTGGGTGCGTTACCCAATAAATCTTCGTCGGCGAGGCTCGCAAGCTTCATTGATAGCGAGACGCCTTGGCTTTATCGAATGGGCCCGGACCAGTGGATGGATAGGGAATACAAGGAGTACCTTACAGCCTATCAGGTTATTGAGCGTTACTCTGACCGGTTGCCCACGCGTTATCAAGGAAAACTCTTTAAAGAACCCGAATTGGTTCGGAATCTTCGCCGAAAAGTGAAGGTGCATTTCATTGAAACACAGCGATTACTTAAGCTTAGTATTCAGGAGGCAGAGTGGGCGCGGCATAATGCCGATCGCACCGTCGTTTCGATGGTGAAGAGCTACGCGAGCGAGCTTAAGGAAAAGGTTTCCGCCACGTTAGCCAATTATGGAAAAGGGTCTCAAACGCTCGATCAATCGTTTCCTTGGCGCTTGCTACACGGCGATCAACCGAGAGTTCCGGTCGATGAGCTTAAGCGACGAATGGTTGATCTAGAAAAGAAAAGAGACTACTTGAAGAAAATCGGCTTGCTCGCTGACGACAATAGCTACCCCTTTGATGTGAATGCAATAGATTCACTTGATTCGACGCGGCTTGATGTTCTTGCTTTATACGTTTCGGACACTCAATCGAAGCTAAGTGTATTGGATAATCTGTCTGAGCGTGTTTATTTGCTTCTTGACATTGTCAACAAGAAGTTTAGAAATAAATCAATTTCACTTGATAAGCAAGAGGGATTGAAGGCAGTTAGCAGCACCGGCGCCTCGCTAGATCTCGACGCATTGTCATCGGGAGAACAGCACGAATTAGTTTTGATTTATGATCTTTTGTTTAGGGTAGACCCCGATACGCTTGTATTGCTTGATGAGCCCGAACTGTCGTTGCATTTGACGTGGCAGAAGCAATTCCTGCAAGACTTGCTGAATATCGTGGAGGCAACGCGGTTCGATGCAATTGTTGCGACTCATTCTCCATTTATTGTCGGCGACCGGCACGACCTAATGGTTCCCTTAGCTTCACAGGAAGCAGGGGAATAGAATGATTACCAGGAATGTCGGCGATGTACTCGCCGAACTGAAGATGGCTCGCGCAGCATTTCGAGGAACCTTGTTGGTTCTAGAAGGGGTATCTGACTCCCTTTTTTGGCGAACCAAGATCAAGAATGACGATTGCCAGATCACCATTTCCGGAGGCAAATTTACTTCGGTAAAGGTGGCGGAAATACTAGATCAAGAGGGTTTTAACGGTTTTATTGCTATCGTAGACGACGATTATGACAGTTTCCTAGGGCGGACATACGAATCGGATAACTTGGTGTATCCGGAGACCAACGACTTAGAGACTTTGTTGGCCAGTTCTCCGGCGTTGGAGAAGGTGTTGGACGAGTATGTTGACCATGACCAAGCCGATGCGCGACCAGAAAAACTTCGAGATCTCATCGAGCGCATCAAGGATATAAGCCTTTTTTTCGGAAAGTTAAGGTACATAAATCGTGAGCGTGGATTGAATGTCCCATTCGAACGTCTGTCTCCATGGAAATACGTAGACGCTCCAGCCTTACGACTGGAGGAGCATCGTCTGTTAAAAGACTTTGCGGACTTGTGTAGCATCAAGCCGGAGGAGGTCGAGGCGTGGCATCGTGCGATCCTTGGCGAGCCCATTTGGAACATGATCCAAGGTCATGACTTTACATGCGTGTTGGCTATCGCATTGAGGAATAGATCTCAAAATCGATGCAACGAAAAAACGTTATGTTCCTCCCTTCGGTTGGCCTATGAGCTTGCCTGGTTCAAGGCAACAGGTATCGTGCGCGCTATTTCGACGTGGGAGGCACGTCACGGGCTTGCCCTGCTAAGCTAGAGTGCCATTCTTCATCGGACAGACGATTTGCGGAGCCGAGCGAAGCGGTGCGCAACTTCGGTGCCGGACGCAGTTATATAGCATGCAACGATGTTCGAACTCATCCGTGTATGAGTGAACATTTTTCCCAGCCAACTTTATGCGAATGACCGTTGCACCTTACGAGGCGAGATTGACATCACGCTAGAATGAACGGCCGGAGTGGGTCAGGTTATGCCGTTTGCATGAGGCGGGCACCCGACGTGACTGTCGCGCCCGGTCCACGGGCGCTTGTGGCCCATCAAGGGACGCTCACCCGACTGTGACATATTGCCGCAATCATACGCGTTTCAGTCATTCGCCTTATTCGGTGTCCGCGATCTCTCGCGCTCGGCGCGCGATTGAACGCGCGCCTCAGATCGAAAGCGGTCCGCATAGTGAGCGCGACTCAAGGAAAAGCTCCCCATCGCTCCCCTGCCTATCGGGTGTGAAGCCAACAGGCATCTACGCTAGCGTTCGGGGAACGCGTTCTGTGCGCGCTTTCTTTGAGCTCGCGCGATCTGCATCAGCAATCCAGAGGACGCAGGGCGACATAAAATCGCATTCCATGCGGGGAACCTATCCGGTCATAGCTTTTTATATTATCAATCAAGCGGGCCGCCATCCGACCTTACGTGCAGCCCCCGATTCACTAGATTTCCGCCGCCGTGGCTGATTGCCTCGACCTCTTACCTTTCGTGCCGAGCGAAGTTGTGAGAGCCTTCAACCGTTCGAGCAACTGTTCCGCTGACTCATCGTTCGGGTCTTGCCCGACGAGTTCGCCACGGAAGGCCTTTGCGAGGAGTGCAGGTGTCAAGTGGTCGGCAACAATCTTCGCTTCGTCCAGCGTCTTTTCCAGCCTGTCACAAGTCGCAAAAATTCGCTCAATTTGATTCACCATTCGCAACTGCTCGGCAACAGGGGGGAGCGGGATCTCCATTTCCTTGATATCTTGGATCGAGATCCGTTTATGACCGGCGCTCGATTTCGCTCGTCGCTCGATTTCCTTTCTAATATCCGGCAACGCAAAAGCATATGCGCAGTATTTTGGGACAATCGTTTCCTTAAGCCTCGCACAATACAAACGATCGGGGTATTGATACTTGTTCAACGACACCGAAGGTACAACTGCACAGTTGCCAACATAGTTGACGTTGCCGTTGAGTCGCGTGAACAGTACATCGTTTTCACGTATAAAATTTTTCTCCTCACCCGATTGTTCGCTTGTCAGATACCTAACGTCTTCGAAATCAATACGACCTTGACGAACGCTACTTGAACGCAGTATCGGGTACGCTGTCTTGTCGCTTTGAGGAACAGCCGTAGTCCCTCCTCTAATGCTATTGATTAGGCTGCCGAAAGCGATGCGAGGAGTTGGCTTGGCGTCACCGTCCTGACCTAATAGCGTGGCAACCAGCGCCGCCCGACGAAGTCGGGTCAAGATTGTCGGCACCCGTCCCATTCTTGCACAAGCGGCTTCCACCCGCGAGAGAACGGAGTCAAGCTTGTCGGCGATGCGTTTCTGCTCAGCGAGCGGCGGAAGGATGAACGGCGCACTGCGCCCGGCATCCGTCCCAAGGCGTGGCATATTCAATCCGTGACTAACCCCGATCGCATAGCTGAGAAAGCGCGGCCCCCTAAGCCAGTGGAAGACATACCGGTTGTCAACGGCCGCGGTCTGCTTGATCGGTATAATTTCTGTTGTGCACAGTCCGTTGGAATCTGCGAGCACCACTTTGTTTAAATAGGGTCGTAGCTTCCCGTACAGGACATCGCCTTTCGAGAATCTGTTCTTAGTGCTCTTTGACTTTCGATCCGCGAACGTTAAGCGGCTGACGATTCTCGACTTGTCCTTCTCTATGTCTTCGAGCTCCAAAACCCACTCATCATCGGAAATCTCGTCGGGCTCCGCTTTGAGAGTAGTGCCGTAATCGACAACTTCTCCGAGCGTTGTTTCCAGCCATCCCTTTGGAAGCCTACTCATTCTTCAGCCGCCTCCACGCCCAGTTCATCCATTAAGCTGCGCAACTCGTTGAGCGCACCTTCAAGCTCATCGATCGCCTCTTGCGCCAGCACTTCCGGCTTCGCCAAGTCCCCGTCAGCGCCATCGCTGTCATCCTTCAGCCAAGCGATATCCAAGCTATCGTTGCGATCGGCGATTTCTTTGCGCGAAAAGTAGCGGAAACGACCTTCCTCGCCCGTATCAACCCGTTCGGCGCTCCCATCTGGCGCACTCCCGAAGGCTGCTTCGAACTCAGCGAAATGCTCACGCGTCAGCGGCGTGCGCTTGCCGAATTGAGGCATGTTCGCACGGAGGTCGTAGACCCATAAGCCAGTCGTGTTGCCTTTGTCCGTCTTGCCGCGCGTGAAGAACAGGACATTCGTCTTCACACCTTGCGCGTAAAAGATACCAGTGGGCAAGCGCAGGATCGTGTGCAGGTAGCACTTATCCATCAGATCGCGGCGAATGTCCGCGCCGACATTGGATTCAAAGAGCACGTTGTCCGGCAGCACCACTGCCGCGCGTCCACCCGGTTTGAGCGCGCGATAAATGTGCTGCAAGAATGCGAGCTGCTTGTTGCTGGTCGGAAAAGTGAAGTCATCTCGCGTGGGCAGGCCGCCTCCCTTCTTAGTTCCGAACGGAGGGTTCGTGATGATCAGATCTGCCTTGGGCAGTTGCTGACCCTCGCTCGAAAGCGAGTCTCCGTAACGAATACCGCCGGTTTCATCCGAATCCAGATCATGCAGCATCAAATTCATCAGCCCGAGTCTGTGCGCCGCCTGCACGATTTCCATGCCGTGGAACTGGAGGCGATATTTCTTGTAAGCAGCTTCGGACAGCGCCTCAAGATCGTTGTGCTTGCGAATGTAGTGGTTCGCGGCGATGAGGAAACCGCCAGTGCCTGCGGCTGGATCTTGGATTGTTTCGCCCAGTTTGGGCTTCATCAGCGACACAATGCTGTCAATCAGCACACGCGGCGTGAAGTATTGACCCGCGCCCGACTTCTTCTCGTTAGCGTTTTTCTCCAGCAGCCCTTCATAGAGATCTCCGAGCCCTTCGGTCTTCGCCGAGTACCAATCAATCGCATCGATTGCGGTGATGAGCGCGGTTAGCGTGGCTGGCTTGTCAATGAACGAACGCGCGGCGGCGAAGATCTCTTTCGTGATGATTGAGCCATGCGTGCCGAGGTGGATCAACATGACCTTATAAGCTTCAAGCCGCTCGGGCGCAGCCTTGCTTTCGAGGTCGTCCCACCGATACCCCTCTGGCAGTCTGTCCTCGGTGCCGGTTTCCTTGGCCATCTTCAGGAACAGCAAATAGGTCAACTCGGTCACATACTCGTGATACGTCACGCCATCGTCGCGCAAAACATTACAGAGGTTCCAAAGCTTCGCGACTATGTCGTTAGTGATAGTGCTCATCGGTTAATTCTCATTGGTTGGCAGCTTGCTGCCAGATCGATTCATTCATATCAGCCAGCACGTCGTTTAGTTGCTGGTCGAATACCTGGTTCAGGCGCTTGAAGCCGCCCTGCTGCCCGAACGGTCCTTCGTTGATGGAAACATCGTCGACCACGATGTTCGCCTTGATCTGTTTGGCAAGCCGCTTGAGCCAGTCTTGTTGGAGGGGTGAGAGCTTTCGGTGGAGGCTGACGCGCTGGACGGCGGCATCTACACGCTGGTCGAAGGGGATAAGAGCGTCGCCCAGCGCCGCCTGTCGCACGAAGCCCAGCACACGCGCCGCGATCTCATGATTCGACTTCTGCGCCCACGCGTGCGTAAGCGAGTTTTCGTTAAAGCCCGCGCGATCGAGTGCGACCACAAGCTCCCGCAAATCCCGGCGCGTGAGTTCGCGTGGTCGTTGCACCACAGCCATCAGCGCGGGCAGCGTATTGCTGTTCTTCCTTACGAACTCCGTAAAGCGCTCGAGATAGTCCTCTGGCTTCCCATAAGTAGGGGACACATCAACAAGCGAATCATCGTGCGACGATATCACAAGGGGGTCTGTTGGCATGCCGCGCTTGCGGTCGAGGGTCTCGCCAAGTCCCACATTATTCGCCCACCATTCGGCCAGCTTTTTGATATCGGTGTTCTTGAGGAACTGCCCGAAGTCTTGTGGATCGCAACCGGCATGCTTCAGCGCGTCGGATTCGCTTTCGCTTAAGTGCCGCGTCTTGCGTTGCCACTTCGCGAGCAGCTGCTCGCGCGCACGCTCGGCGATAGGCTCGTCCGGGTGAGCGACAATCTCTTTAACCAGTTGCGCGAAGCCAATGTTCGGGTTCTGCACAACGGGCTTCATGCTGTTGACGGATTCGAGTGTGGCGTAGAGATCCACGGCATCGAAGATGCGGAAGACTTCTTTTCCAATCTCATCGCATCGGCGCGTCGCACGCCCGAGCATCTGCTCGTACAGAATCCGGCTATTGACCCGGCGCAGGAACACGAGATTGCTGATCGAAGGCACGTCGATGCCGGTCGTGAGCAAGTCCACTGTGACCGCGATCACTGGCAGCGATTCGTTGCGATATCGCCGGATGAGTTGGAGGGGCTTGTCCGACGCGCCGGTGATCTTGAGAACCGCGTCGTCGTCAATGTCGACGCCCTTCGCGCGGTAAGCGTCTTTCAAGAGACGCACAACCATATCCGCATGCACATCGGTCGCGCAGAAGATCAGCGTTTTCCCCGGTCCTGCCGGATCTAGATAATCGACTAGCGCCTCGCATACGGTACGATTGAACGGTTCGGTTATGACCTTGCGGTTGAACTGCGCGACCTCGAAGCTCAAATCATCAGGCGTCTGGAACAGGTCAATCTGCTGCGTGCCGGCATCGTAGACCTGCACATCGTCGCCGGCCTTGTAGTTGATGCCACTTTCGCTCAGGGCCGTTCGGATGCGCAACGCCGGATCGTGGTCGATGAGGTGGCCGTCGAGGACTGCCTCGCGGTACGAATAGACGAAGACGGGCAGGCCAAAAATCTCGGTCGTGTGCAGTGCGGGAGTAGCGGTCAACCCGATCTTCACCGCGTCGAAGTGATCCAGTACGCGCCGGTACTTCGAAATGTAGTCGGCTTGATCCCTGAACTCGACTTCCACGTCGCTCATCTCGCGGTCGAGCAAATATCCGCGGTGGCATTCGTCGACAACGATGCAATCGTAAGAGTCGACCGGCAAACCGCCGTCATCGTTGTAGAGCACGCGCTGGACGAGCCCCTGCACCGTCGCGATGTGAACTTTTGTATCAGGCTCGGGCTGCTGTTCGTCAATCTCCTTGATCCCGAACACATCGGCGAAACGCTGCAGCGACTCCGTCTGCGTTTCTTTGAACGCGTTCGCTGCCTGCTCGCCGAGCGCGGAGCGATCTACGAGAAACAGTACGCGGCGGAAGCGCTGGGCTTTAAGCAGCCGATACACCAGCGCAATGCAGGTTTTGGTCTTTCCCGTCCCCGTCGCCATTGCGAGAAGCACACTCTGCTTGCCCTGCTTAATGGCGTCCTCGGTCGCAACGATCGCGCGGCGCTGATAGTCGCGCAGCGGGAACCCGAACTTGAATCCGATGTCGTCGAGTTTTCTCTCCGCGCCATCGAAATCTTGCTTTAGCAACTCGCGGATGCCGCCGGGGGTGTACCAGCCATTTAGCGGCTTGCGAAGGTTCGTCGTGCGCCGGAGGTCACAAAACCAGATGCCGCTGACCTCCGCGAATTGCTGCTGGAACGGTCTGCCATTGGTAGCGAACACGAGCGGGACTCGGAAATGCGACCATTGCACGGGCAGCGGCGCTTTTGCATCATCGAGAGCGTCTTTCGAATAGCGCTTTGCTTGATCGATGGCAGATGCAACGTTTTTGGCATTACGCTTTGCCTCGACTACGGCAACGCACTCCGCGCCGATGAAGAGCGCGTAGTCCGCAGGACCGCTCTGCGTGGGCCACTCGGCAATTGCGAGGAAACGATTTGCCTCGGGGCGCGTACCGGCGCTGTAGCGCAATGCAACCGAGTCGGCGTCCCAACCCGCATCGCGCAATTGCTGATCGATAAGCTCGCGCGTGGCCTTCTCGTCCAGATGGATCTGGCTCGCGGCCTTGTCGAGTCGCGTCTGCAATTTGAGCAACTGCGCCTTCGGCCGCTCGATTGCCTCCGCTTGCAACGTGGCGAGTTGGGCGGCGGAATCGGATTGCAGTTGCGAGAGCTTGGCTTCGAGCGCTTCGACCGTTTGGCTTCCGTCGACCGCGAGAGACTCCCAAAGCTTCGCCTCTTCTTTGGCTTGCGTTGCTAGCTGCTGAGCGGTCTCGACTCGCCCGACCTGTGCCTCGAACTTTTCTTGCAGTTGTGCTAGCTCGGCCTTCAGCGCGGAGGATTCATCTACGGGTGCTTTGGGCGGGACGAACGCGCCGCCCTTGAAGTCCGCGTTGACGAAGCTGCGCTGGAACCAATACCCGAGTTGCGTCGCGATCTTCAATCCCTGCAACGCGGCGCGATGGTCACCAGAGAACTGATGGTTCGCCGCGTTGCCTGCCTTGCGCAGCCAGTGGAACAGATCAGCGGAGTCGCCGGGAAGCCAGCCCGCGCCTCGAAGGCGCGAAAGCAATGCGGCTTGGTTATCTTCGCCCTCGGAGTAAACCCCAGTCCGCGCGGCGACTTGCTGCGCCATCAATTCGCCAAACTGGCGAAGCTTCAGCAGACTGGTGTTCGGATCGTCAACGAAATATCGTTCGGCGGCCGCACCAAGAAGGGCTAGATCTCTCTGCACACTCATCAAGTGCGCAAAGTTGGAACGTGGCTGGAACATTTTTGTTTTATCTCCACGGCGCGCCTGCGCCCCCGAGTCGGCATTTTAACCGAACGCCCGTTGCGGACCTGGGGTTGCATACCAGCGAGACCTGCTGCTTGACCACTCGAAGCCATTCGTGGGCGGGTTCCCTCCCTGTATGGACCGGAAACTGTAAAGGTGTGTGGGTAGAGCGGTAGAGCCCCTGAGTAGCTGGGGCGCGTTGTAGCGCTCGCCAGTGCCCACGGTGCTGGTGTAAATGTCTCTTCTCGGTGAGACAGCAGACCGTCGCCCATGCTAACTAAGTGTCTCCGACGAGTCGAAACCGTGAGTTGGCCGATGGTTGAAGCGGTCGTCGCTGCACAGCGCCGTCACCGGCAGCAGCCCGACACATTCCCAACACTAAGGGAGCATCGTAGAATTTCGGCGTTGGCCGATGACGTGCAGGCGAAGGCGGCGAGCGAATGACCGTTGCAATTCGCATCAAGAGACGTCACACCGACCACGGGTCGAACGGCCGATGAGGGCTTTCGCTCCCTCCTCACCGATCGGGCGGCGCATTGCCGGCCGTCCCGCGGCCCGATCGTGGGACGGCCGGACCGCATGCGAATACCACGTCGGGCCTAGGCAGTTTGATCGAAGTGAAAGTCCGGCATCAATGCGACTAAAACTGCGCAGCGGCTGCCAGCGCTTTGCTAAAGTGCGCGTCCGTGGCCGCCGGGCACGCGCCGCTGGGCGGCATAACCGGCTCACGAGAGTCGCTCAAACACAGCCCCAGCGCGACCCCATCGGGCAGCATTATCTTCCGCAACTGGCCGTATGGCAGTTCCGCCGTGTGCCCCACAGACTCGACATTCTTGAGCATGGGCGCAGCGCCTGCGGGTATCGACATTGTCGTCGTCATTGTTGACGCCGGCAGGCCATTCGTAAGGGTCTGGCTCGGCCCGACGTCGTAGTGTGCTTGGAAGGTTACCGTCGCGCTTGTCGCGCCAACATGCTGGACGATCACGCGCGCCACCGGCTTCGCGATGCCCTGTCGGCAAACGCCCGCATCGCATGAGCGGACGGCGAAGAGGTCTGGCACGACCTGCCAGTAGCCGCCGACCGCAATCCTCTGGGTCACCAGCCCACCTAAGACGGGTTCGCCGGACATCGATCCGGCGGACGCGTCAACCACTGTTGCCCACACCTGAGGTTGGGCCGCTTCCTGCGAGAAAGTGGTACATGCCGCAAGCCCGGCTAGAGCAAGCGCAGCCAGTGGCGCCGCCGCGACGCGCAGTGCGGCAGTGACTTTCTGCCGTTTGGACCGGATCAAAGCGTGTCGTCGACTGCCACGGTCCGCAGAGCTGAGGACGAGGTGGCGGTCCAATGCCATGATTGCCGTTGTCATGCGAAGGCGACTCCTTTGGAGGTCAGCGAGATGGTTGCGCGGGAATACCGCTCCCTCCAAGCGGTATCGGCCAACAGGGAGACAACATGTAGGGCACGGGCGGGAATATTTTTCAGATGAACGAAAAGTACTAAAAGGCACAGCCCCGTTTCCGGTGTTCACGTGCCTAGATGTTTCGTCAGGAAGGCGGTCGACCGGTCGGTCCGCGGCACACTTGTACAAGAGGCCGTACTAACCGGTGTAAGCGATCATCGCAATAGGTCTGCGACGACTGGCGGTAGAGAGTCCGTTACTGCCATAGGTCTACTAACACGATCAATCTGTTGGGCGAATCGCTCTGCGCCTTTATCGGTGCAGGCTTCCGGGGGACGACAACGCCTCTTGGCCACTCATAGGGCGCACAGCCCGCTCGCGCCGTTTCGGCGACGCCGACATACGTCTCAGCGCGCGGGGTGCCAGATGGGCCCGTACGATCCGAAACAGGTGTTCAGCACAGCCTCGGTCGTGATCCCATGGACATGCAGCTCGCCCCATTTGTCTACTTCGAACGAGACTTGCCCTTCGTCACTATTGAGCCCCGGACCACGAAGCACATCGATGACACGCACCTCTCCACCGCGTGACTGGACGAAGCTTTCTTGCCACATGCGGTCGCTCGTCGCCTCCGCAAGGCGCGCATACAACACATTGATTAAAGGAAGATACCGGCCATCAGGCACCCTGCAATTGATGTTGAACGATCGGACAATGCGCTCCGCCTCTGCAGACTGGAAGTGGAGGCGATGACCATATTTCGCTCGAAGATTCGCTATGTATTCGGCATTGGTAGGCCGAGCGCGCGCAGGTGGCTCTAGACTTTGCCCGGATTCGCCGATGCGGTGCGACTCTCTCACGTCAATAATCGCGGGCGTCGAATAATCCCGTCCAGTGGGGATGAGACGAACGAACCCTGTCACCTGAACTAATCCATCCAGTCTCGGATGGAGCCCCTGAAGAACGAACTGTCCGACATGCTCCGCCTTTTGGAATCCGTCCTTAGATACAACGCAGACCGGAACGTCAAGCGTCAGCATGTCCTCCGTGCGCGTAACGTCGCCAACCTTACTCACCTGCTGACCGCGCGTGCCGTTGAGGGAAACTGAGTCACCCTCCTGCAAGCACTCCGCATGAGCGGCAGTCAGCGCAAGCGCCGTCAACACCCCGATGATCGTCTTTTTCATGTTCTCGAAAGGGCCCGATTTGATGTAGAAAGCTAACTCGTAATCATGCATCGCGCATCGTTCAGCTGGCCTTTACATCAAAGTAGAACGAGTCCGACGGCTCCGCGCCACCCCGCACTGGATATCGTTTAAATGCGTCCCGCTCTAGCCAGACTGCGAGCCGATCGTTCTCAACGCGTTCGACCTCAATTCGATGGAGCTCGAGCTCATCCGCGCTCTCCTGCGAGGCGTGCACGATCGACGAAAAGATCGTGTGTCCTCGGATCGCCTCAAGAATCCGAATATTCGCCAAGCTCACCACGGGTTTCTCGTACCCCCATCCACGCCTCACACCAGCACTCCATCAAAGGGCTCTCGTACCGTCGCGAAAGCCCACACTCTTCCCGTTTGCCCAATTGCTCTAGCACCTTCAGCCATCGAAGGTAGGGGCGCACTTCACGTGCTACCACGCTCTGTGATATTCGCAATGCGATGCCAGTACGCCCTTTAGGATTTCACATCGAGGTAGAACGTCGTCGACGGCGCACCGTCTGATGGCTGCGGATAACGTTGAAACGTCGCCCGCGTTAGCCAGTCGGCCAGACCTGGGTTATTGACGCATTCGATCTCGATTCGGTGGAGTTCGAACTTGTCGGCACCGTCCTGCAGCTTGCGTACAATCTCCGAAAAGATTCCATGCCCTCTGATCGCTTTGTGCAGTTGGATATTCGCCAAGCACACGACAGGTTTCTCGTAGTCCCATCCGCGCATGACCCCCGCACGGGTGTAGCAATGCATGAAGGGACTTTTATACCATCGTGAGACGCCCGCGCCCTCACGCTTCCCCATCCCTTCAAGCACTGTTAGCCAGCGGAAATATGCCCGCAATTCGCGTGAAACAACCTCGCTTGCTACCCGCAATGCCATTGCCATATCCTCCGAGCACATTGGCTCGTGCTGCCCGAATGGACGAAAAGAATGCCACGCCAAAGCTCGTCTCACAATAGACCGTCGCAACAAATGCTGGGCTAACAGACTCGAAATCTGTTGACCGGGGCTATTGCTGCCTTATGTGGTGGTCGTCTCCGAGGATGGCAAAAAATGCCGGGCGCGACTTGGGCGCATCCTGCGTCATTCCTCAAAAATGAGCAATGCGAAGTGTGTACCCTCACCATTGCCCTAGCATCACCGCTCCCTTTTGGTCGTTCAGCGCCCTTAGTCGATCAATGATCCGCTTCGCCGCGTCTGGACTCTCCTTGCCAATCTCCTCGATTACCATTTCGTGAAGCCGCTCGACGCGATCCATGTTGTAAAACGCCTCCGACAAGGCCAGCATAGTATTCAGAAGCCTGTCGCGCGCCCGGAGACTGTCATTCATGACGTTTGGCACACGGAGTTTGCGCTTGCCATCGTCCCCCACCTTTGCGGCGAATTCACGCATGAGCTGTATATCGGCGATCATGTCCGCGACCGTCTCCCGGAAGAATCGCACCGCGTCGTGCGCCAATGCAGTCTTCTCAATGACCAACCCCGGGGCTAGATCGCCGGGCCTTGGAATATGGCGCGCGACTTCCGCAGTCAGTTGCTCCGCAGCAGGCCTGCCGGCCGAGTAACGCGCGTCGCCAATGGCATCGCCCACCCACCTGGACCACGTTGACGCCGCAACGTGCTGGAAGTCCTCTCGGGCCTTTTTGGGGCCTTCGACGTGACCTGACCGCTTCGTGCACGCACGGATATGTTCGATCGCATGCGCGCGATCTGCGTTTGCCCTTCGACCCATTCCGAAATCTCACAATTTAACGGTTAGATTGTGCGATCACGACCCCGGCCTTCCGACCAGACGGGCGTTTCACGCGAGCCGTTTTCCGGTAAAACACCCACAATTTGCAGCCCGAGCTTTACTCAAACATGGTTAATGCGCGCGGCGCACGCTTGGGATACCATGACGACGTCGCTGAGACAACAGCGATCGAGATTGGCGTCTCGAACAGCAAAGGCGGACAACCGCCGCCGGCGGTATTTTTTCGTCCGCACATCGAGCTCCTATGGCTGGGACTTGGTGAGGGAGCGCTCGCGCTCGCCGGTTCCTTTGCTCCGGTACGCCAACCTCGCCATGCTCCCGGCCACCACGATTGGCGTCGTGGACCGGGTGACCAAACCCAGCAAAGGAGTCCTCACCATGCAGCAGACCATCGCAGCACCTGAATTCAACAACGGCAAGCCCGCCCGGGCCGGCGTCTATCGCACCTTGCGCGGCAAGCAAACCCGCGCGACCCTAAGCTACTGGGACGGCAGACACTGGCACTGGGACGAATTCAACCCGCAAGCGGCGCGCAAGGCGCGATACGTGAGCCACTATCAAACCCGCACCTGGGCGCCAATCGAGCAATCACCGTCAACGCACTGACGCACATCTTGCTGCTGTTCGAGGCGTCGCCATCCCCCGCAATGCGGAAAGGCCAGAAAATGCCCCCTGCGACCCTCGACATCAACGGCGCCGCCGAGATGATGAAGATGCATCCGAACAGCGTGCTAAAGTTGATCAAGGGCGGCGTACTACCGGCTGCCCGCATAGGCCGCGCCTACGTCCTGCTGACCCGGGATGTATTGGCACTCATCGAGCAGCAAATCATTGCGCAGACCGCTGAGCGCATGCAAGTGCCCGGACGCCGCGTCAGGCACACGAATCTCTTGCCGCGTAAAAAACGGTGAAACGGGCGCGCGGCACTTGCGCCGAGCACGCCCCGCCTACTTTGGGTCCTCGCCAAGCGTCTGCCTCGCCCGCGCTATCACCTGCTCGAGCACGCCACGCTCTTTAACGAGCTCGGCAACATCGCAGCCGGCGTCCGTCGCCTCGAGCTGCTTCTCGACGTAGGCCAGCCGATCAGAAGCGCGCGCCAAGATCCTCCTCTCTGCCTCGTCGCACTGCCCCGCCATCGCTGCCAGCTCGCCGAGTTGCACGCGCACAATGTCGACGTCTGGTCTCATGGGTTCCCCTGGTGAGTCGCGGCATCTGTGTTCGACGTCATGCTACTCCAACAATTCCATGAACCATCTCATCCGTCGGTTCATAGAACGGTTCATAGCCCAAAGCCAAGCCCGATAAGGCTTCTAGCCACTCTATGAACTTTATGAACCTATGAACCGAGAAAGAGAGAGAGAGAGAGACGAATAGGAATACGGATAGGGCTATATATATCTTCCCCTCCGGAAAGGGTTCATAAGTTCATAAAAACCGGCAACCCGTTGCCAGCCGGGCGTTTGCGGCATGAACCGTGAGGTTCATAGGGAAGCAGGATATGAACCGCGAGGTTCATGATTCCAGGTTGGCGTCCATGAAAAAGCCCGGCATCGAACCGGGCTTCAAGAAGATCAACTGGACCATGCGCTGGTGCGGCTAAAATTGGTCGTCTTCACCCAGGACGACGTCGAGCGGCACAACGTAGAATCCGACCGAGTTCTTGTGGGTGGGGAACCCCTCTGTTTTGCGTTTTGCGATCTGCGTGCCGGGTCCGGCTCCGTTCAAACGCAACAGGATCTCCCTCAGGCCGACGCTGAACCTCGTTTTAGCCATCAGCTTGTCACGCTCGGCGTTGCTGTTCGCAAGGAACACATAGTTTTTCTCACCGATCTTGCCGACCTTAAGTCCGTGCCGGCCAAGCGTGCGGCGCGCATCCTTGTCTTTGATGTGCTCTGCGTCATCCACGTGACGACCTGCCGCGATCGCAAGAAGCTCTGAAATGGTCGAGTTGCCGCCACTCATGTCCAACGTGACGTTCGCGTCGAGCAATGCCTCGAGCGCGGCCTGCGAATCGTCAACTTCGGCCCCGGCGCGGTGCTCGCACCATTCGTAGTCGTCGATCAACTCCTGCGCCTCAGCCGCCGTCGCCACCTCATCCGACACCAGCGACCACGCGCCGGCCAGCAGCGTGCCGTACTGGTCGCCATCACGTTGTGAGCTGAACTTGCGCGCAGCCACTTCGGTGAACACCTCGATGTTCTTCAGTGTCTTCGGAATCAGGTCGATCGCGCGCCGGAGCAGTCGACGCGAGACATCGGCATCACGCACGACCAAGCTATGAATTCGGTCCTTGAGCTCTGCCCATTGTCGATCGGATACGCTCGATTGGCTCGCGCTTCGCAGCGTAAGTACGGTCAGGCGGTCGATGTCCGCCTTGTTCTTCAACGCGACCTGGATCGACGCCAGCGCGAACATGCTGCGAATGTGAAAGCTCATTCCAGATCCGTCCGCCGTGCCCTTTAACGTTTCGGCACCCGACTCCGACGACGCCTGGCGGATCAGCGACAAGATGGACTGGACCCGCTTCACGTCGCCCTCTTCAGTCGATTCGGACTCGTCCATCAGTACGGGCCGCGCGTCTGCCTTCAACTTCTGGCGGATCCCGGCCTCTGTCGAGTTGCCTTGCGCAAAGACGGCGGTGCCCTTAAGCAGCCTGTTAGCGATCGCAGCGAGCGTTGTCTTCCCGCAGCCCGCACCGCCGGTCAGCCATACGTGCGGACGCCATTCGATAGCGCCACAGACAGGTGCCAGCGCAATCCAGCCGGCGAACAGGAGCGCAGATGCTGGCATGTTCCAGCGGAACTCCTGCATGAGCTCGAGCAGCGCTCTACCCTGTTCATTGGTGAGCGGAGCGGCATGAGGTTCCGGAAGCGCAGCCGATCGCTCGTACACGTTGTGCGAGCGAATCTTGGCCACCGGCGTTTCTTTGCCGTCGACCGTAAGCACGTCACCGTGATGGAACACGACACGGCCGTCGTCGATCCACGCACCACGACCTCGAATCCGGCTAGGATCATAGATGTCGCGATCGTCAGCCGTGCGCACGATGAATTCCGTCGCCGCGCGCTTGTCGATGCCCTTTTCTTTGCCGTTCTGGAAGTGCATCTCCCACCAGTTCAGTGGCGCCAGTTCGATCAGCCCGGCGTCCGTGAAATCGGACTTTGTGCGCGTAAGCACCTGCCCCGTCTTGTGCTTGAGGAAGAAATATTTTCCGTGGTCGTGCCCAAGGATCGTGAAGTGGCCATTCTCAACCAGCGTATCGTCCGGCGGCTCGGCGATCGTATCCACCGCGCGCTCCTCCATCTGCACGCTCGCCGCTGACTGCGCCTGCTCGAGCACCCTCTGCGTGCTGGCGGCCGCCCACGGCGCGACGTCCTGCTCGGGATCCGCCTCGACTGTATCCGCGAGCACCTCGTCAAACAGCGCCTTGACCGAGTCATTGCCGTGCAGCATTGCCCAGTCATTCCAGTCCGTCGGACCGCGCTTCTTGCCGCTCGCGTCCTCGACGCCCGTCTCAGTGCCGAACGGCGGCAGCGCGATGCGCGCGCCGACCGCCTCGACCACCTCGCGCGCACGCGTCAGGCCCGGGTTTTCTACGGGCTTGAGCGTCCACTGATCGTTATCGGCCGCGATCACGAGCGTCGCATTCTTGAAGCGATCGCGGCTGCGGATCGCCTGCGCCACTGGCAGCAGATTGGGCGCGTCGAACGCCACAATCACGGCATGGCCCGTCGCCTCGTGCACCGACGCGCCCGTCGCGTAGCCTTCAGCGATAACGACCACTTCCTTGCCGTTGACGGTCTGCGGCTGACCGAACGCGTAGAAGCGGCCGTGCTTGTCCGAACCGCTCAAGTAATCCTTGTCACGGCCGAGCGAGTTGTTCGAGTCCGGCAGAATGGCCTGCAACGACAGGATGTTTTTCTCAGCGTCACGGATCGGCACCAGCAGCGCCTTATCTGAGATCTTCTGCCGCTCGCCGTTCACGAACTTGTACCAGGTTCCGATGCGCAGGCTGTGCGCTTTCACGCCCTTGCGCCGCAGGTACGGATGCGAGTCGTCCGTGCACTTCACGGCCTCATCCCAAATACGGTTCGCGAGCTCAGCCGCGCGCTTGTGCTGCGCCGCCAGCTCCTCCTCGCGCTGCTTGCGCTGGGCTTCCATCTTCTCGCGATAGGCGCGCCGCTCCTCCGCCGTCATCGGCGTGCGCTCCGCATTCGACTTCCACGGAAACGACGTGTCGTATCCATATCGACGGTTGCAGCCGAACTTGCCCGCCGGATGGTCATCCGAGTGAAGAACGTACCACCCGTTCTGCTCTGTCGGGTTGTCGCCTTCGACGTGGATGCGATGCAGTTTCCCGTCAGCAATGATCTTGGTCGGATCAACCTTGATCCCCTTCTCGAACATCGCGTCGACAAATTCTTCGATGGCGGCGGTCTCATGCATGAGCCCCCCCGACGATGTCAAGGCAATTTTCTAAGAAATTAGTAGTGCAAACGTGACGCCGCACGAGTCCTGCTGTAAAATCCATCGCTGTAGCTTCCAAAGCCGGTGTCCCGCGTCCAACGGGCCCGGCTTTCTTATTTGCCGGGAAACACCGGAGATTAAACACTGCGGCATGAGCCGCCCTGCTGGCTCCAACTAGTGGGCCGATGTCGCGATCCTACCGGCGCCGCCCGGGAACCGGTAGTCGTTGACGCCAGCCCGCGAAGGTGTCTGATTCGTGACAACCGCCCGCAAAACGTTGCCTGACGGACATCCGGCCATCACGACGGCAAATCAAACTTTTTTGTGCTACCGAGTCATCGACTAGCATCAGCGTCGGTCCGCATCGCTCCGCGCGTATGCCGAGCGCCGGCGGTTGCCCAGCATGTCCAGCCGACGGTATATTTCGCGTTCAGCGTCCCCAACCTGCTGTTCAGCAACGACATCGGCGACCGCGCGGCGCAGTAACTCGAGCGACGCGTTACCGAACTGCAAAAACCGGCCACAGCACGCTTGAAGCCGAACGGCATCGACACAACCAATGCCCGTGTGCCGCGCCACCTTCGCCAGCACCAACACGAGTTCGAACGGATTTGCGCAATCTATCGCCTTACCATCGGCGCACACGGTTACCCGCCCCGGCGTGCGGCGGTCCCAAAACGCTCGTAAGCCCTGCCGCTTCTCCGTCGGCACGTCGCACGGCGGTATCCACTCGATGCCTCGCTCGTCCGCTTGGAAAGACTCCCAGCCCATCGCGCAGAACCAAGGGTCAATCGTCCCGGCCGCGATTTCCCTGACGTCGTCAGCGCTGAGTGTCACAGGATCGAAGTCAGGCGCCGGATTGAACCAGTTGAAATTGGTCATCAGATTTGCTCCGTTTCAAGAATATTGTTGGTCGCTCCCATCGCACGCTCCGCAGCCCAAGCGCGAAGAACGCGCTGGAGCTCGCCTGGTTCTCGACGCTCCGCCTCGACGTCGTCCGCAGACCGGCAGCTTCGTCGTGGCGCATAACGTTGCTCGTCGCGCGCGTCGTCGTCTTCGTAGCCAGCGGCCTCAGCCACGCGCGACGCATGCCCCGGCATAGCAGGCGTCGGCGGTGTCCGGTCGACAGGCTTCCCCGCAAGCCACGAGCGCACATCGGACGCGAGCCATAGCCGCGTCCCGCGCGGCGTCAGTGTGATCGGCATGGGCAGTTCATTCCGCTTGCCCATTCGGGCGATCACGCCCGCCGAGACGTCCAGCGCGCGTCGTAAATCGCCGATGGAAATCACTCGCAACGGATCGGGGTCCGTCATGGGATCTCCTGGCGTTCGGCCGCCTGCGCCGTCATACCGATTGATCATCACGTCGTCATCGAGCTCCGTCACTTCACGGCCCCCCGGCGCGACGCGCCGCGAGCCACTGCTCAACGTCGGCGAGCCACCACCGCACAGCGCGGCCTGGAAGCTCTGCCGGCATCGGAAACTGCTTGGCTTTGCGCAGTTCGTGTAGCTTCGTCTTTCTCGTTCCGGTCATCTGCATGACCCCCTCAAGGTCAATCGTTCGAAGGTCCCTCACCCTTCCCTCCTGATAGCGGCGCCGTGCGCCAACGGGGAAACTGTGCTGTCACGACCATTCGAACACGCGTGAATTCGTGCGAACGTATGCGAACGATGTGTACGAAAGCGACCGGCTTGGGCGCAACGCGATGGACGTCCTCGCACTCGTCGAACGTCTCGCCAACATGGGCGTGCGGGTGCACTGTCTGGCACTCGGTGGCCTTGATCTCACTAGTGCCGCCGGAAAGATGACAATGGGAGTGCTCGGCCGCGTCGCTGAGTTCGAGCGCGACCGGCTGATCGAGCGCACCCAGGCGGACTGGCACGTGCGAAGGCCGCAGGGAAGGCGCTTGGGCGTCCCGCCGCGCTGACAGATGCTGAGGAGGTAGAAGCGCTTCAACAACTAGCCGCAGGTGCATCCGTGGCCCAACTCGCCCGAGGCTTCAACACGACGCGCCAGACGATAATGTGCGTTCGGAGGGCGGCGATTACATAGGCGTCAGCCCGTGGCCATTCGGTTCAAGCGCTCTCATTCTGCGGCGGCCCTGCATGCACGCGCAGGTGCCCGGCCCCTTGTAGGAAGTTGCGGTAAGCATGGATTGCCACGTTCCAGGCGGCGATCGCCACATCCGCCCCCGACTCGATCACGTTGCCATCTTTGTCCACTACGGCAAGCATCGCGGGTTCCCCATTCGGGGTTGTCACGCAAAAGCCGGCATAGCTAAATGCGCTTATTACGGAGTGCCGCAAATCCCCGATACGTGGATCGTTGGCTGTTTTAATTCGTTGCGCCGTCATTTGTTTCCTGACTATTGAAAGTCTGCGCTCGAGCAGGAGTGCCGGCGCATTCGTAGTCTACTGCGGCTCAATAGCGAACTCAACCCTTTGTTTTTAAACGAAAATCGTCATTAATCTGTTGGTGGCCGCCTCGAAGGCGCGCCCAAGGGTCTTCACCGGAGAAGGCGTATCACTTCGGGCTCAGGTCGGGCGCAATAAATAATTCGCCCGCACGGCACAAGGCATAAAAAAACGGCGCTCCAATCTGGGCGCCGCTTCTCTTGTTGGACGGAGTTTTCTATCGACGCAAGAGCCATTCCGTCGTAGAGCGTCAATGTCGGGATTGTGCCTGGCGAGCATCTTCCAACTGCTCAATTCGATCGTTGAGCACAAAGCCAATTATCGCTTTCAGATCCTCTGAGCAGTCCTTGAAGACCAACCGACGTACGGTGTCGATGCCCCTCTGGACAATAAGTACACCTAGCAACTCATCAATGAAAGATTGCGTGGCAGAGATGCCCTCAAACTCTATGATGATTCGCTCAGCATCCGTGTCCAGGAAATGCTCGATCTGATCGCGGAATTCGAAGGCGCGCGATCGCGTACCATAGAACCCCTTAGGAGGGGTGACCGCATTGACTGCATCATCCCGTACCATACATACCTCACTCAAAATTGAAACTTCTCCGCTCACGCAGAGGTGCTACATTGCTGATAATACTCGCAATTTCGATTTCCTGAAGCAATGCACGTTCCATAGTCAGGGCCACACCAACGCCCTGCCAAGGAAATCGTAGCTGTCGAAAGTGTCTACCGGTCGGGTTTTCCCGGTACCATGCGCGGCCACTAAAAATATCGACAGTTCCTTTTGCCGCGATCGTCAGTGCTTTCGACGCCGTCAATCCTATGCCCTGGTTTGCCGAGTCGAGGCCTCTTCCTCTAAGCACGTCTCGATTGCAGCTAACTCGCGGACGTAAAGCAGCCTCAATCGCGCTCGCGTCAGTCTCTTCCATTAGGGCGGAATGCCCGCGCAAGCTTTCCAGAAATCCACAACCATCGTCAAGGATAGCCAAGCGCACGTCGCCGCTCTTTTTGTAATACTGGGCGGCAACCCAGATCTCTGACTGTTTCCTACCACGCGCACGACCATGGAATGCGGCGTTGTTGATCAATTCGGAATAAACGTATTGCAACACCGCTTGGAGGCGATCGGCTGGACTGGGCTTCATCCCATCTGGGTCAGGCTCCGTCGAAGTCTCGGAAGCACCGACCATCGCTTTCGCCAAACGACCCGCCGCCGCATCAATTTCGTGCTCGTACTCGATTTTGGTCATTTCCACTAGGACGTGGTCAAGCGAGGCACGAACTCGCGTTGCGGGCTTATTCAGACAGTAAACCTTGTCGAGCCCTGCAAAAAAGTCCATGCGCTCCAGGTACAGTGCCAGCCAATCTACTAGTCCGTCCAAGTGGACTGTGCAGTCCAAATACGTGACGAGGTCAAGGTGATAACGGAGGAAGCAGAGCCCCATGGGATCTGCAAAGTCGAATTGACTGCAATCGATATGGATCTCTTCACCCTCATGGGAATACAGCGACGCGAAGAACGCCATCGTCGAAGGAAGCGTCACGACGGACACTTTTTTGGGAAGGATCAGGCTAGCTGGCATTTTTATGTTCGAGCGCGCTATGACGCCCGGCACTCCCGTCAACTTTTCGGCCCTTTATCGTAGCAGTCCATCAGGGTGGGAGCGCCGAACACATGGTATATTTAAATTATCCTACGGGCAGCCGAGGCTGACGAAGCCAACCTTCGGACTGGAAGCCGTCGGCGAGGCGGAGGGAGTGGTCTGCGACATAGGTGAATCCGGCGTATAGCGGTGACGTGGCGACAAAGGGCGGTACTGGAGAGGGCGCGGCGATGACGGACGACTGAAAAAGCACAGGCGCCGGTTGTGATGTAGCGTGCCGCGCACGCAACCCGCTATTGTACCGCGCGCCGCCAAGCTTGCCCCGGGAGCGCCCGGCGCAGCGCGCGGGCGCCCTGCCTGCCGCGAGCGCGCAAAGCCCCACGCCGCGGGCAGCCGCCCGCATGCGAGGATGCAGCCCGGGAAGTCCTACTTCTTCTCCGCTTCCGAATTCGGCTGCGGATTCGCGGGCGCCGCGGCATTGGCACCGCCCGGCCCGAACGGGAACGTCGCGAACATGGATTTGGCCTGGTTCTGCATCTGCTCCTGCATCTGCACGAACATGTTTTTCGACTGCTCGATGTAGCTCGTCATCATGCCCTGCATCATCGGCGCCTGCATGTTCATGAACTGCGACCAGACCTCCGGGTTCATCGCCTTGCCTTCATACAGGTTCTTCGACTGGTCGGCGAGCTTGGCCTGAATGTCGATGAAAGCCTGGATGTTCTTCTCCAGATACGTGCCCATCATGCCCTGCATCGCATGGCCGTAGAAACGGATGATCTGCGACAGCATCGACGACGAAAACATCGGCAAGCCGCCGCTTTCCTCTTCGAGAATGATCTGCAGCAGGATCGCGCGCGTCAGGTCCTCGTTGCTCTTCGCATCGATAACCTTGAAATCCTCCTGGTCCAGCACGAGCTGTTTCACGTCCGTCAGCGTGATGTACGTGCTTGTCTCGGTATCGTACAGCCGCCGATTCGGATACTTCTTGATCAGTCGTTCGGCTGCCTTCTTTGTAGTAGTGGTCATGTAACGCCTTTGAGCGCAAGTAGAGCGCGGACGGCGTACCGGCTGCGCAATCGGGCCTGTGCGCAACCGGGACGCCGCCGGAACCATCCGAGCCGACGCGCTGCCTTGTGAGCGGCGCGCCTCCAGCTCAGCCCATATGCAAACCGCCGTTCAGCGAGAAATCCGCACCCGTGGCAAAACCCGATTCGTCCGAGGCGAGCCACGCCACGATCGAGCCGATTTCATCCGGCTGGCCGAGGCGGCGCACCGGAATCGTCGCGACGATTTTTTCCAGCACGTCGGGGCGGATCGCCTTCACCATGTCCGTGCCGATGTAGCCCGGCGACACGGTGTTGACCGTCACGCCCTTGGTGGCGACTTCCTGCGCGAGCGACATCGTGAAGCCGTGAATGCCGGCCTTTGCCGTCGAATAGTTGGTCTGGCCAAACTGCCCCTTCTGCCCGTTCACCGACGAAATATTGATGATGCGGCCAAAGCCGCGCTCGACCATACCGTCGATCACCTGCTTCGTCACGTTGAAGAGACTCGTCAGGTTGGTGTCGATCACCGCGGTCCAGTCTTCGTGCGTCATCTTGCGGAACACGACGTCGCGCGTGATGCCCGCGTTGTTCACCAGCACGTCGATTTCGCCGACTTCGGCCTTCACCTTGTCGAACGCGGCCTTGGTCGATTCCCAGTCGCCGACGTTGCCTTCCGATGCGACGAAGTCGAAGCCGAGCGCCTTCTGCTCGTCCAGCCACTTCACACGGCGCGGCGAATTCGGGCCGCAGCCCGCGATGACCTTATAGCCTTCCTTGTGCAGGCGTTGGCAAATGCTCGTGCCGATGCCGCCCATCCCGCCCGTTACATACGCAATTCGCTGTGTCATAACCTGGACTCCATTGTCGTTTTTGAGGCGCCGGCCGGCTCGCCCGACCGGCTACCTCTGCCTCGTCTGATGCTTGATTCACATGCCGCCGGGCGACCGGCCGGCGAGGCTGCTCTCACCCGCGCGCCGTCTATGGCAAACGGCGCGCTTCTACACCGCGCTTTCCGCCACGTGTTCAGCGCGCTTCCCACTTCAAAGGCGCCTGAACGCGCCGCGCTCGCGCTTCGTCAAATGCGCTCGACCGCGAGCGCGACGCCCATGCCGCCGCCGATGCACAGCGAAGCCAGGCCCTTCTTCGCGTCGCGCTTCTGCATTTCGTGCAGCAGCGTGACGAGAATCCGGCAGCCCGACGCGCCGATCGGATGGCCGATCGCAATGGCGCCGCCGTTCACGTTGATCTTCGACGTGTCCCAGCCCATCTGCTTGTGCACGGCGAGCGCCTGCGCGGCGAACGCCTCGTTGATTTCCATCAGGTCGAGGTCGTTCACGCTCCAGCCCGCGCGCTCCAGACAGCGTTTGGACGCCGGCACCGGGCCCATGCCCATCACTTTCGGATCGACGCCCGCGTTCGCGTACGCCTTGATGCGCGCAAGCGGCGTGAGGCCGAGCGCTTCCGCCTTCTTCGCGGACATGACGAGCACTGCCGCCGCGCCGTCGTTCAGGCCCGACGCATTGGCCGCCGTCACCGTGCCTTCCTTCGAGAACGCTGGCTTCAGCCCCGCCAGCGACTCGGCCGTCACGCCGTGACGCACGAATTCGTCGGTGGCGAAGCGCAGCGGGTCGCCCTTGCGTTGCGGAATTTCGATCGGCACGATTTCGTCGTCGAAACGGCCCGCCTTCTGCGCGGCTTCCGCCTTGTTCTGCGACAGCGCCGCGAACGCGTCCTGCGCCTCGCGCGTGATGTCGAATTCCTTCGCGACGTTTTCCGCCGTCACGCCCATGTGATACTGGTTGTACACGTCCCACAGGCCGTCGACGATCATGGTGTCGACCAGTTTCGCGTCGCCCATGCGGAAGCCGTCGCGCGAACCGGGCAGCACGTGCGGCGCCGCGCTCATGTTTTCCTGGCCGCCGGCGATCACGATGTCCGCGTCGCCCGCGATGATCGCGTTGGCCGCCAGCATGACCGCTTTCAGGCCCGAGCCGCAGACCTTGTTGATCGTCATGCCGGGCACCGCTGTGGGCAGACCCGCCTTGATCAACGCCTGGCGCGCCGGGTTCTGGCCCGAGCCCGCCGTCAGCACCTGCCCGAGGATCACTTCGCTCACCTGCTCGGGCTTCACGCCCGCACGCTCCAATACCGCGCGAACCACCGTCGCGCCGAGTTCGGGCGCGGCGATCTTCGCCAGCGACCCGCCGAATTTGCCCACTGCCGTGCGGGCGGCCGATACGATCACAACATCAGTCATTTCCATATCCTCCGGGCTTACCGGTCCAGCAGACCGTGGCCCGTCAAGTTAAAAATCTCGTTGCTCGTGAAATAGCCTGCTCGTTTGCTTCGTTGCGCCCGGCGCGACCGGACGCTTACTCGCGCTGCCGCACATAGCGCCCCGGCGCCGGTTCGATGACGGGGAATTCCTCCGACCCCGCCGCGGCGCGCGGCTTGATTTTCTTGCCGCCGTACTGATCGAGCCACGTGGTCCACTCGGGCCACCAGCTTCCGGGCACTTCCTTCGCGTCGCCGAGCCATTCGTCCGGATTCTCCGGCAAGGTCTTGACGTCGCCTTCCAGCGTCCAGTAACTGCGTTTCTTTTTCGCGGGCGGGTTGATCACGCCGGCGATATGGCCCGACGCGCCCAGCACGAACTTCAACGGCCCGGTAAGGAGCGGCACCGATGCATACGCCGTTTGCCACGGTACGATGTGGTCTTCGCGCGAACCGTAGATGAAAGTGGGCACGTCGATCTTCGACAGGTCGACCGGCTCGCCGCAGGTGGTCACGGCACCCGGCTCGCGCAGACGGTTTTCGAGGTACGTATTGCGCAGATACCAGACGTACATGGGGCCCGGCAGGCTCGTGGAGTCGCTGTTCCAGTACAGCAGGTCGAACGGTACCGGCGTGCGCCCCTTGAGGTAATTGTCGACGACGTAATTCCACACGAGGTCGTTCGGCCGCAGGAACGAAAACGTGTTGGCGAATTCGATGCCGCGCATGAGTCCCGGCGGCGCGCCGTTCTTGCCGCCGATGGTCTGCTCGCGCATCTGCACGTGCGCCTCGTCGACGAAGATGTCGAGGACGCCGGTGTCCGAAAAGTCGAGCATCGCGGTCAGCAGCGTCATGGACGCGGCAGGATGTTCGCCGCGCGCCGCCGCCACCGCGAGCGCCGTGGCGAGCAGCGTGCCGCCGACGCAGAAACCGAGCGTATTGATCTGCTCGCGGCCGCTGATCCGGCTGACCGTCTGGATGGCGGTGAGCACGCCTTCGCCGACGTAGTCGTCCCACGTTTTATGCGCGATGGACGCATCCGCATTGCGCCAGGAAATCAGGAATACCTGGTGCCCGGAATCGAGCGCATGCGCAACCAGCGAGTTCTCCGGCTGCAGATCGAGGATGTAGTACTTGTTGATGCAAGGCGGCACGATGAGAAGCGGCCGCTCGCGCACGGTCGCCGTGCGCGGCTTGTACTGGATCAGCTGGATCAGGTCGTTTTCGAAGACGACCGAACCTTCGGTGGTCGCGAGATTTTCGCCGACCACGAAGCGCGATTCGTCCGTCTGCGAGATTTTGCCGCGCTGCATGTCGGCGAGCAGATTCATCACGCCTTGCCGCAAGCTCTCGCCCTGACTTTCGAGCAAGGTCTTTTGCGCCTCCGGATTCAACGCGAGGAAATTGCTCGGCGAGGCGGCAGCCGTCCATTGCTGAACGGCGAAACGGATGCGTTCACGGACCTTCGGCTCGGCTTCGAGCGCGTCCACCATTTCCTGCAGATAGCG
Source organism: Paraburkholderia phenoliruptrix (assembly GCF_047325075.1). NCBI lineage: Bacteria > Pseudomonadati > Pseudomonadota > Betaproteobacteria > Burkholderiales > Burkholderiaceae > Paraburkholderia > Paraburkholderia phenoliruptrix. The sequence continues at coordinate 2,632,008 of NZ_CP168531.1, forward strand.
TGCGTTCAGCAGATACCAGGCGGCGGTGAAGGCGAAGGCCGGCGTCGCGCTCCATGCATCGGAACTGAAGCGGCGGTCCTTCAACTCCGGCACAATCGGCGCGGCGCAGCTGCCGCCCGCCTGCTGCAACAGCACCATCGCTTCACGCGTGTAGTCGGCTTGCAGTTTCTGCAGACGTTCAGGCGGAATCGCCGCGGCCGGGATGTTCAAACCGGCGAGTGATGGCATGCCGGGCATGCCGGGCATGGCGCCCGCCGCCAGCTTGCTGAAGTCAGGCATGCCGGGAAACGACGGCATGGGCGGCAGACCAAAGGGCGTCGTCCCTTGCACCGGCGCAACCTGCGGCATCGCGAACGGCGCGCCGTTGCTGGCCGCCCCCGCGCCGAGCGAGCGCCACGCGTTCAACCATGCGTCGAAAAATTGCTGCATGCCCGCGGCAGGAGTTGCGCCGTTCGTATCGGACTGCTGCGTATGCTCCTTCGAGGAGTCGGTGCTGGGGGAAGCTGAGGAATGAGAAGCTGCCATACCTGCTTTTGACCGGTGAGTCCTTGCGGACGGTTGAGAGGCAGGTTCTGCGCACGTGGGCGATCGCTCGCGACCTCGTCACGCCCTGTCCCATGTACGAGGAGCTGTGAGGAACATTCTTGCTCCCCATCGCAAGGCATGTCAATGCTTGTTCCCGATTTTGCCGCAGTGCGATAGTTTTTTAATTATCGTTTTCCCTGTATCGCCGAGCGACATTTTCAGACATATGTCAACTGAATGGCGGCTAGCGAAAAAAACGCGGTATTGCCGCGCTTAATTCACATTTATCGACCGCTCACATGCGCTGCTGAATGGCCCGTCCCGTTCGACTCAACGCCTTCCGGCAGCGCAGCAAAAACACATCGTCGCATGTGCGAACAACCATTTTCGATGGCGCTTCGCAAAATGGTTCGCGCCCGCATCAGTCGCCGAGTGTCTGAGCGCCGTCGTCAAGCCAGATCAACGCGGCCATGCGCCCCGTTTCGCGATCGCGCCGGTATGAATAGAAGCGCTCGCGATCGGTCACCGTGCACAGATCGCCGCCCGCGATTCGCGTGACGCCGAGGCGCTGCAGGCGCAGGCGGGCCAGCGCCGGCAGATCCGCAAGATATTTGCCGGCGTTGCGCGGATGCGCGACGAACGCACTCGCGGTGGCGTCGCGTTCGCCGGCCATGGCGGCATGCAGGAAGGCGTCGCGCACATCGGGGCCGACTTCGAACGACTGCGGCCCGATGCACGGTCCGAGATAGGCGCGCAGCGCGCTCGCTTCTCGCCCGGCGAGTTCGGCGACACGCGCCGCCGTTTGCTCGACGATGCCCGCCGCGAGTCCGCGCCATCCCGCGTGCGCGGCGCCCACTGCGCGCCCCGCTTCGTCGCAGATCAGCACCGGCATGCAGTCGGCAACCATCACCACGCAGGCGATGCCCGCGCGGTCCGTCACGCTCGCGTCCGCTTGCGGCGGCGCGCCGCTCGCCTGTGCTTCGCGCAGCGCCGCCTGCGCGCCGACGATGCGCGCGCCATGCACCTGCGCGAGCCACGCCGCCTCGCTCACGCCGGCGAGCGCGAGAAGCCGCGCACGATTGGCCGCAACCGCGGCCGGATCGTCGCCGGACTTCATGCCGAGATTGAGACCGCCGGGCTCGTCCGCGCCGTCGTGCCAGCGGCCGAACGGCGGCGCACTCACGCCGCCGTTGCGCGTGGTGACGAGCGCGCGCACGCGCGGCGCGACGTTCCACGCCGGTTGCACGACGTCAGCAAAAGTCAGCTCGGGCAGGTGCGTCATGCGCGGTCGTCCTCGTCTTCATGTGAATCGTCGGCGGCTTCGTCTTCATCGTATTCGGCGAGATCGGCCGGCTCGTCGCCGAACGAGGCTTCGTAGCCGTCTTCCTCATAATACGTTTCGTCGAACTCGCCTGCATCGTCGCGACCGAGGCCCAGCGCCGCCGAGAGTGCCGCGATATCTTCCGGCACATCCGCGCGCCATTGCATCGTCCGCCCGGTTTTCGGATGAATCAGACCGAGCCGCCACGCATGCAGCGCCTGGCGCGCGAAGTCGCCGGGCAGCGGCGTGACCGAGCGCTTGCCGCGCGCGCGTCCATACACCGGATCGCCCAGCAACGGATGCCCGATATGCGCGCAGTGCACGCGAATCTGATGCGTGCGGCCCGTTTCGAGATCGCAGTGAATCGCGGTCACGGGCTGCCGTTGCCAGAGCGCCGTGTCGACGCGCCGGAAATGCGTGCGCGCCGGTTTGCCCGAGGCGCCCGTCACCACCGCCATGCGCGTGCGCTCGCGCGGATCGCGGCCGATCGGCGCGTCGATCGTGCCTTCTTCCGGCATATTGCCCCACACGAGCGCGAGGTAGCGGCGCTTCACCGTGCGCGCCTGCAGCTGGCGCACGAGGTCGGTCTGCGCCTCGAGCGTGCGCGCGACCACCATCAAGCCCGAGGTTTCCTTGTCGAGCCGATGCACGATGCCCGCCCGCGGCAAGCCCGCCGCCGCGTCGCCGTAACGGTACAGCAGACCGTTCAGCACGGTCCCGCTCCAGTTGCCGGCGGCCGGATGCACGACCATGCCGGCCGGCTTGTTGATGACGACGAGCGTGTCGTCCTCGTAGACGATGTCAAGCGGCACCGGTTCGGGTGTGAACGCGAGCTGTTCGGGCAGCAGGTCGGGCACGAGCTCAATGGTCGCGCCAAGCGGCACCGGCTGGCGAATCTTTGCCGGCTTGCCGTCGATGCGCACGCGCTCGGCCTCGATCCAGCTTTGCAGACGGTTGCGCGAGAATTCGGGAAAGACGCGCGCGAGCACCTTGTCGAGGCGCTCGCCCGCCAGCTCGTCGGGCACCACGACGCTGCGCGGCGTTTCGTCCGCGACGCGGTTTGCCACCGTCGGCACGGTGCTCGCGAGCGCGCCCTTGCCGAGCGCGTCGGCGCCGAGATCGTCGTCGAGGGAATCCGGGCCCAACGCGTCGGAGGGGTCGGCGCTTACGTTATAATCTTCGTTGCTATTCCCGGCACCGGTTGCAGCGCCTGGAGTATTTGAGCGGGTCATTGAGTCTGGGTCACCTGGACGTAAAGCTAGACTGGAAAATGCGAGCCTTGAACACCATCACTAAAGCGGCGATCAATTTGAAGGCCATGAAGAACGCGGCCCGGAAAGTGGCCGGATACATTGCGTGTGCCGCAGCCGTCGCGGTTGTTGCGGCTTGCCACGGCCTGCCGGAGAAGACCGACGAAACGGCAACGTGGAACAACAACAAATTATATACGGAGGCGAACGACGCCCTGAACGGCGGCGACTTCGGCAAGTGCGCGAAATACTTCGAAATGCTCGAAGGTCGCGACCCGTTCGGCCACTTCGCCCAGCAGGCGCAGATCAACGTCGCGTATTGCAACTGGAAAGACAATGAAACCGCGGCGGCCGACCAGGCGATCGACCGCTTCATCCAGCTGCACCCGGATCACCCGGACATCGCCTATGCGTACTATCTGAAGGGCATGATCCACTTCAACGACGACCTGGGTCTCTTCGGCCGCTTTTCCGGCCAGGACATGAGCGAGCGCGATCCGAAGTCGCTGCGCGAGTCGTATGATGCGTTCAAGGTCGTGGTCGACAAATACCCCAACAGCAAATATGCGCCGGACGCCGCGCAACGCATGCGCTACATCGTGAACGCGCTGGCCTCGCACGAAGTCCACGCGGCGGACTACTACTACCGCCGCGGTGCTTATGTGGCTGCCATCAACCGCGCGCAGCTCGCGTTGAAGGAATACAAGAACGCACCGGCTATTGAAGACGCGCTGCACATCATGATGCTGTCGTATCAGAAGCTGAACCAGCCGCAACTCGCCGACGACACGAAGCGCGTGCTTGCCGGCACCTTCCCCGACAGCCCGTACGTCACGGGCCATGCACGGCCGGGCAAGGAAAAATCGTGGTGGCAGTTTTAAGCCGCACGCCGGTGTGAAGCCCCGCTAAACTGCGCTCTAAATGCAAAACGCCACGACTTCGGTCGTGGCGTTTTGCTTTGTACGCTCAGTCAAAGCGCGTACTCGTCGAGTCTGCCGAATCAGTCCCGCTCGAAGAGCGCGATGGACTCCACATGCGACGTATGCGGGAACATGTTCACGACGCCCGCACCCACGAGCCGGTAGCCTGCTTCGTGCACGAGAAGGCCTGAATCGCGCGCGAGCGTCGACGGATTGCACGACACGTAGACGATCCGCCTCGGCAGCGGCCCATTGCCGCTCTGCGCGATCTCGGCCAGCGCCTTGGAAACGGCCAGAGCGCCTTCGCGCGGCGGGTCGATGAGGAACTTGTCGAAGTGGCCGAGCGCGCGGAGGTCGTCGGCGGTGACTTCGAACAGGTTGCGGCAGGCAAACGACGTATGTCCCGCCACGCCGTTCAGCTCCGCATTGGCCAGCGCGCGCGAGGTCAATACTTCGCTGCCTTCGATGCCCACCACCTCCCTCGCGATACGCGCGAGCGGCAGCGTGAAATTCCCGATCCCGCAGAAGAGGTCGAGCACGCGGTCCGTGCGCGCGGGCGCGAGCAGGCGCAGCGCGCGGCTCACCAGCACCCGGTTGATCGCGTGATTGACCTGCGTGAAGTCCGTCGGCTTGAACGGCATGCGAATGCCGTACTCGGGCAGTGTGTAGTCGAGCTGCACGTCAAGCGGGTACAGCGGCGTGACCGTGTCCGGGCCGCCCGGCTGGATCCAGAACTGCACCTTGTGCTCGTCGGCGAACTCGCGCAGCACCTGTTCGTCGGCCTCGGTCAAAGGTTCCAGGTTGCGCACCACGAGCGCCGTGACCGACGAACCGACCGCCAGCTCGAGCTGCGGCATGCGGTCGTAAATGGAGAGCTTCCTCACCATGAAGCGCAGTGGCATCAGCATGGCCGACACATGCGGCGGCAGCACTTCGCAGGTTTTCATGTCTGCAATATAGCTGCTCTTCTTCTCATGAAAGCCGATGCGCATGCCGCCCTTTTCCGGCAGAAAACGCACGGCAAGACGCGCACGATAGCGGTAGCCCCAGGCCGGTCCGTGGATCGGCCGGAACACGGTTTCCGGGCGCAGCTTCGCGAGGTGCTGAAGGTTGTCTTCGAGCACGCGCTGCTTCACCGCGACCTGGGCGCGAATGTCGAGGTGCTGCATCGAACAGCCGCCGCAAATATCGAAGTGCGCGCATTTCGGCGTGGTGCGGATCACGCTTTCGCGGAACACCTGCACGACTTCGGCCTGCTCGAATTTCGGCTTGCTGCGATGCGTGGAGTAACTGACGCGCTCGCCGGGCAGCGCGCCTTCGACGAAGATCACCTTGCCGGGCGTGCCGTCTTCGGTCTCGACGCGGCCGACGCCGCGCGCTTCCATGTCGAGCGAAACGATTTCGACAACCGGTTCATTGCCGGTGACGACGAGCGCGGGCGCGGGCTTGTGGTGCCTGGCGGTCCGCTTCGGCGAGCGACGGTGGGGGGCAGTTCGGGACACCTGCTACTTCCTGACAAACTTGGGAGAAAGGCGAGATTGTAGACGAAGCCGGCGCCCGCGACGCGCCGCCCCGTGCGCACGGCCGCGCGGCTACTGCTCGAAGGCCGCCAGATACTCCGCCCATTGCGGCGCGGTTTCGAGCGCCAACGCGTTTTTGACCAGATTGATCTCGTCGGCATATTCGGCGGCGGAGAACCCGCCGCGAATCAACTGGAAGCGGCAATAGAGCAGATACGTATTGACGACGTCCGTCTCACAGTAATTACGGATTTCCTCGATGCGGCCTTCCTGATACGCATGCCACACCTGGCTGCCGTCCATGCCCATTTTGCCCGGGAAACCACACATTTTCGCGAGCGCGTCGAGCGGCGCGTTGGCGCGCGCCTGGTACATTGCGAGGACGTCCATCAGATCGGTGTGCCGCGCATGGTAGCGGCTGATGTAATTGTTCCACTTGAACTCGCGGTCGTCCTCGCCCAGATCCCAGAACCGGTAGGCGGGAATGCCGTTGACGAGCGCGCGGTAGTTCAGCACCGGCAGGTCGAAGCCGCCGCCGTTCCACGAGACAAGCTGCGGCGTGTACTTCTCGATCACGCGATAGAACGACTGCACGAGCGCCGCTTCGCCGTCCTCAGGCGTGCCGAGCGAACGCACGCGAAAGCCGTTGTTGTCGCGGAACACGCAGGAAATCGCGGCGATCCGCTGCAGGTGATGCGGCAGAAAATCGCTGCCGGTCTTTTCGCGGCGGGCGGCGAACGCGTGCTCGGCGACTTCGGCGTCGCTCAGGGTGGCGGGCAAATCGTCGAGACGGCGGATGCCGGCGACATCGGGAATCGTCTCGATGTCGAAAACAAGAATCGGTGTCATCAAGTCAGAGAACGGCGTCTTTCCGAACGCCGTTGGAGGCGAAGAAGCGCTTTAACCGCACGAGCGCTTCCTGTTGGATCTGGCGCACCCGCTCGCGCGTGAGGCCCATTTCATCGGCCAGCTCTTCGAGCGTGGCGGGTTCGATGTGATTCAGACCGAAGCGGCGTTCGATCACATGGCGATGCTTGTCCGACAGACGTGCGAGCCACGCGCGCGTGAGCGTTTCGAGCTCGCGATGCTGCACTTCCGCATCCGGCGACTGGCTCTGGTCGTCGGACAACAGATCGAGCAGACTGCTTGCCGGGTCGAGGTCGAGCGGCGCGTCGAGCGAGGCCGTATGCTCGTTCAACGCAAGAATGTCGGTGACTTCGTCGGTGGTCTTGCCGGTCAGATAAGCGATGTCGTCGATACTGGCGTCGCGGCGCTCGGCGGCTTCGCCCGAATTCATCGAATTTTTTTCCAGATGGCGCTTGGCGCGCAGCACCTGATTGAGCTCGCGAATCACATGCACCGGCAGGCGCACGGTGCGCGCCTGGTTCATGATCGCGCGCTCGATACTCTGTCGGATCCACCAGGTTGCGTAGGTAGAAAACCGGAAGCCGCGCGTGGGATCGAATTTCTCGATGGCGTGCATGAGGCCGAGATTGCCTTCCTCGATCAGGTCGAGCAGCGGCACGCCCCGGTTCAGATAACCCTTAGCGATGCTGACGACAAGCCGCAGATTGCGCTCGATCATGACCTGCCGCGCTTCGAACTCGCCCGCCTTCGCGAGACGCGAGTACTTCTGCTCTTCCTCGACGGTGAGGAGCGGCTTCACGCTGATGCGGTTCAGATAGTGCTGAATGGTGTCGGCCGTCAGCTCGGCTTGCAGCAGCGCGCGGAAGTCGTCCGCGTCGGGCACGGACTCGGCCGCGCCCTCGCGCGCCTCGCCCTCTTCGGCGCCCTGACGGTCGTCGAGTTCGCGCTCCTCGACGAGTTCCTCTTCCGCTTCCGACGCGCCGCTGTCGTCCACCGAAGCGGACGTGGCATCGCTGATCGTTTCAGATTCGGCTTGCGGCAGGCGGCGCTTCGGTTTCGGCATGGTCGTATCGCTTATTGCGGCGGCAAATACTTCAGTGGGTCGACAGGTTTACCCTGCCGGCGAACTTCGAAATGCAACATGACGCGGTCTGAATCGCTGTTGCCCATCTCGGCGATTTTCTGCCCTTTCGTGACCGCGTCCCCCTCTTTTACCATCAAAGCGCGGTTGTGTGCATACGCGGTGAGATAAGTTGCGTCATGCTTGATGATAATGAGATTGCCGTAACCACGCAGCCCATTTCCGGCATAAACCACGCGGCCGTCCGCGGAGGCCTTGACTGCTTCGCCTGCCGAGCCGCCGATGTTGACACCTTTGTTTGTCGAATCGTTAAACGTGCCGAGGAGCGGCCCGCGCACCGGCCACACGAAGCTCACATTGCCGGACGCACCCGCACTCGAGTCGCTTGCTGCAGCCGCGCTCGACGGCGCCGTCGCAGCAGCGTTGTTCGCGCTCGAACCGTAGAGGGGCGGCGCGGCCACGCCGGCCGCCGCGCCCGTGGTCGACGAGCCATTGAGCGGCGCCGTTTGCAACGTGCCATTGCTGCCGATCGGCGCGGTCGCGACACCCGGCGTCAACGCCGCGGTGTTCGCGCCTGGCGGCACCACGCGCAGCAGTTGATCCACCTCGATCTGGTTCGGGTTAGTGAGATTGTTCCACGCCGAAATGTCGCGGTAGTTCTGGCCGTTCTCGAGCGCAATCCGGTAGAGCGTGTCGCCCGGCTTCACGCGGTAGTAGCCGGGCGGCGGCGGCCCGAGCGGCGCCGCGGGTTGCTGCGCCGTCTGGCCGGCCTGCGTGCCGAGCACAGTGCCGCCGGAGCGGTCGACGACCGGCGCCTGGTCGAGCCGGGATGCACAGGCGGTCATCAACAGGGACAAGGCGAGCACGCACACGCTACGCTGGGTTACGGACATGGGGACATTCAGGCTGGTTCTTTGCATCGCGCGCAACATACTCATCGGTGTCAAATCACTCCGGATTTTAAGGGTACAAAGAAAACGCGATCAAGCTGCGACTCCCGCCACTGCGCCGGTCCGACACGCTCGACGAGCGTCAGCACCTGGCTGTGCCCTTCCTGCGAGCCGACGGGCGCAATCAGACGGCCGCCGATCGCAAGTTGTTCAAGTAATGCCTGCGGCACGTCGAGGCCCGCCGCGGCGATCAGGATCGCGTCGAAAGGCGCCGCCGACGGCAAGCCCAAACGCCCGTCGCCATAGTGCAGCCGGATGTTCGGAATGCGCAGCGGACGCAAGTTTGTCTTCGCGCGTTCCGACAGCGGCTTGATGCGCTCGATCGAATACACCTCGCGCGCGACCTGGCTCAGCACCGCCGCCTGATAACCGCAACCGGTGCCGATTTCGAGCACGTTGTTCAAGGCGCGGCCCGCCGCCGCGAGCTCGATCATGCGCGCGACCACCGACGGCTTCGAGATAGTCTGGTGATGCCCGATGGGCAGCGCGGCGTCTTCGTACGCCTGGACCGCGAGCCCGGGGTCGACGAACATATGACGCGGCACGACCGACATCGCGCTCAGCACGCGCTGATCGGTGACGCCGTTCGCACGCAGGCGTTCGACCATACGTTCGCGAACCCGTTCCGACGTCAACGCCGTGGCGCCGTTCAACGCGACGTTGGGCCCGGTGCTGCGTTCATTCGCCCGCGTGGCCGCGGGCTTCGCGGGCGGCGCGGAAGGCGCGGCGTTCTTGCCTGCGGTTCGCGCGGGCGACGGTCCTGCCGCTGCCGTCCTGCCCCCGACCGACGGGCGCGCGTTCGTGCTCTGCGCGACCGGCCGCGCCGATGTTTTTGCCGCGGGCGCGGCAAGCGGCTTCGGCGGAGTCACGACGGACGGTTTGGCGGCAAGCGGCGTGGGCGCTCTGCCCTGCTTCGGCTGCAATTTGCCTGCTGAGCCTGACGAGGCCGGGCTCGCCGCACCTGCCTGCGGATTTTTCGCCGGCTGCTGCCGCGCATTGAGCGCGGCACTTGCGGCAAGTGCCCCAGCGCGCACCTCCCCCGGGCGGCCTTCGGGCCGGCGCGGCTCGCGCACCAGATCCTCGAGGCCGAGCGGGAAGCGCTTCGCGCGCTCGTTCGTCATGAAGCGCCGCTGCCCGCGCGCGCCCAGTCGTGCGCCGCCGGCAGCATTTGCGTGTGTGTCAGGTCGAGTTGCAGCGGCGTGATCGACACATGGCCGTTGGCCACCGCGTGGAAATCCGTCCCTTCGCTCGCATCGCGCGCGCTGCCCGACGGGCCGATCCAGTAGATCGGCTCGCCACGCGGATTGGTCTGGCGGATGACCGGCTGCGACGGATGCCGCTTGCCGAGCCGGGTGACGCGCCAGCTGCCCAGTTGCTCGTACGGCAGGTTCGGGATGTTGACGTTCAGAAGCGGATGCCCCGGCAGCGGATGTGCGAGGTAATGCGCGACGATTTCCGTCGCGACGCGAACCGCGGCTTCCAGATGCACCCAGTCTTTGTCGACGAGCGAGAACGCGATGGCCGGCACGCCGAACATGATGCCCTCGGTCGCCGCCGCGACGGTGCCGGAATAGAGCGTGTCCTCGCCCATGTTCTGACCGTTGTTGATACCGGATACGACGAGGTCGGGCGTGTGGTCCAGCATGCCGGTTAGCGCGATGTGCACGGAGTCGGTGGGCGTGCCGTTCACGTAATAGAAACCATTTGCCGAGCGGAGAACCGAAAGCGGCCGCGACAAGGTCAGAGAGTTCGACGCGCCGCTGCAATTCTGTTCGGGCGCCATCACGGTCACGTCGGCGAGCGGCTTGAGCGCTTCGTAAAGCGCGCCAAGGCCGGGCGCCAGATAGCCGTCGTCGTTGCTGATTAGGATTCGCATGCGGCGATTGTAACCGAGGAAAGAAGGCGCGCGAACGACACGGCAAGCGCGTCGCGCGGGCCGTGCAAAACGCGGGCGCCGATGCGCGGACGACAACGCCTCGCCTCGTCGATGCGCCGCCGCAAACGCGCTCGAACGGGCATCGAGGCGAAGAATCCGAGGCCCCGCGCACGGCGAAACCGCGAATCGCACGATCGTGCAGATGCTTTACACTCGGAGCCGTTGCGAACCCTGATCGAATGGAGACACGATGCGCGCGATTCGCTGCAACCAGTACGGGCCGCCCGAGAGCCTGACCGTCGAGGATCTGCCGGATCTGGAGCCGCCGCCGGGACACGTCGTGATCGACGTGAAGGCCGCCTCCGTCAATTTCCCCGACGTGCTCATCATCGAGAACAAGTATCAGTTCAAACCGCCGCTGCCCTTCACGCCCGGCTCGGAAGTGGCGGGTATCGTGCGCGCGGCGGGCGCCGGCGTCACACGGTTCAGGCCCGGCTCGCGCGTGGTCGCGTTCACGGGCGCGGGCGGCTTTGCGCAGCAGGCGCTCGCGAGCGAGTCGGCCTGCGTGCCGCTCGCGGACGGCATCGACTTCGAACTGGCGGCGGCCTTCACGCTCGCATACGGCACGTCGCATCATGCGGTTGTGGATCGCGGCGCGCTGCAGGCCGGCGAGACGATGCTCGTGCTCGGTGCGGCGGGCGGTGTCGGACTTGCGGCGGTGGAAATCGGCAAGGCGCTCGGTGCGCGCGTGATCGCGGCGGCATCGAGCGACGAAAAGCTCGCGGTGTGCGTCGAGCACGGCGCCGACGCCACGATCAACTACAGCACCGAAGACCTGCGCGAGCGCATCAAGGCGCTGACCGTGGGCCTGGGCCCGGACGTGATCTACGATCCCGTCGGTGGCGCCTACACGGAGCCGGCCTTTCGCAGCATCCGCTGGCGCGGACGGTATCTGGTGGTCGGCTTTGCGAACGGCGAGATTCCGAAGCTGCCGCTGAATCTGACGCTGCTGAAAGGCGCGAGTGTGGTCGGCGTCTTCTGGGGCGACTTTGCGAAGCGCGAGCCGCAGCGCAATCACGCCGCTTTCCGCGAGATGGTCGGCTGGATCGGCGAAGGCAAGCTCAAGCCGTACGTGTCCGCGCGCTATTCGCTCGACGAAACGGCGCGCGCGCTGCGCGATATGGCCGAACGGCGCGTGATCGGCAAGGTGGTGATTACGCCGTAAGCGCAGCGCGGCCCCGGCTGGCCTGAGCACGGGTTCGCTGAGCGTCCGGCCAAAACAAAACAGCGTGCGGCTTTTTGGGCCACACGCTGTGTTTCGAGGCGGTTTCGCGCCGCTTGCGACGCCTACAGTTTTTCGGTGTCGCCGGTCTTCGGCTGCCACTTCATCAGATGCCGTTCGCCCATGCCGACGATTGCATCCAGAATCAGCGCGAATGCCGTCAATACGAGGATGCCGGCGAACACGGTATTGATATCGAAGGTGCCTTCCGCCTGCAGAATCAGATAGCCGACGCCGCGCGCGGAGCCGAGGTACTCGCCGACCACCGAGCCCACGAACGCGAGGCCCACCGATGTGTGCAGGCTCGAGAACACCCAGCTCATCGCGCTCGGCAAATAGACATAGCGCAGCAGTTGCTTGCCGTTCGCGCCGAGCATGCGCGCGTTCGCCAGCACGACCGGGCTCACTTCCTTCACGCCCTGATAGACGTTGAAGAACACGATGAAAAACACCAGCGTCACGCCGAGCGCGACCTTCGACCAGATGCCGAGACCGAACCACACGCCGAAGATCGGCGCGAGAATCACGCGCGGCATCGAGTTGGCGGCCTTGATGTACGGGTCGAACAGCGCGCTCGCCAGCGGCGACAGCGCGAGCCACAAACCGACGCCCAAACCTATGCCGGTGCCGAGCGCGAACGCGAGTACGGTTTCAAGCAGCGTGATCCATAGGTGCAGATAGATCTCGCCGCTCGTGAACCACTCCCAGATCCGCTGCAGCACTTTCTGCGGTTCGCCGAAGAAGAAAGCGGCCTTGTTCGGGTCGTCGAAATAGAACGCCGGCAGCAGCGTCGGGCTCGTCAGCACATACCAGAGCACGAAGCACAGCACGAGCAACAGCCATTGCCAGATCACCAGATTCGCCCGGTTGGGGCGCAACGTCTTCCACATGACTCGGTTTGCCTCGGTTGCCTTAGACGGTTGATAGACGCGAAACGCACTGCATTCAGCGAGCGCTCAGACAGCAGTGAGCTGTTGCTGATAGCCCTTCAGCACCTCGTCGCGCAGCACGCTCCAGATCTGCGCATGCAACTCCACAAAGCGCGGATGCGAGCGGATTTCGGCGACGTCGCGCGGACGCGGCAAGTCGATCGCGAATTCGCCGATAGGATGCGTGCCCGGCCCCGCCGACAGCACCACCACGCGGTCGGACATGGCGATCGCCTCGTCGAGATCGTGCGTGATGAAGAGCACGGCCTTGCGTTTCGCAGCCCACAGATCGAGCAGTTCGTTTTCCATCAGCTGGCGCGTCTGGATGTCGAGCGCGGAAAACGGTTCGTCCATCAGGATGATGTCCGGATCGAGAATCAGCGTCTGGGCCATCGCGACGCGCTTGCGCATGCCGCCCGACAACTGATGCGGATAGCGGTCGCCGAAACCGCCGAGGCCCACGCGCTTGAGCCACTCTTCCGCCTTCGCGCGCGCTTCCTGCTGCGGCACGCCGCGGAACGCGAGGCCGGCCATCACATTGTCGATAGCGGAGCGCCAGGGCATCAATGCGTCGGCCTGGAACATGTAGCCTGCGCGCCGGTTGATGCCCGCGAGCGGTTCGCCGAACACGCTGACCGTGCCCGCCGACGGCGCGAGCAAACCCGCGCCGACGTTCAGCAAGGTGGACTTGCCGCAGCCCGTCGGCCCGACCACGGAGACGAACTCGCCCGGCGCGATCCGCAACGTCGTGTCCTTGACGGCCGTGTAGCGCTGCGAGCGGTTGTCGCGCGCGGCGAAAGTGCAAGTGATGTTTTCGAGCGCCAGAGCTGCAACGGTCATCGTTCGACTCGCTTGGTGGATCGGTTTCGGTGTGGGTCGCGGCGCGGCTTCACGACTTGACGGTGGCGAGCGCCTTCTTGACGAAGTCGTTGGTCCATGTCTTCGACACGTCGATCGGCTTGCCCTGCACCGTCGCGTCGAACGCCTGCAGGGTCTTGAGCGACGTGGCGGGACCGTCGGCCGGCATCAGGCCGTCGGGCGACATGGCTTCCTTGACGTGCTGCCAAGCGTCGAGATACACCGCGCGATCGCCGAGCAGATAGCTTTCCGGCACCGTGTTGATGAGCTCGGTGCCGGTGGCCGTTTGCAGCCATCGGAGCGCGCGCACCATCGCATTGGTGAGCGCCTGCGTGGTGTTCGGATTCTTCGTGATGAAGCTTTGCGATGCGTACAGGCACCCGGCCGGCATGTCGCCGCCGAACACGCTGCGCGTATCCGCGAGCGTGCGCGTGTCGGAGACGACGCGAATCTCGCCGCTGCGTTCGAGCTTCGTGATCACCGGATCGAGGTTCGCGAGCGCGTCGATCTGCCCGGATTGCAACGCGGCAATCGCGCCGGCGCCCGCGCCGACGCCGATGAAGGCGACGTCTTTCGCGGTGAGGCCGCCCTTGGCCAGCACGAAGCTCGCCATGATCGACGTCGACGAACCCGGCGCGGTCACGCCGATTTTCTTGCCGCGCAGGTCGGCGATCGACTTGTAGTTCGGCATGCTTTTCTTCGACACCGCGAGCACGATCTGCGGCGCGCGTCCCTGCAGGACAAATTCACGGAACGACTGCTTTTGCGCCTGCAAAAGCAGCGTGTGTTCGAATGCGCCGGACACCACGTCCGCGCTGCCGCCCACCGCCGCCTTCAAGGCTTGCGAGCCGCCGGCGAAGTCGGAGATCTCGACGTCGAGACCTTCGTCCTTGAAGAAATTGCGTCGCTCGGCAATCGTGAGCGGCAGATAGTAGAAGAGGTTCTTGCCGCCGACAGCAATGGCGACCTTCGTGGTTTCCAGTTTGCCCTGCGCGAAAGCGAGCGGCGTGGCCGCGAGCGTGGCGCCCGCGAGCGCGGCGGTACCGGCGAGGAAGCTTCTGCGATGCATGTTTGTTGTCTCCGAGGCTCGTGCGAACTCTGGTGTTGCGATTTTATTTATCGGGTTGCGACGGTCGTTGCTCACACAACTTGTTGCGCATGCAACCTTGCGATGTGGTCTGCATCATAACCTAGCGATTGCAGGACTTCATCCGTATGTTCACCCAGCTCGGGGCCGAGCCAGCGCGTCTCGCCGGGCGTCTCCGAGAGTTTCGGCGTGACCGCCGGCAGCGTGATCTCGCGGCCGTCCTGCCACCTGAAGCGCTGGATCATCTGACGCGCCATGTATTGCGGATCGGTGAACATATCGGCGACGCTATAGATGCGGCCCACCGGCACGTCGGCGGCATTGAGCACCGCGAGCGCTTCGTCGATGGTGCGCGTGGCGAGCCAGGCGGCAATCGCCGCGTCGATCTCCTGGGTGCGCGGCACGCGGCCGTCGTTGTGCGCGAGCGCGGGATCGTTCGCGAGATCTTCGCGCTCGATGGCGAACATCAGGCGCCTGAAAATCGGATCGCTATTGCCGCCGATCACGATGCTGCCGTCGCGGCATGGATAGGTGTTGGACGGCACGATGCCCGGCAGCGACGCGCCGGTGCGCTCGCGCACCATGCCGTAGACGCCGTACTCGGGCACCACGCTTTCCATCATGTTGAAGACCGCTTCGTACAGCGCGACGTCGACCACCTGCCCCTTGCCGCCGTTCACCTGCTTGTGATGCAGCGCCATCAGCGCGCCGATCACGCCGTGCAAGGCCGCAATCGAATCGCCGATCGAAATGCCGATGCGCGGCGGCGGCAGGTCCGGGTAACCGGTGATATGACGCAGACCGCCCATCGACTCGGCGATCGCGCCGAAGCCGGGGCGGTCGCGATACGGTCCGGTCTGGCCGTAGCCGGAAAGACGCACCATAACGAGGCCCGGATTCTCCGCCGACAGCACGTCGTAGCCGAGCCCGAGTTTTTCCAGCAGCCCAGGCCGGAAATTCTCGACGACGACGTCCGCTTCACGCGCGAGGCGGCGCACGATCTCCTTGCCCTCCTCGGCCTTCAGATTGATCGTGACGGACTTCTTGTTGCGCGCCTGCACGGCCCACCAGAGCGACGTACCGCCCACTTCAGGATAAAGCTTGCGCCACTTGCGCAGCGGGTCGCCGCCCTTCGGATCTTCGATCTTGATGACGTCGGCGCCGAACTCGCCGAGAAAACGCGCGGCAAACGGCCCCGCGATCAGCGTGCCGAGTTCGAGCACCTTCACGCCCGCGAGCGGGCCCGGTGCGGATGGCGGCGCCTCGTGGGCGGTGGATTGGGGCGTTGCGCTCATAGTCTCCTTTGTTCTGTTCGTGAACGCGGCAAGGCGGGCGTTCTGTTCGTGCTCAGCTCGTCTTCTGCTCGCGTTCTGGCCGGGCGTTCTGCCCGTGCTCTGCTCGTGCTCTGCGCACACCGTGCTCGCGCGCCGCTGTGAATCGCTCGCGCGTCGCCGCGGCTACATCGAGCGGCGGTCGAGCATGGCACGGGCGATCGTGCCCGCGTCGACGTATTCCAGTTCACCGCCCACCGGCACGCCGCGGGCGAGACGCGTGACGGCAAGCCCGCGCGCCTTGAGCGTCTGCCCGAGGTAATGCGCGGTGGCTTCGCCTTCGTTGGTGAAATTGGTGGCGAGCACGACTTCCTTCACGACACCGTCGGACGCGCGCTTCACCAGCCGGTCAAAATGTATCTCCTTGGGGCCGATGCCGTCGAGCGGACTCAGCCGGCCCATCAGCACGAAATAGAGCCCGCGGTAGGTCATGGTCTGCTCGAGCATGATCTGGTCGGCGGGCGTTTCGACGACGCACAGCAAGCTCGGATCGCGCTCAGGGTCGAGGCACACTTCGCAGATCTGCGCCTCGGTAAAGGTATTGCACTTCTCGCAGTGCCGCAGATGCTCAGTTGCGAACAGCAGCGCGCGGCCGAGCTTGTCGGCGCCCTCGCGGTCGTGCTGCATCAGGTGGTACGCCATGCGTTGCGCGGACTTCGGCCCGACTCCGGGCAGCGCGCGCAGCGCTTCGACGAGCGCCGACAAGGCGGAAGGTTGTTTCATGCGGATCGGCGTCGAGTTGGATGATGCCCGGGCATGGGTCGAAGGGATGGCTTCTTGCTAGCGTTTGGCTGCTGTTTGCGCGCTGGCTGCCGGCTTGTTGCTACTGCTTGTTGCTACTTCCTGCTCGCTCGCCGCCGGCACGCTGCCAACTGGCTCGAGCGGATTCTGCCGCGTCGGCGGTCTGCGCACGGATTGCGCAGGACGGCCCGTTTGCAGCCGATGCCCGGCAACCGCGCGAGCAGCGAGGCGCGCTTCACCGCGGCAAAGCGCGAGGCGAACAGCGGCGTGCATGTCGCGGGACCGGCGCTGCGAGGCGCGGGTGCATCGGCCTGAACGGGAGCCGGGACTGCGCGTCGTGGCGCCTGCACTGCACACACGCCGTTCGCAGCTTTGCCGCGCCGCCGCCTCGCCGCTTGGCCGAGTCTCGCCTGAAGCGTCGCTCAGAACGGCAGCTTGAAACCCGGCGGCAGCGGCAGGCCCGAGGTCATGCCGCCCATCTTTTCCTGAGCGGTGGCCTCGGCCTTGCGCACGGCGTCATTGAAGGCAGCGGCGACGAGGTCTTCCAGCATGTCCTTGTCGTCGGCGAGCAGGCTCGGGTCGATCGATACGCGGCGCACGTCGTTCTTGCAGGTCATCGTGATTTTGACGAGACCCGCGCCCGACTGCCCCTCGACTTCGATCTGAGCGAGCTGCTCCTGCATCTTCTTCATGTTTTCCTGCATCTGCTGGGCTTGCTTCATCAGCCCGGCGAGTTGACCTTTCATCATGGAAATGCTCCTTCTTGATAGCGTGAAATTCGGGAATCGCGCGCGGCGAATCAGTGAACCTGGGATGCGCCGTTCGGACCGGCGTCTGGCGTAATCGGGCGAATGGAGCCCGGCACGATGCTCGCGCCGAATTCGCGGATCAGCGACTGCACGAACGGATCGGCGCTGATCTCGCGCTCCGCTTCCTGCTGGCGTTGGGCGCGCATCGCCGCGTCGTGAGCCGCCGCGGTGCGGCGCGCCGGGCCGACTTCCACCACCACGTCGACATTCTGACCGAGCTTCTCGGCGAGCGCCGCCTTGAGCTTCGCGACCTGCGAGGTTTCCGCGTACTGCGGCACGGGCACGTTCAGCTTGAGCGTGGTGCCTTCGAGCGCCATCAGTTCGCTGTTGAACGCGAGCTGATAGGAGATGCCCTTGAGCGGCAGGTCGACGGCGAGCGCCGGCCAGTCGCCCGTGAAGCCGAGCGGATCGAGCGGCACGGCGGGCGGCAGCGGGCGCTGATCGACGGCGGGCGCAGCCGCCGGCGCGTTGACGCGGACATCGTCCGGACCGCTGTCGAACACCGGCATGAAGTTGTCGTCGGGGGGACCGTAGTAACCGTCGTCCGATGTGGAAAGCGGCATGTAGTCGTCGGGCGGGATGTCGTCCCACGGCGGCACCGGCGAGCCGGTTTGCCGGGCGTCGTTGCGCGCCGCCGCAGGGGCTGGCTGCGTCGATTGGGCCGGCTGGGCCGATTGCCCGGCTTGCCCCGCCGCGCGGCCAGCCGCCGCGGGCTGCGGAGCGGCCCCGCGCGGCGCGCCGGGCGTGGGCACAGGAACGACGACGCGCGGCGCGGCCGGCCTCGCCGCCGGGGCAGCCGCCCCTAGCTTCGCCGTGGCCGCGGCGCTCGCACGACCGCGGTCGGACGACACTTTCAGGCCGGCGCTGCGCAGCACGTCGAGCGCGGCGCTGGCACCGCTCGCACGACGCGGCGGTGGCGCGTCGGATGCCGCGACGTTTTCATGCGCCGCCGAGCCGGCGGCGTCCTCCGCGCGCATAAACGCGGCGGCCGCCGGTGCGTTCAGTTCGGCGGGCGGTGCGATCGATGCCAGCGGTGCCGCGGGTGTGGCGTCCGGCGCGGTTGCCGTTCCGCCGGACGCAGCGTCGGACGCGTCGGACGCAGCGCCAGCCGATTTTTCGGCTGCAACAAGAGGCGCTGTTTCCGAAGACGCGTTGCTGGCCGCTGGATGTCGTGGCGCTGCGGCGCCCGGCGCACCGGCCGGAGCTCGAGTGGTTGCGGGCTCGAGCGGCGCGTCGTCCCAAGGCGCGAGCGCCTGCGCCGAGGCGGCCTCCGAAACGGCGAAACCCTCACCCTGCGCCGCAGACTCGCCGCCATGCGACGGCGACGGTACAGACGGGGCATGCTCGGGCGCAGCAGAGACCGGCTCAGCCTCGATCCCTCGGCCCGCTTCAGGAGCCGCCGGTTTCCCGGTGCCACTTTCAGCCGCTGGCGCCGCAGCCCGGTCCCCGTCGCGCTCGACGGCTGCAGGGGGGGCACCATCGCGAGTCGGCTCAGCAGCAGTGGTCGCCTTCTCGGATGCCACGGCGGAGCCCGTCTTTTGCAAATCTCGCATCGACGGGGCAACTGGCGCCGGGTGGGTCGAGCCCGCCCGGCCCGGCGCCGCGATAGAAGCGACAGCAGACGACGCAGCAGACGAACCAGAGGACAAAGCCACAGACGAAGCCGACGCCCGTGGCTGCGCGGCCACCGCGGGCGCGCCCGTCTGCCGCGCTCCACCCGCGCCGGCCTGACCGGACGCCCTGCCCGGACCCGACGCGCCGCCAGCGGGCGCCGGCTCGAAAGCCAGCATGCGCAAGAGCGTCATCGTAAAGCCGGCGTATTCGTCCGGCGCAAGGCCGAGTTCGCTGCGCCCGATCGTCGCGATCTGATAGAACAACTGCACCTGTTCGGCGCTGAGCATGTCGGCAAAGCGCCGCAGGTCGCCGGCCTCCGGCCACTCGTCGAGCACCGACGACGGCGCAAACTGCGCCCACGCAATGCGGTGCAGCAGGCTCGCGAGATCCTGCAGCGCGGTGGAGAACGACAGGCTGCGCAGCGCCATTTCGTCGGCGACCGACAACACCGCGGCGCCGTCGCCTTGCGCGAGCGCGTCGAGCAGGCGAATCAGGTAGCTCTGATCGAGCGCGCCGAGCATGCCGCGCACCGCCTCTTCATTGACCTGATTGGCTGAATAGGCGATGGCCTGGTCGGTCAGCGAAAGCGCATCGCGCATCGAGCCGTCGGCGGCGCGCGCGAGGAGGCGCAATGCTTGCGCCTCGTACGGCACTTTCTCCTCGCCGAGAATGTGTTCGAGGTGCGAGACGATATGCCCCGCCGGCATCTGCTTCAGATTGAATTGCAGACAGCGCGACAGCACCGTGACCGGAATTTTCTGCGGGTCGGTGGTGGCGAGAATGAATTTGACGTGCGGCGGCGGCTCTTCCAGCGTCTTCAGCATGGCGTTGAAGGCGTGATTCGTGAGCATGTGCACTTCGTCGATCATGTAGACCTTGAAGCGCGCGTCGACCGGCGCATAGACCGCCCGTTCAAGCAGTGCCGCCATTTCGTCGACGCCGCGGTTGCTCGCCGCGTCCATCTCGACATAGTCGACAAAGCGCCCCTCGTCGATCTCCCGGCACGCGCGACACACGCCGCACGGCGTGGAGCTCACGCCGGTTTCGCAATTCAGCGCCTTCGAGAAGATGCGCGACAGCGTCGTCTTGCCGACGCCCCGCGTGCCGGTAAACAGATAGGCGTGGTGCAGACGGCCGCCATCGAGCGCGTGCGTGAGCGCGCGCACCACGTGCTCCTGTCCGACGAGCGACGCGAAATCCTTCGGCCGCCATTTGCGTGCGAGAACTTGATAGGTCATCCGGAAATTGTATCAGTAACAATGGCGCGCAAAACCGATTCGGGCGCCCGCGCGAACGTGCGGCCGGCGCCAATTGAGGCGGGCTAATGGATCGATAGAAAAAAAAAGTCGCGTCAGGCGTTAGGCGTTCTGCGCCGTTGTCCGACAGCGCCTGTACGCCCGCAGCGCGGAAACACGGAGAACCCGGCCCGTCAGCTGACAGGCGCAGCGAAACCCGCATCCGAAGCCGACGCTATCTGACGAAACTCAAGAAAAAGACGACGGAAGAAGCAGGAAAAAGCGGGGGAAGCTGGAGAAAAGAAAGCTGTAGAAAAAGCAGGAAGCGCGACAGGAAGAACAGAAAGAGGAAGGTGACGAGCCCGACCCTCGGCACTGGTGGAAAACGGCTGTGGCTGCTTCGTTCCCGACCTGACCAGGTTGACCATCCCTCCATGCGAGGAGGCCCGTCACGAAACATTCTACCATTGCCGCGCGCTTTGCGCGAGTGTCAGCAGGCGCAAAGCGGCGAGCAAGGCGCACAACATGCGCTGGATCGCCTGTCTTGAGGCCTGTCCCGCTCGCGCGCGCCGCTCACTTGAGTTTGTGCGCCGAGCCTCCACATAGGCTACGTCGCAGTTGATGAAACACGGTGGCACTTCATCGGCAGCCGTCGGCCCCGCTGCCCCTGATGACTACTATCGCCCCCGGCAACGCATAGCGAATTAAGCTAAACTGCCGTACGGATGACCCGCAAGCGCGAGCCTTCCACCCCTGCCGAACGGTCTCGGACCTTTCGCGCGTAGGCGGCGGGGATTGGCGAGTGCGGCTAAGCGAACGGAAGTTTCCCTAGGTTTTGACGTATCGTGGCGAGCAATTCAGGCGGGCCTCGAACCGATAGAGGTATTCATACAATGAGCGAACAAATCAAGCATATCAGCGACGCATCGTTCGAACAGGACGTCGTGAAATCCGATAAACCCGTGCTGCTCGACTTCTGGGCCGAGTGGTGCGGTCCGTGCAAGATGATCGCGCCGATCCTCGACGAAGTCGCCAAGGATTACGCCGATCGCCTGCAAATCGCCAAGATCAACGTCGACGAACATCAATCGACGCCGGTCAAGTTCGGCGTGCGCGGCATCCCCACGCTGATCCTGTTCAAGAACGGCGCCGTCGCCGCGCAAAAGGTCGGCGCATTGTCGAAGTCGCAACTCACCGCATTCCTCGACGGCAACCTGTAAAGCGCTCGCGCGGGCGCGCCGCGCGGTCCACCCGGACCTGCCTCGCGCCCGCAGCGCATTGCTGTCTTAATTGCTGTCCTGCATTGGCTTTTGTTGTCAGCCGGCAACGTTTCTCTCCAGAAAGATGCCGTGCCGGCCCACTGGCGGAAACTGGCGTGTGCTATGCTAGAATCCGCAAAACGTCGAAAAGACGTGTAGGTCCTTGAGCGGTTCCGCTCACTTCTCCTCCCAGACTTCATTTCGTCGCACCTTCTCCTGCGGGTTCTCCGTATGCATTTATCCGAGCTTAAGACTCTGCACGTCTCCGAATTGATCGAGATGGCCAATGGCCTCGAGATCGAAAGTGCGAACCGCCTGCGCAAGCAGGAATTGATGTTCGCCATTCTAAAAAAACGAGCCAAAACGGGCGACACGATCTTCGGCGACGGCACGCTTGAAGTGCTGCCGGACGGCTTCGGCTTCCTGCGTTCGCCGGAAACCTCCTACCTCGCCAGCACGGATGACATCTACATCAGCCCGTCGCAAATCCGCCGCTTCAACCTGCATACGGGTGACACGATCGAAGGCGAAGTGCGCACGCCGAAAGACGGCGAGCGCTATTTTGCGCTGGTGAAGGTGGACAAGGTCAACGGCCAGCCGCCGGAGGCCTCGAAGCACAAGATCATGTTCGAAAACCTCACGCCGCTGCACCCGAACAAGGTGCTGCTGCTCGAACGTGAAATGCGTGGCGAAGAGAATGTGACGGGCCGCATCATCGACATGATCGCGCCGATCGGCAAGGGTCAACGCGGCCTGCTCGTCGCCTCGCCGAAGTCGGGCAAGACGGTGATGCTTCAGCACATCGCGCATGCCATCAAGCAGAATCATCCCGACGTCGTGCTGTTCGTTCTGCTGATCGACGAGCGCCCGGAAGAAGTGACGGAAATGCAGCGCTCGGTTGCGGGCGAAGTGATCGCCTCCACGTTCGACGAACCCGCCGCGCGTCACGTGCAGGTCGCCGAAATGGTGATCGAAAAAGCCAAGCGCCTTGTCGAAATGAAGAACGACGTAGTCATTCTGCTCGACTCGATCACGCGTCTCGCGCGCGCGTACAACACGGTCGTGCCGGCTTCGGGCAAGGTGCTGACAGGCGGTGTGGACGCGAACGCGCTGCAACGTCCGAAGCGCTTCTTCGGTGCCGCGCGCAATATCGAGGAAGGCGGCTCGCTCACCATCATCGGCACCGCGCTGATCGAAACCGGCAGCCGCATGGACGACGTGATCTACGAAGAGTTCAAGGGCACCGGCAACATGGAAGTGCACCTCGAGCGTCGTCTCGCCGAGAAGCGCGTGTATCCGTCCATCAATCTGAACAAGTCGGGCACCCGCCGCGAAGAACTGCTCATCAAGCCCGAAGTGCTGCAAAAAATCTGGGTGCTGCGCAAGTTCATTCACGACATGGACGAAGTCGAGTCGATGGAATTCCTGCTCGACAAGATCCGCCAGACCAAGAGCAACTCCGAGTTCTTCGACATGATGCGTCGCGGCGGGGGCAGTTAAGCTGCGCGTCAATTTACGCTTCATCCGAAAACCGCTCGTCGCCGACGAGCGGTTTTTTTTTCGTCCCGCGGTTTTCCATCGGCGCAGATCTCGCAGCATGGCTGCGGCAGCGGCCAACCTATACGTGAACGTACACGTTGCAGTACAATACGAACCGCAACTCACTGTGGATGCCACCGCCCATGTCGACCGACTCGCCTGCCCTTCTGACCGTACGCGACGCCGCCGGGCGCCTCGGTGTTACGCCGCGCACGTTGAAATACTACGAGGAGCGCGGACTTGTCTCGCCCACGCGCAGCGAAGGCCGCTACCGGCTCTACGACGAGCAGGATCTGCAGCGTTTCGGGCGCATCCTGCGTTTGCGTTCGCTCGGCTTTTCTCTGCAAGGCATCACCGAAATGCTGAAGCGTCCGCTCGAGCCGGTCGAGGGCAAACAGCGTTTTTCAACCGAATCGCTGCGGCAGATTCATGACGCTATCGCCGCGCAGGTCGACGCGCTAGACGCGCGCATACAAGCGATGCGCCGCGAGCTGAAGGAAGCGCAAACGCTGCGCGACGAACTCAGCCCGGATCTCGACTATCTGAAGCGCCGTCTGGCGGGTGAGAACGCTGACACCCTGCTCGAGCAGCGTCGCGGTGCACGGGCGAAAGGCGGCAAGGCGCGCGAGCGGTCATGAGCACCGCGCGCAATCGCGCCGGCTGGTTCAGCGCGGACGCACTGCGCGGGGATTTTTTCCCGTGGGTGCTGGCGGTCGTCACCGGCCTCGACTACTTCGACAATTCCGTTTTCTCCTTTTTTGCGAGCTATATCGCCGGCGGCGTCAACGCTTCGCCGGATGAACTCGTGTGGGCGTCGAGCGCGTACGCGGTGGCCGCGGTGCTCGGCATCCTGCAGCAGGAATGGTGGGTCGAGCGCCTCGGCTACCGGCGCTATGTGGCCGGTTGCATGCTGCTGTATGCGGCGGGCGCGGCGGCTGCGGCGCTCAGCGAATCGTCGGTGGAACTCGCGTTCGCGCGGGGCTTTCAGGGCTATTTCATCGGCCCGATGATGGGCACCTGCCGCATTCTCATCCAGATGAGCTTCACGCCCAGGGAGCGCCCCGCGGCAACGCGCGCGTTTCTCATACTGATCGTGCTGGGCAGCGCGCTTGCATCGCTCGTCGGCGCTCAGTTGATCGCGTGGTTCGGCTGGCGCGCGCTGTTCGCGTGCACCGCGCCAATAGGCCTGCTTTTCGCCGTGCTCGCACGGCTCGCGCTGCCCGACGTCGGCAACCGTCTTCCCGAGGAGCGCGGTTCCGCGCATGTCTGGCCCTATCTCGTGTTTGCCTTTGCGCAGGGCTCGCTGCAAATCGTCATGCAGCAAGTGCGCTTTCAGGTGTTCGGCGCGTCGCCCGGCCTCATTCTGCTGACGGCCGCAGGCATCGCCGCGCTCGGCTGGTTCGCGTATCACCAGTGGCATCACCCCGCCCCGCTCATGCGTCTCCATGCGTTGCGCGAGACAGTGTTCCAGGCGGGGCTCGTGCTCTATATGTTCTATTACTATCTGTCGACGGCGTTCAGCTATCTGATTTCGCGTTTCCTCGAAGGCGGTCTCGGCTATCCGGTCGAGAACACGGGCCAACTCGTCGGCACCACCTCGCTCATTTCGGCGAGCGCGCTCTTTATCTACCTTCGGTATGCCAAACTTTTGACGCGCAAGAAGGCGATCATCGTGCCCGGCTTCGCGATCGCGGCGCTCTCGGCCGCGTGGATGACGCGCATGTCGCCGGGCGCGGGCGAGGCCGCCCTCGTCGGACCGCTGCTGCTGCGCGGCCTGCTAGTGCTCTTCGTCGTCCTGCCAGTCGCCAATCTCACCTTCAGAATATTCGCGATAGAGGAATTCGCGCACGGCTACCGGCTGAAGAACATCGTGCGGCAGCTGACGATCTCGTTCGCGACGGCCTCGGTCATCATCGTCGAGCAGCATCGGCAGGCATTGCATCAGGCGCGCCTCGCGGAGTTCGCCAATCCGTACAATCCGGTGTTCCAGAACTCGCTTGCCGCGCTGACGCAGGCGCTTTCCGCCGCCGGGCAGCCGGTCGCGGACGCGCATGCGCTGGCCGTCGTCGAAATCAGCCGGGCAGTGGCGCGGCAGGCCAGCTTTCTCAGTTCGCTCGACGGCTTCTATTTCCTGATCGGCATCGCGGTATGCGGCGGGATATTTGCCGCCTGGCAAAGACAGATCGACTAACGGTTTCATCGACCATGCTTTCGAAACTCACTCAATGGCTCGGCGCCCGCCGGCGCGAGCGCGCGCTGCGCGACTACGCGATCGACGACGCGCTGTGGCAAGCCACGCTCGACGGCCTGCCTTTCCTCGCGTACCTGGATGCGCCGGACCTCGCGCGCCTGCGCGAAATGAGCAGCCTGTTCATCGCGCAAAAGGAATTCTCGACCGCGCACGAGCTCGAGCTGAGCGACGCGATGACCGTCGCGATTGCGGCCCAGGCGTGCCTGCCGGTGCTGAATCTGAGCCTCGACCTGTATCGCGGATGGGTCGGCGTGATCGTCTACCCGGGCGAATTCGTGATTCGCAAGACGGTCGAGGACGAAGACGGCGTCGTCCACGAAGTCGAGCAGGACGCCAGCGGCGAAGCCTGGGAAGGCGGACCGGTGATCCTTTCGTGGGAAGACGCCCAGATGACGGACGGCGTCGACGCGTACAACGTGGTGATCCACGAATTCGCGCACAAGATCGACATGCTGAACGGCGAGGCGGACGGCCATCCGCCGCTCGTGCGCCGCTGGCATGCGCCGCTCGACTCCGACGCCTGGGCGGACGTGTTCGATTCCGCCTACGACCAGTTCTGCGCCCGCGTCGACGCGGTGCCGGCGCGCCGCTGGACGCGCTTCGAGCGCGAATCGCTGATCGATCCGTACGCGGCCGACCATCCGTCCGAATTCTTTGCGGTGTGCAGCGAGGCGCTGTTCGTCAAGCCGCATGCGTTCGAGGCGGAATATCCGGAGCTCTACCGGCTCCTCGCGCGCTATTACCGTCAGGACCCGGCGCGCGTCGGCCTTGTGTTCGCGAAGAATTCGTCAAGCGACTGATTTTCTGGCATAATCGCCGTTTTTCGACCATAGGCAAGTGGCTCGCGCCTAGATGCGGTCCGCGCAAACAGCGGCTGCACGCGGGTTGGCTACCGCCAGATTAAAGGAAAGACCATGAAAGAAGGCATTCACCCGGATTACCGCGAAGTCCTGTTCGTCGACGTGTCGAACGACTTCAAGTTTGTGACGCGCTCCACGATCCAGACGCGTGAAACCGCTGAATTCAACGGCAAGACGTACCCGCTCGCCAAGATCGAAGTGTCGTCGGAATCGCATCCGTTCTACACCGGCCAGCAAAAGATCATGGACACGGCAGGCCGCGTCGAGAAATTCCGCAACAAGTTCGGCGCACGCGCTACCGGCAAGGCAGCAGCGAAGTAATACGCTTCATCACCGCTGCACCAGCTCAGGCTGGCAGCGATGCAGCAAACAGGAAGGGCAGCGCGAGCTGCCCTTTTTTGTCGCCCGCCGCCGGGCGCGCGCGGGTCGCTACGGCTGCCGCGCTGCCCTCGCCTGCGCGCGGCGCCCGTTGCCCGCCATTACCGGCCGTGACGCGCGCAGTCCCGCCCGACTACAATGCCGGATGCTCCAATCAGGCCGATCCAGCCGGACCCGCCCTTTGCTAGCGGCTATCGCTTATCCACTATCCCAAACCGCATGAGACCTGTCGTTCGCCTCACTGCCTCCGCGACCAGTGCGCTGCCACGCTGGCTGCTGCTGACCATCTGCATCGTGTACGCGTCGTTCGGCCTGTTCGGCCGCGATCCGTGGAAGAACGAAGACGCAGCCGGCTTCGGCGTGATGTGGACCATGGCGAACGGCACGGCGCACGACTGGCTCCTGCCCAATCTCGTCGGCAAATATCTCACTGAAGACGGTCCGCTCGGCTACTGGCTCGGCGCAACCGCCATCCGCGCGCTCGCGCCGTGGGTCGACGCCAGCAACGCCTCGCGCGTCTTCACGGGCCTGCTCTTCTGCGCGGGCTGTGCCTTCGTCTGGTACGCGGCCTACCTGCTCGGCCGGCGCGCCGAGGTGCAGCCGTTCAAGTACGCGTTCGGCGGCGAGCCGGAGCCGCGCGACTACGGCCGCACGCTCGCCGACGGCGCGCTGCTGATTCTGCTCGCCTGCTTCGGCCTCGCCGAGCGCGGTCACGAGACGACGCCGCAGCTGGCGCAATTCGTCGGCATCGCAATGCTCGTATATGGGCTCGTGCGAATGATCGACAAGCCGATTCAGGGCGCATCGATCTGGGGCGCCGCCATCGGCCTCGTCACGCTGGCGAGCAGTCCGGTGCTGGTCGGCGCGCTGCTCTTCGGCACGCTCGCGATGACCGTGGTCGTGCGCGAAACGCGTTCGCGCTGGCTCCTGCTGGCCGGCCTGCCTATCGCGCTCGCGCTGTCGGTCGCATGGCCAATTGCCGCGTTGGCCGCCTTTCCTGTCGACGCCGTCTGGTACCTGAACCAATGGGTGCACGTGAGTCTGAGCTCGTTCGCCGGCCCGCCCGGCTCGGTCGCGGCTTACGCGCTCAAGAATCTGCCGCTCTTCACGTGGCCCGCATGGCCACTCGCGCTGTGGGCGTGGTTCAGCTGGGCGGGGCTGCGCCGCGCGCCGCACGTGGCGATTCCGCTTTCGGTGATCGGGCCGCTCCTCGTGCTGGTCGTGCTGCAAAGCCATCAGTCAAACCGGCTGTATATGCTGCTGCTGCCGCCGCTCGCCGTGCTGGCCACCTTTGCGCTGCCCACGCTCAAGCGCGGCGCCATTAACGCGATCGACTGGTTTGCGTTGCTCAGCTTCACGATACTCGGCAGCTTCGTCTGGCTCGTGTACGTCGCGGGTTTGACCGGCTTTCCGCATCCGCTCGCCCGCAACCTCGCGCGTCTCGCGCCCGGCTTCGCGCCGCAATTCAAGATTCTGTCGTTTGTCTGCGCGGTCGCGGTGACGCTCTGCTGGTTCGTGCTGGTGCAATGGCGCCTCGCCCGCCATCCGAAGGTGCTGTGGCGCAGCGTGGTGCTCTCGAGCGCCGGCACCACGCTGATGTGGGTGCTGCTCATGACCTTGTGGCTGCCGGTCGTCAACTATAGCCGGACCTACAAGGACGTCGCCGAACAGATCGCGAGCCATCTGCCCGAGGACTACACGTGCATCGCCCCCGTGCGTCTCGGCAATGCGCAGATCGCGACGTTTGCCTATTTCGGCGACATGCATTTCGCGTTCAATCAGGATTGCGACGTCATCCTGCGTCAGGACACGCAGGAGTACGGCGAGCCGAGCGCCATGTCGGACTTCGTGTGGAAGCTCGTGTGGGAAGGCCGCCGCGTGGCCGACCGCGACGAACGCTTCCGGCTGTATGTGCGGATCGACCGGCCGAAGCCGCCCGTCGTCAAACGGCGCAGCTGGCATAAAAAGACTGACTGACCCAAGATGCTCGCCGACGTACGGAAAATCGCGGGACTCGCGTGGCCGGTACTGATCGGCCAACTGGCGATCATCGCGTTCGGCGTCATCGACACGGCCATGGTCGGCCGCTACTCGGCGGTCGATCTCGCGGCGCTCGGCCTCGGTTCGTCCATCTACATATCCGTCTACATCGGCTTGACGGGCATTCTCACGGCGCTGCAACCGATCACCGCGCAACTGTACGGCGCGCGGCGCTACGACGAGATCGGCGAGGAAGTCCGGCAGGCGCTGTGGCTCGCGCTCGCGCTGACGGTGATCGGCTTCCTGATCCTGTTCTTCCCCGGTCATCTGCTGCAGCTCGCGCGTGTGCCCGACGCGCTGCACGAGCGCACGGTTTCGTATCTGCGGATACTTGCGTTCGGCCTGCCTGCCGGGCTCGCGTTTCGTGTCTATGGTTCGATCAGCAATGCGGTCGGCAAGCCGCGGCTCGTCATGATTCTGCAGATTGGCGGATTGTTGCTGAAGGTGCCGCTCAATACCTGGTTCATTTTCGGCGGACTCGGCGTGCCCGCGCTTGGGGGGCCCGGCTGCGCGCTCGCCAGCAGCCTGATCAACTGGGCGCTTGCACTCGTCGGCATGGTGCTGCTCACGCGCGTCGACGTGTTCACGCCGTTTGGGATCTTCAGGCGCTTCTGCTGGCCGGTCTGGCGGCGCCAGGCGGCGCAACTGCGGCTCGGCATTCCGATGGGGCTCTCCTATCTGATTGAAGTCACGTCGTACACCTTCATGGCGCTCTTCATCGCGCGCTTCGGGACCACGACGCTCGCCGGCCACCAGATCGCGGGCAATATCGGCGCGGTGCTGTACATGACGCCGCTTGCCATCGGCATCGCTTCGTCGACGCTCGTCGCCCAGGCGCTCGGCGCCCATCGCCCGGAAGCGGCGCGCACGCTGTCGCGTCACGGCATCATGATGGCCGTCGCGATCGCGTGCTGTTACGGCGTCATCGTGCTGGCGCTGCGTCCCTACGTGATCCAGGGCTATACGCCGAATCCGCAAGTCGTGGCGGCGGCGATGCCGCTCGTGCTGATCGTCGTCTGCTATCACCTCTTCGACGCCTTGCAGATCACCACCGCGTTCGTGCTGCGCGCCTACAAGGTCGCCGTCGTGCCGACCGTGATCTATGCGCTCGCGCTGTGGGGCGTGGGACTCGGCGGCGGTTATCTGCTCGGCTTCAATGTGAGCGGCACGATTCCGCCATGGTTGACCGGCGCGCGCGGCTTCTGGGTGGCCAATACGGCGAGCCTCGCGATTGCCGGGGCCGGCTTGCTGCTCCACTGGCGCGTGGTGAGCAGGCGGCATGTGCGCGCGGCCGTCGCGCTGCGCACCGACGCGGGCGTCTAACTCGGCGGAGCAGCGCCGAAGTTCGACGCCGTCGATCTCCGGCTCGATAGCGACAGCCGCGCCGAAATGCCACCGCCGCGCCGCCGTCCGGCAGCGCGGGCGGCTCGCATCAATCGGAACGGCCGAGCCGCCTTCAAGCCTCCTGCTCCGCCTCCAATGCCGCCGGCAATCCGCCTTCCGCCGACACCCGGTCATGTCGCTCAAAAATGTCGCGCGCGGCAAAGAGTGCGTTCAGTGCCGCCGGAAAGCCCGCGTAGAGCGCCATCTGCATGAACACCTCGACGATTTCCTCGCGCGTGCAGCCGACGTTCAGCGCGGCTTCGATATGCACCTTCAACTGCGGCGTCGCGCAACCGAGCGTGGCGAGCGACGCGATCGTGGCGATTTCACGCGAGCGCAAATCGAGCTGCGGCCGGCTGTAAATATCGCCGAAACCGAATTCGATCAGAAGACGTCCGAAGTCCGGCGCAATCGGCGCGAGTGCGGCGATGACCTGCTCGCCGGCCTGGCCGTCGATTTCCCTCAGTTTGTTCCAGCCTTGCGTGTAGCGGTCGGTTTGTGCGTGGTCCATGGTGAGTCCTTTTCCGGGTGTGAGAACGAGGTCGTCTTGTCGATCCGTCGGGTCCGGCTTCCCGCCGCGGGCGCCGTGCCGGCCGCTTTGGCTTCGTGCGCTTTGCTTTCGCGCGCCTCGCCTTCGTAATACGCGATCTTGTCGATGATCGCGCCGAGGTTCGTCTGCAATTCGGCGATCCGCGCAAGAACCGCGTCGCGATGCGCAGCGAGCAGGTCGCGGCGCGCGCCCATCGTCTGCGGACCTTCGGCCCGCAGCGCCGCGAAAGCCTGCATGCCGGCGATCGGCATGCCGGTCGCCTTCAGGCGCATCACGAACCGCAGCCAGTCGAGGTCGGCGGGCGAATACAGGCGATGCCCCGCCTGCGTGCGGCCGACCTCGCGCATCAGGCCGGCCTGCTCGTAATAGCGCAGCGTGTGCGTGGACACGCCGATGAGTTCGGCGACCTGCCCGATGGTGAGTGCGTTCGACGTTTTCGACATGACAGGACTCAGGTTAGGACTTCGAGTGCACTCTAAGTCAAGTGCGCCGCGCTGTCATCGTGAGCACGGCCTCGCGCGTGCAGGCTATGCGAGCAATCGGCGCACAACCGCCTAAACACAAGGCAAAAGGGTTAAAGATTGTTCATTGCGATTTACTTGCCATCAATCGGCCGGTATAAATCGTCGGCGTTCGCAAATAAGGGCGCGCATTTGTCCTATGCTTAAGCGCAGCGCCCGCTGACAGAATGCGTCGCCCGTTCCCGGCTAACTTTTGCTCTCGATGGAGTGCCTGCCATGCTGAAAAAGCTCGTGATGCTTTGCGTTGCCCTCGCGTTGTCGCTGTCGGCCGGATTGGCGGCGGCGGTCGAAGTGAATTCCGCCGATCAGGCAGCGCTTGAATCCGTCAAGGGCATTGGCCCCGCGCATGCGAAGGCGATCATCGAAGAGCGTACGAAGAACGGCCCGTTCAAAAACGCCGACGATCTCGCCGCGCGCGTCAAGGGCATCGGCAATAAATCGGTTGTGAATCTGGAAGCGTCGGGCTTGACGATCAACGGCTCATCGGCGCCGCCCACAGGAGCGAAATCGGCGACGACGTCCGCGCCCGCGAAGTCGACGACGACGAAGGCCGCGCCGGCCGCCGAAACCACGCCGGCCACGACTGCCGCCACGGCGGCCCCGGCTGCGCCGGCGGACGCTTCGGGCGCGAAGGCGTCGAAGTCCTCGAAGTCGTCAAAAAAAGCCAAGGAGGCCGCGCCAGCCGCCACCGCGGCCACATCCGCTGCCGCGAGCGCCCCCACCGACGCTTCCGGCGCCAAGGCATCGAAGAAAAAGGCGAAGAAGAGCAAGGCGGCGTCCACCGCGGCGGCTTCCGGCGGCGCCTAGCAAAACTAGTCGGGCGCCTCGCGCGTCAGAGACCGATTCAACAACCAAGGCAGCGTACGCCGCGAGACTGCCTGCCACCGAGCCGCCATCGCACGCATCACGCGCGTCGTGCACGGCGGCAGCGCCTCGCAGCGCCCTTCCTTCCCTCGACGCCGCGCAGCCGCGCGGCGCCTCACCCGCCGGCCGTCGTCCACGCGCCGGCATTCAAGAGAGACCCATCATGAGCCTACTCGATACCCTCGGATCCCTGGTCGGCAAGTCGCCCGAAGGCGGCGGCCAGCAAGCGCTGATCGCAGCCGCACTCGAATTCGTCAACAACCAGCCAGGCGGCCTGAACGGCCTGATCCAACGCTTCCAGGAAAAGGGGCTCGGCGACGTCGTATCGTCATGGGTCAGCAACGGCGAGAATCAACCGATTGCGCCGGACGCGCTGCATAGCGTACTCGGCTCGGAAGCCGTCACCAGCCTCGCCGCGAAAGCCGGCGTGCAACCGGACCAGGTCACGGGCCTCCTTTCGCAGATCCTGCCGCACGTGGTTAACGCAGCAACGCCGGAAGGCGAAGTCCCGGCAGAAGGCAAGCTGAACGCGACGACCGTGCTCGGCGCGCTCGGCGGTTTGTCGGCATTGTTCGGCAAGGGCACGGCTTGAGGCCATCCCCGCCCGGATGAAGCAGCAACCGGGCAGACAAAAAAAGCGGCAACGAAGAAAACTTCGTTGCCGCTTTGCCATCTATGCGTCGGCTCGCACCTGACGCGTCAGCCGGTAGAGGCGCTTAATGCACCACACGCTCGAAGACGAGGTTGCCGTCTTCCAGTTCGACCGGAATCACATCCTTCGGTCCGAACTTGCCCGCCAGAATCAGCTTGGCGACCGGGTTCTCGATCTCCTGCTGGATCGCGCGCTTCAACGGCCGGGCGCCGAAGAGCGGATCGTAGCCGACCTTGCCGACATGCTCGAGCGCCTCGTCCGACACCACCAGCTGCATGTCGAGCTTCGCGAGCCGTTCGTGCAGACGCTGCAACTGGATCCGCGCGATGGACTGCACGTTCGAGCGGTCGAGCGCATGGAACACGACGACGTCGTCGATCCGGTTCAGGAACTCCGGGCGGAAGTGCAGCTTCACCTCGGCCCACACCGCGTCCTTCACCGCTTCCTGCGGCTCCTCGACCATCGCCTGGATGACCTGCGAACCGAGGTTCGACGTCATCACGATTACCGTGTTCTTGAAGTCCACGGTGCGCCCCTGGCCATCGGTCATGCGGCCGTCGTCGAGCACTTGCAGCAGCACGTTGAACACGTCCGGATGCGCCTTCTCGATTTCGTCGAGCAGAATCACGCTATACGGCTTGCGACGCACGGCTTCCGTCAGATAACCGCCCTCTTCGTAGCCGACATATCCCGGCGGCGCGCCGATCAGACGCGCGACGCTGTGCTTCTCCATGAATTCGCTCATGTCGATGCGGATCAGATGATCTTCCGAATCGAACAGGAACGCAGCCAGCGCCTTGCACAGCTCCGTCTTGCCCACGCCGGTCGGCCCGAGGAACAGGAACGAACCGTACGGACGGTTCGGATCGGACAAACCCGCGCGCGAGCGGCGGATCGCGTCGGCCACCGCGTTGATCGCCTCGTCCTGGCCGATCACGCGCTCATGCAGTTTTTCTTCGATCTGCAACAGCTTCTCGCGCTCGCCCTGCATCATGCGCGAGACCGGAATGCCGGTCGCGCGCGACACCACTTCGGCGATTTCCTCCGCACCGACCTGCGTGCGCAAGAGGCGCGGACGCGTCGGATTGTTCTGCTCTTTCGCCTCGGCCTGCGTGACTTCCTTCAGTTGCGCCTCGAGCCCCGGCAGCTTGCCGTATTGCAGCTCCGCGACCTTTTCGAGCTTGCCTTCGCGCTGCAAGCGGGTGATTTCCGCGCGCGTCCGGTCGATCTCTTCCTTCAGTTGCGCGCTGCCCTGCACCGCCGCTTTTTCCGCGGTCCAAATTTCCTCGAGGTCCGAATATTCGCGATCCAGACGCTCGATTTCCTCTTCGATCAGTTGCAGACGCTTTTGCGACGCTTCGTCCTTCTCCTTCTTGACCGCCTCGCGTTCGATCTTCAGCTGGATCAGGCGACGGTCGAGCCGGTCCATCTCCTCGGGCTTCGAATCGATTTCCATCTTGATCTTGGAGGCGGCTTCGTCGATCAGATCGATCGCCTTGTCCGGCAGGAAGCGGTCCGTGATGTAGCGATGCGACAGCTCCGCCGCCGCGACGATGGCCGGGTCGGTGATGTCCACCCCATGGTGCAGCTCGTACTTCTCTTGCAAGCCGCGCAGGATCGCGATGGTGGCCTCGACCGTCGGTTCGTCGACGAGCACCTTCTGGAAGCGGCGCTCGAGCGCGGCGTCCTTCTCGATGTACTTGCGATATTCGTCGAGCGTGGTCGCGCCGACGCAATGCAGCTCGCCGCGCGAAAGCGCCGGCTTCAGCATGTTGCCCGCGTCCATTGCGCCCTCGGCCTTGCCGGCGCCGACCATCGTATGAATTTCGTCGATAAAGACGATGGTCTGCCCTTCGTCCTTCGCGATGTCGTTCAGGACGGCCTTCAGACGCTCTTCGAACTCGCCGCGGTATTTCGCGCCCGCGAGCAGCGCGGCCATGTCGAGCGACAACACGCGCTTGCCCTTGAGCGTCTCCGGCACCTCGCCGTTCACGATGCGCTGCGCGAGACCTTCGACAATCGCCGTTTTCCCGACGCCCGGTTCGCCGATCAGCACCGGATTGTTCTTCGTGCGACGCTGAAGAATCTGAATGGAACGACGGATCTCGTCGTCGCGGCCGATCACCGGGTCGAGCTTGCCGGCCCGCGCGCGCTCGGTCAGGTCGATGGTGTATTTCTTGAGCGCCTCGCGCTGGCTTTCGGCGTCCTGGCTGTGCACCTGCGAGCCGCCGCGCACGGCGGCAATCGCGCTTTCGAGCGACTTGCGCGACAAGCCGTGCTGACGCGCGAGACGGCCGGCCTCGCCTTTGTCGTCCGCAATGGCGAGCAGAAACATTTCGCTCGCGATGAACGTGTCGTTGAGCTTTTGTGCTTCCTTGTCGGCCTGGTTCAGAAGACCGGTCAGCTCGCGGCCGATCTGCACATTGCCGTCGGTGCCCTGAACTTGCGGCAAACGCGTGATGGCGTCGTCGAGCGCGGTTTGCAGCGCCTGCACGTGCACGCCGGCGCGCGAAAGCAGCGAACGCGCCGAACCGTCCTGCTGCGCAACGAGCGCCGCGAGGACGTGAACCGGCTCGATATATTGATTGTCATGGCCGACGGCGAGACTCTGCGCGTCCGCCAGCGCTTCCTGGAATTTAGTGGTGAGTTTGTCGATTCTCATTCGAGACCTCCAATTTCGATTACCACCAAAATGAGGCGATTTATTCAGGATTCAAGCGCTTTTTTGCTGTCCACGGGGAGTTTTTGAAGATCTGATGCGAACAAAATGCGCGGCGCCTTACGCGAGCCGCGCTCAGGCGATCGGCACGGGGCTGTCGCCCGGCGGCTCGACCGGCACGAGCGGAATCACCGGCCGTATGCCCAGCAACGCGGCGAGCGGCCCTTGTGGCCCGGAGACTTCCTCGATGGTGTGGCGGTCGAGCTCCGCGAGAAACGCGTGGCGCGCCGCCTCGAGCACGTTGCGCAGCCGGCACTGGGGCGTAATGACGCAGGGGCGGCGTTGGCCGTCCTGATCCGGCAGACAGGCCACCAGCGCGAAGTCGTTTTCCGTTGCGCGCACGATCTCGCCGACCGTCAGCGTGCGGGTACGCTCGGCAAGCCGCAGGCCGCCGTTGCGGCCGCGCACGGTCTCCACCCAGCCGAGCTCGCTCAGCCGCTGCACCACCTTCATCAGATGATTCTTAGAAATGCCGTAGGCCTCGGAAATGTCCTGAATGGTCGACAAGCCCTCGCCGCGCACAGCAAGGTACAGAAGGACGCGCAGCGAATAGTCGGTGTAGTCGGTTAGTCTCATGGGTTCCCGTATCACGATGAGCGCAAGCCGCGATCCGTGGGATAACCGCGTCGATGCAAGGGTTGCCGGGGGTCGCGGCTTCGCCATAAGATGCAGAGTTAGCACATATTTATTTATGCCGCATCGGTGAAGCCGGACCTTCGACGCTAATGGTAACGTTTCGCGCCGCGCCTATTCACCTGAAAGTGCGCTATTTTGAGCTCACTTCCGCCGAGCTGGCCCTTTTTGTGGCAGTCCCGGCATATTTGTGGCGAAGTGTGGCGCGCCGCAGACGCATCGTCGCATACTTCTGGAATCCGCATGAAACCCTCTTTCCCCGCCGCGCCGGTCGTCGAGCGCGCCGCCGACCCGACCGAGGCGAACATCCGCGAGCTGGTCTACGCGTTTTACGACCGCGTGCGCGCCGACCCGCTGCTCGGCCCGGTGTTCGAGGCGACGCTTGCCGGCCGGTGGGACGACCATCTGCCGAAGATGTGCACGTTCTGGGCGAGCCTCGTGCTGGGCGCGAAGCAGTACCGCGGCAATGTGCAGCACGCGCATCAGCCGCTCGAGGGCGTCGAGCCGCAGCATTTCAGCCGCTGGCTGTACCTCTTTCTGGACACGGTGGAATCCCGCTACGAGCCGGCCGCCGCCGTGCGCTTCATGGAACCGGCGCTGCGTATCGCGCAGAGCTTGCAGTTAAGCCGCTTCGGCTGGGACTACAGGATCCCGCCGGAACAGCAGGCTTTGCTCGAACGCGTGGCGCCCAGGCGGCCTCGCCCGGACGACGAGCCGCATCTTCCGGAGCGGCCCGCGGGGGAGCCGTTTCCCGCGCGCATCATCGGCAAATCGCGCGACGAGTGAGGGAAGGCGTGGGCTGAGTGGGTTGAGTGGGCTAAGCAGCTTGAGCGGCCAGAGCAGCGCGCCGCGGGCGGCAGCGCCTCGTGCTCATTCCCGCGCGCCGTTGCCCGACTCGACGCCCCAGCGCGCGAGCGCCGCGTCGTCGGTCACGCGGGCGTCGACCCAGCGCTCGCCCGCCCCGGTTTTTTCCTTCTTCCAGAACGGCGCCTGGGTCTTCAGATAATCCATCACGAATTCGCACGACGCGAAGGCCTCGCCGCGATGGGCGGCCGTCGTCGCGACCAGCACGATCTGATCGAGCGGATACAGCTTGCCGACGCGGTGCACGATCAGCACCTCGATGCCCGGCCAGCGCTCGCGCGCACTTACGACAATTGCCTCCAGCGACTTCTCCGTCATGCCCGGATAGTGCTCGAGCTCCATGGCCTCCACCTGACTGCCGTCGTTCAGGTCGCGCACGGTGCCGACAAAGCACGCCACCGCGCCGACCTTCGGATTGCGGGCGCGCAGCGCGGCAACCTCCGCGGTGAGGTCGAAATCTTCGGTCTGGACACGAACGGGCATGGCCGGCTCCTGATGGTTCAACCGGTTGAACCGGTTCGAGCGGTTCAGCCGCCCGTGACGGGCGGGAAGAAGGCC
This sequence comes from Paraburkholderia phenoliruptrix, assembly GCF_047325075.1. Classification (NCBI taxonomy): domain Bacteria; kingdom Pseudomonadati; phylum Pseudomonadota; class Betaproteobacteria; order Burkholderiales; family Burkholderiaceae; genus Paraburkholderia; species Paraburkholderia phenoliruptrix. Next base: position 2,669,275 of record NZ_CP168531.1, read on the forward strand.
ACCTCGCAGCCTTCGGTGACACGCGTGCCGGCGTCGGTCATCACGTGATTGCAGGCCATGCGCAGCGCCCGGCCTTCGGCGAGCGTGTCCGCCCAGATGCCGCCACGCACGCGCAGCCACGCGCGCACGTCGCCGACGGTGGCAACGCCCTCGGGCAACTCGACGGTTTCGTCTGCTCGATCGAGCGCTTCACGCACGCTCGCGAAATATCGCAATTGAATCTTCATGGATGCCGCCGGCGCAGCCGGCCTCAATTCAGCAACTCGGAAAAGGGAATGAAGCGCACGGTTTCGCCGGCACTGATCGCATGATTGGGTGGATTGTCGATCAAACCGTCGCCCCACACCGTGGACGTCAGCACGGCCGAACTCTGGTTCGGGAACAGATCGAGACCGCCTGCCGCATTGACGCGGGCCCGCAGGAACTCGTTGCGGCGATCCGCCTTGCCCTGCGTGAAGTCCGCGCGCAGCGACAGCGCGCGCGGCGCGACCGCCTGCACGCCGGCCAGTCGCAGCACGAACGGTCGCACGAACAGCAGAAAGGTGACGAAGCTCGACACGGGATTGCCCGGCAAGCCGATAAAGAACGCCTCGGCGGACGGCGCGGACGGTTCTGCTGCCGGATGGCGGTCCGCCCCCCGCCGCACGGCACCGAATGCGAGCGGCTTGCCCGGCTTCATCGCGATCTGCCACATGGCGAGGCGGCCTTCCGCCTCGACGGCGGGTTTCACATGATCTTCCTCGCCGACCGACACGCCGCCGCAGGTCAGGATGAGATCGTGGGCCTGCGCCGCCTCGCGCAGCGTGGTGCGCGTTGCATCCAGATTGTCGGCCACGATACCGAAATCGTTCACCTCGCAGCCGAGGTTCTCCAGCAAACCGCGCAGCGTGAAGCGATTGGAGTTGTAGATCGCGCCGGGCCTGAGCGGCTCGCCGGGCATGGTCAGCTCGTCGCCGGTGAAGAACACGGCGACCTTGACGCGTCGACGCACTTGCAGTTCCGCGCAACCCACAGATGCGGCGAGACCCAGCGCCTGCGGCGTCAGCCGCGTGCCGGCCGGCAGAATGACCGAACCGCCGCGGATGTCCGCGCCTTGTGCAGTAATCCACTCGCCGGCCCGCGGGCTGTGCAGGATGGTGACTTCGTCGCCGGCAGCTTCCGTCTGCTCCTGCATGACGATGGCGTCCGCGCCGGGCGGCACCGTGGCGCCGGTGAAGATGCGCGCCGCCGTACCGGACATGAGCGGCTCGGGCGCGTGACCCGCGGGAATGCGCTGCGACACCGGCAGGCGGCGCTTGCCGTGAGTCGTGATGTCGGCGGCGCGGATCGCGTAGCCGTCCATGGCACTGGTATTCATCGGCGGGACGTCGAGCGGCGACACGACGTCGGCCGACAACACGCGACCGGCTGCTTCCAGCGTCGGCACGGATTCGCTGCCGGTCACGGGGCGCGCGGCGTCAAGCAGAGTCGCCAATGCGTCGGCCGTGGCGAGCATCGGAGCGCGGGGCGTGGGTGTGGACATCTCGGGTTCGGAGCCGCTGATCGAAAAGAACATTGTAGCGGTCGAAGGCCGCGCCTTGTCGGGGCCGCGTTTATGGAGGGGTTTTCTGCTGGAGGGGTTTTCTGCTTTTTCAGGCTTTCGGGTTTTGCCGGGGTTTTGCCGCGGTTTTGTTGAACCCGCCGGTTTCGCCCAGCAACGGGCAGGACGACGGCCGCTCCCCCGGCTCGCAGGGCAGTCATCGCGCCCACCCTGCATCGCGCGATGACCGCTCGGCCTGTGCGCGGGCCGCCGGCCCGCGCTTGACCTCGATCAGACGCCCGTGTTGGCCGCGATGAAGTCTTTCACGCGCTGAGCGTCCGCGGGCACGACTTCGAAGCGCTGCGGCAGCGACTCCAGTCCGGCGAACGCCGCCGGGCGCTCCGGTTCGCGCAGCAGCGCCTCCCGAATCGTCTCGCCGAACTTGATGGGCTGCGCCGTTTCCAGCACGATCATCGGAATGCCCGGCTGCAGATGTTCGCGCGCGACCTTCAGGCCGTCGGCGGTATGCGTGTCGATCATGGTGTCGTAGCGCTGGAACACGTCGCGGATCGCTTCGACGCGATCGTCGTGGCTGCTGCGGCCCGACACGAAGCCGAATTCCTTCACGCGAGCAAAGTCGCCGCTCGCCGCGAGGTCGAATCCGCCTTTTTCCTCGACATCGCGGAACAGTTGCAGCACGCGCGCCGGGTCGCGGCCGAGCAGATCGAACACGAAGCGCTCGAAGTTCGACGCCTTCGAAATATCCATGCTCGGGCTGCTGGTGTGATACGTCTCGGCCGCCTTGCGTACGCGGTAGATGCCGGTGCGGAAGAACTCGTCGAGCACGTCGTTTTCGTTGGTGGCGACCACGAGCCTTTCGATCGGCAGTCCCATCATGCGCGCGATGTGACCCGCGCACACATTGCCGAAATTGCCCGACGGCACAGTGAACGACACGCGCTCGTCGTTGCTCTTCGTGGCAGCGAAGTAGCCCTTGAAGTAATAGACGACCTGCGCGACCACACGCGCCCAGTTGATCGAATTGACCGTGCCGATCTTGTACTTCGCCTTGAACGCGTGATCGTTCGAGACGGCTTTGACGATGTCCTGGCAGTCGTCGAACACGCCTTCGACCGCGAGGTTGAAAATGTTCGGGTCCTGCAGGCTGTACATCTGCGCGGTCTGGAACGCGCTCATTTTCTTGTGCGGCGACAGCATGAACACGCGAATGCCCTGCTTGCCGCGCATCGCGTATTCGGCGGCGCTGCCGGTGTCGCCGGAGGTCGCGCCGAGAATGTTCAGCGTTTCGCCGTGTTTGGCGAGCGCGTACTCGAACAGGTTGCCGATCAGCTGCATCGCCATGTCCTTGAAGGCGAGCGTCGGACCGTTCGACAGTTCGAGCAGCGACAGCGGCGCGCCGTTCTCCACGCCGAGCGTCTTGAGCGGCGTGATCTGCGCGGCGCTTTCGTCGTCGCGCACGTTGCAGTACGTGGCTGCCGTGTAGGTCTTGCGCGTGAGGGCGCGCAAATCTTCAGCCGGAATGTCGTCGCTGAATTTCGACAGGATCTCGAAGGCGAGGTCGGCGTACGGCAGCGTGCGCCAGCGCGCGAGTTCGTCGGCGCTGACACGCGGGTAGTCGGCCGGCAGATACAGGCCGCCGTCTTTCGCGAGACCGCCGAGCAGAATGTCCGAGAAGGTGTGGCGCTCGCCGGCTCCGGCGCCGCGCGTGGAGAGATAGTTCATAGTTCGGCCTAGTTCAGCGCTTCCATGCGCAGCTTCGTGACTTGCGAGACGACGGTCTGCAACGCCTCGATCGACTTGATCGCGGCATTGACGTTCTTTTCGACCGTTTCGTGCGTGATCAGGATGATGTCGGTCTCGCCCTTGCCGTTGGCGTCGACCTGTTCCGACTCCTTCTGCAGGAGCGCGTCGATCGAGATGCCGGTGTCGGCGAGAATACGCGTGATGTCGGCCAGCACGCCCGTGACGTCCGCGACGCGCAGACGCAGGTAGTAGCCGCTCGTCACTTCCTCGATAGGCAGGATCGGCGTGTTCGACAGACGGTCCGGCTGGAACGCCAGATGCGGCACGCGATGCTCGGGGTCGGCCGTATGCAGGCGCGTCACGTCGACGAGATCGGCCACTACCGCCGACGCCGTGGGCTCCGCACCCGCGCCCTTGCCGTAATACAAGGTGGTGCCGACGGCGTCGCCGTGCACGACGACCGCGTTCATCGCGCCTTCCACATTCGCGAGCAGGCGCTTGGCCGGAATCAGCGTGGGATGCACGCGCAACTCGATGCCTTTCTCAGTGCGACGCGCAATGCCGAGCAGCTTGATGCGATAGCCGAGTTCCTCCGCGTATCGGATGTCGATCGCGGCGAGCTTGCTGATGCCTTCCACATACGCGCGGTCGAACTGCACCGGCACGCCGAACGCGATCGCGCTCATGATCGTCGCCTTGTGCGCCGCGTCCACCCCTTCGATGTCGAAAGTCGGATCCGCTTCGGCGTAGCCCAGTTCCTGTGCGGCTTTCAGCGCGGTCGCGAAGTCGAGCCCGCGGTCGCGCATTTCGGAAAGAATGTAGTTCGTCGTGCCGTTGATGATGCCCGCGATGTACTGGATCTGGTTGGCCGTCAAGCCTTCGCGCAGCGCCTTGATGATCGGAATGCCGCCCGCTACCGCGGCCTCGAACGCGACCATCACGCCTCGTGCGCGCGCCGCCTCGAAGATTTCCGTGCCGTGCACGGCAAGCAGCGCCTTGTTGGCTGTGACCACGTGCTTGCCGTTGCGGATGGCGCGCAGCACCAGGTCGCGCGCGACGCCGGTGCCGCCGATCATTTCGGCGACGATGTCGATAGACGGATCATCCACCACCGCGTTGAAGTCGTCGGTGAGCGCCACGCTCGCGGCTTGCGCGCCGAGCGCCGCCGTCGCCTTGGCCGGGTTGCGCACGGCAATGCGCGCAATCTCGATGCCGCGGCCCGCGCGACGTTTGATTTCTTCCTGATTGCGGCGCAGTACCGTGAAGGTGCCGCTGCCTACCGTGCCGAAGCCCAGCAGTCCAACTTTGATCGGTTCCATGCAGCGTGGTGTCGAGTAGTGATTAAAGGAATTCGGGGTGCCGGTGGCCGGGTGCGCGCGGCGGACAATTCACGCCTCGCGCCCCGTATTGTGCGCTACGCCGTGTGACGTTTGCGATAACCGTCGAGGAAGCGCGCGATCCGGTTGATCGAATCGGCCAGATCGTCCACGTTCGGCAGGAACACGACGCGGAAGTGATCCGGCGTCTTCCAGTTGAAGCCGGTGCCCTGCACGAGCAGCACACGCTCTTCGAGGAGCAGGTCGAGAATGAACTGCTGATCGTTGTCGATGGGATAAATCTTCGGGTCGAGGCGCGGGAACATGTAGAGCGCCGCCTCCGGCTTCACGCAGCTCACGCCGGGGATGGCGGTCAGCATGTCGTACGCGAGCTCGCGCTGCTTGTAGAGGCGCCCGCTCGGCACGATCAGGTCGTTGATGCTCTGATAGCCGCCGAGCGCGGTCTGGATCGCGTACTGGCCGGGCACGTTCGGACACAGGCGCATGGAGGCGAGAATGCCGAGGCCTTCGAAATAATCTTTCGCGCTGCGGCGGTTTTCGCCCGTCAGGCCCGAGATGAACATCCAGCCGGCGCGGTAGCCGCACGAGCGGTAGCTCTTCGACAGGCTGTTGAACGTGACGGTCAGCACGTCTTCGGACAGCGCGGCCATCGACGTGTGCTTCTTGCCGTCGTAGACGATCTTGTCGTACACCTCGTCGGCGAAAATCACGAGGCCGTGCTGGCGCGCGATTTCGATGAGGCCGAGCAGCAGTTCGTCGGAATACAGCGCGCCCGTCGGATTGTTCGGATTGATGACCACGAGCGCGCGCGTATTCGGCGTGATTTTGGCGCGGATGTCGTCGAGGTCGGGCATCCAGCGGTTGGACTCGTCGCAGATGTAATGCACAGGCGTGCCGCCCGCGAGGCTCACGCCCGCCGTCCACAGCGGATAGTCCGGCGCGGGCAGCAGCACTTCGTCGCCGTCGTTCAGGAGCCCCTGGAGCGCCATGACGATCAGCTCCGACGCGCCGTTGCCGATGTAGATGTCGTCCAGCTCGACGCCATGTACGCCCTTTTGCTGCGTGTAGTGCATGATCGCCTTGCGCGCGGCGAACACGCCCTTCGAGTCCGAGTAGCCCGACGAACCCGGCAGGTTCAGGATCATGTCCTGGATGATTTCGTCCGGCGCTTCAAAACCGAACGGGGCCAGGTTGCCGATATTCAGCTTGATGATGCGGTGGCCTTCTTCTTCGAGCCGTTTCGCATGTTCGAGGACGGGCCCGCGAATGTCGTAGCAGACATTCAATAACTTGTTGGACTTGAGAATCGGTTTCACGGCGGGCACTTCATCCTGGTTAATGGGCATTGAGGGCTTTGAACAGTCGGACGCGCCGGGCAGGCTCGCCGATTGCGACATTCGTGGTGCGGCGAGGCCGCAGGGCCGCCCTCAGGGGGCAGCCCTATATGGATTGCCCAGTATTGACCGCCCAATATGGGCGCCACGGCGGACTAAACGGTGAACCGGGCGGGCGAACCGGCGGGCGAACCGGGCGGGTAGAACCAGGTAGGTAGCCGACTGACCGCACCCCTGACCCTCGGCGCGGCCTCGGTGCCGCCTCGGTGCCGCCTCGGTGCCGCTTGTGGCGGCGCATGAGCGGGGACGCCGCCGGGCGGCTAAAAAGTTATAATTTAGCGGATTTTGGCCGACTTCCGCAATGCACCAGGCGCAACGGGAGCCTTTTGGGCCCTTCCCTGTCCCAATCGTGTAGAACCGCCCTGCTCGCGCCTGCCGCGTCAGGCCTTCAACACCTATGATGTCTCGCGACGACTTCGGAAAACGAATTTGAAATTACATCAGGATTCCAGCGGCGCCCTGAATACCGTCACCGGTTACGGCGCCGGCTATGTCGAAATCAATCTGGTGCGCCACGCGGGCAGCCTTCTCGTGCTGCCGGACGCGCCTGTCATCTCCTGGCCCGTCACGTCTTTCGAGCAATTGACCCCTGAGCTTTTTTCGATGCTGGTCGGTCCCGCGCCCGAGGTGGTGGTGTTCGGCAGCGGCGAGCGGCTGCGTTTTCCGCACCCGCGCCTCACCGCCGCGCTGACGGCGAAGCGCATCGGCGTCGAAACCATGGACTTCAAGGCCGCCTGCCGCACCTACAACATTCTGATGGCCGAGGGCCGCAAGGTCGCGGCCGCCCTGCTGATCGAAGCGTAGCGCGGCGGCTTGGCGCGCGAGCCGCGCCTGCCGCGCCTGCCGCGCCTGCCGCGGGTTCGCGGGTTCGCGGGCGCGGCGGCCACCGGCGCGCTCGCCGCGTCACGCACGATCACGTACACTGCGCGCCATCCGCGCGAGGCCGGTCGCCTCCCGCCATCTCGAATAACAATGCAGCGCCGCGCAAGCGGCGTCGCCAGAAAGGTTTACATCCATGAACGATACGCCTTCGAGGCTACCGCTCAACCGCACCGCGATTCTGCTGCTGGTGCTGGCCCTTGCCGTCATCTGGTTCGTGCCGCTCGGCTGGCGCCATCTGCTGCCGAGCGACGAAGGCCGCTATGCCGAAATGGCCCGCGAAATGTTCGTCACCGGCGACTGGATCACGCCGCGCTACAACGGCTACAAGTACTTCGAGAAGCCCCCGCTGCAAACCTGGGCGAACGCGCTCACGTTCGCGTGGTTCGGCATCGGCGAATGGCAGGCGCGGCTCTACACCGCGCTGACCGGCTTTGCCGGCGTGCTGCTGATCGGCTACACCGGCGCGCGCGTCTTCAACGCGGCGACCGGCGTATTCGCGGCGCTCGTGCTGGCCACCTCGCCCTACTGGAACCTGATGGGCCACTTCAACACGCTCGACATGGGCCTGTCGTTCTGGATGGAGCTCACGCTGTGCGCGCTGCTGCTGGCGCAGCGCCCCAATCTGAAAACCTCGTGCGTGCGCGGCTGGATGTGGCTGTGCTGGGCGTCGATGGCGCTCGCGGTCCTGTCCAAGGGCCTTGTCGGCGTCATCCTGCCGGGTGCCGTGCTGGTGCTCTACACGCTGATCGCGCGCGACTGGGCCGTGTGGAAGCGCCTGCACCTGATCGGCGGGCTGATTCTGTTTTTCGCGATCGTCACGCCGTGGTTCGTGCTGGTGCAGCAGCGCAACCCGGAATTCCTCAATTTCTTCTTCATCGTCCAGCAGTTCAAGCGCTACCTGACGCCCGAGCAGAACCGCCCAGGGCCGTTCTATTACTTCGTGCCGGTGCTGATCGTCGGCTTCCTGCCGTGGCTTTCGGTGACCGTGCAAAGCGTGCGTCACGCATGGCGCCTGCCGCGCCAGCCGAACGGCTTTGCGCCCGTCACGCTGATGCTCGTCTGGATCGGCTTCATCTTCCTCTTCTTCAGCGCGTCGCACTCGAAGCTGCTGTCGTACACGCTGCCGATCGCGCCGGCCATCGCGCTCCTGATCGGCCGCTATCTGCCGCTCCTCACGCGCGAGCAGCTGCGCCGCCATCTGACCGGCTATGCACTGTTTCTCGTCGTCGCCGCGTTTGCCGCGCTGTTCCTGCCGCGTTTCGGCACCGCCCGCAATCCGACTGAGCTCTATGTCGAATACCGCGTGTGGGTGCTCGCGGCGTTGGCCGTCGCCTTCGTGCTGACGCTCGCCGCGCTGTGGATCAATCGACGCAGCCGCGCCGGCAGTCTCGGGGCCGTCGCCAGCTTCGGCGCCGCGTGGCTGCTGCTCGGCACCATCGCGGGCACCGGCCACGACGTGTTCGGCCGCCTCAGCTCCGGCGCGCCGCTCGCGCCCGCCATCAAGGCGCAGATGGCGAAATTGCCGGCCGACACGCCGTTCTACTCGGTCGGCGTGCTCGATCACACGCTGCCGTTCTACATCGGTCACACCATGACGATGGTCGAGCATCCCGACGAACTGGCGTTCGGCGTGTCCGTGGAACCCCAGAAATGGCTGCCTTCGGTTCAGGCATGGGTCGAGCGCTGGAAGGCCGACCGCTATGCGCTGGCGCTGCTGCCGCCGCCCACTTACGAGCGGCTCCTGAAAGAAGGTCTGCCGATGCAGGTGGTCGCCCGCGACTCGCGCCGCGTTGTCGTGATGAAGCCGCTCGCGGCGGGACAAACGCCCGCGCCGTCCGGACCCGGCGCCCCGACCGCAGCGGCGCAACAGCCGCAAATGGCGACGTCGGCCGCGCCGGTGGAAAAACCGCAATCGTGACCCCATATCAGGATCTGAACACCCGATGAACCCGATTTCCCTTTTTTGCATTCTCGCCGGCGTCTCGTTGAACGCCGGCGCGCAGCTGTTGCTCAAAGCCGGAACGAATGCCGTTGGACACTTCGAATTCACCCGTGCGAACATCCTGCCGATCGCCTTTCGTCTTGCGACGCAACCGCCGATCATCGGCGGGTTGACCTGTTATGTGATCAGCGTCGCGGTGTGGATCGTCGGGCTGTCGCGCGTGGACGTGTCGATTGCGTATCCGATGCTGTCGCTCGGCTATATCGTCAACGCGTTCGCCGCGTGGTATCTGTTCGGCGAAGTGCTGTCGCTGCACAAGCTCGTCGGCATCGGCGTGATTCTGGTGGGCGTGGTGATACTCGCGCGCAGCTAGGCATTTCGCGGCCGCTGCGCCGCGGCAAGACAACACAAGACAACGCAAGACAACGTAAGCCGGCGCGAACCGCCGGCTAAGCAAAACGTAAGGTTGATCGCGGTATGCTCCGCGGTTGCACCCTTTTTTAGCCGTGGTGCGGAATGGCGCGCAAGCTGTGCCGACTGTGCCTCCGAACCCGGCTCTTTCGATCGAGCGAAGCATTCATGACCCAGTCAACCGTTCCGCCTCTGCCGTTCCTGCCGTTCGTGAAACCGGAAATCGATGAAGAAACGATTCAGGGCGTAGCCGACGTGCTGCGCTCCGGCTGGATCACCACCGGCCCGCAAAACCAGAAGTTCGAGGCGGCGCTCTCCGAATTCTGCGGCGGCCGTCCGGTGCGCACGTTCAATTCCGGCACGGCGACGCTCGAAATCGGTCTGCGCATTGCGGGCGTCGGTCCAGGCGACGAGGTCATTACCACACCCGCCTCATGGGTCGCGACGAGCAACGTGATCTACGAAGTGGGCGCGACGCCGGTGTTCGCGGACATCGACCCCGTCACGCGCAACATCGACCTCGACAAGCTCGAGCAGGCGATCACGCCGCGCACCAAGGCGCTGATCCCGGTTTATCTGTCCGGCCTGCCGGTGGACATGGACCGCCTCTACGCGATCGCCCGCGCGCACAAGCTGCGCGTGGTGGAAGACGCCGCCCAGGCTTTCGGCTCGACGTGGAACGGCAAGCGCATCGGCGCGATCGGCGACATGGTGTCGTTCAGCTTCCACGCGAACAAGAACCTCACGTCGATCGAAGGCGGCGCACTCGTGCTCAACAACGAGGACGAGGCCGTGCTCGCGCAGAAATACCGGCTGCAAGGCATCACGCGCACGGGTTTCGACGGCATGGACTGCGACGTGCTCGGCGGCAAGTACAACCTGACGGACGTCGCCGCGCGCGTCGGCCTTGGCCAGCTGCCGCATCTGGAACGCTTTCTCGCGCAACGCCGCAAGCTCGCGCGCGCGTACTTCGCGGGCCTCGAGGGCGGCGCGGCGGTGAAACTGGGCGTCGGCCTGCCGTTCGCCGACTTCGAAAACAGCAACTGGCACATGTTCCAGATCACGTTGCCGCTCGAGAAGCTTTCCATCGACCGCGCGGGTTTCATGGGGCAACTGAAGGAACGCGGCATCGGCTCCGGCGTGCACTACCCGGCCATCCATCTGTTCTCGCTGTATCGCGCGCGCGGCTTTACGGAAGGCATGTTCCCGCATGCGGAGCGTTTCGGCGCCACCAACGTCACGCTGCCGCTCTTCACGCTGATGAACGAAGGCGACGTTGCGCGCGTATGCCGTGCGGTCAATGAAATTTGCGAACAATACGGAAAATAACCGGAAATGATTTATACGGAACAACGCGCCGTCACGCCGGAAGTGTCGATCATCATTCCGGTGTACAACGAGGAAGCCGGACTGGCAGCGCTTTTCGCGCGTCTTTACCCGGCGCTCGACGCGCTCGGCACGTCTTATGAAGTGATCTTCATCAACGACGGCAGCCGCGACAAGTCCGCCGCGCTGCTCGCCGAGCAGTTCCGCGCGCGCCCCGACACGACGCGCGTGATTCTGCTGAACGGCAACTATGGGCAGCACATGGCGATTCTCGCGGGCTTCGAGCAGTCGCGCGGCGAAATCGTCATTACGCTCGACGCCGACCTGCAGAATCCGCCCGAAGAGATCGGCAAGCTGGTCAACAAGATGCGCGAAGGCTTCGACTACGTCGGCACCATCCGCCTGCAACGCCAGGACAGTCTGTGGCGCCGCAAGGCGTCGCGCGCGATGAACCGGCTGCGCGAGCGCATCACCCGCATCAAGATGACCGACCAGGGCTGCATGCTGCGCGCGTACAGCCGGCACATCATCGACACGATCAACCGCTGCGGCGAAATCAACACTTTCATTCCAGCGCTCGCCTACACGTTCGCGCAGAATCCGGTCGAGATCGAGGTCGCTCACGAAGAGCGTTTTGCCGGCGAATCGAAGTACTCGCTCTATTCGCTGATCCGCCTGAATTTCGACCTCGTGACGGGCTTTTCGGTCGTGCCGCTGCAGTGGCTGTCGTTCATCGGCGTGATCCTGTCGCTCGGTTCGGCGGCGCTCTTCGTGCTGCTGCTGATTCGGCGCTTCATCATCGGGGCGGAAGTTCAGGGTGTGTTCACCCTCTTCGCCATTACGTTCTTCCTGCTCGGCGTGATCATTTTCGCGCTCGGGCTGCTCGGGGAATATATCGGCCGGATCTATCAGCAGGTGCGCGCGCGTCCGCGCTATCTGGTGCAGACCATCCTGGAAGAGCGCAACGGCACCGCCGTGGCGGACGTGCCGCGCCAGAGCGTCGTGCAGCCGGTGCAGCCCGCGCCGGTTGCCGATCAGCGCGACGAAGGACCCAGCCGATGAAACCGCGTGCCGTCGTATTCGCCTATCACAATGTCGGCGTGCGCTGCCTGCAGGTGCTGCTCGCGCGCGGCATGGACGTGGCGCTCGTCGTCACGCACGAAGACAGTCCGACCGAGAATATCTGGTTCGGGAGCGTCGCGAGCGTCGCGGCCGAGCACGGCATTCCCGTCGTGACGCCCGCCAACCCGGCAAGCCCGGAATTGCGCGCGGCCGTCAGCGCGGCGCGCCCGGACTTCATCTTTTCGTTCTACTACCGCCACATGTTGCCGGTCGACCTGCTCGCGCTCGCCGCGCGCGGCGCCTACAACATGCACGGCTCGCTGCTGCCGAAGTACCGCGGCCGCGTGCCGACCAACTGGGCGGTGCTGCACGGCGAAACCGAAACCGGCGCCACCTTGCATGAAATGGCCGCGAAGCCCGACGCGGGCGCGATCATCGCGCAAACGCCGGTGCCGATCCTGCCCGACGACACCGCCGCGCAAGTGTTCGACAAGGTCACGGTGGCCGCCGAGCAGACGCTCTGGCGCGTGCTGCCCGCGCTGCTGGCCGGCGAGGCGCCGCATCTGCCGAACGATCTGTCGCACGGCAGCTATTACGGCGGGCGCAAGCCCGAAGACGGCCGCATCGACTGGACGCAGCCGGCGCAACAGGTCTATAACCTCATTCGCGCAGTCGCGCCGCCGTACCCCGGCGCGTTTACCGACATCGGCGGGCGGCGTTTCGTGGTGGCGCGCGCGCGCCTCGCGACACCGGGTGCGCTTCGCTCGGATTTGCCGCCGGGCCTGCACGTAAGCGATAATGCCGTTTTTGCGATATGCGGCGACGGCCGCGCAATCGCGATCCACGAATTGCGGCATCAGCACGACGGCAGCGAAACCGTCGTCACGCCGGCCGAATTCGCCCAGTTCCTCCAAACTCCCCGACATTTATGAAGAAAGTCCTGATCCTGGGTGTGAACGGCTTCATCGGCCATCACCTGTCCAAACGCATTCTCGAAACGACCGACTGGGAAGTCTTCGGGATGGACATGCAGACGGAACGTCTGGGCGATCTCGTCAACCACGAGCGGATGCACTTCTTCGAAGGCGACATCACGATCAACAAGGAGTGGGTCGAATATCACATCAGGAAGTGCGATGTGATCCTGCCGCTGGTCGCGATCGCCACGCCGGCCACCTACGTCAAGCAGCCGCTGCGCGTGTTCGAGCTCGACTTCGAGGCGAACCTGCCGATCGTGCGTTCGGCCGTGAAGTACGGCAAGCACCTCGTGTTTCCGTCGACTTCCGAGGTCTACGGCATGTGCACGGACGAGCAGTTCGATCCGGAAGAATCGCAGCTGTCGTACGGCCCGATCAACAAGCCGCGCTGGATCTACGCGTGCTCGAAGCAGCTGATGGACCGCGTGATCTGGGGCTACGGCATGGAAGGCCTGAACTTCACGCTGTTCCGTCCGTTCAACTGGATCGGCCCGGGCCTCGACTCCATCTACACGCCGAAGGAAGGCAGCTCGCGCGTGGTCACGCAATTCCTCGGCCATATCGTGCGCGGCGAGAACATCAGCCTCGTCGACGGCGGCGCGCAAAAGCGCGCGTTCACGGACATCGACGACGGCATCGGCGCGCTGATGAAGATCATCGAGAACAAGAACGGCGTCGCAACGGGCAAGATTTACAACATCGGCAATCCGACGAACAACTTCTCGGTGCGCGAACTGGCGCACAAGATGCTCGCGCTCGCCGCGGAATTCCCCGAATACGCAGACAGCGCGAAGAAGGTGCAGCTCGTCGAGACGTCCTCCGGCGCGTACTACGGCACGGGCTATCAGGACGTGCAAAACCGCGTGCCGAAGATCGACAACACCATGCAGGAACTCGGCTGGGCGCCGAAGTCGACCTTCGACGAAGCGCTGCGCAAGATCTTCGAAGCGTATCGCGGCCACGTCGCGGAAGCGCGCGCGCTCGTCGAACAGCAATAAGGGCTGATCCTTGGCCCGTATCGTCCTGAAGATCGACGTCGACACGCTGCGCGGCACCCGCGAAGGCGTGCCGAATCTCGCGCGCATCTTCGACCGCTTCAAGGCGCGCGCCACCTTCCTCTTCAGCCTCGGGCCCGACCACACCGGCTGGGCCATGCGCCGCGTGCTGCGGCCGGGCTTCCTCAAGAAGGTGTCGCGCACCTCGGTGGTCGAACACTACGGGATCAGGCAACTGATGTACGGCGTGCTGCTGCCGGGGCCCGACATCGGCGCGAAGGCGTCCGCGGAAATGCGCGCGATCCACGAGGCCGGTTTCGAGTGCGGCATCCATACGTGGGACCATGTGTACTGGCAGGACAACGTGCGCTCGAAAGACCGCGCGTGGACCGCCGCGCAAATGCAGAAAAGCTATGCCCGTTTCGTCGAGATTTTCGGCGCGCCGCCCGTCACGCACGGTGCGGCGGGCTGGCAGATGAACGGCCACGCGTTCGAGCAGATCGACGCCTGGGGCATGCACTACGCGTCCGACGGCCGCGGTCATTCGCCGTATCGGCCGGTCGTCGAGGGCAGGACGCTTGCGCACGTGCAGATGCCGACGACGCTCCCCACGCTCGACGAAGTGCTCGGCGTGAACGGTGTGGACGAACACAACGTGGCGGCGTTCATGCTCAGGCACACGGCGAACAATCCGCACGATCAGGTGTTCACGCTGCACGCGGAACTCGAGGGGCAGAAGCTCGCGCCCATCTTCGAACAGTTGCTGCAAGGCTGGCGCGCGCAGGGCCACACGTTCGCGACCATGGGCGACTATTACGCGGCGCTGGACCGCAGCGCGCTGCCATCGTACCCTGTTACGTGGGGCGAAATTCCAGGGCGCTCCGGCGAGCTGATCGTCCAACCCTGACGCGCCGGCCGGCATGCCGGGTCGACGCCGGCCATTGGCTTGCTGTCCGGCAAGCCGCCCTGACGACCCAGCCGCCACGCGAGCCCGTGCGCGCACCGGCAGCCCCTCCCCAAAAAGTCTCGATGCCAGGCCCGCGCCGCCGCGACGGATTCAGACGGCGGCGCCGACCATAACAACCGGAGAACCTCGTGCCCATCGCAGTCGACCAACCCATCCCCGACTTCACCGCTCCCGCTACCGGAGGCGAGATCACGCTGTCCAACCTGCGGGGTAAGAAGGTGGTGCTGTATTTTTATCCGAAGGACAACACGCCGGGCTGCACGACCGAAGGCCTGCAGTTCCGCGATCTGTATCCGAAGTTCAGGAAAGCCGGCGCGGAGATTGTCGGCGTGTCGCGCGACAGCCTGCGCTCGCATGACAACTTCAAGGCAAAGCTCGAATTGCCCTTTCCGCTGATTTCGGATCCGGAAGAAAAACTGTGCGCCCTCTTCGGCGTCATCAAAATGAAGAAAATGTATGGCAAAGAAGTACGGGGGATCGAACGCTCCACATTCCTCATCGACGCCGACGGCGTGCTGCGCGCAGAATGGCGAGGCGTCAAGGTGCCGGGGCATGTCGACGAAATTCTGGAGGCTGTACAAGCGCTTTGAGGCGCGTTATATTGGGTTGCAATGAGTGCCTGTCCACCCCAAATTTTTCGTCGCTGCGCAAGACCTGACGGTCGTGTCGGTCGTGGTATCCGGTCCGTCGAAATCGTCAGGCGCAACACGAACACCGTAGGCGAGCCGCTTGCCCCGTACGACGGGGCGGCGGCTTTTTTAATTGCGCGCAGCCGTTCGTTCACTCGGCTCGCGCCTTCCGCTAAGGAGCCGATCGAAGACCAGGCGAACCGGCATCTCTAGACCGAATGCGCGCCTCCGGGCGCAAACTGCGTGCGCAACATCGGCACCGGCAGAATGCGACAGGCGGCGCACGATATGTGACCCGATTATTCCGAGGGAAACCATGCCTTTGCCTACCCCCCCGAGCAAGCTCGGCAATCTCCTGCCCCCTGACGAATACAAGG
Source organism: Paraburkholderia phenoliruptrix (assembly GCF_047325075.1). NCBI lineage: Bacteria > Pseudomonadati > Pseudomonadota > Betaproteobacteria > Burkholderiales > Burkholderiaceae > Paraburkholderia > Paraburkholderia phenoliruptrix. Next base: position 2,684,857 of record NZ_CP168531.1, read on the forward strand.
CCAAGGCCGCCACGCCGGCGCGCTCCGCCGCGAAGAAACAGGCCGACGGAGAATCCGCGGAGCCGGCCGACTACGGCCGCGCGAACGTCGCCACGCCCATGGCGCATGCCGCCAATGCCGCGACCACCTTGCGACCGGTGCCGGCATCGTCGGCTTCCGCCACCGCGTCCGCCGCCGGTGGCGCGGCCGCTCAGGCACGCGGCGCGTCGGGCTCCGCGCGCAAGACGAGGCAAACCGCTGCGCTGCTGCAGCCGGTGCCCGCCGCCCGGCCGCAAGCCGAGCCCGTTGCCGAATCGCAGCCGGTCGTCGCGCGCAAGCCGGGCACGAAAACGCCCCCGGCCGACACGGCCGCCGCCGCGCCCACTGCGCGCGGCACGAGCAAAAAGCGCGGCACGGCCGCGCAGCCGGTCGAGATGCAGAAGCTCTTTGTGCTCGATACGAACGTGCTGATGCACGATCCGAGCTGCCTGTTCCGTTTCGAGGAACACGACGTCTATCTGCCCATGATGACGTTGGAAGAACTCGACAACCACAAGAAAGGCATGTCGGAGGTCGCGCGCAACGCCCGCCAGGTGAGCCGCACGCTCGACGCGCTGGTGGCGAACGCAGGCAATATCTCGGACGGCATTTCCCTCGCGCGTCTCGGCAGCCGCGAGGCGTCGGGGCGTCTCTACTTCCAGACGAAGCTGACCGCGATCGAGCCGGTGGAAGGCCTGCCGGAAGGCAAAGCCGACAATCAGATTCTCGGCGTGGTGCGCGCATTGCAGCGCGACCGTTCCGATCGCCAGGTCGTGCTGGTGTCGAAAGACATCAACATGCGCATCAAGGCGCATGCGCTAGGCCTGCCCGCTGAGGACTACTTCAACGACCAGGTGCTCGAAGACAGCGACCTGCTGTACTCGGGCATCCGGGCGTTGCCGCAGGACTTCTGGACGCGGCACGCGAAGGGCATGGAGAGCTGGCAGGACACCAAAACCGGCACCACGTATTACCGTGTGACCGGCCCGCTGTGTCCGTCCATGCTCGTCAACGAATTCGTGTATCTGGAGCCGCAGAACGGCGAGCCGGCGTTTCACGCGCTGGTGCGCGAGCTGAACGGCAAGACGGCGCTCCTGCAGACGCTACGCGACTACGGCCACCACAAGAACAACGTGTGGGGCATCACCGCGCGCAACCGCGAGCAGAATTTCGCGCTGAATCTGTTGATGAATCCGGAGATCGACTTCGTGACGCTGCTCGGCCAGGCCGGTACGGGCAAAACGCTGGTGGCGCTCGCGGCCGGGCTCGCGCAGGTGCTCGACGACAAGCGCTATAACGAGATCATCGTGACGCGCGCGACGGTGCCGGTCGGCGAAGACATCGGCTTTCTGCCCGGCACGGAAGAGGAAAAAATGCAGCCGTGGATGGGTGCATTCGACGACAACCTCGAGGTCCTGCAAAAAACCGACGACGCTGCCGGCGAATGGGGCCGCGCCGCGACCCAGGAACTGATCCGCTCGCGTCTGAAGATCAAGAGCATGAACTTCATGCGCGGCCGTACGTTCGTGGACAAGTATCTGATCATCGACGAGGCGCAAAACCTGACGCCCAAGCAGATGAAGACGCTGGTCACACGCGCGGGCCCGGGCACGAAGATCATCTGTCTCGGCAATATCGCGCAGATCGACACGCCTTATCTGACAGAAGGCAGTTCCGGTCTGACGTACGTGGTGGATCGCTTCAAAGGCTGGGCGCACAGCGGGCATGTGACGCTCGCGCGTGGCGAGCGTTCGCGCCTCGCGGACTACGCATCGGAAATCCTTTAAGAATCAAGTCATTGGCTGTCATGGCCGGCCGGACTTCGAGCCGCGCCCCGAGTTGTCGGGGCGCGGCTTTTTTATGCCCGCGGCGTCTTTCGGCGGCAACACTTAGCGCACGAACTTCAAGTAATTTGTCAAGAATTCTTGCCGCTTGCGCGTTTCACCGGCTACCATCCGGACATCGTCCGCCTTTAAACGAGCGTTTACCGCTGTCCCTTCATGCGTCGACTCGCCTTTTCGCTGCTGACCGTCCTGCTGCTCGCCGCCTGTGCCGGCGCGCCGCAGAAGTCCTCGCGCGGCTCGGGAAGCGGCGTCGTCGTGGCAAACGGCGCGTATCGGGCGCCGCCTCCGGGCTTTCCCAACTTCGTGGACCACAGCATTGGCCGCGAGGAAATCTCCATTCAGGCGATGAGCCTCGTCGGCGTGCCCTACCGCTGGGGCGGCAACACGCCCGACAGCGGCTTCGATTGCAGCGGCCTCGTTCGCTACGTGGTGGCGCGGGCGGCGTCGGTGAACCTCCCGCGCACGACCGCCGATATGAGCGGGCGCGGCGAATCGGTCGAACCGGACGAAATCGCGCCCGGCGATCTGATCTTTTTCAATACGACGGGCCGGCCGCATTCGCACGTGGGCATCTACGTGGGCAAGCTGCGCTTTGTCAATGCGCCGTCGACGGGCGGCACCGTGCGGCTCGACTATCTGACCAACCCGTACTGGGCGAAGCGCTTCGACGGCATCCGTCGCGTGGCGGGGCCGGCCGCGAAGCCCGCGCCGTTCGACGCGCCCAGCTATCAGGCGGCGGCGCCGCAGCCGGAGCACGCCACGGGACTCGCGGCCGCAGCGTACGGCGGCGCTCAAGCGGCGTCGCCGGGTGCATCCGCGGGCACGGGCAGGACGGCTTCGGGCTATGCCGCGAATCCGTTGCCGTCACAAAATCCGAGCCGGGTTGCGGCAGCGACGGAGCCACGCGCGTCGTCGTCGTCGTCGTCGTCGTCGTCGTCGTCGGCGGCGGCGGCGGCGGCGGCGGCGGCGAGCAGCGATTCAACTCTCGCCGCCACGCCCGTGGCGCGGGCGCCGCAAGCTGATCCCTTCGAACCGCCGCCACCTGGCATGAGCGCGGCGCAGCTACAGGCGCGCACAGCGGGCGCCGTTTCGCCGACGCCGATGGTCGCCGCCCGGTCGAATTCCTATGACAGTGGCGCTTCCGCTGCGCCACAACCCGCTTCGACAGCGCGCGTCGCCCCGCAAGCAGCAGGCGCCGCCTCGCCCGACCCGATCGACGCAGCCGCCGATGCTTTCGAGCCGCCGCCTCCCGCTTCCGTCGCCGCCCGCCAGGCACGGCTTGCGCAACAAGCGCAACAGACACAGCAGGCGCAGCCGAATCAGCAGGCGGACGCGGCCCGAGCCGACGACGGCGCCGTGCAGATCATGCGCGCCTCGACGGCCTCGCGAGGCATGCCCGCCCCCTCCCAGACCAACGACGACCCGATCGCCCGCTTCGCCAACGGCAACTTCTAGCCACGCGTTGAAACGGCCGGTACGCCTCGACGCGCTAGTAAGCGGCATCTTGCCGTCGCAGTCGAGCCGTTCAGACGCGCTGGTTGAGCTCATCCAGCGTGATGGGCGCCGTGCCGATTTTCCCGACCACGATACCGGCCGCCACGTTGGCAAACCGCGCGGCGCTTTCGACGTCGTGGCCCGCCGCCAGCGCCGACGCCATGGTGGCGATCACAGTGTCGCCGGCCCCGGACACGTCGTAGACTTCGCGCGCCTGCGCGGCAATGCGGATATGCCGATGTTCGACAAAAAGGCTCATGCCCTCCTCAGAGCGCGTGACGAGCAAGGCGGCCAGTTCGAACCTGTCGCGCAGCCCGAACGCCCGGCGCTCGAAGTCGGCCTCGCCGGTCCACTTGCCAGCCGCCTGCGCAAATTCGTCGCGGTTCGGCGTCACCACGGTTGCGCCGCGATAGATCGAGTAGTCCGGTCCTTTGGGATCGACCAGAATGGTCGCCCCGGCCGAAGTTGCGTCGGACATCATCAGCCGCAGATGCGCGAGGCCGCCCTTGCCGTAATCCGAAAACACCACGGTCTTGCAGGCTTTCAACTTCTCGCGGAATTGGGCGACGAGCGGAAACAGCAACTCGTGGTTCGGCCGCTGTTCGAAATCGGCGCGCACGATCTGCTGGTTGCGCGAAATGACTCGCAGCTTGACGGTGGTCTGCAGCGCCGCATCGCGCAAAAACGTGCAGCGAACGTTGCGCGACTCGAGCAATGCCTGCAAGGCGCGGCCGTCCTGATCGTCGCCGACTACCGACAGCAGCGAAACGTGCGCGCCCAGGTTCACCGCGTTGATGGCCACATTGGCCGCGCCGCCCGCCACATCCCCGGTACGCTGGACGCGAACCACAGGCACCGGCGCCTCGGGCGAAATGCGCGTGCTGTCTCCAAACCAGTAGCGATCCAGCATCACGTCACCTGCAACGATGACCGACGCCGATGAGCAGTCCAGACTCAATTTGCGACTCCTTCAGAAAAGGGGTGTTGGCGATACAGAAATATCCGCGACGACCGCGTCGAAAAATTACTTCGTCATACTGATAAATCTGACAGCGAAAAGCGCACACATTGTCACAAATGAGATGGCGCCCCGAACGCCGGTTGACGTTCTGACGCAACGATCGGCAACCAATCGGATTCGTCCGATTGACGTGTCTACGGATGATCCGTGGAAGCGCGGCTCGTTCATGACGCGGGCGCCGCCGATCTGCTATCGTCACCGGTATTCTTCCGAAGCGGGTGACGACAATGGATCTCGGGCTGAAAGAAAAAGTGGTGCTGATCACGGGCGGCAGCAAGGGCATTGGCTTTGCGTGCGCCCGGGCTTTCGCGCTGGAAGGGGCAAAGGTTGCGATCGTCTCGCGCGATCCGGCAAACCTCGCGCGTGCTTACGAACAGCTGAAGCAGGAGGGTCTGCACGTGCATCGCACGCGCGCCGACCTGCATGAGCCGCACAGCGCCGCCGACATCGTGGAGGAAGTCAGTTCAGCGGTGGGTCCGATCGACGTGCTCGTCAACAGCGCCGGCGCCGCGCGCCGCTACGATCCTGAAACGCTCGATGCCGACGCCTTTCGCGCCACGATGGAAGCCAAGTATTTCCCGTACATCTACCCGCAGCAGGAAGTGCTGCGCCGCATGGCCGAGCGCGCCAAACGAGGTGACGGCGGCGAGCCGGGCACGATCGTGAATATCATCGGCATGGGCGGCAAGGTGGCGAGCGATATCCATATTGCCGGCGGCGCCGCAAATGCCGCGCTGATGCTCGCCACAGTCGGGCTTGCGCACTACTACGCGCGTTACGGCATCCGGATCAACGCGATCAATCCGGGCGCGACGCTGACCGAGCGCGTCGAAGAAGCGGTCGGGCTCGAGGCCGCGCAGCAAGGCATCGAGCGTGCAGAGGCGCTGGCGCGCGGGCAGGCCAAGGTGCCGCTCGGGCGTTACGCCGATCCGGAGGAAATTGCGAATGTCGCGCTGTTTCTGGCGAGCCGCCGCGCGAGCTATGTGACGGGCGCGATCATCCCGATGGATGGCGGGAGCGCGCCCTTGATCTAGCGCGCTGGCCGGCTTGACGCCCCGGCGCGGGCACGGGCGTTGCGTCGGCGCCGCGGACGGTGATCCTTCCGTCCGCCCGGCATGCGGTGCCTAAGTAAAACCCGCGAGACCTACAGCAAACTACAGGAAACGGTGGCCCAGCCACCAGGCGGCAGCGGCGAGCGCCGCAGACGCCGGGATCGTCAGAATCCAGGCCCACACGATGTTTCCCGCCACGCCCCAGCGAACAGCGCTCAGCTTCTGCGTCGCGCCGACGCCGACGATCGCACCGGTGATCGTATGGGTGGTCGACACGGGGATGCCGAGCCAGGAAGCGGTGAAAAGCGTGATCGCTCCGCCCGATTCCGCACAAAAACCGCCGACCGGCTTCAGCTTGGTGATTTTCTGGCCCATGGTGCGGACGATTCGCCAGCCGCCGAACAAAGTTCCGACCCCCATCGACAGATAGCAGCCACCAATAACCCACAGCGGCGGCGCGTCAGCGATCGACGACGCATAGCCCGTTGCGATCAGCAGCATCCAGATAATGCCGATGGTTTTCTGCGCGTCGTTGCCGCCGTGGCCCAGACTGTACAGACCGGCGGACAGCAGCTGCAGGCGCCTGAAGCGCCGGTCCACCTTGCTCGGCGGCGTGCGGAAATAGATCCACGACACGGCGAGCATGAAAAACGAGCCGAGCACGAAACCGAGCAGCGGCGAGACAAAAATGAAGGTGACCGTCTTCATCAGCCCGTCGAAATTGAGTGAGCCCCAGCCCGACTTGGCGAGCGCCGAGCCGACCAGCCCGCCGATCAGCGCGTGCGACGAACTCGACGGAATGCCGTAATGCCACGTGATGACATTCCAGCCGATCGCGCCCACCAGCGCGCCGAAAATCACGTAGTGGTCGACAATTCCGGGGTCGATCGTGCCCTTGCCCACTGTCGCGGCCACCTTCAGGTGAAACACGAAATACGCGATCACGTTGAACGCCGCCGCGAACGCCACGGCCTGCTGCGGCTTCAGCACGCCCGTCGACACCACCGTCGCGATCGAGTTGGCCGCGTCGTGAAAGCCGTTCATGAAGTCGAAAATCAGCGCGACGGCGACGAGACCCGCGACCACCCAGATAGCAAGTTGTATCGATTGCATTATGCGTTTTCCAGCACGATGCCTTCGATGATGTTCGCTACGTCTTCACACTTGTCCGTGATCGTTTCGAGCAATTCGTAAATCGCTTTCAGCTTGATGAGGGTCTTGACATTGTCCTCCTCGCGAAACAGCTTGGACATGGCCGCGCGCAGCACGCGGTCTGCTTCGGATTCGAGCCGGTCGATTTCCTCGCAGGCCTTGAGGATCTGGCTCGCCTGCTTCATGTCGGACAGCAGGCTGACGGCAAACTGCACGCGTTCGCAGGTGGCCGTGCAGATGTGCGCGAGCTGGCTTGCCTCGGAGGTCACCGACTGGACGTCGTAAAGGGAAATGGCCGTGGCGACGTCCTCCATCAGATCGAGGATGTCGTCCATCGTGGTGATCAGCTTGTGGATTTCGTCGCGGTCGAGCGGCGTGATGAAGGTCTTGTGCAGCAGGTCGATGGTTTCGTGCGTGAGCTTGTCCGCAGCCTTTTCGGCCTTTTGCACGTTTTGCTTGTGGGTCTCTGCGTCGTGCAGATTGTCGATCAGCAGCTCGAGTTCGCGGCTCGCCGAGACGATGCACTGTGCGTGCGCGTTGAAAATATCAAAAAACTTGCCCTCGGTGGGCATGAATCGACCGAACATATGGTTTCCGATACGCTGCATGTTTGCAGCAAAATCAATCGTTTACGGAATCTTCGCGAGACCGCCGATCAGGCAGCAACCCGGCAGCAAGAAAGCTGCCGACATACTGGATCGACGGCCAACGTCACCGTGACGCCTTTGTGACAAGCCGCGATTCTATCGGAAATGGCCGTGCGAGCGGGCCAGTGTTGTTGATCGAACACCGCCCACACGCAGATGGCGGCGCTGAGCGATGGACGGTGCGCCTATCGTCGCGGCTTTCGCGTTCGGCACGAGGGCCGCTCGCTGCCGTGAGAGGCCGGTTCAGCTACGCTTTTTCCGCACGAACGCCTCGATCCTCTTTTAGAATCGCGTGCGCGGTTCGTTCAACTCCACGCGCGAAAGCGGCTGTTACTTTGGCGCATGGGCCCTCACCTCAGGCAAGGTTCTGAAGTTGCGCGGACTGCATTTGCATGGCCCGAAGGCAAAGCTGGAGGATGTCGTCTCTCGGACGAAGCCCGCTCGAGACGCCGGTTCCGTCAAACCGGCGTCACTCGCCGTAGAAATTCTGCGCGCCGGCGAAGTTGTCGAACTTCGTATATTGGCCGTGGAACGTGAGCCGAACCGGTCCGATCGGACCATTCCGCTGCTTGCCGATGATAATTTCCGCCGTGCCTTTGTCCGGGCTGTCGGGGTTATACACTTCGTCGCGGTAAATAAAGAGAATGACGTCGGCATCCTGCTCGATAGCGCCGGATTCGCGCAGGTCCGACATGATCGGGCGCTTGTTCGGACGTTGCTCGAGGCCGCGATTCAGCTGCGACAAGGCAATGACCGGCACGTCCAGTTCCTTCGCGAGACCTTTGAGCGAACGCGAGATTTCCGAAATTTCGGTGGCCCGGTTTTCGCCCGCCGACGAGCCGCTCATCAACTGCAAATAGTCGATGATGATGAGCCCGAGCTTGCCGCACTGGCGCGAGAGCCGCCGCGCGCGCGAGCGCAATTCCATCGGATTGAGACCGCCGGTTTCGTCGATGAAAATCTGCGCCTCGCTCATTTTCTGCACCGCGTGCGTGAGCTTCGGCCAATCCTCGTCGGTCAGCCGTCCGGTTCGCATGCGGTGTTGATCGAGGCGCCCGACGGAGCCGAGCATACGCATGGTGAGCTGGGAGCCCGGCATTTCCATGGAAAACACCGCGACCGGCAGCCCATACTCGACCGCAACGTATTCGCCGATGTTCATCGAGAACGCTGTCTTACCCATCGACGGACGCCCCGCCACGATAATCAGCTCGCCGCCGTGCATGCCCGAAGTCATGCGGTCGAGATCGACGAAGCCCGTCGGCGTACCCGTCACGTCGCTGGGATTGGCTGTGTGGTAAAGCGTATCGATCCGCTCCACCACTTCCGTGAGCAGCGGCCCGATTTCGAGAAAACCCTGCGTGCCGCGCGCGCCGTCTTCCGCAATCGAAAACACCTTCGACTCCGCTTCGTCCAGCAGTTGCCGGACTTCCTTGCCTTGCGGGTTGAAGGCGTCCGCGGAAATTTCATCGGCGACAGACACCAGCCGGCGCAGCACGGCGCGGTCGCGCACGATTTCGGCATAACGCCGGATATTCGCGGCGCTCGGTGTGTTTTGCGCGAGCGCGTTCAGATACGCCAGGCCGCCCACCTCTTCCGCTTTGCCCGAGGTGCCGAGCGCTTCGTACACGGTGATGACGTCGGCAGGACGCGTGGCCGCGATCAGCTTGCCGATGTGTTCGAAGATGATGCGGTGATCGTAGCGATAGAAGTCGCTTTGCGACAGGAAGTCGGCGATGCGGTCCCACGCGGCATTGTCCAGCAGCAGGCCGCCCAGCACCGATTGCTCGGCCTCGATCGAATGCGGCGGGACTTTCAGCGACTCGAGTTGGGGATCTTTGGACGGTGCGTTCATGGAAACGAATTATCGGGTAATCGGGCGGCCAGGGCGAGCGGGAAACCCATTGACGGACACAAAAAAACAGGGGCCGGTTGCCCGGCCCCTGCCTCCAGCCAGCAACTTCCTGGCCGATATTATCGGATGCTCGACGCAGCCGCTTAAACGTGCTCGCCCAACACCGACACCGTCACGTCGACAACGACGTCGGTGTGCAGCGAAACCTGAACCGGGTGGTCGCCCACCATCTTCAGCGGGCCTTCCGGCAGACGCACTTGCGCCTTTTCCACTGCGAAGCCTTGCTTGCCCAGTGCTTCAGCGATGTCAGCGTTCGTGACGGAGCCGAACAGACGGCCGTCGACGCCGGCCTTCTGGCCGATCTGAACCGTCGAGCCTGCCAGCTTTTCGCCTTGAGCCTGAGCGGCCGCCAGCTTTTCAGCGGCGATCTTTTCGAGTTCGGCGCGGCGGACTTCGAATTCAGCCAGCGCTTCCTTCGTGGCACGGCGAGCCTGCTTGTTCGGGATCAGGAAGTTACGTGCGTAACCGTCCTTGACCTTCACGATGTCGCCCAGGTTACCCAGATTGACGACTTTTTCCAGAAGAATGATTTGCATTCGGATGCTCCTTATCGCGTCGTCGGGTTAGGCCTTGTGCTGGTCGGTGTACGGCACCAGCGCGAGGAAACGCGCGCGCTTGATAGCCGTGTCCAGCTGGCGTTGATAGTGCGCCTTCGTACCCGTGAGACGCGCCGGCGTGATCTTGCCGTTTTCGCCGATGAAGTCCTTCAGCGTTTCGATGTCCTTGTAGTCGATGTACTCGACGCCAGCGGCCGTGAAACGGCAGAACTTCTTGCGCTTGAAGAGCGGATTTTGTTGCTGACGACGCTTGTCGAATTTCTTACCAGTCGGGCGGGGCATGTTCAGTCCTTTCCAATGTCCTGCAATGCTGTGATGTGAAATACCAGAGTTCTCGCGTTGCGGTGCTTTTTCGCCAGAAAGCCTGTGAAGAGCGTTTCCACGCCCATCGGGCAGCTTTCCAGCTTACCGCTCGCCTCGCCTGCGGCTACCGCCTGCAGGGTCAGTTCGACTTGCCGGGCAATACCGGCTTCGACGACTTCCGTGCGGTGCTGCAACGTGCAGCCGGCAATCGGAACGCCGGCGGGTGTGTACCGCACCGGTTCGCGTTCGACGACGCTGGCCGTGAGCTGCAGCCGGTTCATGTAGCCTTGTACCTGTTGGCAAAAAGCGGCGCGCTTCGGTCTGGTAGCTTAAATAATGTGTCTTAAGCCTGCGCTTCGGACGGTTGCGTAGCAGCCGACTTCTTGGCTTCTTCGCGCTGCACTTCCTTCATCATCGGCGACGGGCCGGTTTCGGCCTTCTTCATCTTGACGATGAGGTGACGCAGAACGGCGTCGTTGAACTTGAACGCGTGTTCCAGCTCGTCGAGCGTGGTCTGGTCGCATTCGATGTTCATGCAGACGTAGTGAGCCTTCGCGAGTTTCTCGATCATGTAGGCCAGTTGGCGACGGCCCCAGTCTTCGATACGGTGGATCTGACCACCGTGCGACGTGATCGTGCTCTTGTAACGCTCGATCATGGCGGGCACCTGCTCGCTCTGATCGGGGTGCACGATAAAGACGATTTCATAATGACGCATACACACTCCTTGTGCTGACTTTTGGATAGAAGCCACCCGGGCGTCGAACCGGTGCGGCAAGTGAGAAGCCGAAGATTGTAGCCCGATTGGGGCCGGGTTGCAAGGCATTACCTCACGCCGGCAGGCGATTCAGGCGTGTTTTCAATCATTTAGCACGCGGACCGCCGCCGAAGAGCGCTCCGCGCGACGGCTCAGCCGTTCTCCGTGCGACCGCTGGCGCCCGCGAGGCGCGCCTTCAGCGCGGCTTCGAAGCCGCTGAGCGCGTCGGGCGCGGCGTCCGTGATCGCCCACCAGGTCATGCCCTCGGCGTCCCAGTGAGCGAGCGAGTAGCCTTCTCGGGCGAACGTCGACGGCGCGCCGCTGTCCGCGCCGTTCGCCGCGCTGCCCGCGGTCTGCGGGAACACGTACACGTCGATCACGTGCTTGCGGTAGCGGTAAACCAGCACGGCGACCCGTCGATGCGCGAGGTAGTCGAGCCGCCCGCCTTCGAGCGCAAAGCCGCTCGCCGCCAGATCCTCGACCGGCGGCGAATAGTCGAGCCGGCCGTTGAACCACGGTTTGACGGTATGCCGGTCCGTCGAAATCACGTCGATGTCGCGCCCCGACACCTGGGCGCGCACGTGGCTCGCCACGAGTTCGTCGGCGAATGGCGCGAACTCCGCCGGCCGCCGCAGATTCAGCGTGAGCGCGACGCCCACCGCGCACAGCGCGACGACGAGCGGCGCGAACCAGCCCGAGGCGAGCGGCGCGCCCGCCCCGCCGCCTGCCGAAGGCGCGGCAAGGCCGCCTTGCCCGCCTTGCCCGCCTTGCCCGCCTTGCCCGCCTTGCCCGCCTTGCCCGCCTTGCCCGCCTTGCCCGACGTGCGCCGCGCGGCCGCCGAACAACCGCTCGACCCAGCCGCGAAACCAGCCCGGCCGCCAATGCGAGGACGGTCGTGCGTTACGGCCGGGCGCTTGCGCCGCAGCAGCAACGGCTGCGGCCGGATCCTCGGCCTGCACTGCGGCTCCGTCGACGCCCGCCCGCGCGCTCGCCGGCACTGCCTCCGACGCCTCCCGCGCCGCGCCTTGGGTCTGCGGCAAACCCGCCAGAATGCGCGAGCGCAACGACTCCGGCGCGCGATGATAAGGCGCCGCCCGCAGCGCGCGGCTCATCGTCCGAAGCGTGTCGCTTTCGCGCCGGCAGGCCGCGCAGCGCTCGATATGCTGCTCAACGCGCCGCGCATCCGGCGCGGGCAATTCGTGATCGGCGTTCGCATCGAGGAGCGGCCGCGCTTCGTTACAGTCCATCTGGCGTCTCCTGAGCGTTGCCGGCGGTTGCACCGCCGCGGTGGGTCAACGAACGGGCGTTGGCGACGGCCCGCAGCGGCGTCACGGAAGCCGTCGGCGTAGCGCAACGGCATGCCTGCGCGGCGCCGTTTTCGTCGTCTGAAGAACTCGGGCCGGAGGCCGCCCCGGAGGCCGCCCCGGAGGCCGGCATGGACGCGGCACCCGGCAAGCCGGCGCCCGCACCGCCCGATTGAGGCGAGGACTTCGCAGCCATGCCGCGGGACGCCGGGTCACGCGCCGCTTCCGCCAGACCGTCGCCGGAGTCCGTCAGCAAGGCCGCCAGCTTGCGTCGCCCGCGAGCGAGCCGCGACATGACCGTGCCGATCGGCACATCCGCCACCTGAGCGATTTCGCGATAGCCCATCTCTTCCAGCTCGCGCAGGATCAGCACTTCGCGATACTCGACAGGCAGCAGCGCAAGCGCCTCGTGCACCCGCTTCGTGTCCTCGTCGCGGATGAGCAGCGCCTGCGGATCGGCGCCGCCCGCGCTCCAGCCGTCGAAGGTCGCGTCGTCCATCGTGTCGTCGAACTCCACGGTTTCATGCGACGACGCCCGCCGCCGCCATTCCGTGTACCAGGTCCGGCGCACGATCGCGAGCAGCCACGGCCGCGCCGAATCGCCGCGGAAGGTGTCGAAAAAGCGGAACGCGCGCATGAAGGCTTCCTGCACGACGTCGTCGGCATCGTTCGGATTGCCGCACAGCCAGCGCGCGAGGTTGTAGGCCGCGTCGAGATGCGGCAGCGCGAGCTGCTGGAAGCGGCGGCTTCGCGCAGCGTCGGAATCGGCGTCTCTATCGGTCTGGACCACCTCGGCCCTCCAGGGCATGTGCGGCTATGCAGCGTGGTTCGTCGTCAGGCTTCACCTTGCATAACCGGCCATGCGCCGAGTTTATTCCCGCCGCCGCGCGCCGTTTGCAAAAAAGCCCGGCAACCGCCCGTGCGCTAATACGCAGGCTGGTTCCAATAGTCGTCGCTCGCGTAAATTTCCTTCAGATAGTCGATGAAATACCGCACCTTGGCCGGCACGTAGCGCTGCTGCGGATAGACCGCGAGGATGTCGTAGTCGGGCAGCGCGAATTCGTCGAGCACCGTTTCCAGTTCGCCGCGCGCGAGCTGCTGCTGGATCTCCCACGTGGAGCGCCAGCCGAGCCCGAGCCCCTCGGACACCCAGCGGTGCAGCAGCTCGCCGTCGTTGCAGTCGAGCGTGCCGCCCACCCGCACCGTGACGAGCTTGCCGTTGCGGCGGAAATACCAGCCGCGGTTCTGGCCGCCTTGCAGGTTAAACGCGAGACAGTTGTGCCGCGGCAGGTCTTCGAGCGTTTTCGGCTTGCCGTGCTGGCGGAAATACTCGGGCGTGCCGCAGACCACGCGGCGGTTCGATGCCAGTTTCACGGCGACGAAGTTGGGATCGACCGCGCCGCCGATGCGAATCGACAGGTCATAGCCCTCGCGCACCAGATCCACGACCCGGTCGGTCAGGTTGAAGGACACCTGCAATTCCGGCTTGTCGGCGAGAAACGCGGGCGCGAGCGGCGCGACGTGCTTGCGGCCGAACGCGGCCGGCGCCGAGACGATCAGGTGTCCGTTCACCGCGCGGCGCCCGGCACTCAGTTCGTTCTCCGCCTGGTCCCATTCGGTCAGCAAGCCCCGGCAGCGCTCGAGAAACGCGGCGCCGTCCTCGCTGACCACGAGCCGCCGCGTCGAGCGGTACATGAGCTTTACGCCGAGACGCTTTTCGAGCGCGTCGATGCGCCGCCCCAGAATCACCGGCGAGACGCCCTCCTCCAGCGCGGCAGCCGCGAGGCTGCCCGCGTCCGCGACACGCACGAAGGTTTCGATCTGCTTGAAGCGGTCCATGCCTGTCTCCTCCTGGTTTCCACCGGCGCCGCCCCTTTCTCCGGCATTCCATACTTTTTGTTTCGAAATAAGCGACGCGGACTGATCTTATCAAACCTTTAGGTCAAGCCTAAAGTGCGTTCAACAGCGTTTATTTGCCAATTTCAGGACATTGAGGAGACATTCATGGCCAAGATGAGAGCCGTTGACGCCGCCGTGCTGGTGCTCGAAAAAGAAGGGATCGACACTGCGTTCGGCGTGCCCGGTGCCGCCATCAACCCGTTTTACTCGGCAATGCGCAAGGCGGGCAACATCAGCCACGTGCTCGCGCGTCACGTCGAAGGCGCCTCGCACATGGCCGAGGGCTACACGCGGGCGCAGCCCGGCAACATCGGCGTGTGCATCGGCACGTCCGGTCCCGCCGGCACCGACATGATCACCGGTTTGTACTCCGCCCAGGCCGATTCGATTCCTATTCTCGCTATCACGGGCCAGGCGCCGCGCGCGCGTCTCTACAAGGAAGACTTCCAGGCCGTCGACATCGAGTCCATCGCGAAGCCGGTCACCAAGTGGGCGGTGACCGTGCGCGAGCCGGCGCTCGTGCCGCGCGTCTTCCAGCAGGCCTTTCACCTGATGCGCTCGGGCCGCCCGGGTCCGGTGCTGGTCGACCTGCCGATCGACGTGCAGGTCGCCGAAATCGAATTCGATATCGATACCTACGAGCCGTTGCCCGTCTACAAGCCGAAGGCGACCCGCAAGCAGATCGAAGCCGCACTCGCGCTGCTCAATGAATCTGAGAAGCCGCTGATCGTTTCGGGCGGCGGCGTGCTGAATGCCGCCGCCGAGGATCTGCTCGTCAGGTTCGCCGAGACGGTCGGCGTGCCGGTGATCCCGACGCTCATGTCGTGGGGCGCGATCCCCGACGACCATCCGCTGATGGCCGGCATGGTCGGTCTGCAAACCTCGCACCGCTACGGCAACGCGACGATGCTCGCGTCCGACTTCGTGCTCGGCATCGGCAACCGCTGGGCAAACCGTCACACGGGCAGCATCGACGTCTATACGAAGGGCCGCAAGTTCGTGCACGTCGACATCGAGCCGACGCAGATTGGCCGCGTATTCGGCCCGGACCTCGGCATCGTGTCGGACGCGAAGGCCGCGCTCGAACTCTTCGTGGAAGTCGCGAGCGAATGGAAAGCCGCCGGCAAGCTGAAGGACCGCAGCGCCTGGGTCGCCGATTGCCAGCAGCGCAAGCAGGCGCTGCATCGCAAGACGCACTTCGACAACGTGCCGATGAAGCCGCAGCGCGTGTACGAAGAGATGAACCAGGTCTTCGGCCGCGACACGTGCTACGTGAGCACGATCGGTCTGTCGCAGATCGCCGGCGCGCAATTCCTGCACGTCTACAAGGCGCGCAACTGGATCAACTGCGGCCAGGCGGGCCCGCTCGGCTGGACGATTCCGGCGGCGCTAGGCGTGCGCGCGGCCGATCCGCAGCGGCCCATCGTCGCACTCTCGGGCGACTACGACTTCCAGTTCATGATCGAGGAACTCGCGGCCGGCGCGCAATTCAAGCTGCCGTACGTGCATGTGGTCGTGAACAACTCGTATCTCGGCCTGATCCGCCAGGCACAGCGCGCCTTCGACATGGACTTCTGCGTGCAGCTCGGCTTCGAGAACATCAATTCGCCGGAAACCAACGGCTACGGCGTGGACCACGTCGCGGTGGCCGAAGGTCTCGGCTGCAAGGCGATTCGCGTGTTCAAGCCGGAGGAGCTCAAGCCGGCGCTGCAACAAGCGCAGTCGATGCTTTCCGAGTTCAACGTGCCCGTGATCGTCGAGGTGATTCTGGAGCGCGTCACCAATATTTCGATGGGCACGGAAATCGACGCGATCAATGAGTTCGAGGAACTGGCCGTGACGCGCGAGGACGCGCCGACCGCGATCAGCATCGCCGACTGAGGACTGACCCGACGAACGCGGTCACGCGAATACGCCCCGCAGCCGCGTGGCGCTCGCGTGACGAGCACACGCCAATTCACTGACCGACCACCGAGACCTACGCACCATGCCGAAATTCGCAGCGAATCTCACCATGCTCTTTAACGAAGTCCCGTTCCTCGACCGCTTTGCGGCGGCGGCGGACGCGGGCTTTCATGCCGTCGAATTCATGTTTCCGTATCCGTACAAGATCGCCGAGTTGAGCGAGCGTCTTCAGCAGAACCGGCTCAAGCTGGTGCTGCACAACCTGCCCGCGGGCAACTGGGAAGCCGGCGAGCGCGGCATTGCGTGTCTGCCCGATCGAGTCACCGAGTTTCAGGAAGGCGTCGGCCGTGCGATCGAATACGCGAGCGCGCTGAAGGTGCCGCAACTGAACTGCCTCGTGGGCATTCCGACTGCCGGCGTGGATGCGGACAAGGCGCGCTCGACCATCGTCGATAACCTGCGTTTTGCGGCCGCCGAGTTGAAGAAGGCCGGCATCCGCCTGCTCGTCGAGCCATGCAATGCCTACGACATTCCCGGCTTCGCGCTGAACCGTTCGAGCGAAGGCCTCGACGTGATCCGCGCGGTGGGTTCGGACAACCTGTTCCTGCAGTACGACATCTATCACATGCAACGGATGGAAGGCGAACTCGCCGCGACGATCAAAAAGCATCTGCCGCAGATCGCCCATATTCAACTCGCCGACAACCCGGGGCGCAACGAACCCGGCACCGGTGAAATCAACTACCCATTCCTGTTCGATCTGCTCGACTCGATCGGTTACGACGGCTGGGTCGGCTGCGAATACAAGCCGCGCACCACCACCACGGCCGGGCTCGTGTGGGTGCAAAGCGTGGCCGGGCAAACGCGCGGCGCCGCGCACGCGGCGGCCTGAGCGAAGCGCCCGGCAGCGCGTCGCCGCAATCGGGCGCAATGCGCCTGCGAACCACGTCCCTCGCGGGATCGCAAACAACACTGGAGATTCAGACACATGGCAAAGATCGGTTTTATCGGGCTCGGCATCATGGGTGCGCACATGGCGCGCAACCTCCTCAAGGGCGGCCACACGCTGTTCGTGAACGGCGCGTATCCGGTGCCGGAAGACCTGGGCAAGAGCACGAACGTGGTAGCCGATTCGACCGCCGTCGCGCAAGCCGCCGATATCGTCATCATCATGGTGCCGGACACGCCTGACGTGGCCAACGTTCTGTTCGCCGACGACGGCGTCGCGGCCGGCCTCAGCGCGGGCAAGCTCGTGATCGACATGAGCTCGATCTCGCCGCTCGACACGCAGGCGTTCGCGAAGAAGATCAACGCGCTCGGCGTCGACTATCTCGATGCGCCGGTGTCCGGCGGCGAAGTCGGCGCGCGCGAGGCCACGCTCACGATCATGGTGGGCGGCCCCGAAAAAGCGTTTGCGCAAGCGAAGCCGCTCTTCGAACTGATGGGCAAGAACATCTCGCTGATCGGCGAGAACGGCGCGGGTCAGACCTGCAAGGTCGCGAACCAGATCATCGTCGCGCTGAATATCGAGGCGGTGGCCGAGGCGCTGCTGTTCGCCTCGCGCTCGGGCGCCGACCCCGAACGTGTGCGCAAGGCGTTGATGGGCGGCTTCGCGTCGTCGCGCATTCTGGAAGTGCACGGCGAGCGGATGACAAAGCGCACGTTCAATCCGGGCTTCCGTATCGAGTTGCATCAAAAGGATCTGAACCTCGCACTCGACGGCGCCCGCAAGCTCGGCATCGCGCTGCCGCATACCGCGAGCGCGCAGCAATTGTTCAGCGTGTGCGCGGCGAACGGCGGCAAGGCATGGGATCACTCGGCGATGGTCCGCGCGCTCGAAATCATGGCGAACTACGAAGTCGCGCAGGCGCCCGGGAGCGAAGCGAAAGCAGCGTGAGGCGGCGGCGCTTGTTCGCGGCTCGCGGATTCGCAGCGCCTGCCGGGGCACGGTGGTGGGCGTAAGGATCGGCGCGATGCATCGAGAAGCGCCCCGAGTGCAGTCACACTCATGGTTCACCGATTGCCGCTGACGTCGCTTCGCGCACGTCACGGCAATCGCAGGTGGGGCGCCCGGTTCGTCGCGCGGCATCGCGGCGGATCGGGCAAATCGAGCCGCTCTGGGCTGAGAGCGGCAAAGTGGGGTCCGCAGCGGCACCCGGCGGCGCCGGGGAAGCCTTGGTCGGTCAGACGTCGTCGTCGGGTGTCCGTCTGTCGGATTCAGCATCTTTTTTTGCCGCTCGCTCATGCGCGGCGGCATTCTCCGCAGCCTCCTCAGCGGCTTTCTGTGTGGCTTCCCCTACACCGCCGGTTTGCACGCCCGTTTGCATTTGCTTGCAACTTCGTGCCCGTTTCCCTACCTTTCTTGACAGTTCGCCGGACTGGTTTCTCCTACACTCGTGAGTCCGTTGCATGCGTGCGCCCTTCTTTTGCGCGCGAGCAACGACGACTGCTTAACCGTATGCACAGCATGCTTGCGTACCAACACGAGGAGTGTGATCGATGGGTATTCTCAGCTTCATCAAGGAAGCCGGCGAAAAACTGTTCAGCGCGGCGTCCACGCCCGCCAACGCCGAGGCGGCACCGGCGGCGCCCGATCTTGCCGCGCTCAACAAAACTGCGGGCGATGCGATTGCCACGTACATCCGCAGCCAGGGTCTCGACGCGACGAATCTGCAAGTCACATACGACGGCGCGAGCCACACCGTGACCGTCTCCGGGGAAGCTGCGGATCAGCCGACCAAGGACAGGATTCTCGTCGCAGCGGGCAATGTGCAGAACGTCGACAAGGTCGACGATCAACTGGGCGTCACCGCGCCCGCCGCGGCGCCCACGCAGTTTCATACGGTCGTGGCGGGCGACAATCTATGGAAGATCGCCGAGAAGTACTACGGCAGCGGCGCGAAGAACGGCGTCATTTTTGAGGCCAACACGCCGATGCTCAAGAGCCCGGACAAGATCTATCCGGGCCAGGTGCTGGTGATTCCACCGGTGCAATGAGCGATTGCAGGCGCTGCTTTTGCGGGCGCTTGCGGCGCGCGTACGCATAGACGGTGCCAAACGACAACGCGGCGCCCGAGTCACTCACTCGGGCGCCGCGTTTTTTATTTAATGCATGTGTCGACGCTGCACAGCGTCAATACATATCGAACGCCCTTTGCAGCGCGACCGGCCCTGTAGCGCCCGCGGCCAGGGCGAGCATCAGCAGCACGCGCGCCTTGTACGGGTTCAGCGAGCCGGCGCTGACAAAGCCGAGCGCATCGTCGGCGGCCGCGCCGTTGCGCATCACATGCCCTGAACCCACGCGCGACGAACGCACCACGGCGACGCCCTGCGACGCCGCGTCCGCCAATGCCTGCGCGAGCGACGCGTGAATCGAACCGTTGCCCGTGCCCGCCACGACAATGCCGCGCACGCCCGCCGTCACGAGCGCATCGACGGCGATGCGCGACACGCCCGCATAGCTCGCCACGATTTCCACATGCGGCCAGTTCGCGCCGATCACGAACTCGGTCGCGCGCGTGTGCGCACGCACGACGCTGCGCTGGAACTCCACCCGCCCGTCCTGCACCCAGCCAAGCGCGCCGATTTCCGGCGACTGAAACGCATCGACGGCGTACGTGCTCGTCTTGACGACATCGCGCGCGCTATGGATCTTGTTGTTGAACGCGACCAGCACGCCCTGCCCGCGCGCCGCCGCATTTGCCGCCACCGTGACCGCGTTCAGCAGATTCAGCGGACCATCCGCCGACAAGGCCGACGCCGGGCGCATGGCGGCCGTCAGCACGACCGGTTTGTCGGACTTGACGGTCAGATGCAGCAGGTAGGCGGTTTCTTCGAGCGTGTCCGTGCCGTGCGTGATGACGACGCCGTCGATGTCGTCGGCGGCAACGAGCGCGTTGACGCGTTGCGCGAGCGTGGTCCACAGCGGCATCGACATGTCTTTGCTGTCGATACTCGCAGTCTGCTCGGGCACGACGTGCGCCACCGTAGACAAGGCCGGCACGACCGACAGCAATTGTTCGACGCCGACCACGCCGGCCTGATAGCCGGCGGTGTTGGTGGCATCGGCAGCCGCGCCGGCAATCGTGCCGCCGGTCGCGAGCACGGCGATGCGCGGCAGCGGCGCCGCCGCGCGGGAGGAGGAAAGGGAAGTCTGTGTGTTCATGGCGGCGATTGTAAGCGATGACGCCCCGCCGTCGCGCGCCCTGGCGCTCCCCACAAACCCTTGTCTGTTCCGACCGTCAAGCCCTTACACCGCTTCGCGCAGCTGCGCGGCGATTTCCGCCTCGGTCAATTGCGGCGCGAACATCTCGATGAGACGGTACGCATACGCGCGCAGAAACGCGCCCTTGCGCAAGCCGACCCGCGTGGTGCTGGCCTCGAACAGATGCTGCGTGTCGAGCGCGACGAGTTCGCTGTCGCGCTTGGGGTCGTAGGCCATCGCCGCCACCACGCCGATGCCCATGCCGAGCTCCACGTAGGTTTTGATCACGTCGGCGTCGATCGCGGTCAGCACCACGTCGGGCAAGGCGCCGGCTTTCGCGAAGGCCTGGTCGATGTGCGAGCGGCCCGTGAAGTCCTGGTCATACGTGACAATCGGGAATTCGGCGATTTCGTCGAGCGTGAGATTCGGCCGGCCGACGAGCGGATGATCCTTCGGCACCACCACGACGTGATGCCACGAATAGCACGGGAAGGTGACGATGTCCGGGAAGCGGTCGAGCGCTTCGGTGGAAATGCCGATATCCGCCTCGCCGTTGATGATCATCTGCGCGATCTGCTGCGGGCTGCCCTGGCGCAGCGCGAGGTGCACCTTCGGGAACACTTCGGTGAACTGGCGGATCACCTTGGGCAGCGCATAGCGGGCCTGCGTGTGCGTCGTCGCGACCACCAGGTGGCCGCTGTCCTGATCCGCGAACTGGCGCGCGACGCGACGCAGATTCTCAGCATCGAGCAGCATCCGCTCGATCAGCTGATGCACCGCCTTGCCCGGCTCCGTGAGGCCCGTGAGCCGCTTGCCGCGTCGAATGAAGATGTCGACGCCGAGTTCGTCTTCGAGGTCCTTGATCTGTTTCGACACGCCCGACTGCGATGTGTACAGCACGTTCGCCACTTCGGTCAGGTTCATGTTCTGACGCACGGCCTCGCGCACGAAGCGCAATTGCTGGAAATTCATCTTGAAGTGTCCGGTTCAGCGAAAGTTGAATTATTGGAATAGGTCGCGTGGGATCGAAGCGCGCGCGTCTGCCGCTTGCGCGGTCACTGCGCCGGAAACACGCGCAGCGCGCGCGGCACGGCAGTCACGCCGTCGCCGACTGCAAGCTGCAGCTCGCGCCATGCTTCGCGATCGAGTTCGGCTTCGAGCAGATTGCCCTCGCGGCCCGCCAGTTCGACGCGCACCGAGCCGCCGAGCGTGACGACGCGCCGCACATCGACGACGATACCCTCGCGGTGCCCCGCCGACTGCGGATACAGCTGCAGGTCGTGCGGCCGCACATAGGCGAAAGCGGGGCCGCTGAAATCGCTGCTGATCGCCACCGGCAACGCGGCGCCGTCCACGACGAAACCGCTAGCGTCCACCTTGCCGTGCAGACGGTTCGCCGCGCCGAGAAACTCGTACACGAACGACGTTTGCGGATGGTCGTACACGTCCTGCGGACTGCCCACCTGCTCCACATGCCCGCGGTTGAGCACGACGATGCGATCCGCCACCTCGAGCGCCTCTTCCTGGTCGTGCGTGACGAAGATCGTCGAGATATGCAGGTCGTCGTGCAGGCGCCGCAGCCAGCTGCGCAGCTCCTTGCGCACCTTGGCGTCGAGCGCGCCGAACGGTTCGTCGAGCAGCAGCACTTTCGGCTCGACGGCGAGCGCGCGTGCGAGCGCGATACGCTGGCGCTGGCCGCCCGACAATTCAGACGGATAGCGTTGCGCGAGCCAGTCGAGTTGCACGAGCTTCAGCAACTCGTGCACTTTCTCGCGGATCACGGCTTCCGAGGGCCGCTCCTTTCGCGGCTTCACGCGCAGCCCGAACGCCACGTTCTCGAACACCGTCATATGGCGGAACAGCGCGTAGTGCTGGAACACGAAGCCGACTTCGCGCTCGCGCGCGCCCACCGTCGCCACGTCCTGGCCTTGCAGCACGACCTGGCCGCCGTCCGCGTATTCGAGACCTGCGATCACGCGCAGCAAGGTGGTCTTGCCACAACCCGAGGGCCCGAGCAGCGCAACCAGTTCGCCCGGCGGAAAATCGAGCGAGACGTTGTCGAGCGCGACGAAATCGCCGAAGCGCTTTTGCAGGTTACGTACGGTGATACCCATTACAGCTCTCCTTGCTTGAGCGGGTGTTGCTGCGAGACCGATGTGTCGAGCGGCAGTGCCGCGGTGGGCAGCGCTGGCGGACCGGCGTGCGCGGGCACGTCGCGCGCGTCCGACAGTTCCCCCGACAGGTGGCGCTCGGCGAGCAGCTTGAGCGCGAGCGTCACGAGTGCCAGTAAGGCCAGCACCGAGGCCACGGCGAATGCCGCCGAGAAGTTGTATTCGTTATAGAGAATCTCGACGTGCAGCGGCATCGTGTCGGTCTGCCCGCGAATATGGCCCGACACCACCGACACCGCGCCGAACTCGCCCATCGCCCGTGCGTTGCACAGAATCACGCCGTACAGCAGACCCCATTTGACGTTGGGCAGCGTGACGCGGCGAAAGGTCTGCCAGCCGGATGCGCCGAGCACGTGCGCGGCCTCTTCTTCGTCGTTGCCTTGCGCCTGCATCAGCGGAATCAGCTCCCGCGCGACGAACGGAAACGTCACGAAGATGGTGGCGAGCACGATGCCCGGCACCGCAAAAATGATCTGCACGTTATGCGCCTGCAGCCACGGCCCGAACCAGCCTTGCGCGCCGAACATCAACACGTAGATGAGGCCCGAGATCACCGGCGACACCGAAAACGGCAGGTCGATCAGCGTGGTCAGCAAAGCCTTGCCGCGAAACTCGAACTTGGCGATACACCACGAAGCCGCGAGCCCGAAACCGAGGTTGAGCGGCACCGCGATCGCCGCCGTGGTCGCCGTGAGCTTGATGGCGGCGAGCGCATCGGGGTCCGCGAGCGACTCCAGGTAGAAACCGAGCCCCTTGCTGAGCGCCTGATAAAACACGGCGACGAGCGGCACCACCAGAAACAGCGCGAGAAACAGCAGCGCGACGCCGGTCAGGATCCAACGCACCGCGGGCGGCTCGCTGACGGGATCCGGGCGGCGAGCGGCATTGAGCGGCGCGCGCGGGGCCGCGGCGGGCGAATTCGCAGCGCCTGCGTTCCCGATGCTATCGACGGAACGGCGATTCATTGCACACCTCCGCCAATGCTTGCGACACTCGTCACGCTCGCCGCGGCGGGCGCCGGGCCTGCGCTGCCGCGGCTCGTGCGGCGCTGCAAATACCACTGCAGCGTGTTGATGAAAAGCAGCATCAGGAACGACACGACGAGCATCACCACGGCGAGCGCCGTCGCCCCCGCGTAGTCGTACTGCTCCAGCTTCGTGATGATGAGGAGCGACGTGATCTCCGACTTCATCGGCACATTGCCGGCGATGAAAATGACCGAGCCGTATTCGCCGAGCGCGCGCGCAAAGGCCAGTGCGAAACCGGTGAGCAATGCCGGGAATACCGCCGGCAGCACGACGCGGCGAAACGTCAGCCAGCGCGAGGCGCCGAGGCACGCGGCGGCCTCCTCCTGTTCGCGCTCGAACTCCTCCAGCACCGGCTGCACGGTGCGCACGACGAACGGCAAACCGATGAAGGTCAGCGCGACCAGCACGCCCACCGGCGTAAAAGCCACCTTGAGCCCGAGCGGTTCGAGAAACTGGCCGATCCAGCCGTTGCCCGCATACACAGCCGCGAGCGAGATGCCCGCCACCGAGGTGGGCAGCGCGAACGGCAGATCGACCACGGCATCGACGATGCGCTTGAACGGAAACCGGTAGCGCACGAGCACCCACGCAACGAGAAAGCCGAATACCGCATTGATCAGCGCGCCGCCCAGCGCCGAGAAGAACGTGAGCCGGTACGAGGCGAGCACCCGCGGCGAGCTGACCGCGCGCACGAACTGGCTCCAGTCGAGCGTCGCCGTCTTCAGAAAAGTCGCGGCAAGCGGGATCAGCACGACGAGGCTCAGATACGCCACCGTGATGCCGAGGGTCAGGCCGAAACCAGGCAGCGCGCTCGGTTTGCGGAAAGTCAACGTCGTCATGCTCGTTACTCGTTCAATTGATGCTCGTGTTGCAGGCCGCCTCGATCCGATCGGCCAGAAGCGCGCCAGCGGCGCGCTCCGGGGCGACGCGCAGCGACGCGTCGCGTCGTGTTGCCCCGCCCGCGCCGGCTACTGCGCGGACGCGGTCAGGGTTACTGTGGCTGGTAGATCGAATCGAACACGCCGCCGTCGGCGAAATGCGTCTTCTGCGCGTTGCTCCAGCCGCCGAACGTATCGTCGACGGTGTACAGCTTCAGCTTCGGAAACTTCGCGGTCAGCTCGGCGGGCACTTTGTTCGAACGCGGACGGTAGAAGTTCTTCGCGGCGATTTCCTGGCCTTCCTGGCTATACAGGAAGTTCAGATACGCCTCGGCGAGCTTGCGCGTGCCATGTTTATCGACCACCTTGTCCACCACCGCGACCGGCGGCTCGGCCAGAATGCTGACCGACGGCACGACGATCTCGAACTTGTCCGTGCCGAACTCCTTGACCGATAGGAACGCCTCGTTTTCCCACGCGATCAGCACGTCGCCGATGCCGCGCTGCACGAAGCTCGTGGTCGCGCCGCGCGCGCCGGAATCGAGCACGCCCGCGTTCTTGTAAAGCTTCCCGACGAATTCCTTCGCCTTCTGATCGTTGCCGCCCGGCTGGTGCGCGGCATACGCCCAGGCCGCCAGGTAATTCCAGCGCGCGCCGCCCGACGTCTTCGGATTCGGCGTCACGATCGACACGCCCGGCTTCGTCAGGTCGTCCCAGTCCTTGATGTGCTTGGGGTTGCCCTTGCGCACCAGAAACACGATCGTCGACGTATAGGGCGACGCGTTGTCAGGAAGCCGCTTCTGCCAGTTCTTGTCGATCAAGCCCTTGTTCGCAATGGCGTCGATGTCGTAGGCGAGCGCGAGGGTCACGACATCGGCCTGCAGGCCGTCGAGCACCGAGCGCGCCTGCGCGCCCGAGCCGCCGTGCGACTGCTTGAACGTGACCGTCTCGCCGGTCTTCGCCTTCCATTCCTTGCCGAAGGCCTGGTTCAGGTCCTGGTAGAGCTCGCGAGTCGGGTCGTAGGAGACGTTGAGCAGCGTCGTGTCGGCCGCCTGCGCGTGAGAGATCGCGCCGAGCGCCGCCGCCGCACCGAAAGCCAGCGCTGCGATGAATGTTCGGGTCTGATGGGCCCGCCCCGTGTTCCGGTGGTTCATGCCAGGTTCTCCGCGTGTTGGTTCGCCAGTTGCAGCGAGTGATGTTGTTCTGCGTCGGATCACGTGCACATGAGCGACTTGGAGGCCAGTCTATCGAAGGGCTTTCATCATTAAAAATAATGTTTGCTCATTTTTTAATACGCAAAAGTGGTAATGACAGCCGGATAAGGCGTTGCGGCATGAAAACGGGTGTTCGAGCGCCGTTCAGCGGCGCCATGACGTGACCGTTTGCGACGAACTTAAAGTAAAGCTTGAATTGCGCCGGATACTGTATAAAAATACAGCCACCTGTTCATACATACAGTGGCGCCATGACCAAACTCACCGCACGACAGCAGCAGGTTTTCGATCTGATCCGCCGCGCCATCGAGCGCACCGGCTTTCCGCCCACCCGCGCGGAGATCGCCGCGGAGCTCGGCTTCAGCTCGGCTAACTCGGCCGAAGAGCATTTGCGGGCGCTGGCCCGCAAGGGCGTGATCGAACTCGCGGCGGGCGCCTCGCGCGGCATTCGTCTGCTGCCGCCCCAGGAATTCGGGCAAGACGGCACGCAGCATCAGTTCACGCTACCGCATCCGAGCATCATGCAGCTGTCGCTGCCGCTTGTCGGCCGGGTCGCGGCCGGTAGTCCGATCCTCGCGCAGGAACATATCGCGCAGCACTACGCGTGCGACCCGGCGCTCTTCTCGAGCAAGCCCGACTACCTGCTCAAGGTGCGCGGCCTTTCCATGCGCGACGCTGGCATTTTCGACGGCGACCTGCTCGCCGTGCAGAAGCGCAGCGAGGCGAAAGACGGCCAGATCATCATTGCCCGGCTCGGCGACGACGTCACGGTCAAGCGTCTGAAGCGCCGGCCCAACGGCATCGAGCTGATTGCCGAGAACCCCGATTACGAGAACATCTTTGTCGAGACAGGCAGTGCGGACTTCGCGCTGGAAGGCATCGCCGTCGGGCTGATCCGCCCCGGCGAGTTCTGATGGCGCACGCGGGGCGGGTGGTTTTCGGCAACGCCGCACGTCTACCCTCGCCTTCCGCGCTTGCCTTTCACCCTTGCCTGCCACCGACCAAGCTGTCGCCGGGCTGCCGCTAACAGGCAGCCACTATGTTGAATCGCCCGGAGAGCCTCATGGAACGCCTTGCCCGCCTGTTGCCGTTTCGCCAGTTCGGCCGTCTGCGCCATTTGCGCAAGCTGGTGCCTTGCTCATTGATCGAAGCATCCACGGCCGCCACCGCGTCGCTGTTCGACTCGCCGATAAACGGCTCCGGCGGGCATGCCGCGCTGCCGTCGTCATTGCCGGCCTTCGCCCGGGTATCGCTGAATTCGGGGCTCAATACGGCCGAGCCCGCGCGCCGCGCGCCGGTGCGGGTCTATCACGGGCCGTCGCGGCTCATCATGGTCGGCACAGTGGACGCGGTCTGCCGCATGATCGACCGGTGCATCGCCGAAGAAACCGACGTTCAGGGCGCAGTGTTCGAGTCCTGATCGGCGTGAGGTAGGTGCGCCGTCGGGTGCAAACATTGCGTCACACCTGATGGAGCTGATGGAGCTGACGGAGAATTCTGACCGATGGCCGTTTCAACACGCAAGAATCGCAGCACCCGTCCACTTGTCGTCACGCTGATCGTGATTGCGCTCATCGCGGGCTTGGGTTTCGCCTATGCATCGCCGTATATCGCGCTCAATAATCTGAAACGCGCCGCCGATGCGCGAGACGCGCAAACCGTCAATCAGTACGTCGATTTCCCGGCGTTGCGCGAAAGTCTGAAGCAGCAGGTCACCGGCTTGCTGACCCGGCGGCTCGACGCACACGGCAACGGCAATCCGTTAGCCGCGATCGGGGCGATGATCGGCGTGGCATTGATCGGTCCGCTGGTCGACGCCTATGCGACGCCCGACGGCGTGGCCGCCTTGCTGAACGGTATGCCGCCGCGCGGCGAACCCGGCGAGCGGCCGCCCACGCCGCCAGCGGCCGGCAATCCTGCCGCGGCAAACGGACCGGCGCCTGCATCGCAAGGCGCCGCTCAGCCGGTGGATCAAAGCGCCGGCAACGGCGCCAACCCCGCCGGCGGCGACGCGGGCCACAGCCCCACGCCACCGCAGCCGCCGCAAACCACCGCCGGCTATCGCGGGCTCAACGAGTTCGCCGTCACGTACCAGCACGGCGCCGGCGACGCGCGCTATTCCGCGATCTTCCGGCGCGAAAGGCTCTTTACGTGGAAACTGGCCGCGGTCAATCTCAACGAGTGAGCAGCCGCGCGGGGGCGGCGCATTCTGCTTCGCCTGGCTCGCCGGCCGCTCAAACCGCTCAAACCGCTCAGGCCGCTTCCTGCTGCTGCTCCTGCGCGGACGAACACGCGACCAGGATGCTGCATGACACACGGTCGAGCAGCGGCGTGTTGCCCGCGCCCATCCACCATCGCGACAGGCCGGTGCGGCAACGGTGGCCCACCACCACGAGGTCCACGTGCAGTTCATTGGCCAGATTGGCAATCTCGTCGA
Organism: Paraburkholderia phenoliruptrix; assembly: GCF_047325075.1. Taxonomy (NCBI): domain Bacteria; kingdom Pseudomonadati; phylum Pseudomonadota; class Betaproteobacteria; order Burkholderiales; family Burkholderiaceae; genus Paraburkholderia; species Paraburkholderia phenoliruptrix. Next base: position 2,712,657 of record NZ_CP168531.1, read on the forward strand.
TTGGATGGCCGAACGCAAAGTGGCCCTGCGCCCGCACACCGCGCTCCGTCAACCAGTCGACGCCTTCTTGCAGAATGTCCCGCGCGGTCTTTTCAAAGCTGCCGCACGCGACGTCGGTCAGCAGGCCCGCGCTTTGCGCAATGCTCGAGCGCATATCCACCACCGAGAGCAGGTGCGTTTCCGCCTTGAGATCCAGCGCAAGATCGGCACCGCAGCGTAGCGCTTTGCGGCCTTCACGCGAGCCGTCGTAGCACAGCAGGATTTTCTGGTAGCTCGCCATCGTTTTCCCCTTTCCGCAAAAGCGCGGTCTGAATCAATCATGGTGCGCCGCAATTCCGCTTGCAAGGGATGGAAAACGCTAACTGCGATTTACACGTGCCCCTGCCTTGTGCAGACGAGGCTTGCGCCACCACGACAGCATCCCAGATGCGGATGCCGCAGTGCAAAAGGCGGCGATGCCGGCGCGGCACACGGGCCAACCGTTCGCAGCCGATGGCCTAGAATGAGCAGCCTTGGCGCTCATTCCCGCCTTTTCCCGGAGCCTCGATCTCTTCCATGCCCGACACCGCCATCGAATTTCACCAGGTCGAAAAAAGCTACGGCGAAAAGAAGGTTGTCGACGGACTGTCGTTTCATGTCGACACTGGCGAATGTTTCGGCCTGCTCGGGCCGAACGGCGCCGGCAAGACCACCACGTTGCGCATGCTGCTCGGCATCGCCGCGCCGGATGCCGGCACGATCCATCTCTGCGGAGAGCCGATACCGGGCCGCGCGCGCGTCGCGCGGGCCCGCGTCGGCGTGGTGCCGCAGTTCGACAACCTGGATCCGGACTTCACCGTCCGCGAGAACCTGCTGGTGTTCGGCCGATATTTCGGCTTAAGCGGCGCCCAATGCCGCGCGATGGTGCCCTCGCTGCTCGAATTCGCACGCCTCGAAAGCAAGGCCGACGCGCGCGTGAGCGAACTGTCCGGCGGCATGAAGCGGCGCCTCACGCTCGCGCGCGCGCTCGTCAACGATCCGGACGTGCTGATCATGGACGAACCGACGACCGGGCTCGACCCGCAGGCGCGGCACCTGATCTGGGAGCGGTTGCGTTCGCTGCTCGCACGGGGGAAGACGATTCTGCTGACCACCCATTTCATGGAGGAAGCCGAGCGGTTATGCGACCGGCTGTGCGTAATCGAGGAAGGACGCAAGATCGCCGAAGGCGCGCCGCGGGCGCTGATCGAATCGGAAATCGGCTGTGACGTCATCGAGATTTTTGGGCCCGATCCGCTTGCATTGCGCGACGAACTCGCGCCGCTCGCGCAGCGCACCGAGATCAGCGGCGAGACGCTCTTCTGCTATGTGAACGACGCCGAGCCGGTGCACGCGCGGCTCAAGCAGCGCTCGGACCTGCGCTATCTGCACCGCCCGGCGAATCTCGAGGACGTTTTTCTGCGACTGACCGGTCGCGAGATGCAGGACTGACTCGCGTCGGCAAAGCACAAAGCAGCGCACCAGACCGAGCACAAAGCAGAGCACAAAGCAGAGCACAAAGCAGCGCACCCGACACCGCACGAGACCCGCCATGGATGCACGCACTTACCGAAGCAACGAAGCCACGCCGGGCAGGCAAGCGCCGCTCGCCGCCTTGCCCGCCAACGCGGTCAACTGGATCGCGGTGTGGCGCCGCAACTATCTCGTCTGGAAAAAGCTCGCGCTCGCCTCGATGTTCGGCAATCTCGCCGATCCGATGATCTATCTGTTCGGCTTGGGCTTCGGTCTGGGATTGATGGTCGGGCGCGTCGACGGCGTGTCGTACATTGCGTTTCTCGCGGCGGGCACGGTGGCGTCCAGCGTAATGATGTCCGCGAGCTTTGAGTCGATGTATTCGGGTTTCTCGCGCATGCACGTGCAGCGCACCTGGGAAGCCATCATGCACACACCGTTGACGCTCGGCGACATCGTGCTCGGCGAAGTGTTCTGGGCGGCCAGCAAGTCGGTGCTGTCGGGCGCGGCCATCATGCTGGTGGCGGGCGCGCTCGGCTACGCCAGCTTTCCGTCGATGCTGCTCGCGCTGCCCGTCATCGTGCTGACGGGTCTTGCGTTTGCCAGTGCGGCCATGGTCGTCACCGCGCTCGCGCCGTCGTACGACTTTTTCATGTTTTATCAGACGCTGGTATTGACGCCGATGCTGCTGCTTTCCGGCGTGTTTTTTCCGATCTCGCAATTGCCCGCCGCCGCGCGCGGTGCCGCCGACATTCTGCCTTTGGCGCACGCCGTCGATCTGATCCGGCCGGCGATGCTGGCCCGGCCGCTGGAGAACGTCCTGTGGCACGTGGCCGTGCTGGCCGTTTATGCAGTGGGCGGGTTTCTGGTGTCGGCCGTGCTGTTCCGGCGCAGGATGATGAAGTAGCGGAGATTGGCACGGGCGTCGGCCGCATGCGGCCAGCGCCCGCGATTGAACCGGTAGGACGGCGCTGGCTCAGTCCTCGTCGTCGGTCCAGGGAATGTCGACGTCCGAAATGAACGCGACTGTCGCGAAGGGACCGCCTTCGTGGCGCCCGATCTTGCCGTCGGCGCGCTGCCACTCCACACGGAACACGGTGCCCGGATCGTCGGCGATCAGGCGCACGGTGCGGATTTCGTCGGGATCGGCTTCTTCCACCGGGCCGTCGAGCGAAATTTGCAGCTCCTGCGGCCACAGACCGTCGGCGGGATCGTAAATCTTGTCGCCGTCCGGAATCAGCGTGAATGCCTCTACGCCGATGGTCGCGGATGCGTCCACGATCATTTTGGCCAGCGCGCGCAGCAACGCGGTCGCCCGCGCCGAATTCGCCTGACGGATCGCAAGGTCCCCGCGCGTCAGCGCCTGCTCGAGCTTTGGGTTTGTTTTTTGTTGCGCCATTCGATGTCCTGAGTCCTATCGCTGTGTTGTTTGCAACGCGGCATGAGCCCCGCCGCCGCTGCCGTTTTTGGGCTGCATCGTACCATTCGCGCGCGCCGCTCAAGCCACGACAGGCACGCGAAGGCACAGAAGCCCGTCCCGCTCACCACAGTTTAGGTCGTGATTGGCCGACAGGCAGGGACATTTGCCTTTCGTTGCAAGTGCCTGCGGACTCAAGGCGCGGGATTCGGCTGCAACTGATGCAGCGCGTCGATTTCATCCAGCACCTGTTGCGAGAGCTTGACGTCGACGCTCGCAATGTTCTCCTTCAACTGATCGAGCGACGTGGCGCCGATCAGATTGCTGGTCACGAACGGCCGGCTGTTGACGAACGCAAGCGCGAACTGGGCCGGCGAGAGGCCGTGGCGCCTCGCCAGTTCCACATAACGCGAGGTGGCCTGAATCGCTTGCGGCTTGCTGTAGCGCTGGAAGCGCTCGAACAGCGAAATGCGCGCGCCCACCGGACGCGCGCCGCCTTCATATTTGCCGGACAGCCAGCCGAATGCGAGCGGCGAATACGCGAGCAAGCCGATGTTGTCGCGATGCGCGTATTCCGAGAGCCCGGCTTCGTAGGTGCGATTGAGCAGACTGTACGGATTCTGGATACTGACGATGCGCGGCAAGCCGAGCTTCTCCGACGCGCGCAGGAACTGTGCGACGCCCCACGGCGTTTCGTTCGAGACACCTACATGGCGCACCTTGCCGGCCTTGACGAAATCGGCGAGCACGGAGAGCGTTTCCTCGATCGGCACGGTGTATTCGTCGTCGACCCACGGATACGCCGGGCGGCCGAACGTCATCGTGCTGCGGTCCGGCCAATGCAGCTGGTACAGGTCGACGTAGTCCGTTTGCAGACGCTTCAGGCTATCGTTGAGCGCCTCGGTCAGATTCTTGCGGTCGAACTGGTTGGTTTCGCCGCGAATATGTCGCGGATTATGCGGCTGACGCGCCGGGCCGGCGATCTTGGTGGCGAGCACGATCTTGTCGCGTGCGCCGCGGTGCTGCGCAAGCCATGTGCCGATAAAGCGCTCGGTAGAACCCTGCGTTTGCGCGCGCGGCGGCACCGGATACATCTCCGCGGTATCGATCAGGTTGATGCCGTGATCGAGCGCGTAGTCGATCTGCACGTGCGCGTCCTGTTCGCTGTTCTGCTCGCCCCACGTCATGGTGCCGAGCCCGATCAGGCTGACCTGCACATCCGAATCGCCGAGTCTGCGGTATTCCATGGAAGCTGTCCTATCCGTTGTATGAACATAAACCGCTGACGTTACCACGCCGGCGCGATGCCTGCAGCGGCTAGAATGCCGTGCCGGCAGGCGTCGGAAGACCCTGCGCCAAACCCTCCTTGCCTCGATCGAATCGCGATGAATCCCGAACACCTCGAACTGCTGGTCACGCGCACCATGCCGTACGGCAAGTACAAGGGCCGTCTGATCGCCGACCTGCCCGGGCACTATCTGAACTGGTTCGCGAGTCAGGGCTTTCCGCCGGGCGAGATCGGGCGGCTGCTCGCGTTGATGCATGAGATCGATCACAACGGGTTGTCGTCGCTGATCGAGCCGTTGCGCAAGCGCTGAAGGACTTGAAATGGTCGCGATGATGAGCGCCCGCGCCGTGCCGCGACGAACCGAAGATTAACTAACTGTTACCGGGCGGCGACGCGCTAAGGCGGGCCGCCACCGAAGCATTCGTCGCAGCCTTCGGCACGACGGTGCGACGCGAGGTCGAGCCGGCTCACAGACACATTTGTCGACCGTAATGCATGGACACAAATGCGGCTGAACTCCTTAGCTTGCGATCTTTCTGATTCTTTATGTCAGCACGGGGAGACGATCGTGAGCAGGCTCTTTGCATCGGCGGCATTGCTGGCTGCGGCGACAGCTCTCGGCGGATGCGCGGTTGCGCCCGCCTATGACTACGGCTACGCGCAACCCTACTACCCCGACTATGGCTACGCGTACGGCGCGCCGTATGCGCCGGTGTATGGCACGGTCGGCATCTGGAGCGGCTGGGGTGGCGCTTGCTGCTACCACGGCGGTGACCACTGGCACGGCGGCGGTTGGCATGATGGCCACGGCGGAGGCGGCTGGCACGGCGGCGGATATGGCGGATCGCACGGCGGCAGTTCGTGGAGCGGCGGCGGTGGCGGACATGGCGGGCGGAGTCATTGAGGTCCGCACATCCGCCAAAAAAGCAAACAAGCGCAAAACAAAAACGGCGTTGTGATTTCTCACAACGCCGTTTTTTATTACTTGCGTCATCGCTTACTGCTGCAATGATTGACCGCTGAATTCTTTGGGGTGGCTGATGGGGCTCGAACCCACGACAACAGGAATCACAATCCTGGACTCTACCAACTGAGCTACAGCCACCACTGGAATCTGCCTTGACTCGCCGCCGAATTGCTTGAACGAGTTGTTCAAACGAGTGACTCAAACCACCCAGCAATTACGGAAAAACCTGGCTCGCCAACGAAGAAACGAGATTATACGAACACGAACGGCGTTTGCCTAGTCCTTTATTCAAAAATCTCGGCCGGCTCGCGCAGATGCTGTCTCGCCTCGTCGAAGATCGCGAGGTCGCGCGCAGCGAGCCGCTTACTGTCGGACAACACGCGCCGCCAGCCGCGCGCCCCGGCTTCCCCGCGATAGAGACCCAGCGCATGGCGCGTGATCGCGCCGAGGTACGTCCCGCGCGCCATTTCGGCGGCGCAATACTCGACGAGCTTCGCTTCCACCTGCTCGCGCGTAAGCGGCGCTTCGCTCGAACCATAGAAGCGCGCGTCGACATCGGCCAGCAGATAGGGGTGGTGATAGGCCTCCCGGCCGAGCATCACACCGTCCACATGCTGGAGATGCGTCTCCACCTCATCGAGCGTTTTGATTCCGCCATTGATGACGATCTCCAGTTGCGGGAAGTCGCGCTTCAGCCGATACGCGTAGTCGTACTTGAGCGGCGGAATCTCGCGATTCTCTTTCGGGCTCAGGCCTTTGAGAATCGCATTGCGCGCATGCACGATAAAGACCTCGCAACCGGCCTGCGCAATCGTGCCGACAAAATCGCGCACGAAGCTGTAGTCCTCGACAGCGTCCACGCCGATACGGTGCTTGACCGTGACCGGCACGGAGACGGCGTCGCGCATCGCCTTCACGCAGTCGGCAACCAGTTGCGGCTCGTTCATCAGGCACGCGCCGAATGCGCCGCGCTGCACGCGCTCGGACGGGCAGCCGCAGTTCAGATTGATCTCGTCGTAACCCCATTGCTCGCCGAGCTTCGCCGAGCGCGCGAGGTCGTCGGGCTCGCTGCCCCCGAGCTGCAGCGCGACGGGCGCTTCGTCCGGCGTGAAGGCCAGATGGCGCGGCACATCGCCGTGCAGCAGCGCGCCGGTCGTCACCATCTCCGTGTAGAGCCACGTGTGGCGCGAAATCATGCGATGAAGCGACCGGCAGTGACGATCGGTCCAGTCCATCATCGGCGCGACGCTGACGCGGCGCGGACTGGCAGGGCGAGGTGAAGACATAAGCGGCCAAACGGCTTGAATCGAAACCGCAATTTTACCGCAACGCGGGAAATCGCCGGCGTGCGGCTGCGTCGCGCGCCGCATAACCCCTTCTGGATCAGGTCTTTAGTCTGCCGGAAGCGCATCCCAAACGGGGCCGACGCGCCGCCCAGCCGCGTCCCGCCAGCCTCTGGCCGATTATTTCAGCAACGAGAACAGTAATTTCATATTATCGGTACAAATTTTCGATAGTAGGGGTATACACTGCATTCCATCGACGTTGCAGACACAGCCCCGGCCCCTGCAACGCCATCCTGAAAATCGAAATTATTGGAGGTACATCATGAAGACCAAGTTTATCGCCGCCCTGCTCGTCGCTGTTTCCGCTGCTGTCGCGGCTCCCGCTTTCGCAAGCGGCTACGGCCCGGCACCGTTCTATCGTCCGGCCGTCGGCGCGCCCGCATCGCAACAAGGCCAGAATGCCCAAACCGTCGCGGCTGAACGCGCTAACGCCGACTCGAATGCTTACGGCGGCGTGAACAACGTGTCGTCGCAATCGGGCACGCGTGAACCGGTTTCCGGTCCGCAATCGGTGTTCTTCGGCCACTAAGCATTCGCCGTCGACCGTGCTGCCCTCGCGGCGGCATGGGACCTGGGCGCCTCACCGGATTCCGGTGCAGGCGCCCGGTTTCGTTTACGGCATCAGCAAGGCGTGACGCGCACCTATTGTCGCGTCACGCCCTGTTCCTGCGCCTCGCAAAAGCGGAGCCGATTACCGAACGGATCGGCCACTTCCAGCACCTTGCCCCACGGCAGCGCCTCGACGCCGGGCTTCGCGTACTTGTAGTGCTTCGCCTGAAGCTCGCGATGCAATGCGTCGATATCGCGTACCGGCACGAAAATCGTCGACCCGGGCGTCGCGTCGCCGTGATGTTCGCTCAGATGCAAAACGAGATCCGAGCGCCGCACCTGCGCATACAGCGGGAAGTTATCGCCGGAACGATGCTCCCAATCGACATTGAATCCCAGAAAGTCCACGTAGAACTCGCGGGCTTTCTCTTCGGAAAAAATACGGATGATGGGCACGGCGGGCGCGAGGTGCATGGCGGCGGTCCAAGGTCATGACGAGGCGCCAAGCTTAGCCGAACCGGCCGGCAATCTCACGCGCGCCGGCTGGCTCAAGCCGCGAGACCCGCGTCGATCACGTCGCGCGCCGCCCGAAAGCCGGCCTCGGCGGCTGCGTGCTCGGTGGACCAGAGACTGTCGATATGCACGAGCCGCCAGTCGACCACCACTGCGCTTTCGCGCAGCACGCGGAAATGCGCCTTGACGCCCGTGAGCACCTGTTCGACCGCGACTTCGATGTCGTAGTCCTGATAGCGCTCCTGGTAATCGCCCATGTCGAGGTCTTTCGGCTCCATCTTCCCCTCCCTGCTTCGGCTGGGTTGGTCATCGCGGCAATGGATGCGAACAGCTCCGCGCCGGCTGCAGCCAGCGCCCTGCCAACCGCTGCGGCTCGTGCGAGCCGTTCGTGTGAAGCGCCTGTCGGCTCGCTCAGTCGCAATCGCCGGAGAGATACTGCCTGCCGTTGCAGGTGATCTCGACCTCGTCGCCGCTCGCTTCGGCCACAAGACCGCACGCGAGAAGCTGCGCGGTCACGGACTGCGGGAACTTCGGCGCCGGCTGGCCGACGCCCACTTCGTTCAGGCGCCGCAACGCTTCGATCGCTTCGGGACTCAGTGACTTGGACATGGCGGTCTCCGTCGACGTGACTGAATTTATCCTAGCAAGTTTCAAGGACAAGTGAAGTCGCGTCGGCGAATCGTCATGAAGGAATGGCTTTGCCGTGAATTTTCACGGGGGACGGGGGTCTACCGGAAAACCTCACGCCAGCCGGCGGATGCGAGGAACGCAACAAGGAGAACGAGATGAAGCGAAGCACTCTGAGCGCGCTCGCCGCAGCCGCCGCGTTGCTCGCGCTCGGCGCGAACGGGACGGCGGCGTGGGCAAAGACGAACGCGGCAAGCGCGGCGGGCGCTACCGCCTCACCGAAGCAGCGCACGCAGGCCGCGCAACCTGGCGAGCCCGCCGCGTCGATGGTGAAGCCGCCGGAGTCGGCCTCCGGCGCGACCGGATCGAGCAACCCGGACAACATGCCGATCAAGCGTCCGCGCAAACCGACCAACGACAAAATGATGCACGAGCCGCCCGCGAGCGGCGCGAACGCGAAATAGCGCGGCCCTCACAGACGCGCGATCGAGACCTCGGTCGATTTGACGAGCGCGACGACTTCCGAGCCGACCTGCAGATCGAGTTCGTCGATGGAACGCGTGGTAATCACCGAGGTCACGACGCCGAACGGCGTATCGACATCGACTTCGGACACGACCGGGCCGCGGATGATTTCCTTGACCTTGCCCTTGAACTGGTTGCGTACGTTGATGGCGGAAATGCTCATTGCGAATGGCTCCAGAAAGCGTTCAGATTCAGTGAGTAAAGGAGAGTCAGACAGGGAGAGTCGGACAGGGAGAGTCAGACAGCCCAGCGGACGTCGGTCGGCCGCGTGAAACGGCCGGCATGGCGCGCGTCGCTCGCGCGATCGGAGTGTGCGGACAACGCGTCGTCGTTCGGCGCGTTTTTCAACACCCGCTGCAGCACATGCTCTTCGAGCGCGGCGAAGCCCGCGGACGCCCGCGCTCGCGGACGCTCGAGCGGCACCGGCTGATCGAGCGCAATGCGCCCTTCTTCGATCAACAGGATGCGATCGCCCAAGGCAACGGCCTCGTGCACGTCATGCGTCACGAGCAATGCGGTGAATTGGTGCTCGCGCCACAGCCGCTCGATCAGCGTATGCATTTCAATACGCGTCAATGCGTCGAGCGCGCCGAGCGGCTCGTCGAGCAACAGCAATTGCGGCCGGTGCACGAGCGCACGCGCCAACGCCACGCGCTGACGCTGACCGCCCGACAACTGCGCGGGCCAGTCGTCGGCGCGCTCCAGCAAACCGACTTCGGCGAGCACGGCGCGTGCGTCGTCGCGCGCGCTGCGGGGCAGCCCGAGCATCACGTTCTGCAGCACGGTCTTCCATGGCAGAAGACGCGCGTCCTGGAACATGATGCGCGTGTCGAGCGGCCGGCCGTCTGCGGCGCGCTTCTCGAGCACGCCCGCCGTGGTCTTATCGAGACCGGCGACGAGCCGCAGCAACGTCGATTTACCGCAGCCGCTGCGCCCGACAATCGCGACGAAACTGCCGCGCTCGATCGACAGATCGAAGTCGGCCAGTACCTTGCGCTCGCCGTATTGCTTGCCGACGCCGCGCAGTTCGACGGAGTAATCGGCCGTGCGCCTGGCGTCGTCGCTGCGGTTGCTGCGGCCGGCGCCGCCGTCGCTCTCGCCGCTGCGCGCCGCGGCGCCCGTAGGCGTCACAACCCGCCGTTGCCCATGCGCATGGCGCTGTCCCGCCTCGCGGCCGTCGAGATCCGCGGCCACCTCCGCGTCATGATCCGCGACGCGCGCCTGCGCCAGTTCCGCTTCCAGATCGCTGCCCGCGATGCCGCCGAACGACGCCGAGAACGTGCTTGCGCTCATGCCTTACCTCCTCGTTGATAGGCCGGGTGCCAGCGCAAAGACAGGCGCTCGAGGCTTTTCGCCAGCACGTCGGCAATCTTGCCGAGCGCGGCGTACAGCAGAATGCCGACCACCACGACATCGGTCTGCAGGAATTCGCGCGCGTTCATCGTCATATAGCCGATGCCCGATTGCGCCGAAATCGTCTCCGCCACGATCAAGGTCACCCACATCAGCCCGAACGCGAAGCGCACGCCGACGAGAATGGACGGCAATGCGCCCGGCAAGATCACATGGCGGTACAGCGCAAGGCCTTTCACCCCGTAGCTGCGCGCCATTTCGATCAGATTGGCGTCCACCGAACGGATACCGTGAAACGTGTTCACGTAGACCGGAAAAAACACGCCGAGCGCGACGAGGAACACCTTCGCCTGCTCCTCGATGCCGAACCACAGGATCACGAGCGGGATCATCGCGAGCGCCGGAATGTTGCGGATCATCTGCACGGTCGAGTCGAGCGCGATCTCCACGGGCTTGAAGAGGCCCGTCGCGAGTCCGAGCGTGAGGCCAATGCCGCCGCCTATCGCGAAACCGGAGACAGCGCGCCACGTGCTGACCTTCACGTCGGCCCACATTTCGCCGGACTGGATGAGCGACCACGCCGCCTTCACGACCGCAAGCGGTTCGGGCAGAACGCGCGTGGACAGCACGCCGCTGCGCGCGGCGGCTTCCCATGCAAGCAGAATCAGAAGCGGTACGACCCACGGCGCGAGCGACGCGCCGATCTGCCGCAACGACGCGAAAGCGGAGACCAGCGCGGAGCCGACCGCCGCGCCGCCAGGCGCTCGTTCATCGCGTTGCGCACTTACAGTGGATTGAGCCATGATGACTGTCCTCATTGCCTGTCGAAGGTGGCGGATGCAAGCGCCGGGCGCTCAGCTCGCGCTCGCCGCCTTCGGCAGATAGTTGTTGCCGACGATCTCGCCGAACGGTCCCGACAGCGGTCCGTTCGAGGTTTTGTTGCGGCGGTTCGGCAGCAGCGGAAACACCAGTTCGGCAAAGCGATACGACTCTTCGAGATGCGGATAGCCGGACAGAATGAAGGTCTCGATGCCGAGCTCCGCGTACTCCTTCATGAGCGCCGCCACCTGTTCAGGATTGCCGACGAGCGCGGTGCCCGCGCCGCCGCGCACGAGACCCACGCCGGCCCACAGGTTCGGATAGACCTCGAGCTCCGCGCGTCCGCCGCGCTTGCCGCCGTGCAACGCGGCCATGCGGCGCTGGCCTTCCGAATCCATCTTCGAAAAGGATGCCTGCGCACGCGCGATGGTGTCGTCGTCGAGCTTGCTGATCAGCTTGTCCGCGGCGGCCCATGCTTCTTCTTCCGTCTCGCGCACGATCACATGCAGGCGGATGCCGAAGCGGATCGTGCGGCCATGCGCGGCCGCGCGGGCGCGAATGTCGGCGATCTTCTTCGCGACGGCCGCGGGCGGCTCGCCCCATGTCAGGTAAGTGTCGATATGCTCGCCCGCCATGTCGTGCGCGGCCGGCGACGAACCGCCGAACCACAGCGGCGGGTGCGGCTTCTGCACCGGCGGATAGAGCGCCTTGCCGCCCTTTGACTTGAGATGCTTGCCTTCGAAGTCGATGGCGTCGTTGGTGTGCGCGGCCGTGAGCAGCTTGCGCCAGATGTGCAGGAACTCGTCGGTGATCTCATAGCGCGTGTCGTGGTCGACGAACACGCCGTCGCCTTCCAGCTCGGCCGCGTCGCCGCCCGTCACGACGTTGATCAACAGGCGCCCGTTCGACAGACGGTCGAAGGTGGCGGCCATGCGCGCGGCAAGACCCGGCGACGAAATCCCCGGCCGGATCGCCACGAGGAACTTCAGGCGCTTCGTCGCGGCAATCAGGCTCGAGGCGACGACCCAGGCATCTTCGCACGAGCGTCCCGTCGGCAGCAGCACGCCCTCGTAGCCGAGCGTATCGGCGGCGACGGCGATCTGCTGAAAATAGTCGTAGTCGGCTGCGCGCGCGCCTTGCGACGTGCCGAGATAGCGGCTGTCGCCGTGAGTCGGAATGAACCAGAAGACATTCATTTGCTGCTCCCCGCGTATTCAGAACTGGATTGGGTCGGACGGTGCATGCCGCGGATAAAACGGATCAACAGGCAGGCACACGCACGCGCTTACGCGCACGCCGGCCGCGCGCATCCGGCCGGTGATCGGAGATAAACCGGCGGCGCATCGCGAAGGGACGGAAAGGTGCGGTATCGGCGCTAATGGCAACGGCGCGAGGCACCGTTTGCATGCAGAAGCAGTCTATGGACGGCGGCGCAGCTTTTGAACGATTTTTTTGAGCTTAGGTTTTCCACTTCTGTGATTAGCGCGACGCTAAAGCATACGAACGCGACGCGACAGGCCCACGGAAAAGCCGCTAGCGCTGGATATAATGGCGCACGTTTCCAATCATCCGGTACAGGCAATGCGCGTCACGCGCCTGTACCCTGGCGGTGCAATGCATGCAAAAACTCATCCTGCCGTTCGTCGCCGGTTTTCTGGCATCGCTGTTCTTTCATGAATCCACGCTCGCGCTGCTGCATGCCGCGGGCGTCGTCGATCAAAGCGGTTTCTCCACTGCCCCGTTTGTGCCGCTCGGCTTGCCCGAGTTCATTGCCAACGCGATCTGGAGCGCGTTCTGGGCCGTGCTGATGGCGTGGCTTTTGCGCGTCGCGCCCGAGCGCCGTGCGCCGTGGCTGCCGGCTTTCGTGTTCGGCGGCATCGTCCTGACGGCGGCCAGCGTGTTCGTGGTCGATCCGATTCGCGGCATCTGGCCGAGCGGCAACATGCTGCCGCGCCTCGCCATGGGTTTTGCGGCAAACGCTATGTGGGGTTGGGGCGCGCTCGTCTTCATGCGCGCCTTCATGGCAAGCGAAGAGACGGACTGAGCGCCTCGCCAGCGCTTGTCGTTCGTTCTGGCCAGCTCAGGCCAGCACGGGTTGAGCACGGGTTGGCCACGCGTTGAACGGGGGTCGGGCACGCGCTGGGCACTGAGCCGGCGCCTAGCTGCGCAGGTCGCGCAGCGGATGTTCGCCCGCCGGCCAGGGACTTTCGAACATTTTCGCCACGTCCGCGGCGCTCACGTCTTCAATGCGCGCAAAGCGCCAGCGCGGCGCATTGTCCTTGTCGATGATGCGCGCGCGAATGCCCTCCACCGCATCGCCATTGAGAAAACTCGAGCGTGTGAGATCGAGGTCGCCGCGCAGCACGTCGGCCATCGAGCCTTCCGCGCGCGTGACGACCTCGAGCGATACCGCCATTGAAAGCGGCGAGCGCTCGCGCAAGACGGCGATGACCTGTTCCGCCCAATCGGCGCTATCGCGGTCGCACTTCTCGCTGAGCGAAGCGAGAATGCGCGGCACGTCCGGCAGCGCGAAATGCCGGTCGATGAGTGCTCGCGCGCGAGCGAGCGGCGACTCCTGCGGCGGCGGCGCGACCTGATACGCGCGGCATTCGCGCTCGACGCACGCCACCACGTCCGCGCCGCGCTCGAACAGTTCGCTCCGCAAGGTATCGACGAGCGCAGGCAAGGCGGCGTCTTCCATATAGGCGTCGGCGAGACCGGCGTACAGCGCGTCGGCCGCGCCGATCGTCTCGCCCGTCACCGCGAGATACCGGCCGATCGCGCCCGGCGTGCGGGCGAGGAACCAGCTCGCGCCGACATCCGGAAAGAGGCCGATGCGCGTTTCGGGCATGGCCATTTTCGTGGACTGCGTGACGACCCGCAGCCCGCCCGTGCGATGCGCGCCTTGCGAAATGCCCATGCCGCCGCCCATCACGACGCCGTTCATCAACGCGATGTAGGGCTTCGGATAAGTGAAGATGGCGTGATCGAGCCGGTATTCCTCGATGAAAAACGCGTCGCGCGCGCCCTCGTCGCCGCGCCGCGCCGACTCGTACAGGAAGCGGATGTCGCCGCCCGCGCAGAACGCCCGCGGATGCTGGCTGCGTACCACGACCGCGAGCACGTCCGGATTGTCGGACCAGTCGTCAAGCGCGGCATGCATGGCGCGAATCATGCCGACTGACAGCGCGTTGAGCGCCTGCGGCCTTTCAAGCTCGATGAAACCGATGCGGTTGGCTACGTAAGTCGCGACTTCGTCGCTGGATGCAGGCGAGGCGGAATAAGACATGGAAGACGACGCGCGGCGGCGGGAGTCACGGGAAACCCAACGTTATCACGTGCCTGCGGCCCGGGCGTGTTGGCGGTCTCGGGGATGCCGCCCTCGCGACGCCGCGCGAGGGATTGTCACGCTGGCGCGCCGGACGGCGGACGGCGATGCGGCATGCTGCTGCCGCGTCAGCGCTGCTGCCTGCGGCATGCGTTACGTGGCGCGGCAGGCGGCACCCGGCGTCTTACCCCGCGACGTTTCCCGGCGGGAAATGGCCGCTCTTGAGCAGCACCGGCGTGCCGTTGCTGATCTGCAAGTGCTCACGAGCAACAGCTTCGATGCGCGGACGGCCGGCGTCGAAAGCGCGCATCCAGCCTTCCTCGTTTTCAGTGTGCGCGCCGAAGTGGTCTTCGAGCGCCTCGACGGAGATCGCGCAGGGCACGGGCTCGCCGTCCACCAACGCGGAAAAGACAACGGTCAGATTGGAATCGCGGTAGGCTGGCGCGCCCGCGGGAAACCTGATTTCCATGGTCGCCTCATCAGAAATATCCGGCACAGAACCGGGGCCCGCGAAAACCGGCCTGCCCCGGACGACCCGAATATGGTACTCGCGGGGCCGGACTACGGTCCACCCCACCGCGGCGCGCCCCTGGCCGCCGGCTTGCGCCTGTGCTTTCCCGTGGGGTTGGCTTCGCGCTTCGGTGTGGGCTTCGTCTCGCACGTCACGTCGCGCCGCGGCGCGCGCTCGAGCAGAGCGCGCCGTCATGAGCGGCCTCCGAGCAGGCCGTCGACGTAATCGCGCGCCGCCTGTTCGACGAAGGCGAGCGCCTCCTCTTCGCTGTTAAAGCGGTCTTTGCCGCCCAGATCCAGCAAGGTTTCCATGCGGTGCGCGTCGTCGGGACCGAGCTCGGCGAGGCTCACCGAACCGACGTAGTTGCCGGCTCCGCCTTCCGCGTCCGCTGCCGGCACGAGGCGCGCCGCGGCGCTGATGTAATAGCCGCGATAAGGGCCGCTGACCCGCTCAGCCATAGTCGTTCTCCTCGTTGCGATAATGGAGGTAAGGCGCGCGGCAAGCGAAATAGTTCTGCGCGGGCTGCGGTTGTCGTGCCTGGCTCCTGCCCTGGTCCTTCCTTATCCTGTCTGCCCTTGCCCCGCGGTGGTCGCGCGCTCGCGCCCCACTTGCGCGTCCGGCGACGGTCGAAGAGCCGCACCGGCACGCTCCATGCTCCCGCAGGAGCGCCTTTGGAGTTCAGCGAGCGCAATATGGGAAAATATTTTCTGCACGACCACGAACTGCCGGAGCCGGATGCGGCGAACCGATGGTTTGAATATGCCGAAAGTCACGGCATCGACATCGCCCGAGCCATCAGCATCTGGGAAGACGCGGCCACCGAAAGCGGCACGGAAAGCCGCCGGCTCGTCAGCGCGGCGGGCATCACGATCGAAACACCCTGAGCGGGCGCGCCGGCGCAAGCTCACCTCATCAAAGGAACCCATCACGATGCATTTCATGACGCAACTGCTGCGCGAGCGCCGCCGTCGACATGGCCTCGCGCGAGCTCTGCTGCGCCGCACGACCCTTCTTGCCGCGTTGCCGGTTGCGCTCGCGATCGGCGCGGGCGTAGCCGGATGCGCGTCGTCGAATACGACTTCGCTGATCAATCTGCCCAACGGCCAGACCGGCTTTGCGGTGAATTGCAGCGGCGCCGGCGCCGATTCGAGCTGGGCCTCGTGCTATGTGCAGGCGGGCAAGGCGTGCGGCGCGACGGGCTACGACATCGTGTCGAAAGACAACGACGAAGGCGGCACCGCGGGCGGCAGCGTGACGAACGTCGTGTCGGCCAACGTCAAGAACCGCTCGATGATCGTCCGCTGCAAGTAGGCGCGGGTCGGCGCTTTGGGCGTGCCTCGCATCGCTGCGCGCCCTTTCCGCCGGCAGGCGCCGCGGCGGGCGTGCCGGCGCCCCACAAAGCCGCCAGCGCCGCGCTTCAATGCGCCTGCATCTTCGAAAACATGTTCAGGACGGCAACGCCCGCGATGATCAGCCCAAGGCCGATAACGGCCGGCACATCGGGCACCTGGCCGTACAGCAGCAGCGCGACGAGCGTGATCAGCACGATGCCGGCGCCCGACCACACCGCGTAGACGATGCCGACCGGAATACTGCGCAGCGTGAGCGACAGGCAGTAAAAGGCGACGGCGTAGCCGAGCACGACCACCGCCGACGGCACGAACCGCGAGAACCCGTCCGACGCCCGCATCGCCGAGGTCGCAATCACTTCGGCCACGATGGCGATGCCGAGCAATGCATAAGGCGGCACCCGCATGGGCTCAGGCCTTTGCAAGCGCGAGCTTGCTGTAGTCGTGACCGAGGTGGGCGCACAGCGCCTCCACCACGAACTCGTGATCGGCGCGCTGCGGCAGGCCGGAAACGGTGATCGAGCCGATCACGCCCGCGCCCGCGACCGTCAGCGGGAATGCGCCGCCGTGCGACGCATATTCGGTAGCGGGCAAGCCGTGCTTGTCGGCGAGCGTGCTGCCCGCCTGCTGCATCTTCAGGCCGATCGCGTACGAGCTGCGCCGGAAATGCGCGACGGTGTTGCCCTTGCGGCGCGCCCAGTCCACGTTGTCGGGCGTCGCGCCGTCGAGCAGGCTGAAAAAGAGCGGTTGACCGAACGTGCGCACGTCGATGGCCGCCGCGATGCCGCGCGCCTTCGCGACCTCGTGCAGATAGGCGCCGATTTGCCAGGCGCGGTCAGCATCGAATTGAGGAAACACGAGCGCGTGTTCCTGAGCGGCAATGACCTGCAGATCGTGAGCGATGTCCATGGAACTCCGAGGGCGAGTGGAAGTGCAGGCGCGCCGTCGTGCATGGCACGCGGAGTCGTCGCGCGCCTCGCCGCGGTTCGTCTTCAGGCTGCGCGAACGGCGTGACAGCGCATGACGGCGGCGCCGGGAGATTCCGATTCTAGCGCAGCGTCCTCTGCGCGCCTTGCGCGATGCGACGCCGGCCACGCATCGCGCGACCTTTCGTGAAAGCGCGTGTTGGACCGCAAGCCACGAGCCCCAGTGTGCACGGTGGCATGAATTTTTAAACGGCTATTGCATCCGCTCGCTGTTTGCCCTATAATCTTTTCTTCGACGGACGCGGGGTGGAGCAGTCTGGCAGCTCGTCGGGCTCATAACCCGAAGGTCGTAGGTTCAAATCCTACCCCCGCAACCACAGTTCGGAACTCATTTCCAGCGGCAGCAACAAGCAGTCGTTCGGCAAAATCGTCATACGGCGCGAAGTAAGTGCACGTCTTGCAGTTCAATCCCTATCGGCCTCACCAACGTCGCGATGATCTGTCGTGCTTCCGTTGTTGCGTTTTCCGGTAACGTCTCCCTTCGCTCGATCGTCTTTTCGCGAACTCGCTTGGCGATGTCCGTGACGGGTCCGCGCTTACCTGCGTCTGAACGAGCGTCCGCTGCAATGCTTCCCTCTCTTTTTCCTTCCGCGACAGCGATTCCATAATCGCGACGGAAACACCGATCTTCGTCAGCGTGCGATATGGCGATGAACCGCTATCTGCCGGTCGACCCGACGCGCACGCAAAAGGAAACGTCGGAGTACACGGCCATGCTCGTGATCGGTCTGCACGTCGACGAAAATTTCTAGCTGCTGGACGCGCTGTCTGACCGTACAAACCTCGTTGACCGACCGCGACACCTGATTGGCATGAGCGTCTAATCACTGGAGTTGTCAGCAGCGCGTGACGGCCGCAACGCGCCTAGAACTGCGCCGTCAACTGAAAACCAACCGTCCATCGTGCGCTCGGGAAACCCTTCGGTTTGTAGATCGGCGTACCGGCGAACAGGTCGTAGGTCACGCCCACATACTTGGCCGGCACGCCGCCGCGAATACCCACTACCGCGCCGGCAAGCTGAGTCCCCACCAGTGCCGCCGTGTTCGGTCCGAACACCCGCCCGTAGTCGATCCCCGCATACAGCGTTTGCCCCGTCTGCAGGAGACGCCATTGCAATTCGTTGCGCCAGTAGAAGCCGCGCTCTGCCGCGAGCATCGTTTCGCCATCGAAACCGCGAACGGTATAGCGGCTGCCGATGGTCAGATCGTCGATGTAGAACAGCGTGTCGTTCGTGAACTGACCATGAACCGTTCCGACATAGCGGAATGTCTGGTTTCCAACAGCAAACGGTATCGACAGGTTTGCGTCGAGCACGGCCATATGGAAGCGGTACGTCGGGCCGTCGACATAAGGGTCCGGCGTGGCGCCCAGGCCGCCGATGCCCTGACGATACGCAAGCGTCCCGTCAAACTGCGCAGCGCCGAAGTAATGGCGGTCGGTCACGCCAAGCTCAAGAAATGTGTTGTTGCGCGCTTGCGTTGGTATCGTTGTGTCGTCGATAAAGCTGTCGCCGAAGCGCTTCGATAGCTGCACATAGCCGCCGAGCACGTCGTTCTGGCCGCGCGAGATAACACGCGCGATTTTCAGCGCGGCGCCCTGCGAGTTGCCGCTCGATACGAAGGTCTGGTTCACGCCCGCGATGTTCTGGTAGTACGTGTTCGTGTTACCCGAGAGTGTCGCGGTCCAGTAGCCAAACGGCACAGAGTAGGAACCGTTGAAGCCATGCGAACCGAGCGCCTTGTTGCCGAACGACAGATCCTGATTCGCGCCGACTGTAAAGATGTCATTCAAGCCGAACGGGTTGTCGATGCCGAGGCTGATGGTGCCTTGCCACTTGCCTGTCGATTCTGTGCCCGAGTTGTCCACCGAAGCGACGAACGTCCAGGGCTTCGCGCGCCTGACCGATACAACGACATCACTTTCGCCTGGGATATCGGTCGGTTCGATCTTCATGTCCACGTCCTGACTTGCAACGCGTTTCATCTGCTCCAGACCTTGCTCCAGATCGCGCATGTTCAGCAGGTCGCCGCCGCTGACGGGAAACGCGTTCTTCCATGTTCCCCACATGGAAGGATCGGTCAGACGGACCTGTCGAACGAGACCCGGCACGAGCGCGAACGACAGCGTGCCCGTCGTCAAATCCTGCTGCGGCACCAGAACGCGCGTGGTCACATAGCCGCGACTCAGCACGGCCTGCTGTAATCCCTTGCTCAGTATGTCGATGCCTTGTTTGCCGACGCATTGCCCCTTGTAGTGGTCGAGCCATTCGCGTGCGAAGGCGAACGGGTCGAGCGGCAAAGCCGATGCGCCTTTTGCGTGCGCTGCGGCCGAGAGTGTGTCGGGTACGTCGAGCGCGAACCGGTCGATGCGGAAGCACGGTGTTTCGGCCGGCAGCGCGGGAAAGGCTTCGATTTTTGTCACGGTCGAGCGCACGGCCGGCGCCGATACTGCGGCTTCGCGCTGCTGTGCGTCACGTCGTTGCTGCTGGTTCTGTTCAGTTTCGATGCCGCCGAGGCTTTGCCCTTGCACATTGGGCGCGAGCGCGACGAAAGCCGATAGCGGCAGCGCCGCCAGGCTCTTTCTGATTTTCATAGGAGATGCGAGATAGAGCCGGACACCTATCAGGAATCCGGCGTGCTGTTTAACGTGCGCGCGGGTGGTTAATAACCAATATCAACGACGTGACCTGTGGTAAAGCCATCCAATGATTGCGCGAACCTGGTAGTCGTGTATGCCTGCCGCCGCATCCGAAGTCTGCTGGTCGGAGTTACGAAGCATTTCGGCCACGATCCGACCTTCGGCTTCCTGTTCACGGATGCCAAGCTGCTTCGCGACGATCTTCACGTCCTTCTTCGCGAGCGCGTGTTCGTCGGGGTGCAACTGCCGATTAAATCCAACAGAGAGCCACGTGAGAAATAACGGTCACTTAACCGCAGGTTTGTTCGCACTACCTTCGCTGACGCGCACCAGTTCGAAATCTGCCGATCCGCCATTCTTATAGGATAGGAAGAGGTGATACTCACCGGGATTGATTTCAAATGCTTTCTCTTTGAAAATGAAATTATTTGATTTTAATGTCATTGGAAAGCTATCGAAGATAAGGAACGGCGCATTTGACATCATACCCGTTAGGCCGCACCTCACGTAAGTCCCATTACTACCTTCGGGCTTCTTGTGCGTGCTCGATGTTTCGCACACGCGCGGCGTGATTGTGTCGAACTGTCTGCCGTCTTTTCTATAGAGGCGAAACAGTGGGAGGTTATTTCCGGCAGCATCGCCACGGATGACTGTTACAGCCGATACATCCCAGTTATGGCCTTTCGTGTTTGACACTTGATAGGTTCCATAAAATTTCTCTAGGCTTTCCGCGGCCTGACCTTTTAGGCCCTGATTTTCGTCTGCCATATCCGGGACAAGCACGGAGCACGCGCTAACAAGTGGGAATAGAAGCGCAACAAAGTATCGAATACTCATGGTTTTTCTCTCAATGAAAATAGCTAAAACGGTATTTAAAAGCAAATTCGGGCTGCCGCAGACAGTGGCGGATCTGATGCTACTGCGATCTTTTTTCAGCATGGCTATCAGGATCATTGCCGCTGCGAAGCGTCCATTTGACGTGTACATTTCGACCATTCCGCAGCGACGAGACTATAAAGATTCAGCAGGGCAATACATCCAAGGTGCGATCGCTCAAGGGCCACACTCCCCAATAGTTCCGCCGCTGTACACAAATCGGACTCCATACCTGTTGACGGAGAGCGCCGGGAAGAATTCTGGCTTAATGTCGAGCGTAACTAGCGCACCGAGTTTACACGCCTCCCATTTTTTTGTTATCGGCGTGCTGCCTGACTTTCTATCCTCGGCCCTTAAGCGCCATCTGATATCGCGCAAATAATTGATGCGTCCATGAGTCGGCACTGATGTTTCGCGTCAGAGACGCTACGCTTCCGCGGTCCAAGTCTTTTCGGAATGCCACCTTTCCACCCATCCCGAGCATGTAGTCCATGTCCGAGTTCATCAAATTGAACTTGCGCGAGACATCAGTTGGGCTTTTGAGCAGTACGCCATCAAAAGATATATCCAAATATCAGCACAAGCAGTCCACCAGTCCAGATTTTTAGATTTAGCATGTAATATGCACCAATCAATACCCAGGTATTTTGCCAATACGATTGGGGTAACCTGTGCCGCCATACCCACTAGGATTAAGCGCCTTGGTTATCCCACCAGTTCCTACGCCTACCTCGAAGGCGGTATCACCATCGATTCCGTGATTCACGCCCCCGCAAACACCGAACGCGCATACAACGCCTCCAGCAGATGCGCCCGCCAAAAAATCGTCGATGTTGCTTCCTTTTGTCCCGTAGGTAATCCCGGGTTGGACGCGACCATACCGCCAACAATTGACGCGCTTGGCACGACAGGCACGGAACCTGAGCCCGACAAGTAAACGTTGCCGTTATGAAGATTGACAGTTAATGCGCCGCCGACCCCGAATCCGCCCCCTTGCACCGTCAAATAATCAACTGACCCGGCGCGCTGAGCCTCCATTGCGGCTTGCATTGCCTTGTTCGGCGTCCCCGTTGGCGATGTTTTTGATCGCCCGCTTTTCATCCGGATGCAACTGCCTGTTAAACTGATCTATTGTTCGCTGCATCGTCGGATGGTCAAAGCATTATAGGTCATGTTGATCCCGTACACAGCCTTACTCTCACCATATTCGACGTTTCTTTGGACTTCAGCATTAATTCCGTACTTGCAAAATGAAACATTTCCATCAAAATTCGATCTTTTCCATCCAAGATCCGACAGACTTTCGCTGTATTTTTTTGCCAGGTCAGGTGTCCATGTTTTAGCGTCGATACCCACGTATAGGTATGCAGATCCGTATTTACTGTTGTAAGAATTCATCACCACAACACCGCCATTTTTTAAAACTTCCTCCATATCGTCACGCATGATGTGAAGTTTCGGCGCAGCATCAGTGGGATTGTTTTTGATTGCCGAAATCATGAAGACAAGCGCGAGAAGGGCAATAACGATTCCGATTTTCGGATTTATTTTTTTCATTGTCGAAGAAAAATCAATTCCGCTTTGGTTGCATGCCCGGAAGAGAAAATGCTGGCAAGCTAAAACCACTCGCACCTCCACCGGCAAAATTCGCCGCGCGGGTGAACCCACCAAAGCCCAAACCGACTTCAATAGACGTATCGCCACCGACGGCGTGAGTGCCTCCAATACATCCCCCGTATGCGCAGACATTTCCGCCAAACGATCCACCACCAAGATAGCTGTCTGTTTTGTCTGCTTGAATCGTGGGAGCCTTGTTAGCAGCGGCGGGGATAACACCAAAAGTGATAGCGGCAGCGGGTGTCACCGGAACAGCACCACCTCCGCCCATGTAGACGTTACCGTTGTGCAAGTTGACAGCGATGCTTGCTGAACCACTGGGCCGGCCCCCGCGAAAACCGGACACGAGGTAACGCTTAAACTTTGAGGTAGTCTTACGCCTATGTTTAAGCCCAGCTCTAACGTGGAACCGATTGAAGTTCTGACCCAGCCCGAACAGCGCCGCCGGCGCTCTGTCGAGGAGAAGCTCGCGATAGTGCGCGAGACCTTCGAGCCCGGAGCAAGCGTTTCCGGAGTTGCCCGTCGTCATCAGGTGAATGCAAACCAGGTGTTCGCCTGGCGCAAGCTCTATCAGGACGGAAGCCTGTCAGCAGTCAGTGCCGGCGAGCAGGTGGTGCCGGCGTCCGACCTGGCCGAAGCGATGAAGCAGATTCGTGAACTCCAGCGACTGCTGGGCAAGAAGACGATGGAAGTGGAAATCCTCCGCGAAGCAGTGGAGTACGGCCGGGCAAAAAAATTGATTGCGCGCTCACCATTGCTGCCGGGGGACGACCGATGAAGACGGTCTGCGAAGTCCTGGGTGTGTCGCGCTCGAATCTCGCGGTGAAATCAAAGCGCGACGCTGAATGGGTCGACAGGCGCAAGACGCCCGCCCGTGACGACATGCCGCTCGTCGCGGAGCTCCAGGAGTTGGTCGCTGATTTGCCAACTTACGGCTACCGGCGCACCTGGGCCCTGCTACGGCGAAACCGGGACGCACAGGGGCAGCCTCGCGTTAATGCAAAACGGGTTTATCGGGTCATGCATACCCACGGTCTGCTGCTCGAACGCCGCCCGCGCCATGCCCAGTCAACGCGCCGACACGACGGCAGGGTCGCGGTGGACCGGAGCAATGCGCGCTGGTGCTCGGACGGCTTCGAATTCCGTTGTGATGACGGCTCGCCGCTGCGCGTCATCTTTGCACTCGACTGCTGCGACCGGGAAGCCATGAGCTGGGCTGCGACCACTGGAGGCTATACCGGAGACATGGTGCGTGATGTGATGCTTCAGGCTGTAGAAAACCGTTTCGATGGTGCGCTGAAAGCCGACAACGAAATCGAATGGCTCAGCGACAACGGTTCCTGCTACATTGCCGAGGACACGCTGACGTTCTCGAAAAAAGTGGGCCTGAAACCCATCACGACGCCGGTCAGAAGTCCGCAGAGCAACGGCATGGCCGAGAGCTTCGTCAAAACGATGAAGAGAGACTACGTCTCGTGGATGCCCAAGCCGGACGCGAGAACCGCGTTGCAGAACCTGGCCATCGCGTTTGACCACTACAACGAGTCGCATCCGCACAGCGCCCTGAAATACTGCTCACCGCGCGAGTTTCGCCAGCGACCAAATTCACCAACCTAAGCGCGACCGCATGTCCGGTCATGCGGGGGCAAGTCCATCGCTTGAGTAAGAGCGGCTCCGATGCGATTTAAATTCGGCAGCTCTTACCGCATGACGCATGAAACCGCCGAACATCCGACTTACTTTACGAGAGAATCGACCATAATCAAAGTCGCAGTTATCGGCGGTGGTCCCACCTGGAGTCGCGATGATGGAAGGCCTCCTCCATGCGCGTGACTTGGCGCACGCGAACGTGCCACTCAATGTGACCGTTTATGAGCATTCTGAACATCTTGGAGCGGGCTGAGCTTCGCGCCCGATCGCGCCGAGACTTTGACCAATACTTATACGGTCGACATGTCGGCGCGGCACTGGGACCCCGATCACATCGGCGGGTATAATACGAGTCCTTGTGCGTTTCGTCTCGCCATGAACTTTTTGTGGTTCCCTGCGTCACCCACATTGCCAGTATTCTCACTTCCGTCATCAACGGGCCGGTCGACCGCGAAAGCCAGCCCAATCACGAAAACGCCAGATAGTGTTTCGTAAAGCTGTCGCTTAACACTTCCCATAGCGTAGACGTTCCCTTTTCCACAAACCATGAATCGCCTGCACGGAACAGCGCGCGTTGTCCGGTCGACTCGTCCGTGATACGCACTTCTCCCTGCAGGATCGTTGCCTGTTCACTAAAAGGATAGACGAGGCGGTATGTGCCGTTCGACGTACCGAAATAGCCCGCGTTGATGGGATCGATGGGCGCGCCGTGCGTCGCGTCGCCATACGCCTGTACGTCTCCCCCTTCGAGAATCTCGGCTCCGAGCTTGCACAGGCTGCCCCACGGATGAAGATGCGCGATCGTCATGCTGCGATCGATGATGGTCAGACTCATGATAAAAACCCCGTGTCGAAAAAAGCATTGAACTCAACGGCGTCCATTCCAGCAGCCGGAGATCTGGTGAAGCGCCTTGCCAAGGCTAACGAGCAACGCGCGATAGCGGTCCTTGCCGCTGATTTCCGCGCGACTTATCGCGCTAATCAGTCGATACCGCTCCGAGCCGCCGAGGACACCCTCCGCAAGAATCTTGCAGATAATCTGGCTCGGCGTGACGCCGAAGCCGGAATAGCCCTGTACGAAGAAGACGTTGCCGTGTCCCGGCAAGGAGCCGATCTGTGGAAAAAGGTTGCGCGTTGTCGCCATAGGACCGCCCCACGCGAGATCGATACGGACGTCGTGCAGGTACGGAAATACCTCCAGCATCAAGCGCCGGTTCCATTGCTTGAGATCGGTGGGTACGCGTTCTATCAGCTGCGTCGACGAACCGAACATCAGCCGGTTATCCTTTGTCACCCGGTAGTAATTGATGATCGGCCGGATATCGCTATACGCACCGCGAATCGGGCTGATCTGCTCGATCAGTTCCTGGGTGAGCGGTTCCGTCACCGAGTTGAATGCGTACACGTTGATCGTGCTGCGATGCAACTCTGGCTCGATCCTGTTATTGAATCCGTCTACGGCCCACACCAGCTTGCGCGCGCTCACCGAGCCCTTTGCTGTTCTGACTCTGATCCGGTCGCCATAGGTCACCTCCAGCGCCGGGCTGTATTCGAAAATGCGGACGCCGTAGATTTCCGAAATCGCCTTGGCTTCGCCCAGCAACAGATTCAGCGAATGCACATGCCCACCGCCCATATGCAGCAGCGCGGCCTCGTAGACGCTAGAACCGACGATCTGCGTGACGTCGCGCCCTTCGATAAAACGTATTTCGTACGGAGAGCCAAGCGACTTGAATTCCTTCTCCCAGTTGCGCAGGGTCTTCGCCTGGCGCGCGTTATAGGCGAGATAGCCGTATCCGCTGCGGAAGTCCGCATCGATGTTGTATCTGGCGATGCGCTCACGCATGATCTGCGGTCCGAGATCGCTGAGCGAAAATATCGCCCGCAGGCCCTCTTCGCCGACATCGACCTTGATGGCGTCGAGGTCGTGTCCGATCCCGGCCATGACCTGTCCACCGTTGCGTCCCGTGCCGCCATATCCCAGGTAGCGCCCTTCGAGAACCACGGTGTCGGTCACACCCTGCTCCGCCAGCTCGAGCGCCGTGTGAATCCCGGAAAATCCGCCGCCGACGACCACCACGTCTGTTTCAATATCGCCGTCGAGCGACGGGAAACTCAAATCGTATTTCCTGGTTGCCGTGTAGTACGTCGGCGTTTCGTCCGTGTGCATTGCGCGTTCCGTCTGTTTCGAAAGCGTGCTGGCCCGCAACGACCCGCACAATCCTGATGGCAAACGATCTTAAGCAGACAGAACCCACGCCGTTATCACAAATCCGCAGCCGCTCGACCGAAACAAGAGCGCTCTGCTCGCGTTGTTATTTCCCGCGCGGGTCCGCCCTCTCAGAACATCACCCTGAGTCCCGCCATTAACGCGAGCTGGCGATTTGAATTGCTGTTCACGAGGTTCGGAATCTGCGCGTAATTGGCCGGGCCGCCCGTCGCCGGGTCGATACCTAGTCCGTGCCCGGAGGCCACCTGCCCGATGGCGACGCCGTACAGCGCCGTGCGCTTGGACAGCGCGTAGGAGGCGCCCAGGTTGACCTGATGCAAGCGTGTCGAACCGCCGCCTTCAACGTAAGCGCGGTTGAACATGTACGCAGCGCCAAGCGTCCATGCCGGCGTCAGGTTGTACGTGGTGTTCAATTCGGCGATATCGAAAGACACGTCTGCTCCGTCAGGACGTGCGCTGCTCGCGAAGTACGCGCTTTTTTCGAGCTTCGTGTGCGTATAGACGAGCGCGACCATCGCCGGGCCAAACGTGATCGATCCGCCGACACCTGCCTCCTTCATGGTGCGGGCATTCTGCAAATTGCAGTACATCGCCGCCGCGTTGCTGCAGGCAAAGTCGCCAATGTAGCCGGAGGTCCCGCCGAGCGCGGCATCGAGCGGATTGTTCAGAGCGAGATAACCGGCGCTCACCGACACCGGGCCATGGGTATAGGCCGCGGCAACTGCATAGCCGCGCCGTGCGCTGAAGTCGCCGGCCTGGCCGCCCAGACTGAACGTGCCGCCGAAAGTGACCCCGCTGAAGTCGGCGCTTGTGAACTTCACGGCACTGTTCATGTTGAACGCTTCGTTGAGGTTATCGACATCACCGAAGTGCGACCCGTAGAGCGTCGACCACGCGTTGCTCGACGCATAGACCCCGAGAAAATCGGAGTACGAATCGTATTGCCGGCCGAGGCTGAGGGTGCCGTACCGATCGTCTCGCAGACCGACCCACGCCTGGCGGCTGAAGAGCGCGCCGTTCTGCAGCATCGCGCCGTTGCCGGTCAGGAACTGGTTCTCGAGCGCGAACATCGCTTTAAGGCCTCCTCCCAGATCCTCGGTCCCCATGAGCCCCCACCTGGACGGCATCAGGTAACCGCCTCCCAACTGCACCGCGTGCCCGCCGCGCACGGCACCGCTCGCGTCCGTGACCTGCTGGTTGGTCGAGTAGAGAACCCCGGCATCCACCGATCCATACAGCGTCACGCTGCTTTGCGCGTGTGCGTGGTGAACCGCCGCGCTGAACAGCATGGCGCACACGGCGGCATGTCTCGCTTTTACTTTCACTTTCTACCTCCTGTGTTTATCAAGAATTCTGTTGTCCGAACGACTTCGATCTCGCGTGCGACGAACCGCGGGCAAAGCCCATCCCGCTGAGCGGCGCAGAGCGCCCTCATCTGGCGTACAAGCAGCGGGAATAGATCAGCCGCTACGCGGTGGATTAGAGCGGTGACCTAACCCGGTGACTTAAAGCGGTGACCTGAAGCGATGGATTACAGCCGCGAGTTGCCCAGTGCGTCGAACGCACGGGGATTGCGCCTCTTGAGCCGGCGGGCAGCGACGATTCCGGCGATCGCGAACACCGGCATCAACACGGTGAGCCCGTACGAGAGCCCGACGCTTGCGCCGGTCAGAACAGGGAAGTTGACGATGGCGAGCACGAGTACGCCGAGGAGCGCAATACCGGAGAGCACCGGAAACACGAACACGCGCAACGCGCCTTCCTCTCGCTTCGCCGTCCGCGTAAAGAACCGAAGCACGGCCGCGGACGACAGGACCATCAAGGCGATGATGCAAAGCGTCGCAAGATTGGTGAGCCACGAGAACAACGTGAGCACGGGATCCGACTTGCCGACGATGAACGCAATGACGACACAGGCGGCAATCACGGTCTGCAATACCGAGCCGACGTGTGGGCTGCTGTGCGTGGCATGCGTATGCCCGAGCGATGCCGGCAACAGCCCTTCGCGCCCGCTTGCATAGAAGTAACGCGCCGCCGAATTATGGAAGGCGAGAAGACCCGCGTAGACGCTCGTGATGAACAGCACGCTCATCGCGTCGGTCAACGCATGGCTCGCGTAGTGATCGGATAGCGAATAGAGAAACGTTGTCGGGTCGGCAAGTCCGTTCAGGGTCTTCACGATCTCGTCGGCGCCCGCGCCGAGCACCATGCACCACAGCGAGAACGCGTAGAAACCGCCGATCAGCAGCACCGAGATATAGGTTGCAAGTGGCACCGTGCGCCGCGGGTCTTTCGCCTCCTCGCTATAGATCGTGGTGGCTTCGAAGCCGACGAAACTGGCAAAGCAGAACAGAAATCCGACGGCAGGCGTGCCGCTCAGAAACACGTGCGGCGTGAACGACGCGAATGTGACGCCGTGCGCGCCGCCCGACTTTAGGATTGCCACGTCGAGAATCAGTACAACGATGTATTCGCCGAACACGAGCAGCGAAAGCAGCTTCGCCGACAGATCGATTTGCCGGTAGCCAAGCACCGCTATGCTGGCCAACGCGATAAGCGAACAGACCCACCACGGCACCGTGACGCCGAGGCGCGCGGACAGAAAGCCGGACGCCACTGCCCCAAACATTCCGTAGAGCCCGATCTGCATCGTGTTGTAGCCGAGCAGCGCGAGAAACGCCGCAGCACCGCCCGCGGTTCCGCCGAGCCCACGGGACGTGAAGGCGTAGAACCCGCCGGCGTTCGTGACGTAGCGCGACATCGCGGTATAGCCCGCGGCGAACATCAGCAGGATCAGCACGGTCGCAATGAGCAGTGCCGGCGTGCCGGCTCCGTTGCCGAGCATGATGCCAATCGGGAAGCCGCCCGCAATGGCGACGAGCGGGCCCGCGGCCGAAATGACGAAGAAAACGATGAAGCCGAGGCCGAGCGCGCCCTTACGTAGCTCGGTCGACGGTGTAGGGTCCATTGCGACACTCATTTGATTCGCTCCCGATGGAATTGCCTGTCTGCTGTCGTAGTGCACGGCACCGGAGCTCGTCGTGGGCGGCCCGACCGGACCGCACGGTAGCCCGCCGTGTGAATGGCAATGTATGAAGCCAAAAATCGGGGCCGGCAGCACAGATTGGCAAGACGTCGCACGCGTGGGGTTTACCTGTTTGCGTAAGCGCAGGCCGCACGACGACGTGGCACGAGCGAGCCGGCATTGATACACAGCCGGCCGTGCAGGAGAAATGGGAAGCGGCAGTGCATGGCGCCACGAGCGTCAACTTTTTCTCGGCGTCTGCGAGGGCAATTCGCCGAACAGGTCGCGATACTCCCGCGCGAAGTAGCTCAGATGCGTGAATCCCCAACGGGCGGCGGCATCGCCAATCAGCAATTCGCCCGCCGCTGTGGAGCGCAACAGCTGGCGAACTGCGTTCAGACGGATGGAGCGCAGGTATTCGACCGGCGTGACATTCGCGACGCGCTGAAAGCTCGTCTGAAGCGTGCGCCGGCTACAGCGCAAATGGCGGCACAAATCCAGCACCGTGAGAGGCTCTTCGGCCTGGTCCTGAATCAGACGTTCGCAACGCCGCACGATTTCACTGTAAGTGCTGTGCGTCAGGTCGCGTGTCTCATCGGTGGCGGCCTCGAGAAGACCGAGCATGAGGCTCACCACCTCGTCCTGGAAAAGCCGCGTGGCCGCCGGGTTCACGAAGCCAGCCGGATTGCGGGCCGCCGCCTCGAAATAGCGCGTCAGACCTTCGCGCAGGATGCCGACGCGTTCGCCGGGCACGGGCAACACGTGCTTCCTCAACTGACGCACGGCAGCGTCGCCGACCGTGATTCCGACGAGTTCCTCCATCGTTGCGGCCGCGAGGCTGACGACGGCGTAATGCATCGACTCCGGAGTGTAGAGGCGAAACTCTTCGCGCGTGCCGAGTGCCATGATGGCGTAGCCATCGACACGCTGCCCCTGGAAGGTGCCCTCCATGGGCGCGGTCAGCGGCACCGCGATAGACGAGAGGCCGTCCGGCGAGACGCCCGACTGCACGACCCGCCGGTTGGTCGCTTCCAGAAAAAACTGGAAGCCGGGGCTGTTCACCTGGAAGAGCGTGCCTTCGAAGCGACCGGGCGTGATCTGGCGGTAAACCTGCTCCCAACCGTTGACGGCATGCGACAGATCGTGGGCGTCGGCTAGGGCGGCAATCCGGAATTCCATGATCCTCTCCTGCGAAACACAAAGCATCGTGCCCGATCAAAATTCGGATTGCGACAAGGTCCTCGGAATTTTCGCACCGCCGATGCCACGCGCTTCAGTGCGCAATGCAGACCGATTTCGTTTCGGTGAAACCCTCGATTGCATGCCGGCCAAACTCGCGCCCGATGCCGGACTGCTTGTACCCGCCAAACGGCATGCCGGGATCGAGCGGCACATGGCAATTCACCCACACGGTACCCGCCTCGATCTGCGGAACGAGGCTCATCGCCGCGCGCAGGTCGTTGGTCCAGAGGCTCGCGGCGAGTCCGTACGGGCTGTCGTTCGCAAGACGCAAGGCCTCAGCCACATCGTCGAACGGTGCGAGCGCCAGCACGGGGCCGAACACTTCGTCGCGCACGATAGCCGCGTCGGGCGGAACATCGGCGATGATGGCGGGCCGCACATAATAGCCCGGCTCTTCGACCCGCGCGCCGCCTGCCGCAAATCGCAGCCCCTCGGCGCGGGCGCGCGCGAGGTGCTCTTCCACGCGTGCGCGGTGGTGCGCGGAAACCAGAGGGTTGATCTGCGCAGACGCGTCGAGGCCGGGGCCCATCGTCATGGCGCTCACGCTGTCGGCGAGTCCCTCGACGACCTTCGCATATTTGCTGCGATGCACGTAGATGCGCGACACGGCCGCACACACCTGCCCCTGGTTAAGGAGCCCGCCAGCCAGTGCACCTCGCACGGCCTGCTCGACGCCGATGTCCGCCAGCATCACCGCCGGATTCTTGCCGCCGAGTTCGAGCGAAAAGCGCGTCATGTTCTGCACGGCCGCTGTGCCGACCCGCTTGCCGGTGGGCGTCGAACCGGTAAACGAAATCTTGTTGATACCGGGATGCGCCGCCAGCGCCGCCCCGCATTCGGCGCCGCCTGTTACCACGTTGAATGCGCCCGCCGGGATGCCCGCGTCGATAGCAAGTTCGGCCAGCCGCAGCGCCGTGAGCGGGGTTTCTGGCGACGGCTTGATGACGACCGAGCATCCAGCCGCAAGCGCGGGAACCAGCTTCCAAACCGCGATCATCATTGGAAAATTCCACGGCACGATGCCGGCTACGACGCCAACCGGCTCATGCCGCGTGAAAGCGGTATAGCGGGCGCCGGGTGGAAACGGAATCGACACGTCCAGCGTCTCGCCAACGATCTTCGTCGCCGAACCCGCCATATAGCGGACATACTCCAGCGTCGCGCCCACGTCGATCGCACGAGCGACGTTGATCGACTTGCCCTGGTTGAGCGTCTCAAGTTGCGCGAGTTCCTCGGCGTGCGCCTCCAGCACATCTGCGAAACGAAGCAGGATGCGTTCGCGGTCCGCGGGCCGCAGACCTCGCCAGACGTGTGTGTCGAACGCGGTGCGGGCGCTTGCCACTGCCCGGTCCACATCGGTGGCGTCGGCATCCGGCACTGTCGTGAGGACATGCCCCGTCGCGGGATCGAAGACGTCCGACCGGCGCGGCGAATGCGCAACGCGAACCTCGCCCTCGATGAAAAGGCCCAACTCTCGTCTGACAAATGCCTGGACGGCGTCGCTGATGGCGACTTTAGCCTCGCTGTTCATATCGATGATCTCTCGACTCCCGGGGTGAAATGGCGTGCCCGCCGGACACTCTGTCTGCGAGGGTCCGCTGATCGGACACCGAATGCTGGTTCCCGACTCTAAAGAGACGCGGCAGCGCGCGTTAGCGCAAATCGGCAGACGCGCCGAAGTTGCGGGTAAACCTGCACGAGCCGCTCGCTGGCACCAGCACGTCAACAAGCTCAGAAGCTGTCTCATCGAACCGGCGATCACAACGCGGCCGCCATGTTCGACGCCGTCGGCGCGAGTGCGGACGGGAAGGCGTCCATCGCGCGCCGCCGTCAGCGGAACAGCACACCGATCAACTCAGTGCGACTCGAAACGCCAAGCTTGCGGAAGATGTGCAACAGATGGGTCTTGACTGTGGGTTGCCCGAGCGCGAGATGACGGGCAATCTGCTTGTTTGAAAGCCCGCTGCGTACGAGCCGCGCCACCTGTTCCTCACGATGGGTAAGACGCACGGCTCGCTCCGGCATGTCCGCGTCAGGCTTCGGCACGCGCAACGCAGGCTCGCGGCGCAGGGTGGGCGCCATGGCGACTTCGAGCAGCGGCGCAAGCGCATTCGCGCTCTCGACCTCCGCCGCGCGAAAAGGCGCGTCGGGCGCGAAGCGCAGCAGCGAAAATGCGCCGACGACATGACCGTCGATTCGCACAAGCAGTTCCATCACATCGACCACCTGGTGAGGCCGCAAAAACCGCTGCCAGTAGACCGACTTGTGCCGTTGCGTCTGCGGCAATTCACGCGCAAGCGTCAGCACCCTGCCTTGCTGACCGGCATAGCGCGCCGGATGAAGCGGATCGAGTGAGCAATAGCGCTGCAAGTAGGCGCGATGCATCACCTCAGTGAGGCCGAACAGTTGGAATCCTGACGGCTGGTGGTCGCAGCCGATCCGGTAGAACGCAATGGCCCCCGGCCGAATGAGTCCCACGAGCGCGGCGACGGCCGCCTCGAGCGCATGATCCTCGCGCGTTGGCTCTCGCGCGGCGCTGGATGGACGAATACCGGGGTGACACATCATAACGCCTCCTTGACGTACCGGTCGAAGCTTTGGCCGACCGATCGTAGTGGCAGACGCCTTCAGGCCGTGAGCCCTAATCGGCAAATCCCCGGCAGAGCCGTTCAGTCCGGATGCCGCGTGACGTTGAGCACCACCGCGTTTGCCCCGACCGGGAAATTGGACAGCGCGTCGAAACGGCTGCCCTCATAGCCGAAGATTTTGCCGTCGGTCTTCATCCGTTCGAGATCAATCATCAGGACACCCAATGTCGGCACAACCTTCTCGCGCCACACGAACAGATACAGCGCAGTGTCGATGCCGATCGTATGGCAACGGTCGACATCGCCGAGGCCTGCTTCCACACCGGACAGGCATTGCCATGCATAGAAGTGTTCGTTCAGATAGATATGCTCGTAGCGCTCAGTCGCGCTGTAGGTGTAAAGATTGCGCATGCCGATCAGTTCCGTCGACGGCCGATGGAGCGCCGTGCCATTGAAGTCGGTATCGGAGGCGATCCGGCCATGACAGATCTGCGCCTGCACACCGGTCAGTTCCATGCCTCGCTCGACCCGGGTGAATGCGTCGATCCGTGTTTCCTTTTCACTCGGCAGCGAACCTGTGACAAGCGTGCAAAGCTGCCTTTTCAAATCCAGCACATAGCTCGTACTCACTGCGACGGGTTTGCCGCTTTCGTCGACGGGCAGCCCGCTGGCGTCGATGTAATCGACAAAGTAGATCCCCGTGCGCACCGAGGTGACCCGACACGCATGGAATTGACGCGTCGGCGCCCCGCCATGGGTTATGTGCTCGACGTCAACCGTGTCTGCCGCGCCGAAACGCAGGGTGTGGACACCTCTGTCAGTCAACGTCAGCACGAATGTCCTGCCTTCGAGATCTGCCACGGGCGCAAGGATATGGCTGTTGGGCGCAAAGCCGTCGGCGAGCGCGCCGACCTGGATGAACGCGGGTTGAGACGTCATGGCGAACCTGGCTCCTGTGATGGACGATGGGGACTCACGCCGCTTGCAAAGAGCGGCCTACCTGTCTACTTTATCGACGCCGCGCCACGCTTGGCATCCACCAGAAGGATGACAACGGCGAGCGCAAACGGCACTGTCAGATCAGCTGCACCTGAGGCGCTGAACCTGACGGTTCCCTGCTGTGGACAGAATGCCGCCTAGGAGACTTTCAGCGATTGCGAGCGTCGCTAACAGCAAGACTCGCCTTGCGGCTCCCGCAACGCAGCAGCGAATTCGGTGAGCCGCTTTCTAAGCAAGGTGTGCGCGAACTTCTCATCGAGGGAATGGGGTCACACCAACGTTTCGAGTAGGCGCGGCCTGTCCACTGGCACACGGTGCACCACCAATGGGCAGATAACCGGAAAAGTGCATCCCCATGCGCCAGCGAAGCGTCGCCAGATGCTCAGTTCCCACTGACGACGTAGCAGAGCAAGCCGAAGTTCTCCACCGTCTGCTCGATACGCCGCTGCTGCCCGTAGCACCCGCAGGAACCAGTCCTCGAACGTTAGGCCGCGCGCATCGCCAAAACGCACGGTCACGTCTCCGAGGCCGCACCCGAGCCCCACTTTGTCGTCGACAGGCATGGGACGGTCTGCCAGGGCGTGTCCGGACCAGCGCAGACACGCATGCTCATCCTCGAAAGAAAACGGAGGCGCGTATCGCACCAGCATGGAGATAGCTCTCACGCTTCTGAGGCGGTGCAGGCGGACTATCACGTCAGTTATCACACATCTGCTCTGGGCGCTGCGCCGACGGCCACCGCGGAGCGGCGGTAGGGTTCCCATGTCAGCAGGCGCCAACCTTCCGCAAGCTCCGATGATAGACGTCGGCTGTCCCCAGGCTCGCAATATACGGCGGCCCTATCAGGCCCGGAGTCGGCCACAAACCGGTATTCACTCGTACGGTGATGCAATTCAAGTGTCGGCTTCAGTCAGAAACGGGTCATCGACCCGTCCGCGATCCGGCACGCTGTTAACGTGGGACTCATCGACTCGATGGCGGGCCAAGATCATTGGCGCCAAAGCGCCGCCGGCCTCGGGCGCCCCTATCCGGCGTCGCTTGCGCTACCGGCGCCCGCGCGGGCGGCCGTACTGTGTCGCGCGGCCGGGCGTGCGCGCGACGCGGTGCGAAGGTCAGCGTCATGCTGCCGACCGTCGAGATCGACGATAGCCGGTCTTGCCCAGTGACCCGAAGACGTCGCGCCGCTTGCGCAATTGGATCCACCGCATTGCGCACAGCGATACGGCGGGCCGACAAGGCTTGCGTTGAGTAAGTAGGGTGTCTCCTGCCCGCAAGTGCTGGCACCGCGTCTCGAGCTTCTGCCCGCGAGCGGGACAGCGCCCCTCACTTAACATCTGATAAGTCACGCTATGCTGACCCAAGGATGTGCACTGCCTGCAGTGCCTGAAAACCGCGTGATATCGTCCACGCTTGCCGGCCTCGATCAGTGACGCGCGTAAGACCTTGCCGGGTAGTGGCAGCATGCGCTTGAGACGCCTCAGATCGACGGCATCGCGCAGCCGCTCAACCCCGTCGTACGGTTCGATGTCAGCGCCCATCATCCGGACGAGCGCATGTCCCGGTAGTCCATTTGCACGTGCAAGCAGCCACAGGATCGAGCGATCGATTCGCCCGGGAGCAGCCACATGACATCGAATATGTAGCCGAGTGCTGGAGTTAGTCGTCGCTCATCGAGGCTGAGGATCGGAAAACGCGGCGTAGTGAGCAAGGGTTCGCTCCTACGCGTGAACAAGCACACGACCGGTTGCATGGCGCGACTGGACATAGCCGGAACCGACGGGGAGCCACAAAAGTCCCTTTGCTTGGCGTCTCGTAATCCAAAGCATAGCCGTGCGCTCCCGAAGCGCGCCATCCCACGTCCAGCCTCGTTTGGCCGTTACCGGCGGGCAAACGCCCTTGGCAGGTTTGTGCCGCGCCCCCCCGTGGCCGCCGAGTATGGCAAGGCGCGTCCGCCGCCCCGCGCGCTTCCGCTGCGCGTATCCGGGGACTTCGTGCGGATGGGACCACCACAGCGGGGTCAGCTCGCGCCCGGTGTCGTGGAGCAGCGCGCCGACAAGCGGGATACAACTCCGCGTTCATAAGGGCAAGTTTCCGATCGCAGAAGGTTTAACGTCGGCTTCAGAAAGCCTCCGTAACTCCCTCGAAGCAGTTTCCGTTCAACGGAAAAGACATCTTGCAGCACTCATATATCTCAAGTTGCCACGCAGTGAGCCACGACACCTCTTCGTCTGTGGTCACAACGCGCCTCTTCACGGGGCCGTCATCATGTGAGGCCCCGACTACGACTACTCCTAGAACGTGTGCTTGATGCCCACGCGCGCAAGTACCTGCGAACTGTTGGACGATATTCCAGCCGAGCCGGTAATATAAGCACTATCGAACAAAGAACCCGTACCGCCTGACGCATGCTGGTACACAGCCTGCGCGTAAAGGTCCGTCCGCTTCGAAAACAGATAATCAACCATCAGTCCACCTTGATGCCACTTTGGCTTCGAGCTTCCGCCGTTTGCATCGAAGCGGCCCTCTGTGAATGTGTACATGGCGAGGGCCGAGAGCGCGGGGGTGAATTGGTAGCGGCCATTGACTTCAAAGTTGTCAAATTTAAGCGAGCGTGTTCCTGCAGGCAGTGCGCCTAAATAGACGGAGCCGGTCGGATTGTCCACCGCTGTGTGGGTGTAGCTGACGCCGAAGGTTGCAGATTCCCAAGTGTAGGTGCCAGCGAGTCCCCAGATTCTCTGACGACCGGCTGTAAAGTTGGTATCGTCCGTGGATAACGCACCCGTCGCATTGCGACCGGGATTGTTCGCCTGGAGATACGCGGCAGCGACCGAGAAAGCACCGCCCGTATAGCTTGCGCCCACGCTATACGAGCGGTTGTTCGCAAAACCACCGGACTGGTTGCTCAATGCGTACGTGCCACCAAAACGGAATCCGCCGTAGCCCGGGCTGGCGTATTTGATTGCGTTGTTAATGCGGAACGAGTTATCGGTATTGTCGTTATCGTATGGATGGGAAAAAGGCCATCCGGCGTAGCCACCGTTCGCGGTGAGTGGTGCGAGGTAATCCACCACTGAGTCATACTGACGGCCAGCGGTAATTGAACCGAACCGGTCGGTCTGGACTCCGACATAAGCCTGGCGGCCGAACATGCGGCCGGCCTGGCCGAGCGAGCCCGAGTTGAGGTCAAAGCCATTTTCGAGAGCGAAAACGGCTTTGTAGCCACCACCCAGGTCCTCCGTACCCTTCACGCCCCAGCGGTCACCCGCAACCCAACCGCTCTGCATCTGCCAGGCCTTGTGGCCGCCTGAGTTGTTGGTGAACCCGATACCTTCATCGATAAGACCATACAGCGTGACACTACTCTGCGCGAACGCACTGGTGGTCGCGAGCAGGGAGAGCCCGATAATGGACAGCTTCGTCTTCATAACATCTCCAAACACTTTGTGGTTAATTGTTTAAAAAAAATCCTCATTTCCCGGGCCACCACAAGGAAATGGACAATAACATCAGTACTACGAATCGGTGGCAATAAGCGAAGACCGCACGAGTCACGTGCGACCAAATCTGTCGAAGGTAACGATAGCTCTGCTAGTCCTGCATCTTAGGCAAGAGCCCACTTCAGACATCGGTTCCTGCTCCCTGTGCGGCCCGTGTTCAGAATCCGCTCGGACCGGCCACCAGAAAGCGTGTCCTTATTTCGGCGATTGAGCAACGTCTCATTACTTCCGCGCTGGACCGCGCAATCGGTCGGCTTCCGATTGACCCATCCCTATCGACCCTCAGTGTTATCTGGCCGGGGAGCAGGATGAAGTAGTCAGTAGCGGAATACCGCGCCGCGCTTGTGCGGTTCCCGCGTTGAGAATCGCGCAAGCAAATCACCAATCATGTGGGCCGCCTCTCACGCATCGCTACCACCGCGGCAAGAACCACAGCGCCATATACGATGCTGCGTGCTGCAGGAGGCAGGATTGAGCCAGAAAGAAGCGTCGATAGTGCCGTCAGCATCAGCGCGCCTCCGAACATGCCCGCGTAGTGGCCGCGGCCGCCTGTCATTAACGTGCCGCCTACAACAACGACCGCAATCGAGGTAAGCAGATAGGGATCTCCCATGTCATTGAATGCCTGGCCGGTGAAGCCACTGAGCATTACGCCAACGAGCGCACTGCAAGCTCCGCTTAGCGCGTAGGTGGCGACCAGCACACCCTTCACGGGAACCCCCGAAAATTCAGCCGAAATCGGATTGCTACCAACGGCAAAAAGTCGTCGGCCGAAAACTGTGGAGTGAATGAGAAATACGGCCACTGCCACGAAACCTACAAGCGCGAACACGACCGGCGTGAATCCAAATAGCCGTCCGGTCATGAGCCATCTAAGTGCCGGAGGTGCGAAGCCAGTCGGTGCCCCATTGGTATAGACGAGCGCCGTGCCCTGAAGGATGCCGTTCATAGCCAGGGTCATGATGAGCGGCGTGATGCGCAGGAATGCAATGCCGACGCCATTCAGAGTGCCGATGACCGCGCCCATCAGCAACACAGTCGGAATAGCCCAGATAGCGGACGTATCGGAGCCGTTCGTGATACCTGTCAGCACTACGCCGGCGAGGGTAACGGTGAATGGGACCGAGAGGTCGAGTCCTCCGCTGAGTACAACGGCACCCTGCCCCAGCGCTAGCACCGCGAGGAACGACGCGAGGACGAGCATCGAGCTAAAGTACTCGCCCGCCGCTATGTCCTGATTGAAAGAGAGCGTGAGCGCGACAAGAACCAGAAGGCCTGCAAATGATGGCACGATAAGCCGTAGCGTCGGCGCGCTGTATCGCAAGCGTTCTTTCATGGACAACCGCGTCGACGCTGGTTGCGATCCGGTCGGAGCACGGAGCACGAGCCGCGGTCGATGGAGCACGCCGCGAATTTTCAGCCCTGCCAGGACGTTGCCAGCATTCGAGGAGCCCAAAACCGCGAAGATCAGGATTAGTCCTTCGACGATGGTGCTGTAGTAGGTCGAGACGTTCAGCACCAGGAGCATGTTCGCAATCAGGGTGACCGAGAAGGCGCCTGCAACTGTCCCAAGACAACCGCCGCGCCCTCCGCCCAACGGCGTGCCGCCGAGTACCACGGCAACGAAAATGGGCAGCAGCATGCCCGCACCGGCGAGCGGGTCACCACCGCCAGCCTGCGCCGAAAAGAACACGCCAGCTGCACCATAAAAGCAGCCTGAGATGACGTAGACCCGGAACTTGACCGCACGAGTCGGTACCGATTTCAGATGCGCTGACGTTTCGTCGCTGCCTACCGCATACATAGCCGTACCGAAGCGGCTCTGTTTAATTGCGAACCACACCGCGACGCCGCCCACGATGACAACCAGCGGCATTGGCAATACACCCACAAGCGCGTCTCCGGCCAGAAAGGCGGTGAAGTCCTGGGAAACCGAGCCGCCCGGTTGCTTCATAACCAGCAGCGTGACCCCTTGAGTGATGAACATGGTAGCCAGTGTGACGACAACGGGTTGAAGGCGGACGTATGCGATCAATAAGCCGTTGATGGCGCCCACGGCGCCTCCTGCAGCTATCGCAATGACAGCCCACAGCACGAGCGACGCCGTAGTGGTACCGGCATGCGTTACGAACAGGCAGTTGCTCAGTGAAAGCACTGCGCCAGTCGAAAGGTCGAGTCCGCCACTTATGATGACGATGGTTTCGCCAATCGCCGCGAGCGCCAGACTGGCGGTACTCGAAGCCGTCGAGCTCAGGTCGCTGTATCCGAACGGCTGCGCGAGGCTGACGCTCAGTGCAGCGAAGACGATGGCCAGAACCGCAAGCGCGACCAGCATTCCTCGATGGTGCGCCATTCGCAGCGGGCGTGGCCGGGGTTTGTGTGGCACTTTTGCAATAGCAGACATCAGGCGTGCTCCGTCTCTAGTTGGTGTCTGGAAGATGAAACACCTCCAAGCATCGCAGTAGTGATCTGATGCTCTGACGCAGTGCGCCCATCCATTTCCGCGACGACTCGCCCGGCATACATAACGAGTATTCGGTCGCACATATTGGCGACCTCGGGAATTTCGGTTGAATGCAGCAGTACTGCGCCGCCCGAAGAGAGATAGTCGTGCATGACCTGATAGATCTCGAACTTGGCGCCCACATCTACGCCGCGGGTCGGGTCGAAGAGAAGGAGCACGCGGCTTTCCGCAAGCAGCCACTTCGCAAGCACGAATTTCTGCTGATTGCCCCCGCTAAAGGACGAGGCAGGTTCAAAAAGGCCGCGCATGTTTCCACTCACTCGCTTGAGTGCCGCAGAGACCGCCGAATCTTCGGCTGCGCGGTTTATTCGACCCCATCGGGAAAACTGGGAAATCGTCGGCAGTGAGATGTTCGCGCGCCCCGAAAGATTGAGTGCAAGCCCTTCGGTCTTTCGCTCTTCGGGAACGAGGCTTAATCCGATCTGAGCATCAATGGCGTCCCGTGGCGTCCTGATGGTCACGCGCCTACCCTCCACAGTGACCTGCCCGGCGCTTTGCGGAGCGAGGCCAAACAGCGACTTGAACAGTTCCAGTTGCCCCATGCCCTGAAGCGCCACGACACCAAGGCACTCGCCCGGGCGAATGTCGAACGAGACGTCGTGCAGGCGACTTCCAGAACTGAGGTTCTGAACCTTCAGTCGCGGCCGCGCCGTTTTGTCAGGGAGAGGAAGCCGTGCAGGGAATGCTGAGCCCAGCGTACGACCCATGATGAGGCGAAACACTTCCTCGTCGGCGATTTCATCGGTCGCGTAAGTACCCACGCACTCACCGTTGCGCAGTATCGAAAGGCTCGTGCAGAACTCGCGGACTTCGGGCATCCGGTGAGTAATCAGGACGATAGTGATGCCGCTTCTCCGGCATTCTGCAATTCGGCGGCCAAGCCAGCCGACATCTTCACTTGTGAGCGCCGAAGACGGTTCGTCAAGCAGCAGCACCTTTGGGCCGCGGGAGATAGCGTAAGCAATTTCCAGTTTCTGCCGTACGCTGAGGTCAAGTTCGCGCACCACAGTGTTTGGGTCGATGTCGCCAAGTTCAAAGCGTTCGAGCACTTCGGTCGCTTTTCGGGCGCACTCCCTGCTCCGACGAAGGCCGAAGCGGGTGGGCTCATTGGGCATGAGCATGTTTTGCGCAACGCTCAGGTGGGGCACCTGCGACAGTTCCTGAAACGCTGTTGCAATGCCCGCGGCGTGCGCATCGTCTGGGCGCGATAGAGAAACCTCCGTGCCCAGTACCTTGATAACGCCAGCATTTGGCATTGTGATGCCGCTTATAACTTT
The DNA here is from genome assembly GCF_047325075.1 of Paraburkholderia phenoliruptrix. NCBI lineage: Bacteria > Pseudomonadati > Pseudomonadota > Betaproteobacteria > Burkholderiales > Burkholderiaceae > Paraburkholderia > Paraburkholderia phenoliruptrix. The sequence goes on from NZ_CP168531.1 coordinate 2,753,888, forward strand.
AATGAGGGTAGACTTTCCTGCACCGTTCTCTCCGAGAATCGCGTGCACTGCGCCTCGTTCAACCTGGAGGCTCACAGCTTTCAGTGCCACGGTCGCGCCAAATCTTTTTGTCACACCGTCAATGGATATTGCGCAAGCATTCTTCATCTATGACTCCGTCCGGCTGGCATTGGGGGTGCCCAGCGGTCTTCGCTGGGCACCTTCCACGACTTACTTCGGCTCCGGCTCGCGCTTAAGCGCAGCCGCGAGACCGATTTCCGGTGTGTCCGGACTGTAGATGTTCGCGAACCAGCCTGGCGGTACCAGCGACGGGTCAAACGTGTTGCAACCGCCTTTCATCTCAGCCCAGGAGCCTGTCTTACATAGCTTTACTGTTTCCGGCGTAACGACCGCAAGTGGCATGACGGTCGCCTTTGGCACCGTCTCGCCGGCAAGCACTTTCAACGCCAGCTTCAGCGCAAGTGCCCCAGCGGCGGGATGGCTTTCGATTGAGATACCGGGCGCGCCAGCGGGAGCGTAGTCGTCCTTACCGGTTGTCTGTGTACCGGTCTTAAGCATCGCGACCCGCATGCCATTGGTGCCTTCCGATCCGCACGGTACGAGCTTGTCAGCGGGGATGCCCGATTCCCGCTCCATTGACCATGAAACGTAGCAGGCGGCGCCGCCCCAGACGCCGTTGACGTCAGTCCATTTGCGGGTCGACATCGTTTCGGTCAGCGCCTTGCGAGCGACCGCCGCTGACCACATGCCGTTCGGCTCGCCGACAATCCTGATGCCAGGGTATTTCTTGAAAACGTCGTGTGCGGCGTCGTTGCGTTCGGTGTCCACGGTGGTCCCAGGGACCCCCGTGATGAAGACGAGGTTGCCCTTGTGATTCATCTTGCTCGCGACCCACTCGGCGCTGTCCGTCGCCAGTTTCTTTTGGTCGGTGAACACGTTGTAGGCACACGGCTCAGTGACCTTGGAGTCGTAAGCAAACACCACCACGTGTTTGGCGCAGGCATTTTTGATTGCCGGGTTCAACGCGGTCGGCGAAATCGGGTAGACGATGATTGCATTTGCTCCCGCCTGGACCATTGCGTTAATTTGCTGAATCTGTCGCTGCACGTCAGTACCAGAACTCTGGGTCTTCAGGTCGACCTTGTCGCTGTGCGCCTTGGCCATGGCTTCGACCATGTTCTGCGCCTCGGTCTGCCAATCGTTGCCGGAGTAGCTCATGCTGAGAAACACCTTGTATTTGTCGGCAGCCTCTGCAACCTGGGAAACTGAAACGGTCGCTGCCAGCGCGGTGGCAGCGACGTGGGCAACAGCCAGTCGGGAAAATTGCATGTGTGTCTCCAAACTTTTTACTTTGAATTCGCAACGCCGAAGCAATCGCTCATGTCCGCCTCTTCCCGAATCGCCGGGAGAGTTGCACGAATAGTAGATAGCGGAGAACTGCTCGACGAGGTCTCCGCGGGACAAGAAAATGTGCGGAAAGGACAAGAGCGTCGGCGAGACGCTGAAAGCCTTGCGGCGCGGGGCTTTCAGCCCGGTCAGTGATTTCCCTGGCCGTAATAGAAGACACGCCCATCGACCGCTGGTCTGTCGCATGGGCTGTAAATGCGTTCAGTCAGCGAATGATTTAAAGACTAACTGAACTTGACGAGGAATGCGGCTCATCGTAATCAAGCGATGGTACCCAGGTCTTTTTAATTAACTCAGCGTCGGGCAGAAGAGACCCGGGCTGCTATCGAACAGACGTTGCGCCTCGTCGCGAGTAATGGAGAATGGACTGGCGGAGAGGCTTTCGCGCCGACGCCAAATTTGACCATCGTGCCGGCCAGAGCCGTTCAACGAACCGTAACCCGGTCTCGTCCGTTGCTAGGTAGTTTTGAGCTCTCTCTTGCCGCTGCAGGGCAGCTAATCGGACTAGCAGCAGAGGAGCACCTTCGCACCTGCATCGGGCGTGGGGTCCGCGCCGGGGATGCTGTGGTCAACGAATCATGCGATCCGCCACAATTCGTACGGGTGACTAAAGGGAGTGATGTTTCAACGAACACCGGCTCCTGGCCGGTGTCGTCCTTCGATAGCCCGTATCAGGCACATCGACAGCGATGCTCGATATTCCAGAGCGGTCGTGTTACCTGTTCCAGGGATTGGGTGCTGGCACTTCGCACGGACCTGCAACTTCCACGCTTTTGAAGTCCGCGGGGCCGACCACCTCGAGATATTCCATGTCTTTCGAGTAATCGAAGAGGTAATGGCGAATCCCTGGATTTTGATGGACACAGTCGCCCGCACGAACCAGAGTCTCCTTGTCCTCGTACATAAAGCGAGCCCAACCCTTCAGCATGTAGACGATATGGAATTCGGCTTCGTGCACATGCCAGCCTGTCCCGTCCTCGGGCGCATTCTTCGCACGAACCAGTTGTGCAATGACTCGGCCATTCGTCGCGCTGGCTATCCCAAGGTCACGATATTCGAAGAAATCGCGCAGACCTTCACCACGGAATTGCGTATCAGTGGGTTGGTTGTGCGAAAAACTGGTGGCATCTCGCGTTTCCACGTTTTATCTCCTTTTGCATGAAATCTGCATCTGTGGCTCCATCGACTGCAATCTGACAAGGGGTGCACGGACACCTTTAGAGCAACCTTGTAAACACGCCCAAAGCGTGCAGACCGTCTCAGATGGAATTGTCCGCACCGACTAAAGCGTCATGCCTCCGGAAGCCTCGATAACGGCACCGTTGATATAGCTCGCCTCGTCACTAGCAAGAAACGCGTAGATGTTGGCAATTTCCTCCGGCTTACCTAATCGACGCAACGAAACCTGGACGCACATTTTCTCGAGCACTTCGTTGGGCACCGTTTCAAGAATCGGCGTGTCGATAAAGCCCGGAGCTACCGCGTTCACGCGGATGCCCTTCGGTCCCAGTTCGCGACTCCAGGTTTTTGTGAATCCAATAACGCCGAACTTGGCCGCAGCGTAGTTGGTCTGTCCGAAATTGCCATAGATACCCACGACAGAACTTGCATTGAGGATCACACCCGCATTTTGTTCGATCATGGATTCGACTACGGCTTGCGTTGCATTGAAGACGCCCCTAAGGTTCACATCAATAACCTGGTCGAACTGCTCCGGCGTCATCTTCTGAAGCCGAGCATCCCGTGTGATACCAGCGTTATTCACAAGGACGTCGATCTGTCCAAATCGGGCTCGCACTGACGCAGCCATGTCCTGGATAGCTTCACGGTTGGCAACGTTGACGGCAAAGCCTACAGCCGTGGCACCGGCCGCCCGACAGGCGTCGACGACCGAGCTTACGGCTTCCGCGTTCAGGTCGCACAGAGCAAGGGTGGCCCCCTCCTGAGCGAATTTGAGTGCCGTCGCAGCGCCGATTCCCTGGCCAGCGCCCGTGACTATAGCGACCTTACCGTTCAATTTCATCGAAAGTATCTCCTCATAAAAAATTCAGCTGAACGTTCTGTACAACTTATCAAAATAGGCTTTCTAATGCCGTCACATGCAACGGAATCAGGGCTTACTTCCGTCGATATGCCTTGGGACGCACACCCGGCCTATGCCGACCCAGGCACCATTTCTAGTTGTAGCACGCTGCCCAAGCAGCAAGCCCTATGATAGTTTTATGAGCGCTCTCGCGTAAGGTCAATTTCGGCCCGACATCGCGTCTTTTTAGGACACCGATTTAGACGAGTAGCGCTCTATTGATTAATCAACTTTCATTGCGCGGATGACTGCAATCGGCGTGCGTCGGTCAGTTGGCGGCGCTTAGAGATATTCGACATTGCCATCGACGCTGATGGCCTGCCCGGAAATGTTCCGACCCGCTGGTGACGCAAGGAAGAGTGTCATAGCTGCGATGTCGTCGACCGTAACCATGCGACGGAGGGAAATTTTCGCGAGGTATTGACCTTTCATCTCATCGAAGGACACGCCGGTAGCTTCTGCTCTCGCTGCAATTACGCGGTGCATACGTTCACCTTCCACTACGCCGGGCAGAATGGCATTGACGCGGATGTTGCTGGGACCCAGTTCAATCGCCAAGGATTTCACCAATCCTACAATGGCCCATTTCGTCGAAGCATAGGGCGTCCGAAATGCATAGCCGAGCCGGCCAGCAACCGAGGACATTGCGATAATAGAAGGAGAAGCAGATGTGGCTTTAAGCAGCGGGACAGCCTTGCGCAGGAAATAGTATTGGCTGTTGAGATTGGTTGACACCGTCCGTTCCCAGTCATCAGGCTCGATTGCGTCTATGCCGCCTGTTGGGCCAGCAATTCCAGCGTTATTGATCAGGATATCCACCCCACCGAGCTTTGCGTGAACATCGTCCATGATGGCCTCGACCTGCGCGCCATTGCTGACGTCCGCGATGCCCGTGTGAATCGTGGGATGGCGTTGTCTGGTCCTTTCGATTGCAAAAGGATCAACATCACAGACATAAACGGTTGCGTCAGCTTGACTGAACGCGTCCGCTATAGCTGCGCCGATTCCGGCGGCGCCACCCGAGACGAGAACTCGCAGTCCGGATTGCGGTCTTAACAGTTCAAGGATATTCATTTGTTGCTCCCGCAAAGAATCAGTTTCCAACGCCCAAACACGTCGACCTGCTGCCTTACCAGTGAACCATGGGTAAGCCCGCGACAGGAGACCTGAAGTAAGGAATTGAGCTATGTTTGAGGCTGCCCAAATACACTGTCTTGAGGTCCGGGCCGCCAAAGGTGACGCTCGTTATCCAGGGTGCAATGGTCCCACCCGTTTGCTCGATGACGCTCATCGGGACGATCTCACCAGTCGCGAAAGCCGCCTCGAAACGCTCAGTCGCGTGCTTGTTGCCATCGTCCATAATGGTATGAACGTCACCTGTAGGCAGAATTGCGACAAGACGGTCTGCGAAAATCATTGCGCACCACAGGTTCCCGTATGCGTCGAAAGCAATCCCGTCGATGAGGCCCGACCCCAGTTGACTCGGTCCATATGTCTCCCTCGGACCCAGTTCGCCGTTATCGAGCACACGAAAGCGACTGACTCGCTTCGCCGTCGTCTCGGCCACGTACAAGAACTCTTCTTGTGCGTCGAATCTGATTTCGTTGGTGAACGCCAGTCCGTCCGCGACAATGCGGGCGCCCTGCTCATCAATGAGGACGATATAGCCGTCTGCGAGATTCGCGCGAATCGCATTGGGCCAAGGGTTAACACGCGTTGATACGGTTATCCAAAGGCGGTTCTTGCTGTCTCGCAGAGCAAAGTTGACCTTGCCCATCGGCTTGCCATCAATCTGATCGAGCAGAATGCGCAACTCTCCCGCGCGGCTGAGTAGTTCGACGCGGTCCGTCCCGATATTGGCTATGACCACATTGCCTTCGGCATCCAGGGCCAAGCCGTTCGGAAGCGACGCGCTCGTTAGACCATCACTTCCAGATACGGCGTCTGCGCCCGCGGGCAGGATGAGCCGCTGTTCGCCAGATGTATCGATTTGCATCACGCCGCCGCGGGCATCTGCCGCCAGCAGCGAACCATCACGCTGTGCAAGTATGCATTCCGGCCGTTGCAGATTTTCCCCTATCGTCCGAATTGCGGCGGCGTCGACCGTAAAGCCCTTGATTGGATTCATTTGTCCCCTCCGTATATATCTGCTCTCGCCGCAATGAGGCATCAGCTTCTCGATGCTTCAAGCGCACCAGGAATGGGACGCTCCGCGGCACGAATAGCCTTGGCCAGCAGCGGAATCAGCAGCAGACCTAGCACCGAGGCACCCACAATAAACTTGAAACCAGAATCGCTTCTACCGGTGAGCGTCTCAGCGAGGCCGAAAAGGTATGGTCCGACGAACCCACCTAAAAGACCGATGGTGTTGATGAAAGCGAGGCCGGCCGCCGCTTGTACTCCCTGTAGCCGCTTCATTGCAACGGCCCAATACGATGGCAAAATGCCGCCTGCGAAGAAGCCTGTCACGGCGAGAAGCGCGATCTGAGTTGTCTGATTCCTGCTGGCCATGAACGCGCAAGCGCTAATGACTACCCCTCCAGTCAAAACGCCAAGAAGCCCACAATCATTTCTCACACGACGGTGGATACGCGGCAGTGTCAGGACGCCGAGTAGAAATCCGACGCCCACACTGCTAGACAGTACGCCGACGAGGAGCGGCGACTTCACGTGCATCTGGGCGACGATTGACGGCGTAAAGAAGTAAAGTCCGACGAACGCGACCTGATTCAGGAAGTAAATGAGCGCTATGAGGACCGTTGTTGGACGCTTGAGCGCGGCAAGCCAGTCCGACGTGGTCAGTTCAGCGTGGCCATGCGTGTCGGCTACTGCTTGAGTTTCGAGCGCCTGCGCCTCCTCTGCGGACAGCCACTTTACTTCAGACGGACGATTCGGAAGCTTGAGGAACAGCACCATGCCTAGCGCGATGGTAGGTAACCCTTCAAGCAGAAACATCCACTGCCAGCCCTTTAGACCACCGACGCCGCCAAGCTGCATCAAACCTGCCCCCAATGGATTTCCGACGATGAGCGCAATGGACGGAGCGGTATAAATCCAGCCGACAGCCACCGCCCTGTCCTTGGGAGCAAACCAGAGCGTAACCAGATACATGAGCGCCGGGAAAAGACCGGCTTCGGCAATACCCAAGAGCACACGAAGAGTATAGAACGACCACTCGCCCTGCACGAACATCATTGCAGTCGATAAGCCGCCCCACGTCACGGCAATCCGCGCTATCCATGAGCGAGGCCCCACGCGGTGAGCTGCGAGATTGCTGGGGACCTCGAGCAAGGCGTAACCAAGGAAAAAGATGCCCGCACCCAGCCCATAAGCAGATGCGCTGATACCCAGGTCGGTTGCCAGTGCCGTTTTAGCCAACGCCACGTTCGTACGGTCAATGAACGACAGGAAGTAGATTGCACACATCAAAGGAAGGAGCCGTAACATTGCCTTGTGGGTTGCCAGGCGATGTATATCTCCCCCGCCACGCTCAACAGTTGCGGTATTCATGGTGTCTCCCGAACATAATCTGTTCACGTTTTGTTTTGCGTAAGGAAATGAACGCGTAGTGCCACAGCAGGAAGTCCGACTTGTGCAAAGTTGAAGCCGCAACCGGTCAGATTGAGACGTTGTCCATCCCTTTAAGACCGAGGATTTGCCGAGCTTCGGCCGGGGTCGCAATCGAGAAAGAGAGCTCTTCCAGGATTCGGCGAATTTTGCGGACCTGCTCAGCGTTTGTTTTCGCTTTGACTCCACGCGACAGATAGACGCTATCTTCGAGTCCGACCCGCACGTTTCCGCCCAGAATGGCGCCCATCGTCACCAACGACATCTGGTGACGGCCTGCTCCAAGTACGGAAAACTGATAATTCTCACGTCCGAACAGACGGTCCGCAGTCGAGCGCATCACTGAAAGGTTTTCCGGGTCGGGGCCAATCCCCCCAAGAATCCCAAGCACTGACTGGATAAAAAAAGGTGGCTTGATGAGTCCTGTGTCGACGAAGTAAGCCAGGCTGTACAGGTGACCGACGTCATAACACTCGAACTCGAAACGGGTACCGTAATCGCGGAACTCCGTCAGGATGTTTTTGATGTCGCGGAAGGTGTTCCTGAAAATCAGGTCCTCCATATCTTCGACATACTTCTTTTCCCAGTCAAATCGCCACGATGACATCTTCGCTGCGATGGGATGAAGGGAAAAATTCATCGAACCCATGTTCAATGAACACATTTCGGGCTTCACAACACGCGCATACGCGAGGCGTTCATCAAGGGTCATCCGCGTGCTGCCACCGGTCGAGATATTGATAACTGCGTCGGTTTCCGCGGCAATAGCCGGCACGAATTGCTGGAAGACCTCAGGCGCCGGCGTGGGACGCCCATCTTCCGGATTACGGGCGTGAAGGTGGAGGATTGCTGCGCCTGCTTCTACAGCCTCAAGCGCTTGAGCCTTTATGTCTTGCGGTGTCAGCGGCAGATATTCAGACATCGATGGCACATGGGCTGAACCAGTGACAGCGCACGTGATGATAACTTTGTCAGAGGAGTTGCTCATTTAAATATCATTCCTGATGGGACTGCACGCACGGCGCCGGGAGAGGCAAACGTACAAAATCGGCCGCTGTCTTGCCGATACCAATTGGCGAGCAGTGATGACCTGGAGGTCCTGGACTTGGGATTCAAGCGTTACGCAAGAGCGACGACGCCAATGAGGGAAGCGAGGGAATCATTCGATGAAGGGTCTGCATGCACGTCTCCGAGATTTTTGCGAGTCGCCCGACCGTCAGTGCAGACCCGTATCTTGTTCTATCGATAGTAGTGAGATACGATTTAGTTGAAAAGGTCCTTTACGGACAAGGTGATGTCCCCGCAGGACATGGACGGAGGCGCAATGTCGTCTGGTTATCCGCTGTTGAATGAACGCATTTACGCGCCCTACAAAATTGCGGCTCTTGTGGAAGTGCTCGCGGAGCAAGGCATTGCTCCCGAGGACAGCCTGAAGGGGAGCGGAGTCTCACACGACCAGATATACGACGCGTCCGTCATGACGTCCGTCCGACAGTATGCGGCGGTGTGCAGGAACGCCGTCGCGTTGTCTTCTGACCCAAGTACACCATTCAAAACGGGGGCTCGTCTGCATCTGGCAGCCTACGGCATGTACGGATACGCGTTGATGTCGTGTCTGTCGCTAAGAGATTATTTCCGGCTTGGCGTGAAGTATCACCGGCTGGCGACCCCGACGATTACTATTGAGTGGACCGAATACCCCGATACTTCGGTGTGGACCTTCCCCGACGCCTTCTCTTCGAACTTGCCTCAAGACGTGCAACGCTTCCTGCTGGAACAGCAATACACGCAGCACGTGACGCACCTTCAGGACGTTGCGGGCCGCAACTGTCCTCCCCTCCTTGCCCGATTCTCGTATTCGGCGCCCGAGTACGCCGCCGTGTATTCCGACTATCTAAGCTGCCCGTGCGAGTTTGACGCGCAAGAGTGCCAGCTCATTTACGACAGCACAGTGCTCGAGATTCAGCCTCATCTTGCGCACAGACATTCGGCCGCCCTGATCCAGGAAACGTGCGACAGGCTCATCGGGCAAGCGAAAACGTCGTCCGGGGTATCGGGGGAGGTGTACCAATTTTTGATGAGCAAGCCGGGAGTCTTTCCAGGCATGGAAACCGTCGCCGGGCTGTTGAAGATGACCACGCGTACATTGCGGCGGAGGCTTGAGGCCGAAGGAACGTCATTTGTCGCTATCGTTGATGACGTCAGGTGTTCACTCGCCACCGAGTATTTGAAGACCACCAAACTGAGTACAGACGACGTTGCGATGCTGGTCGGCTTCACCGACACAGCCAATTTCCGCAGAGCACTGAAGCGTTGGACCGGTAAGGGACCGGGTGAGATTCGAGGCCAGTAATTAAGTGCTTTACTTTCAAGGCAGGTTGAGTTTCTCGTGGGTGCCCCTAAACCACTTTGTCAGGAATACGCGGTTTGGCAACCTCTGTTGCCGCAGGGCATTGGCATGCGATTGACGGCAAGCCTGCAGAAATCGACGTCTAGCACTCTGAGATCTGACCATGCGGGCGACGTCCCACTGTTTTTTTGGAATGACCGGTTTCCGCCCGCCCGACGGTCATTGCGACGTCTACCTGTCCTTCCCATTGCTTCGACGATAGATGCTTCAGCAGTATTCGGCTCCTTTGTAAAACCGGGGCCAGCGTCGCTCACTGACAGGTTGAACGCCTTCGAAACATTCCATGCCGGCACTGAGAGCCGCGATGGAGCGTGTTTCCCGCTCGAGGTGTGACTCAGATTCGCTGCGAAACGATTGGAGCAGTAGTTGGCGAGTTGCCGCAATTGCTATGGTTGTCGATTCCGCTAGCGTGCGCGCAGTTACGCGACCTTTGTTAAGAAGGTCTTTATCGTCTACAACCCGACTGATCAAACCAGTCGTCTGCGCGTCCGCCACCCAAATGCGCTGGTTTAAGATGAGCGTACCCTACGCTCGCCGGACTTCGATCCGCTTGGGAAGGCGCGAGGGCATGCCGCCGCCAGAACTTAGCCCCCGTAAGCAGTCGTGAAGTCTGCGAAGCGCGCCGAGAGCCTAAAGGTCGTGACTGGCATCAGCCCCGACCTATGCGCCAGGCGGTCAGCAATCCAATATGGGCGTTTGACTCACTACCGTCGCGGGTCCGCCGACCTGCGCCTCAAAACCGGGAACTGAGTCCGATCCGCGCGATCGACTGTAGCGCACCGCTCGATGCTCCATTCGGGTCCATCACGCCGTTAATTTGCGCGTAGCTGCCGTGACTCGCGCGCTGGTGAGCGCCCGCAACATACACCATCGTGCGTTTGGACAACAAATACTGAACGGCGGCAACCAGCTGGTGCGCGTGCGCATTGTCCAGCGTCTCGTTGCCTTTCATGTACATGTAGCTTGCGCCGATGACCCAGGCCGGCGAGAGCTGCCACGACGCGCCGGCTTCCCCCGACCAGATGCCCGCGCCGTTGCGCGCATTATGCACATTCGTTACGAGAGCTTTGGCCGTCAGCTCGCCGACCTTGTAGTGCACGCCAGCGCCCCAATTGCGGACGCTGGTGGCAGAGACCCCGTTGGAGGCACCGTACTTCTGGTTCGTATAGGCCGCGCCCGCTCCGAACGAACCGTTGTCATAGCTTGCGCCGACGCTGACGGTATTATTTGCGCCCACCGATCCCGCGACGTTGCCAAATCCATAGAGTGCGCCGAAAGTTACGCCCGACAGCGACTGGCTTGTGTATTTGACGGAATTGGCGACGCGATTGCTGCCCGCCACGCGATCCCAGTCGAATGCTCCGGTGGCGTTATCTGGAAGGCCGAGTTTATTGAATGGCCCGTTCCGAAAGCCATAAAGGCCGGAAAGGTCCTGCGCGATTTCGTTGCCGGTGGCGGCCAGCGCATCAACCATGAACTCGTATTGATTACCGAGCGTCAGCTTTCCATACCGGTCGTTTTCCAGGCCCACGTAGGCCGTGCGCGCAAACAACCCGCCGCCGACCATCGAGCCGTTGGCGAGGGAATACTGGTTGACAAGCCTAAAGATCGCGCGGGTGCCCGCGCCTAGATCCTCTCGCCCTTCGAACCCAAGGAGGTTTGGTAGAAAGACGTTGTCGTCAAATTTAGGATTGCTGTGCCCCCCTTCATTGCTGACGTAGCTGACGCCGACGTCCAGCAAGCCGAACATTGTCACGCTGCTTTCGGCGAAGGACACAACAGGGAGCGCGCACGCAACCAGTGCGAGAAAGGCTTTTTTCGTCATTTTCAATGTTCTCCTCACATGTTTCCGATCATGCCGGAATTTTTGTATCGATCTGGACTACTTATTTAACGAGAGATGTCTCTAATGAAATCGACGCGAACCGGATTAAGGACGCATGAAGCCCACTCACGGAGCGCTTCACCGCGTCTTTGCGTGACCGGTCTGTGTCCTGCCATGTTCGTGTCGTGGGCTCGACTTTAGCGAACCGGTACGCCACACTCTTGACTGTCCCGGACGGATTCTTTGAACGGGTCGGACATGACGGCGCCCTGGGGCAGAACACCCTTTGATTTGTGCGGATCCGCGTGCCGCGAGCCGAGCGTGGAAATTGTGGACATCCCCCGGCCTGCCGAAGCTGACGCCGGACCCCTGCGACTCGGTAAGTCGAAGGGGCTTAGGCTTGGTACATCAACGTATGGAAAACGAAGGCACCAGGCACGGATGGGCCTGCCACGTCAGGACAGGAAGGTTTTGACAGAGTCACCGTCACAACCCGGCCGCATCTGCTGCGTCGCGCAGCGACACGGGCGACGCTCCATATCGTTCGCGAATCGCGCGACTGAAGTGCGCCTGACTCGAAAAGCCCCAGCGAAATGCGATCTCGCCGACGCTTGTCTTGCGCAGCCGCGCATCGGTCAGTTCACGGTAGGCATGCGAGAGCCGTTCCGACCAGATGTACTGAGTGATCGACTCGCCATCCGCGGAGAACAATCGGCTCAGGTGGCGCAACGACAGACCAACCGCGTCGGCAATGGCCTGCGGCCCAAGGTCTGGCTCCCGCAGATGCGCCGCTATGTATTGCCTGGCCGTCAGAAGATACGACAGCGAGGTGCGCGAGACGCTCACCCCCTTCAACTCGGTATTGATCAGTTCCGAGACGAGCATGCGCATATGCTCGGTAAAGCGCGCCGGGTCGTGCTCGCCCGGGTCCTTCATAAATCGCTCCACGCTCGCGCGCAGCGTCGAGCCGAGCATGGCTCCGACGCCTGGCGTCGGTACGATTCGCAGCGGCAGCGCCGCCAGTTCTGCATCTATTCGATCGTCGAAGGTGGTGACTGGCAGGTCGATCAACAACTGCCGCATCGGCGTCAGGAATCCGAACACATAGGGCACGCGCGTGTCATAGACGACCACGTCGCCGGCGTCCGCCAGCAGGCAGCGGTCGCGCTGAATGAAATACGCCCGTCCGCTGACGATCTGGCAAGCGAACAATGACTCCTTCGGCCACTGCCGCACCATCGCAGGACTACGCTCGATCAGATGATCCCGGCCACTAATGTCCGCAATGCCTAAGTCCGGCAGCGCAATGCCTGTCTTTTCAACCTCGAGGCCGGATGGAGACAACGACGAGCAGCGCAGCCCCACCAGCGTTGCCGCGCATAGGGCCTCCCAGTACTCCATACGCTCGCTCGCTGGCACGCCGGCCGTCGAGCCGCGCGTGCATGAAAAACCAGCCGAATTTGTCATGTCGCCTCCTGCGGGCGCCGGTTGTCGGAGCAGCACGAAATAGGGAAATCGCTTCGTTGTGCGGTGCAATGTCCGGCCGGATCAAACAATGAGTCCCATCCAGTCAAGAACGATTAGCAGCGCCTGGCTAAAGTCCAGCCCACGACACCTACACAAAAGGAGACTGACGTGGTCGACAAAGCCGTGACAGAATTTTGGCAAAACATTCCTGCAATCGCCAATCCGTTCAAGCCCGATGCTCTCCCCGAAGCCTACATTGGTAACGCGGCCACCGCAGACGAGCGCTACTACGTCCCCTTCACCGAGACAGTGTCCTCACGGCCGTTGTGGATCTCGCCCACACAGAACAGATGGTGCGACATTCTGATTGCGAAACAGGCGGGGCTGGTCAACCGGCACTATCACCCGCACGAGGTATTCGCTTATACGATCTCCGGCAAATGGGGCTACCTCGAGCATGAGTGGACGGCCACGAGCGGCGACTTCGTCTACGAAACGCCGGGCGAAGGTCATACGCTCGTCGCGTTCGACCATCCTGAGCCGATGCGTGTGTTCTTCATCGTGAAGGGCCCGCTCATCTGGCTTGACGAAGAGGGCAAGCCCGACGGCTACTTCGACGTGCACTCGTACATTGATCTGTGCAAGGCGCATTACGAGAAGGTGGGGCTCGGCGCCGAGGCGATCGAGAAGCTGTTTCGCTGACACTCGATGAGGCCCCCCATGACATCTCACCCTTCCGTCAAATCGGCATGGACTTACGAGAACAGGCTGCTGCTCATTCTTTTCGCGACGTTCGGCTTCGTGTTTTTCGACCGCCTTGCCCTGTCGTTTCTGTTCCCGTTCATGTCGGCCGAATTGCACCTGTCGAATGGCCAGCTCGGCATGGTGTCGTCTGCACTTGCGCTGACGTGGGCGCTGTCGGGCGCCATGACCGGCGCATGGTCTGACGCGCGCGGCACGCGCAAGCCGCTTTTAATTGCTGCGGTGTTGGGTTTTTCCGTGTGCTCTGCCCTATCCGGATTGGTCGGCGGCTTCACGAGCCTGATCGCTTTCCGGGCGCTGATGGGCATCTCCGAAGGGCCCGTTCTGCCGCTGTCGCAATCGCTGATGGTCGAGAGTTCGACGCCGAGCCGCCGGGGCCTGAATATGGGCCTGCTGCAAGGCTCGGCCGCCGGACTGCTTGGCGCGATGATCGGCCCGCCGGTCGTCATTGGCATCGCCACCGCGTACGGCTGGCGCGAAGCATTCTACGTGTCGTGCATTCCCGGCTTTCTGATCGCCTTCTGCATCTGGCGCTGGGTCCGGGAAGTGCCATCTGGCGGCGCGCGGTGCACGCAGACGCAGAGCCCAGATGCGCCCGTAGCGAGCGACGGTCCAGTAAGCCGCTTCGCCGTATTGAAGGAGCGCAACGTCTTGCTGTGCGTGCTGATCAGCTGCTTCTTCCTCACCTGGTTCGTCGTCATCATCTCGTTTGCGCCGGTCTTTCTGGTCGATAGCCGGCACTTTTCTCCGTCCGCGATGGGCGTGGTGATGACCTGCCTCGGCGCTGCATGGGTCTTCTGGGGCTTCGCAGTTCCGGCAATCTCCGACCGGATCGGCCGCAAGCCGACGATGATCGCTTTCGCGCTGATCGCCGCCGCCTGCCCGATCGCGATGATGCGTGTCGACTCGGTCTGGGCTCTCGGCACGCTCGTGTTTGCCACGTATACAGGTCTCGGGTGCTTCACCCTCTTCATGGCAACGATCCCGGCCGAAACCGTTCCGCCGCGCGCAATCGCCAGTGCGCTCGGGCTGATCATGGGAGCGGGCGAGCTTATCGGCGGCTTCGTCGCGCCGACCGTAGCCGGCTTCGCTGCCGACAGATACGGCCTGCAGTTCGCCATGTGGACATCGTCCGCCGGCGCAGTGCTCGCGTGCCTACTGTCGTTCGGCCTCGTCGAAACGGCGCCTGCCATGCTGCGCAAACAGGCACTCGCTGGCGCGCGCACTCGTCTCGATACGCAAAACATCGGAGGGCAGTGATATGCGCGCCCTACAATGGCATGGCCCCTGGGACCTCCGGCTGGTCGAGCTCGACACGCCGCGCGCCGGGCCCGGGCAGGTACGCATCGCCGTTGCCTATTGCGGCATTTGCGGCAGCGATCTCCACGAATATGCAGACGGGCCTCACGCGATTCCAGTCGATGCGCCACATCCTTTATCGGGCCGCACCGCGCCGCTGACGTTAGGCCACGAGTTCTGCGGCACGGTCGTCGAAGTCGGCGCTGGCGTGACCGGGCTGTCTTTGGGCGATCGCGTCGCGGTCGAGCCGGAGTATCACTGCAAGCAGTGCGCATACTGCCGCTCAGGCTCGTACAACCTGTGCGTGTCGATGGGCTTCGCTGGGCTGATGGGCGACGGCGGGATGGCCGACTTCGCGGTCGTGCCGGCTTACATGCTGCACCGGCTGCCAGACGAAGTCAGTCTCGAACAGGCTGCAGTGATGGAGCCGGCTGCCGTCGCGCTGCATGCGCTGCGACGCGCAGAGCTGCGGCTCGGCGACACCTGTGCGGTTTTCGGCCTTGGGCCAATTGGTCTTCTGCTGATCTCTCTCGCGAAGCTACAGGGCGCGACGACGATTGTCGCGGTCGATGTGTCGCGCGAGCGGCTCGCCGCCGCGTCACACCTCGGCGCGACGCATGCGCTGGACGCAGGTGCACTCGACGCACCCGCCTTACGCGATGCCCTTCGCGACGCGGCGGGCGGGCTCGGCGTCGACGTGAGCTTCGAGGCGGCCGGCCTGCCGGCTACCTTCGAGGCGGCGATGCAGGGCCTGCGCAAGGGCGGCCGCGTCGTGATGGTGGGCTTGATGCCACATGCGAATTTCGACGCCTTCCGTGCGGTTAACGATGAACTGACATTCACGGCGAGCGTCGGGTATCGTCACGCTTACGGGGATCTGCTACGCATCGTGGGATCAGGTGCGCTCGACCTGACGTCGATCGTTACCCGCATAGTGTCGCTCGACGACGCGGTGGCCGAGGGATTCGACGCGCTCCTTGCCGATAGGACGCAGATCAAGATTCTTGTATCACCAGCGAAGCCGCCGTCTGCTATCAACGCGTGATCTGATTCGGCGCGATGCCGTTGGCTTGCATAAATTTGGTGCCGCGCTTGTGCCGTCTGCATTGGCGCTGCCGGATTTCGGGAACAAGCAGCCGCTGTAACACGCCGGAACACCGACGATCCCACTAACGGCCCAAAGAACCGCGGTCTCTCACAGATCGAGTACAAGCACCGGCGATCTTGACCGCGAACAGCACGGCAAAAACTGATCGTTCGCCGCCTTTTCGTCGTCCGTCAAGTAGGCGTCGCGGTGATCGGGCTCGCCGGACAACACGCGCGTCAGGCATGTGCCGGATACACCTTGCTCGCACGAACTCGGCACCTCGACGCCCGCGCTCGCCAGTGCGGCGATGACCGTTGTCTGCGGCACGACGTTGATCACCCGGCCCGTGCTCGACAGCTTCACCTGGAACGCCCAACCACCCTCTTGTGCAGGCGCCATCCCGAAGAACTCGCGGTGAAAGCGCTCATCGTCCAATCCTGCGGCCTTTGCGGCTCCCATCGCCGCGGCGATGAAACCAGCCGGGCCGCAGACATACACATGGGTATCTGAACGAGCTTGCGCGAGCACGGCTCGAGCCGCAATCGTTCGCCGCTCCCGGCGTCATCGACATAGAGATGAACGCGTCCTGCGAATCGCGAATCGCGAATCGGCCAGCCGATCGCGAAACGGAGTACGTGCCGCACTACGCGTGCAATAGTGCATCTCGAACGACGCGCCCGCATGCGCCAGCGCCTCTGCCATCGATATGACAGGCGTCACGCCGATACCACCGGCGAGCAGCACAGAATGGCCCGCCTGCCCATGAAGCGAAAAGTGGTTTTTGGGCTCGCTGACTTCCAGCAAGCCGCCCTCGTCCAGTGCGTGCATCGCTATTGATCCGCCGCGCGAGTGGGCATCGCGCAGTACCGCGATCAGGTAGCGATGTGATTCGCGCGAGTCGTTGCAAAGCGAATACTGTCGCACGAGATCATCGCGAAGCATGACGTCGATGTGCGCGCCGGCGGAAAATGCGGGCAGTGCAGCACCATCGGGATGCACGAGTTCGAACGCGTAGATGTCGGCGGCCACGGCGAATTTGCGAGGGATCTTGACTTGCATGGTCGATCTCACGAAACCGCGCCGACGGTCGATTCGTTCTCTGCCATCAGACGATCGAGCACACGGCGGGACTGCACCCCGCCTGCATCGATGTTCAGTTTCAGGAGTGTGCGCTCCGGATGGTCAAGCAGATTGCGTTGCTGCGCTTCGAGCATCGCAAGATCTTCACCGCTAAGGTGATTCCTGCCTGCCTTAGGAGTCAGGAAGTGTCGGGCGATGGAATGGCATGGTCGTTGCGGATCGCGGGCTTCGTTACGACTTGCGCTACGTCAATGCGTTAACCGCCGGCGCTTTACGGTCCGAGACCCCACACACTATTTCCAACGAACGTCGGAGCTTTAACATTGATAGCAGCGCCAATCATTTACGTACTCTATCTGCTGCAGGGGATTAGGCAACGCGCGTTTCATCCCCTGACATGAAGGAATGCGGCAATGCTAGATGCGCGAAGCTTCGCAAACCGCCAACTATGCTCGCCACGCACTCGAGGATTTGGTAGTCGAACTCGAACGCGAATTGACGAATTTACTTCGCGCTGATGCGAGTTGACAACATTGCTTCGCAACGGAACGAAGTAATGTCGGCACCTCGGACATTCTCGCCTTGTCCTGTTGGGCACGGTCCGATGACAACATTGCTTCGCTCCACGTCACATGACCGAAACGTGGCGGATTGGGGCGAACCAGCCGCGCGGGTCTTCGTAGTACAGGTGGCAACTGGCTTCTCAGGGACAATCGTGGCTCGCGCGGTTCCATTCCGCGAGGGTCCCGGTTCGCCTGTCAGAAAGCGCTTGTGTGCCCGGGCGCACTGCACAAAAAGACCTCGGATGCGGCAGCGTCGCCAGATCGTCGCAATGCGCGAGTCGCGCGACCTGCTAAACCAGATCCGGCGCGCGCTCATCGTCATCGCGCGCCAAACGACCCTGATCCAACTAGGTCCGCAGATAGCGGTCGACTGCTTCTCGCGACGAAAGACCGACCCGGCCGGTGCTGGCGGCGCCCGACTGTGGCGCAGCACCGGACAGCGCTCGGCAGCGGCGTCCGCGCTTTACAGCGTAGCAGTCACGCCGCCGTCGACATAAAGGATATGGCCGTTCACGAAGTTCGATGCATCACTGGACAGGAACACCGCCGCGCCGACGAGGTCTTCGACGTCTCCCCAGCGTCGCGACGGTGTGCGTCCGATAAGCCATGCGCTGAACGTTTCGTCCTTCACGAGCGCCTCTGTCAATTCGGTCTTGAAGTAGCCGGGGCCCAGACCGTTGACCTGAATGCCGTATTGCCCCCAGTCGATCGCCATGCCTTTTGTCAGCATCTTCACCGCGCCTTTGCTCGCGGTGTAAGCGGCAATGTTTGGCCGCCCGAGTTCGCTTTGCACCGAGCAGATATTGACCATCTTGCCGCGCTTGCGGGGAAGCATGTGCCGCGCCACGGCCCGGCCAACGAGAAACACGCTGTCCACATTGGTCTTCATCAGCTCTTCCCATTGGGCGTGGGAAAACTGCTCGAGCGGCGCGCGGCGCTGCATGCCGGCGTTATTCACGAGGATATCGATCGGGCCTATCTCGCGCTCGATCCAAGCGATCGCCGCTTCGACGGCTTCCGGTGAAGTCACGTCGAAACTTGCGGCATGCGCACTCGCGCCCTCCTCGCGCAGGCGCTTCACCGCTTCGGGGGGGGGCGCCGCGCCGCGGCCATTCAGCACCACTTCCGCACCGGCGCCGGCAAGGCCTCTTGCGAGCGCAAAACCGATGCCGATGCTCGATCCGGTGATCAACGCACGGCGCCCCGTCAGATCAAACAGCTTCAGGCTATGTTTCAACTTTCTCTCCTCCCCGATCCATGAATGCGACGCCTCAGGACACCGGCGTGAACTTCAACTGGTTGATCGGCGTGACCTTGTCAGTACGCGTGAGCCCATACGGCGTTTTGGGTCCGAGCCATTTGTCGAAGATCGCGCTCATTTCGCCGCTCTGCTCCATGGATGCCAATGCCTTATTGACCGCCGCCAGCATCGCCGGTTCATTCTGGCGCAAGCCTACGGCGATCGGTTCGATCAACATGGGCTCTGCAGCGATAGCCACGGCGCCGTCCGTTCCCTCCACCTGTTTGGCGATCTTCCTGGCAGTCATCTGATTCGTGACGAAGCCTTTCACCTTGTCCTGCTCCAGCGCGAGGAACGCCGAACTCGTATCATGGAACGTGACGGCCTGACCGTCCTTGATTGAAAGCGGAATGGACTGCGCGGACGTGGAGCCGTCCGCGGCGCTAATCTTTTGGCCGGCGAAATCCGTTAGTTTCTTGCCGGCATCAGCTTTCTTCACGACCAGCACTTCCTTGGTCGAATAATACGAATCGCTGAATGCAATCTGCGTCGCGCGGGTTTTCGTGTACGCAAGATTGGCGACCACCAGATCGACACGTCCAAGCTTGAGTTGCGGAATACGTGCCTCCACCGCCAGCGGTTCGAGCTTTGCCTTCACGCCAAGTTGTTTCGCCACGGCGTTGCACAGATCCACGTCCATGCCCTCGAGCTGGCGCGTCTGCGCATTCGGATACGAAAACGGTTCGACATTCGAATAAACACCGCACGTGACTTCGCCGCGGCTCCTGATGTCCGCGAGCTGATCCGCGAAAGCGGGACTCATGAACTGAAGTACTGCGCCCACGACCAACATCCCCGCGCTAATCTTGCCTGCCTGCATGGTGGTGCTCCTCTAAGGTTTATGTTTAAAGCAATAGACCACTGTTGAAAAGCCGCTGCCGGATTCGAATCAATGCGTGCGCAGGTCAGAAAGAAAGCGCTGCGCGCGTGCATGTTTGGGGCGCACGAAGAACTCTTCCGGCTCTGCGATTTCCAGAATCTTCCCTGCGTCCATGAACCACACGCGGTCCGCGACTTCTCGTGCGAACCCCATTTCGTGCGTGACGCACATCATCGTCATACCTTCTTGCGCGAGGCTCTTCATGACGTTCAGCACTTCGCCGACCATCTCGGGGTCGAGCGCGCTCGTCGGCTCGTCGAACAGCATGGCGGGCGGATCCATCGCGAGCGCACGCGCAATCGCGACACGTTGCTGTTGTCCGCCGGATAACTGCGCCGGATAAGCACGCGCCTTGTTCGACAGACCCACGCGTGACAACAGGTCCTCGGCCTTGCGCTCGGCTTCGACTCGCTTCAGGCCATGCACGCGCATCGGTGAGAGCGTGATGTTATCCAGCACCGACAGGTGCGGAAACAGGTTGAATTGCTGGAACACGAAGCCGACACGGCTGCGGTAGGCGTTCAGTCCGAGCTTTTTGTCGTGGATGTCCTGGCCGTCGAAAAAAATCTGCCCGCGGTTGATCTCTTCCAGACGATTGACCGTGCGGATCAACGTCGATTTGCCCGAACCCGAAGGACCGCACACCACCACGACCTCGCCCCTGCGAACTTCGGCGTTCACATCCACGAGTGCCTGATATTCGCCGTACCATTTGTTGACGCTGGAAAACCTGATCATGCGCAGTACCTCTAAATGAATGAACGCCTAGTTTTCGCTGGCGAGCGGCTCGGCCAGTGAGAGCTCATCGCCTTTCTGAGTTTTCGCGACCGCACCCGCCCGCTTGAACGTGACGCGCCGCTCCAGATACTGTGCGAGCTGCGTGAGCGCATAACATAGCGCGAAGTAGCTCAACGCGAGAATCAGATAGACCGGGAACGGTTTTGTCAAAAGCCGGTTGTTGATCTGGTCCGCTGCGAACGAAATTTCCTGAACGTTGATGATGTACCCGAGCGAGGTCTCCTTAATCGTCGAGACGAACTGCGTGACCATGCTCGGCACCACGTTGTAGAGCGCCTGCGGCAGTACGACTGCACGCATCGTTTTCATGTAGCTCATGCCGAGCGCGCGCGACGCTTCGGTTTGTCCTTTCGGCAGTCCCTCGATGCCCGCGCGGATGATCTCGCCGAGATAGGCCGAGTCGTAGATCACGAGCGCGCACAGCATCGTGACGAACCCGGTGACCGGATAACCGGTCAGCACGGGAACGAGAAAGTACACCCAGAAAATCACCATCAGCAGAGGAATGCCGCGCACCATATAGACGAGCGCCGTTGCGGGTGCATGCAGCGCGCGCAATGGGCTGATGCGTGCGAGCGCAACCAGAATGCCCAACGGAAAGGCAATGATGAGTGCGGAGAGCGAAAGCAATATCGTGAGCACGATGCCGCCCAGCGGCCCATGCGGATATTGCCCGATGAGCAGCAGGGTCCAGTTATCGCGCAAGATGTCGAACATGTCACTTCACTCCCGGAATGCGGTAGTGCATGGCGATCTTCGCACCGCACAGCATGATGACAAGCGAAAGACCGAGATACACCGCCGTGGCGACAAAGTACGACTCGAAAGAGAGGAACGTTTCGTTCTCGACCTGCCGGGTCACGTACGTCAACTCCGCTGCGCCAATCGCCATGGCAAGACTCGTGTTTTTGAAGAGCAGCACCGCGTGATTGACCATCGGCGGAATTGCATTGCGCAGCGCCTGCGGCAGCACGACATGACGCATGCCGGTCAGGAAATTCAGTCCGAGCGCACGGGACGCTTCATATTGGCCATACGGAATGGCGCGCAGCCCACTGCGAATGTCTTCAGAGAGATACGCCCCGCTGCACAGTCCAATCGCGATCACCGCGAAAACAAACTGGCCGTTGTAGTGATTCAGCAGCGCTTGTAAAGAAGCCGGCAAAATGTTCGAGATGCCGAAGTACCAGAACAGAATCTGCACGAGCATAGGCACATTGCGATGGTATGCAACGAACGTCGCGACAAACGAGGTCGCAAGACGGTTATTCGTGAGACGGATCACAGAGAGCAGTACGCCCACGATCAACGAAAGCACCCATGCCAGCGCGGCCATGGCGAGCGTCAGCTCAATCCCATGAAGGAACAGCACGCCATAGTCGCCTTGCAGCACCGTGGCCAGGTCAAAATGAAGTTTCATGTTGCGCGTCCCTGCCTTCGCGGCGTCCTCGTTGAATCCATACTAGCCCGCAAAAAAACGCCCTGGCAGAGGCCTTTCTTCTGGTGCAATAAGTTTCGGGAATGACGGATGGCGAGGACGAGGTAGATCGCCGTGGGCAGCGCTCAAGGCAGCATGCTGCATGATGTATGTCTCCGGTATGTGGGGCCTCTGCGGGCGCCTCATCGGTCACCGCGCCCGTCTGAACGAGCGCGACTTATACGAGTCGAACCGGCGCAACACGCTGCGCCGGTCCAGATCAAACAATCGCCGCCGGGCCCGCGAGCACCTGCGGATTGATCGGCGTGGGAGGCTTGCCGGCGAGAGGACCACGTCCCAGCGCCGCGATCAGGTTGTCGACGCAGAGCGCAGCCATGGCGCGCCGCGTATTGACCGACGCACTGCCGATATGCGGTGTCAGCACCACGTTCTTTTGCGCGAGCAGCGCCGGACACACGAGCGGTTCACCTTCGAATACGTCGAGACCCGCGGCCGCGATGCTGCCTTCATGAAGCGCGACGGCGAGCGCCGCGTCGTCCACCACGCCGCCGCGCGCGATATTCGTGAGCGTGGCGGACGACTTCATCTGCTTTAACTCCGCCGCGCCGATTGCATGATGCGAGCTGGCCGAATACGGCACGACGACAATCAGATGATCCGACTCACGCAGCAGTGCTTCCTTGTCGACATAGCGCGCGTGGCAGCCCTCTTCCACTTCAGGCGCGAGTCGCGAGCGGTTGTGATAGATGACGCGCATGCCGAAGCCAAATGCACCGCGCCGCGCAATGGCCTGACCAATGCGCCCCATGCCGAGAATGCCGAGTGTCGAGCCATGCACGTCGCTGCCGACGAACATGTCGTAGCGGCCGGTCTTCGTCCATTCGCCCGCACGCAGAAAGTGCTCCGACTCCGCGATGCGCCGCGCGGTGGCCATCATCAGCGCGAAGCCGAAGTCGGCCGTAGTATCCGTGAGCACGTCCGGCGTATTCGTGACGAGTACGCCGCGCGCGGTGCACGCATCGACATCGACGTTGTTGTAGCCCACGCCGATGTTGCAGACCGCCTTCAGTTGCGGGCAGGCATCCAGCAACGTGGCATCGATTCGGTCGCTGCCGGCCGTTATCGCGCCCTCCTTGCCCTGCAGGCGCTCGATCAGCTCGGCTTGGGTCCAGATGGTGTCGTCCGGATTGTCGGTCACGTCGAAGTCCGCGCGCAGGCGCTCGACGATGTCCGGAAATGACGCACGGGTAACGAGTACCGATGCTCGCATGAAAGGCCTCCTTAGTAGACTCAGATGACGTTCTCGCGAACGGCGGGCTTACTCACCGTGAGCGGACGGCTCGCGCTTGATGGTGGTGAGCCCGCCCGGCACTTGCAACGTCGGCAGGATCTCCATGTTGCTGATGTTGACCGCGAGCGGCACGGCTATCGCAAACGCAATCGCATCCGCGATGTCGGACGGCTGAGGCAACTCGAAGCCGTCAATGAACTTCTTTCGCGCTTCCTCGATGTCGCCGTGCACATGGCCGAAAATATCAGTCGCGACACGGCCGGGGCAGATCTCGGTCACGCGCACACGCTTGCCCGTGGCGTCGACCCGCAGCTGGCGCGACAGCGCGTGTATGCCGGCCTTCGTCGCGTGATAGATGGAGTTGCCGTTGAAGTTATAGATCGCCGCAATGGAGCTGATGTTGACGATATGGCCGCGGTCGCGTGCCACCATGCCCGGCATGGTGAGCCGCACGAGGTGCAGCACGGCTTGCAGATTCACCTCCACTTGCACGTCGATGTCCTCGACACCCGCATCGAGAATCGAACCCTTGCGCGATACGCCCGCGTTGTTCACGACGATATCGAACGGCACCTGCTGTGTGAGCGTCGTCACGGCGTGCAGATCGCACACGTCGATTGCATGCGCAATGCAGCCGGTGCGCGCGGCAAGCTCATTCAGACGATCGCCGTTGCGCGCGAGCGCATGCACTTCGAGTCCCTCGCGACAAAAGCGCTCGACAATGGCAGCGCCCATTCCTGTCGAAGCGCCCGTGACCAGCGCGGTCTTGTAGTCTGAAAACGGCATGAATGACCTCAGTCTGTAGTTCTCAAATGTCGCCTCGCGAAAAGGCGTGCGATAAAGCCTGTTGCCAATCGGCTTTTTATCAATCGACTCCTAACAATCTATACGCCGCGAAAGCGCGCAACAAAGACGGATTGGGTTTGAAGCGATAAGCGGGCCTTATGGTTGAAACCATGTTGCCCCGGTCGCCTCGCGCGCGTGTCTAGCGCGTAAGGCGCGAGACCGGCACGACCCGTCCGCCCGCCGCTTCGATCACGCCGCGCACCGTGCGCGCCAGTTCGACGGCACCTGGCGTGTCGCCATGCAGCAGGATCGACTGAACCGCAATCTTCAGCTTGTTGCCGGTAACCGTCGTGATGGTGCCTTCCTCCAGCAGTTGCTTGACACGCGCAAGGACCGCCGCCCTGTCCTTGATCACCGCGCCCGCGAGTTTGCGCGAGACCAGCGCGCCTTGATCGTCGTATGCACGGTCGGCGAGAAATGTGTTGGCGATGCGCACGCCGAGACGATCCGCGGCGCGTTCTATCTGCGTGTTCGTCGACACGCTGATGATGAGCTCGCGGTCGAACTCGGCGACGGCCCGCACCAGCGGCTCGGCGAGTTCGTACGAAGCCGCGGCCATGTTTCCGAGCGCGCCGTGAAAGCTCATATGCGTGACGCGGTGCCCTGCGGCCTTCGCGATGCCCGCGAGCGCGCCCATCTGATACAGGATGTAATTGGCGAGCTCCAGCGGATCGGCCTGGATCTGCCTACGGCCAAAGCCCAGCAGGTCGGGAAAACCAACGTGCGCGCCGACTTCGACGCCGCGCGTGAGAGCCATGCGCACCGTTGTGTCCATGATGACGGGGTCACCGGCGTGATAGCCGCAGGCCACGTTGGCGGACGACACGATGTCGAGCATCGCCTCGTCTTCGCCCATGCGGTAGGGGCCAAAGCCTTCACCCAGGTCCGCGTTCAGGTCGATTTCCATCTTCACTCTCCGTTCCTCAAGCGCTGACGTGCGCTGACCCATTCTTCATGCGGATGGCGCGAGCTCGATCAGGCGTGTTCCATAGCCGACCGTTGCGCCATGCGCGACGAGCGTGCCCACCACCACCCCGTCTACGGGCGCGAGAACCGGCACGCACAACTGCGCGATCCGCAGCAAGCCGACAATCTCGCCCCCATCGACGCGCGCACCGACGCTGACAAGCGGCGTGGAGCGCGCCGGATGCGTCACGAGAAAAATGCCCGCGCAATGCGCCGTAACGGCGACGCTCGACGCGCTTGCAGCAATGGGCGGCTCACTCGCACCGTCGGCATCGTCGGGCGCATGAACCGTTCGCGTCCGCAGCTTCGTGCGGGGTGGCTTCTCCATCGTCAGGCGAACGGTCGCGGCGGGCCTGCCAATTTCGATGAATTCGACGTCGGCGGCGGCCAGCCACGACGTAATCTGCCGAAGCTCGCCAATATCCACTTCGTTTTTTTCTGTCATGTCTCAGTGTCTGGAAGAGCGGAACAACTCGACGAGATTGCGCACCCTGGCGAGGTAGCCCCCCAGTTCTTCCAGCGCCGCGACGGCTTCCGGATAGGTCGTCTGAACAAAGCGGATTTTCGTACCGATGCGCGCCTGCGCGAGGCGCCATAAATCCGCCTCGATGACGGTGCCGATCTTCGGGTAACCGCCCGACGGCTGTGCATCGCGTAGCTGGATGATCGGATGCCCGTTGTGCGGCACCTGAATCACACCGGGCACGATGCCATGCGAGCGCTTCTCGACGGCGTGCATCGCCGTGAGCGTCGGACCGGCGAGGCGATACCCATAGCGATCGCTTTGCGGCGTCACTTTCCAACCCTCGCGCCAGAACGCCTCGAGCGACTCCGGGCAGTAGCACTCGTATTCCGCAGCGGGCAGCACGCGCACCGCGGTTTCGTCGGCTGTCGCACCAGGCAGCGCGGAAGCCGCAGGCAATGTGAATTCCGGCGGCACGGTGCCGAAACCCGCAGCACGCGGTGCATCGAGCGGCATGGTGCGGGCGCCCTCGCCCACGGCCTTCAGCACATCGCCCTTTTGCAGCTGACGGCCGTCGTAGCCGCCGAACTGACCGCGCAGCTGCGTGCTGCGCGAGCCGAGCACCACAGGCACATCCACCCCGCCCGCGAGTGTCAGATAGCAGCGCGTTCCGCTTGTCGGCACACCGATGGTGAGCACGTCGCCCTCTTTGGCTTGCACCGTCCACCACGGCAACAGGGCCCGCTCGTTAAGGCGCGCGGGACAGTCCGCGCCCGTGATTGCAAAGGCCATGTCCGCCAGAAAGCGCACACGAAAGGGGAACATGGGAATCTCGATGCCCGCTGCGTCGTCGGGATTGCCGAGCAGCAGATTGCCGACTGCGAGCGCAAGCCGGTCCATCGCGCCGGCCGTGCCGACGCCATATCGCAGATAGCCTTCGCGCCCCTGGTCCTGCACGGTCGCAAGCGCCGAAGAAGACAGGATCTCGATCACGATGCAACCCTCTCGACGCGGAAGCGGATCATGTCGCCCGGCGCGAGCGTGGCGGGATGCTCGCGCGCCGGGTCGAAGAAAGACATCGACGTGTGACCGATCGTGTTCCAGCCGCTAGGTCCCGTCGATGCGGACACGCCCGTCTGCACGCCGCCGATCGACACGGCGCCGCCGGGCAACCCGAGCACCGGCACCTTGCGCCGCGGCGTCGCGATGCGCGGGTCCATGCCGCCCAGATAGCAATAACCGGGGTGGCTGCCGAGCGCGTAGACCGTATAGAGCGGCGCGCAATGCAACTGCACGACATCATCGACGCACAGGCCGGTGTGATTCACCACGTCTTGCAGATGCGGCCCGAACTCGCCGCCGTATTGCACCGGCAATTCCACCACTTTGCCCTCGATCTGCAGCTCGCCCGCCGCGGCCCATGCATCGCGCAACGCCTCGCCCAGCGACTCGGGGTCTGCCGGCGGCGTAGCGAACGTCAGCATCAGGTTAGTGACGCCCGGCACGGCTTCGCGCACGCCCGGCCATGTTTCTACCTCGCGCGCGAGCGTCCAGATACGGCGCTGCACGTGCAGATCGAGCGCACCTGGCGCTTCGAAGAGCAAGGCGGTCGTACCCAGCATGCTCACGCGCAGCGGCTCATCGGATTCGTCGTGGTTCATTGCAACAGCGGTCCTTGGTGCGTTCCGACGCGGCGGCCTCGCGGCGTCCGCATGCGCGATCGACGCAGGCTCAACGGTCAGCGTCATGGTTTTTTCTCCTCGCCAGCCAATGCTCGAGATAGTGGATGTCGACGCCCCCTGCGCAAAATGCCTCGTCGTCGAACATGGCCTGATGCAAGGGCACGTTCGTGCGAATGCCTTCCACGCGCATTTCCGACAGCGCAACACGCATGCGCGCGAGCGCTTCGTCACGCGTGGCGCCGTGCGTAATGAGCTTGGCAATGAGCGAGTCGTAGTACGGCGGCACGCGCACACCGCCGCTGATGTGAGAGTCGACCCGTACGCCATTGCCGCCGGGCTGTTCCCACATGGACACCGTGCCGGGACACGGCGCGAACATAAGCGGATCTTCGGCGTTGATGCGGCATTCGAACGAATGGCCAACCGAGCGAATGTCCGACTGACGAACGGTCAGTGCATGCCCCTGTGCGACGCGAATCTGTTCGCGGACGATGTCGATGCCCGACGTCATCTCCGTGACGGGATGCTCGACCTGCAGGCGTGTGTTCATTTCGATGAAATAGAACTGGCCGTTCTCGAACAGGAATTCGAACGTGCCCACGCCGCGATAACCCGTGTGCCTGCATGCCTCCACGCAGCGCTCGCCGACTTGCCGGACCATGCCAGCGTCGATGCCCGGCGCTGGCGCTTCCTCCACTACCTTCTGATGACGCCGCTGCAACGAGCAGTCGCGCGACCCGAGCCATAGTGCATTGCCATGCGTATCGCACAGCACCTGGATTTCGACATGACGCGGATGCTCAAGAAACTTTTCCACATACAGTTGCGGCTTGCCGAAGGCGCGGCGCGCCTCCTCGCGCGTTACTGAAACGGCATCGAGCAACTGGTCGGGGCCCGGCACGACGCGCATACCGCGCCCCCCGCCCCCGCCCGCCGATTTCACGATGACCGGGTAACCGATCTCTTCGGCGACACGCAGAATCTCCGCCGGCTCGTCGGACAGGCTGCCGTCTGGGCCCGGCACGCATGGCACACCGGCCGCGCGCATCGCGCGTTTTGCGGCGACCTTGTCGCCCATCGTGCGAATGGTTTGCGCGGCAGGCCCGATAAAAACCAGGCCCGCTGCCTCTACGTCCGCGGCAAAGTCCGCGTTCTCCGAAAGAAAGCCATAGCCCGGATGAATGGCCTGCGCGCCGCTCGCGTGTGCGGCAAAGAGGATCGCCGCGCCATCCAGATAGCTTTGTGCCGGTGACGCCGGGCCGATGCACAACGCTTCGTCAGCGAGACGCACGTGGCGCGCCTCGGCATCCGCCTCCGAGTAGACCGCGACCGTTTTGAGGCCCAGCTCACGGCAGGCCCGCTGGATTCGCAGCGCGATCTCGCCGCGGTTGGCAATCAGTACCTTGTCGAACATGGTCGTCTAGCCAATCCGGAAAAGCGGCTGGCCAGGTTCCACCTCGCTACCTGGCGCAACCAGCACCTCCAGGATGGCGCCGCCCGTTTCCGCTTCGATCGCGTTGAACATCTTCATCGCTTCGATGGTGCAAAGCACCTGACCTTCCCCGATCGTATCGCCTGGCGTCACGAACGGCGGCTCGCCGGGCGCGGGCGTCAGATGAACGACGCCGAACATCGGCGCGCGCACGCAATGCGGTTCCTTGGCGACTGAAGGTGCCGGGAACGGCAGAGCGGGGGTACGCGCGGCTTCGTCGGCGCCGCTTTGCACCGACGCCGGCAGCGCCGCGCCGCTCACGGGAGCGCCCGCTGCGCTCGCGTGTGCAACGCCCTGCTTTGCGCCTCGCTTCGCCTTGACAAGCTTGACCCGTGCGTCGCCCTCGATCACTTCGAGCTTCGCGAGCGGGGAGTCCGCCAACAGGTCGATCAGCGCCTTAATCTTCTGGAGATCCATCTTAGAGTCCGTGGCCGGTGGGACGCGCGCCCTTGACCGGCGGGCGCGCTCGACAATGAACTCAATGTATCCGGCGCATAAGAATTGCGCCAAGACCGTTTGGCTTTGTAGCGATAAGATGCGCTTATGTATCCGCGCCGGGCTCGAAACGAACGTCGAGCGCGAGGTCGCCCGCCAGTTCCAGCAGAATGTCCTTGACCGCCGCGGCGGGCTCGGAGAGCGGCAAATGATCGGAGAGGCAGACCGACAACGGAATCTTGATGACCGGCGAGACGATGCGGCATTGCACAATGTCCCCGGCGACCGCCACGACCCTGGCTGTCGAATCCGGCAGAATGGTCGCGCCGATGCCCGCGCCCACCGCTGCCGAGAGCGTAGACGCCGATTCGATTTCCGCCACCACCTTCGGAATCATTTGCACGCGCGCGAAGCCTTCGTCGACGTATTTGCGCAGATAGTTGTACGGACGCGGCAGGAGCAACGGCACGTCGCGAAGCTCCGTCACGCCTATCTGATCCTGCGCGATGCCCATGCTGCGCGGCGCAACGAGGAACAGCTCCTCGTTCATCAGAAGCTGGAACGACAGGCCGTGCACCGGCTTGTCGCCGTACAGCACAGCCATGTCCATGCGCCCGTTCATGATCAGTTCGCTGAGTGTGGTGCCGAAGTTCTCGTTGATGTACAGCAGGATGTCCGGATGCCGGGCCCGCACGGTGCGCAACAGCGGCAATGACAGCGCCGACGCGCCGGTGCCGGGCGCCAACCCGACCGAGACCTGACCCGACAGCGTCTGGCCGGCGCTTTTCACGTCGGCCTGAGCCTGCTCGTACTGACGCAGGATCAACTGCGCGTGGCGATACAGCGTGGCGCCCGCCTCGGTGGCGGTGACGCCGCGCTTCGTGCGCACGAGCAGCTGTTGCTGAAACTCGTCTTCAAGTGTGATGAGTTGCTGGCTCAGCGCCGGCTGTGCAATGTGAAGCACTTCCGCAGCCTGGGTGAGGCTGCCAATGTCGACGATCTTCACGAAATACTTCAAACGCCGCAGGTTCACGGTATTCGCGTCTCAACGTTAGTGATGGCAACCATGATAGGCCAAGCGCCCCTTCGCGCACAGTCCGCAAAAATCCGGTGTGCGGTTGCGCCCTGCGCAAAAAAGGTCTGCTAATCAGCGTATTCCCTCATGGATCGCGCGCTCCGGAACCGGACGCGCGCGTCGACGCGGCGTCATAAGCGGATGTTATTGCACCAGCGGAAAGTCATCTTGGCTTGAACTTTTTCGCGCGCTTAATGTGAATGCTGTCAAAAGCCGCTGAGGAGTTGAGTGTGAGTGCATCGCGCATCGCCGCCCGTGTTCAGAGAATCAAACCGTCACCGAGCAGCGCCGCCGCCGACCGGGCCGCGGAACTGCGGCGTGAGGGAAAGACCATCGTCAATCTCGTGGTGGGCGAGCCTGACTTCGATACACCCGCGCATATCCGCGAGGCCGCGATCGAGGCCATGGCGCGGGGCGAAACCCGCTACACGCAAACGGCCGGTACGCCGGCGCTGCGCGCCGCCATCGCCCAGAAGCTGCAGCGCGAAAACGGCCTCTCGTATGATCCGAAGCACATTATCGTGACCTGCGGCGCGAAGCATGCGATCTTCAACGCGCTCGCCGTGACGGTCGAACCCGGCGACGAAGTGCTCATTCCGGCTCCATACTGGGTGTCCTATCCGGACATGACACTGGCCTGCGACGGCACGCCGGTCGTCGTGCCCTGCACGGAAGCCGACAGCTTCAAGCTCACGCCCGCCGTGCTGGAAAAAGCGATCACGCCGCGCACGCGCTGGCTCATCATCAATTCGCCGACCAATCCGACGGGCGCCAGCTATAGCACGGCCGAGCTGCGCGCCCTCGCGAATGTACTGCTGCGCCACCCGCACGTGCTTGTGATGATGGACGACATCTACGAACACATTCGCTTCGAGGCCGGCGCGCCGCAACATCTGCTCGCTATCGAACCTCAGCTGAGCTCGCGTACGCTGGTCATCAACGGTGTCTCAAAGACCTACGCGATGACCGGCTGGCGCATCGGCTATGTGGCCGGCCCCGCCGATCTGATCGGCGCACTGGAAACACTCCAGTCGCAATCCACGAGTAACGCCTGCTCGATAAGCCAGGCCGCCGCGCTCGCCGCGTTGACCGGCGATCAGACGTTCGTGCAGCAGTCCGTGCGCATTTACAAGGAGCGACGCGATCACGCGCTGAAAGCGCTCAATGCGATTCCAGGCATCAGTTGCAAGACGCCGGGCGGCGCGTTTTATCTCTACGTCAACTGCAGCGGCATGATCGGCCGCACGACGCCCGACGGCAAGAGCCTCGACAACGACGTCGATGTCGTGCTGTATCTGCTCGAACACGCGGGCGTCGCACTGATCGCCGGCACCGCCTATGGCGTTTCGCCGTTCTTCCGTATGTCGATTGCAACGCGCATCGAAATCATCGACGAAGGCTGCAGGAAAATCGCAGCGGCGGTTGCCGCTTTGAGTTGAGAGACGGCGGCGGCGCGCGACAGAAGGTAACGACATAGCGCCAGCCGCCTGAAAAAAAGGCATGCCGCACCGCGAGGATGCCGCAGCCGGTTTGGAGCTTTCTTTTTTTCCGTCAATCTGCAAGGGGATCTACTCGTGAAAAAGCATACCTTAGGGATACTAACTGGATTGGGTCTGGCCATTTCAGGCGGAGTGCACGCTCAATCGAGCGTCACACTGTACGGCATCATCGACGAAGCGGTGCGCTTCGACACTCACCAGAACAAATCCGGCGGTAAGCTTTTTACAATGGGTAGCGGCGGCGAGATTCAGGGCAGCCGCTGGGGCATGCAGGGCACGGAAGATCTGGGCGGCGGTCTCGCGGCCATTTTTCAGCTCGAAGGCGGCTTCACGCCGAACACCGGCGTCACGCAGCAATCCACGCCTTCGGGCACGGCGCGCCTCTTCGGGCGCACTGCCATGGTCGGACTCACGAGCCCCTACGGCACATTGACCATGGGCCGCCAATACACGCTGGTTCATGAAATGGGCTGGACGCACGACATCTACGCGTTCGCCAACTACACCGGCACCATCGGCTTTCAGGGCGCGGGGCTGACGGGCGGAGGACGTCTCGACAACACGGTGCGCTATACGTCGCCCGCGCTCGCCGGCTTCACGTTCAAGGGCGCTTACACGTTCGGCGGCGTGGCGGGCAGCATCCATCAGAACTCGTCCCCGGCGCTCAGCCTCTCCTATGACAATGGGCCGCTGAGCGTCGGGGCGGCGTATCAGGTCGTGAACAACATCGGCGGCCTCACGCCCGCCACCACCGCGTACGGCAGCACCTATTTCGGTGTGACGATTCCGGACAGCTCGCAGAAAATATTCACAGTGGGCGCCACCTATAAGTTCGGCGCCGCGAAGGTCTTCGGCTCGTATATCTACAGCCACGTTTATCCGGCGGACTATCGGAACGACTCGTTCTCGACCGCGCTGCAGTACTACATGACACCTGCGCTCATTCTCGACCTGCCGCTTTACGTCGACTTCGTGCATCACGCGGGACAGAGCGGCACGCGCATCACCGGCGGCCCGACACTCGACTATCTGCTGAGCAAGCGCACCGACGTCTACGTCGGCGTGGACTACAACCATCTCACGGGCGCGTGGACCACGCTTGCTGCGGCATCGGGATCCAATCAGCCGTTCTTCGGCTACAACTCGCTGTTCGAAGCAGCGATCGGTTTGCGTCACAAGTTCTGACGCCTGCACGACCGAACGACTGCCCCGCGTTGTGCGAGGCCGGGCAGTGCTCGTCATCAGACATGCGGCGTCGCGCGCCGACGCGGGCCGCATGCTCGCTGCCTGCTTCATCCCATTTGAGGAGAAACCAGCCATGAGAATCGGCGTCCCTGCCGAAAGCCGCGCCGGTGAGACGCGTGTCGCCGCCACGCCCGAAACGGTCAAGACACTCACCGCCCTCGGGCACACCGTATTGGTGCAGAGCGCCGCAGGCGCCCTTGCTCACTACACTGACACCGCCTATGCCGCAGCCGGCGCAACGGTCTGCAGTGCGGCGCAAGCATTTGCCGCCGATGTCGTGCTGAAGGTACAAACGCCGACTGAAGCAGAGCTCGACGCCATGCGGCGCGGCACGGTTCTCATCGGCATGCTTAATCCGTTCGATGTGGACCAGGCCGCACGCATCCACGCTGCGGGGGTGCAAGCTTTTGCACTTGAATCGATTCCGCGTTCGACGCGCGCGCAAAGCATGGACGTGCTGTCCTCGCAGGCGAACATTGCAGGGTACAAGGCCGTGCTGCTAGCCGCGAGTCTTTATCAACGATTCATGCCAATGCTGATGACAGCCGCCGGCACGGTGAAAGCGGCGCGCGTGCTCGTGCTCGGCGCGGGCGTCGCGGGGCTGCAGGCGATTGCCACGGCGAAGCGGCTCGGCGCGGTGATCGAGGCGTCCGACGTGCGGCCCGCCGTCAAGGAACAAATCGAATCGCTCGGGGCAAAGTTTCTCGACGTGCCCTGCGAAACCGACGAAGAGCGTGCCGCCGCCGAAGGCGTGGGCGGCTATGCGCGCCCCATGCCACCCTCATGGCTCGCGCGGCAGGGCGCGTTGGTTCACGAGCGGGCAAAGCTGGCCGACATCGTCATTACGACCGCGCTGATTCCGGGGCGCACCGCGCCGACCTTGATCGACGAGGAGACTGTCCGCGCGATGAAAGCGGGCTCAGTGATCGTCGATCTCGCTGCCGGCAAAGGTCCGCATGTCGGCGAGCGGCGCGCCGGCAACTGTCCATTGACTGAAGCCGATGCCGTCGTGCTGCGCCACGGGGTGCAGATCGCCGGCTACACGAATCTTCCGGCGATGGTGGCAACGGACGCCTCCGCGCTCTACGCGCGCAACGTTCTCGACTTTCTGAAGCTGATTATGGACAGCGAACGAAAACTCAGTATCGACACGAGCGACGACATCATCGCCGCGACGTTGCTCGGTCACGACGCCGCGCTGCTGAAAACCGCCTAGGGACATGAGGACAACAAGGACACCGCGATGGAACTCATCAATCACACTACAACGAATCTGATTACCTTTGTTCTCGCCATTTACGTGGGCTACCACGTCGTATGGAACGTGACGCCCGCGTTGCATACGCCGCTGATGGCCGTCACCAATGCGATTTCGGCGATCGTGATGGTCGGCGCGATGCTCGCCGTCGGCCTCACTGAGGGCAGCGCGGGCAAAGCATTCGGCGCGCTCGCCGTGGCGCTCGCTGCGGTGAACGTATTCGGCGGCTTTCTCGTCACGCGGCGCATGCTCGAGATGTTCCGCAAGAAGGACATCAGGAAGCCGTCCGCCAACGCCGCTCAGCAGGCGAACGGAGCCGTGCGATGAGTACGAATACCGTCACACTGCTGTATCTTGTCGCGTCCGTCTGTTTCATTCAGGCGCTCAAAGGTCTGTCGAATCCGAAAAGCGCGCGCCTCGGGAATGTCTTTGGCATGAGCGGCATGGCGATTGCCATTCTCACGACGCTCGCCCTGATCGCAAAGCAGGCCTCGACGCTCGGCTCGGACCTGACGCTGGGACTCGGGGTCCTGTCCGCTGCATTGCTGATCGGCGGCACGGTGGGCACGGTGCTCGCTGCACGCGTCGAGATGACGAAGATGCCCGAGCTCATTGCTGCGATGCATTCGCTCATCGGGCTCGCCGCCGTTTGCATCGCTTACGCGGTGGTCTGCGAACCGTCGGCGTTCGGCCTTGCGACGGGCGACGGTGAGCTACCGTACGTCAATCGCGCCGAGCTTTTCGTCGGCACGTTTATCGGTGCGATCACGTTCTCGGGCTCCGTTATCGCGTTCGGCAAGCTGTCGGGAAAATACCGGTTCCGCCTATTTCAAGGCGCTCCCGTCGTATATGCGGGACAACATGCGCTGAACCTTGCGCTTGCCATTGCGATGATCGGCTTCGGCATTGCGTTTTTCGTCACACAGTCGTGGTTGCCGTTCATCGTCATGACGGCGATTGCGTTCGCGCTCGGCGTACTCATCATCATTCCGATCGGCGGCGCCGATATGCCGGTGGTCGTGTCCATGCTGAATTCGTATTCCGGCTGGGCTGCGGCAGGCATCGGCTTTTCGCTGAACAACCCGATGCTGATCATTGCCGGCTCGCTGGTCGGCTCATCCGGCGCAATTCTGTCCTACATCATGTGCCGCGCGATGAATCGTTCGTTCTTCAGCGTGCTGCTCGGCGGCTTCGGCGCGGACGCTTCGGCAGAAGGCGGTGCGAAGCGCGAGCAGCGTCCGGTGAAATCAGGCTCTGCCGATGACGCCGCGTTCCTGCTCGGCAACGCCGAATCCGTCGTCATCGTCCCCGGTTATGGACTCGCCGTCGCACGCGCGCAGCATGCACTGAAAGAGTTGACGGATAAACTCAGCGGCAAGGGCATCGACGTGCGCTATGCGATCCATCCCGTCGCGGGCCGCATGCCCGGCCACATGAACGTGCTGCTCGCGGAGGCCGAAGTGCCCTACGATCAGGTCTTCGAAATGGAAGACATCAACGCGGAATTCGGTCAGACGGATGTGGTGCTCGTGCTCGGCGCAAACGACGTCGTCAATCCCGCCGCCAAAACCGACCCGACCTCGCCCATTGCCGGCATGCCGATTCTCGAGGCCTATAAAGCGCGCACGGTCATCGTCAACAAACGCTCGATGGCGTCCGGATACGCGGGCCTCGACAACGACCTCTTCTATATGGACAAAACGATGATGGTGTTTTCGGACGCAAAGAAGGTCATCGAAAATATGACGAAAGCGCTCGACTAGCGAACCATTCCAGTTGGCAGCGGTGCAGCCATAAGCATCGGCTATCGGCCCAGACGAGATCGTTCTTTGCCGGCAGGTGCTTTTGCCGCTACCTTAGGGAGTGCAGATTCCGTATTTATCGTCATAGGCTCACATCATGCATGCACTCGTCATTCACGCACCACTCGATTTGCGCATCGAGGACGTTCCGACGCCCGAACCCGAAGCGAACCAGTTGCTGGTGCGTGTCCGGACAGGGGGCATCTGCGGCTCGGACCTCCACTACTTCAATCATGGCGGCTTCGGCACCATTCGCATCAAGGAGCCGATGGTGCTCGGTCACGAAGTTGCGGGCGTCGTGTCTCGCGCCGGCGCCGCGGTAACGGACATGCCGGCCGGCACACGCATTTCCATCAGCCCGAGCCGGCCTTGCGGTCTGTGCGAATACTGTCAGCAAGGCCTGCACAATCACTGCATGGACATGCGCTACTACGGCAGCGCCATGCGCACGCCGCATGTGCAAGGCGCGTTCCGTCAGGAAATCGTGATCGACCGTTCGCAGGCGCACGTCGTGTCCGATTCGCTGAGCGATGCCGAAGCCGCGATGGCCGAACCGCTCTGCGTCGCACTGCATGCGATGCGGCGCGCGGGCCCGCTGCTCGGCAAGCGCGTGCTCGTGACAGGCTGCGGGCCGATCGGCGCATTGATCGTTGCCGCCGCGCGGCGGGCCGGTGCGGCGACGATCGTTGCGACCGATGTCAACACGCTGCCGCTGGACAGCGCGAAAAAGGTCGGGGCCGATGTTGCACTCAATATTGCGGACTCGCCCGAGGCACTGAAGCCGTTCACCACCGGCAAAGGCAGCTTCGACGTGCTGTTCGAGGCAAGCGGCAACGCCACGGCACTGCGTGGCTCGTTCGACGCACTCAAGCCGCGAGGCGTCATCGTGCAGGTAGGATTAGGCGGCGACATCTCCTTGCCGCTCAATGTAATTGTCGCTAAGGAGTTCGATCTGCGCGGCGCGTTCCGCTTTCATGAAGAGTTCGCTATCGCCGTCGAACTGCTCAACAAAGGATTGATCGACGTAAAGCCGCTTATTACAGGGGTTTTTCCGTACCAGGAATCGGTCAAGGCGTTCCAGACCGCAGGGGACCGCTCAAAAGCGATGAAGGTGTTGGTGAATTTCGACTAATCTGCCCTGGACTGGCCTGTCAGGGTCGGCCCGACAAGCCATGTAAAAGAAGCCGACGCTGCGGAAGGCAGTCGTCGGCGTTTTCATCTTCCGTTCGCCGGTACTTCGGCCCACTCAGTTATTGCAGCGCGCCTCAAGCGCGTCGATAAACGAGCGGTCCCAGCGGCCCTGTTTCATCGCGCGCATCGTTTCGGCCTCGGCTTGCAGCACCGCTAGTGCTTTTTCGATGACATAGCCGGCGTCTTCCTGCGGAATCGCGAGCAAGCCATCCTGATCGCCGACAACGATATCGCCGGGATTCACCACCATGCCGCCGACCGACACTGTGACGTTGATTTCGCCGGGGCCGTCCTTATACGGACCGCGGTGTGTGACGCCGCGCGCATAGACCGGAAAGTCGCGCTCGCGGATTTCGGCCACGTCACGAATCGCGCCGTCCACCACGAGGCCCGTCATGCCGATATGCGCCGCATAGAAGGACAGAATGCCGCCGACCACCGCATTGTCGAGATCGCCGCCGGCATCGACGACGAGAACGTCGCCCTTGCGGCAAAACTCCAGCGCCCGCAGATAAGTCAGGTTATCGCCGCCTCGGGAGCGGACAGTGACGGCAGTTCCTGCCATCGTCTTCCTGGCCGGCCGCTGATAAGGATGAAGCCCCACGCTGCCGATGTTGCGATGCATGTTGTCGCTGAGCGCGGACACCGGAATATCCCGCAACGCGTTGAGAATGTGATCTGCCGCTTGAGGTGCCGAGGGGTTCTTTCTGATAGCCTTGTACATGGTCGAGAGTCGCTTCCGTGTGGGAGGAAAGCGGCTCATGCGCGACGCGTTCGCTCGTCTTCGCACGGCCGCGGGGACACGGAATCAACGGTATATCAGCCACCGGACCTGCACAAAGACGGCTTTGTTCTTGCACGATAGTAAAGGCTTATGATGGGGCGCGAGCTGTGTGACGTGTCCCCACGGACGCTGCTCCGACGACCGTACAAGGCAGTCAACGAGACTTCCAGTCGTCATGTAGTTGCTGGCCACGCGCCGAAACCGGCACACGTAGAGCGAAGGACAGTTGTCACCAAAAGCGAAGTAATGTTGTCAACAGCAGTTTTTCGCATCTCGCAGACGAATGCTTTGTTGAGACGAACAGAGGAAGCGCTTCGCCTCGTCATAGCAGCCGCACCGCTCGCTTTGGGTGCGAGAGCTACAGGCCGCAGTCGAGGCGATTTCTGCCTGCCTTAGGAGTCAGGAAGTGTCGGCGATGGAATGGGATGGTCGTTGCGGATCGCGGGCTTTGTCGCGACTTGCGCTACGTCAATGCATTAACCGCCGGCGTCTTTACGGTCCGAGACCCCACACACGATTTCCAACGAACGCCGGATCGTTACATTAATAGCGGTGCCAATGATTTACGTAATCTGTCTGCTGCCGAGGATTAGGCAACGCGCGCTTCATCCCCTGGCATGAAGGAACGCGGCAATGCTAGATGCGCGAAGCTTCGCAAACCGCCAACTATGCTCGCCACGCACTCGAGGATTTGGTAGTCGAACTCGAACGCGAATTGACGAATTTACTTCGCGCTGATGCGAGTTGACAACATTGCTTCGCAACGGAACGAAGTAATGTCGTCACCTCGGACGTTCTCGCCTTGTCCTGTCGGGCATGGTCCGGTGACAAAATTGCTTCGCTCTACGTGATTCGGACGAACCGGTCGTTCGCGCCTTCCTCAATTTCTAGCATTGGCGATGCATCAGTCAGACGAAGCAAGTACTTGCACTGGACAGTTTGCTTTTCTTTGGCCGGAGTAGGCGTCGTGCGCCTTCTCGATAAAGGAAGCCGCTTCCCCAAAGGAAAGCTGAGGCGTGGGCGACGCCGTAGTTCCATGTTCGCCCACTGTGTTTGCGTCGCGCGCGGTGCAACAGTTCGAATAAAGCTGCCCGGACAAGCACAGGGTCGCCCGCAGAAAACTCACGCTCTATCGCCATCAGCGATTGAGATGCCGCGACGAAGCGCTCGATCGATCCGGCCAGCGAAGGCCTGACGAGGCCACGTGCGGCGACAAGCACGGGAAGGATGCGCTGCCAGTTTCCGGTCCAGACACGCACAGCTGCCCTTTCGGCTGCATCGATCTGGCGCACGTCAAAGGCTTCCGGGTCAAAGTCAATACGGTTTTGCGGACAATCGCGCGTAGGTGCCACTTCCGATAGTAGTACCAAGTATTCACGATCATAAGACCTTACCCAAAAATCGGCGACGCGATGTTGCCCGTTAACTGCCATGAAGCCTGGCCGCTCACAGAATGTTCTTGGAGCAGGATCCGCTTCCAGCATAAGCGAGGCTTCGAAGGCGCTGCGCCGGTATAGCGGCAGACGTCGCCCGAGCTTTGGACTGAAAACGTCATACCGTTGCGCGCCGCGAGGTCGCGGGAGCATGGGCGGCTCGAAGCTTCGCAAAACGTCGACCATGTGTTCGATCTGCCAGAGGAAGTCACAGGCTGCAAGCTACTAGCAGCGTTGCACGACGACACTTGGATTCACAGGCTCACGGCAGACAACCAGTTGCCCGTCGCGCAGCATTCCGCGAAAAAATGACAACAGGTCGAGGCTCGATTCGACGATTGGTCGAATCGAGCCGACCTCCACGGTCCAAAGGATTGACCCAAACCTGTTCCGAAGGGCTATCCGCCAGACCAGAAATCAGGCTGGTACACAGCGCGGCAGCGATTACAGCCACTTCTCGAACACACGCTTGCCCGGATAGCTCGCCTGCTGTTGCAGTTGCTCTTCGATGCGAATCAGTTCGTTATATTTGGCGACCCGATCCGTCCGCGACAACGACCCCGTCTTGATCTGGCCACAATTGGTCGCAACTGCGAGGCCCGCTATCGTCACGTCCTCGGTTTCGCCCGACCGGTGAGACATCACGGCGGTGTAGCCTGCAGAACGTGCCACCTCGAGCGCCTCGAGCATCTCAGACAGCGTGCCGATCTGATTCAGCTTCACGAGAACCGAGTTTCCGGTCTTTTGCCGGATACCGTCCCGGATTCGGTTACCACTAGTGCAGAACAGGTCGTCGCCCACCAGTTGACAGCGATTGCCCAACGTTTCAGTCAGTGCCTGCCATCCTTCTATATCATTTTCCGCCATGCCGTCTTCAATCGAAAGAATGGGATAGCGCGAGACCAATTCAGAGAGGTATTTGACCTGGGCGAGGATATCCCGTGTAAGCGATTCCCCCTGATAGCGGTACTGCCCGCCTTCAAAAAACTCGCTGGCCGCGGGATCAAGCGCGAGGACAAAGTCGTCACCTGGACGGTAGCCGCATTTCTCAATGGCGCGGACGACAAATGTCAAAGCCTCGTCGGCCGATTTGAGGTTCGGTGCGAAACCGCCCTCGTCGCCGACGTTGGTGTTGTTGCCCGCCTCCGACAATGCTTTCTTGAGCGTGTGGAAGACCTCTGACCCCATACGAACGGCATCGGCCAGCGACCCCGCGCCCACGGGCATGATCATGAACTCCTGGAAATCGAGCGGATTGTCCGCATGAGCCCCGCCGTTGACGACGTTCATCATCGGCACTGGGAGAGTTCTGGCACTTACGCCGCCGACATATCTGAAATAGGGTTGGTTACAGGCAAGCGCCGCGGCTTTGGACGCGGCCAGTGAGACGCCCAAAATCGCGTTAGCGCCGATTCTGGATTTATTGGGGGTGCCGTCCAGATCGATGAGAATACGATCGATCTGGATCTGGTCCTCCACCGGCAGTCCGCGAATCGCATCGCCGATGACCCCATTGACCCCTGCCACCGCTTTTCTCACGCCTTTACCGTGGTAGCGCGCAGGATCTCCGTCACGCAACTCGACTGCTTCGTGAATACCCGTCGATGCGCCAGACGGCACTGCAGCGCGCCCGACATGGCCATTCTCCAACGTAATTTCGACCTCGACCGTGGGATTCCCTCTGCTATCGAGAATCTCGCGTCCAACCACTGCTGCAATCGCAGTCATACCGCTCTCCAGTTATCGAAGATTTACAGGGAAGCTACAGAAGACACCAAGGAAAACTCAAGAACACAACGGACTCATCGGAGGACGCTATCGAGCGCGTCCCATCCCGGCACGCAGTCGTCGTCGAGCTCACCGGGCAGAGGTAAGTCCCGTCGGACGAACCCCGATGCAAAGACGATGACGTCGATCGGATCGACCTCCGCGCAACGGGCGCCCAACGCCAGTTCCAGTTCGCGCAGCACGAGCAGTTTTTCACGCGTCGTCACGGCGTCGAAATAGCGCTGGCCCGCAGCGCCGTTTGCACTGCATTTGGCGGCCAGCCGTTCGCCTGCCGCGGCCACGTCCAGATCGTGCGGAGGCCCGGACGCGAACCGATCCGCCAACGCCAGCAGTTCCGCTTGTCCCGCTTCGAAATCGGCCGTGGCGATAGCGCGCCACACGCGGTCGCGACGCTCCGCCGGAACCAGAATGGCGAGTTCGCGCAAGACGTCAGCCGGTTCGTCCGAAGCGTGAACGAAATTCAGAATGCTATTCGGGCTGGCCATCAGGCTGCGCAACTGTTCCGGCTGGCGGCGTTCAACAGCGGCCGGCCCTTTGAACACTTTCATGCTGACGCTGGCCGGCCGCCGGGGAGCCGGCGCGGTCTGGATATACGCCGCCACTACACCGTTCGTTCCGGCGGCCCAGCGCGTATAGAGACGGATCTTGTCGGAGGTCGCGCGCTGGAACTGATACCGCCACAGGTCATGAAACAGGCCACCGGTGAACCGCACCGGCTCCGCTGCAACGGCGGCGAAACCCTGCGCCGTCAATAGCGTATGAGCGACTTGGAGGCGCTGACCGGCGATCGTCTCGCTCTTGAAAAGAACTAGGGCGACGCGCGCAAGGAGCGAAGCCATCTGTTCTTGCCAAATGAACGAAGCGTCGTAATACCCCTCGAGAAACAGACTGTCCCGGGAATACAAGGTCCGTTTGCGCGGCAGCGTTGTCGCCGCGCGCCAGAATTCGTCGTCCAGCTCTGTATGCATCGATAGGTGCCCGATATCAGCACAACGTTAGAGGGATGTCATCGGCGAGGGAACCATGTCGTCCGCGAGGAAGCTTTCCAGACTTGCTGCAATCGAAAACACCGACGCCTCGTCGAACAGATGCCCGATAACCTGAATGCCAACCGGCAGTCGCTCAGGCGTCAATCCCACCGGCATGGCCAGCGCGGGGTGACCGGTCACGTCGAAGCCGATCGTATGACTCAGCGAGGCCGGTTCCCAATCATCCCAGAATGCCGACAGAAGCGGAGCCGTCGAGGGAGCCGTCGCCGCGATCGCGGCGTCGAGACCCGCCAGACATTGCTCCATCCGCCTCACCAGTTCGCGCCGCACACGCTGCGAGAGAATCAGATCCGCCGCAGAAAGACTCGCGCCCGGCGCAATGCGCTGGTATGAGTA
This sequence comes from Paraburkholderia phenoliruptrix, assembly GCF_047325075.1. Taxonomy (NCBI): domain Bacteria; kingdom Pseudomonadati; phylum Pseudomonadota; class Betaproteobacteria; order Burkholderiales; family Burkholderiaceae; genus Paraburkholderia; species Paraburkholderia phenoliruptrix. Next base: position 2,796,489 of record NZ_CP168531.1, read on the forward strand.
CCGTCCAAAATCGAGCGGCCGGTTCCTGATGTTGTCTTCATGAATCGCAAACGACTCGGCAGACATGATAATGCGGCCGCACGCGTTGAGCAGTTCGAGATCCGGACCAGTCATTTCGACAATTTCCGCGCCGTTCGCCGCCAGTATCTCCACTGCGTGGTCGACCCGTTCGATCACCGCCGGCGACACATTGGGTGTGTCGACGAGCCAGCGCCGGAAGTAACCGATGCGCCTGTTCTCGACACCTTCAGTGAGCCTCGACGTATAGTCCCGCGCCAGGACGCGCGCGCTTGCCGGGTCCAGCGGATCGTGCCCGGCCACTGCTTCGAGCGCAAGCGCCGCGTCCGCGACGGTTCGGCTCATCGGGCCGCAGTGATCGAGCGAATACGAGAGCGGAAATACGCCGCGTCTTGACACCAGCCCGAAGGTCGGCTTCAATCCGACGACACCGCAGAAGCACGCCGGTGTCCGAATCGATCCCGATGTGTCCGAACCCCACGCGAGCGGCACCAGAGCGCTCGCCAAAGCGGCGGCGCAACCCGACGACGACCCCCCGGTGAAGCGTTCCAGGTCCCACGGATTGCGGGCGCAGGGATAGGGTAAATCGGTGCTTGGGCCGCCAAGTGCGAATTCGTGTGTTGCGAGTTTGCCGAGCAGCACGCCGCCCGCCCGCTTCATGCGCCGCTCGACCTCGGAGTCCTCAGCCGCGAGATGGCCGGCAGTCAAAGCTGAATGGCAGGTGGTCGGCAGGTCCTTGCTGTCGTAGATGTCTTTCAGCGCGTACGGAATGCCGTGCAGCGGTCCCCGGTCCCGCCCGGCGGCCAGTTCCGCATCGGCGCGCGCGGCGTCCGCGAGCGCTCTTTCGGCGGTCACGCGAATGAACGCATGAACGGTCTGGTCCACGCGCTCCGCCCGTGCAATCGCCGCCTCCGCCAATTCGGTGGCCCGCACTCGGCCGCTTCGCAGCCGCTGCCCCGCCTGGGTGATCGTCAGTTCATGCAGTGCCGTCATGGCCGCCCTCCCCAGGCCCTGCGTACTCCTTCGAGTCGAATGCAAAATCGAACATGAAGACGTTCGACGGCTCCTGCTCCGGCGTGACGGTTTCCCGTCGCAAGCACGTGCACATGCGCTGCAGATCCAGGCATCCAGCGAGCACGCCGCGCACCAGATGCGCCGGCACTTGCACGCCCGCCGCCACTAGCCGCCCGAGCATGTCATCCTGCACCCTTCGGTCATCCACGCCTGAATGCATCTGCCTAGCCTCCTAGATAGTAGGAACAGGAACCCTCTGACCGCCCACTAGCGGCGCGCAAAGCGGTTGGACGGCACGTCAAGGCCGAGATGCGATCTCAGGGTGTTACCCCGATAGCTATCCCGGAACAGGCCGCGGCGGACGAGTTCCGGCACGACCATGTCGATGAAATCGTAAAGGCCGGCCGGACTGTACGGCGGCATCACGTTGAAGCCGTCCGAGGCACGTTCGTTGAACCATTGCTCGAGTTCGTCGCAAATAGATTCGGGCGTACCGACCAGTTGCCAGTGCCCGCGCCCACCGGCAATCCGTTGATAAAGCTGCCGCACCGACAGTTCCTCCCGTCTCGCCATGTCAATCAGCAACTGGCGGCGGCTCTGTCCGGCCTCCGTCTCGGGTATCTCCGGCAAAGGGCCGTCGAGGTCGACATGGCTCAGGTCGAAGCCGCCTAACTGCGCGGACAACAGCGACAGCCCCGAAACAGGATGCACTAGTTGCTGCAGCGCCTCGTATTTGTCCTCGGCTTCGGCAAGGCTGCGGCCGACATACGGAAACACACCGACCATGATCTTCAGCGATCCGTCCCGTCGCCCGCAGGCGGCTAGGCGTTCCCGCATATCGCGATAGAACGCCTTGGCTTCGTGAATCTCGTTCTGCGCGCAAAACACCAGTTCGGCGCTGCGCGCGGCGAGCGCGCGGCCGGCCTCCGAAGCGCCGGCCTGCACGAGGACCGGCGCGCCCTGCGGACTACGTGGTATGTTCAGGGGCCCGCGCACCTGAAAGTGCTCGCCTTCGTGGCGCAGCGGATGCAGTTTCGTGCGGTCGAAGAACAGCCCCGTGCTCTTGTCGCGGAGAAAAGCATCGTCTTCCCAACTGTCCCAAAGGCCCTGCACGACGTCGACGAACTCGCTGGCGCGCGCATAGCGCTCCGCATGAGAGGGATGGCGGCGCATACCGAAGTTGAACGCCTCATATTCGTTTTGCGAGGTGATCAGGTTCCAACCCGCACGGCCGCCGCTGATGTGATCGAGAGAGCCGAACTTGCGGGCAATGTGATACGGCTCGTTGTAGGTCGTGGAGGCGCTCGCGATTAACCCGATTCGCCGCGTTCTGGCCGCCAGCCCGGAGATCAAGGTCAGCGGTTCGAACTGCGCGACATAACGGATAGCGGTGCGCTCTAGCGCCTCAATATCGTCGCCGCGTATTGCGAGGCTGTCGGCGAGAAACAGTAGGTCGAAGTGAGCTGCCTCCGCGCGGCAGGCAAGCTCGCCGTAGTGCTCGAAATTCACGCCGGCATCGGCCTGCGCGCCAGGATGCCGCCAACCGGCGACGTGATAACCGGTCGGGTAGAGAAAGGCGCCGAGGTGCATGTGCTGTCGTTCATGCATGTCAGTTTCCGTCGAGTCGATAAGCCTGCATGGCGAGTCGGTTCATACCGGTGCCTGCGCCGCGATTCGGCCCCGGTCTTTCGGCAACAACCAGGCGACGAGGCCGAGACAAGGCAGAAAGGAGCAGACATAAAACACAGCCACCACGCCGATTGAATCCGAAGCGGCGCCGATCGCGGCTGCGGCGGTCCCAGCAACGCCGGCCGCCAGACCGAAGAAGATCCCGGAGATCAGGCCGGCGCGCAGCGGGTAGAGATCCTGCGCATAGACGACGATCGACGAGAACGTCGACGCGATGGACAGGCCGATCAGCACCGTTAATAATGCGGTGCCCCCAATGCCGGTGTAGGGCAGCGCGATCGATAGCGGACAGGTGGCGAGCATCGACATCACGATCATGTTGCGGCGTCCGAAGCGATCTCCGATTAGGCCGCCCGCGAGCGTGCCGACGCCGAGCGCGAGCAGGAACGCAGTCAGATGCACCTGCGCGGTGCCGATCGGGAGATGGAATCGCTGAATCAGATAGAACACGTAATAAGCGTTCAGGCTCGCCATGTAGACGTATTTCACACAGACGATCAGCACCAGAACGAAGAGAGCGAAACGTCGCTTGGCGGAAGGTCCGTGTGCGGCGCAGGCCGGCTGCGTGCCGGCTTGCCGCTGCAAGGGAGTCGGCTGCGCCGTAGCGGACATGCCGCACTGACGGCGCAGATCCAGCACAGCTGTCAACGCCAGCATCGCCGCGACAACCGGCACGGTGAGCCATGCCACGCTGTGCCGGCCATACGTCAGCACCACGCCCGCCACGAACAGCGGCGTGGCGGCGGTGCCGAGATTGCCGCCCACCTGGTAAAGCGCCTGAGACAGTCCCTTGCGTGCGCCGTAGTTCAAACGCACGAGGCGCGACGATTCCGGATGAAACGCGGCGGACCCGATTCCGGCGAGCGCCACTGCCGCCACGATCAATCCATAGCTCGACGCGAAGCCCAGCGCGGCCACGCCCACCATGGTGGTCAGCATGCCGATCATGAGCAGACCGGCATGGCGATAGCGGTCCGCGAGCCAGCCGATCAATGGCTGACACAGGGACGACAGTGCCTGATAGATGAAGGCGAGCAAGCCGACCTTCGTGTAAGACAGGCCGAACTCCGCACGCACGACCGGATAGAGCGCGACGACCGCGGACTGAACCGCGTCGTTGGCAAAGTGAGCCGCGCCCAGCGCGACGACGGCGACGCCTCGACGGGTCGCGGCGGCGATGGGGGGAGTCAGTTGCTTGCCTGGTGCCTGCATGGATCTGTTCCTCATCGGAGCGTGGACGCGGCGCTCGCCGAACCGGGCGACTCGACCGCGAGCGCCCTGCAGCGCCGGTTGAAATCGTGGAAACGGGCGGGACTCAGAGGCACGCTCAAACGGTAAACCCAAGACACCGCGCCCTGCTCCGCCCACATGGCGTGCCGCTTGCCGACAATGCCCACACGCTTCAAACGGGCGATTCCGGCGTCGCCGTCCGCGAGCGCGAGGTAGGGAAGCGCGCGGTCCACCGGCATAGTCCGCTCGATTCCCACGAAACGCAGGAGGTCCGCCATTCGCAGCTTGTTTTGCTCAATCCGCGCCCTCAGCGGCGCGCCCATATCCCCATCCAGCAAGAGCCGCCGGCCGATCTCGACCGACAGCGTCGACGCCTGCAGAGGAGGCATGACGCGGCGCAAACGCGGCGCGACCGGCGCCGAGGCCACGCAATAGCCCAACCGGATGCCGCCGAGCCCGTAGCCTTTCGAGAAGCCCCGCACAACCACCAGGTTCGGCACCTCGTCGACCAGCACCGCCCCGCTTGCTTGAGGCGCGAGATAGTTCGCGTTCGATTCGTCGACCAATACCGTGTTCGAACGACGCGCGGCGATCATGCACAGCGCTCGCAATTCGTCGATCGACTGGCCAACGCCGCCGCCTGAAAACGAGGGGCGCTCCAGAAAGAGCACAGAATGCGCCGTGTCGTCGAGAAAGCCAGCATACGTATCGAAATCCGCTCCAGTCAGGGAGATGGGTTGCCGCCCGGCCAACTCGAGCCAGTGCGGAAAATCCGGGTAGACCGGCGCCGCGACTCCCGCAACGCGGCTTTCGGGAAGCGACGCGAGACAGTGCAGGATCGAGTTGACGCCCGCCGCGCAACTGACTCGCGAAGCCAGCGAAGGCTTCGCGAAAAAAGCCGCGACCGCCTCGCCTAGCGAATCTTCGTAAAACGGATCGGCGACCGGATAGCAGAGCAGGTTCGAGAGCATTTGCGCTTCGCCAGCGAGCAATTCGCGTAGGAGGCCGCGAATATCGATAGCGAGGTAATCGCGCTCGTCACTGGTCCAACCGAGATGCAGGAGGGTGTCGGTATCGTGCATCCCACCCGCACCTTGATAAGTCTCCGCTGCCAGCATACGGGCACCTTTGCGATCCGCAACTTGTTAGATATCGATCTGAAATGAAGCGAGCACGCCTTGACGGTATTGCTGCTGTTCGCCTAGTCCCGCAAGGCCGACCAGCACCGGGATCGTCGTAGCCGGGCTCATGCCGCCGGGCGGCAACGTGACGCTGCATCTGCGTGACGCCCCATTCCGAACCAGCTCCACTCCGACTTTTCCGGACCAGCCTGCGCTTGTTTTGATCTGGAAATCCTCGTCGCCGGCCCGTTCGGCGACTTCCACCGCCTCGCTGTCCCACTCCAGCAGCAATCGCGTTTCTCTGTCGTGAACTGCCACGCGGGTGTCGATCGTCAGCGCGTATCCCGAGTCCGGCGAGCGCGTGACGTTTATTGCCTCCAGGCGGACTTCGCGCTTCTCGCCCGGTTCACCGAAAAGCACGGTACTTCCGTCCATACCCGAGCCGCGCAAATCGCATAGGCCGCCCCCTGCCTCTAGGCGCCGGGCCCTTGCCGCTCCGAGCATGGCAATCACCTCGCTAGTGGTCGGCTGCGATGCGTACGCAGCGGCGCCGCGTTCGAGTCCCGTCAGAACCGGACCGAACAACGATCGGCAAATCGCTTCCGGCACCTCGTCGGCGGCTGCCGTCGATATCGGCGTGCCGCTCGCGGCTTGTGACAACCGTGCTCGGGTGGCGGTTATCCACCGATGAGAAGCACCTAGGTCCGGGTAAAGCGAGAGATAACGCGCGACGCTCGCCTCGCCGGCCATGTGTACGAAATAATGCCATTCATCCAGGTCGCCCACACGGATGAGCGGCTTGAAACGACAGGACAGCGAGGTTCGCGCGAAAAAGTCTCGGTAAGCATGCGTCGCCGAGATCATCGCAGCCGCGGCCGGCGCCGCAAATCGCACGTGATCGGGCATCTCGGGAAACGCGACACTTTCGATATCCAGTGCGTCGAAACGAAGTTCGCTGACCCGGTGAGCGCTCTGCGCGAATGCGAAACCATTGCCTTGCGGCACGGCGGCGGCGCCAAACCGCAGCGTCGGCGCGACCGCCGGGTAGTAGCGGTGAAAGTCCACCTTGACGCCTTCGATCTCGACGTTGGCAAACTCATGGTCCGATGTGGTTCGATAGGTGCGCGCGCCCAGTCGGGACAGCGCCGCCTGACACGCGTGCTCATCCGAGACAAGCACGTCGAGATCGTCGCCGGAACGAAAGTCGACTAGTCGACCGGAATGCAGATAACGGGTGGCGCCTTTGAGATACAGAACTCTTACGCCCCTGTCCGCCACGCATCGCGCCACCTCGCGCAGCACGCGGCGCTTCGAGTCGAAGCCGCGCAGCATCGCCTCTTGCTCATCGCGCAGGCCCTGCTCGAGGTGACAGCCATGCGCGAGTCCCGCCGTCGAACCGGATTGCAGCGCACGCGTCACGCGATCGCGTGCCGCGCCAACGATCTTGTGCAATTTGCAGCCGTCCAGAATTTCGTCAGCGGTGAACGGTTCGAGGGTGGACGCATCGGCGTATCCGGCCGCCCACAGCGCGATCGGAAACAGCCGGCGCAGCGCGAGGATGCTTTCCGAGCCGCTCATACCGCTCATCGCGCGCGCCCCGCGTTCGGGCCGGACAGATCGCCGCGAATCCAATCTGTGGCAACCGTGCCAGGCAACAGGTCGGCATGGCCCTCGCGTTCGTCGCAAAGAAGCGTCGTGCCGACGGTCAGGAAATCCCAGCGATTGTGTTCATCGAGCGCGATCGTGCGTGCCAGCTCGGGCCACGTCAGCGAACGGCTACCGCTGGCTTCACGCATGCCGACGGCGGCCTCGGGCGACATCGCGCCGCTCGCGACCAGCCGTTCCAGCGAGCGCCCGAAGTCGAGATCGTGCTCCCTAACAGTCTCGTACAGGTGCGAAGCATGCGTCGCGACATCGACTTCGGCAGATCCGTCGAGCGCTTGCGCGATGCCGTCGAGCACGGCCTGGCGCTCGGCCGCATCGAACACGATGCCCAATTCGCGAATGATGTCGGCGGGCTCGTCGGCGATATGCACGAAATTCAGCAGACGGTTGGGCATGCCCAGTAACTCGCGCATCCGCGTGCCGTCGCCGTTCGGTTTGGACGCCGAGCCCTTCAGTTCGCTCAGGCGCACAGAGACGGGCACCGGCGCGTGGTCCGCGGCTGGATCGCTGTTGGCCACGATTAGCGCCAGCGTGTCGCATGCATCGTAAAGCAAGGTCGACAGACGGATGCGGTCGACCGTCGCGAAGTTCCAGTTGTAGCGCCAAAGCTCGGCGCTGACATAACGGTTGAGGTGAACCACCGACGCATGAACGACGCGAAACCCATGACGATTCATGAACTCGACGGCACGCTCGACGCGCCGCCCGACGATCGCATCCGGCTTGAAAATGAGCAGGCCGAGACGCCGCGCCACGCCGGCCGTGTCGGTTGACCAACTCCCGACCGCTTCTGCCCAGCATTCGCGAAAATAGATGTCGGTGGCGAACAGCATCGGCTTGGCCGGCGCGGCCGTCAGTCGCGCCCAGTCGTGCGGAGCGGGCAAAGGATCGATATAGTCGGTGGCTTGGCGGTTTAACGGCAATTTGTCATTCATGGGTCTTAGCGGTTGCGCTTGAAAGGGGATGATCCGACGACGAGTCCGGAGCACAAGCCGGCGCGGCTTGCGGCATCGGCGCATGTACGCCTAACGCAGGTCCATCGGTCACAACAGCCCAACCCGACTCGACGAAGCAGGTCAGTAACGGTTCGATCGACAGCGGGTCCAGAGGCCGGCGAAATGCGTGCGAGATGGCTTGCCGCACGGCCGACGGATCGCGCGTGCCGTCCAGCAGCAACGCGATCGTATTAAGGATAGCCAGATTCAGCTTGTTCGCGCGAATTAGCGCAGCCAGCTCGTCGCGGCGCGCTGTCGGCAGCGCAGCGGTCATTGCGCGCGCGTTGAACGGCCCGCGCCACATGCGCCGAAGGCCGCCCGGCACGCGCGCCGCATCGCGAGCCGTCACACCGGCACCAAACGGCCTCGTGTCGAGCAGGTCCGGCAGCGTACTTTGCAGAAAGCCTGCACTCCACGCGCCGCGCGCCGTCTCTCGGTAGCGGTGCGCCGCCGCATGCAGTGCTGCGCGTTCCTTGTCGCGCCACGCGCGCAACCAGTCGTCGCCGACGGCACGCGCGTCCTGGAATAGATGAGACGTCAGACACACTGTCGCGGCGGCCGCCGCGATCGCGCGCCGCATCTCCGCTTCCGACACCTTGTCCGGCGTATCTTCCGACGAGTGATTGAAGCGGTCCGGCCAATGGGTCATCTGGATTGCCGGCACGCCGACCGAACTGTCGGCGAACAGCGAATGATCGGAGAAGCCGAGGTAACCCGAAGCGCGCCAACTACCCCCGAATTCGCTAGTCAGCTCGAAAACCCGCTCGACGACCTGCTCGGCTAGCGCGGACAGCCCCCAGCCTTGCTGCCCCGGACAACGTTCGACAATGAACGGGCATTCGCACTGTGTCTGGTCCTCGCCCACCATATCGAGGTTGATGACCGCGCGCGGCCGTTGTCTGCCCATGCGCATCGCGAGTTCGTGCAGCGCGGCGGCCGTGCCGCAAAACTCCGGCATCCAGAAGAAACGCAGCGACGGATGCCGGGCACCCAATCGCCCTTCGCGCCCAGCGGCCGCGAGCAGCGCAGCGCACGCCCAGACAGCGGCCACGCCCGACGCGTTGTCGTTCGCGCCTGGCCGGGGGTGGCAAAGGTGTGCCATCATCCAGATTTCGTCGTCTCCGTGTCCTTCGATACAGGCCGACACCACCGGCATGCACGCCGAGGCGTCGATCTCGATCCGGACCTCCGCCGCGCCACGATGTTTCGCGCAGGCGAGCGCTTCGTCGAGTTCCTCGCCGGTCAGGCTGAAGGCGAACAAGCTGCTGGCTGCCGGCAGTTCGATCCGACCGCGCGCGGCAGGATTCGCACCGGCCTGCGCGAGCCAGCCCCAGGCGCCCGCCTCGCGAAAACGCACGACATGTTCGGGCCGCACCTTGTGATTATCGCCGATCACGAGGATCGCGTCCTTCATGGCCGCGTCGGACATGGTGGGATCGAAGCGGACCAACGCGGCCCGCCTGCCATCGACCGGCGTCGCGCAGGAATATGTAGCCAGTGCGAACGGCGACTGTGCGTGATCGATAACGCGCCGGCTGCCACCAGGTGGATCGAACGACAAGCATGCAAAAGTCGGGCTCCATGCAAGTGGCGCCTCGAAGCTCCACCAGCGCGGCTTCCCGTTCGCCTCGAAGAGTTTCACCGTCACGCTGTCCAGGCCCAGCGCGCTTGCCGCATCGGCGACGAGTCCAGCCGCCGCACCGATCCCGTCCGACGCCTGGAAACGGTCGAACGCGCTGACCGCGCGCAACAGGTTCATGGCCTCTGTCACGGGACAATCCAGAAGGAATCCGCGGACAACTGCGTCTAGCATCTGACGGCATCCTCCGCTTGCGCGACCTCGGAGCAGGTCACGCCCCAGACTGCATAAGGCACGGCGACTTCCATCGCCGACATTGCACCATGATCGTGCGTAAACGCGGTATCGCCAATGAACCGCTCGCCGACAGCCTGAATGATCACCGAACCGGCGCGAGCCGCCGCCAGCGAGTCGCGTGCGAAATAATCGAGAGTCGAGTGGACGGTCGCCACGCCCGCCAGACGCGTGGCGGCGAAAGCCCGAATCTCGGCTTCCTGCTCCGCCGGCCCGTAGAACCAGCGGGTCCGTCCCGCGCCGCCCATCTTCAATGCATAGCGTTGGGCAATCTCCCCGAGGGCGCCCTCCACCTCGGCGCAATGCACGTTGGGAACCAGACCATGATCCGAATGCGCGACGACCAGATGTCCCGCCTCGACGAGGTCGGTCGCCAGCCGCTCGACGCCAAGGAGAAGGCAGGTGACATGGTCGTCGTATCCGTAGAGATGGATATAGCGGTCCACTTCGACGAAACACCAGCACAGCACCGGGCGATCCGGCGTGGCAGGCGTCAATGCTGCGTCGATGTCGACGCGCAAGCGCTCGACGATTGCCGCGGCGCGCGGAGGCTCGGCATGGCGCGCAAGCCCGGCGTAAAAGCGGGGGGACCGCCGGGATGCCGAGTGCGCGAGCAGGCGGTGCAGCCACGAACAAGGCGCGGCTTCGAGATCGCCCGCCATGGCCAGCGGCGTGTAGCCGGCGTCGCGGGCATCGCTGAACAGATTGCCGTCGTCGGGTCCACCCAACTCGTCCTGGTAGTCGTAAAGGTTGATGAGATCGGCGCCAGCGCCTCCCATTCCGAATACCACGCCCGGAATACCGTGACGCGCCACGCTCAGACCGGTCAGCGCGCTCATCCATGCGGCGCTCGAGGTCGTCGGGAACACCGACGACATTGGTTCGACCTGAGCTTGCGGCCAGCAGGCACGGGCGAGGTCGAAGGGAATGCCATCGAGCGCGAGTATCACTATCGACCGGCAAGTTCCGCTCGACTTTTCGTCCTGCACGAGACGTGAGATGCGCTCGCGAAATGTAGCGAGAGAGACAGCCAGTTTTGGGTGGACAGCCGTCATACCGGCATGAGGCGCGAAAGCGGGCTGCTCCATTCAGCCCCCTTGCGCCAACGCGACGCGCGGGTGCGTCACGTCCGCTTTGTTCGCGACGCACTCATGCCGCACGTCCAAAACATCGGCAGCCCAACGCGCAAGCTCATTGAGGATCCTGTTATCGGACAGCGGACGCGCGGCGCTACTCTGGAAAAAGTGAACACCGTCCGTGGGGCTACCGAAAATCGTAAGTGCTGGAGTCGCCTCGCCGTCCCGGCCAAGCGGATGATGCGCATCGTTCAATTCCAAGCCGCCGGGCGCATAGCGTACGCCGCCCGAACGATCCGGATGAACCCACTCCCGCACGACGCCGCGCGCTAACAGATTGGCGTAAAGAAGGCCACCGTTGGCCGATGCGACAAAAGGCGACAGCCGCGCCCGTACCAGCCGATCAGCCCGAATCGCTAGCGCGCCAGAACGGGTACTCAGGCGGTGCTGATCAAGCGTCTCGTCGAACGTGCAATCCGGATGCGGGCCCAGCGACAAATCCAGTACACCCGCCTGCATCAAGGCGAGGATTTTTTCCATCGCGGCAATACCGGCGCCGTTCGACAAACGGCTGTACAGGCTCAGCGTGTGGTCGATGAAATGCCGGTGCGAACGCTCCGTCAAACCGCCTTTATCCGCCGCGTAAGCAATAGTCCCGCGAAGGTCGCGCCAGACGCCGTCGCACGCGGCCTTGAGCGGATCGTCCACATTGCCTCGCCGCGCGCGGGCGATGTCGGCGCACAGATGCTCGATCATCCATACCTGTCTGCCGGTGTCTTGCGCGCCGCCTGCGGTCCTGCCGCCGAGCGGATCCACCAACGCGTGCCAATCGAATCCCGGCGCGTGCGCACCTTCGCGCTCTTCCGCGCGCCAATGCGCCGTTGCGTAGTCGTGCAACGGCGCGACAAGGCAGTCCGCAGGAGGCGTGTCTACGGGACAGGAGCGGACAAAGGCCGCGTAACGGGCTCGCACCGCGTTCATCAAAGCGTTGCCATGCGCGGCGCCTAGCGCGGTGCGATAGAACACGAACGCCATTTCTAGCACGACAAGCGGCAGCACCGAGCGATCGAAATCGAGCGCGCGGATCGCGTCGTATCCGTCGACGGCCGGTATCTCGATTCCCTGATGCCTTCGCAGTTCATCGATCGCGGCCCGCGTCAGAAACTGCCCGGTATGTTCCAGCTCCGGATGTCCGAGCTTCTGATTGAGCGCGCGGCAGAGCGGCAGATAGCCGGAACGCGAGTACGCGACGATACGCTCTGGCTCGCGGCCCGAGCGCAGATACGTCACATGCCCAACGTCACCCGGCCGGCCGGTACGCTCGAACCGCCCGCCGCGCCCTTCGGTCAGGAATAGCGCGGCGTCGATGGCCGACAGTCCGAGACCGTCCAGCGCGACCACACATCCTTCCGGCACGCAAGCCTGCGCCAGATTGTCCGCAAGCGGATACGGCGTTTCAATGACGCTGCGCGCGGCCGCTCGCGGCGAATCGTCACGAGGATGCCGCACGATGTTATGCGCATGACCCGTGATGAGCAGCACGGCATCTGCCCGGACGCAGGGCGCGGCGTCACCGTCCAGCCACACCTCGAATCCGTCGTCGCCTGCGGCTGGCTTCAGGTCGACCACTTCACGGCCCACGCGCTGGAACGTCACACCGGGCAGCGCTTCGAGTACGGCGGCATGCCGCTCGAACGCATCGCACAGCGCGAGCCCGTGCAGTCGTCTCGACGGCGGATCGACCGCGTCGATGTCGTAGAGCGCCTCGCCGGTCGCGACTGACCGTTGCCGGCACCACTCCGCGAACGTGGGTCGTAACGCGCGAGGCAACAACGGTCCCGCCGACCGGTTGCCGTCGTCCGCCGCGAACGATATCTGCCCAGCCGCCCGGTTCATCGCGCTCGATGCCGGCTGGCGGTCGTCATGCACTTCGCCCGCGCCGAACCGACCACTGCGCTCGAAGACCCAGACAGCCAATGCGCGGTGATCCGCGCGCAACGATGCGAACGCTGCGAGCCGGTCCAGCGCATAGACGGATAGCGGACCGCCTCCCACTAGCGCAATGCAAAAAGATGTCATCAAATCGCGTCCAAAGACCGTTTCAAATTCTGCCGGGCGTGGCCTCGGACGGATCAGGCGGGTGTGCCGACGTCGCGCAGCATGCGTTCGAACTTCTGGCGAAGCGGGAAAGGGACGAAGCGCTCGACATGAAAGCCCAGTTGCTCGTCGTACTGATAGACCACGGGATTCTTGCGGCTTTGTTCCGCGTAGCCATGCGCAAGCTGTTCAGTGAAAGCCGGAAACCGCGACTGGAGCTCGTAGACGATGCTGTAATAGAGATTGCGGCCCAGTGAAAAGCACGGATAGCGCGCGTCGTAGTTGTCCAGAGACTGTTTTGGGAAGCACCCGTCGATAATCCGCTTCGGACACAGCCATAGCGGAAACAACAGACGGTACTCGCCGATGCTGCGAACCGGGATGCCGGCAGGGCCCTGCCCATTCGTGGTCCGGAATAGGGCTTCGCACAGCACGTCTTCGAGGTTCAGGCCAGTGCAGATATATGGGGTACCAAGCGCTTCTGCGTGGCGGATCAGCGCGAGGCGAACCAGCAGCGTGCCGAGGAATTCGAAATCGTCGCCGGCGAATTCCCGTTCAAAACGTGTGATGAGACTGGTCGAGTGGTTTTCGATCCCGAGGATCTGCTGGACTTCCGCGTCCTCGACGATGGTGAGTGACAGGCCATACCGGCGGCAAAGTTCCTCCGCTCTCGGAACGCCTTTATCCCAGTCTGGAATACCTTTTATGATCACCGGGTGAATTCTTAGCTTCATGTCGTCCAGCCGGCTCAACGCGTGCAGCAGCGCGTTGCTGTCTCCGCCACCGCTCACGCCCACCACCAGGTCGGAACCCGGCGGCAGATTGTCTCGAATCACGTCGCCCACGCGTTGGGCGATCACGTCCTTGCACTCTTCCTCGGTCATTTTTTTGAGGAAAATGTCGGACGCTGAGCGTTCATTATCGAGCCGCTGATACAAATATTCGGTCGACGCATGCTCGCCGGCCTGCTTCAACGTCACGAAGTTCGCGACGTTGAATATGAATGGATTTACGTTGCGGTTGAAGTACAGCAGAATATCGCTGACATCGTTGAATTCGGACAGACGTTTGTCCAACGAAGCACGCAATTGTGGCGCTCCGCCATCGCGGGGGACCGTATAAATGGAAACTGCGGACCACGGCACATGGTGGCGATCGAGAAGTTCGAAAAGGCGCTCATTGCCCACTGCCTCGAGCGGTTGCCGACCGTGAGCAGTAACGATAAAAACACTGGGAGTTTCAGCCATATTGTTTTTCATATTCCTCTCGCGCCGACCTAAACCAACCGATAAGAAAAGTAGAAAATCCACTATCTGAAAGACCGCGCAAGCGCGGTCCAGGAAACCCGTCCCGACTTACTGGGCGCCCGTGTCGCAGCTGGCTCCGCAGATCGTTTCCAGCCCGAACTTGGAGGCCGAAACCGGCTTGCGTGCGCTGCGCATGCCTTCCAGCTGAGCCAGCGACAGATGCTCAACCTGACCGCTCTTGAAGCCGGTCAGATTGACTGTTTGCGTCTTCAGATCGAAATTGCTTTGAATGGCCGATGCAAGTTTTGCATTGTTCATGTGAACAACTCCATTTGTTTAGCACCACATGGTGCCCTTTTAGATTGATCGAGCGATACATCATAGTCAAGCACTATTTTGAGAATTCATTCAATATGAATGAAACGTCCTTTTAAAAAATTCTGTTTATCCATATACCAATACCTTTCAATATATTTCACGCAACCCATATCGCATAAAAATAATACCGCCCACGGAGTCCGTTTTAAACCGCACCAGGGAGCCCATTGAGGTATTCGAGCGCATCCAGCGCCGCGATGGCAATACCGATACGCGTTTCACGGTTATGTCTTTGGTACATGCAATCAGTCTCCCGATTTGTCCGTACCGTCGCCTTCGGAATCCCCGACGGAGCCGCTGTCGAAGTCATTCCCAGTGCCTGCGATTTCTTCCCGTCCCAGGCGTACGGAACTCGGAAAGGACCGCTTGCTCAGGGAGACTCTCCGTCTTGTCGAGGCGCGATGTCTCTCGCTTGCGTCGGCTCACGCGCGTAACAACGAATATCAACTGGATGAATTCGATTGCGTCAATCACGGTGGCAAACTTGCTCGGCCACGAGCGGTGGCCTTCACACGCTGGGCGCTCGCATGGAAATGTCCGCTCAGGATATCGTGTTCGCTGACGCGGTCATTGGACAGAAACCTGTACGCAGCCTTAGTCGAAGCCCCGTCCTGACAGGCGAACGGGATCGTCTGGCCCATGCCGTCCCTGCGAAGCGGCGGCGCAGCCTGGTGTCCAAGAATTCGCTTCCCCGGACTTCCAGATCGAACCACGAACGATCATCCGCGTGTCGCTTACCGGCCATCCCGCGTGCGTATGGAACGTGACGTATGCCAGGTTAACAGGTTTCGCGCTTTAGATGTGGGTAATTGCAAGCAAGACCGAGGCCGTCTTGACGGTCAGAACCATTCTGTAAGCGGTCTTGTAACCCATGTCCGGCAGGGGTGCAAAAAATGATGAAGCCGGCTCGCCAAGTTTGCGGAACATGTCACTAGGGCTGGCCGCAAAGGGTAGTCCTGCTTTCAAATATTGATCGCCATGTTATTAAACAGTGCTTCTTTGGCGGCAAGTTTGGCTGCCAAGTAGACGTTTGAGGTTGGTCCGAAGCTGTTCTTCGACGGCGCTGCGAGGCATCGCCCATACGTCTGAGAGCGTGGTGCAGATCTTCCAAGCATCCCAAGGCTTCAAAGGAACGCCGCCCTCCGTGGCGAACGGTCCATCAGTCTCCGGGAGAACACGATCCAGCGGCATGTGGCTCAACAGGCCGCGGCCCTTCTCGCCGGCAAGCATCGCGGGCCCGACGCTGAACCAGCAGCCGAGGCGTGCTGCCGTTCGAAGCTCGGAGACTCCCCCGGAAAACCAGTGCAGGACTGGATAGCCTACATCATGCGCTTTCGCCAACGCTTCGATAGTTCGCTGCGCAGCGCCACGGGAGTGGATGCTGACGATTTTTCCACCTTGGCGGCCGCATTCAGTGAAGGCCGCTTGAGAAATGCGCTCCTGTAGCTCAATGGATTTTCGAAACCTTGGTGAACCATCGAGTCCCACTTCACCGATACCCTCGGTTGTTTGTCCACTGGCGTGTCGTTGGTGTATCGGTTGGATAACGGGAGCCGTATGAGGCGCGAGCCTCACGTACGGTTCTGCGGGAGCCTCGGGGCGCAACTCCCCGGGTCTACTTACCAGATTTACTTGTGTGAGCGACGATGTTCGGCGAAAGACGGCAAAGCGGACCGTGCTATTACGATAAGTTTTCTTATATTTGCAGCGAGATTCTGTTGCGTAACCACACCGGTACCGCGCACTCCACCCTGCACGCGGCGCCCGGGCGCGCAAAGATGGCACTCGTTATCAGGGGCGCGAAGCACTTTTCTTCATGGTCGCCCTGTCAGGCGTCCGTGCGAATGGACCTTCCGTTGCTCACCTACCCGACTCCCCGGGTGACGCCTTGCGGCCCCGAGGCGTGTCCCGACGGCCGACTTCCGAAGCAGCGATGACGTTCCGGTCACACGCTGCCTCGCGGTGCGTCACCGGCCAGCGGGGTCAGCTCGCTGGACAGCGCCACAGCCCCTTCCTCGAGCATCTTTTTCCGGCGCGCTTCTCCCTCGGCGATGCTTTCGTCCAGTTGCCGCTCGAGACCGGCGTCTGCGTTCGCAGGCCTCCACCGTGCGACGCCATGCCTCTGGCGCGTCAGGCGCGCCAGGTCGAGCGCCTGTTTTGCCAGCCTCGCGCACTCCAACTCCACGTCGTCGCAAACATCCGGAGGAAGGACGTATTCCCAGGTCGAACTGACATACTCCCGGGCATAGTGGACTGTCGCCGGAAAGTCTCGCAGCACGGACGTGATCTTGTGACTGAGCCACTTCCATTCGACGGTGGGAAACGAGAATTCAGGGACATGGACGCCGACCGTCGGTTGACCGCTGCCGGTGCGAATCGCTTCTGCTGATGCCCATTCGGCCCTGTGCATCATGGCGCGGCAGGTGCGCGCGTATCTTTCAAGAGAGAGCGCGACTTCGAGCGCAGCGTCGCGCCGTTCGCGCCGGTGATCACGTCGGTCCCGATGTGAATTCCAGCCGATGGTCACGATCAAGCTGACAACACTCGAAGCCAGAGCCACCTTGAACGTGCCCCACCAGTCGAACTGCTGCACTAGCGGCAACCATCCCGATGCCATGTCCACTTTCTCCATTGTTCGACTCATCAGTTCAACCCGCATCTTACCGTCGGGAGAAATGCGGCGGAACTCAATCGGCCCCGCTCAACACAGGTCCGATCGGGTGTCACTACGCCGGGACTATCACGGCGTCACTACCTGGTGCAGGCGTCGATGCTCGACATGCGAGGGTCTGCGGGGCAAACCCGAATCCGCTTCGGGCCTTCCAGGGTTCAGCGACCGGGGCCGCTGCCTGGCACCTCACACACCGTCATCGGTGCGCGGCTTGCGACCGCTCCCGTGCATTACAGTCGAAAGGCAACTCTGACCCGGGATCAGGGCGATCCATGCGAGCCTTCGCGGTGATTACCCGAAGCGTGCTCCGCATCAGCGTTTTGCCCGTACGCCAGTCTCGCGAAACCCGCGGCGAGGCCGGGATGCGCTGCGAGGACATCTGAGAACGACCGGCGCATGGCCGTTGCGGCTGCCTCGAGAGTCGCACGTCCGCCACGGGATTCCCGACCGGCGACCCCGCGGGGCAATGAAGGCATCAGACAGACGACTGCCGTCACGATCCGCGCAGCGCGTGTGATGGCGCCTTGACACGCTGCCGGACGGTCCGGCTTGGGGTGCAGTGCTGCCCGGCGCGCGGCTTCCGCGGTCGCGACCTCCGCCAGGGTGCATGGCCGGACAGTGCGTTTGCGATAAATACCCTTATCGCAAGCGCGGCCTGCGCGACCTAAACTGTTCCCATGAAAACCGCGCCTGTCCCCCGTCCACGCGGAAGCCGGGCCGGGGATCCGGCGGTCCCGCGGCACGCCTCGATGCATGTTCACGCGATTGCGACACCGGATGAGACGGTTACCCAAAGGAGAGGCAGATGCTTCGAATCACTGTTGAATTGCTGCCCGGTGGACGGGAGCAGGAAAAACGCGTCATCGCGACGGCGGATATCGCGCGGGTGAGTGACGGGCGGTTCGGGGCACTCGCGGATTACCGGGTGGCCCTGCAAGATGCGGTGCTCAGCGAGGTCGGAGAGCGCGCCGTGGTGCGCAGTTATCCCAGATGGGCGGCCAGCGTGTGGGACCTCGTGGCCCGCGGCATTGCCGCTGCACTGAATCAGGATATCGAAGCATTGCCAGCGCGACCGGCGAAACCGCAGGTGAAGGTTCACACGAACGACGCAGGCTTCCGATACGTGCGTCTGGATGAAATCCCCGAGCCGACCCGAACGTTCTTCGACAGGAAGCTCGCCGGTTCGGGCATTCCCGATCACGGCTGCGCTTACGCGCATGACTGGTTCGACTTTCTCAACGGCTATCGCTGATGCCAGAGGCAATGTCCTAACCATGCCCCGTGTAGATGTCTGCCGGTGGTCGCTGATCGCCCCCACAACTGTCGTGAGACGCTCTTATCGCAAACGCCTCCCTGGCGACCTAAACTGTTCCCATGAAAACCGCCTCTGTCCCGGCCACCGGGCAGGGGAACCGGCGATTCCGCGGCACGCCCGCTACCCCGGCTACCTCACTGCCCGGCCTCCCCACCCTTCCCTCCCTGTCATCGCTCGCCGCGCTGCGCGCCTGGCAGGAAGGGCTTACCGCGCGCGTGGCCGTCACGCACTACCTCGCGCACGCCCGCGACGACGGCCAGTCCTCGCGCGGCCTGATCGCCCGCATCCGCCGGCAGCTCGTGGCGTGCGCCCGGGCCCGGCAGCGCGATGACCTGATCCCGCTCTTCACGGGGCCGGCCGCCGGCCGCACCGCGTGCGCCGCGCAGGTCGTGGCGGCGCTCGACGTGCTGCGCGGTACGCCCGTCCCGGTGCCACAGCCCGCCGATGACGTGTCCCGCTGGGTCACGCCGCGCACCGCACGGGCACTGGCCGCCGCCGGGATCGGCACGCTCGCGGAACTCCTGCTCGTCATGCGCCGGCGCCGCCGCTGGTGGCACCCGGTCCCCGGGCTCGGCGCCACCGGCGCGCAGGGCGTCGCGGCCTTCCTCGCCCGGCACACAGACCTCACCGACCGTGCGGCCCGGCTGGTCGCGCGCACGCGGGCTGAAGGGGGCCTGCTGCCGGCCTGGTCGCTCGCGTCACTGCCCACGGCACTCGACGGCTCACGGGGCCGCTTCCGGGCGCCGCGTGACACCTGCGGCCTCGCCGCCACCAACGATGTCCAGGCGATCGGGGCGTGGCTGGCGCTGCACGAGTCGCCGCACACGGCGCGCGCCTACCGGCGCGAAGCCGAGCGGCTGCTGCTGTGGGCGATCGTGGAGCGCCGCGCCCCGCTCTCGTCGCTGACGACCGAGGACGCGATTGCGTACCGCGGCTTCCTGCGACGCCCGGCGCCGGCCGCGCGCTGGACCGGGCCACGCTGCCCGCGCGGTTCGCCCGCCTGGCGCCCGTTCACGCGGGGACTCAGCGCGCGCTCCGCGGCCTGGGCGCTGGCGGTGCTGCGCGCGCTCTTCGCGTGGCTGGTCGACCAGCACTATGTCGTCGTCAATCCGTTTGCCGGCGTCACGGTGCGCGGCGGGCAGGCGCGCACCCCGTTCGACACCGCGCATGCCCTCGAGGGCCGCGAGTGGACCACCGTGCGCGCGCTCGCCAGCCGGCTCGAGCGCAGCCAGGCCGGGCCCACCCGCTGGACGACGCCGGCCGCGCAGCGTCTGCGTTTCGTGCTGGATTTCGGCTACGCCACCGGCCTGCGCGCGCACGAGCTCGTCGCCGCCACGCTCGGCGACATTGCGGTGGAGGCACGGGGTACGTGGTGGCTCAATGTGACCGGCAAGGGGGCGAAGGCGGGCTGGGTGGTCCTGCCGCCGCTCGCGCGCGACGCGCTGCGGTCGTATCTGAAGGCAAGGGGCCTGCCGGTCCGGCGCGGCCGCTGGCAGCCGGCCACGCCCCTGGTGGGCACGCTCGACACGCATCATGCTGCGGGCCGGCATGGCACAGCGCTGGCTACAGCCGGCATCAGTGCGGCGCGGCTGCGGCAGATGATGGGGGAGTTTTTTGGGGAGGCGGCAGAGCACATCGAGGCGCGCAATCCGGCACTCGCAGCGAAACTGCGGCACGCCAGTCCCCACTGGCTGCGGCATACGCATGCCACGCACGCGCTGGATGCGGGGGTCGAGCTCGTCGCGGTGCGCGACAACCTGCGGCATGCGTCGATTGCAACGACCTCGACCTACCTTCACGGAGACCAAGCGAGACGCGCCCGACAGGTCGGCACCGCATTCGGGCGAACAGTGGCTCGCAAATAGCGCTCGCCAGCGGGCACCCATCTCCGCTTATCCTATGCAAAGGACTCGAACGCGTCGAGGCGATACTGCAGGACGTCTAGGACGTACAGGCGCGCGATGGGCGAACTCATTTATCCGTCGCGTGATAGTTGGCCACGTCTCGCGAATTGCAGGAAATGGCCTCCCCAGCGACTGCTCAACCGCTTGAGGGGGCGAGAACCCGCAACGCGACTGGACTACAACATGTGGAGGCACGATGGTCACTTCGAACGTCAAACCGCCGATCGTCCCTCTCGATACGTTGAGAGACCTTATAGCGCAGGCCGTCGCCACAGCGAAGGCTTATGACATTCCCGAGGTATGCGCACGCTTCGGCGTTCAAGATGAAGTCGGGCCGGACGATGGGCAAGAAGCCTTTGGCAGCAAACGGCTCTATGTTCGGCGCCGAATCCTTGCTTGGGACGAACCCGCGCTCCTCGACCTTGCGGCACGAGTGCTTCGCGAGTATCACAGCAACGATCTTGCCGAGACGTTGACCGAGATGACACGCCACGCTGAACATCGCGTGAGTCAACTGGTTCGCCGCGACGTGCTCAGAGTCCTTAATTCTTTACCCTCTCTCTTTGGTGAACTCAATCTGATTGACAGCGTCGCGGAGGTATTTGGCACAGCAGCGCTTCGGGCCGGAGACTCATGGTGGGACGAGAACGCGAGCTTGCGCGAGCAAATTGTCCAGCATTGCGTTCGCAACGATGACTGGTCGCACGGAGAGCTGCTAGTGCAATGCGGCGCGCTGACCTGTAGCCAGACGCGCTTCTTCGCGCTGCTAGACAAACTATTGCACCCGTTAACGCGCCGCGATCACGAGCAGGCGGAGCTTGCCGTTGCGCTTGGCAGCGCTCTGAAGCGAGACGGCTTTACGGTGCGACAAACCTCGGTCGAGTCCGGGTACGCCATCTACGGCGTTGTTCGCGCACAGCCAGGTGTGTCCGGCGCAATGAAAAATCTGATTTTCGCGTCGATCGGAGAAAAGCCTGAACTGGTCATTAGCGATGCCCTCAACAACGACGTCGAAATCGTAAAGCATGCCGACAAGGTGCTCGTTTTTGACCGCCCGCTTCCAAGCTCTGGCCTTTTGCTATGGACGGACCTTCGCGACTGGTATGCCGAACTCCGGGGTATCGACGCTGCAGGTAAAGCGAAGGAGGAGCTTTTCCTGCGCCTTCGTGAATCGGTTATTGGCACGCGCTCTCAGGGTGAATTCGCACTATTTCAGGGCTACTACCAGCGCTATGGCAAAGAGCTTGGCGAGCGCCTGCCAGCGCTCATTCCGCAGGTTTATTTACACTACGACCCTTACACGCGTCGCGAGCGCGGTGACGAGCAGTTCCTCGCGCGTCAGCGCATGGACTTCCTTCTGATGCTCGACCAAGGCATACGCATCGTAATCGAGATTGACGGTCGTCACCACTACGCAATGAAAGACCCAAATGCGCCCGAACGCTACATCGCGAGCGCCCAGCGTTATGCCGAGATGGCAGCGGAGGACCGCCGATTACGTCTTATGGGCTACGAGGTGTACCGGTTCGGTGGTCACGAATTCCTAGATGTCGACCTCGACCAGCGGAAGGTCGGACCACGTGCACAACAATGCGTCATGGATTTCTTCGACCGCCTGCTGTCCAAGCATAGTGTCAGATAGTTGGCCATGACTTCCGTCAATCAACTCATTTACGACGCCTCGCTCGTCCTTTCCACCATGCGTGAGACCAAAAACAGGACGATGCGATTTGCATATTCTATGCACACTCAGTTCCTCTTCGCTTCTGAGGTCGTCCGCTTTCTGCAAGCACCGTTAAAAAGAGGCGCGTCATCTGTTGATTTTCGGCGAATCAAGACCCAAAATCGGTGACGCATAGCACTTAGCGTGATACATCGCATAAGAGCTGCCCTGTCTCATTTGAGCAGCAGAGGGGAAAATGACACGCGAGAGAGACCTATCCTCCGAACTCGTGGTTAAACAATCACGCGTTTACCGTAGCCAAAGCACGCCCAAGATGAACGTCTACGACAGCACTCCCGCGCGGCTGCTGCTTCAGTTGCATTCTGAGGCCTCGCCATGGCAGCACGACAGCTATTGCGCGGGCTTCGAGATAAGTCAGTGGCGATGTTCGGCGCTCGCCGACCACATCATTGAATGGCTGCCCGACTATGCTCTGAAAGAGGACGAACTGAACGTAAATCACGGCAACATCTATGTTCGCCTGAAAGAGGCCGCAGCACGAGTCTACTCCACAAAGGCCTATGAAAAGCGTGGGGAGCTTGGCGAAATTACGCTGCACGCAATCTGCCGTGACTACTTCAAAACGATTCCCCTCGCGCCTCGTGTCTTCTACAAGACGGCGTCGAACGATGTTGTCAAATCCTTCGACATGGCACATGTCAGATACGTTGATGACGGCACATTCGAGATTTGGCTTGGCGAGTCGAAGTTCTACAAGAGCGGCGTCGCGGCAATATCAGCAGCAATCAAATCCGTGAAGGAACACATAGATGCGGGGTTCCTCAAACGAGAGAAGTTTCTGCTGGGTCCACAAGTAGCGCAATCGCTCCCCCACGCAGACAAAATTCGGAAGTTACTGGCAAATCAAACCTCCATTGATGCGCTTTTTCAGAATGCCGTTTTCCCAGTATGTATCGCGTGCGATAGCGATGCAGTGAACTCTCACAAGAGCCACACCGCCGAATATGTCCAGGGTGTCTATGGTGAACTGACGGAGTTGCGCGAGAAATTGGAGCAGTCTGGCCTGCCAAGTAAGATCAAAATGCATCTAATCTACGTCCCGCTAGAGTCGAAGGACAGAATTGCAAAGGCGTTCGACAAACGACTGAAAGGTTTGACCATCGAGGACTAGCCATGCAAATCTCTAGCGAACAATGGAACCGGATTTCATCGCAACGAGGCAACGATTTGAAAGGAACGGTCTTTGATATCCTGAGAGTTGCGGCGAGCGCGATTCAACGCGAGGAACGTGACGACCCGGATATCCTAGATATCGTTCCGAGGCTCGCGCAGCTCATAGAAGATCGACCGGAACTCGTATCGTATCGGGAACCGTTCAGTGCGCTCGCCAGGGCGTCTGGTCTATGGAACTACATTGACAAAACTGTGGCGTCGGAGCCTGACCTCTTGCTGGCAGAATCGGTGACCGTACCAGAGTTGGACGGCATCACACTTCATCGCGAACAGGTAGAGGCGTTGAATGAGTTGCTTGCCGGACGAAATTTGATTCTGAGCGCACCCACGAGCTTCGGGAAAAGCCTCCTTATTGATGCGCTTCTCGCGTCCGGACGGTACTCACGCGTCGCGATCGTACTCCCGACCATTGCACTGCTCGACGAATTTCGGCGACGCTTGCGTCGAAGATTCGATACTCGCTTCGCTGTCGTCATGCATCCTTCTGATGAGGCGCCCGGAGATACCCCAACCATCTTCCTCGGGACGCAGGAGCGTCTGATTCATCGGACTGACCTTGGCAGGTTAGACCTCACTGTCGTCGATGAGTTTTACAAGCTCGACCCAAGCCGCAAAGACCGTTGCCGGTTCTATTCTGCACATCTACGCTCATCGAGGGGGTGAACACCGCAGCGAAAACTGTCTTGATATACGACAAAAAGATTAATAAAGAGCCATACGACTTCTTCACCTACTCCAACATACGTGGACGCGCGGGAAGGCTTGGACAACACCATGTGGGGAAGGTCTTCGTGTTCAATGAGGCGCCAGAGCACGAAGACATGGAGGTAGCTCCAACGTTGTTCGCCGATGAAGAGTTAGCGCCGTTGGATTACGTAGTTCAATTAGATGAGGAACCGTCTCAGAAGGCAGCGGATAGCCGGGTTGCGTCAGTCCGTAATGCTCTGGCGCTCGACTGGGCAGGACTGCGATTGGCTGCCTCGCTGGGCCTCGACTCGGCTCAACGGCTGAAAGCGCATGTCGAAAGTGCTCTTGACAACCGAGCATCCCTCTCGTGGACGGGAATTCCGCGGTACAAAGATATTACGGCTGTTGTAAACGTGCTATGTTGCGAGCGCTCTCCTAGCGAGTTCGGCGCACGCACAGCCAAGGCACTGACGTACTTCATCAACGGGTTGAGAATGGCCGGAAGCATGAAAGGCTTCTTGAACGAATATGACGCAAAGTATCAAGGCTCCGCGGAGAACTACGACAGTGTTTTTCGCTTTCTCCGCGCTTGCGAATACGGTCTTCCTCAGTGGTTTTCGCTGGTCGAAGCATTCGTAAAGTCAGCAGGAGTTGTCGCCGACTATAGCCTATTCGTTCAAAAAATGAGTCGATGGTTTCTTCCGGAGGAACTCAAAGACCTCGATGAGGAAGGAATACCTATTCAGATATCAGAGCGATTTTACATGGGGGAAAGCAAGGCCGCCCTCACAGATCGGCTTGCTGCACTCGCAAGATTTGGTTCTGCCGAACTTACGCAGTTCGAACGCGACTGGATTATCTCCGCACTCGAGCTTGAAACAACCACCTCGTAGTTCGCTGGCTTGACATTGTTGGTTCACGTGTGACGATCACTCTACGTAGCTGAATAAGTTCGCTGGCGCTTCCAACAGCATGGTGAGATCATCCTCAGCCTCGGAAACCTGTTCCACGTGCAAATGCGTGCGCAGGAATCTAACGATCCACGCTTTCGCCGTCGGGTCGCCAATTTGTGCATCCATTTGGTGAATAAGGCTGCCGGCACCCCAGGCGCCCTAAAGGGTCGAAAGGACACCCGGATACTGGGCGCCGAATCAATCCTCCTCGCTTTCGTCAATCAAAAGCAGTGATCGTCTAGCCTTGGCCAGGCGTCGAGCAGCCTGCCTAAGGCAATTTGGCGTAAGCACAACTGTGAAGTCGCCACGCTCATCGCTTCCGTCGATACGGAGGCGCGGCCCGTCGTCATCTTCGACCAAGGTCATCGTTTGACGACGTGTATCGAAGTAGTATGGGAATCCATAACCCTGAAGATCATCAATCTCGATTTTCATCCAATTCGAATCGAACTGGAACGTGACGCTCAATTTGGGGTTATTCAACCAATTCGGCTGATTCCTCCAGGCCTCTACGTATGTCTTCACGGAAAAATATCTGCCGTCTTTGATCCAGCTTTTCCCGAGTGCCGAAAGAAATTCGTTGATCGCGCTCGTCCTCTCCATAATTCCTTCATCGTCAGTTTGACTGGATGGGCAGGCTAATGGCAAAAGACTCACCGGCTTTGATCGCAAGTGCTCAGACGGGGCTGTTTTCAACAGCGACGCACTGCAATTGCCTGCTTCACTGAACCGCCACCGACTATCTCCCTTCGCGAAACCTTTGTCGAGATCCTCCCCGCTAGGCTTCCCTCGGCGCACGAAGATCACGCAACTTGTTGTAAGTGTCGCGCGCCACTTCCGGAGAGGTTCGGATGAATTGGCCTTGCGTCGCGATAATGCCAAACAATCCATCCTTCTCTTCACCGTCCGTCTGGGGTGGCAGGTTTTCCCAAAAGCTAGCAACTTTTGAGAAAAATCTGGCGGCATTCTGACTAGGCTTGCAGGCGGCAAGCTCGTTAACTATCTGCAGGCCGTATTGCAAATCTTTCAGGACGAAATCGGTAATTTCCGTTGCCTGCGACCACGGCGACTCGACAATGCCGGACTCCACGCCCTCAGGCAACTTGTCAGTATCCAAAACTGCAGCCGCCAAATCATCGTTGGCTGCCATAACAACAAAATAGATCTTTGCCATAGAAATTCCGTTGATGCGCGAGTAGATCGCGCTGATCCGCCAGCATTTGTTAACGGCATGAGAAAGGATTTCCACAGGGGAATCTAACGCCCCCAAGCACACGATTCACGCCGATTTCCACTTTCGAATCTTCTGCAACGCTTTGCATTGCAAACGGGTGGACCAATGCGGGCCCCACCCGACCGGTAGCACTATCGCTTCATCATGCGAAGTGCTGCGCGCTGGATCGCTTCTGTCTTCCTCTGGATGTCGCGCTGCTTCTTGTTTAGCGGCCGATCCCCTTCGTCGTTATCAGATGCCTGCCGTGAGACTGGGCGCATCGTAGCGCTGTCGAGTTTGTCTATCGTAAGGGCATTCAGAGCGTCCCGGCCCTTCTGTGCCATCGGCAACAAAACCATCAACGCGAAGTTCGCCGGGGTAAAGAACACGCGCGCTGCGTCGCACTCTTCGAGGACGCGTCTTGCATCTTCCGGCAAATGAACTGACTCGTTGAATAGTTTCTGGAGCACCGCAATATCCACAGCTTGCGGATCGGCAGCGAGCAACGCGTCCGCGCGACGCCAGAGTGAGGAAATCCGTTGTTCGGTTAACGACAGTGCGCCCGAACCGCGGATGACGCCTTTTTCAATTTCCTTGTAGCGCGCGTCAGCGCGGTTGCGCGCCTGCCCAGACGCAATCATGTCACTGATTTCGGATTCCGAGCGCTCGACTATGTCGGCCACTGCCAAAGTGGCACCACCATTGATCCGTCGTCTCAGTTCCCGGTCTGCCTCGGGGCAAACTGTGGCGAAAGCCTCGACACGACTGACCCACTTCACCGCCTCGTGGTACGCGGCACGTACCTGGCGCTCTGTTCCCTCAAGTGCCAGTCGGTCAAGCAGGACCGGTAACATCGCATCCCGACGTCGCGATTCCGATAACTTGAGCATCTCCAGCGTAAACTTCGACGAGAACTTGTCCTTGTCTGCGCCACAGACGTGGCCAATGTTGGAGACGGTGCCGTCCTCAAGTTCGATGATCACCCCCACCTTGTGCGGTGTGCCGCAGTTCGTCAACGCACAATGCGTCTCGGATGGAAAACCGTAGGGCCAGATGACGCGCCGCAGGCCGACCTGTGCGGGGTTGACCTTTGCTACGTAGCCCGGCAGGTTTCGAAGTTCGGCTGGGGTTCTGACTGTGCGGCACAGTTGATCAATGTCCATCGGCGTTGGTGTAGTTGTCCGGTTGCAAGATCGTAACGCTGGCGCAAACAGCTTGTAGAGGCAATCGGCATCCAGCGCGCTGCTTAGAGAATCAGTTTATTCTGCTGGTTGAAACCACGTAGGGTGCCCAGTTTGCCGGATGTGAAAATCGGACAGCGCCTCCGGACTCATGCACCGACAAAAGTTCTAGCTGTGCTTTTTGCAGTGCACGAGCCACGCTCTTTGATGACGCGAAGTTGTCTATCGATTTATAGAACAAGCCAAAGAGCGCAACTGCGCTCTCATCAATCGTCTCCCACATACTCGAGAGAACTACCTTGACTCCGGCACGTAATAGCGTGGTCGTAAACCCGTCGACATCAAGGTCACGCCGAGCAGTCCCGCAAGCGGAGAGAGCAAGGAACGCAGTGTCACAACCTCGCGCCCGTATCTCATCCTTCAATCGTCCCAAGGTCAGATCCCCATCTGCCAGGGACAGCACGGAACGTTCCTCGCTGGTGGCATTGAATCTGGCATGGGTCGCAATGTGGAGCGCACCTTGCCCATTGCGAGGCCGTGACACTTCGCGCAGGAAAGCATCAATTGTTGACTCGTCGTCAAGATACCCGGCGCATTCGACGTCATGCGTCGAATCAAGCAGCGTGTCATGAACAATCGCTATCTCCGCGGAAGCACCTGGCAACTCCTCGCCAGGCAAGTGCGACACTGCGAAAAGTGCCACATGGTTCGAACCTTGCGCGTCAGTATCGAGCGCTTGAACCTGTGAAGGCCTGGCACCACGGTTGAGGTTGACGATCGCAAACCGCTCAATCAAATAGCATTGTCCGTCGTGCAAAAGTGCGAACGGGATAATGCCGAGCACATCGTCAACTTCGATAAAAATCGTCGATACCGCATCGGGGATCAGGCTTTCAATAGGTGTAAAGAGGATTTGATAGAGGGACTTTGATGCAGACAACATCACGTTATCCATCGCATCGGACGGCGTCCGACATGCCTGCCGCAGATTAAATGCAACCTGCAATAGGTCTTTCTGATCGACATTCACCGTGCGCGATATCTGCTCGCCTCCAACCGAAACAAGTATCGACAACCTATTATTCGCGACGACATACTGCAGCATCGCGCAGTCACTCCTGTCTTCGTTGCGCTGTGCGTGTGTTTCGTAACGATGTTCGTCGATAGGTTTTTTCAGGGAAGATTGAAGGCCGCCCCGGATGTCACCGTCAAGTCGCGCTAAGGCACCGGCGACCGTCTCAATTGCGGCTTTCGAAATCGAGCTCCGCGGCGTAGCCGCATTTATTACAGCCTGCAGACCTGAAGTCTCAATCGCATCCTGTTCGAACGACGTGACGGCAACATTTTCCGCCACCTCTTCGGCACTGGCCACGGATCGCATGAACCTTTCGTACTGGTCGAGTTTCAATAGTTCGAACGCCTGCTCTGCCTCGTTAAACCTCCCGTTCCCAACAAGCAACGATACAAGGTACCGATGAGTAGCACCGCGCGAGTGTACGTAAGTGCTGGCAAGGTCTTCGCCTGTTTCTGGCAACGACGAATGATGGACCGCGCGGACAGCCCCCTTCGCGAACAGGATAGCGGACTGCTCCTCCCCAATTCTGACCAAGGCTTCACTATATGTCAGCCTCACGTGCGAATCCGGAACAAAGAAATCTTCCAGGTCCACTATCCGTTCGACATCCTTGGTCCGCCCAGACGTTAAAGCGACCGCAAAGTTGCGGTGTACCGCTCCCGCGGATCCTGTGTAGCTGGCGACGGTCCCAGCAGCTGACCAGGCGCGGGCTTCGTGAGGCCGGTTGAGGCCAAGGTCCTTGAAAATCCCGGTCGCCTTGTTGAGGAAGGTCGTTGCGTGGTCAAACAGGCTCCGACGCTCTCCTCCCTGCGTATCGCGTGCTTCATTCGAGTAAGTGAAGCCGATCCCAGCGTAGGCATGAGCCAACTGATATGAGAGCTCGCGGTCCTCCGGCATTGCCCCGTCAACCGAGAGCATGCTGACGACAGACTCAAACTGAATTCTTGCAACCTTGTTGTAGTCCGATAGGACATGCGTCGCGGCCAGCCAGGTGTTTGCGTAGTTAAGCTTTATTATCGCTCTTGACTCGAGGTCCAGATTTTCGTCTGAGATTTCAATCAGGCGATTTGCAAGAGCACATGAAAAAATTCCGAGATAGGCGTAGCTAGTCCGCTCAAGCCCAAAGATGAGCATATCTAGGTCCATCGCTTTCGATTTAGGCTCTTTCGCCTCGGCCAAAAGATGGTCGACACCAGACATAACAATCGTTAGAGTCGGGCGCGTGCGTGTTGGAAGCATCGCTGCCCGGCAAAGACTCTCTATCCATGCAACATGAACCTGGAGAGGGTCGGCATCCGGTCGCAGGCCGGCGCAATTCTCTGCCTGCGTAAACGATGTGATCGCGCGGACGATCCGGCAATTCAATGCCTCGCAAACGCCAATGAGAGAATAGATCAGCTCGCCCCCAAGCGGATCGCTCCCCCCGTTTTCGAGCACGCGACGCGCGCAGTGGAGCAATCTGAGAGCTGCTATCGTGCGCCCTGCGGAGTCAGCCGCGAACGCCAGCCTGACATAAAGCATCGCGCGATCCTCGACCGCAGACCTGTGCTCACGCGCTAGCCGCAGTTCCATACGCGCCAGTTGCAATGCAAACCAGCCATGCCCTGACTGGGCTGCAGCCCGGGCGGCGGCCTGCAGGACGCCCATCTGCCACCGATGAGAAGCGGGAAGCAAAATCTCGGTTAGCCATAACAGGAACGCAAATCGTTCATTCAACGGCACCGATGGAAATAACCCCTTCTCGCTTTGGAGCACGTAAGCACATGCATCGAGAAACGCTCGCCCGACCCCAACGGCAGCGCGCTCCCTTTGGGACGCAGCGAGCAAAACGCTCGACGCATCCCCCCCGGCCCTGTATCGCTCCAGCGCACCCCCCAGAAACGTCCTCAACTTAAACGCCGCCGCCATATTTTCCTTTTTTTCCGCGTCGCTCCGTGCGGTCGTGCGAGCGCGCTCAAGCTGTTCAGTTCGCGCGCAATTCTCTACGGCAGCTCACGAAGCCTGTCATGCACAGGCCCTTGATGTCTTTCTAGATTCTATGGGCTAATTGCAAAGATCAATTGTTGTGACGTCAGGCACTTTACCAAGCATGAATCGGGATGTTGGTCGGACCGAACCGTTTCGACCACACGTCGCGCCGTTTCGTGCGCAATGCCGATCGTCAGAAACCGCTGGTCCGCGCGCATCGCGTCAGGCGATTTAAGAAGTTCCTTGAGGTAGAGGGCCCCCTGTGCGGTGTCACGGGCATACTCACCAATGGAGCACGCATAGAGGATTGCCTGCTGTTCGACCGCCTGCAAGATTCGAGCATCGTACAACTCTCTAACCCGACTGATCGAGTCAAACGTCGCGACCGCATACGCCTCCGCCTTGAACGATTCAACAGCCGGCTGAAGAACTGCGCGGCAACAGTCGTAGATATTGAGTTGACGTGCGGCAATATTCTCAAGCTCTCTATCGTAGATCTCTTCACCATCCTGGTTCAACTCAAGCTTGGTCGAACGTGCATGGCCACCATGGCCACTGAACATTACAACAAGATAATCGGGTTTGTCTCGCTTGACCCGTTCAAGTACGCCGTACAATGTTTTTTTGCTCGGATTCTCGAGCAAAGTGATCTCAGACTGATTCCATGCACCGCCCCGCTCGCTTTTGAGAAAACCATCAAAACGACGCAAATCAAGCGAGACGCCCTGAAGGCCACTGGTATTTCCGATAAGTAAAGCTTTCCGTTTCATCTGCCTACCTCTCAACTCAAATCCGTTTTACTGCGCCATCGCCCGGAAGTTGTCGACTTCAACGACCCTCGAATCTAGATGACACTGGAGCAAAGCACTATGCGGTCTTTTCATCTGGTTTCGCCTGCGAGACTTCTGCGACAGGTGTGATAGCCTTCGCTGCTCCAATGGAGGCGTCGTTGGCCGGCACTTTATCGGGCTCCCCCACTACGCCAGGGCGAGGCGCATTTTCCGTTTCAATCGCATCTTCAAAACGCTTGACTAGGCTCGGGATAACACGCTCACTGAGTCCCGCCAGCGCTGAGACGAGCAGGAGCACTGGCCAGTGTTCAGCCCCGCTCGCAAGCGGAGCCAACAGAAGTTTCCCTTTGAGAGCAAGCACAAGAAAGGACGCACTGAACATGCCGACAAGCAGTCGCCCCAACGCCTCATAAACGTGAGCACGTCGACCAGCCAAAGCATTCAGGTTTAGGTCGTCAGCCCTTATCACAATCGACAGTAGCGCGCCTATGGCGCCAGCAATTGCGCACATCACGAGCTCGAACGGAGTTTGTCCGAGCCAAACGCGAACGAACGGCGTACTCCTTGCCAACCACAAGGCCGCACCGACGCAGCTCATGAGCGCACAAACCCATGCGGCTGAGTTGAAGTACCAACCATAGGAGACGTCCGGATTCTTCTGGGCCATAATGCTTCGTGCGAGTGACAAAGCCACCTGGGCACTGGACGCTTTGCCTGTGTGCAGCACGCGCTCATATGCCTCGCCGAGAAGCGATCGCACGTGTAGCAAAGCGTTCTTGTCTTTCCAGAGGAACGCAGACTCATGTTCCAGGTAGGTCACGTCTGTCTGGACCTTACCAAACTCATCCACGTCGATATCAATATCAATCAGATACTGGACGCTGTATTCGGTATCGATGTATACCGCCAGCTTCTCTTCAGCGAAGATGATTTTTCGGATCCACTTGTCGAGTTCCGGCTCATAGCGTCCCTCGCGCAGCTTCAGGTATCCCTTATCCGCTTCTGAAGGCTCTGGCCTAGGTGGTTTGCTCTTAGTGAGAAGCTTGCATACGATATTCCAGTCCATCTTGACCTTGATCCCCGTGATCGCTGGAAGCGCTTGAATAATCACCCTCGCCTCCAGTCGGACGCCGACCGAGGTCGAGGATAGCGCATTGATTAAATTCTATTTTTGGTGCGATAGAAGGTACCCGTCGTCGCGCGACGCCGCGCCTTCGAATGACGAGATCTATCGAGAAATCAGATCAAGCGAACGTCTGCATATATTTCGGAGCCGCTTTTACTTTTTCTCACGCGATATCCTTCGTGCATCTGAATTAGTATGCGCCCTTTTTTATGCATTTAAAAGCCGCTTTTGTCATGCCCGCATCGGTCAACGCACGACGCCCGATTCGACATGCAGCCGAGACCGCATGTCAGCGCCATGCCAATGACCGGCTCGGGAACATGAATACCCGTGCCCGCTCGCCATCACTATGGTTTTCGTATCGTTGCGAGCAACGGCAAGTAGCGCTGCACCTGTTCGCGATCACTCCGCCGCTCGTCCTCGGTAAGCTCGGTGTATGGCGTTTCCATCAGCCGCTCCCATCTACTCACAAGCTCGGCCGGGATCGTCAAACTCCCGTCGCTGTTGCGAACGGCTTTGCCGTGCATGTAGCGTTGCCAGTGAGCCCAACGTTCATGCTCGACAGCGGCAAGCTGCTCGAGAATCTCATCGGGCACGAATGGTGGCATAGTCAGATCAGGCCTTTCGACGCCAAGCGACGGTAGTGTTCGCCAAGCGCCGTGAGGCGAACAGAATCGGACTCGATCGCCGCATGGTACATGTGGGGAGCCTGCGTCGGTGCGAGGAGCCCGACTCTATTCATCTTTTGCAGCAACGCGAAGGCAGCCGTATTTCGCGGGTCAGCCTGCGGATTTGGCCCGGGGCTCGGCTGCTCCGGCTCGAACGTTGGGTCGAGTTGATACGTGGATTCCGCCGCCGGAAAAAATTCAGGCAGCCGGCGAAGAATGGTGCGGTCGATCGGCGGGTCCACCCGCCGCAGCGACACAAAGCTCTTCACGTTGGTCTTAAAGACAGGACGTTGGCTCCACGTTCCAAGCGACTGATCGATATGTGCGTATACGCTTCCAGGGGTGATTCGCCCCATCAAGTCGGCAGCAGCCCCCGACAATGCATCAATGAGCAGGTTCGTGAACACGCCCCCGCCGTTCTCCTCACTTGCATACTGATCCTTGCTTGATGCCGTCAGGATGGTCATGCCTTCCGCGATTTCTGCAACGGCCGGATTAAGAGTGTCATCTCCAATGGAGCCGCTATGACAGCTATCGAGAACAATGATCTTGTGTTGCGCTCGGCAGCCGGTCGCCATCGCGATAATGTCCGGCAGCGCGAGTCCCTCATCTCCCTCTTGCACATCGCTACCGCAGATATAGCCGCCCGTAGACTCGACGTGCCCGTGGCCAGCGAAGTAGAGCAAGGCGACTTCGTCATCGGACCTGAACAGCTCTTGGACAGCGTCCTTCAAATGCCGGCGACTTATCGCATCACGATCGCTGGACGCAGTCATGAGCTTCACGCCGAAATTGGGCGACCCATCTGCATCCCGCTCGAGCAAGGTCTTGACGCCAAATGCGTCGTTGACGCAACCCTTTAGACTGCCGATGTGTTCGTAATAGTCGATTCCGACGACGAGCGCCTTGCGCATTCCAAACTCCTAGAGCGAATTGATGAATGCCTTGATGTTGTCCCACGTCCAGTCTTTCACGGCAATTCCAGCGATTGTGCTGTTATCGTCCCGATAAGCCCGAATGCCAAGGATCTTCTTGCCCTCCTCTTTGGCGCACGCGATTTCCCACTTCTGCCCCGTAGAGGCGGCCGAGTTCTTACTCACCAGGACGATGACGCCGTCCGACCGCTTGATCCGGGTGCGGACCTTCTCCTTCCAGTCCGTTTCATATGCCTCCTTCACGGACATGTCGATGTATTCAAAAGGGGAGTTGGTAAGCAGGGACTGCCCCTTGAGGAAGTTGCGTTGGTTCTCGTCCTCAATTGCAAACGCAACAAAAATCACTTTCTTGTCGGCCATTAGTGCTCCAGTCAATGTGTCGCAGAATCCGCGAGCGTAGTCGTATGGCGGGCCGGCGTGAAGGTACGCCCGCGCCTGAAATTTTTCGCCTTGGTCAAGGGAGGCGAGCCCTTTATGGAACTCGTCTCCGTCGCGGGCACTTACCTTTTGGGTTTGCCCGCGCCGTTGTGGGCCGGACGATCCATCGTATAGCTCTGCCCCGACTTTGGCGTAGGCGGCATAGGCTTGCCTTTCACCGCCGTCCGCTCTTCCCCGGTCTGGCCACCTCGCGGACCCACGATTCCATACTCGCCAGATCTCGGCGCGATTTGCCCGGGTTTTAGTTTCTCAGCCATTACCTAGTATTCCTAATTACACGTAACAGATCAATGCCAGCGAGTTGCCAACATACTGGCGCGCACTACCCAAGAAATAGTCGCCTCCACAAGCAGAATGTCGGCGGCTGGCTAGGTGGCGTCACCCCGTAGTTCTTACATCGGTGTGCAACCATTGGCAGACTCTACCGCAAACCAACCGTCTGAGGTTAACCCTGCGCACTAAATAGGATAAAAAAATCATGGTGCGCCACAACATCTTGTGTTACCGCGCAACCCAGACAACCTCGCCTAGGCGTGCCGCCCTTTGTTGCGGTACGGCGCGGGAAAACCACATGCTATGCGGCCGGGGCGAGCCCGCCAAACGGTGATCGACTTCGTTTCGGACATACCAGGCAACTCCTTCGATGCCCTAAGTGACGCGCCGGACAAACTGAAGATATGCAAAATGCCCAGTAGTACTGCTCGGGTGCGAGTGCAGCTGCAGCCGAGAAACAGGCCGTCAAGGCCGTACTGTGGTGCTAGGTCCGAGGGATCTCGGCTCGATCAGCCAATGCGCCAAGGGTTCATGTCATCAACTCCGACGACAGTGTTCGGCCCCACCAGACCTGCAAAGTCACGGATGAACTTCGTTTTCCCCTGCCAGATTTAGGCCGTCTGCCGTCCGGGTCCGGGCACAAGCCACCGTGCAACGCATCGATGCGGCGGTGTTCAGGCACGCCGGGACGACGGGCACACGCTTGCAGCCTGCTATTCCGGCGACGACTTGACAATACTAGGTGCGATATCCCGACAATTGTGCGCCGCACACCCAATTTTCCCGATGCAGCAGACTATGTTGCATCCGAATGGCAGTTTTTGGATTGCTGCAGACTATGTTGTGCACCAATAACAGCCCAAAAAAAAGGCGTCACGTTTCCGTGACGCCTTGAAAAGTTCTAGCCATTCCGAGGGCCGTGCTAGAACCTGAGAGAGGGTATTTCGAAAACAGGCGGGCGACTACACGTAGACTACACGTACTATGCGGTGCAAGGCACCGACTGCCGCCGCGGACCGGGACAACACTCACCGAACTCCCGCCCCGTCGCACAAAGGCCGGGTCGCCGGCACAAACGTGCGAACCCTGATACCTTGTTTCGAAATGAGGTTCCATTTTTTATGGTTATCCTGACTAAGTCAAGCAAAATCTGAACAGCTTCGGGCCGCTGCGGAAAATTATTCCGATACAATGAATAATAGGAGGAAATCCGGCGCTGCGCCGCAGCTCCAAGGCCGCCGCGCATGCATAAAAAGATGCCAGGGCCCGCGCGCCGACGGGAGTAATCTGAAATATCGTTCCAAAAATCCATGAACCCACGAACGCGAATCCGCACTGCCGCCGACCCCGTCAAAGAAAAAGACGGCTCCGGCGACGAGGTCACCGCGCTGGCACGTGGCCTGACGGTGCTCCGCTCCATTGCCGCGGCAGACGCGCCGCTCAGCAACCGCGAACTCACCGAAATCACGGGCATTCCGAAACCCACGGTATCGCGCATCACCGCGACGCTCGTCGGCACCGGCTTTCTGTTCCGGCTGCCCGACAGCGAACGCTTCGTGCTGACGTCGTCGGTGCTGGAGCTCAGCAACGGCTTCTTGCGCAACTTCGACATCCGCGCGCGCGCCCGGCCATTCCTGATCGAACTCGCCGAGCGTACGCGGCTCTCCGTGCATCTCGCGGTGCGCGACCGCCTCGACATGGTGGTGATCGACGTGATCCGGCCGCGCTCGGCCGTGCTGGTGTCGCGTCTCGAAGTCGGCGCGCGCATGAGCCTCTGCCGCACCGCGATTGGCCGCGCCTATCTCGCCGCGCTCGACGAAGCGGAGCGCGCCAGGCTGCTGACCGGCCTCCAGGCCGCCGAGGGCGACGACTGGGGCCACGTCGGCGGCCGCCTGGAAGCGGCGCTGCAGGAAACCATCGAGCGCGGTTTCGCCATCGCCACCGGCGAGTGGTACGACGGCCTGAACGCAATCGCGCTCGGCTTCACCGGCCCTTCCGGCGAACGCTACGCCGTCAATTGCGGCGGCTCGGCCGACCAGTGCCCGCGCGACTGGCTCATCAGCCGCGCCGGGCCCGACCTGCTCGACTGCGTCGCGCGCATCGTGCTGGAAATCGGCGGCACACCGGCGCGCCGCCTGGACAACTGACGGGCGCGGCACCCGCCCGGCTTCCCTGCCCCGCCCTGCGCAAACGAAACGTCCTGCATCCTGTAACCGGCGTAATCAAAGGAAAAATACGCGGGTGGACTGTTACAGACCACGGGACGTAGGATCATGCATTCCTGTGGCGGAGGCGCCCGCGCGGTCTGGCGCGAGGCCGTCCGGGAGGCCCTGCCCGAGCCCGCGTGGCGGGCCTCGAGCGGCGCCGCGCGGGCATCCTTGTCCGCGTCTCGGGTAGCATCGCGCTGAACACGCGCCGCCCGCCCGCTGTCGAAACCGCCTGTCGTGCCGTCCGCACGGGCAAGCGCCTTGCGTCGATGCGGCACAATCGCGATACGCCTCACTTCCAAGCCAGTCACTGATCGAACCGATGGACGAACAACAACAGCATTCGGAAACTTCACGCCACGCCGATCCGGCTTCTCCCAGGTCGCTCGAGGACGCGCCAGACCGTCCGTCGCGCCCCTCCGGCCCGCATCAGCCGCAGCCGCACGATGCGCCGCCCGGAGCTCTCAGAAGCCACCGCGGCCGCAACGTCGCGCTCGTCGTCCTCGCGCTGCTGATCCTCGGCTTCGTCCTGTGGCGCTGGCATCCGTGGGGGTCGCCCGGCGGCAGCGCACCCGGCGCACCCGGCGCAAGCGGCGCACACAGCGGCCGGCCGGGCCGCGGGGGCCCTGGCGCCATGGCCAACATGCCGCAGCCAGTGCATGTGGCCACCGCCGCGCAAGGCGAGATGCCGGTCGTGCTGACCGCGCTCGGCACCGTCACGCCGCTCGCCAACGTGACGGTCCTGCCGCAGTTGAGCGGCACGTTGCAGGACGTGTATTTCAAGGAAGGCCAGATGGTCAGGAAGGGCGACGTGCTCGCCCAGATCGACCCGCGTCCCTACCAGATCTCGCTCGACAATGCGCAAGGCACGCTCGCGCGCGACGAAGCGCTGCTGCAAACCGCGCGCCTCGACCTGAAGCGCTATCAGACGCTGCTGTCGCAAGATTCGATTGCGAGCCAGCAGGTCGATACGCAGGCGTCGCTCGTGCGTCAGTATGAAGGCACCGTGAAGGCCGACAAGGCCAACGTCGACACTTACAAGCTCGACCTCGTGTACGCGCGCATCACCGCGCCGGTGTCCGGGCGCGTCGGCCTGCGCCAGGTCGATCCCGGCAACTACGTGACGCCGAGCCTCACCAACGGCATCGTCGTGATTACGCAGTTGCAGCCGATCAGCGTGATTTTCACCACGTCGGAAGACAACTTGCAGCAGATTCTCGAACAGACGCAAACCGGCGCGAAGCTTTCCGTGACCGCCTACGACCGCAGCAATACCACGTCGCTCGAGGGCGGCACGCTGGAGACGCTCGACAACCAGATCGACACCACCACCGGCACCGTCAAACTGCGCGCGATCTTCCAGAACAGCAGGAACCTGCTGTTCCCGAATCAGTTCGTCAACACGCGCCTTCTCGTCAATACCATCAAGGACGCGGTGATCGTGCCGACCTCGGCCGTGCTCAACGGCTCCATGGGCCAGTTCGTGTACGTCGTGAAGCCGGACAATACGGTGACCGTGCGGCCCGTGAAGGTCGGTCCCGTCGACGGCGAACGCACCAGCATCAAGTCGGGCCTGCAAGTCGGCGAGCGTGTCGTGATCGACGGTTCAGACCGCCTGAAGGAAGGCGCAAAGATCACCATTCCGGCCGACAAGCCACGGGGCGCTTCAGGCACGCGAGGCACGCGGGGCGCCGGCGCTGCTTCGGGCGCGAGCGGCGCGGCAGCGTATGCCGCATCAGGTGCGGCGGGCGCATCGGGCGCGCGCGCCCACCACGGCAAGCACGCGGCGCAAGCTTCGCAATAAAGGCATGGCACTTACCGCATGAATCCCTCCCGCGCCTTTA
The DNA here is from genome assembly GCF_047325075.1 of Paraburkholderia phenoliruptrix. NCBI lineage: Bacteria > Pseudomonadati > Pseudomonadota > Betaproteobacteria > Burkholderiales > Burkholderiaceae > Paraburkholderia > Paraburkholderia phenoliruptrix. The sequence goes on from NZ_CP168531.1 coordinate 2,835,058, forward strand.
TCCTGCGCCCCGTCGGCACCGCGCTGCTGATGGCGGCAATCATGCTCGTCGGCCTCGTCGCACTGCGCTTTCTGCCGCTCTCCGCGCTGCCCGAAGTCGACTACCCGACCATCCAGGTGCAGACGTTCTACCCGGGCGCGAGCCCCGACGTGATGACCTCGTCGGTCACCGCGCCGCTCGAGCGGCAGTTCGGCCAGATGCCGTCGCTCAATCAGATGTCGTCGCAAAGCTCGGCCGGTTCGTCGATCATCACGCTGCAGTTCAGCCTCGATCTGCCGCTCGACATCGCCGAGCAGGAAGTCCAGGCCGCAATCAACGCGGCGGGCAACCTGCTGCCGTCCGACCTGCCCGCGCCGCCGATCTACGCCAAGGTCAATCCCGCCGACGCGCCGATCATCACGCTCGCGATCACGTCGAAAACGCTGCCGCTCACGCAAGTCCAAGATCTGGCCGACACGCGTCTCGCGCAGAAAATCTCGCAGGTCGCGGGCGTCGGTCTCGTCAGCCTGTCGGGCGGCCAGCGGCCGGCCGTGCGGATTCAGGCGAACCCGCGCGCGCTCGCCGCGTACGGTCTGAATCTCGACGACCTGCGCACCACCATCTCGAACCTGAACGTCAATACGCCGAAGGGCAACTTCGACGGCCCAACGCTCAACTACACGATCAACGCGAACGACCAGTTGACGGACGCGAACGCCTACAAGAGCGCGGTAGTCGCCTACAAGGGCGGCCGCCCGGTGATGCTCACCGACGTCGCGACCATCGTGCAAGGCGCGGAGAACACCAAGCTCGGCGCGTGGGTGGACGGCACGCCGGCCATCATCCTGAACGTACAGCGCCAGCCGGGCGCGAACGTCATTCAGGTGGTGGACAACATCAAGAAGCTGCTGCCGCAGTTGCAGCAGGCGCTGCCCGCCGCGCTCGACGTGCAGGTCGTCACCGACCGCACCACCACGATCCGCGCCTCGGTGCGCGACGTGCAGTTCGAGCTCGCGATGTCGGTCGTGCTGGTCGTGCTGGTCATGTACCTCTTTCTCGCCAACGTCTACGCGACCATCATTCCGAGTCTCTCGGTGCCGCTGTCGCTGATCGGCACGCTCGCCGTGATGTACCTGTGCGGCTTTTCGCTCGACAACCTCTCGCTGATGGCGCTGACCATCGCGACCGGGTTCGTCGTCGACGACGCCATCGTGATGATCGAGAACATCGCGCGCTACGTGGAAGAAGGCGAAGCGCCGCTCGAAGCCGCATTGAAGGGCTCGAAGCAGATCGGCTTCACGATCATTTCGCTGACCGTCTCGCTGATCGCCGTGCTGATTCCGCTCCTCTTCATGGGCGACGTGGTGGGCCGGCTGTTCCACGAGTTCGCCATCACGCTGGCCGTCACCATCGTGATCTCGGCGGTCGTGTCGCTCACGCTCGTGCCCATGATGTGCGCGAAGCTCCTGCGGCACACGCCGCCGCACGAGAGCCACCGCTTCGAGGCGCGCGCGCACCGGGCGATCGACTGGGTGATCGCCCGTTACGCCGTCGCGCTCACGTGGGTGCTCGACCGGCAGCGCTCCACGCTCGTCGTCGCCCTGCTGACGCTCGCGCTGACCGCGCTCTTGTATGTGTTCATTCCGAAGGGTTTCTTCCCGGTGCAGGACACGGGCGTCATCCAGGCGATCACGCAGGCGCCGCAGTCGGTCTCGTATGCGTCGATGGCCGAGCGTCAGCAGGAACTCGCCGCGCAGATTCTGAAGAACCCGGACGTGGAGAGCCTCACGTCGTTTATCGGCGTGGACGGCAGCAATATCACGCTGAACAGCGGCCGCATGCTCATCAACCTGAAGCCGCGCGACGACCGCAGCCACACCGCGAGCGAAGTGATCCGCCAGTTGCAGCAGGACGTCGCGCATATCGCCGGCGCGTCGCTGTACATGCAGCCGGTGCAGGATCTGACCATCGATTCGACGGTCAGCCCCACCCAGTATCAGTTCATGCTGACGGATCCGAACATCGGCGAATTCACAACGTGGGTGCCGAAGCTCGTCGAGCGCCTGAAACAGTCGCCCGAACTCGCCGACGTCGCGACCGACCTGCAGGACAACGGCCAGTCGGTCTACGTGGAGATCGACCGCGCCACGGCGTCGCGTTACGGCATCACGCCCGCCACCGTGGACAGCGCGCTGTACGACGCGTTCGGCCAGCGCATCGTCTCGACCATCTTCACGCAGTCGAACCAGTACCGCGTGATTCTGGAAGCGCAGCCTTCCATGCAGCATTACACCGAGTCGCTGAATTCGATCTATCTGCCCTCTTCCACGTCGTCCGGCGGCCAAGTGCCGCTTTCGGCCATTGCGCGGTTCGTCGAAAAGCCGGCGCCGCTCCTCGTCACGCACCTGAGCCAGTTTCCCGCGACCACGGTGTCGTTCAATCTCGCGCCTGGTTCGTCGCTCGGCGCGGCGGTGAAGGCCATCGAGCAGGCGGAGAAAGACATCGGCTTGCCGGCGTCGTTCCAGACGCGTTATCAGGGCGCGGCGCTCGCCTTCCAGGCGTCGCTCTCGAACGAACTGTTCCTGATTCTCGCGGCCATCGTCACCATGTATATCGTGCTCGGCGTGCTGTACGAGAGCTTCATTCACCCGATCACGATTCTGTCCACGCTGCCGTCGGCGGGTGTCGGGGCTTTGCTCGCGCTGCTGATTACCGGCCACGATCTCGACATCATCGGCATTATCGGCATCGTGCTGCTGATCGGCATCGTGAAGAAGAACGCGATCATGATGATCGACTTCGCACTCTACGCGGAGCGCGAGGAAGGCAAGGCGCCGCGCGAAGCCATTTACCAGGCGTGCCTGCTGCGCTTCAGGCCCATTCTGATGACCACGCTCGCGGCGCTGCTCGGCGCACTGCCGCTCATGCTCGGCACGGGCGCGGGCTCCGAATTGCGCCGGCCGCTCGGCATCGCGATTGCGGGCGGTCTGATCGTGAGCCAGTTGCTGACGCTCTTCACCACGCCGGTGATCTACCTCGCGTTCGACTCGCTGGCACGCCGTGCACGCGAACGCTTTAACCGCGGCGGCCCGGCGGCCGGCGCGACGGACGCAGGGAACTGATGCGATGAACCTGTCGCGTCCGTTTATCTCGCGCCCCGTCGCCACCACGCTGCTCGCCATCGGCATCGCGCTGTCCGGCATTTTCGCGTTCATGAAGCTGCCGGTCGCGCCGCTGCCGCAAGTGGACTTCCCGACCATTTCGGTCCAGGCGTCGTTGCCGGGCGCAAGCCCGGACACGGTGGCGACCAGCGTGGCGAGTCCGCTCGAACGGCACCTCGGTTCGATCGCCGACGTCACCGAAATGACGTCGATGAGCTCGGTCGGCTCCACGCGCATCACAATGCAGTTCGGCCTGAACCGCAACATCGACGGCGCCGCGCGCGACGTCCAGGCGGCCATCAACGCCGCGCGCGCCGATCTGCCGGCCAGCCTGCGCAGCAATCCGACCTATCACAAGGTCAATCCGGCCGACGCGCCGATCATGATTCTCGCGCTCACGTCGAAAACGCTCACCGCCGGGCAGTTGTACGACTCCGCGGCCACCGTGCTGCAGCAGTCGCTCTCGCAGGTGGAGGGGGTCGGCGAAGTGGACGTGAGCGGCTCGGCCAACCCGGCCGTGCGCGTCGAACTGGAACCGCAGGCGCTGTTTCACTACGGCATCGGCCTCGAAGACGTGCGCGCGGCGCTCGCCGCGGCCAACGCCAACAGTCCGAAGGGTTCCATTGAGTTCGGCCAGAACCGGGTGCAGATCTATACGAACGACCAGGCGAGCAAGGCGGCGCAGTACCGCGACCTCGTGATCGCGTATCGCAACGGCTCGGCGGTCAAACTGTCGGACGTGGCGGAAGTCGTGGATTCGGTGGAGGACCTGCGCAACCTCGGTCTCTTCAACGGCAAGCGCTCGGTGCTCGTGATTCTGTACCGGCAGCCCGGCGCGAACATCATCGAAACCATCGACCGCGTCACGGCGATGCTGCCGCAACTGCACGCGTCGCTGCCCGCGGACGTGGACATCACGCCGACCGCCGACCGCTCGACCACCATCCGCGCGTCGCTGAAAGACACCGAGCACACGCTGATGATCGCGGTGGCGCTCGTCGTGATGGTGGTGTTCCTGTTCCTGCGCAACTGGCGCGCCACGCTCATTCCGAGCGTCGCGGTGCCGATTTCGATCATCGGCACGTTCGGTGCGATGTATCTGCTCGGCTTCTCGATCGACAACCTCTCGCTCATGGCCCTGACCATCGCGACCGGCTTCGTGGTGGACGACGCCATCGTCGTGCTCGAAAACATCTCGCGCCATATCGAGAACGGCGTGCCGCGCATGAAGGCCGCGTTCCTCGGCGCGCGCGAAGTCGGCTTCACGGTCATGTCGATCAGCATCTCGCTCGTCGCCGTGTTCCTGCCGATCCTGCTGATGGGCGGCATCGTCGGGCGGCTGTTCCGCGAGTTCGCGCTGACGCTGTCGCTTGCCATCGGCGTGTCGCTCATCGTCTCCCTCACGCTCACGCCGATGATGTGCTCGCGCCTTTTGCGCGAGCCGCACGAACAGCGCGAGGAAGGCCGTCTCGGCCGCTGGCTGGAGCGCGGCTTTGCCCGCATGCAGCGCGGCTACGAACGCACGCTCGGCTGGGCGCTGCTGCATCCGCGGCTCATTCTGTTCGTGCTGCTCGCCACCATCGGCCTGAATATCTGGCTCTACATCGTCGTGCCGAAGGGATTTTTCCCGCAACAGGATACGGGGCGGCTCATCGGCGGCATTCAGGCGGACCAGAGCACGTCGTTTCAGGCCATGAAAGGCAAGTTCTCGCAGATGATGGAAATCGTCGGCAAGAACCCGGCCGTGGACAGCGTGGTCGGCTTCACAGGCGGCCGGCAGACCAATTCGGGCTTCATGTTCGTCTCGCTGAAACCGAAGAGCGAGCGCAAGATTTCCGCCGATCAGGTGATCCAGCAATTGCGCGCGCCGCTTGCCGACGTCGCGGGAGCGCGCACGTTCCTGCAGGCGGTGCAGGACATACGCGTGGGCGGGCGGCAGTCGAACGCGCAATATCAGTTCACGCTGCTCGCCGATTCGACACCCGACCTGTACCTGTGGGGGCCGAAACTCACGGAGGCGCTGCAGGCGCGCAAGGAACTCGCGGACGTGAATTCCGACCAGCAGCAAGGCGGCCTCGAAGCCATGGTCACGATCGACCGCGCGAGCGCGGCGCGGCTCGGCATCAAGCCCGCGCAGATCGACAACACGCTCTACGACGCGTTCGGCCAGCGTCAGGTATCGACGATCTACAACCCGCTCAACCAGTATCACGTCGTGATGGAAGTGGCGCCGAAGTACTGGCAAAGCCCGGACATGCTCAAGCAGGTGTACATCAGCACGTCGGGCGGCAGCGCTAGCGGCGCGCAGACCACCAATGCACCCGCGGGCACGGTCACCGCAACCACGGCAACAACGTCGGCGACGAAATCATCCACCAGCGCGTCGTCGGGCGGCACGGGCGGTACGACAGCGTCGAGCGCCGCCGCGATTGCCGCCGATTCGGCGCGCAACCAGGCGATCAATTCGATTGCGTCGAGCGGCAAGTCGAGCGCGTCGTCGGGCGCGGCCGTGTCGACGTCGAAGGAAACGATGGTGCCGCTCTCCGCCATTGCGAGCTTCGGCCGCGGCAATACGCCGCTTTCGGTAAATCATCAGAGCCAGTTCGTCGCTTCGACGATCTCGTTCAATCTGCCGCCGGGCGTCTCGCTGTCCACCGCAACCCAGGCGATCTACCAGACCATGGCCGAGATCGGCATGCCGGCCACCATCCACGGCAGCTTCCAGGGCACCGCGCAGGCGTTCCAGCAGTCGATGTCGGATCAGCCGATCCTGATTCTGGCCGCGCTTGCCGCCGTCTATATCGTGCTCGGCATTCTGTATGAGAGCTATATCCACCCGCTCACCATTCTGTCGACGCTGCCGTCGGCCGGCGTGGGCGCGCTGCTCGCGCTGCTCCTGTTTCAGACCGAGTTCAGCATCATCGCGTTGATCGGCGTGATTCTGCTCATTGGCATCGTGAAGAAGAACGCGATCATGATGGTGGATTTCGCGATCGAGGCGTCGCGCCACGGCCGCTCGTCGCGCGACGCGATTCACGAGGCGTGCCTCCTGCGCTTCCGTCCGATCATGATGACCACCTTCGCCGCGATGCTCGGTGCGCTGCCGCTCGCGTTCGGACGCGGCGAAGGTGCGGAGTTGCGCGCGCCGCTCGGCATTGCGATTGTCGGCGGGTTGATCATGAGCCAGATGCTGACGCTTTACACCACGCCGGTCGTCTATCTGTACATGGACCGGATCCGCGTGCGCTGGGAGTCGCGCAAGGCGCGCAAACGCGGTATCGCGCCGTCGGCCTGATGCCAAGGGACGCCATGGGACGCGACGGCACGCGATGCCGCGCGAGCTGCCGTAAGGTAATGCAAGCGCCAGGGCGCGGCGAGCTTTAAGCAAGCCGACAAGCAAAGCTCGTCCGCTCGACTTCATGCCGCCCGCGCAATCGGCGTTAGAGCTTCTGCTCCATCGCCAGCAGAAAAATGCGATGCCATTGCCTTGCCTGCCGCTCGCTCTGCATCGGCAGCAGCCACACGCCGCGCGCGGCGTCCTTGACCTTCAGCGCGAGCTGCCATTGCGTTTCCTGACGCGCCACCTCGGCGGCTAGCAAGTCGGCAAAGATATAGGCGCCCTCTTCCGCGCCAAGCCGGACTTCGCAAAAGCGCTGGCCCGCGGCGAGCCGCACCGAGCCCCACGTGCCGTCCAGCCGGTGCGTCCAGTCGCCGTCTCGAACATTCGGCGCAACCTCCTTGCGGCGACGCAGCCAGTAAGCCACGGCGGCGATCAACAGCAACGCGGCGAGCACCGCGACGCCGACGGCCACCGCCGTGCCGAAAGCCCCCTGCAACGCGTCGAACGCGCGCACCGCGCCGTACCCGAGCGCGATCAGCGCGAATAATCCAACCAGAATCGGCATCGCGAACCCTCGAGCGGAAGCGTTACGGCTTGTGCGTCGCGGCCCAATCCTTCACGGCTTTCAGCGTGTTCTCCACATGCTTCTCCGGCCAAAGGCTCGTGTACTCGTAGATGATCTTGCCGTCCGGCGCGATCACATACGACACGCGGTTGGCCATCGAGCTATGCATCGGCATGCCGGCGTCGTACGCGCCGATCACTTTCGACTGCGCGTCCGCGGCCACCGGGAATTTGCTGCGGCACTCGCTCACCGAGAACTTCGTCAACGTGTCGATGTTGTCGTGCGACACGCCGATCACCGTCGCGCCATATTTCTTGTATTCGTCGACGGCCTCGGCGAATTCATGCGCCTCGATCGTGCAGCCCTTGGTGAAAGCGGCCGGGTAGAAGTACAGCACCACGGGGCCCTTTTTCAGCTCGTCGGCAAGCGAGTAGGTGTACGTCTTACCGCCGAGCGACGCCTCTGCGGTGAATGGCGGCGCCGTGTCGCCCGGCTTGAGCGTCGCGTGCGCGGCCAACGAATAAGCGGCGCACGCCACCGACACGGCGGCGGCCAGCACCGCCGGCATGAGCTTTCTCTTCATCTGCGATCCTTTGTGCGTCGATGCATACCGGATTCCGGCAGGAATTCACGGCTGTGCCGTTCAGCGGCATTGACCGATGGTCGAGCAGCATGCAAGCGTCTAACGCGCCGCACCGAAGCATGAACGGCCAGCCGTGCGCTCTATTGGACCACGTACGCGAAAAATCCGTGCGAGAAGCGGCAAACGGCATGCATGCCGAGGCTGACGTCGTCGCGAATCGGCAGACGGCGATCAGGCCGCCGCTTCCTCGATATGCGCGCCGAACCACGCCGCCGCGGAGAGATTCAGCTCGGCCAGTATCTCGGGCGTGAGCGCGGCGAATTCCGGCGGCGCATCGGCGCTGCGCGCGATCGACGCCGCGTCGCCGCCCTCGCCGGCCGCCTGGGCGATACGCAGGAGCGTGCCGAGCGGCCCGCTTTTCTCCACGATCGCCTCGCGAATCTGCGGCGCGAGGCCGAGCTTTTCGAGCACCGCTTTCGGCGTGCTGCCGAGCAGCACATGCACGAGCGAAAAGATGCCCGTCATGAACGCGGCGTCGGCAAATTCGTCGTCGGTGGGACGCAGCCAGCCCGCGGCCAGCTCCATGAAGCGCAAGCGGGTGCCCGCCAGCTGGACGAGCGGATCGGCTCGCCACGGCAGCTCGCCGCTGTCCGCGTAAAGCAGCAGCTGCGCCCAGCGCGCGATCTGCCGCGTGCCGGTCGCAATGATCGCCTCGCGCAGCGACGCGATATTGCGTCCGAGACCGAAGGCGCTCGAATTGACGAGGCGCAGCAACTGCACGACGACGCTCGGATTCAGCTTCAGCTCGGCTTCCAGCTCGACGATGCCCGCGTCGCGCGACAGCAGCGCGAGCAGGCGCAACAGGCCCGGACGCGGCGAGCGGTTGCGCGGCGCGGCCAGCACTTGCGGCCGCGCGAAGAAGTAGCCCTGGAACAGGTCGAAGCCGAGATCGCGGGCGAGCGCGAAGTCTTCGCGCGTCTCCACTTTTTCGGCGATCAGCGTCTTGCCGCGGCCGCGCATGGCCGCCGCGAGCTCGGGCAGATGCGCGCGCGCCGTCTGCAGGAAGTCGATCTTGACGATGTCCGCATGGGGCAGCATCGCGAGCAGTTCGTCGGAGAGCTGCGTCACGTCGTCGAGCGCGACCTGGAAACCGCCGCGCCGCAGCTCGCCGAGCCGGCGCGCGAGTTGTGCGTCGAACTTGACGGTTTCGAGGATTTCGAGCACAAACCGCTCCGGCGGCATCACATGGACGATGTCGTCGAACAGCAGCTCGCGGTCGATATTCACGAAGCCGCAATGCCGTCCGAGCACAGCGGGCACGCCGATGCCGCCGAGCGCGCGCGCCACCACCTGCGCGGTCGCCTGCGCGTCGTTGGTGACCTGCGCATAGTTCTGGGCGCCGGCCCGGAACAGCAGTTCGTACGCATTGAGGGCGCCCGCGCGATCGAGGATCGGTTGCCGGCCGAGATAGACAAACTGCGCGGCCGTAGCCGCGTCGGGATCGTCGCCGGTCGCGTCGCGCACCTCGATGCGCCGGGCGGAGGCCCGGACCAAATGAAGTTCAGACATGGATCATCGGTGCAGCTTTCGAAGGCCTGAGCGGCAGCGGCGCGCCGCCAACGCACAGGGGTTTGCCGTATTAACGGACGTGGGGCAACCGCACTTTAACCGAATCCGCGCCGGATCAACCCTGAATCGGCCATTTCCGGCGGCCGTCGCGCGCCGATTTCCCTTACGGGATGTTTTTCTCGCGCAGCCACTAAAGATTTCGGGCGGCGGGTCGTTATCTTGTCCTGATGGGGTGGCCTGATACCGTTTTGCCGCCCCGACGAGGCGAACGGCCAGCCGCCCCGCCCGCAGACGAACACAGGTTGCCAGCGACAAACATGGAAGCGAACAGGATCACCGCGCCCCGCCGGGGCTCCTTGCGCACGGTCGTCGACCGGCTTCTGGGCCGTGGCCGGCGCGTCGAGGACACACCGCAAGCCGAGCCGCCCGCCCTGCCGCAACTCGAACAGGTGGTCGGCGCCGTGGATCTGCTCGCGCACGTGGACAACGAGCTGCGCTTCATCTACGTGTCCGACGCGAGCCTGCGCTTTATCGGCTATCACCGCGAGTATCTGGAGACCATCACGCTGCACGAACTGGTGGCTCAGACCGACACGGCGCGCCTTGACGCGCTGCTCGCGCGCGCCTCCACCACCGGCAATGTCGAGAAGGCGACGCTCGGGCTCATCAAGTCGCTGACCTATCCGATCACCGTCGAGTTGCGCGTGGTGCGCAGCAGCCATCACGGCATGGAAGGCTTTGCGATCGCCGGCTTCGACGTGTCGGCCTGGCGCGCGAGCGAGGAGCGCCTCATCCAGGCGCTGCATCTCGATCGGCTGACCAATCTCGCCAACCAGTCCGCGCTGATTCCCGCGCTGCTCGAAGCGCAACAGCGGGCCGACGCGCATGGCACGCCCGCCGCGCTGCTGCTGCTCGACATCGACGATTATCAGCGGGTGAACCGCGCGCTCGGCTACGACGCCGGCGACGAAATGCTGCGCGACACGGCGCGGCGCATTCTGAACATGACGAGCCCGAACGAGACGGTGGCCCGCATCGCCAGCGACGAGTTCGCGATTCTCGTCAAGCCCGCCGCCAACCGCACCGACGCCGCCGCGGCGGCGGAAGCGCTGGCGCGGCGCCTCTTGACCGCGATCCAGCAGCCGTATGTATTTAACGGCCAGCAGGTGCATCTGTCGGCGAGCATCGGCATTGCGCTTTATCCGGACGTGCGTCACGCGAACGACACCGCCGCGCACGACACGCACCTGCTGCGCTGGGCCGACCACGCGTTGCTGCAGGCGAAGGCGGCGGGCGGCAACACGCTCGCCTTCTACGTGCCGGACGACAATCCCGCCGACGCCGAACGTCTGAAACTGGAGGCGGACCTCTACGACGGCGTGCGCAACGGCGAATTCTCGCTGCACTTCCAGCCGATCACGAGCAGCCGCACGCACGGCGTGGTCGGCGTGGAGGCCTTGATCCGCTGGATGCATCCGGTGCACGGCCTCGTGCCGCCGTCCATGTTCATTCCGCTCGCGGAATCGGTCGGGCTCATCAACTTTCTCGGCAACTGGGTGCTCAAGGTTGCCTGCATGCAGCTGATCCAGTGGGATGCAAAGGGCATCTCGCTGCAATATGTCGCGGTCAACGTGTCGCCGCAGCAGTTCCGCGATCCGCGCTTCAAGGACGCCGTGCGCGAGGCGATCAACCTGACCGGCATCGATCCGCGGCGTCTCGTGTTCGAAATCACCGAGAGCCTGCTGATGCACGACCCGGCGCATGCCAAGGTGCTGCTGGAGGACCTGACGGCCATGGGCATCCGCTTTGCCGTCGACGATTTCGGCACCGGCTATTCGAGCCTGGCTTACCTGCAACGGTTTCCCCTTGCAAAACTGAAGATCGACAGGAGTTTTGTCGAGAATCTGCTAACCTCCCGAAACGACCAGGCGATCGTCAGCGCGGTGGTCGGCCTCGCCCAGACGCTCGACCTCGAACTGGTCGCCGAGGGCGTCGAAACCGAAGCGCAGCGCAGCCTGCTCACCGAGATGGGATGTGACCACATACAGGGATGGCTCGTCTGTCAGGCGTTGCCATCCGACGAACTGGCGCAACGTTTCGAAGCGCGCTCGCTTTATCTGCACACTGCCTAGCGTGCAGATCAGGCGCTCAAAGAGCGGCATCAGCCGGCTTCGCGCCGGCATGGCATTCATTGGAACACGTATGGCTTTTGCGGGACTCACATGGTAAAGGCGGCGGTGCTCGACCGGCTCTGGACGCGAATGAGCGAGCGCGGCGATTTCCCCATGCTGTCGCAGTCGTTGCGCACCACCATGGCGGCAATGAACAACGACGACCTCGACTTCACCGGCCTCGTGCAGGTGGTGCTGTCGGACTTCGCATTGACGCAAAAAGTGCTGCGACTCGCGAACTCGGCGATGTATATGGCATTCGGCGGCAATATCACGACGGTGTCGCGTGCGCTGATGGTGCTCGGCATGGACGCCGTCGGACATCTCGTCGTCGGCCTGAAGATCGTCGATCACTTTCATCACAGCGCGCCGCGCCGTATCGACGCGAAGCTCGAACTGAACCGCACGCTGCTCTCGGGCTGCGTCGCGCGCAAGCTGACCGAGCGCGGCGATCTGCGCGCCGGGGAGGAAGCGGTGGTCTGCACGCTGATGCGGCAGATCGGCAAACTGCTGGTGGTGTTCTACCTCGACGCGGAATGGGATCAGATCCGCCGTCACATCGAAAGCGGTACGCTCGAAAACGATGCGTGCGTGCTCGTGCTCGGCGTGACCTTCGACGAAATCGGCGAGGAAGCCGCCGTGCGCTGGCGCCTGCCCGACATGATCCGCTCGGGCATGGGCGAGTTCGATCCGCAGGACACCGAGCAGCCGCGCCAGGTGCAGTGGCTGCGCGCCATCACCAATTACTCGACGGCGGTCGCGGACGTCCTCACGCAGCAGAACGTGCCCGACTTCGAGCGCGAGGAGCGCATTGCAGAACTGGCGCAGGAATATAGCCGCGCGCTCAACACCGATCCGGAAGTGCTCCTCGAGATGAGCGTCGCGCTCGCCCGCGAAGAAGGCGGCGACGGCGTGATGCGCGAAATCGTCGAGCTGCGTGCGAACGCGGACGCGATTGCGCGCGAGGCGCTCAACCCGGAGGCGCGCATCGCGGCAGGCGTCGAAGACCTGCGCAACCTGCCCGATAACAGCTCGCTCGCGCCGGCGCTCGGCATGGCCTCGGAAACGGTGCTCGCTGCACTCGGCTTCGCGCGTACGGTGGTGTTCGTCAAGCACAGCAACGGTACTTTCCGGGCGCGTCTCGGCCTCGGCCCGAAAATCGACGCGGCGCTGCCCAAGCTCACCTTCGGCTCGGCCTTCGAGCCCGACGTGTTCCATCTGGCCATCGCGAATTCAGTGGGCATTTTCATCGAAAATGCGCGCGATCCGAAAATGGTCGCGCGGCTGCCCGAGTGGTTCCGCCGTTCATTCGACGACGCCCGCGCCTTCGTGCTGTTGCCGGTGGTGGACGAAACAGAGCAGACCGTCGCTCTGCTCTACGGCGACTGGTCTCATACGCAGGAGCCACGCCGCATCTCACAGAAGGAGATGAGCGTGCTGAACGAACTGGCCAGGGAGTTAGGCCGTTTTTTCGGCCTGGGGCAGATGCGGGAAATGGAGACGATGTAAAGACGTGGCGTGATCGTTGATCGCGACAGCAAGTCTCCCGATTCTGTGTTTGCCCGACGCCAGATTGTTCAGCAGGTGGTTTTTGAAGCCGGCATGGAGTGCATGCCGGCTTTTTTCCGTCTGATTTCCGCCTGACGCGGCTCCCCTTCGAAAAGCGCACGTCGATGCGGACAGCGGCCTCAGTCCTCGATCCTTTCCAGACCGTCCGCGCTGCGGTCCGCGACCCCCGCCCACGCGCCGGCCGCGAGCCCCATTTGCGCAACCTCCTCCACCGTCAACGGCGCAAGCGTCGCGCACAATGCGGCGAGCGTGTCCCACGCGCCGTTTTCTAGCGCTTCGACGGCGGCGAGCAACTGGCCGAGCACGCCTTCGCGTTGCAGAATCGCCGCCTGAATCGGGCGCGACAGCGTCAGCACGTTCAGCGTGCTTTCGAGCGAGCCGCCGAACACCGCGTCGACGAATGAAAACACGCCGGTCAGGAACGCCGCGTCCGCTTCGTCGCGGCCGGCGTCGGGCAGGCGTTCGATCGCCAGTTCCATGAAACGCGCGCGCGTGGCGGCGAGTTGCAGCAGCGGATCGTCTTCGAGCGCGACCTTGCGGCCGTCGGCATACAACAGCAGCTGCGTCCATCGCGCGATGCGGTCGGTGCCGGTTGCATTGATCGCCTCGCGCAGCGTCGTCACTTTGTGGCCGACCGCGAAGCCGCTCGAATTGGCAAGCTTCATCAGATGCATGACCAGCACCGGATTGAGCTTGAGCTCCGCTTCCAGCTGCGCGACCGTGGGGTCGCCCGCGAGCAGTTGCAACAGGTTCAGCAGCGCATGGCGCGGCGCGCTGACACGGCGCGTCAGCGAGGTTTGCGGACGCGCGAAGAAATAGCCCTGGAAACGGTCGAAGCCCAAACCGTGCGCCGTTTCAAAGTCGGCTTGCGCATCGAGCCCTGAGGCGATCAGCAGCTTGCCCGCCGACTTCAGCACGCTCGTCAACTTGGGCAGAAGCGCGGCAGGCGCGCGCGTGATGTCGATCTTGATGGCTTCCGCGTAAGGCAGGAGCTTCGCGAAGGTCTCGTTGGGCTGCGTGACGTCGTCCAGCACGAAACGATAGCGCCGGCCATGCAGTTGCACGATCCGCGCGATCAGTTCTTCGTCGATGTGGATGTCATGCGGCAGCTCGAACAGAAAGCGCTCGGCGGGCAGCCGCTCGATCGCACTGTCGAACAACAGATCGCGGTTCGTGTCGATATAGGCCGGGTGCCCGGTCAATGCGCTGCGCACGTTGCCCTCGACCAGCCCGCGGATGACAGCGCGCGCCGCGCGCTCCGCTGGTGTAGGCGCGCGACCGGCTCGCGCGTCGAGTTCGTCGGTGGGGTCGGCGTCGAGATCGGCGTCGAGGTCGTCGGGCGCCTCGGGCGGCAATTCCGGCGCGCGAATCTTGAGCTCGTAGCCGCACAGCATGCCGTCCCGATTCAGGATGGGCTGCCGCGCGAAGCTGGCGTTCAACTGCGCATCGTCCGCGGCGCCCGTACGGCCCGGATTCTCGACTGCAATGGTGCTCATTCTGGTCCCCCGCGAGGCGCCCCCGGCGCTTACTGCTGTCTTGTGGTTATTGCAGCACGCTACGCGTGCCCTGTGTTTATCGTTTGCGACGGCGCGCAGCGTGACGCAGCGCGCCCGGCGATTTTAGCGCAGCCTGTCTTGCGCGCACATGTCCACAAAACAATATCTGGAAATATTTGGCGCGGGGCAAATGACATGATCGCGATGGAAGCCGACACGCGCACCATGCAAAACGGCCGCATCCAGTGGCCGTTCGGTGTTTTCATGCGTCGATGCGTGGGGCTTTACTTGAGCACCACCTTGACGTCGAAGTACTTGGCCGCGAAGCGGTCGATCGTGCCGTCGGCCTTCAGTTCCTTCAGCGCCTGGTTCAGCGCATCCTTCAGCGCCTTGTCGCCACGGCGGATGCCGAAGCCGACGCCCGCGCCCAGCAGCTTTTCGTCGCTGACGGCCGGACCCGCGAACTCGAATCCGGCGCCTTGCGGCTTCTTCAGAAAGCCTTTCGACGCCGCTTCGGCGTCCTGGAACGACGCATCGAGACGACCCGACGCGAGGTCCGCGTAGATCTGGTCCTGCGTCTGATACGGCACGACGTCGACGCCCGCGGGCGCCCAGCGCGCCTTCGCGTACGTCTCCTGAATCGTGCCCTGCAGCACGCCGACATGCTTGCCCTTCAGCGACGCCGGCGTCGGCTGCAGGCCGCTGCCCTTCTTCGCGATCATCTGATTCGGGATCGTGTAGATCGGATCCGTGAAATCGATCGCCTGACGACGCTGGTCAGTGATCGTCATATCCGAGTTGATCGCGTTGAACTTGCGCGCCTGCAAGGCGGGAATCAGGCCGTCGAACGAATTCTCGACCCACACGCACTTCGCCTTCAGCTTCGCGCACACGGCGTTGCCGACGTCGATGTCGAAACCCTGCAGTTCGCCCGACGGCGACTTCGATTCGAACGGCGCATAGGACGCCTCCACGCCGAACCGCACTTCCTTGATGTCCGCCGCCATGGCCGAGCCTGCCGCGACCGTTGCCGTCGCGAAGAGCGCGAGCGCAGCCGTGTTTCGCCAATTCATCTTCATTACGGGTGTTTCCTCTACGGTATTGAATAAGACGGAGCCGAATCCGGACTGGCATGATTGCCGCGCCAAAAATGCGATTCAAACTCGTGCGGCCGCTGTGGTGCAGCGCAGCAGCCGCGAGGCGGGGATTGTACAGGCTCGGGTGCCGCGTCTGCGGGCAGCTCGGGACGGCTCGCGCGTCGCGGCGCACGGCACGCGCGGCGTGCAAAGCTGCAACTTGATGTCGCGCTGGCGCAAACACCGCCGGCGCAGGCGCCGGGATCCTTCTACCTCGGCGCGGTCAAACCAGCGCCGTCAAACCAGCGCGGCCAGCGTGTCTTGCGTCGTCTCGATCACCATCAGGCCGGCGCGCAAGCCGGGCTTGACCGTGGCGTTCGGAAACACGAGGCGCTCCTCGTCGTGCCGGACGACGTAGCGATAGTCGCCATCGCGCGCAAGCAAGGTGTTTTTCGCGAACGGCGTGAAGTTCGCGACGTCGGGCGCGACCAGCAGTTCGAACGCATCGCTTTGCTTCGTGATCTGGTCGATCACTGTGAAAGCGCGCGGCAAGGGGCCGTCTTCGCGCCCATTCGTTCCGGCGATCAGTTGACGCAGCGCCGAGTCCGCCCCCGCAAAGCGCGTGAGATCGTTCTGCCCGAACGGGCGCACCTTGCCGAGTTCCAGCGTGCATGCGTCGGCGCCGCACGTCTGCGCGGTGAAATGCGAATAGGTGTTGCCCTTCGTGGTGTGCAGCAGCACCGCACTGATCTGCGCTTGCCCGAGCCACTCGAACATCGCACGGGAAAACGGTCTGCCGGTATGCGGCAGCAGCGCGAAGCGCTCGAACGCGGACGCGCGGATCGCCGTGTGCATGTCGATATGCCAGCGCGCGCCGGGCTCTTCTGAAGCCGCAGCGAAAAACTGCACGGCCGCCTGCTCCAGCGCAGCCGCGCGCGGCGCCTCGTGACTCGCCGCCAACTGCAGATGGCGGCCGCTGAAGAGGCGGTTCAGATCGTCGTCGCGATAACGGCAGCCGTCGCGCATCGCCTCGACGTTGCCGAGAATCACCAGCAGACGGCAGCTCAAGTCGGCCGCGCCGCGCGCGATGTCGCGTACCAGATACGAAAGCAGTTCGATGGGCGCGGTTTCGTCGCCATGCACGCCGGCCGACGCGAGCACGCTCGGCGCGTTCGCAGCGAGCGTGGCGGGCTCCATCAGCAGCACGCCGTCGCCCTGCCATGACCAGCGCACGCCGTCGGCGCACGTGCCCTGCATCGCACTCGCGGCCGGCCGCGTGCCCGCGAGCGTGTAGCCGAGGAAATCCGCGAGCATCGCGCTCGCCTCGCCGCGCTCAGCGCTGGAAGTCATAGAGCGATCCGAGTTCGAGAATCTGCGTGAGTTCGTCGAGCGCGGTGCGCGACTCGGCGAGCAATTGCGGATCGGCGAGATCGGCCGGCGCGAGACGGTCGCGATAATGCTTTTCGATCCACGTATCGAGCCGGCCGAACAGCGTGTCGTCGATCCACACGCCTCGCGTGACCGCCGCGCGCTCGGCGTCGTTCAACACCACGCGCAGACGCAGGCACGCCGGACCGCCGCCGTTTTTCATGCTCTCGCGCAGATCGAACACGAGCACCTCGTCGATGGGACCCGTGTGCGACGTGAGGTCGTCGAGGTACGCCGCCACGCGCGGGTTTTCGCGGCACTCCTGCGGCACGACCAGCACCTGCTTGCCGTCGGGACGCGTCAGCAACTGGCTGTTGAACAGATACGACGAGACGGCGTCCGCGACGCTCACCTGCGCGTCCGGTACCTGGATCACGTTGAATTCGGCATTCAGGCCCGCGAGCTTCGCACGCAATTCGTCGTACACGGCGCTCTGTTCGACGAACGCGAGTTCGTGACAGAAGAGCGTATTGCGATTGCCGACGGCGATCACATCGTTATGAAAAACGCCCGCGTCGATCACTTCGGGGCTCTGCTGCGCGTACACCGTCGCCTCTTCGAGCAGACCGTGACGATGCGCAACCGCCCGGCTCGCCTCGAACGTTTGCCGCGCCGGGAAGCGTTTCGGCTCCGGCCCGCGGCGATATTCGCTGCGGCCATAGACGAAGAATTCGACACCGCGTGCGCCGTATCCGGAGCAAAAACGCGTGTGATTCGCCGCGCCTTCGTCGCCGAGCGCGGGCGTGCCGGGCAAGGCTTCGTGCACCGCGAAGCGGTTGGCGTCGCTGAAAATGGCGCGCAACGTGCGGCGCGTCGATTCGTGTTCGATCGCGCGATGCAGCTTGCTGCACAGATTAGCCGGCGTTAAGTGCACGCGGCCGTCCTGCGTATCGGCTGACGGACTCACGGTTGCCGCATTGGCGGTCCACATGGCGGAGGCCGAACTCGCCGCCGCCAGCAGCTCGGGGGCGTTCTTCGAGACGCGCGCGATCACCGTCGCGTCGTCGCCCGAAAAACCGAGCTCGCGCAACAGACGCATCGACGGACGCTCCTGCGGCGGCAGCACGCCCTGGTGAAAGCCGAGATCGGCCAGCTGCTTCATCTTGCGCAGGCCTTGCTTCGCGGCCGCCTTCGGGTTCGCAACGGACTTCTCGTTGTTCTGCGACGCGACATTGCCGAACGACAGCCCCGCGTAGTTGTGCGTCGGGCCGACCAGGCCGTCGAAATTGGCTTCAGTGGCTTGCATCGTCGATCCTTAGAATTGAAGGCCCGGCGAGACGCTCGCGGGCATTTGCAGTTGCGCGCTTTCGACAGACGCCATCGGATACGCGCAGTAATCGGCCGCGTAATAGGCGCTCGGCCGGTGATTGCCGGAACGGCCCGGGCCGCCGAACGGCGCGCCGGACGAGGCGCCGTTGGTCGGCCGGTTCCAGTTGACGATGCCCGCGCGGATGGTGCGCTGGAAATGCGTCCACAGCGCTTCGTCGTCGGCGAGAAGGCCCGCGGAGAGACCGAACTGCGTGTCGTTGGCCTGTTCGAGCGCTTCGTTGAAGCTGTCGTAGCGGATGATCTGCGCGAGCGGTCCGAAGTGCTCCTCGTCGGGGAGATCCGCAACGGCGGTCACATCGAGAATGGCCGGCGTGACGAAACCGAGCTTCGGATCGCGCTGCTCCATTTTCAGCAACGCCCGCGCGCCGCCGGCAAGCAGCCGCTCCTGCGCCTCGACAAGCCGCGACGCGGCGCGCGCCGAAATCACCGCGCCCATGAAAGGCTGCGGTTCGGCGTTGTATTCGCCGACGCGGATGCGCAACGCGACCTCCACGAAGCGCGCGAGAAAGCGCTCCCCGGCTGCGTCGTTCGACACGAAAATACGGCGCGCGCAGGTGCAGCGCTGCCCTGCCGACAGAAACGCCGACTGGATCGTGTGATGCACGGCGGCGTCAACGTCCGCGACCGGGCCGATCACGAGCGGATTGTTGCCGCCCATTTCGAGCGCGAGCACGATTTCGGGGCGTCCGCCAAACTGCTTGTGCAGCAATGTTCCGGTGTCCGAACTACCGGTGAAAAAGAGTCCGTCGATCTGCCGGTGATTGGCCAGTGCAATGCCCGTGTCCTTCTCGCCTTGCACGAGATTCAGCACGCCCGCCGGCAAGCCCGCATCGCGCCAGATCTGCACGGTGAGCGCGGCAACCCCGGGCGCGAATTCCGAGGGCTTGAACACCACCGCATTGCCTGCGATCAGCGCCGGCACGATGTGCCCGTTGGGCAGGTGTCCGGGAAAGTTATACGGCCCGAACACGGCCACCACGCCATGTGGACGATGCCGCAACACCGCGGTGCCGTCCGCCATTGCCGAGCGCGTTTCGCCGGTGCGCTCGTTGTAGGCCTGAATCGAGATTTCGACTTTCGCGGCCATCGACGCCGCCTCGGTCCGCGCTTCCCACAGCGGCTTGCCGGTCTCGCGGCCGATCGCTTCGGCAAGCGCTTCCTTGCGCTCGGTGACGAGTGCCGCGAAGCGGCGCACCACCGCGCAGCGGTCGTCGAGACCGAGCGCCGACCAGGCGGCAAATGCACGGCGCGCGCTGCGCACGGCGCGCTCCACGTCCCCGGCGGACGCGCTATTGCCTTCCCAAACCGTCGCGCCCGTCCCCGGGTTGCGCGACGCGAATGCGGGTCCCGTGCCGGCGGCCCATTCGCCGTCGATAAAAAGCTCGCTCATGATCATCCCTGTTTATGTTTCAGCGGCAGTACCCGGACCGGGTCGCCTGACTTGACGCCGAGCGCCGACGCCTCCCGCGCATTCATGCGGAACACGCCGTCTTGCGGCACGCCTGCGGCCACGCCCACGCGAAAATCGCCGAGCGACGTATTCGACACCATGGAGCGCGGCGCATCCTGCGGTGCGCCCGCCGGCACCTCGGCGATCTGCACCGGCACGACCACGCTTTCGCGTACCGTGCGCAAGTCGGCGATATGGCATTCGAGCACCGGACCGGCGTCGAAAATATCGACGTGATTCTCGTAGCGCAGCCCTTCCGCTTCGAGCATGCGGCGCGCCGGAATCGTGTCGCTGTGCGTGAGGCCGACGCATTGTTGAGCCTCTTCCGGCAACAACTCGACATATACCGGATAACGCGGCATCAGCTCCGCAAGAAACGCCTTGCGCCCATGGGAGCTCAGGTAGTCCGCGGCGTTGAAGTCGATCTGATAGAAGTGCGAACCAACCGCGCGCCAGAACGGCGACGTACCCTGCTCGTCGAAATGGCCGCGCAATTCCGCGCATAAACGCTGCGGAAAACGCTCGCGGAACTGCGCGAGAAACATGAAGCGCGAGCGCGACAGCAAGCCGCCCACGCCGCTCGTGCGATAACGCGGGCTCAGGAACAGCGAGCAGACCTCGGCGTAACCCGTCAGGTCGTGCGAGATATTGAGCGCACGCATGCGCGTCCAGATGCCGAGATCCTGGCTCGCGTGCACCACCGTGCTCACGCGATAGTTGTAGAACGGCTGCTGCAGGCCGACCGCCGTTTCGATTCCGCAGACGCCCGCGACATCGCCCGTTTGCGTGTCTTCCATCACGAAGAAGTAGCCTGCCTCATGCGGCGCCGCTTTGTCTTCCATCGTGCGGCGCGCCCGCTCGACGCGCGCGGCGAGTGCCTCGCGATCCGGCTTGAAGGTGGTGAGCCCGGGGCCGGTTTCCTGCGCGAGCCGCATCAAAGCGTCGACATCGCCTCGTTGCACAACGCGAACGACGATCATTGCGCGTCTCCCGTTTGTTGGTTCTGCTCGTCGCCTTGCGGCTCATGCAGCGGCACGCAACGC
The DNA here is from genome assembly GCF_047325075.1 of Paraburkholderia phenoliruptrix. Taxonomy (NCBI): domain Bacteria; kingdom Pseudomonadati; phylum Pseudomonadota; class Betaproteobacteria; order Burkholderiales; family Burkholderiaceae; genus Paraburkholderia; species Paraburkholderia phenoliruptrix. The sequence goes on from NZ_CP168531.1 coordinate 2,855,817, forward strand.
ACCGCGTCGCCATCCTGCACGCCGAGCGCGGCACGTGCCGCCTGCGCGAGCGGCGCACCTTCGTTCTTACCGGCCGGCAGATCGCCGAGCACGCAGCGGAACTCGCCGTCCGCGCCGTTGTGCGCGATCAGAAAAGCCGAGCCGCTCGCCGGCGCCGCACTCTCGCGCACGACGCGCGTTTCGTTGCGCGTCACGCAGGCACTGCGGTCTACCTGCGCGGTGAGCACTGGGCCGGCGTCGAAAATGTCGATGAAGCGGTCCGTCTCGAAGCCTTCCTCGAGATGGATCTCATACGCGAGCAACGCGTTCGCATCCGGCTCGCCGAGCACGCGCTGCGCCGCTTCGGGCAGCAAAGGCACATAGATCGGATAGGTGGGCATGACTTCGGCGATGAACGTTCTGCTGCGCCCGCCCGACTCGATTTCGATGTCGGCGAAATCGCGCCCGAAGAACTTGCGCCCCACCGCCTCCCAGAACGGCGACACGCCCTTGTCGTCGGTCACGCCGAGCAGCAGCGAAAACACCTCTGGCGTAAAGCGCTTGCGATTCGCGGCGATGTACATCATCCGCGCGCGCGACAGCAGGTGCGCGGCGGCGTCGCCGCGCAGCGACGGGTCGATGTAGTACCCCGCGAGCCGGCTCTTGCCGGTCAGTTCATGCGACATGGTGAGCGCGTGAATCTTGCGGTTCACGTGCAGTTCGCGCGACGCATGAATCAGCGCGTCGTTGCGAAACGCGTAGAACGGATCCGAGTAGCCCGCCGCCGCGACGATGCTCGCCGTGCCCATCAGCTTGCCGGTCTCGCTGTCTTCAAGCACGAACAGATAGAACTCCTCGCCCGGAAAATCGACGTCCGCGCGAAACGAGTCTTCCGACAGCGCGACGCGTGCTTCGAGCGCGCGCCGGTCGTGCGGTAGTGAATGCAGCACCGGCTGGGCGGTGCGCGCCATATGTTCGAGCGCATCGAGATCGGCGAGGCGGCCGGGGCGTACGAAGAGCATCATCGTTCCTGTTGAATGTGACGCATGGGTGGACCCAGAGTCGGTGCGGTGCGGTGATGTGCCTTGCGCGCACCGCCGGTTTGGGGCCGCTTATTTCGACGTCGCTTCGGCCTTTGCGCCGATCACTTCGGCGATGGCTTTGGCGAGCCGCTCGAAGCCCTCGTTCATGTCGTCGAGCGGCATGATCAGGGACGGCACGAAGCGCAGCACGTCCGGTCCCGCCATCAGCATGATCACGCCGTGCTGGCCGGCGGCCGTGACGAAATCTTTTGCGCGACCCTTGTAAGCGTCCGTCAGTTCGGCGCCGATCAGCAAGCCCTTGCCGCGCACTTCCTTGAAGAGGCCGAAGCGTTCATTGAGCTTCGCCAGGTGGCCTTTCAGCACGTCGCTGCGGGTGCGCACGCCTTCCAGAAGCTTCGGATCGCTGACGAGTTCGACCACCTTCTCCGCGATGGCCGAGCCGAGCGGGTTGCCGCCGTAGGTCGTGCCGTGCACACCGACCTTGAAATGCGCGGCCAGTTCGTTCGTGGTCAGCATGGCGCCGATCGGGAAGCCGTTGCCGAGCGCCTTTGCGGTGGTGAGAATGTCCGGCGTGACGCCGGTGTCCTGGTACGCGTAGAAGTAGCCGCTACGGCCGACGCCTGTTTGGACTTCGTCGAAAATGAGCAGCGCGTCGTGCTGGTCGCACGCTTCGCGCAGCGCCTTGAGGAACGCCGGATCGGCCGGAATCACCCCGCCCTCGCCCTGGATCGGCTCGACGATGACCGCGCAGGTTTTCGCGCCGATGGCCCGTTTCGCGGCCTCGATGTCGTTGTACGGCAAATGAACGATGCCTTGCGGCACCGGCCCGAAGCCTTCCGAATACTTCGACTGGCCGCCCACGCTGACGGTGAAGAACGTGCGGCCATGAAACGACTGCGTGAAGGAGACGATTTCGAATTTGTCGGCTCCATGGCGATCGAACGCGACGCGGCGCGCGAGCTTGAGCGCGGCTTCGTTCGCTTCGGCACCGGAGTTCGCAAAGAACGCGCGGTCGGCGAACGTGAGATCTTCCAGACGTTTGGCCAGACGCAGCACCGGCTCGTTCGTGTAGCCATTGCCGATGTGCCACAGTTTGCCGCCCTGCTCGTGCAAAACTTTCAGCAGTTCGGGATGCGCATGACCGAGCGCGGTGACGGCGATGCCGCCGGCGAAGTCGATATAGTCGCGGCCTTGCGTATCCCAGACGCGTGAGCCGAGACCGCGGTCCGGCACGAAGGCGGCGGGCGCGAACACCGGCACCATGACTTCGTCGAAGGTCTTGCGTGTCACTGTCAGGTCGTTCATGGCAAATCCTCGTTACAGGTGAGAGGTAATACACGTAGTGTAGGAAACCGTGCGCGCGGCGTCTTGCGCATAGGCGACGTTTTCTGTGGGGTTTCATCGTCACGCGCGCAACGGCGACGTGTCGCGCCATTCAATCCGCGAAATCCGGCCGCTCGATCAACGCGCCCGCGCGCGGCTCGCTCGCCGCCGCGCCGCTTGCGCCCGTCTGGCGGTCGATCCAGTTGCGGCGATCCTCGCGCGGCGTCACCCCGAAGCGCTCGCGGTAGGCATTCGAGAAATGCGCCGCCGACGAAAACCCGCAAGCGAGGCTGATCTGCACGACCGACTTGCTCGTGCGCTGCAATTGCGTGCGCGCTTTGGAAAGCCGCAGACCCAGATAGTATTTGGACGGCATGGAGCCGAGATACTGGCGAAACAGGCGCTCCAGTTGCCGCCGGGAGACGCCGACGAGCCCCGCGATTTCGTCCGTCGTGAGCGGGTCTTCGATATTCGCTTCCATCAGCAGCAATGCATCGTTCAGGCGCGGATGGCGCTCGCCCGGCGCGGTCACGAACGGAATGCGTTGACGCTCCTCCCCGGCGCGCAATACGCCCACGCCGAGCGTGTCCGCGATACGGTCCGCGAGTTCCGGGCCGTGCTCGCGGCCGATCATCGCGAGCATGAAGTCGACGGTGGCCTGACCGCCCGCGCAGGTCGCGCGATCGCGGTCGATTTCGAAAATCTGCTGGGTGACGATGGAGCGCTCGAACTGCTCGGCGAACTGCTGATACGTCTCCCAGTTGACGCTCACGCGATAGCCGGACAATTGCCCCGCCATCGCAAGCCACCACACGCCGTGGTGGATGCCGGTGACGAGCGGCGTGCGTTGCCCGACCCGCGCGAGGCTCGCGAGAAAGAGCCGGTAGTCGGCAAATTGCTGAAACCGTTCGGTGACGACAATCAGCCAGTCGCATGCAATCGCGTCGCCGAACGCGGCGTCGGCAGGCCATTGCGCGCCGCCCGCGAGCGGCACCGCGCGGCCGTCCCACGAGCAGACCTGCACGCGGTACAGCGCGCGGCCGTCGATTTCATTGGCCAGATTCAGCGCGTCGACAATCGGCCCGACGCCCGACATCGACACAGGCGGCAATGCGACGATTGCGACCTGCGTGGTGCGGGCGGGACTGGACGTGCGGGCCATCGGTTGACGTAGGACGCTGCGCGCGGCGCGTTATTTGAGGCTGCCGGAGAGGAACTGCTTGAGCCGCTCGCTGCGCGGCGCGCTCAATACATCGGCGGGCAGGCCCTCTTCTTCCGTGCGGCCCTGATGCAGGAACATCACATGGTTCGACACGTTGCGCGCAAAGCCCATTTCATGCGTGACGACGATCATGGTGCGCCCTTCTTCCGCGAGCTTCTGCATGACTTTCAGCACTTCGCCGACGAGTTCCGGGTCGAGCGCGGAAGTCGGCTCGTCGAACAGCATCACATCGGGGTTCATCGCGAGGGCGCGGGCAATCGCCACACGCTGCTGCTGCCCGCCCGACAGATGCGACGGATACTGCTTTTCGACGCGCGGCGCGAGGCCCACCTTCTCCAGATATTCGCGCGCCCGGTCTTCCGCTTCGCGGCGCGGCACACCGAGCACGTGAATGGGCGCCTCGACGACGTTCTCGATCACATTCATATGCGCCCACAAATTGAAGTGCTGAAACACCATCGCGAGCTTCGTGCGAATGCGCTGCAACTGCTTGTGATCGGCGACTTCGAGATTGCCGCCGCGATCGGTCTTCGTCTTGACCGCTTCGCCGTCGACGACGATCTGCCCCGCGTTCGGCCGCTCCAGAAAATTGATGCAGCGCAGGAAGGTGCTCTTGCCCGAGCCGCTCGCGCCGATGATGCTGATCACGTCGCCCTTGTTCGCATTCAGCGACACGCCCTTGAGCACTTCGTTATCGCCATAGCGCTTGTGAATGTCCTGCACGGCGAGCTTGCAAGCCTGGGTTTGCGTGGTATGGAGCAAGATGCTCTCCCTTTCAAAATACGGATCAACGTGCGACGGCGCGCGTTTGTGCGCCGCCTGCTGCGAACACGGCGCGCTCAGTGCGTGCGCACCGCCAGATAACCAAGCCAGTGACGCTCCGCGCGGCGGAACAGCGCGACGAGCGCGAACGACACCACAAGGTAAATCAGCGCCGCGAGGCCGAATGCGTCGAACGACTGATAGGTCGCCGAATTCGCGTCGCGCGCCACCTTCAAGATATCCGGCACCGTGGCCGTGAACGCGACCGTGGTGGCATGCAGCATCAGGATCACTTCGTTACTGTACAACGGCAACGCGCGGCGCAGCGCGGACGGTATCACAATGCGGCGGTACATCGTGAACCAGCTCATGCCATAGGCACGCGCCGCTTCCACTTCGCCGTGCGACGTAGAGCGGATGGCACCGGCGAAGATCTCGGTGGTGTACGCACAGGTGTTCAGCGCGAACGCGAGAATCGCACAGTGAAAACCGCTGCGGAAAAACGCGTCCAGCAGTTGGTGCGAGCGCACGAATTCCAGGCTGTACATGCCGGTATAGATCAGCAGCAGTTGCACGTACAGCGGCGTGCCGCGAAACACATAGGTATAAAGACGCACCGGCGTCGAAAGCCAGCGTTTTTTCGACACGCGCGCCACCGCGAGCGGAATCGCAAGACAGAAACCGATGCCGACGGAGGCCACCAGCAGCCACAGCGTCACCGCGAGCCCGGACATGCGCTGGCCGTCCCAGTAGAGAAACGCGCGCCAGAATTCGTTGAGAATCTCGATCATGGTCTTAAAGCTCCGCGTGCCGCACGCCGATCGAATAGCGGCGTTCCAGCCAGATCAGCGCAAGGTTCGAAACGGTCGTCAGCGCGAGATAAATGAGCGCCGCGATCAGGATGAAGAAGAACATGTTGAAGGTGCTTTTGCCCGCGTCCTGCGCGGCCTTGACGACATCCGCGAGACCGATGATCGACACGAGCGCCGTCGCTTTCACGAGCACCTGCCAGTTGTTGCCGATGCCGGGCAGCGCGAAACGCATCATCTGCGGAAAGAGAATGCGCGCGAACACGCGCGCGCCGCTCATGCCGTAGGCGCTGCCCGCTTCGAGCTGGCCGCGCGGCACGGCGAGGAACGCGCCGCGAAACGTCTCGGTAAAGTACGCGCCGTAAATGAAGCCGAGCGTCAGCACGCCGGCCACGAACGGGTCAATGTCGAACTGCGGCAGATCGAGCGCGTCAGTCAGATTATTGACCGCGATCTGGATGCTGTAGAACAGCAGCAGCATCAGCACGAGGTCGGGCACCGAGCGGATCAAGGTCGTGTAGCCGGTGGCGAGCGCGCGCAACGGCCGGTTAAGGGACAGTTTTGCCGCCGCGCCCGCCAGCCCGAGCAGCACGGCGGCCGCGAGCGACAGGACCGACAGCTCGACGGTCTGGATCGTGCCGGCCAGCAACACCGGACCAAAGCCGTATAGCACCACGCGTGTCTCCATCCAGGTTCGTTTGAGGGTGCCCGGATGCAGCCGGCTCATGCCACCCCGGCTCATCAGGCATGGCGCGGAGTCTCGCAAGCGAAAATTAAATTCTCAAAGGCGGGCGCGAAGTTTGCTGCGTTGCAACAAGCGACTCATGAGGCGCGGTGCAGCCTGCAGCGCCTGATGTTGCGGGGCCTCCCGGCAAGCCATACCAGGCGCGCCGGGCATGCCCGGCAGCGATTTCGCAAGTTTGAGGTCGCTTTTTCGATAGACGGCGCGCCCTTCGCTCAACTGAAGCGGCGCGCGAGAAGCGCAGCCGGACCCAGGCCGGCGCGCCGTTGCGACTACTCCATGCCGAGCCGCGCGCGAATGGCGGGCAGCATGTGTTCGACCGCCGCGCGCCCTTCCTCGATGGCCGGCGCCGCGCGATGAAAGTCGAAAATGCCCATGCCGCCAAGGCGCGGCTGGATCAGGATGTCCGCGGGCTCGCCCGCAAGGCGGCTACGCGTGATCCGCACCTGCATGATGTCGATGCTTTGCGCGATCGAACTCAACATAGACGGCACGCGGGCGCTGGGCGCGGGCGGCACGCGTACGTCGTCGGTGACGCGCTCCTCGGCCGGCGCGAGCCAGCGCGGCCACGGCTTGCCGTTACGGCGCAGCGAAACGGGCGTCGGCGCGTTCGGATCGAGGGCGGGCGTGTCCACCACCGCGCCGCCGAAATCGCGTCCGTTGAGAATGTCGTTGTTCAGATCCACCGCGATCACGCAGTCCGCCCGCATGCCGCGCGCGACCGATACCGGCACCGGATTGCTCAGGCCGCCGTCGACGAGCCATACGCCGTTGTGCCACACCGGCGTGAAAATGCCGGGAATCGCAATCGACGCGCGCACGGCGTCGACCACACTGCCGTCCTGCAGCCAGCTTTCGCGGCCCGTGTCGAGTTCGGTCGCCACCGCCGCGAACGGCATGTTCAGCTGCGCGATGGACCGGCCGTTGAATTTGTCGGCGAACAGCTGGATCACCTTGCGCCCGCCGAGCAAGCCGCCCGACAGGCGCAGATCGAGCAGGCGCACGACTGTCTGCCACGTGAGCCGCGACACCCACTCTTCCAGCCAGTCGAGATCGCCGTTCGCATAGACGGCGCCGACCAGCGCGCCGATCGAGGTCCCGCAGACCACGTCGGGCTTGATGCCCGCGTCGTGCAGCGCGCGAATCGCGCCGATATGCGCCCAGCCGCGTGCCGCGCCGCCTCCCAACACCAGCCCGATACGGCTGTATCGACGTCGACGTATCATGATGCCCCCGTCTTTCTGTTTTTCGTTGCTTCTAGCGCCCGCGCACGACGTCCGAACGCGACGTTGTGTACACCTGGTGATTCTCGTCGAAGTGCACGTTGAAAATGCCTTCTTCCGTCACGCCGCCTTCGCGCCACTTCCAGCTCCACACCGTCTCCGGCTTGAGCGGAAATACCGCGACCTCGCCCGGTTTGCCGAGCAGCCGCCGCACCTCGTCTTCCGTCATGCCGATGCGGATCTTGCCGAAATTCGCCGCGGTCAACACCTGCGTGATGGATTGCAGTTTACCGTCACGGTCAATATCCACCATGTACGTATTCAAACCTTGCGGACCACGTGGATATTCGAAGCGTTTGGAACCGTCGGTATAGGTGCGTTCGGTTTCGGGCTTGCCCATCTGCTCGCGGATCTGCGCTTCGGTCGTGACGCCGGGCGTCATGTTCTTGAGCAGTAGTGCGTCGGGCTTCACGGCGTTGAACAGGTCCTTGATTTTTTGCACGGCGCGCTCGCTCTGTTGGTCGTCGCACGCGGTGAGCGCGATGCACGCGACCAGCATGGCGACAATAGGCAGTTTCAGGCTCACAGCGAATTTCCTGTAGCGATGCGGGCGCGAATGCCTGCATCGTCGTGTAGTGATTCCCCACAGAACTTGCCTGGGGGCGCGCTACAGGATAACCGCGCGGGGCGAAAACCGCGAGCGCACGCGCCACCTGCCACATCGCGGCGATATGGGCCATGCGGGCAGAAAAGGCCGCATATAACGGGGTTTTTCGACGCCGAAGCGCTCTGCGCGCGATTTATTGCAAACAGCAACAGACGCAACAGAAAGCAAAAAGGCGACGCTGTGCAAAGCGTCGCCCATGCGAGGCGGCATTCAAGCCGTGCTAACGGCAGGTACGGTCAGTACGCCAGAAGAAGTTTGACAGGCCGGGCGGCCTGCAGGCGGGACGACGCGCAGCGGTCCCGTTCCGGCGCGGCGATGAACGACCTTGGCCGCTCACCTCGCGCCATCGCCGGAAATGACGAACCGCTGCTTGTCCGGTCGCCCTGGTCCCCTCATTAAGCCTTCCAAGTGACGTTAATCTAACGGGATCGGCGGCTTTAGACGAGAGCGCGTTTACACCGAATTGGCAGAGGATTTCGCCGCGCGCCGCGCAGTACAGTGCAAATCCAGCGCGAGCTCCGTGCAACTTCAGCGAGATTGCGTGGCGGCCTGCAACTCCAACGGCAACCGCCGTCAGATCACATGGAATCCATGCGTGCCGTCACGGGCGAGCTGCGCAACCAGTCCGTATTCCCACTCCAGATACGCGTTCATCGCCTCACGCGCGTTATCCGTGCCTTCATAAGGACGGCGGTAGCGGTCGATGCGCGGCGACGCCAGCCGCGTCTCGCCGCTTTCCACCGGCAGCCCCGCTTCGACCCACGCCGCGGTGCCGCCTGTCAGCACCTGCACGGGCTTGCCTGTGAGCGCCGCCACTTCGGGCGCGGCAAAGCGCGCGAGCAGGCTGCTGCCGCATGTGAGCACATAGCGGCGCGCGTCAGGCAGCTTGTGCAACGCCGTCTCTAACTGGCTGCGGATCGCGAACCACGCGCCGGGAATGTGGCGCTTCACATAGTTCGCGCTGCTGGTGAGATCGAGTACCACCGTGCCCGGCGATTGAAGCAGCGCGGCCAGCTCGGCCGGCGAGATTTCATCCGCGTCGGGTGGCTGCGGCGCAAAGCGCGCCGCCGGCGCCGCGCCTTTTTCCGCGAAGTCGGCGGCAGTCAAGCCGTCCACCACATACACCTCGATGTTCATTTGCGCGAGCCACGACGCCGTCATGTTCGCGCGCACGCCGTCGCTGTCCGCGAGGATCACACGCGCCCCGCGCACCGGCGCGAACATCTCCGTTTCCTGCACGAGCTGGCCGCCGGGCGCGGAGCGAAAGCCCGGCACATGGCCCGCTTCGTATTCCTCCGGCGTGCGCACGTCGAAGCGATAGACGGTGCGCACCGCTTCGTCGGCCCAGCGGCGCGCTTCGTCGCGCGACGTGCGGCCCACTTTGGCGCGGTCGGCGACGGAGCGCGCGCCGTCGGCGGCGACAAGACGCAGCGCGTCGTCGACGACCGGGTCCGGCCGGCGCGAGCTGCCGTGCGCGAGCGGCTGCCCCGCGAGCGTCCAGCCGATTGTGCCGTTGCGCAGCGCGGCGACCGGGTTCGGTACGCCTGCATTGATCAGCGACTGCGCGCCGATGATGCTGCGCGTGCGTCCCGCGCAATTGACGATGATCCGCGTCGCCGGGTCGGGCGCGAGCTCGCGCGCGCGCAGCACCAGTTCCGCGCCCGGCACGCTGATGCTGCCGGGAATGTTCATGGTCTGATATTCGTCGAAACGGCGCGCGTCGAGCACGATCACGTTCTCTTCGCGATCGAGCAGCGCCTGCACCTGCTGCGCCGGCAGCGACGGCGTATGGCGCACGCTTTCCACCAGTTCGCCGAACGCCTTGCTCGGCACATTGACGTCCTGGAACAACTCGCCGCCGGCCTTGCGCCAGCCTTGCAAGCCGCCTTCGAGCAAGGCGACGTCGGTATAGCCGAGGCTCTCGAAGCGCTCGGCGGCGCGCTCCGCGAGCCCCTCGCCGTCGTCGAGCACGACGATCGGCACGTCGCGGCGCGGCAGGCGCACCGGCGCGTCCAGTTCGAGCCGCGAAAGCGGCAGATTCGCGGCAAAGAGCGGATGACTGCGCGCGTGCGGATCTTCCTCGCGAACATCGACGAACGCGGTTTCCTCGCGTTCGAGCAGTGCGCGGCGCACGTCTGCATAAGACCGGGTACGAAAATCTTTCACGAAAGTCATGAGATCGGGGACTCCTTCGACACATTCCAGATGTTCGGCAACACGTCGTTCGAGTAGCCGGACACACACTGTTTGCGGCCGGCGCTGCCCGGATACACCGAACGGCCAGGCGCGCCGATACTTCCACCGTACACGTGAATGCTCATCGACGTACGGTCACCAAATGCATTGCCCGCGCGATGAATATCGCCGACGCGCGGCGACACGGCATCCACGGCACCGGCGACGAGGCGCTTCGGAGCGCCCGCTTCGATGACTTCGCCACCGGCCGCGACACGGTAACGCTGCGCAATTTCCGCGCCACGCAACCGGCCGATCAAGGCCCACACCGGGTGGTGATGCACCGGCGTCGCCGGATCTCGTCCCTATACGAAGCTCATAATCCAAAAGCGCTGCCGCGAGTCCGCGTGCAACAGGTACTTTCGAAAGATCGGCGCGCGCGACGCCTCATGCACTGTCAGCGAGCGTGCTTACGCCGCAGCGGTCCACAACGGTGCAGCCTCGAAACGGTGCTCAAGTGCCGGCTCAGCGAGATGCACCGTGCGGCAGAGGCGTTCACGGTAGCAGTGCAACATGCGGCTGTTAAATATCGATCAGCCATATCTATATCGAACTTGCATGGAACGGTGTGGCTCCCGGTGTCCATGGTGCACGCCAACTCCGCATAAACCTTGCCGCAAACGTGGACATGCCGGCGTCGCCAGCAGAAAGCCGGGAGCTTTGCGAGAATGCGCCATCGCGTGAAAGCGCCAGAAACAGCAAGCGAACAGCAATGATCCCCTTTTCGGTCCTCGACCTCTCGCCCGTCATCGCGGGCGCCACGCCAGCGGATGCCTTCAGGAATACGCTCGATCTCGCGCAGCACGCGGAACGCTGGAATTACCGGCGCTTCTGGCTCGCCGAGCATCACAACATGACGGGCATTGCGAGCGCGGCGACCTCGGTCGTGATTGGCTATGTGGCGGGCGGCACAAAGACGATCCGCGTCGGTTCCGGAGGCGTCATGCTGCCCAATCATGCGCCGCTCGTGATCGCCGAACAGTTCGGCACGCTCGAATCGCTTTATCCCGGCCGTATCGACCTGGGGCTCGGACGCGCGCCGGGCACAGATCAAACCACGGCTCGCGCGCTGCGCCGCGATCTGCAGAACAGCGCGGACTCGTTCCCCGACGACGTCGTCGAATTGCAGCGTTATTTCGCCGCTCCGGTCGTGGGCCAGCGCATTCGCGCCGTGCCCGGCGCGGGCCTCCATGTGCCGCTCTGGCTGCTCGGTTCGTCGCTCTTCAGCGCGCAGCTTGCGGCGGCGCTCGGCTTGCCGTTTGCGTTCGCTTCGCATTTCGCGCCGGACTACCTGCTGACGGCGTTGCAGGTATATCGCTCGCAATTCCGTCCTTCGGAGACGCTCGATAAGCCCTATGCGATGGTCGGCGTGAACCTCTTCGCAGCCGAAACCAACGAGGAGGCGCGACGCCTTTTCACGTCGCTTCAGCAGCAGTTCATCAACTTGCGACGCGGCATACCCGGGCAGTTGCAGCCGCCGGTGGAGCACTTGGCCGCTTCGGAAGCGGAGCTGAATTCGGTCGCGCATTCACTCGCTTGCACGGCGATCGGCGATCGCGATGCGGTACGCGAGGGCTTGAAGTCGATCATCGCGCAGACGGGCGCCGACGAGTTGATGCTGACAGCACAGATCTACGACCACAAGGCGCGGCTGCGCTCGTTTGAAATCGGGGCGGAGATTCGCGAGGAACTCGCGGGCGCGCAGTAAAGCACCGCTCGCAAAAAAGGCAGCGCATGCCATGTGCCGCCCTTCTTCGGCTCATCGGATCGGGGCTGCCGGAGCCCCTTCCCTTCACGTTTGGCGAACTCAGCGATCTGCCGCCACGGCCGCCAGTCCGTCGAGAAGCGCCTTGTGAAACGCTTCGGGGTCCTGCATTTGCGGTGCATGACCGAGATCGGCGAATTCGACGAGCGTCGCATGCGGGATCGCTTTCGCCGCGGCCCTGCCCAGCTCCGGATAGTGGCCGATCTTCGCGCGCACCTCCGGTGAGGCGGCATCCTTGCCAATTGCGGTGGTGTCCTTCTGGCCGATCAGGAGCAGCGTGGGCATGCTCAACTGGCCGAACTCATAGACGACCGGCTGCGTATAGATCATGTCGTAAAGCAGCGCGGAATTCCACGCGACGATCTGCTTGCCCGGCCCCCGGTACAGGCCCGCGAGCATCTGCACCCACGGTTCGTAGTCCGCGCGCCATTGGCCGGCGTAATAGGTCGACTGCTCGTAGCGGCGAATGCCGTCGGCACTCGTCTTCAATTCTCGCCGATACCAATCGTCCACCGACAGCGACGGCACGCCCTTCGCCTTCCAGTCCTCGAGCCCGATCGGATTGACGAGCACCAGCTGCTGCGTGTCGCGCGGATACATCAGCGCGTAACGCACGGCGAGCATGCCGCCGGTCGAATGGCCGATGATGGTCGCCTCCTTCACGCCGAGCGACTCGAGCAGCGCATGCGTATTACGCGCCAGTTGCTGAAAACTGTACTGATAGTGCTCGGGCTTGCTCGACTTGCAAAAGCCGATCTGGTCCGGTGCGACCACGCGATACCCCGCTTCGCTGAGCCGCTGGATGGTCCCCTGCCATGTCGCCGCGCAAAAATTCTTGCCGTGCAGAAGCACTGCCGTACGGCCGTTCGCGTGCGCCGGTTTGATGTCCATATAGGCCATGTGCAGCGCAACGCCTTGCGACGTGAACGGGTATTGGCCGACCGGCGCGGGATAGGTGAAGCCCTGCAATTCTGCGCCGTAGGCCGGGCCGGCGTTGGCGTTGGCGTTGGCGTTGGCGTTGGCGTTGGTGGCGGCCGGCGCGGCGGCCTCGGCTGTGCCGCTGGCGGCCGCGCTTGACACGGGGACCGCCGGTTGAGCCGGCGAGCCCGCTTCCGGCGCTTCCGGCGAAGCGGCAAGCGCGTTGGGCAGCGTAAACAACGCGGCCACACTAAGCGTGACTAGCGATGAAAGACGGCGAAAGCTGATGGGCATTGTCTGCGCAAAGAGTCGGGAAAGGATGCGGATGGGCAGCGGCATGCGCACATCGAAAACCCGCCGTACGCGGGGGCCGGCCCGCCGCCCGGTCGCAACCGATTCTACGACGCCCGCCGCGAGCACGCAGCGACGCGTGCAAAGCCGCGAAAGCGACCACAGCGGCGGCGAAGGTGCCGAAAGCAGCCGCGAAAGCAGCGCCCAAACCAGACGCCAAAACGGCCGCCGTGCGCCGTGCGATGCATGCGGGGGGCGCAAAAGGACGCACCACCACGGCCACGCGCCGTATGGCCACTCACCCGCACGCCCGGTGGCACGCATATTGCGCGCCGAAGCTCGCCCGCTTTGTGTCGTGGCGCACGGAGGGCCGGCGCGAGAGGGCCGATCGTTCGCAGTTGAGTGCACAGACGGCTTGCGGCCAACAAACGTCGCCCGCGCGAGCCGATTCAGTGCTAGAACTACGGGACGGGCTCGTCAGCGCAGCGGGCCCGCAAGTTCAGTCAATGCAGAAGCGGGCGACCGGCAGCATCGGGGAAAGTAAAGCAGCATCCATTGCAGGCACCACGGACAAGGTACATGTAACCGGCGCAGGCGCCACCAAAACGCCGACGCCGGCCGACCACGGTACAACTGTATGGGACCGCCGTAGGCGCTAAAGCGCCAACGGCGGTCGACAGGAGACGAACATGCATACTCCGGCACGGCTGAACGATCTGCAACGCACCACCCTCGCCATCGTGCTCGCCGGCGGCCGCGGCACGCGGCTCGGGCCGCTCACCAACAAGCGCGTCAAACCGGCGGTCCATTTCGGCGGCAAATTCCGGATCATCGACTTCGCGCTGTCCAATTGTCTGAACTCGGGCATCCGCCGCATTGCCGTCGTGACCCAATACAAGGCGCACTCGCTGCTGCGCCATCTGCAGCGCGGCTGGGGGTTCCTGCGTGGCGAGTTCGGGGAATTCATCGACCTGTGGCCCGCTCAACAGCGCGTGGAAGGCGCGCACTGGTATCGCGGCACGGCCGACGCGGTGTTCCAGAACCTCGACATCATCCGTTCGATCCGGCCGAAATACGTGGTCGTGCTGGCGGGCGATCACATCTACAAGATGGATTACACGCGCATGATCGCGGACCACGCCGAGAACGGCGCGGATTGCACGGTCGGCTGCATCGAGGTGCCGCGCATGGACGCGGTCGCGTTCGGGGTAATGGCCGTGGACGAAAACCGCCGCGTCACCGGCTTCGTCGAAAAGCCGGCCGACCCGCCGTCGATCCCGGGCCGCCCGGACACCGCCCTCGCGAGCATGGGCATTTACGTATTCAACGCCGACTACCTGTATTCGCTGCTCGAGGAAAACATCTCCAGCGTGGATACCGACCACGACTTCGGCAAGGACATCCTGCCGCGCGTCGTGACGCAAGGCACGGCGATCGCGCATCCGTTCAGCATGTCGTGCGTGTCGTCGGATCCGAACGTCGAGCCGTACTGGCGCGACGTCGGCACCATCGACGCCTATTGGGCCGCCAATCTCGACCTCGCCTCGACCATCCCGACGCTCGACCTGTACGACCGCAGCTGGCCCATCTGGACCTACCAGGAGCAGCTGCCGCCCGCCAAGTTCGTGCGCGACATGAAGGGCCTGCAAGGCTCCGGCAACAATCTGATCGTATGTGGCGGCTGCGTGATCTCGGGTTCGCAGATTTCGCGCTCGGTGTTGTCGTCGAACGTCAAGGTGAGTTCGTTCTGTAACATCAATGAGGCAGTCTTGCTGCCGCAGGTCACCGTCGGCGCGAGTTGCCGCCTGCAGAAAGTGGTCGTGGACCGGGGTTGTGCGATTCCCGACGGAACGGTGATCGGCGAAGATCCGGTGCGCGACGCCGAGCGTTTTTACCGCACCGACGACGGCGTCGTGCTCGTCACGCCCGAGTCGCTGCGGCAGGACGTGAAGTAATCGCGCGCGCCGCCCGCGAGCCTGCACCGTCGACAGCATTCAAGGAATGAGACCGAGCCTATGACGATTCGCGCCCTCCACGTCGCCAGCGAGCTGTATCCCCTCCTGAAAACGGGCGGTCTCGCCGACGTCGCGGGCGCGCTGCCCGCCGCGCTCGTCGAGCGCGGCGCCGACGTCCGCGTGCTGTTGCCGGGCTTTCCGGCCGTCGCCGCCGGTTTGCACGACGTGCGCCCCGTCGCGCAGCTAGGCCGCCGCTTTGATGCGCCGGGCGTCACGCTGGAACAGGGCACGCTGCCGTCGAACGGACTCGTCGTCTACATGATTCGCGCGGCCACGCTATACGACCGGCCGGGTAACCCGTATCTGAACGACGAACTCGTGCCCTATGGCGACAACGCGCAGCGCTTCGCGCTGCTCGGCTGGGTCGCCGCGCAGTTCGCGCAGCAGCTCGATCCGGCATGGTCGCCGCAGATCGTCCACGCGCACGACTGGCACGCCGGGCTCGCCGCCGCCTATCTGAAGGCGGCCGAACGGCAGCAGGGCCGCGCGCCCGCGCGCAGCGTCTTCACGGTGCACAACCTCGCGTATCAGGGTGTGTTTCCCGCGCAGCAGTTCGGCCAGCTCGGCCTGCCGGACGATTTCTTCAGCATGCAGGGCGTCGAATTCTACGGACAACTGTCGTTCCTGAAGGCGGGGCTCTACTACAGCGACCGCATCACGACCGTGAGCCCGACTTACGCCCGTGAAATCCAGACGCTCGCGCAAGGCGGCGGCCTGGACGGTTTGTTGCGCAGCCGTGCCCACGACCTGAGCGGCATTCTGAATGGCGTCGACTACACGGTGTGGAGCCCCGCGAACGACGCGCTCCTCGAGCACCGCTACACCGCGACGCGCCTCGCCGGCAAGCTCGCGTGCAAGGAGGCCTTGCAAAAACGCTTTGGTCTCGCGCAGAAAAGCGATGCGTTGCTGTTCGGCGTAGTGAGCCGCCTGACCGAGCAGAAGGGCCTCGACCTGCTGCTCGAAACGGTGCCGGAGATCGTCAAACGCGGTGGCCAGCTCGTCGTGTTCGGCACCGGCGACCCGGCGCTGGAAAATGGCCTGAAGCGGGTCGCGCAGACGCATCCGGAGTCCGTGGCGGTGGAACTCGGCTTCGACGAACAGCTCGCGCATACCATCATCGCGGGCAGCGACGTGGTGGCCGTGCCTTCCCGCTTCGAGCCGTGCGGCCTCACGCAGCTGTACGCGCTCGCGTACGGGTCGCTCCCGCTCGTGCATTGCGTGGGCGGACTTGCGGACACCGTGGTGGATGCATCGCTTGAAAATCTCGCCGAGGATCTCGCCACCGGATTCGTCTTCGACGATTTCACGCCGCGCAGCCTGACGGCCGCCATCCGCCGCGCCTTCGCGCTGCAGGACCGGCGCACCGAATGGAAAGGGGCGCAACGGCGCGCGATGCGCCAGGACTTCGGCTGGGGCGCGTCGGCGGAGCGCTATCTGGCGCTCTATCGCGAGCTCATCTGAGCCCTTTGAGGTGATGGTTCGGCGCAACAGCGCGGGGACGGATCACCTGCCTTGCGGCAAACTCATGTATTGTTTCCTGACGATGCAGACCGTGCATTGTTCTTGCAACGTGTGAAGCAGCCTTGCGCGCGAGGTGGCCGGCTCATGCCGAGGCGCCCTCGCCGCGCATCCCTCCCGTTTTCACCTGTCGCGCACGTCCGCCTGCGCGAGCCATACCATGACGAAGAACGTTCTGAGCATTCAGTCACATGTCGTTTTCGGGCACGCGGGCAATAGCGCGGCGGTGTTCCCGATGCGTCGGCTTGGCGTGAACGTGTGGCCGCTGAACACGGTGCAGTTCTCGAATCACACGCAGTACGGCCACTGGACCGGCACGGCGATCGACGCCGCGCAGATGGAAGAGCTCGCCGAAGGCATCGGCGCAATCGGCATGCTGCCGCGCTGCGACGCCGTGCTGTCCGGCTACCTCGGCACGCCGGAGCACGCGCAGTCGGTGCTCGAAATCGTCAAGGCCGTGAAGGCCGCGAACCCGCGCGCCTGGTACTTCTGCGACCCGGTGATGGGCGCCGCGAGCAGTTGCAAGCCGGAACCCGGCATCCAGGAGTTTCTCGTCAACACCATGCCGGAAATGGCCGACGCGATGGCGCCGAATCACACCGAGTTGCAGCGCCTCGTGGGCCGCGAAATCGAAACGCTGGAGGAAGCGGTCACCGCCTGCCGCGAGATCATTGCGCGCGGACCGAAGCTCGTGCTGGTCAAACATCTGCTGGATCGCAACAGTCCCGCGGACCGCTTCAACATGCTGGTCGTCACCGAACGCGAGGCGTGGATGGGCCAGCGCCCGCTCTATCCGTTCGCGCGCCAGCCGGTCGGCGTGGGCGATCTGACGAGCGCGGTGTTCGTCGCGCGCACGCTGCTCGGCGATACGATCCGCGCCGCCTTCGAGCACACGCTCGCCGCCGTCAACGCGGTCGTCAAGACGACCTGGCAAGCCGGGCGCTACGAACTGGAACTGGTGGCCGCGCAAAACGAAATCGCCCAACCGCGCGAATGGTTCGACGCGTGGGTGGCCGAGACGGCTTAGCGGCACGATCCGGCGCGGTCCGTCGCCGCCGTTGCGCCGCCCGGAACCTCGCGGGCCGCGCGGCCGTCCTATAATGCGTGCCGCGCGCGAGGCAAGCGCCTCGCGCGGCCACTTTCCCAGGCATCCGGCATTCAGCAGACGAGGCATCGATGGACGGTTATATCCGCAGCGAGCGGGAAGAGTATTTTGAGCAGTTGTGCATGAGCGTCGACGCCGACGAGGTGCACGAACAGGAAGCCATCGAGTTCTTCGAGAACCAGTTCGACCAGCCGGACTTCGATCCCGCGCAGTGGCTCGATATCGCGTTGTACTACTCGCCGGCGGTCGCGCGCGGCATCATCGACATGGTGACGCCCGACGACAAGGCACGCAGCAACATCGCCGAGGTGATCGCGGACAACCTCGACATTTCGTACGGCGAGGACGAGTGCCAGCAGTTTGCCGAAACCATCGAATTCGCGCTGAACAACGGCGTGCCGGTGGACCTCGATCTGGTGCTCGACGGCTGCCAGCGCGCGATCGACGATCTCGACACCTGGGCCGACGAGGAAACGAAGGCGCCGCTGCTGCGTCTGCGCGAAGAAGTGCTGCGTCAGCAAGGCGAGCGCTAAAACCCGTGAGCCTCGTTGGCTGGCTCCGCGCGCAGGCATGGCCTCGCGCGTGGTTTCGTGCTCCTCGCTAAGGCGCCGCAGACTCCCGACATACGCGGGCATCGTGTCCGCGCCTCTCTCCTCGCCGTGTCTCCCGCACCGGCTCCAGCCCCCTCTTTGCAACGCCTAGCTTAGCCGCCTGTCGAGCGCATGTGCGCCGATCCGCATTCGCCCGCGAGGAAACGGCACAGCGCCTGCACCCCGGCGCGGCGCCTATGCCGAAATGCTCACGAGAGGCGCCGCGAACTGCCAAGACGACCCGATATTGGCTTCCTATATTCGCGCCACATGACCGGCGTGCGCATCACATCGCAGTGGTTCCGGCAGCGTCGATCGCGAGCCTTCGTGCCCGCGTGAAAACGCTTGCCTGTCGAACGCCCGACCGCGTCATCACCTTGCTGCTTTCATCACTTGAACTGTCGAAGTAAGGAGAGACCATGAGTCACCGCAACACGCTCAAACCGCTTGCTCTGTTCGTTGGCGCCGCGTTCGCCGTCGCGCCGCTCTGCAGTTTCGCCGACGACCTGCCGGTCAGGATCGGCTTCGCCGCGCCGATGACAGGCGCCAACGCCGGCTACGGCAAGGACCTGGAAAACGGCGTGCGGCTTGCCATCGAGGAAGCCAACGCGCAGAAGATCAGAATCGGCGACAAGCTCGCGCAATTCCAGATCGTCTCGCAGGACGACCAGGCGGACCCGCGCGTCGGCGTCCAGGTCGCGCAGAAACTGGTGGACTCGGGCGTCTCCGTAGTGGTCGGCCATTTCAACTCGGGCACGACGATTCCTGCCTCGCAGGTCTACGAGCAGGCCGGCATTCCCGTGATCGACCCCGCGGCGACCAACCCGATCATCACCGGCCGCGGCTTCGCCAACACCTTCATGGTGATTTCCACCGACGCGCAAAACGCCGGCAACGCGGGCGTCTACGCGGTGCAGGTGACGAAGGCAAAGCGCATCGCGATCATCGACGACCGCACCGCCTTCGGCCAGGGCGAGGCCGACGAATTCGAGAAGGCCGTGAAAGCGCACGGCGGCACGATCGTCGCGCGCGAGTACACCGACAACCACGCGGTCGACTTCAGCACGCAGATCACCCGGATCAAGGCGGCGAACGCGGATCTGATCTTCTTCGGCGGGCTCGACACGCAGGCGGCCGGCTTCGCGCGGCGCATGAAGCAGCTCGGCGTGACGGCGCAACTGGTGGGCGGCGGCGGCGTCGAAGATCCGGAGTTCATCAAGCTGGCCGGCGACGCAGCCGAAGGCGTGATGGCCTGGGAATACGGCCGTCCGCTCGCGCAACTGCCGGGCGGCAAGGACTTCTCGGCGAAGTTCAAGAAGCGCTTCGGCGGCGAAATCCTGTCGTATGCACCGTTCGGCTACGACGGCGCATGGGCCGCGATCAAGGCCATGCAGCAGGCCAAATCGACGTCGCCTAATGACTACCGCCCCATGCTCAAATCGATCGACTTCGAAGGCGTGACCGGCAAGATTTCGTTCGACAGCACCGGCGCGCTGAAAAGCGGCGCATCGACGCTTTATCAGGTGAAGAACGGCGCCTGGGTGCCCGTTGTGACGAAGAGCGGGACTTGAGCTTGGCCTGATTGTGGTTTGATTGGGCACTGAGGGGCCACTCAGGTGGCCGCCAAGGTGGCCGCCGGGCATCACAGCTGAGCGCGGCTAACTGGCGCCCGCGGCCTCGTGCGGCCGCGCGGCCTTGACGACGATTGGCGCGTCCAGGTCTCGCTCGATCCGCACAAGGCCGTCCTTCATCGCCGCGAACTCCTCTGCGGAGCACATCTGGTGGCCGAAGGCGGCACGAAGCTGGCGCCGGATCTGCAGCACACGCGCCGCCGGGTCGAATACATAGCGCGACGAGAACGTGACGAAGCGGTTCTGCACGTCGGTATCGGCGGGGATGTCGGTGATCTCCGCAAAACGCGGCAGCGTGATTTCCAGCGTCTCGTCGAAGTTCCCGCCGATACACGCCCACGGCTGCGTCCGCACCGGTTCCGCGAGCCATGCCTGCACCTGCGAGCCCATGCCGCCGGAGAAGCTCGTCAGCGTCGGCACGGCGCTCGTGCCGTCTGTCCAGACGAAGTGTTCCACCTTGCCCTGCATCGATGTCGCGAACGGTCCGTCGGTTGCCGCGACGTCGCCGGTCTGCAATTGCGCGCTGCCATGCAGGCCCGTTTGCAACAGACGATTGCCGGCGATCTGCTGCGTGCGCTGGCGCGACGCGCGTCGAAAGATATTGCGCTCGATCTCGGCGGTAAAACCCGCGTCTTCCACGCGATACGCATAGTTCGCCGTGCCGTTTTCATCGACGTCGATCTGCACGCGCGCCGTCCGCTCGCGCACTTGCGTGGCAGGCGTGCGCGAGAGCACGCCTGCGCCGACCAGCAGCACCGGCCGGTCCATCACGGCGGCCGGCAGATAGCCGAAGCCGACGCCGCCCGCGGTCGTGTCCGCATAGAGCGATAAATCAGGAATCCAGACAATCGCGTGATTGATTGCGCTCGCGCCGTAGCCGGGCACATCGGGCAGGCTGTAGTAGGGACCGAGATTAAGCAGCACGGCCTCGCTGCGAATGCCCACGGCCGCGAGCAACGCGCTGTACAGCGCGACGTGATCCTTGCAGTCGCCATAACGATTGCGCAGGATGTCGGCTGCCTTGTGCGGAATCGCCGCGGTCTCGCCGAGGAACAGCGCCACATAGCGGATATTCATGCGCATCCAGTCATACAGAATGCGCGCCTTGTCACGCGGATCGGCGGCGCGCGCGGTGAGCGACTGCGCGAGCCGCACGATCGCCGGATCGCCGAAGGTAGCGTCGGTCGCGGGCCCGCGATAACGCGCGGCGAAAGTCGCGAAGTCGGGCACGGTCGACACCATCAGACGATCGCCCCAGTTCGCGTAGCCGACGGCGCCCGCTTCGAGCCGCGCATACGGCCCATGCGTGTAGCGGAATTCGTAACGCGTGCGGCCATTCGCCGTGACCGGCGGCAGTGCCGTATAGCCGCGCGCGTCGGCGTAAAGCGGCACGTCGGCGGGAAGATCGAAGATCAGGCGTTGATCGTCGACGGGCTCGCGCGTCGGCTCCACGAGGTAAGCGAAAGTGCCCGCCTGCAGGGGATTGGCGCGCGTTTTGCGAAACGCCAGATGCACGCGCGACCCCGGCTCGACGCCCGGAAAGATCACCGTGCGCAACACGCCGTCCTGAAAGCTCGGCGCGCCCGCCGAGCGCGGCTCCTGAATGTCGCGGATCGCTTCGGGACCGACCGGGTGTGTCGCGCCGTCGGGGTCGATCGTTTCCGCGGCGACCAGCTGCACGTGCTCGATGTCCTTGTTGAACCACACGTAACGTTGCGCGATGTCGTCGACGCCGCTCGTCGTGTTCGCACGCAGCACGCTGTCGTCGTGCTCCTCCACGGAACCGTCTTTCTGGATCGTGAAGAGATGGACGTCGCGCTCGGTGGCGTATGGCGCGCGGTCGTCGGCGGATGAGCCCGAGGCCGCATCCTCCGCTGAGGCGCCAGCCGTTGCCGCGCCCAGAACGAGCGCGGCCGCGATTCGCACGTACTTCATGCAACGCGTCATGAACACGCTTTCCCGCATGGTCCCGCGAATACACCGCCGACGGGGCCGCTCATCACTCGCTCTCGCCGAGTTGCGCAAGCAAGGCCTGCAGGCGCTCCACATGCCGCAGCAGCAAGTGACGATGCTTTTCGATCTGCTCGAGCCGCCCGGCCAGATCGGCGCCTATCGGATCGTCGAGATCGGCCGCCGCGATGACGTCCTCCACTTTCGCGCGCAACGACGCGAGTTCGACCGGCGCATGCGCGAGATGCCGCTCGAATCGCCGCACTTCCTGGACCGCAAGCTCGCGTACCTTGCGAAAATACGCCTGGCGCCGATGCGCCTCGGCGTCGAGCGTTTCGTCCTCCATCCGTTTAGCGGGCGCGCTCTGACCAAAAATCGGCTCGGGCGGCCGCAGCACGGTCTTTTTTCGCACCGGATGCGCGGTGCCGCGAAAGCGCGCGAGCGGCTCTTCGTTGTCGATCGCGGCGCGCGCGTTGGCCGGAATCTCGTCTTCGGTATGGGGCGTGTTCATCCAGCCATTCGGCAGACCGGTCACCGCTTCGATGCCGCGCACGAATTCCTCGCTGAATTCGCGCTGGCCGGACAACATCAGCTTCAGATAGCTCGCCGAGAACGTCATCATGCGTGCGAGGCGAGTCGCCGCGCCCACCTCGCGCGTGAGCAGCACGAGGTTCGCGCGCCAGACAGGGAGCAGCAATTCGTCGGAATCTTCCATCGCCGGATCTTCCATCCTGAGTCTTCCACCTTGCCCGATATACAGACGACGCTGCGGCGAGCGTCATCGTTCTGAAAGGGTAGCCGCTGCACGGCCTCGCTTGCAAGCGGCGCGGCGCGCGGCATCGCTGCGTCTATATTGGCACGCGTGACCGCAGGCCGGTCCACACGGCGTTTGCGCGCGACGCACCCACGCAATGGACACTGACGCGGCGGCGGCGTTCCTCCGCGCCGCGCGTCGATGTGGCATGCTTGCGTGCCGTGCGGCATACGTCGTGCTGCACCCGGAGTTCCACAACACTGATTAAGGGTTTTGTAATGAAGAAGATCGTCCTGGCCATTGCCGCTGCCGCCGCTGCTTTCAGCGCAATCGCTCCCGCGCAAGCCGCTCATCACCATCATCCGGTGTGCAAGAAGGTGCGCGTGCATCATCACTGGGAACGTCACTGCCGTTGATCGACGCTGATCGTCAAGTCGACGCACTGCGTAACGGCGGCCGACCCTGGCGCAAAGCATCGCGCGCATAAAAAAGCCTCGCTTCTAGCGAGGCTTTTTCGTTGCGGGCTTGCCGTTATAGCGGCCTACGCACAATGCGAACGCGCGGCGGCCGCCCTCCTTGTGAGCGCGCGCTTATCCGTTAGCGCGTCACTCACGAAGCCTTGACGCGCTCCAACGCGGTGGCGACGAGTTGCTCGAGCAAAGGCTCGATTTTCGCGGCGAGCGCTTCATCGTAGGCGTAGGGCACCTGTTCCTGCATATACGTGATCTGCGACAACTCCAGCTGCACCGCATGCACGCCTTGCGAGGGCTCACCATAGTGCCGTGTGATGTAGCCGCCCTTGAAACGCCCGTTGGCCACAGCCGAATAGCCGCCGTGCCGCTCGACCACCGCCGCCAATTCCTCGGCCAAACCCGCCACCGCGCTCGCGCCGTTCGACGTGCCGAAGTTGAAGTCGGGCAAGCGCCCTTCGAAAAAACGCGGCACGCGCGAGCGGATGGAATGCGCTTCCCACAGCAGCACCTTGCCGTGCGTTGCTTTGAGCGCGGCGATCTCGCTCGCGAGCGCGTCGTGATACGGCGTCCAGTAAGCGGCGCGGCGGCGGGCCACTTCGGCGTCGTCGGGCAAATAACCTTCGCGGTACAAAGGTTCCTTGTCGAACGTATCGACCGGCAGCAAGCCCGTGGTGTCCTGACCCGGATAGAGATTGGCACCGTCGGGCGGACGGTTCAGATCGATCACGTAGCGCGCATAAGCCGGCGCGAGAATCGACGCGCCCATGCGCTTCGCAAATGCGTAGAGCCGGTCGAGGTGCCAGTCGCAGTCGTCAGTGCGCAGCGCAACCGGTGTCATGGTCGCGGCGATATCCGCGGGAATTCGGGTACCCAGATGCGGGATCGAGATCAGCATCGGCAGGCTTCCGCGATGCAGCGTGAAAACCGGCGGTGTAGTCGGAGCAGTCATGTCAGTCCTGGATCGAAAGAAGCTTGCGGCGACGCGGCTACACGACCCGCAAGCTTCATGTCATTTGAGCAGTTCGGCGAGCGCTGCGCGATAACGCACGTAAGCGCCCTCCTCGTCGCGATGCCGGCGATTCTCCACCACCTTCTCGCCGCCTGCATACACGTCGCGAATCGGCGTCTCACCATGCTCGCAGAATACGACGCCGGAAAGCCATGCATGCGGCGCGTGCCCAGCAATGCTCGTGTGATCGGCGTCGAGCACCAACCAGTCCGCGCGATGGCCGGCCTGCAGCGCGCCGGCCGGGCGACCGGTTGCCCGAGCGCCGCCGTCGAGCGCCGCTTCGTACAGACGATCGGCCACGTAAGGCGTCTGTGCGGACGCCAGCACGTTGCGCTGCCGGTGCGTCAGACGTTGCCCGTATTCGAGCAGGCGCAACTCGGCGCGCCAGTCGACGCCGATATGGCTGTCCGAGCCCACGCCGATGCGCCCATGGGCATTCAGGTAGTCATGCGCAGGGAAAATACCATCGCCCAGGTTGGCCTCCGTGGTCAGGCATAGGCCCGCAACCGCCCCGCTCTTCGCGAGCGCAAGCGTCTCGTTCGCATCGACATGCGTGGCATGCACGAGACACCATCTTCCGTCGACGTCGAAACGATCCAGCAGCCATTGCACCGGACGCGCGCCCTCGGTCTCGATACATGCGTCGACTTCGGCGGTTTGCTCGGCAATATGGATGTGAACCGGCGCGCTGCCATCGAGGCCGCCGAGCAATGCGCGCAGCGAATCCTCCGACACCGCGCGCAGCGAATGCGGCGCGACGCCATAGCGCAAAGCCGCGTTTTCCGGCCGCGCCGCGCGCAACGTGGCGAGCAGTTCGAGCAGGCCTTCCGGCGTGTTGATAAAGCGGCGCTGATCCTCGCGCGGCGCACGCGCGCCGAACCCGCTGTACTGATACAGCACGGGCAGCATCGTCATGCCGATGCCGGCCGCCGACGCCGCATCCACCACGCGTTGCGCGAGTTCCGCCTGGTTCGCGTAGCGATTGCCGTCAGGCGCATGATGCACGTAGTGGAATTCGCACACGGACGTATAGCCCGCTTTCAGCATCTCGATGTACAGCCATTGCGCGACGCTCGCCAATCCTTCAGGCGAGATGCGCGCGGCAAAGCGATACATCAGATCGCGCCAGCTCCAGAAGTTGTCCGTGGCGCCGGTGCTGGAAGCCGCCCGGTATTCGGTCAAGCCCGCCATCGCGCGCTGGAACGCGTGCGAATGAAGATTCGGCATGCCAGGCAATAGCGGACCTGCGGCCTTTTGCGCGCCTCGGGGCGCTTCATGCGTATCGGGGGTGACGGTCGTCAATGTGCCGTCGGCGCCCCACTCCAGCAGCACATTGCGACGCCAGCCGTCCGGCAGATACGCGTGGTCGGCGAATAGCGACTGTTTTTGTTGGGTCATCTCTCAGGTCCTGGCTTCAGTTGGCTGTGCGTATCAATGGTTGACGTTGACGTTGCAGCCCCCGACCGTCTCGCCCGCGCGTACCACCCGCGTGCACAACGGACGCCCCATCCAGTAAGCGAGTTCGGCGAGCGAGTCGACCGACCACACCGCGAAGTCCGCAGCGCGGCCCACTTCGAGCACACCGTGCCGGTCCGCCTGGCCGAGTGCGCGCGCCGCGTGCGACGTCACGCCCTGCAGCACTTCCGGCACGGTCATGCGAAACAGCGTGGTCGCCATGTTCATCATCAAGAGCAGCGAGGTGGCGGGCGACGTGCCCGGATTGCTGTCGGTCGAGATGGCGATCGGCACCTCGTAACGACGCAGCAGCTCCAGCGGCGGCAGTTGCGTCTCGCGAATGAAGTAGTAAGCGCCGGGCAGCAACACGGCGACCGTGCCGGCTTCTTTCATCGCGGCGACGCCGGCTTCGTCGAGAAACTCGAGGTGATCCGCCGAGAGCGCGCGATGCCGCGCGGCAAGCGCCGTGCCGCCGCCGTTGGACAACTGCTCCGCGTGCATCTTGACGGGCAGCTTGTAGCGCGCGGCGGCGTTGAACACGCGCTCGCTCTGTTCGAGCGAAAAGCCGATGCGCTCGCAGAATACGTCGACGGCGTCGACGAGCCCCTCATCCACGAGGGCAGGCAGCATGGTATTGCAGACTTCGTCGATATACGCGTCGGCGCGGCCCGCGAATTCGGGCGGCAACGCGTGCGCGCCGAGAAACGTCGTATAGACCGTCACCGGATAGCGCTCGCCCAACTGCCGCGCGACGCGCAGCATCTTGCGCTCGCTGTCGAGGTCGAGGCCGTAGCCCGACTTGATTTCGACCGCAGTGACGCCTTCCGCGAGCAGCGGCGCGAGGCGCGCGGCCGATTGGCTGAACAAGGCTTCTTCGCTCGCGGCACGCGTCGCGCGCACTGTCGAGACGATGCCGCCGCCCTGGCGCGCAATCTCTTCATAGCTCACGCCCGCGAGGCGCTGCGCGAATTCATCGGCGCGCTGCCCGCCGTACACCAGATGCGTATGGCAATCCACCAGGCCCGGCGTGACCCACGCGCCGTGCAGGTCTTCGCGCGGCCACGCGGCAAAACGGGCAGGCAGTTCGGCGGCTGCGCCGAGCCACGCAATCTTGCCGTCTTCGACCGCGATCGCGGCGTCGGGCAACGTAGGGTCGGGATCGCCCTTCGGGCACAGCTTCAGGTGATGCCAGACAGTTTGCTTCATCGCTTGCTCTTTGCAGCTTCTCGCTGCGCGTTGCGTACTGTGGATGTTCCTGCGCGCGTGCGCCTCGCCGTCATTCCGGCGTGTAGCGCAGGCGAATGGCCAGCAAGGCGCCCTCGCCCTCCATCGTGCATGACAGCGCGTTCGGCGCGTCGATGCGCAGCGTGTCGCCTGTTTGCAGGTGATGCCGCTGTGCGTCGGCCCGTGCGTTCGCTCGCGCGTCGCCCAATGTGACGGTCAGCGCGCCGCTCGCGCAATACAGCAGCGCGACGTCGGCGCTGAGCATGCGCTCACTTTGCGGTTGCGTGCTCTGCTGCACCTTCTGCACCTGCTGCGTTTGGCGCCATACTTCGAGTTCGCCTCGCGCCGCGCCGCGGCGCACCATCAGATTGAAGTCGCGCGTCGGACCGTCGACGAGCCGCGCGTCGATGCGCGCCTCGCCGGCAAAGCGCGCAATGTCGAGCGGGCGCGTCAGTGCATGCGTCTTCACTGCGTTGTCGCTGTGTGCTTCGTCGAGCAGCATGCCCGCGCCGGACAGCAGCACAAGCGTGCGATCGATTCCTGCAAAGCGGGAAAACGGTCCGGCTTGCGCCACGTCCGCCACGCTCACGCGCCAGACGAACGCATCGAGCCCCGCGTCCGCGCGATGCGCCGCGACTTCGCGCGTGACGCCGCCGCCGTTCTTCCACGGCGACGCCACCAGTTCGGCCGCGCGAATCAACGCGACGCTGCTCGCGCAGGCGTTCGCACCGGCCACCGTGCCGCTCGCCAGCGTCATGCTCAACGGCCCAGCATCGGCAGCTTGAGGCCCGCTTCGCGCGCGGTTTGCTGCGCGAGTTCGTAGCCTGCATCCGCGTGACGCATCACGCCGGTTGCCGGATCGTTGAACAGCACGCGGCCGAGGCGTTCCTTCGCGGCATCGGTGCCGTCCGCGACGATCACGACGCCCGAATGCTGGCTGAAGCCCATGCCGACGCCGCCGCCGTGATGCAGCGACACCCACGATGCGCCGCCCGCCGTATTCAGCAGTGCATTGAGCAGCGGCCAGTCGCTCACTGCGTCCGAGCCGTCCTTCATCGATTCGGTTTCGCGATTCGGGCTCGCGACCGAGCCGGTGTCGAGGTGATCGCGGCCGATCACGATGGGCGCCTTCAGCTCGCCGTTCTTCACCATGTCGTTGAACGCCTGGCCGAGGCGGTAGCGATCCTTCACGCCGACCCAGCAGATGCGCGCAGGCAAGCCCTGGAACGCGATACGCTCGCGCGCCATGTCGAGCCAGTTGTGCAGATGCGGATCGTCGGGAATCAGTTCCTTGACCTTCGCGTCCGTCTTGTAGATGTCCTCAGGATCGCCCGACAGCGCGACCCAGCGGAACGGCCCCTTGCCTTCGCAGAACAGCGGACGGATATACGCGGGCACGAAGCCCGGGAAGTCGAATGCGTTCTCGACGCCCATTTCCAGCGCCATCTGACGAATGTTGTTGCCGTAGTCGAGCGTGGCCGCGCCGCGCTGCTGCAGCGTCAACATGGCCTGCACCTGCTTCGCCATGGACTGCTTGGCCGGCACGACGATCAACTCCGGCGCCGTTTTCTGACGCTCGCGCCAGTCTTCGAGTGTCCAGCCCTGCGGCAGGTAACCGTGGATCGGATCGTGCGCGCTCGTCTGATCGGTCACGCAGTCCGGCGTGATGCCGCGCGCCACGCATTCGGCGAACACGTCGGCGGCATTGCCGAGCAGACCGACCGAGATCGCCTTGCCCGCCTGCTTCGCTTCGTCGAGCATGGCGAGCGCCTCGTCGAGCGTCTTCGCCTTTTTGTCGACGTAGCGCGTTTTCAGGCGGAAGTCGATGCGCGTCTCGTCGCATTCCACCGCGATCATCGAGAAGCCGGCCATGGTGGCCGCGAGCGGCTGCGCGCCGCCCATGCCGCCGAGGCCGCCCGTCAGGATCCAGCGGCCCTTGGGATCGCCGTTGAAATGCTGATTCGCGACGGAGAAGAAGGTTTCATACGTGCCCTGCACGATGCCCTGGCTACCGATGTAGATCCAGCTGCCCGCCGTCATCTGCCCGTACATCATCAGGCCCTTGCGGTCGAGTTCGTGGAAATGCTCCCACGTCGCCCAATGCGGCACCAGATTCGAATTCGCGAGCAGCACGCGCGGCGCCTCGGCATGCGTGCGGAACACGCCGACCGGCTTGCCCGACTGGATCAGCAGCGTTTCGTCTTCGTTGAGGTCTTTCAGCGACGCGAGAATCTGATCGAAGCAGTCCCAGTTGCGCGCCGCGCGGCCGATACCGCCATACACCACCAGCGCATGCGGATGCTCGGCTACTTCGGGGTCCAGATTATTCTGGATCATCCGGTAAGCGGCCTCCGCGATCCAGGTCTTGCAGGTCTTCTCTGCGCCGCGCGGCGCGCGGATGGTGCGAGTGGGATCGAGACGCGGGTCGATGTGTTTCGGGTTGTTCATGGTGGCCCTCGGAATGCCTGAGATGATCGGAATAGTCGGAGATTGACGAAAAAACGTTGGCGAAAACGGTTGGCTAAATTGCTGGGTCAGGAGCGGAATCAGAAGTGTCCAGTGAAACGGTAGCGGCTGCCCGGATGCCACAGATTCGCGATCGACGCGACCTGGCTTTGCGACCACGTGCGCCGGTGCAGCACGAGACAGGGTTCCCGTTCACCCATGGTCAGCAGCTCGCGGGTGTCGCCGTCCGCCGCCAATGCCTCGATGCGGTACTCGACGCGCTGCAACGGCGCCACCCGCACGAGGTACTGATTCGGCGTGGTGTTCGTGAAGTCCTGCAACGCATACTCGGGCGCGACAGCCGGATTGACCCAGCGTTCTTCGAGCTGCACAGGCTCGTCGTTTTCGAAATGCAGCACGCGCGAATGGAACACCGGACTGCCCGCGCTCACCTGCATTTCCTCGGCGAGCGCCGCGTCCGCGATACTCGCGCCGATGTGCAGCACCTTCGCCTGATAGCGATGACCGCGCGCGACGATCTCGTCGGAAATACTGCGGATCGCCACCAGCGTGGACTCGTACTTGGGACGCGCGACGAACGTGCCCGAGCCTTGCACCCGCGTGAGCACCTGCTCCGAGGTCAACTCGCGCAGCGCGCGGTTGACCGTCATGCGCGCGACGTTGAATTCGCGTGCAAGCTCGTTTTCGGACGGCACCTGGTCGCCCTCCGCCCATTCGCCTGCATGAATGCGCGCGAGGATAAAGTCCTTGATGCCCTGGTAGGCCGGTGCGTTCATGGGCTGCCGCTCGCTGTGCGCTTACTGTTCGGACACGAAGGAGAACGGGCTCAGCTTCGCGATCGTGCCGTCCTGCACGAGACGCGTCACCGCCGCGATGTCCGGCGCGAAGTAATGATCGAGCTCGTAATGCGCGACGTCGCGGCGCACCACGTCCATCACTTTCTGCAAGCTCGGGCTCGTCTTGTGCGGTGCGCGCAGATCGACGCCCTGCGCGGCGGCGAGCAGCTCGATGGAGAGGATATTCGCCGTGTTTTCCGCGATGTCGCCTAGCTTGCGCGCGGCAAACGTGGCCATCGAAACATGGTCTTCCTGGTTGGCCGAGGTAGGCAGCGAATCGACCGAAGCAGGATGGGCGAGCGTCTTGTTTTCGGAGGCGAGCGCGGCAGCGGTCACGTGAGCGATCATGAAGCCGGAGTTCACGCCGCCGTCGCGCACGAGGAACGGCGGCAAGCCGGACAGCGTGGCGTCGATCAGCAACGCAATGCGGCGCTCGGCCAGCGCGCCGATTTCCGCGGCGGCGAGCGCGAGATTGTCCGCGGCGAACGCCACCGGCTCCGCGTGGAAATTGCCGCCCGACAGCACTTCGCCGGTGTCCGGGAAAATCAGCGGATTGTCGGAAACGGCGTTGGCTTCGACGAGCAGCAGCTGCGCGGCTTGACGCATCTGGTCGAGACACGCGCCCATGACTTGCGGCTGGCAGCGCAGGCTGTACGGGTCCTGCACCTTGTCGCAATCGGCATGCGACACGTTGATGCCCGAGCCTTCCAGCAGCGAACGATAAGCCGCCGCGGCGTCGATCTGGCCTTGATGGCCGCGCAGTTCGTGAATGCGCGCGTCGAACGGCTTGACCGAACCGGCCGCCGCATCCACCGACAATGCGCCCGCCACGAGCGCCGTGCGGTACAGATCTTCGATCGCGAACATGTTGTAGAGCGCGAGCGCCGTGGACGCCTGCGTGCCGTTCAGTAGCGCGAGGCCCTCCTTCGCTTGCAGCGTGAGCGGCTTCAGGCCGACGAGCGCGAGGCCTTCGGTGGCCGGCAGGCGCTCGCCCTTCGCGAACACTTCGCCGACGCCGAGCAGCACCGCCGACATATGCGCGAGCGGCGCGAGGTCGCCGGAAGCGCCCACCGAACCCTTGACGGGGATCACCGGCAGCACGTCGGCGTTATACAGCGTGATGAGCGCCTCCATGACTTCGCGGCGAATGCCCGAATGGCCACGGCCGAGGCTCGACAGCTTGAGCGCGATCAACAGACGCACGACCGGACGCGACATCGGTTCGCCCACGCCCACTGCGTGCGACAACACCAGATTGCGTTGCAGCAGTTCGAGCTGATCGTGCGGAATGTGCGTGCTGGCAAGACGCCCGAAGCCCGTGTTGATGCCGTAGGCCGGCTCGCCTTTCGCGGCGATGTCCGCGACGGCTTTCGCGCAGGCGTCAATGGCGGCGTGGCTCGCGGGATCGAGTTGCAGCGGCACATGGCCACGCGCGATCTGGCGCAGTTGCGGGAGGGTCAGGTGGCCGGGCTTCAGAGTCATCATGGTTGTTGTCCTGTCTATACAATTTCAATGAAGTCTAGCGGTGCGGCGTTGTATATACAACTTGTTTTTGATGGTCGAGACCCCAGGGCTTTCCACTAAGGCCCTGACTGCGCGCCCTTCGTGGGTGTCGGATACGGAGCGGGCAACGTGTCGTACCGGGACCCGATGCGGCGGCAGCGGGCTTGGTGCAGTCAAACTTGTATATACACCTACGAAATTCGCGCTGCTGTGCGGACAAAAATGCCGTCCGTCATGCAAGAAGCCCGCAAGCGCGTCCGAGACGCGGGCTTCCCATCCGCCTCCGGCGTCCGAGCCCCGCTACAACTGCACGCGCGACCCGATGAAGTCCAGGAAACACTGCACGCGCCCGGCGAGCGACGCGCTCTGGTAGTACACCGCCGCGACCGGCTGCCGCTCGTCGAAAAGCGCATGGCCGAGGATCGGCACGAGCCGTCCGTCGCGGATGTCGGCGGCGATCATGAAATCGGCGAGACACGCGATACCCCAGCCGGAGAGCGCCAGCTGGCGCAAGGTCTCGCCGCTCGATGCGGTGATCGACGGCTCGATCTTCAAGGGTTCGGGCTTGCCGCCGTCACGGCCGCCACGGCCCTCGCGGCCCAGGCGGCCGGCGCTTGTGCTGCTGCGCGCGCCGCGCTCCCGCAACGGCCAGCGGTTCAGATGCTCGGGCGCGGAAAAGCCGATCAGCCGATGCTCACGCAGTGCATCGACGGCTTTCGGCTCGCCGTGCGCGGCCAGATACGCGGGGCTCGCGACCACGCGCAGCCTGCTGCTGCCGAGCGCGCGCGCATGCAGCGTGGAGTCCTGCAACGCGCCGATCCGGATCGCGATATCCACCTTCTGCTCGAGCAGATCGACGATGCGCTCGTTGCTCGTCAGCTCGAGACGAATCTCCGGATACAGCTCGGAAAATGCCGTCATATGCGGCGCGATGCAGTGAAGCATGAACGGCGACGCCGCGTCGACGCGCAGCCGCCCCGACGGCCGGCGGCGCTTGCGTGCGACGGATTCCTCGGCTTCTTCCATCGCGTCGAGAATGGCGCGGGCCCGCTGCAGGAAGCCCTCGCCCTCCTCCGTCAGTTGCAAACGGCGCGTGGTGCGCCGCACGAGCGCGGTGTCCAGCTTCTTTTCGAGGCGCGTGAGCGCCCGGCTCACGCCGGAAACGGTCTGCCCGAGCTTCTCGGCGGCCGCCGTGATCGAGCCGCTGTCGATCACGCTGACGAACACCAGCAATTCGTCGGTGGAAGTTTTCATTGTTGATTGCAAGTCAAGATTGATTTGAGACTAACACGCTTTTTGCGAGAATCGCGGCGGCGGATACTGCGTGCCTGTCATCGTGTTTCCATTGAGGAGAACGTCTTGAAGGTTTTCATTACAGGCGCAAGCGGGTTTATCGGCGGCTCGGTCGCGGCGCATCTCGTGCGCGCGGGTCATCAGGTGCGCGGTCTCATCCGCAAAACTGAACATGGCGCAGAACTGAAGCGGCTCGGCATCGAGCCGGTGATCGGCACGCTCGACGACCGGGCGCTGCTGATCGCCGAAGCGCAAGCCGCCGACGCGGTCATCAATGCCGCCAGCAGCGATCACGAAGGCGCGGTGAGCGCCTTGATCGAAGGACTCGCGGGCTCCGGCAAACCGTTCCTGCACACCAGCGGATCGAGCATCGTGGGCGATGCGTCGGGCGGCGAAGCGGCCGAGGCGCGCATCTATCACGAAGACGCGTTGCCCGAGCCGACCGCCGACAAGGCCGCGCGCGTCGCGATCGACCGCCAGGTGCTGGAGGCGGCGCAGCGCGGTATCCGCTCGGCGGTGCTGTGCAACACGCTGATCTACGGCCACGGCGCGGTGGCGGGCAGCGCAAGCGTGCAGCTGCCGCGGCTCGTGCGCCAGGCGCAAAAGAGCGGCGTGGTGCGCCATGTCGGCAGCGGCGGCAACACGTGGTCGAACGTGCATATCGACGACGTCGCCGAGCTCTACCGGCTCGCGCTGGACAAGAGCCCGGCGGGCACCTTCTACTTCGTCGAGAGCGGCGAGGCGTCGTTCCGCGACATGAGCGCCGCGATTGCGCGCGCCATGAAGCTCGGCGAGCCGCAAGGCTGGCCGCTCGAGGAAGCGAAAAAAGAATGGGGCTACGAAATGGCCTCGTACGGCCTCGGCTCGAACAGCCGCGTGCGCGGCGAGCGCGCGCGCACACTGCTCGGCTGGCAGCCGAAGCGCACGTCGGTGATCGAGTGGATCGAGCAGGACATGATGGCCGGCGAGGCCGTGAAGACCGGGCCCGCGGCGTAATCTGTGTAAGCGCCGGCGTTGCTCATCCGTAAGCTCGGCTCGATAGAATCGCGCTCAGCGGCTCCGCGCAGTCTTCGCGGGCCCGCTGAGCCCCGCGGTTCGATCCGAGCCGCTCACGAGCCCGGATTTGATCGATGACTTTGGCGCTGAACTTCGACTGGCTGACCAACCTGCTCGCGATTCTGTTCGTCGTGGCGTGCCTTTACGATGCGCGCTACGACGAATACGGCACGTTGACGCTGTCGGCGGCGCTGATGAGCCTCGCCGTGATGGCGATCGAACTGTTCCTGAAGCCCGCCTTCGACATGGCGCTGTAAGTGCGGCGCGCGGGCCGCGTCGTGACCCGTGGCCCGCGCGCCCTGCGTCCCTGGCTGATCAGATCGCCCAGCCGCCCAGATAGAAACCGACCAGCACGATGGCAATCGCCACCGTGCCCACATTGAGCTTACGATATTCGCCGCTCACCACGCGGCCGATCACGAGCGTCGCGAAGCCGAGCATGATGCCGGTCACGATGTTCGCCGTCAGCACGATAAAGACCGCGCACATCAGGCCCGACATCGCGTCGACCATGTCGTCCATATGGAGCTTGCTCACGTTGGACAGCATCAGGAGTCCCACGTACATCAGCGCGGGCGCCGTCGCGTACGAAGGCACGAGGCCGGCGAGCGGCGAGAAAAACATCACGCCGAGAAACAGCAGCCCGACCACCGCCGCCGCCATGCCGGTCTTCGCGCCGGCCGCGACGCCGACCGTCGATTCGATATAGGCCGCAGCCGGCGCGCCGCCGAGCAGTCCCGAGAAAATCGAGCTGACCGAATCCGCCGTGAGCGCGCGGCCGCCATTGATGATGCGGCCATTTTCGTCGAGCTGGCCCGCTTGGCCGGCCACGGCGCGGATCGTGCCGGTAGCGTCGAACACGGCCGTCATGACGAGCGCGAGCACGCTCGGCAGCACCGCCATCGAAAGCGCGCCTTTGATGTCCATCGCGCCGATCAGCGACTCGTGCCCCGGCGCACTCAGCGACGGCACCGCGAACACGCCATGAAACGACACCGCCGGATCGACGAGCAGCGCAATGGCCGAAATCGCGACGATCACGATCAGGATCGAGCCCGGCACGCGGCGGCGCACCAGCCCGAAAATCGCCGCGAGCCCCGCCACCGACATGAGCGCCGGCAATGCAGTGATAGGGCCGAGCGCGACCGGCAAACCGGCCCCCGGATTCTTGACGACGAGGCCGACGTCATGGGCGGCGATCAGCAGCAGGAAAAGACCGATGCCGATGCCCGTGCCGTGCGCGATGCCCGTCGGCAGATTGCGCAGAATCCACGAGCGCACGCCCGTCACCGAAATCGCGGTGAACACGACGCCCATCAGGAACACGGCGCCGAGCGCGACCGTCGGATGCAGGCCTTTGCCGAGCACGAGTCCGAAGGCGGTAAACGCGGTCAGCGAAATGGCGCAGCCGATGGCGATCGGCAGGCGCGCCCACACGCCCATCAGCAGCGAGCCGAACGCGGTCGTGAGACACACGGCGACGAACACCGCGCTGGTGTCGAAGCCCGCCTTGCCGAACATGCCGGGCACGACGAACACCGAATAGACCATCGCGAGAAAAGTCGTAATGCCCGCGACGATTTCCTGGCGCTGCGAACTGCCCCGCGCGGAAATTTCGAAGTAGCGATCCAGAAAGCCCTTGGTGTCGAATGATTCGGCGCCGGCTTCGGAAAGCGGCTGGGCGTGGGGTTCCATCATGATGAGTGCCTCCTTTATCAGCATGCTGAAACGGCCGTCAGGGTGGCCGTCATCAGGTTCGTCTCGTTGCGTTGATTTAATGGGGTGCGCGTGGTGGCGCGCTGGTTGACCCGCTTTGTGTTTTTTTGTCTCGTTTTTGTGTCTCGAAATGTAGGCCAACCCAGATATATCTCCCATCGCATGAATGGCATGCCGGGCATGTCGCGACGCTTATATCGTTTAAGCGACGGCGACGCGCGTCCGCGATCCGCGCGTTTACACCTACGCGTCGAGCGCGAACCGCGACCGCCGGCTGAAAGCGTTTTGAGAGCTCGCCCGCCGCTTCGGGAAGCGCGAACGCGCACGCGGCGGGGCACGAAGCGTGCTTGCCGCGTCGGTTCAAAACGGCCCCCAAAACGGGACCGCCCGGCGTCGCGGGTTAAACTCTTGGCCGTACTGTCCAACCGCGGCCCTTTGCCGGCCGCCCCGGTCCATGGAGTTCCCCCTGATGAGTGGCGGCTTTTCGCTTCCTGCCTGGCGTCAAACCCTTCTCGCCGCGTTCGCGCTGCTGGCGCTCGTCGCGCTGTCCGGCTGCAGCAGCCTGCTCTGGGGCACGCAGCAGGCGCCGATCGTCGAGGCCACGGTGATGCCGGTCGAAGCCGCGAGTGCGCCGGTGGCCGCTTCGGCGCCCGAGCCCGTCGAGACGGAAGCCGCCGAGCCGGAGCAGCCGAAGAAGCCGAAGAAGCCGGTCGTCAAGCCGCACAAGGTCGAGCCGCCGCCGCCCGTCGTCGCGCCGCCGCCTCCGCCGCCGCCTCCGCCGCCGCTGATCCTCGTGCGCACCATCGAGCGCAACGACGCCCATACGCTGCTCGACAGCCAGGTGCAAAAGCCCGACGGCAAGGTCGTCGGGCGGGCGGTCGACATGATTGCGGACGCGAGCGGCAAGCCGCGCGAAGTCGTCGTGAATCTGCAAGGCTTCCTGGGTGTCGGCGACCGCAAGGTCAACTTCGCGTGGAACGCGTTCCGCTTCACACCGGCGGCGAAGGCCGCGCCGATCACGCTGAACCCGTCGGCGGTGCCGGTTAATCCCGCCAGGTCGAATGCCGCGATGCAATTGCCGGTGATCGACGCGACCGTCGAGCGCGCGAACGGCGCGAAGGTCGGCCGGGTGATCGACGTGCTGATCGACGCGAGCTCGCAGCCGCAGGCCGTGGTGCTCGACGTGAACGGGATGGTCAGCACCGAGCGGCGCACGATTGCCGCGAACTGGTCGGCGCTGCGCTTCGTCGCGAAAGACAAGGAACTGCATCCGCAAATCGATCTGAGCGATGCGCAGATCAATGCGGCGCCGCCCTACGCGAGCGACAAGCCGATTCGCGCCGTGTCGCCCGCGCCGGCGGCTGCACCGGCGCCTGCCTCCGCCGCCGCTTCTGCGGCGCCCGCGGCCGCGGCGACATCCGCGGCGGGTTCCAACGCACGGGCGGTCCGATGACGGGCCGCACTCTCGTTACCGCGCGAAGCCTGCGCGCGCTCGACTGGCTGAACTTCTTCGTGGCCAACGTGCAAACGGGCTTCGGTCCGTTCATCGCGTCGTATCTGGCGTCGCACAAATGGACCCAGGGCGAGATCGGCATGGCGCTCTCGGTCGGCACGATCAGCGCGATGGTGAGCCAGGTGCCGGGCGGCGCCGCCGTCGATGCGTTGCGCAACAAGAAAGGCGCGGCCGCATGGGCCATCTTCGCGATCATTCTGAGCGCGGTGCTGCTCGCCGCGAGTCCGACGGTGCTGCCGGTGATCGCGGCCGAGGTGTTCCACGGCTTCGCCAGCTGCATGCTGACACCGGCGCTCGCGGCGATCTCGTTCGCGCTCGTCGGGCGCGCCAATCTCGGCGACCGGCTCGGGCGCAATGCGCGCTGGGCGTCCATCGGCAGCGCGGTCGCGGCTGGACTCATGGGCGTGTTCGGCGAATACTATTCGCCGCGCGCCGTGTTCTGGCTGACCGCCGGGCTCGCGGTGCCCGCGCTGATCGCGCTTTCGATGATCCAGCGCACCGACACCATCCAGCTGCCGAAAGCCGCGCCGACGCCGGAGCAGACCGAGCGGCGCGAGAGCCTGCGCGAATTGCTGCGCGACAGGCGCATGCTGCTGTTCGCCGCGTGCATCGTGCTGTTCCATCTGTCGAATGCGGCAATGCTCAATCTCGCCGCGGGCGAAGTGACCGCCGGCATGGGCGACAACGTGCAGCTCGTAATCGCGGCGTGCATCATCGTGCCGCAGGCTATCGTGGCGATGATGTCGCCGTGGGTCGGGCGATCCGCCGAACGCTGGGGGCGCCGGCCGATCCTGCTGCTCGGCTTTTCCGCGCTGCCGGTGCGCGCGCTGCTCTTTGCCGGCATCAGCAGCCCTTATCTGCTCGTGCCCGTGCAGGTGCTCGACGGCCTGAGCGCGGCCGTGTTCGGCGTGATGCTGCCGCTCGTCGCCGCCGACGTGGCGGGCGGCAAAGGACGCTACAACCTGTGCATCGGCCTCTTCGGGCTCGCGGCGGGCATTGGCGCGACCTTGAGCACGACGGCGGCGGGCTTTATCGCCGATCATTTCGGTAACGCGGTGGCGTTTTTCGGACTCGCCGCCGCCGGCGCGCTGGCTGTCCTGCTGGTGTGGGCGGCGATGCCCGAGACGCGCGACGCCGCCGCGGAAGAGAACGGCGAAACGGTGGCGGGTGAAGGGAAACCGGCGGCGAGATAAGGACTGGCTGCGGGGCACGCCGCCGGCCGCTGCGGAATTACCCCCGCGGAATTACCCCGCGGAATTACCCCGCGGAATTACCCCGCGGAATTACCCCGCGGAATTGCCGCCGCCGAAGCACCGTCGCCGGAGTACCGCCGCCGAAGTACCGCCGCGCAAGCACTGCGGCGCAAGCCAGGCATGACACCCTTGCGCCAGCCGGACCGGCGCCCCGGCCGCCCCGGCCCGCCCCGGCGCTGACCAACAGCACCTCAGTCGATCGCGCGCCCTGCCGTCTCGCGCATGAACGGCAGCGGCAACAACGACACCAGTCCGCAGCCGATCAGATACCATGCCGGCGCCAGGTTGCTGCCGGAAATCTGGATCAGCCAGGTCGCGAAAAACTGCGCGAATCCGCCGAAAATCGACACGCCGAGGCAGTAGACAATCGACATCCCCGTCGCGCGAATCTGGCGCGGAAAGAGCTCCGGCAGCATGACGATATTGGGGACCGCCGTGAACGCGACCAGCACCGCGAGTCCGGCGACCACGGCGAGCAGCACCGGCACGGTCGGCACTGTGTTGATCATCATGAAGGCCGGATACACGGCCGCGATCAGCAACACACGCGAGACCCACAGCACACGCTTGCGCCCGACGCGGTCCGACAGCGCCCCCGCGAACGGCGAACACACCACCGTCACCGCGGCGGCGGTCCATGCCGCCCACAACGCCGACGACATCGGCAGGTGCAGAATGCGGATCGCGTAGGTGGACAGATAGAACAGCACGATGTAGTTCGCCGCAGTTCCGCCGATGGTCGTCACGACGCCGGTGGTGATCACGCGCGCATGGTCGCGAAAGAGCTTGCGCACGGGCAGCGTGGTCTCGGCGTGAGCGCTCGCGAGCGTGCTGCCGTCCTCGACGCCGGGCAGCGTCTCATTCAGATGACGCCGGATATAGATGCCGATCGGCCCCATCGCCATGCCGATCACGAACGGCACGCGCCAGCCCCAGCTTTCGAGCGCCGCGGTCGACAGCGCCGCGGCGAGCGCCACGCCCAGCAGCGAACCGCACACCGTGTTCAGGCCCTGGCTCACGAACTGCCAGCTGCCGTAGAAGCCGCGCGTGTTATCGCTGCCGTACTCCATGAGGAGCGAGGTGGACGCGCCGACTTCTCCGCCCAACGCGAAACCCTGAATCAGGCGCGCGACGATCACGAGCAGCGGCGCCGCCATGCCGATCGCGGCAAACGTGGGCGCGAACGCGATGATCGCCGAGCCGAGCGTCATGAGCCACAGCGTGAGGCTCATCGCCGCCTTGCGGCCGGCGCGGTCGGCGTAAGCACCCAGCACGACGCCGCCCACCGGGCGCATGATGAAGCCCACGCCGAACGTGCCGACGGCCAGCATCAACTGCGCGAGCTGGCCTTCAACGGGAAAATACAGCTTGCCGATGATGGTCGCGAAAAAGCTGTAAATGGTGAAGTCGAAAAACTCGAGGCCGTTGCCGAGCGTGATCGCGGCAATCGCCTTCGCGTGGCCCGCGCGTGGCACAGGGCGCGCGGCCTGCGCGAGGCGGGTCTCGTCGTCGCTCGACGCGTTGTGCGCGGCGGTTTGCGGTGCGGCTGAATAGTTCATCCGTGTCTCCATGATCTTTCTGGTGTCCGTGCTGCCCGTGCCGTCGTGCGGCTTGTGCGGGCTGCGAGCCGTCGCTTCAGACGAGGAACGTCTCTGCGAGCCTCACCCAGTACGCCGCGCCGGTCGCGAGGCATGCGTCGTTGAAGTCATAGCCCGGGTTGTGGACCATGCAACCACCTTCGCCGTCGCCATTGCCGATGATCAGGTAGCTGCCCGGGCAGCGTTCGAGCAGGAACGCGAAGTCCTCGCTGCCGGTGAGCGGCTGCATGTCCCGGATGACGCCCTCTTCGCCGAGCCAGTCGAGCGCGACCTGCCGCGCGAGATGGGTCATCTCCACGTCGTTGACGAGCACCGGATAGCGGCGCTGATAGTCCACCTTCGCCCGCGCGCCGTATACGGCCGCCTGTCCGTATGCGACCGCCGTGATGCGTTCCTGCAGATGGTCGCGGACCTCGGGCCTGAGCGCGCGCACCGACAGGCGCATTTCGGCGGTTTCGGGAATCACGTTCGGCGCGTCGCCGGCATGAATGGCGCCGACGGTGATGATCGCCATGTCGAGCGGCGCGATATTGCGCGACACAATGGATTGCAAGGCGAGCACGATCTGCGCGCAGACCACGACCGGGTCGACGGCCTTATGAGGCACCGCGCCGTGACCGCCGCGCCCGGTCACGGTAATGATCACCGTATCCGACGAAGCCATGAACGAACCCGGCAGGAATCCGAACTTCCCCGTCGGGAAGCCCGGCATGTTGTGCATGGCGAACACCGCGTCGCAGGGGAATTGCTCGAAGAGCCCGTCTTCGAGCATTTTGCGCGCGCCCGCGAGGCCCTCTTCGGCCGGCTGGAAAATCAGATTCAGCGTGCCGTCGAAGCACTTCTCGCGCGCCAGATGCTGCGCGGCGGCGAGCAGCATGGCCGTGTGGCCGTCGTGACCGCATGCGTGCATCT
Source organism: Paraburkholderia phenoliruptrix (assembly GCF_047325075.1). Lineage (NCBI taxonomy): Bacteria > Pseudomonadati > Pseudomonadota > Betaproteobacteria > Burkholderiales > Burkholderiaceae > Paraburkholderia > Paraburkholderia phenoliruptrix. The sequence goes on from NZ_CP168531.1 coordinate 2,896,666, forward strand.
TGCCGGGCACCTTGCTCGCGTACGGCAGCCCGGTCGTTTCGTGGATCGGCAGCGCATCCATGTCGGCGCGCAAGCCGAGGCGCCGCGTGCCGCTGCCGACTTTCAACTGACCGACCACGCCAGTCTGGCCCAGCCCGCGATGCACGCTGTAGCCCCACTCCTGCAGGCGTTCGGCGACCAGATCGCCGGTGACGTGCTCCTCGTAGGCGAGCTCCGGATGCGCGTGGATGCGGCGCCGCAGCGCGATCATCTCGTCTTCGAGTTCGGCGATGCCTGCGGGAATGACCATGGTGTTCACAATCCGTCTCCTTTTATCAATGCACATGAGTGCATTGACCCAGCATAGCCATGCGTTTTTTTGAGAGGCAGGCGTAGAATCGTCACGGCAGCAACTGCTGGTTGCCACCTTACGTGAAAACCCTCGAATGAAACTCCATCAGCTCAGCACCTTGGCGGCGATTGCGGATACCGGAAGTATCCGGGCCGCCGCGCGCACGCTCGGGCTTTCGCCCGCTGCCGTCACCAAGGCCATGCGCGAGCTGGAGGCGGATCTGCACGCGCCGCTCGTCGTGCGCAGCGCGAGCGGCGTCGCTTTCACGGAGTTCGGCCGCACGCTCGTCGTGCACGCGCGCGTCGTGCTGGGACAGCTGCAGCGCGCGGAGGCGGAAATCGAGGCGATGCGCGGCGCGGCGGCGGGCAAGCTGTCGATCGGCGTCACGCCGTGGGTCGCGCTCACGTTCCTGCCGGCCGCCGTGCAGCGCTTTCGCCGACGCATGCCGGAAGTGCAGCTGGAGTTTTTCGAAGGTCTGCTCGCCGTCGTGCAGCCGCGCCTGCGCGACGGCAGCCTCGATTTCTCGATCGGCCGTCCGCCGCCGGCGTCGCCGGCCTCGGAGTTTCACAACACACCGCTCTTTTCGACGCACTCGGCGGTGGTCGCCCGGCGCGATCATCCGAAAGCCGGTTGCCGCACGCTGCTCGAACTCGAAGACGCCGAGTGGGTGCTGAACTGGGACCCCGCAAGCCGCGAGTCGATCTCGGACAACCTGTTTCGCAAGCGCGGCATGCGCGTGCCGCACACCATTCATCTCGCGCATTCGCTCGCGGTCGTGCTCGGCTTGCTCGCGCATACCGACATGCTGAGCATCTTTCCGTGGCCGCTCGTCGAGGTGACGCTCGCGAAAGAAAACCTGTGGGCGCTGCCGCTGCGCGAAACGGTCGACGAAACCATCGTCAGCATCACCGCGCGCCGCGGGGCGCCCGCGAGTCCGGCCGCCACCTGTTTTCTGGACTGCCTGCGCGAAGTGATCGACGAAGGCGCGCGCTCGCAGGACCCGGAGCAGCGGCGCCTCTTTCACTCCATCGAGCTGCTGTTCTAGCCGCGCGTCATCAGCCCGCGCAATGCCCGGGCCGGGCGCCCGAACCTAATCGAGAAACTCGGCCGCGCGCTCGCGCAACACCGCGCCGAAATCGTCGAGCCAGCCAATCGACAGACGCCAGCTCTGCCAGTACAGATCGACGTCGATAGGCTTGCCCGGCGCCATCGGCACGAGTTCGCCGCTCGCGAGGTGCGAGGCGATCATGCGCTCGGGGCACATGCCCCAGCCGAGCCCCGTCACGCAGGCACGCAGGAATCCGGCGACGTGCGGAATCCAGTGCAGCGGCGGGTCCACGTCCGCCCGCGTGATGCGGCGCATGAAGCGCTTTTGCAACTGATCCTTCGGATTGAAGTCCATGCACGGCGCGCGGCGCAGAGTGTCGCGCGTGACGCCGTCCGCGAAATGACGCGCGAGAAACGCCGGCGAACAGACCGCGAGGTAACGCATGCGTCCAAGCCGCGTGGAGCGGCAGCCTTGCACCGGCTCGGCCTGGGTCGTCACCGCGCCCTGCACGCTGCCGTCGCGAATCCGCTCGGCGGTGTGATCCTGATCGTCGATCACAAGGTCGAGCAGCATTTGACGCTCCGCGCAAAACGGCGCCACGGCGTCGATGAACCACGTGCCCACGCTATCGTCGTTAACCGCCACCCGCAGTGTCGGCCACGCTTTCACGAGACCGCCCGGCAAGGCGGGCACGCGGCCGGTCAGCTCCGCTTCGAGCAGTTTCACGCGTTCGGTATGGCGGCACAGCAACGCGCCCGAGTTGGTCGCGACACACGGCTGGCCGCGCTTGACGAGCACGCTGCCCACCCGCTCCTCGAGCAGCTTGACGCGCTGCGAGACCGCCGACGGCGTGACGTTCAGTTCGCTGGCCGCGCGGTCGAACGAACCGTGGCGCACGACGGCGGCGAGCGCGTCGAGCAACGCATAGTCGAGCATTAGCGTTCCTTAATCGGCGTTAGCTAAATTAGCTTCTCTTATACACCCAAGATCCGCAGACTAGCGAGGTTCGCTTCTCCCGTCTACTGGATCGACTATGAACTGGCTGGCTTTTTCTCACGGCGCGGCGTTATGCGCGTCGCTGATCGTGACCATCGGCGCACAGAACGCCTTCGTTTTGCGGCAAGGCATCATGCGCTCGCACGTCGGCAAGATTGTGGCGTTGTGCGCGCTGTCGGACTGCATTCTGATCAGCGCGGGCGTGGGCGGCGCGTCGGTGCTGATGGAGCGCTACCCGGTCTTCGTGCACGTGATGCTGTATGTCGGGCTCGCCTACCTCGCGTGGTTCGGCATCAACGCGCTGCGGCGTGCGGTGCGGCCCGGTCACGCCGTGATGGACGCCGGCTCGAACGCTGCGGCCCCAGCCGCCCAACGCGCGATGCCGATCATTCTCATGACGCTCGCCTTTACGTGGCTGAATCCGCATGTGTATCTGGACACCTTTTTGCTGGTCGGCACGGCGGGCGCGCGCGAGCCGGACGGCGCGCGCGTCGCATTCGCCGTCGGCGCGATGGCGGTGAGCTGTGTCTGGTTTATCGGCCTCGGCTACGGCGCGCGCGCGCTCGCGCCGCTGTTTCGCCGCGCCGGCGCGTGGCGCGTGCTGGACGGCGCGATCGGCAGCATGGTGTTGTTGCTGGCGGTCACGCAGTTGCGGTGAGGCGGTTGGGCCTTGGCACTAACTCGTCGGCACTAATTCGGCGACCGCGCAAGCGTCAGCAATTCCTGCACGAGCTGAGCGGACACATAGTGCGGACCGTCGAACAGATAGACGCGATGGCCGCGGTACGCCTGCAACTGCGGCGCAAGCTCCGCGGCGCTCGCCGGGCGAAACGCGCCGCCCGCGGCGGGGCGAAACGCTTCGGCGATAATTCTCACGCGACGCGCACCGAGCCGCGCAGCCAGCGCGTCGGCATACGCGCGGGCGGCCGCCGGACCGCGCGTATACAGGCCGCAGCCGTCCTGGAAGAACACGCCCACGTCATGCGGCAGCCAGCCGTCGAGCCACGTGGCAAGCGCCTCCCCGCCGATATTCGAATTATCGTAGACGCTGATCCACAAAGGCCGCGGCAGCCGGTCGAGCAAAGGTCCGAGCGCCGCCGCGCCTGGCCATGTCGGATCGACTTCGACCGGAAAGTAATAGCCCGCCACGCGAACCGGCGGCCGCGCGGCGGCGAGCCTTTGCGATTGCGCGATCAGCTGTGCCGCCTGGGCGCGCGCCGACGTCTCGTCGAAACGGCCGGCAAGACCGACGATCACGTTGCGCGCCCACGGCTCGTTGGCAATGCGTGTCCAGTCGGGCAAACGGCGCGCGGTGTCGAGGCCATCGGGCACCGCGGGAGCCGAAGAGCCGGAACGCGCCGCTGCATTCACGCCCGGCAGATAGGCCGTACCGTCCACCGCTGTCCACTGCACCAGCAGCTCGCTAATGCCGAGGCGCTCCCAATCGCCGCGCGGGTCGAGGTGACCGGCGTCGGGTTGCCACACGATGCCTTGTGCGAGGCTGTCATCGCCGGCGGGGCGGGTTGCACAGCCGCCGAGCAATGCGCTCAACGCGCCCGCGGCGAGCAGCGCGCGACGGCGCGGCGAGTGCAGAAAGCGCGGCGCGCCCGGCCACGCCGCCTGCGCGCGGCCAGTTGGGAAATCGGACATCGTTTTGTCGTCAACCTTCGACATGACCCTCAGTACTTCGAAACAGCGACGCGCCGGCTCAATACGCAAACACAGCGCCGAAGAAAACGCCGCGGGCGCGATCGTCGCCGGTGATTTTCAGCCGGTACTGTACCGACAGATCGACAAACGAGCGCGGCGCATCGTACTGACTGTCGCGGAACCAGTAGCGCGTCGAGATGCCGACGCCCGCACCGAGCGGAATGCTGTGGTCGATGCTCGAATCGTAGTCCGCCCCCACCACCAGATACGGGAACACCGTCCATTTCGGACTATAGCTGTCCATGCGGAAGGTGCGGCCCATCTGCAGGTTGGTGGTGGCATACACAGAGCCCGCGTTCAGATAGGCGCCCGTCTCCGCGTAGAGGCGCGCGGTCCACCATGCCGGCACGTCCACGCGACGCTCGGTGCCGAAGCCGCCCGAATACGCGAGGCGCGCGAGCCAGTCGGGATTCACGCGCGAGCCGATTGGAATGATGCGCTCGAACGCGACGATCGCGTCGATCTGCGTGAACGGTTTCGCGCGCGCGCCGAGGGTCGCCTGCAAGGTATCGACGCCGGTGGCGCCGCCGTTCTTCACGCCGAAGCTTTCGTAGCCGCGCGCATAGACCTCGAACATCCGCTCGCCGAGGCTGCCGAACGGCCGCCAGTAGGCTTCCACGCCGCCCTGCCAATTGTTCGATGTGCCTGGCGTCGGCGACGAGGCATAGCCGGGCTGCATGCCCGAGCCGCGATAATTGAGCGACGCGTTAAAACCCCAGTTCCGTGTGACGTCCGCGTGCGCGCTGCGCAGGTCGTTCAGTTGCGCAGGCGTCGGGGTGGGCGTGGTGCTCGCCGTCGGCGTGGCGACGCTTTCGCTATCCGGCAGGGGTGCCGCACTGGCGTCGATGGCCCGCTTGAAATACTGCGCGGCCTCGCTGTTGCGATGCGCATGCATCGCCGCATAACCGGCATCCGCGGCCGCGCCGGGCGGCAATGCGCCGGCCTTGTCGGCCATGCTGAAGCGCTCGTAGGCCACGCGGCCGTTGCCCGCGCGTTGCGCGATGTAGGCCGCCGGCATATCCGGCAGCGCGTCGAGCATGCCCGCATCGACCATGTAGCGCGCCTGATCGTCGGCCTCGCGTGTGTCGCCTGCGGCCACCAGCGTATTGATCAGTTCCACGCGATGCTGCGGATCGTCCGGCGCAGCTTGCACCGCTTCGCGCGCATCGCGCAGCGCGGCCGCCTGATCCTTCGCCGCCGATGCCTTCTGCGCAGCGCGCGCCGCGGCAAACCCCGGGTCGGCCGGATGCACATAGCAACTCGAGCCGTATTCGTCGAGCAGACATTCGATGATCGGCCGGCGCAGCGGATCGAGCGAACTCGCGACCGGATGCGTCAGCGCCGCCCGCGCCCGCGCGCGCCGCAGCGCGATGGCGGCGTCCGTGTCGTCGCCTTTGGCGGATAACGGGGCAAGCACGTCGAGCGCGCGCTGCGGCTCGCCGGCGGCGATCCGTACGTCGGCGATGATCGTGCGCGCCACGCGCTGGTCCTGCTCGCTCGCGTGGTTCGCCTGCAGCACGCGGGCGAAATCCGCTTCCGCCTCCGCCATGCGCCCCTGGGCGGCGAGTGCATAGCCGCGCAACGTGAGCGGCATGAGCGACGCGTCATCGGCGGAGTGACCGACGCCGGCGACGCTGCCCACACTGGCGGCACTGGCCGCGCTTGCAGCAGCTTCGACGGCCGGCAGATCGTTCGCGGCGAAGAGCGCGTCGATCAATTGCAGCCGGTAGCCGATGCGCTCCGGCGCATAGGAGACGGCGTCGCGCGCGAGCGCCGCGGCGCGTGCGAAGTCGCCCTGCTGGCGCGCTTCATACGAGGCCGCTGCGGACTTCGGCGCGAGCCGGCTGCCGATGAAACCACGCCGCAAGCGCAGTTCGTCGTTATCGCCGAAACGCTTCACCGCGTCGAGGTCGGCGGCCCACGCGCCGGCATCGTCGCCGGACGCGCTCGCCGCGTCGATCAGCAGCAGATGCAGGCGCAACAGATCAGGGCGCAGCGCGAGCGCGTCGTTTGCATACTTCACGGTCGCCGCGAAATCTTTCGCCGCATACGCCTTGTAGGCCTGCTGGGCGGCGATCAGCGCCGCGCCGCTCAACGCATTCGGATCACCCGCCTGCTGACGGCCGCCGCGCGCCACCGCGCGAGTCGACGCGCTCAACGCGTCGATCTGCTTGCGTCGCGAGGTCAACGCGGAGTCCGGACCGAGTTGCGCGATGGCGTCCCCGAGCGAATGGCTCGCCTCGCCATAACGACGCTGCGCGGCGAGCGAATTGGCGAGCAGCACGCGCAGCGACACCACGTCGGGCCGCTGGCGAATGGCCTCACGCGTTCGCGCGACGGCGCCCGCATAGTCGCCGCGAGCGTACGCGGCGTACGCCTCCTGCGCGACACGGTAAGCCGCGCCGCTCAGCGGCAGCGGGTTCTGCGCGGACGTCGCCCCGCTCTGCGCGTGGGCAGTCGACACCACGCCTAACGCGCCCGCCACCGCGACTGCCGCAATCGCGCGCAGCACGAATGGGGTTGCACCGTTGCGAAGCCGGCATGGGTCCGCATGGCCCGCATGGCCCGCATGCGTTGCGTCGCCCCTACCGCGCGTCGCTGCAAAAAGCCCCCGAAAACGCGGTGAAACCGGAGCCGCGCCCGTGCACGGCGCGTCGATGCGCCGCCTGAGAATCGTGTCGATCATTCTGTCGCCGCCAACGCGGCCTGCAGGCGGCGCTGTTCCTGGATTACGTTGTCGAGCGCGGCAAGCGAGATCACCTCGCGCGCCACCATATAGTCGCCGATGCGGCCATGCCGGTCCGGACGATAGTGTTGCAGCGCGGCTTCGAAGTCCTCGCGGCGCACATGCCCGTGTTCGATCAGCAGATCGCCGATCAGCGGCACGCTGCGCGCGGGCGCGTGGCCAGCGTTCGCGCCCGCCTCCGCCGGCGCAGAAATGTCCACGCCGCGCAGCACACGCAAGCCCGCCGCAATTTCGCCTTCGCGCACGATCTGCTCGACCACCGGCCCGTCGATTAGCGCGCTCAGCTCGGCGATCACCTCGTCGGCAAGCGGACTCGCCGTCAGAAGAATCGTGCGGCCCTGCGCGGCGTCGATTTGCGGCAGCACGCGGTGCCGCACGACCGTCTCGAGCGGCAAACACGCGGCGTCGTCGCGAAGGCGCTCGAGGTCGAGCCGGCCGCGCGGCAGATCGGTCTGGAACGCAATCGCTTCGGCGAGCGTTTCCTCGTCGAGCCAGCCCTTGGCCATCAGCACGCGGCCAAGCGGCGCCTCGCGCGCATGACTCTCACCGAGCGCGGCTTCGAGCCTGTCGGGATCGATGGCCTGCCACGACAGCAGCAGTTCGCCGAGACGCTGACGACGATTGTTGAACCCATCCGCCGACGGAAAGTCGTGCATGGTCTTGTCCCACGCGAGACGCTTGCCCGTCGCGAGGTGCACGATGAACATTTTCCACGCGCGCGCGACGGCCATGAAATTGATGAAGTTGCCGACCACCATCCGCGGCACGGACAACACGCCGTGCTCCCAGCCATACAGACGCGTAACGAAGTAAATGCGCTGCACGACGCGCAATACGAGCGCCACTGCGTTGGCCCACAGGAGCGCACGCAGCCACGGCGAGTCGGCGAAAGGCGAGGCGATCAGCTCGGGCATGAGGCCGAGAAGACTCGCGCCCGCGAACAGCAGGAATTGCACCACGAGCGCATACGCAATGATGCCGACGAACGCGGTCACGACGCCCTTGCGGTCGCGAAACAGCAGATAGCGATTCGCGAGGGAACCGGTCCAGCCCGTCTGCTTCCACCCTTGCAAGCCGATGCCGAGCGTCCAGCGCGCGCGCTGACGATAAGCGGTGCGAAACGTATCGGGGAAAAATTCGCGCACGCACAAAGGCATCGTCACGGTAATGTCGCGTTCGGCGCCGAAGCCGAACCAGGCCTTGCGGCGGGTCGCGAACTGCACGGGAAAGCGCGCGAAAATGGACTGCATGCCCATTTTCGCGAGACGTGCGCCCACGTCGTAGTCTTCCGTGAGACTCTCGGTGTTGAACGGTTGATTGTCGGTCTCCGCAATCAGCGACAGCAGCGCGCGCCGCGAGAAACACGTGCCCACACCCGCCGACGGCACCGAGCCCACCAGACTCTCGCGCACCACGAGGTCTTTGGCGTGCCACTCGGCGAACTCGTCCATGTAAGTGCCGGCCACGAGCTCGAACCAGTTGCGCTCGAGCGACGCGACCGGCAACTGGATCATGTCCTTGCGCGGCAGCAGGTAATTGAAAAAGCGCAATTCAACGGGATGCAGCACGTCCTCGCTGTCGTGCAGCACCACGCCCGCGAATTCGATGCCCGCCTCGCGCTCGTAAGCGAAAATCGCCTGAATCACCCAGTTCAGGCAATCGGCCTTGCAGGTCGGTCCGTCGTGCGGCACTTCCACGCGGCGCAACTGCTTGTAGCGGCGGCGCATGCGCTCCACTTCGGCGATGGTCTGCGGATCGTTCTGATACGTGCCGACGAACACCACATAGTTGCGGTAATCCATCACCCGCACGAGATCTTCGATCATCGCCGCCACCACGTCGTACTCGTGCCACGCCGGCACCATGATCGCGAGCGGCTGCTCTTCGCGCTCGTAGAGCTGCGCGGCCGTCAGCGGCTTATAGGTGCGCTCCACCGTCAGGCGGCGGTACAGCATGCGGCTCCAGTACCAGAGATCGATGAACAGATCGTCGATACTGGAGAGCACGATCAGGAACGCCACCAGCGCGGCGACGTATTCCAGCCCGTGGTAGTAGTGGGCTAACGCGTAGCCCGCATACCATTTGATCAACGCGATGCTCACGACTTGTCCCGGTTCCTGCGGCGCGCGATGTTCGCGATCAGCAGCAGCACGAGCAGTAGCCCGATCAGCGCGGCCGGCACGCCCCAGCGCACCCAGCTTTGCATGATCCACGGCCCGTCGATGTCGCTCGCGTCGACCACCTGCCCCGGATGACGCGTATCGAACTGGCGCAGCGTGCCGCTGCCGTCGACAATCGCGACGTCGCCGCGCGAGAGCTGCAGCGAAGCGGGCAACACCGCCGGCGTGTCGCCCACCGTACGGTAGGACACGCCCTGCACGCCGCCCGAACTCACCACCTCGATCACGCCGACGCGGTTCAGGCCCGAGAGGTCCGCGAGCATCTTGCCCGACGGATCGGTGAACGACAGGCGGTCCTTCGCCAGACGCGCGATGCTCTTTTCGTCGGCGAGCGCAACGTCCGCGGCGAGAAACGCGCCTTGTGGCTTCACCGCATCGCCGTCACGCGCGACGCTGAAGCCCGCGCGCGTCGGCGCAATGCCGCTCGCGTTGGCGAGACGCGCGATGCGCGGCAGCGCCTCGGTCGCGTTGCCGAGATAGGCGGTGGGCACGATGACTTCCGCTTGCGACGCAAAGCGCGCGACCATGCCGGTGAAATCGTCGCCGAGGGAGGCGTCGGCAAGACGCAAGTGACTGCTCGGCAGAACCGCGATCGGATGGCCCTGATCGCGCGCGCGGCAGCCGCCTTCCGGCTGGCGCTGGAATTCGACGCGCACCTGGTTGCGCGGCGCAAGCGCGAAGCGCGGCACGTGCGCGGTGATGCGCTGCAGCTTGCCGTTCGCGTTGAGCAGCTGCGAGCCGATCAGCACGTCGTTGAAATACACAGAGGCGGTCTGCCCGGAGTTGTCGAGCGTGGGCGCCGCAGCCACGTCGAGCACGACGGCATCCGGCAGCTTGCCGTTGCCCGAGGCCGCGCCGAGGTCGAAGCTCGCGTCCCAGTTCGCGCGCACCTGCACATCGAGCGTGCGCGGCTCGCCGCCGAGCAGCGACAGCGCGATCTGGTCGCCGCGCGTATCCGGCGCATTGTCGATCTGATGGACGACGAGGCGGCTCGCCACGTCGATGGGACGCCAGGTATGCGCGAGCACCGCGACGCCGTCGTTGTCGCCGACCACGATGGCCGTCTGCCCGCCCACATGCGCGACGCGCACTTCGCCGGCGGCGAGCGGCTGCGCCACCGGATCGACGGCGCGTGCGCGCCAGGCGTCGAAAGCCTCCGCCGCCGCGGGCGAGACGCCGGCCACCTGTTCACGCAAGGCGTCGAGCGAGGTCTTCAGGCTCGCGCGCAGCGCATCGTCGGCGACGATCACGTCGGGTGCAAAGGCGGCGCCGGGCGCGAGCGCGACCAGCGCGCCGGCTTCGGCGGGGTTCGCGAGCTTGTGCGAGCCGCCCGCGGCAAGCGCGGCAAAAGCGGGAATCGCGCGCAACGGCGCCGGCACGTCGACGTTCGACAGATCCACCGTGTCGCCGGCGGCGGGCCACGCGCGCGTGGCCGGCGTGCGGCCGTCGCGCTGCAGCAGCGCCTCGACGCGCCAGCCGGCGTTGAACGCGGGCGCGGCGACGCCGCGTGCGCTCACCATCACGACCGGCTTGTGCGGCAAGGCGCTCCACGCGCCGCGCAGATCGACAATCGCTTCGGGATCGTAGCGATAGGTGAGGCGCGAAGTCGGCGCGATGCGCCAGACATTGCCGATCGCGGTCTGGTCCGCGCAGATGTTGTCGTTGATCAGCGACGACCAGTCGAGACCGACGCGCACGAAGCCGCTCGGCCGTGGAGCGCCGTCCACGCCGAGCGTCGCGGAGCCGTCGCCCTGCTCCTGCGCCGGGCTGCGCGAGAGCACGGGCGAGCCGTCGAGCGAAACGAGCATCGTGGTGCGCCCGCCGTTGCCGCGCAGATAGCTGCCGTCGATCTGCAAACTGGCGTCCGTGAGCGGCACGCCGGCCGGCACCGGCAGATACAGTTCCTGGCGGGCGTCCGGGGCGCGCAGCACGAGCGGCTCCCGCATGCCGAGTTCGGCGAGCGAGATGCTGCGGCTTGCCAGACGGCCGTGGCCGAGCTGCGCAAAGCTCCCGGCGATGTCGGCGGGTTGCTGGGCGTGGGCGCTGAAGGCGAACAGCAGCAGCGCGGCGCACGCGGTCAACTGCGAGCCCGGAAAGCCGGCGCGGCGGGTCGGGCGGGCCTCGCGGGCCTGGATTCGTAGCGTAGTGAGCATCATGTTGTCTTGATCTGGATGAGCCTGCGGGCGGCAAAGCGGGCGTTGCCCGGCATGGTTGAATGAGCGCGCGGTAAGGCGGCAAGCTGCCGCGGTCTGCCGTGGGCGGCGCAATCTGCCGGACTTCGACGGCCGCCGCGGGGCATGCCCCGTTTCGCCAGTCGTCCTGTCCGTGATATCGGCACGCGCGCGGCTTCTCTGAAACCCCGACCTGTGTTTGCGTGCGTCATTTGCGTGCCGTGTTTGCGTGTCCTTGGCAAAGACCGCCTGCGCGCTCGCGCTTCTTTACTTAGCGTACTCGGTCGCGCGGAGGCGCTGGGCCGCCGCATCAGCCATCGCATCAGCCGTCGAGCTCGCCGGCGAAACGTCCGCCGCGGCGGGCGCGAACTCGTCGAACGGACGCCCGGTCAGCGCGGCCACGATGCGCCGGGACGCCTCGCCGTCACCATACGGATTCATACGATGTGCGAAACGTTCGCGCTCGCGCGGGTCGTCCACGAGCGCACTGACGGCGCGCACAATCGCCTCGCGCTGCGTGCCGACGAGGCGCACCGTCCCCGCCGCGACTGCTTCCGGACGCTCGGTCACGTCGCGCATGACGAGCACCGGCTTGCCGAGTGCGGGCGCTTCTTCCTGTACGCCGCCCGAATCCGTGAGGATGAGCGACGCACGCTGCATCAGGCGCACAAAGCCGAGATAGTCGAGCGGATCGATCAGATGAACGTTGCGCCGTGCGCCGAGCGATGCCTGCACCGGGCCGCGCACGTTGGGGTTCAGATGAACCGGATAGATGATCTGCACGGTGCCGAGGTCGGCAAGATCGCCGAGCGCCGCGCAGATGTTCGCGAAGCCCGTGCCGAAACTCTCGCGACGGTGGCCGGTGACGAGCAGCATGGGCCGCGTGCCGTCGATAAACGGCAGACGCGCATCGAGCGACGCGCGCAAGGCCGCGTCGCCGTCGATCCGCGCCGCCGTCAGATTCAGCGCATCGATCACGGTATTGCCGGTGACGACGACGCGGCCCTGCAACGTCTCCTCCGCGAGCCGTTCCTTCGAACTCGGAGTGGGCGCGAACAGCAGATCGCTCATTACATCGACGATGCGGCGGTTCATTTCTTCCGGCCACGGCTGCGCGAGATCGCGCGTGCGCAGGCCCGCTTCGACGTGGCCGATCGGAATGCGGCGGTGAAACGCGGCGAGCGCCGCTGCGGATGCCGTGGTCGTATCGCCGTGCACGAGCACGCGATCGGGTTGCACGCTCGCGAGCACCTCGTCGAGCGAGGCAATCAGACGCGACGCGAGGCCGTTCAGCGTCTGGTTCGCGGTCATGACCGCGAGATTGTGATCCGGCTCGATGGCGAAAAGCTCGAGCACCTGGTCGAGCATCTGCTGATGCTGGCCCGTGACGCACACCACGGAGTCGATTCCCGCATCGGCCTCCATCTGCTTGATGAGCGGCGCCATTTTTATGGCTTCCGGCCGCGTGCCGAAAATCGACAATACTTTCGTTGACATAGCCACCCCCGGCCCGTATTGATTTTATGCGTGACGCCCCGTGGGTTGCGGCATGACGAAACATTGCAATGCGCGCACCCCGATACTTCTATTTATTGTTGATTCAACGAATAGACTTTTTCGCCCCGCGCATCACCCGTATTGCGCATATCGCAAACATCATTTGCGCGCAATCCGGCATTTTTGCCCGGTTTGCGCCTGAATTTGATTACGGCGACCAAGCACTTGAAGCATCCGTCTAGCGCGCATTCTGGCGCCTTTGTGAAGCACTTGGCAAGCACGCGCGCCGATTTTTTCACGCCGCTTTTGACGCCGAGCGGCGATTTTGGCTGTTCAAAAATGCGAAATGCTTTAATTTTGGTCAAATTCTGTTAAAGCTTAATTAACCGTTTAATTGGGGAGCCGGCTTGTCGCCGCAGCGCAGCGATTATTGGGTTGCACGCGAAATGTTTTAATCGACGCGTTTATTGGCATCTGCAAACGTTGCCGTCGGTGAAAAGGCGTTGTCTTCCATTGCGTCGTGGATGAGGTGCCGCACTCCTCGACACGCGGTTCCGCCTGCGCGATGCGCCTCAGCAAGCGCCACGCGCGGCGCGGCGCGTTGTTGCGGTCAAACGACAGTCCAAGGCGATCTCCCGGTTCGCTGCTAGCCGGCCACCCCTCCGCCCGCCCGCGCCGCGCATGGGCACAGCTATTGCTCGACTTCGCTCGCCGGCACATCGCTCGCGGAAAGCCATGCGGTGCCGCCCGCGAGTCGCCGTTTAACGTCAATCCAGCAATTCATCGGTGGGAGGCCTCATGCTTCGATACGCAGCAATCTTTTTCGTCATCGCCATCATCGCCGCGGTATTCGGCTTCGGCGGCATCGCCGCCGGCGCGACCGAGATCGCGAAGGTGCTGTTCTTCATCTTCGTGGTGATCTTCCTCGTCACCTTGCTGATGGGCGTGATGCGACGTTGACGACCGCATCGACCGTATAAGCGGAGGAATACCCGCCCCGGCGCGCGTGCGAGTGACCTGTTGCAATAGCTGCCACGGTGTATTGCAATAGTTGCCGCTCGCGCGGCGGGCTTCCCGCAACGCAGCATGTGCGGCGCGTCAGACCTCGTGCCGTTATGGTCGAATGCAACACCGCGACGCTGTCCACACCTCCCGCCGCTGTCTCAGCGCGCCTCTTCCCTCGCGTCATTGCTCCAATTCCACACGCGTCGCGCTCCCGTGCGTGTGCGAAGGCAAGGCAAGATGCAGTTCCTCACAGAGAAAGCCTTGTAACGTCTGCACGGCAGCCGCCTGGGCGCCGGCGACCTCGCGCATGAAGAGGCCGAAGTCCGCGGCGGGCGCATCGGGCAAGCCCTCGGCGCGGCCGAGAATCTTCATGGACTCCGAACGAATATTGCCTTCGAGCAAGACCGATACACCCAACCCCGCTTCCACCGCCGACTGCACCGCCGGCAAGCTGGTGCTCGTGCAGACGATCCGCCAGCCGATGCCCGCGCGGCGCAGCGCCGTGAGCACATGCTGCTGCCACAGGCACGGTCCGCCGAACGCAACGACGGGCAATGCGGCCTCCGCTTCGCGCACATAGCCGCGCGCGCCGACCCAGAAGAGCGGCTGTGTCCATGCAAAGAGCGGCGTGCCGGCGACGAGCGCGGGATCGGCGACCGCCACATCCAGACCGCCGTCCGCGAGTCGCTTTGACAATGCCGTGCTGCTGTCCACGACGATTTCGAGCGCGACACGCGGATAGGCAATAGAGAAGCGCCGCAACGCGCGCGGCAGACGACCCACGGCGATGTCCTCGAGCATGCCGAGCCGCACCGTGCCCGACACCTGCCCCGCGCAGAGCGCTCGGCGTGCATCGGCGCCCGCACCTAGGATCGCGTGCGCATACGGCAGCAGCAGATGACCCGCTTCGGTCAGATGCACGCCGCGTGGCGAACGGTCGAGCAGGCGCTGGCCGAGATCTTCCTCGAGACGGCGCAACTGCATACTCACGGCCGCCTGGGTGCGCGCAAGGCGGCTCGCGGCCACGCCGACCGCTCCCGTCTCGGCCACGGTGACGAAGGTGCGAAGCAGACTGCTGTCGAGGTCACGGGTCATCACGATTCCTGAAGTCGCCATAAGAAATATCAACTTATCTTAGTAGCGAGGGAGCCGATAAGATAGGTGGACGCTTTCACCGCTGCATTTCACCGCTCTACAAAGAGGCACCATGCAGGACACGACGATCAAGTGCGCAGCCGACCCCACTCATGCCGTGGCGAAGCCGGCCAGCGCAGCCGCGGGCGCGGCGTTGCTGTGCCTGTTGTCCATGTCGAGCGTGCAGTTCGGCGCCGCCCTTTCCGCACCGACAATGGCCGTGTACGGTTCGCTCAGCACCACATGGCTGCGTCTTTGCTGGGCCGCGCTCGTGCTCGCCGTGCTGGTGCGCCCGCGCTTTCGCAGCTACTCGCGTGTGCACTGGCTGGCCGCGGGCGCGCTGGGCGCCGCGATGGCCGGCATGACGTTATGTTTTTTCGCGGCGCTGCAGCGCATTCCGCTCGGGTTGGCGGTGGCCATCGACTTTCTCGGTCCGCTGACAGTCGCCACGCTTGCGGTGCGCCGCGCCCGTGCGCTGCTATGGCCGGCGCTCGCCATTGCCGGCGTCGTGCTGCTGTCGCGCGATCACGCCGGCTGGGTCGGCGAGCCCCTCGGCGTCTTGCTGGCATGCGCGGCGGCCTGCGGCTGGGGCAGCTACATCGTGCTGATGAAAAAGACCGGCAAGCTGTTTGCCGGTCTCGAGGGTCTGTCGGTCTCGCTCATTGCGGCGGCGCTCGTTGCCACGCCCTTCGGTCTCGCGGAAAGCGGCCTGCATGTCGCGGCCGGCCAACTCGCTGCCACGGCGGGCCTCGCGATCCTGGTTCCGCTCCTGCCCTACGCGCTGGAAATGGTGGCGCTGCGCCATATGCCGGCCGGATCGTTCGGTATCCTGATGAGTGTGGAGCCGGCCATTGGGGCAGTGGCCGGCTTCATCGTGCTGCATCAGCCGATGGGCGTGTTGCAGACCGCGGGCACGTTGTTCGTGGTCGCCGCGAGTGTCGGCTCGGTGGTGGCGGCGCGTTAGCGCCGGCCCCAGCCCTCTACGGCATGTTCTCCGCTTCGTACAGCCGCCGCCCGGCGGCATCCTTCGCGCCGACAATCGGCTGGAAGTCGATCGGCCATTCAATGCCGATGTCCGGATCGTTCCACACGATGCAGCGCTCGAGCTCCGGAAACCAGTATTCGGTGGCCTTCCACAGGCATTCGGCCACGTCGGACAGCACCACGAAGCCATGCGCGAAGCCTGGCGGCACCCACACCTGCCGATGATTGCCGGCGCTCAGATAAGCGCCGCACCATTTGCCGAAGTTCGGGGAATTGAGCCGCACGTCCACGGCAACGTCGAAGATCTCGCCCACCACGACCTGCAGGAGGCGGCCTTGCGGGCGCTGCACCTGGTAATGCAGGCCGCGCAGCACGCCATGCACCGCGCGCAGATGCCGGTCCTGCACGAAGTCGAATCCGCGTGCGACGTCGTCCACAAACTCGTCCGCGCTGAAGCTCTCGTAACAGAAACCGGATTCGTCGCCAAACACCTCGGGCTCGATGAGTTTCACTTCCGGTAGTGCCGTTGCCAACACCTGGTTGCCCATGCCACTGTGCCCGTAAGAAGCTGCCCGACAAAGACCGATGCCACCGCGGCGCGCGAGTGGCGGTCGTGACGCGCGCCTGCCCGGCAGGCGCGGGTGCATGTCAGAGCTCCGACGCGGCAAGCCGGCTGCGGGCGCGGTACTCGGTGGGCGACAAGGCCATGCGCTTGCGGAAAATCTTCGCGAGACGGTCGCCGTTGCCGGTGCCGCTGCGCCGCGCGATCTTGTCGACCGGCAGTTCGGTCTCGGTCAGGAAGTTGCACGCAATGCGCAGCCGCACCTGCAGCAGATAGTCGGACGGCGTGACGTGCATTTCATGCTTGAAACGCCGCAGGAAATTGCGCTCGCTCATGGCGGCGACCTGAGCCGCGTCCGCAACGGAGACCGGCCGGTCGCAGTTCGCTTCCATCCAGCGCGCCGCCGCGCGAATCTTCTCGGCGACGCTCAACGTCCCGCCCTCCGCGGGCAGCGGCACCCACGTTGCGGCCATGCCCGGCATCACGCGCTCGGCGACGCTGCGCGCGAGTTCGGCGCCGAGATCGCGCTTGATGAACATCAGCGCGCTGCGCGCGCAGTCGTTGCGGTCGTTGGACGCATTCAGAATGGCGTCCGCCGCGCCATGTCCGTAGCGGCCGATCTGCAGCGCCTCGGGATCGCCGGGATTGGCGGCCTCCAGCACGAGCCGCCCTTCGCCGATGGTTTCGATTGCGCGCGTACGCGCCTGCACCGAGCGCAGCCAGCCGAGCAGCCGCTGGTCGCGGGCCGCCTCGTGCGCGCCGTGTCCGCCGGCGATAAACAGAACGTCGAAGCCCGTTCCAAAGCGCGTGTCGATGCGATCGGTCCAGATGCGCGCAGCCGATGAACTGGGCACGCTGCCGCCGTCGAGCGACAGGAACTGCACCTCATAGGGCGGTTCTTCGCCGGGCCGTTTGCCGGCCAGTTCGTTGGCGGTCTGAAACATCTCGACAACCGTGCCCGGGCCTAGCAGCCAGAAGCCGTCGAACAGCAGCACACCAATTCGGCGCGCCGCGGTGCGGACGTTGACGCTCGGCGTATGTAGCCAGGTAACCCTCGCGGAGTCGACGTGAATGTGGGACATGGTCTTCCTCAAAATGTCTACTTGGTTGGACGAGGACGCGCGTTGTCCGACGATATCAGCGAACTGATAATCGCAATTTGACATCGGCAAACGCCGCTTCACGGATTATCAGCGATGTTAGCCGAATGAATCGCATTAGTAAATTTGAAAACAATGGAAATAGCATGCGATTAAAAGTACGACGAAAACTATTCTCATTTGATGCAAGTAATAAATAGCGGTGAGTGGATTTGCAGCGGAAAAACGTACCGCTTCCCGGAACCGGCGCCGTGAGAGCCAAGTCCGGTGCGGCTGCGCGCCTCCCCGGCTGGCGGGCGGTTCACAATGCGATATGCAGTGCGGCACTTGTGCCGCTGATTCGGCGATGCTCAGAAATGTTTCAAAGTTGAACAACCAGGCGCACGACGTTGTCCCTTTTAATTGAATTTCTTATTCGTGAATCCTGAATCGCCCGCATGCTTATTGCCAATGGGGCCTCCCAGATTCAAATGACGGAATTATAGATTTATATCGACTTGTTTTGCGAATCGAAAATGTTTCAGTTGTGAAACATCAAAACGGCATTCGTCCGACTTGAAACCGGTTGAACCTTCAGCGAGCTTTCAGCATCGGTCTGACGATTCGCGTCAGACGCAAAGCGTTCGTGTGAGCCCAAGCAGCGGCAGGCCCGCGTCCCGGATCGGGATGCGGGCCTGCCTTCCTTTACACTCGTAAAGTGGGGCGCTAACCGTGAGTGCCTTCGCCCGGCTCGTCTCGCACGCCGCCGGCTCTGCCCTTCCCGGTGCGTGCGAGCACCGGTTTTAGGGCGACTCCCGTGTGGCTTTCGGGGACGCTGACGATGCCCTCGGGGTCCGTGGCGGCGACGATCGTGCCCCCGCCCACTCCGCCTTCCGGACCCAGGTCGATGATCCAGTCGGCCTCGGCGATCACATCGAGATCGTGCTCGATCACGACGACACTGTGTCCCCCGTCCGTCAGACGGTGCAGCACGCGAATCAGCCTCGCCACGTCCGCCATGTGCAGGCCGACCGTCGGCTCATCCAGTACATACAACGTGTGCGGCGCTTTCTGACCGCGCCGCGTGATGTCGTCGCGGACCTTGCTGAGTTCGGTGACGAGCTTGATGCGCTGCGCCTCGCCGCCCGACAGCGTAGGCGACGGCTGGCCGAGCGTGAGGTAGCCGAGCCCCACGTCCTTCATCAACTGCAGCGGGTGGGCGATGTTGGAAATAGGCGCAAAGAACTCGACGGCCTCGTCGATTTCCATGGTCAACACGTCGCCGATATTCTTGCCGCGCCATGTCACCGCAAGCGTCTCGGGATTGAAGCGCTGCCCGTGGCACACGTCGCACGGCACTTTCACGTCCGGCAAAAAGCTCATGCCGATGGTGCGCACGCCCTGCCCTTCACACGCGGGGCACCGGCCCTCGCCCGTATTGAACGAAAAGCGCGACACGGTGTAGCCGCGCGCCCGCGCCTCCAGCGTGCCGACGAACAGCTTGCGAATAGCGTCCCATACGCCGATGTACGTTGCGGGACACGAGCGCGGTGTCTTGCCGATCGGTGTTTGATCGACTTCGAGCACACGGTCGATGCTTTCCCAGCCCGTGATCGAATCACAGCCTTGCCAGACATGCGTGACGTTCAGCGGCGCACGCGGCGCACTGCGCGCGAGCACGCTGGCACGGCGGTTCGCGGCCGGCTTTTCTTCAGCCGCCGCCGCGCGTGCGCGCCGCGTGGCCGGAGACGACAACACCGAGCGCCCCACCGCGTCGAGCAGATTCGCCATCAGCACGTCGCGCGCGAGCGTGGACTTGCCGGAGCCGCTGACGCCCGTCACCGCGACGAGCCGCGACAGCGGAATGCCGACCGTCACGTTGCGCAGATTGTGCAGCTTGCCGCCGTGCACGGTCAGCCACTTCTCCGGCACCGCCGCCGTGCGCTTGCCGGGCGGGACGACCTTGCGGCGAGGCTGCAGCGGATGCACGATCGGCGTGGCGAGAAACTGCCCGGTCAACGACTCGGGCTGCGCCGACAGATCGGCCACACTGCCTTGCGCGATCAACGTGCCGCCGCGCTTGCCGGCACCCGGCCCGATGTCGATGATGTGATCGGCCCGCCGGATCGTGTCTTCGTCGTGCTCGACCACCACGAGCGTGTTGCCCTTGTCGCCCAGCTTGCGCAGCGCGTTCAGCAGGATCTGGTTGTCGCGCGGATGCAGGCCGATGGTCGGCTCGTCCAGCACATAGCAGACGCCTTGCAGGTTGCTGCCCAATTGCGCGGCCAGCCGGATGCGCTGCGCCTCGCCGCCCGACAGGCTGGGCGCCGCGCGGTCGAGGCTCAGATAGCCGAGCCCGACTTCTTCGAGGAACTGCAAACGGCTGCCGATTTCGCTGACCACGTCGCGCGCAATTTCGGCGTCGCGGCCGGTCATGTGCAAACTGTCGATCCACGCACGCGTGTCCGACACCGTCCATTGCGCGACGTCGGTAATGGCCTGCGCGTCGAACGTGACCGCTCGCGCGGTCGGATTCAGACGCGTGCCCGAGCAGTCCGGACACGGTTCGTCCACGAGACCTTCCGGTTCCTGCTCCTCCGAAGGCAAGCTCTGTTCGCGACCGCGATTGTCGTCGACGACAATCGTGTCGTCATAGGCGGCGCGCTGCTCCCGCGTGAGCGCGAGACCCGTGCCGACGCAGGTGGTGCACCAGCCGTGCTTGCTGTTATAGGAGAACATGCGCGGGTCGAGCTCGGGATAGCTCGTGCCGCACACCGGACACGCTCGTTTCGTGGACAGCACCTTCACGGCGCCGAGCTTCGCGGTGGGCAGGCCGCCGTTCATCGCATCATGCAAACCGTCGAGCGGCGCAAGCAGATGCATCACGCCCTTGCCGATTTCCAGCGTCTGGTCGAGCGCCTCGCGCAGTTGCCCTTCGTTATCCGCCGAGACGATCAGGTCGGCCACCGGTAATTCAATGGTGTGCTCGCGGAAGCGGTCGAGCTTCGGCCACGGGTCGACCGGCACAAACTCGCCGTCCACCCGCAAATGCGTATTGCCGCGCGCTTTCGCCCACTTCGCAAGGTCGGTGTAGACGCCCTTGCGGTTGACGACGAGCGGCGCGAGGAAACCGACGTGCTGCCCCTTATGGTCGCGCAGCAACTGCGCCGCGATCGACTCGACGCTTTGCGACGTGACCGGCGTGCCGTCATGGATGCAATGCTGCAAACCGAGCTTCACATAGAGCAGGCGCAGGAAATGCCATACCTCGGAAGTAGTCGCGACGGTACTCTTGCGGCCGCCGCGCGACAGCCGCTGCTCGATCGCGACGGTCGGCGGAATGCCGTACACGGCGTCGACTTCGGGGCGCCCGGCCGGCTGCACGATGGAGCGCGCGTAAGCATTCAGCGATTCGAGATAGCGGCGCTGCCCTTCGTGGAAAAGAATATCGAACGCGAGCGTGGACTTGCCCGAACCCGACACGCCGGTGATGACGTTGAACTTGCCGTGCGGAATGTCGACGTCCAGCGCTTTCAGGTTGTGCTCGCGCGCATTGACGATGCGCACCACGTCCTCGCCCTCGATGGCGCGCCGCGCCCGTGCCGCGCTCAGCGCCTTCTGCAACGGGATGCCCGGCGAAGCCGCGTTCGCCGGTTCCGCCACCGCGTTCATTGCGCGGTCGTACTGCAGCAGCGCCTCGCCGGTGTGCGATTCCGGACAGGCCTTGACCTCCTCCGGCGTGCCGGCACACAGCACGCGGCCGCCGGCGTCGCCGCCTTCGGGCCCGAGGTCGATGATCCAGTCGGCCGCTCGAATCACGTCGAGGTTGTGTTCGATCACGATCAGCGAATGGCCGCTTGCCAGCAGCTTGCCGAACGCCTGCATCAGCTTCGCGATGTCGTCGAAATGCAGGCCGGTGGTGGGCTCGTCGAACATGAAGAGCCGTTTGGCGACCGCCTGCTTGGCGCCGCGCCCGCTGCGCGCCTGCGCCGATTCGGCGAGAAAGCCCGCTAGCTTGAGCCGCTGCGCTTCGCCGCCGGAAAGCGTGGGCACCGGCTGGCCGAGCTTCACATATTCCAGCCCGACGTCGACGATAGGCTGCAGCACGCGCAAGACGTCCGCGTCGTTCGAGAAGTAGGCGGCAGCCTCGCTGACCGTCAGCTCCAGCACGTCCGCGATGCTCAACGCGCGCGCCGGCGCGCCGCGCTCGATCTTCACTTCGAGCAGTTCCGCCCGATAACGGCGCCCGTCGCAATCCGGACAGCGCAGGTACACGTCGCTCAGAAACTGCATTTCAATGTGTTCGAACCCGGAGCCGCCGCAAGTCGGACAACGGCCGTCGCCCGAGTTGAAGCTGAACATGCCTGGCCCGTAGCCGCGTTGTTGCGCGAGCGGCGCCTTCGCGAAAAGCTTGCGGATTTCGTCGAACGCGCCCACGTAGCTGGCCGGGTTCGACCGCGCGGTCTTGCCGATCGGCGACTGGTCGACGAACACCACGTCCGTGACCTGATCCGCGCCCGTCAAACTGCGGAACGCGCCCGGCGCTTCGGTGGCGAGGCCGAAATGCCGCGCCATGGCCGGGAACAGCACGTCTTGCAGCAGCGTGGACTTGCCCGAGCCCGACACGCCTGTCACGCAGACGAGCCGCTCGAGCGGAATCTCCACCGTAACGTCGCGCAGATTGTGCTCGCTCGCGCCTTCCAGCACGATGCGCGGCGTGCTCGCATCCACGAGGCGCCGCGACCAGTGCGCGGCATCCGCGACATGGCGGCGACCGCCCAGATAGTCGCCGGTCAGCGTGCCCGACGCGCGGATGGACTCCGGCGCACCGTCGAAGATGATCGAGCCGCCCCGCTCGCCCGGGCCCGGCCCCATGTCGATGAGCCGGTCCGCAGCCAGCATGACGGAGGGGTCGTGCTCCACCACCACGAGCGTATTGCCCGCGTCGCGCAGACGATGCATGGCCTCGACGATCCGGTTCAGATCGCGCGGATGCAGGCCGATGCTCGGCTCGTCCAGCACGAAAAGCGTTTTCGTGAGCGAGGTGCCGAGCGCGGTGGTCAGATTGATACGCTGCACTTCGCCGCCCGACAGCGTGCGGCTTTGGCGGTCGAGCGTCAGATAACCGAGCCCGACGTCGCACAAATACTTGAGGCGCGTGCGCACTTCGGCGAGCAGCAGCTTCAGCGCGTCGTCGAGCAACGCGCTCGGCAACGTAATGTCGTCGAAGAAGCGGCGAATGCGCTCGATCGGCATTAGCATCAGGTCGTGCACGGTCAGGCCCGGCAGCGCCTCGAGCTGCGCGCGGTTCCATTCGACGCCGCGCGGCATGAAGCGCGCGGCGGGCCGCAGGACTTCGTCCGCATTCGCCTTGCTGCCGAGCCGCCACAGCAGCGATTCGGTTTTCAGCCGCGCGCCCGCGCAGGTTTCGCATGGCGTGTAGCTGCGGTATTTGGACAGCAGCACGCGGATATGCATCTTGTACGCTTTCGATTCGAGATACTCGAAGAAGCGCTTGACGCCGTACCACTGGCTTTGCCACTTGCCGTTCCAGTCCGGCGAACCGTTGATCACCCAGTCGCGCTCCGCATCCGTCAGTTCGCCCCACGGCGTGCCGCGGCGGATGTCGGCCTTTGCCGCGTAGCGCATCAGATCGTCTTGACACTCCTTCCACGCGGGCGTTTGCATCGGTTTGATCGCGCCGTCGCGCAGCGTCTTGCGCGCGTCCGGAATGACGAGGCCGAGATCGACGCCGATCACGCGGCCGAAGCCGCGACACACGTCGCACGCGCCGTAGGCCGAGTTGAACGAGAACAGTGCCGGCTGCGGATCGGCATAGCGCAAGTCGCTCTCCGGGCTATGCAGCCCCGTCGAGAAGCGCCAGATTTCCGGCTCCGGCTGCTGCGCTTGCGGCGCAAGCGGTGCATCCGCAGCCGGCAGCACGTAGATGTTGACGCGCCCGCCGCCGCGCTTGAGCGACGCCTCGACCGCCTCGATCACCCGCTGCTTGTCGGCCTGGCGCACCCGGAAGCGGTCGGCGACCACGTCGAGCAGTTTGCGCTTGCCGGTTGGCGAATCCACCTCGCGCTGCGCCTGGACGCGGGTGTAGCCGCTTGCCGACAGCCATTGCTCGACTTCCTGTTCGGATGCGGACTCGGGCAACTCCACCGGAAACGTGACGACGAGCCGCGGATCGCTCGCGGCGCTGCGCTCGAGCAACTCCGCGTAGATCGTCTCAGGCGTGTCGTGCCGCACGAGGCGCGCCGTCTTGCGGTCGAACAGCTCGGCCGCGCGCGCGTAGAGCAGCTTCAGGTGATCGTTGAGCTCCGTCATGGTGCCGACGGTGGAGCGCGAACTGCGCACCGGATTGGTCTGGTCGATCGCGATAGCGGGCGGCACGCCGTCCACCCGGTCGACCTGCGGCCGGTCCATACGGTCCAGAAACTGCCGCGCGTACGCGCTAAAGGTCTCGACGTAGCGCCGCTGCCCTTCCGCGTAAAGCGTGTCGAACACAAGGCTCGACTTGCCGGAACCGGACGGACCGGTCACGACCGTCATTTCGCCGGTTTTCACGTCGAGATCGACGTTCTTCAGGTTGTGCTGGCGAGCGCCGCGAATCTTGATAATGCCGTTGGCTGACAATTTTTCGACCGTCTGAATGAGTGGGCCACCTCTCACGGACGCCTCGCGACCGCGCAAGTTCGGTGAAACGGAGCGGCGGCTTGGACGCCACGGCCCGCGTGCAGTTGAACACTATACTGTATATCTATACAGTTTTGCACCCGCCGCACCTGCGAAAATCCGCAGTTGCGCTGCGCGCCGCCGCGCTCACGCCGTCTGCGCGGTTTCGAAGATATCGCGCAGCCACTGCGCAAACACACGCACGCGCGACGACAGTTGCCGGTTCTGCGGATACAGCACCGACACAGGGAGCGGCGGCGGCGGGAAGTCCGCCAGAATGATCTTGAGCCGCCCGCTCGCCAGCTCGTCGCGCACGCGGTAGCGCGGCACCTGAACGATTCCGAGGCCGGCGACCGCCGAGCCGGTGTAAAGCTCGACGCCGGTGACCGAAACCACGCCCGGCAGCAGCATCGGCGTGTTGCGTCCTTCCATGCTGAATTCGAGCGGCACCGGCTTGCCCGTCGCGCTCGACACGTAGTTGACGGCACGGTGCCGGGCAAGCGCATGCGGATCGGCCGGCTCGCCGTACTGTTCGAGATACGCGGGGCTCGCCACCGTGACTTGCGGCAGTTGCGCGACGCGCCGCCCCACCATCGACGAATCTTGCAGGTTGCCCGCGCGCAGCACGCAGTCGACGCCCTCGCGCACGAGGTCGACGAGCCGGTCGTCCTCGCCGATGATCAGCTCGATGCCCGGATAGCGCGCCAGAAACGCCGGCAAGGCCGGCACGATGAAGTGCCGCGCGAGCGTGCCTTGCAGGTTGGCCCGCAACAGCCCCTTCGGCGCAAGGTTCGAGAACGAACCTTCGGCCTCCTCCAGATCGGCGATCAGCCGCACGCAGCGGCCGTAGTACGCCTGTCCGTCCGGCGTGAGGCGCACCGTGCGCGTGGTGCGCGCGAGGAGGCGCGCGCCGAGCCGCTCCTCCATGCGCTTGACGAGATTCGTGACGGTGGCGCGCGGTATCTGCAGATCGTCGGACGCGCGCGTGAAGCTCTGGCGCTCGGCGACCCGGACGAAAACACGCATTTCCTCAAAACGATCCATGTGCGGTCAGTCCTTGGCGGATGATTGTTAAAGCGATTGGAACGATGATCGTCGTTTTCATCAGATTATCTCAGAAGCGAAAGACTCCATCATTTCCTCACCGACTCAACGCGCCAAGGAACACACCATGAACACGAATCGACATGCTCAGATCGCTATCGTCACCGGCGCCTCGCGCGGCATCGGCGCGGCCATTGCACGGCGCCTCTCGAACGAAGGTTTTGCCGTCGTCGTCAACTATGCGGCGAGCGCTAGCGAAGCCGATGCGCTCGTCGCGGAGCTGAACGCCGCCGGCGGCCGGGCGATCGCCGTGAAGGCCGACGTCTCCAAAGCCGCCGACGTGCGCCGCCTGTTCGAGACAGCCGAGCAGCAACTGGGAAAGATTGACGTGCTCGTCAACAATGCCGGCGTGATCAAGCCGACGCCGCTCGCCGACACGAGCGACGAACTCTACGACCGCGCGTTCGACATCAACGTGCGCGGTACCTTCAACACGCTGCGCGAAGCGGCGGCCCGCATGAACGACGGCGGCCGCATCGTCAACTTTTCGAGCACGACGCTCGCGCTGAACCTGCCCGGCTATGCGATCTACAACGCGACGAAGGCGTCGGTGGAGGCATTCACGCATGTGTTCGCGAAAGAGCTGCGCGGGCGCAACATCACAGTGAACGCGGTGGCGCCGGGACCGGTCGCGACGTCGCTCTTCTTCGACGGCAAGACCGAGGCGCAGATCCAGCACTTCGCGAAGATGCCGCCGCTCGAGCGTCTCGGACAACCGGAGGACATTGCTTCAGTGGTGGCGTTTGTCGTCAGTTCGCAGGCCGGCTGGGTGAACGGCCAGGTGTTGCGCGCAAACGGCGGGCTGGCTTGAGCGACCCCGGGCGGCCGGGCGTTGGTTCGGCCACCGGGGCACGGCAGAGAACCAACGCGTCGAACCGCGGGTGCGCGCCGCCCGTTCAGACCGGACGCAGGTTGCGTTTGGCAAATCCTTCCTGATGCCAGATGCGCGGTACCTGGAACAGCTTTGCGCGCGAATGGCGGGGCGTGTCGTTGCGCCGATCTTGGGCGCGCCGCGCCGCTCGACGGGCGGCGCCGCCCGCGCGCCCGACTTTACTGCGCGGCAGCCGGCAGATGCTTGCGTTTAGCCAGTTCCTGCGCCATCGCGTAATGCTCCTGAATGGTCGGCAGCGCCTTTCTCGCCGCATCCTTCAGTTGCGGATCGCGGCCCGAAGCGATTTCCGCCTGGAACGCCGACAGCGCCTTCTGCTCGCCCGCGAGCGCGACCTGTTCGATATAGGTCCTGTCGAACTCGGCACCGCGCAAGTTGTTGATGCTCGCGAGCACGGCGCTGTCGGGGTCGTTCTTCGGCACGTCGACGCCACGCGGGCTCGCCGCGCGCAGCGAGTCCGAAATCCTCGCGTTATCGGCCGAAACGCGTTCGGCGAAGGCCTTCACGTCGCGGTCGGTCGAACGCGAGGTCGCGATGCGGGCCGCGTCGCGCTGCGTGGCCACGGCCTGGGTGCCCTCGGCGATGAACGTCTGGTCGGCGGCATGCAGACGGCCTGCTTCCGGCGCGGCAGGGGTCGCCGTCTGAGCGGTGGCGGTCGTGGCCGAAGCGGCGAGCAGCAGGCCGGCCATGCGGGCACTCGAAAGGATGGCGAGAGGCAAGCGGATCATAGTTTCTCCTTGGAATGGAAGCGAAACAGCGACGGTGAAGGACGCGAGGCGCGGCCGCCTTGCAGGCAACTTACACACCATTGATATACCGCTGCGCGCCCGATGCACGGCGCGTGGCGCGCGTTTTTTTCGTCTGGAAAATTCTAGGAGCGGGCCTTCGCACCATGTGATACGACGCTGTCGCTTGTGTAACGTTAGGTAACCTTCACACGAATGACGCCGCGTTCTGCATGCGAATGAATCGGGGATTTGACCTGCGACTGGACCCACACCCAGGGATTGCCAGCAGAAAACCGGCGCGGCGCTGAATTTTTCGGCAGCGGCGCCGATAACAGAAAGTAAGAAGCGCGCCAGGCATCCACGAACGCACGCGCGCCCCCGCACCGCAATTCCGGAGAGATTCGATGGCAGCAGATAACCGCTCGCACGACGAACGCACCAACCTGACCAGTTCCAATAAATTCGAGCTGCTGCTGTACCGGCTGGGCTCGGTGCCCGGCAGCGACGCGCACGAGCTTTACGGCATCAACGTGTTCAAGGTGCGCGAAATTTCGACCATGCCGCCCGTCACGCCGATCGCCGGCTCGTCGCCTTTCGTGATGGGCGCGGTCGACATTCGCGGGCAGATCATTCCCGTGATCGACCTGCCGCGGCTGATGGGCTGCGAGCCCACGCGCGGGCTGAATATTCTGCTCGTGACAGAATTCGCGCGCTCCACGCAGGCGTTCGCTGTCGAAGAAGTCGACGACATCGTGCGGCTCGAGTGGAATCAGGTGCTCTCGGCGGAAGGCGCGGCAGGCGGCAATCTCGTCACGAGCATTGCGCGGATCGACGGCAATACCGGCGACTCGCGGCTCGCGCAGGTGATCGACGTCGAGCAGGTGTTACGCGACGTGTTCCCGTCGCAGCATCCGAGCGTGGACCCGACGTCGGTCGGCGATGCGCTCGGCATCCGCCCGGGCGCGAAGATTCTCGCCGCCGACGACTCGGGCTTCGCCCGCAAGCTGATTGAGCAGGCGTTGACCGCGATCGGCGCGGAGTTCGTCATGACCAAGACCGGCGAAGAGGCCTGGCAGACCTTGCAGCAGGTCGCCGACGAAGCGCAGTCCAACGGCGCACGCGTAAAGGACAGCATCGCGCTCGTGCTGACCGACCTCGAAATGCCCGAGATGGACGGCTTCATGTTGACCCGTCAGATCAAGGCCGACGAGCGGACCCGGGACATTCCGGTGATCATCCATTCGTCGCTGACGGGTGCGGCCAACGAAGCGCATGTGAAGAACGCCGGCGCCAACGGCTACGTCGCGAAGTTCCAGGCGGGCGAACTGGCGCACGCTATCCGCACGGCGCTGATGTCGGCCAGCGAAGCCGCGGCCTGACGCGCCCGCGGGATAATTGCTCGCGCGCCGGCGGGGGTTTATTGTGGCGCGGCGAGCGTAACGGAAAGCGCCAGCCGGCTCGTCGCGACGCCCATTGTGTTGAGCATGGTGGGCGCGCGAAATGCGTCCAGCTTCGCTCGCTGCGCAGCGCTGCCGATTTCGAGCAGCGAGAGCAACTCGGCCATCACCGCATACAGCACGCTGACGTTGCCGTCCTCGACTTTTACGGCGATGCCTAGCGCGCCCTTCTCTGTAGTGTGGGCCGCGGTCTGCTCCGACGCGCGCACGCCGATCGCATAACTGCCATCCGCGCCGACCTTGCCGACCAGCGCGCCCTCGAACGCGTTCATCAAAACCGTGCAGAAGCGGCCCTCGCCCGCGACGAGTTCCGGATAAGCGGTCATCGCTCGATAGATGCGCGCAAGCGCCGCTGTGCGTGAAGTGGCCGGCGCAAGGGCCGGCTGCGACGCGAGTTCGTCCTGGGCGGCCGCGAGCTTCACGAAGAGGCGCGCGAGACGGTCCAGGGGAAATGCGGGCGTGGGCAGATTGCATCCGTCGGTCGCCCATTGCACACCCTCGTCGGGCAGGTCGCAGACGTGGGCAACCGTATGCTTTACGCGTACCTGCAACGGGGGGTCCGGTTGTTCATAACCGCTCAGCGCGGCGCCGATCGAACGCGCGCCGGCAAGCATGCCGGCGTGCTTGCCCGAACAGTTGCTGCACACGGCACCGGGCTTGAAATCGCGCTTGATCCAGCCGACGTACACCGCCTCGGAGAGCGGTGGATGGCCGCCGCAGCGAAGATCCGCTTCGCTTGCCTGCGCCTTCGCGAGCATCTGACGCGCCCGTTCGATGTGACGCGGCTCGCTGCTGTGCGAGCCGCACATGAGCGCGAGGTCCGCCTCGTCAAAGCCGAAACGCTCCAACGCGCCCGTTTCCAGCACCGCCAGCGCTTGCGCCGGCTTCGCGGCTGAACGTGCCAACGTAACGCGCGACGGATCGCCGAACGCATAGAGCAGACGCCCGGTTGCATCCACCACCGCAACATGCGCGCGGTGTGTGTTCTCAAGCGAATTGCCGCGATAGACGGTCGCCGCGATCGGCCCGGCAGGGTGCATGCTCATGCGTTCTCCTCGTGTTCCGCGAATCGTTGTGCCCGCAACGAGATGTTGCGCGTCACGATTCTACGTAACCGTTCAGCGCCGATCAATTGCACCCGCATCGCCGGGCTTGCGTTTGACCTCGGCCAGCTGAGCCTCCAGTTCCTCGATACGCTCATCGCGCTCCTTCAACGCGGCGGCGACATCGGCTGCGTCGAAACGTTGCGGAATATGCTTCGGGCAATTGACGTCCCACGCGCGCACTGTCATCACGATCACGCGTTCGCCGCGCGCCTTGTAACCTTCGGGCATCAGCTTCGCGAGCAGCGCGGGATCGTCGTCGATCACGCGCGCCTCGCCCCATATCTTGATGCGCCGCCGATGCGCGTAGTCGACCAGAAACAGATGCGCCTTCGGGTTGTCCGCCAGATTGCCGGCGGTCACGTACTGCCGGTTGCCGGCGAAATCGGCAAAGGCAATGGTGTGATCGTCGAGCACGCGCAGAAAACCGGCCGGCCCGCCGCGATGCTGGATATACGGCTGCCCTTCCGAGCTGACCGTGGCGAGAAACACGCTGGTCTGCTGCTCGATGAAACGCGCGACGTCGGGCGTAAGCCGCGTCTGCCAGCCGTGCTCTTCCTCCATGCGCGCATAGGCGTCGCGCGAGCCATGGCGGCTTTGCCATGCCTTGACCGTCGGCGTAAAGGCAATATCGCTAGGGTAAGCCGGCGGCTGTGATGCGAGGCTTGTCATGAAACGGCTCCTTGGCGGGCTGTCCCGCAGGTAACGCGCTCAACGTTACGCGCCCGCGCTCCGGCGCAGAAGCCTGCTTTTGCGAGAAGCAGGTTCTCGTCGCATGAGAGAAGCGGGCTCCGCCAAGCCTCGCGCACTTCCTAGGCGCTCGCCGCGAGTTCCTCTTCGCGCTCCAGCGAACGCGTGTTCCTCAATTCCGGGAAGAGCTTCATCCACAGCAAGGCGACCGTGATCGTCGCGATGCCGCCCACCAGCACGGCCGTGCGCGCGCCCCACCAGCCCGCCGTGACACCGGATTCGAATTCGCCCAATTGATTCGATGTCCCAATGAAAAGCGAATTGACGGCACTCACGCGCCCGAGCATGTCGTCGGGCGTGCGCAGTTGCACCAGCGACAGACGCACGACCACGCTGATCGTGTCCGACGCGCCCAGCGCCATCAACGCAAGCAGCGAAACGATGAACTGATGCGACATGCCGAACACGAGCGTCGCCACGCCGAACGAGATGACGCCGCCGAACATCGCCGCGCCCGGCCGGTTGCGCAGCGGGAAATGCGCGAGCCAGATGGTGCCGGCGAGCGCGCCGATCGCGGTGCCCGAGCGCAACAGGCCGAGCCCGAGCGGCCCCGTATGCAGGATGTCACGCGCGAACACGGGCAGGAGCGCGGTGGCGCCGCCGAACAGCACGGCAAACAGATCGAGCGACAAGGCTCCCAGTATCACGGGCTCCTTGCGAATGAAGGCGATGCCGGAGAACACCGATTCCAGCGTCACGGGGGCGCGGCTCGCCGGCTTCGCGCGCAGCGGAATGCCCCACACGGCCGTGGCCGCGGCGGCGAACGACAACGTGCAAGCAAGATAGGCGGCGCCCGGCCCGATGCCGTAAAGCAGGCCGCCGAGCGCCGGGCCGGCGATCTGTGCCGTCTGGTTCGCCGACGTTGCCCACGCCGTCGCTTTGGGCAATTGCCCGCGCGGCACGACGCCAGGCAGGAGCGACGCGACCGCCGGCGACTCGAACGCACGCGCCGCACCGACGCATGCCGCCAGCACATAGATGACCGGCGCGCTGATCCATCCGCCGAAGGTGCCGCACGCAAACAGCAAGGCAGCGACGCTTTCGAGGCTTTGACAAACCGCCGCGATGCGCCGACGGTCATAGCGGTCCGCAAAGTGACCCACGACGAGCGTCAGCAAAAACATCGGCAGGAATTGCGCGAGTCCCACGAGGCCGAGCGCGAACGCGCTGTGCGTGAGCGCGTAGATGTGCCAGCCCATCGCGACCGCGAGCATCTGGAACGACAGCGACGAGAGAATGCGCGTGCACCAGAAGCGCTGAAACGCCGGTTGCTTCGGCAGGCTGAGCGTGGCGGAATCGAGCGCGTCGGCGGGATCGTCGGAATGAGCGGGCATCGAGGTGGTGACGTAGAGGTGGCTGGCGTGGGCGGCAGCTAGTTTAGAGCAACCGTGCCTCGCCTGCTCGCGCGGTGGCCGCCCGCTGAGCGCGCGCCCGTCACCGTTGATTACGGGCAGGCAATGGCAGGCACCGCGGACGCCAGCCGCCACGGCGCACATGGTCAACTCCGGTTCACCTTTCTTTCATTTGATAATCATTCTCATTTACATTATGCTCTCGCATCCTTAATAAGAACTCACGTCGTGGATCTTCCCCGCTAGTCGGGTGCGGGTGCCGCGTCGTCCGAACCATTCATGCGCTTCGTCAAAACTTCCGCGCCGCCAGGCCGCGCTCGCCGTTCCGGCATCCGCTTTCCTCTTTCGATGTTGATGTACATGGCGACCGCGCCCGCCGCACTCGCCGCCGCCTCGTCCGACGGCGCGACGGGCGTCCAGTCCGCCCCCACCGCCGCAGCCGCGACAGAACTGCCGGCCGTCGCCGTGCACGCCGCCCCGCTCGCCGATCCGACGGCCGGCTACCGGCCGCGCACGAGCGAAACGTCGAGCGGCGTCGCAACGAAAATCAGCGACATTCCGCAGTCCGTCGCGGTGGTCAGCTCGAGCGTGATGCAGGACCAGCAGGCGCGCACGCTCGACGACGTGCTCGGCAACGTGAGCGGCGTCACGCAGACGAACACGCTCGGCGGAACGCGCGATGCGTTCATCAAGCGCGGTTTCGGCTCGAACGACGACGGCTCGATTCTCGTCGACGGCATGCGCTCGACGACGCTTCACCACTACCTCGCGACGATCGACCGCGTGGAAGTCCTCAAGGGCCCCGCGTCGCTCCTCTACGGCATTCAGGAGCCCGGCGGCGTCATCAATCTGATCACGCACAAGCCGGAAGACACCTTCCACGGCTCGGTCTCGGCGAACTACACGAGCCATCGCGGCAGCGGTACGAGCTTCGACCTGACCGGGCCGGTCGGCGCGCCCGGCGAGGTCGCGGGCGGCACGCTGGCGTTTCGCCTCACGGGCGAATACAACACCGCGCGCTACTGGCGCAGCTTCGGACGTCAGCGCGACGCGCTGATCGCGCCGTCGCTGTCGTGGCACGACGCGAATACGTCGATCGACGTGAGCTATCAGTACGCCGATTACACGACGCCGTTCGACCGCGGCACGGTGCTCGTGAACGGTCATCCCGACGATGCGCTGCGCTATACGCGCTACGAGGAACCCTGGGCGCAGAGTTCCGGCGAACAGGAAACGCTGCGCGCGAAAATCGAACATCGCTTTTCCGACGAATGGCGCGTGCGCGCAACTTACGGATGGAGCCGCGACCGCTACAACCAGTACATCACGCGCGCGACGGCGTTCAACAGCATGACCGGCATCATGAGCCGCACCTCGGATGCCAACCTGCAGCGCAACGATTCGGACGAGATTGCGACGGTCGGCGCGATCGGCAATCTGAACCTCGAGGGCATGCGTCATGAGCTGTACGTGGGCGGCGAGTACGAACGCCAGCGCAGCTTTCGCGGCGACACGATTCGCGGCAAGGCGGTGTCCGGCTTCGATCTGTTCGCCCCCGTGTACGGCAGGCTCGCGCCGGGCGGCATGCCGAGCGCGACGCAAAGCGACAGTCTCTCGAAGGTTCACACGTATTCGGTGGTGACGCAGGACACGGTTCATCTGACCGACAGACTGATCGCCGTCGGCGGCGTGCGCTGGGAGAACTGGCAGCAACTGTCGGGCGTGGGCCGCCCGTTCGTCGTCGCCGATCACTCGCATGGACAGGTGTGGCTGCCGCAATTCGGCCTCGTCTACCGGATGACGCCCGCGCTTTCCGCCTACGCGAACTTCAGCAAGTCGTTCGTGCCGAACGTCGCCACTCAGGTCAGCGAGCCGCTCGCGCCGGAATGTGGGCGCGTCTATGAAACGGGCCTCAAGTTCGACGCGCACGGCATCACCGGCACGCTCGCCGTTTATCAGATCGACAAGCAGAACGTCGCGGTCACTGTCGGCGATACGACGGAGACGGTCGGCAGCGCGAGGTCGCGCGGTATCGAGCTCGATGTCGCCGGACGGCTCACGCAGCATGTGAGCGTGATCGGCAGCTATGCGTACACCAACGCGACGGACCGCGACAACGGTACCCGTCTCATGAATGCGGCGCGCCATACGGGCAGCCTCTTCGCTGTCTACGACACGATGCTGCCGTATCTGCCGGGGCAATGGCGCTTCGGCGGCGGAGCACGGCTCGTGAGCCAGCGGCCCGGCGATACGGCGAACAGCTTCACGCTGCCGGGCTATGTCGTTGCCGATGTGTTTGCCGCTTACGACACGAAGATCGGCAAGATCCCGACGCATGTGCAACTGAACGTGAAAAACGTGTTCGACAAAACGTACTATCCGTCGAGCAACAGCAATCTGATTATCGCGGTCGGGGAATCGCGGCTCGTGATGTTGAATACGAGTTTTTCGTTTTGAATGTTGAGTGTTGCGTGGCGAGCGAGGGCCGCCACGCGGCCCTCACTCTCACGCTGGCCGCTGCTGCGCCGAAGGCTTACCGCAGAGTCTCATCACCGCCGCAACAACCACATCAAATACGGCCCGCCCAGAAGCGTCGCAATCACGCCCGCCGGCATCTGCTGCGGAAAAATCATGTTCCGCCCGACCCAGTCGGACAGCACCATCAGCAAGCCGCCAATCAGCGCCGCCACGAGCATCTGCGAACGCGCGCGCGCAAACCCCAGGAGCCGCGCGAGATGCGGCGCCATCAGGCCGACAAACGACATGGGGCCGATCACCACCGTCGCGCCCGCCGTCAGTATCGCGGCAAGCACGAGCAGCGTCAGGCGCGCGCGCTGCGCGCCAACACCGAGCGCATCGGCCACGTTGGTGCCGAGCGGCAGGATTTCCAGCCAGCGCGCGGCCAGATACGCGACGCACACCGCGACGACCGTGCATGCGCCGACCGCGATTGCCGTCGCGGGCACGATCAGGTAGGTCGAGCCGTACTGCAGCGGACGCAACAGGTTCGCATACGCGCCGCCGCTCGCCGTCGCGAGCATGACGACCGCCTGCGAGAATGCACTGATAGCGATGCCCGCGAGCAGCACGTGCTCCGGCGCGAAACCGCTGCGGCGGCCCAACGCGACGATCGTCACGAGACAGATCAGCGCGCCCGCCGACGATCCCGCGAGCAACACCGGCGTGGACGGCGCAGCCGCCGCCACCGCCGCGGCCAGCATGCCGAGCATCGCGCCGCCGCTCACGCCGAGCAGATCGGGACTCGCCATCGGATTGCCGGTGACCCGCTGCAGGATTGTGCCGGCCAGCGCTACCATGACACCGGCACCGAGCGAGGCGACGAGCCGCGGCACGCGCCAGAACCAGACGCCGCTCCATTGCTGCGCGCCGCTCCATTGCCAGCCGTGCAGCGTCATTGAAAAACACAGCGACACGACAACCGCAGCGACGAGCAGGCCGCCCAGCAGCAGTGCGGGCACCGTCAATGCGCGACGGGGCGGCGCGCTGTCAGCGGACGCGGGACGCGGCGCCTCGATATGCACGCGGCGCAGCATCCACAGCAGCAGCGGGCCGCCGCAGAGCGCGACCGCGGCGCCGGTCGGCAGCAATTCGCCGAGGACGCTGGGCAAGCTCTGCACCGCCTGGTCTGCGATGGCGAGCAGCAGCGCGCCCACGAGCGGCGCCCACAGCAACTGGTCGCGCACGCGGCGGGCGCCCATCAGACGCGCGAGCACCGGGCCGCCCAAACCAATGAAGCCGATCACGCCCACCGCACTCGCCACGAACGCGCTCAACGTCACGGCGACGCCGAGCGCGAGAGGCCGCGTCCATTTGAGCGACATGCCGAGCTGGCTCGCGCTGCCGTCGTCGAGTGAGAACAGCGTGAGCGGGCGCACCAGCAGCGCCGCGGCAATCCCGCAGACCAGCACGCGCGGCAGCAGCCAGACGACGTTTGCCCAACCGTTCTGCACGAGCGAGCCGCCGCCCCAGATGAACACCGCCGTGAGCGAACGCTCAAATACGATAGTTAGGATAACGGATAATGCCCCGCAGTACAGATTGACGATCATCCCCGCCAGCACGATAGAGACCGCGGCGAAGCCCTTGCGCCACGTCATCGTCATGGTGGCGACCATCGCGAGCCCGGCACCCGCCACCGCGACGGTGAAGCGCATGTCCGCGGCGAGCGCGGGCGCGGTCACCGCGGCGATCGTCAACGCCAGATAGGCGCCCGCCGACACGCCGAGCGTCAGCGGCTCGGCCAGCGGATTGCGCAGCACCTGCTGGAACACCACGCCCGCCAGCGACAGCGCCGCGCCGGCGATCAGCGCGATGGCGAAGCGCGGCAGCCAGCCATAACGCACGACGAGTTGCGGCAGCGAGGCGTCCGTGCCGGACAGCAGCGCGCCTCGCCATTGTGCGACAGGCAGCCGCGCCGACAGCGTGTGATAAACGAGCCACACCGCCAGCGCCAGCAGCAGCGCGGGCAGCCGCCAGGCGCGCGGCGCGGCGGCCACAGTCATCGTCGAGCGGTTCATTGCGTGACTCCTTGAAGCGCTGTGGCGAGGCTGTCGGCGAAACGCATCGACGCAACCATCCCGCCGAGCGCCGGCAGCGGGCCGATGTTCCGCACGCGGTTTTGGCTCACGAACGGCAACGCGTTCCACAGCGGGCTTCGCGCGAGTTGCGCGGCGACACCGGGCGGCAGGCCGATGGTGACGACTTGCGCATCCGCCTGTTGCGCGAGCGCGCCGAGGTCTGCTTCGGTCATGCCTTGTGGGTCGGCGATCCCCTGCCACGCGTTGCGGATTCCGAGCGCGCCGAGCACGCCGCCAAAGAGGCTGTTGTTGCCGAACACGGCGATATGCCGGTCGTCGATCGGACGCAGTAAATAGACGGGGCGCCTCGTCGCACGAAAATCCGCGAGACGCCCGGACGCCGCGACCAGATTCGCCGCGGCTTGCGCGAACAGCGCATCGGCTGCGGCGTCGCGGCCGAGCGCAGCGGCGAGCGTGCGCGTGGCGTCCCGAACTGCCGGATACACGTCGATGCCGGGACCGAACAGCTGGACCGTCAGCGTGGGCGCAATCCGCTCAAGCAACGCGCGCAGCGGCGCGTGCCATGGCGTGATGACGATGAGCTCGGGCTGCAGCGCCGCAAGTACCTCGAAATTCGGCTGATACAGCAAGCCGGTATCGACAACCTGCGGCGGCAAGGCCGGCACGCCGTCGAGCTTCGCATACCACGAGGGACGCGAAACGCCGACGGGCACCACGCCGAGCGACAGCACGACTTCCGTCAAAGGCCAGTCGAGCACGACGACGCGCGTGGGCGGCTCCTTCGCTGTACCGTCAGCCGCGCCGTCAGCCGCGCCGACCGCGGCGCGTGCGAATGGCGCGAGCGCTACCGCGCTCAAACCGGCAAGTGCGAGGCGTCGCTTGTGGCGAACCGCGACATGTGCCGTCATGAGGATGCGAGCCGCATGCAAAGCGTCCGCCGCTTGCGCATGGCCATCACCATTGGTAACGCGCCGTCCCGAGCACGGTGCGCGTCGCGCCCCAGTAGCACACCGCCGCGGTCGTGCAGTAGGAGATGTACTCGCGGTCGAACACGTTGTTCAGATTGAGCGACAGGCGCCAGTTCTGGATGTCGTAATGCGCGCCCACATCGACCAGCACGCGCCCAGGCACCGTGAACGTGTTGGCTGCATCGCCCGCTGAACTGCTCATGTAACGCACCCCGGAACCGACGCCGAAGTTGCGCAGCGGTCCGCGATGGAACGTGTAATCGGCCCACAGCGAAGCCGTATTGCGCGGTGCGATGGTCGGGCGCTTGCCCAGATTGATCATCGTGCTGTTCGTTACCTCCTGATTCAGGTAGGTGTACGAAGCGATCACTTTCACGTCTGGGGTGAGATTCGCGTGCGCTTCGAATTCGAGACCGCGCGAGCGGATCTGGCCGGTTTGCACCGCGTTGGTCGGATGGTTCGGATCGGTCACCGACACGTTGTCCTGCGTCAGCGTGAACGCGGCCAGCGAGAAGAAGCCGTCGAACCACTTCGGCTGATAGCGCACGCCCGCCTCGACCTGGCGCCCTCTCGTCGGCGAGAACGGTGCACCGGAATACGTCGCGCCGAGCACCGGCTGGAACGAGCGCGAATAGCTGAGATAGGGCGCGATGCCGTTCTCGAACTCATAAGCAAGTCCGGCGCGCCAGGTGAACGCGTGATCGTTCGAATGGTAGGTCGTGCCGGCGCCCGTCGTGAGCGAAGTGGTTTGCTGATTGCCGCCCGTCCAGTCCTCGCGCACGCCGAACGTCAGCACCCAGTTGCGCCAACGCGCTTCGTCCTGCGCATACAGGCCGACCGTGCTCAACGAATAATCGAGGCGCGTGTTGGCCTGCTGCGTCGGCAGCGACGCGAAGTTCGGGTTGTACAGATCGACTGTGCCGAGCACGGAATTGCCTTCCGTGTCGCCGAGCATCGAGCGCTGATAGTCGAGACCGAACAGCAGCGTGTGCTGGACCTGCCCCGTCGTCACCTTCGCCTGCGCGTGCGTGTCGACCTGGAATTGCGTGTAGTGCTCGTTGTCGACGTTGCCCCACATCGACACGGTGCGCTGATTGGCGCCGAGCGCGCTCGTCACCGAAGTCTGGTAGTAATGCTGGTCGATGTGCAGATAGCGCAAGTTCTGCGACACGCTGATCTTGTCGTTGATCGCGTGGTCGAACTGATAGCCGAACCAGTACTGCGTGCGATGCATGCCGTCGCGGTCCGGATCGCCGAAATATCTGTCCGGCCCGAGCTGACCGTTCGGGTTACTAAACAGTGTTGCACCTGCCGGCACGGGATTGAACAGGCCGCCGTTCGGGTCGCGCTGAAAACTGCCCTGCAGCGTGAACGTCGTGTCGCGGTTCGGGCGGATCGTGACCGAAGGTGCAATGGCAAGCCGCTGGTCCTTGATCTCGCTGACCTGCGTCTCCGCCGTGCGGGCCACGCCTGTGACGCGGTACAGCACGGTGCCGTTCGCGTCGACGGGACCGCTCAGGTCGAAGCCCAGTTGGTAGTTATTGTGGTTGCCGATCTGCATCATCACTTCGTGATACGGCTGCTCCATCGGCAGCTTGCTCACGTAGTTGACGAGACCGCCCGGACTGCCCTGCCCGTACAGCACGGACGCGGGACCGTGCAGCACTTCCATGCGCTCCATGAAGTAAGGGTCGATGCGCGGCGTCGCGAAACGCGGCGACTGGTACAGATGCAGCCCGTCCAGATACGAGTCGAGCGTGAAGCCGCGACCGTACAGTTGATCGAAGCGGATGTCGGTGCCGTCCTGCGAGTAGACGCCCGGCGTGTAGCGCAGCGCCTGGTCGACGGTCTGCGCGCCCTGATCGTCCATCTGCTGACGCGTGATGACGGACACGCTCTGCGGATTCGTGAGCAACGAGGCATCCGTCTTGGTGCCGGTCATCGAGCGTTTGGCGACATAGCCGACGCCCGGCCCTTGCGGATCTTCAGCAGAGCTACGCACCTGAACAGCGGGCAATTCCTTCGCCGCGCCGGTGCCGGTGCCGGAGGCCGCAGGCGGCGATTCCTGCGCGTGCGCGCCGGCGCCGGCCAAAGCCAGTATCGAAGCGACGTAGATCGGGCGCAGACGCGGCACACCGCGCGCGCGCAAAGCACTGCATTTCGCTGCCTTCTCAAACTTCATTCTTCTTGATCCCCATTCTTCTATCCCCGTGTCATGCGCGGCGTGTGGACGCCGTTTCCGGCGCCCCGTGATTTTCTCAAGTTGGCATCGTAACGTAAACAATAATCGTTCGCATTCAATGATGGAGGTTCGTGTTGAAAGGTGAGATAGGGCGGCGGGCGCGAAGGCTCGGGTAACTCGCCCGCTCAAATGCGAGCGGTCCCGGCTCAAGACGCGCTCACCCCTCACCTTCGCGGCCTTGTGGCAGCGCTTCTCCGAAGCACTGCGCAAGCTGCATCGCCAGCAGCGGATGGTGGACGATGCTCGAATGGCTCGCGTCGACGTCGAACTGATGCAGCCGGCCACGCGTGTGTTCCGCCCACGCCATCCTGCGTCGCGAATCGCCGACGCGCAGCGCGCGCCACACATGCAGGTCGCAGCCGATCCGCGGCAACGCATGCCGCGCCATCAAGCTCGCATGCAGGGCGTCGGCTGCGAGGGCGTCTCCGAGCAGAGACGGCTGCGCTTCTTCAAGCAGCGCGAGCGCGGACGCGGGCGCAGTGTCGTCGGCGGCGACGCGGTTGGCGTCGGCAGACCCGGCGCCCTCCTCCCGGTGCGTCGCAGTATCGACAATGCCGACGAACGACACGCCCTTGCCGCGCCGCTCGGCATGGTCCGCGATGGCGATGGCGAGCCGGCCGCCGAAGGACCAGCCGAGCAGCGCGTAGTTGCCGTGCGGCTGCAGCGTTTCAATACAGTCGGCGTAATGCGCGGCGAGCGCCTCAAAAGTATTGCCTTGCCACGGCTCGCCGCGCAACGCGGGCGCCTGGATCGCGATGAGACTCACGCGACCGTTGAGCGCCTGAGCCAGCGTGCGGTACTCGCCGACCATGCCGTAGCCCGGGTGCAGGCAGAACAGCGTGGCGGGCGCGCCGAGCGCATTCAGCGGGACGGCCGCCGACGGCGCGGCGAGAGCGCGGGCGTGCGCGGCTTGCGGCCGGCGTCGCCCGAACCAGGCCGCGAGTGCGTCGGCGGATGGCGCGGGCAGGCTTGCCTCATAGACGGCGCGCGCAGTCCAGCTCGCCGCGACCGCATCGTGCCGTGCGAGTCTTTCG
The DNA here is from genome assembly GCF_047325075.1 of Paraburkholderia phenoliruptrix. Lineage (NCBI taxonomy): Bacteria > Pseudomonadati > Pseudomonadota > Betaproteobacteria > Burkholderiales > Burkholderiaceae > Paraburkholderia > Paraburkholderia phenoliruptrix. Next base: position 2,936,976 of record NZ_CP168531.1, read on the forward strand.
AGCGGCTCGGGAACGGGCCGCCGCCGCGTGGGCGCCTCGGCTTCCGGCGTGGCGGTGCGCAGATGTGCCACCAGGTCGCCCACCGCGGATTCGAACGACGCGAACAGTTGTTCCGCAAGCGCATCGGATATGAACTGCGGTGCGTAGCCCCAGTTCAGTGCAAGCGAATCGCCGGCAATCCAGACGTTGATGTCGAGCGCGCGATCCGGCAGCTTTGCACGAGGCGCGATGGCGTCGCCCGACGCTTCGGTGGCGAAGCCAAAGCGGCTTGTCCGGTCGAAGGTTTGATCGAAGCGGCCCAGATAGTTGAAGGCGATCTCCGGCGTCGGCAACGCGCGTAGCGCCGACCGGCTTGCGGCATCCGCGCAACAGGCGAGCAGTCCCCAGCCGAGTCCGCGCAGCGGCACGGCCGCAAGACGCTCGCGCACGCGCAGCAACGCGTCCCCAGCGTGCGTGCCGCGCGGCAGCGCGAGCGGATACTGGGTCGTGAACCAGCCCACGGTGCGGCTCAGGTCCACGCCGTCAATCACATCCTCGCGACCGTGGCCTTCGAGCTCGATCAGCACTTCGTCACGCGACACCCTATCGCCGACGGCGCGCGCAAGCGCCGCAAGCAGCACTTCGTCGACGCGCATGCGATACGCGCGCGGTGCTTCGCGCACGAGCGAGACGGTCAGTTCTGGCGAGAGCTTTTTGAGCAGCGTCTTTTGCGGTTGCGGCTCCGGGGCGAGCGCCTGGAACAGCGGGCCGGCTTGCAAGGCGGGCGCGTCGAGTATGGTTTGCCACCATGCGAGTTCCGCCACGCGTTCTGATGATTCGGCGTACTGATGAAGCGCACGCACCCACGCACGCCATGGCATCGATGGCGCGGGGAGCTGGATCGGTTCGGCCCGTTCGGCCTGCTCGTACGCGCTTTGCAGTTCTTCGAGCAGCACGCGCCACGACACGCCGTCCACCGACAGGTGGTGAATCGCGATCAGCACGCGCGTCTCGTCCGGTGTCTCGAAGTGGCCGACGCGCCACACCGGTCCCTGCACGATATCGAGGCTCGACTGGATCCGCTCACAGGCAGCCTTCAGGTCTGCTAACGAGCCGAGCGTTTCATGGCGAACGACCGCGGTCTGCGGCGTCGGCGAAGTGTGCGCAGCGTCAGCCACCTGCTGCCACGCCCCTGCCTCCTGCACGAACCGCAAACGCAGCGCATCGTGACGCGCCTGCAGCGCCGCCACCGCACGCTCCAGTGCCTCGGGCACGAGCCGCCCCTTCACCTTCAGCAGCACCGCCTGGTTCCAGTGCGATTCCCCGTGCGGATAGCGCTCGAAGAACAGCCGCTGGATCGGCGTCAAGCCGAGCGCGGCGCCGTCGTCGGGTGCGTGAGCACCGGGCGCATCCAGCCGCTGTGCGCGCTGCGCGAGCGCGGCCACCGTCGGATGCTCGAAGATCTGCCGCGGCGTGAGCCGCCAGCCCGCCTCGCGTGCGCGCGCGATGATCTGCAGGCTCTGGATCGAATCGCCGCCCGCCTCGAAGAAGTTCTCCGTCACGCCCAGATCGTCACGCCCGAGCACGGCGCTCCAGATCGACAGCAGCGCGGATTCGACTTCGTTGGCCGGCGCCACGCGCTCGCGTGCTTCGGCCCGCGGCGCCGGCAGCGCGGCGCGGTCGAGCTTGCCGTTGGGCATCCACGGCAGCCTGGCGAGCACCGTCACCGACGACGGCACCATGTAGCCCGGCAGCTTCTGTTCAAGTTCGCGTTGCAGATGGGCGGCGTCGGGCGTGTGCGCGGCTGTTGCGCTGGCGTCTGCTATTTCGCCGCCACCCGACACATACGCCGCGAGCCGCTGCTTCTGCCCTTCGCCGACGACCATCACCGCGGCCTCGCGCACGCCCTCGCACTGGCGCAGCACCGCCTCGATCTCGCCCAGCTCGATGCGCTGCCCGCGCAGCTTCACCTGCTGGTCCAGCCGTCCGAGGAATTCCACCGTACCATCCGCGCGCATCCGGCACAGGTCGCCGCTGCGGTACACGCGCGCACCCGGCTCCCCATACGGGTCAGGCACGAAGCGCTCCGCGGTGAGCCCTGCGCGCCCCAGATAGCCGCGCGCCACCGTCGGCCCGCCGATGCACAGTTCGCCGAGGCCGCCCACCGGCGCTTCGTCGCCGAACGTATCCAGCACGCGCGCGGTTCGCCCCGGATACGGACGGCCGATCGGCACCGTCACCTGGTTCACGTCCCCGGCCTCGGTGCGGCGGTACAGCGCGGCCACGGTCGTCTCGGTCGGGCCGTACAGGTTATCGAGCCGGATGCCGGCGAGCGGCCCGTCGCGCCAGCGTGCGAGCGCATCGCCCGGCAGTGCCTCGCCGCCCACCGTCACCTGACGCAGCGCGAGCTGTTCGCGCGGCGGCGCATGGCGCTGCCACTGCTGCCACAGCGCCGTCGGAATGCGCGCGAACGTCACGCGGCGTGTTACCAGCCGCTCGCTCAAGGTTTGCAGATCCCATGGCTGCACCCCGCGCATTTCCACCGTCGCGCCGCGCAGCAGCGCGGGCAGCGTTTCGTGCAGCGCCACGTCGAAGTTGATCGTCGACGAATGCAGCACCGTGTCCGCTTCGTTGATGCCGTAAGTCGCAAGGAAGTCCTGCAGATGGGTCCACAATGCGCCGTGGCTTACCGCAACGCCCTTGGGCCGACCGGTCGAGCCCGAGGTGTAGAGCACGTAGGCGAGCTGCTCGGGGTGGAGTGTGAGGTCGGTGTGGCGCGTTGCATCCGCCGGTGCCCCCAAAGCTGCCGCCCCTCCCATCGAGCCGACGTCGACCACTTCACACTGCGCCAGCACGCCAGCAACGCGTCCGGCACTGGATGCGTCTGCAACCACCTGCACAATGCCCGCATCGTCGATCATCTGCGCGAGCCGCGCAGCGGGATACTCCGGATCGAGCGGCACAAACGCACCACCCGAGCGGATGATCCCCAGCAGCGCTGCAATCAGCGCCGGCCCGCGCGCGACGCACAGTCCCACGCGCCGCTCCGCGCCCGCGCCTCGCGCGATGAGCCGTGCTGCGAGGGTCGATGACCATGCATCCAGTTCCGCATAGGTGAGCGACGCATCCTCACAGCGCAGCGCAAGCGCCTGCGGCGTGCGCCTCGCCTGCGCTGCCAGGGCCATCCCGAGGGATTCGAATGGATACTTCTGCAGCGGCTTCGCTTCACGCTGCATGGGCAGCACCAGCGCTCCAACCCGCTGCTGCACGCCGTCGGTCATCTGCGTCAGCACTGCTTCGTACTGCGATGCAATCCGCTCGACGGTGCTCGCGTCAAACACGTCAGTGGCATAGTTAAACATCAGGCGCAAACCGTGACCATCGTCGACCACGTTCAGCACCAGGTCGAAACGCGCCGTATCGGTGCCGCCCGCCTCCGGCTCGACGACGAGTCCGGGCATTGCAACGGATGCTTCCCTCGTCGCCTGCTCCAGGTTGAACAAGACCTGAAACAGCGGCGAGCGTCCGAGATCGCGCTCGATCCGCAACGCGTCGAGAATGCGACCGAATGGCGCTGCCTGGTGCGAATGCGCTTCAAGCACGCGCGCGTGCAATTGCGACAACAACGTCGCACACTGCATGCCGCCGTCGACGTCCACGTCGATCACGAGCGTGTTGACGAAGAACCCGATCAAGCCCTCTGTTTCACTGCGTTGCCGCCCCGCCGAAGGCACGCCGATCCGCACGCCCGACTGACCGCCGTAGCGATACAACAGCGCTGCGTAAGCGGCGAGCAGCACGGCAAAAAGCGTCGTGCGCCGAGTACGCGCGAGGTCGCGCAAACGGTCTGCGAGCGCTGCGCCGACGTCGCGTCTGACACGCCCACCTTCAATGCCGCGCACTGCCGCGCGTGGCCGGTCGAGAGGCAGCTCGAGCGCGGGACGCCCGATACCCAGGCGCTTCGTCCAGTACGCGAGATCGTCGGCGAGCGCGCCCTCCTGCCATTCGTTCTGCCACGCCGCGACATCGCCGAAATGGAGATCGAGCGGCGGCAACGCGCGAGCCAGCGCCGCGTCTTCGCCGGTCAATGCCGCGCGGTACAGCGCCGCCAGGTCGCGAACGAGCAGCGCTTGCGACCAGCCGTCCGACACGATGTGATGAACCCCGACCGACAATGCATAGCACTCCACATCGATGGCAACGAGATCGACACGCAGCAGTGGACCTTGAACGAGATCGAACGGCTCGCGCGCGACAGTCCGCAACAGGTCGCGCAGTTGCGCAGGATCGCGCAGCGCGTGCTCGCGCCAAAGGTAGTGGGTCTCGTCGGCGATGCACTGCGCCACGACGCCGCGCGTCTCGACGAAGCGCGTGCGCAATGCGCCGTGACGCGCGACGAGCGCATCGAACGCCCGGCGCAACGCGCGCACGTCGAGACGCCCTGTCAACCGGAGCGCACGCGACAGGTTATAGGCGGGGTTGAGCGGATCGAGCTTCCAGAGGAACCAGAGGCGCTCCTGCGCGGGCGCAAGCGGGTAGGTCGCCGATTCCGCAGACGAAGCGGCAATCGCTGGCGCCTCATCGACAGCATCCGCTCCGTGTGACAGCGGAACAATCGGCAGCCGCGCAGGATCGATGCCCTGCTCGCGGGCCTTCTCTCGAAAGCGGCGCCGACGCTCGGGCGACAGCGCCGCGTATTTGCGCGAGATGGTGAGCGCCTGGCTCGACGGATCGGTGTGCGCAGCGGAGAAAGCATCCGCTGGTTCGTTCGGTTCTTTGCGAATGGGAGTCAGCATGGTGTCAATATGTAGCGGTCAGAGCGTGCTTTGCCGCGGCGCGCAGTATTCGTGTTTGATCGAAGCGAAGCGAAGCAAAGCAACGCGGGCAGAAGCCGGGATCGATGTCCATACATATGGCATCGACACAAGCCAGCTTCCGCGCGCCGATTTCATTCGAGCTCATCGAACAACTCATCGAGCGCCTGCAACTCATCACCCGTCACTCCACGCGGCGACATCGCGCGCCCGGCCTCGTCTTCGACAGGAGGAAAAAGCAACGCCGCCAACAGTGCCGGCGTCGGGCAGTCGAACAGCGCGGCCAGCGCGACCTTGCGGCCGAGCTGCTCCGACAATCTCGCGACGAGGCGCACGGCCGCAAGCGAATGTCCGCCGAGCGCGAAGAAGTCGCCGTCCGCGCCGACCCGCGCGAGCCCGAGCACGTCGCCGAAAAGCCGTGCAATCAGCCTTTCTGTTTCGCCCGACGGTTCGACCCATGCGATGTCTGCCGTGGGCATCGCCTCGAAGCGCAGGAGCGCGTTGCGATCGAGCTTGCCGTTCGCGGTGCGCGGCAATGCGTTGGTCACATGGAACGCAGCTGGAATCATGTAGCCAGGCAGACGCGCGGCCAGCGCCTGACGCCAGCCGGCAGGCACCGCATGCGCTTCGCCTGCGGCCTCGGGAACGACATACGCAACGAGCTTCGCCTCGGCATCGCCCGCGCCCGGTGCCAGCGCAACCGCCGCGTCGAGCACACCGTCGCAGCCGCGCAGTGCCGCCTCGATCTCCCCGAGTTCGATGCGGTAGCCGCGCAGTTTGACCTGCTGGTCGATGCGGCCGAGACACTCGAATTCGCCGTCGAGCCGCTCGCGGCCCATGTCGCCCGTGCGATACATGCGCGCGCCAGGCGGCCCGTACGGGTCCGGCACGAAGCGCTCAGCAGTGAGGCCCGGGCGGCCCAGATAACCGCGCGCGAGATTGTCTCCGCCGATGCAGAGTTCGCCGATGCCGCCTTGCGGCGTCAACTGCCCGGTCGCGTCGACGATACGCAGCGCGTTCGCATGCAACGCGCGGCCTACCGTGATAGGGCTGTCCTGCGGCACGCGGGCGCAGCTCGACCAGATCGTCGTCTCCGTGGGGCCGTACAGATTCCATAATTCGACGCCGCGTTTCGCAAGCTGCGCCGCCAGGTCGGCAGGCAGCGGCTCGCCACCCGCAATGCCCGTCAGCCTTCGGCGCGACGCCCCACGCCAACCCGCTTCGATCAGAAGACGCCAGCCGGAGGGCGTCGCCTGCATGAATGTGGCGCCGCTTTCATCGATAAGCCGGGCCAGCGCGACGCCGTCCGCCACCGTCTGCACGTCGGCTAGTTCGACGCACGCGCCTCTCGTCAACGGCAGGCAGAACTCGAGCAGGGAGATATCGAACGACGGCGTGGTGACCGACAATAGTATGTCATCCTGATTAAGTCCCGGCGCGATGCCGACGCTCGCGAGCAGCCGCGCCAGCGCGCCGTGGGAAATCGCGACACCTTTGGGCCGCCCTGTCGAACCCGAGGTATAGATCACATAAGCCAGCTGCGATGCGTCGCACGGCAACGCGGGTAATGCTGCGCTCGCTGCATTACCCGCCAGGGCTTGTGCGTCTCCCACCGCTTGCACCGTTCCCGCTTCCAGCACAATGCGACTGTCGAGCACGCTGCCGAGCCGTGCGCGGCCTTCCTCATCCACGATGACACGCGTCACGCCTGCGTCGTCCAGCATGTCGGCAAGACGCCCGGCGGGGAACGAAGGGTCGAGGGGAACGTAAGCCGCGCCGCTCCTCCACACCCCGAGCATGCTTGCGATCAGCGCTGGCGAGCGGCGCATGCAGACCGCAACGCGCTCTTCCCGTGCGACGCCGTTCGCACGCAGGCGCGCGTCGATTGCCGCGGACCAGCGAGCGAGCGTCGCGTAGTCGAACGCCTCGCCGTTTTGCCGGACTGCGATCCGCTGCGGCACGCGCGCCGCCTCAACCGCAAAGCGCTCGTGACACGCGCGCCATGCGGGCAGCGACGCGAGCAACGGCTCCGCGGGCAAGCCACTGCGCCGCACCGCGAGTTCGCCGACGAAACGCGGCGCGCACTCTCCTTCATCGGCGAGTTGCTCAAGCAGCGCGAGGTAGTGCCGCTGCAACTGCTCCATCTGCGCGTGCGCGAGACGGCGGCTGTCCCACTGCCATTGCAGTTGGATGCGCGTGGCCGGCAGAATCGTGAGCGTGAGCGGATAGTGCGTCCGCTCGAACGAATCCACGCGGTCGATACGCAGCGCACCGACCTCCGTGGATGCCGCACGAGCGGCGACCGGGTAGTTTTCGAAAACGATGAGAGTATCGAACAGCGCGTCGCCGCTGCGGCCCGCCCACTGCTGCAACGACGCGAGCGGCGTATGTTCGACCTCGCGCATCTGCAGGTTGTATGACTGCAATGCGCCGAGCCACGCCGGCACGCTCATGTCACCGGGCACCGTCGCGAGTACCGGCAAACTGTTGATAAAGAGTCCGAACATTTCGTCCGCACCTGGCAACGACGTCGGCCGGCCGGCTACCGTCACGCCGAACGCGACGGAAGCCTTGCCGCTCAATCGCGCCAGCAGCACGGCCCACGCCCCCTGCATCAGCGTATTCAGGGTCACGCGATGCCGCTGGGCGGCACGGCGCACTCGCGCATCGAGCGTCGCGTCGAGTTCGAGCGCGATCTTAGGCGACGCGGCCAACGGTGGTTGCGGCAGTTCAGCCGCGGTTGCGCGCGCCGCCGTGTCGCGCGGCGCGGCGAGGCTCGCCGTCAGAGTGCCGAAATCGTCAGCAGCTTCGAGACGCCTCATCCACCACTCGCGCGGATCGGGCTGCGCCGCGAGCCATTCGACATAACGCCGGTACGACGGCGGCATGCTTTGCGCCGGATGCGCGCAAACGCCCAATGTACGCTCGTAGTCGTCGAACACCTCGGCGAGAAGCCGTGCTCCGCTCCAGCCGTCCGTCAGCACGTGGTGATGCGTGCGCACGAGATCGAAGCGGCCATCCGGACGCCGGAAGACATTCACGCGCATGAGCGGCGCGCGCGACGGATCGATACCCGCGGCGACATCGGCCGATCTCCACCTGCCAAGACATGCATCGTAGTCCTCTTCATTGCGCCAGTCGTGCACCGCGAAAGGGAGCACGGCCTCACGCTGCACGATCTGCAGCGCAGACTCGCCATGACGCCACTCGAAGCGCGTGCGCAGCATGTCGTGCCGCGCGACGGCGGCCTGCCACGCAGCGCGCAGTGCTGTCGCATCGAGGCGGTCATCGAGCGTCAGTTGCACCTGGTTGACGTAGACGCCTTCTCCCTGCTGCAGTTCGCTGTGGTAGAGCAGCCCTTGCTGCAGGGGCGTGGCCGGGTAGATGTCGGCGACGCCGCCAAGCGCCAGGTTCAACGCACGCAACTGCCGCTGATCGAGGCCCGACAGCGGGAAGTCCGAAGCCGTCGCGCCCGGCGGCGCAGCAAGGCAGTGCGCAATCAGCGCGTCGACCTGCTGGCCGAAGGCCGCGACGATGCGCTCGACGTTTTCGCGGTCGATTCGTGCCGGGTCGTAGCGCCAGCGCAGCAGCAACGTTTCGCCGGTAACGATGCCGTTCAGGTCGAGCGCATAGTCGAGGCGCGCGCCCTCGCCGTAGCTGCTGCCGGCGTCCTCGGAACTGAAGGCGAAGCGCGACGCCGGGTCGAACGACTGATCGAAGCGCCCCAGATAGTTGAAGCTGATGGCTGGACGCGGCCGCATGCGGCTCGCGTCGAGCAATCCCCAATGCAACCCCTTGTTCGGTACAGCGCGCACGCGCTCCTTCACCGCAACCAGCGCGTCACCGGGCGCCGCCGATGCGGCGGGCAGTGCGACCGGGAAACGCGTCGTGAACCAGCCCACGGTGCGGCTCAGATCGGCGCCGTCGATTACGTCCTCACGGCCGTGGCCTTCCAGTTCCACGGCGATTTCCGCGGCGCCGCTCCATGCGCCGAGCGCCTGCGCGAGCGCGGCGAGCAGCAGTTCGTCGACCCGCGTCCGATAGGCACGCGACGCGTTGTGCAACAGGTCGCGTGTGCGGCTTGCATCGAGTGTCCAGTCTATCGTGCCGCTTTCGGCCACCCGCGTGCCGGCAGGCGGGCGCAACGGAAGTTCCGACGCAGCCTGAGTCTCCCTCAGCGCGTCATCCCACCAACTTGCTTCGGACTGCACAGCTTCTGATTGAGAATACTGATGAAGCGCACGAACCCACGCACGCCATGGCATCGATGGCGCGGGGAGCTGGATCGGTTCGGCCCGTTCGGCCTGCTCGTACGCAGTTTGCAGTTCTTCGAGCAGCACGCGCCACGACACGCCGTCCACCGACAGGTGGTGAATCGCGATCAGCACGCGCGTCTCGTCCGGTGTCTCGAAGTGGCCGACGCGCCACACCGGTCCCTGCACGATATCGAGGCTCGACTGGATGCGCTCACAGGCAGCCTTCAGGTCTGCTAACGAGCCGAGCGTTTCATGGCGAACGACCGCGGTCTGCGGCGTCGGCGAAGTGTGCGCAGCGTCAGCCACCTGCTGCCACGCCCCTGCCTCCTGCACGAACCGCAAACGCAGCGCATCGTGACGCGCCCCCAGCGCCGCCACCGCACGCTCCAGTGCCTCGGGCACGAGCCGCCCCTTCACCTTCAGCAGCACCGCCTGGTTCCAGTGCGATTCCCCGTGCGGATAGCGCTCGAAGAACAGCCGCTGGATCGGCGTCAAGCCGAGCGCGGCGCCGTCGTCGGGTGCGTGAGCACCGGGCGCATCCAGCCGCTGTGCGCGCTGCGCGAGCGCGGCCACCGTCGGATGCTCGAAGATCTGCCGCGGCGTGAGCCGCCAGCCCGCCTCGCGTGCGCGCGCGATGATCTGCAGGCTCTGGATCGAATCGCCGCCCGCCTCGAAGAAGTTCTCCGTCACGCCCAGATCGTCACGCCCGAGCACGGCGCTCCAGATCGACAGCAGCGCGGATTCGACTTCGTTGGCCGGCGCCACGCGCTCGCGTGCTTCGGCCCGCGGCGCCGGCAGCGCGGCGCGGTCGAGCTTGCCGTTGGGCATCCACGGCAGCCTGGCGAGCACCGTCACCGACGACGGCACCATGTAGCCCGGCAGCTTCTGTTCAAGTTCGCGTTGCAGATGGGCGGCGTCGGGCGTGTGCGCGGCTGTTGCGCTGGCGTCTGCTATTTCGCCGCCACCCGCCACATACGCCGCGAGCCGCTGCTTCTGCCCTTCGCCGACGACCATCACCGCGGCCTCGCGCACGCCCTCGCACTGGCGCAGCACCGCCTCGATCTCGCCCAGCTCGATGCGCTGCCCGCGCAGCTTCACCTGCTGGTCCAGCCGTCCGAGGAATTCCACCGTACCATCCGCGCGCATCCGGCACAGGTCGCCGCTGCGGTACACGCGCGCGCCCGGCTCCCCATACGGGTCATGCACGAAGCGCTCCGCGGTGAGCCCCGCGCGCCCCAGATAGCCGCGCGCCACCGTCGGCCCGCCGATGCACAGTTCGCCGAGGCCGCCCACCGGCGCTTCGTCGCCGAACGTATCCAGCACGCGCGCGGTTCGCCCCGGATACGGACGGCCGATCGGCACCGTCACCTGGTTCACGTCCCCGGCCTCGGTGCGGCGGTACAGCGCGGCCACGGTCGTCTCGGTCGGGCCGTACAGGTTATCGAGCCGGATGCCGGCGAGCGGCCCGTCGCGCCAGCGTGCGAGCGCATCGCCCGGCAGTGCCTCGCCGCCCACCGTCACCTGACGCAGCGCGAGCTGTTCGCGCGGCGGCGCATGGCGCTGCCACTGCTGCCACAGCGCCGTCGGAATGCGCGCGAACGTCACGCGGCGTGTTACCAGCCGCTCGCTCAAGGTTTGCAGATCCCATGGCTGCACCCCGCGCATTTCCACCGTCGCGCCGCGCAGCAGCGCGGGCAGCGTTTCGTGCAGCGCCACGTCGAAGTTGATCGTCGACGAATGCAGCACCGTGTCCGCTTCGTTGATGCCGTAAGTCGCAAGGAAGTCCTGCAGATGGGTCCACAATGCGCCGTGGCTTACCGCAACGCCCTTGGGCCGACCGGTCGAGCCCGAGGTGTAGAGCACGTAGGCGAGCTGCTCGGGGTGGAGTGTGAGGTCGGTGTGGCGCGTTGCATCCGCCGGTGCCCCCAAAGCTGCCGCCCCTGCCATCGAGCCGACGTCGACCACTTCACACTGCGCCAGCACGCCAGCAACGCGTCCGGCACTGGATGCGTCTGCAACCACCTGCACAATGCCCGCATCGTCGATCATCTGCGCGAGCCGCGCAGCGGGATACTCCGGATCGAGCGGCACAAACGCACCACCCGAGCGGATGATCCCGACGAGCGCTGCAATCAGCGCCGGCCCGCGCGCGACGCACAGTCCCACGCGCCGCTCCGCGCCCGCGCCTCGCGCGATGAGCCGTGCTGCGAGGGTCGATGACCACACCTCCAGCTGCGCATAGGTGAGCGACGCATCCTCACAGCGCAGCGCAAGCGCCTGCGGCGTGCGCCTCGCCTGCGCTGCCAGTGCCACCCCCAGGGATTCGAATGGATACTTCTGCAGCGGCTTCGCTTCACGCTGCATGGGCAGCACCAGCGCTCCGACGCGCTTCTGCACGCCGTCGGTCATCTGCGTCAGCATTGCTTCGTACTGCGATGCGATTGTCTCCACTGTGTCCCGATCGATCCGCTCGCCGTTCCACGCCCATTCGAGCGCAAACGTCCGCCCGCGCGGAATGATCGCGAGCGCCAGCGGGTAATGCGTCGGGTCGACGGACTCGACGGCCTCCACCTTCAGGCTCGCGTCGCCGTGGCGAGCGGCATCGACCGGATAGTTTTCAAACACGACGATGCTGTCGAACAGTGCATCGCCGCTGCGTCCACTCCATTGCTGCACGCGCGCGAGCGGCGTGTGTTCGTACTGGCGCAGCTCGGTCAGCTCGCCTTGCAGCTTGCGCAACCATGCGCCGAGCTCGGCGTCGGCATCGACATGGACGCATACGGGCAGCGTATTGATGAAAAGCCCGAGCATTCGCTCGACGTCGGGCAGATGCGCAGGCCGTCCCGCGAACGTGGTGCCGTAGGCTACGCCGCGCCGATGCCCATAGCGTGAGAGCAGCACGGCCCACGCGCCCTGCATGAGCGTGTTGAGCGTAATCTCGTGACGACGTGCCGTGGCCTGCAAACGCGCGACAAGTGCCTCGTCCAGCGCGCGGCGCCGCGCATGGGCACCCGGTTCGGTCGCGTGTGGCTCGGCGAGACTTGCGATGAGCGTTACCGGATCGTCGGCACGCGCGGCCCACGCACGCCACCATGCTTCGGTCGCGGGATCGTCGGCCGCCTCGCGAATCCACTCGACGTAGCGGCGATACGGCGGTGCCGCGTTGAACACGGTAGCCGTGCCACCCGTGCGCGATCGATAGTCGTGCAGAATTTCGGCGAACAGCAGCGACACGCTCCAGCCGTCGAGCAGCAGATGATGATGCGTCCACACAAGGTCGGCGGTACGCGCATCGCGGATGAACAGCGCGACCCGCATGAGCGGCGCCGTGTCTGGCGCGATGCCGTCCGCGAGATCGTGCGTTCGCCATTGGGCAAGGCGCGCATCGTAATCCGCCGCGGCGGACCAGTCATGCACCTGGAACGGCAGCGCGAGCTTGCGATGAACGATCTGCATGACCGCGCCGCCGTGCTGCCACGCAAAATGCGTGCGCAAAATCGCATGACGTTCGAGTGCAGCCTGCCACGCAGCCTGCATCGCGGCGACATCGAGCGCCCCCGAGAGCGTCGCGCGCATCTGGTTGAGATAAGCGCCCTGCCCGGCATCTGCGAGCGCGTGGTAAAGCAAACCGCTCTGCAGCGGCGTCGCCGGATAAACATCTTCGATATGCTCGGGTGCGAGGCCGAGCGCTCGCCATGCATCGGACGACGCGGGACCATCGGCACGCGGCAGAGCTACCGCTGCAATGGACGATGACGCGGCGGACTCCGCCCGCAGCGGTTGCGCCGCGCGCGCAAGCTGCTGCACAGTCGGCGCTTCGAACACCATACGGGGCGTGATGTGCAAGCCTGCATCACGCGCTTTCGACACGATTTGCAGGCTCAAAATAGAATCGCCGCCGATCACGAAGAAATTGTCGCTCACGCCGATATCGTCGCGGCGCAACACTGTGCGCCACACGGATAGCAATGCGGCCTCTGCCGGCGTCGATGCAGTGACGGTCTGCGTAGCATGAGAGACGGCCTCCGGCGCAGGCAGCGCGCGGCGATCGAGCTTGCCGTTGGGCGTCAGCGGAAAGCGCCCGAGTTCCACATACGACGACGGCACCATATGCGCGGGCAGACGCGCAGCGAGCCACGCCTGCCAACGCGCGGGATCGCCCGTATGCGGTTCGCCGCGCGGCACCACGTAGGCGACGAGGCGCCGGTCACCCGCACTGGTGTTCGCATCGCCGGACACGAGCACAGCCGCATCGCGCACCTCGGGATGGCCCAGCAGTGCCGCCTGAATCTCGCCGAGCTCGATGCGAAAGCCGCGGATCTTCACCTGGTCGTCGTTGCGGCCCAGGCATTCGAGGTCGCCGTCGGCCAGGCGCCGAGCAAGATCGCCCGAGCGATACAGACGCGCACCCGGCGCACCATACGGGTCCGGCACGAAGCGCTGCGCCGTCAGCGCCGCGCGGCCGAGATAGCCGCGCGCAAGCCCCGCGCCGCCCACATACAGTTCGCCCACCGCGCCAGGCGGCACGCAGTTCAGATCCGCGTCGAGCACGTGCAGCGCGAGGTCGTCGAGCGGCGCGCCGATCACACTGCGCGCCTCGCGTAGCGACGCTTCATCCAGCGCGCGATGCGTCACGTGCACCGTCGTTTCGGTGATGCCGTACATGTTCACGAGCGCCGGCAGCACGCCCTGACGACGCGCGCCGTCCGCCCATCGCGCGAGCGACGCAGGCTCCAGACGCTCGCCGCCGAAGATCACCGCGCGCAGCGACGCGAGCGTGTTGCCTTCGTCGGCCTGCGTCAGTTGCGCGAAGGCCGAAGGCGTCTGGTTCAGCACCGTCACGCGCTGCTCGCGCAGCAGCGCATGAAAGGCAGCTGGTTCGCGCGTGCTCCAGTGCGGCACGATGACAAGTCGCGCGCCATGCACCAGCGCGCCGAAAATCTCCCACACGGAGAAGTCGAACGCGTACGAATGGAACAGGGTCCAGACGTCTGCTGCGCTGAAGGCGAAGTGGGACTGTGTGGCGTCAAAGAGGCGCGCGACGTTTTCGTGCGTGATGCCCACGCCTTTGGGCACGCCCGTCGAACCGGATGTGTAGATCACGTAGGCAAGTTGTTGTGGATGCGGTTGCGGATCAGCTTCGGCATCGCGTGGCTCCTCACCGCGCACCGTATCGCGCGACGCCACAGCATCGAGCGTAGGCCGCGCGCCGAACAGCGCCGCATGCTGCGCGAGGCTCGGCGCATCGGCGACGATCAGCCGCAACTGCGCATCGTCGATGATATGTGCAAGACGCTCAGCCGGATACGAAGGATCCAGCGGCACATAGGCCGCGCCCGCGCGCAGCACGCCGAGCAGCGATGCGACGAGCGCCGCCGAGCGCTGCAATGCGACGCCCACGCGCACTTCCGCGCTCGCGCCGCGGCGCTTCAATTCATGTGCAATCGCGCGAGACCATGCATCCAGCTGCGCATAGGTCACATGTTCATCGCCATCGACGAGTGCAACCGCATCGGGTCGCTCGCGCGCCTGCAACGCAATCCGCGTAGTGATCGGCTCGTAGCCAAACGCGGCCGGCATAGAAGGCGTTTCCCGCTCACTTAGCTCTCCAAACTGAAACGACGCAATTCGCGCATCCGGTGCCGTAGCCCACTGCTCGAGCAATCCGTTGAAATGACGTGCGAGCCGTTCGATGGTCGACGCGTCGAACACATCGGTCGCGTACGTGAAGGTCAGATCGAACGCACCGCCAGCCGCCTCTGCGATGTTCAGCATCAGATCGAACTGCGCCTCGCCGTTGTCGACTTCCTGCACGGACACGCGCACATCGTCGCCGAACGATGTCGTCAAATCGTGGCGCTGCTGCTGATTCACGAGCACCTGAAACAATGGCGTCTGCGTCAGCTCGCGCTCAGGCTGCACGGTTTTGACGACACTCGCAAACGGCACCTCCTGGTTTGCGTAGGCGCCAAGCAGCCGCTCGCGCACCTCGTCGATCAGTTGCACTGCACGCATCTCGCCGCGCGGTGTGGTACGCACCACCACGGTATTGACGAAAAAGCCGGCGACATTCGCTGCGCCCGGCTGCTCGCGACCTGCGAGCGGCACGCCGAGGCGGATGTCGGACTGGCCCGAGTATCGGTAGAGCAATGCGCCGAATGCGGCCAGAAGCGTCATGAAGGGCGTCGCGCGATGCGCACTCGCGAGCGCACGCAGCGCATTGGCTGTGCCGGCCGGAACACGCGTGCGATGGCGCGCGCCAGCCGCACGACTCGTGCCGCTGCGGACGCGATCGTAGGGCAACGCGAGCGTGGCGGGGCACTCGTCGTCGGTCGCGAGCGCGGCACGCCACCACGCGAGTTGGGCGGCCTCGCGCTCCGGCGTCAGCTGCGCCGCGCGCGCGGCGATCAGCTCGCGGTACGCGGTCGCCGCGGTCACCGCAACATGCGCAGCGTCGATGGCCGCTTCCACTGAACCGGTACCGCACGCCGTGCAATGTTCGCGGTAGAGCCGCGCAAAGTCGGCGAACAACAAGCCCACCGACCAGTCGTCGCTGACGATGTGATGCAGTACCAGATGCAGCACATGACGATCGTCGGCGACGCGCACGAGCGTCGCGCGTATCGGCGGCTCGCCGTTCAGGTCAAAGGGCACGCGCACGAGCGCGGCAAGACATGCGGCAAGCGCTTCGTCCATGGTTTCGTTGCTCGCGTTGGTATCGTGAGCGCGGCGCGGCAGCTCGATCACGCGAATTTCGCTGCCGCTCGTTGCGTCGATGCGCTGAAACGGAACGCCCTCCACTTCGCCGAAACGCAGGCGCAATGCCGGATGCCGCTGGACCAGCGCGCTGAATGCAGCACGGAGCGCGCGGACATCGAGGCGGCCGTCAAAACGCAGCGCACCGTTGACGTGATATGCCGCGCTCCGCGGGTCGAGCTTCCACAGGAACCACAAGCTTTGCTGCGACGGCGACAGCGGAATCGGTGCGCTCAGGTCGACCTGAGCGGCAGCGGCCCCAGGTGCGGGTTGGATTGCGTTAGTGCTCAGGTGTCCTTGTCGTACTTCGTCTGCCTGTTCCGCCTGCACACGCAACAGTCGTGCAAAATCGTCGAGCCGCGGATGCTCGAACACCGCGCGCAATGCCGGCGCGTCGCCGAACTCCGCCCTCACTGCCGAAACGACACGCACGGCCAGCAGCGAATGTCCGCCGAGCTGAAAGAAATCGTCGACCGCACCGACGCGCTCCACCCCCAACACCTGTTGCCAGATCGCGGCAACTCGCGCTTCCGTTTTGTCGCGCGGAGCCGCGTAGGACGCACTGCCCACCGCGTTCGCCACCGCCCCCGGCGCAGGCAGCGCGCGGCGATCGAGCTTGCCGTTGGGCGTCAGCGGAAAGCGCCCGAGTTCCACATACGACGACGGCACCATATGCGCGGGCAGACGCGCAGCGAGCCACGCCTGCCAGCGCGCGGGATCGCCCGTATGCGGTTCGCCGCGCGGCACCACGTAGGCGACGAGGCGCCGGTCACCCGCGCTGGTGTTCGCATCGCCGGACACGAGCACAGCCGCATCGCGCACCTCGGGATGGCCCAGCAGTGCCGCCTGAATCTCGCCGAGCTCGATGCGAAAGCCGCGGATCTTCACCTGGTCGTCGTTGCGGCCCAGATATTCGAGGTCGCCGTCGGGCAGGCGCCGCGCGAGATCGCCCGAGCGATACAGACGCGCACCCGGCGCACCATACGGGTCCGGCACGAAGCGCTGCGCCGTCAGCGCCGCGCGGCCGAGATAGCCGCGCGCAAGCCCCGCGCCGCCCACATACAGTTCGCCCACCGCGCCAGGCGGCACGCAGTTCAGATCCGCGTCGAGCACGTGCAGCGCGAGGTCGTCGAGCGGCGCGCCGATCACACTGCGCGCCTCGCGTAGCGACGCTTCATCCAGCGCGCGATGCGTCACGTGCACCGTCGTTTCGGTGATGCCGTACATGTTCACGAGCGCCGGCAGCACGCCCTGGCGACGCGCACCGTCCGCCCATCGCGCGAGCGACGCAGGCTCCAGACGCTCGCCGCCGAAGATCACCGCGCGCAGCGACGCGAGCGTGTTGCCTTCGTCGGCTTGCGTCAGTTGCGTGAAGGCCGAAGGCGTCTGGTTCAGCACCGTCACGCGCTGCTCGCGCAGCAGCGCATGAAAGGCGGCCGGTTCGCGCGTGCTCCAGTGCGGCACGATGACAAGTCGCGCGCCATGCACCAGCGCGCCGAAAATTTCCCACACGGAGAAGTCGAACGCGTACGAATGGAACAGGGTCCAGACGTCTGCCGCGCTGAAGGCGAAGTGGGACTGTGTGGCGTCGAAGAGGCGCGTGACGTTTTCGTGTGTGATGCCCACGCCTTTGGGCACGCCCGTCGAACCGGATGTGTAGATCACGTAGGCGAGCTGCTGCGGATGCGGTTGCGGATCGACTTCGGCATCGCGTGGCTCCTCACCGCGCACCGTATCGCGCGACGCCGCCGCATCGAGCGTAGGCCGCGCGCCGAACAGCGCCGCATGCTGCGCGAGGCTCGGCGCATCGGCGACGATCAGCCGCAACTGCGCATCGTCGATGATATGTGCAAGACGCTCAGCCGGATACGAAGGATCCAGCGGCACATAGGCCGCGCCCGCGCGCAGCACGCCGAGCAGCGATGCGACGAGCGCCGCCGAGCGCTGCAATGCGACGCCCACGCGCACTTCCGCGCTCGCGCCGCGGCGCTTCAATTCATGTGCAATCGCGCGAGACCATGCATCCAGCTGCGCATAGGTCACATGTTCATCGCCATCGACGAGTGCAACCGCATCGGGTCGCTCGCGCGCCTGCAACGCAATCCGCGTAGTGATCGGCTCGTAGCCAAACGCGGTCGCGCGCGCCACATTTAAATTTGGAGTGCGATCAATTAGCAGATCGCGCACCCGCACATCGGATCCATGACTGTCGACGAGCGCGGCCGCGAGACAATCCAGCATCCGCTCGAAATAGGCTGCAACACGAGTCAATCCGTCCGCCGACACGTGCGCCGCATGCCGATGCCACTCGAGCCTCAGCGTGTCGCCGCCACCAACGTGACGAGGCGCGACAACCAGCATCAACGGCAGGTGACTGCGGTTGTATGTCTCCACGGCGCGCACGCGTGGGACGCCGCCACGGGTGGACAGCACACCGAGTGCGTCGTCGAGCGGATAGTTTTCAAACACGATCAGACTGTCGAACAGTGCATCGACGCTCGCGCCTGCCCATTGCTGCAAGCTCGCCAGCGGCGTGTGCTCGACGTCGCGCAACTCCACGTTACGCCGCTGCAGCGCGGCAAGCCACCCGCGCACCGGCGCATGAGATTCGACGTCGATCCACAGCGGCAGACTGTTGATGAAGAGCCCGACCATCGATTGCACATCCGGCAACTCGACAGGACGGCCTGAGACCGTCATGCCGAACGCGACTTGCGCACGCCCCGAGAAACGCGCGAGCACGAGCGCCCACGCTGCCTGCACGAGCGTGCTCAGTGTGACTTGCGCGCGCTGTGCGGCGCGCTTCAGGCGCGCGTGCGAGGCTCCGTCGATCTCGCGAATCAGCGCTTTTGCCACGGCCCCCACGGCGCCGTCCTCCGGCGATGGCCGCATCAGACTACCGAGCGCATCGGCGAGCCGCGCCGGGTCCTCGCGCGTCGCGAGGCGTGCGCGCCAGAACGGCGCCGTATCGGGCTGGCGGCGCAGCCAGCGGACATAATCGCCATAAGGCGCGCCGGGCGACGCATCGCCAGCGCCGCCCGCTTCCATCGCCGCATACGCGCGCGCGACTTCGGTCACGACCTGGGCGGTACTCCAGCCGTCCGTCAGCGCGTGATGATGAGTCCACAGAAGGTCGTGCGCGCCGTCGGGACGCTCGAACACATCGACGCGCATCAGCGGTGCGACGCCCGGCTCGAAGCCGCGCGCGACGAGCGCCTCGCGAGCGGCGTCATAGCCCGCCTCATACTGTGCGTCTGCCGACGCGGTCGCCGCTGCAACCGGCACACTGCCGGCATGTACGTCGAACGGCATGCGTACCTGCCGCTCGACGACCTGCAACGGCTCGGCGCCGGCCGGCCATACGAAACGCGTGCGCAAGACCGGATGACGGGCGATCACCGCCTGCCAGGCCGCGCACATCGTATCGATGTTCAGCGCGTCGATCGTGAGGCGTAGTTGCGATACGTACATGCCCGGCTCGCCGTCGAGCATTCCCTGAAACAGCAGACCCTGCTGCATCGGCGTGGCGGGATAGACCGCATCGACCGCATCGCGCGAGACGCCGGCCTGTTCGAACCAGAGAGCGTCGTCGTGAGATGTTATGGATAACGAATTATGTGAAAAGGAATGCGTATGTTGTGCTGCGGCCATTGGCGCAGCGGTTGCCCGCAACGCCACCGCAACGCGCGCCGCCGCCTCGATCGTCGGATAATCGAACATCTGCTTGGGCGTGAGCTTGAACCCCGCGGCGCGCGCCTTCGCAATGATCTGCAGACTGAGAATCGAATCCCCGCCGATCTCGAAGTAATTGTCAGTGACGCCCACGTCCTCGCGTTTGAGCACAAGCTTCCAGATGCCGGCGAGCGTGCGTTCGGTATCGTTGCGCGGTTCCACGCACGCGGCATGCGCGACCTTGTCGTGCTGCGGCACCGGCAACGCGGCACGGTCGATTTTGCCGTTCGCGGTGAGCGGCAGCGCGGGCAACACCTGGAGCGACGTCGGCACCATGTAGTCCGGCAATTCCGCGGCAAGACGCGCACGGATCGCGTCGACGTCGAGCAACTCGCCGGAACTGAGCCAGGCGACGAGGCGCGGCGCCGCGTCTTCGTTATCTGCATGCGCGATCACTACGGCATCGCGCACGCCTGGCTCGGCGCGCAGGCGCGCGGCGATCTCTTCCGGCTCGACGCGAAAGCCGCGAATCTTCACCTGATCGTCGAGACGGCCGAGGAATACGAAGTCACCGTCCGGCAGACGGCGGCTTCGGTCGCCCGTCCGGTAAAGCCGTGCGCCGTGGCCATTCGGATCCGGCACGAAGCGCTCGGCGGTCAGCGACGGCCGGTTCAGATAACCATCGGCGAGACTCGCGCCGCCGATGCACAGCTCGCCCGCCGCGCCTTTCGGCACCGCGTTGCCGTGCGCATCGACGATACGTGCGTCAACGTGTGCGAGGGGCTTGCCTAGCGGCAGAGTCGCCGTGCGGCTTTGCGCGCCGCCACGCGTGAGTACACCGACAGCCGTCTCGGTCGGTCCGTAGTGATTGATCAACCTGCATTCGGGACGCAACGTCGCAATGCGCTCGGCGAGACGCGTCGGCGCGGGTTCCCCGCCCATCACGAGACACCGGCGCGGCAACGCCCGCTCAGGCCGCTGCGCCTGCAACAACGCGTCGAGATGGCTCGGCACGATTTTCAGCAGATCGACGGCATGCGCGTGCATGTAAGCCGCGAACGCGTCGGGATCGGCGGCGGTTTCCGCGTCGATCAGATGAAGCGTCCAGCCGTGCCACAGCGCGCCGAACAAGGACGTGTGACCGAGATCGGCGGCGGGCGTCGACAGATAAGCCGCGCTTGCAATGCCGTCGGGTAGGCGCTCCGAGACGCCGCGCAGATACGCGGCGAGCGCGCCGTGGCTGAGCACGACGCCCTTCGGGCGGCCAGTGGAGCCCGACGTATAGATCACGTAGGCGGGCCACGCGAGCATGATGTCGTCGGCTTGCGGATCCGGAACGATGCGTTCGCATTGATCGACGGCCGCGGTGCTCGCGCTGAATGCGCGCAACGCATGGGGGTTCAGTGCCGCCGCACCTTCGGGCAGCCACGCAGGCGTGCGGGCATGCATCGCAGACTCCGTTGCCTCAAGCGTCACCGCTACGCGCGCGCTGCAGTCCTCGGCCTGCCAGCGCAGACGCGCCTCGGGCAACGCCGGATCGAGCGGCACGTAGCACGCTCGCACACGCCAGACGGCGAGAATCGACGCGACGAACGCCGCGCAGCGCGGCAACGCGAGCACCACGCGATCGCCTGGCCGCACGTCTGCGTCGACAAGCGCTGCGGCAAGCCGGCCCGACCAGGCCCACACATCGCGCCACGAGAGCGGCCCTGCACTGTCGACGAGCGCAACGGCGTCCGGCCGTTCGATGGCAAACCGCGCGATGCGCGCAGGCATAAAGTCGGTGTCGAAATGGATGGCTTGCATGGTGTCCGTGGTGTGATCCAGGTGTCTGACGCCCGTGCGAAGAAGCGCGGGCCGTGTGTTTCGATGCCGGTGGCGAAGTCAGTGGCGATGTTGGCGGCCTGACGACTGCGGCGCGCTACAGCGCATCGGCCCCGGCGACGGGTGCGCTGACGCGGGCCGCTTCATCGTCGTCAAGACGCAATTCGCCGATCGTGCACAGCGGCGTGTCGGCGATCTGTTCGAGCAGCTCGACGTAGTGCCGCGCGAATTGCGCGACGAACACGTCGTCGTAGAGCTCGGCGGCGTACGCGAACACGCAGCGTAATCCGCCCGCGTCCTCGCGGAACACGTCGAGCGCAAGTTCGAAGCGTGCGTCGCTCGCGTCCGCGTCGACGAGGGCGCACTGCACGCCGTCGAGATCGAGCGCCGTGTCGAACGCGTCGTGCAGTACGAACTTGATCTGTGCGAGCGGACTTCCGCCCGCGCGGCGGCCCGATTGCAGCGCGGCCACCACGCGTTCGAACGGCACGTCGGCATTCGCGTGCGCCTCGATGCTGTGCTCGCGGATTTCGCGCAGCAACGTGGCGAACGGCATCGCGCTCTGCACCGACGCGCGCATCGCGAGTGTGTTGACGAAAAAGCCGATCAGTTCCTCGGTATCAAGGCGGTCGCGGCCGGCGACCGGCACCGCGATCACCACGTCCTGCGCGCCGCTATAACGCGAGAGCAGCGCGGCGAACGCTGCGAGCAGCACCATGAACAACGTGGCGTTCTCCGCGCGCGCGAGCGACGCCAGGCGGCTCGCGAGCGCGACGGGAATGCGCACGTCGATGCGTTCGGCGCGAGGCTCATAGCGACGACCGCGTTCGTGCAAGGTCGGCAGCTCAAGCAAGGCGTCGTAACCGGCCAGACGATCGCGCCAATAGTCGAGCTGTGCGTCGAGCCGGGCGCCGCCGTCTACGGCAAAGCGCTCGCGCTGCCATGCGGCGTAGTCTCCGTACTGGACCGCGAGTGCCGGCAGTGCACCGGTAACGTCGGCGCCGCTGCGCCGCGCGGCGCGATAACCGGCAGCGAAATCGCGCAGCAGCACATTGATCGAACACCCGTCCGCGATAATGTGATGCATCACGAAATGCAGCACGTGTCGCTCGTCGTCGCGAACGAACAGCGTCGCGCGAAAGAGCGGCCCGCGCGTCAGATCGAACGGCTCGCGGGCAGGCACACGCAGCTGCGCGTCGAATGCTTCGTCGCTAATGCCGCGTGCGAGGGCAACGTCCCAGTGCCACGCGTCGCGCAGCTCGCCCGTTTCCTTCAAGGGCGCAACGATTTGACGCGGCGCGCCACCGGTATCGTCGAAGCGCGTGCGCAGTATTTCATGGCGACGCACGAGCGCATCGAGCGAGCTTTTGACGGCGCCGGTGTCGAGCGGACCCGTTAACGAAAGCGCGGCGGAAATGTTGTAGGCGGGACTGTCCGGATCGATCTGCCACAGCATCCATAGACGCTCCTGCGGAAACGACAGCGGAGCCGCGACACGCTCGCTTTCAGCGCGGCGCACGAGCGCCGAAATAGTCGCGCAGTTTTCTGCCGACCCCGCGCGGCGCAGATCCAATGCGGCCGCGAGGCTCAGAAGCTTCGTATGACTAAACATCATGCCAACCGGTACTTCGCACGCCAACCGCTCCCGTAGACGCGATGCAACCTTCGCCGCCAGCAGCGAACGGCCGCCGAGCGCGAAGAAATCGTCCGACGCGCACGGTGCCGGCACGTCCAGCACCTCGCTCCACACCTGCGCGACGATGTGTGCGGTCGGCGTCAAGGCTTCGCCGCTCGTGTGTTGCGCGACCGCACGTGTGGCAATAGCGTGCGGCCTTTCGGACCGCGCGTCGTGTATCGCGAACGGCACCAGCGCGCCGCTTTCCCAAGCCGTCAGGCACGCGCTGCGCTGCAATTTGCCACTGGACGTGCGCGGCAAATCGCCGGGTTCGAGCAGGAGAATCAACGCGGCTTCGTATCGGAACGCGTCGCCGAGCGCCGCCGCAATCGCGCTAAAAATCGTTTCCGGCGCCACCTGCCGCGCCCTGCCGCGCGGCACCTCCGCAGCCACGCCGATGCCTTCCGCGCCGTCGGCCGCCTCGACCGGAAACACGCTGACGCGCCCGCGGCGCAGCCATTCCACGCGATCGGCGAGTACGGTTTCCAGATCCTGCGGGTACACGTTCTCGCCACGCAACACAATCACGTCCTTGCGGCGTCCGCAAAAAAACAGTTGCCCGTCATGGATGAAACCCAGGTCACCTGTACGCAGCCAGCGCCCCGGAAAACCGGGCGCGTCGTCGAAAAACACGGCGGCCGTCGCTGGCGGATTTTCCCAGTAACCCTGCGTGATACTCGGCCCGCCGCACCACACTTCGCCGACATGCCGCTCCGGCAAGCGCTCGCCTGTCTGCGGATCGACGATGGCGAGCTCGTGGCCGAACGCGGTCACACCGCAACCCACAACGGCTTTGCCGTCACTGTCATCGGTCACCGACCGCGCGACTGGCGGGCGCAACGCGAGCCCGGATGCGGAGAAACGCGTGTGCGGCGCGCCCGAGCCGACCTCGACGCCCGTGAGAAACAGCGTCGCCTCGGCAAGCCCATAGCATGCGTACATCGCGCGCGGATCGAGGCCGTGGGCGCCGAAGCGCGCGGCGAAGCCGTCGAGCGTCGTCTGGCGAATCGGCTCGGAGCCGCAAAACGCCACGCGCAGCGACGACAGGTCGAGTCCCGCGAGCTGTGCATCGCGCACGCGGTCCGTGCAAAGCCGATAGGCGAAGTCCGGTCCACCGGTTACCGTCGCGCGCTCGCGTGCTATGCCGGCGAGCCAGCGCGCGGGGCGCTCCAGAAAATGCAGCGGCGAAATCAACGTGACCTGGAAGCCGCACAGCACCGGCATCAGCACGCTACCGATCAGCCCCATGTCGTGATAGAGCGGCAGCCAGGAGAACATGCGATCGCCGGCACGGCAACCCATGCCGCGCGACATCGCGCTGACGTTCGCGCATACGTTCGCATGACTAACCATTACCCCTTTCGGCGACGACGTCGAACCGGACGTGTACTGCAGGAACGAGATGGCGTCGGGCTCGGCGCGTTCGATGCAAAAGCCTTCGTGGCTGCTGCCCTGGTCCGGCGACACGAACGTCGCGCCGCGGAGATCGAGCTCGCTGCTCAATCTGCGCAGCGACGCGTGCGATGCGTTTTCCACCACTGCAACGCGCGCCGTGCAATCGTCCGACATGCGCCGCAGCCGTTCGACATGCCCGCTTTGCAGCGCTTCGGGCGGATACGCCGGCACGGCGATCATCCCTGCATACTGGCAGGCGAAGAACGACACCACGTAATCGAGCCCGCTCGGCAGCATCAGCAGCACGCGGTCGTTCGGCGCGCCATGTTGGCGCAAGACAGCCGCAAGCCGCCGGGCGCGTGCGTCGAGCGCCGCGTAAGTCAACTCGTGCGCATCGGTGTCGCCGTCGGCGAGAAAGCGCACCGCCAGTTGACCGGCGCGCTCGCCGACATGCCGCTTCATCGCCGAAACGAGATCCATTGCAGGCGCCGCGGCGGTTTCGTGCGGCGCCTCAAAGAGCGACGCAGCGCCGCTTAACGCATGGTTCTGTGCGACGCGATTCGTCGCATGCATGCCCGCGCCATCCTGGCGCAGCGTATTGGTAACAGACATCCCCACCTCCGAGATTGGTCGCGCGCCGCGCGGCTGTCATCGCCCAAGGCCGCAAAGCGCGGCGTACAGCGCGCGCCGCCGTCGCACGCATCTGCGTTTGCCTATGCGCTTGCGCCAGCGGCGCGAATTTCGTCATTGCGGGGAAAGCCTGGCGTCTCTTGGGAACGCCGTTATGTCCTACCGGAGCTGCGCGGCCAGCGGCTCATGGCCGAAGCGATGCGAGCGCGGGCCCGCGCGTGCCGGTCAATACGCGAAACTGATCGGCGTGCCGCCGCGCGGATGCGCCACTGTGCCCATCGGCACGCCGTAAATCGCGCCGAGCATCTTTTCTTCGATGAGCTCCGTCGCGCTGCCGCTCGCGAGCAGCCGGCCGCCCTTGAGCGCGATCAGGTCGTCGCAGAATCGCGCGGCCATGTTGACGTCGTGCAGCACGACCACCACGCCGAGACCGCGTTGCTGACTCAGTGTGCGCACGAGATCGAGCACTTCCAGTTGATGCCCGATATCCAGCGCGGAAATCGGTTCGTCGAGCAGCAGGCACTGACTGTCCTGCGCGACCAGCATCGCGATCCACGCACGCTGTCGCTCGCCGCCCGACAGACTGTCCACCGCGCGATCCGCGAACCGCGTGATGTCGGTCAGCGTCATGGCCTCGTAAACCTTCTCGCCGTCGACGCCGGTGAAGCGACCGAGCGCGCCATGCCAGGGATAGCGGCCGAGTGCGACCAGCTCGCGCACCGTCATGCCGTTCGCCGCCGGCTGCTGCTGCGGGAGATAGGCCACCTGACGGGCAAACTCGCGGTTCTCCCACGCGTGCAACGGACGACCGGCAAAACGCAGCGTGCCTGCAGTCGGCGACTGTTGACGCGCAAGCAGCTTCAGCAGTGTCGATTTGCCCGACCCGTTGTGACCGATCAGCCCGCACACACGAGCCTTGGGCAGCGTGAGGGCAAGCGGGTGCAACAGCACACGCTCGCCGACGCGGAACGACACGCCGTCGAGTTCGTACATCGGTTCACCTTGCGCGAGCGGCGCGGAGATAACAGACGGATTGCTGGTCATGAAAGATGAATCCCGAATCAGTGAGGGGCGGCCGTGAGGCTCGCGGGCCGCGCATCGCCGGCTTCTTCTTCGACGATCTGGCCGAAATCCAGCTTGATGAAGCGCTCGGCGAGATGGAAGTAGCGATCGTCGTGCGTGATGACGAGCACAGTCTTGCCTCTCGCCTTCAGCTCCGGCAGCAGGCGCTCGTAGAACACGTTCTTGAACAGCGGGTCCTGGTCCGCGGCCCATTCGTCGAACACATAGAACGGCCGGTCCTCCAGATAGGCGACGACAAGTGCAAGCCGTTTGCGTTGCCCTTGCGAGAGGTCCAGCGTGGAAAACTTGCCGTCTTTCACGCTCACCTTGTGGTCGAGTTGCAGGTCAGCGAGTAGTTGCTGCGCCAGCGCGTCGAGTCCGTCGGCGTGCATGCCGAGGAGCGTGTCGAACAGGAAGAAGTCGCTGAACACGACGGAGAAATGCTGACGATAGACATCGCGCCGCGCCTCGTCGACGGGCTCGCCGTTCAGCAGCACACGGCCGCTCTCCGGCACATAAAGGCCGACCAGCATCTTGGCGAGCGTGGTCTTGCCACTGCCGTTGCCGCCGATCAGATAAACGAGCTCGCCGGGCCGGAACGTCAGGTCGACCGGACCGAGCGTAAATACGTCGTTCTCCTTTTCACGGAAGTAACGATGCGTGGCGCCGTCGAGCGCAATGCTCTCGAACGACGCGGCGGCTGGCGGCTCGAGCATGATTTCGCCCGGCAGTTCCGCGTTGACCTGTTCGATACGTTCGAGCGCAACGCGCGCCGAACTGAGGCTCGGCATCGCAGACAGGACGGCTTCGATCGGCATGATCATGTAGACGAACACGATCGCGTAGCCCGACATGACGTGCGGGTCCACTTTGATGTAGCGCGCGAACACGAAGAGCGTGAGGCCGATGAAGGCGAACAGAATGAAGTTGCCCCAGCTCGACGCCGCCGCATACAGCATATAGCCGCGCGTGCGCTGCACGCGCACCGCTTCGACGTTGCTCGCGAGGGTGTCTTCGACGAAAGCACGCTTGCGGGCACGGTGCAGCTTCAGCTCCTTGGCGCCGTCGAATAGCGCGCGGAAGTGCCGGACGAGGTCGTCCTCGCGCTTGCGCGATGCGCGCAGATGAAACATCGCACGGCTATGCGCGTAGCGAAAACCCGTCATGCCGAGCACGATGGTGACGATTGCAACGAGCAGGATCGGCCATGACATGTAGCCGAGATACGCAAGACAGCCTGCGATTACCGCACTTTGCATCGCAAGCGAAGGCAGGCTCACGAAAAGCACGACGATCGTATCGAGGTCCTGTGTCAGGACTGCTAGCGATTTCGCCGCGCCCTGCTTTTCCAGCTGGGCAAACGCGGCGTCGCCGATGCGGCGGATGGTGCGCATGCGCAGCGTCGCCTTCGCCTGTTGGCCGAGCCACATGAAGAGCGACTGCGCGAGCGCGCGCATCGCGAGTACGACGAGGCCCACGGCGAGAAACTGCAAGCCGAGCCGCGCGAGGCCGTCCGGCGTCGCGATGAGCGCCTGGTTGATGAGCGCAAGGAGCGCGGCATTGCCGAGGCCACCGAGTACGCTGGCAATGAGCGCGGCGGCAATCATCCAGCGCGATCTGCTGACCAGTTGCAAAAGTAACGACATGAAGCTCCTTCCATTGCGAGCGTGAGTGCACGAGGCAGAGGCCGGCTGCCTCTCACACCGGCCCCGTCAGCTATCGGTGCCCCGCGCGTCGTCGCTTTGCGCGAAGGCTCTTTCGTGTTCGGGACGCGTGCCGTGGGCAGGCGCATGACGTTGCACCTGCGCCGAATGCACCGAATGCACTCCCTGCGAGCGGCGTTTCAGGAATGGACAGCGTTCCTCGATGGGCGCGTTTGCGTCGTCGAGAAAGTACTGCTTCCATTCGAGGTTGCCCGGATCGCCGTAAAAGCCGAGATCCGGGTGCGCGGGAATGTCGTCCCATGTTTCGAGGCGCTTGCGCACCTGGTTACGCGCCTCGCGCCCAATCACCTTGTTCGTGATCGTGTCGACGAACACCGAACGCGGCTGAAACAGCAGCACCATGCCAGGGCCCAGATTGCGGCTATGGCGCGCGCGAAACGACGGGCACGCGCACACGACGAACATCTGCACGCCGCCATACGAAAACTCCCACGCCTCGTCCATCGGGTCCGGCTGCTGGTCCGCGGACGGGTCCGGGTCGATATCGTGCAGGCGCTGCAGAATGCCCCAGAACAACGTTCTGTAGGCGTCGTGCGAAAGCGGCTGCGGATCCGGCTCGAAGAACACCGCGATATTGTTTCTCCGGTACGCCGGCCGCAATGCGAGCTCCGCGAAGGTTTGCATCGTCGCGGGTAGATCGCGCAGATCGCGCCCGTTGACGAACGAGTAGAACATCTCGCCGCGCCGTTCCGCCATCGTGCCGAAAAAACACGGATACGCCGGATCCAGCACCTGCTCGCGCAGCGTCGCGTAGGAGGCGTCCAGCCACGCGGGCGCCGACACGGCCGCACCCGTCGCTCTGCCGGCAATGATCCGGCTCTTCCAGTCGCTGACTTCGAATCGATCGGCCTCTCCGATAGCACTGTTGCCACTTTGCATCGTTCGCTCTCTCTTCCTGACCCACTGTTGTACGCGCCGAATGCGCGAGGCATCCCGGACCGCGTGGCCGGGACGTCGATACTGCTGTCGTGGAGAAGAGGCACCTTTGTTGTCGATCTTCGCCGTGGGCGCCTGCATGGTGTTGCCGTTTGCTCGTCGTTGCACCGCATTCAGGCCGAGGCAGCCGCCGGCTCATCAAGCCCGGCGACGAGGGCCTCGACCCACTCGTCGGGAATGATCGGCTGGTGATACGTGCATTCGTTCGATACCACCGTCGAGCCATGCAGACGGCCATCTGGAATCAGCACCATGTCGCCTTTGTGCATGGCAAGCTGCATGCCGACGTTGCCCCAGAAGAGCATGTCGCCCTCTTCGATGGTCACGAGACGATGATCGTTATGCACGTGCGTCGTCGAACACATTTCGTGCGGCTCGACGAAAGTCTCCCGATCGATACCGGGACACTCGGCGTCGATGCGCGAGCTGATGCGATGCGCGAAAGCGACATAGTCGCGAATCGACGAAAGCCAGCGCAGTTGCTCGCCGAGATCCCAGCGCGAACGCCCCGCAAGCCGCTCGCCGGCGACGAGTCCTTGCACGTATTGTGCGTGCGCGGCCGCGCCGAAGTTTTCGGCCACACGCCGCAATGCGCGCGCCGCCCGCTGTTCCAACGCGGTTTTCAACGCAGACGCCTGCGCGGGACCTCGACCCGGAGTTTGCAGATGGGCGCACGCGCGTTCGAGCGCAAGACCGAACGCGAGCCATTCAGCCTCGGCCGCGAATGCAGCGCCGACGAGCCCGAAGGCACGATCCGGCCGACGCGCGAGCGCATACAACAGGTTGCATTTCGCCGTGCTGGTCGGCAAATAGAACTGCCAGTACGCATGCTGCCGGCGCGTGATGCCGCTCGCGGCCGCGACGCGTTCGAGGAGCGTGTCATCCGGCACTTCGCGATGAAGGCTCGGCCGTTCGTCGGGCGGCAACATGTCGAAGAAGCCGCTCGCAGCAGCTCGTGCGAGCGCGCGGCGCTTCGAAACTGCCAGCGCCCAGCGCTGGACCATGATGAAGCGCAGCCCCTCCTCGAGGTAATCGTTGCGCAAGAGACGCTCGAACGTGGCGCTCCAGAACGCGAGTTCTTCATCGACGATGCGCGTGACGCGTGCACTTGTCGCGTCGACGCTTTCGCTAGTGACGACATCTTTAGTCAGGTATTCGAACGAATACGCTTCGAGAAACGGCGCGATTTGCGCTCCAAGTTCGCGCGTGTCTTCGCGGTAGAAGTCGGTAAAGCGCTGCCAGTCTGCCGGCTCGCCGCTCGAAGGCGCGCGCGCAATGTCGAGCTCGTAAATCGACATCAACGTGCGGCCGGAGGCGAGTGCCGGGAGGCGGCTCACGTTGTGCTCGCGCACGGGTTTCATGAACTTGAGGAAATCGAAGTCCTCGGGCCGCAGCGGGCGGCGATGGAAGTCGTCGTCGAGCAGCAGTTCATCGACGGTCGCGCTGCGAAACGGCTCGGCCGCGGCAAACTGTTTGATGAGCGCGACGTAGCGCCCGCTTTGGCCAACGAACGGCGAAAAATCGAAGATCGGCAGCGAAGCCTGGCTCATGGTCATTCGGTCCTTATCCGGGTTGCCTCAAACTGCAAGTGGTGGCGGCACAGCGCTTTGAGCGAGGGGTTCATGGAAGGGCTCTGCGCAACGGGTCGGTCATGGGCGCGGCGCGCTGCGACCCTTGCGGCGGCTGTGCAAATTTCGCTTCTTGCGCTTCTTCCATGCCTCGCACTGGACCGACTCGTTTCGCGAGCGATCCGGCGACGACTGCAAGTACCGCTTCGCGCGCCGTGTCGATAAAGAAATGCCCGCCGTCGAACCAATGCACGGCACATGCGCCGCGCGTCTCTTCCGCCCAGGCCTCGACGTCTGCGCTGTTCGCCGTGGCAGGGTCGTTCCGGCCGACGAACACGTCGATGGGGCAATCGGGCATGACGGGGCTACCCGCCGACCCGACGCGCGCCGTCCTATGCATCGGATGCATGCCGCACAAGTGAAAGTCCGCACGCAAGAGCGGCAACATGAAGTCGACGAAATCCGCGTCGTCGAGCAGTTCGGCGGGCGTACCGCCGCGCTCGCGCAGGCACGCGATCATTTCGGCATGCGAACAACTCAGCCAGTGCGTTTCATGTTTGCGGCGCGCCGGCGAAATGGTGGCGGACGCTCCGAACCAGACAGGCCCGGGCTTGCCCTGCTCGCGCAACGCATGCATGAGCTCCAGCCCCACGAGAGAACCCATGCTGTGCCCAAACAAGGCGAACGGAGCCCCACCGTCGATCAGCGTGAGCAGTTCGTCCGCAAGTTGCTCGACGAGCGCAGTCCATTCGGTATGCGGCGGCGAGAAACGGCGCATACCGTGGCCCGGCAATTCGAGCGTGCGCACCTGCACATACGACGGCAGCCGCTGCGGCCAATCGCGATACAGCGCGACACTGCCGCCGGCATGCGCGAGGCAGACAAGGGTGAGCGTGCTCGACACGTGCGCTTGGTGCCTGGACGAGGTCATCGGTTCCGTGCCCATGCTTCAGGCGTTCGTGACGCCTTCGGGCCCTGCGCTTCCGGCCATTGCCTGACGCAAGCTCAACGGACGCATGTCGGTCCACACTTCGTCGATCCATTGCAGGCACTCGTCCTTCTTGCCGGACTTGCCTGTTTCGCGCCAACCGGCCGGAATGGCCTTGTAGTCAGGCCAGATCGAATACTGTTCCTCGTGATTGACAACGACAACGAAATTGCTGTTTTCGTCACCCCAGCTCATCGCGGCTCCTGAATGAAGTTGTGTATTGCCTTCTGCGTCCCGCAGGAGCGGTCCGCTTCTATTCCCGGCTCATCTGACATTCCCGGCGCATCTGACCAGAATATAAATGAGAATCATTTATATTTAAAGCGATTCGTGGGCACGGCGGACGTCAAGAGGCGTGACCCGTGGTCGAAGCCCCACCTCGGCTCTGCGGTGCAAACGTGTGCGCCAGACAAGAACGCAGCATAAGCCAAAAACTTTTATCAGACAAGCAAATAAGAATCATTTGCATTGCCGTGTGTTTGTCGCCATGATGCGGGTGATTCAAAACTTAAGCCGATCGCTATGGACAATTCGCAGCGTCGCCCCAGCCAACCCGTCGCTTCCGACAGTCTGACAAACGCGCAACACACCTTTTTCGACACCCTGCTCTCGCGCCAGTCTCACTGGCCGCTGGCCGAGCCGGGCCCGAGCGATGCCGAGTTGGGCCTGATCTTCGATGCCGCGATGCGCGCGCCTGATCATGGCGCGCTGCGTCCGTGGCGCTTTGTGCTGATACGCGACGACGCGCGCGCCGATTTCGGCGAGGTACTCGTGGATGCCGCGGCGCGGCGCGAGCCAGCGAAGGCGCGCGCAAAGCACGAACATCGGCGGCAACTTGCGTACACGGCGCCGCTCGTCATCGTGATAGCCGCCGCGCCTTCAGCGAGCTCGCACATTCCCGAAGCTGAACAGATGCTTTCAGTCGGCGCGGCCGCGATGAATATGCTCAACGCGATTCACGCCCTCGGCTATGGCGGCTTCTGGGCGACGGGCGCGGACGCCTACGATCCGAACGTGCAGGCCGCGCTCGATTTCGAGTCTTCTGAGCGCGTGCTCGGCTTTCTATTCGTCGGGACACCGAAATCTCGCGAGCCCGTTACCTCGCGGCCGTCGCATTCGCTTTATCTGCGCGAGTGGCTGGGGCGCGCGTCGATCTGAAATGTCGATGGCGCAACGCGCTGAACAGGCGAGCGACCGCATTCATCCGGTGCCGTGCGTCGAGCATTAGTCAAATACCGACTACCGTGGATCGACACGCGGCGCGCCAATTTATACTGGCACTCCGCGATGTCTTTGCAGAGCCCCTCGTATGTTCTCGGATGAACACAGGTACCTCGCACCGCGCGGCCACAACGAGGCGCTGTTCGCCGCCGTCTATATCAGCAATGTGTCTGCGGGCGTCGGCATGTTGGAGGTCGAATCGATTGTGTCCGTGTCTCGCGTTGTGAACCAGGCGACGCAGTGACCGGTTTTCTCGTGCATCCGGGCCGCCATTTCGTTCAGTACCTGCCGCTGCCGGAAGTCAGCGAGTCGCATCTCGTGGCCGGCCGGGTTGATGTTTTGTTGAGGCGCGAGGTGGGTTCGTCGGTGGGATGGGGGCGAAATTCAAGCGCATCGCAGCCAAAATCCCTGCATCCGATACCGCGACGAGTACCCGACATTGCTCATTGCAAAGCTGCGGTCGAAGTTCCCGACGTCGTCACAAAGCGTTAAGCGTTCCCGATGGCCCATCACCGGGAGCTGTTCCGAGACTCGCTGCCCGACGCAACAAGCAGCTGGTCGACCAGCTCGAGCTTCAACGGCTTGTCGGCGTCGAGCTTCTTCCTGACGATTGCGTATTTCCAGCCGTCGCCCGTGCCCGGATTGCGATAGAACGCGACGATAGCCACGTAGTTGGTGTCAGCCTGCATCGGCTGCGTAAGGCTCGCAGACGCACCCGGGTTCAGCACGGACGCCATGCTCGCCTGCAGATCCTGCGCAAGCACGATCCGGTCGTTTTTCAAAAGGTCTTCGTACGAAGCGCCGTCAAACATCTTGCGGTCCTTCAGTTGATAGACGCGCACCGCAACCGACGTGGGGCGGCCGGCGTCATCGGGGTTCAATGCTTCGCGGGCGGAAAGATCGACTTTGAGCACCTTGATCTGCTTGAAGAACACAGCGTGGTACGCGCTCGACGACGCGTCGGAAACGGACTGCCACGCGCCGCACGCCGACAGCAGGAGAACGGATGCAAGGGTTGAGATAGCGAAACGAATGGACATCGATATTCCTCGGTCAGGCATGGCGCGGCGCCAGGTGTGGATTAGGCGCTGGCTTCGGGAATGCTTCGTAGACGCCGAGCGCGATATTGATCAGGCGTTCCTCATCGGCGGGCAGCACAGTGGTCCACGCGAGGCGCGGCGCCGGTCCGGCTGACGCGTGACCGATGGCTGGCTTAGGTGCAAGCCGCGACGACACTTCCATGCGCAGGTGCACGTCCGCCTTCGCGCCCACGTACAGTTGCACGTACGCCAGCAACTCACGATGAAGCGTGGCCCCGGGCAGCAGCTCGTGGGCCTGCTGCGCGTCGGCCGGACGCAAGATGACCCGCACCGCCCGGCCGCGATGGACAAGCCGCCTGCCGAGCACGTAGCTGCCCCCAAGACCGGGCTGCGCACGATCTTCTGGAACCGAAGCACGGCCGCCGGACGTCAGCGGCCGCGGCTGCCCTGCCCGCGTGAGTACGGGAAAGAATTCGTCGACGCGCACGCCGACGCCAGGGACGGCGAGCGCGACGACGCGCGCGAGGCCTTCCGACGTTCGCGTACGCTGAATCAGCAAGCCCAGCAATGCGAGCATCCGCGAATCCGGCAATCCAGCGCGCTGAGGTTTATCGCCCAAGCCAAAGCCTGCCAGGCACAGCAGATTACGTGAATGCGCATCGCTGCCGCCCGCGCGGAAACTCTCGGCGTAGCGGTACCTTTTCCATGCGCGGTACAACAGCGTGACCACGCGGTGATGGAACTGATCCAGAAAAGCCTCGACGGCCTCGTGCCCTTCCTCCCGCAGCACGATATCGTCGATCATGTGCGGAGGCATCGCTGCGTCGACGCCGTACAGGCCCATGAACGTGGTGCGCACAGTGGGCGGCAAGCGGGAGCCGAACGCAGGGCCGAAGATATCTGTCTCGTCATCGAACTCCACTGACGCTACTTCACCGGCTGGAAACCCCGTGCGGGGACGCGGCCTGAAGCGAACCGGTTCGTGCTCAGGTGTATCGCACGTGCCGAAGCCCGGACGCGCGGGTACACGCACCTCGAGCAGACGACACAGCTGCATGAAGTTCATCTTCGGGGCGCGGGCGAGCAGTGATGCGACCAGCGGATCCAGATTCGGCGGATCGAGATCGGGCAACTCGCGCAATTTCATAGCGGCGCCCTCTGTGCCTTGCTGCGCGGCCAGTCCGTGCGCGTTTGCAACGGCAGGCTCACGATCGACAGCTTCGTAAACAGGTTGATCTCGGCATACTGCTCGAAGAAGCGATGCAGCAGCTCACCGAAGAGCATGACATCGCCCTCACCGGCGAATGCATGGGAATCAAGGGTCACTTCGATGAGCACACCGCGTTCGACAGCGCCGCCCGAGACCTCTTCGAGCAGTTCCTGTGAAACCCACAGAATGCCGGCGAGACGCCGGCGGTTCAGTTCGTCATGAGTCCAGTCGTAGAGCGCGAGCGCGCCGCGCAGTACTTCCGCGTTCATCATCGAGAGGAAATTCGGTGCGAGATGCGACAGCACCCGCCACTGAAAGCGGTCGCCGGTCGGCGGATAGAGCGGAAGCGTCGGGGCAACGAGATTCCTCACACCCACGACGTTCGGCGTGCTCGCCGCAAGCTCGGCGATGCTCGCTTCGCGAAGACCCTTGCGCGGCAGCATGCCGTTCGTACCCGTTACGCGCAGCGAGAGGCTTTCCTCAGGCAGCGTAGCCATGGATTCCCACGCATGACCGCCGAGAATGACCCACGTCTCGTGCAGCCCGGAGACGCCGGGGCGTACGCGGGCATGAAAGTAGCGCTCCGGCGCTTCGTGACGCAGCATGCCGCCGCGGTGCCGGAACGTTGTGAACGGTGCGTATTCGTACCGTTGCGCGGTTTCGTGATCGAACGCCTCGATCGCATCGACCGAGTATGTTTCGACGTGCTCGCCTTGATGGCCGGCCGGCACCACCCGGTATTCCGTCTCGTGGTGATCGATTTCGATCGGCTCCGCGTCGAGTTCGAAGAGGTTGATGACCGGCGCGCAGAAGAGCCGCACGTTCTCCGCGGTAAAACGCTGGTCCGACGGATACCTATGCTTGAGCAGGATCTCGAGCTCGAAGCGGGTTGCCTTCTCCGGCAGTGTCGTGATGTCGATCCCGCAGAGGTCGACAAAAAGGAACTTCTCGCGAAAAGTAAAGTACTCGAGGAGCAACTGATAGCCCGAGAACGCCGCATCGGATTTCGACCATAGGCGCTCTTCGGTCGAGAACCCGGCTGGCTCGAGCGTGACACCGGTAAGCGGCAATGCTTCGCCGGCGGCCTGACCATGGTTCGCTTCCTCGATACGCCACGCGATTGAATCGACCTGGCGCGTGAGCGCGAGATGCATCGCGAACGCGGTCGGTAGGTCCGCATTCAGGTACAGGCGCAACCGCGACAAATCCGTTTCCTGGCGACGCGCCGACGCGTCCAGCGCAAACCCGAGCCGGATCACAGAACGGCCGTCGTGGCGCACGGTCGGGCCGGCGTGCGTGATGGCGACCGGTTGCAGCGTGACCGGCTGCGTGGTCCGGTACAGGCACTGCACCGTCTTCGGCGTCGTACCCTCAGAGCCTGGCACGAGCGGCACCGCTATCGGCGCGGAGCGCACCGGGACGCCCGCCGGCACGACATCGGTTCGCTGGAGCTTTTCCGCAAGCGGAATCAGCTCGACCACCGACAGCGACGGGACCATCCGCAGGTAGTGCGGCCACAACAGGCTCACGAGCCCTTCAGTCAGTTCAGGCAGTTCGTCGTCAAGTTTCTGCTGGAGCCGCGCGGTGAGAAATGCAAAACCTTCATAGAGCCGCTCGACGTACGGGTCGCGGTCACCCACGCGATCGAGGTTGAGCATGCGCGCGCGGTCAGGATACGCTTTCGCGAATTCCTTGCCCGCCTCGCGCAGATAGCGCATTTCCATTTCGTAGTAGCGCAGAATTGGATCGTCGTTTTTCATGGGGTTTCTGTTACCAAAGGGTCAGCGAGCGCGCCGGATCGAGCACGGTGAGTTCCGCCTGCAATTCGCCGATGCGACGCGCAAGGCCTGGCTTGTCGGCATCCTTGCGGTTGCCCATCGTCTTGAGCGCTCTGACCAGTTGCTGCTTGATCTCGAAGACAAGTGCCGGCTCCCAGCGCGCGAGCGGTAACGAACGCGTGCCGGCATCGAGCTCGGCGAGCAGGGCCAGTGCCGTGTCAGCGCGGCCCGCGTGATCGGCCACGCGCGCCATCACGAGCCGCTGCAGGTAGCGATGACGGTCGGTCTTCATCCCTGGCAGCGCTTCCAGCCACGCGAAAGCGGCCTCGATGCCATCTCGTCCAGCCAGTTCCCGCGCTTGCAGCTCGATCTCCGGCCAGTCGCCGGCTGCGCCGTCCTCGCTATCGGCGGACACCGGAAGCGACGCCAGCAATTCGCCCGCTTCCAGATCGCGCACGACAGCGTGCCGCGCGATCCATTCGAGCGTCACGTCGTCAGCGAACGGAGTGCCGTCGTTGAACGCGAGCCGTTCAATGCCAGGCAGCCGTTCGAGGAACAGCGCGAAGTCCGCGCCTAGCATGTCGCGCCACGTGCTGTACGGTGCGCCGACGTTATCCAGGGCAACGTGCTGGAAGTACTGCAGATCGAGCCACAGGTGATTGACTCCCTCCATAAAAGCGCCTTCGATGCGTTCGAGCAGTTCGTGCCACTGCTTCTGCAACACGAGCCGCTTGAGCTGCTGCCGCAACTCCATGCGCGGCGGCGCCAGACGCGTGCGGCCTGTCGCGTCGGCGGGCGGCACTTCATGCAGCGTGTCCCAGCGCACGCTGCGCACGAGTCGCACGGATGGCAGGTAGCCGTTTTCCTGATCCCGCAGCCACGTCGCCATGGCGCGCGCCTGGTCCAGCAGATCTCGCGTCGAAGTGATCGAGCCAGAAGCCGGTGCCCGCGATGACGACGACGATGAGGTAGGCAGTACGGCATGGTGGTGCGCGCCTGCCGTGGCTTCATCGTTCCGTTCGAATCGTGAGACGAGTGGTTGGAGGTTGGGCCGCGCGGCCTCGGGCCAGCTTCCGGTGTGTGCGACGAGCACGTCGAGAGCGGCCAGCGCGCGTTCGAGATCTGCTGACGCGAAGTCGCCGCGGGTTTCCAGCAACTCGATCATGCGGGTGGTGGCCAGCATCTCGAGTGCCGCCTTTTTCGCTTCGACGCGTGCGGGCAGCGCGGCTTCGCCGAACCGGTCGACGAGCGCTGCCGCCAACTCGAGGCCATCCGCGAAACCTGCGGGGCCATCCTGCCGCAGCCGTGCGAGTGCATAGTAGCCGGCCAGACGCAAGTCCTTGCCGGTCTCCATGAGCAGTTGCTCGCACGAGCGGATGATGAGTCCATCGTCGATTCCGGAGAGTTTTTGCGTTTCTTCCCGGAGCTGGAAAAACGTGTCTTCATATCGAGGATCGCGGCCCACACCGGCGTCGCCCGCGAGCGGCTGAAGCCAGGCACTCCACGCGTCGAGGCGCGAGCGGGCCAGCTCCTCACCGTCGTCCCGTGCCGGAAAGAGCTTCTCAAACAGTCCTGCCAGCATCATTCCACCTCCGGCAACGCGCCGTATGGCAACGGCGTCCCGGCGTGCCTCGCTGCGGCCATCGCAGCAGGCGGCAGCGGCGGTGGCTGCGCTGGCAAAGCCGCGGCCAGGCGCTTTGGCACGCCATTCACCGCCCCATTCGCCGCACCGGTGACGAAGACCCGCGTCGGCAACATGAAATGACGCAGCTGCAACACGTCCAGCGGACCTGCACCGGCCTCGCTGCGCAGTTGCACCTTCAGCGCAATGCCTTCGCTCGTCTCCGGGCTCCACGTGAGCAGAAAGCGCGCGCTGTCCTGCTGCGTTACCCTGGCGCGCTCCAGCAGCCGGATCAGCCCGAACCGTCCCTGTGCATCAAGCGCCGTGCGCAGCCCACCCTGCTCCGTCTGCCATTCGATGTGCGACAGGTTCTCCAGCGACTGGCCGGGCCATTCGAACGGCATCCATTCCTGCTTCTGGTTGAAGTAATGCAGCTCACGTCCGGACAGCACCAACTTCATCCCCGTGACCCCCGAGAACGGCACCGCCTGCAGCTCGAAGCGCACATGCGCGTCGCCCGAGGGAAACAGCACGGTCGAGATCTGCGTCAGCCTGTTCAGGCTGCTGAGGAAGCCCGGATCGATCGACAGCGCGCCATGATTGCCCCCCTGGGCCACCACCCACCGGTCGCCTTGCCGCTCGACCACCCCCGCGAGCTGCGTTGTGACGAACTGCGCGATCACGCCGTTGTCCGGCCGCATGAAGCGCGCCATCTCAGGCAGCGACGCATCGTTGCCGGAATCGGCAAACGGATAGCGCCCGCCGAACGTCCTGTTCCAGTCCGCCACGATCGCGCTGCGCCAGATCTCGTTCAGACTCGATGCCGCCGGCTGCACGACGACCTGCCAGGCCTGGTCGAACGGGGCCTGGAACAGTTCGCCGAAGCCCGACCACTGCTCGCCCAGGCTCGCGGCCACGCGGCTCGCGTAGTCGCGGCTCTCGGCCAGGTCGGACGTCCTGCCCTGCAGCACCGACTGCGCAGCGAGGCGTGCCATCGCATCCGGATCGGCGCCGGAGACGATCTGCGATGCCTTCAGGCGCATCGCCGTAACCCGCTCCAGGTATCGCGCGAGGCTCAGCTCCCCGCTCAAGGCGAGCTGAGCCAAAGCCTTGCTGTTCGCCGGCGCACCGGACGCCAGATCGCTGCCCGTGAGGTCTCGACCTGCGAGGCGCAGGATCGGCCCAAACGCTGCAGCCAGCGGCGCAGGCTGTGGTGGCGGCCGCTTCGACGGATCCTTCTCCCCGCCTCCGACGAGCTGCTGCGCCTTGCTGATCAGGTTCCCGGCGAGCGACTGCGTGTTCGCGCCCGCGCCTGCCTGGTACACAACCGCGTTCATCAGCGCGACGAGCGGCGAGCGCTGCGGGTCGCCCAGCAGCGTCAGCTGGTCGGCCGTGGCGGACAGCGTCGGCGCCGGCTGCCAGCGAAGGCTGTTGAGAAACAGCGCCCACGCGCGCGCGTAATCGTCGAAGTAGCGCTGGCGAAGTTCGACCTTCAGGGTTGACGGTGCGGCCTGTGTCGCCTTCACGTCGGACAGCACCCAGTCGCCCGCAACGTCGTGCTGCTCGCTCGCGTCGTCGATCGCCTTCGCGAGGCGCTCGTCCCACGCGGCACGCGTGAACACGCCCGGCACGGTCGCCGTCGTGTTGAAGAGGCCGCGGCTGCTCGTGTCGCCGAGCAGCGTGGCCAGCGACACGGACGGATACTTCGCCTTCGCCTCGTCGAGGATCTGCTGGTAGACCGCGTCCGTTGAGTTCTGGATGCCGCGCACGCCGATGACCGTCTGGCGCGTCGAGGCGACTAGGCCAGCATCCGGCGACATCGCGGGCATGCTGGCGCGACCGAGGTGGTCTGCGAGGAATGCGATCGTGTGCTCGCGCAGGTCGTCCCAGGTGCCGGACGACAGGGGCGAGTTCGCGGGACGCCCGGGCGCGGCCGTCGCGACCAGTTGTGGCGTCAGGAAGGCGGCGACCGCGCGCTCGGGCCTGGCGAGCATCAGGTACGCCTTCAGCGTGTCGTAGGCGGCCTGCACCTGTGCGTTGCCGCCACTGGCGATCTCGGCGTCCGACAGGGACGCGAGCTGGCGCAGGTGTTCTTCGAGCTTCTGGCGGATTGGGGCAACGAGGATGCGGCTCGCCGCACTGGCGTAGCCCGGCCACAGCGCCTCGAGCAGGGCGCCGTCACGGTTCAGGCCGAAGCGCGCCGTCCATGGCGCGCCCTCGTGCTGATGGATTTCCAGCGTGTCGATCTGCCGGTCGAGGCCATGGAGGGCTTGCAGGGCCTGTGTGCGATCCTCGACGGTGGACAGCTGCGCGACGGTGTCGGCCGCGTGGCGGATCGTTGCGCGGTTGACGAAGCCTGACAGCATCGTGCCGGCGATCCAGCTGGCGAGCAGGACCGTGGTTATCCATGCGGCTGTCGTCGACAGCGAGAAACCAATGCGGCGGCCGTGGAGCTGGCGGCTGTGGTCGGCGATGGTTTGCCAGATCGCTCGTTGGCGCTGGCCGGGGGGATTTGCCTCTGCCGGGTCGTCTGCGTTGCCGTCAGCGTTCTCCACTAATGATGGGGAGGCAAGCTCATGCTCCTTAAACAACGGCGCGAACAGAAGACCGTGAACAGACTGGCGCCAGGAGCGCGAGTTGGCTGTTTGCGGGACAAGTCCCGACAGGGCGGTGCCGAGTCTTTCGATATGTTGCGAGAGTTCGGCCTGATAGCGGTCGTGCTTGTCGCGCGCGATGCGCACGACGCCTGACTCCGCCAAGACGCGGCTAAGATCTTTCAGTGATGTATCAACATCGTCAGCATTGATGCGCGGATTCGACCATGTCAAGCCAATCGCTTCGTCCGGGCCCTCTAACTCGGCACCAAAATCTGTCACGTTGAGAAGATATGCAGGTGCCGCCCACCCCAGCGCGCGCGCGTGGCGAGCAAGGCACTGCGCGAGTCCGTCGGCGTCGAACGGAGACGCTACCGAGGCACGGTCGCGCGTCACGGCCACGATTGCATCGACCGGACGTCGCCCACGTAGCCGACGGATCTGGTCCAGCCAGTTCGTGTCGAGTGTGTTACGGGTTTGCTTTGCGTAAAGCAGGACGGTGTTGCCGGCGATTGCGTAGCCGGTATCTACAAGGGTCGGGACCAGACGCTTGACGAGTGGTTCGTCGCCTGCGACAAGTACCCAGCGCTGACGGTAACGCCAGCGTCGACCGTGCCGGCCCGTCAGCGCATTCGCAAGTGACTGTGATGTTCCGGTCGTGCCTTCTGACATCTCGGGTTGCTTTCGCTTATCATATTGCATTAACCATTGCGTCGCCCGCAACGAAGCAATCCAGAGCAATAGAGCCTCGAAGTATTTCGTAAAGATCAGTAATATCAACAGGCCTATGAAGAGCAATAGCTCGACAATGACCAGTCTGTCGAGACTCCACTTCTGCTCACGCGCGACTAACCACACGGCAACGGCGCACATGGCAAAGAGAA
The DNA here is from genome assembly GCF_047325075.1 of Paraburkholderia phenoliruptrix. Classification (NCBI taxonomy): domain Bacteria; kingdom Pseudomonadati; phylum Pseudomonadota; class Betaproteobacteria; order Burkholderiales; family Burkholderiaceae; genus Paraburkholderia; species Paraburkholderia phenoliruptrix. The sequence continues at coordinate 2,978,603 of NZ_CP168531.1, forward strand.
TTGTGAGAGCAAAGCCAATAAAATGCGCAGCGGGACGTGACTTGTTTTTGTTCATGTCTGTTTCTCGCATACCAGTGCAAGTAGGTCATTGCCTTCCTGCGTGATTACGAGCTGTGGCTCATTCGTCAGAGCGGCGTTCGCAGCTGCCAGCGCGGTCGCTAGCCAGACACCTGCCGCCCCAGCCCTCCCTACGGCTGCGTCCAGGTCTACCGTCTCCATTCCGTGCCAAAAGCGGCAAGACGAGCGGATGATCCGCGCGACTTCTTTGCTGAGGCCCGTTCGCCAGCTTGTCCCGATGTTGTCGAACGTTCCCCCTCCCCAACGAATCGCAAGCTTGAGCACATCAGCCGTTGTTTCCGACGGCCCTCTGGCCGGTCGGTGTAGACACAACGGAGACGACACGCCAATACGGCTAGCAATCGCAGGACTTGAAACAAGCAGCATACTTGCGCCTTCGCTGACGCCGTTTGCAAGAATTTCGCTCGCCGCATTGCGCAATTGAACTGCCACTAGTAAGTGAACGCTGTCGGAGCAATTGTTATCAAACCACGAATCCGCGTGAAACAATGAGAGTTCCGTTTTTGACGATTTAACTTCGATGCGGGTTGTGTGCAGCACATTCCGCAGTCTAGCGAGCAGGCCTTCCTGAACGGTCGCAGAATCGACGACCGAGTTGACGCAAACATCTACACAAAGAGACACCTGATTAGGAATTCTAAGCAGCTTAGACTTTATGTCATCGACCATCTCGTTGAGTAACCATTCGCAAAGCTCCGATTGGCGAGCGTGTTCAGTTCGCGCGTTGCCCGAGTAAAATTGGCGCCCCGGGACGTCCAGCCATCTGGCAATGACGTCGGTGTTCGGCACAGCCTGACTGGCAACAGGCCGTAACTTCGTCATTCCGTCGACGAGGGCATCGAGCGAATTCTCCTCTTCGTCGGAACTGAATTTCCAGACATTCCCCAGCACGGCAAGTGGCTGACTTGACGATTCGTGACACTGCGCTTCTATCGCATCACTGATTTTATTTGTGGCCAGCGCAGCGCTTAGGCATCCATAGAGATAGGCAAGTCGACAACACAGCAAGAAGCTCCATGCAAGGATAGGAAACCCGATTGCACAGAACCAGAACACTACGCTATCAGCATTGCCGGCTGGCCAGACGAACACGGCCTGCGCCACACAACCTGTGATCATAAGACATAGGAGCAACGCCCAAACAGGAATCGAAGGCCGGGAAACGTGCGGTACGTCCACCCTCGGCGGGACGCGCAAAAAATCAACGGGCATCGTTCTTAGCGGACGGTAGCGCCGCCTGTGGAGGCGATCAGAACGCTACCGCACTGCGTCGCATCGCCGTCCCTTGACAAGGGAGTGCCCGCGTCCTTCATGTGGTCGCTTCCTTCAACAATTTCGTTATCCCCATGAATCGGGCAGGACACGAGAACCGCGATTTTTGCGACCCTTCGTCCTTTCACCTTGATACGGTCCGAGCCAGAAAGAACTTTTCCGCCGTGGCTCGTGCTGTCGCCTTCGCACACCAATTTCTTCATTACACGATAAACTTTTATATAAATTCTACTTTTCAGTTTATGAGTTGAACTTGAGAGACGCAAAAGAATTAAGCAATGTAATAAGATCGACTCACTTAAGAAAGCGGCGTCCTTTTTCGTGGCTGTCGCACCGGCCGACAATTTCATTTTTTGCCTTCGTGTCAGTATCGAGCGCATCGCACCTTAACCACATTTGTAAGGGCTTTGCTCCACCGGAGTAGTTCACTTCGCACCATCCTGCCGTAGCCTTATCGACGTTCGCTCGATCTCCCGCGATCAGAAATTTTTTTGTCTTATTTTTTATATTAGGGCCGTCAAACAAGTAACTCTTCTCTTTCAACCTGACGGGAATAGATTCATCTGTATTCATGAGCAAGGCGAAGGGGGAGTTGATCGCCTGACGTACATCCGCTCGTGATTGGTATGGGAATTTGTAAATCATCCTTCCCCTGTCTGATAGCCAACTGTAATCAGCCCCAAACCATTCGGAACTGCGCTCATCACGGCGCAAAGTGTTCCCGGTCCGACAGAAGACAGAAACAGAGTAAAGTTTACCGGACGAATTTGGCTCTGCGAGAGATTTTCGTACCTTCATGAAATGAGTCACGAAAATTCTTTCTCCGTGACTGCGCTCAGTCCCCGATGAAAATGCGTCAACAATCTCGCCGGGAGTATCGTCATAGAGAAGACCTCGTCCTTCTGCCTTCAGAGGTGAATCCCCGTCGGAGATGTAATACAAAGAAATTGCATTGGCCTCGATTGGAAGCCCGGTCTTAGGGTCATGTACCGGCTCTTGAATAAAGCAGATTGTCCCGCTCTCGATTCTCAAGGGCGGATAACTCTGCCGGCCGTGGATGTCGGAACATGTACTCGTCGCGCACACCGAACCACTCACAAAGGCGATTAGCATAAGAAATAAAGTCTTAGTCATTTGTGCAGCCCGACGAGAACATCTGATTAATATCAGATAAGTTCGCTAATATTCGACGCTCTTGATTTTGCAGAAGCGGACTTCTAATTATCAATGTTGCCTTGGGGTGGCTTTACGGGGATACCTCGAAATGCGCGGGGGCTTATCGATTCATAGCCCCCCGAGTCACAGATTAAATTTGAAATAATTCTTCCGTCTTTTTTTACATACAAGCCTGACGGGAAGCCACTGTAGACAACATAATTATATCGACCAGATTTGAATTTCAAGTGAGTGGTTTGAACATTTCCCTGATCAATATCACTTATCGAGAAGAAACCCATCGGCGGATAGGGCAGTTTTGGATACTCCAACTCGATACGACCCAGCTTACCGAACCGATACTGGACATAGCCATTTTTAGGCGATATATTTCCGGACGCACAAACGGAAACAATTTTTTCCCCAACGTGGCAACTGAAGTATATCTCCTCGTGTGCATTGCACAGCGTAGCCACTTGAGAGAACACTGGACCACAGGCAATACTTGCCAGCGCGACCGCAAAAAATCGAATTGGTCTTATGATCATTTGAAATCACCTCTATTCCAGATCGCTTGAAAGTTCTCAACGCGGGCTGCATAACTATCAGTATGCAGATTCACAACTGCCGTAATCGCATTGACCTGTGCGGGCATGGAGCCGTGATCCGCAAGTTCGGGGAGATGATTGGTAACCCAAAAAAATGCCGCGGATCTCGCAGCATATTTTGGCTGAGTCAAGACATCCGGATCTTCTTCATAGTCAATCACATCATTTTGGAAATCGGCCTGGTGACCAGTTTGCCATCGGGTGAACGCATGATAATTGGCTCGTCCGGTAAGTTGCTTCATACCTCTTCCTCTGTACCTCCATCCATCTCCGGAGGCGTGACTCCCGTTACCTAACTCCGCGCGACCACCGTAGGCTCCGTTTGCGATAGCTTCAAAATCGGCTTGATTCATTCGCGTACCATCGGCCTTGATAGGTCTCACCGTTGCGTAGCCATGTGCATGAGCTTCGGCAGGGTGGCTGCCGAAATAGCTAAATTTCGCGATTAGCGCACTGGCTTTCCAAATGAAAGATTCTTCAAGGTTTAGGTTGCTGCCGGTTTCCTGCATTACCTGAGCAAAAAAGTGTGTTCGTCTGAGCGGAGTATCCAACTTATAGACGTCGAGGTGCGCATTTAGCTCATCAGCGATTTGCTGAAGATCCTGCGCTGTCACATGGGGGAAGAGGCGCTGCATCATCTGCAAAGTGAATTGAAAACCACTTCGGCAGAAATTTCCCACCAGCGCAGCCGGGTGGATATGGAATACATCTGGTCCCGGGAAGCCAGGTACGCCTGCCTGTACTTCATCCCACCACACAAGCTTTGCGATGCGCTTTTTCTCCTCTTCGTGCTCAGGCTCCGGCTCGTTGCTCTGCGCGATTGCACTAACCAGTTCCTGCCACTTCGCTGGGTTGGCCCACTCGCTTTCGTGCTTAGGAATTAGACGTGATGCCCGAAAGGCAACCCACGGAAACGAGCTGCCTTGTGGGTTTTGTCCAGTATTGCGAAGTTCTTCTGCTGCATGGGCGCCATCACCGGAAGGATACAATGCACGGTAGATTGCGGTCATCAGCGGACTAAGCTTGCCAATGGCACCCGCGGTCGGATCATCACTCCCCTTTGTATAGGCCACGTAATCTGCAGCGCTCGCGAAAATTGTATGAGTCGGATCGTGATCCTCGTCGTGACACTCGAAATCAATCCAGCTTTGTGAGTGTTCCTGCGTAACGGTGCCACCAGCGAAGCTCTGCTCGCGCACCCAGCCTGAAATGGCATTACGCTGCATATCCGCGCTATCCACTTTCCACCAGTGTCGTTTCTGGCCGTCGTTACCTGGACTCGTCTCCAAACACGAATTCCCAGTATGGTTCTGCAGCACAGCAAACGTCTCGACTTGTGTTACATCGGTTTTCTTTGCCTGCGCGCTCGCTTGCGGAGGTGTTCCTGCAACCGGGTCCTTGTCGTAGAGCGTAGTGCCAGTGGCAATGCGCAAGATCGTCGGGGCCGCCGACAAGCCAAGTTGGCTCCAGTTCGCCGGCGTTGTTATGTTGGCATTGACCCCAGCCCGTCCGTCAATAATGAACTGCTTGATGCTGTCGTCGCTGAAGACCTCGATATGCACCAAGCGATTTGAGGTCTGGTCGCGCAATGAATCATAACGCCCCAGATATCCGAGCACGTCTCCAGCTTTGACTTTTAACCGCTGTTCAGGCTGCGGTATAACGTTGACGCAGTCAAAGACCGAATCCGGCATGACTTTTTCTACAACGGGGCTTGGGTGCCCGTGTTCCTTTCCGAGGAAAATCCACTTGCCTATTGCGGCACTCGAAGCGACGTAACCTCCAACTGCAGGAGCGATTAGAGCGCCTGGGTCTTCTGCTATCTGCCCCCAATCCCCTTCACGCTTGGAGAGTGACACCAAAGTCCCTCGGGGGAGAATACCCACGGTGGCGCCATGCGGTCTAGTCACCCTGACGCGCAGTCCTGTCTGATCGACTGAAGGAGCCTGACCACTCGCTGAAGCCGTCGGCTTATCTACCGTGTCCTCGGTTACTTGATATTTCGCGGACCAATAGCCCGGCCAAGGAAGCGCCGGATCAGCTTCGTAGCTAGCATAGTCCTGGAGATGCATGTACAGGCTAAAGAAGGTCCACTTCTTGCCGCGCGGAAATTCCATTGAGTGCTGCACGAGCGCAAAACCCGTGCTGTACTGAGCGTTGATTTCAGGTCCACCATTCTGAGGTGGCAGCGTACTTGCGAGATACTTACGGTTCACGCGCCACGCTATTACCTCGCCATCAGCGATGCAACGCACGCCTCCCTTCAGATCCAGCTCCTGCCCGGCTCCGGCCTCGCTGATATGGACACCACCGTGCCACATGCCACTGGCGCCAACGGGGAAGCTCCCCGTCGGCTCCTGCCTCAGTAGCAGATACATGTCGTGCTCATCGGTGATATCCGTCGCTAAAGCGCCATTGCCCTGCCCCTTCTTGCGAAACGGGAAAGCGAAGGCTATCTGCTTGAGCGGAGTGAGTACCGCGTTCGGCGCTGAACTGTTTGCCATGGTGTCCTATTCAGAAAAACCGAAACCCAGATTGCTCTTCACGTCCTTCGGCGCGGACGTTACCCAGCTTGGGAATGTGAAATTCCCTCCGGCTGAATCGTCCACTTCCAGGTTACCCTTTACGTCGATCTGGCCACTGGGGCTGGCCAACTCGATCCGTCCACTGGCAATCTTGATGTAGGCTCCGGCACCGTCACCCAAGATGATGCCCTTTGAAGCCGTGACGGTTACCTCATCAGTCGATGAACTCATGGTGACCTTCTTGAGCGCGATCAACTCCAGTTCATCGCTCTGAGCCTGCACTTGCACCTTGCCCTGCGCGGCGAAAATGCGGATACCGAGCTTTGCAGCAAAGAGCGAAATCGCTTCGCCAGCAGCTATCGCTATGCGCTTCATGACGCCGACGTCAAGACCATCGCCTGCGGTCATGAAAAGTTGTCTGCGCGCTGCAAGCTGAAAGTGACTACCGCTCGACAGCCCCATGCCGTCAGGTGCACTTGCAACGACTACGCACTTCTGCAGTTGGGACAGGTTTTGGTCGACAAGGGCCCGTTGTCTTTCGACTTCCGCGAGCAGAGCCTTCGCGGCGCCGGCGCTGTGGTTGAGCGTCTTGAGGATCTCTTCGGATTGCCGGAATGTGTCGTCAGCATTCTGCATCGCGCATTGCTCGCCCGTGGCTGCGGCTTGGGGCTCCGCTGATATCAGTACGCCTTTCGCACCTCGCACTGCGACATGCCCGTCAGTCCGCAACTCTGCACCCTGCCCACGCTCCTTCCGGTTCTCATCGACCATATGCCCCAGATTGAGCTCACTGGTCTGAAACGGCGTGCTCAGGTGGATATGCTCGACACCTTCCTTGTCCTCCATCCGCATCTCGTTCTGCGCGGCCGTGCGAACGATGTTGCGGGTGTGGTTCAGGTTATTGACGAGATCCGGATGCAGGCTGTCATGCATCGCGCCAATAATCACGGGTCGATCCGGATCCCCGCCCGTAAAGACGATCGCCACCTCCGCCCCGTCGATCAGCGGGAAGTGGTGACCATAGTTCGCTCCGCTGTACGGCTTCGCGAACCGCACCGGCCGGCTCGTACCGCCCGGACTCCATTCGTCGAGGTCGAACGGCAGCCTGATCACGTACCAGCCCTGCTCCGTCAGGTATGCGTATTTGTAATTGCCCGGTGACGTCACCCGCGCAGGCAGGATGCCGTCGATGGACGGTCGCTCAATCGACGCCACCGGCGTACGCCAGACCCGGTCCGACGGAATCCCCTCGAAGGTCACCCAGTACGACTCACCGCGCCCACCCCTCGATTCGACCGATGTGATGAAGATGCCGTGCTTCGCGTCGGCCGGATTCGGGTCGACGCGCATGACTTCACCCGCTTCGAGCCAGAACGGATTGCCGGTCCCCCTGAACGTGATCTGCTGCGCCAGATATTCCTCGTGGCGCAGACGGGCGATGCTCTTGCCCTCTTCCGGCGTCTGGTAGTGCTCGCCCCAGCGATAGTCGATCCCGTTCGTTGTCCTGTCGTCGCGTGCGGCATTCTCCTCGACGAGCAACGAGACGCCCGCCTCGCGATGGTTGTAGTCGTGCAGCCGCACCGCCTCGGGCACGCGCCGGGCCCGCTTCTCGAGCGTTTTGATGGCGTCCGTGCCGGAACTCTCGAGCCCCGAGTCGCGCCGGTACGCCACCGTGCGCTGTTTGCGCGCGTAGGCATCGAGATCGTCGCCGAACACGAGGACCGCGCGATCCTTCTTCTGCTCCCAGCGGAACCAGATCCCCTCCTGCGCACAAAGGCGCTGGATGAAGCCAAACGTTGTCTCGTGATATTGCGTGACGTACTCGTGCCGCCTGTACTGGTGGCGCAACTGGAACTCGAAGTCCACACCTGCACGGTAGCCCTCATGGCGTAGCGTGTCCGTGATGATTTCCTCGGACGACTGCTTCTGGAACAGGCGGCTCGTCACGCCCCGGTTCAGGTCGGCGAGCTTCGGCTCGAGCCGCACCCGATAGTGTGTCTGGTCCGCAGACGTCGCATACTCATCGAACCCGGTGATGATGCCGTGAATGGTATACGCCGGCGGCACCCGGCTGAACTGGTCCGCGTTCTCGCCGAACATCCTGCGCAGATAGTCCTTCTCCGGATCGACCGGCGCGATGATGAACTTTGCGGGCCGACCGACCACCTGCTCCATCGGGATGCCGGACACGGAGCTGGTGAATTCGATGTCGTACCGGTACAGCTCGCTCACCGCATCGCGACCGCTGAATCTGAGCACGGAAAAGGGCGCCGGATGCGGCGCCAGCTTCAATTCGTAAGCCTGTAGAGGCACGATCGACGACATACAGAAGCTCCGTTAAACGAACGATATGAACGGCGCGCCGGGGTGCTCATGACCCCGGCGACTGGCGGTTACGTCCTACAGGATCAGCTTTTGGCCTTGGGCATCTGGGACACCAACGACAGCCCGATGTCCATGCCCTCGACCTGGAAGTGCGGAATGATGAAAAGCTTGATGCGGAAGAAGCCCGGGTTGTCCTCGATATCCTCCACCGTCACCTTCGCCTCACGCAGCGGGTGCGACGCCTGCAACTCATCGCCCGGGTCCTTCATCTCGGTCACGAGACCTTTGATCCAGTTGTTCAACTCAAGCTCGAGCAGGCGCCGGTCCTTGGTCGTGCCGATGTTCTCGCGCTGAATCAGCTTGAGATAGTGCGCGATGCGCGAGAGCAGGAAGATGTACGGTAGGCGCGCATTGATGCGGCTGTTCGCCGTCGCCTCTTTCGTGTCGTACAGTGCTGGCTTTTGCGTGGAGTTGGCCGAGAAGAAACACGCAAAGTCATGATTCTTGTAGAACGACAGCGGGATGAAGCCCAGATTCGCGAATTCGAACTCGCGGGTCTCGGGAATCAGCACTTCGGTCGGGATCTTCGGCTGAGCGCCGGTGCCAAGGTCATACAGGTGCACCGGCAGATCTTCCACTTTGCCGCCAGCCTGGGGACCGCGGATCTGCACGCACCAGCCATTGTTCACAAAGCTGCGGGTCATGTTGGCTGCAAACGCAAACGATGCAGTTACCCACAGATATTTGTCGTGGTCGGGGCCTCTCACCGCCTCCTCATAGTTGAACGCGCGCACTGGCACGGTATCCCTACCGTACGGCAGGCGCCCAAGCACCCGGGGCATCGTCAGCCCGACGTAGCGGGCATCGTCCGTATCGCGAAAGCTCTTCCACTTGAGGTACTCTGCGCGGTCGAAATAATTGCCAATATCCTGAATGGCGGCCACTTCTTCCATCGATTTCTTGCCGAAGAACGCGGCGCCCACCGAACCTATAAACGGCATGTGGGCGGCCGCCGCAACCTTCGAGATGTTGCGAAGCAGTGCAACGTCCATCGGCGAGTTTGTGAACTCGAAATCGCTGATCATTGCGCTGATCGGCTGGCCGCCCGGCGTGTCATATTCCTCGATATAGGCGAGGCGGTACAGGCCGCTCTGAACCAGCTCGGGCGTGTCCTCGAAGTCCAGCTGCAATGCGTCCTTCGATACGTCGAGGACTTCGATCTTCGCGTTCCTGCGGAAGTCCGTACGCGACACGAGCATCTTCAGACCGCGCCAGCGGCCTTCGAGGGCCTGGAATTCCGGCGTGTGCATCACGGCGTCGAGCTGACGACCGATCTGCCGATCGAGCTGACCGATGTAGAAATCAAGCAGCGATTTGTCGAGCCGGTCAACCGGCTTGCTTTCTTTCGCGATCAGATTCAGCAGCGCGTCCATGCCGCGGGCAACGCGTTCGTCGGCCGATGCCTCGGCCAATGTGTCATTGTCGCGAAACGCTTCCAGCGGGCGGGCCTCGGCGACGATGTTAAGGTTGATCTTGTTGCAAAGCGAGGCGTACACACTGTCGTTCTCGAGCACGAGTGTTTCCGCTGCACCCTGATGGGCTTCGTTCTGTTTCATGGTTATCTCAGTCCCGGTTCGTATGGCGACGTCATTGCGGAAGGCGTAACGGGTAGCTTTGGCCGGCCGCCCTCAGGCATGGCCTTCCTGCTGCGTCGCCGCCGTTGCAATCTGGGCAAGCTCGCCGCGCAACTTGTCTGACAGACGCCTGTCCTTCAGAATTTTTTCGAATTCGCGACGGAAAGTGCCGTTGTCGAGCAGGTTGCTTTTCAAATCACGCAGCAAATTGCGCATTGCAAGCATGGCCTGCATTTGCGGAATCTGGCGCGCCACCTGTTCCGGCTCGAAGTCCTTCATCGAGCGAAAGGAAAGAGTGACGGGCAGTTCTGAACCATCAGCGGCCAACGTGTTCTCCGCCGCGAGCTTCAGGTCTGGCGCGTAGTCGGCCAGAACAGCATCGAAGTTGTTCTTGTCAATGTTCACCTTCTTGCGCTCGGCGAGCGGCGCCTGTTCACGGCCCGCACTGAAGTCCCCCGCAACAAGCAGCTTGAGGGGCAATTCCACCTTCTTCTGCGCCCCACCCGTATGCAAATCCAGTGTGATTGAAACACGACTTTTCGGAATTTCACGTTGGAAGCTATCCATAGGATTCCTTATTTATCTTATTAAAATATCCGCAGAAATTTCCCAAACAATGTGGTGACATTCTTCGAGCAGGCGCATGTCTCAAACGCCGTACGCGGCTCAAACGAATACTGACGGCACCCCCAAAGCTCGGCATTCATTCATGCGCCGTTATTGCAACGTCGTATTAAACAGGTTTACCCGCGCGGCGTCAAAGCACACTCCCCGCTAGTGAACAAATATAGTTAGTAAAACTGATTTTCGGAAAGGTCTTATGGATTCATGGTCTCTTGATGGTTCACAGCATGACTCGCGACCCCAGATCGCATAGCACGCCCACCTTGCTCGCAGGTTGCCTATTTTTTGCAAATTTTTATTATGAGAAAGTGCGAAGCACCATTCGCAAACGCACCGCTCATGCCAACTGAGTCACACAATTCATTTTCAATTCGAAGATTTCTAACAATCCATAACGTTTTGCACGACGAATTACTTATTCGCGTTTACGATTTACGGATCCGTCATTAGAATGCGCCCACTTATAACCACTACAAGCCGTAGACCACACGTATGCGGATAGACAAACCGCTCTGGCATGAGGGCTTGATCCTCACGCAGCAGCACTTCCAGCAACAGGACCGATGGGCCGGATTCGCGATGCAGCAGTTCGCCACTGCGGTGCTCGCGGAGCCTTGGGGCACTCTGGGCGTCGAGGTCGACGAAGAGGCGCTCGCGACCGGCCGTCTCAAGCTCACGCGGCTGAAGCTTCGTTTTCCCGATGGCACGCCGATCGACACCGCGCTGGCCGACGCCCTCCCGGCGGGGCGCGATCTGACGCATGGCCTTCCGGCTGACCGGCAAAGCATCACAGTGCTCGCGGCGCTCGCTCTACCCGATGCGAACGGCAACAACTGCCGCTTCGATGAAGCCACGCTGGCGCGTCCGCGTCGCTCGTACCGTGAGTTCGTGAAGGTGGCTGACCTCAACGGGGTGACCGAGACAGAGATCGCCGCGGAACGTCATGCCGTGCGCCTGCTGTTCGACTTCGAGTCGCATGCGGACGACACCGCGTGCGCGATCGTGCGGCTTAGTCGCAGCGGCAGCGGCTCAGGCGGCGGTCAGTTCCGCATCGATCATGCATTCGTCCCTCCCTGCCTGACGCTTGGCAGTCACCCGCTTCACCTCGAACGGATCGCCCGGCTCGCTGACATCCTGCAGGCGAAAAGCCTCGCGCTCGGCGCTCGGCGCAGCGAGCGCATGGAGCAGATCGTGGAATACGGTGTGGCCGACGTACAGCTTTTCTGGCTACTGCACTGTATCCATTCTGCGTGGCCGCAACTGCGGCTCTTTCTCACCCACCCCGGCCGGCCGCCGGAGCATCTGTACGCGACACTCGCCCAGTTGGCAAGCGCACTCATGACGTTCTCGACCGGGGCGCAGCTGGCTGACATTCCCACGTACGACCATGTCTGCGCAGACGAAGTGTTTGCAAAACTCGAATCGATGATCCGCGACCTGCTCGACGCGATCATTCCATCACGCGTCGTATCTATCGGGCTCACGCGCAAGACGCCGACAACATGGACTGGGCAGTTCCTCGACGAGCGTATCGCGGGAGATGCCGCTGACTGGTATTTGTCGGTGAACGCGCCAATGGCCGCGTTCGAGCTCGTCGAGCAGTTTCCGCGGCTGTGCAAGATTGGCGCGCCCGACGACGTTGGGCACATCATCAATTCCGCGCTGCTGGGTATTCCGCTGAAGGCGGTGCAGCGAGTGCCCGCCGCAATTCCGGTACGCCTCGACAACCAATACTTCGCGCTCGATTCATCCAGCGCCGCGCATGCCAGGATGCTTGCCGCGCGTGCCTGTCAGATCTACCTGCCGGCGTCGATACCCGATGCCGCGCTTCAACTCTACGCGGTGCTGCGTACATGAACGCCCTGACTTCCAGCCACCAGGAACCCGCCGCGCTAGACGAACTCCCGGACAACGGTGACATGCCGCGCGACGACACGCACGAAAGCATGCGCGCCCTGCTGCGAGACACGGCATTGCTGGTGACCACGCTTGGCACTGGTGGCGCAGTGAAGGAGGCGGACGAACTGCGCAACCGATGCAGGCAACTGATCGCGCATTTCGCGGAAGCGCTGCAAGCCCGGCGGTATCCAGACGACGTGCGCCGGGAAGCCCTGATCGCCCAGTGCGGGTTGCTGGACGAATCGGTACTGCGGTCTCTGCCGGCAGATATGCGTGCCGGTTGGGAACTGCAACCGCTGCAGGTCGAGCAGTTCAACCTGCACGACGCCGGCGAAACCGTGTTCGACCGGCTCGATGCACGTATGCACGAGAGCGTACCGTGCGTCGATCTGCTCGAATGCTACTCGGCGGTCCTTGGCATGGGCTTCGTCGGCCGCTACGCCCGCGAGGGCGAGGCAAAACGCACCGCCCTTATCGCGGCGCTCAACACCAGGCTGGACAGGCTTCGACCATCATCGGAACGCCTGTTTGTCGCAGACCAGGCGGGACGGCGCCTGTCCAACTGGTTTTACCGGCTGTCTCCGTGGGCCGTTGCGGCTCTGGCAGGTATTGCTGCAGTGACCGTCTGGGCGATATGGACGGCGGCACTCGACATGCAACTTGCCCATTTAGTGTCGGTGAAAGGCACCCGCCCGTGAAATCCGATCTGCCTGTCCTCTCTGGGGCCTTGCCACTGGCGCCCGATCACGACTACAAGGGGCTGGGATATCCGGTGCGCGCGATGCTGCTGTTCGCAGCCGCGTTGGCGCTCGCGGTAGTCTGGCTCGTGTTGACGGTTAGCCGCGGTGTGACATGGACGCTCACGGTAGTGATCGCAGTGGTCGCGCTCTCACTCGTGTCCTGGTTCACGCACCGGCTGACCCGCGCGGGGAAACAGGGCGCACAAGTGCTGGCGGCGCTTGGCGCCGCGACGGCCGATATTCCGGTGAAACTGCGCACGCGGATGCCCCTCGTCCTCATGACCGGCGACGGTCTATCCGCGCTTTTCGACCGAGCAGGAGACGTCCGCCATGCGCATGTGGGCGACGGGGCAATCTGGCTGCGCGTCGATCGGACACAGGATCTGCCGCGGCTTGCACTCGCAGTGAGACAGTGGCGCGACGGTCGCGCACCGGACGGGGTGGTGCTGTCAGTTGTTCCGGCAAAGCACACAGGGGCGGACATCCTTATACAGCAACTGCATGTTGTGCGGCAGGCCGTGGCGGATGCGTCCCGCATGCTGGGCAGGCGATTGCCCGGCTATGTCGCGGTGTATCAGCGGCTCACAGCCGGTCCTCCAGACCAGGCCACGCCTCAGTGGTATGGCGTTTCAACGACTTCGCGCATCGTCGATGCCGCACGTTTTGAACCGGTGATTCGCGCCGCCGAAAACGAAGCGCAGCATGCGGTGTGCGATCGCACGGCAGCCGCGCGCGCGGCCGCCCTTGCGTCGATCATCGAATGGACACAGCGTGTCGTCATCGGTGCGCTGTCGGATCGGCATCACCCTGCCATCCCATGGTCACTCTTCGGTGCCGGCTGGATCGATTGCGGTCCCGCGAGTGGCCCAGCAAACCCGTGGGCACGCGATGTCGAGATCCAGACCCGGGTGATGCGCGCACCGGCCCCGGCCTCTGCGCTCCCATGGCCGCTGCCTCAACCGCTGGTTCAAGCGCTGCCCCGGCGATACTGGATGTCGCCACGCATGGCAGCCTTTGCCCATGCGCTTGCGCTCGTAGCATCTGCAGCCGCGGTTGCGTTCTGGGCGTCGGCAAAGAACAACGAGGCGCTGCTAACCCGCATCGGCACGGACCTGGGCCGCTATTCGATGATTCCTTCCGCGCACGATACGGCCAAGCGCGCGGCACTACAAACACTCGTGGCCGATCGGGATCAACTTGACCGTTATGCGCGCGCCGGCATTCCACTTCCCCTGTCATTCGGCATGTACCGGGGTGCGCAGCTCATGCCGGCTGTGAATGAGGCCATTGCATCCTATGCACCACCGCCGCCCCCGCCGGCAGTGGTGACGCTCGACAGCATGTCGCTGTTCGACAGCGGCCGCGCACAACTCAAGCCCGGCTACACACGTGCAATGGTCGGCGCTCTCGAAATGATCAAGGTGCATCCGGATAAACGGATTCTCGTGGCGGGCTATACCGATAACGTCGGCGATCCCGACAGCAACCTGAAATTATCGACGGCGCGCGCGCAAGCCGTGCGCGACTGGTTGATCGACGCGTCGGGGATTCCGGCCACGCAGTTTGCTATCCAGGGCTACGGCGGCACGCGACCGATCACAAGCAATGAGACACCAGACGGCCGCGCCAGGAACCGGCGCGTCGAAATCACACTGGTACCGGACGCGGTGAAGTGAGTTCCACGCTGCGGGTAGTTCGAGCGACTGGACGCCATTCGTGCTCGTGGTCAGTCAGAGAGATGAAGAACGATTCTAGCCCCCGAGGCACTTCGCGTCGGGTTTCTCAGGCCCGGCGTAGAGATCCGGGCAGTTGTTGCAGTACACAAAAAGGAGTGAAGTAATGGCAATTCCGGCCTATATGTGGCTCAAGGACGACGGTGGCGCGGACATCAAGGGGTCGGTGACAGTTCAAGGGCGTGAAGGCAGCGTCGAACTCGTCGCATTCGACCACGGCGTGCACATCCCGACCGACGGCAACACGGGCAAGCTCACCGGCACCCGCGTCCACAAGCCGATCAAGCTGACCAAGGAAACGGACGCGTCGACCCCGTATCTGTACAAGGCTGTGACGAGCGGTCAGACGCTCAAGTCTGTCGAAATCAAGTGGTACAGGATCGACGACGCGGGCAAGGAAAAGGAGTACTTCAACACGAAGCTCGACAACGTCAAGATCGTGGCCGTCAACCCGGTCATGTACGACATCAAGAAGCCGGACTACGAGAAACACAACCATCTCGAGAACGTCGAACTGCGCTACGAAACGATCACCTGGTCCTACAAGGACGGCAACATCATCCACAAGGACACCTGGAACGAGCGTTCCTGATATCCGCACTGCTTGGTGAAACTGGCTTGCTGCGGCCGGTTCCTTTGCCAGTCCAGGCTCGGGCTGGCCTTTTTCCACCCAGGAGCGGCTCTGAACGATGGCCCTCACCCGCTTCCATTCCGACCGCTCCCTCATGATCTTGCGCGACACCACTCACCTGCTCCGCCGACTCAACCCGCATTGCGCGAAGGCGCTGGAGGCGGCTGCGAGTCTTTGCCTCGCGCGGCTTTCGGACGAGATCACAGTCGAGCACTGGCTGCTGAAGCTGATCGAGGCAGGCGACGGCGACATTCCGGCAATCCTCCGACACTATGGGATCGATGTCGATGCGCTGTGGGACGCGCTGATCGCAGCCATCGAGCACGTACCCCGCGACCTCCGGGGCAAGCCGGCGCTGTCCGTTCAAATGGCGACCGTATTACAAGACGCCTGGCTTAGAGCCGCGGCGGGTAACGATGACGCATCGATTCGGTCGGGCAACCTGATGCAAGCCATCGTCGACGCTCCGCACGTGCTGCGTGCGCAAAATATCTGGCCGCTGCTGTCAATCAGTAGTGCCCAGATCGAACGGCTCCTGCTGCGTCTCGCCCATCGTTCGTGTGAGAGCGCACAGGACGATCTGGATGCGCAGATGACCGAACCGGCTCACGCCGCGCCGGGCGATGCGCATGCACCCGGGACAGCGGCCCCGGACGCTCGAACAGTCCAGCAAAATGGCGGCGCACATGCCCTCGCCCGCTTTGCGCTCGACCTGACCGACAAGGCGCGCAACGGCCAGATTGATCCCGTATTCGGCCGCGAGCGTGAGATCCAGCAGATGGTCGACGTGCTCGCACGTCGGCGCAAGAACAACCCGATCCTGGTCGGTGATCCGGGTGTAGGCAAAACCGCGCTCGTTGAGGGGCTTGCGCTGCGCATAGCCGAGGGCAGCGTGCCTGAAGCGATCCGCGACGCGCGCATCCTCACACTCGACCTGGGGCTGCTGCAGGCCGGCGCTGGTGTCAAAGGCGAGTTCGAGCAGCGGCTGAAGAACGTGATCGACGAGGTGCAAGCCTCGCTCGTGCCGATCCTGCTGTTCATCGACGAAGCCCACACGCTGATCGGCGCCGGTAACGCAGCAGGGAGCGCCGACGCCGCCAATCTGCTCAAGCCCGCGCTCGCGCGCGGCGCGTTGCGCACGATCGCCGCCACCACATGGTCGGAATATAAGGAATTCTTCGAGCGCGACGCCGCGCTCGAGCGACGTTTCCAGATCATCAAGGTTGAAGAGCCTGACGACGACGCTGCGTGCCTGATGCTACGGGGCCTCAGGCATCGCTACGCGGAGTATCACCATGTTCACATTCGCGATGAGGCGCTGGTCGCCGCGGTGAAACTTTCGCGCCGCTACATTCCCGCACGTCAACTGCCGGACAAGGCCGTCGACCTGATCGATACGGCAGCCGCGCGCGTCCGCATGGGCCTCGAATCCCCACCGGCGGAACTGCAGCGGGCACGCGCCTCGGTGGCGGCTCTGGAACTCGAGGACGCGACTTTGGCGGACGACGCGCGTGCAGGCATGGACCACGCGCAAGCGCACCGGGCGACACTGGGCGCAACGCTTGTAAAGGCGAAGGCAGAATTGGCCGATTTGCAGTCTCGCTATGCGAGCGAGTTGAAGCTCGTTCAGGCGCTGCACGAATGGCGTGAACGAGAACCGGCTCGACGCGACCACGCTTCACTGGCTCAGGCGAGGCATGCACTTGCTAACGCTCAAGGCAAGGCACCGTTGATCTTTGCCGACGTCGACGCACAGGCGATCGCGCGCGTCGTCGCAGAGTGGACGGGCGTGCCGGTCGGCCATCTCGTCGAGGACGAACTCCAGTGCCTGCTCGCACTCGAAGCGCAGCTTGCTACGCGCGTCGTGTCTCAGGTCGAGGCACTTGGCGCGCTTGCCGAGAGTCTGCGCACCGCAAAGGCGGGACTCAAGAACGAGCACGCTCCGCTCGGCGTATTTCTGCTAGCTGGCCCGTCAGGCGTAGGCAAAACAGAGACCGCCCTGGCCCTGGCCGATCTGCTGTTTGGCGGCGAAGCGGCGCTCACGACAATCAACATGTCGGAGTACCAGGAACCGCACACCGTGTCGCAGTTGAAGGGCTCGCCCCCGGGCTACGTCGGATATGGCCGTGGCGGCATTCTGACGGAGGCAGTGCGCCAGCGTCCCTATAGCGTCGTGCTGCTCGACGAAATCGAGAAGGCTCATCGCGACGTGCTTGACATCTTTTATCAGGTATTCGATCGCGGCGTCATGCGTGACGGCGAGGGGCGCGAGATCGACTTCCGCAACTGCGTGATCCTGATGACCTCCAACCTGGGCAGCGCGCAGATCGACGAAGCGACGGCAGACAATCCTGAGATTGCACAGGCCGCGCTGCTCGAGATCATCCGTCCGGCACTCGTCGCGCACTTTCAGCCGGCGCTGCTTGCTCGCTTCCAGACGCTGATCTACCGACCGCTCGGCGCGACCGCGCTCGAGTCTATCGTGCGCATGAAGCTTGGCAAAGTCGCCGATCGCCTCCGCCGTCAGCACGGCATTGAGCTGACTTGCGACGAGTCGCTGATTGAGACGATGGCCGAACTGTGTCTCGCTCGTGAATCCGGCGCGCGCAACGTCGACGCATTCCTGAACCAGCGCATCCTGCCGACCGTGTCGGCCGAGTTGCTCGCGCGCATGGCGAGCGGCGCCCCGCCAGCGACGATCGCGTTGTCGAGCTCGGCCGAGCGCGGCCTGACGATCGATTTCGTTGACCGCGACGAAGCGGCGCACGCTGAAGCGCACGCACCGCTCGTTGCATAGCGGAGCGACGCCATGGCGGCCGGCCCTTCTCTCTATGACATGCTGCTCGGCCAGATCGGGGGCGAGCCGCTCGACGCCCACGACGACCGGACGCTCGAATGCCTGAGCGTGCAGCAGAACGTGCGGCGCATTCTCAACACGCGCGCGGGTGCGCTCAAGCATCTGCCCGACTATGGCTTGCCCGATTTGACCAACATCTACAAGGCATTGCCCGCTTCCGCGCACCTGCTTAAGGAGCAAATGGAGGCGACGCTGCTCAAATACGAACCCCGCATTCGCCAAATCGATGTCGATATCCTCGAGAACAACGATCCCGGCGTGCTCGTAAGTTTCGAGATGATATGTCACCTCCGGAAAGCGGGACTCGTCAGGTTCGGGACATACTTCGAACCACCCGGCCGCATGCGGGTCGAGCACCGGCAACAGGCTCGACACGTCAGTTGATAAGTGGCTAGGTAGCGTATGGCCCGTTTAGATCAAATCTTCGCCTCCCAAAACAATGCCCAACCTTCCGACTGAAGATAAAAGCGACGCGTGACAACTAAGCCGACACCGACGATAAGGCTAACCACAGTACCGCGAATCCGACACGGCTTCCTCCAACGTCACGAGATATGACGCGCGAACCTCCGCCCCGTCCCGCTCAAAACCGCGCTACATCCACAATCGCATCCGCGAATGCCTTCGGCGCTTCCTGCGGCAGGTTATGTCCCACACCCCCGCCGATGTTGCGATGCGCATACTTCCCGGTGAACTTCTTCGCATAAGCCGCGGGTTCGGGATGCGGCGCACCGTTCGCGTCCCCTTCCATCGTGATGGTCGGCACTGAAATGGTCGGCGCTTTGGCGAGGCGCTGTTCCAGTTCGTCGTATTGCGACTCGCCCTCTGCAAGCCCGAGTCGCCAGCGATAGTTGTGAATCACCACGGCGACATGATCCGGATTGCTGAACGACTGAGCCGTGCGATCGAATGTCGCGTCGTCGAAATTCCATTTGGGCGACGCGAGACGCCAGATCAGCTTGTTGAACTCGTTGCGGTTCTTTTCATAGCCCGCATAGCCGCGCTCGGTCGCGAAATAAAACTGGTACCACCATGCGAACTCCGCCTTCGGCGGCAGCGGCGCCTTGTTGGCTGCCTGGCTTCCGATCAGATAACCGCTCACGGACACCATCGCCTGACAACGTTCGGGCCACAGGGCCGCAATGATGTTCACCGTGCGCCCGCCCCAATCGAATCCGCCGAAAATCGCCTTGTCGATCTTCAACGCATCCATCAATGCAATCACATCGACTGCAACCACAGCCTGTTGCCCGTTGCGCGGCGTATCCGGCGACAAAAAGCGCGTGGTCCCGTAGCCGCGCAAATACGGCACGATGACGCGGTAGCCCTGAGCGACGAGCAAGGGTGTCACTTCGGCGAAGCTGTAAATGTCGTAGGGCCAGCCGTGCAGCAGAATGACAACGGGTCCATCCTGCGGGCCTGCTTCCGCATAACCGACGTTGAGCGTGCCGGCATTGACTTGCCGCAGGTTCGCAAACGAGGCAACCCGCGAAGCCGACGTGCTGCCGACGGCCTGCGCATTGGCGAGGCCGCTCAAACCGAGCTCCATCAAGCTGAGGCCCGCGACGGTCGTGCCAAGCAGACGGCGGCGCCGTGTGTTGATCTGTTCAGACATGGCTCATTGTCCTTTGTGTTGAGAGTTGTGAAAGACGAAGGCGGCAGTCGAAGCCTTGAACCAATCGCGTGGCGCAAAGCCGGCCACGCTTGCGCTTGCCGGCAACGATGCGTTCGACTCGCGTGAACGTATTAAACGCGGCGGAGGTATCCGGCTTATGTCCGCGGCGCTCGCGGGTGCAACGTTATGTATCGGGCCTCATTCCGGA
This sequence comes from Paraburkholderia phenoliruptrix, assembly GCF_047325075.1. Taxonomy (NCBI): domain Bacteria; kingdom Pseudomonadati; phylum Pseudomonadota; class Betaproteobacteria; order Burkholderiales; family Burkholderiaceae; genus Paraburkholderia; species Paraburkholderia phenoliruptrix. The sequence continues at coordinate 2,998,507 of NZ_CP168531.1, forward strand.
TACGTTGTGATACAAAGCGTACCTCGGCTACCCTCGCGCGGCTGCTACTTGCCGGCACGGGCCTGTTATTGCAACGCGATCCGCCGCCTGCCGCCAGGCTTTTGTGCAATCTTGTTTTTGTCGCCCTAGCGATAGGCCTTTTTCAACACTGGCTGCCGGGGTTTCATAATCTGCAGGTTTTTCATGCTGAACGGCTCACGCCTGACGCCGCCCCGTTCACGATGTACCTGAACTTCGACAAGCCGCTAATCGGCTTCTGGCTGGTGCTGACGTACCCGTGGATTCAGCCGGAAAAAGATTGGCGCGCGCTCGCCGTATCAGCGGTCGCGGCCTGCGCCGCGACGTCGCTCATCTGCCTGTCGATCGCACTTGTCGCCGGATCCATCGCGTGGGCGCCCAAGTGGCCGCATCTCGGCTGGCTCTGGGCGCTCAATAACCTGCTGCTGGTCGCTTTTGCGGAGGAAGCGTTTTTCCGCGGCTATGTGCAGGGCGGCATCGCTCGCCTGGCTGTTGATCGCCCTCATGCTCAATGGGTCGCGCTTGTCGTGGGCGCGGCTCTGTTCGGCGCGTTACATTTTCAGGGCGGAGCACTACTCGTTGTGCTCGCAACCGTTGCCGGACTCGGCTCCGGTCTTGCCTACCGCGCCGGAGGTTTGCAGGCCGCGATGCTGACCCACTTCGGCCTCAACCTGATTCAGTTCGGTTTGTTCACTTATCCGTTCATCGCACGCGTGTAACGATAGCGCCGGCGCGAGGCACAGCTGGCCCACCTGCGAGTTAAGGCCGCCCTTCGCTCGGCACCTTCGCTGCCTTGCTGAGCTCCGCCATCAGAATTCGCGCGATGCCGTTGGCTGGCGGCGTGCCGTCCGGCGCCGCTGCCGTCGTCGCCCATGTGACGATGGTCGTCCTGGTCACCGGATCGTAGCCCATGAACGTATTGAAGCCGGGTATTTCGCCGGTGTGTCCATAGAACGTGCCGAACTTCGCCAGCCCGAGGCAGTAGCTCGCAGCGCCCGGATCCGACGGCTGGGTCGACTGGCAGTTGGCGAGCCGTTGCGCCTGGAGGTCGGCGCTCAGATAGCCTCCGCCGACCATGCGCTGCACATAGGCGGCGAGTTCGGTTATGGTCGAAATGCCCGAGCCGGCGGTCCATGCCCACGATGTGTTCACCGACGTGACGTCCGTGGGCTGCAGCGTTCCGTTTTTCGCGGCCGCCTGACGGGCGGGGGACAATGCGTCGCTTTCCGCCGTTTCCGCATTGGTGCCCCACTGATAGCCATGCGGCGCCGGTGTCCTCAACGATGTGTCGTCCTGAGGCGGAAGATAGCTCTCAGTCAAACTAAACGGCGCGAAAAGACGTGCCTTGATTGCGTCTGCGGCACTCATGCCCGTCAACTGCTCGATAATCAGGCCAAGCAGAACCGTATTGGTATTCGAGTAGCGGAAGTCCGCGCCGGGCGCGAAATACACAGGCTGGCTAAATGCGATATCGAGTAACTCTTTGGTAGTCCATACCTTGTTCGGTTGCGCGTCGAGCGTCTGATTGAACGCGAGGCTGGTTGAGTAGTTATAAAGGCCGCTGCGCATGCTCAGCAATTCCTCTATCGTGATGCTGTCGCCATTCGGCACGTTCGCAATGTACTTGCTCACGGTATCGCCCAGTGCCAGCTTGCCTTCCTGCACGAGTTGCAGAATCACTGTGCCGGTCCACGTTTTCGTCACACTGCCCACCCGAAAATGCGCGTTGGTCGGAATTGGCATGTTGGTACCCCGCACTGCCGTTCCGAACGATTCGAGCCAATTGCCGCTCGGCGACTGCACATAAACCACAGCACCCGGTGTGAGCGTCTCTGCGAGCAATGCGTCGATCTGGGGGCGCGCCGCGGTGGCAAAGGCGGGCTCAGTGGGTGTGAGCGTGTCGCCGCCGCAACCGGCCACGGCCGCGCCCAGTGCCAACGCAAGCACAACCGCATAAATCCGACGAAAGAGAATATATGACACGCACATCGCAAAACGGGAAGATGCCATTTGCGTTTCCCCTTCCTGATCATCGAGCCAGCGTCCTGTCGCCAGCTGAGAGGCGGTACGGCATTGCCCGGACCCGCCCTCGCCGTCGCTTCTGTTTCTAACCGCGCTGAACAACTATAGGACGTGGATTGCGGATCTGTGTGCGATTTATGCCAATAGGGAGCGGCTGACGGTTCGCTCTCCCCCATTTAAAGGCCTGCTCCCCTCAATGGGTCAATGCCCGATAGCTGATCAAGCCCGGCACCGACTACCCTTCGACGCGGCTCGCGAGCCTGTCTTCATTCGCCGCAGCCGCGGCCCGCAGCGGTGGCTTGCTTCCCCCAAGATAGGCTTCGCGCAGTATGTCGAGGCTCAACAAGCGCTCCGCTCGCCCCTCGGCGACGACACGGCCGCCCTCCAGCACATAGCCGTACTTCGCATAACGCAGAGCGTTGAATGCGTTTTGCTCCGCGAGCAGAATGCTCACGCCGTCATTCCTGTTCAAGGCCGCGATGGCTTCGAATATTTCGTCGACGACATGAGGCGCGAGTCCCATAGACGGCTCGTCGAGCAGCAGCAACGAAGGCCGCGCCATTAACGCGCGGCCGAGTGCGACCATCTGCTGCTCGCCGCCAGACGTGTGTCCGGCGAGCATGCGCCGACGCTCCTTCAGGCGCGGGAAAAGCGCATAAATGCGCTCGAGCCCGGCATCGATCGACCGGCGGGAGGCTCGCCGCGCGAATGCGCCGATACTCAGATTCTGCTCGACCGTCAGGTGTGCAAAGCATCGCCGGCCTTCGAGCACCTGCACCAGCCCCCGCCGTGTTAGTCGCCACGGATCGGCGTGTGTGATTGCCTCGCCCTCGTAGACGATTCGCCCCGACGTGAGTTCACCGCGTTCGGCACGAATCAGGCTTGAAATAGCCTTGAGCGTCGTAGTCTTGCCGGCGCCGTTGCCCCCCAGCAGCGCGACGATGCCGCCAGCCGGCACGCTGAGCGAAACGCCGCGCACCGCGGGCACGAGACCACCGTAGGCGACGTGAATCGCCTCGACCTGAAGTATCGGCGCGGCGCTCATGCGCCAGTTTCCTTGCTGCAATCGCGTGGCGTAATGCCCTTTTCTTTCGCGTACGCGTTCGCCGATTTCTCGATGATGGGCCGCAGCGCCGCGCGATCGGCCTGCACCCAGCCGCTGACCACCTTCCACCTGGTGCCGTCCCATTGCTGGAAGCGCACCGCGCCGCCGCCCTCATGATCCGCACAAGACAGCTTGAGCGGCTGCACGAGGCCATACGCGCCAAGCTGTTTGAGTCGCGCGTCATCGAGATTCAGATGCTCAAAGCCCCAGCGAACCTCTTCGCCCGTGAGCGGCTTGTTGCCAAAACGCGCTTGCGCAACACGCAAGGCTTCCACGTTAAGGATGCCGTTGACGACTCCCAGGTTGTAGTAGACCGTCCCAAAGCGCGCCGCGTCTTTCAGGTTTCCGTTGCCGGGCTTGATGACGTACTGGTCGATTGCCTGAAGCACCGGATAGTCCGCACCGGACGGATGCGTGGTGATAGACAGAAAGCCTTTGGCTGCATCGCCTGCGGGCCGCACGTCCTCTTCCGAATTGCTCCAGATATTGCCGATGATGTGATTTGCCGGGTAGCCGACTTTCTGTGCCGACTTCAACGCGACCGGGTTCATCACGCCCCAGCCGCGCAGAATCACCCAGTCGGGGTTGATCCGCCGGATCGTGAGCCATTGCGAACCCTGCTCGTTACCCGGGTGCGGGACTTCGATTTGCGTCAGCGAAAAGCCATACTGTTTCGCGAGAATGTCGAGCACGGGGATGGTCTCGCGTCCATACGGAGAGCCGTGGTACAGCACCACGATCTTTTTGCCTTTGAGCGCAGCCAGTCCGCCCGACTGCTGCCCGATGTAATTGACTATCGCCGACACCTCGCTGTAGGGGTTCAGTTGCAGCGGGAACACGTAGGGGAACACCGCGCCGTCGGTCGAATCGGTGCGCCCGTGGTTGATCGTGATGAGCGGCAGTTTGTCGGCAGTTGAACGGTCGAGCGTCGCATAGGCAATGCCGACAGACAACGGATTCGTCGCCGCGGCCGGTGCGCCGTTCAGGCCATGCTTGAGCCGCTCATAGCATTCGACGCCCTTTTCCACGACATATTCCGTTTCGCACTCGCTCCACGACAGCTTCACGCCGTTCACGCCGCCGTCGCGTGCATTGATGAGTTGGAGATAGTCGATGAAGCCGCCGAAAAAGCCGCTGCCTCCGGCCGCATACGGCCCGACGCGATAACTTTGCAGCGGAAAGTATTGTTCGCCCGCTGCTTGTGCGCCCGGCGCCGCGCTTACCGCGAGTGCGATACCGATCGTTGCGGCCGCAAGCAAGTTACGCAGCGATGCGCGTCTCGTTGAAATCTGCCCGGTCATGTGTTTTTAGCCCCTGCTTGTATGAGTCAATCGAAATGAAAGTTGTCCTTGCGCCTCACGGGCGCAAGCGGGTGCTTACGCGCAGTATTGAAGACCGCACGAGCTGCGCAAGTCCATCCGGCTCGCGCACGAGAAAAGCAATGATCAAAGTGCCCAGAACGATCTTCTGCAGGTTCTGCACCTGCCCCGCGTCAATCCCAACATGCACGAGCACGCCCGAAGCATTCGAGAGCAGGATCGGCAGCAGCACGATGAACGCTGCCCCAAGCAGATTGCCGGCAATGCTGCCCATACCGCCGATGATCACGATGAACAGCACCTGAAACGACAGGTTCAGATCGAAGCCGTGCGGCTCGACCGTGCCGAGATAGGCAAACGCCCAAAGCGCGCCTGCGATGCCGATGACGAACGAACTGAGCGCGAATGCAAGGAGACGTGAAGCAGCAACCGGAATGCCGATCACACTTGCGGCAGTGTCCATGTCGCGTACAGCCATCCAGCGTCGCCCGAGCTCGCTGCGCACCACGCGCCACGAGAATATGAACAGGACTGTCACTGTACCGAGCACGAGCAGATAGCGCGAAGACGGCGAGTCAATGTGCCAGTTGCCGATGGCGAGGCGCGGCGCCGAAAGCACACCGGACGTATCGTCGTTGGAGAACCAGCTCACTTTGATGAAGAGCCATTCGACAAAAAACTGCGCGGCCAGCGACGATACGATCAGATAAAAGCCCTTGATTCTCAGGGCAGGCAAGCCGAACAGCGCGCCGACCGCCGCCGTGACGAGTCCACCCGCCACCAGTGCGACAGGCAGCGGGAGCCACGGAACGCGTACGACAAAGTTGTACGTCGAATAGGCGCCCACCGCCATGAACGCGGCAGAACCTAGCGATAGCTGCCCGGCATAACCCGTGACGAGATTGAGCCCCAGCGCCGCGGCGGACATCACGAGAAACGGAATGAGTACTGCGCTTAGCCAGTATTCGCTCGCCGCGACAGGCACGGCAATGAAGAGAACGACGGCCACCACGACGCCCGCAAGCAGCAGGTACACACGCGGGCTGCGCGGATCGGACATGGCAGAAGTCATGGAAGCGGGACGAGTCGACATGATGCGTCTCACACGCGCTCGACGGCGGGTTCGCCGAACAGTCCGACGGGACGCACGAGCAGGAACAGCATAGCGAGCACATAGGGAAACCAGTTCTCGATGCCGCCGCCGACGAGCGTGCCCACATAAACTTCCGCGAGTTTCTCGCTGCCGCCCACAATCAGCCCGCCGACGATCGCGCCGACAATCGACGAAAAGCCGCCGATGATCAGTACCGGCAATGCCTTCAGCACGACGAGCGACAGCGAGAACTGAACGCCGAGCCGCGCGCCCCACAGAAGCCCCGCCACGAGGCTCGTCAATCCCGCAAGCGCCCACACCACTGCCCAGATGTACGGCAGCTTCACACCCACTGCCAGCGCCGCGAGCGGATCGTCGGCGACCGCGCGCAGCGAGAGGCCGAAACGCGTATAGCGCGCGAGCAGCGAGAGCGCCGCGACCAGCACGGCGGCCGTCGCCGCGGCGAACAGATCGAACTGGCTGACCATCACACCCGCGAGCGCGAACGGCTTGTCGTCGATGCCGAGATCGAGTCCATGTACCTGTGCGCCCCACACGAGTTGCGCCGCACCTTCGAGAATGAAACTGAGGCCGAGCGTTGCCATGAACAGCACGATAGGCGGCCTGTTCACGAGCGGCCTCAACACCAGACGCCCCACGGCGAACGCAATCGCAACCAGTGCAGCGAGCGTGATTGCAAAGGCGAGCCAGGGCGCAACCTGCCGTTCAACGAGGCTCACGAACGTCAACGCGCCGAACAGGACGAGTGAACCCTGTGCATAGTTGAAAACACCTGACGCCTTATAGATCAGCACGAAGCCGATCGCAACGAGCGAATACATCACGCCGGCGAGCAGTCCGCCCGCGAGCACTTCTAAAAAGAAATCCATCGGATCAACCTCTCATCAATGTCGGGTACCGAGATAGGCGGCCAGCACCGCCGGGTCGGCGCGTATCTCCGCCGGTGTGCCGTCGGCAATCTTCCTGCCGTAATCGAGCACGACGACGTGACTGGAAATGTCCATCACGACACCAATGTCGTGCTCGATCAGCACGACCGTGACACCGAGCCGTGCATTCGCATCGGCGATGAACGTGGCCATCTCCTGCTTTTCCGATGCGTTCATGCCGGCCATGGGTTCGTCGAGCAGCAGCAGTTGAGGTTCGGCGGCCAGCGCCCGCGCGAGCTCGACCCGCTTTTGCAGGCCGTACGAGAGCGCGCCGACGGGCGTGTCCCGAAAGCGCATCAGATCGAGCGCCTCGATCACACGGTCGGCGCGCGCGCGTTGCTGCACGTCGTCGTGTCGTGCGCGGCCTATACCGAAGGCCTGCTCGAACCAGGTGCTGCGCCGATGCAGGCTGCGCCCCGTCAACACGTTGTCGAGCACGCTCATGCGCCGAAACAGCCCGATGTTCTGGAAGGTCCGCGCGATGCCGGCATGCGCAGCGCGATATGCGTTCATGCGCCGATAACTTCGTTGTGCGAAGCGGATAGTGCCGCGCTCGGGTGCATACACACCGTTGATCACGTTCAGCAGCGAACTCTTGCCTGCGCCATTCGGGCCGATCAGCGAACAAATCGCCCCTGTCGCGACGTCGAAGCTCAGGTCGTGGATGGCGCGCACGCCGTCGAACGAGAGCGAGATGCCCACGAGCGACAACAATGCGGGGGCGGCCGGGCGCTCAGGCCGCGCGCCGGCATCCGCAGAATCATGCGCGATGCTCATGCTCACGCTGCCTTCGCGTTGCGTGCGGCCTCGAGCTCACGAACGAGCGGCAGCACCTTTTTGCCGAAGTATTCGACCTCCTCGATAAAGTGCAGAAAGCCTGCCAGGACCAGATCGACGCCGATCGACTTCAGTTCCACAATGCGCTGCGCGATCTGCTCCGGTGTGCCGATCAGATTCGTCCGGAATCCGTCGTTGTACTGCACCAGATCTTCGAACGTGGACTTTGCCCAGTTGCCCTCGCCCTCCGGCGACGCCTTGCCTGCCTGTTTGACCGCGTCGCCGAATGCCTCTACCGCCTCGACGTGCGCATGACTGATGATGTCGTCCAGCACGGCTTTCGCCTCCTCCTCCGTATCGCGCGCAATGACGAATGCGTTCACGCCGATACGCACTCTGTGTCCGTTGCGTGCCGCCTTCTGCTGAATGTCGTCGATCTGCGCTTTAAGGTTCTCCACGGTATTGCCGTTCGTGAAGTACCAGTCGGAGACGCTCGCCGCGTTGTCGCGCGCCGCGCGCGAGCTGCCGCCCTGAAATATTTCCGGATGCGGTTTTTGCACGGGTTTTGGGCTCAGCGTGTAGTCGTTAAAGCGATAGAAGTCGCCCTTGAAGGTGAAATTGTCCTGAGTCCAGATCCCTTTCAGCGCACGAATGAATTCGTTGGAACGGCGGTAGCGCTCATCGTGTTCGAGCCACGGTTCGCCGATAGCGGTGAACTCTCCCTTGAACCATCCGCTGACCACGTTGATCGCCACGCGGCCGTTCGAAATATGGTCGATAGTGGCAAGCTGCTTCGCGACCACAGCCGGATGCCATGGCCCTGGCAAGATGGCGGCGAGCACCTTGAGCTTCGTCGTGGCGTGCAAAAGCGCCTGACTGAACGACACGGACTCGTGCTGGTATTCCGCGCCATAGCCGGCCGTGAAGCGGATCTGGCTCAATGCATAGTCGAAGCCGGCCTCCTCGGCGACGCGCGCGAGCTTCTGGTTGTATTCGAGGCTCCAGTCGGTGCGCTGCGCGATCGTGCTGACAACCAGCCCGCCGCTCACGTTGGGTACCCAGTAGGCAAACTTGACGGCCTCGTCGCGGGAAACAGTATCGGTCATGAATCGATCCTCTTGGGGTAAGGCGAAGATGTGAATTACGCGGCGAGCGTGACGCTCTCGTCTGCAGACACGGCAAAGTGCAACGATGGCAAGGCTCGCGAGACCGCGAGCGCGATGCGCTCGTGCAGCGCATCGCTCGCGACGGCATACGCATCGAAATCGCGCTCGGAGGCATAGACGCCGACGGACAACGTGCGCGCCTGAAAGAAGCTGAAAAGCGGTCGCAACTGATGATCGATCACGAGCGCGTGACGCTCGCTGCCGCCCGTCGCAGCCAGCAACACGGGCACATCGATCAGCGCCTCGTGATGCACAAGATCGAATAGATGCTTGAAGAGGCCCGTATACGACGCGCGATAAACGGGGCTCGCGACGACCAGCAGGTCCGCGGATTCGATCGCATGAATATGAGCCTGAACATTGGGGGATAATTCGGCTCGATCGAGCGTGGCCGTGAGCCTCGGTGCGATATCGCTCAGTTCCACGATATGCGAGTCGATGGGCAAGACTGAAGCTAATGAGTGCACCAGTTGCTTCACGAGCGCCGAGGTACGCGACGGGCGCCGCAGGCTTCCCGACACCCCTACCACTTTCAATGTTTTGCTCATCCAGGTAGTCCTCATTGTGTAAGACGCGCAATCGCCAATACCGACTTCAATGCGAAGAGCATGCCAGGTCAGGTGCGCCGCGCAGAACGTCCCGCCTGAATGGGCGTCTCGCGCGCTCCGGCAAGGGGTAGCGCATCGGCTTGGCGCCCTTATCTGGAATGGCCCGAACCTTATGCGTTTCTGCGATGAACGCCCGCCAACACATTGGCTGCATCGCTGCTGCGTGACGAGCAGTTTTCAGCCAGAGCTCTTACAGAATGCTTGCCGGCGCGCAGCACCAACACGGTGGGCGTCGTTGCTGCAGCGTTAGCAGCAATCTGAATTTGGTTATTGAAACAAAGTCGCTCGCAAACACAGCGACATGTTCACAATGTGCTGCACAGGCAGCAATCGCGCGCTCGTCCGTGCAGTTGCTTCACGTCCGCTCGACCGTACTCAACCTGTACGCCAATGACTCTGATAGACACTCCGACCCATCAGCACAGCTCGAGCCGCGGCGCGACCGTGCCGCAAGCACGGATCGCACGCGACGCGGTTTTCGAGCAGGCACGGCGTCTTGCGGCAGACTTCGCGGCTACCGCAGTCGAGCGCGACGCGCGCGGCGGCACGCCCAAGGCCGAACGCGATGCGCTGCGCGCGAGCGGCCTTCTTTCACTTAGCATTCCTTTAGAATATGGCGGGATAGGCGCAAACTGGCGAGTCACGCTCGACGTTGTGCGGCTTTTTGGTGCGGCCGACAGCTCGCTTGCGCACGTGTTCGGGTTTCATCATCTGATGCTCGCGACAACGCGTCTCTTCGGACGTGCTTCGCAATGGGAGTCATGGTTCGAACAGACGGCGAGACGCCGTTGGTTCTGGGGCAACGCGCTCAATCCGCTCGACACGCGCACGATAAGCCGCCCGCAGGATGGCTGGCATGAATTCAGTGGACAGAAGAGCTTCTGTTCAGGCGCGCTCGACTCCGAAATGATGATTGCGTCGGCGCGTGAGGCGGGAAGCGAAACACTTCTCGTCGCAGCAGTGCCGAGCGCGCGCCAGGGCATTTCGATTGCCGACGACTGGAACAGCATCGGGCAGAGGCAAACCGACAGTGGCACAGTCACGTTCGAGAAGGTGCGAGTAGAGGACCACGAAATACTTGCAGACCCCGGGCCGCTATCCACTCCGTTCGCCTGTCTTCGCCCGTTGCTCGCACAACTGATTCTCACAAACGTTTATCTCGGCATTGCCGAATCCGCGTTCAACGATGCGCGTTACTACACGCTGCATGAAGCGAGGCCATGGCACGCATCGCAAGTGTCCGCGGCGACGGAAGACCCCTACATACTGGGCCAGTACGGCGAATTCTGGGTCGGTCTGGAATCGGTGCGTGTGCTCGCAGAGCGCGCTGCCGAGCGTTTCGACGCGGCGTGGCGCCGCGGCCCCGCACTCACTGAAGAGGAACGCGGCAGCGTCGCGCTCGCGGTGGCATGCGCCAAGGTAGCGGCAATCCGGACCGGCCTCGACATCTGTACGCGGATGTTCGAGGTAGCCGGCGCGCGCGCCACGCATGGCTCGTTACGGCTCGACCGGCACTGGCGCAACCTGCGCACCCACACCTTGCATGATCCGCTCGCATACAAGCTGCGAGAGTTAGGCGACTGGGCACTCACACAAACTTATCCTGCTCCAGGTTTTTACTCATGAACCCTGCCACCGACTACGTTTCGTCCCGCCGCGCGGAAGCCACGCACGTTGCCTCGCCAGCACTACTCGAAATGAGCGGCCGACGGCCGTTCGCTACTTCGGTAAAAGCCACCGCGCAGGTATTCGCCGATCCGCAATCGCTCGCGTTGCTCGAACGCATCCGCCTCATTGCTCCGAGCGACGCGAACGTCCTGATCATCGGCGAAACGGGTACGGGCAAGGAACTCGTCGCGCGCCACGTGCACAGACTGAGCCATCGCAGCGATGCGCCGTTTATCGCGGTAAATTGCGGTGCATTTTCGGAGTCGCTCGTCGAAAGCGAACTGTTTGGGCACGAGAAAGGCGCTTTTACCGGGGCTTTCTCCGCAAAGCCAGGCTGGTTCGAAGCTGCGAACGGCGGCACACTGTTTCTCGACGAGATCGGCGACCTGCCGCTTTCCATGCAGGTCAAGCTGCTGCGCGTGCTGCAGGAGCGCGAGGTCGTGCGTCTGGGTTCACGCTCAAGCATCCCCATCAACGTACGCGTGCTTGCTGCAACCAATGTTCATTTACACGATGCAGTCGCTGCGGGGCACTTCCGCGAGGACCTCTATTACCGCCTGAACGTCGTGCACCTCACGGTGTCGCCGCTGCGCGAACGCCCCGGCGATATCCTGCCGCTCGCACGGCATTTCATCGACGCCTACCGGCAGCGGCTCGGTTATGGCGCGGTCGAACTCGACACCAGCGCCGAGCGCAAACTGCAGACGTACAGCTGGCCCGGCAACATCCGCGAACTGGAGAACGTGATTCATCACGCGCTGCTGGTATGCCGCCACGACATGCTCGGCGAGGCCGATCTGCAGATCTCTTCGCTGGAAGCGCAGCGTGTGCGACGCATCAGCAACGAGACGCAGGCCGCCACGCCGCAACAGGCATTCGAAGAGGCGCTGCGCGCGCTGTTCGGCCACGCCGATGAGCAGCTGTTCGAGCGCATCGAAAACACCGTCATGCATGTGGCATTCGAGTTCTGCCATCGCAATCAGGTGCAGGCCGCGCGGCTTCTCGGCATCAGCCGCAATATTTTGCGTGCGCGGCTCATCCGGGCGAGAGCGATCGATGCGCTGAAGTGACCGCGCGGACGCCGCGCGCGGCGCACCTGCACTGTGTGCGCACCGGCACTCACTTGCGCGTGGGCTGCAGTCCGTTGCTGCCGGCACCGATTTGCCAGACATAGGGCGGCTCCGTACCGTTGATCTCCCAGTCGCCGACAATTCGCTCCTTGTAGATGAGCGGATTGTGCGAGGCCGCGGTCCTGACATTACGCCAGTGCCGGTCGAGCAGTTTGCTGTCGCTGGTGCCCGACGCGCCAAGTGCATCGAACAGATCGGTGCTTGCCTTCAGAATCAGTTGTGCAACCGCGATCTGCGCTTTGGCGGACTCGAGTTCCGCATGTACATTCGCCTCGCGCTCGGCCTGCGGATCGGCGGCGAAATGCGCTTCATAGGCGTGCTGCGCCGCTTCGGCCGCACGCCATCCCGTCGCTTCCGCCGCATAAACGGCTGCCGCGATGTGTCCCACGACCTGCTGGACCTGCGCATCGTCACGCACGGAGGCCGCGTTGCCATGACTGTAGACCCGCGTGCGTCGGCGGACTTCTTCGGAGACGTCGCGCAGCACGGCACGTCCGCTGCCGGCGATCACGGCGATCAGCACCAGTTGATAGAAAGCGGTTTGATATTTGAAGCGCGTCGAGAAGTCGATGAGGTTCTCTTCGTCGACCACGGCGTTTTCGAATACCGACGTGCCGCTACCGGTCGTGCGTTGGCCGAACCCGTCCCAATCATCGCTTTGAATCACCCCCGACTGGCGCGTGCTGACGGCCGCGATCACGTCCGCGCCGTCTTCGCGGCGCGCGTACACGTCGATCCAGTCGGCGAAGATGCTGCCCGTGCTGTAGTACTTGCGACCATTGACGACCCAACGGTCGCCCGAGCGCGTCACACGCGTAATCACGTCGCCGATCTTCACATCGCCGATTTCGGTCCACGCGTTGCCGACCAGGTCGCCCGCGACGAAACGTTCCAGCCACCGGTCGCGCGCCGCGCCGGGCGATGCATTGAGGCGATCCTCGACAAAGGCGAAATGGCCGCGCAATGCCTGCGGCAGCGCCGAGTCGGCTTCCGCCAGCTCGATCAACAGACGTACGAGTTGCGGAATCGAAGCGCCACCACCGCCATATTCGAGCGGCACGCGCACGGCGCCGAAACCAGCTTCCTTGAGCCAGCCAATCTGTTCATGCGGGAGTGTGCGGGTACGCTCGCGGTCGAGCGCACCTTCGGCAATACGCGCAAAGACGGGGCGGAAGCGGGCTGCGAGTTGTTCGTACCCGATCGACGACGCGGGCGAAAACGGCGAAGGTTGGCTGAGTTGGGTCATGGGCGGAGCAGTGAAGTGAGGACAACGAAAAGAGATCGACGATCATGTTGCCCATCTTCATAAGCACTGTTTGTGCCATTCCCAAACCCTCGTATAGGCCCACCCATGCAGCCCGCTTACGAGAGTCGCCTGCTGTCCGACAAGCAATGTGTTGATGGACTGCTGCTTCGACAGCACGCGGCACGCATTGCTGCGCGCGAAAAACAAAGCGGACGGTAAGACCGGGCTCTGCATCCGGCCCTACCGTCGCAGGCTCAGCGGCCGCCGCGGCTTGCGAGCGCTCTGACGACGCTTACCATCGCGTCGACTTCGTCGCAGGTGTTGTTAAACGCGAGCGATGGCCGCACGCTGGCTTCGAGGCCGAAGCGCCGCAGCCGCGAGCCGCACGCCGCTTTGCGCGGCTAGATGGCATCAATGAGAGGACGTGGAATGCGGTGGACTCGCTGCAGGTGCAGCCGTGGGCGTAGGAGCACTGCAATCGGAGAGCCGCGCCCCTGCCCTCCGAACGCAATGCGAGCTTGTGAGCCGGCTTGAGGCGCCTGGCGGCGCGCGTTTAGGGAAAACAACCCGATCAGATGATCCTGGCGACGGAGGTAGCGAAGTTCCTGATTTCATCGAACTGCGTGACGAGTTCGAGACATAGCACGAACCCGAGCATCGCCGATGCGCCCGGATAGCGTTCGATCCAGCTCAACACGGGGGCCGCATAGCGGCTTCTTACGGCGTGGCGAGTCATGACGTAGGTAATGACGACGCCGATCGCCGCGCCGCCCAGCAAGTCGGTCGGGTAATGAAAGCCTAGATAGGCGCGGGGCAGGCAAATGAAGAGCACCACGTAGAGCAATGCCAGCGTGCCGATGCGCCTCGACACGATAAAAATGCCTACCGCAACGGACATCCACAGCATCGCATGGTCGCTGGGAAACGAGCTCCACGTGGCCAACATGCTTTCGTTCGGCGGCACGAATGGAAAGTGAAGATGCAGTTCCGGCGAAAAAGCTGGACGCATGCGGAACGGCAAGAAATGCGCAAGAAGTCTTCCACTGAAAAGAGCCAGTAGTCCGCTCGCAACCGTCGCAATGACGACTTCGCGTCTCCATTGCCGACGCTCGTCCGACTGAAACCATATCCACCATAAAACGGGGATCAGCATGAGCCCCTTGAACGAATACATCCCTGCAATGGCGCGCACGGCGTGGTTGCACAGCAGACAAGAACTGAATCCGCTAAAGAAAGTCTCTATGCTGGTGTCGAAGCTGTTCATTTTTTTAGTGGGCAATAAGATAGAGATGAAACGGCAATCGCCTGCATGGCGGACTGTGTGACATCTACCCGTTGCCTCACCTGCCGCCTACGCCGAGAGTAGGCGATTTACTCCCGCCGAGCGTTCCGCAACGACTCGCGAAGGCGCGCTTGCGCACGTACGCCTAAAGGTTCTTCTCGCGCTGGCGCCGGACGGCGCAAGTCAATGTAATGCCGCTGTAAGAGGCCACGGCACGAGCCGATGTTTCTTTACCGACGGCTTACGCATCCCTTCCATTCGCTATCGATTACGCCGCTCTATCGTCAGAACCACGCCGTTCAACATCTACAGCGCGGCGAACACCACGGCCGCCACGCCGTCGACCTGTCCGAAGATTCGCGTGAAGCGATAGTGCTGGTCGCCGATCGGCAGCAGGTTCATGCCCGAAGAGGTGGACGCGAGCATCTCATTGGCGAGCGGAATCGAAATGGCGCCGATCTGCCTGAGCTCGGCGCGTGTAGATTCCGGGTCGCCGAGATAGACGGTACAGACGTCGGCGGTATGTCGCATCATGATGACGCTGCAGGCTCTATCAAGCGATCGCTCCAGATATCCGGCAAGGGCTTGGAGCGCTTCGGCTTGTTGCTGCGAATCCCCGGCAGCGGGCTTATCGTCATTCGTCATGTGGCCTCCCTTGGCGATAGGCGATGTTGCCGTCTCGCACGTCTGTCTTCTCGACATCATGGCACATCCACGTCCGAAAGACGTCGCGCGCGCCTGCGCTTCGCGGGGCGTTGCCGGTTACCCGGTGTTACCAATTTCGCATTGCCGTTTCACCTGTGCGGTGAACGCGCCCCTAGACTTCGAGCCATGTTCACTGACGCGGCACGCTAAGCGTGCGGGAGTAGCAAAATGAATAACAAACTTCTGGGCATTGCACTCGGTTTGGCCGCTCTGGCGGCATCCAGCGCCGCGTCGGCTCACGTCGACATTGGCGTGGGCATCGGTATTCCGCTCGGCGTCTACGCGCCGGCAGAGCCCGTCTATGCACCGCCGCCTCCGGTAGTCTACGCGCCTGCCGCGCCGGTTGTGTATGGTCCGCCGCCGGTCGCCGTTGCATATGGCGACGACTGGCGCGCCCGCGAGTGGCGCGAACGTCGTGAGTGGCGCGAACGCGAATGGCGTCGCCACGAATGGCGCGAGCATGAGTGGCGCGAGCGTGAATGGCGCGGTTATTGAAACGACGTCCAAACGCGCGGCATTCTCTAACTATGACTTGTGGGTGTCTTCGAATGAAAGCTGGCCTGACTAGAATCGCTTTGCTTGCAACAACGCTGCTCATCGCTACGACAGGCGCGGCAAACGCCGCGGGCTGCCTCAAGGGCGCGGTGGTGGGTGGAGTGGCTGGGCACTACGCCGGCCATCACGCCGTCGTCGGCGCCGTGGGTGGCTGTGTGGTCGGCAGACACCTCGCGAAGCAGCACGCGCAACAGCAGGCAGAGGAGCGAGCTGCGCAGCGCCAGGCTGTTCCGGCCCAATGACGGTGCGCTTCTTTTGCGCGCTGGGAGCACGGGTTGCATGATCGCTGCCGAGTTAGCGGGCAATGAGGCGGCGATTATCTGCAATGGCGTTCCTTACCTAGACGTTTAGGTTAACGAACTTTTCCCGCCGACGTCCTCGCAACCCACCCCGCAACGGATGTCTTCCGAGACTAATCCTCAAACGGGTTGCCGCCGCTTTTCACCTCGGTGCTGAGATTATATTCCGCGCGCACGGCCTTGAGCACGCCCTCGATGTCGCGCTCGAAGCCGATTGCATTGCCGAAGTGTGTCATGTTCCAGTTGCAGCCTGTCTTGTCCGCCTCCTGCAACTGCGGCCTCGGCACACGAATCTTCACGCCATCCTCGACGACTTCCTGCAGTCGGTGAATTCGCCGGCTGACTTCCTGCTGCAACTGCGAGGCATTGAGCGTCTTGCGTATCATCCTCGTCTCCTTTTAAGGTTCTTCGAGTCAGTCTAGCGCAAGTGCGGTGCGCAACAGTCGGGCGCTGAGAAACAAAAGGGCCTGGGCGCAAACACGACACCGCTGCCGACGAAGGCGCGTCGCGATAAGATGCGCGAGGTGCAAGCGTTGCGCCGACACGGACCTGTTCCTGGCCGGGGCGCAATGCGCGGAGAATTTCGATGGACGACCGATTCGACAGACGAGAACTGCTGCTTCACCTGGGCGACATGCTGGCCGCGTGGAGCTCTTTGGCTCGGGCAGGCGCGCCCGAAACGCCGGTGGTCCAGCTTTTAAGCCAGCAGGATCTGCCTGCAGACCTCGCATTTCTGCGAGCGCTTGATCCGAGAATGACGGTGAGCGATTTCGGCGCACGCGTCGCCAGTGCATTCTCGCGGTGGCCGCAGGACCTTCTGGATACCACGCTCGACCACGAGTCGCTTGCATCGACTGTTCAACAAGCACTCTTTGAAGGTAACCCGCGAGGCTGGGACTCGTACGTCGCTCATGTGCAGACCAAGGTGACGTGGTTCGGGACGAGGCTTCCGAAAATGAAAACGAGCGTCAGTGGCGAACCGGCAGGCGAAGCCAGGCAGCGAGCCGCGGCGGCCGCGGCTGCACCATCTGCCACGCCATCCGCCGCGCAAACGGGACCAGGCACGCGAAGGGGCTGGCCTTGGCCCGATCCCGAGACAACGCGCTGATGTTTGCAGCACATCGCGCTTTGCAGCGCTAAAGCCTTAGCGCGAGGACACGGACGGCAGAGGCGGCGCTCCAGCGCCTCCGCTATAACCTGAAGAAGCAAGACGAACACCGGTTAGGTGTTGCCCTCTGAGACACGAAGCGGTGCTCCTTGTTGGGACAGACCCAACATCGGATTGCTGCTTCGCTCCCGCCGCCTTCGTTCGATGCCCGTGCGGCGGGGCGTTGCAGCCGGCAGCGTGAATGCATCGCCGTCGGCACAGTAGTTGCAAGTTTAGCTGCATCGTCAGGAGACAGCCATGATGCGGCTCTTTGCACACTCACACGGCACGAAGCTAACCTATAGAAGCGGAATCGTTGCTATCGGTGCCCTCTTTCTCATCGCCGTGTGTGCGACCGGACTCGCGGCACTTGCGGGCCTACTGCCGGAGTCGGAGACGGTCGCCGTGACTGTCACTGCGATACCTTTGGTGGACCTGCAAACTGTGATCTCGCGGAGTATTTCGAGTCCGTGATTCGTTTGCGTCAACGCGCCAATCGCACCACCCCACACAAACCTGCCACTTACCCACATTCAGATGAAACCCGCCCTCTCCCATAAGTCAAACGCGCCTTGAGTCGGCGACGCACGAAACTATAGTTGTCCTATCCGTTGTCCATGGAGGATCCCGCGTACTGCAAAAAACATTTCTCGGAGACGCATCATGAAAGCGCTTATAGGGTTCGTTGCGATGCTCGCCGTCCTGCCAGTGGCAAATGCCGAGCAAGGCGATGCAGAAGACAAAGCTCTGACCGAGCTGATGACGAAGCAGACAGTGACGCATGAGACGCAACCAACGCAAGTACAGACCGATACGGCTTATAGCGACAACGGCAAGACCGCTACGCAATCAGGCGGTTCAGTACTGAAAGCGAAAGCAGCCGTCAGCAACGGTGAATGACGCGGAGCTTCAAACGGCTGACTGCCATTCAACCTTCATCTGGTCACCATTTGACATACAGCGGCTCTCTCCTTTCAGGTCGCTGTCACATTCGCGATTCAACGCCCAAACATAGTGCCTTGAGAAAGACACATCAGCTGTCGGCCGCCCCGGCCATCGCGGATCACGCGGTGGCCTGTCGGATCTCAATTCGTTTCAGCTCCCGCCGAAAAAGATATTGCATTGCGGCCCGGCAGTGCAGCGCTCGGCGCGCTTCATGCCGCTTTGCATCTGCGTGCCGGGCATGCCGCCGTATGACTGCGACGTCGTATCGGGCGCGGCGCTTTGAGTCGCGGCGTTTTCCTGCTGGACCGGCTGCGACGTTTCCGGCATTGCTTGCGAATGCGCGAGACCGCTCGTCACGAACAGGCCTGTCGCACAGGCGACGATCAATCGTGTTTTCACGTTGGCTCCTTCATTACGTTCAACCTGCATGGGTAGGACGCGTCACTCGCCCGCGCACGCATGGCGCGTCATCGGCCCTGACTGGACGAGCGAAAGACTCCGGTGGTGGGTGATTTGACAGATGAGGCGAGCAGTGCACCGCATGGACCGGCGCGAGTTGGCGTGCGAAGTGGCAGGTGTCAGCGGGTTTCGTGGACCCTCGACACACATAATCGCCCTGCTAGTGAGAGTTATAGGGCGGGCAACGCCGAAGCGGTAGCAGTTTCAACGTGCCCGTGCCGCAAAAGCTGCGCACAAAGGTGCACCGAAGCCGGCCCAATGCCGGCGCAGCGCTAGAAAGCGCTCTTGATCACGCCCCCGTCCGCGCGCAACGCGGCTCCGGTGGTGGCCGACGCAAGCGGACTGGCAATATAGGCCACGAGTGACGCCACTTCCTGCGGCGAACCGAATCGCTTGATGAGCGAGGTGGGACGGACCTTTTCGAAGAACTCCTTCTCGAACGCTTCAAACGATTTGCCGTCGGCCTTCGCGAGCGTCTCCACGAACTCGCCTACGCCGCGCGATTTCGTCGGGCCCGGCAGCACGCTATTGACGGTGATGCCTGTGCCGGCAACGGCTTCGGCGAGTCCGCGGGCGACCGCCAGCTGCGCGGTTTTCGTCATCCCGTAGTGGATCATTTCAGCCGGAATCTGCACCGCGCTTTCGCTCGAGATGAAAATGATGCGCCCCCAGTTGGCGCGCTTCATCGCGGGCAAAAAGAGCCGGGCGAGACGTACGCCGCTCAGGACATTCACGTCGAAAAAACGCTGCCAGTCCGCGTCGGGGATGTCTTCAAACGGCTTCGGCTCGAAGATGCCGAGATTGTTGACGAGAATCTCCACGTCCGGATAGCGTCGCGCGAGTTCTTCGGCCGAAGCGGCCGTGCTGAGGTCGCCCGCGAATCCCACCACATCGCCGCCCGTTTGCGCTTTGAGCTGCGCGACGACGTCATCCACGGATGACTGTGCGCGGCCGTTCACGATCACGCGCGCGCCCTCCTGCGCCAACGTGCTGGCGATTGCGAGACCGATGCCGGCTGTGCTGCCGCTCACCAGCGCGAGTTTGCCCGTCAGATTCAGGTCCATGAGTCGTGTCCTTTCATTGAGTGAAGTCAAAGTAGCGGCATCGGCGCATGCATGCCGGATGCCGCAACGGTTCACGTACGCGTAATGGATGCACCACCGTCGACGAGCGACGCGGTGCCGGTCACAAACGACGAATCGTCCGATGCGAGGTACAGCACCGAACGCGCCAGCTCTTCCGGCCTGGCGACGCGCTTGAGCGCATGCAACCCGGTCACGAAGGCCTGCGACTCGTGGCTGTCGTTCATGCCGCGATACATTTCCGTGTCGACCGCGCCCGGCAGCACCGCGTTCACGCGCACGCCTTGCGCGCCGTACTCGGCGGCGAGCGCCTGCGTCAAACCGATCAGTCCGGCCTTGCTCGCCGCGTACGCCGCCGTGCCCGGAAACGCGAACGAGTAGCCAACGAAGGTCGACGTGAAGATGATCGACCCGCCCCCCTGCTTTAGCATTTCGGGAATCTGGTGCTTCGCGCCAAGGAAGGCACTCGTGAGATTGGTGGCCAGCGCGGTGTTCCAGCCCGCTTCGGAAATGCCGGTGCTCGGCCCCATTTCGCCGAGCGTGCCGGCGTTGTTGTAGGCGATGTCCAGACGGCCGAAGCGGCTCACGGCGAGCGCAACGAGCGCCTTTGCAAAGTCTTCCGATTGCACGTCGCCGGCGAGATACGCCGCTTCGCCGTCTTCCGCGGCGATCTCCGCAGCGAGCGTTTCGAGCTCGGCCGTGCGGCGCGCCGCCATCACCACTTTGGCGCCTTCCTTCGCGAACAGCTTTGCAGTCGCGCGGCCAATTCCCGAACTGGCACCCGTCACGATGGCGACTTTTCCCGTCAAGCGTTGCATGTCCTCTCTCCTGATGCATGTCGGCCGCTGCCCGATGCGTCGGCCCGTGGAAGCACTATAGGCTTCACTCCCGATGGCAGAAAGGCCTAAAACATGGTCCTATCAGTCAGTTTTTGTGAATGATGGAGACGTGAATGGACCGCTTGCGCGCTTACGAGGTCTTCGTGACGGTGGTCAGCCGTGGTGGCTTCGCACGTGCGGCCGAGATGCTCGGCACCTCGCCCGCCAATGTGACCCGCTATGTGAACGAACTGGAAGCGCATCTCGGCACGCGACTTCTGAATCGCACGTCGCGCACACTGTCTCTAACCGAGGGCGGCGAGACGCTTTACGCGCGCTGCAAATCGATTCTCGACGATGTCGCCGAGACCGAAGGGCTTGTGTCGTCGGCCTCGGTCGAGCCGCGCGGACGCCTGCGCATCAATGCGCCCGTGAGCTTCGGCATCCTGCATCTGGCGCCGCTCTGGCCCGAGTTCATGCGCAAATATCCCGGCATCGAGCTCGATGTGGGGCTGATCGACCGCGTCGTCGATATCGTCGACGAAGGCTACGATCTCGCCATTCGCATTTCGCGCGCCGGCTCGACCAACCATGCAGCGCGCAAGCTCGCGACCTCGCAGAACATTCTGTGCGCGTCGCCGGCCTATCTGGCTCGCGCCGGTATGCCGGCAGCGCCCACGGATCTGACCGGACATCGCTGCATCGGCTACACCTATGCGGCTACGGGCGACGAGTGGCAACTGATCGACCGCGGCGGCAAGACGCACGCGGTCAAGGTGGACTGCCACATGCATACGAATAACGGCGACACGGCGCGCGCAGCGGCGCTCGCCGGGCACGGGCTGATCTGGCAGCCCACCTTTCTGATCGGCAACGACTTGCGTGCCGGCGCGCTCGTGCACGTGTTGCCCGACTATCGCTTGCCTGAGATCGACATACTCGCCCTGTATCCGAGCCGTCGACACGTGAGCGCCCGCGTGCGCGTGATGATCGACTTCCTGGTCGATGCGTTCGGCGGGATTCCACCGTGGGACCGCGACGAGACAGACGCCGTCCCGGCATAGACTGCATCGACAGAACCTGTCCAGCAACACAGCTGACGCCTGACTCATCAGTCAGCACCGGCGCTCGTCCCCTCTCGCCGCCCTTCCGCGCCAAAAAAACGATCGACTCGATCAAAACCAGGGTTAACTCCTGCTTGGTTCGATCAAATTCACGACATAGAATGACTACAACGATCAAACACACACGGCCTGTTGCACAAGCGGCCCCACGCCAAATGATCGATTCGCTCAAACCCGCAAACGACTGGAGACAAAACGAATGAGAAGGTCCCTCGCGCTGCTCGGCACGCTCGGTTTCGCCGTATCGGCTCATGCACAGAGCAGCGTCACGCTGTACGGTCTGATCGACACATCGCTCATGTACACGAACAACCAGAAAGGCGGCACGGCCTGGCAGATGTCGAGCGGCGTGGAATCCGGCAGCCGTTGGGGGCTGAAGGGCGTCGAGGATCTGGGCGGCGGCCTCAAAGCGATCTTTACATTGGAAAACGGCTTCAGCGGTACGACCGGCACGCTCGGCCAGAACGGCCGGATGTTCGGCCGTGCCGCCTGGGTCGGCATGAACACGCCCTACGGCACAGTGACGCTCGGCCGGCAGAACGAGCCGTCCGCGGATTTCGTCGGCCCGCTGATTGCCGCGAACCAGTGGGCAGGCGGCATCGGCGCACATCCGGGCGACACCGACAACCTCTATGTCAACGCGCGCATCAGCAACAGCGTCAAGTACATCTCGCAGGACTACGGCGGATTCCGCGCCGGCGCGCTGTTCAGCTTCGGCGGTACGGCAGGCAACTTCAACAACAACCGCATCTGGAGCATCGCCGCCGGCTATAGCCGCGGACCGCTCGCGCTCGGCGTGTCCTATATCGACACCTCGCGCCCGAACACCGCACTGTGGGACGGCACCGCCGGCGCCGCCGCCATTTCGCCGAACAACACGCCGATCTATTCGGGCTACACGTCGGCGCGCACGCAGCGCGTCGCGTCCGTGGGCGGCAATTACACGTTCGGCGCGGCGAAGTTCGGCCTTGTCTACTCGAATTCGCGCTTCGAGGATCTGGGCTCCGGCGCGGCGTCCGCGCCCATTGCCCGCTACAACGGCGCGACGGCCGTCTTCGACAACGCAGAAGCAAACTTCAGCTACCAGTTCACGCCGGCGCTGCTCGTGGGACTCGCGTACAACTACACGCGCAGCCATGGCGCCGGCGACGCACACTACAACCAGGTGAATGCCGGCGCCGACTATTTTCTGTCCAAGCGCACCGACGTCTATCTGACTACCGGCTATCAGCGCGCGAGCGGCACCGACTCGACCGGCAAAACCGCCGTGGCCGCGTTGTGGCCGGTCAGCGCGTCGAGCAATTCGCATCAGATCGTCGCGGCCCTCGGCTTGCGCCACAAGTTCTGAAGCAGCGGCAGAAGGACCGTATCAACCTGAGTCTCGCCGACGCAAAGAGCCGGCCGGCGAGCACCGTGGAGAGTTCTGGCATGACAGTCACATTCAAGGGCATTGTTCCCGCGCTGATCACCCCGATGACCGCCGACGAAGAAATCGACGAAGCCGGTCTGCGCACGCTCGTCGACCGTCTGATCGACGCGGGCGTGCACGGCCTCTTCGTGCTCGGCACCAACGGCGAATTCATCGCGCTGAACGAGGCCGAAAAATTGCGCGTTGCGCGCATTGCGGTCGATCAGGCGCGCGGGCGCGTCCCGGTCATCGCCGGCACGGGCGCCTACGCCACGCGCGAGGTGATCGCGCTCAATCACAAGATGCAGGATGTCGGGGTGGATGCGGTCTCGGTCATCACGCCCTACTTCAACGGCGCGACGCAGCAGGAGCTGTTCACGCATTACGAGCGCATTGCGACAGGCACGTCGCTGCCCGTCATGCTTTACACGATCCCGGCCAAGGCCGGGATCACGCTGAATGTCGACACCGTGCGGCGCCTCGCCGGGATTCCGAATATTCGCGGCATCAAGGACAGCGGCGGCGATTTCGACCGCCTGCTGCAGCTGATCAACTTGCGCCGCGACGACTTCGCCGTGTTCACCGGCACCGACTCGATGATCCTGTGGACGCTGATCGCGGGCGGCGACGGCGCCGTCGCGGCCACGACCAATGCGGTGCCGGACGTCGTCATGTCGATCTGGAACAACTTCCACGCGGGTGAGATCGATGCCGCGCGTCGCGCTCAGGAATCGCTGCGCCCGCTGCGCGACGCGTTCGCGCTCGGCACCCTGCCCGTCGTGCTGAAAACCGCCGCGACGATGCTCGGCATGCCGGCGGGCCCGGCTCGTGCGCCCGCCCAACCCCTCGACGACGCCGCGCGCGAGCGTCTTGCGAAAGCGCTCGCGCAGTATCCGCGAGCCGTCTAACCGCGAGCCGGACAGGCCAGCACCGCTCGACAGCACTGACAGCACAAGGATTCGCACTATGTCTTCCGTTTATCACTTTCAGACCGTCAACCATATCGTGCACGGGCCGAACAGCCTCGATCAGTTGCCCGAAAAACTCGCGCTGCTCGACCGGCCGGTTCGCCGCATCGCCTTCATCACCCAGCCGGCGATGGAAGCCAACGGCGTGGCCGCGCGCGTCGTCGAAACCCTGGCGAAGAAGGACATCGAGGTGCTGACGGTGCGCGACGTGCAGCCAGAGCCGACCATCGAAAACGTGGAGACGGTGTACCGCGATCAGATCGCGCCGTTTGCGCCCGACGCCGTGCTGGCCATCGGCGGCGGCAGCGTGCTCGACGCGGCCAAGCTCTTTGCCGTGCGCCTGACGAATCACGCGCCGCTGCGCGATTGGCTCGGCATCGATCTGATCGCGTCGCCCGGCGTGCCGCTGATCCTCGTGCCCACCACGTCCGGCACCGGTTCGGAAGTTACGCCCAATGCGATCGTCACATTGCCCGACGAAGAGCTGAAAGTCGGCATTGTGAGCCGCCATTTGCTGCCGCAGCTCGTCATTCTGGACGCGACGCTCACGCTGGATCTGCCCAAACCGATCACCGCAGCAACCGGCATGGACGCATTCATCCACGCGCTGGAATCGTATATCTCGACCAAGGCCAATCCGGTCAGCGACATGTACGCGATGGAGTCGATGCGGCTGATCGGCGCGAACCTGATCGAAGCGTACGAGAACGGCCATTCGCTGAAGGCGCGCGAAGCCATGCTGCTCGGCTCCATGTACGGCGGCCTCGCGCTGACGGCCGCCGGCACCGCCGCCGTGCACGCCCTCGCCTATCCGCTTGGCGGCATGTTCAACATCACGCATGGCGTGGCGAATTCGATGCTGCTGCCGCATGTGATGGAATTCAACCTCGACGCCATCGCCGGGCGTCTTGCCCATGTCGCGCACGCGCTCGGTCTCGCGCGACACGACGACAGCGACGATGCCGCCGCGAACGCGCTGCTCGCGCGTCTTCGCGAATGGACCGCCGCGCTCGCGATTCCGCAAGACCTGCGCAAATTCGGTGTCGCCGAAGCGCACCTGGATGCGCTCGCCGTGGCGGCGTCGAAAGTGAAGCGGCTGCTCGGCAACAACCCGAAGCCGCTGAATCTCGACGACATCAAGGCGATCTATCGCCGCCTGCTGCCATGAGCTCGCCTGACACGGGAAGCGCGCGGCTTCTCATCATCGGCGACGATCTGTCGGGCACGGCCGACTGCGCCGTGACCTGCGCGCGTCATGGCCTGACGAGCGTCGTGAGTTTCGGACCGGCGCCCGCCATGGATGCCGCGCAGATCGACGTGCTCGCCATCGACACGGACACGCGCCGCCAGCTGCCCGCCGAGGCCGCGCGCGCCAATCAGGAAGCATGGCATGCGCATTCGCCGGGCCGGCGCATCTACAAGAAGATCGACTCGACACTGCGCGGCAACGTGGCCGCCGAAGTGGCAGCGCTCTCGAGCGTCGCGGGCATGGCCGTGGTGGCGCCCGCTTTTCCGCGAGCCGGACGCACGACGCGCGGCGCGCGGCAATTCGTGTTCGGCACGCCAGTGGAGGAGTCCGAGGCATGGCGCAACGAAGGCATCGCGGGCACGGCCGATCTTCAGGCGATGCTCGGCGCGGCTGGTCTGCGGGTCGCGACCATCGATCTCGCCGCAGTGCGCGAAGGCGCGGCATCGCTGCAGGCGCGTCTTTCTGCCTGCCTCGTCGCGCAATGGCAAGCCGTGGTGTGCGACAGCGAAACGGATGCCGACCTCGCCTGCATCGCCGCAGCGTCCGCGACGCTCGACGGCGTGTTCTGGGTCGGCTCGGCAGGGCTCGCCGCGCCGCTGATCGAGGTGCTCGCGGCTCGCCAGTCAGAACAGGAAACGACAGACGGATCGACGCACCGACCCACGCCGCCGACGCGCGCGTTTGCGCGCTCCGGCGGCACGGCTCATCCGCGTGGCGTGATGACCGTGGTCGGCAGCATGTCGAGCGTTTCGCATCGGCAGGTGGCGCTGTTGCGCGGCCAGGCCGGCGATTCGCTCGATCTCTTCGACGTCGACGCCGCCGACCTGCTCGATCCTGTAAGCCCGGCCGCACTCATGCTGACCACGCGTGTCACGCACTCGCTGATGCGCGGCCGTCACGTGATCGTCGCCGTGAGCCAGTCGCAACGCGCGGCTGTCGATGACGGCGCGCACATCGCACAGCAGCTCGCCGAACGCCTCGCGCCGGCCGCCGCTCATGCGGCCGCGCTGATCGCGACCGGCGGCGAGACAGCGCGTGCCTTGCTGTCGGCCATGAAGGTGAACGCGTTGCGCGTGATCGAAGAAATCGAAACCGGTGTGCCCCTGCTTGCCGCCGCGCATGCGGGCCGCACATTACCCGTTGTCACCAAGGCGGGCGGCTTCGGTCAGCCCGACACCCTGTATCGCGCATGGCAACGGCTCGCCGCCATGCAGCAAGCGGTCGCGCAAGCACCGCGTCAATCCAGCGAAGAGGAAGCTATGACTTACCGTCCCGTAATCGGCATCACGATGGGCGATGCCGCCGGCGTGGGCCCGGAAATCATCATGAAGAGCCTCGCGCACGCGTCCGTGTACGACGGCTGCCGTCCGCTCGTGATCGGCGACTCGAAGCGCCTCGTCGACGCAGGCCAGCGCACCGGCGTCACGCTGAGCGTGCGGCCGATCGCGTCGCCCGCCGAGGCGCGCTTCCAGTACGGGGAAGTCGACTGCATCGACCTCGGACTGATTCCGGCGGATCTGCCCTACGGCAAGCTCTCGGCTGTCGCCGGCGACGCTGCGTACCAGTACATCGCGCGCACGGTCGAGCTCACGTCAGCCGGCGAGCTCGACGCCATCTGCACCGCGCCGCTGAACAAGGAAGCGCTGCACGCGGGCGGACATATCTTCCCGGGTCACACGGAAATGCTCGCGCATCTGACGGGCATTCCCGAAGTGTCGATGATGCTCGTCGCGCCGAAGCTGCGCGTGATTCACGTCACCACGCACATCGGCCTGCTTGACGCGATTCGCCGCATCGAACCGGGACTCGTGCAGCGCACGATCGAACGCGCGCACGAAACCCTGGTGCGCGCGGGCATCGACGAGCCGCGCATCGGCGTGTGCGGCATCAATCCGCACGCAGGAGAAAACGGCCTGTTCGGCTACGGCGAAGAGGAAGAGAAGATCGTACCCGCCGTCGCCGTGCTGCGCGAGCGCGGCTGGGACGTCGAAGGACCGCTGCCCGCCGACACGCTGTTCTTTCGCGCGGGACGCGGCGACTTCGACGTGGTCGTCGCCATGTATCACGATCAGGGCCACGGTCCCGTCAAGGTGATGGGCCTCGAAGCCGGCGTGAACGTCACGGTGGGCCTGCCGGTGATCCGCACCTCGGTCGATCACGGCACCGCCTTCGACATTGCAGGCAAGGGCATCGCGGACGAACGCAGCATGCTTGAAGCGTTGAAACAGGCAGAAGACCTGGCCACGCGCCGCGCCGTGCAGACAGCCTGACGGCCTGACGCCCGACGCCCTGTCCGGCCGCGCGCCGCACACAACAAATCGGAGACATTGATGAATCACTTTACCGTGTGGGACACCGCCATCATCATTGCGATGGTCGTCGTGTATATCGTGGTCACGGCATGGATCAGCATCCGGCTGCGCAGCAAGACCACCGAACAGTTCATGGTGGCGGGGCGCTCAACGCCCGCCGTCGTCATCGCGATCCTGTTGATGTCGGAGTACATCGGCGCGAAGTCGACCATCGGCACCTCGCAGGAAGCCTTCAATGTGGGGATTGCCGCTTCGTGGTCGGTCATCTCGGCCTCGATCGGCTTCGTGTTTTTCGGTCTTTTCATGGCGCGCCGGCTGTATCGCTCGGGCGAGTTCACCATCTCGGGCTTCATCGCGCAGAAGTACGGCAAGGGCGCGAAGCTCGTCGTCTCGGCGATCATGATTTATGCGCTCTTTATCGTCAACGTCGGCAACTACGTGAGCGGCGCCGCGGCGATTTCGACGGTCATGCGCGTGAATCTGCCGACGGCTGCGTTCATCACCGCGATCGTCAGCACGATCTACTTCGCGTGGGGCGGCTTGAAGAGTGTCGCGTATGTGACGATCCTGCATAGCGCCGTCAAACTGCTCGGCATCGGCATTCTGGTGTGGGTCGCGCTCTCCATGACAGGCGGCATTGCGCCGATGATGCAGCAGATGCCCGCGCAATACTTCACGTGGAAAGGCGCGCTCGGCGGCGGAACGATCGGCGCGTGGATCATCGGCACGGCGGGCGC
The DNA here is from genome assembly GCF_047325075.1 of Paraburkholderia phenoliruptrix. Lineage (NCBI taxonomy): Bacteria > Pseudomonadati > Pseudomonadota > Betaproteobacteria > Burkholderiales > Burkholderiaceae > Paraburkholderia > Paraburkholderia phenoliruptrix. Next base: position 3,026,699 of record NZ_CP168531.1, read on the forward strand.
GATCTTCTCGACGCAGTTCATCATTCAGGCGATTTCGGGCGCGAAGTCGGCCAACGAGGCGCGCAACGCCACGCTGATTGCCGGCGCGCTGTGCGTGCCGATCGCGATCGCGCTGGGCTTTCTCGGCGTGGCGGCGAAGTTTCTGTTTCCCAACATCAAGAGCCTCTACGCGCTGCCGATTTTCCTTCAGCACATGCATCCGCTCCTGTCCGGCGTGGTGACCGTGTCGCTCGTCGCGTCGATCTTCGTGAGCGTGAGCACGGTTGCGCTCGCCATCGCTTCGCTGATCGTTAAGGACTTCTATGTGCCGCGCTATCGTCCGTCGCCGGAGCGCGAGCTGCGCGCGACGCGCATGATCTCTTTCGTGGTTGGCTTTTTGCCGCTCATCTTCGTGCTGTTCGTGCCGCAGATTCTGGCGCTCTCCTTCTTCACCCGCGCGCTGCGTCTGACCGTGACGGTGGTGGCGCTGATGGGCATTTACCTGCCCTTCTTCAACAGCAACCGCGGCGCGATCTGGGCGCTCGTGCTGGCCACGCTCGCCACGACGGCCTGGTATCTGCTCGGCAATCCGCTCGGTATCGACAACATGTATATCGCGCTGCTCACGCCCGCCGTCGTGATGGTCATCGACAAGCTGCTGTTTCATCCGGCAAGCGGCAACGGCTCGCGGATCGAACGCCGCGTCGCGCATACGGACTCGTGAGCCGCATGCTGTCCCGTTACCACGATTGAACGTATCAGGATTTCATCATGACCAGCCATTCCCTCATGCCCGACGAAGCGACGACCATGCCGGGCCAACTGCACGAGGCTCGCGGCGACGCCGCGCGCATCGACGCCTATCTGCCCGCCGCCACGGTGCAGAATCATGCGGCGAACCTGCTTGCGCTTGCCAACGGCGACCTGCTTTGCGCATGGTTCGGCGGCACGCAGGAAGGCGTGCCCGACATCTCGATCTATCTGTCGCGGCTCGCGCAAGGCAGTTCGACGTGGAGCGAGCCCGTGCGCCTTTCCGACGACCCGACGCGCTCGGAGCAGAACCCGGTCCTCTTCGCCGCGCCGGACGGCAAGCTATGGCTGATTTACACGGCGCAGTTGTCGGGGCATCAGAACACGTCGATCGTGCGGCGCCGCGTATCCGGCGACAACGGCCATACGTGGGGGCCGATCGACACGCTGTTCGACTTGCCGGGCACGTTCGTGCGGCAACCCATTGTCGTCGCGCGCGACGGCGCGTGGCTGTGCCCCGTGTTCCTGTGCCGGGTCGCGCCCGGCGAGCGCTGGTCGGGCAACGACGACGTCAGCGCCGTCATGCGCTCCACCGACAACGGCGCGACATGGACAGCGCACGATGTGCCGGGCAGCGTCGGCTGCGTGCATATGAACATCCAGCCGCTTCGCGACGGCTCGCTCGTCGCGCTCTTTCGCAGCCGCTGGGCCGATCACATTCACATGAGCCGTTCCGCCGACGGCATCACATGGAGCGAGCCCGAACCGCTCGCGCTGCCGAACAACAATTCGTCGATCCAGTTCGTGACGCTGGCCAACGGTCACCTTGCGCTTGTCTTCAACAACAGCAGCGCCGCGCAGAGCACAGGCCGCCGCGCCTCGCTCTACGACGACATCGAAGATGCGGAAGACAGCGGTACGCTCGCCACGCAAGCCGCGTCGGCGCGCGGCACGGCATTCTGGGGCGCGCCGCGTGCGCCGATGACACTCGCCGTTTCCATGGACGGCGGCCGCACGTGGCCGGTCATGCGCAACCTGGAAACCGGCGACGGCTATTGCATGACGAATAACTCCACGGACAAGCTGAATCGCGAGTTTTCGTATCCGTCCATTGTGCAATCCGCGGACGGACGCCTGCATATCGCCTACACGTACTTCCGCCAGCGCATCAAATACGTGAGCGTCAGCGAAGACTGGGCATCGGCCGGGGAGCGTCAGGCGGCGTAAGCGTGCAGCGGGCACGCGTCGGCGCATAGCCGCGACAACGCAATCGGGAAATGGATAAACTACCTTCGCGCCGGACCGTCCGCGCCGCCGCCCGCCGTGCCTGCAGGCGGCGTCTTGAACCCGATACCGATCACCACATGAAAGTAGCCCGCCGCCGGGAGGCCATGCTCAAGGCCGTTCTGTCAGGAATGACGGAAGTCGCCGAACTCTGCGAACACTTCGGCATGTCCGAGGCCACTGTGCGCCGCGATCTGCGCGCGCTCGCCGACGAGCGGCTGATTCTGCGCACCTACGGCGGCGCGGCGTCCGTCAGCACTCACGCGCCCGAGGAACCGCTCGAGCAGCGCAGCCACAGCTTCCAGGCAGAGAAGGACGCGATCGGCCTCGCGGCCGCCGCGCATGTCGCGCCGGGCGACACCATCTTTCTGGACAGCGGCACGACCACTGCCGCGCTCGCGCGTGCGCTCGCGAATCGCGAGGACATTCAGGTGGTCACGAACAATCTGCTGGCCGTGCAGATACTCGCCGCGAGCAAGGTGCATCTGACGCTGATCGGCGGCGACGTGCGCGAGTCGAGCATGAGCACGCTCGGCGCGATTGCCCTGCTCGCGCTCACGCGCCTGACCGTCGACAAGGCGTTTCTCGGCGCGGACGGCGTGGTGGCAGGCCGCGGACTGTGCGAAGCGACGGCGGATCAGGCGTATCTGAAGGAATGCGTGATGCGGCAGGCGGCGGCCGTGTATGTGCTGGCGACCTCGGACAAGCTGGAGCGCGACAGTCAGCAGCACTGGGCGCCGATCGAAAAGCCGTGGACGCTCATTACCAACGCGAACTCAGCCGACGCGCCATGGCAGGTGTTTCAGAATCTCAACGGTGTCACGGTCGAATCGGTACCGCTACCTGGCGAGACCCGCAACTGAAGAGCCGCTTGACGGACGCGGCAGGCAAAACGGATATGGCAAAACGAATCGTGGTGACGGGCGCGAGCTCGGGCATTGGGCGCGCCGTGGCGGACCGGCTGCTGAAAGACGGTGATGAGGTGATCGGACTGAGCCGCAGCGCGCCGAATTTCACGGACGCGCGCTTTCGCCATGTCCCGGCGGATCTCGCGGATGTCGACGCAATTGCGCTGCTCGCCCGCGAGCTCGGACCGGTCGACGGTCTCGTTCACGCGGCCGGTTTCATGAAGACGGCGCGCGTGGGCGAACTCGACCTGGCGAGCGGCGAGGCCATGTGGCGGCTCCACGTCGCGGCGGCAGCGGCGCTCGCCGATGCGCTCGTGCCGTCCCTGCCCACCGGCGGGCGCATCGTCCTGATCGGCAGCCGCGTGTCGGCGGGCGCGGCAGGACGCAGCCAGTACGCGGCAGCGAAAGCCGCGATGGTGGCGATGGCGCGCTCGTGGGCCATTGAACTGGCGCCGCGCGGCATCACGGTGAACGTGGTCTCGCCGGCCGCCACCGAAACGCCGATGTTGCGCGATCCGCAGCGCAGTTCCAGCGCGCCCGTCATGCCGCCCATCGGCCGGTATGTGAAGACGGAGGAAGTCGCCTCGCTGGTCGCCTTCCTGCTCGGTGACGACGCCGGCGCGATCACCGGTCAGCAGATCATGGTGTGCGGCGGCAGTTCGCTCGGGTGAAGCATGCGGATGGGCGGCGTCGGCCCCGGTCGGCGGCGACGATCGGGCGCCATCCGCTCATCAGCCGGCATCGGCAAGTGCATGCGCGTTGGCTGACCGCTCGATCGCGTGACGATTGGGAGGCCGCCGCAAACCCAGATTCTGGCGCAGCGTCGTCCCTTCGTATTCGGTGCGGAACAGGCCGCGGCGTTGCAGTTCCGGCACCACGTGCGCGGCGAATTCGACGAGCCCGCCCGGCAGCCATGGCGACATGATGTTGAAGCCGTCGGCCGCGCCTTCCTCGAACCACTGCTGCAACTGATCGGCGATGCTCTGCGGCGTGCCGACGACCTGCTGATGCCCGCGCGCGCCCGCGATGCGCAGGTACAGATCGCGAATCGTCAGATTTTCGCGGCGGGCAAGGTCGAGCAGCAGACGCTGGCGGCTCTTGCCGCCGTTGGTCTCCGGCAAGTCCGGCACCGGGCCATCGACCGGATAGGACGAGAGATCGACTCCGCCTGCCATCTTCGACAACAGCGACACGCCGACAACCGGATGAATCAGCGCCTGCAACGCTTCGAACTTTTCGTCCGCCTCCTCCTGCGTGCGGCCGATCACCGGAAAGATGCCCGGCATGATCTTCAGATCGTCCGGGTGACGGCCATATCGCGCGAGCCGTCCCTTCACATCGCGATAGAACGATTGCGCCTCCTCGAGCGTCTGATGCGCGACGAAGATGACCTCGGCGGTTTGCGCGGCCAGTTCGCGCCCGGCTTCCGACGCGCCCGCCTGCACCACCACCGGCCAGCCTTGCGGCGCACGCGCGACGTTCAGCGGCCCTTTCACCTTGAAGTGCTTGCCGCGATGATTCAGCGTGTGAAGCTTCGCCGGATCGAAGTAGAGGCCGCTCTCCTTGTCGCGCACGAACGCGTCGTCTTCCCAACTGTCCCACAGGCCTGTGACGATGTCGTAGAACTCGCGCGCGCGCTCGTAGCGCAGCGCGTGGTCGAAATGGCGATCCAGGCTGAAATTGTGCGCTTCCGTTTCGCTGCTCGACGTGACGAGATTCCAGCCCGCGCGCCCGCCGCTCAGATGATCGAGCGACGCGAATTTGCGCGCGACGTTGTACGGCTCATTGAAGCTCGTCGATACCGTCGCGGTCAAACCGATGTGCCGGGTCACGGCGGACAGTGCGGATAACAGCGTGAGCGGTTCGAAGTGATCCGCGCGCGCGGTGCGCGACAGCGAGGCGAGGTCCGTGTCGCGCACGCCGACGCTGTCGGCGAAAAAGATCGTGTCGAACTTCGCGCGCTCGGCGATCTGCGCGAGTTCCGCGTAGTGCGCGAAGTCGAGGCCCGCGGCGGCATGCGCATGCGGATGACGCCAAGCGGCGATGTGGTGGCCCGTCTCCATGAGGAACGCGCCGAGCTTGATCTGACGTTGGCTCATTATATTTAGGGCTGCGTAGTGTGCGGCTGGCCGAAACCAGCAAGGAGCTGATCGCGCAAGGCGACGTAGCGCGGATCGGCGCGATCGCGCGGCCGCGGCAGATTCACCTCGGCAATGCGCTTGATGCGGCCGGGCCGCGGCGCCATGGTAACCACCCGGTCGCCGAGATAAAGCGCTTCGTCCACATCGTGCGTGACGAGCACCATCGTGATCCGCTCGTGTTCCCAGATGCGTTGCAGCTCGTTCTGCAGGCGCGCGCGCGTCAACGCATCCAGTGCGCCGAACGGCTCGTCGAGGAGCAACACACGCGGCCGGTTGACGAGCCCGCGCGCGATTGCGACACGCTGCGCCATGCCGCCCGACAGCTGATGCGGATACGCGTTCTCAAAGCCTTCGAGTCCGACTAGCGCGATGTGCTCCGCCACCGCCTGGCGCTTTTCGTAGAGCGACAACGGCGCGTTGCGCAGTGCTGCGAGCACGTTCTGCGCTGCCGTGAGCCACGGAAACAGCCGATGATCCTGAAACACGATGCCGCGTTGCAGCGACGTATCGCGCACGCGATCGCCGGCGACGCGAATCTCGCCGGTATAGTCGGTGTCGAGCCCCGCGATCAGCCGCAGCAGTGTCGACTTGCCGCAGCCGCTCGCACCCAGCACGCTGACGAACTCGCCCGCGCGTATGCGCAGCGAAATATCGTCGAGCACCGGCAGCGCCGCGTAATGCTTGCTGACGTGGTCGATCTCCACGTCTTCGGATACAACCGCTGTCATCAGACGTTCTCCTTAATCAAGGCGGCACCGCGGCGTTTGAGCACGGCGCGCTCGGCCGCACGCGCCAGCGCACTCAGCAACGAGCCCACCACGCCGACTACCACGATGCCGAACAGCACCAGATCCATACGGAAGTTCTCGCTGCCGTCGATCAGCGTGTTGCCAATGCCGCTTCCCGCGACGAGCAGATATTCCGCGCCGAGCGTCGCGAGCCACGAATAGATCAGCGCGAGATAAAGGCCCGTGAAAATCGACGGCAGAGCGGCCGGCAGGATGACGTGCCAAACCAGTTGCCGTTGCGTGTAGCGAAAGACGCGCGCGGCTTCGACGTAGGCGCGCGGCACGGCATGAATGCCGTCGCAGGTATGCGCGGCGACCGGCAGCAAGGCGGCGAGCGAGAGAAACACGACCTTCGCCGCATCGCCGAGACCGAACCACACGGAAATCAGCGGGATCCACGCGAATAGCGAAATCTGCTTGAACGTGTCGAAGCTCGGACCAATCACGCGGGCCGCGATGCGCGACAAACCGAGCGCGACGCCGAGTGCAAGTCCGAGCACCGTGCCTATTGCGAAGCCGCTCGCCTCGCGCGCAAGCGATGCGCCGAGCGCCTTGGCGAGCGCGCCGCTCGTCACCTGCTGCCACGTCGTTTGCCAGACCTGCGCGGGCGTGACGAGCAGGCCACCCTTGCCTGCATGCAATGCGCTGACAGCCCACCAGATCGCGAGAGCCGCCGCCGGCAGCACGAGGCCGCGCAAGTCGGGCAGACTCCGTTTTCGCGGGACAGCGCGATCGACCTCGCAATCGCAGTGCGGCGGCGCGTTGCGAGCTTTGAACCCGTCGCTGAAGCTGATCATGACCGACGAACCTCCGTTCTGTTAGCGGAATGCCGACGGCATGCCGCGGCGCAGCCGCCTTTCGAGCGCGTCGAGCGCACGGTTGATCGCGAACCCGATCGCGCCGACCACGACGACGGCCGCCATCACGAGATCGAGCTGGAATAGCTGACGCCCGTACACGATCAGATAGCCGAGCCCTTCCGACGACGCCACCAGTTCGACCACCACGAGTGCGAGCCACGCCTTGGTGAACGCGAGCCGCACGCCGGTTGCGAGCGTCGGCACCGCGGACGGCAGTACCACATGCACGATGCGTTGCCAGCGCGTGTAGCCGAACACGCGCGCCGCCTCGTCGAGCGTAACGGGGGCGCCGCGAAAGCCCTGCAGCGTGCTGAGCGTGACCGGCACGAGCGCGGCGTGCGCGATCAGGATGTACTTCAACGGCTCGCCGACACCCACGAGCAGCAGCAGAAACGGCAGCCAGCCGAGCACCGGAATCTGCACGAGCGCGTTGAAAGCGGGCAACACGTAAGCCTCGAAGCTGCGCGAAAGGCCGAGCGCCGAGCCGAGCAGGAATCCGCCCAGCGTGCCCGCAACGAAGCCGCAGAACACGCGTTGCAGGCTGACGAGCGTGTTGTGCAAGAGATCGCCGCTCTGCACGAGATCGACGAAGGTCGCGTACACGCGCACGGGCGGCGGCAAGATCTGCGGCGCGATCCAGCCGCGCTCGCAGCCGACCCACCATAGCGCGAACAGTACGGCGGGCAGCGCCCATGGCGCGAGCGCCCAGCCGAGCGCGCGCCAGCGCCGCGCTGGCGTCGACGTGTGGCCGAGGGCGGCATCGAGATCGAGGGTGATGGTGTTGCTCATCGGCGCTCTCCGGTTAGCCGAGCGGCTTGCCGGCCGCGTCGTACTGTGTCCATTCGCGTTCGAGTTTCAGCGTGCGCAGCGCGTTGTCCAGATAGCGCGTCTCGAACCAGCCGTCGACCTGCACCGGCTGACGGATCAGTTTGAGTTTCAGCGCGTCCTGCGCGACTGCCTTGTAGCGTGCGACGATGAACGGATCGATCAGCGGCGAATTTCGCGACTTCAGCGTGCCGGGCGGAAACTCCGCGTTCCACGACGATTCGCTGACGCCGCTGCGCGCCCACGCTTTGAAGAGCGCCTGCCGGTTTGCTTCATCCGAAGACCATTGCGCGCCCTTCACGAACGTGGTCACTACACGCTGCACGATGTCCGGATGCGCGCGCTCGAAATCGTCGGTGACGAGCAGGTGCGCCTGACGCGTGAACTGCGGGCCGTCGTCCTGCGATTCGTAGATGATCCGCGCGAGGCCCTGGTCGCGCAGCTTGTACAGGTGGTAGTCGTTGAAGCTCGCGTCGATCCCTTTCGATGCCAGCGCGGCGAGCGCGCTCGCCGTATCGAGGTTGATGACGCGCAACTCACGTTCGTCGAGACCGTTCTTCGCGAGCGCGTTGTCCGCGACCGTCTGCAGATTCGTGCCGCGAAAGAGCCCGACGCGTTTGCCTTTCAGGTCCTTGATCGTACGAACGTCCGAGTCGGGCGGCACGCCGATCTTCACACCGACACGCACGCCGGATTCCAGCAGGATGCGCGTTTTAAGGCCGTTTGCGCGGCCGAGAACGGACGGCAGATCACCCTGAAACGCGAAGTCGACGGAACGGTCGGCGATCGCCTCGTTGACCGCCGGCCCCGCGCCCTTGAAGAACAGCCACTCCACCTTGATGCCGTCGGCGGCGAATTCCTTTTCGAGCAGCTGTTGCTGCTGCACTGTGGCGGCCGCCGATCCGCCGAACGTCGGCGGATCGCCGCTGCCTTGCTGCGCGATGCCGATACGGATCGTCGCGGGTTTGTCGGCGCATGCGGCACCGGCGGCGAGGCCGCAGGCGCAGGCGATTACCACGCTGTTGATTAAACGCGAGAGAGTCATCGAAAGAGGATCGAAGTAGTTACGGAGCCGCGGCTGCGGCGCTCGCGGTTAAAAGGGGGTTTTGAGCGCCACGCTACGCCTGCCGTCGATACCGACCGGCACGTCGCCTTGCACTGTCGCGCGGCGCACGACGCGGCGTGAGTCGCCGTAATCGTTGATCGCGTAGTGTTGCGTCGCGCGGTTGTCCCAGATCGCGACGTCGCCTTCCGCCCATTGCCAGCGCACGGTGTTCTCGAGACGCGTGATGTGCTCATGCAGGACCTGCAGCAAAGCGGTGGATTCCTGAGTCGACAGCCCGATGAAACGCTGCACGAAATGGCCGAGCACGAGAGTGCGTTCACCGGTCACCGGGTGCACGCGCACGACCGGATGCTCGGTCTCGTACACCTTGGAGATGAAGAGCTCGCGATAGCGCTTCAACTGCGTATCGTCTGCATCCGCGTGCGCCGAGGCGTAGTCGTAAGCGTTGGTGTGAATCGCGCGGGCATGGTCGGCGAACGCGCGCAGCGGCTCGGGCAAGCGCTCGTATGCGGCGGCCGTGTTGGCCCAGACGGTGTCGCCGCCGACCGGCGGAATGGTGATCGCACGCAGGACGGAGACTTTCGGATAGGCGTCGACGAACGTGACGTCGGTGTGCCATGAGTTGGCGCGCGCCCCGTGCGCCGAGTCGAGGTCGAGCAGACGGGAGCCGCCGGCGTGAGACGGAACGGTCGGATGCGCGACCGTATCGCCGAAACGCCGCGCGAAGCCTTCCTGGCTCGCGTCGTCGAGATGCTGCTGGCCGCGAAAGAACAGCACCTTGTGGGTATGGAGCGCCGCCTCGATCGCCTCGAAGGTCGCCTGATCGAGTTCCGGCGAGAGCCTGACGCCCTCGATCTGCGCGCCGATGCGGCCCGCCACCCGGCGAATGTTCAACGACGCTTTAGCTACATTTTCGGCGCTGACGGACGCCTCACGACGCGCGGACTGGACTTCTGACATGGACTCTCTCCGAAGATGGCTGAGGTCCTATTCAAGCAGTGCGGCGCCAAAAGCTGAACTGACGATTTGTGCGTCGTTAAGTGAAGCGCCGGGAATAAGCTAAGAAGTAGATTTGCGCAGTGGTTTTTGGGGACGCAGCAGTCGGCGCAACGCCTCGTCAGGAGACCGATACTTCCTTCAGTCGGGCCGACCGGCCAAAACGGCGGTGGCAGTCTTGCCGGGCACGCCGAGCGCCTTCGCGAAAGCTTGGCGCATTCGTTCGTCGGCTCCGGAACCGGTGCGGTGCGCGACCTGCTTGAGCGGATCGCGGCGACTCGTCGATGAGTCGGCACGATAGGACCGCCCGCCTCTGGCAGCAATGCCGGAGGCACCTCGATTTCTGCCAACACGCCCTATGCAAAAAAACACTTGCACATAGGTGCATATGCTCCTATAGTCATCGACAGGAGCATATGCTCTTAATCTATGAGGGACTTAAGCCATGAACGAATCATCCATTCTTGTAAGCGGTGCGACGGGCCGCACCGGGGGCGCCGCCATCGACGAACTGTTGCAAATGGGCAAGCGCGTGCGCGCCTACGTGCGAGCGGACGACGACCGTGCGGCCGCGCTGCGCGCACGCGGGGTCGAAATTGCGGTCGGCGATTTCACGGACATCGACGCGATCCGTGCCGCGCTGGAAGGCGTCAGCTCCGCCTACTTCCTGTACCCGATCGCGCCGGGCATTCTGAGCGCGGCGGCCTATTTCGCGCAGGCCGCGAAGGAAGCTGGCGTCGGTGCGATCGTCAACATGTCGCAGATCTCAGCGCGGCGTGAATCGACGAGTCATGCGGCGCAGGATCATTGGGTATCCGAGCGGGTTTTCGATTGGTCAGGAGTGCCGACGACACATTTGCGCCCCACCTTTTTTGCGGACTGGCTCGTCTACCCGCACTTCGCAAAGGAAATCTGGGCCACGAAGAAGATCACGTTCCCGTTCGAGAACGGCCGCCACGCACCGATCAGCGCGGACGACCAAGGGAGAGTCATTGCTCACCTTCTGGCGAATCCCGCTGGCCACGGCGGCCAGACCTACACGCTGCACGGTCCGGTGGAACTGAACCACACGGAGATCGCCGCGCTGGTCAGCGAGGTGCTCGGCGTCAAGATCGACTATGCTCCCACTTCGATCGAGGCGTTCAAGCAGAAGATGGAACAGGTGTACATGTTCCCTCCGTTTCTGGTGCAGCACCTCGTGGAAGTCGCGCAGCACTATCGCGAGGGTGTTTTCCAGGGTACCAACGACGTCGTCGAGAGGATCACCGGTACACCCGCGCTGGCGGTCCCGGCTTTCATCGAGAAGTACCGCGGCGCTTTTGCGTGACGTGGGCGTGAACCCGGCAATGTGCCGATCTTAAGGAGAAGGAAATGCGGGCGAAAGACCAACCCATCGGTGTGGACCAATGCAACTGCTTCACGGTGAGGAAGGCCGCCCGTCAGATCTCGCGTCTTTATGACAGCTATCTCCAGCCTTCCGGCCTTCGCATCACGCAGTTCCTCATCCTCGCCACGTTGAACGAGCGGGAAAGCGCATCGGTCAATGTGCTGTCCGAGCGCCTCGACATCGAGCGCACGGCGATGGGGAAAATGATCGGGGTTCTCGAGCGCGACGGTCTGGTCGCGGTGCGGCCGTCGCCGGAGGACGGTCGCATTCGCATTGTGGAGCTCACGCCGGAAGGAACCAGGCTTTTCGAGCGAGCGGCGCCGCTGTGGCGCGAGGCGCAGCGCGAGTTCAGTGTTCGGAATGGAGCACGAAACGTGGAGGTACTGCGTCGCAGCCTGTCGGGGATGAAGGTTGGCGGCGATTTTGCACCCGTTGGCGGCGAGGAGTGACGGCCGGGAGTTTGCGGTGTGGTCCGTAACGGGAAGAAGCCGTGGGACACTGTTCTGGAACGCTTTTGCGTGAACCAAACAGAAAAGCCCTTGTGGAGTCAAGGGCTTGTGGTGTCCTGGCGGAGAGAGGGTCCGTTTGATTAGCAGTCGGCGAAATCCGCAGACATCCGTCAAACCCGCTCCCGCATTGGCCTTCCGCAAAATCGAGTTCATCCCCGTTCGTTTGAAGACGGTATAATCCGGCGTCTGTTTGATAGTCAATTAACGCGGGCGGGACGAGGCATTTGCGGATCGCGTAAAAGCCCACGAATAGCTCGCGCTCTATACGTGCCAAGTCGCGCTCAGAGACATTGTCGTCCAGCCGCCAGCGCAAAGCCAACGAGTTGAACAGCCTGGGTGATTGTCGGCGATCTGGGAACTGGTGTCGACTGGCCGCTGTTGGCCGAGGCCGTGTGAAAACGCGCCGCTTACGAAGCCTTCTCAAAAGTCGACCCTTCAGATCGCCGCGTATCGGCCTGGTGACGACTCGGGAAGGGAGAAGCGACACCCCAAAACCGAGTACTTTTGCGCTTTCACACGACGCCGGCCGAACTGCGCCCGATGCGATGGGTGGAGGGGCACGGACCTTTCACGTGTGCGATCGAGTCACGGGCGCACCGCATCAGTAGGGCGTTCAGTGCGTTCGCCTGTATTCCTTTCTCGCCATAACCGAAGCAGTTCCGCTTTATCGCTCACCGGACCTTCGAAGGTCGGAACTCCCTCGGGAATCAAAAACCATGGCTGCTTGCTGCGGGTAAATATATGCGCTATCGGGACAAATTCGCTTTGGTTCTGCAATGTCCCCGGCCTGAGTATGGACAAGTCGGGTTGATCGTGTGGTTCTGCCCAAAGCCGGGTGTCACAGCGCGGACATGCCTTGCTGCGCCGCTGCCCGTGACCAAAGTCAAATGTCAGCAGCGTTGGCTCGCCTTCCAGGACATGCATATCCGCTCGACGGACCCACATCACGGGTAGCGCGGCGCCGCCTGTCCTGCGCTGACATACAGTGCAATGGCGAACGTAAAAAGTGAGCGGCTCTTGCCTGAGCTCAAATTTGATTTGCCCGCAGAGGCAATTGCCGCTGTAGGGTACAGGCATACCAACCTCCAATGCGGGGAGACAAGCTAGGTGAGTTTGATCAGCTCGATAGGCATATGGACCACGTCGAATTGTCGACGATCCGGAGAGTTGTCGAACGGCCGATCTGAGCCGCTACACGCCTCACGCCCCTGTCCGGCACATGCTGCCCCGGGCGGCGAATCGCTGCCACCAGTCGGTCAATTTTTTGTGCCCATTCATCAATAACGTAGATTCGTCCGCTTGCATGAAGCACGCGAAGATAGGCGCGGCGTACAGATCGGCCAATGTCACGCTATCGCCGATTAGAAATCCGCGGTCGTCCGACAGCCGAGTCAGCTCGGACAAGCACACGGCGGCACGAGGGATCGCCGCGGCGATTTTCTGCTCGTTTGCTAACCGACCTTCGCGAGCCGAAACGACGCGCTCGACATAGATGTCCCAAACGAGCGTTCGGTATGCATAGGCGTCCATTATGCCGACGATCTGGTTTACCTTGGCGCGAGCTTTCGGCTCTATCGGCTGCAGTTTGCATCCCGGGAAAGCGTCGTCGATATACCGAACGATCGCTCCCGTTTCGTAAAGATGGAAATTGCCATGTTCAAAAGCCGGGATGCGACCGAACGGGTGACGATTGAGATGCTCCGGCGGAACGCCGGTTTCTGTGAAAACGTCGACCTCTACCAGGTCATACGTGATGTGCTTTTCTTCGAGTGCAAGTCGGGCGATTCGCACATACACGCTCCATGCGGCTCCGTAGAGCACCGGCGCTTCTTCGGTTGTTGTCAAGACGTCTCTCCTGTCTTGCAGGCTGGGTCACTGACTCTAGTTCTTTTCAATCCCAGACCACCATTTCTGCCTCATTGTCCTTCGTCAATCATCAATCCACCGGTTCAAGATGCCAATTATCGTTGTCGTATCGTCGCCGCCTGGAGTTGATCGGCGACAAATGCGGCCGCAGCCCTTTCTAACGCGAGCGTCTGCAATTGTGCGCGGATCGTGTCCTTCGCCTGGCCGAACGTCGGCACGCTGGTGGGGCGCTTTGCCTCCAACTTCACAATCAGGCGTGCGTCTGCCGCCACAATCGGTACAGGGGTAATTCCACCAACCGGCAACTGCATAATTGCCTGCGCAACCCCAAGAGGCAGTCCTTGCGTTCGACCTTCCGTAAGTGGCGCCTTAAAGCTTACCCACGGCAGTTCGCCTCCTGCTGACCTGGTGGGCGCTACGCTGTACTGGCGCGCCACAGCATCAAATGAAACGCCCTTTTTCAGCTGGGCGATGACTGTCGCGGCCGTCGCATCGTCAGCGACAGCGATCACTCGTGATTTGTACTCCTCCTTACCGAGCGATGCGACGATTTCGTCGTAGCGGGCGTGAATCTGGGCATCGGTCACCGGCTCGGGACGGACGTTGTCTTTCAAATAAATCTGGGTCTCCGCATTCACCTTGGCAGCAGCAATCGCCTCCTGCACCTCTGGTCTCGCGTCATAGTGCTGCTTCTCCGCGTTCTGTCTGAAGAGCTCTTGGGCAATCAACTGCTGCTTGGCGAGCTCGCGCAAGCGCAGCGTGTCCGGTTGATGCGATGCCAGCACCGCTGCGTCCAGTTGGTTCTGAACGATTGGCACACCGTTGACAGTGGCTACAACTCCCATCAGCAATTCGGTGGCGGCAGTCTGGGCAAGAACGTCAGCAGCGGCACCGCAAACAACGGCAGTCACAGCAATGCACGACAGGACAAGGGAAGTTTTCACGACTAGTAATTCCAGTTAACCGTTGCAAGCACAAGGGTAGCCCTCGGCCCTAATGCGGCGGGTTGAGTCAGGGCGCGGCCAACGAGCGCTTCCGCCGACAGCATCTGTCGGTGCCACAACCATTGCGCCCGCAGTCCCGCCCCCGTTCCAGCGAGCGTCGGAAAACCCGGCACCGCGACGAGACTGGCCTTGCCGGCATCGCAGAATACATAGGGCTCTATGCGTCCGTCGTGCCACGCCGGGAAGTTCAGCCACGCGATCTCATTGCGCGAGTACAGTCCTCTGTCGCCGGCAATCTCACCGGAACGAAAGCCGCGGACGGTATCCATCCCGCCGAGGTACAACTGCTCGGACCCATACAGCGCAACATTAGTGAATTGGCCACTCAGCGTTCCGCGATAGGCGAGCATAACCCGCCCGAGCTTTGGCAGGGGAACCGTGTAAGAGGCTGTAGCATCGAGCTTCGTGAACTGACTGTGTGCATCGTTGCGACCGATTCCATGCGCGTCGTGGTCTGCCTCGAGCCACGGCAAACCCTGCGCAATGCCCGCATCGAAGGTAATGTTACCTGCGGCATCATTTATAGCGAATTTCCGCAACCAGTTTGCACCGAGCCGCAGAACGGCGATGTGCTGCGGGCTAAGATCGATGTTGTTGATTTCTCGGTCCGTCCGCCGCCATGACAACGTCGCGTCGATGTTCGCGATGCCGGCCTGCGTGCGGTCGAGTGTGTAATTCCATCCGAGAATATGGCTGAGCGTCCGCCCGTACATCAGCGCGCTTGTGCCAATGACCTGTTGGTATTCGGAATCGGAAAACGTGTAGCTTAAGGTGTGGCGACCATACGGGATCGCGAACGAACCAACGAACGCGTTGCTATCCTCACTATTGAGGAAATTAAGGCTGAGAGACTCCTGCAACCCGATCACGTTGTCCGCTTCGACACCGGCGCGATAACGGGTGACGCCGGTCGCGGTGCTGCCGTAGTTGTCCATCCCTAAGGTGTAGTAGAGACGGTCTCCGGGACGATTGCTTATCGCAACGACGGAGTCACCTGGCGATTGACCCGGGAGAATCTGTATCTCGGCCTGATTGCGTCGCAACCGGTTGATCTGTGAGACCCCTTGGTCGATATCTGAAAGCCTGAGCGGATCGCCTGGCGCGGCCGGAAACGCCCATTGGGACCCTGCGTCGGTAAACAGTCCGCCACCGGCCGATTTCTCGTCCTTTTTGAGCCGCCTGTCAAGCGGTTGCCCGTTCAATGTGTATTCCGCGATTCGGCCCACCTGAACCCGGATCGTCAGCACGGCGGACTCGAGGTTCTGCGGACCGAGAAAGGCCCGCGTCGTGATATAGCCAGACGCCACGAACGCATCGGTGAGTCGCTTGAGCAATACGTTCAGACGATGGGAGCCGAGAGCATGGCCGACGAACGGCGTCACAATGGCGTCGACGCGTTTTTGCGAAAGTACGGTATTACCCTCGACCGTGATGCGCTTGATCAGGAACGCTGGACCGGGCTCGACGATTTCTTCTGTCGGCGTGTTTGGCGGAACGTCCAGCGATCCTTGCGACGCAGCCTCCGGCAGGGTGATCGAGGGTGGCGCCTGATTCAGCTGTCTTCGTGCTGCCTGCTCGCGCTGCTGGTCGATAATGAGTTGCGCTGGGTCCTGAATCGGGCGAGCCAGCGGTTGCGGCGGAAGCGGAACCGGTGAGACGGGAGGCGTTTGTGCGAGAACGGCTGCGCCTGGAATGAAGACGAAAGGCAACGCTCGAAGTATCAGCGACCGCTTTGCACGTGGCTTTCCTAATACGAGCCGCATCAATGCCACCACCACGTTGTCATGCCCAGGTGCTGGCCAAGCTGCACCGGAGTCGTCATGGGCGCACGAACCGTCGTGATGCCGCTACTCGCTGAAACGCCTTTCCGGCCGTTGATGTAGCCTCCATCGATAATCGCGCTGCCCACCAAGGACACTGATCCGTTGGCAGTAAAGCCACCGCCGACATCGCTCGCGATTATCTGAGCCCATGTGCTGCCAAAGAATGCCTTGAAGCCGCGGTCCTGAGTGATCGCCGAATAGCCGGTTACGCCTTGTGCATAGGTTGTGGGAGCGGACACGGCAATATCACCAGCGGCAAAGACGTTCCCGCCGATGTTACGTGCGACGGTCCCTGCGGAAATCGCGATATTCCCCCCGGACTGAATCGTGCCACCGTGAGGCACCACATTGCTCGACGCGCTTGCATGACAGAAAATCCAGCAACTTCGCGCATAGCTGGCCTGCCCGGAAAATACCGCTTCGTTCGTGAACGCCTGCTGGGCGGTAATTGAAATGTCGCCCTCGTTGGACTGGAGGAGGCCGCCCGAGTTGATAACGTTTCGCCCCGAAACCTTGACCGATCCCGCAGTCGATGCAATGTAGGCAAGCTGTCCCGGTTGCGCGACGGTACCATAATCGACGTCAAAGCCACTCGTACCGTGAGTGAAGAACACGAAACTGCCGCCGGTATGCGAGTAGGCGACAGGCTGTCCACTGTTTGTTCCGTCGGTATGATCGATGATGTTGGATATGTCGCCGTGTGCGATCACGCTGGTTTTTCCATTTGCCAGTACGCGACCGTTCTCATTGACAATGTTTCCTTGTGCGCTCAGCGATGTCTGGCCGTTCGCCGCAAAGACGATGCCGAGATTGGCCACGCTCGATCGATTCAGGATGCTACCGGTGGCGTTCAACGTCACATCGCCGCCGACGGTGCCTCCTTCCCCAGTCGCCCCGCCGGACTGGATCAGGCTGCCGGTGTTGGAAATGTCGCCGCTACTTGTTAGTTGAAGAGCGCCGTTTTGCGCGGTAAGCGTCGACGCACCCTTGGTGTCATCGACAAGCGTAATGCCGTTCGCACTGAGGGTCGCGCTATTGGCGGCAGATAGCTGTCCCCCTTGCAGCAGGAAGGCGCCGGGTGTTGTGATCTGGATATTGTTCTCTGCCTTGACCGATCCGCCGATCACGCTCACGTCACCGAGCGCGGACACCACGACATCGCCCGCACTTGCATAGATCGCACCGGCGTTGCGCACACCCGCGCCCTTGTCCGTGACAATCAGTTGCACGCGTCCTCCGGTCAATCCACCTAGTGAGGTGATATCGACCGCTACCGATGAGCTGGTCGAGCCGGGGGAGGTTGAACTGATGAGCCAGTCATGGTTGTTATCGCTGGGCGACAGGCTCGTGTCGAAGCTATTGGTGCTGTCACCGATAGTTGCTCTCACGCCTCCTGTGGAGGTGGTGAAATTGTTAGTTACGGGGCCGTTCAGCGACAACTGTTTGGCGATCAGGTCAAGGTTGACAAGAGTGCCGCTGAGGCCGCCGGGACCGACGGTAATCGCGCCGCGATTCGTGGTTAGGACGACATTTCTCTGCGTGATACCCGGCGCCGGCACAAGATCGTTGAAGCTCACCTGTCCTGTCGAGAGCACAACATGGCCGGCGTTCACGAAGCTGCCGCCGTCGATTGTTATGCCATTTGGGTTGGCCAAAATGACATTCGCGCGTGGCCCAAGCACGGTGATGTCGCCTTGGATCAGGGACGGGTTTGTGCTGGTAACCTGATTCACGATCGCACGAGCGTTGATGCCAACGTTATTCAGGTCGACACCGGCTTTGGATACGTTGAATGAAGTGTAGGTGTTGTTTGACACGCCACCTAGCGACGAGGCGATATTAACTGTTTGGCGCCCACCTAACGGGCCCGTGACTGCTGTCGCTGTATTGCCATCAGGTACGATACCTGCCGCGTGAGCGGTGGCGACCGCAACCGTCGATGCCAGGCCAATCACTAACTTGAAACTGCAAAGGCGGCTCGCCCTTTCTTTCCCTAAACTCTTGCACTTCAAGAAATGCCCCGCATTTTTAAATCTGTCGACACGCCGTTCACCGAGCCACATTCCATGATGTCCTTGACGCCCTCTTTCCAACACGGCTACGAAGTCGCCGCACTTATTATCTCGATCAGCTCCGCATCGGAAATGTTGTTGCTTGGGTGGTTGAAAATCGTGAGCATGACTACAACCAAACTACTGTAAATCGCATGCGATGAAGTCGCGGCACCATGAGCTGCGCGATCTATAGAAAGATTTCCGGCGGTGATCGTCCCAAGTTTGGTCCGGGCAGAATCGACACCCGACCATATCCCCGGAACGAACTCTTCCGGCAATCCCACGCGCACCTCATCGACATTCGACGCCAAGCTGTCGGCAAACAAGCGCTCCGACGATGACGACGTGGCGACCTCAACGACCAATTCGCCACCCCCACTCGTGTGGAATTGGCCTCCGATCAGTCCGTACATCGATCGAGCACCGAGAGGCACGAATAATTCAATGGCCGCATATTGCGTGGGGCCGTGCAAACATCTCGATGCGGCCACCGCTTTAACGGGCGCGCGGGAGCGTGGATAAACGGCATCGGGAAGAGCGTCAATCCACACGCGCGCTCGTCGAAACCGTCCCAAGTCAAGAGTTTTCATCATAGCGGCTTTAGCCCGGCAGCGGCTCTCCATGCATTGTTAAACAGAGTGGGATTAGCATCAATCACCTCTGGAGCGTACAGACCGAAAGGTGACACACCGTATTTCGCCACGGCGGCGGCATGCGCTGAATCATAGTCAAGACCTCGTGCCATCATCGTCGCCTCGGACGCTTCATGGAGATAAAAATTGGCGTCGGCTCCCGTTATCCTCTGCCCCGCAGCAAATGCATTTTCAAGACGTTGCAGCATCGCGGCGTTAGCAGCATCGTCACCGAATCGGCCGAGGTGATTTGTAACAAGGTCAAGCCCTTGCTGCGAGATACGAACGCTCTCAGTGCTAGTCCCGGACACCAACGCCGCCCCGTCCAAACTAGACACTGCCTTACCCACCGCCTGATTAACCGCAGTGCTGTCTCCTAATGTCAAAATGCCCACGCCAGCGTCGGCAATCGAACCGAGCGTCAACGCGAGCGCCATCCCATAGTTGCCGTTGCGGAACGCAGTTTGCGCCTGATCGGCCATCCGCACACCGGGCACCAGATTTCGAGCATCGTCTAGAAACGCCGAAACCGCGGCTTTCGTCTTTTCTACATGCTGTTCATCATTGTTCTGCGCCTCGTTTTCAGCCCAAGTTGCACCTGCATTTGCGTTTTGCCCCAGCAGGGCGGACAGCCCACCACCGGCGATCAATGCAATTGCGGTGGTCATTGCTGCCTGGCCGACATTCAGTTGCGTCGCCTGTGGATCAATGCCTGCGAGGACGAAGGGTGTGACGACTGAACTCGCCGCAGCGCCTAACGCCCCGCTCGCGCAGCCTGTTCCTTCCGCAGCGCTAGCCGCACATCCAAGAAGGGCGTGCTCAGCGATATTCTGGAACGTGAGCGCATCGGTACCTTGTCCGATCGCATAGGCCCCGGCAGCCGCAACGTCACTTACCGCGCTGTTGCGCAGGTTGGTCAGAAAGCTTCCACCACCGATAGCGGTCTGAACGCCGGCCTGAACCGTCGCTTCCGCCGCGATCGCCGCCCCTTGCGTAAGGACCGTGCTGGCCGTAACAGAACCCGCCTGCGGCACCAACGCCCCGCCGACACTCTGCACGCCGGCCAACGAGGCAAGACTGTTGGGCGAGGCGGTCCACGTCCATCCCAGGCTCCCATCGCTTACTGTGATTCCGTTCGTCAGCCCCGCAGTCAACATCGCGGTGGCGCCCGCCTGGAACATGGCGCTCATGCTAAATGTACCGTTCGCAGCCTGGCCAAGTGCGCTGCTAGTCATGCCCGCGACGCCAGCGGACAACGCAATGTTGCCTAGTCCGGCTGACACTGCCGGCATTGCAACGCCTTCCGCGGTCGTCGTAGCAGCCGTGCCTGCCGCAAACGTGCTGCCGACGGTCGCACCGGAACCAATCATGGCCGACGCCGCTCCAGCGGTAATGACCGATGCGACCACCATCACTGCCAGCATACCAATTGTCTGGAATGCACCCTCGCTTTCAGCAAGGGACGTCACACTCGTATGCAGATCGTTCTGAACAGTGCTCTGCGTAAAGCTGTTGCCCAACTGCGCCTTCAACGCCGCGAGCTGCTGCTGTGTCCCCGCGGCATCGACCGTCCCGTCCGCATTCAGCTTCTGCAGTGCGCCTCCGATCTGGTTCACCGCATCGACATTCAACTGGTAGTTTCCAGCCGACATGAAACCGCCCTGCTGGGCCACCGTCCCCGTCGTCGTGATCAGCGTGTAAAGATCGGGAATGAAAGTGCTCTGCGTTCCAATATCCGTCGAACGCTGCTGGTTGGTCAGCGAACCGGCGTTGACGGTCAACGTGTCCGTCGCTGTGATGGAGCCGGTATTCGTGATCGTCCCGCCGTTCGACGCCGTAAGCGTGACGTTCTGCCCGCTGATCGTGCCGTCATGCTGAACCACGGCATACTTTTGCGGCAGATAGACCTGCGGCATGAGCGCATCAACGGTCGAGCAGGTCGCCATTCCGGTCGCTGTACATCCCGGCTCGGGCACAGTCTCCTCGACATACCAGAGCATGGGTTTATCCAGCGCGGCAATCTGGTCCTGTGTTAGCGCAGTTCCGAGCGCGATGTTGTTCGCCGCAGCGTACTCGATCGCGTTGCCGTACAGCGCTTTCTTCTCCTGGTCCGTGACGGACGACTGCTTGGTATTGTCATAAGACAGCCCACTCACGAAACTCGCCTGCCCCGTCTGCGCCAACGCAGCCTGCTGCAACAGTTGATTTTCCGAGAACGGGTCGTAGTAGAACTGCGTGATTTTCGGCTGCAGGCTTGCCGGCAGATTCGCCAGCAACTGGCTCGGCCCGATGTTGCCGATCACCAGAGACGCTGGACTGTTGACCAGATAGCTGATGCTGGGAGCACCAGTAGCAGCAGACGCACCTGTCGTAACCGACACGCCTGGCGACGCTGGCGCGGAAGAAGAAGCGACGTTCACGGTAGGGGCGCCAATTGTCCCCGCTGCGCTACCTGGCGCGCTGACGACTGCAGAGGTGCTGCCCGCCGTGTTCAACGACCCGCTCGACACCGACGCAATGCCGCCGGCGATGCCAGGAGCGCCCGCCAGCCCTGCGCCGATCGCCACCATACTGGCGGTCTGGTTAGCTGCGCTTGAGGCAACGACCGGGACCCCAACAGGACCCAACGGGATAACCTGATTGGAGCCCGTCGGTTGGGGCGTGTAGACAGCCGGCGATGTCAGCCCGTTGACGAGGGTCGCCCCCGTCAGTGCAACTTCCCGCCCCAAGACGTTGCCCGAATTCTGCAATTGACCGCCAGCGGTCACCGACAAAGCTGGGGCCTGTATCGTGCCTGACAGGCTCCGGTACGGCGTCGGCGGCTGAACGCTGTCGCTCGTCTGGTACGCACTGCCAAAAAGCGTCGAGCAGTTCGCACCCGTGCCGCAACCGAAGTTATCCGGCGGTTTCGATCCGCCGACCACAACGCCATAGAAAGCATCGTGCCAGTAGGCGTTCAGCGTCTGGTCCTCGTTCGTGACAGTCGACGCGGCTGCGATCGAGACCTGATTGCCCGCCGTGATCAAACTGCCGGTATTGACCAGCGCGCCGAGGCTGAACGACAAATTGCGATTCGCAGTAATCGTCGACGCATCGCCCGACTGCTGATCAGTGAAAGCATCGCAGTAGTGGCCGTCGGCACCGCTACAGCCCGATTGCGCTGTCTTTCCGTAGTTCTGGTAAACCTGTACCGCTGCAGACAGGGTGTTGGTCAAAGTACCGGTGCTGAGCGCGATGTCGCGCCCCGCCTGAATGTTGCCCGAGGTGTTGGTGACGCTTGATCCCTGCGTCAGACTGGTTTGCGGATTGTTGGGATCGGCGTTGCTGCGCGTCGTTCCTGCGCCGCCTATCACGACATCACGGCCAGCCAGCAGGTTGCCGTATGTATTGCTTACCGTTGGTGCGGCGATGATAAGGTCGCGCCCGGCAAAGACAGTGTTGTCTGTCTGCGTATAGCTGTACGTCTGGGTATCGGTCCGGTCGCCGTAGATGGTCGCTGCGTCGTTATTCGGTCCATACGTCGCGTAGTTATGAAGCAGTTGCTGCGCGGTGACGGCATTCGTCTGCGCGTCCGTGAAATCCTGCCCCGGACGCTCATAAGTGACCATCGAATTGGGGTAATTAACAACGGTGCCAAAATAACCGCAGTTGCCGGCCGAGACGCCGGCAGCGCATCCCGTGTGAGAAGTGACGCTGTCGGTGTGGTAGCCCTGGTTCGTAAAACTGTTCGCGGTGATACGCAAATCCTGCATGGCATACAGACTGCCCGCATTCGTCAGCCCGCTCCCAGTGCCCGTGAGAGACAGATCGTTGCCTGCGACGATCTGTCCGGCGCTCTGGTTTGTATAGACGGTGACAGTCGACGTTTGTGCAGCGGGCGCGGCGCTACTCGTGATCACGTTCGCGGTCGGCATCATCGTATCGCCGCTCGGGTTGCCCGCGGCATCGATAAGCGGCAGCATGGGCACCAGCGTGCCTGCCGCATACGCATTCTTCAATTGCGTAAGAAAGGCGGTGTACGAAGCCGCATCGATAGTGTCGGTAATCGTCGTTGTGGCGGCGTCGCCGCCGTTGTCGAGTGATGCGACGTTCAGCGTCACGTTATTTCCGGCAGAAATCGTGCTGCCGTGATTGTTGAGTGCTCCGGTCGAAATCGACAGATCGTGTCCCGCGGCAATAACCCCACCCTGCCCGGCAGGTTGCGTCGACGTCGTCGTCCGGGTGACCATGGGCAGAGCGATGCCGTTGAATGTGCCGCCAGTGAGATCGGCAGCCGTTACGGAAGTCGCAGTTGAGGGCTGGAAGTCCCCGACTCGACCTGTAATGCTCGTCGTGAATGTCTGCGAGTCTGTAACGCTGCCGTCCGCGTACGCCAGCTCGGTCATACTCAAAGTAAGCGATCCCGTCGGCGACGAAAGAAACGCTGACTCGAGACCTGCCGCAGCGATAGTGGTGGCCGATGTCGTCGTGGTCGTCGTGCTAGCGCCAACCGTGCTGTTATTGACGTTCGCGGCGTTAATCGCAATGTCGTTCTGCGCGCTGATCTTGCCGCCAGCGTTCGTCAGATCGCCCGACAGGTTGGCGCTAAGGTTCCGCCCTGCCGCAGTAGTTGCACCGTTATTATCGTAACTGCTTCCACCGAGGCTGACGTCACGCACAGCGCTGACCGTCCCCTGGTTCGTCGTCGTACCGTTCAGGCTGACGTCTTCATTTGCATGGATTTTTCCGCTTGCCAGGTTGACGATGGTGCCCCACAGATTCACGTCGTTGCCTGCGCTAATCGTGCCGCTGTTTATCAGCGTTCCATTGGTCGACAGAGTGATGTCGCCCGCCTTGCTGATCGTGCCACTGTTGTTGAATCCTTGCGTTGCGCTAACCGATACGCTGTTTCCCGGCATGGCCCAAGTACCGGAATTATTCAATTGCAGGGTGTTGATGGTGAGCGCGTTGCCTAGATTGAACGTACCACTCGCGACCGCCGACGGATCGAACGCCTGATTCTGCAGATTCAATGTCAGATTGTGCTGCGCGAGAATCTGGCCGCCGGCATTGTTGAACGTACCGTTGCCGCCCGTCACGGTTACGGTTGCATCGCCGGGCGCACCGGGGCTTGCAGCACTCGTACTCCCGGAGAACATCACGCCGTTACTATTGCCAGCCAGGTTGCCTGTTGTGACGTTGAGCGAATTGGTGCCGATAATCGCGCCGCCGTTATTCGTGAGAGCGCCGGCCGCCGTGACCTCTGTCGTCAAACCTGCAATTGATCCCTGGTTGTTCAGATTCGTTGCATTGACGGTCGTCGCCGCCGTCGAGATCAGGCTTGCGCTCGCCGTGTTGGTTACGTTCGCGCCAGTCACGGTCAGTGCCCCCCCCGCGAGCACGCTACCCGTGTTCACCACTGCGTTTTGGCCCGACAAAGTGGCAAAGCCTTGAACGAGAGTCTGGGCGCCTGCGGTCGTCAACTGGTTCGAGGCGTTCGCGCTTAGGTTTCCACCGATCAACGCGTTTCCGGTTCTGACATTGGTACCGGACAAGGTCACGTCCTTGACTACGTTCAGTTGTCCAGCGGACAGGGCGAGACTGCTCTGCGCACTCGCCGCAAGATTGCCCGCAACGGTCGTCGTGCCGCCCGTGCTGACATTGGCACCAGTGAGGGTCGCATTGCCGCCCACCTGCGTCGTGCCCGTCACCGCGAGGTTCCCGGCCGCCGCCAAAGTGGCGTCGCTAGCGGAGTTGAGATTACCCTGCGCGGTGAGATTGCCGCTTTGGGCCGTAAGAGTTGTCTTTCCCAGCGTAGTGACACTGCCGGTCACGGTGAGACTGCCGGTCGCCTGTGCGTTCAGGTCTCCGCCACTGAGCACCGCACCGTTGATCGCTGCGTCGCCGCCGTTCGCCCGCAGCCTGGCGTTGCCGACCGCTGTCGCAGAGCCTACCGTCAGACTGGTACCCGCAGTCGCACTCAAATCGCCGCCGGTCTGCAGCGCTCCGGACAGATTGATCGCCTGACCTGCGCTCAAGGTCGCATCCGAGCCAAAGCCCGCCGTGCCTCCCCCAGAGAGATTGTGCCCGGCAATGAGAGTCCCTGTGCCGTTACCGGTGATCGCGCCAGAGACAACTGCGTCGGTAGCAGCGGTCACCATCGTGTTGCCACCGGTAGCCAGCGCACCGTTCACCGTTACCGCACCGTTCGTTGCGGTCAAAGTCGTGTTACCCACCACGCCCGCGCCGCCTACAGCCGCAGTGTCGCCAGCGGTTACCGAGAAGTTACCGCCCGTTTGTACGGCGGCGGCAAGGTTGGCGTTGCGCCCCGCAGTGACAATCGCATTCTGCTCAAACGTCACCGTTCCGCTCGACGAGACATCACGACCGCCACTCAGGGTGCCACCCTTGTTACCCGCGATGCTGCCTGAAACGGCTACGTCCGTTGCAGCGTTGACGGCAGTGTTTCCGCCGCTCAGGATCGCACCGTTGACCGTTGCAGCACCGCCGCTAGCAGTCAGGGTTGTGTCGCCAGCAGCAGTGGCAGACGCCACCGTCAGATTGTTGCCTGCGGTGACGTTCAGGTTGGCACCCGCCGTTACGGCGCCGGGGAGCTTGACGTCATGGCCCGCAGTCAGCGTCGCGTTCTGACCAAAGGTGACTTCTCCGTTCGTCGTGAGATTGCCACCCGCCCCCAGCAGACCGCTGCCATTGCCCGCCAGCGTACCGGAAACATTAAGATCGCCGCCTGCGTTCAGTGTCGTATTGCCGTTTGAAACAGCGTTGCCGCCGAGCGCCATTGCCTGGCCCGCGGTGGCGCTCAGGTTGCCGTTGGTCTGCACGTCCCCTGCAGTCGTTACGCTTCCTGTTTGCCCGACTAGCGTGAGATCGCCAGACGACACTACACGACCATTAACCGTCGCGCTGCGCTGCGCGAGAACCTGTACCGTAGTGCCACTGGCAAGCGCGCCGTTCACCGTCGCGTCTCGAGCGGCATTCAGTGCGATTGCGCCAGGCGCGGACACAGCGCCTCCGACGGTTATGTCGCCATTGCCTGTACTTCCGGTTGTCGTCATCGAGAGGTTGTTGCCCGTCTGAACCGATCCCACCGTCATGTCCGCGCCTGCCCGAAGATCGACACTTCCATTGGACTGCGCGGTGGCAACATTGAGGCCGCCGCCTGCGGTCATATTGAGGTCCTGCACCGACTGCACGGATGCACCCGCAGCGGCGATGTCCCCTCCTGCGCTGACTGTGTATTGATTGGCGAGATTGCCCCCCGCCATCGACACCTGGCCACCACCGGTAAGACTGGCTGTCTGTTGCGCGTACGTGGTGTTGACTGCGATGTCGCCGTTCGACGTGACGGTGAGATTGCCTGCCGTCGCCGTCAACGCGCCTTGCGTATTCACGCCCATCCCCGCCGCTGTGGAGACGATATAAATCTGCCCGCTCGTCACCGATCCGTACTTGCTTGCATCGATTGCTACCGCGTTGTTTCCAATCGCGGTCGCCGTATTGGCCGCGCCGTTGGATGCCGTGCCATAGTTTGTACCCGACGCGGCCGATGTCGTCGGGGTCACGAGCTGATTTCCCGCAATCAGATTGATCCGTTGGTCAGCACGTAACGGCGCATTGAGACTGATGGTCTGCGCGATCACATCGATGTTGCCAACGGTGCCCTCGATTCCTGCTCCAGGTCCGTTGACGCCCGCTGGCCCGCTAATCGCAACGTTCCCCGATCTGACGTCATAGGCCAGAGAACCCGCGTTGGCGAAGTCCGTCGAGGTTCCGCCGACGCCCGTCAAAAACTGCGGTGTCCCTGTTGTCAGCACGAGACCTGTCGCGTTGGTCAGGGAGAGTCCGTTAACCGAGACGCCGTTTGGGTTGCTGACAATGACCGACGCCGGACTGCCAAACACCTCGAGCGGACCGAGCAGCGTGGATGCCGGCCCCGTAGTCGTTACCTGATTGACAATGACGCTCGCGGCGCGGCCAGCGAGATTCGGGTTAGCGGCAAGAGTACCGCCGAGCAGAGGTGTCCCCGACGAGAGGCTGTTGTTCAACACCAGTCCATTGCTGTCCACATTGAACGACTGGTAACTGTTGACGCTAATGCCGTTGGAATTGGGTGCAGCGATGTTGACCGCCGGCACACCGGTCGTGGTCTCGGTGATCGTCGGCTGGAAAGGAATCGGGGCGCGCGGATCGACAATTGGCGCGGCATGCGCGTCCTCGTCAAGGACAAGTACACCAGGCAGCAGATACGTCACCGCCGCCATGATGCAAGCGGTCGCTTTCATCCATAGCGGTCGTGTCTTTTCCGCTATAAAGCCTGCTGCATTAAAAGAATTTGCCTGCCGCGCCGCCTCTCTCTGGGCGAGTCGCAACCTGCTCTCACGAGCACCCCGTTGCATGGTCTGTGTATCCGAATATTATTTTCGGATCGAATCTTACCCAAACTTGCAGGAAAACAATGTCACAAATTGATGCGTTGTCTTTTTAACCACACAAATTTCGACGCATTAATTCAAGTCGCATAAGCCGTAACGTTCGATTATCTCGGATGCGAGGCAAGGATTACCAGTGTTGAGCGATCTCGACGCCATTAGCGCTGGCCGCCGAGTGCGCTCATGCGACGGTTGCCCATGCACTTCCTACTCAAGAGGGCGTGCTAACTCTCCCCCCGCGTTTGCGAATACTTGGCTCAATTGGGTACACCGTAACGAGCCAGTGTCGTGAGTGCCGCAGCATGGCTCGATAGAGTCGAAGAATTTCATCCCACGATCGACCACGCACGACCGAGAACGCAATATCCTCGTCGGCGTGAAAGAAGCCTGATCGAACGAATCGCGTACCGCTAGGATATGTTCCCCTCGGATCGAACAACATTACACGATAGGCTGGGCCTTTTGCGTTGGCACCAAAGCGATTTTTTGTGCGAAATGCAAGGGGCTTAAATTGAGTGCTGACGTTCATCAAACTCACGGTAGTGGATGTGCTGCAGGAGAACGCGGACGGCTTATTGGTTGTACGAGCCGCGTAGCTTTGCCAGTGTAGTGTTTCCGTGCGGCACTGCCCCGTCGCCAGCTATCACTTCCACATCGAGGTTACCGACCAACGGTTTAACGCGCCTAGCGAGCCAAGTCGCGACGGTATCAGTCCCCGGAGCTTCGCGGTAAAACCGGTACGGTTTTATTCTGTCTTCTGTCCGGCGTCCATAGATGCGAATTCTCACGCCGTCCGTGGTCCAAACGACGGCTTCGAATTCGTCAATCGACATCTCGTCCAGGCACGGGAGATATTCAGTATTCACTGGTCACGCTCCTACCTTCGCTGACAACCACAATTATTCACTGTATGACCGCTTCGTTGAGTGCGCCACGCGCGGCGTCGAGCGCTAGCGCCTTGTCTTCATAAAAGGGGAGGTACGTAATGTAATCAGTCCCAACCGCTTCGATCAGGGTGGTCAATTCGGCTCGCAGAGCACCGAGGTCAACCTCCTTCGTGGACTCGTTAAGTATTTTTCTGGTCCCATCCGGAGTTTCAAGTTGCCGCGCGAGACCGGCATTCGTTTCGAGCCTGATCAGAAATCTTTCGACGCGATTGAGCAGTTGCAAAGGCAGGTACCAAGGGACGGTTAGCTCCTCCTTCGTCATGTGATAAATGAGGCTCGCCACGTCGAAGCTGCTAAGCGTGTAATCGCGATTCGCGTCTCGGATCAAACATTTGAGCAAACGAATCGCGCGTTTTGCACCGCCGCCACTTTCACCATCGCGATAGTTGATGAGCGACATGTGCATAAAGGGGCGGTTGCTCTGCCTGACGAATTCCTCTTTGTTGAAGATATAAACGTCGCGGAAGGCCTCATATCCGGTTGTCTGATAGTCGCTTGTGTCATGCCAGTGTGCAGGGACAACGTCTACTTTGCGCGCCAGAGAGCCGCCTTCAAGAGTAATGGATTTTGCTTTGTTGATGTCCACTGTCGCAGCGGGATATGCAACCGGCAAGATCAATTCACACTGCTGACGCAACGAGTACAGTTCGCCGATTGTCGTCGTACCTGGAATTGACGTATACGACTTCGATGGCGCTGTCGGCGTGTCATGGGTCAAGAACCATTCGGCCAATACCAGAATATCAACATCCGAAGATGCGCGAATGTGGATATCGAGCGCCAGTGAACCCTGCAACCTCGTCGTCACTGGCATTGCCAGTGGGAGCCTGTCTTTGATTTGCTTGGCTACGCGATCACCCTCTCCAAGCGAAACCGACGTGTACTTGGCGTCGACTGCTTCCATAGCGCCGAGCGCATATCGGGTGGCGTCGCCGTTGCCCTTGCTTTCATACGCTTCTTTAACGTCGGCCGAATCCATGGCAAACGCCGAGTCTGCTCTCGCTTCATACTTTCCAACAAAGGTTCCAGTTGATGCGGACGGTCGTCGCCTTTGCCGCATCTTAGCAAGACGATCCTGATAGCTCGTTCCCATGGCGGCGCCTTACGTCCTTTTTGTAATCGTTATAGAGCCGTGGGTGAACCGGCCCATATTGTTGAAGTAGAACCCCTCGCCTTGGGCGTTCCCCGGTGCGATTCTTATTTCGCAATATCCGCGATGGGTATTAAGGCCATCTTGGGCGTGCGCCCTTGCATTCGGGTCGTTCCCATAGCAATACATCAGCACGGTCTCGTCGCCTTGCTGCTGAATGGCCGCTGCTCTACTGAACGAACCGGAACGCTCGGTACGCAACGTGACGCATATCTTCGTCCATTGCTGTCGGATCGACAGAGTGCCGGTCCAATTGCGGAAGTTTCCGTTCTCCAAGGCTTCCACCGGACCAAGCGTTTGACCCGCGACGTCCCATTCACCAGACAGGTTCGGAAATGAAAAGATGCGGCTGATGGGCCACCACCGCCAAAGCCACTTGTTGAATACGAAATAGATGACGGAGAAGGCCGCGCCGGTATCGACAGCCTTTGGCACGAACGTCCATACGTCCGGCCAAACCGTTGATACGAGCTTCCCGAGCCAACCAATGGCGGCGCTATATATAGCGGCGAGCACAACAATGGCTGTGCCGATGAGCTGGAAGATTTTCCCGCGATCTTGATCGAGCAGAGTATATTCGTGATCCATTATCCAGGCGATTTCTGTTGAGCGGTAGAACATTCCGCTCGGCATGCGATGAGCAAATAGTACCTGTGCGCGCTTAGAAAAACATCAGGGGAAATCGTTGGAAGAGCGATTCTTCGCTCGGCAGTGGAGGAAATCGCGCTTGGGCTGACGGCGATGGGCGGCATCGAGGCAAAAGCCGTGAAAAGAACGGCTATCCGGCACGAATCGTCTGGTGCCGTTCCTGACAAACCACCCCAACTGCAGAAGTCAGCACACGGGTTGCTGACAGATGGGGCCGAACGTGGCGGGGGCCGACATTTGATAGTCGAATTGTGGGTCGAAAAACAAAAACCCCGTAAATCGTTGATTTTACGGGGTTTTCCGCCATCATCTGGCGGAGAGAGGGGGATTCGAACCCCCGATAGGCTATTAACCTATACACGCTTTCCAGGCGTGCGACTTAAACCGCTCATCCATCTCTCCGCGGGGAGCCGAATTATAGCAAACTTCGCGCCGTCCGCCAGACCCTCATGAGAAACGTGTCTATGGATGGCGAATGTAGTCCACCAGCGCCTTCGTATAAGCATCCGGCTTGTGATCCAGCAGACTCACGCCGATCGCCACCAGAAAGCCCGCCGGCACGCCGAACACGCCCGAGCTGATCGGCTCGATGCCGAACCAGCGTGGTCCCGCAAAGCCCGTCATCTGCGCGAAGAAGGGATACGTCGAGACAATGTAGTAGATGCACACCAGCAGCCCCGCGAGCATGCCCGCCACCGCGCCGAGGCGCGTCGTGCGCTTCCAGAACACGCCGAGCACGAGCACCGGAAAGAGGCTCGACGCCGCGAGCGAAAACGCCGCGCCCACCAGAAACAGAATATTGCCCGTATTCAGCGACGCCACATACGACGCGAACAGCGCCACGCCCAGCAGCAGAATCTTCGAAATCGTCACGCGCCGCTGACTCGACGCGCCGGGGTCGACCATGTGGTAATACACGTCGTGCGACAAAGCATTGGCGATAGTGAGCAGCAAACCATCAGCCGTGGACAGTGCCGCCGCCAGCGCGCCCGCCGCGATCAGCCCGGACATCACGTACGGCAGGCCCGCAATTTCCGGCGCGGCCAGCACCACCATGTCGGGCTGCATCTGAACCTCGCTCCATCGCACGATGCCGTCGCCGTTCGTATCCGCGAGACTGATCAGGCTCGGCTCGATCCTGCGCCATTGCGTAAGCCACTGCGGCAAATCGGCGAAGTGATGTCCCACCAGATTCGTCAGAATCTCGTACTTGATCAGCACCGCGAGCACCGGCACGGTCACGTAAAACAGCGCCACAAAGAACAGCGTCCAGCCGACGGAGCGCCGCGCCGACGCCACCGACGTCGTCGTGTTGTAGCGCGTCAGAATGTGCGGCAGGCTCGCCGTGCCGAGCGACAGGCACAGCAGCAGCGAAAGAAAATTGCGCTCATGCATGCGCCGGTCGTCATCGGCGGCGGCGGGAAACGGCTCGTGCATCGGCAGCGGCGGCGCCGCGCGCAGCAGCATTTCGTCGCGCTGCTGGGTCCACACCACCTGCGCGGCGGCGGCATCGCGTGGAAACTGGTCGAGCGTTTTCTCGCGCTCCTTGATCTCGCGCAGCGGACCATTGCGGCGCCGCAGGTCGGCCACCTGCTGCGTGAGCCGCAGTTTTTCTTCGACGAACGAATGCGGCAGCATGTCGAGCCGTTGCTGCATCAGCGCGGCCCGGCGGCGATAGTCGTCGCGCACGGTCTGCTCGAGCGGCTCGTCGCGCACCTGTTTCTCGAGACTCTCCATGCGCTCCATCAGGCGGCCGTAACTCAGCTGCGGCACCCAGCCGAGACCGTCCTTATGCGCGATCATCGAAACCGGAATCAGAATCGCGGCGATCAGAATGATGTACTGCGCGACCTGCGTCCACGTGACCGCGCGCATGCCGCCCAGAAACGAGCACACGAGTATGCCCGCGAGCCCGCAGAAAATGCCGACGGCGAAGTCGACGCCAATGAAGCGCGTCGCAATGAGGCCGACGCCCTGGATCTGCGCGACGAGATAGACGAACGAACACAGAATCGCCGATAACGCCGCGAGCGCACGCACCGCATTGCTCGAAAAACGCGTGCCGAGGAAATCCGGAATGGTGTAGCGCGCGAGCTTGCGCACGTACGGCGCGAGCAGAAACGCCACGAGGCAATAGCCGCCCGTCCAGCCCATCAGATAAGCGAGGCCGTCGTAGCCGGTGGCGTAAATGGAGCCGGCGAGGCCGATGAACGATGCCGCCGAGAGCCAGTCGGCCGCGGTCGCCATGCCGTTAAACGCCGACGGCACGCGCCGCCCGGCCACGTAATACTCGACGAGATCGGACGTGCGCGACAGCAAACCGATCACCGCGTATACGGCAATCGGCACGAACAGGAACACATAGCCGATCCACATGCCCGGCCCTGTGGTGCGCTCGATGCGCCACATCACGTAGATGAAGAGCAGGAAGCCGAGCGTGTAGAACGCGTACGAGCGGATGAGCCGGTTCGTGAGCTTCATCGGCTCAGGATCCGCGCGCGCCGGGATCCGCCGCGGCCTGGCGCTTCGTCGTTAGGCTTTCATGGGCGGCATTCGTGTCATTCGCGGCACTGACACCATTCGCGCCATTCGCGCCGCCATTCTCCACGTGAGTGGCAACAGCTTGCGCGAGCGCGTCGGCGTCGGCTTCGAAGGCGCGTTGCAACTGGCGGTCGGCGCGCTGCATCGACACAATGTAGACGACGATCAGCGCAAGATAGATCAGGATCGCGCCTTGGGCGCCGAAGTAGAACGGCAAGCTAAAGCCGGCAAAGCGCACGTCCGCGAGCGCGGGCGCGGCAAGCGGCAACAGGAACGACACCGCGAAGCCGACCGTCATCAACGCGGCAATCAGCGCAAGATTGAAACGCCAGTACTTCCGATGCGCGCGCGCCAACGCCTCCGAGACCGCGGGCGGTTCGGGCGCAGGATTGTGCGTGGCGTGAGGGATGGAGTGCGGCGCGGCCATGCGCCTATGTATCAAAAAGGCACCGCGCAGGCAATTAGGATTGTCCGCGCGATGCCGGATGGCGGCGCCGGGCGACAGGCGCGTCGCTCGACACGCCTCGCCCTTTCATAGGCGCCGCAACCGCGTATCAAGCCTTACAGCGACTCGCCGAGCTGGTCCAGAATGGCCGGATTCTCCAGCGTGGAGACGTCCTGGGTGATTGCCTCGCCCTTGGCGAGCGAGCGCAACAGACGGCGCATGATCTTGCCCGAGCGCGTTTTCGGCAGATTCTCGCCGAAGCGGATGTCCTTCGGCTTCGCGATCGGACCGATCTCCTTGCCGACCCAGTTGCGCAGTTCGTTGGCGAGCTTGACCGCCTCCTCGCCTTCCGGACGCGCGCGCTTCAACACGACGAACGCGCACACCGCTTCACCAGTCGTCGCATCCGGACGGCCCACCACCGCGGCTTCGGCGACGATCGGGTTCGACACCAGCGCCGACTCGATCTCCATCGTGCCGAGACGGTGACCGGACACGTTCAGCACGTCGTCGATGCGGCCCATGATCGTGAAGTAACCTGTCTCCTTGTCGCGCACGGCGCCGTCGCCGGCGAGATACAGCTTGCCGCCCAGCTCCTCGGGGAAATAGCTCTTCTTGTAGCGGTCCGGATCGCCCCAGACGTTGCGCAACATGGAAGGCCAGGGCCGCTTCACCACGAGAATGCCGCCCTGCCCGTTCGGCACGTCCTGGCCCGTTTCGTCGACGACCGCGGCCATGATGCCCGGCAGCGGCAGCGTGCACGAACCCGGCACGAGCGGCGTGGCGCCCGGCAGCGGCGTGATCATGTGACCGCCGGTTTCGGTTTGCCACCACGTATCGACAATCGGGCAACGTCCGCCGCCGACATTCTCGTGATACCAGACCCACGCTTCCGGATTGATCGGCTCGCCCACCGTGCCGATGATGCGCAGCGTAGACAGGTCATAGCTCTTCGGATGCACTTTCTGATCCGCCTCGGCGGCCTTGATCAGCGAGCGGATGGCCGTGGGCGCCGTATAGAACAGCGACACCTTGTGCTTCGCGATCATGTCCCAGAAGCGGCCGGCGTTCGGATAGGTGGGCACGCCTTCGAACACGACCTGGGTGCCGCCGAGCGTGAGCGGACCATACGTGATGTAGCTATGGCCGGTGATCCAGCCGATGTCGGCCGTACACCAGAATACGTCGGTGGGCTTCCAGTCGAACGTCCACTTCATGGTCTGCGCGGCCCACAGCAGATAGCCGCCGGTGCTGTGCTGAACGCCCTTCGGCTTGCCCGTCGAGCCCGACGTGTACAGGATAAAGAGCGGATGCTCCGCGCCGACCCATTCGGGCGCGCATTGATCGGACTCCGCTTGCGACAGCTCATGCATCCATAGGTCGCGGCCTTCGTTCCATGCGATCTTGCCGCCCGTGCGTTTGTAGACGATCACACTCTTCACCGCGTCGCAGCCGCCCATGGCGAGTGCTTCGTCGGCGATGTTCTTCAGCGGCAACGCCTTGCCGCCGCGCATCTGCTCGTCGGACGTCACGAGTGCGACCGCGCCCACGTCGACGAGCCGCTCGTTGAGCGACTTCGACGAGAAGCCGCCGAACACGACCGAATGCGTGGCGCCAATGCGCGCGCAGGCCTGCATCGCGACAATGCCTTCGATCGACATCGGCATGTAGATGACCACGCGATCACCCTTCTTCACGCCGCGTTTTTTCAGCGCGTTCGCAAAGCGCGATACGCGTTGCAGCAGATCCTGATAGGTGACGTTGGTGACGGTGCCGTCGTCCGCCTCGAAGATGATCGCGACGCGCCCGCCATTGCCCGCTTCCACATGACGGTCGATGCTGTTGTACGACGCGTTCAGCTGGCCGTCTTCGAACCACGTGTAGAACGGCGCGTTGGCTTCGTTCAGCACCTTCGTGAACGGCGTGTTCCAACTGAGTGTTTCGCGGGCAAGACGCCCCCAGAAGCCCTGGTAATCGCGTTCGGCCTCGGCGGCCAGCGCATGGTAAGCGTCCATGCCGGAGATCGTGGCGCCGGCCGCTGTTTCAGCGGAGGGCGGGAAAACACGGCGTTCCTGAAGAACCGATTCAATCGCAGACATCGACAACCCCTTGGTGAAGATGAAAACCTGTGCCGGCGCACACGGGGTGCGCCATGTCATGTTGAGCGCCGCAATCGGCTTGCGATTCACGGCGCGCTGTCTCCCGCCCTCGCGCGAGCGACCCGCGATGGATCGTCGCGCCGCGGCCCGTTGCCTCCATCTCATTCATGCGGCCATGCAGCATGAATGTGAATGACGCCACGTCCGCTCTCGTGTTCAACCATAAGCGGTGCAACTTACCGGCCACTTACGCGCGCCGCGCCGGCATGCCCGCAAAAACCCTAACGCGATTCGTACGACGCTTTCGACGGGGCTCGCCGGCTATTGCTGCACCCGCGTATGGAGGCGCCTGCATCATGCAGCCGTTCCATGCTGGATTGAGTACTGCGTTGAAGCGCCTAATACAATGCTAACTGAACTACCTGCTCTGATTCCAGTTTGAATCGCTACGCGGATGATGCAGCTTGCCCGCGAGCGTCGGGACAGTGATGCTGAGCTCACAGCCGTCCGCGCGTAGAGCCCGCCGCCGCGCGTGAGCCCCGCCCGCCGCGCCGCAGCAAATCCGCCTGACGCTGTACAATAGCGCGCCTGACACGAGCGTCGCCGGCGGCTCGCTGCACTGCCGTCCGCCCGCGCCGCCTCGTGCGCGCCTCGCTTTGCGTGCCGATCCGCGCGCGTCATCCGCACGCGGCCCCGGCACATTGGCCCCTGTTCCGTCACCTGCGTTAGATCCGACTCCTGCCTATGTCCGCTTCGCGACCCGACTCCGCGCGCCCGCGCCGCCCCATGCGCCCGCTGCCTGTCATCATCTTCATGAGCCGCTGGCTGCAGGTGCCGCTCTACCTCGGCCTCATCGTCGCCCAGGCTGTCTACGTCGTGCTGTTTCTGAAGGAAGTCTGGCATCTCGTCACGGCGTCCATGACGCTCAACGAAACCAACATCATGCTCGTCGTGCTGGGCCTGATCGACGTGGTCATGATCTCGAACCTGCTGATCATGGTGATTATCGGCGGGTATGAAACCTTCGTGTCGCGGCTCGGGGTCGAGGGTCATCCGGACGAACCGGAATGGCTCGACCACGTCAACGCCGGCGTGCTGAAAGTGAAGCTTTCCATGGCGCTCATCAGCATCTCGTCGATCCATTTGCTGAAAACGTTTATCAGCCCGGACCAGAACACCACGCACACCATCATGTGGCAGGTCGTCATCCACGTCGCGTTCCTTGTCTCCGCGCTCGTGATGGCTTTTGTCGACCGCCTGACCACGCACACGCATCCCAGCCATTTTCAGGAACCCTCGGACTTGCAGCCGCTGGGTTCCGCCGGTTCCTCTCCCCTGAAAGCGCACGACTGACCGCACAGCCTGCGAACAGAACAATGCGCCACTGTCCCCACCGAGCTTAGCCATGACCGTCATCAAACAGGAAGATCTGATCCAGAGCATTGCTGATTCGCTGCAATACATCAGCTACTACCATCCGCTCGATTACATTCAGGCCTTGGGCCGCGCGTACGAACTCGAACAGAGCCCGGCCGCGAAAGATGCGATTGCGCAGATCCTCACCAACAGCCGCATGTGCGCCGAAGGCAAGCGCCCGATTTGCCAGGACACGGGCATCGTCACGGTATTCGTGAAGGTCGGCATGGACGTGCGCTGGGCGAGCGAATCCGGTCCGGCGACCATGAGCGTCACGGACATGATCAACGAAGGCGTGCGCCGCGGTTACCTGAATCCGGACAACGTGCTGCGCGCATCGATCGTGAGCCCGCCGGAAGGCGCCCGCAAGAATACGAAGGACAACACGCCGGCCGTGATCCACTACGAGATCGTGCCGGGCGACAAGGTCGACGTGCAGGTCGCGGCCAAGGGCGGCGGCTCGGAGAACAAGTCGAAGTTCGCGATGCTGAATCCGTCGGACTCGATCGTCGACTGGATTCTGAAGACCGTGCCGACCATGGGCGCCGGCTGGTGCCCGCCGGGCATGCTCGGCATCGGCATCGGCGGCACGGCTGAGAAAGCGATGGTCATGGCGAAGGAATCGCTGATGGACCCGATCGACATTCAGGACGTGATCGCACGCGGCCCGAAAGACTGGATCGAAGAACTGCGCGTGGAACTGCACGAGAAGGTCAACGCGCTGGGTATCGGCGCGCAAGGTCTCGGCGGTCTTGCCACCGTGCTCGACGTGAAGATCATGGCTGCGCCCACGCACGCCGCCTCCAAGCCGATCGCGATCATCCCGAACTGCGCGGCCACGCGCCACGCCCACTTCACGCTGGACGGCTCGGGCGTCGCGAAGCTCGAAGCGCCCTCGCTCGACGCATGGCCGAAGGTGCAGTGGGAACCGAACACGGAAACCAGCCAGCGCGTCGACCTGAATACGCTGACGCCGGAAGAAGTCGCTTCGTGGAAGCCGGGCCAGACGCTGCTGCTGTCGGGCAAGATGCTGACGGGCCGTGACGCCGCGCATAAGCGCATCGCCGACATGCTGGCCAAGGGCGAGAAGCTGCCGGTCGACTTCACGAACCGCGTGATCTATTACGTCGGCCCGGTCGATCCGGTGCGCGACGAAGCGGTCGGCCCCGCAGGTCCCACCACCGCCACGCGCATGGACAAGTTCACCGAGACCATGCTCGCGCAAACCGGCCTCATTTCGATGATCGGCAAGGCCGAGCGCGGCCCGGTCGCCATCGAGGCCATCAAGAAGCACAAGGCCGCGTATCTGATGGCCGTGGGCGGCGCCGCGTATCTGGTGTCGAAGGCCATTCGCAGTGCGAAGGTGCTCGCATTCGAAGATCTCGGCATGGAAGCCATCTACGAATTCGACGTGAAGGACATGCCGGTCACGGTCGCGGTCGATTCGAACGGCACGTCCGTGCACCAGACCGGCCCGAAGGAATGGCAGGCGAAAATCGGCAAGATTCCGGTCGCCACGGCCTGATTCGCTGCTCGCGCGCATAGCGTGTCATGACAAGCCGGGGCCGCGGTCCCGGCTTTTTTCATGGAACGGCACGCATGGCGTGCAACGCCCGGAACGACGTCAAAAGATGTTCTGTCCGCTTGGCTTTTTCAGGTATGGCGTTTATTGTTGTTGAAAAATTGAAGTTCCCAAAAAGGAAAGATCATGCAAGGCGACAAGAAAGTTATCGAGTATCTCAACGCGCAGTTGAAGAACGAACTGACCGCGATCAATCAGTATTTCCTGCATGCGCGGATGTACAAGCACTGGGGTCTCGAGAAACTCGGCAAGCATGAATATGACGAGTCGATCGGCGAAATGAAGCACGCCGACTGGCTGATCGAACGGGTTTTCATGCTTGACGGTCTGCCGAATCTGCAAGACCTGCATAAGCTTCTGATCGGCGAGGAAACCAAAGAGATTCTCGAATGTGATCTGAAGCTGGAGCAGATTTCGCAAAGCACCTGCAAGGAAGCCATTGCCTATTGCGAGTCGGTGCGCGATTTCATCTCGCGTGAAATCTTCGTGAAGATTCTCGACGACACCGAAGAACATATCGACTGGCTCGAAACGCAACTCGACCTGATCGACAAGGTCGGCATTCAGAACTACCAGCAAAGCGCCATGGGCTCGGTGGAGTCCTGAACGGATAGCCGGCCAATGCCCGCGCCGGCGCATGATGCTCCTCTTGCGGGATAGCATGCGCCGCGCTGGCGACTTGGTGCCGACGGGTTGGCGACGGGGTGACGATATACTTGCGGGCTTCGCTCGTCACGATTTCCCCCAGATACACCCGACCTGCCACGATTTGCCTGAACGCGCGCCGCAGTGCCTCCCTCGCCTATGCCCGCAGAATCATCGACTCCGAATGCATCAATCGCTTCTCCCGGCGCCGCTTCGCGCGCGCCGGTCGGCATTTTCGACTCGGGTCTAGGCGGCTTGTCGGTGTTGCGAGCGGTTCGGGCGCAGTCGCAAGACGAGGCGCTGCTGTACGTCGCCGATTCGCTGTACGCGCCGTACGGGGAGCGCGACGACGATTTCATCGCCGACCGCACGCTCGCCATCGGCGAGTGGCTTGTCAAGCAGGGCGCCAAAGCGCTCGTCGTGGCCTGCAATACGGCGACGGCGCAATCCATCGCGCTCGTCCGCGAAAAGCTGCCCATTCCGCTCGTCGGCGTCGAGCCGGGTATCAAGCCGGCCGCCCTGCGGTCCAGAACCCGAGTGGCCGGCGTGCTGGCCACCCAGGTCACGCTGCGCAGCGCCCGCTTCCAGGCACTGCTCGAGCGCTACGCTGCCGATTGCCGCTTTATCTGCCAGCCCGGTCACGGGCTCGTGCAGGCGGTCGAGCGCTGTGACGTCGGTTCGGCGGAGCTGCGCGCGTTGCTCGCCAGCTATCTTCAGCCCATGCTCGAGGCCGGCGCCGATACCCTCGTGCTCGGCTGCACGCATTATCCGTTTCTCGACGCGGCGATCCGCGACATCGTCGGCGACCGGATGGCGCTCGTCGACACGAGCGTGGCCATTGCCCGTCAGCTCGAGCGCGTACTCGAGCAGCACGGCATGCGCGCGGCACCGCAAGCGGCGGGCGCCCCGCTGCCCCGCTTCTATTCCACCGACAACGGTACGCATCTGCGGCAACTTGTCGCGACGCTGCTCAACATCGACGCGCATGTCGAACGCGTGCTGATTCCTTCGCGCCGCACCGCGGCGCTGGCCTCGCAGCCCGTCTGAGCGCCTCTGCGACGCGTTTTCCGGACGAGTTTTCGCCCGGTTTCATGCCGTTTCACCACTTCGCCGGCGCTGCACATCGCCCGGCCGGGGGCGCCGCTCAGTTGCCGAAACCCTTCTAAGGGTCTGGTTTTGTTACAAAAATCCGTCCCTGGCGCTTGCCAAACGGCTCAAACAAAATGATAATAATTCGCATTAACGTTAGCTATGACGCCTCACCATGATTGTCTGTGTCTGCAAGTCTGTGTCTGACCGAAAGATCCGTGCCTCGATCGCGGAAGGCGTCGACTCGTTCGACGAGTTGCAGTTCGAACTCGGCGTAGCCACCTGCTGCGGCAAATGCGCGGACTCGGTGCGCGACGTGATGATGCAAAGCGGCGTATGCGCAAGCCGCTGCGGCTTCGAGCATCAGCAGCCCACGGCTATGCCGGTGACGTTTTACGAACGCAAAGCGGCTTAAGCGAGGCTCCGGCATGCGGCCCAAGGCCGCATGATCCGCCTGCAGCGCCGCTTCCCGCTCCCCGCCTTGCTGGCTGAGCCACCGCCAGTGAGTTAATCCACTGCCGTCAGCAAGCCAGTTCGCTCCCAGCCAGCTACCGCTCGTCCGTCAAAGGAATTCAGATGGAATTGCTGATTGGTTTCGTGACCACCTTGTGTATCTCGCTGCTGATCTTCCGAACATGACCATGTTTTGTCGCGCATGCTGCATCGACAGCGCGCTGCCACGCTAACATGCAGGCTTCGCATACCGTTTCAGCCGGCGCCGCGCCGGCTTCGTCCGCTCGAATGAATCCCCGCGTGCTGACTGCAACCGCCCTGGTTGCGGCGGTTCACGTCGCGTTGCTCACCGTGATCCTGACGCTGCGCCATGAGCCGGGGCAGCCGGCGCTCGAGTCGCGCGTGATGACCGCTCAATTGCTGCCGCCCGCGCCTCTTGCCGCGCCGGCCGCGGTGCAGTCGGTCGCGCCGCCGCCCACGCCCGCGCCCGCGCCGCCGGTTCGCAGCAAGCCGAAGGTGCAGCCGAAGCCGGCGCAAAAGCCCGCTCCTGCTCCGTTGCGCGAGGCGCCTGCGCCGTCGCCTGCACCCGTCGCGGCCGCGCAACCGGCTCCGCCGACACCGACCGCGCCGCCCGCTCCGGCGACGCCGCCCGCGGCGCCGGCCGCGCCCGCCATCGGCCGCCAGACGATGGACATCGCCGCGCCGAAAAACGTCTCGCACCTCGACTGCAACATCGCGAAGCCCGACTACCCGGCGCTGTCGCGCCGTCGCGGAGAAACCGGCACCGCGTACGTGAAGTTCGTGGTCGGTCTCACCGGCAAGCTCGAGAACATTGAATTGAAGAAGAGCAGCGGCTTCAGCCGTCTCGACGACGCCGCGCTCGCCGCCGCGCATGCGAGCGCGTGCAAGCCCTATCTCGAAGACGGCCAGCCTGTGCGGGCCGCCTACACTCAGCCTTACAACTTCAATCTGGAAGATTGAAGCGGATTTCAAAATAAAGGAATGGCAATGCAAAACTACGGATTGGCGCACGTGTGGGCGCAAGGGGATTTCGTCACGCGCGGCATCGCGCTCGCCTTGCTGGTGATGTCGGTGATGTCGTGGAGCGTGATCGTCATCAAGGGCTGGAACGTGATGCGCCTGAACCGCCTGACGAAAAATGCGGAACAGGCGTTCTGGCATTCGGACGACCTCGCCGACGGCGTCAAGAAACTCGGCGCCGGCTCATCCACGCCGCAGGACAACCCGTTCCTCGCGCTTGCGCTGTCGGGTCAGGAAGCGGCCGATCATCATCACCAGACGCAGCCGCACCTGCACGATCGCATGGATGTGTCCGACTGGGTCACGCGCTGCCTGAAGGACACCATGGACGAAAGCGTCGCGCGCATGCAAAGCGGTCTGGCGATTCTCGCTTCGATCGGCAGCACCGCGCCTTTCGTCGGTCTGTTCGGCACCGTGTGGGGCATTTATCACGCGCTGCTTGCCATCGGCGCGAGCGGCCAGTCGTCGATCGATCAGGTGGCGGGTCCTGTCGGCGAAGCGCTCATCATGACCGCATTCGGTCTCTTCGTTGCGATTCCGGCCGTGCTCGGCTATAACGCTCTCACGCGTGCTAACAAGGCGATCGTCGCCAAGCTGAGCCGCTTCGCGCATGGCCTGCACGCATTCTTCGTGACGGGCGCGCGCCTGTCCTCCACCAAGCGCGACGGG
This sequence comes from Paraburkholderia phenoliruptrix, assembly GCF_047325075.1. Taxonomy (NCBI): domain Bacteria; kingdom Pseudomonadati; phylum Pseudomonadota; class Betaproteobacteria; order Burkholderiales; family Burkholderiaceae; genus Paraburkholderia; species Paraburkholderia phenoliruptrix. The sequence goes on from NZ_CP168531.1 coordinate 3,068,725, forward strand.
CTGCGTCTCGCCACGCGCGCCAACTGAAGCGCCCACTGAACGACGAGGCACAGAGATGGCAATGAGCCCCTTCGCCGGCGACGATGACGACGGCCTGATGAACGAAATCAACATGACGCCGCTCGTCGACGTCATGTTGGTTCTCCTGATCGTTTTCATGGTGACGATTCCCGTCATCCGCCACGCGGTGAAAATCGATCTGCCGCATGCAAGCAGTCAGAAGGAAGACACGAAGCCCGCGCAGGTGACCGTCGCGGTCGACGCCGACGGCAACGTGCTGTGGAACGACAAGAAAGTCGACGAAGCGCAGTTGAGCGCGAAAATTGCAGAGGCCGCGCAGGCGAATCCGCAACCCGAGCTGCACCTCGACGCGGACCGCAAAGTGCCTTACGAAAAAGTCGCGCAAGTCATGTCGGCGGCGCAGGCAGGCGGTCTGACGAAGATCGGGTTCGTCACGCAGCCAAAAGGCAAGTGAGTGTTTCGCGGCGGTCGCCAGTGCGGGCCGCGCCGCTTCATGAAATGACGAAAAGCCCTTGAAACAGGGGCTGAAAAGTAAAAGGCCTTCATCGTCAGATGAAGGCCTTTTTTTGTGCGCGCTCGGCGCCTTCGGGCGGCGGGATCATTTGCCATCGGTCGAAGACTGCTGGCTCGGATCACCGCATGCGACAGCCGTGCTCGACACGGACAGCGCGGTCAGCCCTATCAGGCTCGCTATGATAGCGGCCATGAGTTTTCGCATAAGAGACTCCTTAGCGAAGGGATTTCAATATAGCGCCGCGAGCTCGCGCATTCAAGCAAACGCTCATTGAAAGTACTCATGACAGGCCGCGCTTCAATGCTAAAAGCGATGCCGCAACGCGCGCGATCTGCTAGGAAGCGATTGCCACTGAGGTTCGCGAGACCGCCGATTCGGCGTGCAGCGGGCATTCGCGCATGATGTGCTTACCTTCATTGGGATCGAGCATCTCCACCAGATAGTCGACGAACGCGCGCACGGCCGGCACCATGCCCTGCCGCGACACGAAGACGGCGTACAACTGCGGCGCCGGAAAGGTCCAGCCGGGCATGACGGGCGACAACTGCCCCGCGCGCAAGGCGGCGCCGTACATCATCTCCGGCAAGGCGGCGATGCCGACGCCTGCGAGTACCGCTTCGCGAATCGTCGAGAGATCCGCGGTCACGAGACGCGGTTCGTGCTCGTGCGCGTGACGGCTGCCGTCGGGCGCAATCAGGTTGTAGACGTGGCGGCCGTCGCTCGTCGGGACATCGAGCGTTTCGAAGCGCGACAGGTCGTTTGGCTGCAACGGCGGCGCATTCTGCTGCAACAGACTCGGCGCGCCCACCAGCATCTGCTGCGTGCGCCACAGCGGGCGCACGACAATGTTGGCGTTTTCCGGCGGATCCGAGCGCACGCGCAAGGCGACGTCGATCGAATCTTCGAACAGATCGACCACCCGATTCGTCACCCGCATGACGACCCGCACTTCCGGATAGCGGTGCATGAATTCCGGCAGGATCGTCGACAGAATGGTCTGCGAGATCGTGACGGGCACGCTCACGCGCACGGTGCCGCGTGGTGACGAGCGCAGCTGCTGTACGACGTTGACGGCCGCCTGTGCCTCGTCGAGCATCGCCTGGCAGTGCTGGTAGAACAGCTGGCCGGCTTCCGTGAGCGCGAGCTTGCGCGTGGAGCGCTGCAGCAGCCGCACGCCGAGCGACGCCTCGAGTTCGGTCAGGCGCCGCGACAGACGCGACTTGGAAATACCCAGCACGCGCTCGGCGGCGGAGAAACCGCCATGTTCGACGACCTGCGAGAAATACATCAGGTCATTCAGGTTGTGTGAATCGATCTTCATTCATCGTTCCAGTAATAGAACAATCCATTGCGTGATGGCGGCTGGCACCCCGAAAAACGGTCCCTATAATAGCTCCATGTTTCAAAAATAACGCTATTCCCGAATTTTAGAGGTGATATTGATGACCGCGACACGCACGATCGAACGCACGTATCCCGCCGTTCGCACGATTGAAGGCGGCGGCTTCGTCGTCCACCGCCCGTTTCCCACGCGCATGCTGATGGACTTCGATCCGTTTCTGCTGCTCGACGAAATGGGACCGGTCGACTACGCGCCCGGCGAGGCCAAGGGCGCGCCGGACCATCCGCATCGCGGTTTCGAGACCGTGACCTATGTGCTCGAGGGGCAGTTCGGCCACAAGGACTCCGCCGGCCACTCCGGCACGCTGCACGCGGGCGATGTGCAATGGATGACGGCCGGCGCGGGCGTCGTGCACAGCGAAATGCCCGACCCGTCGTTCGTGCGGACGGGCGGACGCGTGCACGGCTTGCAGGTGTGGGTGAATCTGCCGCGCCGCGACAAGATGATCGCGCCGCGTTACCAGGAAGTGCCGTCGGCGAAGATTCCGCTGGCGACGTCGGCGGACGGCAAAGTGCGCGTGAAGGTGATCGCCGGCGAGGCGCTCGGCGTAAAAGCCGCGGTGGAAACGCGCACGCCGATTCTGTATCAGCATTTTTCGCTGCAGCCCGGCGCAACGATCCGCCAGCCGGTGCCCGCGGACTATCGTGTGTTCGCGTATGGGCTCTCGGGCAAGGGCTTTTATGGTGAAGGCGACGCGCGTCAGGAGATCGACGCGCGCAAGATGGTCGTGTTTCGGAATGACGGCGACGCGGTCACGCTCGCAGCCGGCGAGGAGCCGCTCGAGGTCTTGCTGCTTGGCGGCGTGCCCTTGAAGGAGCCCGTGGTGCGCTACGGCCCGTTCGTCATGAATACCGAGGACGAAATCCGCCAGGCGGTCGTCGATTATCAGGCCGGCCGCATGGGCGCGATCACGCATTGAATGGGCGTGTGGGGAAAGCACTCGCGCGTGCGACGGGCGGGCGGCGGATAGCCGCTCGCGAGTCGCGAATCGCCGCTCGCTGCCGTCACTCGCGCGCATGACAATAAGCGGCACGCGACTCCAGCCGTGCCGTGGCCATTACGCGCGCCGCGCCGCCGGACACAAACGCCGCCGACTTCGTTCACAATAGCGATTCCCGCCGCGCGCCCCTCTTTCAAGCTTCATTGCTGCAGAGCCGCTGCGCGGCAATTTCCGTCCCTGCTCAAGGAGCGCGCATGGCAGAAGCCACCGTCACCGCCCATATCGGTTCGACGAATTACCAGGTCCATTTCGACGACGGCAAGCACACCTGGCTCGCCGACGAACCTGAATCGCTCGGCGGCGGCGATCGCGGTCCCACGCCGGTCTCGTTGCTGCTGTCGAGCCTCGGCGCCTGCACGTCGGTTACGCTGAAAATGTACGCACAGCGCAAAGGCTGGCCGCTCGATGAAGTGGACGTCACGCTGAACATCGAAACCGGCGAAGAAGGCTCGACCATCGACCGCAAGATCACACTGCACGGCGAGCTGTCCGACGAGCAACGGGAACGGCTCTTGCAAATTGCGAATGCGTGCCCAGTTCACAAGATCCTTACGCGCTCGATCGCCATTCGCTCCGGCTTGACCGCCGTCTGACTTGCGCCCGACGGGCGAGGCGCGCGAAACTGAGCGGGTCGCCATCACGCTTGCAACGCTTTCATAGGATGCTGTCGCCTTGAATTTCGAACACCTTATCCAGATCAACGACCCGTTGAATCCCTTCGTCGACTCGATGACCCGCGAGCAGTTGTGGGAAGGGCTCGTGCTGCGCGCCGAGCAGCCGCAACTGTTCGTGATGGGGCTCGACAGTTGCACCATCCTTTCGCGCGAGGGCAATACGCTCGAGCGCGAACTGCATTACGGTCAGGCCACGGTCCGCGACCGCGTCACGCTGCACGAAAGCCAAAGCGTGCGCTACGACATCCTGCCGACGGCGGATTACGTCGGCGGCTCGCTGACCATGACTATCGAGCAGCCGGACGAATTGCAGCTGTTCCTGCGCTTCGAATACGCGACCACGCTGCCGGTTTCCAACGACCAGGACGCGGTGCAGACGCAGGAGATCGTGAAGTCCGCGTATCGCGAGAACGACATCGATACCGTGCGCCTGATCCGTCAGTATGTGCAGGCAAAGCAGGAGCCCGGTTCGCTGCACTGAGTGTTGCAGTCGATGTCCCGCGCCGCCTCCCCAAGTTCAAATAGGTGGCGCTAGCCCGGTGCTCGCGCGTGCAATGCGCCGCTGTCATCCGTTCGCTGCGCGGCGCCGTTGGTCCTCGCGTTCCTCGCGCTCCTTGGCTTGTGAGGCTATCGAAAGTTTGATCCGATGAATTTCCTCCCCTTGTAAATAGGAATGGTTATCATTTAGAATTCATCCATCGAATCAAGCAACAGCCAAGCCGCATGACAGATACCACTCGCACTTCCACGCTCAGCCTGCGCCGCCCGGCCGCGGCATTGACCAGCCGTCCGAAAACGGTGACGGCCACGGCCGCCCCCGCCGCAAAGCCTGCTGTGAGCCGTGCGACCGGGTCCGCGGAGTCGGCCGGGCGGGTGGTGCGCAGCGAGACTTTGCTGCAAGGCCATAGCCACGTCAGCATCGTGCACAACGGCGAGACGTATCAGCTACGCGCCACGCGTCTCGGCAAGCTGATCCTGACGAAGTAACGAACTGGAGTACCGGGTATTGTGGGGACCACCTCCCTTGAGAGGTGTTAGGCATTAGCCAGCCACGACGGCTTGCACGCGAGAACTAGACCCCTTCGTGCAGACACCAAGCCAGCCGTCGCAGCCAGCCAGGCCGCTTTTTTGGTTCCCGCCGATGCGCCACGCGAAACCCCGTGTGCCGTCATGCCAATGAAAAAGCCGTGGAGGATGTCATCTCCACGGCTTCTGTTTTTGCGGCGAAAGAATTCGCGATTCGCGCCTTTACTTCGGCGCCCAGCCCCAGAACATCAGCCACCACGCGCTGTCGACCACCGCGAGGGCCGCGGCGAACCAGAGCATCGCGAGGCCGCGTCGCACGAAGCGCTCGCTGTAGCGTCGCGTGACGAGCCAGAGAAGCCATGCGCTCCACAGATTCGCAATCGCCAGAATGCCAATGCGCACGTCCGACGCCCACCACAACGGCACATGCTCGGCCCGCAGCAGCGACAGCGTGGTCGCCGACAAGCCGAGGAACACGCCCGCGCCGGCAAGCGGAATCAGCGCTTGCGTCAGATGATGCAGGCGCACGCTGCTCAACCGCCCCAGCATGCGCGTCGCGCCCATCAGCAGCAGGAGCAGCACAGTGCCGTAGACGAGCGCCGTCGCGAGGATGTAGCCGATCACCATGGTGCCGTCGAGCCACGAGAACACGTCGTTCTGTTCCGGGTAATGCGTGAACAGGAACCACGGCGCATTGGTCTGTAGCGGCCAGGTGACGTCGTGGTCGACCAGCCACGTCGCGAAGAACATCTTCAGGTCGATGAACCAGCGCGATGCGGTCCAATGGAACGCGCCGATCGCAATGCCGAGCAGGCCGTACAGGATGAGCGCGGTGTCCCATGCGCTCGCGTGCTTGTCGCCGAGCTCCACGACTTCCGACGACGGCGCGCGCCACGTCAGCGCAATCGCGTCGCGGTGGCCGCTGCAACGGCCGCACATATGGCAGTCGGACGCGCCTTTCATGTTGCGCAAGGGCACGAGCGGCGCGCAATTGATCGGAATCACGCGATGGCCGTGCTCGCCGTTCTTGTACGAACGGCGCCACGCGTCTTCGTCGACTTTGTAGTGGAACGGCGCGAGGCGCGCCAGAAGCGAAAACACCCCGTTCACGGGGCACAGGTACTTGCACCAGACGCGCTTCTCGCGCCCGTAAAGCAGACCGATCACGATCGCCGCCACGGTCGAGCCGCCGAGCACGAGCAGCACCGCTTTCGGATACTGGTACACGCTCACCATCTGACCGTAGATAGTCGTGATGCCGAACGCGACGAACGGCCAGCCGCCCCAGCGCATCCAGTGCGGGATCGCCTTGCCGCGGCCGTGCTTGCTGGCGAATTCGGCGAGCGCGCCTTCGGGACACAGGACGCCGCACCACACGCGGCCGAGCATCACCATCGAGAGCAGCACGAACGGCCACCAGATGCCCCAGAACACGAACTGCGCGGCAAGCGTCAGGTTGTTCCACAAATGCGCGCTGTCGTCCGGCAGCGGCATCACCGCCGGCACGATGATCAGCAGCGCGTACACCGCGACCACGACCCACTGGATGCCGCGGATCACCGAACCGTGCCGCTGCATCCACTGCCCGGCCGCGGCGAGACGCCCCGGACGGGTCATCACTGTACTCATGCTGCGCGCCCTGCCGCCTGTTGCGCCGGCTTGCGGTTCGCGCGCCGCAGCAGCAGATAGACGACCGCCCAATACACCGCGTAGGCCAGCAGGTTCATCAGCGCGGGATGCGCGCGGTAGCCGGTGAGCGTCGCGACGAGCGAGCCGAACGTGCTCGAATCGTCGAGGATCGCCGACGTATTCCACAGCTGATCGACGAGCGTCGGCAGGAATTCCTTGTCGATCAGCTTGTCGACGCCGGTCTGGAACAGACCCGCGCCGAGGAACAGCAACATGATTTCGGTGATGCGGAAAAAGAGCCGCCACGAGAAGAACTTGCCGCCGAGCTGCAGCACGTAGAACGTGAGGAGCGCGAGCGCGAGGCCGATCACGACGGCCAGCATCTGGGCGCTGTCCACGTGCCCCGACTGGCCGAACCCGAGGCCGTACAGGAAGATCACCGTCTCGCTGCCTTCACGCGCGATGGCGAGTGCGACGAGCAGCGCCACGCCCCACCAGTTCGAGTCGCGCTGGCTTTGCTGCAGCGAGCGTTCCATGTCGCGTTTGAGCGAGCGGCCGTGCTGCTTCATCCACAGCACCATTTGCACGATCAGCACGCAGGCCACCAGCACCATCGCGGTCTGGAAGTAATCTTGCGCGTCGCCGGAGAGCACTTCCGTGAAGCCGACGAGCGCCGCGCCGAGCGCCACCGCCGCGATGAGGCCGGCGGCGACGCCGCCCCACAGATACGGCAAACCGCGGCGCGCATCGTCGTCGCCATTTTTCAGCCATGCGTACAGGATGCCGACGACCAGCAACGCCTCGACACTTTCCCGCCACACGATGAATAGAATCTGACCCATCAAGCACTCCCTTCTGCTCTGCTACTGCTGCCGCGCGGCGCCGGCGGGCCCAAGGCCCCGCGCCGCCTCGCATACCTGCTATTTCGCGACGATCACGCCTTGCGCCTGCTGGTGGAAATCGTCGAAGAACTTGTATTCGCCCGGCGAAAGCGGAGCGATCACCACGAACGAGTCCGCGCCTGGCGCAAGAACCTTTTCCTTGCGCAACTGCACGCTTTCAAACTCGGCCGCGCCCTTGCCGGTGTTGCGCACCTCGATCTTGATGCGCTGCCCGGCCGGCACTTCGATGCGCGTCGGCGTCAGCTTGCCGTCGTTCATTTCTAGCTTGAACGTCGGCAGATCGGCTGCATGCGCCGCGCCCGCCAGCACAATCGACGACGCGAGGACCACGATCTTTCGGTTGATTCTCATTGGCGTTTCCGGAAAACGCGGCGCGAAGGATAAAGTTCGCGCCGCCTGCTTCATTCACTCAGTTGCTCCTCTGCCGCAGGTCGCGGCGCAGTCGCGGAGATCAGTACCCGCCCTTCTTGCCGATGCCGGCGAACGTGAAGTCGTATTCGAGCGTGATCGGCTTGAACCACGGACCCACGCCGGTTTCCTTGTCGACGTGACGGCCGAAGGCCATGTGGCCGGTTTGCATCGGCGGTTCGACGATCAGCTTCAGGTGATACTTGCCCGGGCCTTGCAGCTTGACGTTGTCGCCATAGTGCGGACCGTCGTTCGCGACCATCGCCATCAAGTCGCCCTTTTGCGCGTCTTTCGAACCGGCTTTCGTGAGCTCGTAGCGCACTTGCAGATACGGCATCCAGTCGCCTTCCGCGAAACCGGTCGGATTGTTCTTGACTGCGTGGATGTCCGCTTCCAGATGGATGTCCGAGTCCGACGCCTTGCGCATCATGCCTTCCGGCTCCATCGTGATCGGCTGCAGATACACCGCGCCGATTTCCATGCCGCCCTGAATCTGCTGCTTGCCGATCGGGTATTCCGCGGCCGTTGCCGAGAGCGCCGCAACCGCAGCCGCCGCGGCGATGCCGCCACGCACGAATGAAGAAATCCGCATTGAAACTCCTTGTTTTTATCTGACTCGATTCGGTTCGATTGGAACAGTGTGCCAGGCGACAAGCCGAAGCAGATCGCATAGTTGAACGTTAATGCGAACCATTCTCAATATTGGGCGAGTTTATCATTGTTCGTCGGCCGGAACAAATACGAACGCATGCCAGGCCTTATGGCAACAGGGTCTTAAGGGTGTCTTAAGGAACGGGGTGCGGGTGAGGAATGGGGTGACGAGGCGGCTGTTGGGGTGGGTGTTGGTGCGGGTGTTGCTCCGGGTGTTGCGGCGGCTGTTGAGGCGCTCAGAAATAAAGGCCAGGAAGGCGCGGCGGATTGCCGCGCCTTCTGGCCGCCTATTCAACGCCCGACACATGATCGCCGACGTTCGCCCCGAACACGCGCTGGCGCAGCAACGCGAGCTGGTCGCGCGTCTGGGCGGCCTTCTCGAATTCGAGGTTCTTCGCATGCTCCATCATCTGCTTTTCGAGCCGCTTCAGCTCCTTGGCAAGCTGCTTTTCGGACATGTCCTCGAATTTCGCGCGCGTTTGTTGTTCCTTCAATTCTGCACGCGCGTCGTCGACGTTGTACACGCCGTCGATAATGTCGCGGATGCGCTTGACCACCCCGCGCGGCGTAATGCCGTGTTCAAGGTTGAAGGCAATCTGCTTCGCGCGCCGCCGCTCGGTTTCGTCGATGGCACGGCGCATCGAATCCGTCACCTTGTCCGCATACAGAATCGCCTTGCCGTTCACGTTACGCGCCGCCCGGCCGATGGTCTGGATCAGCGAGCGCTCGGCGCGCAGGAAGCCTTCCTTGTCCGCGTCGAGAATGGCGACAAGCGACACTTCGGGAATATCCAGCCCCTCACGCAGCAGATTGATCCCGACGAGCACGTCAAATGTGCCGAGCCGCAGGTCGCGGATGATCTCGACGCGCTCAACCGTATCGATGTCGCTATGCAGGTAGCGCACCTTGATGCCGTGGTCGGCCAGAAACTCCGTCAATTGCTCTGCCATGCGCTTCGTCAGCACCGTAACCAGCACGCGGTCGCCCGCCGCGACGCGCTCGTTGATCTCGGCGAGCACGTCGTCCACCTGGGTGCGCGCGGGGCGCACCTCGATTTCCGGATCGACGAGTCCCGTCGGACGAACGAGCTGCTCGGCCACCTGCCCCGAGGTCTTCTTTTCGTAGTCCGCCGGCGTTGCCGACACGAACACGACCTGACGCATCTTCCGCTCGAACTCGTTAAATTTCAGCGGCCGGTTGTCCAGCGCAGACGGCAAACGGAAGCCGTAGTCGACCAGATTTTCCTTGCGCGCGCGGTCGCCGTTGTACATGCCGTTCAACTGGCCGATCAGCACGTGCGACTCGTCGAGCAGCATGATCGCGTCGGACGGCAAATAGTCGACGAGCGTAGGCGGCGGCTCGCCGGGTGCCGCGCCGGAAAAGTGCCGCGAGTAGTTTTCAATGCCCTTGCAGAAACCGAGTTCCTGCAGCATCTCGAGATCGAAACGGGTGCGCTGCTCGAGCCGCTGCGCCTCGACCAGCTTGCCCTCGCTGTAGAAAAATTCCAGCCGCTCGCGCAACTCGGCCTTGATGGTCTCCACCGCCCGCACGACGGTGTCGCGCGGCGTCACGTAATGCGATGACGGATAGACCGTGAAACGCGGAATTTTCTGACGCACGCGTCCGGTGAGCGGATCGAAAAGTTGAAGGGTTTCGACTTCGTCGTCGAACAATTCGACCCGCACCGCCATTTCCGCATGCTCGGCGGGAAAAATGTCGATCGTGTCGCCGCGCACGCGGAACGAGCCGCGCTGGAAGTCCGCTTCGTTGCGGTTGTACTGCATCGCGATCAGCCGCGCGATGATGTCGCGCTGGCCGAGCTTGTCGCCGGTGCGCAGCGTCAGGATCATCTGGTGGTATTCGGACGGATTGCCGATACCGTAAATGGCCGACACGGTCGCGACGATCACCACGTCGCGCCGCTCCATCAGGCTTTTGGTGGCCGACAGACGCATCTGCTCGATGTGCTCGTTGATCGACGAGTCCTTCTCGATGAAAAGGTCGCGCTGCGGCACATACGCTTCCGGCTGATAGTAGTCGTAGTACGAAACGAAGTACTCGACCGCGTTGCGCGGAAAGAATTCGCGGAACTCCGAGTAGAGCTGCGCCGCGAGCGTCTTGTTCGGCGCAAACACGATAGCCGGGCGGCCGAGCCGCGCGATGGTGTTGGCCATCGTGAAGGTCTTGCCCGAACCGGTGACGCCGAGGAGCGTCTGGAACGAGAGACCGTCCTCGACGCCTTCGACGAGCGTTTCGATCGCCGTCGGCTGGTCGCCGGCGGGCGGATACGGCTGATAAAGCTGGAACGGCGAGCCTTCGAAGCGGACGAATTTGGATTCGTCGAGCGCATCTTCGGCTTCTGTCAGATGTTGTTCGGACATGGGGGCGGCAGCGGCCTTGGGCAAAAAACTATTCTAACGGGTTGGGCAAAGTCGGATCGGGGGACGGACTGAACGGATCCGCGTAGGATCGCAGCGGCGCACCCGCCGGTCCCACACGCCGGTCCTTAGCCATTTAGCGACGCGCTGCCTGTTTTTCAAGCAAATAAGTCCCCCAGATGGACGTTATCGTCCTAAAAACGGTCGCAGATTCGTTACAATGCGAAGTTGCGCTCGCTTGCAGCTGTCCGCGTTTTGCGTCATCCGGCGCTTGCGTTTTGCATAAACGCAGCCGGCACGGTCGCGCAAGCTCGTAGCCGCCCTCTTTTTACTACTGCTGGCCACCCACCATGTCTCTGTTCTCCGCCGTCGAACTTGCTCCCCGCGACCCGATTCTGGGCCTGAACGAAGCCTTCAACGCCGACACGCGCCCCACCAAGGTCAATCTCGGCGTTGGCGTGTATTTCAATGAAGAAGGCAAGATTCCGCTGCTGCGCGCCGTGCGCGACGCGGAAAAGGCGCGTGTCGAAGCGGCGCTGCCGCGCGGCTATCTGCCGATCGAAGGGATCGCCGCCTATGACGCGGCCGTGCAAAAGCTGCTGCTTGGCAACGATTCGCCGCTGATCGCCGCAGGCCGCGTCGTGACGGCGCAAGCACTGGGCGGTACGGGCGCGCTGAAGATCGGCGCCGACTTCCTGAAGCGCCTGGAGCCGAACGCCAAGGTCGCCATCAGCGACCCGAGCTGGGAAAACCACCGTGCGCTGTTCGAAGCCGCGGGCTTCGAGGTGGTCTCCTACCCGTACTACGACGCGTCGACGCACGGCGTGAATTTCGACGGCATGCTGAGCGCGCTCAACAGCTACGCGGCGGGCACGATCGTCGTGCTGCACGCCTGCTGCCATAACCCGACGGGCGTGGACCTCAGCGTCGACCAATGGAAGCAGATCGTCGAAGTCGTCAAGGCGCGCAATCTGGTGCCGTTCCTCGACATCGCCTACCAGGGTTTCGGCGACAACATTGACGCAGACGCCGCAGCCGTGCGCCTCTTCGCCGCTTCGGAACTGAACGTGTTCGTTTCGTCGTCGTTCTCGAAGTCGTTCTCGTTGTATGGCGAGCGTATCGGCGCGCTGTCCATCATCACCGGCAGCAAGGAAGAAGCGACCCGCGTCCTGTCGCAACTCAAGCGCGTGATCCGCACGAACTACTCCAACCCGCCGACGCATGGCGGCTCGGTGGTCGCCGCGGTGCTCGCTTCGCCGGAACTGCGCGCCACGTGGGAAACGGAACTGGCCGAAATGCGCGACCGCATCCGTGCAATGCGCAACGGTCTCGTTGAACGTCTGAAGGCAAGCGGCGTGGACCGCGACTTCAGCTTCGTCAATGCACAACGCGGCATGTTCTCGTACTCGGGCCTGACGGCGCCGCAAGTCGACCGTCTGCGTGAAGAATTCGGCATTTATGCCGTCAGCACCGGCCGCATCTGCGTGGCTGCGCTGAACACGCGCAACCTCGACGCGGTCGCGAGCGCGATTGCACATGTGTTGAAGTAAAGCATTTTGCAAAGCGCTCACGGCGCTTTGCTTAGGCTGGATGGAGAAACGGCGCCCCGTGGAGGGCGCCGTTTCTCTTTGCGGCTCGGAATTCGCTCAGGCGGCTGTCAGCGCGAGTCGCGGTGAATGTCGTGTGTGACGAAGCCAGCGTCGTTGTCCGGCATGGCAAGCCAATCGGGCTGGGCAAGCGAATGGCGAATGTCATCCAGGCCGCTTTGCCAATGCTCGCGCATGGTCGACAGGCCGAACTGGAAGTCCTTGTAGTGCCCTTCGTATTCCTTCTGCCGGTAGATAAGATGAATCACGTTGTAGCGCTTCGAGCACGACAGGTCTTCGGCGAGCCGGCACCATGGGTCGTCGCGCTCATCCGGCGATACGCGGTCCAATACCTCGCGCAATACGTGCCGGAAACGTTGCGAGCGTTGTAGCATGTCGGTCACGAGACGCGTGCGGCTTGAATACTGAATATCTTTCATCCGCCCCTGCACGTCGGTGATGTTGTCGGGCACCGGCCCGATCGCGCTCCACAGGTCGACCTGGAACGCGAGCGTATCGCGCCGCGGCGTAGTCTGCACCACCTCGTAAAGCGGCGTGTTCGACATCAAGCCGCCGTCCCAGTAATACTGACCGTCGATTTCGACCGCCGCAAAGCCCGGCGGCAATGCGCCGGAGGCCATGAAGTGCTCGGGCCTCAGCGCGGTATGCGTATTGTCGAAGTACGCGAAATTGCCCGTGCCGCAATTGACCGCGCCTACCGATACGCGCATCTCCCGCGAGTTGATGCGGTCGAAGTCGCATAACCTTTCCAATGTCGCTTTGAGCGGTGCCGTGTCGTAGTAACTGGCGGCTTGCGGCGGCCCCGACACAGTCGGCAAAGGTGGCGGAAAGCGCGGCACAAAGAAGCCCTTTTGCCCCTCGACAAGCGCGCCGATCGCCTGGGTTGCAGTGAAAGCCTTGCGCACGGCGTCGCTGGAGTTGAAGAACGCGTGCTCGATAAACGCCGGCAGCGGCGGACCAAACGCCGGCTGGCAGATGGTCTCCCAGAATTGCAGCAGCCGCTCTACCCGCTGTTCCGGCGGATTACCCGCGATGATCGCTGTATTCAGAGCGCCAATAGAAATGCCCGCCAGCCAGTTCGGCTCGATGCCGGCCTCGTGCAGCCCCTGAAAAACGCCAGCCTGGTAGGCGCCAAGCGCGCCGCCGCCCTGCAGCGTGAGCGCGATCGTTTCGTAGTCCGGCAATTGAACGCGCCTGCCAGCCGCCGTGGCGGGCGTCGCGCCAGCGCCCGCGCCCTCCTCATTGCCCGGCGCACCGAGGCGCGCCTGCTTGAGATTGCGTTGCGCCATGCGCGCCTCCTTATTGCATGTACCAGCCGTGACTGACAATGAAGGATTGGCCGGTCAGTGCCGCCGTCGGGAAGGTGGACAGGAACAGCACCGTTTGCGCGACGTCCTCCACGGTGGTGAAAATGCCGTCGACGGTGCCGCCCAGCATGACCCGCTTGACCACTTCTTCTTCGCTGATGTTCAGTTCCTTCGCCTGCTCGGGAATCTGCTTGTCGACAAGCGGCGTCCGTACGAAGCCGGGACAGACGACATGTGAACGCACATTGTGTTTCGCACCTTCCTTGGCGAGCACGCGCGCGAGCCCGAGCAGCGCATGCTTGGCCGTCACGTAGGCCGACTTGAGCGGCGACGCCTCATGCGAGTGAACCGAGCCCATGTAGATGACGATGCCGCCGCGGTCGTCCTTGTACATGTGCTTGAGCGCCGCCTTGGTCGTCAGGAAGGCGCCGTCCACGTGAATCGCCTGCATCTTCTTCCAGTCGGAAAACGAATAGTTTTCGATTGGATTGACGATCTGAATGCCGGCATTGGAAATGAGAATGTCGACCGAACCGAGCTCCGCCGCCACTTTGTCAATGCCCTGATTGACCGCGTCTTCGTTGGTGACGTCCATTGCGATGCCGATCGCCTTGCCGCCGCCCTTCGTGATTTCTTCAGCGACGGCGTTCGCCCCGTCCTGGTTCAGGTCGGCAATCGCGACAGCCGCGCCTGCAGCCGAAAGGGTCAACGCAATCTGCTTGCCGATGCCGCTTGCGGCGCCGGTAACCACCGCGACCTTGCCATTCAGATTTGTGTTCAGTGACGACATCCAGAACCTCCATGCAGTTGATGAGCAATGAGACCACGAGCCGCGCGCAGCGTGAAGTCGGCCGAATGGCATAGGCGCTCTTAGGCGCTGTCCTATACCGTTCGGCCGAATGTTGCACTGCGGCCAATGCTGCTATTGTGCATGAACCGTGTGGGTTGGATCGGTAAAAAGCACGCCGGGGCTTATCTATTTAAACTAGGCGTTCTGACAGGGTTCCGGTCGCTTCACTTTCAGGAGAATTGCATGAAATATCGGCGTCTAGGCCGCTCCGGCCTGCAGGTCAGTGAATTGTCCATCGGCTCGTGGGTGACGTACGGCAATCAGGTCGATCATCGCGCGGCGCGCGAATCGCTCGCGGCCGCGCGCGACGCGGGCGTCAACTTCTTCGACAACGCGGAAGTCTATGCCGGCGGCAAATCCGAAGAAATCATGGGTCAGGCGCTCAAGGAACTCGCGTGGCCGCGCGTGAGCTACGTCGTGTCCACCAAGTTTTTCTGGGGACTCGAGGAGGCGCCCAATCAATACCACACGCTGAACCGCAAATATCTGCTGAACGCAATCGACTCATCGCTCAAACGTCTGCAACTGGATTATGTCGATCTGGTGTTCTGTCATCGTCCGGACCCGAACACGCCCGTCGAGGAAACGGTATGGGCCATGAGCGACATGATTGCGCGCGGCAAGGCGCTGTACTGGGGCACGTCCGAATGGAGCGCTGACGAAATCCGCGCGGCTTACGAGATCGCAGAGCGCCACCATCTGCACAAGCCTGTCATGGAGCAACCGCAATACAACCTGTTTCATCGCAAGCGCGTGGAGCAGGAATACCGGCGCCTCTACGAGGATATCGGTCTCGGGCTGACTACGTGGAGTCCGCTCGCATCGGGCCTCCTGACCGGCAAATATCGCAACGGCGTGCCGGCGGGCAGCCGCGCGCAGTTGCAAGGCTATGACTGGCTGCGCAAGCACGTCACCGATGAAAGCAAAAACAACGTGGTCGGCAAGCTCGGCGAAGTGGCCGACGAACTCGGCTGCACGGTGGGCCAGCTTGCAATTGCATGGATTCTGAAGAACCCGCACGTCAGCACGGTGATTACGGGCGCGTCGCGCGTCGAGCAGATCGGCGAGAACATGAAGTCTGCCGAGGTTGCCGATCGGATCACGCCGGAGATCAAGGAGAAGATCGAAGGCATGATCGGCGACACGTACGACTGACCGGGCTGCAGTGCACTGCGGCGGGCTGCGTTTCGCGCGCGCCCGCGGCGGGACCGCGTCGGAATCGCGCTCGCGTGGCGCATGAACATGGCGCGAAGGCTTCCGCGTGGCGGATCACGGCGCGACGCAACGAGCCGGCGCGAAGGCCGCCGCGCGGCTAGTCATGGCACGCCGCAGCCGCCCGCGCGGTGTACGTCGCGTACAATACGCGACCGCGCTCCGCTGCGGCGCTCGTGCCGCCATGCAGCGGCATTGCATCCGCATCGCCGGTTCGGGCCCGGACGGCACGCCCTCTTTCAGCGTCTTCTCATATGCTCAGCTACCGCCACGCCTTTCATGCAGGCAATCACGCCGACGTCCTCAAACACGCGGTCGTATTGCAGCTATTGCGCTACCTCGGCCAGAAGGACAAAGCCTACTGGTATATCGACACGCATGCCGGTGCGGGCGTGTATTCGCTGAAGGAAGGCTACGCAGTGAAGACGGGCGAATTCCAGACAGGCATCGCAAAGCTGTGGGAGCGCAACGACCTGCCTCCCCTCTTCGCCGAGTATGTCGACGAAGTCGCCGCACTTAATCCCGACGGCCAGTTGCGCTTCTACCCCGGTTCGCCGTACATCGCCTGGCGGCAGTTGCGCGAGCAGGACCGGATGCGTCTTTTCGAGCTGCACAGCACGGAGATCGATGTGCTGCGCCACAATTTCCGCGATGCGGGCCGTCGCGCGATGCTGTACGCGGGCGACGGTTTCGACGGCATTCTCGCCTTGCTCCCCCCGGCGCCGCGCCGGGCGCTGGTGCTGCTCGATCCGTCGTACGAGGACAAGCGCGACTACGCGCGCACGCTTCGCTGCGTCGAAGAAAGTCTGAAGCGGTTTCCGACCGGCACCTACGCGGTCTGGTATCCGCAGGTGAAGCGGCCGGAGTCGCAGCGCTTTCCTGAACAGCTGAAAAGGCTGCAGGACCGTAACTGGCTGCATGTCAGCCTGACCGTCAGCAATCCGCCGGCAGACGGCTTCGGCCTGTTCGGCAGCGGCATGTTCATTCTCAATCCGCCATACACGCTGCCAAAAATGCTGAAGGAGCAGATGCCCTGGCTCGTGAAGACGCTCGGCGAGGACAAGGCCGCGCAGTTCAAGGTGGAGTACCGCGGCGACTGAGTCGCGCCGAGGGCACGCGCGGCCGGGCGCGCGCCCTTACCGCACACGTACCGCGCACTTACTTCAGCTCTGCAGCCGCCTTGCGCGCGAAGTCGTTGGTGTAGGTCGCGTTCAGGTCGATCTTCTTCGGATCGAGCCGGCTGTCGAACGACGCCAGCGCGCGCAGCGAAGTCGCCGGGCCGTCGGCGGGCATCAGGCCGTCGGGCGAATAGGCGTCGCGCACGTTGTGGAAGGCCTCCACGTATAGCGCGGAGTCGTTGAGCAGATACGCCGGCGGGACCATCTTCAGCAGATCGGCATCGCTTGCGGTCTGCAGCCAACGATCGGCGCGCACGATTGCATTGGCGAGCGCCTGCGTCGTCTTCGGATATTTCTGGATGAAACTTTCCGGCGCATAAAGCGTGGCGGCGGGCATCGTCCCGCCGAATACCTCCTGCGTTCCCTTCACGGTGCGCGTGTCGACGAGCACCTTGATTGCGCCGCTGCGCGTGAGCTTCGTCATCATCGGATCGACATTGGAAAGTGCGTCGATCTGTCCGTTGCTGACCGCCGCCAATACCGTTGCACCGCTGCCCACGCCGATCGCCGCAATGTCGCTGCGCTGCACGCCGGCCTTGCGCAAGGCGACCGTCAGCACCAGATCGGTCGACGAACCCGGCGCGCTCACGCCCACCTTCGCCCCCTTGAAGTCCGCGAGCGTCTTGATCTTGTCCGCCTTCGAAGTCAATACCGCGACGACGATCTGCGGCGCGCGGCCCATCAATACGAAGGCCCGGTAGCGTTGACCCTTGGCCTGCATGAAGAGTGTGTGCTCGAAGGCACCGGCGCCGACATCCGCGCTGCCGCCCACCACCGCTTCGAGCGCTTTGGAGCCGCCCGCGAAATCTTCGAGCGTGACCTGGAGGCCTTCGTCCTTGAAATAACCCAGTTGCTGCGCCGTCAGTACGGGCAAATAGTAAAGACCGGGCAGGCCGCCCACGGCCATCGTCAATGTCGGTTTTTCAGGAGTATCTTTCGCAAAGGCTTCGCCATGCAGCGTGGCCACGGCAAAAATCGCGGCACAGACGCCAGCGGCGCGCCGCATCCAGTGAGAGGGCATTTGTCGTCTCCTTTTTGTATTGTCGTTCGATGCGGTGGCCAGGCCGGCTATCGTGCAGTCCGGACGGTGGACGAGAGGGACCGCCTGAAGATTGTCCTCGCCCGCCGCGGGGCGCGCCATGCGCCCAAACCCGAATGACGGCGCCGCGGCGCGCGTCGGCATGCAACCGGGCGGCGACGAGGCCGCTTGCGCTATTGATGGCGCGGCGCCAGCACCGGCTGGCCTTGGGGCTGCGCCGGCGTTCCACCGACTGGCAGTTGGATATAAGGCGCGACGACGATCGGCAATGACGGGTTCGGCGCCAGTTCGACAGGTGTCGCAATGGGTTGCGCTTCGACGATGGGCTGCCGCGAAAGCGGCGCTGTCTGCAAGACCGTGCCGCTTTGGCCGTCGCTGATCCCGCTCTGCGTATCCAGAATCACGGGCTTGCGGGTATTGCTCGAAGCGGCGAACACGTTCGGCCCGGCACAGGCCGTGGCCACTGAAACGACGATGAGCGCTGCCGCGGATTTGAACCAGTGGATTAAAGACATGGGCGGACCGGTTTAAGTCGGCGAGGCCGGATTGCGCGGAAAACGTCTTACCTTACCGCGACGCGCGCGCGGAGGCTAGTCGATATTCGCCATGTCGAGTGTCGGGTAGGCCAGCGGACAATTCAGGACGCCAGATGTGACAAAGCCCCGCGGAAACGGGGCTTGAGACTGAACTACGCGGTACTGCAACTGGCTGTGCCGACCGCGAGGTCTGCGCAGCCGGTGAAACTCACAGCGAGTAGCCGTTGGTTTCCAGCGAGCGGATACGCTGTTCCAGCTGGACGATGTCCGACGACGAGGCCAGATAGGCTTCACGGCGGTCGCGTTCAGCGGTTTCAAACCAGGTGCTCAGCTTTTCAAGGATGTATGCAAACATGATGTTCTCCAAGGATCAGAAATGAATCCCCGGTGGATTGGGCATCAGGGATTTCCCGTAAAAGGGTTAACCCGTATTATAGGCTGATGGTGCAACCGCGCCAGTGAAATGCTCGCATGGTGGGCATTCCATTTCGGAATGACGCACCATGTCGGTGCAATCAAGTCTTTGTTTTCATGGCGTTGTTCCCATATTTCATCAAGAGGCACAAGTACCCGTCGCCGAATTATGCACAACAAAAGTGCATCGCGCGTGGTTGCACCTTCCGTTGTCTGTCAGCCATTCTCCGCCTCCTACGCATGCCTCCCGCAGTTCCCGCTCTCGGCTTCATAAACGCTGTCCGCGTGCGCGAGTCTCTCGATAATCGGACAATCCGGGCGGTCGTCGCCGTGGCAGTGGTGGGCGAGATGCGCCAGAGTGTCGCGCATCTCCGTGAGTTCCGCGATGCGCCGATCGAGCTCCGCCACATGATCGAGCGCGATCGCCTTGACTTCCGCGCTCGCGCGCGTGCGGTCGTGCCATAGCGCGAGGAGCCGCCGAATATCCTCCACCAGGAAACCCAGCCGGCGCGCCTGCCGAATAAACCGCAGCGAGTGCACTTCCTGCGGGCCGTAAACCCGATAGCCCGCGCTCGTGCGAGCTTTTGCCGCCAGCAGACCAACACTTTCGTAGTAGCGAATCATCTTCGCCGTGACGCCCGACGCGCGGGCCGCTTCGCCAATGTTCATCATGTTTCCCGATTGATTGGGCAGATCGTACACCTTCCCATGATGGGAAGGTCAGCCACTTAAATCCGGTCCGACAGGCATAATTCAACTGTCGCAACGTCATTTCCCAGGGCAATTCCGATGAAAACTGAATTCGAGGTTGAAGGCATGAGCTGCCAGCATTGCGTGGCCGCGGTCACGAACGCTATCCGCGAGCACGACGACGCGGCGCAGGTGCAGGTGGACCTCGCGGCGGGCCGAGTCGTCGTCGAATCGACGCAATCTGTCGAGGCCCTGAAGACCGCCATCGATGACGCCGGCTACACAGTCAAAGGCGTCTTGCCGGATGCTGCACGCGGCATAAGCAACGGCGCCCCGCGCTAGGCGGAGGCGGTCATGTTCAAGGTCGCCGTGATGGGAGCGTCGGGCCTGCTCGGCCGCGCTATTGTCGACGAACTGGCCGGGCAGCCTGACTGGCAGGTCGTCGGCACTGCGTTCAGCCGCCCGACGCCAAACACTGTGGTGCTGGATGTTCGCGAGGCGCGGGCAATCGAGCAGTTTGTCGACCGGGAAGCACCCGATGCGCTGGTGATCGCCGCCGCCGAGCGCCGCCCCGACGTGTGCGAGCGTCATCCGGAACTGGCCCGCGCGCTCAATGTCGACGCGGTGCACGCAATTGCTGCCGCCGCGCATCGGCGCGGCGCGTGGACGCTTTCGATTTCCACCGATTACGTTTTCGACGGCACGCGTCCGCCCTATCGGCCGGATTCGGAGCCCGCACCGCTCAACGCGTACGGGCGCAGCAAGCTGGAAGGCGAGCGCGCGCTGGCCGCGGCGACCGACTTCGGCTGCGTGCTGCGCTTGCCGCTGCTGTACGGGCCTATCGTCGATTGGGCGGAGTCCGCCGTGACGAGCCTCGTGCCGGCGATTGCCGCCTCCGCTGCGGCCGAGGGCAAAGCGGCTCCCATGGACGCGTGGGCGATCCGCTATCCGACCTTCACGCCCGACGTTGCATTCGTGATCCGGCAAATGCTCGAGCGTCACGCCAAGGGCAATGCGATCCGCGGCATCGTGCATTGGTCGGGCGACGAGCCGATGACCAAGTACGAAATCGCCGTGCGCCTTGGCGAAGCGCTGCAACTCGACGCGCGGCTCACCCCGCAACACACGCCGACCGATGCGACGCCCCGTCCGCATAATTGCCACCTTGCGTCGGACCGGCTCGAGCAATTCGGCATCGGCCGGCGCACGCCGTTCGACACTGCGATCCGCGAGGTGCTGGCCGCCTTTCCGTGGCGCGGGGGGGCGCCGGCATGACGGCGCACAGAGCGAGGTTGTGAAGAGCCGCAAGCGAAGGCCGAGCGGGGATCAATGGAAATCGCGGCTCGCGGTGGCCAGGTCGCCGAGCCACTCGCTGAGATCTTCCAGACGGTGTGCCACCAGATGCACCACCTCGCCCTTGTTTTTTCGTCTCGTCTTGCCGGCCTGATTCGCGGCCGCGCTCTCTTCGCCTGGATGGCCGCCGGTCGCGACGCCGTCGTCGCGCTGCAGGACGCCGTAGACCGCGAGCAGCGAGGAGCCGAGCAGCGCCTTGCGCTGCTTTTCCACCAGAGACGGCCAGACGATCACATTGATCGAGCCGGTTTCGTCTTCGATGGAAACAAAGATGGTGCCGTTCGCGGTGCCCGGCCGTTGCCGCACGGTGACGATGCCGCATGCCCGCGCGAGCGTGCCGTGCTGACACGCCGCGAGGTCCGCTGCCGTGCGAAAACGCCGCCTGGCAAGACGCGCGCGCAACAGCGCGAGCGGATGGCGATTGAACGTGAGCCCGAGACTCGCGTAATCGTCGATGATTTCACGAGCCTCGTCGGCCTGCGGCAGCAGGAGCGGCGCTTCGGCAATCGGCGCGTCGCGCAGCAGTTTGGGAACGATGTGCTGCGCGGTCACAGCCCACCACGCTTCCCGCCGATGACCCGCGATACTCGCCAGCGCATTCGCCGCCGCGAGCGCTTCGAGATCGCGCCGCGTCAGCGCCGCGCGGCGCGCCAGATCGTCGACATTGCTGAACGGTGCATGGCTGCGCGCGGCCACGATGCGCTCGGCAGCCGCCTGCGCGAGTCCCTTGATGAGGTGCATGCCGATGCGCACGGCGGGACCGCGCGCGCCATAGGTGCCGGGCGGTTGAAACACGCGCGCGCTCAACCGCCGGGCGGCGCGCCGGATCGTCCTGCTCACGCTCAGGCGACGCAGCGACAGATCGCGCAACTGCTGCGCGGACACGACGGCCTGCTGACGATGCAAGCAGGTCTCGCTTGCCAGAACGCGCTCCCCTTCGCGATCGCGCTTCTCGAAGGTCGATTCCCAGTCGCTCAGTGTCACGTCGGGCGGCAAGACTTTGACGCCGTGGCGCTTTGCATCCTGCACGAGTTGCGACGGCGAATAGAAACCCAGGGGTTGGCTGTTGAGCAACCCGGCAAGAAAGGCCGCCGGCTCATAGCGCTTTAACCACGCGCTCAAATAGACGAGCAGCGCAAAGCTCGCCGCGTGGCTCTCCGGGAAACCGTACTCGCCGAAACCTTCGATCTGCTGGCAGATCCGTTCGATAAATTCGGGCTCGTAGCCGCGCGCCGACATGCGGTCGCTCAAATCCTTCTGGTACTTCGCGAGGTTGCCGGTGCGCCGCCAGGCCGCCATTGCACGTCGCAACTGATCGGCCTGCTCGCCGGTGTACTTCGCCGCGACCATGGCCAGATGCATGACCTGCTCCTGAAAAATCGGCACGCCGAGGGTGCGCTCAAGCACGGGCCGCAACTCGTCTTTCGCATAGTCGATCGGCTCGAGGCCCTGCTTGCGACGCAAATACGGATGCACCATGCCGCCCTGAATCGGCCCCGGCCGCACGATCGCCACTTCGATCACGAGGTCGTAATACTTGTTCGGCTTGAGGCGCGGCAGCATGCTTTGCTGCGCCCGCGATTCGATCTGGAACACGCCGACCGTATCGGCATGGCCGCACATTTCGTAGACGGCGCGGTCTTCGCGCGGAATGTCCTGCACGCGGAACCGCGGAAAACCGCGTCTTAGCGCGACGAATTCCAGCGCGCGCCGAATGGCCGACAACATGCCGAGCGCCAGCACGTCCACTTTCAGCAGCTTGAGCGCGTCGATATCGTCTTTATCCCATTCGATCACGCTGCGGTCTTTCATGGTCGCGTTTTCGATCGGCACGAGTCGCGAGAGCTTGTCCCTCGCGATCACAAAGCCGCCGACATGCTGCGACAGGTGACGCGGAAAAAGACGCAGTTCCTTCGTGAGACGGATCAGATTCTTCGTGATGTGAGAGTTGGCGTCGAAGCCCGCTTCCTTCAGATATCCGGCCACCGCCTCCGGGCCGTCCCACCATTGCTGCGATTTGCTGATGCGCTCGATCAGCGACGCTTCGAGACCGAGCGCCTTGCCGACGTCCTTCAATGCACTGCGCACATGATAGGTAATGAGCGATGCGGTCAGCGCCGCGCGATGGCGCCCGTACTTCGCGTAGATGTACTGGATCACCTCCTCGCGGCGCTGATGCTCGAAGTCGACGTCGATATCGGGCGGTTCGTTGCGCGCGCGAGAGATGAAGCGCTCGATCAGCATGTTCATGTGCACAGGGTCGATTTCCGTCACGTGCAGGCAGTAGCAGACGATCGAATTGGCCGCCGAGCCGCGGCCCTGGCAAAGAATGTTTTTCGAGCGCGCGAAGCGCACGATATCGTGCACCGTCAGAAAGTACTTTTCGTATTTCAGGTCGGCGATAAGATGCAGTTCCTTTTCGATCTGATCGATGCGCTTCAGGTCCATGCCGTTCGGCCAGCGCTCCGACGCGCCCGCCATGACAAGCTTGCGCAGGTAACTCGACGGCGACTCGCCCGCGGGCACCAGCTCTTCAGGATACTCATACTTGAGTTCGTCGAGCGAGAAGCGGCACCGTGCGGCGATCTTGAGCGTTTCTTCGAGCGTATCGCGCGGGTAGAGCTTGCTCAACCGCACCCGCGTGCGCAGATGCCGTTCGGCATTCGCCTCGAGCGCGTGGCCGCATGCCGGCAGCGGCGTGTTCAGGCCAATGGCCGTCATGGTGTCCTGCAAAGGCTTGCGCGATCGCGTGTGCATCAGAACGCCGCCCGCCGCGACGAGCGGCAGACCGCTCGCTTGTGAAATCATCCGCAAGGCGTCGATCTGAAGATCGTCGCTGCCGGTTTGCCAGAGCTCGAGCGCGATCCACGCCCGGGTTCCGGCAAACGCGGCGAGCCAATGTGCGCAATGCAGCGTATGCGACAGCGTGGCCGTGCGCTGCGGCACGAGCATCAGCACACAATCAGGCAGGCTTCGCAGATGCTCCAGATGCGGCAGCGAATCGATGAAATCCGCCGGACAGAGCCGGTAGCTGCCCTTCTCCGCGCGCGAGCGGCCGAGCGTGATGAGTTCCGAAAGATTGCCGTAACCGTTGCGATTCGTTGCAAGCGCAACCAGCGTGCAGAAGGGCTCGCCATCTGCACTCGTGAGATTCAGTTCACTACCGATGATCAGTTGCGGCAGCGGTTTCAACATCCAGTTTTCGAGCGCCTCCTGCTGCAGCGCTGCGTCTAACGCTTCTTGCGGGAGCGGGCCGGCTTCGCTCCCCTCGGCTGCCTTCAGCTTTTCCTCGATTTCCTTGCGCAAACGATCCTGCTCTGCCTCCATTTCCTTGAGCGCCGTATGAGCGCGCACGACGCCCGCCAGCGAACATTCGTCGGTAATGGCAAGTGCGCTGTAGCCGTGCAGCATGGCCCGTTCAACGAGTTCATGCGGATGCGAGGCGCCGCGCAGAAACGAAAAATTAGTCAGGCAATGCAACTCCGCATACGCCGGCAGGTTCCTGGCGGGCGGCTGCGGCGGAGAAAGTCCTGATGCGGATGCCGTCATGATGTTCAACCGAACAGACCCTGCAAATACCACTCGCCGGTCATGCGCTCGCGATAAACCCAGAACATATGGCCGCGATCGTCGGCGGCGACGTAGTAATCGCGCTCGACGAGATCGCCGTCCCACCAGCCGGCCTCGATCCGCTCGGTACGCGTCAGCATTTTCAGCGGCCGGCGATAGATTGGTCGCTGGTCGCGCATCATCAGGCGCAGGGGTTTGTCGAGCATCCAGACAGGACGCGGCTGTGAAGGCAAGATGCTGTCGGGGAGATCTGGCGATGCTTCTTGGGGTCGTTGATGTGCGTGTTGCACGGTGGACGTAGTGGTGGTTTCTGCGTCGGCCAAGGTGAATGGGTTCGGCGTGGCTTGGGCTTGGGCTTGGGCTTGGGCTTGGGCTTGGGCTTGGGCTTGGGCTTGGGCTTGGGCCGGAGCCTCAGCGTCCGCTTCCGTGTCGGTCGCGCTGGCGGGCGACGCGCCCTCGCCCGCTGCGTTGCGCAATTCATCAGTTAGCCAGGTTTTATCCGCTTTGATTCTGGGCCGCGCCAACGCCCGCGAACGCTTCTTGCGCGAAAATGCCTGAGCCTGGTACGCCTCGGCACGCATTGCACGTTCCGGTCGATGATCGTCCTGCACCGACATCTGCAATACGTTTTCCGGCCCCAAGCGAGCGCTCAGGCGTTCGAGCAGCCGTGCGATCGACTCACCGTCCGACTCCGGCATGGGAAACAAGGTGTCCGACTGGCCTGCATACTCGGCGATCTGATCCGCGACAAGCTTCAATTCGATGACGGGTGCCGCGAGAACCGTCTGATTCAATTTCTCGCGCAGCAGCCAGATAAGATGCTCGGCATCTCGCGACGGTACGGCCCACGCGACCTTCAGGCTCGATGTCTTCGGCGAATGGCGGGATGCCAGCTCATGCTCGAGCAGCAACGTATAACCGCTCAGCGCCGCATGATGCGCGCTCAGCCAACCGGCCAGCTGCACGATCAGCCGGCGTGCGGCGAACAGCAGTGCATCCGCGTTATCGACGCGCGACGGCAATTCCAGCTGCGCATGAAACGACGCAGGCGCACGAAACGATTCGCGCGGATCGGGGCGCGTGCCATACGCCTGGGCCAGCAGATCCAGAATGCCGCTACCAAACCGCCGGACTACGCCCGCGCGGGGCAATTGCCGCAATTCGGCGAGGGTCGCGCATCCGAGATGCGCGAAAGCGTCGCGATAAGTGGGCGCAACCGGCAGCAGCGACACGGGCAAACGGTCGAGTACACGCGCGAGCGAATCTTTTTTCACCACATGCCAGCGACACCCTTGCCGTTTGGCACGTGCCTGCGCCAATAGCCAGGCACCCCACGCCGTCGGCGCGCAGGCGACGCGCGCGGTATAGCCGAATTCGGCAACCGTGGCCGACACACGAGCCAACAAGGTTCGCAAGCCACCGAACAACCTCAAGCCCGAGCCGACTTCCAGCAGCAAGGTGTGCGTGTCGGCCAGCGAGACCTTCGGCGTGTACGTCAGGAGCGCAAGTGCGATGGCTTCGAAGGCCTGAATCTCGCGGCTGGCGTCGGCAGTCAGCAGCTTGAGCTCCGGCGCCAATGCCAGTGCATAGGAACGCGAGTGGCCCGGTTGCACGCCGGCACGCAAGGCATCGACGTCCGGCAGCAGAATGTGTGCGTGGTCGGCGAGCGCATAGCAGTGCGCGTCGGCGATGTTTCCAGCATCGCACGACGGGTTTGTGTCGCGAGACGGCTCACACCGATTCGGCTTCGCGGACGAACCATCCGGAAGCGAGGTCAGCGGCTTTACCGCCTCCAGCGACAAGAGAGGCAATGCGACGGCGATCCACAACATGTTGAGTCTCTAATCCTTGACCGCTCTCTGCCCCGTTCGCCGGTAATAAAGTGTCCTGCAGAGGCAGAACGAGACGAAGCGGCTCGGCGAGTGGCGGCCCGCGGCGCTTGAAGATGTCGATCGACAAGCCAATGTCCTGCAACCACTGACGACGGTTGATCGTCTCGGCATTAGCCGGCAAAAGCGGCTCACAGATCATGCGCAATGGAGCTGGCGACGACTGCGCGGCGGCCGCCACAGGCCGCATCAGAAATGCTAGTGCAGTGGATTCCTGAGCCGCGACCTGCAAGCGCCTCACTTTATCGGCGCGCGCATTCGATAACCACACCACCACCGCGCCGATGCCATCCTGCTTCAATGCCTGAGTGGCGGCCCAAAGCGCCTTGTCTTCGTCCGAGCGCACCCAGAGGACCCGTTCCACGTCGACGCCCCAAGCCTTCAATGCCGCGGCGCATGGCTGATAAGGAGGCGCCACGAGCATTACATGCCGTCCGGCTTGCTTCGTCAGATGACAAAGCGCGCGAGCCAGCAAACGCAGCTCGCCCGCCCCCCAATGTTCGACCAGCAACTCCGTCAGACTACCCGCCGGCCAGCCTTTTCCGGGCAATACCTGATCCAGCGCGGTATAGCCGCTCGGCACCACACGCGTATCCACCTCGGCAAGTTCGTTGCCCTGCCACATTTGACGCCGCAATTGCGACGACAGCGGAGTTGTCACAAGCTGAATCGCTGCTGCCATAGACACACTCGTTCAATTGAGAACGTTCCGCCCTGCTCAACCACGAGCAACCGAGGACGACAAGTTTCACTGTATATTTATACAGTATTTTGAGGGTGATGTTAAGCAGGAGAGAACGGGAGAAGAGGCAGCAGCGGTGAATGGTTCGGATAAGAGAGAACCGACGTGGAGTTTTAGTGTCAGTAACCGACTTGATTCAAAGCCGATGGCACAGACGTGGCGCTCGCCGCGCACGAACACCACGTATCCCGTCGCGATGACGGTCAGGGCCGGCCCGCTGACCTGGCAGCTCGATCCGCTGATGGACGATCAGGAACTCGACTCGCGTCAGTCGACGGGGGCGGTGTACTGGGAAGGCGCAGCACGGGTGAGCCGCGCGGGCGCCGACGTCGGGCGCGCGTATCTGGAACTGACGGGGTATGCGGGGGCGCTGCGTACTGGCGGTGAGCGGTGAGCGGTGAACGCTGAGCGGGATGAGCGATGCGGCGATCGGACGCGCAGCACCCGACGCTTCGGGCGCCAGCCGTTTCGGTGCCGCTGTACCCGCGGTCCGTAAACGCAGAAACCCCACCTTTGCGGGGTGGGGTTTCTGACGGTGCTGGGGAGCCTGACGATTACCTACTTTCACACGGGTAATCCGCACTATCATCGGCGTGGAGTCGTTTCACGGTCCTGTTCGGGATGGGAAGGGGTGGGACCGACTCGCTATGGTCATCAGGCTTTGACGGGTTGCCGTACTGCCGGTGGGGCAATACAGCCAATCTGGAAGAAGTAGTTTCTGGTGATGCTCACCAGGCGATGCGGGGTTGTGCTGTATCGGGCACAACATGGATCTCAACCGTGTGTGGTCTGCATAAGACCCTGCGCGTGGCGCAGGGTGGGGCATCCATAAGTGCTGAAGCACTAACGGCTGCCGACACACACCTGTTATAGGATCAAGCCTTACGGGCAATTAGTATCAGTTAGCTGAACGCATTACTGCGCTTACACACCTGACCTATCAACGTCCTGGTCTTGAACGACCCTTCAAGGGGCTCGAAGCCCCGGGGATATCTCATCTTAAGGCGAGTTTCCCGCTTAGATGCTTTCAGCGGTTATCTCTTCCGAACATAGCTACCCGGCGATGCCACTGGCGTGACAACCGGTACACCAGAGGTTCGTCCACTCCGGTCCTCTCGTACTAGGAGCAGCCCCCTTCAAATATCCAGCGCCCACGGCAGATAGGGACCAAACTGTCTCACGACGTTTTAAACCCAGCTCACGTACCTCTTTAAATGGCGAACAGCCATACCCTTGGGACCGGCTACAGCCCCAGGATGAGATGAGCCGACATCGAGGTGCCAAACACCGCCGTCGATATGAACTCTTGGGCGGTATCAGCCTGTTATCCCCAGAGTACCTTTTATCCGTTGAGCGATGGCCCTTCCATACAGAACCACCGGATCACTATGACCTGCTTTCGCACCTGCTCGACTTGTCGGTCTCGCAGTTAAGCACGCTTATGCCATTGCACTATCAGCACGATTTCCGACCGTACCTAGCGTACCTTCGTACTCCTCCGTTACACTTTGGGAGGAGACCGCCCCAGTCAAACTGCCTACCATGCACTGTCCCCGATCCGGATTACGGACCAAGGTTAGAACCTCAAACAGATCAGGGTGGTATTTCAAGGATGGCTCCACGCAGACTGGCGTCCACGCTTCACAGCCTCCCACCTATCCTACACAGACCGGTTCAAAGTCCAATGCAAAGCTACAGTAAAGGTTCATGGGGTCTTTCCGTCTAGCCGCGGGGAGATTGCATCATCACAAACACTTCAACTTCGCTGAGTCTCGGGAGGAGACAGTGTGGCCATCGTTACGCCATTCGTGCAGGTCGGAACTTACCCGACAAGGAATTTCGCTACCTTAGGACCGTTATAGTTACGGCCGCCGTTTACCGGGACTTCAATCAGGAGCTTGCACCCCATCATTTAATCTTCCGGCACCGGGCAGGCGTCACACCCTATACGTCCACTTTCGTGTTTGCAGAGTGCTGTGTTTTTATTAAACAGTCGCAGCCACCAGTTTATTGCAACCCCTTCACCCTTCTCGCGCAGGCGAGTCAAGCTACAGGGGCGTACCTTATCCCGAAGTTACGGTACCAATTTGCCGAGTTCCTTCTCCCGAGTTCTCTCAAGCGCCTTAGAATACTCATCTCGCCCACCTGTGTCGGTTTGCGGTACGGTCTTGTTGAACTGAAGCTTAGAGGCTTTTCACTGGAACCACTTCCGATTGCTTCGTGACCTAGATCACTGGCCTCGCACCCTTGAATTCCGCGCCCGGATTTGCCAAAGCGCCTTCTCCAATGCAAGGACCGGGACTTCCAACACCCGGACAACCTTCCGCGATCCGTCCCCCCATCGCATTCAACAATGGTGCAGGAATATTAACCTGCTTCCCATCAGCTACGCATTTCTGCCTCGCCTTAGGGGCCGACTCACCCTACGCCGATGAACGTTGCGTAGGAAACCTTGGGCTTACGGCGAGGGGCCTTTCACCCCTTTATCGCTACTCATGTCAGCATTCGCACTTCCGATACCTCCAGCACACTTTCCAGTGCACCTTCGCAGGCTTACGGAACGCTCTCCTACCATGCACATAAATGTGCATCCGCAGCTTCGGTATATGGCTTAGCCCCGTTACATCTTCCGCGCAGGACGACTCGATCAGTGAGCTATTACGCTTTCTTTAAAGGATGGCTGCTTCTAAGCCAACCTCCTGACTGTTTTAGCCTTCCCACTTCGTTTCCCACTTAGCCATATTTGGGGACCTTAGCTGGCGGTCTGGGTTGTTTCCCTCTTGACACCGGACGTTAGCACCCGATGTCTGTCTCCCGTGATTGCACTCTTCGGTATTCGGAGTTTGCTATGGCGTAGTAATCCGCAATGGACCCCACAACCATGACAGTGCTCTACCCCCGAAGGTGATACACGAGGCACTACCTAAATAGTTTTCGGAGAGAACCAGCTATTTCCAGGTTTGTTTAGCCTTTCACCCCTATCCACAGCTCATCCCCTAACTTTTCAACGTTAGTGGGTTCGGACCTCCAGTACGTGTTACCGCACCTTCATCCTGGCCATGGATAGATCACCTGGTTTCGGGTCTACACCCAGCGACTGAACGCCCTGTTCGGACTCGCTTTCGCTACGCCTGCCCTAATCGGTTAAGCTTGCCACTGAATGTAAGTCGCTGACCCATTATACAAAAGGTACGCCGTCACCCCCTTGCGAAGGCTCCGACTGTTTGTATGCATGCGGTTTCAGGATCTGTTTCACTCCCCTCCCGGGGTTCTTTTCGCCTTTCCCTCACGGTACTGGTTCACTATCGGTCGATCACGAGTATTTAGCCTTGGAGGATGGTCCCCCCATCTTCAGACAGGATTTCACGTGTCCCGCCCTACTTCTCGCATACCTAGTTCTTCCAATCTGTTTTCGCTTACGGGGCTATCACCCGCTATGGCCGCACTTTCCAGAGCGTTCAGCTAACAGTTCAGATAAAGAATGCAGGCTGCTCCCATTTCGCTCGCCACTACTCTGGGAATCTCGGTTGATTTCTTTTCCTGCGGTTACTTAGATGTTTCAGTTCACCGCGTTCGCCTCACATGACCTATGGATTCAGTCATGGATACTCCATTCGGAGTGGGTTTCCCCATTCGGACATCTACGGATCAAAGCTCGTTTGCCAGCTCCCCGTAGCTTTTCGCAGGCTACCGCGTCCTTCATCGCCTGTGATCGCCAAGGCATCCACCACATGCACTTGTTCGCTTGACCCTATAACGGGTATGTCTCATCGTGCTGGACACGACAGGACCCACTCGCTACAGGTTGAGTATTCGTGTTGCGCCGTATTCCAAAGCGATCTTTCGATCACCTTTAAAATACATCGATACAATCACAACCCTGATTCACCTACTCGCGCACCCATCTCCAGGCACACTTTCGTGAATCTCTTTACTACTTCTTCCTGATTGTTAAAGAACGTTCAGCCGATATCACGACTGGATCGTGCATCACGCTGACTGGCTCAATTGCCAATGCATAACGCTCAGCTCGCACTGAACACTAGGCATTGGGAATTGGTGGAGGATGACGGGATCGAACCGACGACCCCCTGCTTGCAAAGCAGGTGCTCTCCCAGCTGAGCTAATCCCCCCGCGGGTCACACAGATACAGGGGACCTCAGTAAGCACCCCGGTCAGCCACCACACAAGACAGCTGGTGGGTCTGGATGGATTCGAACCATCGACCCCCGCCTTATCAAGACGGTGCTCTAACCGACTGAGCTACAGACCCCTGCGTCTGTCTGCGTTTCTTTACTTACAGCCGATAAGCGTGAGCGCTCAACACCCTGACGCGTCAAGCTCTGGAAAGGAGGTGATCCAGCCGCACCTTCCGATACGGCTACCTTGTTACGACTTCACCCCAGTCATGAATCCTACCGTGGTGACCGTCCTCCTTGCGGTTAGACTAGCCACTTCTGGTAAAACCCACTCCCATGGTGTGACGGGCGGTGTGTACAAGACCCGGGAACGTATTCACCGCGGCATGCTGATCCGCGATTACTAGCGATTCCAGCTTCACGCACTCGAGTTGCAGAGTGCGATCCGGACTACGATCGGTTTTCTGGGATTGGCTCCACCTCGCGGCTTGGCGACCCTCTGTTCCGACCATTGTATGACGTGTGAAGCCCTACCCATAAGGGCCATGAGGACTTGACGTCATCCCCACCTTCCTCCGGTTTGTCACCGGCAGTCTCCACTGAGTGCTCTTGCGTAGCAACTAGGGACAAGGGTTGCGCTCGTTGCGGGACTTAACCCAACATCTCACGACACGAGCTGACGACAGCCATGCAGCACCTGTGTGATGGCTCCCTTTCGGGCACTCCCACCTCTCAGCGGGATTCCATCCATGTCAAGGGTAGGTAAGGTTTTTCGCGTTGCATCGAATTAATCCACATCATCCACCGCTTGTGCGGGTCCCCGTCAATTCCTTTGAGTTTTAATCTTGCGACCGTACTCCCCAGGCGGTCAACTTCACGCGTTAGCTACGTTACCAAGCCAATGAAGGCCCGACAACCAGTTGACATCGTTTAGGGCGTGGACTACCAGGGTATCTAATCCTGTTTGCTCCCCACGCTTTCGTGCATGAGCGTCAGTATTGGCCCAGGGGCTGCCTTCGCCATCGGTATTCCTCCACATCTCTACGCATTTCACTGCTACACGTGGAATTCTACCCCCCTCTGCCATACTCTAGCCCGCCAGTCACAAATGCAGTTCCCAGGTTAAGCCCGGGGATTTCACATCTGTCTTAGCGAACCGCCTGCGCACGCTTTACGCCCAGTAATTCCGATTAACGCTTGCACCCTACGTATTACCGCGGCTGCTGGCACGTAGTTAGCCGGTGCTTATTCTTCCGGTACCGTCATCCGCCACGGGTATTAGCCACGGCGTTTTCTTTCCGGACAAAAGTGCTTTACAACCCGAAGGCCTTCTTCACACACGCGGCATTGCTGGATCAGGGTTGCCCCCATTGTCCAAAATTCCCCACTGCTGCCTCCCGTAGGAGTCTGGGCCGTGTCTCAGTCCCAGTGTGGCTGGTCGTCCTCTCAGACCAGCTACAGATCGTCGCCTTGGTAGGCCTTTACCCCACCAACTAGCTAATCTGCCATCGGCCGCCCCTGTAGCGCGAGGTCCCGAAGGATCCCCCGCTTTCCTCCGCAGAGCGTATGCGGTATTAATCCGGCTTTCGCCGGGCTATCCCCCACTACAGGACACGTTCCGATGTATTACTCACCCGTTCGCCACTCGCCGCCAGGCCGAAGCCCGCGCTGCCGTCCGACTTGCATGTGTAAGGCATGCCGCCAGCGTTCAATCTGAGCCAGGATCAAACTCTTCAGTTCAAACCTGTTACTGTTTTCGGGCTCTCTCGAACCCGGTCGCTCACTCAACGTACTGACGAATGATTAACCTCACTCCTCCACAGAAGAGTCAGGCAACCTTCCTTTCATTACTGTGTGAGACTTGATACTTTCGCTTTTCCGCCAGACCCCAAAGAGTCCGGCGTAGCGTCGTCGCATCAAGCGCCCACACTTATCGGCTGTTAGTTTTTAAAGATCGGTTCGCACACTTCGCAGCGCCTGATTTCAACCACCCGGCACTGCTTCGTTCTGCGTCGCTGCATCAGCAGCAGAGAAGCGAGATTATGAAGAACTTCCGTCGCGCCGTCAACAGGTTTTTGTTACTGACTGAACCTGCTGCCACCGCCGGAAGCCTTGCCACTGCTGGCTTTCCCGCTTCCCGTGCCCCGGCGTCCGGAGCACGAAAGAGCGAAATTCTAGCGAGCACGGCGGCGGGTTGCAAGCCCCAATCCGCATTTATTCAAGGCGCCTTTTCGATACGCCCTATTTCTCCGGCAACAGGCGGTTTAACGTCTGGTGTCAATGAGCCTGCAGCAGGCGCTCCGATGGTCCAGTCGTGCAGCACCGTGTACGCAACCGCCAGCAACGTCGGTCCGATGAACACCCCGAGGAAGCCAAACGCGAACGCGCCGCCGAGAATGCCCAGCATGACGAGAATCAACGGCATGTCACTATTTTTCCCGATGAGAATCGGCTTGATCACATTGTCCGACATGCCGACCACCAGTACGCCCCACACGACGAGGAAGATGGCCCAGCCGGTCGCCCCGCTGTGATAGAGCCAGATGGCCGCGGGCAACCATACTATTACCGGGCCGCCTGGTATCACCGAGAGGAAAAACGTCGCGAGCCCCAGCAATGCAGGCGCCGGCACGCCAGCGATCCAGCAGCCGAACCCCGCCAGAATGCCCTGAACAAGCGCAGTGCCAAGGATTCCGTAGACCACACCCTTGACGGTGCTGCCTGCCAGCGCCAGCAGATAATCGGCGCGCTCACCGGCAATGCGCCGCATGCCCGCGTTCAGCCACGCGCCCGCGCCCTCGCCTCCGGTGTAAAAGAAAAAGGCCAGCACGATACTTAACGCGAGCAGGCCAAGACCGTGTGTGACGGCAATCGCCGCAGAAAGAATCCACTTGCCGGCCGGCGCGGCCAGAGTGCGCAACTGCGCGATCAGCTCGGAATTGCTGCTTGTCAGCGTCTCCCAGAAACTTTCGATGCTCGAACCGACCACGGGAATTCGCGCCACCCAAGGCGGCAGATCCGGCAGTCCGGCTTCGAACAGCCTTTGAACCAGCGCCACGATGTCGTGGACGTGCGCGCCGAACGCAAAACCCGCATAGACGAACGGCCCGAGCACCACGATCAGAATGATCAGCACGATCAACGTGGCGGCCCATTTTCGCCTGCCGCCGACTGCCGCGGTCAGCCTCCGGTAAAACCCCCAGGAGCTATAGCTGAGGATCGCACCCCACAGCAAAGCCGTGGTGAACGGAGCGAGCACAAGCAAGGAGCCGCCCACCAGGATAATCAGCGCGAACACCGCGGCCAGACGTTCAATCAATTGGTCGGATTTCACCATGAATCTCCTGTTGCGCCAGACCGTGGCGGCAAGCCCGGACGCCGCCCGGGCGCCCGCAAAAAGCGCTCAGTATATAGAAGCGACTTCCACGCACCTGTCGTCTTATATTATTTGACGAAGTCGGGACGCGAAGTCTGTCCGACCTACTTCACCAGTCTGATTTTTCGTCGTGAAACGTCCTAATCGATCCGGCACTACGCGCCAAACAATATGGCGCCCCGGAAACGACTAGAATATAAGGTTCTGTGCACACCCAAACTTCCGGATTTATGCGCTCGCGAATCGCCAAACGTCTCCCCCCCGATGCCGACAAGCTTGTCGGTCTTTCGCTCGCGCTTTTCGCGTCGGGCAGCCGTACCGAGGACCGCTTCTGGGAAGCGAAACTCGACGCGCTGCTAGCCAGGATCGTGCGCAACGGCAATCAGACCACGCTCGACGCCGCACTCGACCATCTGCAGCAGAATCATCCTGACGCTTACGGCGCGCTCGCCGACATGGCCGAAACGCACAGCGAGTCGTTCGTCATCGAGCACGAGGGTGCGTCGTATGAGGCGTTGCTGATTGCCGCGCCGGTCCTCGCGTGGACCCGCTACATGATCCCGTCCGGCCCGCTCAAAGCCGACGCCGCCGACGCCTTGCGCGCGCATCTGCAGGCTCATGTACTCGCGGCCAATACGCGCGTCGCCATGGCGCCGTTTTTGTACAGCATCGACCAGTTGCCGCGCCATCACGTCGAAACCTGGCGCATTGCGCAGCAGCTCGCGCAGGCCGCCATGGCCGGCGGCAGTCTCAAGCTGAACTTCGGCGAACTGCCGGAAACCTCGCCGATTCTCGCCGACCCGCGCTTCCTGCTAGCGGTAGTGGCCGCGCCGGTCGGCGAGCCGACCTTTCGCTGGCAGGAAGAAGAACACGGCAACCGCATCGAGCGCGGCCAATGTCTCGAGCAGTGGGCAACGCAAGGCGGCGCCAATCTGTCGCTCGTGCTGCCGGGCTGCGAGTTCGAGTGTCTGCTGCCCGACGCCTACTATTCCGCGTGCCGTGATGCTGACGAACGCGTGCGGCCCCACACCGTGCGAACCGCCGTGCGTTATCTTTTCGACACAATTGGCGCAGCGCCGCAGGACCTGCGCGCGGTGGTCGCCGGCTTCGGCGAGCGTCGCATCGACGAATACCGCGTCGGCTTCACGCGCCGCGGCAGCAATGACGTCATCTACGGCGTCGTGTGGCCGCTATACGGCCGCGAAAACGGAGAAGCCGGCATCGACGAAGAGCCGCAGGAAACCGCCGCTCCAGATGCTCCGCTCGAGGAAATCGTCGCGCTGCTCAAGGAAACTGGCGTGACCGACGTGCGGCGCCACGCCGGCCGCTTCGAGCCTGAATATTGCGATGACTGCGGCGTGCCGTTGTACGCCGACCCGCTCGGCGAAATCGTCCACGCCGAAATGCCGGAAGATGCCGAGCCCGCCCAGCCGCACTTCCATTAAACAGGCGCGCCGCCGGCGCATCGCAGCTCCGCAGGAAGCCCCGCCGCGCGCGGGGCTTTTTTATGCCTGATGCCTCCTATGCCTTTCGGACAGCCGTCAAATCGAAGCGAATTTGTCATCATAGTCACGGCGACGCATCGCAACGCCCGGCCACACGCCTCGCGAATGCATCGCGCCAATTCGCCCGATTCATCTGGAGACATGCATGCGATTCTCGATACTCAACTCAGACGCGGAACGACGCGACGGCCTCAAAGCGTTGTTGCGGCAGATCAACCGGCTGGCACGCTTTAACGAAGGGCAAGACTGGCGCCAGGTCGAGCGTACGCTCAAGCGTCAATGGCCCGATCTGCTCGTGATCGACTGGCAGGACTGGATGTCTGTCAAGGACGTCCGGCATCTGCTCAGCCACTACCCGGATCTGCGCATCGCAGTGCTGACCGACAAGATTTCGCCCAAGGTAGTGGGCGAGCTCATGGACGAGGGCGTGCGCGGTGTCGTGGCGCGCGAAACCGATCCTTGCCTGATCGTGCGCGCCTTTGAAATGGTGCTGCTGGGCGGACACTATGTGCCCTCGGGCGCTTTGCCGCTCAATCCGCCGCTGCCCACGGACACCGCCATCCGGCCGTTCGACGAAAAGAACCCGCCGCCGCGCCGCACGCGGTTGTCCAATGGACTCTCGCCCCGCCAGGAGCAGATCATGCGCTGCGTCCATATGGGCAGCACCAACAAGATGATTGCGCGCACGCTCGGCATCAGTGAAGGTACGGTCAAGATCCACCTGACAAGCATATTCCAGCAGCTCGGCGCACCGAATCGGGCCGCCGCGGTCGCGCTTTACAACGGATGGCTGACGAACCAATTGCAAGTACTGCGCAACAAAGGCGACAACCTGATGCGGCCGGTCATGGGTCAAGCCGGCCTGGTGCCGCTGCGGCGTGCCTCTCAGCGGCGCTTCGAATACCCGTTGTCGGCTAACGACACGGCAGCGCCCCTGCCGATGGCAGCCGAGCCCGGCACGGCCTACGACGAGGCGCCTGCCGCGAAGCTTCCGTCTGAGTCCGTTACGGAAAGTTCCTCGTGATGTGACGACGCGCGCGCCGGCAGCGTGACGCGCGGTTTCTGCCAGTGCGTGTACCGGCTGGCACGGAATCCGCTCACACCTTTTGTCGTCCAACGAGTAATATGAGACTCATGGGTTTCCTCTACACACCGCTTCCGTTCTGGATCGCTGTCGGTGGCTGGATCGTCACTGCGATAGTGGTCGCGCTCGCGCTGTGGAAAAATCCTTTCAAACGTCTTCAGGACGGCACATTGCAGCATGTCTGGTTGGCCATCATCGTGGCCGTATCGGTGCTGTGGGCAAGCAACGCCTGGCTCGACGACGGAACCGTCATGCATCTGCTCGGCGCAACGCTCGTCGTAACGCTGTTCGACTGGGCACTCGCGCTCATTGCCATGGCAGTGGTCACGGGTCTCGCGGGCCTGATCTTCGACGCACCGTGGCAAGGCATCGCGCTGACTTTCCTCGTGTTCGGCGCGGTGCCGGTCGGCATCTCGACACTGCTTCAACGGGCCAGCATTGCGTGGCTGCCGCGCAATCTCTTTATGTTCATCTTCGGCCAGGGCTTTGTGTCGCCGGCTATTGCCGTTTCGCTCACGGCGGCGGCGGCACTCGGCGTTCATGTCGCGCTTGCCGACGGCTCGCCGACTGTCGTGCCCGCAGGCTATGCGCTCAGCGTGCTTTTACTCGCCACGGGCGAGGCATGGTTCACGGGAATGTCGACGGCATTGATCGCGGTCTACCGCCCCGCATGGGTCACCACTTATGATGTTCGGCGATACCGGCTCGGCGGACCGCGCACGTGAACGCCGACAAGCCTGTACGCAAGCTCGCGCCAAAGCGACCGCGTTGCGCGGCGTGCATGTGAACACGCGCCGAGCCTCTGCAGAGCCCGGCCAAACAGCGGTCGAAAAATAGTTGCGGCATGATTGAACTCAACCATGTCGCCAGGCATCTTACGTGCCTCACGTCTCATTAGCGTCTAACGAACTTGATGGATTGCACCAACGCACCGCGCCGACTGCTGCGGCTGGTCGGCCGGTTGGCAACATTGGCAGCAAGTCTCTCGCTTGTCTGCACGCCGCCCGCATTCGCCGACCAACTCGAACAGCACAACGATCTCGTCAACAAATTTGTCAATGAAATGCACGCCGACCCGCTGGTAGCGGATTGCGCCGCGCATGGCAATTTTGTCGCGAGCACATCGACCGCTTTTGATCACGTCGAATTCCCACCCAGTTCCTTCGACAGCGCGCACGCCTCGATCACACCGTGGAACGATTCGTTCGACGAAGGCAAGCAGCGCGTCAAGGTGGACAACATCGTCACGGTGGAAGGGCTCGGCATCCGCCAGAACGGCGGAGGCGACGCTGCCGACCTGAAATTCCGTTGCGGCTATGTCGGCTCGCAAATGCTCGCGTTCAGCTGGAACGACCCGGTGCCGCCCGCACGGGCGCGCAGCGGGGAACATTCACAGTCGCGTGCGACGTCGGGCAAGCATCGTGGCGGCAAGGGCAAGCAGGCGGCCACCAGCAAAGGTGCAAAGAAAAGCACGGCCAAGTCGTCGAAAGGCACGTCGAGCAAATCGTCCAGCAAGAAAGCACCGGCGAAGAAGCACTAGGCGAAGATCGCGCGTCACCATGCGCGGCCGGCAACGCCGCCCCCCGTCCCATCTTGGGCGCTGGTAATACCGCCAGAGTGGGCAATCTTCAGCGCGTGTCGTGATGAAATCCGCGGCGCGCGCTTACGGCAACACAAAAGCACACACGCAACCCATGTGTGCCTTTGTGCCGCCTCCCATCAGGCGAACCTCTCCAGATGCCACAAAATCGCCTGCAGCATCGCCGCGCCGAGCGACGCGCTGCGCTCGCCGTTCCAGCCCACCCGTTCGTCAGGCAAGTTGGCGTTGTCCTTGAACGGCATTTCCAGCGTCAATGACAAACAGCCAAATTCGTTGCCGATATATTTCGACGCCAGCTTGAGCGCATCCTCGCGATACTTGCTCGCCGCGTAGCCGTACTTGTCCTGGAAATCAGGGCTCGCCTGTTTGAATGCTTCGATAAAGGCTTTCTGTTCCTCGGCTTGCCGCTCGGTGAATCCCGGCAGCATCTCGGAGCCCGCCACGAACACGTAAGGCAGCGCCTCGTCGCCGTGAACGTCGAAGAACAGATCACAACCGGTTGCGCGAATCGCGTCGCGCACCACGAGGACCTCGGGACTGCGGGCGGCGTCCGGCTCCATCCACTCGCGGTTCAGATTGGCGCCCGCCGCGTTCGTGCGCAGGTTTCCGTGCACGCTGCCGTCCGGGTTCATGTTGGGCACGATATGAAACACGGCGTGATCGTACAGCTTGCGCGCAACCGGATCGCCCGCCCA
Source organism: Paraburkholderia phenoliruptrix (assembly GCF_047325075.1). Taxonomy (NCBI): domain Bacteria; kingdom Pseudomonadati; phylum Pseudomonadota; class Betaproteobacteria; order Burkholderiales; family Burkholderiaceae; genus Paraburkholderia; species Paraburkholderia phenoliruptrix. The sequence goes on from NZ_CP168531.1 coordinate 3,108,116, forward strand.
ATCGCCCCAGCCGACGAGCCGCTTGACGAGCCCTTCGATAAACCATTCGGCCATTGTTTCGCCGGGATGCTGACGCGCGATCAGCCAGATGTTCTTCTTCGGCGTGGCGCCGCTTTGGGGCGTGCCGAGCGTGAGCAGCGACACCGGCCGGCCCTCGACGGTCGTGCCCAGTTCGGTGAGCGCGGCATGCGGCATCTGCTGAACGGCGCCGAGAAACTCGGCGTGACGTTCCTCGCTGTACGGCTCGAAGTACGCGTAGTAAATGCGGTCGAACTCCGGCGTATGGTCGATGATGAGCACGCGGCCGTCGTAGGACGTCGGCACGCGAAACCAGTTGACGCGGTCGTAGCTGGCCACGGCCTGGTAGTCGCGCCAACCTTCCGCAAAGGCGCACGCTGCCGCATTCTCGAAGGTCATCACACAGCGCTCGCCTGCCGCGCCCGAGAGCCGGAAGTAGAACCACTGCGCGAAGTCCGCATGGCTGTCGGGCCTGACGCGCAGGCGGATGTCCCCGGCTTGCGCGCAGGACAGCACCTCGATTGCGCCCGCGTCGAAGTTGCTCGTAATCGATAAAGTCATGATGTGATTCCCTGCAGGGTGTGCGACAAACCGCCGGGCGGCGCTCTGCCCGCCGGCGTTCCGCTTATTCGGCGACGCGGCGGCGGAATACGTAAGTGGAATCGTTCGAGGCCTGAGCGTCGAACGCATAGCCTTCCGAGTCGAACGCCTTCAGTTGTTCCGGCTGGTCGAGGCGATGCTCGACGGCATAGCGTGCCATCAGCCCGCGCGCGCGCTTTGCATGAAAGCTGATGATCTTGTAGCGGCCGCCCTTCCAGTCCTCGAACACCGGCGTGATGACCGGCGCTTCCAGCAGCTTCGGCTTGACCGACCTGAAATACTCGCCCGACGCGCAATTCACCAGCACCCGCGAGCCCGCCGCGCGCTTCTTCAATTGCACATTCAAGGCTTGCGTGATGCGCTCGCCCCAGAATGCGTACAGGTCCTTGCCGCGCGGGTTGGCGAGGCGCGTGCCCATTTCCAGACGGTACGGCTGCAGCAGATCGAGCGGACGCAGCAGCCCATAGAGCCCGGACAACACGCGCACGTGGTTCTGCGCAAAATCCAGATCCGCCGACGACAGCGTCTTCGCGTTCAAGCCCTCATACACGTCGCCGTTGAACGCGAGCACGGCCTGCTTCGCGTTGTCCGTGCCGAAGCGCGGCGACCACTGCGCATAGCGCTCGACATTGAGGTGCGCCAGCTGATCGGAAATGCTCATGAGCGAGGCGATCTGTTGCGGCGACAAACGACGCAAGCCGCTGATCAATTCGGCGGCATCGTCGACAAAATCGGGAATGGTGTGCTTCTTGACGTGAGGCGGGGTGTCGTAGTCGAGCGATTTCGCCGGCGACAGAACGATTATCATAGAGGCTTGCAGGCACGCCGTGCCTGGCGGTCAAAGACGAAAGCCAGATTGTAACGAATGCCCGGTTCCCATGCCTCACGCGGCGCTTTGCGCGTCGTTCTCGATTCCAATGTCTGGATCGACATTCTCGTGTTCGACGATCCGCACACGCGGCCCATTCGCGCCGCGCTCGAAAGCGGCGCCCTCGCCGCGCTGATCGACGCGCGCTGCCTCGCCGAACTCACTTACGTGCTCGACTATCCGCAGTTCGTCGAACGCAAGGTGGACAAGTCCGCCGCGCTCGCCGTTCTCGGGCGCCTCGCGCAGCTTGTCGAACCTGCGCGGCCCGAAGACGCGCGGCCGCTGCCCAAATGCAAGGACCGCGACGACCAGAAATTCCTCGAACTCGCGCATGCCGCACAAGCGCACTGGCTGATTTCGAAAGATCGCGCCGTGCTGAAACTCGCGAAACGGATCGCGCGCGATTTCGGCTTTCAGATTGCACAGCCCGCGCCGTTCGCCGCCTCGCTGGCTGATCCTGCCGGCAACGCACCTGGCGGTTCGACCAGCCAAGCAGCCGTGGAAAGCCCGGCATAACCCTCGGCTTCGAGCCCGCGCTGCGCCGCGGCCGCGCACGCAGCGCCGCGATTCCCTACAATCAGGCTTCGCGGGTTTCAAAACGATGCCTGCGCCCACTCACCCGTCCCGCCCGAACCGCGCCATGAATGCACCGCACGACACGCCCATGAGTCCCTCGTTTCCCTCGCGCCTGCCGAATGTCGGCACCACGATCTTCACCGTGATGAGCGCGCTCGCCGCCGAGAAAGGCGCGGTGAACCTCGGCCAGGGCTTTCCCGACTTCGGCTGCGATCCGCGCATCGTGGAGGCGGTCGCGAACGCAATGCGCGACGGCCACAACCAGTATCCGCCGATGGCAGGCGCCGCGCCGCTGCGCGAAGCGATCTCCAGCAAGATCGCCAGTCTGTACGGCCGCCGCTACGACGCCGCCACGGAGATCACCGTCACGGCAGGCGCGACCCAGGCGCTGTTGACCGCGATTCTGTGCACGGTCCATCCGGGCGACGAAGTGATCGTGATCGAGCCGACGTACGACAGCTATCTTCCGTCCATCGAACTGGCGGGCGGCAAACCCGTATTCGTCACTCTCGAGGCGCCGGACTACGCGATCCCGTTCGAGAGGCTCGCCGCCGCCATGACGCCGAAAACGCGGCTTCTGCTGATCAATACGCCGCACAATCCGACCGGCACCGTCTGGCGCGCCGAAGACATGCGCAAGCTCGAAGACATCGTGCGCGGTACCAACGTGCTGATTCTCTCGGACGAAGTGTACGAACACATGGTGTACGACGGCGCACCGCACGAAAGCGTGGCGCGATATCCGGAGCTGGCGCAACGCAGTTTCGTCGTGTCGAGCTTCGGCAAAACGTATCACGTGACCGGCTGGAAAGTCGGCTACGTCGCGGCGCCGGCCGCGCTGACCGCCGAATTCCGCAAAGTCCATCAGTTCAACGTCTTCACCGTGAACACGCCGATGCAGATCGGCCTCGCCGAGTATATGAAAGACCCGGCGCCGTATCTGGAGCTGCCGGCGTTTTATCAGAAGAAGCGCGATTTCTTCCGCGCCGGCCTCGCCCATTCCCGCTTCAAGCTGCTGCCGTGCACGGGCACGTACTTTCAGTGCGTCGACTATTCCGCCATCAGCAATCTGCCCGAAGCCGAGTTCGCGCAATGGCTGACCGGCGAAATCGGCGTCGCCGCCATTCCGGTCTCCGCGTTCTATCACGAGGCGCACGAGTCGGGCGTAGTGCGCTTCTGTTTTGCGAAGCAGGAAACCACGCTCGCCACGGCGCTCGAACGGCTGGCGCGGCTCTAGCATGTCACGCGCGATGCTGCGAACGAACCTACGTTCCTCGTCATCGCGCGCAGCGGCCAGCGCGTGCGCCGGGCGCCGCTGCTCGCTTCATGCCGTGCGGCGCGTTTCGGGTTGCACTTCGTGTTGCGCTTCGTGTGGCATTTCGCGGCGCCCCGGCCGGCGCCTTCAGTCAGGCCGGACGCGACGCCGCGATATACGCCTTGCGGTCCTCGGTCACGCGCTGCGCGGCTGGCCGGCTGTTGATCGCTTTCACATAGCTCTTCCAGTCCAGACCGGCGTCGAGCAGAAAATCGCGGCCATAGACAGCCTGCGTCGCCATGCCGACGAGCGGCAAGCTCACGTAGCCGGCTGCATCCGCGACGCTGAACCGCTCGCCGCGCAAATACGGCGCGAACTTCGCTATCCGCATGAAGCCCGCGATGTGATGCGCGAGCAGCTTCTCGACCCGGCCCTTGGTCGCGTCGCTCACCGTGCCGCCGAAAAACGCTTCCTTGTACAGATTGCGCACCGTCAGTTCGAGATGCACATCGACGAACGTGATCAACTCGCGCTCCTTGGCCGCCTCCCAGGGATCCGCGGAGAAAATCTGCCTGTCGGGAAAGCGCGCGGCGAGATACTCGACGATACATTGCGATTCGCACAAATCGCCGTGGTCCGTCTGCAAATAAGGCACTTTGCCGAGCGGCGAGTGAGCGAGCACCGCCTCGTCCTGGCTCGGCTCGACGAACACCTCCTCGAACTCGATGCCGTGTTCGAGCAGAACGAACTTCACCTTGTTGTAGTAGTTGGAAAGCGCAAAGCCGCACAGCTTGATCATCGTTGTCTCCTTGTTTCCTGCGTAGGTGAAACTGTTGAACTACTGATCAACGGATGCGGCAGCCGCCCGGCAACCGTCAGGTAATGTGCACGAGCGTGCTATTCTAAAATAACCATGGAGTCGAGCAACACAATGACCTCTCGTAATTTCAGCATCGAGACTATCGGCATTGTCGGCAGCGGAGCAATGGGCCGCGGCATCGCGCAGATCGCGGCGCTCGCCGGTCTCACCGTGCGCCTCTACGACGCGAATCCGGCTGCAATCGGCGCCGCGCGCGATTATCTCGCCGACACGTTCGCCAAGCTCACCGCCAAAGGCAAGCTCGACGACGCGCGTTCGCTCGCCGCGCTCGCCAACGTCAAGGCCGCGCATTCGATCAGCGAACTCGTGGATTGCGATCTCGTGATCGAGGCGATCGTCGAAAAGCTCGAAGTCAAGCAGGCGCTCTTTCGCGAACTCGAGACCGTGGTGAGCGGACGTTGCGTGCTCGCGTCGAACACGTCGTCGCTGTCCATCACGGCGATCGCCGCGGGCTGTAGCGACCCGTCGCGCGTGGTCGGCTATCACTTCTTCAATCCGGTCCCGCTCATGAAAGTGGTCGAGGTGATCGACGGCCTGCGCAGCGACCGCGAAGCAGGCGACGCGTTGATGGACCTCGCGCGCCGCATGGGCCACACGCCGGTTCGCGCAAAAGACATGCCTGGCTTCATCGTCAATCACGCGGGCCGCGGCATGAATACCGAGGGCCTGCGCGTGGCCGGAGAAGGCGTGGCGAGTTTCGCCGACATCGACAGAATCATGCGCGAGCAAGCAGGCTTTCGCCTTGGCCCGTTCGAGCTGCTCGACCTGACCGCGCTCGACGTTTCACACCCGGTGATGGAGTCGATCTACCATCAGTTTTATGAGGAGCCGCGCTTTACGCCCTCGCCCATTACCGGCACACGGCTCGCGGGCGGACTGCTCGGCCGCAAGACCGGCGAAGGGTTTTATCGCTATGAAGACGGCAAGCAGCAGGCGGCCGCGGAAGCCCCCGCGCCCACTGCGCTGCCGGCGAGCGTCTGGGTCAGCAAGCGCTACCCGGAAGCTTACGAAGCCGTGGTCGATCTCATTGGGAAAGCCGGCGTGACGCTGGACGAAGGCGCGACGCCCGCCGCCGATTCGCTGATTGTCGTCACACCGTTCGGCCACGACGCCACCACGGCCGCCGTCGACGAAGCGCTCGACGCGCGCCGCGTCGTCGCCATCGACGCGCTCTTTCCGCTCGTCGGCGCCCAACGCCGCACGCTGATGACCACGCCCGCCACCACGCGCGCCGCGCGCGACGCCGGCCATGCGCTCTTTGCCGCCGACGGCGTGCCGGTCACCGTCATTCGCGACTCGACGGGGTTCGTCGCCCAGCGCGTGGTGGCAACGATCGTCAACATCGGCTGCGACATCGCGCAAAAGCAGATTGCGTCGCCGGAAGACATCGACCTGGCCGTGATGCTCGGCCTCGGTTATCCGCGCGGGCCGCTTGCACTCGGCGACGCGCTCGGCGCGAAAACCATCCTCACCATTTTGCGCAATATGTTCGACGTGCTCGGCGAGCCGCGCTACCGGCCGTCGCCGTGGCTCGCGCGCCGCGCGCAACTCGGCCTGTCGCTCACCCAGTGCGACGCCGCAGACAACGATACGGAGACACAATCATGAGCGCCGAACTGCTCACCTCGCGCCCGCCAGAAAGCGAATCGACACTGGTTCTCACGCTATCGAACCCCGGCGCCCGCAACGCCTTGCACCCCGACATGTATGCGGCCGGAATCGAAGCGCTCGATTCAGTGGAACGCGATCCATCCATTCGCGCCGTGGTGATCGCGGGAGCGGACAACTTTTTTTGCGCGGGCGGCAACCTGAACCGTCTGCTCGAAAATCGCGCGAAAGACCCTTCGGTGCAGGCACAAAGCATCGACCTGCTGGCCGAGTGGATCTCGGCGCTGCGGCTGTCCTCGAAACCGGTGATTGCCGCGGTCGACGGCGCGGCTGCCGGCGCCGGCTTTTCGCTCGCGCTGGCATGCGATCTGATCGTCGCGGCCGAAGACGCCAAATTCGTGATGTCGTATGCACGCGTCGGCCTCACACCCGACGGCGGGGGCTCGTGGTTCCTCGCGCAGGCGCTGCCTCGCCAGCTGGCCACGGAAGTGCTGATCGAAGGCAAGCCGATCGGCGCCGCGCGTTTGCACGAACTCGGCGTCGTCAACAGGCTCGTGAAGCCGGGCACGGCGCGCGACGCCGCCGTCGCATGGGCGGACGAGCTCGGCAAGATCTCGCCCAATTCGACCGCGCGCATCAAGACTCTGGTCTGCGCGGCCGGCACGCAGCCGCTTTCCACGCATCTCGTTGCCGAACGCGATAACTTCGTCGCCTCGCTGCATCATCGCGACGCGCTGGAGGGCATTTCCGCGTTCCTCGAAAAGCGCGCGCCCGTCTACAAATAAGCGAGGGACCATGCCTGCCTATCAGCTACCGAAGCGCCGGCGCATCTATCTGATGCGTCACGGCGATGTGACGTACTTCGACGACTCCGGCCGGACAATCGATCCCGAAACCGTGCCCCTGAACGCCAACGGCCGCGAGCAGGCAAGCGCCGCGGGCCGCGTGTTCGCCGAACAGCAGGTGCGCTTCGACCGTGTGATCGTGAGCGGACTGCCGCGCACCGTGGAAACCGCGCAGCGCGTGCTGGCCGAGACCGGTCAGCGGATCGAAGTGGAGATCGAACCGGCGTGGCATGAAATTCGCGGCGGCAAGCTGCGGCAGATTCCGTTGCAGGATCTCGAAGCGGCGTTTCTCGGCGTGTTCGACGGGATCGTGCCGGAAAGCACGCGCTTTCTCGACGGGGAGACGATCCGCGAATTGTTCGACCGCGTGCTGCCCGCCGTCGCCGCGTTGCGCGAGGACAGCTCGTGGGACACCGTGTTGCTGGTGCTGCACGGCGGGGTGAATCGCGCGATTCTCTCGCATGCGCTCACGGCCGGCGGCCGCACATTCTTCGGCCACCTTGCGCAGGCCACGGGCTGCATCAACGCGCTCGACGTCGGCTCGGCACCGCGCGACTGGGTGCTGCGCGCGATCAATTATTCCCCGCCGTCGCCGCTGCATCGCGACATCCGCAATACGACGATGGAAATTCTCTACGCACAATTCATCCAATACTCGCGTAGCTGAACCCGAACCGGAGGAGACACATGGTGCAAGCGTCAGAAAGCGGCGAACTGGAACAGCGGGCGGATTACTCGGCGTTCGAGGGCACGCGCCCCGTCAATGAACGGCAGCGCGTCGACCATGAAGCGCTCGGCGCGTGGTTGACGCAGCATGTCGACGGTTTTTCGGGGCCGCTCACGGTGGAGCAGTTCGCCGGGGGGCAGTCGAATCCCACCTTCAAGCTCGTCACGCCCGCGCGCGCTTACGTGATGCGCGCGAAGCCTGGGCCGGCGGCGAAATTGCTGCCGTCCGCGCATGCCGTCGAACGCGAATACCGCGTCATGCATGCGCTCGCCGGCACGGACGTGCCCGTCGCCAGAATGCTCGCGCTGTGCGAGGACGAAAGCGTGATCGGGCGCGCCTTCTATGTGATGGAGTTCGTCGAGGGCCGTGTGCTGTGGGACCCGTCGCTGCCCGGCATGAGCGCCGCTGAACGCGCCGCGATCTACGATGAAATGAACCGCGTGATCGCCGCACTGCACAGCGTCGACCCGGCGGACGTGGGGCTTTCCGACTATGGCAAGCCGGGCAACTATTTCGCGCGTCAGATCGGCCGCTGGAGCAAGCAGTACCTTGCGTCGGAAACCGAACCGATCGAAGCGATGCAGCGTCTCATCGAATGGCTGCCGCAGCATATGCCCGCCGAAAGCGGCGAGCGCGTCTCGATCGTGCATGGCGATTACCGGCTCGACAATCTGATCTTCGATCGCAAGCAACCGAAAGTGCTGGCCGTACTCGACTGGGAATTGTCGACGCTCGGCGATCCGCTCGCGGATTTCGCATATCACTGCATGGCGTGGCATGTCGATCCCGCACAGTTCCGCGGCATCGCGGGCCTTGACTGGGCCGCGCTGGGCATACCCGACGAACAGCGCTACGTCGAGCAATATTGCGCGCGCACAGGCTTCGAGATTCGCGGCGACTGGAATTTCTACCTGGCGTACAACATGTTTCGCATCGCGGCGATTCTGCAGGGCATCATGAAGCGAGTCGTCGACGGCACCGCGGCAAGCGCGCAAGCACTCGATGCAGGCCGGCGCGCGCGGCCAATGGCTGAGCTCGCCTGGCGTTACGCGCAGAAGGTGCGTTGATCGGCGATGCGAGGGCGCCGGAGCGCGCCTCGCAGCCCCACATTGAATATCGTCCGTTATCCGCGAGGTCATAGATGAATTTCGACTACACCCCGAAGGTTCAGGCACTGCGCGAAAAACTGCTCGCCTTTTTCGACGAGCACATTTATCCCAATGAGCACGCGTTCTACGCGGAGATTGCACGGAATCGGCAAGACGGCAACGCATGGCAGCCGACGGAACTGATCGAGGAACTCAAGCAGACAGCGCGCGACGCGGGCCTGTGGAATCTGTTTTTGCCGGATTCCGTACGCGGCGCCGGGCTGACTAACCTCGAATACGCGCCATTGTGCGAAATCATGGGGCGCGTGCCCTGGGCGCCGGAGGTGTTCAATTGCAACGCGCCCGACACCGGCAACATGGAAACGATCGAGCGCTACGGCAGCGAGGAGAACAAGCGCGAATGGCTTGAACCGCTTCTGCAAGGGCACATTCGTTCTGCATTCCTGATGACGGAGCCCGAAGTCGCTTCGTCGGATGCCACCAATATCCAGACCAGCATTGTGCGCGACGGCGACTACTACGTGATCAACGGTCACAAGTGGTGGTCGTCGGGCGCGGGCGATCCGCGCTGCAAGATCTATATCGTGATGGGCAAGACCGATCCCGAGGCGCCGCGCCATCAACAGCAGTCAATGATCCTCGTTCCCGCCGACGCCACCGGGATCACGGTGCACCGTCCGCTTTCCGTGTTCGGTTATGACGACGCGCCGCACGGCCACATGGAAATTACGCTCGACAACGTGCGCGTGCCGGCGACGAATATGCTGCTCGGCGAAGGGCGTGGCTTCGAGATTGCGCAGGGCCGCCTGGGACCGGGACGCATCCATCATTGCATGCGTCTGATCGGCCTTGCAGAGCGCGCGCTCGAATTGATGTGCAAACGGTCGCTGCAACGCGTCGCCTTCGGCAAGCCGGTTGCCATGCAGGGCGTGACGCAGGAGCGCATTTCGGAGGCGCGCTGCCTGATCGAGCAGGCGCGGCTCCTGACGCTGAAAACCGCGTACATGATGGACACCGTGGGCAACAAGGCAGCGCGCGGCGAAATCGCGATGATCAAGGTCGTGGCGCCGAACATGGCCTGTCAGGTCATCGACTGGGCAATCCAGGCTCACGGCGGCGGCGGTGTCAGCGACGACTTCCCGCTCGCGTACGCTTACGCGTCGGCTCGAACGCTGCGTTTCGCCGACGGACCGGACGAAGTGCATCGCAATGCGATTGCCAAGCTGGAACTTGCGCGTTACATGGAGCCCGGCGCGACGGATCGTGTCAAGACGCCGGTCACGCGCGCTTGAGGTACTGCTGACAGAATTTGACAGGCGTTTTGTCGGCGGCAGATTCGGTCTTGCAGCACCCGTCGTTGCAGCCGGCTCGCCAGCAGCATCGCGCGATCTATGCTCTAATTTTCGCGAAGCGCGGCGCCCTCGCGGTGCCGCGGTAACGAACGCAAGGAGCGAGGATGATCGACGTCTATAGCTGGGCGACCCCTAACGGTCACAAGGTTCATATCATGCTCGAGGAGACAGGCCTCGAGTACACGGTGCACGCAGTCGACATCGGCGCCGGCGATCAATTCAAAGCCGAATTTCTCGACATCAGCCCGAACAATAAGATTCCGGCGATTACCGACTCCGACGGCCCACGCAGCGCGGACGGTAAGCCGTTCGCGCTGTTCGAATCGGGCGCGATCCTGATTTATCTCGCCGAGAAAACCGGCCGTTTCCTGCCAACCGATCCCGCTGCCCGCTATTCGGTACTGCAATGGCTGATGTTCCAGATGGGCGGTCTCGGGCCCATGCTCGGGCAAACGCACCACTTCCGCATTTACGCGCCCGAGCCGATCGAGTACGCGATCAACCGCTACACCAATGAAACGCGGCGGCTGTATGGCGTGATGGACAAGCAACTCGGCAAGACGCAGTACCTCGCTGGGAACGAGTATACGATCGCCGACATTGCGTCGTTCCCCTGGACGCGTTCGTGGCAAAACCAGGGCATCGAACTGGACGCGTTTCCGAACGTGAAACGATGGCACGAGGAAATCGCCGCGCGCCCGGCGGTGGTGCGCGGCGTCGCCGTGCTCGCGTCGGCCCGCAAGCCGCTGATGGACGACAAGGCCAAGGAAATGCTGTTCGGCGCGACACAATACGCAAAGCATTAGGGCGTTGGGGCGTGGCGCGACGGCGCGCACGCGCGCCTGACTGGAAATGTCGTGGCGCCAAAGCGACCCGACGGTGGCATGCGGGTAGCCGTCGTCCGCCTAACGCTTGCGGCGGAGCGCGTCAGAAATAATGGCGCGTGATGAACTCGGCAATGCACACCGGCCGCTCATTGCCTTGCCGCTCCAACGTGACGTTCCACGTTATTTGCACGCCTGCCTGCTCGATATCCACGACGGACGCCGCCGCGAATTGAGCGCGCAATTGCGCGCCCACCAGTACAGGCGACGTAAACCTGACGCGATTGAGCCCATAGTTCACCGCCATGCGTTGCTCGATCCGCACAGTTTTTTGCAGCAGTCCGGGAATCAGCGAAAGCGTCATGAAGCCGTGCGCAATGGCGCCGCCGAATGGGGACTCGCGCTGCGCTCGCTCGGGGTCGACGTGGATCCATTGCTGGTCGCCGGTGGCTTCGGCAAAACGATCGACGCTCGCTTGATCGATCGTTATCCAATCGCTTAACAGCGGCGCCCCGCCGACGAGCGCATGCAACGCCGCCGCGTCGCAAAACACCGCAGCAGGCGACGCGCTTTCCGTCGTCATGACCCGGCGCCCGGGTTGCGCAGCCCGAACAAGCCTTTGGAGCGCACGGTGATCACCGTCTCGCCATGCTGATTGATGCCCGCCCATTGCGTGGACACGATGCCGCGATCCGGTTTGCTCTCCGAGACGCGCTTGTCGAGCACCGAATTCGTCATGGTAATCGTATCGCCGACGCGTACCGGCTTGAGCCAACGTATTTCGTCGATGCCGGGCGAGCCCATCGACGTCGAGCCCGCGAGTACGTTGCGCACCAGCATGCCCATCATGACCGAACAGGTATGCCAGCCGCTCGCCACCAATCCCCGAAACGCAGACGTTTCAGCCGCGGCCTCGTCGACATGGAACGGCTGCGGGTCGAACTTCTCCGCAAACTCGATGATCTCCTCGCGCGTGAAAGTGTGCTTGCCGACTTCGGTCGTCGAGCCGACCGTCATGTCCTCGTAACTCAAACCCATCTCTTTGTCTCCTTGCTGTCGATTCAATCGGCCAATCAGACTTCGGTACTGACAAACCCCGGCAGCGCGGCAAAGCGTGCAAGATGATGATCGACGTCGCCCAATGTCGTTTCAATGATAGCGAGACGCTTGAACAGATGCGCCGCGGCGACCTCGTTCGTGACGCCCATGCCGCCGTGCAACTGCACCGCCTGCTGGCCGACGAACCGTGCGGCCTGCCCCACGCGCACCTTCGCCGCGGAGATTGCGCGGCGGCGCTCATCGGCATCTTCGCTCGAATAGCGCATGGCGGCCAGGTAGGTGAGCGAACGCGCCTGTTCGGCGTGAATCAGCATCTCGACCATACGGTGCTGCAAGACCTGGAAGCGTGCGATGGGCTGACCGAACTGCTGGCGCGTCCTCGTGTAGTCGACCGTTGCCGTGTTCAATGCGTCGAGGGCGCCGATGGCTTCCGCACACAGCAACAGCGTGCCGTAATCCGCGATATGCTCGAGAGCCGCCGCGCCCGCGTGCCGGCCGCTCAGACGGCGTGCCGGCGTGCGGTCGAACTCCAGCGTGGCAGCGCGTTGCCCGTCGATGGTGCGGTAATCGGTGATCTTCACACCGGCGGCCTCGCGCGCAACGACGAATAGCGCGATTTCGCCGTTCACCCGCGCCGGAACGATCCAATAATCCGCCTGCGCGCCATGCAGCACCACTGACTTCCTTCCGGTAAGCGTCTGCTGCTCGCCTGCGTCATGCGCAGTGGTTGCCACATCGAACAGGTCGTAGCGCGCCTGCGGTTCGTGGAATGCAAACGCCAGCTTGATCTTGCCTTGAGCCGCGCGCTCGAGCAGCGATGCATCTTCGCCCTGCCCTGTGCCGGCGAGGCGCACGGCCTCGATGCCCACGGCACTCGCCCAATACGGCTCGACCACCAGCGCACGGCCCAGTTCCTGCATGACGACCAGCATGTCGACGGGTCCGCCGTTGAAACCTCCGTGTGCTTCCGGCACCGGTAATGCCGTCAGGCCCAACTCGGCGAAGGCTGCCCAGTGGGCCTCTGAGACACCGGTGTCCGACTGCACGATCGCCTGGCGCGCTTCGAAGCCGTAGCCCTTATCCAGATAGCGGCGCAGCGCGTCGGCAAACTGCTGTTGCTCGTCGTTGAAGGTGAAGTCCATGCGCCGCTCCTCAAAGTCCGAGAATCATCTGGGCGATGATGTTCTTTTGAATTTCGTTCGAGCCGCCGTAGATCGACGTCTTGCGGAAGTTGAAGTAATACGCGGCTAACGGCGCCGCATCGTCGTCGCCAGCAAGGCTGTGTTGGCGCTCGCCTTCGAGGAACGGCACGTCGAACGGCGCGGCAAGCGGCCCGATGGCTTCGAACATGAGTTCGGTCAACGCCTGTTGCACCTCCGTGCCTTTGATCTTGAGCATCGAGGCCTCGGGACCCGGCCCACGTCCGCCTGCCTCGTTGGCCACCACGCGCTGCACGGTGACTTCGAGCGCCATCAGTTCGATTTCCAGATTTGCGACTTTGGCGGCGAACACCGGGTCGTGCAAAAGCGGTTTGCCGTTCTTTTTCTGATCGAGCGCGAGACGCTTGAGGAAAACCAGCTCGCGCTTTGACTGCCCGACTCGTGCGATGCCGGTGCGCTCGTGCCCAAGCAGATACTTCGCGTAGGTCCAGCCGCGGTTCTCCTCGCCGACCAGATTGTCGACGGGCACTTTTACGTCTTCGAAGAAAACTTCATTGACTTCATGGTCTTCGTCGAGCGTGATGATCGGACGGACCGTGATGCCGGGCGTCTTCATGTCGATAAGCAGGAACGAGATTCCCTCCTGCTTCTTCGCGCCGCTGTCCGTGCGCACGAGGCAGAACATCATATCGGCGTGCTGCCCCAATGTAGTCCACGTTTTCTGCCCATTGACCAGGTAGTGATCCCCGACCCGTTCAGCACGCGTGCGTAGCGACGCGAGGTCGGAACCGGAGCCGGGCTCCGAGTAGCCCTGACACCACCAGTCGGTACCGTCGAGAATGCGCGGCAGGTAGTAGCGTTTTTGGGCCTCGTTGCCGTATTTCATGAGGACTGGCGCAACCATGGAGACACCGAATGGCAACACCGTGGGCGCGCCGACACGCGCGCACTCTTCGTCCCAGATATGACGCTGGGTCGCGTCCCAGCCTGGGCCGCCGTATTCCTTCGGCCAGGCCACAGCCGACCAGCCGCGCGCGCCCAGCAGTTTGTGCCAGCTTGCGAAGTCTTCGCGATTCAGCCGCTTGTGATTGAGTACCTTCTCGCTCAGTTCGCGAGGCAGGCTGGCTTCGAGCCAGGCGCGGATCTCGGCGCGGAACGCCTTCTCCGCGGGGGAATAGTCCAGATTCATACGCAGTGTCTCCTGGCCGCTACCACCCGCCGCCAGTGAGCCACTGCGCTATTGCAGCGGTTCCTTCAAGGCAGCCGGGACCGGCAGCGGCATCACTTCGATGCCTTCTTCGACCAAAGCTCGCGCGTCTTCCGGCGTCGTGACGCCGCGAATATTGCGTGCCGGCGCTTCGTTGTAATGAATGCGCCGCGCTTCCTCGGCGAAGCGGTCGCCCACGTTCTCCGTCTTTTCCAGTACCTCGCGCAACGCACGCATGGCCCGCGCCTGCAGGTCACCGGAGGTCGCGGGCGCTTTCGTTTCGACCGCACCCGAGAGATTCAGGCGCGGAGCCGACGGCAAACGGCTCACCTCTTTCGCGCCGCAAATCGGACATTCGACCAGCTTGCGGGACTGCTGCGATTCGAAGTCATCAGCCGAAGCAAACCAGCCTTCAAACCGATGGCCGTGCGGACACTGTAAATCGAGGACCTTCATTTGGAATCAGGGGCTTGCTTGCCAGTTTAGCGCAAAACGAAAATTTGTGAACGGTCGTTCGTAAAAATTGGCGGACCACGCGTTCGTATCAAGACGCTGCCGGAAGATCAGGCGTGGAGGGCGATTTTAACGCTTTGAGCAAACACCTGCTGAACGCGATATGACCGGACGAGCCCGACCTGCGTGCGTGTTACCACCTTAGCGCTTCCGAAAACCTGCGCACTCACGGGGTGCTCACCGGGCTCCTCGTACGGTTCCCTGTTGAGCGCTCACGCGACGAGACGTTCGAGTCGACGACTCAGCTGCGGCTCGAGCTCGCGCACTTCTTTGGCGAGGTTGATCTGCTTGGCCGACTTCGCGACATCGAAAACGTCTGGCTTGATGTCGTATCCACCACGGGAATCCAGCCAATCGAGCACGTCCGACAAATGCCACACCGACGCACTTCCCTCGTGCACCGGCGCCGGGAACTCAGCTGCATGACTCAGCATAAGCTTGCGCATGTTTTGCCGGGACACGCCCGCAATCTCGGCCACGTCTGTCAGACCAACGAAATCCGGGCCCGCTTCGACAAGCCGTGCCGACGGCACCGCATTCTTGACGTCGCGAAGCGCGCTGGCCAGCGCCTCGAACGCGGACGCCGCTTCTCGAGAAAAGACCAGCGCGAGCCGCCCCGGCTGACCCACGCCGATTGTGGCGTCGTCACACCCCGCTTCGCCCAGTCGCTCGACAATCGCGTCAAGATCGCAGTCTTGCGCAGCGAGTTTGTACTTCAACGTGAACGTATATTCCATGTGCTACTCCTACTCAATTCCATGACTTTGCAACTCAATGCCGGCATGAACGGTGCGCCGTGCAGTTGTCGACCACACGCCGCAAGTGCCTGGCATGATTAACCGCATTCTTAGGCGTACTCCACACACTTGAGATGCAGAACTCTCCGCAACGGCACTCCGCATCTTTATAAGGGCAATACATTTTTCCCCACGCGTGCCCCTTGCCTCCGCCCTGTATGCGCCACCCGCGCCGCTCGGCATATGCCAATGCGGCCTCAATCTCTTTCTTAGCGTGGACTCCACGAACCATCCTGTCCTCCAATGTAGTACCCGCAAATCAGGTTGTCAAGTGACAACCTGATTTCGGTCGGCGACGCTCGCGCTCATATACTTCGTTGTGCAAAATAATTTGACGAGAAAGCGGTTTGCCGGAGTTCCATACTAAAGTAGGCGCCACAATGACGCGAGACTGTCGGATGGCATAGGACAAAGGCGCATTCGTTCAGACGCCATGAGAAATGTGGAAGGTTTGGCGCGCCCAACAATGACAAAGCCCCTGACGGTCAAAACCGGCAGGGGCTTCGCTGATGCAGCACCAATACTTGTGTGCCGGCAGATGCCACGATTTATTGCGGTTGCGCCATCGGCCATGCGCCCGACAACACCTTCTCGAGCCAGAACGTCCCGATGATGGTTTTGACGTCTGTGATCTTGCCGGTTCGCACCCACTCCGACACTTCGGGAACCGTCGCCGTGAACATTTCGAGAAACTCGCCGTCGTCGAGCTTGCGTTCGCCGGCCGTGAGACCTCGCGCGAGATAGATGTCGATGAACTCGGTCGAGTAGGAAATAATCGGGTGGATACGCGTCAGATACACATACTCCCGCGCCGTGTAGCCCGTCTCTTCGCGCAATTCACGAATCGCGCAGGCGAGCGCGCCTTCGTTCGGATCGAGTTTGCCGGCCGGATATTCGACCATAACCTTGCCCATCGGATAGCGATACTGGCTTTCCAGCAGCACACGGCCGTCATCGAACAGGGGAATCACCATCACGGCGCCCGGATGCTCCACATATTCGCGGGTCGCATGCTTGCCGTCCGGCAGACGAACGGTGTCGCACTTGAGTGTCAGAAACGGCCCTTGATGGACCGTTTTACTGTCGACACAGGTCTCGGTAAGGACGGCGTCGTGATTGGGAAGTTCAGCCATATGCGGACCTCGGAACAGCTTGGTGCGCGACGGCGTGACGCCGTCAGCGGCGTTTGAGGAGATACTGGAAAGTGAAGCCGGGGAAGGCGAAGACGACGAACAGTGCGAACGTGATCGCGTAAAACTGCCACCCCTGTTCAAACCGATTGCCGACACGCGCTTCGAGCAGAAAGCCGAGCGCGCCGACCACGAAGTACAGCACGATCAGTTCGGCAATGCGGAGCCAGGCGCTTTTCTTCGCCGCCTTCAACGGGACGGCGGCGAAGAGTCGCTGATTCAGGAACGGCAGGTTGGCGCCGACGAGCGCCAACAGCACGATAAACCAGCCAGCGGCGGACATTAGAACGACAGTGTGTGCTGGATAGCTTGCAGGCAAGCCTTCAAGAGCGGGTCCGGCACGATGCCGAGTACCAGCACCGCGACGCCGTTGAGCGCGAGCAACGCGCGAGTACCCGTGTCCGCGGTGATGGCCGACTTGTCTTGCGGCTCGTCGAAATACATCAGCTTCACGATACGCAGGTAGTAGAACGCGCCGAACAGCGACGTGATCACAGCCAGCACCGTCAGCCAGGTCAGGCCGGCGTTCATCGTAGCCTGCAGTACCGCCAGTTTCGCGTAGAAACCGACTGCGGGCGGGATGCCGGCGAGCGAGAACATCATGACCATCATGACGAACGCGAACACAGGGCTGCGTTGATTGAGACCCTTGAAGTCGTCAAGCGTGTCGGCTTCGAATTCGCGACGCGCGAGCAGCATGATGACGCCGAAGGTACCCATTGTCGTGATCAGATAGACGATGCTGTAGTACATCGCCGAGCCGTACGCACTCGCCGCGCCGGTGGTCTTGTGGTCGACCACGCCGGCCAGCAGGCCGAGCAGCACGAAGCCCATGTTCGAGATCGCCGAGTACGCGAGCATCCGCTTCACATTGCGCTGCACGATACCCGTGATATTGCCGACGATGAGCGACAGCGCCGCGAGAATCACCAGCATTTCCTGCCATTCGACTGCGAGCGGGAGCAGACCCATCACGAGAAAGCGCAGGCCCCACGCGAATGCCGCGACCTTCGGACCGCCGCCGACCAGCAGCGTCATGGCCGTGGGCGCACCTTGATAGACGTCGGGCACCCACATGTGGAACGGCACGGCGCCCATCTTGAACGCGACGCCCGCGACGATGAAGATCACGCCGAACAGCAGCACGCTCGGGTCGTAGTGGCTCTGACCGATCGCCTTGAAGACTTCGTTCAGCTCGAGCGAGCCGGTCGCGCCGTACAGCATGGAAATACCGTACAGCAGGAAGCCGGAAGCCAGCGCGCCGAGCACGTAGTACTTCATGGCGGCTTCATTCGACGGCGCGGCCTCGCGACGCAGTGCGATCACGCCATACAGCGACAGCGACATCAGTTCCAGACCGAGGTACAGCGTCAGGAAGTTGTTGCCCGAGATCATGACGATCTGACCGAGCAGCGAGAACATGCCGAGCAGGAAGAACTCGCCGCGATACAGCCCGCGATCTTCGAGGTAGCGGCGCGAATACACGATCGTGACCGTATAGCCGAGGGTCACCACGGCTTTCATCAGATTCGCGAACGAGTCGACCACGTACATGCGGCTGAAGAAGTAGTGCACCGACGGGTCGAACGCATTTACCGCGAACCAGATGCCGGCGACGAGCGTCGACAGGACCGCGATGAAGTACGTGGTACGGCGACCGGCCTGGCCGACGAACGTGTCGTTAAGCCACGCGACGACAACGGCGAGCATCACCAGCGCGTCGGGCAACAGAGCAGTCATAGGGGCGTTTTGCATGGTGTTTGATTCCTCCGCTCTGCGTTACTGAGACAACGGCAGCTTCGACTGCGCAACGTGGGAGAGGAGGTTTTCCACGGATACGTGCATCACATCGGTAAAGGGCTTCGGATACAGGCCCATGAAAAGCGTCAGTGCGGCGAGCACTGCCAGCATGAAAAATTCGCGGCGGCCGATGTCGAGCAGGCTCTTCACGTGGTCGTTGGCGACCGCGCCGAAGTACACGCGCTTGTACATCCACAGCGTGTAGGCCGCGCCCAGGATCAGCGTCACGGCGGCGCCGGCCGCGATCCAGAAGTTGTACTGGACGGCGGCGAGAATCACCATGAATTCGCCGACGAAACCCGAGGTGCCCGGCAAACCGCAATTGGCCATCGAAAACAGCATGACGAAAGCCGCAAACTTCGGCATGACGTTGACGACGCCGCCGTAGTCCGCAATCTGACGCGAATGCATGCGGTCGTACAACACGCCGATGCTAAGGAACATGGCGCCCGACACGAAACCGTGCGAGATCATCTGCACGATCGCGCCTTCTACGCCGAGCTGATTGAAGATGAAGAAGCCGAGCGTAACGAAGCCCATGTGCGCAATCGACGAATACGCGACGAGCTTCTTCATGTCGGCCTGCACCATCGCGACGAGGCCGATGTAGATCACGGCAATGAGCGACAGCGTGATGACGACTGGCGCGAGAAAGTGGCTTGCGTCCGGCGTAATGGGCAACGAGAAGCGCAGGAAACCGTAGGCGCCGAGCTTCAGCATGATCGCGGCCAGCACGACGGAGCCGCCCGTCGGCGCTTCCACGTGAGCGTCAGGCAACCACGTGTGCACCGGCCACATCGGCACCTTCACGGCGAACGCCATGAAGAACGCGATAAACAGCAGGATCTGCGGCGTCATCGCGATTTGCGCGTGCTGCCAGGTGGCGAGGTCGAACGTACCGGTCTGGATGTACAGATAGAGCAGCGCGACCAGCATGAGCAGCGAGCCCATCAGCGTGTACAGGAAGAACTTGAACGCCGCGTAGACGCGGTTCGCCCCGCCCCACACGCCGATGATGATGTACATCGGAATCAGCGTTGCTTCGAAGAACACGTAGAACAGCATGCCGTCGGCCGCGCTGAACACGCCGACCATGATGCCCGACAGGATCAGGAACGAAGCGAGGTACTGGCCGACGTTCTTCGTAATGACTTCCCACGCGGCGATCACGACGATCACGGTGATCAGTGCGGTCAGCACCACGAACCACATCGAGATGCCGTCAACGCCCAGGTGATACGTGATATTGAATCGTTCGATCCAGTTCGCCTTTTCGACGAACTGCAGGTCGGCGGTGCTCGAATCAAAACCGGTGATCAGCGGAATCGTGACGAGAAAGCTCACGATAGAGCCGATCAATGCAACCCAGCGCGCGGGGCCCGGGTTGCGGTCGGAACCGATGGCCAGAACCAGCAGGCCGAAAAGGATCGGTAACCAGATGGCGATACTGAGAATCGGATAAGCGTGCATTAGTGTCCCTCGCCTTATTTGCCGCCGAGCGTTACAAACAGGGTCAGGAGCCCCAACATGCCGATAATCATGGCGAACGCGTAGTGGTAGATGTAGCCGGATTGGAGGAAGCGGATCACGCCGGCGAACCAGCCGATAAAGCGTGCGCTGCCGTTGACGATACCGTCGATCACGACGACGTCGCCTTCCTTCCAGAGACCACGGCCAATTGCCACCGCGCCCCGCGCAAACACGACTTCGTTGATCTTGTCCATGTAGTACTTGTTGTCGAGCAGCGTGTAGATCGGACCGAACGCGCGCTTGATGGTAGCCGGCAGTTCAGGACGAACCAGATACAGGAACCACGCAACGACGACACCCGCGAGCGCCAGCCAGACCGGCAGACCGGCCACCGAGTGCAGGCCCATTGCCGCCCAGCCGTGGAACTCTTCCGCCATTTCATGCAATGCCGGATGGTTTTCGCCGATGAAGATGACCTTCTCGAACGCCACGCCGTGCTGGAAGAAGTCGCCGAACAGCATCGGACCGACAGCAATCGCACCGATCACGACGGACGGAATGGCCAGCAACACCAGCGGCACCCACACCACCCACGGCGTTTCATGAGGCTCGTGCGCGTGACCGTGGTCGTCGTGACCATGACCGTGCGCGTCGTGGCCGTTGCCATGACCGTGTGCCGCGGCTTCGGCGCCCATCGGCGAATCCGGATGCTTCGGATCGCGGAAGCGCTCCTTGCCGTGGAACACCATGAAATACATACGGAACGAGTACAGCGCGGTGACGAACACGCTTGCCACCACGGCGAAATAGGCAAAGCCCGAACCCGGCAAATGCGACAGCTTGACGGCGTCGATAATCGAATCTTTCGAGTAGAAGCCCGAGAAGAAAGGCGTGCCGATCAGCGCGAGCGAACCGATCAGCGACGTGATCCACGTGATCGGCATGTACTTGCGCAGACCGCCCATGTTGCGCATGTCCTGATCGTGGTGCATGCCGATGATCACGGAACCCGCGCCGAGGAACAGCAGCGCCTTGAAGAACGCGTGCGTCATGAGGTGGAACACGCCGACCGGATAAGCCGAGACGCCGAGCGCAACCGTCATGTAGCCGAGTTGCGAGAGCGTGGAGTACGCCACCACACGCTTGATGTCGTTCTGGACAATGCCGAGGAACCCCATGAACAGCGCGGTAATGGCACCGATCACCGTGACGAACGACAGCGCGCTATCCGACAGTTCGAACAGCGGCGACATGCGCGTGACCATGAAGATACCGGCCGTCACCATGGTTGCCGCGTGAATCAGCGCAGAAATCGGCGTGGGACCCTCCATCGAATCGGGCAGCCACACGTGCAGCGGAAACTGCGCGGACTTACCCATTGCGCCGATGAAGAGGCAAATACAGGCCACCGTCAGCAAGCCCCAGTCCGTGCCCGGGAAGCTCAGCGCGGCAAGCTCCGTACGCTTTGCGAACACGTCGCCGTAGTTCAACGAACCGGCAAACGCGAACAGCAGGCCGATACCGAGCAGGAAGCCGAAGTCGCCGACGCGGTTCACGAGGAACGCCTTCATGTTCGCGTAGATGGCCGACTCGCGCGTGAAGTAGAAACCGATCAGCAGGTACGACACCAGACCCACCGCTTCCCAGCCGAAGAACAGCTGCAGGAAGTTGTTGCTCATGACGAGCATCAACATCGAAAACGTGAAGAGCGAGATGTACGAGAAGAAGCGCTGGTAGCCGTCGTCGTCGGCCATGTAGCCGATCGTGTAGATGTGCACCATCAGCGACACGAAGGTCACGACGCACATCATCATGGCCGTCAGCGAATCGACGAGGAAGCCGATCTCGAACTTCGTCTTGCCGATCATCATCCATTCGTAGACGGTCGCGTTGAAGCTCGCGCCGTCCAGCACCTGGAAGAACACCATCATCGACAGGACGAACGAGATGGCAACGCCGAGAATCGTGACCGAGTGCGCGCCCGCGCGCCCTACAGCCTTCCCGAACAGCCCCGCGACCAGTGAGCCGGCCAGCGGCGCCAGCGGAATCGCCAGCAGCAGGTTTTCATTAAGTATCGTGGACATAACCGCTTTTCCTGAGATTAACCTTTGAGCTGATCGAGATCTTCGACATTGATCGTGTCGAGACTACGGAACAGGGTCACCAGAATGGCGAGGCCGATCGCCGCTTCCGCTGCCGCCACTGTCAGCACAAAAAACACGAAAATCTGGCCATGCACGTCGCCGAGGTAATGCGAGAAGGCGACAAAATTGGTGTTCACCGCGAGCAGCATCAATTCGATCGCCATCAGGATGATGATGACGTTGCGGCGGTTCAGGAAAATGCCGACGACGCTGATCGCAAAGAGAATCGCGCCGAGCACGAGGTAATGGGCAAGGGTCAACATGATTTTTATCTCCTGTCCGCTCAGCTGTTCTTCGCAGACGCCGATTCGGCTGCCGCCGCTGCTGCGGCTTCTTCCGCCGCGACAGTCGCCGCGCTCTTCTCCGACGGCATCTTCACGACGCGCACGCGGTCCTGCGCGCGCACCTTGACCTGCTGGCTGATTGTCTGGCGCTTGCTGTCCTTCTTGTGGCTCGTGGTCAGCGCGATGGCCGCGATAATCGCTACCAGCAGCACGAGTCCGGCAATTTCAAACGCGAAGATGTAGTCGGTGTAGATCACCTTGCCGATCAGGCGGGTGTTCGACCAGTCGCCCATGCCGCTCGCGGCGGCGGTCGTGTCGCGCACCACCGTGCTCGTCGCACCGTAGCCGTGCCACAGGATGAGCGCGGTTTCGAGCACGATGATCGCGCCAACGACCGTGGCCATGGGCACAAAGCGTTTGAAGTCCTTGCGCAGCACGTCGAGGTTGATGTCCAGCATCATCACGACGAACAGGAACAGCACCATCACCGCGCCCACATAAACCAGCACCAGCAGGATGGCGAGGAACTCGGCCTGCAGCAGCATCCAGATAGCGGCTGCGTTGAAAAACGCCAGCACGAGAAACAGTGCGGACGACACCGGGTTGCGCGAGGTGATCACCTTCAGCCCTGAAACCACCAGGAGCAGCGCGAAGATGTAGAACAGTACGGTCGTGAATTCCATGATTACCGGTTCATCGTTAGGCCATCGTCAGGCATTTTCTTTGGCACGTGCATCTGGCAAGCACGCTGGCAACAGCGTGAAAACCGCCAGAACAACCGCACAGGTGCGCCATGCCGCGGCATTCACGCCGCGGCGTCCGGCCCGACAACAGGCCGTGTTACTGCTGCATTGACTCGATGCGCGACTGCCGCATCTACCGCTTCACTTGACGCTTTAACGATACGGCGCGTCGGCAGCCTTGTTCGCGGCGATTTCCGTTTCGTAGCGATCGCCGACGGCCAGCAGCATTTCCTTCGTGAAGTACAGATCGCCGCGCTTTTCGCCGTGATACTCGAGAATGTGCGTCTCGACGATCGAATCGACCGGGCAGCTTTCTTCGCAGAAGCCGCAGAAGATGCACTTGGTCAGGTCGATGTCGTAGCGCGTGGTGCGCCGCGTGTTGTCCTCGCGCGTTTCCGACTCGATCGTAATAGCGAGCGCCGGGCACACCGCTTCGCACAGCTTGCACGCGATGCAGCGCTCTTCGCCGTTTTCATAACGGCGCAGCGCATGCAGTCCGCGAAAACGCGGCGAAATGGGCGTTTTCTCTTCCGGGAACTGCACGGTGACCTTGCGCTGGAACGTATAACGCCCGGTCAGCGCGAGGCCCTTGACGAGTTCCGTCAGGAAGAAGGTCTTGAAAAAGTTTTGGATTGCGGTCATGAGTTCATCCGCCCTTTATTTCCAGATATTCCACGGCGACATGATCCAGAAGCCGACCACCACCAGCCACACCACGCAAACGGGAATGAAAATCTTCCAGCCGAGACGCATGATCTGGTCATAGCGGTAGCGCGGGAACGTGGCACGCGCCCAGATGAACACCGACAGCAGCAGGAAAACCTTGAGGACGAGCCAGAAGATACCCGGGATAAACGACAGGAAGCCGAACGGCGCACTCCAGCCGCCGAGGAACAGCGTCGACGCCAGTGCCGAGATCACGATCATGTTGATGTACTCGGCGAGGAAGAACAGCGCGAACGCCATACCCGAGTAGTCGATCATGTGACCCGCGACGATTTCCGACTCACCTTCCACCACGTCGAACGGATGGCGGTTCGTTTCCGCGATGCCCGAGATGAAGTACACGACGAACATCGGCAGCAGCGGCAGCCAGTTCCACGACAGGAAGTTCAGGCCGTGCGCCGCGAAAAAGCCGCGTTCCTGCGAACCGACGATGTCCGACAGGTTCAGCGTACCGGCCGTCATCAGCACGACGACCAGCGCAAAGCCCATGGAAATTTCGTACGACACCATCTGCGCCGCGGCGCGCATGGCGCCAAGGAACGCATACTTCGAGTTCGACGCCCAGCCGGCCAGAATCACGCCGTACACGCCGATCGACGAAATGGCGATCGCATACAGCAGACCTGCGTTGATGTCGCCGAGGACCGCGCCCGCCTGGAACGGAATCACCGCCCAGACCGCGAAGGCCGGCACCACCACCATGATCGGCGCGATCATGTAGATCCAGCGGCTTGCCTGGGTCGGCTGAATCACTTCTTTCAGCAACAGCTTCAGCACGTCGGCGATCGGCTGCAAGAGACCTGCGGGACCGACGCGGTTCGGGCCGAGACGCACGTGCATCCAGCCGATCAGCTTACGCTCCCACAGAATCAGGTAAGCCACGCACAGCAGGATCACGACGGCCACCACCAGGATGCGCACCAATGCCCACACCGTGGGCCATGCCACACCGAGAAGCTGGGTGCCGCCCGAGTTGATCGTATCGAACAAGCTCATTTACGCCTTCTCCACCACCAGTTCACCGAACAGGCTGCCCAGCGCTGCACCGGCAGGCGTAGCCGCCGACACGCGGACGACCGTCTCCGCAAGATTCGCATCGCGCACGGCCGGCAACTGCACCGATTGCTCGCCCTGGCGCACGCGAACCGCGTCGCCTTCCTTCAAACCCAGTTTGTCGAACAGCGCCGCCGGCAGGCCGACCTTGTTCGCGGCGCGCGCCGCGGCGGTCAGATGCAGCGACTCGGCGCGACGGACAAGCGGGTCGGCGTGGTAGATGGGCACGTCGGCGATACGCTCGAACTTGCCTTCCGCTGCCTTGGCCGCCTTGCCGCGAGCAACCGCCACGCTCGTGCGGTTCGACAGACGCGCTTGCAGTTCGCCGTCGCCGAGTGCCGCCGTGCGCACTTCTTCCGCCGTGTCGTATTCGAAACCGGACGCGCCCAACAGACTGCCCAGCACGCGCAACACTTTCCATGCAGGACGCGTGTCGCCGAGGGGACGCACAACGCCGTTGAACGTCTGCACCGTGCCTTCCGCATTCACAAAGGTACCGGCCGTTTCGGTGAACGGCGCGATGGGCAGCAGCACGTCGGCGTATTCGGCACCCGTCTGGAACGGCGACATGACGACGACCATTTCCGCCTGCTTCAGTGCGGCCAGCGCCTCAACCGGATTGGCCGTATCGAATTCCGGTTCGAAGTTCAGCAGCACATAGCCCTTGCGCGGCTGCTCGAATACTTCGCGAGCATTCAGACCGCCCTCGCCCGGCAATGCATTCACGAGATGGGCGCCGACCGTGTTCGCCGCTTCCGTCAGGAAGCCGAGCGTTGCGCCGGTTGCGTCGGCGATCCATTGCGCCGCCGCATGAATGACCGCGAAATCCGGATGACGCACCGCGCCGTTGCCGAGCAGCACAAGGCGGCGTTCGCCCGTAGCCAGCGACTTTGCGGCGTCCTTGTCGGCTTCCGTGGCTTCTACGCCGGAGAACGCTTCCGGCAACGCGGTGCCGTTCGCCTGCGAGACCGCCGATGCGATGCCGCCCAGTGCCTGGAGCCATGCCGACGGCGCAGCGGCGATACGTTGTGCTTGCGGAATCAGCGCGTCGTCGCCGCTCGCTTGCACCAGCGTGAGCTTCGCGCCGCCCTTCGCGGCCTGACGCAGGCGCGCGGCGAAGAGCGGGTGATCGCGACGCAGGTCCGAACCGATCACGAGCGCGGAGTCGATATTCGACAGGTCTGCAATCGTGGTGCCGAGCCACGGCGCGCCGTTGACAGGAGCCGAGAAATCCGACTGACGCAGACGGAAGTCGACGTTAGGCGTGCCGACCGCTTGCGCCAGCTGCTTCAGCAGGAACAGTTCTTCCACCGTGCTGTGGGCGCTCCCGAGCGCAGCCAGCGCATTTGCGCCGTGGTCGCCCTTGATACCCTTCAGACCCTTGACCACGTAGTCGAGCGCCGTCTGCCAGTCGGTTTCCACCCACTTGCCGCCCTGCTTCAGCATGGGCTGCGTGAGACGCTCCGGGCTATTCAGGCCTTCGTACGAGAAGCGGTCCTTGTCCGAAATCCAGCATTCGTTGATCGCTTCGTTTTCGAACGGCAAAACGCGCATGACGCGGTTGTTCTTCACCTGCACCACCAGGTTTGCGCCGACGGAATCGTGCGGGCTCACCGACTTGCGGCGCGACAGTTCCCACGTACGGGCGCTGTAGCGGAACGGCTTGCTGGTCAGCGCCCCGACCGGGCACAGGTCGATCATGTTGCCGGACAGTTCGGAGTCCACCGTCTTGCCGACGAACGACGTGATTTCCGAATGCTCGCCGCGGCCCAGCATGCCGAGTTCCATCACGCCGGCGACTTCCTGGCCGAAGCGCACACAGCGCGTGCAGTGAATGCAACGCGACATTTCTTCCATCGAGATCAGCGGCCCGACGTTCTTGTGGAACACCACACGCTTTTCTTCGCTGTAGCGCGACGACGACTTGCCGTAGCCCACCGCCAGATCCTGCAACTGACACTCGCCGCCCTGATCGCAGATCGGGCAATCCAGCGGGTGGTTGATCAGCAGGAATTCCATCACGGATTGCTGACCCTTCACTGCTTTTTCCGACTTCGTGCGCACGACCATGCCGGCCGAAACGGGCGTCGCGCATGCGGGCACGGCCTTCGGCATCTTTTCGACATCGACGAGACACATCCGGCAGTTGGCCGCAATCGACAGCTTCTTGTGATAGCAGAAGTGCGGAATGTACGTGTCGACCTTATGCGCAGCCTGGATCACCATGCTGCCTTCGGGCACTTCTACCTTCTTGCCGTCTATTTCAAGTTCAACCATGATGGTCAATCTTCCTTAACCTGTTACCGCTCAATCGTTCGCCCCGTTCATCGCAGGCTTCTGCAATGAATCCCGTGGTTGACGTGTTCTGGTGCGTAGCTGTCCGGCGCGTTGCTTGCCCGGCGCTTGCCCGAGCGCTTTAGGTTCGCGCCTCGGGCAATCTGGAGCTCACTTTGAAGCTCATTCCAAAGTTCGATCAGGCCGCCACTGTTTCGGCTGCCGCCGCAGCACCCGCATGACCGCCGACAAGGCAATGCTTGTGAGCGACGTGATATTCGAATTCGTCCCAGTAGTGCTTGAGCATGCCGCGAACCGGCATGGCCGCCGCATCGCCGAGCGCGCAGATCGTGCGGCCCATGATGTTTTCCGCGACCGAGTTCAGCAGATCCAGGTCTTCCGGACGGCCGAGCCCATGCTCGATGCGATGCACGACGCGATACAGCCAGCCCGTGCCCTCACGGCAAGGCGTGCACTGACCGCACGACTCTTCGTAATAGAAGTACGACAGGCGCAGCAGCGAGCGCACCATGCAGCGCGTTTCGTCCATGACGATGACCGCGCCGGAGCCGAGCATGGAGCCCGCCTTCGCGATCGAGTCGTAGTCGAGGTCCGTCTGCATCATGATGTCGCCGGGAATGACCGGCGCCGACGACCCGCCGGGAATGACCGCCTTGATCTTTCTGCCGCCGCGCATGCCGCCCGCGAGTTCCATCAGCGTGGCGAACGGCGTGCCGAGCGGAACCTCGTAATTGCCCGGACGTTCGACGTCGCCGGAAATCGAGAAGATCTTCGTGCCGCCGTTATTCGGCTTGCCGATTTCGAGGTAATTCTGCGGGCCGATGGCGAGCAGGAACGGCACTGCGGCGAACGTCTCGGTGTTGTTGATGGTGGTCGGCTTGCCGTACACGCCGAAGCTCGCCGGGAACGGTGGCTTGAAGCGCGGCTGGCCCTTCTTGCCTTCCAGCGACTCGAGCAGCGCCGTTTCCTCGCCGCAGATGTAGGCGCCATAGCCATGGTGCGCATGCAGTTCGAACGAAAAGCCCGAACCCATGATGTTCTCGCCGAGGAACCCAGCGCGGCGAGCTTCGTCCAACGCTTCTTCAAAGCGCTTGTAGACTTCCCAGATTTCGCCGTGGATATAGTTGTAGCCGACCGTAATGCCCATCGCGTACGCGCCGATGGCCATACCTTCAATCAGCGAATGCGGATTGAAGCGCAGAATGTCGCGGTCTTTGAACGTGCCCGGTTCGCCTTCGTCCGAGTTACAGACCAGGTACTTCTGCCCCGGAAACTGACGCGGCATGAAGCTCCACTTCAGACCGGTCGGGAAGCCCGCACCGCCACGGCCGCGCAGACCCGACGCCTTGACGTCGGCGATCACCTGCTCGGGCGGAATCTTTTCTTCCAGAATACGGCGCAGCTGGGCATAACCGCCGCGCGCCACATAGTCTTCGAGATGCCAGTTGTCGCCGTTCAGGCCAGCGAGAATCAGCGGTTTGATGTGACGATCGTGTAAAGACGTCATTTCGAAAGTTCCTCGAGCAGCTGGTCGATCTTCTCGCGGCTCATGAAGCTGCACATGCGATGGTTATTCACCAGCATCACCGGCGCGTCGCCGCACGAACCCATGCATTCGCCTTCTTTCAAGGTGAATTTGCCGTCGGCCGTGGTTTCGCCGAAGTCGATGCCGAGCTTCTGCTTCAGATATTCAGCGGCGCTGTCGGAGCCGCCGTCCGGGCCGAGCTGGCACGGCAGGTTCGTGCAGAGCGTGATCTTGTACTTGCCGACGGGCGACGTCTCATACATCGTGTAGAAGGTTGCGACCTCCTGCACGGCGACAGCCGGCATGCCGAGGTAGTCCGCGACGAACTGCATGAGTTCGGGCGAGAGCCAGCCATGCTCTTCCTGAGCAGTGGCCAACGCCGACATCACGGCGGACTGTTTCTGATCGGCGGGATACTTCGCGATCGCACGATCGATTTCTTTCAGGCCTTCAGCTGAGATCATTTTCAGACACGACTCTTTCAATTCCTACCGAACGAAAACCTGTCGCTCACTTCGTGCTGCGACAGACCCGGCGTTCCTTTGCTTGACGCGCGCTTGTGACCTACCCGAACGCGCGCGCCGATGATTACGTCCTAGCGATCGACTTCGCCGAACACGATGTCCTGCGTGCCGATGATCGTCACGGCGTCGGCGATCATGTGCCCGCGCGCCATTTCGTCCAGTGCGGACAGGTGCGCATAGCCCGGCGCGCGAATCTTGAGGCGATACGGCTTGTTCGCGCCGTCCGAGATCAGGTAGATACCGAACTCGCCCTTCGGATGTTCCACTGCGGCATACGTCTCGCCTTCCGGCACATGGAAGCCTTCCGTGAACAGCTTGAAGTGGTGAATCAGTTCTTCCATGTTCGACTTCATGCCCACGCGCGACGGCGGTGCCACCTTGTGATTGTCGATCATCACAGGGCCCGGATTCTTGCGCAGCCACTCAATGCACTGTTTCACAATACGCGTGGACTGGCGCATTTCCTCGACGCGAACCAGATAGCGGTCGTAGCAGTCGCCGTTCACGCCGACCGGAATGTCGAAGTCGAGCTTTTCGTACACTTCGTACGGCTGTTTCTTGCGCAGATCCCATTCGACGCCAGAACCGCGCAGCATTGCGCCGGACATGCCGAGCTGCAAAGCGCGCTCGGGGCTGACCACGCCGATGCCGACCAGACGCTGTTTCCAGATGCGGTTGTCGGTGAGCAGCGTCTCGTATTCGTCGACGTACGTCGGGAAACGCGTGAAGAAATCGTCGATGAAATCGAGCAGCGAACCTTGACGGTTCTCGTTCATCTTCGACAATGCCTTCGCATTGCGAATCTTCGACGCCTTATATTGCGGCATTGCGTCAGGCAGATCGCGATAGACGCCGCCCGGACGGTAATAGGCCGCGTGCATCCGCGCACCGGACACCGCTTCGTACACGTCCATCAGATCTTCCCGCTCGCGGAACGCGTACAGGAATACAGCCATTGCACCGACGTCGAGCGCGTGCGCGCCGATCCACATCAGATGGTTCAGCACGCGCGTGATTTCGTCGAACATCACGCGAATGTACTGCGCGCGCACCGGCACTTCGATGCCGAGCAGCTTTTCGATGGCCATCACATAGCCGTGCTCGTTGACCATCATCGACACGTAGTCGAGACGGTCCATATACGGCACCGACTGGATGAACGTTTTGGTTTCGGCGAGCTTTTCGGTAGCGCGATGCAAAAGGCCGATATGCGGGTCGGCGCGCTGAATGACTTCGCCGTCGAGCTCCAGCACGAGGCGCAGCACACCGTGCGCTGCCGGGTGCTGCGGGCCGAAGTTGAGCGTGTAGTTCTTGATCTCTGCCATGGCGTTCTCTTAGTGTTTCAGACCGCCATAGCGATCCTCGCGGATCACGCGCGGCGTGATTTCCCGCGGCTCGATCGTCACGGGCTGATAGACGACGCGCTTTTCTTCCGGGTCGTAACGCATTTCGACGTAGCCGGAAACAGGGAAATCTTTACGGAACGGGTGACCAATGAAGCCGTAGTCGGTGAGAATGCGGCGCAGGTCGGGGTGGCCTTCGAAAACGATGCCGTAGAGGTCGAAGGCTTCGCGCTCGTACCAGTTCGCGGAATTCCAGACTTCGACGACGGACGGCAGAATGGGCATGTCGTCGTCCGGCGCGAACACGCGCAGCCGCAGACGCCAGTTATTCTGCACCGACAACAAATGCAGAACGGCCGCGAAACGCGGACCGTCGTAAGCGCCGTCGGCGTACGTTTGATAGTCGACGCCGCACAGGTCCATCATCTGGTCGAAACCGAGCGAGCGGTCATCGCGCAGACGCGTTGCCACGTTGAGGTAGTCGCTTGCTTTCACGACGATCGTCAACTCACCGATTGCCTCGGTAGTGCTCAGCAGGAGGCCGCCAAAGGCCGCCTCGAGGTTCGCTTTCAGGGTCTCGAGTTTGCTTGCCATATTGTGGGGAGGCGTTGCCTTATTGACGGGCGATTGTGTTGGTGCGGCGAATCTTGGCCTGCAACTGGATCACGCCGTAAACCAGCGCCTCCGCTGTGGGCGGGCAACCCGGCACATAGACGTCGACCGGCACAATGCGATCGCAGCCACGCACCACCGAATACGAGTAGTGGTAATAGCCGCCGCCGTTCGCGCACGAACCCATGGAAATCACCCAGCGCGGCTCCGCCATCTGGTCGTACACCTTGCGCAGAGCCGGCGCCATTTTGTTACACAGCGTGCCGGCGACGATCATCACGTCCGACTGACGCGGACTGGGACGAAACACCACGCCAAAACGGTCGAGATCATAACGGGCCGCGCCCGCATGCATCATCTCGACCGCGCAGCACGCCAGACCGAACGTCATTGGCCACAGGGAGCCGGTGCGCGTCCAGTTGATCAGTTTGTCAGCCGTCGTGGTGACAAACCCTTCCTTCAAGACCCCTTCGATACTCATTTGCTTTCCACTCCAGACGGGGCGGCAAGCTTTAGCCACCCACGCAAACCGGCGATTAAACCATCATTCCCAGTCGAGGCCGCCCTTCTTCCAGATATAGGCGAAGCCCAGCAGGAATTCGAGCAGGAAAATCATCATCGCCATGAAGCCAGGCCAGCCGATGTCGCGCAGGGCCACACCCCACGGGAACAGGAACGCGGTTTCAAGATCGAAAATGATGAAGAGAATGGCGACGAGGTAATAGCGCACGTCGAACTTCATGCGCGCGTCTTCGAACGCTTCGAAGCCGCACTCATACGGTGCGTTTTTCTCGGTATCGGGCTTGTTAGGACCGAGGATCTTGCCGATACTGACCAGTGCTACGCCTAAACCGGTGCCCACAAGGAGGAACAACAAGACGGGGAAATAGGCTGCGAGGTTCAAGACTATCCTCAATCGGTTGGTTCTGAGTGCCGTCAGGAGCATAGCACCCCTGACGAGAAATCACTTCTGAGACGTACACGCCGCAGACCAACGCAAACGGCGCGCCAGAAGTGAAAATGCCAGCCGAAGCGAAGCAAGCGGCTGGCATTTAGATAACATTTGGTGCCGACGGCGAGACTCGAACTCGCACAGCTTTCGCCACTACCCCCTCAAGATAGCGTGTCTACCAATTTCACCACGTCGGCACTGTATGCAATCCGGGAAAACAACTTGTAAAACCCGCGAATCGCTTCAAGACTTAGATTGTAACTGCTTTAAACAGATTGTTCAACGCACAAACGCACTTTCTACGAAAATTTATTTCGGCACGTCGGTAGCAGGCACGGACGCAGCCGATGCCGCGAGCGCAGCCGAACCACCAGCCGGCGTGGACGCAGCGGGAGCAGCCGACGCGGCGACCGGCGCCGTGACTGCCGCGCCCAGCACGCCGGCCGACGGTTTCACGCGATACGCGCCGAGATACGTGAGCGCCAGCGTTGTAACAAAAAATACGGCGGCAAGCACGGCGGTGGTGCGCGACAGGAAGTTTGCCGAGCCGGTCGCACCGAACAGACTGCCCGACGCGCCGCTGCCGAATGCCGCGCCCATATCGGCGCCTTTGCCGTGCTGCAGCAAGACGAGGCCGATGACCCCGAGCGCCGACAACAGCTGAACGACGATAATCAAAGTTTTCAAATACAGCATTACACTCACCTGAGTCTTTATTGAGCCGAGACTCGCAAACTGCGAGACCCGGAATGGGTCATCCCCGACGCGGCGCCCTGCTCAACTCGCGGCTGCCGTTGCAGCCGCCGCCTTGCAGATCGCCAGAAAATCCTGGTCCTTCAACGACGCGCCGCCGATCAGGCCGCCGTCGATATCCTGCTGACGGAACAACTCTTCCGCATTGTCG
The DNA here is from genome assembly GCF_047325075.1 of Paraburkholderia phenoliruptrix. NCBI lineage: Bacteria > Pseudomonadati > Pseudomonadota > Betaproteobacteria > Burkholderiales > Burkholderiaceae > Paraburkholderia > Paraburkholderia phenoliruptrix. The sequence continues at coordinate 3,141,079 of NZ_CP168531.1, forward strand.
GGCTTCACGCTGCCGCCATACAACAGCGGCACGCCCGCGACCTCAGCACCCTTTACCGCAAGACGCGCGCGCAAAAACGCGTGGACCGCCTGCGCCTGCTCCGAACTCGCGCTCTTGCCGGTGCCGATAGCCCAGACCGGCTCATAGGCGACGATGATATGCGCCGCTTCTTGCGCCGACAGTTTCGCCAGCACTTCGTCCAGCTGCGCGCCGACCACCTGCTCCGTCGCGCTCGCTTCCCGCTCTTCCAGCGTTTCGCCGACACACACGATCGGCGTCAAGCCCGCCTCGAGCGCACGCTGCGTCTTGACCGCGACGAGCTCCGCGCTCTCGCGGTGATAGGCACGCCGCTCCGAGTGCCCGACGATTGCAAACGTGGCGCCGAAATCCGTCACCATTTGCGCAGCGACTTCGCCGGTATAGGCACCGTGCGTAAAAGCGGAAACATCCTGCACACCCCACACCACCCGGCTGCCTTCGAGCAACGACTGCGCTTGCGCGAGATACGGGCTCGGCACGCACACGCCTACGCGCACCGCAACCGGCAGTTCGCCCGCGCCTTTCGCCACGGCCTGCAGCAGCCCGGCGTTCTCGGCGAGGCGCCCATGCATCTTCCAGTTACCCACTACCAGTTTGGCTCGTTGTGTCGACATCGTCTCGTCTTGTCTTCTGTTGACGGCGGGCCTCGCTTGCGCGTGTTTCGTTGCGCTTACAGTCCGCCTTTCGGATTCATGCGGCGCGCGCAAAACGCGCAATTTTACTGCGTGGGGGAGATCGGGTCAAACACACGCGTTGGCACCCGCTCCCGCCGCCGGACGGCTCGTATCAAGCGTCCTGACCCCACGTCAGCACAATCTTGCCGACATGCGTGCTGCTTTCCATCAGCGCGTGCGCGTCGGCGGCCTGCGCGGCGGGAAATACCCGATGCACCACCGGTTTGATTCGCCCGCCTTCCAGATGGGGCCACACCTGCTCCTTCAACTGCGCAGCAATTTTCGCCTTGAACTCCACCGGCCGCGGACGCAGCGTCGAGCCCGTCACGGTCAAGCGGCGACGCAGCACTTCGTTGAGGTTGAGTTCCGCTTTCGCGCCGCCCAACAGCGCGATCAGCACAATACGGCCGCCGTCTGCCAACGCCGTCAGCTCGCGCGACACGTAACTGCCGGCCACCATGTCGAGCACCACGTCGACGCCGCGATCGTTGGTCAGCGACTTGATGACTTCGACGAAATCTTCAGTCTTGTAGTTGATCGCACGCTCGGCGCCGAGCGCTTCGCACGCGCGACATTTGTCGTCCGAACCGGCGGTTGCGAAAACGCGGAAACCGAGCGCGTGCGCGATCTGGATCGCGGTCACGCCGATGCCGCTCGAGCCGCCTTGCACCAGCAGCGTTTCGTTCGCGCCACCCTCGCCCTTGCCGAGCTGCGCGCGGTCGAACACATTGCTCCACACGGTAAAAAACGTCTCCGGCAGCGAGGCAGCCTCGACATCCGACAGACCGGCCGGCGCCGGCAGGCACTGCAACAACGGCGCGACGGCGTATTCGGCGTAGCCGCCGCCCGCCAGCAGCGCACAGACGCGATCGCCGATTTTCAAACCAAACGGATTGTTCCTTTCGTCGATGTCACCGCCGACGATTTCCCCCGCCACCTCCAGCCCCGGCAGGTCGGACGCACCCGGCGGCGGCGCATAGGTGCCCTTGCGCTGAAACACGTCCGGACGGTTGATGCCGGAAGCCGCCACCTTGATCAGCACCTCGCCCGCTTTGGGCTGCGGCGTGGGCCGCTCCGCGAGCTTGAGAACTTCCGGCGCTCCGAATTCCGTGATTTCGATCGCTTTCATCTGCGTCAACTCCAAGATTGGATTGCGTTGCACACCGCGCGTTGTCTACGCGGTCCGCGCTGGCGGGACCTCATGCGCATTGTCCCCCGATTGCGACAATGACGTGCGCGCTACCCGATTTTCGCCAACCGCCCCGATGCAAGCAGCGTACCGTTTGGGCGCCTTTGGGCCCGTTTGAGCGCCCCGCAGCCATCCGCAACGCAATTCACCCTGCGTCCACCATGAAAAACGGCCGGCGCGCCTTCGCGCTGCCGGCCGTTGTGCCACTACCGCTTTACTGCGGCGTCGGCTCGCCTTGCGGCGCACCCGACGCGGCGTCGTTCAACAACGCCTTCGCGGACAAACGCACGCGGCCCTTCTCGTCCGTCTGGATGACCTTGACTTTCACCTGCTGGCCGTCCTTCAGGTAGTCGTTGATGTCCTTGACACGCTCGTTGGCGATTTCGGAGATGTGCAGCAGACCGTCCTTGCCCGGCAGGATGTTCACGATCGCGCCGAAATCGAGCAGCTTGAGCACCGTGCCCTCGTAGACCTGGCCCACTTCGACTTCCAGCGTGATGTTCTCGATACGCTTTTTCGCTTCGGCCATGCCTTCGCTGCTGGTGCTTGCGATGGTCACGACGCCGTCGTCGGAAATATCGATCGTCGTGCCGGTTTCTTCCGTCAGCGCGCGGATCACCGAACCGCCCTTGCCGATCACGTCGCGGATCTTTTCCGGGTTGATCTTGATGGTGATCATGCGCGGTGCGAACTCCGACAATTGCGTGTTCGCGCCCGACACCGCCGAAGTCATCTTGCCGAGGATATGCATGCGGCCTTCCTTCGCCTGCGCGAGGGCGACCTGCATGATTTCCTTCGTGATGCCCTGGATCTTGATGTCCATCTGCAGCGCGGTCACGCCCTGCTCCGTGCCCGCCACCTTGAAGTCCATGTCGCCGAGGTGATCTTCGTCGCCGAGGATGTCGGTCAGCACAGCGAACTTGTTGCCTTCGAGAATCAGGCCCATGGCGATGCCGGCGACGTGCGCCTTCATCGGCACGCCGGCGTCCATCAGCGCGAGGCAGCCGCCGCACACCGAAGCCATCGACGAAGAACCGTTCGATTCCGTGATTTCCGACACGACGCGGATCGAGTAGCCGAATTCGTCGGCGCTCGGCAGGCACGCGGCCAGCGCGCGCTTCGCCAGGCGGCCGTGACCGATTTCGCGGCGCTTCGGCGAGCCGACGCGACCCGTTTCGCCGGTCGCGAACGGGGGCATGTTGTAGTGAAGCATGAAACGTTCGCGGTACTCGCCTTCGAGCGCGTCGATGTTCTGCTCGTCGCCCTTCGTGCCGAGCGTGGCCACCACCAGCGCCTGCGTTTCGCCGCGCGTGAAGAGCGCCGAGCCGTGGGTGCGCGGCAGCACGCCGGTGCGGATCTCGATCGGGCGCACCGTGCGGGTGTCGCGTCCGTCGATACGCGGCTCGCCGTTCAGGATCTGCGTACGGACGATCTTCGCTTCGATGTCGAACAGCACATTGCCGACGGTCGCCTTGTCGGCCGCCACCGTGCCGCTTGCGGCGGCTTCTTCTTCCAGCTTCGCCGACACCGCTGCGTAGACTTCCTTCAGCTTGGTCGACCGCGCCTGCTTGTCGCGGATCTGATAAGCCGCGAGCAGGTCGGCTTGCGCCAGTTCCGTCACGCGCGCGATCAGCGGCTCGTTCTTCGCGGCCGGTTGCCAATCCCATTCCGGCTTGCCGCCTTCGCGGACCAGATCGTGGATGGCGTCGATCGCGACTTGCATCTGCTCATGGCCGAATACCACGGCGCCGAGCATCACTTCTTCGCTCAGCTGCTGCGCTTCCGATTCCACCATCAGCACCGCGCGTTCCGTACCGGCGACCACGAGGTCGAGCGCCGAGTCCTTCATTTGCGGACGCGTCGGGTTCAGCACGTATTCGTTGTTGATGTAAGCCACACGCGCTGCGCCGACCGGGCCGTTGAACGGCAGACCGGACACCGCGAGCGCCGCCGACGCGCCGATCAGCGCGGGAATGTCGGCGGGGATGTCCGGGTTCAGCGACAGAACGTGAATGACGACCTGCACTTCGTTGTAAAAGCCTTCCGGGAACAGCGGACGCAGCGGACGGTCGATCAGGCGCGAAATCAGCGTTTCGCCTTCCGACGGACGGCCTTCGCGGCGGAAGAACCCGCCCGGAATCTTGCCGGCAGCGTAGGTCTTCTCGAGATAGTCGACCGTCAGCGGGAAGAAGTCCTGGCCCGGCTTCGCCGTCTTGGCGCCGACCACGGTTGCCAGAACCACGGTGTCTTCGACGTCGACGATGACTGCGCCGCTCGCCTGGCGAGCGATTTCACCGGTTTCGAGGCGAACGTTGTGTTGTCCCCACTTAAATTCTTTGACGACCTTGCTGAACATAGTCATTGCTTTTCCTCATCGTAATGCCGCGCGGAACAGAAGCGGCGCGGCAACGCCAGGACCGGCGCCGCATGGGAAGAGGTGTGTTATGCCATTCCAGAGAGCCGCATGCTGCGTCGCCGGTCGTGCGAAAGCCGGCGAGGCGCGCGAACCGCTGGAATGACACAAAGCTCCGCCCTGAAGCCCGGCCATGTTTCTATTTCTGCTTTTTCTACTGCTTTGTGCTGCGTTCTGCTGCTATTTTCTGCTGCCTGTTATTGCCTGTTACTGCCTTCACTGCTGCGAGCCCGCCGCGCGAACCGACACGCCGCTGCGAAGCCCGGCGGCGCACCTCACGCGATGCACGCCGCGCAAAAACAAAATGCCTGCATCAGCGGAACTGACACAGGCATCTTGCTGAACGACTGGCCGATTACCGGCCGCTTACTTACGCAGACCCAGCTTCTCGATCAGAGCGCGGTAACGGTCCGCGTCCTTACCCTTCAGGTAGTCGAGCAGCTTGCGGCGGCGGCTCACCATGCGCAGCAGACCGCGGCGGCTGTGATGATCTTTCGCGTGTGCCTTGAAGTGAACGGTCAGTTCGTTGATGCGGGTCGTGAGCAGCGCGACCTGAACTTCGGGGGAGCCGGTATCGTTGGCTGCGCGTGCGAATTGCGCGACGACTTCGGACTTCTTGCTTGTGTCAACTGCGGACATGTCGATTTCCTTGAGAACTAGACAGGCGGTCACGGAAGAAAGGCCGTGCCGTGGATTACCCGTGCAAACTGGCGCCGCAAACTGCTTTCCAACCTGCTGCTTTACAAACTGCTGTAAAACCGCTTTTCGGACAGCTCGTGTACTGCCGGCAACGCAACGGGACGCGTATTGTAGCACAGTGCAATCCCGCCGCGAACCCCGCCGCGCCGGGCGAAATGGCATCCGCGTGGCATCCGCGCGCGGCGGCGGCATCACGGCACGGCGGCGTCCACCGATGCAGACTTACGGCCGCTTCATCGTGCAGACTGTCGGCGGCACCGTGCGCTCCGCCGGCAATGCAAGCACCGTACGAAAGCCGAACCCGGAGCCTTCGTTGTCGAAACGCACGCCGCGCGTGCCGGCCTTGTCCATTTCCATCACGTAAAGGGGCTGGATGAGTTGATGGTCGTCCGCCCGCATCCACGACGCGTGAAAGCCGTTGTCGAACCGAATGCCTTCCAGCGCGCGCGCGACCGCCGTCGGATCAGCGGTTTTCGCGCGGTTCATCGCCGCGGCCAGGGTTTCGATCATCAACGTCATGCGCAGCACCGGATAGTCGTCCCGCGCCGCCGGGAAACGCGCGCGGAACGCCTGATACCACGCATCGGAGGCCGCGCCGCCCGCGTTCGGATGCCAGTCCGCCACCGCGATCACGCGCCCGACGCCCGCCTCGCCGAGCGCGGCCGGCGCGCCGAGACTGTTCCCATAGAACGTGTAGAACTTCGTGTCGAGGCCTTGCTCGCGCGCCGCTTTCACGAGCAGCGTCAGGTCGTTGCCCCAGTTGCCCGTGATCACGGCATCGGCACCGCTCGCGCGCATTTTCGCGACGTACGGCGCGAAGTCCTTCACGCGGCCTATCGGATGGAACTCGTCGCCGACCACTGCGATGTCCGGGCGCTTCGCCCGCAGCGCCGAGCGCGCGAGACTGCTCACGTCGTGCCCGAAGCTGTAGTCCTGGTTCAGCAGATAGACCTTCTTGACCGCCTTGTCGCGCTGGATCACGTCAGCAAGCGCGTCCATGCGCATGCCCGCATGCGCGTCGAAGCGGAAGTGCCAGAAGCTGCAGCTCGCATTGGTGAGCGCGGGGTCGTCGGCGGAATAGTTAAGGAACAGCTCGCGGTTGCCCGGCTCGCGGCTGTTCTGCTTGTCGATGGCGCCGATGAGCGCTGCCGCGACCGCTGAACTGTTGCCCTGCAGGATATAGCCAATGTGCCGATCGGCCGCCGCGCGCAGTTGCGTGAGCGCTTCTTCGGTGCCGCCCTTGCTGTCCAGCACCACCAGCTCGAGCGGATGCGCGCCGTCGGCGAGCTGCACACCGCCGCGCGCGTTGACCTGCTCGACACCGAAGCGCAGATTGCGCTCCACCGCCGCGCCGGCGTTCGCAAACGGACCGGACATGCCCTCGATCAGCGCAAGCTGGATCGGCGCGCCGGTAGGCTTCCGCGCCGTTTCAGCGGCGCTGGCCGTCTGGGCCGTCTGGGCCGTCTGGACGGTCTGCGCCGCGCGAGCCCCGCCGGCCGCCGCCATCACTGCCACAGAAATTGCCGCCAGGACCACTGCCGTCTTCCGTTGCCACTTCCTCATCGCCCGTTTCCGTCTGGTTCGTCAAAGCGCGGATCATAGGGCGCGGGCGACGCAATAAGCAAGCCGCGCGAGACGCTTCCCTACACGCCGGCCCGCGCGCGAACGGGCAAATTTTTTACAGCGCCGCGTGTCAAAATGCTCTGTGTTGACGATAAAAACCGCTATTTGAAAAGTCACTGGAGGAATTCATGTTCAACCGCCATCACCGCAAGGCGGCCTCGACGGAGGCGCCGGCTGCGGGACCTGCCGGGCGCCTGCGCCGCGCGGCGCTCGCAGCCTTGAGCGCGCTCGCGCTGGCCGGCTGCGCACAGCCCTGGCAGCAGTACCAGGCTGGCGCCGACGAGTCGACAATCGTCGCGCGTCTCGGCCCGCCGCGCGAAAGCTACGATCTGCCGAACGGCGGCAAGCGCCTGATGTGGCCCACGCAGCCGATGGGTGAAACCACCACCGCGGCCGACATCGACGCCTCCGGCAAGATCGTCAACGTGCGCCAGGTCTTGCAGCCGAGCGAGTTCTATCGCGCCGAAGTCGGCAAGTGGACCAAGGGCGACGTGCTGGTGAATTTCGGGCGCCCGGTCGAAACGTCTTACTTCCCGTTGATGAAGCGCGAAGTCTGGACCTATCGCTATCTCGAGGACAACGTCTGGTACATGATGTTCAGCTTCTATTTCGACGACCAGGGTGTGCTGCGTCTCACGCAGAAAACGCCCGATCCGCTGCATGATCCCGATCGCCGGAACCTGTTCTAGCCCGCGCTGTCATTCAATCGACGCGCATCTCCGAAAGCCGCTCGCGAAGCGGCTTTTTTTTATTTATTTCGCATCGCAACGAATTTTATTTCACACACAGACGATTAATTTTTTGATAGAAAGGCTTTTGTAAGCATCGATCCGGTGCTGGCCGTCGCTTCAAAAGAAGTGCGGCCACGCGGCACCGCCGTGATTCCTGCACCGGACGATGCGCCCCTTTCTGGAGCCGCTATCGATGAATCGTCCTAAACGCCTTCTCGTCGCCAACGTCGCATGGGCGCATGACACCGCCGAGCGCAACCCCGAATTTTTCCGCGATCTGGCGCGAGGTCAGAATCCGCACGTGCTGTGGATCGGCTGCTCGGACAGCCGCGTGCCCGCCGAAACCATCACGCATTGCGAGCCGGGCGACCTGTTCGTCCACCGTAACATCGCCAACCTCTTTCATTCCGACGACGACAACTCCGCGAGCGTTCTCGAATACGCGGTGCGCGTGCTGAAGGTCGGTCATGTGATCGTCTGCGGGCATTACGGCTGCGGCGGCGTGCGCGCGTCGCTCCTGCCGCCCGATCCGGGGCTGCCGCATGTGAACCGCCGCATCGCGCCGCTGTGTTCGCTGGCGAGAGCGCATCGCGACGAGCTCGACGCAAAAGCGAGCGAACGCGAGCGCGTCGACCGGCTGGCCGAACTCAACGTGCTCGAACAGGTGCGCCAGCTGCGCGCGAACCCGATCGTGCGCGACGCCGAGCCCGCGCCGCTCGTGCACGGCTGGATCTTCGCGCTCGAAGACGGACGCCTCAAGGTGCTCACGTCCGGCTACGAAGCCGACGACGCGATGACCTGCGAGACAGCCGCGCACAGCGCTTAGCGCCTCGCCGCCCTCGATGCGCCGGGATGCGCCTCGATGAGCCACCGACGCCACCCTCTGGTTCAGCCTTCGTCTTACACAGGCATCACTTATTTCTGCACCGACATCATGAATCTTCGAGCTTTCTTTTCGACATTTCAGCGCGACGCCCTTGCGGGCACCGTCGTATTTCTCGTAGCGCTGCCGCTGTGCCTCGGCATTGCCAATGCATCCGGCGTCGAGCCGTTCGCCGGGCTCGTGTCGGGCATCGTCGGCGGGCTGGTCGTCGCGGTCCTGAGCGGCTCGCGGCTGAGCGTGAGCGGACCGGCGGCGGGTCTCGTCGTGATTGTCGTCGACGGGATTGCGCAGCTCGGCAGCTTTTCCGCGTTCCTCGCGGCGGTGCTGCTGTCCGGCGCGATCCAGTTCGGCTTCGGTATGCTGAAGGCCGGCCGCTTTGCCGCGTACGTGCCGTCGCCCGTCATCAAGGGCATGCTTGCCGCCATCGGCATCCTGCTGATCGTCAAGCAGTTCCCGCTCGCGCTCGGGCTCGTGAATGGGCCAGCCGAAGGCGCGGCGTCAGCGGGCGGCACAATCACGGCCCCGTTCGGCACGATCTCGGCGGTGGCCTGCGTCATCACGCTGCTGTCGCTTGCGATCTTGCTGGCCTGGGAGACGCGACCCATGCGCCGCTTCGCGCTGGTGCGCATTGTGCCCGCGCCGCTCGCGGTCGTGCTGCTCGGGATCGGCGCGACGCTGCTCCTGACCATGCTCGCGCCGTCGCTCGCGCCGCCGGCCGAACATCGCGTCGCGCTGCCGTCGCTCGAATCGTTCGCGGCCTTGAGCGTCGCGCTCGAATGGGCTGACTTTGGCCCGCATTTCGCCCAACTCGTCAACCCGGACGTGTGGCGCGTGGCAATCACGCTTGCGATCGTGGCCAGCCTCGAAACCTTGCTGAGCCTCGAAGCGGTCGAGCAGATCGACCCCGAACGCCGCCCCGCGCCGCCGGATCGTGAACTGAAGGCGCAAGGCGTGGGCAATCTGATTGCAGGCGCGATCGGCGGGCTGCCGATCACGGCGGTGATCGTGCGCAGTTCGGCGAACGTGCATGCCGGCGCGCAAAGCCGGCTGTCGGCGATCATTCACGGCGTGCTCCTGCTCGTGAGCGTGTTCGCGTTGACGAGCATCATCAACCTCATCCCGCTCGCCTGTCTTGCCGCGATCCTGATTTTCACGGGGCTGAAGCTCGCCAAGCCGTCACTGTTCGTCGCGGTCGCGAGGCAGGGCTTTGCGCCGTTCGCGCCGTTTATCGTCACGCTGGTCGGCGTGCTCGCGACCGATCTGCTGATCGGCATTGTGCTCGGTATTCTGTGCAGCGTGCTGCTCGCGCTGTATGCGAATCTGCGGCGCCCTATCGTGCTCGCGCAGCACGGCGATCACTATCTGCTGTCGTTTCGCAAGGATGTGTCGTTCCTCGGCAAAGTGCCGCTCAAGCACTACCTGCAGCAAATTCCGGACGGCGCCACGCTGATCGTCGACGCGACGCGCGCCGATTTCGTCGATCACGACGTGCGTGAAATGCTCGACAGCTTCGTCGACGAGGCGCCCCGCCGCGGCATCGCGGTGGAAGTGCGGCATCAGGTCCGCACGCAGGCGCGCGCTGCGCGTGGCTGGCCGATGCGACGCGCGGCAACCGAGTAACGTGGGGAGACGGCGGCGGGTAAGCACGACGCGCCCGCCGCATAACAAAACCCCGCGCCGTTTGAGGCGCGGGGCTTGACGTTGGTTGGGGCGCGTTAGTACGGTGGCTGCGGGCTAGCAGCGATTGGCGCGGGCTGGCGCCGTTGCTGCTGGTTAGCGCCGATTGCCGCTGGTTGGCGCCGCCTCGCGTTGGCCGGCGCCGCTTCTTCATGCCTGGCGCTGCTTGCCGGTCCGCGGCGCTTGACGCCGCAAGCAGACAAATCGCGCCTCGCCGCTTCAGCCCGCCACGCTGCCCGGCTTCACTCCGAGCGCTGCGGGTTAAGCTTGTCGGAGTTCGAATACAGCTTGTTGAGCGCCGAGATATACGCTTTCGCCGACGCCGCGACAATGTCCGGATCGGTGCCGACACCATTGACGATGCGCCCGCTCTTCGACAGCCGCACGGTCACCTCGCCCTGCGCCTGGGTGCCCGTGGTGATCGCGTTCACCGAGTAAAGCAGCAGCTCCGAACCGCTGCCCACTTCCGTTTCGATCGCGTTGAGCGTGGCGTCCACCGGACCGTTGCCGCGCGCTTCGCCGGTGATTTCCTTGCCGTCCACTGCGAACACGATCTTCGCCTGCGGCTGCTCGCCGGTCTCCGAATGCTGCGACAGCGACACGAACTTGTAGTGCTCCTTCTCCTGCGCCTCAGCCGATTCCTCCGTGACGATCGCGATGATGTCCTCGTCGAAAATCTCCGCCTTGCGGTCGGCCAGTTCCTTGAAGCGCGCGAACGCGGTATTGAGTTCGGCTTCGCTGTCGAGCGCGATGCCCAGTTCCTGCAGGCGCTGCTTGAACGCATTGCGGCCCGACAACTTGCCGAGCACGATCTTGTTCGCGCTCCAGCCCACGTCTTCCGCGCGCATGATTTCGTACGTGTCGCGCGCCTTCAGCACGCCGTCCTGGTGAATGCCCGACGCGTGCGCGAACGCGTTTGCGCCCACCACGGCCTTGTTCGGCTGCACGACGAAACCGGTGATCTGGGACACGAGCTTCGACGCCGGCACGATCTGCGTGGTATCGAGGCCGAGTTCGAGCCCGAAATAGTCCTTGCGGGTCTTCACGGCCATCACGATTTCCTCGAGCGACGTATTGCCCGCCCGCTCGCCGAGACCGTTGATCGTGCACTCCACCTGACGTGCGCCGCCGATCTGCACGCCCGCCAGCGAATTGGCGACCGCCATGCCGAGGTCGTTATGGCAATGCACCGAGAACACGGCCTTGTGCGAGTTCGGAATGCGCTCGCGCAACGTCTTGACGAGATTGCCGTACAGCTCCGGCACGCCATAACCGACCGTGTCTGCAATGTTGATGGTGGTCGCGCCTTCGGCGATCACCGCTTCCAGCACGCGGCACAGGAAGTCCATGTCCGAGCGGCTGCCGTCTTCCGGCGAAAACTCGACGTCGTCCGTGAATTTGCGCGCGAAGCGCACCGCCAGCTTCGCCTGCTCGAACACCTGGTCCGGCGTCATGCGCAGCTTCTTTTCCATGTGCAGCGGCGAGGTCGCGATGAACGTGTGAATGCGGAAACGCTCGGCGGGCTTCAGCGCGTCGGCCGCGCGTTGAATGTCCTTGTCGTTCGCGCGCGCAAGCGAGCAGATGGTACTGTCCTTGATCAGCCCGGCAATGGTGTGAATGGCGTCGAAGTCGCCGTTGGAGCTTGCCGCGAAGCCCGCTTCGATCACGTCGACTTTCATCCGCTCGAGTTGCTTCGCGATACGGATTTTTTCTTCTTTCGTCATCGACGCGCCGGGCGATTGCTCGCCGTCACGCAGCGTAGTGTCGAATATGATCAGTTTGTCGGACATGTCGGGTCTCCTGCGGAGTACTTTAATTGGGGGAATCGGATAGGAAATCGGGATGCGGTCGCGCCCAGCGCCACGGCGGTGACAACTCGGCATCACCTCAGCGTCATGTCAACGGCATTTCAACGGCATGTCAAACATCGCGGACGGCGCTCGAGCATGAGCGAGGCGAACAGCTGCACGGCCGGTTAGCGTGGTTGCCGCGGGGCTGGCAGGCCCGTCAGCGAAGTTTTATGCCGGCCTGGCTCCGTAGCCGCGGCGCCGACGGAAAAAGGAACGTGGACGCAGTCATCCAACGACTATAGCGGCATTCCACCTGCCGTGCAATTGGCGCCGGGCCTGCCTGGCAAGCGCTTCGCGAACGTGTCGCACGGGTTGGCAAATCGCCTCGCAAGCGCGCTCGTCAAAAAGAAACGGCGCCCCGAAGGACGCCGTTGTTGAGTGCCTGGCCTGCCGGACGACAGTTACAACGACTGTCGCGACGCCGGCCGCTACCGGTCGTGCGCGACCGAGCGAGCCGGATTCGCCCTGCCCCGCAGCGCCTGATAACCCCAGAACACATAGCCAGACAGCCCGTACAGCACGAACAGGCCGAACAGCATCAAAGGCGGATCCGACGACACCAGCACGAACGCGACCACCACGAGCAGAATCACGCCGAACGGCACACGATGCCGCACGTCGAGCGCCTTGCCGCTATAAAACGGCGCGTTGGACACCATGGTCACGCCCGCGTAGATGGTCAGCACAAACGCGACCCACGGCAGCCAGACGAGCTTGAGCGGCACGCGGTTGTCGGTGGCGAGCCACACGAAGCCCGCGATCAGCGCCGCGGCCGCCGGACTCGGCATGCCCTGGAAAAACCGCTTGTCGACCACACCGATGTTCGTATTGAAACGCGCGAGCCGCAGCGCCGCGCCCGAACAGTAGACGAAAGCCGCGAGCCAGCCCCAGCGGCCGAGATCTTTCAGGATCCACTCATACATGACGAGCGCCGGCGCGACGCCGAACGACACCATGTCGGAGAGACTGTCGAACTGCTCGCCGAACGCGCTTTGCGTGTGCGTCATGCGAGCCACGCGGCCGTCCATGCCGTCGAGCACCATGGCGACGAAAATCGCGATGGCCGCGACCTCGAAGCGCACGTTCATAGCCTGCACGACGGCAAAGAAGCCGCAGAAGAGCGCCGCCGTGGTGAAGGCGTTCGGCAGCAGATAAATGCCGCGCTTTCGCAGGAATTGCTGACGCTGCGCGCGCCGGCTGTCTACGGCCGGCGACTCCGCGACGATCGGCTTGTTGCGGCGAAACGGACGCGGCAGCGGTCCACTGTTGCGCGGTCGGCGCGGTTTGAATGCGGCCATTCGGACAACCTCCTTTGTGCCGCTTCAGAGTTCAGCGAGGATCGTGGACGACGCCGACACTTTCTCGCCGATCGACACCCGCGGACGGCTGCCCACCGGCAAATACACGTCGACGCGCGAGCCGAAGCGGATAAAGCCATACCGTTGACCGCGCGTAAGCGGCTCACCTGCACGCACATAGCAAAGAATGCGCCGCGCGATCAGGCCGGCGATCTGCACGGACGTGACAGTCTGGCCGCCGGCCATTTCGATCACGATCGCATTGCGCTCGTTTTCGAGCGAGGCCTTGTCCACCGCCGCGTTCAGATAAGCGCCGGGAAAATATTCGACCTTGGAGATTGCGCCGTCGACCGGCGAGCGCTGCGAATGCACGTTGAATACGTTCATGAACACGCTGATTTTCAGCGCTTCACGATTGGCATACGGATCATGCGCGGTTTCGACGGCGACGATGCGGCCGTCGGCCGGGCACAGCACGGCGTTCGCCTGCGTGGGAATGGGGCGCGCCGGATCGCGGAAAAACTGCACGATGAAGATCAGGATCAGCCAGAAGATCCAAGCAAAGCCGAACCCCGCGAAAGCGTGAACCAGTAATGCAACGACGGCCGCGATGGCGATGAACGGCCAGCCTTCTCGCGCGATGATCGGATGTGGGTAATTCATGGATGGCTTCAGTATTTTTGTAAAACCGTAGGATAGCAAAAGCCGCCCAGGGTTCAGCACCCTTGGGCGGCTTTTTGCATGACCGACGCCTGCGGCGGTGCGCCGCGCCGGCTTCGTGCGATAAAACGGACTTCTTAGTTCTTCGACTGGTCGACCAGCTTGTTCTTCGCGATCCACGGCATCATGGCGCGCAGCTTCGAGCCGACCTGCTCGATCTGGTGCTCGGCCGTCAGACGGCGGCGCGATTGCAGCGTCGGTGCGCCGGCCTTGTTTTCGATGATGAAGCTCTTTGCGTACTCGCCCGTCTGGATGTCGGTCAGCACGGCTTTCATCGCCTTCTTCGTTTCAGCCGTCACGATGCGCGGACCCGTCACGTACTCGCCGTATTCGGCGTTGTTCGAGATCGAGTAGTTCATGTTCGCGATGCCGCCTTCGTAGATCAGGTCGACGATCAGCTTCAGTTCGTGCAGGCACTCGAAGTACGCCATTTCCGGCGCGTAGCCGGCTTCAACCAGCGTTTCGAAGCCGGCCTTGATGAGGTCGACGGTACCGCCGCACAGCACGGCCTGTTCGCCGAACAGGTCGGTTTCGGTTTCTTCGCGGAAGTTCGTTTCGATGATGCCGGCACGGCCGCCGCCGTTCGCCGCTGCGTACGACAGCGCGATGTCGCGCGCCGCGCCCGATTTGTCCTGCGCGACTGCGATCAGGTGGGGCACGCCACCGCCTTGCGTGTACGTGCCGCGCACCGTGTGGCCCGGCGCCTTCGGCGCGATCATGATCACGTCCAGATCGGCGCGCGGGATCACCTGGCCGTAGTGCACGTTAAAGCCGTGCGCGAACGCGAGCGCCGCGCCCTGCTTGATGTTCGCGTGGACTTCCTTCGCGTACACGTCGGCGATCTGCTCGTCGGGCAGCAGCATCATGACGACGTCCGCGCCCTTCACGGCTTCCGCCACTTCCTTCACTTGCAGGCCGGCATTCTCAGCCTTGCTCCACGATGCGCCGCCCTTGCGCAGACCGACCGTGATGTTCACGCCGCTTTCCTTCAGGTTCAGCGCGTGCGCATGGCCTTGCGAGCCATAGCCGATGATGGTGACCTGCTTGCCCTTGATGAGGGAGAGATCGGCGTCCTTGTCGTAGAAAACTTTCATGTCGGTTCCTTGGCTAAATTCGATGATTCAGAGAGATTCAATACTGCGAATGTTGTGCTGCAAGGCCGGATAGTGATGAGCCCCATCCGGCCCGGATCGGGACGCCGCGCGTTACACCTTCAGAATGCGCTCGCCGCGGCCGATGCCCGAGCTGCCCGTGCGGACGGTCTCGAGAATCGCAGTGGCGTCGAGTCCTTCGATGAAGGCGTCGAGCTTGTCGCTCGCGCCCGTCAGTTCGATCGTGTAAGTCTTTTCGGTGACGTCGATGATGCGGCCGCGGAAAATATCCGACATCCGCTTCATCTCCTCACGTTCCTTGCCGACCGCCCTCACCTTGATCAACATCAGCTCGCGCTCAATGTGGGCGCCCTCTGTCAGGTCGACCACTTTCACCACCTCGATCAGGCGGTTCAGATGCTTCGTGATCTGTTCGATCACGTCGTCCGAGCCAATGGAGACGATGGTCATGCGCGACAGCGAACGGTCTTCGGTCGGAGCCACCGTCAAGGTTTCAATGTTGTAGCCGCGTGCGGAGAAGAGACCCACCACGCGTGAGAGCGCGCCCGGTTCGTTTTCCAGCAGGACGGAAATAATGTGTCTCATGTTTCGCTTCTTCCAGATGTTGTGTCGATGTCTGCGAACGGTTGCGCGCCGCTTCTTCCTGCTGCGTCTTTTTTGGAGACGCGCGTGGCGAAGCCGGCGCTAGCAGCCGTCGTTATAGATCTTCCGAACCCATGAGCATCTCGGTGATGCCCTTGCCGGCCTGGACCATCGGCCAGACGTTTTCGGTGGGGTCGGTCTGGAAGTCGAGAAACACCGTGCGATCTTTCAGGCGCAGCGCTTCCTTCAGCGCGGGCTCGACGTCGGCCGTGCGTTCGATACGCATGCCCACGTGGCCGTACGCTTCGGCGAGCTTCACGAAATCCGGCAGCGCATCCATGTACGAATGCGAATAGCGCTTGCTGTATTCGATCTGCTGCCACTGGCGCACCATGCCCAGATAGCGGTTATTGAGCGAGATGATTTTCACAGGCGTGTCGTACTGCTTGCAGGTCGACAGTTCCTGGATGCACATCTGGATCGAGCCTTCGCCCGTGATGCAGAGCACGTCGTCGTCGGGGTGCGCCATCTTCACGCCCATCGCAGCCGGCAGGCCGAAGCCCATAGTGCCGAGGCCGCCCGAGTTGATCCAGCGGCGCGGCTTGTTGAACCGGTAGAACTGCGCGGCCCACATCTGGTGCTGGCCGACGTCGGAACAGACGAACGCATTGCCGTCGGTCAGCTCCCACGCCTTTTCCACCACGTACTGCGGCTTGATGATGTCGCTCTTGCGGTCGAACTTGAGGCAGTCTTTCGCGCGCCAGGCCTCGATGTCCTTCCACCAGTCGGCGAGCGCCGCGGTGTCCGGGCCATGCTCGGCCGTCTGCAACTGCTCGATCAGCTCCTTCAGCACTTCCTTCACGTCGCCGACAATCGGAATGTCGACCTTGACGCGCTTCGAAATGGACGAAGGATCGATGTCGATATGGATGATCTTGCGCGGGCGCGACGCGAAGTGCGACGGGTCGCCGATCACGCGGTCGTCGAAGCGCGCGCCGATCGCGATCAGCACGTCGCAGTGCTGCATCGCCATGTTGGCTTCGTACGTGCCGTGCATGCCGAGCATGCCGAGAAATTTCTTGTCGCTCGCGCGGTAACCGCCCAGACCCATCAGCGTATTCGTGATCGGGTAGCCGAGCAGATCGGCGAACTGGTTCAGCTCGCGCGACGCGTCCGCGAGAATGATGCCGCCGCCGGTGTAGATATACGGACGCTTTGCCGAGAGCAGCAGCGACACCGCCTTGCGGATCTGGCCGGAGTGGCCCTTGGTCACCGGATTGTACGAGCGCAGCGACACGGTTTTGATCGGCTCGTACTGGCACGGCGCCTTCGACACGTCTTTCGGAATGTCGATCAGCACCGGGCCGGGACGGCCGGTACGGGCAATGTAGAACGCTTTCTTGACGGTGGCGGCGAGGTCGCGCACGTCCTTCACGAGGAAGTTGTGCTTCACGCAGGGGCGCGTAATGCCGACCGTGTCGCACTCCTGGAACGCGTCCTGGCCGATCGCGGCAGTCGGCACCTGGCCGCTGATCACGACCATCGGGATCGAGTCCATGTAGGCGGTGGCGATGCCGGTCACCGCATTCGTGACGCCGGGGCCGGAGGTCACGAGGCACACGCCGACCTTGCCGGTGGAACGCGCGTAGGCGTCCGCTGCATGGACCGCGGCCTGCTCGTGGCGCACGAGGATGTGCTCGAACTTGTCCTGCTTGTACAGCTCGTCGTAAATGTAGAGTACCGAGCCGCCGGGATAACCCCAGATGAACTCGACGTCTTCGTCGGCCAGTGCCTTCATGAGCACGGTGGCGCCGATAGAGTCAGCTTCGTGGTGTGGAGTCGTATCCGACGTGGAGAATTCCGCGCTGGGCATATTCATTCAATTCACCTTTCGAATTTTCGGCAAAAAATTGATCGGGTGCTCTCTGCCGGGCTTGTGGCTCGGGTTCAAGCGGCGCGTCCAGTTGACAGGTGAGCTTCTTGGGCCACACCTCAATGAGACAAGTCACTTATGTTGCGAACCAGCGACGATAGCGTCAGACGCCCGCGCGGTCAAGCAAATATTGCCCGAACGCCCACCGGCAAGGGCCGTTTCTGACCGACGCCCCGCCCCGGGACGACCTGGCCCGCCGCACGTTTTGCCCCGGGTTAGGCAAAAATTTGTTAGCATCCGCGAGTTTTACGACATTTTTCGACCGATTACGCGCACGCTCGCTGCGCCGACCCCCAACGGATGGCATCAGACAAGGAACTCGCCGACTTTCTGGCGGGCGTCGAAAGGCGCGCATTCAAGCAGACGGTCTACGCCGTGCGGGACGACGACGCCTCGCTGGATATCGTGCAGGACGCGATGATCAAACTCGCCGAAAAATACGGCGACCGTCCCGCCGCCGAGCTTCCGCTGCTGTTTCAGCGTATTCTGCAGAATGCGACGCACGACTATTTCCGGCGTGCCAAAGTACGCAATACCTGGGTGAGCCTGTTCTCGTCGCTCGGTAATGCCGAGGACGAGGAGTTCGATCCGCTCGAAACCTTCGAGCTCGAGCAGGGCTCCACGGGCGCCGAGAGTAATGAGCGCAAACTCGAGCGCGAACAGGTCCTACAAATAATCGACGACGAAATCCAAAAGTTGCCGGCACGTCAACGGGAGGCGTTTCTCATGCGTTATTGGGAAGATATGGATGTCGCTGAGACTGCCGCCGCAATGGGCTGCTCGGAGGGCAGTGTGAAGACGCACTGCTCGCGGGCCACGCACACGCTGGCGCAAGCGCTCAAGGCCAAAGGAATCACGCTATGAGCTCCCTCGAAACAAAAGAACTCGAGTTCGCCCGCCAGGTGCGCCGCGCGCTCGACGAAAACGCGGCCGGCATTCCGTCCGCCGCCGTCGACCGGCTGGCCGCCGCCCGCCGTGCCGCGCTTGCCCGCAAGAAGTCCGAAACCGTCAGCGCGCCGGTGTTCGTGCCGGCCTTCGCCGGCATTCCCGCCGGCCTCTCTGAGGCGCCGCGCCCGCAGCGGCGCCGCTCGCCGCTGCGCCGCTTCGCGCTCGCGTGGCCGCTCGCCGCGCTCGTCGTGAGCCTCGTCGGCATTGCATACTGGGAAGATCAGCAGCGCACGGCCGAACTCGCCGATATCGATGCCGCCATGTTAAGCGACGACTTGCCGCTCAATGCCTATCTCGACCACGGCTTCAACGCGTATCTTTCGCGCGCGCACTGAGCGGGAGATCGTTCGGGTGAGCTACAAGCGCGGTCTGGCCGTTGTTTTCGGATGCGCGATAGCGGCGCTCGTGTCGTTTGCCGCCACCTATCCGCGCTTTTACCCGAGCCCCTCGCCCGTCGGCGCGCCTGCCGCGAACGGCAATGGCGCGGCGCCTGCGCCCGCGCCTGCACTCGGCGTGGAGCTGCCGAGCCTGCCGGGCAGCACCAGCCCGCTTGCGTGGTCGCGCCTCAGCTCGGCCGAACATATCGCCCTTGCGCCGTTCGAGGCGCAGTGGGATTCCTTCAGCGACGAGCGCAAGCGTAAATGGCTGAAGATCGCGTCGCGTTACTCGAAGTTATCGCCCGAAGGCCAAAAACGCCTGCACGACCGGATGACCGAATGGATCCGCATGACGCCGGACCAGCGGCGCGTCGCGCGTGAGAACTATCAGGTCTCCAAGCAGTTGCCGCGCGAAACGCGCCAGAACGCCTGGAAGGCCTATCAGCAACTGCCCGAGGAAACCAAGCAGCGGCTCGCCGCGAGCGAGCATAAGCGGCGTCCGAGCGTAGTCAGCGCGCCGCCGTCGGGTCGCAGCGAAATCAAGGGACTCGACCGGCTGGTCAATGCGCGCGAGCGCGCCGCCGCGAGCGGCACGCCGTCGGCGGGCGCGGGGGCGGCCGCGTCGTTGCCGAGCCCGGCCTCGCTGCCGGGCGTTCCGGCGGCCGGCAGTTTCGTGCCGGCCACGCCGCTGCCGGTGTCGCCGGCGGAAGCACCGTCCATCTTCAATGGTTCATAGGCCGCGCTCGCCTATGTCCGAACCACGCGCGACTTCCCCACTCGACACGCATGCCGATCCGGCGTCGAGCGCGAGCACCGGCTCGCCAGCGGCGGCGCCCCTTGCGCCCTCCTCGCCCAGCAAGCCGCCATCCGTTCGCCGCCGCCTCGCCGCACTGCTTTACGAAGCGCTGCTGCTGTTCGGCGTGGTATTTGTCGCGGGTTATCTGTTCAGCACGCTCACGCAGCAACGCAACGGGCTCACGCATCACAACCTTCTTGCGGCGTGGATCGGACTCGTGGTGGGTCTGTATTTCGTGTGGTTCTGGACCCACAGCGGCCAGACCCTGCCGATGAAAACCTGGCGCCTGCGCGTGGTCGCCACCGACGGCGCGCCGCTCTCCGCGTGGCGCGCCATCGCGCGCTATCTGCTGGCATGGCTCTGGTTTCTGCCGCCGCTCGCGCTGCATCCGCTCCTCGGACTGCGCTTGCCGCAGACGCTCGCCATCGCGGGAATCTGGTTCGTGCTGTGGGCGGCGACCGGCTGCCTCGGTGCGAGCCGGCAGTTCCTGCACGACCGGCTTGCCGGAACCCGCTTGATCGACGTCACGCGCGAGGTACCGCCCGTGACCGTCGTGTCATAAAGGCCACGCCAACCGGCCTCTTACGGGCCGCGCCGGGCGGCGGCCGCGCCCGCAGTAATAAGAACTTCTCATGACTGTCACGGCATAGTCACGCGCCGTAGGCCCAATACGGGCACTGCAACTCGACGCGTGAGCCATGGACTCCAGAACGTCCGCGACTTCCCTGTTCCGCCAGACCGGCCCGAGCGTCGACCCCGTCGCGTTCCGCCCCGAACCCAGTCATAGCCACGGCTTGCCGCTGCCCGTCGCGCCGCTGCCGCTCGACAGCCACACCGGCCAGCACGACGACGATCACGCCGAGCCGCATCGCTACCGCACCATCTGGCTCTCGGACATCCATCTCGGCTCGAGCGGCTGCCAGGCGCCGTATCTGCTCGATTTTCTGCGCCACAACGAATCGGAGTATCTGTACCTCGTCGGCGACATCATCGACGGCTGGCAGTTGAAGAAAGGCTGGTACTGGCCGCAGGCGCACAACGACGTCGTGCAGAAGGTGCTGAGGAAGGCGCGCAAAGGCACCCAGGTCGTCTATGTGCCCGGCAATCACGACGAAGCCGCGCGCCAGTTCTGCGACCTCGCGTTCGGCGACATCCACGTGCGCGGCGAGGCATTTCACACGACGCTCGCCGGCAAGCGCCTGTGGATCGTGCACGGCGATCTGTTCGACGGCGTGATCCAGCACGCCAAATGGCTCGCCTATCTCGGCGACACGCTCTACACGATGATCCTGATCCTGAACCGCTGGTTCAACCGGATCCGCAGCCGGCTCGGCTTTCCGTACTGGTCGCTGTCGCAATACCTGAAGCACCAGGTGAAGAACGCGGTGAACTTCATCTCGTCGTTCGAACGCGTGATGACCGACGAAGCGCGCCGCCGCGGCTGCGACGGCGTGGTCTGCGGGCACATCCACAAAGCCGAGATTCGCGATATCGACGGCGTGCTGTATTGCAACGACGGCGACTGGGTCGAAAGCCTGTCGGCGCTCGTCGAAACGTATGAAGGCGAACTCAAGGTGATCTACTGGACCGTGATGCGCTCGCCGCAAGCGGGCGTGCAGAAGGCCCGGGCGACCGCGTAACCCTTTCAACTTCTGTCGTCCGGATCGAGAAAACGGTCGAGGACGCAATCGAGAACACAAGCGAGGAACGAATCGATGAAGATCATGATCGTCACCGACGCATGGGAACCGCAGGTCAACGGCGTCGTGCGCACGCTCAAGAACACCACGCGCGAACTCAGCGAACTCGGCCACCGGGTCGATCTGCTGACGCCGCTCGAATTCAGAACCATCCCCTGCCCGACTTACCCGGAAATTCGTCTCTCGCTCCTGCCGCGCCGCAAGCTGCGCGAGCGTATCGACGCGTTCGGCCCCGACGCGCTGCATATCGCCACCGAAGGTCCGCTCGGCATGGCCGCGCGCGCCTACGCGATCCAGCACAAGCTGCCCTTCACGACGGCTTATCACACGCGCTTTCCCGAGTACGTGCAGGCCCGCTTCGGCATTCCGCTCGCCGCGACGTACCGGTTCCTGCACTGGTTCCACAAGCCGTCGCTCGCCGTGATGGCGCCCACGCCCGTCGTGAAGAGCGACCTCGAGAAGTACGGCTTCACGAACGTCGTGCTGTGGACGCGCGGCGTCGACCTCGACATTTTTCATCCGATGGACTCCAAGGTGCTCAACACCGCGCGGCCGATCTTCCTGTACGTGGGGCGGGTCGCCGTGGAGAAAAACGTCGAGGCCTTCCTGAAGCTCGACTTGCCGGGCTCGAAATGGGTCGCGGGCGAAGGCCCGGCGCTCGCCGAATTGAAGTCGCGCTATCCGCAGGCGAACTATCTCGGCGTGCTGACGCAGGCTGAACTCGCGAAGGTCTACGCGGCCGCGGACGTATTCGTGTTCCCGAGCCGCACCGACACGTTCGGGCTCGTGCTGCTCGAAGCGCTCGCGTGCGGCACGCCGGTGGCGGCCTATCCGGTCACCGGCCCGATCGACGTTCTCGGCGACGGCGGCGCCGGTGCGATGAACGAAGACCTGCGCGAGGCGTGTCTGGAAGCGCTCAAGATCGACCGCACGCATGCGCGTGCGTGGGCCGAGCGCTTCTCGTGGGCGGCGGCCTCGGAACAGTTCGCCTCGCATCTGAAGCCGCTGCCGCGCGCATCGTATCGCGAGGAAAGCGCCGCCGCGTGACGCGGCGTGCCGGGTTGCCCATGCGAAGCCGATCCTCCCACGCGAGCCGCGCGTCCTCAAACGGCGCGCTGCGCGCCGTGCCCGCCCGCGACGCTCGTCACACGGAGCACGACAGCGCGGGCGTCGAACCATTCGACGACGTCCGCGAGACCGCCGGGCCGGCTGATGCCGACGGACACGGCCTCAATGGCCGCAGCGGACATGGCGGGCATGGCGAAGCCAGCGCCCACCCCGGGCACGCGTCGAACGCGTCGAACGAAATGCAGCACGAACCACTCAGCCCCGACGATCCGCTCGCGCCGCTGCCCTTCAATCCGTACAAGGGCAATCGCGGCCTCACTCGCGCCTGGCACGCGATGAAAAACTCGCTCGCGGGTTTTAGCGTCGCGATCCGCGAGGAGAGCGCGTTCCGTCAGGAGCTGACACTCGCTGCGATTCTGCTGCCGTGCGGGCTGCTGGTGCCGGTCGAGCCGGTCGCGCGCGTGCTGCTGCTCGGCTCGGTGCTGCTGGTGCTGATTGTCGAGTTGCTCAATTCGAGCGTGGAAGCCGCCATCGACCGGATTTCGCTCGAACGGCACGAGCTGTCGCGCCGCGCGAAGGACCTGGGCAGCGCCGCGGTGATGGTCGCGCTCGGCATGTGCCTGATGACGTGGGGGCTGATCGTCGGCCCGCTCGTCGTGCGCTGGGTGAAGGCCTGGTTTTGACTCTGCAGCGGCGACGGCAGAACGCGACGCGACGCGCGCAAAGTCGCATGCGAAATGCGTTACGTCGTCCGGAATAATGAAAACCCTGAGTATCCGCTTGGGATTAGAACGCTCGGTTTATAATCGTCCGGCAGTCTTAAAATAGCAACCGCGTCCGGGTGGTCCATACAGCAGCGGCACGCCGCCGCGCGCCCAACCCGGCGTAACCAGGGCCGGACGACATGGAAGCCAAACCTCCCCGCCGCACGCGCGAACGGATACTCGAACTGTCGTTGAAACTGTTCAACGAAATCGGCGAGCCGAACGTCACGACGACGACGATCGCCGAGGAAATGGAAATCAGTCCAGGCAACCTGTACTACCACTTCCGCAACAAAGACGACATCATCAACAGCATCTTCAGCCAGTTCGAGCAGGAGATCGAAAAGCGTCTGCGTTTTCCCGACGACCACCGCGCGACCATCGACGAAATGTGGTCGTACCTGCAGTACATGGTCGATTTCACGTGGCGCTACCGCTTCCTCTATCGCGACCTGAACGACCTGCTCGCGCGCAATCGCACGCTGGAAACGCACTTCAAGCAGATCATCAGCCACAAGGTGCGCTTTGCGAGCCAGTTTTGCGATCAGCTCGTGGCGGACGGCGAAATGGTCGCCACGCCGCAGGAACTGCAAGTGATCGCGACCAATATCGGTGTGATCGCAACGTATTGGCTGTCGTATCAGTTCGTGATGAATCCGCGCAAATACAACGAGCAGGAAGCGATCCGCGCGGAGCTGCATCAGGTGAGCGTGCAGATCGTGTCGTTGATGGCGCCTTATCTGCGCGGCCGCTCGCGGCAGATTTTCGACGATCTCGTGTCGGGCAAGCTGGAAAAGCGCGAGTTCTACGACTATTTGCCGCCGAAGGAAGGCGCCGCGCCTCGCAATGAATAGGACGTTTTCCATGAAGTCGGTGTGTGTGTATTGCGGCTCCTCGAATGGAGTCAAACCGTTGTATGCCGAAGCGGCGCGCGCATTCGGGCGCGCGCTCGTCGAAGCCAATCTCGCGCTCGTCTACGGCGGCGGCAAGGTGGGTCTGATGGGCGTGATCGCCGACACGGTCATGGCCGAAGGCGGCCGCGCGATCGGCGTGATTCCCGAGCTGCTCGTCAACAAGGAAGTCGGCCATAACGGTCTGACGGAGCTGCATGTGGTGCCCGACATGCATCAGCGCAAGAAGATGATGGCCGATCTGTCCGACGCGTTCGTCGCCATGCCGGGCGGCGCGGGTACGCTCGAGGAGTTCTTCGAGGTGTACACGTGGGCGCAGCTCGGCTACCACCAGAAACCGGTGGCACTGCTCAATATCGACGGCTTTTACGATCCGTTGATCAAGCTGTTGCAGCACACGGTGGAGGAAGGCTTCATGCGCTATACGTATCTCGACATTCTGCAGATCGACGCCGATCCCGCCGGACTGATCGGCAAGCTGCAACGCTATCAGCCGCCCGCCGCCGACAAGTGGGCGATCAGGCGTGAAGCCGTCTGACTGACGGCTGCCGCGTAAGAACCGGCGCCCGGCCGGCCCCTTTTTAGCGCTTACTCTACCTGTACGCCGAGGCTGCGATGACCCGAACCGTTCTGATCACCGGCGGCAGCCGCGGCATAGGCCGGGCGACCGCGCGCCTGCTTGGCGCGCGCGGCTGGTCGGTCGGCGTGAACTACGCGCAGAACCTGGCAGCGGCGCAAGAAACCGTCGCCGAAGTCGAGCGGGCCGGCGGACGCGCGCTGCCCATTGCGGGCGACGTCGCGAGCGAAGCCGACGTGCTCGCCATGTTCGACGCCGTTCAGGCGCAGTTCGGCCGGCTCGACGCGCTCGTCAACAACGCGGGCATCGTGGCGCCGTCCATGCCGCTCGCCGACATGGATCTCGCGCGGCTCACGCGCATGTTCAACGTCAACGTGCTGGGCGCGTATCTCTGCGCGCGCGAAGCCGCGCGGCGCATGTCGACGGATCGCGGCGGCGCGGGCGGTGTGATCGTGAATGTGTCGTCGGCGGCGGCGCGTTTGGGGTCGCCCAACGAGTACGTCGACTACGCGGGCTCCAAAGGCGCGGTCGACACCCTGACGCTCGGTCTCGCGAAGGAACTCGGGCCGCGCGGCGTGCGCGTGAATGCGGTACGGCCCGGTCTCATCGATACCGAGATTCATGCGAGCGGCGGCAAGCCGGAGCGCGCCGCCCAGCTCGGCGCGGCCACACCGTTGGGCCGTCCCGGTGGCGCCGACGAGGTCGCCGAGACCATCGCCTGGCTGATGAGCGACGCCGCGTCGTACGTCACCGGCGCGTTGCTCGACGTGTCCGGCGGCCGCTAGCCGCCCTTCCCGCTTCGGTTCACGCGCGCCGCCCCAAAGCCGGGCGCCGCGCCTGTTCCCTTGCCGTTGCCCTTGTCCATCGACGCCTGACCGGCGCGCCCTGCATCGCCGCGCTATGACGGCGACACGCCCGCTTGCCGCCTTTATGCGTATTCGCGCTTGTAATCCACCGTAATAATGAGAGACTACAATCGCGACGATCGCGCGACCTTGCGCGACGCAAGCTAGAACATCGTGCGCGCGAAGCTGATGCTGCGCACCGCGACCAGAGATCGTTTCATGCAAGAAAAGTCTTCCGCACCGTGGCGCAAGGGGAACGCCGCGGCAGCGGTGTCCGCGCCGGGCGGCCTCAGCGACAGTGCAGACGAGGCGCGGGCGGCGAGCGCCGCCGGGCACGGGCCGAACAGCCCGCATAGCGTCTTTGCCGCCGGCGCTCAGACCGCCGCAGCAGCGGCGCCTGCCCGACCCACCCAGGCTTCCCAACCTCAAGCATCCGGCCCGGCCGACAAGCCCGGTCTCGATGCGCCGGCTGCGGATCGCGCAAGCCGCGGCGGTGAACGCTGGCGCGCGCTCAGCACGGCCCGCCCGCTGATGTGGCTCGTCGCGCTGGCGATTCTCTGCGCGTGGCTGCTGCCGGGCACGCTCGGCCACGATCCGTGGAAGCAGGACGAAACCTACACGTTCGGCATCGTCAAGCACATGCTCGACACCGGCGATCTCGTCGTGCCCACCAACGCCGGCCAGCCGTTCGTCGAAAAGCCGCCGGTCTACGACTGGGTGGCCGCGGGCCTTGCGTGGATGTTCGGCCGCTATCTGCCGCTGCACGACGCGGCACGGCTCGCGAGCGCGCTGTTCGCGGGCCTGACCGTCTACTACACGGCCCGCGTCGCGCGCCGCGCGGTGGATGCGCCGAGCTGGTTCGACGTGCGCGTGATCGGCAGCGTGGCGCTCTTCGGCGGCACGCTCGTCGTCGTCAAGCACGTGCACGACATGATGACCGACGTCGCGCTGATGGCCGGCGCGGCCGTCGGCTTCTGCGGGCTCTTCGAACTCGTGCTCGCGCATCTTCGTGACGACGGCGACCCCGCCCGTCTGTCCGCCGACGCCGCCCGCGAACGCCGGCACGCGATTTTCAGCGGCGCCGCGATGTTCGGCGCAGGCGTCGGCGTGGCGTTTCTCGCGAAGGGTCTGTTCGTGCCGCTGGTGTTCGGCGCGACCACCTGCGCGGCGCTGGTGCTGTATCGCGCGTGCCGCAGCCGCAGCTTCGCCGCGGCCCTCGGCCTGGCGGCGCTCGTCTGCGCGCCGTTTTTGCTGATCTGGCCGATCTCCTTCTATCTGCGCTCCGAGCCGCTCTTCAAGGTCTGGCTGTGGGACAACAACGTCGGCCGCTTTTTCGGTTTTTCGGTCGCCGAGCTCGGCTCCGAAAGCGAAAGCCGCTTCTTCGTGCTGCGCACCGTGCTTACGGTCGGTTTTCCGACGGTGCCGCTTGCGCTGGCCGCCCTCGCGGGCGGCGCATGGCGGCGCTGGCGCGATCCGCGCGTCGCGTTGCCGGCGATTTTCGCAGGCGTCGGTTTCGCCGTGCTGCAAAACTCGGCGACGATCCGCGAGCTGTACATCCTGCCGTTCATCGCGCCGCTTGCCCTGCTGGCGATGCAAGGCGTCGAGCGGCTGCCGCAGCGGCTCGCCACGGTGTGGGACATGACGAGCCGGGTGCTGTTCGGCAGCATGGCGGCGCTCGCGTGGATCGTGTGGTCGATCATGAGCGGCCCGGTCGATGCGCACACGTCGCTGCACCGGCTCGGCCGATGGCTGCCGCTCGACTGGGTGCTGCCGGTGAAACCCGGCCTGATTGTCGCGGCGCTGTTGATGACGCTCGGCTGGCTCTGGCTACTGCCCGTCTTCAAGTACGCGGGCAAATGGCGCGGGGCGCTCTCCTGGTGCGCGGGCGCGATCGTCGCGTGGGGACTCGTGAGCACGCTGCTCCTGCCCTGGCTCGACTATGCGAAGAGTTATCGCTCGGTGTTCGAGAATCTCGGCGCGGCCCTGAGCGCGGAGTGGAATGACGGCGACTGCATGGCGAGCGTCGGATTAGGCGAATCCGAAGCGCCGATGCTCGACTACTTCGCGGGCATCGAACATCATCCGACGGCAAACACGCGCACGAGCGAGTGCACGTGGCTTATCGTCGAAAGCCGCCGCAGCAACGCCTTCCTGCCGGCCGGCAACTGGAGGCTCTTCTGGACGGGCGCGCGGCCGGGCGATACCGACGAGTTGCTGCGCGTGTTCGTGCGCACGCCGGCAGCGAAGCCGGCGGGAGCGGGAGACGCTGGCCGCAATTAGATGCCCGACGGCTCACGCCCGCGCGCGGGCTTAGTTGGCCGCCCAGTTGTTCGCCTGGTGGCCCGCTTAGTGGCCTGCTTCATCACTCGCTTTGTTGTCCCTTCGCTGCCCGCGTTGTGGCCTGCCTAGTGGTCCGCTTAGTGGCCTGCTTCATCACCCGCTTTGTTGTCCTTTCGTTGTGCGCTTAGTGGCCCGCTTCGCCCGCGACTGGAACGACGAGCCCGGCTCACGCAAGAAAGCGATTTCCTCGGCGGTCGACTCGCGCCCGAGCACCGCATTGCGATGGGGAAAACGTCCAAAGCGCTCGATGATCTGTGCGTGCCGCACGGCGAACGGATAATACGGCTCGCCGCCCGGCTCGTCGGCGAGCGCTTTGAAAAGACGCAGCGACGCCCGCTGGCTCGCCAGCGCTTCGTCGTGTTCGAACGGCAAATAAGCGAACGCGCGATGATGCACGCCCGGCAACAGCCTGTCCGCCCCGCTCGCCACCATCTGCTGCGCGACCTGCAGCGCTTTACGATCCGCCGCGAACGCGCGCGCCGTATCGCGATGGCAGTTGCGCGAAAACTGGTCGAGCACGATCACGAGCGCCAGTGCGCCGAGCGGCGTGGCCGCCCAACCGTCGAGGCGCGAGTCGTGCGCGGCATCGATCAGGCATCCGAAACGTTCGCGCAGCATCGCGTCGAACGATTTGTCGGCGGAAAACCAGCACCTGCGCGCCTCGCCGAAGCCCGGCTCATCCGGCGCGCCGAACCAGCAGTCGAGCACCTCGCGCGCTTCCCGATTGAGCGCGTCATACGCGCTGCGATCCGCTACCGCGTGCTTTGCGTCAGCCATTGCGGTTGCGCATCCAGTCGGCCGTTTCGAAGAACGAGCCGAGCAGGCGCTCTCTGAGCGGCTCGGCGAGCCCGATGTCTTCCATGGCCCACGCCATGCAGCGCAGCCATTGGTCACGCTCGCTCGAGGCGATCGCGAACGGCAAATGCCGCGCGCGCAAACGCGGATCCCCGAAGCGGCTGATGTAGTGATCGGGGCCGCCGAGCCATCCGCATAGAAACCAGAACAGCTTGTCGCGCGAACCTTCCATCGACTCGGGATGCAACGCGCGAATGCCCGCGAACTCGGGTTCGAGATCCATCAAATCGTAAAAACGGTCGACGAGTTCGCGCACGCGCGCTTCGCCGCCCACCAGTTCGAAGGCCGTCGGCTGCGCCGCCGATACTTCGTCATCCTTCTCGTTCATCAACACTCACCGACCGAAAATAATCAGGCGTCCCGCAGCGATTGCAACGCGGGACGCGACAGCACATGCCGCAAACTCAGCCAGCCGCCGACAGCGGCGCACGCGATGCCGGCCGCCATGCCGGCCGGCAAGAGCCACGGGTCGACGTCCAGATAGAACTGGAACACGCGCGTCGCGAGCACCCAACCGATGAT
This sequence comes from Paraburkholderia phenoliruptrix, assembly GCF_047325075.1. Lineage (NCBI taxonomy): Bacteria > Pseudomonadati > Pseudomonadota > Betaproteobacteria > Burkholderiales > Burkholderiaceae > Paraburkholderia > Paraburkholderia phenoliruptrix. Next base: position 3,170,205 of record NZ_CP168531.1, read on the forward strand.
CTGCGCGCCGACCGCCGCCATCAATCCGGCGAGCGCGCCGACCGCAACAAACTCCGCGATCTGCACCGTGCGCACTTGCGCGTGCGACGCGCCCAGCGCGCGCAGCAGCGCGGATTCTCGCATACGCTCGTCGCGTGTGCCGGCGAGCGCCGCGTACAGCACCAGCACGCCCGCCGCGAGCGTGAAGGCGAACAGGAACTGCACCGCGCCGATTACCTGCTCGAGCACGCGCTGAACCTGCGCGAGGATCGGGCCGGTGTCGATGGCCGTGAGGTTCGGATACGCGGCAATGAGACCGTCGATGGTCGCGCGTTTTTCCGGCGGCAAATGGAAACTGGTTATGAACGTCGCCGGGAAATCCTGCAACGCGGCGGGCGGCATCAGCACGAAAAAATTGACCTTGAACGAACCCCAGTCGAGCTTGCGCACGCTCGTGACGGGCGCGTCGATCTGCAGGCCGGTAACGTCGAAGCGCAGCACGTCGCCGGGCTTTACGTTGATAAGCTTGGCGAGCCCTTCTTCGATCGAAATCTGCGGCTTCCTGGTGTCGCCGTACCACGTGCCGGCGGAGAGGCGATTGTCGTCCGGCAACTGCGTCGTGTACGACAGATTGAACTCGCGGTCCACAAGGCGCTTCGCGTCGTCGCCCTTGAACGAATCCGGATTGACCGGCTTGCCGTTGATCGCGGTAAGCCGGCCGCGCACCATCGGCGACAGCACCGTGCCGGGCACGCCGTGCGCGTCGAGATAGTGCGTGACCGCTTCGCGCTGGTCGGGCTGAATGTCGATGATGAACTCGTTCGGCGCATCCGGCGGCGTGGACTTGCGCCAGCCGGCGACGAGGTCGTTGCGCGTCATCGCGATCAACAGCAGGCACATGAGGCCGATGCCGAGCGCCGTAATCTGCAGCGCGCTCGCGCTGCTGCGCCGCTCCAGCGACGCCAGCGCGTAGCGCCAGCCGATTCCCGCATTCACGCGCTCGCTGCGCACCACGCGCGAGGCCGCCCACAACGCGAGCCGCGCGATACACGCGAACACCAGCAAGCCGCCCGCAAAACCGCCCGCAACGATACCGCCGAGCTTCAGCTCGCCCGCCGCGACAATCAGCAGCGCGGCAAACAAAACAATGCCGAGCGCGTACGCGGCCCACGCGGTGCGCCCCGCTTCGCCCCACTCGCGGCGCAGCACCCGCACCGGCGGCACGCGCGTAAGCGGCAACAGCGGCGGCAACGCGAAACCCAGCAGCAGCACGAGTCCGGCGGCGATGCCCTGAAGCGCGGGCCACACCGTCGGGTACGGCAATTCGACGTCGATGAGACTGCCGAGCCACGTCAGCAGCGCGAGGTGGCCGAGAAAACCGAGCGCCACGCCGAGCGCGCCGCCCGCGACGCCCACGCCGACGAATTCGAGCGTGAACAGCGCGCGCAACGTGGCCTGACTGACGCCGAGACAGCGCATGGCCGCGCAGCCGTCCAGATGCCGACGCATATACCGGTGCGCGGCCATGGCAATCGCCACGGCCGCGAGCAGCGCGGTCAGCAGTGACACGAGCGTGAGGAAATGACCCGCGCGATCGAGCGTCTGGCGCACTTGCGGCTGGCCGTCCTGCAACGATTCCAGCGCGACGCCGCGCATCTTGCCGCCGTCCACCTTGCCGTGCGCGAACTGCGCGAAGCGCGCCACCGGCGCATCGGCGCCCGCCACCAGCAGCCGGTATGTCACGCGGCTGCCGAACGTGATGAGCCCGGTGGACTGCACTTCATCGGCGCGCATCATGAGACGCGGCGAAAAGTTGACGAACGAAAAGCCGCGGTCCAGCTCGCGCGTGATCATCGCGCCGATTGCGAAGTTGCGGTTGCCGACCTTCACCGTGTCGCCGACACGCACCTTCAGCGCATCGAGCAATTGCTGATCGACCCACACGGTGCCCGGCGCCGGGATGGATTGCGCCGGATGGTCGGCCGCGCCCGGTCCTGCGGCAATCCGCAACGCGCCGCGAAGCGGGTAACCTGGCGACACCGCCTTAATCGCGGCAAGCCGCGACACCGGCTGCGCGCCGGTCGAGTTGATCATGCTCGGAAAGATTGCCGTGGTGGCCGTACGCAAGCCGAGCGTCGCGGCCTCGCGCGCGAACTGCGGATCGACGGGATGATCGGCGCGCACGATGAAGTCGGCGGCGATCATGCGCCGCGCGTCGCGCTCGAGCCCCTGATGCAAACGGTCGGCGAGAAAACCGACGCTGGCGAGCGCCGCCACGGCGAGCACCAGCGCGAGCAGCAGCATCGTGAGTTCGCCGGCGCGCCAGTCGCGCGCCGTCATACGCAGCGCCTGGCGCAGCAGGTCGCCGCGGCTAAAGCGCCGCGCCGCGGGTGCGGCAGGCGGCGCCGGGGAACGTCTGACCGTCTCGCTCAATCGTGCCGGCTCCTCGCGAGGCGCGACACCATATGCGTCGCCATGCCGCGAAAGCCGCCCTGCACGCCGCGCCACAGCCGCGGCAACACCCAGCCGGCGAGCACCAGAAAGCCGACGATCAGCACGAGGAACAGGAGCGGCACGAAGAGCGCGAGCAGAATGCCGCCGAATACGAAACCGTCTTCAGCAGTGGAGGTGACAATGTTCGATACCGGTTCCGGCGACAGATTGATCAGCGCGCGCGTGCCCGCTTTCGTGAGATGCGCGGTGCCCGCGAGCGTGCCGCCCGCGAGCGCGGCGACCGTCAGCAGCGCCGGATCCGCATGGCCGAGCGCGCCGGCCGCGAGCACCGCGCCGGCCGGAATGCGGATGAAAGTGTGGATCGCGTCCCATAGCGAATCGAACGCGGGGATTTTGTCGGCGAGAAATTCGGTGACGGTCAGCACGCCCGCCACGCCGATCACCCACGGCGAGGACAGCGCGGACAACGTGTCGGGAAGATGAATCAGACCGAGACGCTCGAACACGCCGGCCAGCAGGACCGTCAGATAGAGGCGCAGGCCGCTGCCCCATGAGAGCCCCGCAGCAAGCGAAAGTGATTCAAGCATGGCCGCCTCCAGGCTCGCTGCGCGCGCCGCGACTGCGGGGGCCAATCAGGGATGAGCCGCCACACGGAAGTCGTCAGACCCGCGCCAAGCCGGCCGCGCCGAGCAGGCCGCGGGCAATTTCAGGTTGGTTTCCATCTCATTATAGCCACCTTAATTCGCAGAACGCAGAGTGGCTTGCAAAATGGCGAGCTGCGGGACGCCCCGACGCCGGCCGCCGCGCCTGTCCGTGCCTGCCATGAACCACTACGTCGGGTCATGACAGGCGCCTCGGCGGCCTCGTGCGGCCGTGTCAGTGCCCGGACGAGAGCTTGAGCCCCACCAGCCCGACGACGATCAGCGCCGCGCTCGCTACGCGAGCGACCGTCAGCGCTTCACCCATCATCACGATGCCGAAAATGAAGGCGCCGACCGCGCCGATGCCGGTCCAGACCGCGTAGGCCGTGCCGAGCGGCAACTGCCGCATGGCCATGGCCAGCAGCACGAAGCTGCCAGCGGCGGTGATGAGCGTGAAAACGGAAGGCCAGAGGCGGGTGAAACCTTCGGAACTCTTGAGACCGGCCGCCCAGGCGACTTCGAGCAGACCGGCGATGAACAGAAGAATCCAGGACATGAAACAGCTCCATGATCAGATGGGGCCGTCCCCGTTTGTGAAAAGCGCAAGGCCGTCCTTACGAAACGTAATTATAACGACGCCGCCGCAATCCTGCCCGGCGCTGCGCACACTGCCCTGCTCAGGCGACGCCGACCAGCCGGTAGCCCACGCCCGTTTCCGTCACGATGTGCTCGGGTTGCGCCGGATCGCGCTCCAGCTTGCCGCGCAAATGCGCCATATAGATACGCAGATAGTGGTGGCTTTCCACGTGCGACGGCCCCCACACGTCGCGCAGCAGTTGCCGGTGCGTGAGCACGCGGCCGGCGTGACGTACCAGCGTGGCCAGCAGCCGGTATTCGATCGGCGTCAGATGCACCGCCGCGCCTTCGCGCGTGACCTGGCGCAACGCGAGATCCACGCTTACCGCGCCGAAGCGCACCTGCGGCGACTCGGTCGCGCCGCCCTGATTGCGCCGCCGCAGATGCGCGCGAATCCGCGCGAGCAGCTCCGACACGCCGAACGGCTTGGTCAGGTAGTCGTCGGCGCCGGCGTCGAGCGCCGCGACTTTCTCGCTCTCCTGCGTGCGCGCCGACAGCACGATCACCGGCATCTCGCTCCACCCGCGCAATTCGCGGATCACGTCGAGCCCGTCCGTGTCCGGCAGGCCGAGATCGACGATCACGAGGTCGGGCTTGCGCGTCGCGGCTTCCACGAGACCCTGCTTGCCGGTCTCGGCGTCATGCACGACGATGCCCTCGCCTTCCAGCGCCGTCCGCACGAATCGGCGAATCTGCTTTTCGTCTTCGATGAGAACAACGGTAATGCTCGGGTCACTCATGGGCGGGTTTGGCCAACTGATGGGAGGGCGGGTTCGCAGACAGATTGTCGACGGTTTCGTCCTCCAATGCATCCGGGGCGTCCGACACGTCGGGCGGCGTTTCCACCGGCAGCGTAAACCAGAAACGTGCGCCTTCCACGCGGCCCGCGGCTTGCGCCGCGCCGCCCGCCGGGCAAGCCGGCATGCGATTCACGGCGCCGATGCCGCCGCCGTGCGCTTCCACAATTGCGCGGCAAATCGCGAGACCGAGGCCGATGCCGGGCTTCGCCGACTCTTTCTCGCCGCGCGTGAACTTCTCGAACACGCGCGTTTCCATGCCGGTAGGCAGGCCCGGTCCGTTATCGTCGACGGTGACGCGCACGAACGACTTGCCGTCCGCGTCGAAACGTTGCGCGCCGATTGTTATCGGCGTACCCGGCGCCGTGTACTTGGCCGCGTTCTCGAAGAGGTTCGAGAAGAGCCGCTCCATCAACACGGCGTCCAGATGCAGGAGCGGCAAGTCCGCGGCGAGGTCGACCTGCACCGGGTGGCCTGCAAGCACGCGCCGGCAGGCGCGCAGCGCGGCGCCCACGGTTTCTTCGAGCAGCGTCCATTGGCGGTTCAGCTGCAGACTGCCCGCCTGCAGGCGCGCCATGTCGAGCAGGTTCGTGACGATGCCGGTCATCCGCAAGGCTTCTTCGTGGATCGCGTCCACGAGCTCATCGTCGCGCCGCGTGTCGCCGCTCTGCTCGCGCGATTGGGCGAGCATCGACGAAAACCCGACGATGGTCGTGAGCGGCGTGCGCAAATCGTGCGAAATGGCAGACAGCAGCGAGTTGCGCAATCGTTCGGATTCCATATTGACGAGTGCATCGCGCGCGATGTCCACGTAATGCACGCGCTCCAGCGCCAGCGCGATCTGTGCCGCAAATGCGTCGAGCATGCGCTGCTGCTCGGGCGCGTTCAGTTCGCGTTCGTCGCGCAGCACCACGGCGAGCACGCCGCGCGTGCGCATGGGCGCCTTGAGCGGCAGATACAGGGCGGCGGCGGCGGGCAGCGTGTCGGTGCCGTGGCCGGCCGGTTTCTGATGATCGTAGACCCACTGGCCGACGTCGGTGTCGAGGTGATCGCCTTCCAGCGTGATCGCGGCGTCGGGGTCCTCGATCTTCTGCTTCACCTGATCCGCGCTGTCAGGCAGCAGGATCGCGACGCGCGCGCCGAACACCTCGCTCACGTGACGGCTGCCGATGCCGACAATCTGCTCCATGGTCAGCGCTGCCGCGAGTTCGCGCGCCATCGCATACATGGCACCGGTGCGCTGCTCGCGGCGCCGCGCGACCCGCGCCTCGCGCCGCAAGCTCGACGTGAGATGGCTGATGACGAGCGAGGTCAGCAACATGCCGAAGAATGTCAGCAGATATTGGGTGTCCGACACCGACAGCGACAGGCGCGGCGGCACGAAGAAGAAGTCGAACGCGGCCACGCTCAGGAACGACAGCAGCACGCCGGGCCCGCGGCCCAACTTCACCGCCGTGAAGACCACGCCGAGCAGATACAGCATGACGAGATTCGTCAGATCGATACGCGCCATCAACTGGCTCGCCACGGCCGTAATGCCCGCGCAAATCGCGAAGGCGAAACCGTATGCGCGCGGCGGCGAGCGACGCTCGCGCGCGGCGCTCAATGCGTCGCGCCAGGCGTTTGCCGTGGTGTTCAGCAGATGGCGCTGCTCGCCGCTGCCGCCTTCCGACGCTACGCGAATCAACGTGACGTCGGCATGACCGCCCTGCTCGGCGAGGCGCTCGCCGAGCGGCCGGCGCAGCCGGCGCCCGATGCCCGCGCGGTTCGATGCGCCCGCCACCAGCCTCGACACATTGCGAGCCTGCGCATAACCCGTCAGCGCCGCGACCGCGTCCGTGCCCGCCAGCGTCGCGGTCTCGGCACCCAGCTCGGCCGCGAGCTTCAACGCGTTGAGCGTGCGTTCGCGGCGCGCGTCGGGCAAACGCTGCAACGCGGGCGTTTCGACATACACGGCGATCCAGTCCGCCTTCAGACTCGCCGCAAGACGCGCTGCCGCGCGCACGAGCGCGGGCGCCTCGGGGCCGGGGCCGACACACACCAAGAGGCGCTCGCGCGCCTGCCAGATCCGTTCGATCGAACGATCCGCGCGGTACTCGCGCATTTGCGCGTCGACACGATCAGCAGTGCGGCGCAGCGCCAGCTCGCGCAGCGCAATCAGATTGCCTTTGCGAAAGAAGTTGCGCACCGCGCGCTCGGCCTGTTGCGCGAGATACACCTTGCCGTCGCGCATGCGATCGAGCAGTTCCTCCGCGGGCAGATCGACGAGCGTCACTTCGTCCGCGCGATCGAATACGCGGTCGGGCACCGTCTCCCACACGCGAATGCCGGTGATTTGCCCCACCACGTCGTTCAGGCTTTCGAGGTGCTGCACGTTGACCGTGGTGTAGACGTCAATGCCCGCGTCGAGCAGTTCGTACACGTCCTGCCAGCGCTTCAGATGCCGCGCGCCCTGCACGTTCGAATGCGCGAGTTCGTCGACGAGAATCAGTTGCGGCTTGCGGGCCAGCGCCGCGTCGAGATCGAACTCGCCGAGCTTGCGGCCGCGGTATTCGATCTGCGCGAGCGGCAGCACGTCGAGCCCTTCGAGCAGCGCAGCCGTCTCACTGCGCCCGTGCGTTTCGGCGATGCCGACCACGACGTCGGCGCCTTCGTCCCGACGGCGGCGCGCGGCTTGCAACATCGCATAGGTTTTACCGACGCCCGCGGACGCGCCGAAGAAAATCTTCAGCTTGCCGCGCTGACGCTTTTCTTCGTCGCGCTGCAGCTTGTCGAGCAGTTCGTCAGGATCGGGGCGGTTCATGCTTGCGTGTTGTCATCGTGCGCGCGGTGGTGCGTGCAATGGTGGCACGGCGGCGGCTTGGGGGCAAATGGTCTCCCGCCACGCCACGGTCCGCGCCGCGGCAGAACCGCGGACCACGACCCACGCACCGCGAACCGCGCCGAACGTAACGGCTCTCCATGAGCGCGGGGCTCAACCGCGCTTCCTTTCGTCAAGCGCGAGGTTCAGTTGCAGCACGTTCACTCGCGGCTCGCCCAGCACGCCGAATTGACGCGCGCTCGTATAACGGTCGACCAGCGCCTGTACTTCATTCGGCGCGAGCCCGCGCGCTTTCGCCACCCGTTCGACCTGATACGCGGCAGCCGCCGGGCTCATCTCGGGATCGAGACCGCTGCCCGAAGACGTCACGAGATCGACCGGCACCGGCTTCGACAGGTCGGTGCCCGCGGCCTTCAATGCGTCGATGCGGCCTTTCACTTCGTCGAGCAACGCGGGATTGGTCGGCCCCAGGTTCGAGCCGCCCGAATTCTGCGCGTTGTACGGCATCGGGCTCGTCGCCGACAGCCGTCCCCAGAAGTATTGCGGCGCGTCGAACTGCTGGCCGATCAGCTTCGAGCCGACCACCTTGCCGTCCTGTTCGATCAGACTGCCGTTCGCCTCGTCGCGAAAGAGCGTCTGGCCGACGGCGGTCATCAACGCCGGATAAGCGAGACCCGTCACGGCGCTCAGCACCGCAAAAACGACGATCAACGGACGCAACAGATTCTTCATGATGATAGTTTCCTTGTAGCTTGCCGTTTATCAGACCCAGCCGAATGCGGCGAGCACCATATCGATCAACTTGATGCCGACGAACGGCACGAGGATCCCGCCCAGTCCGTACACGAGCAGATTGCGCCGCAGCAGCACGGCTGCGCCGAGCGCGCGATAACGCACGCCCTTGAGCGCCAGCGGAATCAGCAGCACGATGATGAGCGCGTTGAAAATCACCGCCGACATGATCGCGGAGGTGGGCGTAGCGAGATGCATGACGTTCAGCGCATTGAGCGCCGGATACGTGGTCGCGAACGCAGCCGGAATGATTGCGAAGTACTTGGCGAGATCGTTCGCGATCGAGAACGTGGTGAGCGAGCCGCGCGTCATCAGCATCTGCTTGCCGATTTCGACGATCTCGATGAGCTTGGTCGGATTCGAGTCCAGGTCGACCATGTTGCCGGCTTCCTTCGCGGCTTGCGTGCCGGTGTTCATCGCCACTGCGACGTCGGCCTGCGCCAGCGCGGGGGCGTCGTTGGTGCCGTCGCCGGTCATTGCCACGAGCCGGCCTTCCGCCTGATGCGCGCGGATCGTCGCGAGCTTGGCTTCTGGCGTGGCTTCCGCGAGGAAATCGTCCACGCCGGCTTCCGCCGCGATCGCCGCGGCGGTCAACCGGTTGTCGCCCGTCACCATCACCGTTTTGATGCCCATCTTGCGCAATTCGGCAAAGCGCTCCTTGATGCCGCCTTTCACCACGTCCTTCAACTCGATCACACCGAGCACGCGCGCACCCTGCTCGCCCTTTTCCGCGACGACGAGCGGCGTGCTGCCGCGCCGCGCGACGTCGGCCACCGCCGTGCTGACTTCGTTCGGGAAACGGCCGCCGTTCGCTTCGACGTAATGCCGGACCGCGTCGGCCGCGCCTTTGCGGATCTCGCGGCGCGGCGCAGCGGAAGGCGCGTCCTTAGGCGACAGATCGACGCCGCTCATGCGCGTTTGCGCGGTGAACGCGAGAAACTCCGCGTGCAGCGACGCCATATCGCGTTGCCGGATGTTGAAGCGCTCTTTTGCAAGCACGACGATGCTGCGGCCCTCGGGCGTCTCGTCGGCGAGCGACGAAAGTTGCGCCGCGTCCGCGAGCGCTTCTTCGGTGAGCCCCGGCGCCGGAATGAAGCGCGACGCCTGCCGGTTGCCGAGCGTGATCGTGCCGGTCTTGTCGAGCAGCAGCACGTCGACGTCGCCGGCCGCTTCCACCGCGCGGCCCGACGTCGCGATCACGTTCGCCTGCATCATGCGGCTCATGCCGGCCACGCCGATGGCCGACAGCAATCCGCCGATCGTGGTCGGAATCAGGCACACGAGCAGCGCGACCAAGGCGGTAATCGTCACGACGTGTCCCGCCGAATTCGCCAGATGTGCCGCTTCCACGGCAAACATCGAGAACGGCAGCAAGGTCGCGGTCGCGAGCAGCATCACGATGGTCAGGGCAACCAGCAGAATGGTCAGCGCGATTTCGTTGGGCGTCTTCTGACGCTTCGCGCCTTCCACCATCGCGATCATGCGGTCGAGAAACGCCTCGCCCGGATTGGCCGTCACGCGCACGACGATCCAGTCGGACAGCACGCGCGTGCCGCCCGTCACCGACGAAAAGTCGCCGCCCGACTCGCGGATCACCGGCGCGGATTCACCGGTGATCGCCGATTCGTCGACGGAGGCCACGCCCTCGAGCACTTCGCCGTCCGCGGGAATCACGTCGCCGGTTTCGACCAGCACGACGTCGCCGCGGCGCAAGTCCGACGCGGTGACAATACGGATCGGCGACTTGGGATGCGGCTCGTTGAGCTTCTTCGCCATCACATCTTTCTTGGCGCTGCGCAGCGACGCGGCCTGAGCCTTCGAGCGGCCCTCGGCAAGCGCCTCGGCGAAGTTTGCGAACAGCACCGTAAACCACAGCCACAGCGTGACCGCGAGAATGAAACCCGCCGGCGCCTCCGCCTCGCCGGCGAGCGCGGCGATCCACAGGATGGTGGTCAGAATACTGCCTACATACACGCAGAACATCACCGGATTGCGGAACTGCGTGCGCGGCGTGAGCTTCCTGAATGAGTCCGCGATCGCCGGGCGCAGCAGCGCCGGGTCGAACATGGACCTCGTTGCATGGTGTTCAGTCATTGAATCCTCGAATGTCGCATTGGCTGCTGACGCGCTGGAACACGCGTCGACTCGTTGCCTCGCGCAGGCCCGTGAGCCCGCGTCAATGAGCGCCCATCATCATCAGATGTTCGACGCCGGGGCCGAGCGCAAGCGCCGGTACATAAGTGAGCGCGCCGACCAGCAGCACGGTGCCGAGCAGCAGCACGACGAAGAGCGGTCCATGCGTCGGCAAGGTGCCGCCCGTCACGCCGATGCGCTTCTTGGCCGCGAGCGAGCCGGCAATCGCGAGCACCGGAACGATCGTGCCGAAGCGGCCGAACCACATCGCGATGGCTGTCAGCCAGTTGTAGAACGGCGTGCCCACGGTGAGGCCCGCGAACGCGCTGCCGTTGTTGTTGGCCGCCGAGCTGAACGCGTAGAGGATTTCGGAAAATCCATGCGCGCCCGGATTGGCAATGCCCGCCTTGCCCGCGTCGCTCAGCACCGCGATCGAGGTGCCCACCAGTACGAGTAGCGGCGTCAACAGCACGACTATGGATACCATCTTCATTTCATAGGCTTCGATCTTCTTGCCGACATACTCAGGCGTTCGTCCGATCATCAAGCCCGCCACGAAGACCGCGAGCAGCGCGAACACGAGCATGCCGTACAGCCCTGAGCCGACGCCGCCGAAGATCACTTCGCCAAGCTGCATCAAAAGAAGCGGATAGAGGCCGCCGAGCGGCGTGAGCGAGTCGTGCATATTGACGACTGCGCCGCACGAGGCTGCCGTGGTCGCCACCGTGAAGATGCCCGACTGGGCAATGCCGAAGCGTGTCTCCTTGCCCTCGGCGTTGCCGCCCGACTGCATCGCATTCGCCGACTGATCGACGTGCAACGCCGCGAGCGCCGGATTGCCGCCCTGCTCCGCGCCGATCTCGCCGAATACGCAGACGCCGAACGCGAGCGTCATCGCAGCAAGCACCGCGACGCCCTGCTTGCGGTCCGCGATCATGCGGCCGAACACCAGTGCGAGTGCCGCCGGAATAATCAGGATGGCGAACATTTGCAGGAAGTTGGAGAACGGTGTGGGATTTTCAAACGGATGCGCCGAATTGCCGTTGAAAAAGCCGCCGCCGTTCGTGCCGAGCATCTTGATGGCTTCCTGCGAAGCAACGGGGCCCATCGCAATGGTCTGCGTCTTGACCGGCGTGTTGACCGTCAGCGCGTTGCCCTTCGCATCCTTCAGCGGATTGCCTTGCGCGTCGAGTTTGGGCGCGGCATAGCTCGTCGTCTGCAGCGTGGGCACGTTTTCGTAGGCCTTGAAATTCTGGATCACGCCCTGGCTCATCAGCAGAGCGGCGAGAACGACCGACATCGGCAGCAGCACATAAAGCGTGACGCGCGTCAGGTCGACCCAGAAGTTGCCGATGGTTTGCGCGGTATGGCGAGCAAAGCCGCGAATCAGCGCGATCACGACCACGATGCCGGTCGCCGCCGACAGGAAGTTCTGCACCGTGAAGCCGAGCATCTGCGTCAGATAACCGACCGTCTGCTCGGGCGTGTAATCCTGCCAGTTGGTGTTGGTCACGAAACTGATGGCGGTGTTGAACGCGCCGTCCACCGTCATCGGGCCGAGCTGCTGGGGGTTGCCGGGCAGCATGCCTTGCACGCGCAACAGCAGATAAAGGAAGACGACGCCGAGCGCGTTGAACGCGACCGTGGCGATTGCATAGTGCTTCCAACTCATTTCGCTCGACGGATCCACGCCGGCCATGCGGTACAGGAGCCGCTCGACCGGTCCGCCAAAGCGCAGCACGCGCGCGCTGCCGTCCATGACGCCGCCGAGGTAGCGCGACAGCGGCACCGCTGCGGCAAGCAGCACGACAATGAAGAGCCCCGCCTGCAGGACATTGTTCGCATTCATTCGATGTCCTCCGCGCGCAACAGCGCATAGACCAGGTAGGCGAACAGCAGCGCGGTCGCCGCGCCCGACATCCACAAGATCCAGTTCATGAGCGCGCTCCCTGTCCGCGGCGAGTCAGCAGCAGCTTCTCGCAGCCGGCAATCAGTGCAACGGTCAGCGCGGTAAAGAGCGCGATGGCCCCGACGTACAGCACATCCATTTTTGTTCTCCATTCACGGACTTTGGATAGCTGCAACGATAGGCGCACGCGCGTAAAGGCCTGATCAAAGCTGATGGAGGCCGTATAAAAATCGTGTAAACGACATGCAGAAAAGACGAAGGCCGCTCCATCGCGAGATGGAACGGCCCCGGGTTGGACGACGCAAGCGGGGAAAGGCTACGGCAGCAGAATGGTCGAGCCTGTGGTCTTGCGCGCTTCGAGGTCCGCATGCGCCCGACCGACGTCGGCGAGTGCGTAGCGCTGGTTGATGCTCGTCTTCACCTTGCCGGAACTCAGCACGTCGAAGAGTTCGGCGGCCATTGCCTCGTAGTCGCTGCGCTTGCCCATATACGTAAACAGCGTCGGGCGCGTGAAGAACAGCGAGCCGCGTCCGGCGAATTCGGACGAGTCGATGGGCGGCAGCGGTCCCGACGCATTGCCGAAGCTCACGAACATGCCGAGCGGCGCGAGGCAATCGAGCGAGCCGGTAAACGTATCTTTACCGATCGAGTCGTATACCACCGGCACGCCCGCGCCGTTAGTGATCTCGCGCACGCGCTTCGTGAAGTTTTCGCGCGTATAGACGATGGCGTGGTCGCAGCCGTGCGCGCGGGCGATCTCCGCCTTCTCGTCCGAGCCGACCGTGCCGATCACAGTCGCGCCCAGCGCCTTTGCCCACTGGCACACCAGCAGGCCGACGCCGCCCGCCGCGGCCTGAATCAGGATCGTGTCGCCCGCTTTCACCGGATACGTGCGGCGCAGCAGATACTGCGCGGTGAGGCCTTGCAGCATCACCGAGGCCGCCTGCTCGTCGCTGATCGTGTCCGGCAGCTTGATGACCTGTGCCGCCGGCAGCACGCGCTCCTGCGCATACGCGCCCGGCGGCCTCGCCACATAGGCGACGCGATCGCCCGCTTGCAGATGGCTCACGCCTGCGCCGACCGCCGTCACTTCGCCCGCGGCTTCCATGCCGAGGCCGCCCGGCAGCGGCAACGGATACAGGCCGGTGCGGAAATATACGTCGATATAGTTGAGCCCGACCGCCGTCTGACGGACGCGAATTTCGCCCGCGGCGGGGTCGCCTACTTCGACGTCGACCCATTTCATGACCTCGGGGCCGCCGGTTTTATCGAATCGGATTGCTTTGACCATTCAACGTCTCCTTGATAGGGAATGCGCTCTGGTTGTGCTGGCATGCACTTGTTGCCGATGACTTCCAGGCACGCCGCCTCAGGCCTCCTGCGTGAACCGCAACGTGAGCACGTCGAGAATCATGCGCGCGGTCGAAATATTGGTCGCGCACGGAATGTTGTGCACGTCGCAGGCGCGCACGAGTGCGTTGATGTCCGGCTCGTGCGGTTGCGGCGTCATCGGATCGCGCAGAAAGATGACCATGTCGACGCGGCCTTCCGCCAGTTGCGCGCCGATCTGCAAGTCGCCGCCGTGCGGGCCCGACAGCATGCGCTCGACCTGCAGGCCATGCGCGTCGCTGATGCGCCCGCCGGTCGTGCCGGTCGCGATGATGTCGCAGCGCCTGAGCGTGTCGACGTATTCGCCGGCCAGCGCGACGATGTCGTCCTTCTTGTGATCGTGCGCGATCAACGCAATGCGGGTGGTCATGACGTAAGACTCCTGAAACCGTTGTGATTGTCGTTGTTGTTTGCGGCACGAATGGCTGCCGCAGGTGCTGCGAAGAACTGCCGGCGCGCCGGGAAAGTGCCTACACGTGCACGCCTAGAATGTACCCGGATACGCGCCGCCGTCGATCAACCAGTTCTGTCCCGTGATGTAGCCCGCGTGCACGCTGCACAAAAAGGCACAGGCGCGGCCGAATTCGTCGGGCGTGCCGAAGCGGCCGGCGGGAATCGCCTTCATGCGCTGCTGGCGCGCTTCGTCCACGGAAATGTTGTGGGATTTTGCCGTGGCCGCCATGGTCACGGCGATCCGGTCCGTGTCGAACATGCCCGGGAGCAGATTGTTGATCGTCACGCCGGTGGGCGCCATCTTGCGCGCAAGCCCCGCGACGAAGCCGGTCAGCCCCGAACGCGCGCCGTTGGAGAGGCCGAGCACGTCGATGGGCGCCTTCACCGCGGAACTCGTGATGTTGACGATGCGCCCGTAGCCTCGCGCGCTCATGCCGTCGATGGTCGCGCGGATCAGTTCGATCGGCGTCAGCATGTTGCTTTCCAGCGCGCGAATCCAGTCGTCGTGCGTGAAGTTGCGGAAATCGCCGGGCGGCGGGCCGCCCGCATTATTGACGAGGATGTCCGGCTGCGGACACGCGGCGAGCGCCGCGGCCCGGCCTTCAGGCGTAGTGATGTCGCAGGCCACCGTCTTCACTTCGACACCGCTTTGCCGGCGGATCTGGTCGGCCGTCGCCTCGAGCGTCGCGGCCGTGCGCGCGACGATCGTCAGATTCACGCCTTCAGCCGCGAGCGCCTCGGCGCAGCCGCGCCCCAAGCCCTTGCTCGCCGCGCAAACGAGCGCCGTGCGCCCCGCGATTCCCATGTCCATGTATGCGTTCTCCTCGCTGGCGTGTCGCCGATGATTGCAAAGTTTCCCCCGATTCTAGAAGAATCGGTGCCGGACTGCGCCGGGCCGCTGCAATCTTCGGTATCTTCGGACGCCACTCTTTCGGTAAACTTGCGCGGTGGCGCGTTCGCCGGTCGTCGCACGTTGTGCTCGCCGGCCGGGCGGCGCGCCGAACCGATTCCCGGGTCGACCTCGAAGCCAGCCTGAATCGACCTCGGATTGCCCGAATTTGCCTTTTTCCCGCCGCTTGTGCGCCCGCCATGACCCAGGACAGCCGTTTTCCCAATCTTTTCATCCTCGATCACCCGCTGATCCAGCACAAGCTGTCGCACATGCGCGACCGGGACACGTCCACGCGCACGTTCCGCGAGCTGCTGCGCGAAATCACGCTGCTGATGGGCTATGAGATCACCCGCAATCTGCCAATGACCACGCGCCGCCTGAATACGCCGCTCGTCGAGATCGACGCGCCGGTGATCGCCGGCAAGAAGCTCGCCATCGTGCCGGTGCTGCGCGCGGGCATCGGCATGTCGGACGGCCTGCTGGAGCTGGTGCCGTCGGCGCGGGTGGGCCACATCGGCGTGTATCGCTCGGACGACCACCGGCCGGTGGAATACCTCGTGCGCCTGCCCGACCTCGAAGACCGGGTGTTCATTCTGTGCGACCCGATGGTTGCGACCGGCTATTCCGCCGTGCACGCGGTCGACGTGCTCAAGCGCCGCAACGTGGCGGCGGAGAACATCCTGTTCCTCGCGCTCGTCGCCGCGCCGGAAGGCGTGCAGGTGTTCCAGGACGCGCATCCGGACGTGAAGCTCTTCGTCGCATCGCTCGATTCGCATCTGAACGAACACGCGTACATCGTGCCGGGCCTCGGCGACGCAGGCGACCGGCTGTTCGGAACCAAGAACTGAGGTTTGCCTGAAAAACGGCCCTGCGGCGCGCGATTCGCGCCGCAAACGCACACTTTTCGTGCAGTTTCGAGCCACGCCGGTCTCTGCCGCGCCCCCGCGCCGTGATAAAATTCGAATCCGCTCCCAGAGCGGCCTGGCGTGCAACGTGAGGCGCGGCGAATTTGAATCGAGGCGCCCCTTTCTGCTTGCGCCCGGAAAATCGCAACGACAATTGCACAATGCGAGCGCCTTGCTGGCGCGCGCGACGGAGAAAGGTATGGCGGGTCATTCGAAATGGGCCAACATCAAGCATAAGAAGGCAGCGGCCGACGCCAAGCGCGGCAAGGTCTGGACGCGGCTCATCAAGGAAATTCAGGTCGCGGCGCGCATGGGCGGCGGCGACATCGACTCGAATCCGCGTCTGCGGCTCGCCGTCGAAAAGGCGTACGACGCCAACATGCCCAAAGACAACGTCAACCGCGCGATCCAGCGCGGCGTGGGCGGTGTCGACGGTGCGAACTACGAAGAAATCCGCTACGAAGGCTACGGCATCGGCGGTGCGGCGGTGATCGTCGACACCATGACCGACAACCGCACGCGCACCGTGGCGGAAGTGCGTCACGCGTTCTCGAAGAACGGCGGCAACATGGGCACGGACGGCTCCGTGTCGTTCATGTTCGATCACGTCGGCCAGTTCCTGTTCGCGCCGGGCACGCCCGAAGACAAGCTGATGGAAGCCGCGCTCGAAGCCGGTGCCGACGACGTGGTAACGAACGAAGACGGCAGCATTGAAGTGCTGTGTCCGCCGAACGACTTCCCGAAGGTGAAGGCCGCGCTCGAAGCCGCGGGCTTCAAGGCCGAAGTGGCCGAGGTTACGATGAAACCTCAGACGGAAGTCGAGTTCACCGGCGACGACGCCGTAAAGATGCAGAAGCTGCTCGACGCGCTGGAAAATCTGGACGACGTGCAGGAAGTCTATACAAACGCCGCGATCGCCGACGAATGAAGCCGTCAGGTCATGACACCGGCCGGGCCGCTCTCGTGGCCGTGCCCGCCGGTGCGCTTCATCGTTGCTGCTGAACGGGCGTAGCCGGCCAGGCGCGTCGGGCAAACGCCGCCTCCATTCGGGTTCGCCCTGCGCTCTGCCCGCCTTCGCGGGCGGCGAACATGGCGGGGCTCATTGTTATTGCACGGCTCGCCGCCTCATACGGCGCGCCGTTTATGGTTTTTAAGTCTCGGGGATTCACATGAAGTTACTCGTCGTCGGGTCCGGCGGTCGCGAACATGCGCTCGCATGGAAGCTCGCGCAATCGCCGCGGGTCCAGCTCGTCTACGTGGCACCTGGCAACGGCGGCACCGCACAGGACGAGCGGCTGCGCAACGTCGACATCACCGAGCCGGCCGCGCTCGCCGATTTTGTCGAGAAAGAGCAGATCGCCTTTACGCTGGTGGGACCGGAAGCGCCGCTCGCCGCGGGCATCGTCAATCTGTTCCGCTCGCGCGGACTGAAAATCTTCGGGCCGACCAAAGAAGCGGCGCAGCTCGAAAGTTCGAAGGACTTCGCGAAGGCGTTCATGAAGCGTCACGCCATCCCGACAGCCGAGTACGAAACTTTCGCCGATGTCGCCGCCGCGCACGCGTACCTCGACGCCAAGGGCGCGCCGATCGTGATCAAGGCCGACGGCCTCGCCGCCGGCAAGGGCGTGGTGGTCGCGCAAACGCTGGAAGAAGCGCACGCCGCGGTGGACATGATGCTGTCGGACAACAAGCTCGGCGATGCCGGCGCACGCGTCGTGATCGAGGAATTCCTCGCCGGCGAGGAAGCGAGCTTCATCGTCATGGTCGACGGCAAGCACGTGCTGCCGCTCGCGTCGAGCCAGGACCACAAGCGTTTGCTCGACGGCGATCAGGGCCCGAACACGGGCGGCATGGGCGCGTACTCGCCCGCGCCGATCGTCACGCCGCAACTGCACGCGCGCGTGATGCGCGAAATCATCCTGCCGACGGTGCGCGGCATGGAGAAAGAAGGCATTCGCTACACCGGTTTCCTGTACGCCGGCCTGATGATCGACGCGCAAGGCAATCCGAAGACGCTCGAATTCAACTGCCGCATGGGCGACCCGGAGACGCAGCCCATCATGGCGCGTTTGAAGGGCGACTATTCGAAGGTGGTCGAACAGGCCATCGCCGGCACGCTCGATACGGTCGAACTGGAGTGGGATCGCCGCACCGCGCTCGGCGTCGTGCTGGCCGCGCACAATTATCCGGACGCGCCACGCAAGGGCGACCGCATCAACGACATTCCCGCTGAAACCGCGGATTCGGTCACCTTTCATGCGGGCACCACGCTGAAAGACGGCAAGCTCGTCACGTCGGGCGGGCGCGTACTGTGCGTGGTGGGTCTCGCCGACTCGGTGCGCAGCGCGCAGTCGGTCGCGTACGAAACGATCAACCAGATTTCCTTCGACGGCATGCAGTACCGGCGCGACATCGGCTATCGCGCGCTGAACCGCAAGCACGACGCGAAAACCGAAGGAAAGCACTGAGGAAAGCACCGGGGCAGCGGGCCGCCGCGCCCGGACTGCCGCGACCGCGGCGTTACACTGCGGGTTGGCGGCAACGCGTGTTTCGCTGCGCCGCCGCGCTTTGCCTTGAACCGCCCGAGCCGCTCCAACCGCCCGGGACAGCCGCCACGCGGCGCTTCACGACGAACCGGCGGCACCGCGTGCCGCCCTCAGTACCTGCATCCATGACCGATTCGAGCTACGACGCACAGGCCGTGCGCAGCTGGCTGCAAGGCCTGCAAACCGACATCGCACACGCGCTGGGCGCCTTCGACGGCAAGCCCTTCGCCACCGACACATGGCAGCGCGCGCCCGGCGAAAAGCTGCGCGGCGGTGGCTGCACGCGGATTCTCGAAGGCGGCCATTTCTTCGAGCGCGCGGGCATCGGTTTTTCGGATGTAAGCGGCGACGCGTTGCCGGGTTCCGCGAGCGCTGCACGTCCGCAGTTGGCCGGGCGCGGCTTCGAAGCGATGGGCGTATCGCTCGTGCTGCATCCGCACAATCCGCACTGTCCGACCGTGCATATGAACGTGCGCCTGCTGGTCGCGACCAAAGCCGGCGAAGAACCCGTGTTCTGGTTCGGCGGCGGCATGGATCTGACGCCCTACTACGGCTATGAGGAAGACGCGCAGCACTTTCACCGCACCTGCCGCGACGCGCTCGCGCCCTACGGCGCGGACCTCTATCCGAAGTTCAAGCGCTGGTGCGACGAGTACTTCTTCCTCAAGCACAGAAACGAGCCGCGCGGCATCGGCGGGATTTTTTTCGACGACTACTCGGCGCCGGGCTTCGATCAATCGTTCGCGATGCTGAAAAGCGTGGGCGAGGGATTTCTCAAGGCGTATCTACCGATCATCGAAAAGCGCCGCAACCTGCCGTACGGCGAGGCGGAGCGCGAATTCCAGGCTTACCGGCGCGGACGCTACGTCGAGTTCAACCTGGTCTTCGACCGTGGCACACTGTTTGGGCTGCAGAGCGGCGGACGCACCGAATCGATTCTGATGTCGATGCCGCCTGTGGTGAACTGGCGCTACAACTGGCAGCCCGAGCCGGGCACGCCGGAAGCGCGCCTTTACAGCGATTTTCTCGTGCCGCGCGAGTGGGTGTGAGCGCTTCGGACGCCCGAACGCGCGCACTGCCCGACCCGTCGCCACGACAAAGGATTCTGACCTGAAGCCGATCGCTCAACCCGCTGCGCTGCCTCGCCGGATCGGTTTGCTCGGCGGCACCTTCGACCCGATCCACGACGGCCACCTCGCGCTTGCGCGGCGTTTCGCCCACGTGCTGCAACTGACCGAACTGGTGCTGCTGCCGGCCGGTCAGCCCTGGCAGAAAGCGGACGTCTCGCCGGCCGTGCATCGGCTCGCCATGACGCGCGCGGCGGCGAGCGAACTGAAGCTGCCGGGCGTGACGGTGCGCGTCGCCACCGACGAAATCGAGCACGAAGGTCCGACCTACACCGTCGACACGCTGCAGCGCTGGCGCGAGCGCGAAGGCAGCGACGCATCGATCGCCTTGCTGATCGGCGCGGATCAGCTGGTGCATCTCGACACCTGGCGCGACTGGCGGCGCCTGTTCGACTTCGCGCACATTTGCGCGGCCACGCGGCCGGGTTTCGACCTCGCGTCGATCGCGCCTGCCGTCGCCAGAGAAATCGAGGCGCGCCGCGCCAGCGCCGAGGTTCTGCAAGCCACGCCTTGCGGCCACTTGCTGATCGACACGACGCTTGCGTTCAATGTCTCGGCCACCGACATTCGCGCGCATCTGCGCGAGCAGGTGAGCCAGCGGCTTGCTCACGCAGGCGGCGAACCGCACGGCGAGGCCGCAAGCCATGTCCCCACCGCGGTGTGGGACTACATCCTTCAACATCATTTGTACCACCGGTAACCTCATGGATATTCGCAAACTGCAACGCGTGATCGTCGACGCTCTCGAAGACGTCAAGGCGCAAGACATCAGGGTGTTCAACACCAGCCATCTGACCGCGCTGTTCGATCGCGTGATCGTCGCGAGCGGCACCTCGAACCGGCAAACCAAGGCGCTCGCCTCGAGCGTGCGCGAAGGCGTGAAGGAAGCCGGCGGCGAGATCGTCAGCACGGAAGGCGAGGACATCGGCGAATGGGTGCTGGTGGATTGCGGCGACGCGATCGTCCACATCCTGCAGCCGGCGCTGCGCCAGTACTACAACCTCGAGGAAATCTGGGGCGAGAAGCCGGTGCGCATCAAGCTGTCCACGCCTGATCCGTTCGGCGGCGCGCGCTCGAGCGAGCCCGACGAAGAGGACGAGGACGAAGAAGCGCCGGCCGCGAAGAAACCCGCGCGCAAGACCGCGGCGCGCCGCAAGTAAGCGGCTGACCGGCTCGCGGCATCAGTCCGCGGCCCGAGCTTGCGAGCATTCATGAAACTGCACATTCTCGCCGTCGGCCACAAGATGCCGGACTGGATCGCCACCGGCTTCGACGAATACGCGAAACGCATGCCGCCGGAACTGCGCATCGAGCTGCGCGAGATCAAGCCCGAGCAGCGCTCGTCGGGCCGGCCGGCCGAAAGCGTGATGGCCGCCGAGCGCGCGAAGATCGAAGCCGCGCTGCCGAAGAACGCGCGCATCGTCGCGCTCGACGAACGCGGCAAGGACTGGACCACCATGCAGCTTGCGGGCGCCCTGCCCGGCTGGCAGCAGGACGGCCGCGACGTCGCGTTTCTGATCGGCGGCGCGGACGGGCTCGACCCCCAGCTGAAGGCGCGCGCCGACATGCTGCTGCGCGTCTCCAGCCTCACGTTGCCGCATGCGATGGTGCGCGTGCTGCTCGCCGAGCAGCTTTACCGCGCGTGGACCATCACGCAAAATCACCCCTATCATCGCGCGTGAGCGAACACCGGCGGTCCTGCGGCGCATGCCTCGGCAGGCGCGGCGCGGCCGTTCACAGTGACGCTGCGGGTGCGCACAGCGCCGCGCTTTCATTGCGCCTGCCCGCGTGAACCGGGCGTCGCCTGCGTCATTGCGCCATGCACGACACGGCCATGCGGGGCACAGCCGCGATGCACCGCCGCCCTCATGTGATCCGTTTCAACGAGACCTCAAAGAGACTTCTTCATGCCGACATCCGCCGCTTCGCTGCATCCGTTCGTCTATCTCGCGTCGCAGAGTCCGCGCCGCCAGGAGTTGCTGCAACAGGTCGGCGTGCGCTTCGAACTGCTGCTGCCGCGCCCCGATGAAGACGCCGAAGCCCTCGAAGCCGAACTGCCCGGTGAGCGCGCGCACGACTACGTGCAACGTGTGTGCGTAGCAAAGGCGCGCGCCGCGCGTGCGCGCCTCGTGGCAGGCGGCCATGTCGCGCGACCCATTCTGGTTGCGGACACAACGGTCACGATCGACGACACGATTCTCGGCAAACCGCTCGACGCCGACGACGCCGCGGCGATGCTCACGCGCCTCGCGGGCCGCGACCACGAAGTGCTCACCGCCGTCGCCGTGGTGGACGCGCACGGCGAGTTGCTGCCCACGGCGCTGTCGGTGTCGAAGGTGCGTTTTGCTGCGCTGCACGCAGACGCGATTCGCCGCTACGTGGCAAGCGGCGAGCCGCTCGGCAAGGCGGGCGCGTACGGCGTGCAGGGACGCGCCGCGGAGTTTATCGAGCATATCGACGGGTCCTATTCAGGTATCATGGGTTTGCCGCTTTTTGAAACCGCTGCCCTACTGCGTGCAGCGCGCATCGACTTCTAGAACAACACCATGAATGAAGAAATCCTGATCAATGTCACGCCGCAGGAAACGCGCGTCGCGCTCGTCCAGCAAGGCGCCGTCCAGGAACTTCACGTCGAACGAACGCTGTCGCGGGGCCGCGTCGGCAACGTCTATCTCGGCAAGGTCGTGCGCGTGTTGCCGGGCATGCAATCCGCGTTTATCGACATCGGTCTCGAACGCGCCGCGTTTTTGCACGTAGCCGACATCTGGCATCCGCGCATTGCCGGCGAACCGCAACACCAAAGCCCGCATCAGCCCATCGAAAAGATCGTGTTCGAGGGCCAGACGCTCATGGTTCAGGTCGTGAAGGATCCGATCGGAACGAAGGGCGCGCGGCTTTCCACGCAAGTGAGCATTGCCGGGCGCACGCTCGTGTATCTGCCGCAGGAGCCGCATATCGGCATTTCGCAGAAGATCGAGAGCGAAGCCGAACGTGAGGCGGTGCGCGCGCGGCTGACCGCCGTGCTGCCCGCCGACGAGAAAGGCGGCTACATCGTGCGCACCATCGCCGAAGACGCGACGAGCGAAGAACTGGCCGCCGACGTCGCGTATCTGCGCAAGACCTGGGCGACGATTCTGTCGCAAGGCCAGCGCATGCCGCCCACCAGTCTGCTCTATCAGGACCTGAATCTGGCGCAGCGCGTGCTGCGCGACTTCGTCAACGACGAGACCTCGCGCATTCAGGTCGATTCGCGCGAAACCTATCAGATGCTCGCCGATTTCGCAGCCGAGTTCACGCCGGCCGTCTCCGCAAAACTGCATCACTACACCGGCGAGCGGCCGCTCTTCGACCTGTACAACATCGAGGCCGAGATTCAGCGCGCGTTATCGCGCCGGGTGGATCTGAAGTCGGGCGGCTATCTGGTGATCGACCAGACGGAGGCCATGACCACCATCGACGTGAATACGGGTGGCTACGTCGGCGCACGCAATTTCGACGACACCATCTTCAAGACCAACCTCGAAGCGGCGCACACCATTGCGCGCCAGTTGCGGCTGCGCAATCTTGGCGGCGTGATCATCATCGACTTCATCGATATGGAGAACGTCGAGCACCGCGATCAGGTGCTGGGCGAACTGAAGCGCGCGTTGTCGCGCGACCGCACGCGGGTCACGGTGAATGGTTTTTCGCAGCTCGGGCTGGTCGAGATGACGCGCAAGCGCACACGCGAGTCGCTTGCGCATGTGTTGTGCGAGCCGTGCCCGGTTTGCCAGGGCAAGGGCCAGGTGAAGACGCCGCGTACCGTTTGCTACGACGTGCTGCGCGAGATTCTGCGCGAGTCGCGGCAATTCAATCCGCGCGAGTTTCGCGTGGTGGCGTCGCAGCAGGTGATCGATCTCTTTCTCGAAGAAGAGTCGCAGCATCTCGCGATGCTGATCGATTTTATCGGCAAGCCCGTGTCGTTGCAGGTCGAATCGAATCTGAGTCAGGAGCAGTACGACATCGTACTGATGTAGTCATGCGCCGCTTCAGCGCGAGCGTCCTCACGACACACAGCGCTAACCCGCGCCCAGCGGCCCGATCAGATTCCGCAACCCCGAGGCCGTCACCGGCCGCGAGAACCAGAAGCCTTGCGCCTCGTCGCAGCCAAGCGCCTGCAATTGTGCGGCCTGCTCGGGCGTTTCGACGCCCTCCGCCGTGACGCGCAACTTGAGCGCGTGCGCCATCGCGATGATCGCGCCGACCAGCGCAAGGCATTGCGGATCGCCGCTCATGCGCGTGACGAACGAGCGGTCAATCTTCAAACGGTTCAGCGGAAAACGCGTCAGATACGCGAGACTCGAATAGCCTGTGCCGAAGTCGTCGACGGCAATTTCCACGCCCAGGTCGCGCAAAGCGTGCAGCGTGTGCAGCGCCTGTTCAGTGTCGCCGAGCAATGCACCTTCGGTGATTTCCACTTCGAGGTACGACGGATGCAGCGCGGCATCGTCGAGTGCCTCGCGAATCGTCTCGAACAGATCCGCGCGCTGAAACTGCTGCGGCGACACATTGATCGCGACACGCGGCAGGTTGCCGGTCTGCCGCAGCAGCTTGCCGGCCTCGCGGCATGCGGTGCGGATCACCCACTCGCCGATCTGCTCGATCAACCCGGACTCTTCGGCGACCGGCACGAATTCCGCCGGACTGATCATGCCGCGCTGCGGATGGTTCCAGCGCAGTAGCGTTTCGACTTGCACGATCCGTCCGTTGGCGAGCGTCACCTGCGGCTGATACACGAGATGCAGTTGCTGGCGTTGCAACGCTTCGCGCAGCATCGTCTCGATCTGGAAGCGGCGCGCCGCCTGCCCTTCTAGCGCGGTCGAAAAACGGCGGACCGCATTGCCGTGCACCGCGGCCGCCGCCGACAACGCGACGCCCGCGCGCCGCATCAGCGTAGCGGCATCGTCGCCGTCGTCCGGATAGGCGACGATGCCGATGCTCGCAACGATATTGAGCGCGGTGCCGCCATAGTCGATCGGCTCGGCAATCCGGCCGAGCGCCTCGGCCGCGAACGCATCCGCGGCAGCGCCGGTTTCGTTGGTCAACAGCGCGAACTGCGAGCCGCCGATCGAAGCAATCGTGCCGTCGTTCGGAAAGAGCCCGCGCAAGCGCTCGCCGACGATCTGCAGCACGAGCTCGGCCGCATGCAAGCCGAGCGCGTCGCGCAGCTTGCGCAAATGACCGAGCTCTGCGATCAGCACCGTGAACGCACTGTGGCTGCGCTGACAGCGTGCGATGGTCAGCTCGAGGCGCTCGGTGAAGAGCGTCTGATTCGGCAGACGGGTCACGCCGTCGTGATGCGAGAGGTACCAAAGGCGAGCTTCGGATTGCGCGTAGCGCGTCATGTCGACGACCACACCGACGTAAAGCACCTCGCCTGGCTGGCGCGCCGCGGCGCCGGACATGGGCAATGGCGGCGATAGCGGCGATAGCGCCAGCACGACACGCACCGGCGTGCCGCTGCGTCGCCGGTAAGTCCATTCGCCCTCGTACCGCGCGCCGATCGCCGCGAGGCACGGCAGCTCGGCGCGGCGCCTTGCGAGTTCGGCCGGATCGTGCAGCGATTCAAAACCGCGCCGGCCGACCAGTTCATCGGCGCTCAGTCCCGTGAGCTTTTCCAGCGCCGCGTTGACGGTCTGGAACGTGCCGTTGCCATCGCAGATAAACATGCCGAAGGGAGCGGCGGCTAGCGCGGCCTCGGGCGTTTCTACTGCGAGTGGGAACTGAGCTTGCATCGCCGCCTTGTTATTCTGAAACGAGCCGTGTGTGCAGTGACTACGACGCGCGCGGCAATGCCGCCTCGATGAACACCGCGCACAGCGCCTGCATGCCCTTGGCGTCTTCTTCGTCGAAGCGCGCGAGGACCGGACTATCGACATCCCACACGCCGATCAGCGTGCCGTCGGGCGCGACGAGCGGCACGACGATTTCCGATTGCGACGCCGAATCGCACGCAATATGGCCGGGAAACTCGTGGACGTCGCGCACGATCTGCGTTTCGCGTGTTTGCGCCGCGGTGCCGCACACGCCTTTGCCGAGCGGAATGCGCACGCACGCCGGCTTGCCCTGGAAAGGGCCGACCACCAGCTCGCGGCCGTCGTGAAAATAGAAACCCGCCCAGTTCAGATCGCTCAACGAATGAAAGACGAACGACGAGAAATTCGCAGCGTTGGCGATCCAGTCGGTTTCGTCGGCGAGGAGCGCGCGCGCCTGCGCAACAAGCTCTTCGTAATGCGCGGCCTTCGGCAAATGCGAGGCGGAGGAGACGTCGAACATGGTGGGTCCGTGGTAAAGGCCAGAAACGGCAAAACAAACAAACGATGCAACCGCGCGGTCCAGTGTAAAGCAAGCCGCTTGCGCGATCACTGGAGTGCGGCCACTACGACTCCACGCCGACAATCACGCTAGACGCCTTGAAGATGGCGCTCGCCGCTTTCCCCGCTGCGAGGCCGAGCCGCTCGACGCTCTCGTTGGTCACGATTGCGGCAATCTGCGCGCCGCCCGCCTCGATTGTCACTTCGGAGTTGACCGCGCCTTTGGTGACGCGAGTCACGGTGCCCGCGATGCAGTTGCGCGCCGACACCTGGTTCTTCGAGACGTCGACCATCACGATGACGGACGATGCCTTCACCAGCGCAAAGGCCCGCTTGCCCGCGGACAGCCCGAGCGTCGTCGCGCTGCCGTGAGTGATTATCGCGACGATTTCCAGGCCGTCCGCGGTGCGCAGCGTGACCTCGTCGTTCACTGCGCCGTGCGTGATGTCGACTACCTCGCCTGCGAACTGATTACGTGCACTCGTTTGCATGCTCTGCTCCCTCGGGTCTGGAAAAGCGTGGGTCTAGCTTGCGATCAAGTGTAATGGAACGCGCAACGCCGTATCATCGTGCCCTTGGACTCTCTTTGCCGAACTCATGCGTCTAGCCGTTCCTTTTCGCGTTGCCCGCGTTTTTCGATCCGCGCGCGTTGTTAGTGTGGTGCGCATTCTCCGCCTTCCCCGCCCGCTTCGCGACGCACGCATTGCCCCTGCGTTGCAGGGCGGCTGGCGCGCCGTCGCGGCGTCCGTGGCGGCGGCGTCGCTCGTCGCGCTTGCTGCGTGCAGCAATCCCTCGCAGACGCGCGACGCGCGCGTGCCCGTCGACACCGTCGGGCTCTTTCCGCTCGGCGCTTACGATCAGAACGTGGATCACTGGCTCGAGCCCGACAGTGCCGGCTACGACCAGCCGTTCCTGAGCGCCGCCGACCAGCAGGCGCATTTTCAGGCCCTCTACGCACGGTACTTCGGCACGGGTACGAGCGCGCCGTCGCCGTGGAATTCCGCGTATGTGACGATGCGCGTGTATCGCCAGCAAGGCGCGGATATCGCCGCGTTGCAGCAACGCCGCATCGACAGGTTCGACAATACGGGCAAAAGCGGTGCGGCCGTTGGTTACGGCCAGAATTTCCGTCCGCACGACAAGGCGTGGATCGACGCCATCGCGCGAAACATGAACGTCGCGCAATTCACC
This sequence comes from Paraburkholderia phenoliruptrix, assembly GCF_047325075.1. Classification (NCBI taxonomy): domain Bacteria; kingdom Pseudomonadati; phylum Pseudomonadota; class Betaproteobacteria; order Burkholderiales; family Burkholderiaceae; genus Paraburkholderia; species Paraburkholderia phenoliruptrix. Next base: position 3,197,223 of record NZ_CP168531.1, read on the forward strand.
GAGGCGCCGGCCTATCAGCCGTTGCGGCGGGCCATCGCGACGACCAATCTGATGGTGCGCGAGCTGCCCACCACCGACCCTTCCTTCTACGATCACCGCCTCGCCGGCGAAGGCTATCCGTTCGACAATCTGCAGATTTCGGCGGTGCGGCCCGGCACGCCGCTGTATGTGCTCGGCACGAGCGTGGACGGTGCATGGCGTTACGTGCAGACGCCCGACGTCCAGGGCTGGGTGCGCAGCGACGGTGTCGGCATGGCGAGCGAGCGTTTTGTCGATGCGTGGCGTGCCGCGAGCGCGAAATCGCTGGGTGCGGTAATCGGCGCTTTCGTGCCGGTGCGCGACAGCCGCGGCGTGTTTCGCTTCGAGGCGCCCGCCGGGACGCTGCTGCCGCTGGTGGCGGCGTCGCCGGGCAATGCCGCGCAAGGGGTGGCGAAGCGTGGCGGGCTTTCGGCTGCAGGTCGGGCTGCGGCGAACTCGAACAACGGCGACCTCGGCAGTGATGCCGCCGTTCCGCCGCCAACGTCGCTCACGGTGCTCGTGCCCGCGCGCGACACCGAAGGCGAGGCGCTCATCCGCACCGCGGAACTCGACGACACACAGATCGCGCCGATCCCGCTCGCCGCCACGCCGCGCCATCTGGCGACGCTCATGAAAGCGCTCATCGGCCGGCCCTACGGCTGGGGCAACAGCGGCCTCTACAACGACTGTTCGTCGGAGTTGCAAAGCATGTTCGCGGCATTCGGCGTGTGGCTGCCGCGCCATTCGTCCACGCAGATGAGCGCCGGGCGCATGATCGACCTGTCGGCCTCGACGCCCGCACAACGGCTCGACTATCTGGCCGAGCACGGCGTGCCGCTGCGCACGCTGATCTATATCGGCGGGCACGTGATGCTTTACATCGGCAATACGACGCGCAACGGCATCGCCGTGCCGGTGGTGTATCAGGACGTCTGGGGACTGCGGCCGGGGGACAACAGCCGGCGCGCAGTCATCGGCGGTTCGGTGATTCTGCCGCTTCTCGAGCATATTCCCGAGGACGCGACGCTGCAGTCGCTCGCGGGCACGCCCACTTTCCAGATCAGCATACTCGGCGCGCCGACGGGCGGGGCGGCGCCTGCGCCGGGTTCCGCGCCGGCGCCCGCCGCGCCTGCTGACGAGGATAGCCCGGCAGGCTGACGGCTGGCGGCTGACGGGCTCGAAAATATTTTTTCCGGAGTGTCGATTCGGCGGTGCGGTGCTCGTCGTAACGTTGAAGGCCTGGCTGAAACAGTCGGACTTTCAATCCACGAACCTGTTACTTCAAGGAGCCGCCGTCATGACCAGCCCCGCTGTCAAACCGATCCCGGACGGGATGCACTCGCTCACGCCGTATCTGATCTGCGCGAATGCCGCAGAAGCCATTGAGTTTTACAAGAAAGCCTTCAACGCCGTCGAGCAGTTCCGCCTGCCGGGGCCGGACGGCAAGGTGATGCACGCGTGCCTGAAAATCGGCGATTCGATGCTGATGCTCACCGACGAATGGCCCGAACACCAGTGTTTCGGCCCGAACCATCTGCAAGGCACGCCGGTGACGATTCACCACTATGTCGAAGATGTGGACGCCAGTTTCCAGCAGGCTGTCGATGCCGGCGCGACCGTCAAGGTGCCGGTCGCCGACATGTTCTGGGGCGACCGCTACGGTCAGTTGAAAGACCCGTTCGGGCACAACTGGTCTTTGGCGACACACAAGCGCGACCTGAGCAAGGAGGAGATCGAACAGGCGATGGCGGCGTTGGGATAAGGGTTTGCCTGGTGTGCGTGAGGGTTTGCCGCGCAAGCCGGGCGTGGGAGGCGAGTGACGTGCATCGATGACCGGACAAGGGTTCGGTCATCGCAAAAAGCCCGCGCATGCCCGCCAAACCATTCATCAACACAGACCAACGGTCCCCGCAGGAGCAAAACCAGAAATCACCCGGCGACCTCCCTTCAAGCCGCCCGCAACATCCCCTCGCCCCGCTCCCCACCCAACGCATCCAGCAGATCGCCGAGCATCTTGTCCAGCTCTGCGGTCATCAACGTGAAGTCGGAGTCGAAGCGTTCGTCGTCGTTTTGCGCGGTCGGATCGCCCGCTTCCTTCAACACGTCGAGCGGCGCAATCCGCTTGATCGTGAGCGAAGGCGTCAGCACGAAGGACACGCGGTCCTTCCATGTCATCGCGAGCCGCATGCATTGCTTGCCGGCCTCGATATGACGGCGCATGTCTTCCGCATCCAACGTGTGGCCGACGTAGCGGACCGTGGCGTTGCCTTCTGTCGGCGAGCGCAACTCGGTGTCCTGGTCCACGGTAAAGCCGGCGGGACCGTCGCCCGAAAGCAGCCATTCCGTCATGGCCGCAACCGGCGATTGCGCGACGCGCACGGTTCCGAGCGGCAGTTGATCGACCGATTTCACCAGCAGGCCGCGCACTTCGTCGGCGACCGCCTGCGACGCCGCGTCGATCACAAGCCAGCCATTGCGGCAATCGATCCACACGCGCGTATCGCGGCGAATGCTGAACGCGCGCGGCAGCAGTTCATCGGTCACCTGCTCCTTGAGTTCGCGCATCTGCTTGCGCCCGGGTTTGAAACCCTGTTGCTCCTCAAGTTCGGCAGCGCGCGCCTTCGTCACCTGCGTGACGACCGAAGCGGGCAACAGCTTCTTTTCGGCGCGAAACGTGAGCAGCATCTGGCCGTTGAGCGCGTAGACGAGCGAGTCGTTGTCGCGCGGCGATGCCCAGCCGTGGCTTTGCATTTCGACACTATTGCCGGGCGCGAACGCGTGCGGCGCGAGCCACTTTTCCATTTGTTCCGCCGTGACGGACCACGGCGCGGGAAGACGATGAAGCTGCAGGTTTTTGAACCACATAGGCGAAGTGTCTGACAGGCAAAGCGCGTCATTCTATATGACGGCGCGCGTCGGGCGATCACGGTGGCCAATTGGCCGATGTCTGGTCGGACGCGAGGAAAACTGACGCAACATGACGGGTTCGCGGCAAACATTTTCAAGCGTCATGAGAAAATGCTTCAAGCGGAAGACGCATTATCAAAGCTCGCAGTAATCCGGAGAATGCGGACCACGTCGTCAACTTGTCTCCGGAGCGCCGCTATGTCCAGTCTCCCGCGATCTGTATCGCGTGAACGAGGGGCGCATCGTCGAAAACTGGCACCTGGAGGACAACCTGACGCTGCTCAGGCAACTCGGCGCAGTGAAGCCGTAGTGGTTTCGCAGTGTCCGCCGGGCAGCGCGCTTCCTCACGAAATCACCTAGACTTTTTGATATGCGCGACGAAGACGGAGGCGGCCATGGCCGACGAAACCGCACCCTGGGAAACGGTCGATTACGAGGGATTCGAGATTCACGTGGCGCCCTTGCAAAAAAATGCACCGGGCGAAACCAACGAGTTCAACGCGCCGCCGAACACCGCAAACCCCGCGAAGAATCGCTACACGTATGTCGGTTACGTCTGTCATCCGGGGGCCGATCCGTCGATTCCCGGACATGCAGTGTCCTTCCACGCGGACGGCGAAGAAAGCTTCGCCAGCAGGGACGACGCGCTTTACGAGGGCGTGCATGTGGGACGCAGCATCGTCGAGGGCACGCATCCGGATCTGACCGTGCTGCCGCTCGTCACCGGCGGCGTTTGACGCCACGTGCTTTGCGGCCCGCGTGGGCCGCACCTATCGGTTCAAAGCCTCAGTTCAAAGGCCATCAGCCGAACGCGCGCTTGATGCGCGACTTCAGCAGCGCGCGCCGCAAGCGTCCGGTGCGCTCGGGCTCGCTCACCGCCGGCCCGCCGTCCACCGCCGTGCCGCGCCGCAAGTAATAGCGGTCGAAGGTGGCCTGCGTCATCCCCCACTTGTTCAGGAACTGGCGGCGGCCATCATTTTTGACGATCTTGCCGGTGCTCTTCTGCTGGAAGTGATAAACCAGACTGTCGCCGACGCCGAGGAACACGCGGCAACCGGCGTCCCACAGTTTCATCGAAAAATCGTTGTCGCTGCTCATGCCGGGACTCAGCTCGCTGCTGTAACCGCCGACCTTGTGCCACCAGTCCCGGTGCACGAGCGTGGGCGGCCATGTCGCACCGCGCCAGTCCGCCCGCACGAGCCGCGGCGTCGCGGCGACCAGTTCGTCGGCCCGGAACGTCTCCACGTCGCGGCCGAAGTTCTGCACGACCACGCACGGATTGCCCGAATCGACCGGTTCGATCATGGTGCCGGACAGCATGAACAGATTGTCGGCGGGCATGTGCGGCAGGCGCTTCACCAACGCCTCGTCCCAGCCGGGGCAGCAGTACATGTCGTCGTTCATATAGACGATGTAGTCGCGCGTGGCACGCGCCGCCGCAATGTTCACCGCGTGACAGATGCCGATGTTGCCCGGCGACGCCGTGTGCTCGATGCCCTCGTCGCGCACCCAGGCGAGCGTGCCGTCGGAGCCGTCGTTGACGTGCACGATGATCTGATGCGCGTGCGTCGAATGACGGCGCAGGCTCTCGATCACGAGGCGCAGATAAGGCAGGTTGTTCCAGGTCGGGATGATGATTGAGAACATCGGTTCTGTCCGTTGAGCGGGTTGCGCACGCGGTTGCGGCCGCGCGCCGGCCATGAGTGTGGCGGGGATTGTACCGCCCGCGTCTTCGCGCACGACAAACGCGGCCCATGCGGCGCCGGGCCGTGGCCGCCGCCCGGCGTTGCGGGCGATCTCACGGGCGCCACGCAAGCTTTTTGCAAGGCAGTGCACGGTTATAATCGCAATCGCCCTACCGTCTTAAAAATCCCAACGATGGATCCGGCCCTTCGCAGTTCCACCCGGAACGGTAGTGTCAATACAAAAAGTCGCCCTATGATTTTTGCACCCAGTCTGGTCTGGCTCACTGCCGCCCTGCTGTTTCTTGCGCCCGCGGTCAATCTCGTCTGGCGCGGCGGCACCGGTTACTGCTTCTTCGCCATTCTCGCGCTCGCGCTGGGCGCCGCCGTCGCAAACCGCCGCACGCCTGGCTATTTCTCCGGCTTGCGCACTTACCGGTGGTTCACTATCGGCATGCTCGCGTTCGTCGTCGGAATCGGCGTTCAGCAAGTGGTGCTGGGTTACTGGCTGCCGAGGCAGTTCGACGCGCTGTCGCGCTTCGTGCTCGCGCTGCCGGTGTTCCTGCTGCTGCGGCAGTTGCCGTCGCGGCATCTGCGGATGATCGGCTGGGGCTGTGCCGCGGGCGCTCTGGCCGTGGGCATCTGGGCGGTCGTCGATCAACCGGCCGGTGGCTGGACCGACGCCAATCGTCTCAATAATTCATATACGAACGCCATTCCGTTCGGCGATACGGCGCTGCTGCTGGCGTTCCTGTCCGCGTTCACGCTTGGCTGGGACGGTCCGCGCGACTGGCGCATTGCCGGCGCGCGGCTCATCGCTCTCGCGGCGGGCGGCTACGCGTCCTATCTGTCGGGCACACGCGGCGGCTGGCTGGCCGTGCCGGTGTTCGTCGTGCTGCTCGGCATGCAGTATCAGTGGTTTGCGCACAAGAAGCGCCTGCTGGTCGCGAGCGTCGCGATCGTGATCGCGGCCGGCGCGCTGCTTTCAACCGAACGCATCCAGAAACGCATCAGCGAAGCCACCACCGACTTTTCGATGCTGCATCAAGGCGAGGACTACACGTCCGTCGGCCTGCGGCTGCAGTTATGGAACGCGTCGCGGATGATCTTCGAGCATCACCCCGTTTATGGCATCGGCAAGGGCCACCTCGTGAACGAACTGGGCGCGATGGCGAAGCGCGGCGAGGTGAAGAACGAAATCGTCAACGAGCGCGCGCATAGCGACTTCTTTTCGACGCTCGCCGAAATGGGCGCGGTGGGCGTGGCGTGCCTGCTGCTTTTTTACCATGGGATGTCGGTGTATTTCTGGCGGCACCGCCGTTCGAGCGACCCGGCGATCCGCGCGGCCTCCTACGCCGGACTGGCGGTGGCGACGAGCACGGTCATCTTCGGACTGACCATCGACGTGCTCGTGCCGATCATGGTGACGGTGTTGCTCGCGCTGCTGGTCGCGACCTTCCTCGCGGTGATCGATTCCCGCAAACGCGAACTGCAGCAATCGGGCGAATTGCAGGGCGAGCGCCGCGCGCGTTGAGGCTGCGGGCACATTAGAAAGCCCGGGTGTGCCTCAGGGCACCGCATGCATTGCGCTGCGCGCTTTAGCGCCTGAAGCGTTCATACAACGCGGCGACGTGGGCGTCGACGCTCGGGTCGTAGACGAGGCTCGCGAGCGGATCCGCGATTCTCGCGCCGCCTTGCCGCACCCGTTCGAGCGCCGCATGAATCGCGCGCTCGAAGCTGCCCGCCTCCTGTCGCGAAAACTCGATCTTCGCGGCGCCCTTCACGGTTTCCGCCGAACCGACATTGTCGGCAATCACAAGCGGCGTGCCACACATGACCGACTCCACGCCCACGAGCCCGAACGGCTCATACGCGGACGCGACCACGGTGAAATCCGCCGCGGCGAACAGCTTCTCGATCTCGTGGCAATAACCGACGTAGCGAATCGTCTCGCCGGTTCGCGGCACCGGCCTTCCAGCTACGGCGAGGCAAACCGGCAGCGTGGTCTGCGAAAAGAAAGCCTCCAGCAGCGGATAGCCTTTGCGCTCGTGACTCGTCGACGAGAACACGAAGATCACGCGGTCTTCCGGCAGATGGAAGTGCCGGCGGACCGCGGCGCGGGCATCATCGGACAGCGGCCGGAAGCGCTCGGTGTCGACCGGCGGATAAATCACGTCGATGCGTTCGGCAGGCACGCCGTAAAAGCGCTGCAACTCACGGCTCATTAACTGCGAATGCGCGACGATCGAGAGCGCGTGCGTGTAGACGCGCCGCTCCAGCTCGATCTGCCACCGGTCGCTGCGGCGCGCGGCGCGGCCTGCCGCTTCCAGCGAGCCCGGATGCGTGCCGCCGCACAGCGCGACGTCGGCATGCGTCGAGTGATTGATCGAAAACACGCAGGCGGGACGGCGGCGCTTCAGGCGCTGCGCGAGGCGCCAGTCGAATGCCAGATTGCGCAGTTTGCGCGGCGCCCAACGCACGTTCAGCGGTTGGGCGTCGACCCACGCCGCTTCAGGCAGCGCGCGGTCGATCTCGCGGGCAAAAAGCGTGGGCCGCACACCCATCCGATGCAGGCCCGCGATCACGTCGCGCGTGTAGCGCTCGGCGCCGCCGCTGTTTTTCAGCGCCTGGGCGGTCAGGGCGATGTCGGTGAGGGGTGGGCGGATCGGCTCGGACAAAGAAGAAGTCTCGGTGATGGAATGAGGCGCTCCGGCGGCAGGTGCGCCCCACGCCGGTTTTCGAACTAGCGCAATTGTAAAGGATGCGCACCGGCGCCCGGCATGACGCAGCCGCCTCGGCACCGATTAGAATCGAGCCCAATCGCACCTTTGCCGAATTCATGACCGATAGTCCGCCGCTCCCGTCCTCCCCTGCCGCGTCCACCGCGTCGGCCCCGCAGCGCCCGCTCGCGTCGATGCTGCTGATCGCCTACAACCAGCAACAGCAGATCGCCGACGCCGTGAAAGGCGCGCTCGCGCAAACCTACGAGCCGCTCGAAATCATCATTTCAGACGACGCCTCGCGCGACTCGACCTTCGCCGCCATTCAGGCGGCCGTGGCCGGTTACAAGGGACCGCACCGCGTCGTCGTGCGCCGCAATGAGGCGAATCAGGGCATCAGCGCGCACCTCTCGCAACTCGCGCAGATGGCGAACGGCGAGCTGCTGTTCGTCGCGGCCGGAGACGACATCTCGGCACCCGACCGCTGCGAGCGGGTGGTCGACTTCTGGCTCGCGCACGACCGGCGGCCGGATCTGATCGCGACCGACCTCGCCGACATGGACGAAGCCGGAAATATTCACGAGCGCATGAGTCCCACGGAACTGGACGGCTATCGCAGCTTCGACGACTGGCTGAACGCGCGCCCGTGGCTCATCGGCGCGGCGCATGCGTGGTCGCGGCGGCTCTTCGAGCGCTTCGGGCCGATGTTGCCGGGCGCCGCCGCCGAAGATCAGATCATGGTGCTGCGCGCGATCCTGTCCGGCGGCGCGCTGAGCCTGCGCGAGCCGCTCGTGCGCTACCGGCGCGGCGGGCTCTCGCGCAAGCGCCGTTATGGATCGGTGGATGAACTCATCGCCCGCATGCGGCAAAGCAACCGCTATGGACTCGCGGAACTCGCGCAGTTGCAGCGCGACGCGGAGATTGCCGGCGTCGGCGAGCGCATGCGCACGGCCATGGCGCCGAAGCTCGCGCGCGAGCAGTTCATTCGCGCGATGTTCGAGGCGGGAAGTCTCGCCGAGCGCGCCGGGCTGCTCGCGCGGAGCCCGGGCGTCAAACTCGGGCTGCGCATCCGGATGTTTCTATATGCCAGCTGTCCGGCAGTTTATGCGCCCGGATTGTGGCTGAAGCGGACCTTGCGCAAGCGGCGGGGATAAGGCCTGGCGCCGCATCTCAGCAGCGCCGCGTTCTGTCGGAGACCCTGGAATAGGCGGCGCCTTCGCGCCCGCCGTCAGGACGCGCTGCGCCGGCGCCGCAAGCGCTGCGCGAAAGGCGGACAGTGCGCCTCCACGCCGAAGCTCAGCACGCTCTTGCGCAAGCGCCGCATCATCTTTAGTGCGCGCAGGAAGCTCTCGCCGGTGTGGCTGATCAGCACGAATTCGACCGCGCCGCGCCAGTTTTCGATGCCGCGCGAAAAGGCATTCATGTCTTCGCGGGCGTGGGCCGGCAGTTCCGCGCCGAAGCGCCGCGCAAAGAGGCGGATCTGATCCGCGATGCCGTCGATCTGGCGCCGCCTGCTCGCGCCTCGCCGCTGTGCTGCCGCGGCGCTGCATTCGCCGCGTGCGGCGCTCGTCGGTCGCTGATTGGTCGCGCTCGCGCCGACCGCATTGCCGTCGTGTTGACGATATTTCAGATGAGGCGCCGCCACGTGACGGATCTCGCCGAATGCCGCGACGACCATCGCCAGCCACCAGTCATGCATGACGATGCCCGCCGGGAAAGGCAACGCGCGTTCGAGCGTCGCGCGATTGACGAGCATCGCGCAGCCCGGCACGTGGTTGCTCAGCAGGAAATCGCGCAGACGCTCGGCGCGGCGCGATTTTGCGGTGATGTCGAAAAGCGACGTCGACACGCAGCACAGCTTCGCGTCCACCAGCTCGATGTCGCAGAAGGCCAGCGCCGGCGTGGCCCGGCCGCGCGCCTGCTCGGCCTCGCGGACCTCGCGCATCAGGTCGGCGATCTTTTCCGGCGCCCACACGTCGTCCTGATCGGCGAGCGCAACGTAGTCGCCGCGGCAAGCGGCCAGCGCCCGCTCGAAATTGCGCACAATGCCGACCCGTTCGCCGCTCGCCACGAGGCGCACCGGAATGCGCCCGGCGTAGGCGGCGAGAAGTTCGGGCGTGCCGTCGGTGGAAGCGTCGTCGGAAACCACCACTTCGAGATTCGGCCAGCTTTGCGCCTCGAGCGAAGCGAGCAGCTCCGGGAGATAGGTGCGGCCGTTGTACGTCGCGAGCGCTATGGAAACCAGCGGCTCGTTTAGGTTGTCGTCGTGATGCATGTAAAAAGGAATCTCCGCGGCGCGGGACGGTGCAAGGCCGTCAGGATGCGGCCAATGTGAGAAAAGCGCAAACAAAACGCTTCAAAAACACAACACTGTACCGAAAAACCGACTAAATGACGGTTTGACAAGAGGCGGTAAGGGAGTTCAGCGGGGAATTCGGCGGGAAAGGCGTACGAGGGGCGCAAGGGGCGCGATGGCGAAATCCGTAAGCGCGTGTGGGCGGCCGGTGCTGCTTGCTGTCGAGCCGCGCCGTGCCCGGGCTCGCCCCGCCCCCGCATCCGGGCCGCAGATTTTAGTTAGCGAGGCGCAAAGCCCGGATGGCGCTCGGCGGCTTTCGCTGCATCGGCGTGTCGCGCAGGCGCAACCGGCGCACAGCCCCGTTCCGGCTGCGGCACGGCGGCCGGCGCGCCGTCCCATCACGCGGCGTTCTGCTGAAACTGAATGCGATGCAGATGCGCATACAGCCCGTTCTGCGCCAGCAACTCGCGATGGCTGCCGCGCTCGACGATACGCCCCGCCTCCATCACAAGGATGCGGTTCGCGCGCTCGATGGTCGACAGCCGGTGCGCGATGACGAGCGTGGTGCGGCCCTTCATCAGCGTTTCGAGCGCGGCCTGCACGTGGCGCTCAGACTCGGAATCCAGCGCCGACGTGGCTTCGTCGAGAATCAGGATAGGCGCGTCCTTGTAGATGGCACGCGCGATCGCGAGACGCTGCCGTTGCCCGCCCGACAGCATCATGCCGTTGTCGCCCACGAGCGTGTCGATGCCGTTGGGCATGGCGGCCACCGTGTCCCACAGGTTGGCCGCACGCAGCGCCGCCTCCACCCGGTCGCGATCCGCGGTCTGACCGTATGCGACGTTGTTGGCCACCGTGTCGTTGAAGAGCACGACGTCCTGGCTCACCATCGCGATCTGGCTGCGCAACGCGTGCAGATCGTATTCGGTCAGCGCGACGCCGTCGACGAGAATCTCCCCGCCGGTCGGATCGAAAAAGCGCGGCAGCAGGTTCACGAGGGTGGTCTTGCCGCTGCCCGACGGGCCCGCGAGCGCCACCATTTCACCCGGCGCCACCCTGAACGACACCTGGTCGAGCGTATGGCGATTGTGCGTGGCGTTGGTGCTGTACGTGAAGGAGACGTTGCGGAACTCGACTTCGCCGCGCGCGCGCTCGAGCGGCTTGCCGCCGCCCGCGGGCTCCGCCGGTTCGTCGATCAGACCGAAGATAAGCTCGGCCGCCGTCATGCCCCGCTGCAGCGGCTGGTTCACGTCCATCAGGTGCTTGAGCGGCGAAATGATGAGCAGCATGGACGTGACGAAAGCGACAAAACCGCCGACCGTGGTCTGATCCGACGACGACTGCACCACCGCGATCGTGATCACAACCGCGAGCGCGATCGACGCGAGGAACTGCGTCAACGGCTGGGCAAGGCCGCCGGAAACCGTCATGCGCATCGCGTAACCGCGCAGGCGCTTGCTCATCGACGTGAAGCGGTCGATCTCGTACTTCTCGCCGTTATGAACCTTGACGACCTTGTAGCCGCCCACGGTCTCCTCGACGATATAGGACAGCTCGTTCGTCAACAGCTGATGCTCGCGGTTAAGCCGCCGCAGCCGGCGATTGATCTTGCCGACCAGCCAGCCGATACCCGGCAGCAGCACGGCAACGATCAGCGTCAGGCGCCAGTTCAGATAGAACAGATAGCCGAGCAGAAAGATCACAGTGAGCGAGTCGCGCACCAGCGTAACCATGACGCTCAGCAGCACGTTGAGGATCTGATTGACCTCGAAGACAATCGCGTTGATGACCGTGCTCGCTGTTTCGCGCTGGAAAAAGGCGACGCTCGTGTGAATCATGCGGTCGAACATGCGTAGCCGCAATTCGAGCAGGATCTTGTTGGAGACATAGGCGAGCAGATAGCCGGACGCGTATTGCGCCACGCCGCGGATCAGTGCGAGGCCGATCACGGCGACGGGCACGAACCATTTCGCGTTGTCGCTCGCATGGGCGCCGAAACCCTTGTCGAGGAGCGGCTTGAGCAGCGCGGGGATGGCGGCGTCCGTGGCCGCGCTGGCCGCCATCGCGATAACGGCCCCGACGATCACCCACAGGAGCGGCTTGACGAACGGCCACAGGCGCCGGAAAACGACGGAGGGCGACGACGCCTCACCTCCACCGATGGGTTTGCTTAACGTTGGCTTCGCGCTCAAGGAATCCTCTGGAAATGCGGGACGAGATTCGCGCCGGCGACCGGCTGCCCCGCGGCGCGAAGATCGAAAAGAAGCATTGTAAACGGTTGACGTTGATGGCCGGCTGACGTTTTGGCGACGGCTTCGGGGTACGCGGAAAGAGTGCGCCGTGTGTGTATACTTGCGCGACCCGCGGCGCTTGGTCGCGCGCTTGGTGGCGCGCTTCGCCAGGTCGTTCCCTCTTCACCTTCACGCCATTCGCAATCAGCCCTTCAGGTATGCAATCCACCACCCTCGGCGTCGCCATCATCACTAAAAACGCGGCGGCGCGGCTGGCCGAATGCCTGCAGTCGGTGGCCTTTGCCGACCAGATTGTCGTGATCGACGGCGGCAGTACCGACGGCACCGCCGACATTGCCCGCGCGCACGGCGCTCTCGTCATCGAGCAGAGCGACTGGCCGGGTTTCGGTCCGCAAAAGAACCGCGCAGTGGACGCGCTCACCACAAGCTGGATTCTGTCGCTCGACGCCGACGAGATCGTCTCGCCGGAACTGGCGGCCGCCATTCGCGCGGCGCTCGCGGCACCCACGGCAGATGTTTATGCGGTGGACCGGCTGTCGAGTTTTTGCGGACACTGGATTCATCACAGCGGCTGGTATCCGGACTGGATTCCGCGCCTCTTCAAACGTGGCGCCGCACGTTTTTCCGACGACCTCGTTCACGAACGGCTTGTTTTCGACACTCCCGCCCAACGCCTGACCGGCAAGCTGATGCACTACTCGTATGAGAACTTCGAGGGGGTACTGCGCAAGCTCGATGCCTATTCGACCGCCGGCGCGCTGCAGCGTCATGCGGCAGGCCAACGCGGCAGCTTCGGCAAGGCGCTGCTTCGCGGTGCCTGGGCGTTCGTGCGAACTTATTTGCTGCGACGAGGTTTTCTCGACGGCCGCGCCGGTTTCATGATCGCCGTATTCAACGCTGAAACCGTGTACTACCGGTTTTTGAAGCTTGCGCGACTCGCGGAAGCGTCGCGCTCGAAGTAGGGCTAGAAGGCGCGCTCCGAGTCGTGTTTGGAATCGTGTTTGAAGTTGCGTTTGAAGTTGCGTTTGAAGTCGCGTTTCAAGTCCCGCGGTCAAGTCCGATTAACAGCGGCACGGCCCCCGTGCCCGCTGCTCCGGCCACTGCTCAATAGACAATCTCAATCGCGCTGCCGGCGAATTGGCCGCGCAGGTCGGCGAGCAGTTCGTCGGTCGGCTTGACGCGCCACGCGTCGCCAAGACGCATTTCGCCCTCGGCATTCTCGCTGCGGTACACGACCTGAACCGCGAGCCCATTCGGAATATGCACCGGCTGACGCTGACGGCCATTGTTGTCGCCGTAGCCGCCAAAGCCGCCGCCCTGACCACCATTGCGACCGCCGCCGTTGCCGCGCGCGGCAGCGGCAGGCGCCGGCGCTGCTTGAGGCTCGTCCTTGCCCGCGCTGTGCGCTTCGAGGACGCGCCGTAACGCCTGCGCGTCCGCGTTGCCGTTCATCTTCACCTTCACGGCCTCGGCATAGCGGCAGCGCGCGCGGCCCAGATCCATGACCGTTTCCACCGTGAAGCGGATGCCGCCCGTGAACGCGTCGTTACGCGCCTGGCCTTGCACGACAAGCAGCTCGTCTTCCTTGAACAACTGCTTGTTCGCCTCGAAGATTTCGTTGAACACCGTCACTTCGCATTGACCGGTGCCGTCGTCGAGCAGCGCGATGAGCATCTTGCCGCGTTGAGTCATCTGCGTGCGCAGCGATGCGATGATGCCCGCCACCAGTTTGTCGCGCCCTTCTTTCAGCTCGCCGATCTTCTGGCGCACGAAGCGGCGCACCTCGTCCTTGTAGGCGTCGAACAGGTGGCCCGACAGGTAGAAACCGAGCGCGGCCTTTTCTTCCTGAAGCTTCTTCTTTTCGGGCCACTCCGGTTCGTCCACCAGTTCGTGCCCTTGCGAAGGCGCGTCGCCCATATCGAAGAGGCCCGCCTGCAATGCATTGGCGCTCGCCTGCTCGGCGGCTTCCATGGCGAGCGACACCGAGGCGATGAGCTGCGCGCGGTTCTGATGCAAGCTGTCGAACGCGCCCGCGCGGATCAACGCTTCAATCGTGCGGCGATTGACGACGCGGCGGTCAATCCGGTTGCAGAAATCGAAGATGTCGATAAACGGGCCGTCTTCGCGCGCCCGCAGGATTTCTTCAATCGCGTTCTGACCGCTGCCCTTGATCGCGCCGAGGCCGTAGCGAATGGTCCTCGAGCGCTTGCCGTCCGCCTCCGCGACCGGCTCGAAGCGATACGCCGACAGATTGATGTCCGGCGGCAGCACGGCCATCTTGTTGACGATGCAGTCTTCGAACAGGATCTTCACCTTGTCCGTGTCGTCCATGGCGAGCGACATATTCGCCGCCATGAATTCCGCCGGATGGTGCGCCTTCAGCCACGCGGTGTAGTACGCAAGCAGCGCGTAAGCGGCCGCGTGCGACTTGTTGAAGCCATAGCCCGCGAACTTCTCCATCAAGTCGAAGATTTCGTCGGACTTCTCGCGCGTCAGACCGTTTTTTGCCGCGCCTTCCGCAAAAAGCTCGCGGTGCTGGGCCATTTCTTCGGGCTTTTTCTTACCCATGGCCCGGCGCAGCAAGTCGGCGCCGCCCAGCGAATAGCCGCCGATGATCTGCGCCATCTGCATCACCTGCTCCTGGTAGACCATGATGCCGTAGGTCTCTTTCAGAACAGGTTCGACACGCGGGTCCGGATACTCGACCACTTCGCGGCCGTGCTTACGCGCGCAGAAGCTCGGGATCAGGTCCATCGGCCCCGGACGATACAACGCGACGAGCGCGATGATGTCTTCAAAGCGGTCGGGCTGCGCGTCCTTCAGCATGCCTTGCATGCCGCGGCTTTCCAGCTGAAACACGGCGACGGTGTTCGCTTTCTTGAGGATCGAGAACGACGCCGGGTCGTCGAGCGGCACCTGCCCGAGCGACCAGTCTTTCTTCGACGGATCGAGACGGCGGATATAACGCTCGGCCCAGTCGAGGATGGTGAGCGTGGTTAGACCCAGAAAGTCGAACTTGACGAGACCGACGGCTTCGACGTCGTCCTTGTCGTACTGGCTCACCACGCCGCTCTCGTCGCCTTGCGTGTAGAGCGGGCAGAAATCGGTCAGCTTGCCCGGCGCGATCAGCACGCCGCCCGCGTGCATGCCGACGTTACGCGTCAGGCCTTCCACGCGCTGCGCGAGTTCGAGCAGCTGGTGCACTTCGTCTTCGTTGTCGAAGCGCTCCTGCAGGAGCGGCTCTTCCTTCATCGCGTCGGCAATCGTGACATGCTTGCCGGGCTTGAACGGAATCAGCTTCGCAATGCCGTCCGTGAACATGTAGCCAAGATCGAGCACGCGACCGATGTCGCGCACCGCCGCCTTCGCCGCCATCGTGCCGAAGGTCGCGATTTGCGAGACGGCGTCGGCGCCGTACTTTTCCTTCACGTACTGGATCACGCGGTCGCGGCCGTGCTGGCAAAAGTCGATGTCGAAGTCTGGCATCGACACGCGTTCGGGATTCAGGAAACGCTCGAACAGCAGGTTGTAGCGCAGCGGATCGAGGTCGGTCACGCCAAGCGCATAGGCGACGAGCGAGCCCGCGCCCGAGCCCCGGCCCGGCCCCACCGGCACGCCGTTGTTCTTCGCCCAGTTGATAAAGTCCGCGACGATCAGGAAGTAGCCCGGAAAGCCCATCTTGATGATCGTGCCGCACTCGAATTCGAGGCGCTGGTAATAGGTCTCGCGCTGCGCGGCGCGCTCCGCTTCGTCTGGATACAACTGTTCGAGGCGTTTTTCCAGGCCCTCTTTCGACAGATGCACGAGGTAGTCGTCGAGCGACATGCCGTCGGGCGTCGGAAAGAGCGGCAGCTTCGGCTTACCCAGTTCGAGCGTGAGATTGCAGCGTTTCGCGATTTCGACCGAGTTGGCGAGCGCCGACGGAATATCCGCAAAAAGCGCGGCCATCTCGTCCTGCGTGCGGAAATATTGCTCAGGCGTAAACCGCTTCTGGCGCCGCGGATTCGCAAGAATGTCGCCTTCGGAAATGCACACGCGCGCTTCGTGCGCGGTGAAGTCGTCGGGCGTCATGAACTGCATGGGGTGCGTGGCGACCACCGGCAGTTTCAACGACGCCGCGAGCGCCACCGCCTGCTGCACGTACTGCTCGCCGCCCGGCTGACCGCAACGCTGCAACTCGATATAGAAGCCGCCCGGAAACACCTTCGCCCAATGCAGCGCGTTGCGCTTCGCCGCCTCCTCGTTGCCCGCGGCCAGCGCAAGGCCGATGTCGCCCTGCTGGGCGCCCGACAACGCGAGCAGGCCTTCGCCGAGCCCCGACTCGAGCCAGCCGGCCTCGACTTCCGCACGGCCCCGATACTGGTTCGTGAGCGAGGCCTTGCTCAGCAACTCGCAGAGGTTCAGATAGCCGCGCCGGTCCTTCACCAGCAGCAACAGGCGCGAAGGTTTGTCGCGGTCGTCCGGATTGGTGATCCAGACGTCGCAGCCGGCAATGGGTTTGACCCCTTTGCCGCGCGCTTCCTTGTAGAAACGGACGAGGCCGAACGCGTTGCCGAGGTCGGTCAGGGCGAGTGCCCCTTGACCGTCTTTGGCGGCCGCCTTGACGACGTCGTCAAGACGCACGATGCCGTCGGCGATCGAAAATTCGGAGTGGAGGCGGAGATGGACGAAGCGGGGATCTGACATGGGCGACATTGTAACTCCACCCTCCCGCAGATTTCAGCGCAAAACACCCGCCTGGCCGTCCGGCTTAGGACGCCGCCGCGCTGCGCCGCATCCACGGCAATTTTTCGAATTTTGTTGGCCGCGTACGGAAAAGATCCGCTGAAATTCTGTCGCCCTTTGCGCTAGCGCAACCGACTGGCCATTCGGCCGACTCAAGGAAACCGCCGGGTTGAGGGATAATAGCGGTTTCGCCGAATCCCAAGGGGCGGCAGAACGGGCGTTGGAGGCATCGGAATGCCCTCAGGCCAGAAGAAACCTCGGGCTTGCGCCCCTGCGGCGGCGGAATCCGCGCCGCAATCCGGCCGGGCCCGCCCCAAGCCGCCACTTATTACCGCTTTGCATCCATGAGTATCGTCAATCTCGCCGCGTATCATTTCGCGACCATCGAAGACACCGCCGCCTGGCGCCCGCACGTCACCGAACGCTGCAACGCGCTCGGCCTGCGCGGCACCGTGCTGCTCGCGCCCGAAGGCATCAATCTGTTCGTCGCCGGCACGCGCGAGAACACCGACGCTTTCATCGACTACATCCGTCACGATCCGCTCTTCGAGGGGAAATTCGCGAACCTGCAATTCAAGGAGAGCCTGTCGGAGAAGCAGCCGTTCACGCGCATGCTCGTCAAGCTCAAGCGCGAAATCATCACCATGAAGAAGCCGGCCATTCGTCCGGAATTGGGCCGTGCGCCGTTCGTCGACGCTCCCACGCTCAAAGCGTGGCTCGACCGCGGTCACGACGACGAAGGCCGCCCCGTCGTCATGCTCGACACGCGTAACGCGTTCGAAGTGGACGTCGGCACGTTCGACAACGCGCTCGACTACCGCATCACCAAATTCAGCGAGTTTCCGGAAGTGATCGAGCAGAACCGCGCCGACCTCGAAGGCAAGACGGTCGTCTCCTTCTGCACGGGCGGCATTCGCTGCGAGAAGGCCGCGATCCACATGAAAGACGTGGGGATCGAGAACGTCTATCAACTCGAAGGCGGCATCCTCAAGTATTTCGAGGAAGTGGGCGGCGCCCATTATCACGGCGACTGCTTTGTCTTCGACTACCGCACCGCGCTGAATCCGCAGCTTCAGCCGACGGCCACCGTGCAGTGTTTCGGCTGCCGCGCGGTCGTGACGCCTGAGGAGCAGAAGTCGCCAATGTATGTAGCCGGCAAGACCTGCCCGCACTGTCATCCGGACAACAAGGCGGCTCGCGCGGCCTGACTCTCGCGACGAGTTGTGGCAGGTTGTGGCCGGAGCCCGTCGCGGCTCAATGCGAATAAACCTCCAACGCATCGATTCATGAACTATCGCGGACGCTTCGCGCCGTCGCCTACCGGCCCGCTGCATGTCGGCTCGCTCGTGAGCGCGCTCGCAAGCTGGCTCGACGCGCGCGCGCATGGGGGCACCTGGCTCGTTCGCGTGGAAGACATCGACGGACCGCGCACGGTGCCGGGCGCCGCGCAAGACATTCTCGCCACGCTGGAGCGCTTCGGCATGCGCGCCGACGAGCCGCCCGTCTGGCAAAGCACGCGCATCGCGCGTTATCAGGAAGCGCTGGAACAGCTGAAGGCCGCCGGCTTCGTCTATCCGTGCGGCTGCACGCGCAAGGAAATCGCCGACTCGCTCCTGCATGCGCATGCGCGCAACACCACACTCGCCTATCCTGGCACGTGCCGCAACGGCCTGCACGGCAAGCCGGCGCGGGCGTGGCGCCTACGTGTGCCGGACGGCGAGGCGGCCGTCGTCGGTTTCGAAGACCGCTGGCAGGGCAAGCAAACGCAGAACCTCGCGACCGAAGTGGGCGATTTCGTGCTGAGACGCGCGGACGACCAATGGGCGTATCAACTGGCGGTGGTGGTGGACGACGCCGATGCGGGTATCACGCACATTGTGCGCGGCGCGGATCTGCTCGACTCGACCGCGCGGCAAATCTGTCTGCAGCGGTGTCTCGGCGTGCCGACGCCCCGCTATCTGCATGTGCCGGTGGTGACAAACGAGCAGGGCGAAAAATTGAGCAAGCAGACCGGTGCAACGGCGCTTGACTGCCAGGAGCCGCTTCAAGCGCTGATGGCAGCGGCACGGCACTTGGGATTGAACCTCGAGGAGACCAGCGGGAGCGGCTTGGCACCCACTACGCTGGACGATTTCTACGCCGCGGCCACGGCGGCATGGTCTAAAAAGATACGCCTGAGCACGTGATTGTGGCACCGAGCGGCTCAGTCAAGATCACCGCACCTGAATGAGCGTCCAGCCAGCCTCAAAGCCACTTGGCTCGCCATCCTGAGGCAGGCGAGCACCACGCAAAGCCCGCAACAGACAGACACTTACGACGACTTGCGCGGCATGCCGAAGCCGCCCAGCAACGCGGCGAGCGGCTGCTTCGAAGACGGCTTCTGCGGCGCCGAGCGGGCGGCCTCCGCCTCTTCCACCTTGCGAACCGAAGCGGGCGACGGTTCATACGGCTTCAGGAAGAAATCGTCCACGGGCTGCGCGCGGTGATGATGCGGCCGGTCGAACGAACCCGACGGCGCGCCCGCGCGGCGGCGGCCGCCGCGTTCGTCGCGGCCCTCGCTGCGTTCGCGCCGCGGCGCGCGTTCTTCGTGATGATGACGCACCGGCGTATCCACGGTCAGGCGCTGCACCTCGAGCGGACGTTTGATCAGCTTCTCGATATCCGCCAGCTGCTTTTTCTCGTTCGGGCTGAAGAGGGACAGCGCGTCGCCGGAAGCGCCCGCGCGGCCGGTACGGCCAATACGGTGCACATAGTCTTCCGCGTTGAAGGGCAGATCGAAATTGATCACGGCCGGCAACTCGGCAATGTCGAGACCGCGCGCCGCCACGTCTGTCGCGACCAGCGCCTCGATCTCGCCGCGCTTGAAGGCGTCCAGCGCCTGCATGCGCTCGTTTTGCGAGCGGTCGCCGTGGATCGCCGTCGCGACCACACCGTCGCGCTCCAGACTGCGCGCAAGGCGGCTCGCGCCTATCTTGCTGTTGCAGAACACGATCACCTGCTTCAGATTGCGCTCGCGAATCAGCTGGACGACGGCACCGGTCTTGTCGCCCTCGGCCACTTCATAGACGATCTGCGTGACGTTGGTCGCCGTGGAGTTGCTGCGCGCGACTTCAATGGTTTGCGGATTGCGCAGGTAGGTGGCGGCGAGCTTCTTGATTTCGCCCGAAAACGTGGCCGAAAACAGCAGCGTTTGGCGCTCTTTCGGCAACAGATTCAGAATGCGCTGCAGGTCCGGCAGGAAGCCCATGTCGAGCATCCGGTCCGCTTCGTCGAGCACGAGAATCTGCACCTGACCCAGGTTGGCAGTTTTCTGTTGCACGTGATCGAGCAGGCGGCCCGGCGTGGCAATCAGAATTTCGACGCCGCGGCGCAACTGGTCGGACTGCGGATTCATGTCGACGCCGCCGAACACCACGGCGCTGCGCAGCGCCGTGTGCTTTGCATACGACTGCACGTTCGCGGCAACCTGATCGGCCAGCTCCCGGGTCGGCGTGAGAATCAGCGCGCGCACCGGGTGGCGGGCGGGCGAAGCGCTCGTGCTCGCGTGCGGCAACAGGCGCTGGATGATCGGCAGCGAAAAGCTCGCCGTCTTGCCGGTGCCGGTTTGCGCGGCGCCCATCACGTCGCGGCCCGCCAGCACGACAGGAATCGCCTGTGCCTGGATCGGCGTGGGCGTGGTGTAGCCCGATTCCTTGACCGCTTTCAGGATGTCGGGCGCGAGACCGAATTGATCAAAAGTCGCAGTGCTGGGCGTGACGGCTGTGTCGGACATGGTGGCTTTCGCTAAAAATGCGTCGGCGCGTTGCGCTTGGCGCGTGCGCGCGGCAGCGGTTGGAACCGCCGAAGGCATCAGGATGAAGGCGGAGCCACGGCGTTCCGCACGGACCCGTTGCTATTGCGGGAAAGGATGCGGCCGGCTCCGGCCGGCGGAAACATCCGCCGGAAAGGCCGGTATTGTAGCACTTCAGCAAAAACACTCATGGCGCATGCACGGGCTTTCTGCCTGGGCGGCCATCGTGGCAGCCGTTCGCCCCACGGCACCGGCCGAATCGCCCCGCGAACCTGCGCGATCTGGTGCGAGCGTACTGAGCGCAAACGACAGGTGCATGACAAAGCCAGCACGCGCCATTTTTGCGCGGCCGGGTGCTGCCGACCCTGCGGACGCAGACGGCGTCGCGCCCTGCCTCACCACGTCTCGCGCATGACCATGAGCCGCAGCTCGGTCATGTCCTCGATCGCGTAGCGCACACCTTCGCGCCCCAGACCGGATTCCTTCACGCCGCCGTACGGCATATTGTCCACGCGGAACGACGGCACGTCGTTGATCACCACGCCGCCGACTTCCAGTTCGTCCCACGCGCGGTGCGCATGTGCGAGCGAATCGGTGAACACGCCCGCCTGCAGGCCGAAATCGCTGTCGTTGACGGCGGCGAGCGCCTCGTCGAAATCGGCGAAACGTTCCAGTATGGCGACCGGGCCGAAGGCTTCCTTGCGATACAGGTCCGTGTCGCGCTTCACGCCTTCGAGCAGCGTGGCCTCGAACATCGCGCCCTCCACCTTGCCGCCCGCGATAATCTGCGCGCCCGCCTGCACGGCGCTCTCCATCCAGCCGGCGAGGCGTTTCGACTCCGATTCCGAGATCATGGGCCCGACGAACGTTTTTTCGTCCTTCGGATCGCCCATCACGAGCGACTTCGTTTTGGCGATCAGTTTCTCGCGCAGCGCATCGTAGAGACTGGCGTGCACGAGAATGCGCTGCACGCCGATACAGCTTTGCCCCGACTGATAGAACGCGCCGAACGCGAGGCGGTCGACCACGTAGTCGAGCTTGCCGCCCTGATCGCCGTCGACGATGGCCGCCGCGTTGCCGCCGAGTTCGAGAATCACCTTCTTCTTGCCGGCCTTCTTCTTCAGCTCCCAGCCCACTGCCGGCGAGCCCGTGAACGACAGCAGCTTGAAGCGCTCGTCGGTGGTGAAGAGGTCCGCGCCGTCGCGATGCGCGGGCAGAATGGAGAACGCGCCCTTCGGCAGATCGGTTTCCGCCAGAATCTCGCCCATGATCAGCGCCCCGACCGGCGTGCGGCTCGCCGGCTTGAGCACGAAGGGCACGCCCGCCGCGATCGCCGGCGCGACCTTGTGCGCGGTCAGGTTCAGCGGAAAATTGAACGGCGAGATGAACGAGCACGGCCCGATCGGCACGCGCTTCACATAGCCGTGGTAGCCCTTCGCGCGCGGCGAAATTTCCAGATTCACAATCTCGCCGTCGATGCGCACCGCCTCCTCCGCCGCCACCTTGAACGTGTCGATCAGCCGCGTGACTTCGCCCTTCGAGTCGTTGATCGGCTTGCCCGCCTCGATGCACAGCGCGAGCGCCAGTTCGTCGTAACGTTCGCGAAAGCGCTTCACGCAATGTTCGAGCACCGCCTGGCGCTTGAACGGCGGAAACGCGCGCAGTGCGGGCAGCGCGTCCACCGCGAAGCCAATCGCCTTGTCGATGGCGGCCGCGTCGGCCATCGCGACGCGCGTCGCCACTTCGCCGCTGAATTTGTCGGTGACTTCGAGATCCGTGTTTGCAGCCACCGCTTCGTTCGCCAGGTAGTACGGGTAGGTCTGGTTCAGCATGACGCGTTCTCCTTCCGATAGATGACAGCAGCAGCCGGCCCGCACGCGAGCCCACGCCGCTCACACGCCGCTCACAATTGCGCGGAGAGCCGCTTGATCTCGCGATTCAGCACGCGCTCGTTATCCGAATAGTCGATGGGCACGTCGATCACGTGCACGCCGGGCGTCGCAAAACATTCGCGCACGAGCGGCGCAAATTCCGCCGCCGAGCCGATCCGATGCCCCTTCGCGCCGTAGCTTTGCGCATACGCGACGAAATCCGGGTTCGCGAGCGTCATGCCGTAGTCGGGGAAGTTCATGTTCTCCTGCTTCCAGCGGATCATGCCGAACGCGTCGTCGCGCAAGATCAGGATCACGAGATCGAGCTTCAGGCGCACCGCCGTTTCGAGTTCCTGCGAGTTCATCATGAAGCCGCCGTCGCCGCACACGGCCATGACCTTGCGGTCCGGGTGCACGATCTTGGTGGCGATCGCTGACGGCAAACCGGCGCCCATCGAAGCCAGCGCGTTGTCGAGCAGCAGCGAATTCGGCTCGTGCGCGCGGTAGTAGCGGGCGAACCAGATCTTGTACATGCCGTTGTCCAGACACACGATGCCGTCCGCGGGCGTGGTCTCGTACACGTCGTTGACAAGGCGCACGGGATACATCGGAAAGCGGTCGTCGTGCTGGCCTTTTACGAGGTGCGCTTCGAAATGCTCCTTGATCTCCTTGAAACGCGCGAAGTCCCAATGCTCCTGGCGCTCCTTCAGACTTTCCTTCAGTTGCCAGACCGCGTTGGCAATGTCGCCGACCACTTCGATCTGCGGGAAATAAACCGTGTCGACCTCCGCGCCGAGGAAGTTCACATGAATCACCGTCTTCTCGGCGTCGCCGCTGCGCATGAAAAACGGCGGCTTTTCGATGACGTCGTGCCCGACATTGATGATGCAGTCGGCGTGATCGATCGCGCGGTGCACGAAGTCGCCGTCGGACAAAGTCGCGTTGCCGAGCCACATGGGATGCGATTCGTCGATCACGCCCTTGCCCATCTGCGTGGTGAAAAAGGGAATGCCGATCTGGTCGACGAACTCGCGCAGCATCTTCGTCGTGGTCTTGCGATTGCCGCCCGCGCCGATCATGAGGAGCGGATGCTTCGCGCGCGTGATCGCCTCCACGGCGCGCGCCACCGCCTTTTCCTCCGCGATCGGGCGGCGGCTGTAGCTCTTCGGAATCGGCTTGCCGTCGCCTTCCTCGTGCGCGACGTCCTCGGGCAGCTCCAGATGCGTGGCGCCGGGGCGTTCTTCTTCCGCCTGCCGCACGGCCTCGCGCACGGCTGCCGGGATATTCGCGATCGACACGATCTGGCGCGTGTACTTGGTGAGCGGTTCCATCATCCTCACCACGTCGACGATCTGGAAATGGCCCTGCTTGCTCGACTTGATCGGCTTCTGGCCGGTCACCATCAGCATCGGCATGCCGCCCAGCTGCGCGTAGGCGGCGGCCGTCACGAAGTTGGTGGCGCCCGGGCCGAGCGTCGCGAGACACACGCCCGTGCGGCCCGTCAGGCGTCCGTAGGTCGCGGCCATGAAGCCCGCCGCCTGTTCGTGACGCGTCAGGATCAGGCGGATTTTCGAGCGGCGCAGCGATTCGAGCAGATCGAGATTTTCTTCACCGGGGATGCCGAACACATACTCGACACCTTCGGCTTCCAGCGATTTGACGAACAGGTCGGATGCTTTCATGGAGGGTCTCGCTTGATGGGACGGACGCGGGCGCACAGCCTTGCCGTGCGGTGAGCCGAAACGGACGACAGAACCAGCAGGGACACAGCAACGACAGCAAAGACGGCAGTAGCGGCAGGCGACGCTCGCGGCGGCTGGCCTTAAGCCACTGCGGACAGCTTACTACTCGGGGGGAAATGATGCGCGCAGCTTGACCCTACCGCGCGGCGGGAGAGGAAACTCGCGGCAGTCAGGAAGCCGCCGCGCGGCACTCAGCGATTGAGCGTGATGCAGTCGGACAGCATCGGCGGCGCATTCTCGCCGGCGGTGGCGTCGTAGAGATCGGCGCGCGGGCCCTTGGTCCACCACGTATAGCTGCCGGCCTGATATTTCGCGCCGGACGCCGCGATCGTATTGACGAACAGCAGTTGCTTACCCTTCACCGGCACGAGCGCGAAGCTCTGGCCGTTGGCCGTGTTCCAGTAAGTGACATGCAGAATTCTGCCGGTCGCGCAGGTGTACTTGCGTATTTGGCGATTCTTGGTCTGGACGTCGTCGAGATGCAAGGGCGCGGCGAACGCCCCGCCGCAGATCGCCGCGAGGCTCGCTGCAAGCAGCCATTTCTTCATGGAATGCCTCGCTCGTGGCGGATCAAGGGTCGATGACGTCGGCACAGGCATCGGTCGGCGCGGCGGCCACGTGCCCGACCACCGGCACGATCTTCAGGCCCGCCGACGCAATGCGGCATGGCGCGGCCGCGAGCCCGCAGCCGGTCAATCCCGCACCGAGCGCGAACATGAGGCCGAGCGCGCGAAGCGTGCGCAGCGGGCCGGCCGCGGCGCGCCACCTTGCACTGCGCCGCGCTTCGTTACGCGATTCCTGCACCATACCTACCTCGACTTCAATGAGCCCGCGGTCTGTTCGACGGGCTCGAATCATTCCGACTGCGCGCCTCGCCGGCAAACGCCACCCACATCACGACGCCGATTTCCCCGACACGGGACGCACCGCCGCCGCGGCCTCTTTCGCGCGCGAGCGCGCTTCGTCGATATTCGCGCCGGTGGCGAGCGCTACGCCCATGCGCCGCTTGACGAAGCTCTCCGGCTTGCCGAAAAGCCGCAGATCCGCATTCGGCACGGCGAGCGCCGCGGCAACGCCTTCGAACGCAATGCCGGTCTCTTCGAGCCCGCCGTAAATCACGGCCGACGCACCAGGCGCCCGCAGCGACGTATCCACCGGCAAGCCGAGAATCGCGCGCGCGTGCAGTTCGAATTCCGAAAAGCGCTGCGAGCACAGCGTGACGAGACCCGTGTCGTGCGGACGCGGGCTCACTTCCGAGAACCATACGTCATCGCCGCGCACGAAAAGTTCCACGCCGAAGAGCCCCCGCCCGCCGAGCGCGGCCGTCACCTTGTGGGCGACTTCGCGTGAGCGTTCGAGCGCGAGCGGGCTCATCGGCTGCGGCTGCCACGACTCGACGTAGTCGCCCGCCACCTGCACGTGGCCGATCGGATCGCAGAAGTACGTGGCGACCTCGCCGGTCGACGGCGCGACCGCGCGCACTGTCAACTGCGTGATCTCGTATTCGAAGTCGATAAAACCCTCGACGATCACGCGGCCATGATTCACGCGGCCGCCCGCCATGGCGTATTGCCAGGCCGGCTCGACGTCGGCCTCGCTGCGCAGCACCGACTGCCCCTTGCCCGAGGACGACATGACCGGCTTCACCACGCACGGGTAGCCGACTTGGGCGATGCCGGCGCGCAGTTCGTCGAGCGAATCGGCGAATGCGTACGGCGAAGTCGGCAAACCCAGCTCCTCGGCGGCGAGGCGGCGGATGCCCTCGCGGTTCATGGTGAGCTGCGTGGCGCGCGCGGTCGGGATCACTTCGGCGATGCCGTCGCTTTCTATTGCGGCCAGCGCGTCCGTGGCAATGGCCTCGATTTCCGGAACGATCAGATGCGGACGTTCCTGTTCGACGAGCGCGCGCAGCGCGGCGCGGTCGGTCATGTCGATCACATGCGAGCGATGCGCGACCTGGTGCCCCGGCGCATTCGGATAACGGTCGACGGCGATCACTTCGACGCCCAGCCGCTGCAGCGCGATGATCACTTCCTTGCCGAGTTCGCCCGCGCCGAGCAGCATGACGCGCGTGGCGGATTCAGAAAGGGGCGTGCCGATCCGTTGGCCGATCTGCATGGGGTCTCCAGATAAAAGTCGGATGAGGGTGGGATTGGATAGAGCACGATGTTAACATGCGTGCCCCTCGCCGCGGCTCGCGCGCGGGGTGCCGAGTGCGTTACCCTTACGCCTTTGCCAGTTTGAAGAGGAACGACGCCATGCAACCACGCTTGTCCACGCGACGTCTTGCGCGCCTCGCCCCCCACGCGCGCACGGCCCTCGCCGCGCTCGGCGTCGCGGTGCTCGTCGGCGCCTGCGCGATGCCGAAACATCCGGACTCGGAAGCACCCGCGCCCGACCCGTTCAACCCGGCCGCCACCCAATTGCTCGACGACACCAGCTGGACGCTCACCGCATGGAAACAGGCGGACGGCAAGGTGCGCACGGTTCCGTTCGCGAACCTCGGCGCGCCGATCACGCTCACGCTGTCGACGGCCGGCGGCCAGCGTCACGCGAGCGGTTTTTCCGGCTGCAACCGCTACATGGGCTCGTACGCGCTGAAGGACGGCAAGCTCTCCTTCGGCACACTGGGCGGCACGCGCATGGCCTGCGCGACGGCGGGCGGACAGATCGAGAGCGCCTATCTGAATGCGCTCACGCATATCGAACGCACCGGCGTGCAGATGCGCGCGCCGCAGCAGATGCAGCTCGTGCTCGACAACGGCGATACGCTCGTGTTCGAGCGCAGCGGCGACAGTGGCAAGTGAGCGGTCAAACGGTTGTCAAAGAGCGGTCATGAGTGGTGAATGAGTCGCAAACAAGCGGCGAGGCGCAACGGCACACGGATGGTCCGGCGCGCCGGCACGCTTTGCACGAGGTCGCAGGCATACTTGCGCCCGCCTTCGAAGCCTTTGGCTTCGCCGGTTTAAACTCGACGGATTGCGTTTTCGCCAATCCGTCATTCGTCGATGTCTAGTATGCACACGGTAGTTTTCGGCTGGTTCGGCGGGTCGGCCGTCTGGTTCATTCCTCTCCTCTGGCGGCTCATCAAGTCGATGCTGCCGGGCGGCGCCGGTTTGCGCGGTCCGGGCACCATCCGGCTGTGGCTCGGCTTCGTCTGCGCGATGCTGGCAAGCTGCACGCTCGAGGCGTCGCTGACCGGCGCGGCCGGCGGCGGCAACGCAATCGGCCACGCGCTCGCGGCGGCGCTCGGCCATCTGCTCGGCCCTATCGGCACGCCGCTCGCGGCGCTCGCGCTCTTCGTCGTCAGCCTGCCGTGGCTGATCGGCTTTCGCTGGCGCGAATTTCTGCTGTGGGCCGACGGCGCGTTCGGTCTCGGACTGGCTTCGCGCGGTCTGGCCAAACGCGACGACGAGGCACGCCGCCATCGCAGCGTCGATGACGGCGCGCCGCCGCGCATGTCCGGCCCGATCAACACGATGGCGCCCAAACGCAAGGGTCGCTATGCGCGGCCGACTGTCTGGCGGCCGCCTGTCAAAGGACGCGCTGCGGGTGGTGCTGGTGCGGGCGCCAATCACGGCGCTGGGCTGAGTGCGGGTTTCGGCGGCGCGGCGGCAGCGGCTGCCGGCCACGAGACGGCGGCCCGCGATACGGCGCCCCGCGATGCGGCGGCCCGCGATACCGCAACCCGGGCGGCGGCGCAAGGCTGGCACGCCGGGCGGGGTGCGACGCGCGCCCGGCCTTCGCAGGTCGAGCCGGTTTTGCGCACGGGTAGCGCGACGCCCGTGCGGCAGACACCGCCGCCTCCCCCTATGCATGGGTCCGCCGCCGGCAAATCGACATGGGCGCCGGCCGAGCCCGTCGCACCGGCGGGATGGCTGCGCGAGACGAATCCGCGGACGGGCGTGTCCCCCGCGCGGGCGTCAGCGAAAGCCGGTGCTGGCGGAGCCGGCTTGCCCGCTGTCGGCCGCGCGACTCGTGAGCGAGGCCACGGTGGATCGGCGGGCATTGCTCTGAGCGCTGCGGGAGTCGCTGCCGGTGCTGTGGGAACGGGCGCTAAAGCGGCTCATGCCGCGTCAGGAAGCGGCGCCGGCGCGGCGACTGGCACGATGCCCGCGGGCGCGGCCGTTCATGGACGTCCTGCAGCCAACCGTGCTGCGATGCCCTTCAATCGCGCGGCATCGTCCGCACAGGGCTTGCCGTCTGCTTCGGGTGCAAACGACGCGACCGCGATGACCTCGGGCGCCCGTCGTCCGTCCTCGCCGGCGCCAAGTTATACGCGGCCTATGGCCGCCGCGGAGAAAGTCACGCCGCCTGCCAGCGTGCAGGAAACGCTGCGCAGCATTGCGGAAAACGCTGCGCGTTGGACGGATATCGCCGGTGTCAGCCTCGCGCGCAGCACCAGCGCGGAAGGCGGGAAGATCGCGGGCGTGAGCGTGGCGCCATCGGACGCGGCCGGCGTTGCCAGCGAGATGGCCTGGCCAGGCGGCGCGGTCGCGGCGCCGTCGCCAGACATGAATGCGGCGGCTGACGGAACGGCGAAGCATCAAGCCGTGGGCCATGATGCCGCTTACGCTCCGGTTGCGCCGACTGTTGAATCTGCGCCTTCAGCGCCGGGCGGAACGTCGCCGCAAACGGCTGTCGAAACACCAGATCACACGGCGTTGGTGAGCGAGCCACAGCCGTCAGCGGCAAGCCGTGCGGAACCCGTTGCCCAATGGCCGATGGAGCCGCCCCTGATTCAACCGCCGACCGGCGCGTTGACGGATACAGCTGCAACTCATGCGACCCCCGGCGCGCCGACTCCCGCAGCACCGGTCATGATTGCGCCCGCTGCACAAACGGTGACCGACACCACGGAAGCGACCGCAGCCGGTGCGTCCGAGCCCGCGTCGGTGCCCGCACCGACGGTCACATCGCCGGCCAGTGCAACGGTGCACGGCGCCCCACCGACATTGGCTCGCACCCCGTTCGGAATCTTCGCGAGCCGGTTTGAGCAAACGGACGCGCCGTCGCAGACACGGCCGTGGGAAGAAGATGGGGCTGCATGGTCGGAAGAGCCGCAAGAAGACGAGCGCGATGTCGCAAGCGCTGCCCCCGATGGCATTTTGCGCCGCGATCCGCAAGCCGAAATATCAGCCGCGCCGCCCGTGGACGAGCGGCAGTTCACAGCATCGGATAACGACCCGCCGATGTCCCACGCCGCCGGCGCCAACACAACTGCGGCCGCAAGCGCAGCCGCGTCGTCATTGCCGGCCAATAGCAAGCCGCCGCTGCTGCCTGCCCTCGCGGATGCCGAAGCGCCGTCCGCCGACAGCGACGGCCCCGCGGCGGCCGGTCTCGCGGCCGCGCCGACGCGAGGCGCCACGCCGCCGGCGTCATCGAACGTGGTCCGTTTCCCGGGTCTCGGGCCGCAAGCGCACGCGCCGGGCCATGCCGAACCGCGCGAGCAAGCCGACTTCCCTGCTGCGCCGACGGTTTCCCCCGTCCAACCGCCCCCGGTTGCACCCGCAGCGCTTCCAGTCTCGCCGGCTGAGGCTTGCGCACCATCGAATCCCGAGCCCCAATCCGACCCAGCGCCCGAACCCGCCGCGCAGCGCGCGCCGCTGCGCGGTCACGGCCCGACCAACGGCTTCGAGTTTCATGCGCCGGCGGCTTCCATGGTGGAACTGCCCACGCTCGATCTGCTCGCCCCCGCGGACACCCATGTCGAGCCGGTCTCCGAGGAAAAGCTGATCGAAACCGGCCTCCTGATCGAACAGCGGCTGCAGGAGTTCAAGGTTCCGGTGACGGTGGTCGGCGCGTCGGCCGGTCCGGTCATCACCCGCTTCGAAGTGGAACCGGCGCTGGGCGTGCGCGGCAGCCAGATCGTCGGCCTGATGAAGGATCTGTCGCGCGGCCTCGGCCTTACGTCGATCCGCGTCGTCGAAACGATTCCCGGCAAGACCTGCATGGGTCTCGAATTGCCGAACGCGAAGCGCCAGACCATTCGCCTCTCCGAAATTCTGGAGGCGAGCGTCTATCAGAACTCGCATTCGCAATTGACCCTGGCGATGGGCAAGGACATCACCGGTCATCCGGTTGTCGCCGACCTCGCCAAGGCGCCGCATATGCTGGTCGCGGGCACGACCGGTTCGGGCAAGTCGGTGGCGATCAATGCGATGATCTGCTCGCTGCTCTTCAAGGCGACGCCCGAGGAAGTGCGCCTCATCATGATCGACCCGAAAATGCTCGAGCTGTCGGTCTACGAGGGCATTCCGCACCTGCTTGCGCCCGTCGTCACGGACATGAAGCTCGCCGCGAATGCGCTCAACTGGTGCGTCGGCGAAATGGAAAAGCGCTATCGGCTGATGTCCGCCGTCGGCGTGCGCAATCTCGCAGGCTTCAATCAGAAAATTCGGGATACGGAAGCGAAAGGCAAGAAGCTGGGCAATCCGTTTTCTCTGACGCCGGAAGCGCCCGAGCCGCTCGCGCCACTGCCGCTCATCGTCGTCGTGATCGACGAACTGGCCGACCTGATGATGGTGGCCGGCAAGAAGATCGAGGAACTGATCGCGCGGCTCGCGCAGAAGGCGCGCGCGGCCGGCATTCACCTGATTCTGGCGACGCAGCGGCCCTCGGTGGACGTGATCACCGGGCTCATCAAGGCCAATATTCCGACGCGCGTCGCCTTCCAGGTATCGTCGAAAATCGACTCGCGCACGATTCTCGACCAGATGGGCGCCGAGTCGCTGCTCGGCCAGGGCGACATGCTGTTCCTGCCGCCCGGCACGGGCTACCCGCAGCGCGTGCACGGCGCGTTCGTCGCGGACGAGGAAGTGCACGCGATCGTCGAGTATCTGAAGCAGTTCGGCGAACCGCAATACGAGGAAGGCATCCTCGACGGTCCGGCCGCCGAGGGCAGCGCCGCGCAGGATCTGTTCGGCGACTCGCCCGATGCCGAAGCCGATCCGCTTTACGACGAAGCCGTGGCGTTTGTGGTGCGCACGCGGCGCGCGTCGATCTCGTCGGTGCAGCGGCAGTTGCGCATCGGCTATAACCGCGCGGCGCGTCTCGTCGAGCAGATGGAGACGGCGGGGCTCGTGTCGGCAATGGGGATTAACGGCAGCCGCGAGGTGCTGGCGCCTGGGCCTGCGGAATAGTCTGCGGGCAGGCTCGACATGCGGCTCGACGCGCGTTCAGGTCGACTCGCGTGCCGGCGCAGCACTCGTCGCATTCAGCACGCGAGGCAGGCGAAGCGCAACAGCCTCACTCACCACGCCAGCCACGCGAGCCGACCCCACCAGCTTCGCCAGCCACGCAACCACGCAACCACGAAAAACGGGCCGCAAAACGCGGCCCCTTTTTCATTCGGCAAGCGCAACCCTCGCTTACGACGGCGACACCAGCTTGAAGTCCACTGGCGAGCCGATCTCGATGCGCTTCGGATTCGCTTCGAGCAGACCGCTCTGCTCGTTGCGCCTGAACACATACACCGAATCGCTGTTCTGATTGCCGACGATCAGCCACTTGCCGGTCGGATCGATCGCAAACTCGCGCGGCGCTTTGCCGAGACTCGATTGATGCCCGATCTTCCGGAGATGCCCATTGGCGGGATCGACGGAAAAGATCACGATCTCGTTCGCGTCGCCGCGATTCGTGGCGTAGAGAAACCGCCCGTCCGGCGACAGATGAATCGCCGCCGCGCCCACCTTGCCCTTGAAGCCGGGCTCGGTCAGCGAAATGGTCTGGACCTGCGTGAGCTTGCCGTCGGCGTAGTCAAACGTGCTGACGGTTGCGGCGAGTTCGCTCGTGAGATAGGCGTGTTTGCCGTCGGCGCCGAACACGAGGTGCCGCGGGCCCGTGCCCGGCTTCTCCTGGGTGTAGCGCCAGTCGGTCGGGCCGAACAGGCCGCGGCTGCCGTCTGGCGTATAGCGGTACGAGTACAGCTTGTCGGCCCCGAGATCCTGCGCGAAGAGATAGTGCCCGTCCGGTGAAAACACGGTGGAGTGCACGTGCGAATTGTCCTGACGCTCTTTCACCGGGCCGCCGCCCTCGTGATGCACGGTCAGCACCGACGCGCCCAACTGGCCGTCGCCCTGCACGGGAAGCACGGCGAAGCTGCCGCCGGGATCGGCCGCCACCGAATAATTCGCGACGAGCAGATATTTGCCGTCCGGCGAAAGGCTCAGGTAGCACGGGTCGTTGCCGTCGGCGGAAACCTTGTTGAGGAAGCTCAACTGGCCGCTCGCGGCATCGAAGCGGAATGCGCTGACGCCGCCGCGCTGGCTGGCCGGCCCGTTGTCGCCGGGCAACTCGTTGACCGCGTAGACGAAGCGGCGGTCGCGGCTCACCACCAGGTACGACGGGTTCACCGTCTGCGCGACCGACACGCGCGTGGCGTCGCCCGTCTTCGTGTCGAAGCGATAGACGTACAAGCCTTCGCTCTTGCCGCCGGTATACGTGCCGACCAGCATGTCGTAGACGCCGTCGGCGGGAACGGCACCGGCATCTTGCGCAAACGCGGGCGAAGCGACAATCGAGACCATGAGCGCGAAACCTTTTATGATCGAGCGGGCGGCGTGCATGCGAATGACCATGCGCGCACGCCGTGAAATGGAATCAGCGTCGAAATACGAAGAAGACCGGTTAAAACCTCGCGCGGCATGCACAGCGGCCCGGTGACGACGAAGCATACGACCTCCTCTACAGGGATAAATGGCGTAAAGCGGTTGTAATCGTGCCTCTGGTCTGCCGCGCGGCGCTCGAGCGTTGTTCTTGTCGGGCAAGTATAAAAGCGTTGCAACGGATCATGCAGTGAAGCAGGCGGTGCTGCGGCAGCGAGCCGGTCGCGCGACAGCCGGCCGGCGGCATGGCAGTTGCCCTGGTAGCAACCTTGATAGCAATAAGCAGCCCTGCCTGCACTTTTCTCACCGCGTCTCACCACACTACGGAGTCTTCATGAACATCACACTCAGCCTGGGTCCGCTGGTTTCGTTGATTGCCGGCATTCTGATTCTCGTCATGCCGCGGCTGTTGAATTACATCGTCGCGCTTTATCTGATCATCATCGGGATCATCGGCATTTTCGGCATGGGCTCGTCGCACTTCTGACGACGGCGGCCGGGCGCGGGACGGCCCGGCTGCCGTCGGCGTTGGGTCGGCGTTGGGTCGTCGGTAACGAGGCGTGAATGCTGCGGATCAGCTTGCCGCAGGTGCGCCGCGGCGCGCGAAGTGCGCCGGCAGTGAAGAAGGGATGGACGAAAGAACTCGCACGCAGATGCTCGCCGGCACAAGCGTGCCGGTCATTGCTGCGCGTTCGCGAGAGATACCATAGGTTCGGACGGCACATCGCATCCGGGCTCGGCCCCGGACACGCACGCCCTTGCGGCAAGCGCCGGGGTCAGCCGTTCGAAAGCTGTTCCAGGCGCCAACGCCCCTGCAACGAGAGCGCACCGACGGCATAATGGCCGTCACCTTCCTGATAGCGCCGGAAGCATGCGCGTTCGATCAGAAAGCTCGCGGCCGCCTGCATGCCGTTGAGCGTGAGACCGAGGCGCCCATGATCGAGCGGAAGCATGGAGTCGTCCGCGAGTTCGCTCGCGGCGGAGAGAATCGTGATGCAGTCGGATTTTGACGGATTCAGCATGGCTTTCGTCCTCCAAACGGCGTGTGCATGCGCGATGAGCGAGCCGGGTTCGCAAACCCGGAAGTTTTAGGCGTCGGCTGGATTACTGATTGTAGGCACCAATTTGACAATTACAACCCGCGTTTTGCCGCATTGTGTGGTGGTGAACCAAACGGCATCGCGCGAGTCCCGACAGAACAACCAATGGGGCCTGGCGGATTTCGCCGAGCCCGCTACCGAAATGTCCTTCAGGTATTGATACGCACGGCCATGCCCGCACTCATCGAAGACTATGCGCTCATCGGCGACGGCCACACGGCCGCGCTCGTCTCCCGCGAAGGTTCCGTCGACTGGCTCTGCTGGCCGCGCTTCGACTCCGGCGCCTGCTTTGCCGCGCTGCTCGGCACGCCGGAGCACGGCCGCTGGCTGATCTGCCCCGACACGGACACGCCCGCCAGAATCACGCGCCGTTATCGCGGCGAAACGCTGATCCTTGAAACGGACTTCGAGACGGCGGACGGCGCCGTCACGCTCGTCGACTTCATGCCGCCGGGCAACGGCTGGTCGGAAATGGTGCGCATTGTGCTCGGCAAGCGCGGCACCGTGCGCATGAAAATGGAGCTGGTGCTGCGCTTCGATTACGGCTTTTCCATTCCCTGGGTGGACCGGCTGAAACACGAGAGCGGCATCCGCGCGATCGTCGGTCCGGATAACGCCGTGCTGCGCACCCCTGTGGAACTGCGCGGCGAGAACATGAAAACGGTCGCCGAATTCACTGTCAGCGAAGGCGAGCGCGTGCCCTTTTCGCTTGCTTACGCGGCCTCGCATCTGCGGCTGCCGCCCGCGCGCGATCCGCACACGGCGCTCGCGCGCACGGAGAATCACTGGCTCGAATGGACAGCGCGCGGCACCATCGAAGGAAGATGGGCGGAGCCGATCCGCCGCTCTCTGATCACGCTGCGGGCGCTCGCGTATGAGCCGACGGGCGGCATCGTCGCCGCGCCCACCACGTCGCTGCCGGAACAGCTGGGCGGCACGCGCAACTGGGACTACCGCTACTGCTGGCTGCGCGACGCCACCATCACGCTCCTCGCGCTGATGCGCGGCGGTTACTACGACGAGGCGCGCGCCTGGCGCAGCTGGCTCGGCCGCGTGATGGCGGGCGCGCCCGACCAGTTGCAGATCATGTATGGGCTCGCCGGCGAGCGGCGCCTGCCCGAGTCCGAGGTGGACTGGCTGCCGGGCTATTGCGGCGCAAAGCCGGTGCGCATCGGCAACAATGCGGTCGGCCAGCGCCAGCTGGACGTCTACGGCGAAGTGATGAACGCGCTGCATCTCGCGCGGGTGGGCGGCCTGCAGGCGGACGACACGGCGTGGAACGTGCAACGCGAGTTGCTGCGCCACCTCGCTACCATCTGGCAGCAACCCGACGAAGGCATCTGGGAAACGCGCGGCGGCCGGCAGCATTTCACTTTCTCGAAGGTCATGGCGTGGGTCGCGTTCGACCGCGCGCTGGCATCGGCGGAAATGTTCAATCTGGAAGGGCCGCTCGACGAATGGCGCGCCATCCGCGCGCAGATCCACGCGGAAGTCTGCGAGAAGGCGTGGAATCCTTCGCGTCGTGCGTTTTCTCAGGCCTACGGCAGCGACCAGCTCGACGCCAGCGTGCTGCTGCTGCCGCTCGTCGGCTTCCTGCCGCCGCACGATCCGCGCGTCAAGGGCACCGTGGAGGCGATCGAGCGGGACTTGATGCACGACGGCTTTGTGATGCGCTACCGCACCACCGAATTCGACGACGGCCTGCCGCCCGGGGAAGGCACGTTTCTCGCTTGTTCGTTCTGGATGGTGGATAACCTGGCGTTGCAGGGCCGCCTCGACGAGGCTATCGCCATGTACGAGCGGCTGCTCGGCCTCTGCAACGACGTGGGGCTCCTCGCGGAGGAATACGACCCGGCGCATAAGCGCCTCGTCGGCAATTTCCCGCAGGCGTTCTCGCACGTGGCGCTCGTCAACACGGGCCTCAACCTGATGAAGCACGAGCAGGCGATGGCGCGGGCGACGGGGCAGCCTTCCCATAACGGCACGGATCATGCTGAACTTAAGGCTGCGGCAAGCCCGGATAGCGGCACGGCAGCATCGCCAGTAGCATGATTCCATGACACTTTTACGGATCGACATCGCACAATTGCTGCATTGCACAATTCCACTTGTTTCTATATGATCGAACCGTCTGTCGGCCGATAACAATGTGCCAACAACCAATATGGCCTGCCGCAACGCCACACGCGTGTTTGCGAAGCCCCATGCGAACCGCTTAAAACGGAGCACCCATGCTCTATCAACTGCACGAATTCCAGCGGGCTATGCTGAGCCCGCTTACCGCCTGGGCTCAGGCCGCGTCCAAATCGTTCGCGAATCCCGCGAGCCCGTTGGCCTATGTGCCCGGCGCCACACGCCTTTCGGCCGGTTACGAACTGCTCTACCGGCTCGGCAAGGACTATGAGAAGCCGGAGTTCAACCTGCATCAGATCGTCAAGGACGGCCACAACATTCCGATCATCGAGCAAACGATTATCGAAAAGCCGTTTTGCCGCCTGCTGCGCTTCAAGCGTTTCGCGGACGACAGCGAGGCCGTAAGCCAGCTGAAAGACGAGCCGGTCGTGCTGGTGTGCGCGCCGTTGTCGGGCCACCATGCCACGCTGCTGCGTGACACAGTGCGCACGTTGTTGCAGGACCACAAGGTCTACCTGACCGACTGGATCGACGCGCGCATGGTGCCGCTCGAAGACGGCGAGTTTCATCTGGACGACTACGTTGCGTACATTCAGGAATTCATCCGCCATATTGGTGCAAAGAATCTGCACGTGATCTCGGTCTGCCAGCCGACCGTGCCGGTGCTCGCGGCCATTTCGCTGCTGGCGAGCCGCGGCGAAGACACGCCGCGCACCATGACGATGATGGGCGGCCCCATCGACGCACGCAAGAGCCCAACGTCGGTGAATTCGCTTGCCACGCAGCACTCCTACGAGTGGTTCGAGAACAACGTGATCTTCACGGTGCCGCCGAACTATCCGGGCGTGGGCCGCAAGGTCTATCCGGGCTTCCTGCAGCACACCGGTTTCGTCGCGATGAATCCGGAGCGTCACGCAGCGTCGCACTGGGACTTCTATCAAAGCCTGCTGCGCGGCGACGAAGACGACGCGGAAGCGCATCGCCGCTTCTACGACGAGTACAACGCGGTGCTCGACATGGACGCCGATTACTACCTCGACACGATCCGCGTCGTATTCCAGGAGTTCAGTTTGGCGGAAGGCACGTGGGATGTGGCCGGCGAACGCGTGCGGCCGCAGGACATTACCCGAACGGCGCTCTTCACGATCGAAGGCGAGCTGGACGATATTTCCGGCGACGGCCAGACCTATGCCGCACACGAACTGTGCACGGGCATTCCGGAGAAGAACAAACGTCACTTCACTGCGGAAAAGTGCGGCCACTACGGCATTTTTTCGGGCCGCCGCTGGCGCACGATCATCTATCCGCAGTTGCGTGACTTCATCCTCGAACACAACAAGGCGACCAGGGCGGTGAAGGAAAAGGCCGAGGTATGAGCGGCCGGTTCGCGTGCGAGCCGCGCGCTCCTCACCCGCAACCTCACGCGCAACCCACAAGCCGAAGCAGCCGATAACAACAAAACGGCCTCCATACGGAGGCCGTTTTTTCACGTCGGACGCCTCTACGTCGCGCACACAGGTCGAGCGCCTGGAGGGCGAGCGGCAACGCCTCGCTGCCAGGCAGTGCGCTCACCTGCGCGAAGCCGGCACCGGCGTTCCTGCTACTTTCGCAACAGATACGCGAGCAGCAGCTCCGTGTTCATCTGGATCACTTCGCTGCGTTCGGCCGGACTGCTGAAATCGCGGCCGAGCGTGGCTTCGAGCGTGTAGCGGTTGGACACGATGTAGTAGCCCATGCCCGAAAGCGTCACGTATAGACGCAGTGGATCGACATTGGTACGGAACAGACCGGCGCGCTGGCCTCGCTCGAGAATGCCGCCGAGCGTGGCGACGATCGGCGAAATCATTTCGCGGATGCGCGTCGACTTCTGCATATAACGCGCCTCGTGCAGATTCTCGTTGTTGACGAGACGCAGCAGCTCGGGATGATCGCGGTAGTAGTCCCACACGAAATGCGCAAGGCGCGTGACGGCTTCCACGGGTGCAATGCCGTTCAGCTCGAGCGTGCGCTCCGCTTCGTTGAGCGCGCTGAACGCGTGCTCAAGTACCGCCGTGAATAGCTGCTCCTTACTACCGAAGTAGTAGTAGAGCATGCGTTCATTCGTCTCCGCGCGGCGGGCGATCTGATCGACGCGCGCGCCGAATAGCCCACCATTTGCAAACTCTTCGGCGGCCGCAAGCAGAATGCGACGCCGGGTGCCTTCAGGATCTCTTTTGATTTTCGGCTGATTCATGGTGGCATGGTCTTCGTGAGCCGCGTTATCCGGATCGCACCGCCGGCCTCTCCTCGGGCCTTGCACCGACAGCACTGGACGGGCTGGTTGGGGGAAAACCCTTCTGCGGTCTTTCGAAAAAGGCGCTTCGATTATGGCACATGGATTGCCGATGGCAATTGGGGAAATCGGCGATAATGTGCTATTTAGTTCAAGCTGTGCGGCCGCCCGCCGAGTCCCGCCTGGCCCCACATCGTGACCGTGATCCAGATCAAGACACTCGCAGATCGCATCGAAGATCTGCTTCCCCAGACGCAATGCACCAAGTGCGGTTATCCGGCCTGTCGTCCGTATGCGGAGGCCGTCGCACGCGGCGAAGCCAACTACAACCAGTGCCCGCCGGGCGGTCAGCAAGGCGTCGCGCGCCTGGCGGCCGTGCTCGGCAAGCCGGTGATTGCGCTTAACCCTGCCAATGGCGTCGAACGGCCGCGTCCACTGGCGGTTATCGACGAACAGATCTGCATCGGCTGCACGCTGTGCATGCAGGCCTGTCCGGTCGACGCAATAGTTGGGGCACCGAAACACATGCACACGGTCGTCGCCGAACTGTGCACGGGTTGCGACCTGTGCGTGCCGCCCTGCCCGGTCGATTGCATTTCCATGCCGCCCGTCACCGGCGAGGCGACCGGGTGGGACGCGTGGAGCGAGGCCCAGGCCGAGGCCGCGCGCGAGCGGCATAACCGGCGCGAGGCGCGTCTCGCGCGCGAGCGCGAAGCCGCCGAAGCGCGTGTTGCGGCGCGGCGAAGCAGCGCTGCCGCGGCCAGTGCCGCTGTGGATATTCAGCCCGGCAATGCGGCAAGCTCGGCGGCATCGCCCGCCCCGGCTGCGCCTGCCGCCAACGACGCCGAGGCGAAGAAACGCGCGATCATTCAGGCTGCACTCCAACGTGCGCGCAAGAAGAAGGAAGAACTGGCAGCCAAGGGCCAGGGGCCGCTGAATACCGAGCATGTCAGCGCCGACGTGCAGGCGCAGATCGACGCCGCCGAAGCCCGCCGCCGCCGTCTGGGCCTTGCGCGCAACGACAGCCCCGAAGCTGCAGACACCACTGACACCGTCAACGCTTCTACGCCGCCGGCCCCGGCTGACACGCGCAACCCGCGCTAACCGCAACCGTCTTCGCCCGCTCAGCATGAACGCGAACAAACGCCGCGCCATCTACGAAACGCTTCAGAGTCTCAATCCGCATCCCACCACGGAGCTCGAGTACACCACGCCCTTCGAGCTGCTGATTGCCGTGCTGCTGTCCGCGCAGGCCACGGACGTGTCGGTCAACAAAGCGATGCGCAAGATGTTCCCGGTCGCGAACACGCCGCAGAAGGTGCTCGAACTCGGCGAGGAAGGCGTCGCGAACTACATCAAGACGATCGGCCTGTACCGCAACAAGGCAAAGAACGTGATCGCCACTTGCCGCATTCTGCTCGACCAGTACGGCGGCGAGGTGCCGGAGGACCGCGAGGCGCTCGAAAGCCTGCCGGGCGTGGGACGCAAGACGGCCAACGTGATTCTGAACACCGCGTTCGGGCATCCGACTATCGCCGTCGACACGCATATCTTTCGGGTTGCGAATCGAACGGGACTGGCGCCCGGCAAGGACGTCCGCGCGGTCGAAGCCGCGCTCGAAAAATTCACGCCCGCCGAGTTCAAACAGGACGCGCATCACTGGCTGATCCTGCACGGCCGCTATGTGTGCAAGGCGCGCCGGCCCGAGTGCTGGCATTGCGTGATCGAGCCGCTGTGCGAATTCCGGCCGAAGACGCCGCCGCCCGATCTTTGAGCGCAAGCACCCTCAGCGGGCCGCCGCAGCGGCGCGTAAAATGGTGCGCTGCGCCTGAAGCAGCGGGCCTCGCGAGCGGCGCCGGTTGACTGCATCGCCCTGGCGGCTCGCCGTGGCCCGCGTGCGCGGCATGCTTTCACTCTCCACTCAAGACACCGATCCCACGATGTTCAATCCCAGCCGCGACGAAGTCCGTCAATTCTTCACCGAGACCTGGCGCAAGCAGCGCCAGGGCGAGATCCTGACGCCGCTCGAAGCGATCGCCGCCGACTGGATCAGCGAGCATCCCGAGTATCACGCCGAGCTGACCGACGCCGAGGCGGCCCAGGCGCAAGACTACTCGCCCGAGCGCGGGCAGACCAATCCGTTCCTGCATCTGTCGATGCACCTCGCCATCAGCGAACAGTTGTCGATCGACCAGCCGCCCGGCATCCGCGCCGCGCACGAGCGCCTCGCCGCCCGGCTCGGTTCGACGCACGACGCACAGCACGCGATCATGGAGTGCCTCGGCGAAACCATCTGGGAAGCGCAGCGCACGGGCCTGCCGCCGGACACGGACGCCTATCTGCAACGGATCGAGCGCCGCGCGACGCGGGACTAGCCGGATCGCGCGACATCCAGAGGTATAAAAGCGCCAGACATAAAAGCCGCGCCTCAAAGCAAAACACCCCGCACTAAGCGGGGTGTTTGCAATGGCCGGCGCAACCGCGCAGCCGCGCGGTCAATGTGGACGGTACGCGGCGCGCCTACTTCTTCTGCACGAGATCGCCCTTCAGCGACTCGATATAAGCTGCCAGGTCCTTCATGTCGCTTTGCGACAGGCTTTGCACCTGGGCTTGCATGATCGCGTTATTGCGGCCCATGTGCGGGTTGCCGTTACCCATCTGATATTGACGCAGCGCCCAGTAGACGTAGTCGGAATGCTGACCCGCGAGCTTCGGATATTCCGGGCTCACCGGCTTGTTCAGGTTCGGGCCGTGACATGCCGCGCAATTGTGGCTCTCGGACAGCACCTTGCCGTTGCCGGCGTCGGCCGCATGGGCGACGCTCGCTGCAACCAGACCGAATACTGCCGCCGACGCGCATGCAGCCTTGAACACCGTGTGGAGTGCCTGTTGGGGCTTATTCATGAATTCTCCTGTCCCGCGAAATGAGTAGCCGTTGACTGGTTCGATAACCGCAGCCGGTTACTTGTCGGGATTGCTCTTCGACGAGGAATTTTGCGCTGCGTAGTAAGCAGCGATGTCGGCGATGTCCTGATCCGATAGCGACGCGGTGATGGCGTGCATCGTTTCGAAGTGGCGGTCGCCCTTCTTGTAGCCGCGCAGGGCATTTTCGAGGTACGCCTGATTCTGGCCGCCCAGCATGGGCACGCGGTACACCTCAGGGTAAGCCGTGCGATATTCAGGGATGCCGTGGCAGCCAATACACATCGCGACCTTGCCTTGGCCCGCTTTCGCGTTGCCGACGACATCCGCTGCCTGCGCACTGGCCGCATAGCCCGCGAGCACCGACAGCGCTGCGATCACGACGTGTTTGCCGACGAATTTGTTCATAGCATGTAACCTGGCTTGAGGGGAAACGGGCGCCCAAAAAGGCAACGGCCCGCGCCGTTTTTCTTATAGGGAGCCACGCAGGCCAAAAAAATCGGGCTAATTGTACCGCGTCGCCGCGCCGAACGTCCACCGCGCGGGGCGTGGGCGCCGGCCCGCCGCGAGCGGCCGCGTGCGGCGCCGCTTGCGTACCCCATGTCCGCCACTCGCGCGCCGCCTGCGCGCGGGCGGCGCGCCACCAGCGCAGCAGCGCCGGCAGCCGACGGACAGCAACGCAGCCAACGCGGCTGCAACCTTACGCGAGCCCGTTTCAGGCCAACAGGGCTTCTGACTTATACTGGGTTTTTTCCCTCGCCAGAGAGCACCTCGCCATGCGTTTCGAAGGCTCATCGCAATACGTCGCCACCCACGACCTCAAGCTCGCGGTCAACGCCGCGATGACGCTCAAGCGCCCGCTCCTCATCAAAGGCGAGCCCGGCACCGGGAAGACCATGCTGGCCGAAGAAGTCGCCGCGGCGCTCGGCATGCCGCTTCTGCAGTGGCATATCAAGTCCACCACCAAGGCACAGCAGGGCCTCTACGAATATGACGCGGTGTCGCGCCTGCGCGATTCGCAGCTCGGCGACGAGCGCGTCAAGGACATCCGCAACTACATCGTCAAGGGCGTGCTGTGGCAGGCGTTCGAGTCGGAGGAGCAAACCGTGCTCCTGATCGACGAAATCGACAAGGCCGACATCGAATTTCCGAACGACCTGCTGCGCGAACTCGACCGCATGGAGTTCTACGTGTACGAAACGCGCGAACTCGTGCGCGCAAAGCAGCGGCCGCTCGTCATCATCACCTCGAACAACGAGAAAGAGCTGCCCGACGCGTTTTTGCGCCGCTGCTTTTTCCATTACATCAAGTTCCCCGACCCGGCCACGATGCAGCAGATCGTCGAGGTGCATTACCCCGGCATCAAGAAGGAACTGCTGGCCGCCGCCATGCAGAGCTTCTTCGAATTGCGCAACGTGGCGGGGCTGAAAAAGAAGCCGTCCACGTCCGAACTGCTCGACTGGCTCAAGCTGCTGCTCGCCGAAGACATTCCGCCTGAAGCGCTGCGCTCGGAGGACCAGAAGCAGATCATTCCGCCGCTTGCCGGCGCGCTGTTGAAGAACGAGCAGGACGTGAGCCTGTTCGAGCGGCTCATCTTCATGAACCGCAACAACCGTTGACTTCCCATTGAGTGCTCGCGCCGCAGAGGACCCAGCATGCTGATCGACTTCTTCTACTCGCTGCGCGCCGCGAAGCTGCCCGTGTCGGTGAAGGAATATCTGACGCTGCTCGAGGCGCTCAAGGCGAAGGTGATCGCGCCGTCGCTCGACGACTTCTACTACCTCGCGCGCATGACGCTCGTGAAGGACGAGCAGTATTTCGACAAGTTCGACCAGGCGTTCGGCGCCTATTTCAACGGCGTCGCCCAAACCTCGGAACTCGCCTTCGAGGTGCCGCTCGACTGGCTGAAGAAAAAGCTGCAACGCGATCTGTCGCCGGAAGAAAAAGCGCAGATCGAGGCCATGGGTGGCATCGACAAGCTCATGGAACGTTTGAAGCAACTGTTCGACGAACAGAAAGAGCGGCACGAAGGCGGCAATAAGTGGATCGGCACCGGCGGCACCTCGCCCTTCGGCAATGGCGGCTATAACCCGGAGGGCGTGCGCATCGGCGGCGACTCGGCCGGCAACCGCACGGCCGTCAAGGTGTGGGAAGCGCGCGCCTACCGCGATTACGACGACCAGGTGGAAATCGGCACGCGCAACATCAAGGTCGCGCTGCGCCGCCTGCGGCGCTTCGCGCGCGAAGGCGCGGCGGAAGAGCTCGATCTGCCCGACACGATCCGCAGCACCGCCGCGAACGCCGGCTGGCTCGACCTGAAGATGGTGCCCGAGCGCCACAACAATGTGAAGGTGCTGATGCTGCTCGACGTAGGCGGCTCGATGGACGATCACATCAAGCGCACGGAAGAACTCTTCTCCGCCGCGAAGGCCGAGTTCAAGCACCTCGAGTTCTACTACTTCCACAACTGCGTGTACGACTTCCTGTGGAAGAACAATCGCCGCCGTCACGCCGAGCGCACGCCGACGTGGGACGTGCTGCACAAGTTCACGCCGGACTACAAGCTCATATTCGTCGGCGACGCAACCATGAGCCCGTATGAAGTGTTGCAGCCCGGCGGCTCGGTCGAATACAACAACGCGGAGGCGGGCGCCGTGTGGCTGCGCCGCCTCGCGGACCATTTTCCGCATCATGCGTGGCTCAATCCCGAACCGGAAGGCCTGTGGGCCTATCGTCAGTCGGTCAGCGCGATTCGCGAAGTGCTCGGCCACCGCATGTACCCGCTCACGCTCGCCGGCCTCGAGGCCGCCATGCGCATGCTGAGCAAATAGCCCTCCCCGCTCCACCGTCAACGACAAGAAGTATTTGCATGCGCCGCTCGTCATCGCCTGAACTGGCCACCGCCGGCATTCCGCCCGGCCGCTTCAATCCACTCGCCGACACCTCGCTGTCCGCTATCGTCGCCGGCTTCGTCGCAATGATGACGGGCTACACCAGTTCTCTCGTGCTGATGTTTCAGGCCGGTCAGGCCGCGCATCTGACGAATGCACAGATTTCGTCGTGGATCTGGGCGTTGTCGATCGGCATGGCGCTCTGCACGATCGGTCTCTCGCTGCGGTT
The DNA here is from genome assembly GCF_047325075.1 of Paraburkholderia phenoliruptrix. Classification (NCBI taxonomy): domain Bacteria; kingdom Pseudomonadati; phylum Pseudomonadota; class Betaproteobacteria; order Burkholderiales; family Burkholderiaceae; genus Paraburkholderia; species Paraburkholderia phenoliruptrix. Next base: position 3,241,379 of record NZ_CP168531.1, read on the forward strand.
TCGCGCGCCCATCGTGATCGCGTGGTCGACGCCCGGCGCGGCGCTCCTCGTCTCGTCGCTGCCGCACGTGCCGTACGCGGAGGTGATCGGCGCGTTTATCGTCTGCGCGCTGCTGCTGACGGTTGTCGGCCTGACAGGCTGGTTCGACACGCTGATGAAGAAAATTCCGGCAGGCATCGCCGCCGCCTTGCTGGCTGGCATCCTGTTCGAGATCGGCATTGAGATATTTCGCGCCGCGCAGTTCCAGACCGCGCTCGTGCTGACGATGTTTGTGACCTATCTGGTCGGCAAACGCATCGCGCCGCGCTACGCGATTCCGCTGACGCTGATTGCCGGCACCCTCGCCGCGGGCGCACTCGGATTACTCGACTTCAGCCACTTCCAGGTGGCGATTGCGCATCCGGTGTTCACGATGCCGGCGTTTTCGCTTGCCGCCAGCATCAGCATCGGCATTCCGCTCTTCGTCGTCGCGATGGCGTCGCAGAACGTGCCTGGCATCGCGGTGCTGCGCGCGGACGGCTACACCACGCCGTCGGCTCCGCTGATTTCGACGACCGGCCTCGCGTCGCTGCTGCTCGCGCCGTTCGGCTCGCACGGCATCAATCTTGCCGCGATCACGGCGGCGATCTGCACCGGGCCCGAAGCGCACCCCAACCGCGACAAGCGCTACACGGCTGCCGTGTGGTGCGGCATTTTCTATCTGATCGCGGGCGTGTTCGGCGCGACGATTGCGGCGCTGTTCGCGGCGTTCCCGCGCGAACTGGTCGTCTCGGTGGCGGCGCTCGCGCTGTTCGGCTCAATCATGAGTGGCCTGACCAACGCGATGCAGGACGCGCGGCAGCGCGAAGCGGCGCTCGTCACCTTCATGGTGACGGCGTCCGGACTCACGCTGCTGTCCATCGGCTCGGCATTCTGGGGGCTGGTTGCGGGCGTGGTGACACAAGTGGTGCTGAACGCGCGGCGAGCATGAGGCGGCGCGGCCGGGCCGCGCGGACTGCCGGACTGCCGGACTGCCGGACTGCCGGACTGCAGGACTGGCCGCCCAGCTGGACTGCCGCCGCCCCTGCCTGAAATAGCGTGAACGGATCGGCAGCGCACGCTGTCAATACTGCATCAGGCGATCCGCCATAAAATAGAAGCATCCGGCAGCGTTTCCCGGCAAGATCATGCCGAGCCCGCGGCAACCCGGGCAGGCGCTGCAGCGTAACTCGCGGCCACCGGATCTGAAGCGGTCTTTCAGTCCGGCGGCAACTCATTCTCCTGAACCATGGCGCATGCGCCCTGAAGGCACGAATATGACAACCGCACTCGATCAACTCAAGCAATACACCACGGTCGTGGCCGATACCGGCGACTTCCAGCAGCTCGCGCAGTACAAGCCGCAGGACGCGACCACCAATCCGTCGCTCATTCTGAAGGCCGTGCAAAAGGACGACTACCGTCCGCTGCTCGAAAAGACGGTGAAAGATCATGCATCCAAGCCGTTGGGCGCGATCATCGACCAGTTGCTGATCGCATTCGGCACCGAGATTCTGAAGATCATCCCGGGGCGTGTGTCGACGGAAGTCGATGCGCGTCTCTCGTTCGACGTGCAGGGCTCGATCGCCAAGGGCCGCGAACTGATTGCGCTCTACAAGGATCACGGCATCGACCGCGAGCGCGTGCTGATCAAGCTGGCTTCCACGTGGGAAGGCGTGCGCGCCGCCGAAGTGCTGCAAAAGGAAGGCATCAACTGCAATATGACGCTGCTGTTCTCGCTCGCTCAGGCCGCGGCGTGCGCGGAGGCAGGCGCGAAGCTGATCTCGCCGTTCGTAGGCCGTATTTACGACTGGTATAAGAAAAATGCCGGCAGCGCGTGGGACGAAGCGAAAGACGGCGGCGCGAACGACCCGGGCGTGCAGTCGGTGCGCCGCATCTACGCGTACTACAAGAAGTTCGGCTACAAGACGGAGGTGATGGGCGCGAGCTTCCGCAGCACCGGTCAGATTCTGGAACTGGCCGGCTGCGATCTGCTGACCATCAGCCCGGACCTGCTGCAAAAGCTGCATGAAAGCACGGACAAGGTCGAGCGCAAGCTCTCGCCGGACAGCTCGAAAGACGCGAACATCGAGCGCGTGCCGGTCGACGAGCCGTCGTTCCGCTTCCTCGTCAACGACGAGGCCATGGCAACGGAAAAGCTTGCGGAAGGCATCCGCGCATTTGCCGCCGACGCAATCAAGCTGGAAAAGCTGATCGAAGCGCTGCGTTAAGGCGCGTAGGCGCTTCCTGTTGCCGCTGCTTGCGGCGACCATGGCCGCGATGGCACATAGCCGCGGTGCGAGCGCAACACGCGGCCCCGAATCGTGTAGATCGGGGCCGCGCGCCGTTTACCCGCCGTTTACCCGCCGTTTACCGTGTGTGCGCGTCGGTGCGCGTCCGTGAGCGTTTGCTTCGCGGCTCAGCCACTGAATTTCGCCAGCTCGTCACACCAGCGCTTCGCCTCAGCTTGTCGCGCCACACTCTCTCGCTGTCCGTCTTTTCTCAACGACACAAAGTCACAATCGCCCGAACGCCGTTGCCTAAAATGGTCTGCACGCCCGCTGTTTGTCTTGCCGTCCGGCATAGGGCGTTCCAGATCCATATTTCGGGAGACGACGATGGAAGTTCAACCGTACGTATTCTTCAACGGGCGTTGCGAAGAAGCGCTCGATTATTACCGCCAGCACCTCGGCGCCGAGGTCACGTTCATGATGCGTTTCAAGGACGCGCCGCCCGATGCGCAGAACCCGCCGCGTGCCGGCGTCGAAGAGAAAATCATGCACGCGAACGTGCAGATGGGCTCCACCCAATGGATGGCGTCCGACGGCCACTGCGATCAGGACGCGAAGCCGCTGAACGGCTTCAGTCTCTCGCTGACAGCAGACGACACGGCGTCGGCGCAAAAATACTTCAACGCGCTCGCCGACGGCGGCCAGATCGTCATGCCGTGGGGCGAAACCTTCTGGAGCAAGGGTTTCGGCATGGTGGTAGACCGCTTCGGCCTGATGTGGATGGTGACGCTGCCGCCTGGTGAGACGTCGGTGAGCGGCAGAGCCGCCTAAACCTTCTGCAAGACCCGCGAGTGCCGCTCGATATTCCAGTTAGGCTCGGTTTCGAGAAGCGCCGCGCGCAAGCGCTCCACCTGCTCAGCGAGGCGCTGCCCGAGCCAGTACGGTCCTTGCAGATGAGGCGGCAGCGTTAGGGTGGTGTCAGCGGGCGCGGGCGGCGGCACGGCTGGAATGCCCGGCTCCGAAACTGAAGCTGGCAGAGCGTTCGCTGCGGGAGCGCCCGTCGTCGGCAGGCCGCCCACCGGAACACTCGCCGCCGCACCTGCCGCGCCCGCCCCCACCGCCTCACCCGCCGGAATCCCGAAATGCGTCGCGCGCCCAAAGCGCAGGCCGCGCGCAATCGCCAGCAAAATTCCGCGGACTTCCCGCACCTCGGCGCCGCATTGGTGCGCGTAGGCGGTGCGGGCGGCGGCGTCGGCCTGCATCAGCGGGCCCGTCGCCAGCAATTCCAACGAACTGAGCACCGAACGATGCAAGCGCTGGATCTCCTCGAGCTTCGCCTGCGGCACGTCGATTTCCTTCGCCACCGAAGGCATCAGCGAGCGCAGCTGCACAAGCCGCCGGTTGATCTCGAGAAAGCGCTTCACCTGCTCCTCTTCGCTGATCGTCTCGCCTTCCAGCAAACGCGTGTAGATGCGCGCGCATTCGCGCAGATTGGCGGCGAGCCCGTAACGCCACGAATAAGTGGCGTGCAACGGCAACGCGAAGGAAAACGCGAGCGCAATCACAATGCCGATCAGCACGTTCAGCGTGCGCCAGAGGCCGACGTCGATCAGATTGTCGCCGTGCCCCGCGACGATACACATGGTGATAGCCGTCAGGAGCCCGATATACCCGGATGCGCCGATCGCGAACCATCCGCAGATCGCCGCAACGACAGACATCAGCACGTAGGTGAGCGGCAGCGAGCCGATGAAATTCTGCTGCACAATCAGCAGCAGCCCGATCGAGGCACCCAGCAGCGTGCCCACCGCCCGCTCCGCCGCTTTCTTGCGGATATTGCCGTGATGCTGCAAGCCGCCGATCACAACCAGCAACGTCACGGAAGACCAGATGCCGTGCGGAATGTCGATACCGGTGGTCGCCAGAATCGAGAACAGCATGGCAACGCCGACGCGCAGACTGTGCAGGACTTTTGCGTGCCGATAGCGGTAATACGGCGACGTGACCGCGCGAACCATGCGGCTCGCCGCCGAACGGCGAGCAACGACGGGGCGGGAATCGGCAGAAGCCATGGCGGGAGCGGGCAACGCGTTCGTAGGAAGTTCCGCTATCGTGCCCTGGAGTGCGCATGAAATACAAACGCCCGCGGAGTTTTCGTCCGCGGGCGTTTGTCTTATTGCACTGCCTTTTAGCTTTCGACCACGTCCAGATAGTCTTCGGGACGCGTCCGGTCTTCGGCGCGCTGCATGCCGAACGCACGCACCAGCAGGCTCACCACGACCGCCACGACCAGGTTCACGATCAGCGACCACACTGCGGCATAACCCGGAATGGCCATGCCGAACAGGTGAATCGTAAAGATCGAGCCGGCGAGTTTGAGCGAAATCGCCATCCACGTGCCCGTCGCGATGCCGGCCGCCCAGCCGAGCAACAGGCCGCGATAGTCGAGCACGCGCGTGTAGAGTCCGAGCACGATAGCCGGCAGCGTCTGAATGATCCAGATACCGCCCAGCAACTGCAACTGAATGGCATACGTGAGCGGCAAGCCCAGAATGAACGCCACCGCGCCAACTTTCACGATCAGCGAGACCAGCTTCGCGACGTTGGTCTCCTGGTCGTGCGTCATGTTGCGGTTGACGAACTCCTTATGGATGTTGCGCGTGTACAGGTTGGCTGCCGCGATCGACATGATCGCCGCCGGCACCAGCGCGCCGATGCCGATCGCCGCGAACGCCACGCCTACGAACCAGGACGGGAAGAAGTGCAGGAACAGGGCAGGCACCGCGAAGTTCGGGCCAAAGGCCTTGAAGTACGGCGCGAATTCCGGCATGTCCTTCACGCCCGAAGCGAGCGCCATGAAGCCGAGCAGCGCGAGCAGGCCGAGCACGAGCGAATAAGCCGGCAGCATCGCCATATTGCGGCGGATCGTGTTACCCGATTTCGACGACAGCACCGCCGTGATCGAGTGCGGATACAGGAAGAGCGCAAGCGCCGAACCGACCGCGAGCGTCGCATACGCGCTGTAGCCGTTCAAACTCGATACGTCCGGCGCCTTCAGCAGCAGCTTGGCTGGCGGCACGGCGCCGAAGATGTGGCCGAAGCCGCCCAGTTGCGGCGGAATCACAATGATCGCGGCGAAGATCGTGATGTAGATCAGGATGTCCTTGACCACGGCAATCATGGCCGGCGCGCGCAGACCCGACGTGTAGGTGTAGGCCGCAAGAATCGCAAATGCAATGATGAGCGGCAGGTCGCCGACAAAGCCCTTGGTGTCGAAGCCGAGCGCGCCGATCACCACTTCGATGCCGACGAGTTGCAGCGCGATGTAGGGCATCGTCGCGACGATGCCGGTCACGGCGATGGCGAGCGCGAGCATGCGGCTGCCGTAGCGAGCCGACACGAAGTCCGCCGAGGTCACATAGCCCTGACGCTTCGCGATGCTCCACAGCTTCGGAAACACGACGAACGCGAACGGATAGATCAGGATCGTGTACGGCAGTGCGAAGAAACCCGTTGCGCCCGCACCGAATACGAGCGCCGGCACGGCAATGAACGTGTAGGCCGTATAGAGATCGCCGCCCAGCAGAAACCACGTCACGATGGTGCCGAAGCGCCGGCCGCCGAGGCCCCACTCCTCGAGATGGGCGAGGTCGCCGCGCCGCCAGTGCGCCGCGATGAAGCCGAGAATCGTGACGCCGATGAAAAACAGAACGAAGACGAAAGTTGCGATGGCGTTCATTATCGTGCGTCCCCCTGCGGACGGCCCGACGAGCGCGTCCTGGTCTTGAAGTACACGATCGCCGTGATGACCGCGCTGATCAGCACCCACAGGAGCTGATACCAGTAGAAGAACGGAAAGTCGAACAGCACCGGTTCGACCTTGTTATACGACGGCACCCAGACCATGGCGATCCAGGGCAACAGCAACAACCAGAGCCAGTGCTTGCTGGCTTTGTTCGCGTCGGCGTCGTGAGCCATGACGTCTCCTCTTCCCTATTATTGAAATGTTGGCCCGTGTTCGACGGGTGGTGAACCCCCAAAGCGGAGAGCCGCCTCGCGGTAGCACGCCCGCGGAGGATCGCCCCGCATGGGACACGAGTGCCCCGAAAGCTTCGAAAGAGTATAGGAGCCGCGAACGTGCGGTCAAGCAGGGACGACCCGAGGCGGCGGCGCGGCTGCTGAAGCCGGCCGCACGGCGTTTCAGCGGAGCGTGTTTCGGGAAGAGGTGGCGCGGCGTATGCTGCCGCACGGCGCGGTAGCCAGCGCGCGAGCGCCTTCTTTCATGGCCTTGGCGGCCTTCGAAGGAGACGGCGAAAGCGCGCATCACCGCCTCGATGCGAGATGGATCAGGACGTGGTGTGCCGTCGCGTGGATGCGACGGTTCTGGCTTCACGATTTCCGCTTAGCGGCTTCCTGCATCAGGCCGGGCCATGGCTGCCCGGCCGCTCGATGCGCGCCTCGATCAGATGACGAACGACGCGCCCGTCTGTCCCGTCGACTCCTGCAGTCCCTTGATCCACTTGCGTGCCGGCAAGCCGAGCTCGCTTTCGATCAGTTTGGCGCGCGCCTGCAGTGCCGTAAAAGGCACCTCGAGCGCGGGGCCCGAGAACGCGATGGCAATGCGGTTGCCGTCATGCACTTCGGGCAGCGCGAGCACACGGCCGTCGAACGCTTCGTTCAGACGCTTCATGTTGCGCACGAAGCTCGGGTGATCGCCGAACAGATTCACCGTGACCACGCCCGCGTCCGTCAGACACGCGCGCGCCGCGCGATAAAAGCCCACGCTGTCGAGCACCGGGCCGCGCGCCGTCGCGTCGTAAATGTCGATTTGCAATGCGCCGATCGTGCCATGGTTCGCGCGGTCGTTGACGAAGTCCCACGCGTCGGTCTCATGCACCGTGAGGCGCGCGTCGTCCGGCGGCAACTCGAACATGGTGCGCGCGGCCACCACGACGGCCGGGTTGACCTCGACCGCCTCGACCTTCGCGCGCTTCAGAAAGCGGTGCGCGAACTTGGTCAGCGCCGCGGCGCCGAGACCGAGCTGCACGATGCGCCTCGGCGTTTCGATGAAGAGCAGCCAGGCCATCATCTGCTGCGCGTATTCGAGTTCGATGTGATCCGGCTTGCGCAGGCGCATCGCGCCTTGCACCCATTCCGTGCCGAAATGCAGATAGCGCACGCCGCCCTCTTCCGAGAAGGTGACGGGCGCAAAACGCGGCTTGCGTGGCGTGTCGATTTGCGGCGCGTCGTGCAGGTCGTCCTCGCGCGCCGCGCGATGGCTGTTGCGCACCGCTCCCCGTTTGCCCGCGCCGTCGGCGGTGCGATTGCGGAATGCACGCGCTTCAGCCGAAGCGCGCTTGATGAGTTTCGTCATGTAAGGATGTCGCGCCACAGGCGCAATTTTTGATCGAACGAGAGCATAGCATTGGCCGGACTCGACGAAGGCAAGACGAGCGTCGTATAGCCCGCCGCGCCGATCACCGGCGCGAAGCGGCCCGCCGTCTTGCCGTTGAAGCAGACCTTTCTGAGCAACGGCGCGTGGTCCCGCAAGGACGCGAAGTCGTTCGGCTGGGCATTGCGGATCGCCGCATCGAGACTGCCCTCGCGATGGCAGGCAGCCAGCACGTCCCACACGCCGATGCCGTGCGACAGGAGCCGCCGCAGCCGCTCTTCGTAGACGAGTTCGGCGAGCGGCTCGTCGAGCACCGCGCCGAGAAGCCGCCAGAACTGGTTTCGCGGATGCGCATAGTACTGCGTCGCCGCGAGCGACGCCTCACCGGGAAAGCTGCCGAGAACGAGCGTATGCGTGTCGGCGGCGACGACAGGCGGGAAACCGCGCAACATCAGCGGCTCCGTTCGCCGGCGGCAGGGGCGGCGGGATGCCCCGTGGAATGCGCCGTGAAATGCGCGCGAGAAGCCCTGTGCTCCAGCGGGCGACCGTGCTCGCGATGGCGCGGGTGCACTGCATGCGCAGGATCGGCGCAATGGGCGGTCTCGGCGGCAGCCGGACTACCCACTTCGCCCGCCGCCGGCGACCGCGACGCGGGATGCACCCATAGCGCCGGCAAAAAGCATTCGGTGACCATCAGCGGTGCGCCATGCCGCTCGAACACCGAGCGGCGGGCAACCATCGCATGCGGCGGCGTTCCGCCAACCTCACGCGCGGCCAGCCTGTGCAGCGGATGCCGTCCGGTCACGCGGCGGCTGACCAGTGCCGAACGCGCGACGCTGCTGTCGCTATACAGCAGCTCGGCAAGCGGGCGCGTGCGCAAGCGCCGCGTAGCCTGCCACACGCCGACGCTTGCGGCGAGAGGCGCAACGCTGTGCGCGGCGACAAACGGCACCCCGTCGACGGACAGCACGACCTCGCGCACCCACACCGGCGCGCGCGCGTGAAGACCGAGCGCCGCATGCTCGTCAGCCCAAGGCAACGCCACGGCTTCACGCGTGACGCGCACGGCGACCGCGCCGAGCACGCGCAGATGCGCGGTCAAGGAACCGCCGCGGGTCAACCAGTCTTTCTGCGGGGCGCTCAAACCGGGCAAGGGAGCGACGCGCCAGTGCGCGTCGGCGGCATCGAAACGGATAGGCATGGGATCGGATTATAACGGCGCGCCTGTCAGACCATTGCCACGCCCACGGGCGCCTTTTCCGGCATTGGACGATGACCGCCTGATCGCTATCAAAAGCCAGCGCGAAGCCGCCTCTTTCGGAAAGGTCCGATTCTCCGCCCACCGCCGCGCGCGATAAAACCTCCGTGCTTTACGAACCGGCGATGGCCCGCTGTCGATGGGCTCGCCTTCCCATCCGCATACGAACGAGAGGACAAACATGAAAAAACTTCTGGCTACCAGCGCCTTCGCAATGTCGGTGCTGTTCATGGCGGGCTGCACGGCGCCGCTCAACCGCGATACGGAGATGTCGTTGAACAAGGCCGCGGGCATCGAGGTCGCGCCCGTCGCGAACGGCGTCGCCGTCAAGCTGCCCGAAACAGCGCTGTTCGATTTCAACAAGTCGGAAGTGCGCCCCGACGCGAGCGCGGTGGTCGACCGCTCCGCCGTGCTGCTCAAGCGCAGCAAGAAACCGATCATCGTTGAAGGCTATACGGACAACGTCGGCACGCTCGAATACAACCAGCAGCTCTCCGAAGCGCGCGCGGTCGCCGTGGGCTACGCGCTCGTCGCACGCGGCGTGCCGATGGAGCGTATCCGCACGAAGGGCAACGCGTACAACAATCCGGTGGCGAGCAACGACACGCCCGAGGGACGTGCGCTCAACCGTCGCACGGAAATCGTCGTGCGTGGGGAGACGATGGACACCTTGATGGGTAAGAAGTAAAGACCGCCGCTTGGCCAGGCCAAGCCAGGCCAAGCCCAGGCTGGGTCGGCTCCGGCCCGCATCGACCTTTGAAGCCGGATGAGCCTCACACATCCGGTTCACCGTTCAACGTACTCCTTGAGCGCCTTTGCGACGTCAGCCAGCACCGGTCTCCATTGGTTCAACTCGCGCTGCCTGAAAAGACGCATTGACGGATACCACGGACTATCGTCGCGCGCGACCATCCAGCGCCAATCCGTGAATGTCGGCACCAGCACCCAGACCGGCGTGCCGCATGCGCCCGCCAGATGCGCAACGGCGGTGTCCACCGTAATCACCAGATCGAGCGATTGAATGATCGCGAGCGTATCAGCAAAGTCGTGAATCTCGGGGCCAAGGCACCGCATGTCGATATGGTCGAACGATGCTGCGGCGTCCAGTTGCGCATCGCCCTTCTGTAGCGAAAACCAACGCACGCCGGCCTGGTCAAAAAGCCCCCGCCATTGCGCGAGCGGAATAGACCGATAACGATCCAGCCCATATGCCGGGTTGCCTGCCCACACAATGCCGACGCGCTTTTCGGACGCATACTGCGCCGGCCCGGTGCCGCGCGCCTCCAAACGGCTACGCCAACGCTGCACGTTCGAAGGCTCGGCGCGCAAATATGCCGTGGCGAGCGGCAACATGGACAGCTGGAGATTCATCTGTGCGGGCATGCGCAGCATGCGGCACCAGAAGTCGTAGGGACCTGGCGGCGCCGTAGTCCACGCCGCGTGCACGCCGGCAGCATGGCGCGCGACCTCGCCCAGCGGCTCCTCGACCCACACGTCTACCTGGGCGCCACGCCGATGCAGCCAGTGGGCCATGCGCAGAAACTGGATCTGATCGCCCAGCCCCTGCTCCCCGATCAGCAGGAACCGGCAGCCGAACACCCGCTCGCCTTGCCATTCGGGATAATCCGGGCGAACGAGGTCGTGGTTTTCGGGCAATGCGTCATGCCAGCGGTACTGCACCCAGCCTCGCTCGAAATCGCCCGCGCGCAGTTGCGCCGCGGCGAGATTGAACTGCATCAGCGCGTTGCCCGGCAGAAGACGCGCGCCCTCGGCGGCGTGCATATGCATGTCTTCGAATTCGCCGAGCATATTGAGCGCGAACGATGCATTGTGATGCAACCATGCGTCCTGCCGATCGACTGCAAGCCCTTGTCTCGCGACACTGAGCGCGTCGGCAAAACGCTGGGCGCTGTTCAGAGCAAAGGCAAGCTGCTGGAGCGCGGCGGCGTCTGCGGCGCAGCGGGCGCGCAGTGCAGGCAACAGGGCGTCGAGCTCGGCATCGCGCGCGGCCTTTGACAACGCCGCAATCAGCGCAAACGCGTCCGCGATGCTCGAGGTGTCGAGCGCCCATGCACGCAGCCAGAAGTCGGCCGCTTCGGCATGCCGCGCCTGCTCCGTACAGATCTGCGCGAGCGCGCGAACGGCATGGTGCAACGCCGGTTCGAAACCGAGTGCGTTCAAATAGTGCCGACGCGCCTCGTCGAGTCGACCGGAAAGCTTCAGGCAATCCGCCAGATTCCGATGCAGGCTGGCACTGCCCCCGCTGATGCTCAACGCCCGATAGTAGTACGCCTCCGCCGCGATCCGCTCGCCGCTTAACGCGGCAAGCAAGCCGCGGTGCTCCCAGAAATCCGCACGCTGCGGCGCGGCATGCAGTGCCTGATCGAGCTGCTCGCACGCGCGGTCGATAGCGCCCTCACGAAAATAGGCAAGGCCGAGCTGATGCAGTGCGTCTGCATCATTCGGCAGTGCCTGATTGCTGCATGCATGGGTGGACGCATCGCTGGATGAATGGCCGGACGAACCTGATAAGCTTTGATCGATCATGGCTGTGCCGCCGCTAACCGTTCACGACGGGATGCGCCGGCGAGTCCGGACTGACGTTGCCTGCGCCCGCAGCCATCAGCGCCTTCAGACGCGCCGTGACTCGCTCGACCACCGGAGCCCATTGCCCAGGCTCCGGCTGCCGGAAAAATTCGAGCGAGTCGTACCACGCTTGCGTCTCGTCATTGCCCCAAGCCCAATGCGACACGTGATCGAGCATTCCGAACACGGGGCGCCCGAGCGCGCCGCCCAAATGCAGCGGCGCACTGTCAATCGTGACAAGCGCATCGAGCGCGCAGAGATGCGCCGCGACGTCGTCAAATCCTGTCGGGTAATCCGCTGTCATGTCGCAGACGGAATAGCCCTGTGCGTTCATGACAGCCACGTCGGCCGCTCGTCCCGGCGTGAGCGAATAGAACGCAACGTCGGCGAGCGACAGCAGCGGTTCAAGCGCTGTGCGGGCAATGGAGCGCCTGTCGTCACGACGATGCGTCGGGCTGCCGGCCCACACCAGCCCGACGTGCAACTTTGCCTGCGGCTGCTGCCCGTGCAGCCGCTCGCGCCACACGGCGACCTTGCCGGGATCGGCGTGCAGGTAGGCATCGCCGCGTACCTGCTGCGGCTGCAGATCCAGCACCAGCGGCAGGCTCATCATCGGCAAGCTGAAATTCGGGGCGCCGAGGGGCCCGTCCTCGATCGACACGCAGTCCTCGTAGAAGCGCTTGAGCAGCGCGTGCAACGACTTCCTCACACACAGCACCAGTCTGCCGCCCTGCTCGTGCACACGTGCAGCGAGCTGCGGCACATAGCGCACCATATGGATGTCGTCGCCGTTGCCTAGTTCGCTGTGCACGACGAGCGTCTTGCCCGCGAGCGTCTCGCCTTGCCAGCGCGGACACAGGCGCGTCATGACCGAAACGATGTTGTTCGGCTCGCGGTCGTCGCGCGCGAGGCGCGCCTCGAAACGCTTCCAGCCGCTTGTCCACGCGCCACGCCGCAGTTCGAGATCCGCGAGATCGACTGCTGGCGTCACCGCGTTCGGATTGACTGAGAGCGCTTCACGCAGCATGGCCTCGCTGTCTTCATAGCGCGCCTGCTCGCACAAGTAGAAACCGATGGCCGCCAGCACGTCCGCATTGCCCGGCGACGCAGCGTGGGCGGCACGCATGGTCGCCTCTGCCGCGGGCGCGTCGTTGCGTTGCCATTGCGCGTGACTGAGCTGCCACGCCATTTCCGCGTCCGCCGGGTTGCGCGCCAGCGCTTCGCGGCAAACCTGCTCGAGCGCGGGCCAGTCGCGCGCCTCGCGCAATGCCAGAGCAAGCTGGAGCGGCAACGCGGGAGCGACGGCAGGGTCAAGCGCATGCGCGCGGGCGAGCGCCGTGCGGCGCTCATCGCGGACGCCGGGCCCGTCCAGCGCGCCAAGTGAGATGGCGAGCCACCACGGCCCGCGTGCGTCCCGGGGCTCGCGCCGCTGATAGGCGCGCAGCATGTGCGCCGCTGCCGAATGCGCGCCGCAGTGGTTGATCAGCCAGACGATCCATTCGAGCGTCGCGGCGGGCGGCTGCGCGGCGACCGCCATATCACTGTGATGTCGCGCGACCTCGCCGCGGCCCGACGCGTCGGCGAACAACGCAAGACGGGCATGGCGCGCGCCATTCGCCTCGGCTTGTGCCTGCGAGGCGCTGTGGTACGCCTGCTCGAAGTGCCCCGCGCTCGCATGCAGGTCCGCGTGCAACTGCGGCGTGACGCCCGCGGCGGCCAGTTCGGCGGCACGCGAAACGGCCGCCTCGAAGCCCTCCTCACGCAGGATCGACCACAGAAGATACACCGTCTCCCGAGGCGTTGTCACAGTGACCACAACGGGGGAGTCAGCCAGAGCGAAATCGGACATAAACATTCAGAAGATGCCGCGGCGCGCGTGTGAGTGAGCGAGTGAGCGCGTTTTAACCACTCACCACTTCGGCGCACGCAGCTTATACAAAAACCGACGTAAAGAACCCGCGTGGTTCTCACGTCTCCAGTTCAAAGCGGGATTTCTCAAGATAATGCCGCGCGCCGCGTCTCATAAATCAATCTCAATTTATGGTCGTTGATAAGTTTTAGTTAGTTAACCATAATGATTTACGCCCCGTGCGAAAAAGCGCTCGCGGCATCCAGCAAATCAACAATTATCAGCAGGGATCAGGTTGAATACGACTAACGTGAAGGAAACATCTGACCGCATTGCGCATCTTGCTTCGGTCATCTTGCGTCGTCCGGGCGCCACGCATATCGAGAAAGAGCTGGCCGGATCCGCACTCGCGCAGCACCACACCTCAAAGCAAACCAGTGCGGGAATTGGGAGCCTTGCGGCGAAAGTACTGGGCGATCCGCACTCGAGTTTTGAGGCGAAGGAGCTGGCCGGCAGCGTACTTGCACAAGTGCGGCATTTGCATGGGCTGATGGTGTAGCACATAACGCAAGCCGTAAGACGAAGCCCGACTTTACCCGCTGGGTGATACGGTTGCGGGCACTGCAAGGCAAAAAAAATGCGCTGCCGAAGCAGCGCATTTTCAGTTGTTGCATGGCGCGTCTGCCGACGCTGCGCAATCGCGCTCAGTTCGCGCGCGCGAGCAACAAAGCGTTGGTGCGCTTCACGAAGCTCGCCGGATCGTCCAGCGCGCCGCCTTCAGCCAGCAACGCCTGGTCGAACAGCAGGTGGCACCAGTCGTCGAAGTTGGCACTGTCGGCATGCAAGCCCTTCACGAGCGCGTGCTCCGGATTCACTTCGAGAATCGGATGGAACGAGGGCGCCTGCTGACCCGCCGCCTTCAGCATGCGCTGCAGGTAGCCGCTCATTTCGCCGTCGTCGGCAACGAGGCAGGAAGGCGAATCGGTCAGGCGGAACGTGAGGCGCACGTCCTTTGCCTTGTCCTTCAGCGCTTCCTTCATCTTCTCGACGAGCGGCTTCAGCTCTTCGCTGACCTTTTCCTGCGCCTTTTTTTCCTCATCGTTCAGCGCGCCGAGATCGAGGTCGCCGCGCGCCACGCTTTGCAACGGCTTGCCGTCGAATTCGTTCAGGAACGACAGCATCCATTCGTCCACGCGATCGGTCAGCAGCAGCACTTCCACGCCCTTCTTGCGGAACACTTCGAGATGCGGGCTGTGCGTTGCCGCCTGCCACGTGTCGGCGGTCACGTAATAGATCTTCGTCTGCTCGGGCTTCATGCGCGCGACGTAGTCCGACAGCGACACGTTCTGCTCGGGCGTTTCAGTATGCGTGGAAGCAAAGCGCACGAGCTTCGCAATCCGCTCGCGGTTCGCGAAATCTTCGCCGATGCCTTCCTTCAGCACCTGGCCGAACTCTTTCCAGAAGCCGGCGTACTTCTCGCGGTCGGCTTCGTTCTCGGAGTTGGCCAATTCTTCCAGCATCGACAGCGCGCGCTTGGTCACGCCCTCGCGGATCGCCTTGACGTCGCGGCTTTCCTGCAGAATTTCGCGGGACACGTTGAGCGGCAGGTCGCTCGAATCGACCACGCCCTTCACGAAACGCAGATACGACGGCAGCAATTGCTCCGCGTCGTCCATGATGAACACGCGCTTCACATACAGCTTGAGGCCGCCGCGGTGATCGCGATTCCACAGGTCGAACGGCGCGTGACTCGGCACGTACAGCAACTGCGTGTACTCGCTGCGGCCTTCCACGCGGTTATGCGTCCACGTGAGCGGGTCCTGGTGATCGTGCGACAGATGCTGATAGAACTGCTTGTACTGCTCGTCCGTAATGTCGTTCTTCGCGCGGGTCCACAGCGCGCTGGCCTGATTGACGGTCTCGTCCTCGTCCTTCGTGACCATCGCGCTCTTTTCCGCGTCCCACTCTTCCTTTTTCATCAGGATGGGCAGCGCGACGTGATCCGAATACCGCTGAATGATCGACTTCAGACGATGCGATGACAGCAGGTCGTCCTCATCAGCACGCAGGTGCAGCGTGATGGTCGTGCCGCGCGCGGCGCGCTCGATCTGCTCGACGGCGAAATCGCCCTCGCCCGTGCTTTCCCAGCGCACGCCTTCGGAGGCCGGCAAGCCGGCGCGGCGCGTTTCCACGGTGATCTTGTCCGCGACGATGAAGCCCGAGTAGAAGCCCACGCCGAACTGGCCGATCAGCGCTGCGTCCTTCTGCTGGTCGCCGGAGAGTTTGCCGAAAAATTCCTTCGTGCCCGAACGCGCGATCGTGCCGAGGTTCGCGATTGCCTCGTCGCGGCTCATGCCGATGCCGTTGTCGTCGATCGTGACGGTGCGCGCTTCCTTGTCGTAAGACACGCGAATGCGCAGGTTCGGGTCGCTTTCGTACAGGCTGCTGTTTTCAATGGCTTCGAAGCGCAGCTTGTCGGCCGCGTCGGACGCATTGGAAATCAGCTCGCGCAAAAAGATTTCCTTATTGCTGTACAGCGAATGGATCATCAGGTGCAGAAGCTGTTTCACTTCCGCCTGAAAGCTCATGGTTTCTTGTGCCATGGTCGGACTTCCTCTCTGTTGCGAATCGGTTTTGGCGAATCAGGTTGTACGAATGCGGTTCGGGCGCGGCAGCAGGGCGCGCGGGGCACGGGAGCAACCCGGCGCGGCACCGCGAGCCTCGGCACCGGCGGACCGCTGGAGCGCCAGATTGTCGACCTAAGTGGGGGCGAGCCCGCGCGGTTTCAAGAGGCGCGGCGCGCAACGCCGTCGAGATAACGGCACAAAAACGTCGCCAGCTCGGGATCGCCGCAATTGGCGACGTTAAAGCGCATCCACGTGGTCGGCGATTGTTGCGGCGAAAAAAGGCTGCCAGGCGTGAGGAGAAAGCCGGCCTCATGGCCCGCGGCGGCGAGCCCGTCGGCATCGACGCCCGTGTCGGCCCACACGAACATGCCCGCCGTGGGCGTCAGAAAGAGCTTCAGGCCGGTCTTTTCCAACATCCGCACGGATTTTTCGCGCACGCCGTCGAGCCGCACCCGCAACCGCTCGACATGGCGCCGGTAGTGACCTTCCGTCAGAATCTTGTACAACACGCGCTCGTTGAGTTCCGGGCTCGTCATGCCGACGAGCATCTTCTGGTCACTGACCGCTTTCGCCACGTCGGGCGCGCACGCGATAAAACCGACCCGCAGGTTCGGCGCGAGCGTCTTCGAGAAACTGCCCAGGTAGATCACGCGCTTTAACTGGTCGAGGCTTGCGAGCCGCGTGCCCGGATAGCCCGGCGGGCACAAATCGCCGTAAATGTCGTCTTCCACGACGATAAAGTCGTAAGCCTCGGCAAGCCGCAAGATGCGGAACGCCTGCGCGGCGGTCAGCGAGGTGCCGGTCGGATTCTGCAGCACGGAGTTGATCACCAGCATCTTGGGCCGCCAGGTTTGCACGAGCGATTCGAGCGCGTCGAGGTCGGGACCGTCCGGCGTATAAGGCATGCCGACGAGCCGCGCGCCCTGCGACGCGAAGCGCCCGAACATCTGGAACCACGCGGGATCGCCGACGATAACCGAATCGCCCGGCTTCACGTAAATGCGCGAAATCAGGTCGATGGCCTGCGTGATGCCCGACACCATCACGATCTGATCGGGCGACGCGCCGATCTCCAGCTCCTCGAGACGCGTCTGCAACTGCTGGCGCAGCGGCAGAAAACCGAGCGGCGTGCCGATGCCGAGCATCTGGGCGCCGCTTTGCCGGCCCAGCGTGCGCAGCGCATTGGTGATCAGTTCGCCGTCGAGCCAGCGCCCCGGCAGATAGCCGAGGCCCGGACTGCGCTCCGGACGCGCGCCGGTATGCAGCATGTTGCGCAGCAGCCAGACCACGTCGATGGTGGCCGGCGCGCTCTCCTGCGCGGCCGGGCGCAAGTCCGCCACGGCAGCCACCCCAGCCCCCGCCGCGCCCGCCAGACGCTCGCGCACGAAAAATCCCGAGCCGCGCCGCGACTCCAGATAACCCTGGGCGACGAGCCGCTCATATGCTTCCACCACCGTGAAGCGCGAGACGCCCTTGTCTAGCGCTAGCTTGCGGATGGACGGCATGCGCATGCCGGGACGGAACACGCGCTCCTCGATCCGGCGGCGCGCCCACTGGACGAGCTGCTCCACCAGCGTCAGCGACGCCGTGTCGTGCGGGGCGGGAATCTGCGTAAGCGGGACGGACATGTGAGGCTCCAACTGTACCGAACGGTATCGAGTCGATTGTACCGTTACTGTGCCGGTCCTCGCCGTTACATTTGAGGTGGAGGGCGCGCCTCGGCGGGTGAAACGTGGCCCCCCCGCTCCGCCGGGCTCCCGGGGGGGCGTCGCCATGGAAGTTCGGGCGGCCAGTCGCCATGGCCGAAGCGCGCCATGAGCCGGATTGGCGGGAAATGAACCGTACCGGCGGCCAGCGCGGCCAGCGGCCGGCGACCAGCCGGCCGTCCGCGAGGAAAGACGCCAACGGAGAAGCGCCGCCGCTCCATCAGTCAGTCCGTCGATTCAGCGTGCACGAACGGTTATGCTTACGACCCCGGCGCCTGTCGCAAGCGGCACGCGGCGCGGGGCCGGCCTACCGTAGAAACCCGTTTCCTCAATCCGAATGACCGCACATCCGCTTCGTCTCGATCATCTCGTCGTTTCCGCCCGCACGCTCGACGAGGGCACGCAGTACGTTGCCGACCTGCTGGGCGCAAAACCGGCCGGCGGCGGCGCGCATCCGTCCATGCGCACGCACAACCGGCTCCTGAACCTGTGGGGCGGCGCCTATCTGGAAGTGATCGCCATCGACCCGCAAGCCGACGCAGCCGGCAAGACTCCGGACGCCGCGCCGCGCCCGCGTCTCTTCGCGCTCGACGATCCGGCGACCCGCGCGCGCCTCGAAAGCGGCCCCTATCTGTCGCATTGGGTAGTGCGCGTGGACCGTCCGAAGCATCTGCCGACGTGGCAGGCGCAATACCCGGCGCGCATTCCGCCGATCGTGCCGCTCACGCGCGGCGACTTCGCGTGGGGCCTGTCGGTCCCTGAAGACGGCGCCTTCCCTGCCTGGCAAGGCGCCGGCGACGGCGTGCTGCCGTCCCTGATTCAGTGGGACACGGCGCGGCATCCGTCGGCGGTACTGCCGGACAGCGGCGTTGCGCTCAAATCGTTGAAGGGCCTGCATCCGCAAGCCGACACGGTGGCCGCGCAATTGCAGTGGCTGGGCGCCGCGCACCTGATCCAGGTGCAGGCGACGGACGGCGCGCCGGCGCTCATCGCCGAGTTCGAAACGCCCGGCGGCCTACGCACCCTTAAATAAGCAGCGCGCGCGGGTCGCCGACTCGCGCGATAATCGAAGTTTTGACCGGTTCCAGAGACACCAGAGAGAGGAGACCATGGACCAAAGCGACCTGAAAGCCCCCATGTGGCAATTGTCCGAACGCGCACGCAAGCTCACGAGCTCGGCGATCCGCGAAATTCTCAAGGTCACGGAACGGCCCGAAGTCATTTCGTTCGCGGGCGGCCTGCCCTCGCCGGCCACCTTTCCGGCTGAACGCATGCGCGAAGCGTCCGACCGCATTCTGCGCGACACGCCCGCCGCGGCGCTCCAGTACAGCGCAACCGAAGGCTATGCGCCATTGCGCGAATGGGTCGCGCAACGCTATTCGGTGAACGGCGTGCAGATCCGCCCGACGCAGGTGCTGATCACGACTGGCTCGCAGCAGGCGCTCGATCTGCTCGGCAAGGTGCTGGTGTGTCCGCAAAGCCCGCTGCTCGTCGAAACGCCGACCTACCTCGGCGCGCTGCAGTCGTTCTCCATGTACGAGCCGCGCTACGTCCAGGTGCCGACCGACGAGCAGGGCCTGATCCCTGAAGGGCTTACGCCCGAACTCACCGCCGGCGCGCGCCTGTTGTACGCACAACCGAATTTCCAGAATCCGACCGGGCGCCGCCTGCCGGTCGAGCGCCGCCGCGCGCTCGCCGCATTCGCGAAGACGGCACCGTTCCCGGTGATCGAGGACGATCCTTACGGTGCGCTCGACTACGCGGGCGAACCGCTGCCCACCATGCTGTCGATGGCGCCGGATCACATCGTCCACCTCGGTTCGTTCTCCAAGGTGCTGGCGCCGGGTCTGCGGGTCGGCTACATCATCGCGCCGGAAGAGTTGATCTTCAAACTCGTGCAGGCCAAGCAGGCCACCGATCTGCACACGCCGAGCTTCACGCAGCGCATCGTGCATGAAGTGGTCAAGGACGGCTTTCTCGATACGCACGTGCCGACCATCCGCGAGCTCTATCGCGCGCAGTGCGCAGCGATGCTGGCCGCGCTCGAACGCTACATGCCGGAAGGCGTGAAGTGGAATCGCCCGGAAGGCGGCATGTTCATCTGGGTGAACCTGCCCGCGCAGATCGACAGCATGAAGCTGCTGGAAGAAGCCGTCGCGCAGAATGTCGCGTTCGTGCCGGGCGGTCCGTTCTTCGCGAACGAGGCGCAGCACAACACGCTGCGCCTGTCGTTCGTCACGGTGCCGCCTGCCAGGATCGACGAAGGCGTCGCGCGCCTCGCCGCGCTGATCCGCGCGAAGGTCTAAGCCCGCGCCCGCTTCTCCGTTTTTTACTACCGACCGAGGTCAACATGGCTCAAACGAACGTTTACGACAAGCTCAAGGAACTGGGCATCGAACTGCCGACCGCCGGCGCGCCGGCAGCCGCTTACGTGATGAGCGCGCAAAGCGGCAATACGGTGTACCTGTCCGGCCACATCGCGAAGAAAGACGGTAAGGTGTGGGCCGGCAAGCTCGGCGCCGATCTGAACACCGAGGAAGGCAAGCTTGCCGCGCGTTCCATCGCGGTGGACCTGCTCGCCACACTGCACGCGCATGTCGGCGACCTGAACCGCGTGAAGCGCATCGTCAAGCTGATGAGCCTCGTGAACTCCACGCTCGACTTCACCGAGCAGCATCTGGTCACGAACGGCGCGTCCGAACTGATCGCCGACGTGTTCGGCGAGCGCGGCAAGCATGCGCGCTCGGCATTCGGCGTCGCGCAGATTCCGCTTGGCGCATGCGTCGAGATCGAGATGATCGCCGAAGTCGAATAAGCTGGCGCCGGGCAGACCCACCCGGTTTGACGACAGCCCGGCCCGGCTCGACCGGGCGCCAGACAGAACGCGTCGCGAGGTGCAGGCACCCGCGGCGCGTTTTGCATTTGTGGCGAGGTGGATCGTTCCGGCGGCACCGGATAGAATCCGCGAACCATACCAACCGCAGGAATCGCCGGACCGCGCCCGATGCCCGCCAACACCGTTCGTTTCAAACAGGTCGACGTCTTCACGTCGGTGCCGTTCAAAGGCAATCCGCTCGCCGTCGTGTTCGACGCCGACGCGCTCAGCGCCGATCAGATGCAGGCCATCGCGCACTGGACCAATCTGTCCGAAACAACTTTCCTGTTGCAGCCGACCGACCCGGCCGCCGACTATCGCGTGCGCATCTTCACGACCCACGGCGAACTGCCGTTTGCGGGTCACCCGACGCTCGGCAGCGCGCATGCGCTCCTCGAAAGCGGTTATCAGCCGAAGCAGCCGGGCAAGCTCGTCCAGCAATGCGGCGTGGGGCTCGTGCAATTGGAGCAATGCGCCGCCGGTGAGCCGGACGACGGACTCGACGCGTGGGCCTTTGCCGCGCCGCCCGCGCGCATCGCACCTTTGTCAGAACGACAATTCCCTGCACTTTCTACGGCTTTGCGTAGCGACGCGATCGACTTCAGCGCCCTGCCCTGTGCCGTCGACAACGGCGCGCCGTGGCTCGTCGTGCGAATGAATTCCGCGCGCGATTGCCTCGCGCTCGAACCCGATGCGGCGGCGCTCGCGCAGATCGTGCAGGCGGTCGGCGCGCACGGCGTTGCCGCGTATGGTCCACACGAGGCGGGCGGCCCCGCCACGTTCGAAGTGCGCTGCCTGATGATGGGCGGCGCGTTCGGCGTCGGCGAAGACCCGGTGACGGGCAGCGCGAACGCGGCGCTGGCGGGCTTGCTGAGCGCGCAGAATCTGCGGCCCGGCGCGAGCTATACGGCACGCCAGGGTACCGCGCTTGGGCGGGCCGGCCAGGTCTTCGTTCGCTATGACGACGCAAACGGCAAGACATGGATCGGCGGGTCGTCGGTGACGGTCGTCGACGGTACGTTCCGGATGCCGTGACCGGCCCGTCGTTTGCTTGCTCGATTCGTAGCCTGCCGAAGCAATAGCAAAGCCGTGACGATAAACAGCACGCGACTTGCCTCATTTAGCCACGCTTAACCACGTTTAGCCACAAAACGCCGCTTGCCACGCTCGCGCGATGCAACTTGCATAACGAATCCTGCCTGACGAAGGCCACGCACGCATAAGCCGCCATGCCGGAACGCCGAATTTCGATGGACCATCCGAACCTCACGACCGCCCGCGCGCGATCGCCTGCATGCGCCGGTTCGCCGCCTGACAGTGCATGCGCCGGAGTTTGCGGCGAACTTCGCGGCACACCTGCGCACGGAGCGTCAAAAAGCCCTGAAAACAGGCTGCAAAACAGTGTGCGGAAGCCCGCAGACAGCGCCCGTGTATACCCGATGCCCGGACCCTTCCTTAATCTAGTGGCATTAAGTAATATCGAAACGTACCCGACCCAGTGCGAACGATCAGGCGCCCGGCCACGCCCCTTCTTCTTGCGCAGCAGTTCCGGCAACTCCATGCAGCCACCCATGAAAACAGCGCAGTCGACGCTCGCGTGTTCGCAACCGGCCGGCAGCTGGGTACGGGCCGCCTGATGAGCAAACCCCGCTTCTCCGATCAGCGCGAAGCTCCAGGCCGCCGCGATCCCGCCGCGTCGCGACGGCGCGCGTTGCTCGCCATTCCCGCGCTCGGCGTGCTTGTGCTGATCCTGCTTTGGACGGTCATCTTCGCGCGTCTTTCGGTCGAAAAAGAGGCCACCTACCGCGAAGCCATGGCATCTGCCGCCATTCTCTCGGCGGCGCTCGAACAGCATACGATCAAGGCGATTCACCAGGTCGACCAGATCACCCGCTTCGTCAAATACGAGTTCGAAAAAACGCCGGGGCATTTCGACCTGTCCAGCACGGTCGAAAAAGGCGTCGTGCAAAGCGAGACGCTCGTGCAGGTGTCGTTGATCGACGAGCACGGCAAGCTGATCGCCAACACGGCCGAGCTCAATCCAAAGCACATCGATCTGTCGGACCGCGAGCACTTCAAGGTTCACGAGCACGAAAACGACGACCAGCTGTACATCAGCAAGCCGGTGCTCGGCCGCGTGTCGGGTCACTGGACGCTGCAGATGACGCGCCGTCTCAATCATCCGGACGGCTCGTTTGCAGGCGTCGTGGTGGTGTCCGAAGATCCGAGCTATTTCACGAGCGACTTCTACAACAACGCGGCAATCGGCCGCGAAGGCGTGATTGCCGTGATCTCGGACAACGGCACGGTGCTCGCGCGGCGCACGGGCAATGTCGTGAACGCAACGGGCACCTTTTCCGCAAGCGGCTCCTATCCGACGTCGGAGCACGTTTCGGGCACCTATGTCGATTCGATCGACAACGTCACGCGCATCGTCTCGTACCGGCATATCGACGGTTATCCGCTCGGCGTGCTCGTGGGTTTGTCGCAGGCGGAAGAATTCGCGGACTACAACCACACGCGCAACGTCTATCTGCTGATGGCGGGTTTCATCTCGCTCGCCATGCTGAGCTTCTTCGCGGTGGCGACCGGCCTGATCGGCAAGCTGCTCGGCCGCGAGCGCGAAATGACGCACCTCGTCGAATACGATCTGCTGACCGGCTTGCGCAATCGCTACGCCACTTTGCGCACGCTGCGTCAGGAAGTCGCGCAGCCGGCCAACCTGGGCCACCTCGCGATCCTGTTCATCGACCTCGACAACTTCAAGACGGTCAACGACACGCTCGGTCACAACGCCGGCGACATCGTGCTGCAAATGACGGCCTCGCGGCTCGCCACCGCGGTGGCGGAAGGTGGCACGCTGAGCCGCATCGGCGGCGACGAGTTCGTGGTCGTCATCAAGGGCGACGACGTCGAGAAGCGCGCGGTGGCGCTCGCCGAGGCCGCCGCGGAAGCCTTCTCGAAACCGTTCGAAGTGCGCGGCAGTTCGTTCGTGCTGCATGCGAGCATCGGCATTGCGCTTTACTCGGTCGCCAACGAAAGCGAAATCGACCTGCTGAAAAAGGCCGACCTCGCCATGTACAGCGCGAAAGACGCGGGCAAGAACTGCTACCAGTTCTATTCGCCGCAACTGTCGCATCGCGCGGACCATCTGATGAAGTGGGAGCAGCAGCTGCGTGTCGCGCTCGCCGAAGGGCAGCTCTTTCTCGCCTATCAGCCGAAGATCGACCTGACGCGCCGCTGCATTACCGGCTTCGAGGCGCTGGTGCGCTGGAATCATCCGCAGCACGGTCTGATTCCGGCCAACGAATTCATTCCGGTTGCGGAGTCGACGGGGCTCATCGTGCCGATCGGCGACTTCGTGATCGAGACCGCGTGCCGCCAACTCGCGCTGTGGCAGCAGCAAGGCTACGACACGTTGTCGCTTGCGGTGAACATTTCGGCCGTGCAGTTCTGGCGCGGCGATCTGTACGAAACGGTGTCGCACGCCATCGAGGAAAGCGGCATTTCCGCGCGCCGCCTGGAACTCGAAATCACCGAAACGGCGATGATGGAGTATCCGGAACTCGTCTCCGAAAAGATCTTCGCGCTCAAGCGCCTCGGCGTGCGGATCGCGCTCGACGACTTCGGCACCGGTTATTCGTCGCTGTCGTATCTCAACCGGTTCTCGGTCGACACGCTGAAGGTGGACCGCTCCTTCGTCCAGGCCATTCCGGGCGACCGCAGCGTCTGCGTGATGGTAACCGCGATTGTCAATCTGGCGCGCTCGCTCGGGCTCACGGTGGTGGTCGAAGGAACGGAGACGGAAGAGCAGATTGCGTGGCTCGCCGCGCTCGGCCACATCGAGGCGCAGGGTTTTCTCTTTTCGCGCCCGGTTCCCGTCGACGCGATTCCGGCGCTGCTCGAACGTTTCGGCGTGTGCGGCATGAACGGCCGGCGCCCGATCCAGGAAGCCAACAGCACGAGCACCAGCACGAACGGTTAGACAGTGCACGCCCGACGCGCCGGCTGTGGGCTTCGCCCCAACGCTGCGGCGCCGGCCCTTCGTGCCTCCATACCGCCGCCGCCTAAAACCGGCTACATTCTCGCTGTATTGCGTTCTCGCGCGACGCCGTCGGACCGGACGGCCGCGCGCAACATCACAGGATCCACAGGACGGGCGCGCGCACACCGCGCGCCCGTGGCGCCATGCAGACGATAACAAGCCACGATGCTGCAAGACGAGGGGAGCGGGAACCGCTATGGACGCTGTTCAAGGTCGTGTTCGGCCTGTCGGCATTGTCCTGGGGCGGCCTCGCGCTAATGGCGCAGCTCGAAAATCACTACGTCGAGCGCGAGGAGCGGCTGTCGCGCGTCGCGTTTTCCGATCTCATAGCGCTCGCGTGGATGGTGCCTGGACCGGTGGGCTGCAACGTCGCCGTGCAACTCGGACACGCGCTGCGCGGACGCGCCGGCGCATGGGTCGCGGGCATGGCGAGCGTGCTGCCCTTCTTCATGCTGATGACGCTCTTCGCGATCTTCTACCGGACGCCGCTCGTGCGCGCCGCCGCGTCGCAAACCTTGCTGAACCACTTCAGCGTGGTGCTCGCCACGTTGATCGGCATCACCTGGTATAAGCAGACGCGCGCGCTCGTGCGCGGCAAGCTCGAATGGACCGCGGCGGTGGTCGGCTGCTTCGCGCTTTTCTTTGCGCACAGCCCCGCCGCTTATGTGCTGATGCTGAGCGCGGCCTTCGGCACCGGCTGGGCGATCAGTCCGGTGCGCAGCACGCGCTTCGCGGTGTCGTTTGCGCGCGGCGACTGGCAGATACTCGGCATGCTGTGCGCGTTCGTGCTGTTGTTCGCGCTGCCGCTGCCGCATCGCTTCGATCTTGCGCTGCTGTGGCCGCGGCTCGCGGGCGCGGGCATGACACTCTTCGGCGGCGGCTTTTCCGCCTTGCCGGTGCTCAAGACCTTGTTCGTCACGCCGACGATCGGCATCTCGGAGAACGACTTCACGCTGGCTTTTTCGTTGTCGCCGATCTCGCCGGGACCGCTGCTGAATGTGGTGCCGTTCTTCGGCTATCTCGTCGACGGCTGGGCGGGCGCGGTCTTCGCCACGCTCGCGCTGTTCGTGCCGTCGGGCTGCCTCGTCGTGCTTGCGCAGCGGCATCTGCATCAGTTGAAGATGAACCCGCGCTTCGAACACGGCATGCGGATTCTGCGCGCGGTCACGACTGCCTTTCTCGCGGTCGCCGTGCTGCGTATCGCCGGACGCGTGCCGCTGCAGCCGGTCTATCTGCTCACCGCGTTCTTTTCAGCGATAGGCTTCGGCAAGCTCAAACTGCCGGTCTACGCGGTGTACGGCACGGTGGCGGTGGTGTGCGGGCTGTGGCTTGCGTATGGGGCGTGGGGCTAGCGTCGCGGGTGAGCGACGCTTTGGCGAGCGATGCGCTCTTCGGCAGCGCTTGATCGGATCATGCGCTGGCTGGCAACGCTCCGGCGGCTCACGCGATGCGCGGCACCGCCGCAGTCGCTTGACGCGCGCCGTCAGAATCCGCGCGACAGCACGGCGACGCCCACCGTCACCACGCCCAACACGATGTTGACCAGCACGAGGCGCCGGATCGTGCCGACCGCCTGCGCGCCGTCAGGCCATTTCTGCGCTTGCACGGCGCGGCGAATACGTGGAAACACGGCAAAACGGATATGCCCAAAAATCAGCATCATAACGATGCCGAGACCGGCCATGGCATGCAACGGCCAGGTGGCGTGACCGCCTCCGAACCGCATGAGCAGGAAGCCGCCGGTCAGCAGAATGACGAGCACCGAAGCCGCGACCCAATTGAAGAAACGGCCGAACACCGATTCCCACAAAGGCAGACGCAATTGCGGCGAGAGATCGGCCATTGCGGGGCGCAAGCAGAAATGCGCGAAGACCATCCCGCCCATCCACACCGCGACTGCGAGCAGATGTAGAAAGAGCGCGAGTTCGATAGCCTTGTTCATGTTGTGTTTTCCTCTCCGACGATGCCGCGCCGCCTACGCCAACGCTTGACGAGCGGCTATTGAGCGCGTTCGACCGCACGCCCTGTGTGCAGTTCCAGAACGCTCATGGCTTCTGTCGTTTTTCTTGTTGTTATTGCAGCGCGCCGGCTGTCTCGACGAAGTGCCGTCACCTGGCACTTTCACGCGACACCATGACGCTGCCCCCGGATTTGCCGCATCTTGCCACGCCTGCGACTACTGTTACTGCCATTACTGCGCACGGCCAGCGCCTCGCATGCTAGCAGACGCCGGCCGTTTTCAACGTCAATCTTTGTCAGCCGGCGAGCGCTGGACGCATGCCTTCGAGCTTCAACTTGCTCTCCGGCGCACGGCCCTTGCGCGCCCGCTTGCTCACGTGCGCGGCGAGCGCGGCGCCGCTCAGCTTTTCCTCGTCCAGCCTGCCGCCGCGACGCGCGCCGATCAGCATGACACCCGCCCCGTTGATGGCGAGCGCCTGCACCAGCGTTTCCTTGTCGTCGAGCGCCATCAGCGTGACGCCGCGTCCGCCGCCCGACAGCGTCTTCATTTCGTCGATGCCGAACACGAGCAGGCGCCCCGTGGACGACAGACACGCCACCTGGCTCGCGTCCGGCAGCATCGGCATGGGCGCGAGCGGCGCGGCGCCCGCGTCGATCGTCATGAACGATTTGCCCGCTTTCACGCGGCTCACCATGTCGCCGACCTTCGCGATGAAGCCAAAGCCGTTGCTCGACGCGAGCAGCAGGGCCTGGTCCGCAGCAGCCGCGTAGTAGTGCATCAGATGGCTGCCCGACTCCAGTTCGATCAGCGATGTGACCGGCACGCCGTCGCCGCGACCGCCCGGCAGCGACGCCACCGCGACCGAATAGACACGCCCGTTGCTGCCCCACGCGATAAGCGTATCCGGCGTGCGGCACTGGAACGCGGCGTACAGACCGTCGCCGGCCTTGAACGTGAAGCCGGCCGTGTCCAGACCGTGGCCCTTCAGCGCGCGCACCCAGCCCTTTTGCGAGACCACGACCGTGACCGGCTCGTCGATCACGCGCGCCTCATACGTGGCGCGCTTTTCCTGCTGGATGAGCGTGCGGCGCTCGTCGCCGTATTGCTTGGCGTCGGCTTCGATTTCCTTGATGAGCAGACGCTTCATCGCGGATTCGCTCGCGAGCAGTTCCTCGAGCTTCGCCTTCTCGTCGCGCAGATCCGCGAGTTCCTTCTCGATCTTGATCTTTTCGAGCCGCGCCAACTGCCGCAGCCGGATTTCGAGGATGTCGTCGGCCTGCCGGTCCGACAGCCCGAACGCGGCCATCAGCGAGACTTTCGGTTCGTCGGACTCGCGAATGATGCGGATCACCTCGTCGATGTTCAGATAGACGATCATCCGGCCTTCGAGGATGTGGATCCGGTCGTCCACCTTCGTCAACCGGTGACGCGTGCGGCGCGTGACCGTGGCGAAGCGGAACGCGATCCACTCGTGCAGGATTTCGCTCAAGCCCTTCTGGCGCGGCCGGCCGTCGCCGCCCACCATCACCAGATTCAGCGATGCGTTCGACTCCAGACTCGTATGCGCAAGCAGCGTGTTGACGAACTCCGTCTGATCGATGCGGCTCGACTTCGGCTCGAACACGAGGCGCACCGGCGCGTCCTTGCCGGACTCGTCGCGCACCGCGTCGAGCAGGCTCAGCATGGTTTGCTTTGCCTGCAACTGCTCGGGCGTGAGCGCCTTCTTGCCGAGCTTGATCTTCGGGTTGGTCTGCTCCTCGATCTCTTCGAGCACCTTCTGGGCCGCCGTATTCGGCGGCAATTCGGTGATCACCAGTTGCCACTGACCGCGCGCGAGGTCCTCGATCTTCCAGCGGGCGCGCACCTTCAGGCTGCCGCGGCCGCTCTCATACGCCGCCGCGATTTCCGCTTCGCTCGAAATGATCTGGCCGCCGCCGGGGAAGTCGGGCCCCGGCATGTGCTGCATCAGGTCCGCATGCGCGATCTTCGGATTGCGGATCATCGCAACCGTAGCCGCCGCGACTTCGCGCAGATTGTGCGACGGAATCTCCGTGGCGAGGCCCACGGCGATGCCCGACGCGCCGTTGAGCAGCAGGAACGGCAGACGCGCGGGCAGTTGGCGCGGCTCCTGTTCGACGCCGTCGTAGTTCGGCATGAAATCGACCGTGCCCTGATCGATTTCGTCGAGCAGCAGCTTCGAGATCGGCGTGAGGCGCGCTTCGGTGTATCGCATGGCCGCGGCGCCGTCGCCGTCGCGCGAGCCGAAATTGCCCTGCCCGTCGATGAGCGGATAGCGCATCGCAAAGTCTTGCGCGAGACGCACGAGCGCGTCGTACGCCGACTGATCGCCGTGCGGATGATACTTACCGATCACGTCGCCCACCACGCGCGCCGATTTGACCGGCTTCGCGTTGTCGCTGAGGCCCAGCTCGTTCATGGCGTAGAGGATGCGCCGCTGCACAGGCTTCTGCCCGTCGCAGACGTCGGGCAGCGCGCGCCCCTTCACCACGCTGACTGCGTACTGAAGATAGGCGCCTTCCGCGTAATTGCCGAGCGTGAGGAAGTCGCCTTCGGGCGGCGGCGGCTCGGTGAAAAGGTCGAGAGTGTTATCGTCGTCCATCTGGAATCCGTATCGTGTTTGGCGTGAAGTGTCGTGCGGGAGCGCTTATGCCGCTCAAATGTCCGCTTCGACCTCGTTGCCCTTTTCTTCGAGCCAGCTGCGCCGCGACGCCGCTTCGCCCTTGCCCATCAGCATGGTCATGCGCGCGACCGTGGTGTCGTAGTCGAGCTCGCCGAGCGCGACAGGCGTGAGACGCCGCGTATCCGGGTTCATCGTCGTATCCCAGAGTTGCTCGGCGCTCATTTCGCCTAGGCCTTTAAACCGGCTGATCGACCATTGCGTCTCTCGCACGCCGTCCTTGCGCAGCTTGTCGAGGATCGCTTCGAGTTCGCCTTCGTCGAGCGCATATAGCTTCTGCGCCGGCTTCTTGCCGCGCGCGGGGGCGTCGACGCGAAAGAGCGGCGGACGCGCGACGCACACGTGACCGCGCTCGATCAACTGCGGGAAGTGCTTGAAGAACAGGGTGAGCAGCAGCACCTGAATGTGCGAGCCGTCCACGTCCGCGTCCGACAGAATGCAGATCTTGCCGTAGCGCAGGTTGGAAAGATCCACCTTGTCGTCGGGACTATGCGGATCGACGCCGATCGCCACCGAAATGTCGTGCACCTCGTTATTGGCAAAGAGACGGTCGCGCTCGGTTTCCCACGTGTTCAGCACCTTGCCCCGCAGCGGCAGAATGGCCTGATATTCCTTGTCGCGGCCCATTTTCGCGGAGCCGCCCGCCGAATCGCCCTCGACGAGGAACAACTCGTTGCGCCCGATATCCGTCGATTCGCAATCGGTCAGCTTGCCCGGCAGCACCGCGACGCCCGAGCTCTTGCGCTTCTCGACCTTCTGGCCGGCGCGTGTGCGCGCCTGCGCCTGCTTGATGACGAGGTCCGCGAGCTTCTTGCCGTGCTCGACGTGCTGGTTGAGCCACAGCTCGAGCGCCGGCCGCGCGAACGAAGCGACCAGTTTGACTGCGTCGCGGCTATTCAGGCGCTCCTTGATCTGCCCTTGAAACTGCGGGTCCAACACCTTCGCCGACAGCACGAACGACACGCGCGCGAACACGTCTTCCGCGAGCAGCTTCACGCCCTTCGGCTGCAGGTTGTGCAGTTCGACAAAGCTCTTCACCGCCTGATAAAGCCCTTCGCGCAAGCCTGATTCGTGCGTGCCGCCCGCGGGCGTCGGAATCAGATTGACGTACGACTCGCGCGTGAGCGGACCTTCCTCGCTCCACGCGACGACCCACGCCGCGCCCTCGCCTTCCGCGAACGTCTCTTCGCTCGCGCGCGAGTTTTCGGCGTAACGCTCGCCTTCGAACAGCGGAATCAGCAGGTCGCTGCCGTTCATGCCCTCGAGCAGGTAACCGCGCAAGCCGTCTTCATATTTCCAGCGTTGCTGTTCGCCGGTCTTTTCGTTGACGAGCGTGACTTCCACGCCCGGCAGCAGCACCGCTTTCGAGCGCAGCAGACGTTGCAGTTCACCGAGCGGCAGATTCGGCGAATCGAAGTACTTCGGATCCGCCCACGCGGTCACGCGTGTGCCGGATTTCTTTTCGCCTTTCGCCGCGGCGCGGACTTCGAGCGGCTTCGCCACGTCGCCGTGCGCAAAACTCAGCGCGGCAACCTTGCCGTCGCGCCACACGGTGACGTCGAGGCGCGTGGAGAGCGCATTGGTGACCGACACGCCGACGCCGTGCAAACCGCCGGAGAACGTGTACGCGCCGCCGGCGGCCTTGTCGAATTTGCCGCCCGCGTGCAGGCGCGTGAAGACGATTTCGACAACCGGCACGCCTTCTTCCGGATGCAGGCCGAAGGGAATGCCGCGGCCGTCGTCTTCGACCGACACCGAATGATCCGCGTGCAGCGTGACCGTGATTTGCCGGCCGTAGCCGCCGAGGGCTTCGTCCGACGCGTTGTCGATAACTTCCTGAATGATGTGCAGCGGATTCTCGGTGCGGGTATACATGCCGGGCCGTTGCTTGACCGGCTCGAGACCCTTCAACACCTTGATCGACGCTTCGCTATACGCGGCGTTTGGCTTTTTCGTAGACATGGTTGACTCGGGTGCGTCGGTTCATCGTTGTCCACAGGTCCTGTTCATAAGTCCGTGGACAATGCGTTGACTTTTCAAAAAAAGCGAAACGAAACAATGTGGTTAGGTGGGGTGCCCGCGGGGCGGGCAGGCTGTTTTACTGCTCGGCTTCCGGTTGTTAGCCGCTCGATCGTCACGCGATTGTCACGCGATGTCACGCGATTGCAGTGCGATGGCCGCGCCGGCTTTCGTGCGCATTGTCAGGTTCGGCGCGACATTGCGGCCCGGCTGCCGGCCCGCTACCGCCCCCTGACGAGGCAGCGGCGCGGCCGGTGAAAATGCCGGGAAGCCCTTTTCGCGGGGTATTTTACTGATTTCGAACCTGGCGGCAATTGACAGCGCACGCGATTGGCCGTCCGGACAAGGCTTCGCGCTTGCGCGAGCGGGCGCGCCGGCGGCGCAGCACGCCCGCGTTCGTCGGGTCATTGGCGGCGGTTTTCGAGTTCGTCCCAGCGTTCGAGCGCGAGCAGCAGTTCCTCGTCGATCGCGGCATAGCGTTCGGAAAGACGTGCGCCTTCCTGCGGGTCCTTCGCGAATATGGAGCCTTCTTCGAGCTGCGCGCCGATGGCTTTCTGCTCCGCCTCAAGCGCGGCGATTTTTTCCGGCAACGCCTCGAGTTCACGCTGTTCCTTGAAGGAGAGCTTCGCGGCGCGCTGCGGATTGCGGGCGGATGGCGTGTCTTTGGCCGGTGTGTCTTTAGTGGCGTCTTTAGTGGCGTCCTTCGTTGCTTCTTTGGCCGCGTCCTTGTTTGCGTCTTTCTGCGCTTCCTGCGCCAGCTGTTGCGAGCGCTCGCTTTGCACCTGCCAGTCGGTGAAGCCGCCGACATACTCGCGCCATTTGCCCCCGCCTTCGGACGCGATCACCGACGTCGCCACGTTATCCAGAAACGCGCGGTCGTGGCTCACGAGCAGCACGGTGCCGTCGTAGTCGGTGAGCAGTTCCTCGAGCAGTTCCAGCGTGGGAATGTCGAGGTCGTTGGTCGGTTCGTCGAGCACCAGCACGTTGGCCGGCCGCGCGAAAAGGCGCGCCAGCAGCAGACGGTTGCGCTCCCCGCCCGACAGCGACTTGACCGGCGAACGCGCGCGCTCCGGCGCGAACAGGAAGTCGCCGAGATAGCTCATGACGTGCTTTCTCTGCCCGTTGACCTCGACCCACTCGCTGCCGGGGCTGATCGTGTCGGCGAGACTTTTTTCCAGGTCCAGTTGCGCGCGCATCTGGTCGAAATACGCGACCTGCAGATTGGTGCCGACGCGCACCGTGCCTTCGTCGGGCTTCAGTTCGCCGAGGAGGATTTTCAGCAGCGTGGTCTTGCCCGCGCCGTTCGGGCCGACAAAACCGATCTTGTCGCCGCGCATCACCGTCGCGGTAAACCGGTCGATCACCGTGCGCGAGCCGTAGCGCTTCGTGACGTCTGTCAATTCCGCGACGATCTTGCCCGACTTCTCGCCCTGACCGACGTCCAGCTTGACGTTGCCCTGCACGTTGCGGCGCTCGGCGCGCTGCTTGCGCATTTCCACGAGCCGCGCAATC
The DNA here is from genome assembly GCF_047325075.1 of Paraburkholderia phenoliruptrix. NCBI lineage: Bacteria > Pseudomonadati > Pseudomonadota > Betaproteobacteria > Burkholderiales > Burkholderiaceae > Paraburkholderia > Paraburkholderia phenoliruptrix. The sequence continues at coordinate 3,274,155 of NZ_CP168531.1, forward strand.
CGGCCGACGCTGCGCGTGCGGCGCGCCTCGACGCCCTTGCGGATCCACACTTCTTCCTGGGCAAGCAGCTTGTCGGCCTTCTCGTTTTCGACGCGCTCGATCTCCAGTTGCTGCGCCTTGCGCGTCTGATAAGCCGAAAAGTTGCCCGGATAGGACAACAGACGCCCGCGATCCAGCTCGACGATGCGGGTGGCGACACGGTCGAGAAACGCGCGGTCGTGCGTGATGAACAGGAGTGCCGCGCGCTGCGACACGAGCAGTTCTTCGAGCCAGCGGATGCCATCGAAATCGAGGTGATTGGTCGGTTCGTCGAGCAGCAGCACGTCGGGCTGCACGACGAGCGCGCGGGCGAGCGCCACGCGCTTTTGCATGCCGCCCGAGAGCGAACCCACGCGCGCCTCGCCATTCAGGCCGATCTGCTGCAGCGTGGTGGCGACACGCGTGCTCCAGCTCCAGGCGTTGGCCGCGTCCAGCGACGACTGCAGCGTGTTCATGCGCGCCATCAATGCGTCGTGCTGCGCGCCTTCGGGCTCGTCCGCGAGCTGGTTGGCGACCACGTCGTATTCGTCGAGCAGCGCGCGGGCGTGCGTGAGGCCGGCCGCGACGGCATCGAACACGGTGTCGTCCGCATCGAACTCGGGTTCCTGCGGCACGTACACCGTGGTCAGATTCTGCTGACGCGTGACGAGGCCGTCGTCGGGCCTGGCAAGATCAGCGACGATTTTCAGCAGCGACGACTTGCCGGCGCCATTGCGGCCGATCAGCCCGACCCGCTCGCCCGCTTCGAGAGAAAAGTCGGCGTGATCGAGCAACGCGACGTGACCGAACGCCAGCTGGGCTTCGGTAATGGTGTAAAGCGACATGGGAAATTGGCGAAGACAGCGATGACTCGGAACTGCTCATTGTACCGGGCGCACGGGCCGCTGCCTGCATGCCTGAAGATATAGGACGAACGGCCGCGCTCGCGATGGCCGGCGCAGAGGGCCGTAAGAAACATGCTGCGGGCCGGTCGCGACGGGCGCGGGCATTGAGGGCGCCGCCGGTGGCCGCTGGTCGCGGCGGGGCAGCTGTCGGTCGCCGCCAGTGGGCCGCCGGGGCTCTTCGGGAACTCGCGGCCGGGCAGCTCTCGGGAACTGCGGGCGCCGCCGGGGCGCTATGGGTCAGCGCCCGGCAAACCATGAGCCGACCTGCGCTTACTTCACATGCACGGTAATCGTCTTGCTTAGTTCGGGACCATAGGAGCGGTGTGCGCCGTCGCCGAATTGCAGCGTCAGCGTATGGTCGCCGGGCGGCAGCGTCAGATCGGTTTCCGTCTGGCCCTTGCCGAAGTGCAGCGATTTATCGTTGGCAGGAATCACCTCGCCTTTCGCGAGCGGCTTGCCGTCCACCAGCAGATGATGATGGCCCGTGCCGTCCGTCGTCGTGCCGGCCGGGGCGACTTTCATGCCGTCGAGAGCAAAGACCACGTGGACAGGGTTGCTGACGGTCGCGCCGTCTGTCGGCTGCACGAAGGACACGCTTGCCGCCTGCGCCGCACCGGACGCCGTCAGTAATCCGGCCAGCGCCGCGCCGCTCAATTTGCCGCTGAACCCGCCGCTGAACCATTTCGTTTTGAACATCGTCTTCTCCTGGTTAGAAACACGAGCCGTACACGAGCCAAACTCGATCGAGACATGCGCGAGCCACACCAACGCAAAGCCGCCGTGAGTCAGCAGAATACACGCAGTGCATGACACAGCCGGAGCTTCGCGCCTCGACGAGCATCAAACCGGATCGCCGATGCATTTGGCAAATTCCGGTAATATTGCGGGTCGCCGCCGCGCCCCAAAAAGGGGCAGACCGAGCGGATCATTGCATTGAAGAGAGAAGACTGCGTCGTGAGCGAAGTAATGGATGTGACTGACTACAAGAGCTGGGTTTGCCTGATCTGCGGCTGGATCTACAACGAAGAGGAAGGCCTGCCCGACGAAGGCATTGCGCCCGGCACCCGCTTTGCCGCGATTCCCGACGACTGGCGCTGCCCGCTGTGCGACGTCGGCAAGGCCGAGTTCGCGGTGGTCGAATTCTGAGCGTGCTGTCGCTGCGCGGTTCGGGACACCGCACCGTTTAGCCGAAGCGACGTCACGCGTGAGTAGTGTGCGCGGCCCAGCAGGTCATGCCTGCTGGGCCGCTTGCTTTTTGGGCGCGCAATCGTCGAATGGAGTCCTTGCGCATCGCCCTCGTTGTCCTTTGATGTTCGCCTAAAGACGCGCGTTTATCTTTCGCGTTTTCTCTTTCCCCGTCCTTTTCGTCCTCGCTCGTCCTCGCGCCGCGCACAGGCCTACGCCGGTCGGCACTTCGCCTGTGTGGCGCAGCCCTCACAGATGGCCGAAGGTTAGTCTTTCAGCGCACATCCGCACTCACGTCGCCTGCGTAAAACGTAGAGCCATGGCGACGCATCGGCGCGGATACCGGTCCGCAAGCGTCTCCATAAAAAACATAAACCAAGGGGGAAACAACATGTGGACGACATGGAGACACGGCATCTGCGTTGCGCTGATGCTGGCAGCAAGCACAGCGGCACACGCCGACATTGACTGCGGCGGTGGACGCGGCGGGTACCGCCTGCAGACATCGGACGGCTGGTTTCATACCGACAAGCTCGAGCACTTCGCGGTCTCGGCGCCGTTCGGCGCGCTTGGCGCGTATCTGACGCGGGACACGGCGCATCCCGTGATTTACGGCACGCTGATCGGGACGATTCCCGGGCTCATCAAGGAAGGGATCGACGGCACCTGTCGCAGCAGCGGGTTTTCCTACAAGGACCTGGCTGCGGACGTCGCCGGCGCGCTCACGGGCGCGCTGCTCGGCAACTGGGCGATCATGTATAGCCGCTCGGCGCGGGGGCAGACCGTGGGTGTTGCTTATTCGACGCGGTTTTGAGGCGACTGCGGCGCGAGCGGGGCCGAGCGGGAGCGTGGCGCCGTTTCCCACGTTTTTGCTATACTCTGGCCCTCGCTCGCGTCGCCGAATGCGCGAGCGGCTGCCGCGAGAGTCGAGCGCGGCGGTTCGAGATCAGGGGTCCGGTCCGCCCCGTTTATCGCTATCCGCTCCCTGTAGTTCAATGGATAGAACAAGTGCCTCCTAAGCGCTAGATGCAGGTTCGATTCCTGCCAGGGGGACCACCCGCTTCCACCGCGCCAACGCAATCTCGTCGTTGCGGCGCACGCTCCGGCAACTACCGCCCTACCCCCGCTCCCCCCGCATATCGTCCACCAGCGGCACAGCCGCCAGCGTCAGCAGGACAATTGCGAGCGGCACTGTCGACACAAAGCCCAGATGCTTGAATCCGACAGCGCCCGCCAGGCCGCCCGCGACAAACGAAAGCAGCAGCGATCCCAGCAGAAGCAGTTTCTCCCGGTCCGCCTGCACCGGTTCCTGACCAGCAGCCGGCCGCGCGTTCCAATAGACCATCTTGCCGAGTTCGATGCCCACATCCGTGACGAGGCCAGTCACATGCGTGGTGCGAATTTCCGCGCGCGAGATCTTCGTGATCATCGCGTTCTGCAGGCCCATGACGAAGCAAAGAATACAGACCGTCACCGGCACAAAGAGCACGCGATGCTGCTCGAGATTCGCCCCGACCAATCCGAAACAAAGCAGGAGCACCGCTTCGATGGCAAGCGGCGTGGCGTAGACGCTGCGCAGCTCCCGTCGGCGGCCCCAGTTGATCAGAATCGCCGATGCCGCCGCGCCCATCACGAACGAAAGCAGCGAACTCAGCCCCGCAAAGAAGAGGCTTACGTCGCCGAGCACCGCATTGTCCGCGAGCGACGACACGATGCCGGACATGTGCGACGTGTACTGCCCGACGGCGAGAAAACCGCCCGCGTTGGCCGCACCCGCCACGAATGCCAAAGACCGGCCGAGACGCCGATTGGTCGCGTCCGTCCGTTCGGGGGCCGTGAAGCCGCGCAAATAGTTGATGGGCATCGTAAAAACTCATTTCTCGTCGCGTGCGCCGGCCGGCCGGCGGGCGCTTCGTCGCGGAAAATCGTAGCACGGACGGCGCGCCCGGCCGCGCCGCGGCGCCGTCGCGCTCGCTCGCGACTATCCCCGCTTCGGACTATCCAGGCCGCGGATTACCGCCGGCCGCGCGACGAACGCCGCCAGCACACGCCTCACGTTCGGAAAGTCCTCGATGCGCACCAGTTCGCCGGCTTCATAGAAACCGATCAGATTGCGCACCCACGGAAACGTCGCGATATCGGCAATCGAGTACTGATCGCCGAGAATCCACTCGCGTCCTTCCAGACGCTGTTCAAGCACACCGAGCAAACGCCTCGATTCGGCGACATAGCGATCGCGCGGACGCTTGTCTTCATACTCCTTGCCCGCGAATTTGTGGAAAAAGCCGACCTGGCCGAACATCGGGCCGATGCCGCCCATCTGGAACATCACCCATTGAATGGCCTCGTAGCGGCCGGCGGCGTCCTGCGGAATCAACTGCCCGGTCTTGTCCGCGAGATAGATCAGGATCGCGCCGGATTCGAACAGCGGCAAAGGCTTGCCGTCGGGGCCGTTCGGATCGATGATCGCCGGAATCTTGTTGTTCGGATTCAGCGACATGAACTCCGGCGTCATCTGGTCGTTGGTGTCGAAACGCACCAGATGCGGCTCGTAAGGCAAGCCGGTTTCTTCGAGCATGATCGACACTTTCACGCCGTTCGGCGTGGGCAGCGAGTAAAGCTGAAGGCGCTCGGGATGCTCGGCAGGCCATTTTTTCGTAATCGGAAAGGCGGACAGATCTGTCATGTGATGAGGTAGCCCTGTGCGGAATGGCGGACGAAAAAACATCGGGACAACGAGCGCAGCCGGCTCGCCGGCGCGGCTCGTCCCGATGCGGACCGCCCAATATAAACCGACTCGGCGCAACGCGTGCGCGAGCCGGCAGGTCCGCGCCTCAGGCGAGGTTCACCACAAATCCTTCGTCGCGCTGCCCGCCCGCACGTTATACCCCTCGCGCCACAACGCGGCGCCCACGCTCACGAGCTGCGTGCGCTGCCCGGCCTCCAGCTGCTCCCACGCCGAGGCGAGCCACGCCGCAAAATTCGCGCAGGTTTCCTCGATGTCGACGGGCGCTTTGCCCTCCAGATACTGTCGTTCAAACATCGAAAGCACTTTTTCCGGTGTCATTGGCGCGGTCTCCATGTAGGGTGTATCGAGTCTAAAGGCGCCGCGGTGCGCGCGACACATTCGACGCGCCAAAGCCGGGTTACTCCCAGGCCGCGCATGCAGTGGACAAAGGCCGCAAAAAGGAAAAGGCGCACGAGGCGCCTTTCCGTGGAGACCCATCACAGTGCGTTACGGGTTATTGCGTTTCGCCTCGTCCTTGGCGTCTTCCTTCGCGTCGCCGTAGCTCTTCTGCACCTTGCCCGCGCCCTGCTGGAGATCGCCCTTCAGTTCCTTGCCGGGGTTGTCGGTGGCTTTGCCCACGGCTTCGTTGATCTTCCCCTTCACCTGTTCACCCACGCCTTTTACCTGGTCCTTGTTCATCTTCGACTCCGCTTTAAAAGGAATGCCGACGCGAGATTGCGCCAGTGCCCGCTTCGAGCAACGCGCATGCCCGGCATATCGTCAGATGAAAAACGGGCCGAAAATCTTTCGCCGGAACCCTAAAGTTCCCCTCCAGCCCGCCGTAATAGCGGCCATGGAGGAGCCATGGACCGCACACCCATCACCCAGTCCGCATCATCGAAAGTGGCTTTGATCGACGGCGACATCACGCACATCGCGCGTGCCATGCGGCTGTCCCTGCAAGGCGACCTTGCCGGCCCCATCCTGCCGCCGTCCTACTGGCGCGAGCGCCTCAACAGGCTGCTCGACATGGGCAATCTGACGCACCCGCAGCTGTGCGCGGTCGACAGTCTTCTCCTGCAGCTCGACCAGTTCGAAGCCGAACCGCCCGTCCCGTGGGACGAACTGGCGCCCGCTACAGCCGCGCTCTTTCCGCCCACGCACGAAACCGGCGCCGGCCACCCGGCCTGACACACCGCAACGGGTTTTGCCCAGGACTGCGCCGTGCGAGCCGGAAACGCGCTGTTCGCGAACCTTTGTGCCCAAAAAAACGGCCGCGAACCACGCCGCGGCCTCAACACGTCGCAACGCAGGGACTTCGCGTCACGGCGCAAGCGTACACATCCAACTGTGACAAGCGCATTTCGCGGCTGAGCCCGCAAGTGGACCGCATTGCGCCCCAAAATTCCTGGACAGGCGGTTATCGAACGGTCAAAATGTCCGCCAAAATTCCCAGCGAAACAGCAATATGACCCGCGACATGACTCTGGCCACACGGCAGGACCTGCTCACAGAAGCGTTGCAGGTGTATAGCCAGACGGAAATCGCGGCGCGCTGCGGAAAAAACGTTCGCACCATTCGCCGCTGGAAAACCGATCAGAGTTGTCCCCGCATTGCGGAAGCGGCTTTGCGCGAAATGCTGCAGGCCGGGTCGCGCACGAGGCTCGCCGCAAGCGAGCCTGATTTTCGTTTCATCGACCTGTTCGCGGGCATCGGCGGCATTCGGCGCGGCTTTGAAGCGCATGGCGGCCGGTGCGTGTTCACGAGCGAATGGAACGAGTTTTCGAAGAAAACCTACCAGCAGAATCATCGCGATGCGGACGGCGCACATCAGTTCGTCGGCGACATCGTTTCCTTCGCGGAGAACGACGTCCCCGCGCACGATGTGCTGCTCGCCGGTTTTCCGTGTCAGCCGTTCAGCATTGCGGGCGTGAGCAAGAAGAATTCGCTTGGCCGCCCGCACGGTTTCGCATGCGCGACGCAAGGCACGCTCTTTTACGACGTCGCGCGCATCATCGATGCAAAACGGCCCGCGGCGTTTCTGCTTGAGAATGTCAAGAACCTCGTGTCGCACGACAAAGGCAATACACTGCGAACCATTCTCGACGTATTGCGCGACGAATTGAAATACGACGTTCATTATAAGGTCATCGACGGCCAGCATTTCACGCCGCAGCACCGCGAGCGGATTGTGATTGTCGGCTTTCGCGAGGAGACAGGATTTTCTTTCGACGACCTGCGCTTGCCTGCCAACGGGCCGCGCCTCGCGTCCATCCTGCACAAAACCGACGGCAGCGAGCCGCTGCTGCCGCACGACGGCGAGCGTTTCTTCGACCACGTTCGCCGCAAGGTCCAGCCGAAATACACGCTAACGCCGAACCTGTGGGCCTACCTGCAGGCTTATGCGGAGAAACATCGCGCGGCCGGCAATGGATTCGGCTTCGGTCTGGTCACGCCTGCCAGCATCACGCGCACGCTGTCGGCGCGCTATCACAAGGACGGCTCCGAGATTCTGCTCGCGCAAGGTAAAGGCGAACGGCCGCGCCGCCTGACGCCGCGTGAATGCGCGCGTCTGATGGGCTTTCCGGACGACTTCGTGATTCCCGTGAGCGATACACAGGCGTATCGCCAGTTCGGCAACAGCGTGGTGGTGCCGGTCATGCAAGAAGTCGCGCGCATCATGACGCCGCATATCGGGGCGCTGCTCGCGCGAGACGTTCAGTCTGCGCGAGCCACGGTGCGCCTGCGCGCGTAGGCGTTCGTGCAGCGCGGTTCGATCGGGCCTCAGCACATGACCGAACCGCGTGCCGGCAAGATCTAGCCTGCCGAGTCGATCGCAGCCTCGTGAATCAGCGCTGCAACTTCCACTGGCCGGGAAGCGAGCGACGCGTGACTTGCGCCGAGCGTCACGATCTTCCTCGCGTTGAGCCGCGCGGACATCATCTTCTGATTCTCCGGATGAATCATTCTGTCTTCACTGGAAATCTGATACCAGGAAGGCTTCGTGGCCCATGCCGCAGAAGTAATTGGGTCTCCGAACGTTCCGGCAAGCGGCGCCTTCTGCGTCACGGCCATGACAAGCGCCTCGTCTGCCGCCAGATCCTGGCAGAAGCTCTGGTGATATTTCGCGGGCTTGATCCAGAGGTAGCCGTCGCTGTCGGGCTCGAGATTCGCCGCCGCGTCCGGAAGACACTGCTGAGTGATGGCGCCGGGACTCTCGCCCTTGTCCGGCGCAAACGCCGCGATATACACGAGCCCGGCCACATTCGCATGGTTGCCCGCTTCGGTGATGACCGCTCCTCCATACGAATGCCCGACCAATAGAACCGGTCCGCCACACTGCCCGATCATCTTGCGGGTTCGTTCGACGTCATCCGCGAGCGACGTCAACGGCAATTCAACGGCACGAATCGACTCGTGACCTCTCCGCGCGAGCTCAACGATGACCTTGCTCCAATGGGCGGCGCCGCCCCAAAAACCATGTACCAGCAAGATCGTTGGCTGATTGCTCATTACAGTACTCCTGTTATTCGAATGGTAATTGCTCGGCACTGAGCGCGGCATCAATCGAGGCCGCGCTCGGCACGAGACACCTCAACCGCTGCCCCGAAAGACAGTGGTCGATACCAGCATAGGTCCAATAAAACAAAAAACCGAAAAAGTTTTATCGGTGTGGGGAGACGTCGGGCGCAGTCCGGCCGAGTGCGTCCAGATGGGAGCGGAGAACCTTGATGAAATGCCGTGTCAGCAGGGACGGTGCTGTGTGCGCGGGCATCGCCATGCGCACAGGCACGTCGATCGTCGGCTCGAACGGTTTGACCAGCAACTGGCCGGCAAAGGTGCCGGCGACATAAGGATTGACGATGCCTACGCCGTTGCCCGCGCTCACGAGCGCGCAGATGGTGATCGACGAAGTGGTCTGGATCGCGAAGTCGGTCGGCATGTCATGTGCTTCCAGCACGGCCTTGATCGCAATGGTGAGGTCGTCCATTTCGCCGAGCGAAAGCAGACGCTCGCCCCGCAGCGCCTCCGCCTGCACGGTGCGCCGCGCTTCCAGGCGATGGCCGAGCGGCAGCACGCAAACCGCCGGCACGGTCTTGATGACCTGCGTCTCGAAGTCGAGTTCGTCGAGCTTGCCGGTCGTCAATATCAGATCGAAGAGGTCTTGCCGCAGCAGGTCGGTCAACTGGGGCGTCGCGGCCGTCTGCACATTCAGATACGCCTGCGGGAAGCGCACACGGAACTCGCGAATGACCTGCGGCAAAAGGCCGGTGCCCAGCGTGGGCGTACAGCCAATGTGCAATGCGCCCGTACCTGAATTGCGCAGAATCGACACGACGGATTCGATGTTTTCCAAACCGTTGAAATGCTTCTGCACCGTCTTGTACAGCAGTTGCCCTTCGCTCGTGGGCCGCAGCCGCCCATTGTGCATCTCGAACAGCTTAAGCCCGGAGGAACTCTGCAGTTCGGCAAGACGCCGGCTGATGGAGGGCTGGGTAGTATTGAGCGCGGCGGCAGCCGCGGTCGTCGTACCCATCTGCATGACGGCGCGAAATGCCTGTATTTGCTGGAAGTTTAGTGGCCGTGTCATGTAGGGCAAATCCGATCGCATTGTCGGGCGCGACTATACCAAAAGTGAATAGTCATACAGCAAAAATGAATTATCCGACATTGCAATGTGTCGATATTCTTCAGCCATTGTTCGCCCCGGCACAGCCCGACGGCGTTTTGCTACCTGCACCAGACTCGGCCCGCTCATGACCGCTTCGCCGCATCGCACCGTTGACCCTCTTCCGCTGCATCCGCGATCTGTCAGGCGCCTGTGCCCCATCCGACGGCTAGGCACCGGCGAGCGCCATCATTTCTTCGGCTACTACAATAAGAGCGTGTGGGACCGCACCGGACGCTACGTGCTCGGCAACGAAGTCGCCATGAGGGATGCACCGCTTGTTCCGGAACTGCTGGCGGCAGTGGGCTATTTCGATGTTCAGGAAAACGAATCGTTTTTTCCGATCGACACGACCACTGCGTGGAACTGGCAAATGGGCTGCCAGTTGCAGTGGCTCGACGGCGAGGCCGGCCGCAAGGTGATCTACAACACCCGCACCGGTGACCTGTCCGCGCGCTATCCCGGCTTCGGCGCGACAGTTTTCGACATCGACAGCGGCAAGAAGACTGCGCTCTGCATGCCGGTCTACGTGTGTTCCCCCGATAGCCGCTACGCCCTTTGCGTCGATTACCGGCGCCTTTACGTCACGCACGAAACCATAGGCTACAGCGAGCACGGCGGCCCATTTGCGCTCCAACTCGCACCGGCGGACGACGGCATATACCGTCTGGATCTCGCAACAGGCGAACCCGCATTGATTGTCAGCTACGACGATTTGCGCCGCTTTCACCATGTTGAGTCGATGGAGCGCGCCATTCACTGGGTGAGCCACATCGAAATCAATCCGGCATCGTCGCGGGTGCTGTTTCTGCACCGCTGGACCGAACGCACCGCAGACGAAACCTGCTTCCTGCACCGCCTCATTACCATGAACCCGGATGGCTCGGACATGCGCCTGCTCGAATGCTCGGATCATCCACTGCCGCAATTAGCGGATGATTTTGATCCTTCCGCGGTCGGCACCTTCGACTATGAGAAGTCCGAATACCAGATCTCGCATCCGTTGTGGCAGGACGATTCGCACATCGTCGTATGGGGCCCACACGCGGGCAGCATCCACTACCACCTGTATGAAGACAGCGATAACGGCCGGGTGGAAGTTATCGGCCGGGAACTGCTGACCGAAAACGGACATATGAGTTTTTCGCCTGTCGACACGCGCTGGCTGGTGTCCGACACCTATCCGGACTCGCAAACGAACACACGCATTCTCTTTCTGTACGACATGCACGAAGGTCTTCGTTACGAGATCGGCGAATTCTATGCACCGCCGGATCTGAAGAAGGAAAATCGCTGCGATCTGCACCCCCGCTGGAACCGCGACGGCCTAGCCGTGTGCATCGACTCGGTTCACGAGGGCGCTCGCCAGATGTATGTGATCGACGTTTCGCAGATTACCGGCGCAGGCTGAAGCCGCGCCAGCACGCAGGAATCGACGCGTGGTGTCCGCCGCCGCGCCTGTCGGAGAACCGACAACAAAGCATGTTCAGGAGACCCTCATGAAACAGCAGCAACCTGCCCGTGCCGTATCAAGCCGCCGCGGCTCGATCAGCGCCTTCGCCGTGTTCGGCCTTGTCGCGTTGCATGCACCGAATGATGCGCGAGCGGCGGAAGCTGAACTGACAGGCACACTGCTCAAAGTCAGCAAAGAACGTGTGATTACGATCGGCTATCGCGACGCATCGGTTCCCTTCTCTTACTACGATGCGAACCAGCAGCCTATCGGCTATTCGATCGACATCGCCAATCTGATCGTCGAGCGCATCAAGACGGAAATCAAGCTTCCGGATCTGAAGGTACGCACCATTCCGATCACCTCGCAAAACCGCATCTCGCTGCTGCAGAACGGCACGATCGACTTCGAATGCACGAGTACCACAAACAACGCGGAACGCGCGCAACAGGTGTCCTTTTCGAACACCTTCTTCGTGATCGGCACGCGGTTGCTCGTCCGCACCAAATCCGGCATCAAGGACTTTGCGGATCTGAAGGACAAAACGGTGGTTGTCGGCGCGGGAACGACTTCCGAGAAAATTCTACGCAAGATGAATGTCGAAAAGTCGATGAACATGGACGTCATCAGCGCGAAAGATCACACCGAATCGTTTCTCATGCTTTCCACCGGTCGCGCCAAAGCGATGATGATGGACGACGCATTGCTCGCCGGCGAACGTGTGAAGGCGCGCAATCCCGAGGACTACGAAATTGTCGGCACCCCGCAAACTTATGAAGCCTACGGCTGCATGCTGCGCAAAAACGACGCAGCGATGAAAGCCGTCATGGACGCAGCGATCGCCGATGCCCAGAAGTCCGGTGCCGCCGCAAAACTGTATCAGCGCTGGTTCCAGCAGCCCATTCCCCCGAAGCGCGTCAACCTGGGCTTACCACTGTCTCCGCGCATGCAGACACTGTTCTCCCATCCCGACGACAAGCCCACGTCCTGAGCCGTACCGAACAACGATGACGACATACATCCACCGCGCGCCGACGCGCGCAGATTGAGGCACTCATGGATTACAGATGGCACTGGGGCGTGCTGCTGCAGCCCGTTGCTACCGGCGAGCCCGCGACCTATCTCGACTGGCTGCTGTCCGGACTCGTCAACACGGTCGAATTGACGCTGCTCGCTTTTACACTCGCACTCGCGATGGGCACCATGTTCGGCGTTCTGCGTACATTGCCCAACCGCGCCGCACGTGCCGCGGGTGCCGCGTACGTTTCAATCTTTCGCGGCGTGCCGCTGATCGTGCAGTTTTTTATCTGGTTCTTCGCCGCGCCGGAACTGCTCCCTACCGCTGCCGGCGACTGGTTCAAGAGTCTCCCGTCGCATCCGCAGTTTCTGTTTGCATCGGTGGTTTCACTCGGCGTCTACACAGGGTCGCGAATCTGCGAACAGGTACGCGCCGGAATATCGGCGCGCCCCGTCGGGCAGTTCCATGCGGCCTTCGCGCTCGGGCTCACCCGCAAACAGGCATATCGCTATGTGCTGCTGCCCGTCACCTTTCGCACGATCCTCGGACCGCTGACCTCCGAGTTTCTGATCATATCCAAGAACTCCGCCGTGGCTTCCACCATCGGCCTGCTGGAACTGTCAGGTCAGGCGCGGCAACTGGTCGACTACACCGCGCAGCCATATGAGTCGTTTATCTGCGTAACACTCGCGTATATGGGACTCAACTTCGCGATTCTGCGCGGCATGGGCTGGGTGCGCCGGCGCACCGCGCTGCCTGGAATGATCGGGAGCTGATATGTTCGAGATGGACTGGCAAGCCCTCATCGATTCGAGGGACGTACTGTTATCAGGGATGCTAATCACTTTGCAGATCACCGCGGTGGCGATCCTTTTCGGTCTCGCCTGGGGCACAGTGCTGGCGATATTCAGTTTGTCCACTCACCGCGCGCTGCGGATCTTCACGCAAGCGTATGTCTCGCTGTTCCGTTCGATTCCGCTCGTCATGCTGCTGTTGTGGTTCTTTCTGATCGTGCCGCAATTGCTGAAGGCACTTTTCAATCTGCCGTCCACGATCGACTTGCGACTCATTTCGGCACTGACCGCTTATTCGCTGCTCGAGGCCGCATTCTTTTGCGAAATCATTCGCGCGGGCATTGCAAGTCTGCCGCGCGGACAGCTTCAGGCCGGACACGCACTCGGCATGACGTCCGGGCAGACGCTGCGCCATGTGATTCTGCCGCAGGCGTTTCGCGCGATGGTGCCGCTCGCGCTCACGCAGTGCATCGTCATCTTTCAGGACACATCGCTCGTCTACGTGATCGCGCTGGGCGACTTCTTCCGGCGAGTGACCGCGATTGGCGAGCGCGACGGCAACATCGTCCCCATGCTGATCGTTGCGGGCGTGGCTTACTGGGCGATCACGACCATGCTGATCGCAATCACCAACGGCGTTCGGACGAGACTTGCAAAATGATTGCATTGAAAGACGTGTCGAAATGGTACGGGCAATTCCAGGTCCTCGACAATTGCTCGATGCGCGTGAGCAAGGGCGAGGTGGTCGTGATATGCGGACCTTCAGGCTCGGGCAAATCAACGTTGATCAAGACGGTCAATGGTCTTGAGCCTATTCAGCAGGGCGAGATCGCGGTTGGCGGAATGTCGCCCGGCGGTAAAAGTGCTCACCTCTCGAAGCTGCGCGCGAAGGTCGGCATGGTGTTTCAGCACTTCGAGCTGTTCCCCCATCTTTCCGTCGCAGACAATCTTGCGCTTGCGCAGGTCAAGGTGTTGGGCCGCCATCGCGACGAGGCGGCGGCCAGAGGCCTGAAGCTGCTTGAGCGCGTGGGTCTACGAGCGCACGCGGACAAATATCCGGGCCAGCTCTCCGGCGGTCAGCAACAGCGCGTGGCCATAGCGCGAGCACTGTCGATGGATCCGATTGCAATGCTCTTTGACGAGCCGACTTCCGCACTCGATCCGGAAATGATCAACGAGGTACTCGACGTAATGATCGAGCTCGCGCAGGAGGGCATGACCATGATGTGCGTCACGCACGAAATGGGCTTCGCCAGAAAGGTCGCCCACCGCGTCGTTTTCATGGATCGCGGACGTATTGTAGAAAACGCCCGGAAAGAAGAGTTCTTCGGCGCGCCGAGCACGGATCGCGCGAGAGAGTTTCTCGCGAGGATTCTGCATTGAACACCAGACGCTCTTCTCAGCGCAGCCGATGACGATCAGCGCCAGCCATGATACGCAACTGCGTATGTTTGTCGCCGTGGCGAAATGCCATTCGCTGCGCGCGGCCGCCGACGCTGTCGGCATCACGCAGCCAGCCTTGAGCCGGCATATTCAGTCGCTTGAGCTGAAACTCGGTCACGCACTCTTCAGGCGTCATGGGCGCGGCATGCAACTCACCTCGGACGGCGAAGTGCTGTTTCGCACCGTCGAACCGCTCCTCGATGCACTCGACGAGTCCATCTCGCACGCCGCCGCGCACGGGCCGGGCTGGGGACTGTCGCTACGCATCGCCACCGTGCAGACGTTAATCGGGCACTTCATACCCAGTTTCAGCAAGGAACTGCTGCGAATCTATCCGCAAACGCGCCTTTCGCTGCAATGCGACAGTTCCAGCCACGTGGTGGAAATGGTTTTACGAGGCATGGCCGATCTGGGGCTCACGTATTCGACGGACCTGAGCACCACCGACCTTCAAAGCGTAGCGCTTCACGAGGAACGCCTCGCGCTCTACCACTGCGCCAAAACCGATCTCAGCCGCGAGGCGATGTCGCGTCTTTCGGAGTTGAAGCTGATCCTGCCGCCCCGTCATTTCGGAGTGCGACGCTACGTGGAGCGCGTGCTGGGCTGCCCGATACGGCCGTCGATTGAATGCGACTCGCTGGAGCTCTCATTGCGTATGGCATCCATTAGCCGATCTATTGCCCTGTTGCCGGAACATGTGCCGGAAGATCTCATAGCAAGCTGCAATTTAAAGCGCATAATTCTCGCGGACATTCCCCCCCGGCGGCTTGTCGCCTTCTGGCGTGTACAAAGCAGAAAGCCTGTCGTACTGGACGCGGCGATCGACATCGCC
Source organism: Paraburkholderia phenoliruptrix (assembly GCF_047325075.1). NCBI lineage: Bacteria > Pseudomonadati > Pseudomonadota > Betaproteobacteria > Burkholderiales > Burkholderiaceae > Paraburkholderia > Paraburkholderia phenoliruptrix. The sequence goes on from NZ_CP168531.1 coordinate 3,289,200, forward strand.
ATGCGGACCCGTCCCGCCAAACAATAACACTACGTTAATTCAGCATTATTTCTGAGAGCATGGCACTGCCCCTTGGCCACGCTCATAATTGCACCGCGTTGCTTGACATGCACGCGAACGCTAAACACCTCCTGAAGCCGACAGACAATCAGGCCAAAATTGTCGAAGAAGATCCATTGCATCGTCGAGCGGCTTCATTGAGCAGCAACGCATATTTTTTAAACGGTGAGGACACGATGAAGAATCATCAACTTCGCGCGCTCGTCGCCATTGCAGACGCCGGCAGCGTTCGCGGCGCAGCGCGCGCTCTGGGACTGTCGCCCTCCGCGATCACCCAGGCGCTGAAAGATCTCGAAGACTATGTGAGCGCGCCATTGTTGCAGCGCGCGTCGTCGGGGGCGACGCTGACCGAATGCGGCAATACGCTTCTCACCCATGCAAGGCTTATCGTGTCGCAAGTCGAGCGTGCTCATGGCGCGTTGAATGAAATGCGAGGTGAACCGTGCGGCAAGCTCTCCGTCGCGATCACGCCCTGGATTGCCTTATGTTTTCTGCCGGAGATCTTTATCCAGTTCCGCAAGTGCATGCCGAATGTGCAACTGGAGATGTTCGAAGGCCTCATGTCTATTGCGTATCCGCGCCTGCGCGATGGCAGTGTCGAGATATTCGTCGGCCAGCAGGCACCGGACACGGTCAATACGGAATTCAACTTCCGCCCGCTGTTCTCCTGTGGAGTCACCGTCGTTGCGCGGAAGGGCCATCCACTCGCGCAGTCCCGCTCGCTTGCCGATCTGCTGGATGCGGACTGGCTGGTGTGTCTCGACTCTGACATGGAGTGCCGCCTCTCAAAGAAAATGTTCTATCGCAACGGCTTGCCGGAACCCCGCAACATTCACTTCACCCATTCATTAACGGTAGCGGCGTCGGTACTGCAAAGAACCGATGCAGTCAGTATTTTCCCGTGGCCGCTGGCAGAACTCTGTGTCTCGCGCTTCAAGTTCTGCGCATTTCCGCTGAGAGAAGAGCTGGAAGACACTTCCATCGGCATCGTGTCGCGCCATGCGCATCCTCACAGCGCGGCGGCGAACTGCCTGATCGATATACTTCTGGAAACCATCCGCAATAGCGATAAGACAGGAAGCGTGGAGGCAAGGCGCGTTCTGCAATCCACCGAGTTATTGTTCTGACTCGCGCAGCCGCGAAACCGGCGGCTATGCCCTCTCCGCCGGCTTATCGCTACATTCAGCGAATCGGTTTGCCGTCGCGCGTAATGAGAACCGCTGTTTCAGCGCGATATTTCGCATGCACGCTGTCGCCCACGGCAATCTTGTCGAGCGGCACGTCCGGAGCGATTTGCAGCAGAACGCTGCGGGTCGGCCCGCGCAACACCACCTGGCGACGCTTGCGATCGAGGCTTTGCACCGTCGCGACCACGTCGACGTTGCGAAGCTTGACGGACATACCATGCGACATGGGCGTGGCCGACTCTTGTTCGACCCGCGAGCGCACGCCCTTCGTCTCGACTTTTTCCGCCGACAACAACAGTGCGCCTTGATATTCGACGTGAACTTCGTCGCCCACTTTGAGGAGCCTCACATCGGCGACCTCGGGGTCGACCGCGATGATCACCGTCTCTCCGCGCGATCCTTGCACGGCGATCCGGCTCGTCTCTGGGTCGACGTTGACGATGCGGCTAGTGAGCCGGGCAATCGCCTCCGCGCCCGCGGCACTGGCCGGCGCGCCGGCGCTCGCGTGTTGAAGCTGCGGCGGCTGCTGGGCGCGACTCGCCGACGGATGGACCACCACGATGGCCGCGGCAAACGCGAGGTTCAGCATACTCGACGATCGCACTGTAAGTGCACGCATATCTTGCTCCCTGTTTGTGATGAGTAGGTGTGACGGACAGCGGTCGTGACAACATCAGCGCGTCGAGCAATCAGTCGCCTGTCAACTGTCAGTCGCAAACGTATCGCGCGCACCTGTCGCCTGGGAAGACGCGCATCCGTGAACACGTTAATTGCCTGCGAACAGCGCCGGAATCCGCACGGCAACTTGCGCATTCCATCCATGTCGAAGGCGCCGTCTGTTCACGTCGTCTTCAACGAGCCGTGTTCGGTTTTTCTTTACGCGTACGCCATTCCTGTTCTTCCCGCCCAAGGCTGCTTGCATTAACTTTCCAACACGTTGCAGCGAGTAACGAACCCCGAGCCGCCACTTTCCAAGGTCTGAGTGGTGGACTTTCGCGGCCGCTTAACGCGGCCGCTTTTTTTTTCGAGCAGGAGTGTCCATGAAAAAGATCGTTTCCACTTTGTTGTTCTGCATGTTCAGCGCCGCATCCGCATGCTGGGCGCAGACGGAAGTCGATAAGACGCCGGCGGGCACAAACGATCAGATCGTCCAGATGCATCAGCGCATTTCCGCGGCTAACCGCACGTATGACGCGAAAGTAGCCGCCGCCAAGCGCGTGTATTCGCGGCAGAAAGCTGCGGCGGCGAAGGAACGCGACGCCGCGGTCGCCGCCGCGCGCGACGGCGTTCCCTCCGCTGAAACGCAGTAAGCGGCCAGATGGGGCGCGCGGAGATGCCGATTCCAGCGCGCGATGTGAAGACGATCCAGCACTGGTAAAACAGGTAGAGAAGAGGCGTCGAGCATGAAACGGGACAGCACTGCACGAGCGTTATCGCGCGGCATCAAGGCAAGCGCCGACGAGCGCGACCTTCTTGATTCGGACAGCCAACTAATGGAGAACGAGCCGGGAAAAGAGAATAAAAAAGAAAAGGACAACGACGCAAAAAACCGGGAGGCGGCAAAACGCAAAAGGCTCACTGCATCGAACCTCGATGCAATCATGACGCCCGGCGTCCGCTACACCTGCGTTGCCCTCGCAAGTCAACTGAACAGCAGCACGCGACAAATCAAGGCCTCACTGAGCCAGCTTGTCGACGCCGGCACCGTTCGTCACGTGCAAGAAGCCCGTACGGGCATCTACTGGGTCCCGACAAACGACGAGAAGCAGAGATTCGAGCAACGGCGCAGCGCACGCAGACAGCAGCTCGGCCATACGCTCGAAGGCTATGACGCGGAGTTGCGCAGGCTTCAAAGTCTGTGCATGCTGGTACGCCGGTCCTGAGCCCGCGTCACCGCTCTTCCGACGCCGCGCGCAATACACCTGCAATCCGCGGGCGACTCCAGCAAGCCACGAGATTTTGCGTAAACTGGCAACTGCCGGTTACAGCCGGCTTGCCTGCGCGCGGTTTTCATTGAATCCCGAGCACGCCCCATGTGGCGCGCATCGTGTTCCCGACCAGGCAATTGCTGCCTAACGAGGAGCCGCATGAGTCCACCGAAGTGCCTTCCCGCCACGCCAGAGCGCTGCCGTTGCGCACACTCGCGTAGCTAGCCATGGTCGATATCGTCGACAGCGCGACGCGCAGCCGCATGATGTCCGGCATTCGCGGCCGCAATACGAAGCCGGAAGTGCTGATCCGCAGCCTCCTGCATCGGCGGGGTTTTCGCTTTCGGCTCGACGCGCGCGATCTGCCCGGACGCCCGGACATCGTGCTGCCCCGCTACCGTGCGGTCTTGCTGGTGCACGGCTGCTTCTGGCATGGCCACGACTGTCATCTTTTCAAATGGCCGCAGACCCGCCCGGAATTCTGGCGCGACAAGATCGGCCGCAATCGCGCGAACGACGACAAGGTCCACGCCGCGCTGCTCGCCGGCGGCTGGCGCGTCGGCGTCATATGGGAATGCGCTTTGCGTGGCGCCAATCGCGATATAGGGGGCGTGCTCACGCGGCTCGAGCAATGGCTGAAGAGCGACGCGCCGAGCTTCGAGGAACGCGGCTAGAGCCGCTCGAAACCCGGGCGTTCTGCGAGCGAACCGAAAGCCCTCGGTGATACACTCGATTGGCTAACCCGAAGCGGCGCCCACGCGCCAGGCATCGCGAATGCGGCGCGCCGTACCGTTCGCTTCGGCCGTCAAAACCCGCCAAGAAGGGAGGCACACAATGGCTGATTTTCGTCTCTGGTCCGACGATTTCCCCAACAACGGCTTTATGCCGAAAGCGCACGAATACGACGACAAGGCGTTCGGCGTCGACGGCGAGAACATCTCGCCCGCGCTGCAGTGGGAGGGCGCGCCGGCCGACACGCAAAGCTTCGCGCTGACCGTGCACGATCCCGACGCGCCGACCGGCAGCGGCTTCTGGCACTGGGTGATCGTGAACATTCCCGCCGACGCGCGCTCGTTGCCGCGCAACGCCGGCAAGGCCGACGGCTCGCTGCTGCCGCAAGGCGCATTGCAGGTGCGCAACGATTACGGCACGGTAGGCTTCGGCGGCGCGGCGCCGCCGCGCGGCGACAGAACGCACCGCTATATTTTCCGGCTGCATGCGCTGAAGGTGCCGCATCTGCCGATCACCGCCGAAACCACCAACGCGGTCGCGCGTTTCATGACGCACATGAACGAGATCGACTCGACCACGCACACCGGCCTGTACGAGCTCAAATAACGACGCGCTTGCCGCTTACCGGGTCGACCCGGTAAGCGGCGCGGCATCGGCGCGTGGTACGAGCCGCGCGCAAGCCGCTTTGCGACGGCATGCATGACCCGCGGCTCGCCGCCACGCGGCGGACCGCTCAAGGCGATCCGACTAATCGATGCACGCACAACCATCCCGCAACGACGGGACAGCCCCGCCCGACGCAGCGGACACGCTTGCCCCGGACAGCGCGCGGGCACCCAACACGGAACACGGCCTGCCGACGCCGCAACGCTATTGGGCGATGCTCGTCATCGCGCTTGCACTGACGCTGGCAGTGCTCGACAGCGCGATTGCCAACGTCGCGCTGCCCACCATCGCGCGAAATTTGCGGGCGAGCGCGGCCGGCTCCATCTGGATCGTCAACGCCTACCAGCTCGCCATCACCATTTCGCTGCTGCCGCTCGCCTCGCTCGGCGACCGCATCGGCTACCGTCGCATCTATCTCGCCGGGCTGATCCTGTTCACGCTGGCCTCTTTCGGCTGCGCGCTATCCACTTCGCTTGCTACGCTCGCCATTGCGCGCGTCGTGCAGGGCTTCGGCGCAGCAGGCGTCATGAGCGTGAACACGGCGCTCGTGCGCATGATCTACCCGCCGACGCAGCTCGGCCGCGGCGTCGCCATCAACGCGATGGTGGTCGCGATCTCCTCGGCGGTCGGCCCCACGGTGGCCTCCGGCGTGCTGGCCGTGGCGCCGTGGCCGTGGCTCTTTGCGATCAATGTGCCGATCGGCATTGCGGCAATTGCCGGCGGCTTCAAGGCGCTGCCGATGAACCGCGGCCACGAGTCGCCCTACGACGTGCTGAGCGCGCTCATGAACGCGCTGGTATTCGGCCTGCTGATTTTCGCCGTCGACGGCCTCGGCCACGGCGAACGGCTCGGCTATGTCGCCGCCGAAATGATCGGCGCCGTGGTGATCGGCTACTTCTTCGTGCGCCGTCAGTTGAGCCGCCCCGCCCCGCTCTTGCCGATCGATTTGCTGAGGATTCCGATCTTCGCGCTGTCGATCGGCACCTCCGTGTGTTCGTTCTGCGCGCAGATGCTCGCGTTCGTGTCGCTGCCCTTCCTGCTGCAGGACGCGCTCGGTTTCTCCCAGGTCGACACGGGCCTCCTGATGACGCCGTGGCCCGCCATCATCATCATCGCCGCGCCGATTGCGGGCGTGCTGTCGGACAAGGTCTCGTCCGGCTGGCTCGGCGGCGTGGGGCTCGCCGCGATGACCGTCGGCCTGCTCCTGCTCGCCACGCTCGGCGCGCATCCCGACGCGTGGCAGATCGCGTGGCGCATGGCGCTGTGCGGCGCGGGCTTCGGCATCTTCCAGTCGCCGAACAACCGCACGATGCTGTCGTCCGCCCCGCGGGAGCGCAGCGGCGGCGCGAGTGGCATGCTGGGCACCGCGCGCCTGACCGGTCAGACGCTCGGCGCGGCGCTCGTCGCGCTGATTTTCGGCGTTGCGCCGCAGAATGGGCCTGTGATTGCCCTCTATGTCGCCGCCGGATTCTCCGCGGTGGCCGCAGTGGTCAGCACGATGCGCGTCGTGCAACGCGTCGAGCCGCGCCCGGCCTCAGGCTCGCGAAGCGGATAAGCAAAGGGCGCGCATCCTGCGATGCACGCCCTTTTTGCCGTTGCCGCCAGTTTTCTTGCCCGCTGCGACGTGACCCGCTCACGCGGCTGAGCAAGCGCCGCGCAACCGCCGAACCGCTTACGACGACGCCGTCACGTCAGCGAGCTTTACCGCTTTGGCCGTCACCGAGGACGCCGTTGCCACGTTGCGCAAGTCGCCGAGGAAGGTATCGCGCCACACGGACAGGTTGTTCTCGCGCATCGGCGCCATCATGTCGGCGTGCCGCGCCTGGCGCTCGGCGAGCGGCATGGAGAGCGCGCGCTCGAGCGCCTCGGCCATCTGCGAGAGATCGAACGGATTGACGACCAGCGCGCCCGGCAACTGCTCGGCCGCGCCGGCGAACTGCGAGAGCACGAGCACGCCCGGATCGGCTGGATCCTGCGACGCGACATATTCCTTTGCGACCAGATTCATGCCGTCGCGCAGCGGCGTCACATAGCCGACCTGCGATTGACGGAACAGCGCCATCAGCAGATTGCGCTCATATTTGCGATTCAGATACTGGATCGGCGTCCAGTCGAGCTGCGCGAAGCGGCCGTTGATGCGCCCGGCCTCGCCTTCCAGCGTCTGGCGAATCCGCTGATAGGTCTGCACGTCGGAGCGCGTCGGCGGCGCGATCTGCACGAGCGACACGCGTCCGTGCCAGCCGGGCGCATTCAGCAGCAGACGCTCGAACGCCTGGAAGCGCTCGACGAGCCCCTTCGAATAGTCGAGGCGATCCACGCTCATGATCAGCTTGCGGCCGCGCATGCCGTCGCGCAGGCTGCGCACCGGCTTGCGGTCGGTGAACTGCTCGGCGGCTTTGGCGATCGCATCCGGATAGATGCCGATCGGATACGCGGCCACCTTCAGGAAGCGGTTGTACGCGTGGACCATGCCGTCTTCGCTCGAGGTGCCGTGATGGCCGCGCTCGATGAAATCGACGAACGACTGGCGATCGGCTTCCGTCTGAAAACCGATTACGTCGTAGCTGCACATCGCCTTCACGAGCTCTTCGTGCGGCGGAATGGTGCGCAGCACTTCGGGAACCGGAAACGGAATGTGCAGGAAGAAGCCAATCGGATTCTTCACGCCCAGATCGCGCAGGCAGCGCGCGAACGGCAGCAGGTGATAGTCGTGCACCCAGATGATGTCGCCGGGCTTGAGCAGCTCCTTCAGCTGCTTGGCGAGCGTCGCATTGACGCGCTGATAGCCCGCATATTCCTGACGGTCGTAGCGCGAGAGGTCGTTGCGATAGTGGAATGTGGGCCACAACGTCGCGTTCGAAAAACCGCGGTAGTACTGGTCGTAGTCGCGTTTGGTCAGCCCGACGGTCGCATAGGTGACGTTGCCCTGCTTCTCGATCACGGGCGCGGACGGTTCGCTCACCGTCTCGCCGCTCCAGCCGAACCACACCCCGCCGGTTTCCTTCAACGCGTCCAGCACGCCGATCGCCAGGCCACCCGCTGCGGGCCGGCCTTCCTGGGTCGGCGCAACACGATTCGATACCACGATCAGTCTGCTCATTGGCGCTCCACCTGGTTCAGTTGTTTCGTTGCATACGGACATGTGCCAGAACAACTGCACGCAAGTCGCGTGCCTTTTTTTCGTGCATGGAAAAGAAAAATGTATGCAATTGTGACGAACAAGCAATAACTCGCGATGCAAGTTCAATTCGCGGAATTTTGTTCCAGGTAAGCAATCGCTACGGAAGATACGTTGCTCGCAGCAAGACGAACTTCGGCGTCAACCGGTTCAGGCGTCCTGCTCGGAGCCGAGGTCGCGCTGATAGTCGATTCCTTCCTGGCGCACGCCGCCCTGGTTGAACTCGCCGTCGGGCGGCGCGTCGGGGGCGACGCGGTTTTGCGCGGAAGGATCGTGGTGCTGTGCGGCCGAAGGCGCCGCTGGCGTGACGGGCGTGACGGGCGCGCCGGGCGCGGCCTGAGAGTCAGGAGCAGGGGCGGAAGACGCGGGTGGAGCGTCCTTGCTCGCAGGACGGCCGTCGCGCTTCGAATGGCGCGCGGAGCGCCGCAGCGCTGGATGTCTCATGATCGATGCCTCCGGGCAAAGCCGCGCCGCCAGGCGACGGCGGCATCAAGACAGTCTAGGAGCGGCAACGGTAAATTGCCGGTAAAACCTGCGTCGCATTTGTAACATGTACACAAAATCCCTACGCGAGGCTAGACGCGCAAGCCGCGATCATTCAGACGCGCAGAGAGATTGGCGGACGCCGACTGGCCTGGGGAGTTTGCGTGGGCTGCGGCGGCGGATCGCCGATCGGCGGCTCGACCGGCTCAATGGGTTGCGGACTCGGATCGGGCACGGTGTCGGGCTCGCCCGGTGTCGGCGGCGCTGTGGGCGGCTCGATCGGCTCCGGACGATGCGCGTGCTTGCGAAGAGGCTGCGCGGGAGCGGCGGCGGATTGCGGCATTGTCGGTGATCCTCGCTATGCGTGTCCTTTCGGATCCAGCAAGGCCTGTGCCGATTTGCCGCCTGTGCGGTTCAGCGCCGCGCTCCCGGTTGAAGGGCGGGTTGCGGCGCTACGCGTCCGCGCCGCCCAACGCCCGCGATTCGTCGGCGGAATCGCCCTCTTCGCGCGCGTCGTTGCCGTATTCCACGAGGCGGTTGTACAGCGTCTTCAGGCTGATGCCGAGAATCTCGGCGGCACGCGTTTTGACGCCGCCGCACTGTTCGAGCGTGGCCAGAATCAGCTGACGGTCGGCCTCGGCGAGCGACGTACCGAACGGAATCGTGATCGCCGTGCCCGCCGCGGGCTTCGACAACGTGATCTGCAACGGCACCGTCGCGGTGCTGTCCGAGTCGGCGCCCGACATGATGTGCGCACGCTGCACGTAGTTCTTCAGCTCGCGCACATTGCCGGGCCACGGGTACGACAGCAGCATCTCCTTCACTGCAGGCGGGAAATGCTTTTTCGTGCCGTGCCGCTCGTTAAGCTCGTCGAGAAACGCCTGCGCGAGCAGCTCCACGTCCTTGCCGCGATCGCGCAGCGGCGGCAGGCTGATCGGAAACACGTTCAGCCGATGGTAGAGGTCGAGCCGCAGCTTGCCCTCCAGCACCGCCTGCTCCGGATCGCGGTTCGTCGCCGCGATGAGACGCACGTCGGTCTCGATTTCCTTCGTGGTGCCCACCCGCATGAACATGCCGGTTTCGAGCACGCGCAAGAGCTTTACCTGCAGCTCGATCGGCATTTCGGTGATTTCGTCGAGGAACAGCGTGCCGCCGTTCGCGCGCTCGAAATAACCTTTGTGCTGACGGTCGGCGCCCGTGAACGAACCGCGCTCGTGGCCGAACATTTCCGACTCGATCAGATTCGGCGAGATCGCGCCGCAATTCACGGCGAGAAATGCATGCTTGCGGCGCAGGCTCAGCTCGTGCAGCGTCTGCGCGGCCACCTCCTTGCCGGTGCCGGATTCGCCGACCAGCATCACCGAAGCCGCCGTCGGCGCGACCCGGCCGATCTGGTCGTAGACCTCCTGCATGGCCGGCGAATTGCCGAGCATCAGACCGAAGCGGCCCATGCGGCGCAGTTCGCCGCGCAGCGTGCCGATTTCCGCCTTCAGGTCGCCGGCGCGCGGCAGGCGCGACAGAATCGCCTTCACGCGCTGCATGTTGATCGGCTTCACCAGATAGTCGGTGGCGCCCATCTTGAGCGCGTTCACCGCCGACTCAACGGTGGCATGGCCGGTAATCACGATCACTTCCACGCCGGAGCGCGGGTCGAGATCTTCGAATAGTTCGACCCCGCTGCCGTCGGGCAGCTTGAGGTCGGTAAAGACAACGTCCGGCATCTGCCGGACCAGTTGAATGCGCGCTTCGCGCAGATCGCCCGCGGTGGCGGTGGTGAGGCCGTCTTCCCCGATGATGGCGGAAAGCGCCTCGCGGGTACTCGCGTCGTCATCGACAATCAGTACATGTGGCATCGCGTCTCGAAAGCCTGCAAGCGTGGGAGGAGCAGCATGCGGCGGGGCATGCTGAAAAACGGCGACGACCTCGCGCGGGAAGCGAACATCTATCTCTCAAAGTGAGCGTACGCCAACTTCCGTACAGCGCTTGGTCACCGATTTCGTTCAATATTGCAACAATGCACGCGAAAAATTGGGCGTGATCGGCACTATTGTTGTGTATTTACCTATTATAAGGCTTTATTGAGACAATTTAACAGTCCCGGCCCGCGCCGCACGCCGGAAGGGCCGGCGGCGGCGCGGGGCCGCCAGGCAGCCTCAGCTGCTGTGCGGGAAAGGCCAGGCGTCAGGGTGGGCAGAGCCGTTCGGGCCGTGGGCGCCGGGACCCGCGGTGGCCGCGAGGCTCCCGCCGGACTGCGCCGACGAGGCCGACGGCGTCACGACCGCGCCGCCCTCGTCTTCCCAGCGGTTCAACTCGCGCCCAGTCGTCGACTGGGCCGCGCGGCTGCGCTGCACATAGCGCACCGCGAGATAGCCGCCGAGCGCCATGAGCGCACCGAAAATGCCAATTTTGGGTCGAGCCATCATGAACTCCTTATGTTGGGCTGGGGTGGGGCTTGCGTTGGCTTCTGTTGATCAAGCGCCAGGCAGGTAAGCACCGGCGCGCGGCCGCCGCGATCGCGGAGGCGAGCCGGCCGAACAGCGCTCAGCGCGCGGTCAGCACGCCGAGCACGAAGCCGACGCCCGCAGCGATGGCGACCGAGCTCCATGGGTTCTGCCGCACGTAACGTTCCGTGTTGACCGTCGCGTAGCGGTAGCGCCGATGCGCGTTTTCCTGCGCGTCGCCGAGCGCGGATTGCAGCGTCTCGACGTGATTGCCGAGCTTCTGGCGCAGCGCGCCGACGCCCTCGCCCGGCACGTTCGCGGCAAGCCGCAGCATTTCCTCCGAATCCTTCAACAGCACTCGCAGATCCTCGACGATCTTCTGGCCGCCGAGTGCAAGCTGTTGCGTCGTGTCAGTCATCTTTCGCTCCTCGTCCAGGTTCAGATGTTCGCGTCGCGCGGAGCCGCACTATGTGGGCGAGCGCACGCATGTCGCGGCCGAGCCGCAAGCGCTGTGCCCGGTAAATCTGGGCCGCCAGGAGCGCAACGCGATGACGTCGAAAGCACTTTCGACCGACTTTATCCGGCGCTTGCCCGAATGCTGTCACATAGATTGCAGGAAGCGCCGCCAAAGTGGTTAAATCGACCTTTGTGAGATAGGACTTTTGCCATCTCGTTCCCAGGCCTGCGCGCCGCACCAACGAAATTCATTTGCACAGGACTTCCCCGTTTATGGCGTCAATCGATCTGGACTCGCCCACTGTGTCCGCCGGCGGCAGCGCTTCCGCCCAAGCGAAGCAGCGCGTCGCCGACGGCATCGCGGGACTCAAATCGTACGGCCTGCTGTACGGCTCGTCGCCGGTGATGCTCGATCTGTACGAGCAGATCGAGCGCGTCGCGAGCACCGATGCAACCGCGCTGATCATCGGCGAATCGGGCACCGGCAAGGAGCTGATTGCCCGCACGATCCACGACCAGAGCAGCCGCCGCGAGGCGCCCTTCGTCGCCGTGAATTGCGGCGCGATTCCCGACGAACTGATCGAAGCCGAGTTGTTCGGCCATGAAAAAGGCAGCTTCACCGGCGCGGTGCAAGGGCGCGTCGGCTACTTCGAGCATGCGAACGGCGGGACGCTCTTTCTCGACGAAGTCACCGAAATGGCGCCCGTGCGCCAGGTGAAACTCTTGCGCGCGCTCGAAACCGGCACGTTCTATCGCGTGGGCGGAAATGAGCTGATCAGCGGCAATGTGCGCGTGATCGCCGCGACCAATCGCGACCCGGCCGTGGCGGTCAAGGAAAACGGTTTGCGCGAAGACCTCATGTACCGCCTTGCGGTTTTTCCGTTGCGCGCGCCGCCGTTGCGCGAACGCGAGAACGACCGCGAACTGCTCGCGCAGCACTTTCTTGCACAGCTCAACCAGCAGGAAGGCACCAGCAAGAGTTTCAGCAAACGCTCGATCGAAACGCTGCGCACGTGGTCGTGGCCGGGCAACGTGCGCGAGCTGAAAAACGCCGTGTACCGCGCGTTCATTCTCGCGGAGAAGACAGTCGAGCTGCCGCATCCGCACCTCGCGTCGAAAGTGAAGCGGCCCGTCACGCAAGGCGATGCGATGAGCGTGTGGATCGGCACGCCGCTCGCCGACGCGCAGAAGCAGATCATTCTCGGCACGCTGAAGTACTGCGGCGGCGACAAGCGGCGCGCGGCAAAAGCGCTCGGCGTCAGCCTCAAAACGCTCTACAACCGCCTGAGCGCATACGGCGACGAAAGCACGGAAGAAGATACCGAACAGTAGAGGGGCGCGCGCAGAAGTTTCCTCTGCAAACAGTTCGCACCACCAATCAAACCGGCCTGCAGGCCGAGCAGAAACCGGTTTGACGCGCATCATCTTTTGCAATTGCTTGCACTTTCCCTCTGCCATTTACAAAACGCATCCTGCAAAATGCAGCAGCCCATTTTTAACGATGGGACGATCTGCCGCGGGTTCGACGCTTCCTTTGCGCGAACCGCGGCACTTGCAAGAACAGAGACAGGGAATGCAAAACAAAACGGTGTGCGGCGCGTGGTTCGGAGCGCGCCTGGAAACGCTCCTGATACTGCGCTTCGGGCCGCGCGTTGAAGCTGGCTGCCAGCAACCGGCTACGCGTGGACGTCGTCGGGCCACGGCGTTCGCGGCCCTCGCCGTGGCGCTCGGGTCGACGCTCTCCGGCTGCAGTTCGGTCTACACGGAAGGCGCGACTGCCGGCGCGGGTATCGCCGGTGCCGCGCTCGCCGCGAAAGTCACGAGCAATGCCGCCGTCGCGACCGGCATCGGTCTCGGCGCGGTGGCCGCGGCGCGAGCCGGCGTGCAGTACTCGGAGCGCGTGGTCCACAAGAACACGCAGGACGGCATCGCGAAAATTGCCGGCCCGCTTGACGTCGGCGCAGTCGCCCCGTGGAGCGTCACGCATTCCATGCCGATCGAAGACGACGAGCACGGCCGCGTCACGGTCAGCCGCACGATCAGCGCGGGCGCGCTCGACTGCAAGGAAATCGTCTTCTCCGTCGACCACATCGCCACGAAAAACGTCCCCGCAAGCAGCGCGTTCTACGTGGCGTCGATCTGCCGCGACGGCGATACCTGGAAGTGGGCGTCGGCCGAACCCGCCACCGAACGCTGGGGCGCATTGCAATGACGGCGCGTGCGCTCGCGGCTGCCAAGCCGCTTCGTCGCGTGAGCCTGACGGCGTTCGCCGGCGCGCTGTGCATCGGCGCGAGTGTGCTGATGAGCGGCTGCTCGTCGATCGGCGCGGCCAGCGGCGCGGCCGCCGGTGTGGCGTCCGGTCTCGTCACCTCGAATCCGGCGGTGGGCATCGGCGTCGGTATCGCCGTGCAAGCGGCAACCGACGAGGCCGTCGGCCGCTACATGCGCATCATGCACAGCGATCAGCAGAACCTGATCGCGGCATTGGCCGGCGCCATGCCGGTCGGCGAAACACGGCCGTGGTCCGTCAAACATACGCTGCCCATTGAAAACGGCCACGGCCAGGTGCGCGTCACACGCGCGTTCGGTTCGGCGCTCGCGCTGTGCAAGGAATTCGTGTTCTCGGTGCAGGACGGCGACGGCCCCAACGCGCACGAAGACTGGTACACGGCCAGCGCGTGTCAGCAGGACAAGGGCTGGAAATGGGCGTCTGCCGAGCCCGCGGTGGAGCGCTGGGGCACTCTGCAGTAGCAGCGACGCGCATGGGGCCGACGCGGGACAATCCACGGTCCGCGCGGCAGAACGAAAAAACGGCAGGGTCTCCCCTGCCGTTTTCATTGAACCGGGCGAATGAACACGCGCGCGATCACGACTCCACGTCTTCCAGACTGAAGATTTCGGTCTGGTCGTTGTACGAGAAAATCTCGCCGTAGCGGCCCCAGTTGATGACCGCGTCGAGCGTCTCTTCCGCGGCGCTGTCCGACAGAAAGTCCTCCAGTTCCTGCTCGAAGCGCACGCGCGGCGCGCGGTGCCCCGGGCGCTCGTTCAGCACCTTCTTGATTCGCGCGGCAAGCGGCACGTGGCGCAGCAGATGCTCGGCGAACATCATCTTGCGCTCCTGGGTGCCGAACTCGGCGAACACGCGCGCGGGCGGCGTCAGGAAAATATCGCCCTCGCGGACGTCCGCGAAACCGAGATGCTGGAGCACTTCCGCGACAGGGAACAGATCGTCCACTTCCAGGTGCAGCGAACGCGCAATTTCCGGCATGTCCGCGCGGCCATGGTATGGCGCCGCGGCGAGCGTCTCGATCAGACCGGCCATCAGGTTGGTCGACACATGCGGCAACCAGCTGTGCAGTTCCAGCCCCTTCCTCGTCTTCTCGTCGGTCTGACGCGCGGTCATCTTCGCGTAGATTTCGTCGACCAGCCGCCGGAACGCCGGGTCGAGACGATTGCGCGGATGCTTGAACGGCACCTTGATTTCGGCGATCACGCGGCCCGGATTCGACGACAACACGAGAATCCGGTCGCACATGAAGACGGCCTCTTCAATGTTGTGCGTGACGATCAGCACCGACTTGATCGGCATGCGGCCTTGCGTCCACAAGTCGAGGAGGTCGGTACGCAAGGTCTCGGCGGTCAGCACGTCGAGCGCGGAGAACGGCTCGTCCATCAGCAGGAGCGTGGGGTCGACCACCAGCGCACGCGCAAAACCGACGCGCTGGCGCATGCCGCCCGACAGCTCGCGCGGATAGGCGTTTTCGAAGCCGTCGAGGCCGATCAGGTCGATTGCCGCGAGCGCGCGCTCGCGCCGCTCGCGCGCCGCCACGCCCTGCGCCTCCAGTCCGGCTTCCACGTTTTGCAGCACGGTGAGCCACGGGAACAGCGCGAACGTCTGGAACACCATCGCGACGCCCTTCGCCGGGCCCTCGAGCGGCTTGCCCATATAGGTGACCTCGCCGTCGGTCGGCTCGATCAGACCGGCGATGATGCGCAGGAGCGTCGACTTGCCCGAGCCCGAACGCCCGAGCAGCCCGACGATCTCCCCTTCGCGCAGCGACAGGTTCGCGTCGTCGAGAACAAGCAGTTCGCCCTGCGTCTTGTTGAAACCGCGGCACACGTCCTTGACGCGCAGGATTTCTTCGCCGAGGCGCGGCGGCTTCGGCGGCGTCTGGATCGGCGCGGCGGTCATTGCAGCTTTAGGATTTTGCATCGCGTTATGCCTTCAATTCTCAGGAAAACGCCGGGCCGCCCAGGTCTTCGTGCTCCCTGGGGGCCGGCGCGTAGCGGCAGCGGCGGGGCCTCAGTCCAGCCGAAGCTTGGCTTCCGCGTAGGCGTACATCGGGCGCCACAGCAGGCGGTTGAACAACGTCACGAACAGCGACATCACGGCGATGCCGACAATGATCTTCGGATAATCGCCTGCGGCTGTGGACTGCGCGATATAGGCGCCGAGCCCGTGCGCGGCAACCCTGGTGTCGCCCCACTGCACGAATTCGGCGACGATGCTCGCGTTCCAGGCGCCGCCCGACGCGGTGATCGCGCCCGTCACGTAGTACGGGAAGATGCCCGGCAACATGGCCTGCCGCCACCATTGCCAGCCGCGAATATGAAAATTCTTGGCCGCCTCGCGATAGTCGTTCGGATACGACGTCGCGCCGGCAATCACGTTGAACAGGATATACCACTGCGTGCCGAGCACGATCAGCGGCGAGAGCCAGACGTCGGGGTTCAGATGGAAGCGCACGATCACGATCACGAACACTGGAAACAGCAGGTTCGCCGGAAACGCCGCCAGGAATTGCGCGAGCGGCTGGATCTTTTCGGCGAGCGCCGGCCGCAAGCCGATCAGCACGCCGACCGGCACCCAGATCACGGAAGCCAGCGCGATCAGCAGCACCACGCGCAACAGCGTGATGAGACCGAGCAGGAACACATGACCGACTTCGTCCAGCGACACGCCGGTGCGCACGTAGATAAACACGCGATACACCACATACACGGTGCCGAGCAGCACCAGCGCGCCCCACACGATGTCGCCGACGCGCGAGCTCTTCTGGATCTGCGGAATCGGGAAGCGCGGCCCTTGCAGCGCGGGCAGGCGGAACGGCACGCGCGCCGCCTTCGCGAACAT
The DNA here is from genome assembly GCF_047325075.1 of Paraburkholderia phenoliruptrix. Classification (NCBI taxonomy): domain Bacteria; kingdom Pseudomonadati; phylum Pseudomonadota; class Betaproteobacteria; order Burkholderiales; family Burkholderiaceae; genus Paraburkholderia; species Paraburkholderia phenoliruptrix. The sequence continues at coordinate 3,305,465 of NZ_CP168531.1, forward strand.
CCAGCCGAGCGGCACGAGCAGCCGGTGAATCAGGCGCGTGCGGCGAATCAGGTCGAGCAGCCAGGATTCGGGCGCGTCGCCGGAACTGGTGTTTTCCATGCGGAACTTGTCGGCCCACGCCACCAGCGGGCGGAACAGGAACTGGTCGTACGCGAGAATCACCACGGTCATCGCCAGAATCACCCAGCCGATCGCGTGCAGGTTCTTCTCCGTGATGGCCGCTGCGAGATAGGCGCCGATGCCGGGCAGCGTGATCGTGTTGTTGCCGACCGTGATCGCCTCGGAAGCGACCACGAAAAACCAGCCGCCCGACATCGACATCATCATGTTCCAGATGAGGCCGGGCATGGAGAACGGCACTTCCAGCTTCCAGAAGCGCTGCCACGACGTCAGATGAAAACCGCGCGAGACTTCGTCCAGATCGCGCGGCACCGTGCGCAGCGACTGGTAGAAGCTGAACGTCATGTTCCACGCCTGGCTCGTGAAGATCGCGAAGATCGCCGCGAGTTCGGCGCCGAGCACGCGCCCGGGAAAGAGCGCGAGAAAGAACGTGACGGTGAACGAGATGTAGCCGAGCACCGGCACCGACTGCAGGATGTCGAGAATCGGCACCAGCACAAGACCGGCGCGGCGGCTTTTCGCGGCGAGCGTGCCGTAGACGAGCGTGAAGATCAGCGACGCGACCATCGCCGCGAGCATGCGCAAGGTGGTGCGCATCGCGTACTCGGGCAGATTCGCCGGATCGAGCGAGATCGCCTGGGTCTTCAGCGTCGACATCGGCGCAAGCGTCTCGTGAAAGCCGATCGCCGCCATCGCGATAATGCAGATGATGAGCGGGAACGCGACGAAGTCCCAGCGATTGGGCAGCACGCGCCATGCGGACGCATTGGCGGTGCGCTTCAGGTCAAAGCTGAAATCCATCAGACCCACTCCTTATGTATACAGGCGTTCGAACGCGAGAAGGAGGCCGCGGCTGCCGCGCGGCGGTCTGAAGATCGGTCCGGAAAGCGGAAATCAGGCATGGCAAAACGCGTGTGAGCGGTAAATCGTTAGCGTAGGAGACATCTGGACCGGTAACGGAAGCGCCGCTGGGCAAGCCGCCCCGGAGCGTCGATCGTCAAGCCAGAGTCCTGTCGCCGCAGGCGCCGCCCGTAGGCTGGCGAGCTTTCCTTTGTTTTGGACGGCACGACACTACACCATCCTATGTTTCAGGCACAACCTTTGACGGCAATTCTTGGCAACTTGCAGTGGCCGCCTGACAACGGGCCCGCAATGCGCTGACAGTGGCCTTCCGCCGAAGAGCGTCGGCCATGCCGCGATCATTGGCGCGTGCGCCTCGGGCATCCCCGCGCGCACCATCAAGAAACGTGCGCGGCTGCCGTTAAAAGCTGGATGGATGCCGCCACAATATGGATTTCATTCCCCAATAACGATGCTGTCTGGCCCCATGGCGGTTAAAATCCACAAAGATGCACCTTTATTGGTGGTTTTATCCCGGGCCGCTGCGGCGGCGTACGACCGCCTGCTGCAATAACGGCAAAAACCGAAGCGGCCAGAAGGCGCGCGGCGCAACCCCGAGCGAAACGCGGGGCGAGGCGTCGGACCGATCGGCGCCGCGGCGCTGCCACGAATAAGCGAGTTGCATGTCTCAGCCAGACGGATCAGAGGGTCGATGAACAGGACAACCTTGCGCCAGGCAACCGGCCCGATCGGCTTCATGCTGATCGTACTGGCTTGCTGGTTCGTGGCCGGCATGGTCGCGGACCGGATGGTACAGCAAGAGCTCGACGCGGCGCTGCGCGCGCAACGCCAGATGGCCGCGTCGATCGTCGACAACATGGCCGAGGTGATCGCGAGCGACCTTGCCATGTCGCGGGCTATCCCCGCAACCATGGCCGAAATGGACGTGGTCCAGAACGCCCTGGTGCAATCCCGGAATTATGCCGCGAACGGCGAGGCGACGGAACCCGCACTGCGCGCCGCGTTGCTCAAAGACGCGCGCATGAACGCGGTGAACACCTTTCTGCACCGGGCGCAGGGCTTCTCCGGGCTTGACCAGGTGTGGCTCGTCAATGCAAACGGCATCTGCGTGGCCTCGAGCGACGTGGTAGGCGGCTCACAGGCGCGAGGCGCTTCTTTCGTCGGCGTCGACATGCGCGTGCGCGCCTACCTCACCAACGCGCTGCTAGGCGCGTTCTCGGAGACGTACGGCGTGGGCCGCACGAGCGGCGAACCCGGCATCTTCATCGCGGTGCCGGTCTATGCGGACGGCGAGCTGGCGGGCGCGGTCGTCGCCAAGGTCGGGATCGCGCGGCTGCGCCACTGGGTCGCGCACGTCGGCACCTTCGTCGCCGACGACAACGGCGTCATCATCATGGCGCACGACAGCAAGCTCGAAGGCCGCGCGCTGCCCAACTCGCGCGTCACTAAAATGAGCACCGCCGAGCGCAGCGTGACCTATCGGCGGGACGTGTTCCCGGACATCGAGATTCGCGTCGATCCTCTCATGCGCGAGCAGGCGCCGTGGGTCTCCCCCGCGATCGCCGAACAGCTGTTCGGCTCGACAGGACGGCCGGGGCCGTCGCTGTATCAGACGCGCGGCGGCCTGAACTCGGGGCTCTCGGCGCATCTCGTCGAGCCGCTGTCGGCCTGGCCCGAGCTCCTGCGCAACCATAAACGCGATCATCTGCTGGTGTTTCTGACGCTTGCGGGAACCGTGGCGCTCGCGTGGGTCATCACCGTGTCGTACGTGCGCGAGCGGCGGCATCATCGGGCCACGCGCGATCTCGCCGAGCAGTTGCAGTCGGCGAATACGCTGCTGTCGGCCGAGGCGCGCCACGACGCGCTGACGGGCGCGCTGTCGCGGCGCTATTTCCTCGACCTGCTGCGTCACGAAATCGACCGCGCGCATTTGGGGAATCAGCCGCTGTGCATGGCGATTGCCGACCTGGATCACTTCAAGCAGATCAACGACCGCTTCGGCCATGCGGCCGGCGACCGCGCGCTCGAACATTTCGTCGACACCTGCCGCGCGGAACTGCGCGGCGCCGACGCGATCGGCCGGCTCGGCGGCGAGGAGTTCGGACTGCTGCTGCCGGCCACCGACCTGGCCGGCGGGCGCGAAGTGGTCGAGCGCTTGCGCTTGCGTCTGAAGGCCGTGCCGTCGGCGCAGCTGCCGGCTTCGGTCACGCTCTCGGTGAGCATCGGCATCACCGAGCTTTCCGTCGACGACCTCCCGGAGCGGATCATGAGCCGCGCCGACACGGCGCTCTACGCGGCCAAAACCGGCGGCCGCGACCGCACGGAGGCGCTGCCGCCCGACGACACCGCCCCGCCTGCGCGCACGGTCGCCAACGTCTGGTAACGTCCGTGACGGCGAGTCCGCCGTCTGGCGCCACGCAAGCCCGCTATCGAGCCTCCCGCGAACGAGCAGGTATGATCGACACTGAGTTCGAGTTGTCGCTACCGCTTTAACGGGAGATTCGCATGAAGGGAAATCTGGTCATTGTCTGCCGCGATCAGGACGCTGACGCGTTCGACCATCTGCTGGCCGAATATGGCGCGTTCCAGACGCGGCTGTCGTCCACCGCGTGGTATCTGAAGCTGGACGTCGCGCCGGAAGTCATTCAGGAAGAAATACTCGAGCGCCTCGGCAAATATACGACCCACTATATTTTCGAGGCCGAGAGCGCGACGTGGAATACGGTGGACAGCGAGGCCGCGAACGCGCTGAACACGCTGTTCTCGGATTAGAACGCGAGGGTTTGAAGTGGCCGCGGCCGAGCTCGTGGTCGCGGCGGGCAGCCGCGGCGGCAATCAGGAGCCACATCAGGAGCCACATCAGGAGCGGCATCAAAGGCCAGCAAGAAGGCCGCCCGGCGAGCGCCGCGAACCAGGTTACGAACGAGGTTACAAACCGGGCCACAAACCACTCGCGAGGCAGCCGGGCGACCCACGCCGCGCCTGCCTCCGAATCACCAGACCGTTTCCGAGGCCGCCCTCGCCTGAGGCACCGCGGCAAACGGAAAGCTCATCAAGACGCGCAAGCCACGGCCATCGTGGTTGCCGATCTGCCACTCGCCGCCGGCACGCCGCACCAGCCGCTCGACAATGGCGAGCCCGAGGCCGCTGTGGCCATTGCCGCCGCGCGCCGGATCGAGCCGCACAAAGGGCCGGCTCGCATTGACGAGGTCTTGCGCGGCGATGCCCTTGCCGTTGTCGCTGACCGACAGCGTAAAGCCCTCCGCGGTGCGCGCAGTGGCGACCACGATGGGCGGCGCGCCGTACGCATGCGCATTGTCGAGCAGGTTCGACAGAATCCGGTCGAGCGTGGCGGCAGGCAGCAGGAAACCCGGGCCCGCCCGCAGGTCGGTTTGCACCGTGGGCGCGCCGGAGGCCACCGCCCGATAGCTGCGCACCACGCGCTCGCACTGCGCGTCGACCTCGACGGCTTCGCTGCGATCCGCGCCGTCGTGCGCAAACACGAGAAACTGTTCGACGATGTGCGTCATTGAATCCACGTCGCGTACGACGCCGTCGCGCATCTTCGCCTCGTCCATCATTTCGGCGCGCAGCCGCAAGCGCGCAAGCGGCGTCTTCAGATCGTGAGCGACGCCCGCGAGCATCACGGCACGGTCGTTTTCCGTGCGCGCGACTTCCTGCACCATCTGGTTGAAGCCATGCGTCAATTGCCGCAACTCGCGCGGCCCGCGCTCGGGCACGGGCGGCACCGGCAGGCCGCGGCCGAAGCGCGCCACCGCCTGCGCGAGCGAGCGCAACGGCTGCTGCAGCGCCCACGCGGCGAAGAGCGCCGCCATCACCGCGAACGAGAAGATGATGACGAGCCACAGCACCGTGCGGTCGAGCGAACGCGGCGGCCGCAACGGCTGCACCGGTACGACGATCCAGCTGCGGTCGGCGGGCGCGCGCACCCACAGCGTGGGCGGACGGCCGGGCAGACCGACGCGCACCTGCGTGCCGGACGGCATGCGGTCGCGCACGTCTTCAATGAAGCGCTCGAGCGGCGGCGGCATGTCCGCCGTGTCGGGCGGCACCTCGGGGCTCGCCGGGTCGACGAGCTTCACGCGCGACGGCAGCGGCTGGTCCGGGTTGCGGGCCACGTGCTGACGCACCGCGTCGACGAGAAACGTGGCTTCTTCGACGGCGTAGCGGGTTTGCAGCTGGCTGCGCTCGAGGCGCATGAGCGCGTACCACGCGAAATGCGACAGCAGCAGCACCGCGACGACCAGCAACGCCAGCCGTCCGAACAGCGAGTCAATGGGCCGGCGCATGCTGTTCGCCGTCCGGCACGAACACGTAGCCCCGCCCGCGCACGGTCTGGATGAAGCGCGGCGTGGACGGGTCGGTTTCGAGGATGCGCCGCAGACGCCACACCTGCACGTCGATGCCGCGGTCGGTGCCGTCGTATTCGGGACCATGCAGCAGCTCGAGCAGACGCTCTCGCGTGAGCGTGCGCATGGGGTGATTGACGAAAATCTTCAGCAACGCGAACTCGCTGCCCGACAGCGTGAGCGGCTTGTCTTCCTGATGCAGCGTGCGCGACTGGAAATCGAGCGTGAAGCGGCCGAAGCTGAACGGCTCGCGCTGCTCGGGCGCGGCGGCCGAAGGCGACGTGCGGCGACGGCGCAGCACCGCCTGCACGCGCGCGAGCAGTTCGCGCGGATTGAAGGGCTTGCCGAGGTAGTCGTCCGCGCCGAGTTCGAGACCGACAATCCGGTCGACGTCGTCCGCGCGCGCGGTCAGCATGATGACGGGAATGTCGTCGCCCGACGCGCGCAGCTTGCGCAAAGCGGTGAGCCCGTCCACGCCCGGCATCATCAGGTCGAGCACGATCAGATCGGGACGCTCGCGTTCGAGTCTGCGCTCGAGCGAGCCCGCGTCGTGCAGCACCGACACCTCGATGCCCTGGCGGGCCAGATAGTCGCGCAGGAGATCGCGCAATTCGACGTCGTCGTCGACAACAAGTATTTGAGTAGCCATGGAATGAAGTTTAACGCGCGGCAGGAGCGGTTTTCGATTTCAGGCAGGCCTCAAGGGTTACCGGGTGTTACGGTGAAAGCTGCACGTAATGACCCGTAACAGCGGCGCGAAGGCGCGTAACACAGCGCGGCAGGCAGTTCTCTACGCTCTGTCTTACCGAATGCAGGCCGTCAACTGGATCGGATGCATCGTCGGCTATTCCATTACAAGGAGCCTTACATGTCCACCCAAAAAATCTCGCGCGCTCTCGCCGTTGCCGCCACCGCTCTCGCCATCGGCGCGGGCGCGGCCTACGCCGCCCAACCTGCTCACGAGGCGCACGGCGGCCCCGGCGGCTGGCACGGCCACTTCATGAAAGAGCTCACGCAGCTGCACGACCAGCTGAAGTTGAACGCAGACCAGGAAAAGCAGTGGCAAGCCGCGCTCGACACCATGAAGCAAAACCATGAGGCAATGCGGACCAACCACGAGCAAATGAAGAGCCAGTTCAAGGCCGCGCAGCAACAGCCGATTCTGGATCTCAACGCGATGGCCGCGGCTCATCAGCAGATCGAGCAGAAAGACGCGCAACTGCGCCAGCAAACCACGGACGCCTGGCTCAAGTTCTACAACAGCCTGAACGATCAGCAGAAGACCACCGTCAGCACCGCGCTGAAGCAGCGCTTTGCGAAGATGGAAGCGCGTCACGAGAAGATGCGCGAGCGCTGGCAGGAACATCGCGGCGCGGCGTCGGCGCCGGCTGCGAACCAGTAAGCCCCTGCCGCGGACACGGCGGCTTGCGGCTTGCGGCTTGCGGCTGTAAAAGCAGAAACGCCACGGGAACCTTGCGATCCCGTGGCGTGCGTTTTCTTCCTCTGTTCTCTATATAAAGGCAGCGCCGCTGTCAGTTCCTCCCGTTGTGTGGACTGCGCGGCGGCTGCGGACTCGTTGTGTGCTCAACCATCTGTCGGGAGGCGCCGCACAACGGCCCCGCTTCAGCCATCCAGCCGGCCCAGGTCGAAGAGCAGCACTTCGGCTTGATTGCCCTGTTCCAGCGTCACCGTGTCCGTGTCGCTGAGCTTGGCGGCGTCGCCGGCCTGCAACACCTTGCCGTTCACCGTCAGCGAACCGCGCGCCACGTGCACGTAGACGAGCCGTCCGTCAGGCACCGCGAAGCTGGCCGTTTCCGCACCGTCGATGAGCGCGGCGTAAATCGACGCGTCCGCATGAATCGTCACCGAGCCGTCGCGGCCGTCGGGCGAGGCGACGACGCGCAGACGGCCGCGCTTGTCCGCGGCGTCGAAGCGCTTTTCCTCGTAGCCCGGCTGATCGCCCGCGCGGCGCGGAATCACCCAGATCTGCAGCAAATGCGCCTCTTCGTCCGGCGACGCGTTGAACTCGCTGTGCATCACGCCCGTGCCGGCGCTCATGCGCTGCACGTCGCCAGGACGGATGGTCGAGCCGTTGCCCATGCTGTCGCGGTGCGCGAGCGCCCCTTCCAGCACGTACGTGACGATCTCCATGTCGCGGTGTCCGTGCGTGCCGAAACCCTGCCCGCCCGCGATGCGGTCTTCGTTGATCACCCGCAGCGGCCCGAAATGGACGTGCTCGGGGTCGCGGTAATCGGCAAACGAAAAGCTGTGATACGAGTCGAGCCAGCCGTGGTTGGCGTGACCCCGTTCTGCGGAGCGGCGAATTTCGATCATGACGTACTCCCGGTCAAATTGGCGATAACGAGAATGTATGGGCTCGCCGCGCGCCGGACAATCGGGCGCAAGCGCACCGGATCGTTTCGTCAATCCGCGTAATCCGACACGACCCTGCCGGCCCAACCGTGGCACCGCTGAGCGCGGCGGCGCAGGGATGCGTCGCGCATACGCAACGCCCGCAGCACGGGGCGGGCGCGGCGGGCATCGCGCACTGGCGCCCGGTCCCTCTTCGGGTAAAATACCGCGCTTTTCTACGCTTGGCGTGGCGCAAGGCGCGTCCGGCACAGCCGGACACCGCGCCGAGAGCAGGCCAACGCAATGCCAACGCGGGTCCAACGCGAGGCCCACGCGAGGCCCGCACCAAGCCAACAGCGGGGCAACGTCAGGCCGACACCGGGCCAACCGCAGGCAAAAAAGCGCGGCGGCGCGGGAATTTTGACCGCCTAGAATAGCGACGGCCGGCCACAAGCCAGGCTCAGTCGGGATCGGACGCGAGGCCGATCAGTTTGACCCAGGAGAAACATGAAGAAGCTCGCACTGTGCGTAGCGCTCGCCGTCATGGCCACCGGCGCCATGGCCAAAGAATGGAAAACCGTACGCATCGGGGTTGACGCCAGCTATCCGCCGTTCGAGTCGAAGGCGGCCAGCGGCCAGCTGGTCGGCTTCGACGTCGATCTGACCCGCGCGCTGTGCGCAAGAATGAACGTCAAGTGCGTGTGGGTGGAGCAGGATTTCGACGGCATCATCCCGGCGCTGAAGGGCAAGAAGTTCGACGCGATCGTGTCGTCGCTGACCGTCACGGACAAGCGGCGCGAGCAGATCGATTTCTCCGACAAGCTGTTCGACGCCCCCGCCCGCATGATTGCCAGAACCGGCTCGCCGCTTCTGCCCACCGCTGACTCGCTGAAGGGCAAACGCGTCGGCGTCGAGCAAGGCACGACCCAGGAAGCGTACGCCAAGGCGTATTGGGAACCGAAGGGCGTGACCGTCGTGCCCTATCAGAATCAGGACCAGGTCTACGCCGACCTCACCTCCGGCCGGCTCGACGCCGCGCTGCAGGACGAACTCCAGGCCGACGCCGGGTTTCTGAAAACGCCGCGCGGCAAGGGCTTTGCCTGGGCCGGCCCGGAAGTGAAGGACCCGAAGACCATCGGCGAAGGCACGGCCATCGGTCTGCGCAAGGACGATGCCGAACTGAAGGCGATGTTCAACAAGGCGCTCGCGCAGGTTCATCAGGACGGCACGTTCAGGAAGCTCGAAAAGCAGTACTTCGACTTCGCGATCTATCCCGAACACTGAGCGCTGCGGGTACGCGTCGCGCGGCCGCCGTCTCGCGCACCCGCCAAGGGACCTGACTGAGGGCTCCCGTCGAATGCAGCAAAAAGGAGACTCGGGGCTCGCCCGCATGGGCGTGTCCGGGGCTTCGTAATACAGTCGGTCTGGTTTCAAAGAGAGTCGAAAAGCGCGCTGCAGGTCCGGCAACGGCCATGCAGTCATGATTTGCACAGCGGTGCGCTGTGCGCCGCGGATCACGTCGAGCCATGCTCGCGGTACTTGCGGCGTCAGGCCGCCCGCGTCTTTCGCGGTGTGCCGCAAACGCATCGTCAAGGACCCCCTATGTTCCTTCAAGGCTACGGCCCGCTGCTTCTCAACGGCACCTGGCAAACCGTCAAGCTGGCGGTGTTATCGCTGGCGCTCGCTTTCCTGCTGGGCCTGCTCGGCGCGGCGGCGAAACTGTCGAAGAACCGTCTGTCGTACGGCGCCGGTACCGTCTACACGACGCTCGTGCGTGGCGTGCCCGACCTCGTGCTGATGCTGCTGCTCTTCTACAGCATCCAGATCTGGCTCAACGATCTGACCGACATGCTCGCCTGGGATCAGATCGACATCGACCCGTTCGTGGCCGGCGTCGCGGTGCTCGGCTTCATCTACGGCGCGTATTTCACCGAGACCTTCCGCGGCGCGTTTCTCGCCGTGCCGCGCGGCCAGCTCGAAGCCGGCGCGGCCTACGGCATGACGAGCTGGCAGGTGTTCTCGCGCATCATGTTCCCGCAGATGATGCGCTTCGCGCTGCCCGGCATCGGCAATAACTGGCAGGTGATGGTGAAGGCCACGGCGCTCGTGTCGATCATCGGTCTCGCGGATGTGGTCAAGGCTTCGCAGGACGCGGGCAAAGGGACCCTGCGGTTTTTCTTCTTTACCCTGCTTGCGGGCGCGATCTACCTCGTCATCACCACAGTGTCGAACTTCGTGCTGATGTACCTCGAAAAGCGTTACTCGACCGGCGTGCGAAAGGCGGATCTATGATCGAGATCATTCAGGAATACTGGCGCAACTATCTCTACACGGACGGTTACCGCTTCACGGGCCTCGCCATTACGTTGTGGCTGCTCGTCGTGTCGATCGGCCTCGGCTTTTGCCTGTCCATTCCGCTCGCCGTGGCGCGCGTCTCGAAGAAGAAATGGCTCGCGGGTCTCGTGTGGCTCTACACCTACATCTTCCGCGGCACGCCGCTTTATGTGCAGTTGCTGCTGTGTTACACGGGCTTGTACAGCCTCGAAATCGTCCGCAATCACGAGCTGACCAACGCGTTCTTCCGCGACGGCATGCATTGCACGCTGCTCGCCTTCACGCTGAACACCTGCGCGTACACCACCGAAATTTTCGCCGGCGCGATCAAGGCGACGCCGTATGGCGAAATCGAAGCGGCGCGCGCGTACGGCATGTCGTCGTTCACGCTCTACCGGCGCGTGATTCTGCCGTCGGCGCTGCGCCGCGCGTTGCCGTACTACAGCAACGAAGTGATCCTGATGCTGCACGCCACGACCGTCGCTTTCACTGCGACCGTGCCGGACATTCTGAAGATCGCGCGCGACGTGAACTCGGCAACGTATCAGTCGTTCAATGCATTCGGCATTGCCGCCCTGCTCTATCTGTGCATTTCTTTCGCGCTCGTGTGGCTGTTCCGCCGCGCGGAGCGCCGCTGGCTCGCTTACCTGCGGCCGCAAGGCAAATAACCGGGCCCGCGCCCAGCACGTAAGCACGCCCAAGGATTCTGATGAACAACACGAAGCAAAAGCTTTTCGTCGACGAGCTTCATAAACAATATGGCGACAATGAAGTCCTCAAGGGCGTTTCGCTGAAGGCGAACGCTGGCGACGTCATCAGCGTGATCGGCTCGTCCGGTTCGGGCAAGAGCACGATGCTCCGCTGCATCAACTTCCTCGAACAGCCGAACGCCGGGCGCATCTTCGTGGACGGCGAAGAAGTCCGCACGCAGATCGCGAAGAACGGCGCGCTGCGCGTGTCCGACCCGAAGCAACTGCAGCGCGTGCGGACCAAACTGTCGATGGTGTTTCAGCACTTCAACCTGTGGTCGCACATGAACGTGCTCGAGAACATCGTCGAGGCGCCCGTCAATGTGCTCGGTCTCAAGCGCAAGGAAGCGGAAGACCGCGCGCGCGAGTACCTGGAAAAAGTCGGCCTCGCGCCGCGTCTGGAAAAGCAGTATCCGTCACATCTGTCGGGCGGCCAGCAGCAGCGCGTGGCGATCGCCCGCGCGCTCGCCATGCACCCCGACGTCATGCTGTTCGACGAACCGACCTCCGCGCTCGATCCGGAACTCGTCGGCGAAGTGCTGAAGGTCATGCAGACGCTCGCCGAGGAAGGCCGCACGATGATCGTCGTCACGCACGAAATGGCGTTTGCGCGCAACGTGTCGAACCACGTGATGTTCCTGCATCAAGGCCGCGTGGAAGAAGAAGGCCACCCCGACGAGGTGTTCAGAAACACTCGCAGCGAGCGCCTGAAGCAGTTCCTTTCCGGCAGTCTCAAATAGCACAACCTATCGCACAACCTGGTATTTGAGATTCGTCCACGTATCTTGATAACGGGTTGTAGTCGAAGTAATTTTACAAGGCGCTTACGAGCGCCTTTTTTATTTCGGTCAACTGTGTAATCGCTGCGTTTCGGCGCGCCGAAGCCCCTCCCATAGGCCTCTCAGGCCGCCTTTTGCGCCCTAACCTGCCGTATCGCAAGCGTCAATAGTGGCAATCCTTAATCTTGCTGCGCGCGATCCGTGATTCCCTTGTCGTATAAGGGGTTTCGCCGTTTTGGCGAACTGTGCAACGGGTCTTTGCGCACATCGGTATTGCAATTTGGAGACACAGGTCAACGCCGGTACTAATTTCTTCTCACACTCAAGTCTATTTTTGATAAATTAGTAACCAAAGTAGCAAAACTAAGTTCATTAAAAGTAGTTTTACTTCAAAGCACAGAGGAGAACCGGTCGGCGAGGGATCGGCATGACCACCAGACAGCCCCAAGGCTGCAGGTCAGGACAGGAGACCAATCCGCCCGCTAATCTCCCTGGTACCGATTTCTGTTCGGCGCGGCTCGCGTCCGAACACCATTCGCAGTACTGGGTTTCACTTTTTGACAGGGTATGGAGGAGAAGATGAAGAAAGCTTTGCTCGCCGCTGCGCTGATGTCGGCCGGTGTTGTTGCGCATGCTCAAAGCAGCGTGACGCTGTATGGCCGCCTGGACGCAGGTCTCGAATACATCAGCGGGCTGCCGAACGCCAACTATACCGGTTCGACCTCCCGCTTCCGCGCGGAAAGCGGTGACTGGGGCACCAGCCTGTGGGGTATGAAGGGCGTCGAGGACATCGGTGGCGGCAACAAGGTCCTGTTCCAGTTGGAAGGCTCGTTCAACACGATGAACGGCCAGGGTCCTGGCGGCGGCGGTCTCTTCAATCGCTGGGCAACGGTCGGTCTGTCGAACAGCGCATACGGTACGTTGACGATGGGCCGCATGCTCTTCATCTCGAACGGCGTGTGGGACTTCGACCCGTTCGGTCAATCGAACTGGTCGTCGGCATCGCTGGTGCGTGGCCGCAACTGGCCGCAATCGAGCAACAACATTGCTTACCAGTCGCCGAAGTTCTACGGCTTTGACGTGTACGGCCAGTACGCGCTGTCGAACGCGACGAACTGGAACGGTAACGGCACGACGCCGCAAGGCCGTGAAGCCGGCCTGCAACTGACGTACACCTCGTCGCTGTTCCAGGTTCGCGGCATGTACGACGAAATCCGCAACTCGGCAAACGGCAACTTCACGAACCCGTTCACCGCATCGCGTGAATACACGGCTGCCTTCAACGTGTTCCTCGGCCAGTTCAAGGTCCAGGGCGCGTACCAGGCCGTGCGTACGTCGTCGGCTGCCAGCGCGGCAGGCACCTCGCCGACGTCGCTCGATCACGAATGGGGCGGTGTGACGTGGCAAGCCACGCCGGCTGCTGCACTGATCGCGGCGGTCTACCACGTGAATGCGAACAAGGGCGGCGGTAACGCAACGATCTACACGATCGGCGGTTCGTACAACCTGTCGAAGCGCACGCTGCTCGACATCCAGATCGCAACCGTGCGTAACAGCAAGACGGCCAACTTCGGTCTGGACGCCAACAACGCAGGCAACGGCGGCAACATCACCGCCTCGGACGGCACGGTCTCCTACAACGAGAACCCGCTGCCGGGCCACAGCCAGACTGGCGTGTACGCAGGTATTCAACACTCGTTCTGATCAAACGGTGTTCCCCGAGGGCATTGCCTTCGGGGCTTAGATGGTCTTCAAGAGAATCTTTTTCACGCTGCTGCGAGAGGCGCGTATCGGTGCGATGTCCGCAAGGGTATCGCACCGTTTTTTATTGGCGCGCGAGTTGTGCGATGCGCCGGCGCACCGCTTCGGTGCGCGAATGACTTAGACCGCCGCCTCGTTTTCCTCGCCGGTGCGGATGCGGATCACCCGCTCCACGTCCGCGACAAAAATCTTGCCGTCGCCGATCTTGCCGGTGCGCGCCGCGCCGATGATCGCGTCGATCACCTGATCGCACTGGTTGTCCGCCACCACCACTTCGATCTTCACTTTCGGCAGGAAGTCGACCACATACTCTGCACCACGATAGAGCTCGGTATGGCCTTTCTGCCGGCCGAAGCCTTTGACTTCGGTGACGGTCAGGCCCGTGAGGCCGACTTCTGCGAGCGCCTCGCGCACTTCGTCGAGTTTGAACGGTTTGATGACTGCGGTGATGCGCTTCATGGCGAACCTCGTCTCGTGACTGGAAGAGTGAAAGGAAAGGGGATGATTTTTATTCTACGCCGCGCCGGATGCATTGAGGCAGTCCGGCGCGCATCGGCGCGCCGCCGCGACGGCTCACGCCACCGGTTCGGTGTAGCGTGACGTGATCGGATAACGCCAGTCGCGGCCGAACGCGCGATGCGTGACGCGAATGCCGATCGGCGCCTGGCGGCGCTTGTACTCGTTGATCTTGATGAGCCGCGTGACGCGCTTCACGTCTTCGGCCGCGTAACCGGCCGCGACGATTTCGGCGAGCGAGCGGTCCTCTTCCATGTACATGCGCATGATCGCGTCGAGCACGTCATAGGGCGGCAGGCTGTCCTGATCGGTCTGGTTTTCGCGCAATTCCGCGGACGGCGCGCGCGTCAGAATGCGCTCGGGAATCACGTCCTGCTTCTCGAAGCTCGCAGCCTGATTCCGGTAATGGCACAGGCGATAAACCAGCGTCTTCGCAATGTCCTTGATCACCGCGAAGCCGCCCGCCATGTCGCCGTAGAGGGTGCAGTAGCCGACCGCCATCTCGCTCTTGTTGCCGGTGGTGAGCACGATCGAGCCGAACTTGTTCGACAGCGCCATCAGCAGCGTGCCGCGAATGCGCGCCTGGATGTTCTCCTCGGTGGCGTCTTCCGGGCGTCCTTCGAATTCCTGCGCGAGCGAGCTGCGGAATGCGTCGAACATCGGCGCAATCGCGATTTCGTCGTAGCGCACGCCCACGCGGCGGGCCATGTCGGCTGCGTCGGTGGTAGAGATGTCGGCCGTGTAGCGCGAGGGCATCATCACCGCGCGCACGCGCTCCGCGCCGAGCGCATCGCACGCGACGGCCAGCACCAGCGCCGAGTCCACGCCGCCCGAAAGCCCGATGATCGCGCCAGGAAAGCCGTTTTTGTTCACGTAGTCGCGCACGCCCATGACGAGCGCCGCGTAGACCTGTGCCTCGAGCGAAAGCTCGGGCGCGATTGCGCTGCTCACTCCGCTGCCCGCGTTCGCTACGCCGTCGGCCTCACCGCGCACCGGCGCGCCGTTGTCGAAGTCGACAAACGCGGTCGCTTCTTGGAACTGCGCCATCTTCGCGACGAGTTCGCCTTGCGCGTCGAGCACGAAGGAGCCGCCGTCGAACACCAGTTCGTCCTGCGCGCCGACCATGTTCACGTAGACCATGGGCAGCCCGGTTTCGCGAATCCGCGCGCGCAGAATGTCGAAGCGTACCGCCTCCTTGTTCAGGTGGAAGGGCGAGCCGTTCGGAATAAGCAGCACTTGTGCGCCCGCCGCTTTCGCCATTTGCGCGGCCGACGCATGCCACGCGTCTTCGCAGATCACCACGCCGTACTTCACGCCGTCGAGTTCGAACACGAACGGCTGCGGGTCGGACGCGAAGTAGCGTTTCTCGTCGAACACCTCGGTGTTGGGCAGATCCTGCTTGCGATAAGTGCCCGCAATCCTGCCGTCGACGAGCAGCGAGGCCGCGTTGAACGTGTCGACCGGCGGCAGGCCGCGCTCGATCGGCCTGTTTGCATTACCATGACCCTGGTTCGCCCCGCCGTTTGCACCGCCGTTTGCACCGCTGTTCGCCGCGCCGTTTGCATCATCACGCAGCGGATGGCCGACGATCACATGCAGCCCCGCAAATTGCTTCAACTGCGCGGCGAGGTCCGCGAGCGCCGCGGCGCTTGCGGTGTAGAACGCGGGGCGCAGCAGCAGGTCTTCGGGCGGATAGCCGGACAGCGCGAGTTCGGGCGCGATCAGCAGTTTTGCGCCGGCATGGTGCGCGTCACGCGCGGCAGCGACGATCTTCGCGACGTTGCCGGCGAAGTCGCCGACGGTGACATTGATTTGAGCAAGAGCGATTCGTGTCTTCATGGCAGGATCGACGGGCAAGCGGGAGCTTGCGCGTCACGCGGCGTGTTATTGGCTCGACGGAACGGACAACTCGGATAAACGAACGACGCAGTACGTGCTTGACGGACCGCGTCGCTCATTGGAACAGTCACACAGATTGAATCAGGAACGCTTTGATTATCGCACGGGCATTCTGGCGTCGCCCTCCGAGGTGGACGCCGCCGAATGGAACGCCCTCCTCGCGCGGCAGCCGCAACCCACGCCGTTCTTGCGGCACGAGTTCCTGAGCGCGCTGCATGCCACGCGTTGCGCGGTCGCGGACACCGGCTGGGCACCGCAATTCGTCACGCTGACGGACCCGCTCACGGGCAAGCTCGCGGCGGCGGCGCCGGTTTATCTGAAGGGCCACTCGTACGGCGAGTACGGCATGTTATGTCGCGCCGAAGCTTCGACTGACTGACCGACCACCGGTAAACCCTTATTTTTTATGTCCTTTCCATCTCCTACGCTGCATCTAGCGGGTAAGGCACGTTAGGAATCGGACTGCTGCACGTATAGCCTCTTCTCACGCCCGCCACACCCCAAACCGGTGGAGGGAAGCGTCGTGGACTCCGTCGAACAAACCACACATGTATGGTCGAAACGCACGCTCAAGCTGTCGTGCATCCGGACCCGTGGCGATGTCGAAACTCCAGTAATCAGAACTTTAGATTTGGTTGGCACGGGTTATCGACGAGGCGGACTTCTCGAAGAGATGCTCGCGAGTTCGGAGTGCCCGATTTCGTACCTTCGGAGTTATAAGCTCGTCCGGTTGCTGAATGGAGCTGCTCACGACCCGGTCGCCAAACATATTTTCAACACGACTACCGCCAAGTTATTCCCACGTGACCTCTCAAAGCTGCTTTCTCATCTCGACGATGTCTTAGACGGTTATGGCGGGATAACCCAATCAAGCGATATTGGAAATATCAGACACTTCCTTGTGCAGTGCCGGACTCCCCTCGCGGACGGAGAGCTTATAAAAAACATTAAGCTCTCGAGCAGACACAAAGAAGTGCGCCGAACTAAAGCCCCCGAGCATGACGTCTATGTCAACGACATTTTCGATGAAAATTTTCTCGCAAAAGAACTGACTTCGATTGATTTCGACGACCTAGCTGAGCGCGATGAAAAAGCAAAAGCGATTCTTCAAAAATCAGTTGCCGAAACACGAGCCGTCTGTGAACAGATAATCACGCGGCACGACAAACTGGTCGAGCACCTCGAACGGCTCAGTAACACCGAATTGCCCAAATCGATTCCCACGCGCATTAGATATGCCGTAGCGCGAGGAAGTCTGCCGAGAAGAAATTTTTGGGGACAAATTTCCCCGGAAGATTTACTACATCTCCACACCTACGTCATCGATAAGGCGAAATCCCATCAAGGACATCGAATCCCAGCAATATTTCCTGAGAAGCTCAACCAGTTTTGGTCGCTGCCAAACTGCCTGAGGCAAGAGACTACTTCGATGCTGCTCTCCAGGCATTACTTACCGAGAACAGTGGTAACCGCTTGCGTCATTCTTCTTTTGGATAATATCGGCTGGAATTGGGCCACATTAATGACCGTTAATCTTGAGAACATTATCGAAGATGACTCAGGATATACAATTCAAGGGGTGAAACATAAAACCGGTCAGATTCAGAAGGCGGCACTAACAGATTTACCAGAAGCCGATGATAATGATTTGCCGGACGATGAGGAAGAGGACGAACTGGAGGAAGGATTCTCCACACTGCCACCAAAGAAAGTAACCGACCCCCTCTGTGTGCATGCCCTTGAGCTGTTAATGCAGCACAGACGAAACATCGACGATAACTTTAAACCCAAGTCCAATTCGATTTTTGTGTCGATGCGATTCGCCATACGGAACTCCCCAACCTTCCTTTTTGATGTTGGCAAGCTACCCGAGTATTTGAAAAAGTTTTGCCGGTTGACTGGACTCGAAGAGTTCTCGTTTTCAGACTTGAGACATCGCGCCGCGCACACTCGATATTTGGCGACTGGTAGAGACATTGTCCAGACGCAACTTTTCTTGGGACATGCCGCGGCAGACGTAACCACTGTGTATCTAAACAGCACAATCATACGTCTACTTGGAGAAGCTAACCTGCTGAAGTACGTGACGCTGCTCTCCGATTGCGTTTTTTATGCAACTGGCCGCAAGGATAAGCTTGATGCCAAACAGCTAGCACGAGTGAAGAAGAATAATCTCCTCCTCTTCCCTCCGAGCACGCTTGAAGACAAGGGAGTCGACTGCGTCGCAGACCGTTGGGTAGATTCCTTCGGCAAAATGCCTTTCCGAATCGGCAAGCCAGAGATAGCGCATATCGCATTGCAATACCGACTCTACACTCGGAACTTGCCCGCCCTAGTGCAGGCGGGACACGAGAGGTTTGTCGCGAGACACCTACCTCGCATTGTCTTCTGCTGCGCCCTTTACCAAGTCGTTGCCATCGGCCCCCTCGCTCAAGAACTTAAGCGCTTTGAGGCAGGATATGCGAAATCAAGCTAAACAAATCACGGCACCTTCACCGACAACGTTACCGGACGAAGAAAAAAGCTGGAGATTCCTCAGTGACTTCGATGACAAAATCATACGGATTGACGTTTCCGAGAGCATCAAGTTTCGAGGCTCAAAGGTCCGCGAATTTGATACGCGAGCATTCCTAGTGAACGCAACTGGCGGCGTAGGCATTCACACAGGTATCCACAGGCTAGAGGACTTTCCTCATTTGTTTCCACCTATGCTGTATGCAGCCAACTCCGCACTCAAAGGCAATGAAGGCGGACCCGCACAAGCTTTCACCGATACCATAAGGCTCTCAACTCTCATTTACTGCTGGATGTTCCGGCGTGGCTTCACCTGGCTGGCTGAACTCGGCCGTGAAGACGTTCAACAGTTGTCTGCGGAAGTCTCCGAACAAGGGTGGTGGGACTTGATGCAGTATCAGCAGGCGCTCCTTCAGGAAGCGACAAACATCCTGCAAAATCCAGACCGTCTTTTCGAAATCGCTACACAACGTACCGACGTAACGTGGGCGTTCTCTCCCGAGTCCCTATCTTTTAAGATAGGATTACCAATTAATGGAAACGATATTCCACGTTGGTTTCGCACGGCCACGGTCACGAAGAAAATGCCCGCTTTTAAAACCTTCGACAGGCCTACCCGCGCCGGCCCTACTAGAAAAGAGCATCTAATGACGATGACTACTATCAACAGGCTAGCGTTGTTAGGGGACGGATTCGATAGCATTCGATTTCACCCGTTTCCCAAAGCGGCTGGGGAATTAGCTGCTGGCGACAAGCGCCGCGCCCGCACATTGGAAAAGCGCCTTACGGTATCCTCCGACGACCACACGGAGGCTACGGGAGACCACATTCAGAGCATTTCTGGACCGCAAGTTGCCACCCATATGCATCTGGGCGACGCTCCGACTGCATCGTTGGAAGCTTTGGCACAGGAAATCGATACATGGGCGAAGGAAGGTGCGCAACAGGCAGCACAAGCGCCCAGTCAACATGCGACCCCCAACATGCCCCTCCACATTGCCGTTGCAGGCTTCAAGGAAGCGTTGCGCTGGCAATATGATTACAAGGATGCAATCCTGCAGGTACTTAGACTCTTAAGAGATTCCCTGGAGTCGAAAATTACTGAGCAGCGGGTTGTTGCCAAACCTTTTACGGTGGAGGTCATCGAAAAAGCCAACAGCATTCTCACCACGGCCGGAGTTCCCCTTCGGGTCAACAAGGCGAGCAAATTCGGCGACGACCCCGATGGCGATAACTCCGCTTCTTCACTCGTCAATACCACACTGTTTGCTCTTTACTTCAACATAGCGACGAATCTTGGTCGTAGGCCTGGAGAAATCCACGGGGCAGGTAAAACCAAAAAGTCCTACGGACTCCATCGCGGGTGCTGCGTTAGAGTCTCAGACAAGATTCCGTTTCATCGAATAGAGACGTATATTCAAAAATCTATCGGGGCATACGCTACCTCTTGGTGCAATCAGCTAGTTGCCGACGCAGTAAGTTTTCTCGAAGAGATGTTTCAAATTGCTCGACCACTGTTCACATCTACAGTATCTGTTAAAACCGATGTGGAAATCGCTCGAACAGAGAAGCTCTTTCAGTTCCCACGATTCACGGAACGAGGTTTCAATTCAGAGCCCCCCATTTTTGACGCTCGCCAAGCGTCAACGATTTTCTTTCGGCTGGCCGGCATTGAGCCCGCGATTTTCCTAGGTAGGCAGATGCCTTTCAGGCGAACATTCATGACGTTGTATGTGCACAGGTTCGACTCCCCGGAACTACTGGCGTTGCAGCAGTACATGAAGGACTTCTCGATAGAAAGTCTGCTCGCTTACTATCGAGACAAAGCTAATGGTCTTCCAGAGGACAGTATCAAGGCTCACTATGCCGAGTATGAGACAGAGGCACTCAACATCGCCAGCATGCTGAGAGAGGAACGAAAGCTCTATCTAATAGAAATCCTTACCGACCTGCTCGCCGGGCAGCGCCGTTTCGGAGGAGGGTTCGCGCGAGTGGTAAACGCGCTATTAAAAAGGCTATCTCTGCCAGAGAACTTCAAGGACGCTGCACTTTCCAAGAAAGCTGAGTCGATTGCGGACGAGCTCGAGCAGCGCGGCTATCGATTGGTCGAAGGAAACACCATCTGCATGGCTGGCGACGCCGGCAAAACCAAAGAGCAATCGAACTGCTTTGACGGCGAGCGTCCGAGAATCGAACTGGCCTGCCCAAGCATGTGCAATGGGTGTGTTCACTCCATCTCGACTGAAGTCGGACTCTCAATTTTCGAAGAGGAAATGGAATCCGCCCTCGAAACCGCCAACGACAAGCGTCTGCCGGCTGCACTCCGCAAGCAGGCGCAGGCGCTCATCGAAACGCTCAGGGAAGTGATTGCGTCGGAGAAGGCCATGGCCGAAGGCACTCGTATCCGGTTCCAACGTTTCGCCGACAGTTGGAGCACGATTAGAGCGGAGCTACCGAAATGACTGAACGCAACGAAACGAAATCACCTCTTGCGTTGCAGGCCCGAGAAGCCATCGAAGCCAAGCTCGTCATATTAAGATTGTGGATTGAGGCTGGCATTCCGTGGGTTAGAAACGATGAGGGCCGCTGCGTCTGCGATGAAAACGACGAATTGCAACTAGACCACTTCCCCAAAGACATGCATGCTCTTTCGCAATGGATGCACGAATCTCAATGCCATTACACACTTCAACAGCACCCCGCCATCCTTAAATTTCGCTCGTTTAGTCGTGGCACGTTAGACGCTCCACACAACAGCAAGTTGAAAGAGGAGATACGCTCGTTGTTTGCTGCAATTGAACAAACCGCGTCGACTCAACTTGGCAAGACTAAGTCTAAGCAAGCCATGTCCGACGCGCAATCAGACATCGAACAGAAGCAGAATCTTATCGACGTGTTGGAGCGCGAGATTCTGAAATACCGCGAAGAGGCGCGGATTGCCAACGAGGAGCTCCAAGAATCGCGAGCACTACAAGTTCGACAAAAAAGGCATTACGAGGACGAAATCCAGAAATTGACGAATCGAATCAGAGAAGCTCGGACTCGGCAACCCAATCTGGTCCCGCTCGGAAGACGAACAAGTTCGAACATTCCACCCGTCGAAGATGGAGAGAAAGCTTGAGCGCCAACATGCCATCCATCGGGAAGAAGCTTGAAAATGCGGCCCGCTTGAGGACATGGAAATCGCAGACCAGACTCAGTCAGGTTCCTGTCAATCAGTTCGGAAAAGCCGCACGGAAGACTATCTGTGAGATGCTTA
The DNA here is from genome assembly GCF_047325075.1 of Paraburkholderia phenoliruptrix. Taxonomy (NCBI): domain Bacteria; kingdom Pseudomonadati; phylum Pseudomonadota; class Betaproteobacteria; order Burkholderiales; family Burkholderiaceae; genus Paraburkholderia; species Paraburkholderia phenoliruptrix. Next base: position 3,326,979 of record NZ_CP168531.1, read on the forward strand.
AAATACCGACGTCCACGGTCGGGACGAATGACGAACTCTTCAATCTGTTCAAGACCCTCGACGATGAGCTCGACGAGTGGCGCAAACACAAGAACAGTAAGCGCGTCTCGAAGAAATCTCTGACGGCAGAACTGCAGGACGAATGCCGAACCCTCAGAATTGCTTTGGCGGAGCAAGTTGCGGCCATAAAGCGTCTACAGTACCTCGAAGACAACGGCATCGCACTCCGTGCAGAGCCTATATCGGGACCTTAACAGCGATGACCAACCCTCCAAGCCTTCGTCGTTTAAGGGGGACGGTCGCACGGGTCCTATCATACGGCCTCGGAGGCGGTGCGATTTTCGTCCTGACTGTCCTTCCGGCAAAGCGTGTCCGCGTCGTTGCAAAGTTCAACGTTATGCTACGGGCGCCGGTGGTCGGTGAGACCTGGGAAATTTCCGGCACGTTCGAAAACCATCCGCTTTACGGAGCCCAACTGAAGGCCAAAACTGGATTCTGTCGGGAGCCAAACGGTGTAGAACTGGTAAGGCTACTGGGGAAACATCCCTCATTTGCCAAAATCGGAATGCGTGGTGCGAAGAGGCTTTGGAAGAAGTTTGATGCGAAGCTTAGCGAGATTTTTTCCCATGAAGACGTCCAAAGCCTGCATTCCGCTGGCATCAGTGCATCCGCAGCAATCGCTGGCATTGCCGCGTGGCATAGCTATCTTGATAGCATCCGAATCACTCGTGCACTTGAGTCTGTCGCCCTTTCTGGACATGAGCGCTCAACGCTGCCTGACGTCATAGCGGTGTTTCGTGGATTGCGATTGGCAACTCCGTATGATTTCCACCCGGCGATTCATTGGTCAACCATCGACAACTCGGTCCAGAGTTCAAACCCGCCTAACGAGCCGCATCGACTGCTCTCAGCATCAGATTCTGTCTTTACACAAGGGAACCACGCGATATTGCGCGCAGTTCCCCTCAAGAACTACAAGCATCGGCTGGCAAACAAGCTTCGAGACCCGGCACTCGTCGACGCCACGATGGACTCGGCCGTCGCGTCGGGAAGGATTTCATGTCTAACGAGTCAACGCCAGCGCTTTGTCGCTTCGGATGCGCTGACAAAGGTCACCCACGCTTTTTTGTCGCGCCTGTTCACCGCCAAGGGCTCGACGCAGGTTTGCAATGACGCGCTCACCCCCGTGGACACCATCCGTCGGACGGACGCTTCAGCTTGTTTGATTGACTATGGCGGGCATACCGCCGCTGCTGCATCCGGCCGGCTCCGTGAAGCCTTTGCAGACGCACTTCACATTGCGTTCTCGCGTACAGGGTCCCTGCCCGCACCTCAGTCAGTTTTGTCAGAGGTACTTGCACGGCCGACTCAAGTCTACAAATCAAGTCCAACGGTCGTGGTTCATGACGCTCATGCCCTTGACATCCTAACTCTTAACAAGCTTATCCATAGGCTTCCAATCGATACCCGCCTGATACTTGCAGGAGCGTCCGATATGGTTAGCCGACCCAGTCGGCCGGCGCCATATCATGCACTATGGTATTCAGGAAGATTCCAACGGATGACGTTTGGTCCAACTGGGCCAAGCGGTAGTGACCAATCTCGGCATCCATCATGCCCTAGAGAGGGGTTGGAAGTACGGAAGGTCCAGCTCACTGGGGCGAAAGATATACTGAACGAAGCGCTGGCTCTCTATCGCGAAAATGTGTGTGATGGAACGACAGTCCTTATTGCGAGCAACGCTGCAATTTGTCATTCGCTCAATGTTACGCTGGCGTCAGAAAAAGCTGACGAACTTCGATTCGATAACCTTCCGATGAATTCGACGACCCTTGGTCGCGGTGGAAGAGCATATGCGAAATGCCCTGTCACGTGGAAGCGAGCGGACATCGCGAAATGTCGCTGGCCAGGCGAGAGCATGAGCTTGCATGACGTGGAGCAAACACCCTACGTTCGCGTGACCAACTCGATTCCGGAGTTCGTCGTGGCTCAAGTCGCGCGCGCAAACGGAGACGTCGTTCCTTTAACGGCGTCAGATGCATTTGAACTCACTCTCGCGTACGCACTCGAGCTCCCGGTAGCTGCGCTCGGAAGTTGGCAGACCGTTGTAGTTGTTTGTAGCGAGGGCACCGACTGCAATGCAGAGCTCCTTCGTGCCGCATCCGGTCTTGCGTCGCAAGCGGTGGTGCTCGTTGGTGATGTCGATGCTAGTTTAAAGCGCAAGGGAAGAGACGCGGCCTATTACGTCGACCCTCTCCTACAACACCTTCTGCAGAGGTTTCCGGAGACGTCCACATGAAAGCTTCAGTTCACAAAGCCCAGCGCGTTTCAGTTTTCTGGGTTGAGGACGGAAACAAGCGTCGATACCCGGTTTTTCGAGGCAGCACTTACTCCCTCCTCGAGTTGCCCACCGACTATTGCGGGATGGTCATACGCAAGGGAGAATCAGAGCACGTTTCAGAAGCTGCTATGCGAACGCGTAGAAACAATGCCGTCAGTGCAGCACGCGAACTACATATATACCTGTCGGAAAAGCAGCTTCCAATTGCTGAGATGAACGACAAGCATCTTCTGAAATTTCGAGATTGGTGCTGGGAGCGGACGATGAAACGCCCTCAGTATCGCGGAAACCGGTTGGTCGCGAAGGAAACCACGAACATTCGATTGAAGGAGGTCTACGAACTTCTTGCGTGGGCCCAAGGGCAAGGCCGTATCCCGTCGGGGACAATAGGGCCAGTCCGTTGTGGTATCACATCGACGTTGCCGGTGGTGGGACTTTCCGGTCTGGATTCCGACGAAAAGGAACTGAAGAAGTACCCAAAAATTTACACACGAACGGGGCGAGCGAGTCGCCTCGGACGAGTCCAGTATCAAGCGACTGATGACGACATTGCTGCGCTGGAAGATTTCCTTGAAGATGCCGGAGACGCTGTCGACCACCGCCAAATCATGCTTATCGTTCGTATCATCTCGGACACGGCGTGGCGAGTCGGCAGTGTGGCAAGTCTTCAAGTTCATCAGTTCGCGAGGAACAAACTAGCTGAGGCCGAAGCGAGACATGCTACTGCATTCGATGTAGCACCGCCTGACCAGAAAAACGGCTACAGCAAATCCTTCTCGATGTCTTGGGCAATTGCCTATGACATCGCAAACTACATCGAAATCGACAGAGAAGAAATAATCAAGAAAACTGGTGTCAATCGGAAACGTCTTGAAGCACGCATTTTCTTAAATCCAACATCGGGGCTTCCGCTTAACGACCACTCACTATCGGACCGACTCGCCAAGCGGTTCAAGAAGGTCGGCGCAGGGAAAGGCGCAGGAGCGCATGGCGTCCGAAGGAAAACGGGCACACGTATCGCCCGGGAGGAAATCGAATTCAGGAAGAAGCGAGGACTCTCGATGCAACGAGAAGACGTGGTTGACGCTATCGCGCAACGTCTCGGCCAGAACTCCAAGACAGCGTACCAGTTCTATGTCGAGGCAAATGCGATGACGTCCGGGTACACGGTCGAGTCTGAGCAGCGGGACCAGCTTGAGGCCTGTCGCAATGAAATTGCAGCACTCCGGGCTAAGCTGTCTGAGCTTGAGCGCCAGAAACCACCTACCAAGCGCTGACCAACTCCTCTGCGGCATCCCTTCATAGGATTGTGTGGCCCCGGTTCTGCGCCGAGAGACATGCCTTCACGTTTTTCGCTTGAACGGTGTATGCGCCTCAAGCTCGTCAATGTGCTCGTCCATTGCCGCCGTCTCCTGGTCCAGGAACTCGCTGATAGCGTGCGCAAATCTATGGTCAGCAATCCAGTGCGCAGACCACGTTGCGGTCGGCATCAGTCCACGCGACATCTTGTGCACGCCTTGAGCCCCGCCCTCGAAGCTCTTCAGCCCGTTGGCAATGCCATACTCGATACCTTGCATGTAGCAAGTTTCGAAATGAAGACCCGATACGAATTCTTTGGTACCCCAGTAGCGGCCATACATGGTATCGCCCTGAATCACGTTGAGCGCTACCGCGAGCCGTTGCCCATCTGCCTCAGCAATCACGAGCATCAAAGCATTCGGCATCGTCCGATGAACAAGTCCGAAAAACTTGCGGGTCAGATAGGGAGCGTTCCAGTGCTCTCGATAGGTGTTTTCATAGCATTCGTAGAAGAAATCGAGGTCGTCTTGGCTAATCTCCTGTCCACGTAGCCATCGGAACGTCACGCCGGCGTCGTGAACCCTCCGTCGGTCCTGCTTGACCTTCTTGCGTTTGTCGTGCGACATCTTCGATAGAAACTCGTCGAAGGACTTGTACCCAAAATTTTCCCAGTGGAACTGCACACCTTCTCGCAACATGAATCCGGCGTCGGTCAGGGCATCAAGGTCGTTTTCGTGCGAGAACAGGACGTGGATTGACGAGACCTCGAGCTGCTTTGCGAACTCGATGGCGCCCCGCGCCAGTAGCACCCTGTCAGCGTGAGTCGACGCCAGTAGCCGTGGACCCGTGACAGGCGTGAAAGGGACTGCTGAGAGTAGCTTAGGGTAATACTGAATGCCATGTCGGGCGAAAGCATCCGCCCAGACGTGGTCGAAGACGTACTCGCCTCGGCTATGTGATTTCAGGTACAACGGCATGGCGCCAGCAAGTTGGCCCCCGCGCCGCATTAGCAGGTATGTTGGCTGCCATCCACTCGACTTGGACGCACATTTCGTATCGTGCATTGCCGACAGGTATTCGTGCGCCACGAAGGGATTGCCTGCAGCGAGCGCATTCCACTCTTCCCCAGACACATCTGAAAGCGAATCGACAACCAGAATCTCGACCTTGCTGCTCACCCTGCCCCCGACGGTTTTCCCAGCGCGGCCAGACGCCGCAAAGCAGCATTGTCGCGCATACAGGAAAAGTCGTCAGGCCGGTGCACCAAGGTGACGTCGTGCCGTGCTCGAAGCTAGTCGCTCAGTTGCTCGCGCAACGCGCCGAGATGCGCAACTAAGGCATCTACCCGGCCTTGGTCTTGATAGACCCGAGTGAACGGCGACGCCGAGGCGTCAAGGCTTCTCGCAGCAAGTATGGCCCGCTGAGTTTGCATGTAGGACGAGCACGTTACTAATTCGCCACCCGGGCATAGCCCCGTATCAACGAGGTATCCGAACGTGGTCCGGACGTTTTTGTGGCTTAGTCGCTCCGCGGTCATTTTGTCTATCGCACGTAGAACTTCACCGCTGCGCATCCCAGTAAATAGGCACATTTGGACAGCAAAGGCTGCCTGGAGTCGTCTGACCTCCGCTGCCGTAAAGCAGCGCTTCAGAATTGAGCTATCTGCATCCATATCATCATTCACCATCACTGCCTCCGGTTCACAATCGCGAAGAGTTGCGGCGCTACGGATGCCGCTAAGAGGAGCATAGGAGAGAACGCGCGGAAACGCTCACACATCAACAACAACAGCCTTCGCAAGACTGCGAGTCTACTCCCATGGATAGTAAATGTAACGATTCCGCTTCTTCAGTTGCTTTTTAAAATCCTTCGGCTCTGGTGCCATTAGACGGATTTTCACGAGCTCTGGCGGCAGGTGATGAACCGCCGTACGAAAATGGGTTTCGGCGTGGTTATCGTACGGAAGAGGATTGAGGAAATCAAATCGCGAGAATGTACAAAACAGACTCATCCAGTAGCCCACATCTTCCTCTTTTATTACGGCCCCGACCGAGTCGAATTCGTCGTCATTGAATGGAAATTGCATTTCGAAACTACCATCATCCGTATCGACGCGGACGCTGTGCTCGTTCATCGCGAAAACGGCAGCAGCAATCGTTGCGGGGTGCGACGTAGCGAGCAGCCGAGAATCGTCGTTCTGCAATTCGCCAATCAAGGCACCACGGGAATTCCGGTAAAAAAACAGGCTCAGCATGTGTATCTCCTCCGGCGCCGCCGTCTCGGGCGAACCGTCACTCGTATCAGTATAGAAAACACTTCGCCGAATTCATCGCTTTTCCCATCGGTCTAAGCTAGTGCAGATTGGTAGCAGCGCTTCGAGAAGTATCGCGACCCGATTGGCCTCTGACTCGACTTATGCGAGTTGCGTTCGCGCCGACTATCTGGCAAAAACGAGGCAGTCGCTGCACATTGAAGCGCGGTCGTAGCGAGCGTTTCGAATGCCATTCGGGTCCTCGCTACAGACAGACTCTTCGCCCACCCGCGCCCAACTGAGCCGGTATCCATCAAGCTCCGGTCCCTCTCGATTTACCTCGCATCGGCGTCGCAAAAGCGTCGGGCAAACCAGCAGTCTTCGGTTCGGAGCACTTTTGCCTCAATCAGCGTAATATGTGCGCGCCCCCGACGCTTGCCCCTGCGCTTACTGGGATAGAAGAAAAAGACCAAATATGGACCAAATAACTAGGCAATTCCGAGACGCCCTACGACTGTTGTTCATCCTCGCCAAGGCTGGTGAGTCGGCACCCGTGACTCCCGCCGTGCCAGCTGCAGTGTCTGTTGTTACCTCCGAGAAGAAGCTTCAGAAAATGGACTTTTGGATACGCAACCCGGACCACTTTGCGTACGCTCTGATTGAGGCTTACATCGAGAACGGCGACGCGGACCTTCTGGCATCGGCGAAAGCGATAGTGGACTCTGAGGAACCAGAAATTCGTCGCGACGCGATGCTGAAGTATTTCTATGGCGCGTACGAGCCGCTCGATACGGCTCTTGCACCGCTTTTCAGCTATGGCTTGGCGTGCATGAGACGAAATCCGGAGACAAAGCAGCGGATGTACTTTCTCCTGCCGAAAGGACTCGATGTCACCAAGAGACTGGAGACTGAACTCCCTGAAGCGCAATGGTATTCAGAACGAGCGATGCTCATCGGCACCTTCTCTCAGGGCAAGTCCGGTGACCAACTTGCGAAATGGCAATATCGACATCCCACGTACGCCGGCGCGAGGAATGGAGAAACTATTGCATGCATTGCGGAAGAAGTACGGGAACGAATCGTGAAACTGGAGGCAGCCTGTGAGTGATTTAAACGACAAGCAACAGAAGGCGCTGCCTCCGCTGAAGGCGGCCGTAGCGGAAAAAGCGAAAGTATCGCTTGAGACGGTCGACAGCATTTTCGCGCAAGCTCGAGTTGTCGAAGAAACGGGAACTCGACGCGCAGAGCACCTGAAGATTCATCGCCTCGCGTTCAGTGGCGAAAAGCGCGCAGCTGAGACCGATAACGGCCCTTTTTCCTTCGAATGGAATGACCTTGGCTCCGGCCTCTGGCTTGTGCTGAGCGACAACGAGAATCAGATTGGAAAATCGTCGATTCTGGGCGTCATGCTGTGGGCGCTACGCGGCACCCAAAGGGCCGTCCCAGCTCCGGTACGTAGCTGGATTGGGCATGTCGAGCTCGATTTCTCGATTGGTTTGGACCGGTATCGCGTCGCTTTCGACGATGATGAGAATGTACCAAAGGGCGTTTTGTTACGTATATCGCCCGAACCGCTGCGGGAGGTTGCGGCGTTCAGCGACGAAGCCGAATTCGTGCGGTCCATGGATGAGTTCATGATGCGACGCTTTGCACTTCAGTCGATTCCAGTAGTAAATCGGAAATCTGACGAAGCGACCCAAATCCGCCACGACTGGAATGCATATTCAGGGTCGATGTTTATCGAAGGTTCCCACCCGGCGATTCTGGGTGACGTGGCTGTGGGGGGACTCTGGTGGCGTATGCTGCAGCTGTTCATCGGACTGCCTTATTCAGGCGCGCAGATAGCGCTCAGCAGCGCGCTTGCACTCGAAAAACTTCGCTCCGAGCAAAAGCAGACTTCCGCGACCCCGGCTTCTTTCTATCAAGATGACATTCAGCGCCTGAACAATAATATCGCTGACCTTGAACGCGAATGGACGGAACTGACAGCCACCACACCGCGACCGGAAGAAGTCCCTGAGCTCCTGCGCAGATTTCGGCAGGCCGCTTTAGAGGTCTCAAAAGCCGAACAATCCATCAGCGACGTCGAGCATCTGCGGTCTGGCATTGTCGCGGAGGTTAACGAAGCACGCACCAAGCTGCGGCAATTGAAAGAAGGGGCATCTGCGAAAAAGTTCTTCGCTGGCCTGACACCTGTGTGCTGTCCGCGCTGCGCCAAACCATTTGCAAGCGAACGGCTGGAGCTCGAACAGGACGGAGGGAATTGCGCGATATGCGATAGGGACACCCTCGCCGATGACTACGATGCTCTCGCTGCGGCCATCGCTGACGCGACATCCCGACTTGAAGACGCGAAGGCCGGCGAAGCTGAGCTTGACGAGCGTGAGGAGGCGCTTCGTGCGACGCTCTCCACAGCAAATGCCACGCTAGAGCGGCTCGAGACAGAGGTCGGTCGGCTGGATGAGGACGCCGACGACGTTCGCAAACAGCAGGACGTTCGCTTTGCGCTGGAGCGCGCTCGAGGTGCCCACGACCAGCTTAAAGCCTTGGAGCAACAACAAACCGCCCCTGGACCAGACAGGGAGGCAGCCGAACGGATTCGCATCTTGAGAATCGCTGAGAGCGTTGCCGATGAGCGGTCGAAGTTTGCCGGGGCAGAATTGCTCCGTGAGCTTGAAACAAAGCTCGTAGAGGTAGCAACGCGAGTGGGCTTCAGGGGGCTGGAACGCGTTTCTATTCGAGGTAACGGGATAAAACTCACGGTGTCCGGGACGCCGACCAACTTCTCCGACCAGACGTCGGGTCAGAGGCTACGCTTGCGTGTTTCGCTCGTCATCGCGATGATGAAGCTCGCTATCGGAACCGGGCAAGGTCATCATCCAGGTCTTTTGTTTATCGACTCACCCGGAGCAGAGGAACTGAGCGAGACCGACTTGAACGCGATGATGAACGAGATACGTGCGTTGTGTGACGAAACGAGCAACCTCCAAATTTTCGTGTCGTCTGCACGTGGAGGCACTTTTAAAGACGCAGTACCAAAGGAAAGGCAACGCTGGCCTAAGGTTGTCGGTTCTATGTTCTGAGTGCAACGCTTCAATTCATCCCGCTATGGATTTGCACGATTTCGATACAGCCCTGCGCAGTAACGATTCGCCCAGTTCGGAGGAACTTGGTGGGCCCGTCGTTATGCGTCAGCTCGCGTCCAAATTTGTGAAAAGTGGCCATGCCGACCGGCTGGCCAATGCACTGTGCCGGACGCGTGATATGCGTCCTGACTATCTGAAATTTGTCAGCGAAGTCCTACGCGACAATCCCTTCCCTCTCGTTGTCGCATCCGTCGCTGAAAATCTTGCAGCCGCTGACCTTACTCGCCGCGAAGTGATGTCGGCGCAGGACATCCTGCTCGCGAGAGCACGCCAAACGGACACGCAAATCGACAACGACATGGCGTCCGAGTGCCTCGCCGCTGCGTTTCTGCTTGCAGCCGAGACAGGCGCATCTCAGTCTGCTCTGGTTGCAGCACTTGAGCGAACCGAACCTGGGGACAGTTCGCTACTCGTTCGAAGAGTTGCTCTGCTGGCAGGGCTCGCGTGGCACTGGAATCAATCCGCCGACTTGGAGATGCTCCTAGAGCGGTTGGCCGCAGATACAGATTCTGGCGAGCAGGCAGCCTTCGAGCTTGGGATGATTCAAATCGACCGAGCCTTGAGCAGCGAAGATAGAGAATCGCTATTCGAAAGACTGGAAGGAGCGGCAAAGTGGTTCGAAGTTGGAATCGACATCGACCCAGAAATGCCTGAGACCCGGGCACTCGGCAACGTAGTCCGGGCGTTGGTGCTTTTTTGCGATGAGGCATCGACGGAGTCTATCGAGCATCACGTTGAAATAGCTTGCGATGCGGCTAGCGAACGATTTCAGTTTCTCGACAAGCAATCTCTCCGAAAATGGCTGAGGCCGCGGTTGGATGCGCAGTCAGCCTGGTATGAACTCGCTGGCGCCTTGCGTGGCCTGAGCAGCTACATGTCGGAGCGCAGTTGGCTGCGCGCGCTGCCTGTTTTGCAACAAATCTCAATCCTGCGAAGCACGTTGGTCAGTCTGGCTACAGACTCCGGTGACGCTCTGCGCGATGCTGTCACAAACCGCCTTGCGGCCGGATTCGCTGCACGCGAAGGACTTCGGGCTCACCTACAAGCCTGGATTGCAGACGTCCAGACCGACGATGCCAATCGGCTATATGCCGTTACTTTGTTGTCGGCAGTCGACCTACTACGGACCGACCAGGGAAAAGCCACGCCGCTGGCGAGCAATGGTGGTCTCGCCGGCGGCATTGAAGCCGACGCTACCACCGAGGTTGCTGCAGCGATGCTCCGCGCAATACAACCAGCGCCATTCGGCAAGCCACAGGAACAGTGCTACCTGCAGCTTGTTTCAAAGCTGCAATCACACGGGGAGTATCACGGTAGCGTCGAGGACGACGTGAACGCCTGTATCTCATTTCAGATTCGATTTCTCTCCCTCTGTCTGGACATTAGTGCGGAGATGGCAAAGCCAACGTTCCAGTTTCTGTTCGAATCAGACGGCACGCTGCCCCTAGAAAAGGACCTGCAAATTGCCATGTTTCAATGGATGCGGCTTGCAATGCCACGGTTCGGTAGCCACCAGATACGGCGAGAAGCACATGACGTTTCGCGCGGCCGTGCGGACTTGGCCATCATATGCACCGCGTGGCTTATGACCATCGAACTCAAGCGGGAAAGCTCCGATGCTTCTCGCGAGGGCGTATCGAAATATCTCGGCCAAGCGGCGTCGTACACGCTTACGGGTGCCGGGTTCGGCTTCCTAGTCGTTCTGGACCTCTGTTCGCAGAAGGACTGGCCATTGAGACTCGCTGATAACTGCTGGGTTGAATCCGTTCAGGGACCCCGTGACTCGCAACCGCGGATGATAGTGGTGTTTCGCATTCCAGGCATGCGACCTGTTCCCTCAAGCATCTTAACGCCGGGCTCGAAGCGAAAGGTAAAGTCACGTTCGCCAACACGTGAGTCAACGAAATCAAAATCCAGTTCAAGTTGAGCAGGAATTTAAAATGCGAACGAAGGAGCCTACGTGGTAGTGAACGTACCTACTCCCGAAGATTTCTACACTTCGGGCAAAGAATTGCTGAATTTTGCGTGGGATGCGACAGCGACACTTTTGGTCGAACTCGACAACGCAGACTTCTATGGTATTGAAGAATCAGATATGGCGGAAGTTTCCACTAAATATTGGGCCGCCTCTAAGCGAACACTTACCACTGCTCTGACCGTTATCCAACAAGCGGTCGAACTCGTTATCAAAGGAAGAATCGCCGAAGTCTCGCCCTACCTGCTGATTTCTGATGCTCCTGCGCGTTGGCCTTCGCCGTATGAAGCCCAACCGGTCGATTTTGAGCGCTTTAGAACCATCGACGCTCAGGACTTAGTGAAAGTCCACGACACCTTTGCGCCCGCCCAGTTCGAACCTAAGTTTATCGAGAAACTACGCCATCTTCGAGAAATTCGAAACATCGTCATGCACTCCGTTGGGAAAAACGTTTCAGTCCAAGTGGCTGAAGTTGTCGAGAGTGCGCTGTTTATGCACAAAAGCCTTTTCCCAGGCGAGCGCTGGTTTTCCGTGCGGCGAGAGTTTTTGCGCGGTGGACCCTACGCAGCCTTGGGTGCCGCCCAGTACGCAACGAACAACGCGTGCCGCGAGGCAAACATCGTCAAGAGACTCCTCCTCCCTCGGCAGGTCGAGACCTATCTTGGCGTGGATAAAAAGCAGCGAGCTTATTTTTGCCCGGTCTGCCTTGATGACGCGGATACAGACGCCGAGGTTCTCCCAGTCTTGGCGGTACTGAGGCCCAATAACCGCGAAGCAGCAGAAGTCTACTGTCCGGTTTGCAATGATGTCTGCCCGATAGAACGAGCGGAGCATCGCCAAAGTGGATGTGAGGGAAACCTTGTGTCCGCCGAAACCGGACAGTGCCTTGTGTGCGCCGGATGGCATCACGATGGTGACGACAGCTCGGATTCACACGCGTAGCGCCAGTGGTTTTGCCCTCAGCTCCGGACATCACAAGACCACTCACCCTTCCGTACTTTCTCGCACGTCAGCGATGTCTCGAGCAAATGCACGTCCATAGTGCTTTTGCTCCCATTCGCCCGAATAAACACCTCGGATATTTCCATAGGTCTCTGCTTTTGTTTCGATTGCGATGACCTTGTGAAATAGAAAGGACCCTGCGACAACTGCAAGTTTTTCTCCAGCCTCAAATCCCGCGGCCGCCTCCTCCTTGAGCTCTCGCAAAAAATCGCTCCGAGCATTTACTGCGGGAGCAAACGTCGAACTGATGACACTAGACTCGGGGAAAAGCACGACGTTCGTGCTGATTTCACCCGATTGCACCGACGGGACGATGATGCCGTCGACATCCGCCACGAAGCGAAGGCGCAAGTATTCGAAAACGACCTGCGTGGATAAGTAACTTAGGTCGTCTGTACGACTTTTCGGCCGAGACATCTTCTTGACGAGAGACTTCAGGAAAGTCTTAAGATGCATCGCCTTCAGATAGCCTACGTCCAAATTGGTTAGTTTCGGTGGCTCTAATCGTTCCAGTTGCGTCAAGTCTAGGAGTATCAGGCCCGTCGTCGGAGTCAGTGCAACGCTAACGACTTCGTCTCCGGTAATCGACCGTATTTCACTGAGACATGTCGCTCTATTTGAAGCGCAATAGAGCGCGGATATTCCGGATGGGGTCATCCGCTGATTACTGGCTTTTCCTCGAGGAGCCGGGCCGAATTCTTTTGGATTTGCGACGAGTTGTTTTGCCTTCGTGTAACCATCGACACTCCGCGCTCTGAAAATATGTTCCCCGCAATTAATTTGCCGAAGACACTCCGGCCTCAATACGCTTTCCTCGTCCACCAAGAGCGAGAACACTGAGTCGAGGAATTCACGAGCGGTCGTATTAAAGAATCGATGAGCGTGCCCGATGTTCTCAACGAAATCTTGCCAAGATTTCTCGTAGAAGTTTCGTTCCAACAGTCCGTCGTCACCGTAGAAATAAGTTTCGTATCCCCGCTCGTTGGTATTGAATTCTGACGGAACGGCGGCGCTCAGGTCGTCGAAATATGAGTCACCTCCAAGATTCAACCACTCGCTCAGAACGACGTCGATAGATGCAACCGCAATATCATCGGCTCCGCCTTCATAGAGCATGTCGTACTCAAATTGCGAAAGGTCGTTTTCGGTAGCGAAGTTCTCTTTAACCCGTTCAAAGATATAGTCGAACAGCGACTGTGCCGCTACTGAGGCGTTGTCACTGCCGCAGTAGTGGCATGTCGCAACTTGTCCCTTTTCCGAGACAAACCTCTTCAACGGCTGAGGGGTGACACAGTCAACGCAAATTATCATTTTGTTTGGGCAAGTTGGTCGCGAACTAAGAGGTATCAGTTAGATTTTAGGACGGCGTTCGGTGCAGGCAATCTGTTCTAGTCTCGTTGTTTTTCATATTGTGAAATCGGCGTCAGGCGGGCTCCCGGTGTGACAGCGATTCCGCGAATAGCCCCTCCTTTTATGGCCATATCGCAAAATAGTTTGGGGGATTTTGCCCGATAATCCACTTTACGGTTCGCCTCGCCAAGGGCGCAAACCTGAGTTGTTGAGAGCAACTCCGGCGTATCTGCCAGGACCACGTGCGAACGTAACCAACAAACGTGACTATCGCGAGCATGCCCGTGCCAAGCAACTTTCGCGGCCCGTTCGCACGCGAGTACGGCCGAACGTCAAAGATTGAAAAACCACCTGCATGCGACAACCTCTCGTCGCCTCAAAGGTGTCAGACAAACTAGAACGAGCAAAAAAACAATCCCATGTACCTTCACCGTGTATATGCAGAAAACTTCCGAGTATTTGGCACTCTCGCTGACAATGCACATCTCGACCTTCAGTTCCGTCAGGGTCTAAATGTGTTCGTGGGAGAAAATGACGCCGGGAAAACATGCATTGTCGACGTTGTCCGTTATGTACTATTGACAACGACCAATGACTGGCTTCGGATTGAAGATGACGATTTTCACATAAACGGAAGCTCGCAAGCCGACGAACTCAAGCTCGAAGTAGAGCTACGCGATTTGAATAAGGCACAACAGGCAGCCTTGCTGGATTGGCTAACCCTCGAGGAAGGCGTGGACCCTTATCTGGTTGTGCATCTTCGCGCCACCCGGCGTATCGAAAGCAACCGAGGCAGCAGGCTTAGTAATCCAGTCGTAAGCATCAATGCCGGGAAAGGTGGTACTGGCCCGGAGATTGGTTCAGCTGCACGCGAACTGATTCGAGCAACCTACCTCAAACCGCTGCGCGACGCAGTCGCGGAATTGCGGCCGAAAAAGGGGTCAAGGCTTTCTCAGGTGCTAAGAGCACACAGAGACGTAAAAAAAGAAAGCGCAAACAACTTCGACAAGAAAAATCCTGATGGAGCACCTGCTACTCTCGTCGAAATCATGGCTCAGGCGCAGTATCGAATTAGCACGAAGCAGGTCGTCAAAGAAGTCAGGGACACTCTCAATCGAGACTACCTCAAATCCTTGAGCTTCGAGAAAACGCCACTGTCTTCAGAGATTCGTGTCTCCGCCGAACTTACTCTAGCGCAAATACTTGAACGGCTGGAATTAACGCTCAGGCCACCAAGCGGAGTCAGCGAGGACATGGCCTGCGAACGAGGACTTGGCTATAACAACGTTTTGTTCATGGCTGCCGAATTGCTCCTGCTTAGTGATGGAGGCGGTAATGAGCTCGCCCTCCTCCTGATTGAAGAACCAGAGGCGCACCTTCATCCGCAGCTACAAGCGCGTATTCTAGCTATGCTCGCAGAAAAAGCGTCCACGAGCGGCATCCAGATTGTGGTGACAACCCACAGCCCCAGCATCGCATCTGCCGCCCCCGTCGACGCACTCACCCTTGTTACTGCCGGCAAGGCATATCCCCTCGGACGGGCCGAGACACGTCTCGATGGCTCAGACTACGAGTTCCTTCGCCGCTTTCTCGACTCTACGAAAGCCAATCTATTCTTTGCGCGCGGCGTACTAATCGTTGAAGGGCCTGCCGAAGCCATTGTACTCCCGGCTCTCGCCGAAGCCGTGGGCAGGTCATTCCAAGGTAATAGCGTTTCGACAGTGAGCGTAGGCGGAGTTGGTCTATTCAGATTCGCGCGAATTCTTCAGCGGAAGGACGGCACCAGCCTCCCGGTTCGGGTTGCATGCATTGGTGACCTAGATGTCGTGCCAGACGATATTAGCTACATCGAAGGCAGGAAGGACAAGGAAGAAAAGGGAATTCCTAAAACGAAAGATGGTAAAAATCATCAAAAGCGTAAGGTTCGCGACTACACGCCGCAGGAGATAGTCGAACTCAGAAAATCAAAAATCGACCGAGCGAGAGGCGGGAGCACTGAGGTCTTCATTGCGGACCATTGGACACTTGAATACGACCTGCTGAGGTCGGGAGTCGCTAAACACATGTTCGTTGCTGTTCGACTTGAACAGGCCGAAGGTAGCAAGGGTTATTTGACGGACGAAGAATACGAAACTGCACGCATAGATGCCGAAGCGGAGTACGCGACACTTGTCTTGCTTGAAAACCAAGAAACCATTGCGGCCAATGTCTATGAACTATTGCATACGAAGAAGGTATCGAAAGCTATCGTTGCGCAATACCTTGCGAAA
The DNA here is from genome assembly GCF_047325075.1 of Paraburkholderia phenoliruptrix. Lineage (NCBI taxonomy): Bacteria > Pseudomonadati > Pseudomonadota > Betaproteobacteria > Burkholderiales > Burkholderiaceae > Paraburkholderia > Paraburkholderia phenoliruptrix. The sequence continues at coordinate 3,342,613 of NZ_CP168531.1, forward strand.
TTGGCGGCGGAAGGGCATCTTGGCACTGGAGATACCTTGCTCGCGAGTTTGCCGCCATACATCAAAGCTGCGTTCGACCACCTCGTTCCGGAGGTAGTTTGATGACCGCTCGCTTCTCATTGACTGAAGATGACCTCTTGAAAATTGGGCAGCTTTTTCCACGGCTCAGTTTTACCCGCAAGGAGCAAATTGACGCGATACTTGATGGAGGCACTGCTGATTTTCAAGCGGCACCAGGAAGCGGCAAGACGACATTGTTAGGTGCCAAGCTTTCCCTGATGGCTGCGAGATGGCCCTTTGCTCATCGGGGAATCTGCATTCTGACGCACACCAACGTCGCCCGAGAAGAAATTGAGCGCTGCTTGAATTCGGTTCCATACGGGAACGCACTGCTCGCCTACCCTCATTTCATTGGCACGATTCAAAGTTTTGTTAACAAGTTTTTGGCGCTTCCCTGGCTAAGGGAACTTGGAATCGACGTTCGAGAGACTGACGAAGACGCGTTTGCTGAGCAATTTTTTAGACGCGTCAACGCAAACAGAAGCGCGCGCATCTGGATTTCTCAAAGCCCTCAGCAGCGAACTCGTGCTGTGAAAGGTGTACGTTATCGTGGTGCTGATTTGCAGCTCGTAACGCACGACGACCTCACGCTGCCGGCCACTGGAACGACAATCGCGCATTTGCAGCTGGTTAAAAATGCCATGGCTCGAGAGGGGCGCCTCCGACACGAAGATATGTTTGCGTACGCTGAACAGGCTATCAGCAAGGTTCCAGGGCTCGTCGATGCTGTTGAGTATCGATTTCCCAACGTTTTTATCGACGAAATGCAGGATACAAGCGACGTGCAACTGAACGCACTGTACAAAGTGTTCCGGAACGACGCTGTTATCCAACGATTCGGAGATGTTAATCAAGCCATCTTGAATCGCACTCGGGGAACATTGCCCAACGCCTTCCCAGTCGCAAATTGCTCGGAGGTTCGCACGAGCCTTCGCTTTGGCTCTACCATCGCGGCGGTGGTAAATGCTGTCAAACCGGTTGGTGCAGAAATCGTGGGAGAGGGGCCGGCAGCGTTAGCGCCGCCAACGCTCATCTTGTATTCTGAGGCTACGATTCAGGATGTGATTTCACGCTTTGGTACATGGGCCGCTACCCTGCTACCGGCTGACGAAATCAGTCAATATCCGATAAAGGCAATTTGTGCCATTAAGGCAAAAGGCAATCCAGCCCAGAAAGTCGGACGCCATATAAGCGACTATTTCCCGGCTTTCGACGATGCCCTGACCCCACGCCCGACCAACCGTACAATACGGCAACTATTGAGGGCGGCTGCATCTACCTCTGGAGGAAATCGAGTTGGAGCTGCACGTTCTGCACTTCTGCAGATAGTTCAAGAGTACGGTGCAACGGCCTATAAAGAGGCTAGAACTTGGCGTCAGTTGGTGCAGATTGCGTCAGCAAATGACGTAGATATGGAAACGCTCAAGCAGCTTGTCTTGGAAATTGTCGTGGACCCAAGCGACTTAACCACAGATGTCTCAGCGCGGGACACAATTGCCACCTTAATCTCCAAGCTTGGCGAATTGATTGAAGCCGTGACCACGGCCGAAGATATTCCAGATGAGTGGCTCGTCGACACTGGTTCTGCAAACACACAAATGGATGGTGTCAACTCGTTGACCATCTCGGCGGGGGCGATGCGATTTCCATTGCATGTGGCCACGATAGCCTCTGTGAAAGGAGAAACCCATCTTGCGACCCTGGTCCTCGAGAGTTGCCGAAACAGGAAATTCGACCTTGCCAACATACTGCCCTATTTCTGTGGCTCTGAAACTCCTGCGAACGAAACACATGAAGAAAAGCTTCGGTCCTTGATGAATATCTTTGTGGCTGCTAGTCGGCCCCGACGACTGCTCGCGTTTGCCATGCACGCTGACAGAGCAACTGCATCGTCGCGCGCATCGCTTATAGCAAAAGGTTGGGACGTCAAGGACTGGACAAGTTGACATATCGCAGCTAGCTTCAGCCGAGACGGGCGCATGAGGCGCACCCCGCATTGCACTGGCTGCCCCGTCGGTCAGCCGACGTTCGGACCGTATTTTTTCGCTTTCTTGCATGTTACGACGGAATATTTTCCAACAAAGTTCACCATGACGACGGCCATTTGCAGCAACTGCATCGAAGACTCGCACTTTCGCGACTCGTTAGCCGAGCACTTCGAACATCTCGAATGCTCAGTGTGCGGCGAGGAATCCGACGAAGCTGTCACTGTCGAATCTCTAGCAGCAGTTCTTGAACCCGTCCTTCGGGAATATTTTGTCCAAGGTGCTGAGGAAAAGCATTACAGCGGCGACGATGACAAAGGATGGTGGGAACAAAGCGGTGAGCCGTTGAACGACATCATTCAGACGGTGACCGGACAATATTTTGACTTTGAGGATGAACTCGTCGACGCAGTCTGTGACCTCGATGATGCCTGGCCCGGTGACGGAGAAGAGCCGCTGTGGGAAGCAACGGCAAATTATGTTCCCCGTCGTCTCCTGCCTTACCAGTTCACGGAACATTGGAACGCGGCTGTCGAAGACTTGAAGCGCAACCGACGCTTCTTCAGCGTCAGTGTCCGCGACCTCTTTGACAGCCTGTTTGCGAACGTAGGCCAATTGTTCGCTACGCATCGAAACGGCAATTTACCCGTCACGGTCTTGTTGCCGGTCAAAACTATTTTGTTCAGAGCTCGGGTGTGCTCGTCAATAACTCAAATGGGAAAAATGGCCGACGCACCCCTGGAGCTCATTGGGCCGCCACCTAGTGAACTCGCCAAGTCTGGCCGAATGAATCCCGAAGGTGTCGTCGTACTATACGCAGCATTCGAGGAGGACACCGCCCGCGCGGAACTCAGACCGGCTATCGGCAACGATTTAGCTGTCATCAAACTCGTTACCACTCAACCATTGAAAGTTCTTGATTTGGAGCGGCTCGAACGTGTTACAGCCGCGACGAATCTGAGCTACTTTCAGCCCGACTACGAAGAACAGGTCACAAAACATACTTTCCTTCGGCGTCTCCACGGACTTATATCTCAACCTGTCGTACCAGGCAGGGAATCAGACTATTTGATTACACAAACGATGGCAGAGTATCTCGCCCATGTTCATGCCGAGAAATTTGATGGTGTGAAATTCGCGTCCGCTCAGTCAGCTGGAGGCATGAATGTCGTACTCTTCAGTCGACATGGCGGAGACATAGGTTCTACGCGAGAACGTTTTAACGTTGACTATTTGCCGGAAAGCATAAGTTTTTCGCGAGTCACACAAGTGCACTATTCTCATACCTCGGTCAAGTTCGTTGTACGTGACGACGGCCAGTCATTCGCCTACCTGCCAGATTTGCAACACCACGAGGACGAAGACGATTACGCATGACGCGGCTCGGATGCTCCGATACGTCACCGCGGGACCGCCGTGGTGAGATAACTGGTGAACGTCGAGGAGGGCCTGCGTCCTTCATGAGGCTTGTCGAATGACTAGCAGGTGATTGGGTGTATCGACATGGCGTTCAAAAAATCATTCGATGCGAACGAAGAGCTGACGGGTGAGTAAAACGGGAGCAGATGTCCCGGTCTGCAAATCGGCGATGGTGTTATGCCGCCAGCCGGTGCTCGTAAAACGGTCGATGGCGGTCGTCCAGGATAGCGTAGAGCGAGTCAAGGTCCTCTGGGTCTGGATGCAGCCATGCCTCGACGTTTTCAGGCTTGATTGGAATGATGCACCGGTCATGGCCGGCTGCTGCGACTTCCGGTGGTGGTTCATCGGTAATCGCAGCGAACGACAGCAACTCGTCCTGCCCGGGCGCTGTCCAGCGGGACCATAAGCAAGCTACAAGCATCGGTTGGTTGTCTTCCGGGTGGAACTCCAGCACAAGGTTTTCGTCCTTCTTGCCTTCGGCCAGCGCCCGCCCCTCTGCCTTCGCTTTGCTCACGTTTTCGTAAAACACGTCGACGACCATAATGCCGTGCGTATGTCCGAAGCAAGGTTTCCAGAAACCTTCCAGATTGTCTCGACGGGCATTGTATGTGCTCGGAAAACGGACATCGTAGTCCGAAGGCTTGCCCGCAACACGGCACTGGTATCGCATCGGCTTCAACACGTATTCGCCGTGCTCCATCATAAGCACCGGCGCGTAGTAGCCGGGGAAGATGCGCGAGTCGCGTGGCTGCGGTTCTGTCCGGTTGATGTCCTCGATGCGACGTAGCGCAGCCTCGATTTTGTCGGTAGCGATGCGCCGACTTTCGGTCGCAGCCTTCGTCACTTTCGATTCCAGCTTGCGCTCGGCTTCCGTCAGGCGGGTGCGCTGCTTGAAAAGGTCCTGCTCGAGCTTCGTCTTCTGCTCGGCGCGCGTCTTTTCAATGAGCTGCCAAATCTCACGCTCCCCGTCGTTCTGCGGGGCGCGGAAGGAATCGTCGAGCGCCTTCGGTGTCTTCGCGGTGTGCCCTTCCGCCTGCAGGAAGTAGAGACGCGCAAACTCGGCGATGTCCATGTGCGCGCCGAACATCCGAACGTACCGGCGATAGTCCGCCAGGATTTGAGCCGAATAGCACATTGTCATCTCCGTTGACTGCATCGTATGTCGGTGCCGATGCATGACCCATCACATCCGCGGCAGAAATGCCGGTCGCGCACGCTGTCGTCGACCCGCCAGCTGTTCGCGGCGTCAGGTGACCTGGTGCCCACCGTTCGGTCGTTCTCGCTTGCGAAAAACGTTGGCTCGCCCGCTCTGCCGCGCGTGACTGCCTCGTCAATAGTCGCATCCCCGAACGCATGACGCAATTCGGCCACGAATGCCGCTATCTCCGGCATCGGGTGCTTGCGTACAGGCATATCCATCGTCGTCTCCCGTCGCGACCAAAAAGGGGGCACTTCACAAAATAGAATTTTGATATACGATACTGTACATCCATACAGCATTTTTCACCAATGGCCTCCTTGCCCGAACACGTCGAGTCGATTCACCCAGCGCTCTGGCGCGGGGCGCAGCTTGCGCGTGTGCATGGGAAGACCGTGGATACGGGCTATGCGGCCCTGTCTGCTGAGCTACCGGGTGGCGGTTGGCCGTTGGGCGCACTGGTGGAACTGCTGGTCCAGCAACCCGGGATTGGCGAAATGCGGCTTCTGAAGCCGGCGCTCGCCGAGCTGAGCGCGCGGCCGATTGCGCTGCTGCAACCGCCGCATGTCCCCAATTCGCTGGCGTTCAGCTATCTCGGCGTGCCAGTGGAACGTCTTATGAGATTGCGCGCGCCGAAGACGGCAGATGCGCTCTGGTGCGCGGAGCGCGTGTTGCAGGCTGCGAGCTGTGGTGCGCTCATCCTATGGCAGCAGCACATCCGGACCGAGGCGCTGCGGCGATTACACCTGGCGGCGCAGGCGTCGGAAACGATGCTTGTACTCATCCGGCCGCTGGCCAGCGCACAGGACGCTTCGCCTGCCACGCTGCGACTGGGAGTCAGACCAACTGACGGTGGCCTCGTCGTCGACGTCGTCAAGCGACGGGGCCCAATACGAAGCGAAATGCTGTCCATTACCCTGCAACCGTCACCGATTCTGCTCAGCCCCTATGGCCGTGTTCGTCGCCATCTTCCTTCCCCGGCTTTCGCTGGAGGTGTTCCGTCCGAGGTGGTCGCCTCGCACTGAGCACGGGTGCGTCGTGCTCGAGCGCGACAAGGTTGTGGTGGTGGATACGATGGCGCGGGAAGCCGGTGTGCTGCCCGGCATGAAACGGGGCGGAGTGACGACACTTTCGCCCGATGCGTTGATGTACGACCGGAGCGTCGAGCGTGAACGCGAGATGCAACGCGAGGTCGCTTTCGGTTTGCTACGTTTCTCGCCGCAGGTCGCGGTCTGCGACGAGGAAACCATCGTCATGGACGTCACGGCCAGCCTGCGTCTCTTCGGTGGCATCCGGCGCGTCTGCGAATTCATGCGCGACGTTGTGAAATCCATCGGTGTGACTGTGCGCATGAGCGTCGCCCCAACTGGCCAAGGCGCGTGGCTGCTCGCAAAACGCGGCCGCTGCCGTGTGCTCAAGATGCCTTCTCTTGAGCGCAACTTGAACGCATTGCCGTTCACGGTCGTTCAAGAACTGCGTCCGTTCGCTGACTGGTTCGAGGGACTTGGCTGCCGGGTGTTGGGTGACGTCCGCCGCTTGCCGCGCGCCGGGCTGAAGAAGCGCTGCGGTGCAGGCTTACTCGATGCGCTGGACCGCGCCTACGGCCTTTCGCCCGAGCTGTATCAATGGCTCGAGCTGCCACCGACCTTCAGCGCGCGCACCGAGCTCCCCGACCGTGTCGAGCATGCCGAAGCCATCTTGTTTTCGGCGAAGCGGCTCATCGTCCAGATGTGTGGCTGGTTGAGCGCGCAGCAACTCGCGCTCACTCACGCCACTGTGTCGCTTGAACATGAGCGTGGCCGCGAAGCCGTCGAGCCGACCACCTTCGAAGTCGCGCTCGCAGAACCGACATGGCACGAGGAGCATCTCGTCCGCTTGTTGAAGGAGCGCCTTGGTCGCACCGAACTCCCAGCCGCCGTACTCGCAGTGCGCCTCACCGCATCCAGCGTGCAGCCCGCAGAGCCACCGAGCGATTCGCTGTTCCCTGACCCAGGCGGGTCAGCCGAAGACCACAACCGGCTCATCGAATTGCTGGTCGCGCGGCTCGGCTCCGAGAATGTGGAGCGCGCGGCGCCAACATCCGACCATAGACCAGAGATGGCGAACCGATGGGTGCCCATCCAGAGCGACGCGAAGGCACAGGCGCTGCCCGTTGAACTCCCGCGACCGACCTGGCTGCTTGAGGAACCCATCAAGCTCATGATGAAGAATCATCGACCGTTTTACGGTTCGCCGCTCAGGCTCGTCTCGATGGGCGAACGCATTGAGGCAGGTTGGCATGACAGTGAAGCAGTCACACGAGACTACTACGTCGCTGAAGCTGCCGACAAAAGCTGCTACTGGATATTTCGCGAACGGCCTGTCGTGAAAACTGAGGAAGTCCGCTGGTTCCTGCACGGCCTGTTTGGCTGAGCGGACAGGACGGTGCGCTCGTGGACTTTCCATCGTCAATGCTTCCAGATTATGCGGAGCTCTTCGCATTCACCAACTTCACGTTTCTCCATGGCGCGTCGCACGGGGAAGAGCTGGTGCAACGTGCATCCCAGCTTGGATACTCGGGACTTGCGATAACCGACGAGTGTTCGCTCGCCGGTGTCGTGCGCGCCCATGTCGAGGCGAAGAAAGAGAAGCTGCCGTTGGTCATCGGTTCTTACTTCCGGCTCGTGCATGCGGACCGGACGCCCGCATTTGGCCTCATCCTGCTGGCACAGAACCGCGAAGGCTACGGCAATCTCTCCGAACTCATCACGTTGGGACGCATGCGCGCAACGAAGGGTGAATACCTGCTCACGCCGCACGACATCTTGAGGCCAGAGAAAGGCTACACACATCTCCGCGGCATGCCGAACTGCCTTGCCATACTGGTGCCGGCCTTCCCAGCGAAAGAGGCCGCGCTCGCCGTTCAGCTCGAATGGATGAATGATGTATTTGCAGGTCGAGCATGGGTCGGACTCACCCTGCACCAGCGAGCGATGGACGACATCCATCGCGGCATCGTCGAACATGTGGCTGACCAGTATCGCGTGCCGGTCGTGGCGACGGGGAACGTCGTCATGCACGTGCGCTCACGCAAGCCGCTGCAGGACACGATGACGGCAATCAGGCTTCGGAAGACCGTTGCTGAATGCGGCTATGACCTCGCGCCTAATGCCGAAGGGCATCTGCGTTCGCGGTTCCGGCTGGGCAACCTGTATCCGACGCGCGCGCTGTACGAGACGCTCAACGTTCTCGAGCGATGCCAGTTTTCGCTCGACGAACTTCGGTATGAATATCCGGACGAGCTTGTGCCGAGTGGCTTCACGCACGAAGCGTATCTGCGCCAGGAGACGTACATCGGCGCGCACCGGCGCTATCCCAGTGGCATTCCACACAACGTGCAGGAGCAGATTGAGCATGAACTGCAGCTCATCCGCGAACTGGAATACGAAGCGTACTTCCTCACCGTCTACGACATCGTGCGCTTCGCGCGCAGCCAGCACATCCTGTGTCAGGGGCGTGGGTCAGCTGCAAATAGTGCGGTCTGCTATTGCCTTGGGGTGACAGAGGTTGACCCATCGCGCGGGAATATGCTGTTCGAGCGATTCATCAGCAAGGAGCGTGGTGAGCCGCCCGACATCGACGTCGACTTCGAGCACCAGCGCCGCGAAGAGGTCATCCAATACATCTACCGGAAGTACGGCCGCGACCGTGCGGCCATCGCAGCGGCGGTATCCACATACCGACCGCGCGGCGCGCTGCGTGAAAGCGGGAAGGCTCTCGGCGTTGACCCGCAAATTGTGGACAAGGTCGCGAAGTCACATCAGTGGTTTGACCACTCGGCCGACCTCCTCCAGCGCTTTGCGGAATCAGGACTCGACCCGGAAAATCCGCTCATCGGTCTATGGGCGAAGCTGGCTGCGCAGATTCTCAATTTTCCGCGCCATCTGTCGCAGCACTCTGGTGGTTTCGTCATCAGCCGCGGCAAACTCACTCGCCTAGTGCCCGTCGAGAACGCGGCGATGGCGGACCGCTCCGCAATCCAGTGGGACAAGGACGACCTCGAAGCGCTTGGGCTACTGAAAATCGACGTACTCGCGCTAGGAATGCTGTCGGCCATCCGGCGCACGCTCGACATAGTTTCGGAGCAACGCGGCGAGCGCTTCGAGATGCAGGACATACCGGCTGAAGACGCGGCGACCTATGAAATGATTTCGCGCGCCGACACGGTGGGCGTATTCCAGATTGAGTCGCGCGCCCAGATGAGCATGTTGCCGCGGATGAAGCCGCGCGAGTTCTACGACCTTGTTATCGAGGTCGCCATCGTCCGCCCTGGCCCGATTCAAGGCGGCGCTGTGCATCCATACCTGCGCCGTCGACAGGGTCTGGAGCCAGTGACCTATCCAAGCGAAGCACTGGAGGTCGCGCTCGGGCGGACGTTGGGCGTACCCATCTTCCAGGAGCAGGTGATGCAGGTTGCCATTCTGGCTGCCGGCTTTACACCCGGTGAAGCGGACCAGCTGCGCCGTGCGATGGCTGCATGGAAGCGCAAGGGTGGCCTCGACAAATATTACGACCGCATCGTCAATGGCATGACGGAGCGCGGCTATACGAAGGACTTCGCCGAATCCATCTTCCAGCAGATTCACGGCTTCGGCGAATACGGTTTCCCTGAGAGCCACGCGGCGAGCTTCGCGCTGCTCGTCTACGCGAGCAGCTGGCTAAAGTGTCACGAGCCGGAAGCGTTTCTTGCCGCAATGCTTAACAGCATGCCGCTCGGCTTTTACTCAGCGTCGCAGCTCATCCAGGACGCGCAGCGTCACGGCGTGAAGGTGCTGCCGGCTGACGTCACCATCAGCGGCTGGGATTCGGTCCTCGAGCGTCATGCATCAGAATCGAGGACGGCCGTGCGCCTTGGCCTCTCGCTGCTGAAGGGCATGAAGGACGGCGCCGCCGAACGTATTGAAGCTGCGAGAGCCGTGAGACAGTTTGCCAGCGTCAGCGACCTCGCCAAACGCGCGCAGCTCGACCGGAAGGACCTTCAGGTTCTGGCCGCCGCGAATTCGCTGTCGTCGCTCGCCGGTAACCGGCGCGAAGCCCTCTGGACGTCTGTCGCCGCGGTACCCGACCGTGACATTCTTGCCGATGCGCGCGCGGATGATGAAACGCCTGTGCTTGGCGCGCCGTCGGAGGGCGAAGACATCGTCGCCGACTACAACTCGATGAGCCTCACGCTCGGCCGGCATCCCCTTTCGTTGCTGCGGCCGCAGCTGCTCGAACACCGTCTTCTGCCGGCCGCGACCCTCATGACGTATCGCAACGGCAGGCTCGCTCGCGGTTGTGGTCTGGTCACGGTACGTCAGCGACCAGGGACGGCGAAAGGCGTGATGTTTCTGACCATTGAGGATGAGACCGGCAATGTCAACGTCATCATCTGGACATCGGTCCAGGAGAAGTTCCGGCAGGAGGTGCTGGGCGCGTCGCTCCTTGCTGTGTATGGAACGTGGCAATGCGAGGGCGAGGTCCGCCACCTGGTCGCCCAGCGACTTGTCGATATGTCGCACTTGCTCGGTGGGCTTACCGCCGTCAGTCGAAACTTCTGCTAGCAGCTACCGGCTTTGCTGAGCGAAGGGGTTGATGGGGTACACCTTCTCGGGTTGATTGACGCGCTCGAGCATCTGGACCTTTGACCAGTCCGCCACCATTGCCTCCAGGCCTCGCACCACGTTGGCTTCCAGCGGCTGTATCCCCGCGTCACCGTTGAAGTTAGCGCTGAACGCCGCGTGGAATCGGTACTGAAAGTACCCTGAGATTTCGGCTATTCGCTCAGGTGTATTAGAGTCCGTGTAGATGACAGACACGGGCGAGAACGGGTCATAGTAAATCACATTCGGGTAGTCAGTTTTGACTGCGACGCGCGGTTCGTCGCAGACAATCAGCGAGCCTACGAGCTGGATTGAGCCTTTCATGCCCTTCGGGGTTTTAACCACCCAGATTCGCTTGGGCAAGCGCCCCGCGAGCTCCGAGAGCTTCGAATTATTGGAGCCAAAGTACCCCACCTCGCGGCTTTTGAGATTGGTTTCGAGCTTTTGCCAGTAATAAAAGATGTCCATTCAACGACGCCTGATAGTTCGGTAGGTCGACAGATTGCCCTTCATGTTACCAACTCGGCGCGGAACTCCCCCCGACCAGCGGCCCGTACATCACTACCTCAAGACGAACCCTAGTTGCTCCGAAAGCTGCCTGCTGCACTACCGTGTGAAACATCCACCAAGCGTCGGCAGGTCACAAAGCTGGTCTAGGCTCAGCTGCAAAAGCGAAATACACCCTTTTATAAGGGGCTTTCTGCTTGCATTGACTACAAACCGTTGCTACGCTTGCCTCCAGCTTAAGACGGCGCATGTGCCGAGTGCTTTATCTCTGGGGTGCCTCGTCTTAAGCATTCTCAAAATCTGAAAATGAGGATGTCCATGGTAACGAAGACGGTAAAACCCGCAGCCAAGAAAGCTGCAACCAAGACGGCAGTGAAGAAGGCTGCAGCCCCGGCGAAGAAAGCGGCTACGGCGCCTACTGCGCTCAAGCCGATGAAAGATACGTTTACTAAGGCGTCGCTCGCCACTCACGTCGCCACGCAGGCCGGTGTCGAACCGAAGCAAGCGAAAGCCATCCTCGCGGCCTTGGAAGACACTATTCTGGGCGCTGTTCACAAGAAGGGTGCTGGTGAGTTCACGCTCTCTGGCCTGCTCAAGATTGGCGTGCAGCAAGTGCCGGCCAAGAAAAAGCGCTTTGGCAAGGACCCGTTCACGGGTGAGGAGCGCTGGTTTGACGCCAAGCCGGCCAGCGTGAAGCTCAAGGTTCGTCCGCTCAAAAAGTTGAAGGATGCAGCGGCTTAAGCGTTCCGTCATGGTTGACCGAAGCCCGCTTTCGAGCGGGCTTTTTTTCGGGTTCGTCCTACACGCGTGCACGGCAGTCCACATCAACCGCCAAAGGCGCAACGCTTCTGTCGTTATCGTCGGCTGGACGCGAAGCCGATGTCACTCCTTCGTTCCACCCTTGCGCAACGCCCTCCGCATGAGGCCGATGTGGCATGCCAACCGTCACAAACAGGAGTATCGTTGTGTGATGGCCGCTATCGCCGTGCGCGACTTTACTCTTCAGGCAAGGCGAGTAGCGCCTCTCCTCAGTGTTTTCAACGGAGGCAGCGATGAGCAAAGGAGCAAGCGACAGCCAAGGTGGCGCTCGCGGCAACTCGGGCGGTGCATCGAAGGGCTCGTCCAGCGGAGCCAAATCAGCTGCGAGTAACGGCCGCTCGGGAAGTGGCTCTTCAGGCGGTAACTGGCCGAGCAAGACTGGAAATCCGTCAGGCGGTGGGCGTAGCAACGCCGCACCTCGCGGAAGTCGTTGACGAGCGATTCATCAAACGCGTATCGCCCCCCAAGTAATTTGCAGTATATCTTCGCGCGGTATCTTGGTTACGTTGCAAGCGCCTGCGCGGTTTCGTCTGGTGACTGCCTACTGCCGCGCGATTGGCGAAGAAATATTTCCGCAATGCCCTTGGTGGGAATACTCGTGTCCAACTTCGCAAGCTCTTGCGGTTTCACCCACCGACAACGCGCGATTTCATTCGACGGCACTGGCTCTGATTCATTGGTCAGCCGAACGATGAACACGAAGTGGCGGGTCCGCAGCCCGCGAAACTGGAACAGGTAGTGGCTACTGGAAACCTGCAATCCGGTCTCTTCGCCGAGCTCGCGGATGGCCGTCGATGCGATGTCTTCGCCTATCTTCTGCCGTCCACCTGGGAAGGCCCAGCGCCCACGCTCACGCGCGACTAGCAAGACATTACCATCGCGTTCACAGATGACTGTGGCTCGCTGCTTCATCGTTTTATCGTCTCTCCGCTGCGCATAGCACTTCGATGTTCGAGGTAGGTCTCTATTATGCCTCTCGATGAGCCACAGGCCATCGACCAAGCCAATATCGCCCCGGGTACGTCAGGAACTTCGCGCTCATCGGCGTGGCAGGAGGAGTTCATCAATGGCTCGCTGGCCGGCGGTACTGCCGGCCAATAGTGCATCGGCCTGCATTCCAAACCGGCGTCCATTATTTCCGGTCACGTGAATCGGTCCGCAACATGGAACGTCACTGCCCTCTATGAATACTTGAACGACCGCGTCGCAACCTGAATCTGACATTCCGTTGCCCGCAAAGCTACTCGAGCTGTAATTCTCTATCGATACGCTGATGACATATCCACGATAGGGGTAGTTACGCTGCATGCTGTTACCTCCGTCACAGCAGAATAGCCGGTCAAATGTCTGCCGATATTTCGCTGTTCCCAATCGGCAGTTGACACCGCATCGCGCACTTGGCGCGAACGCTCAGGCACACGGCTGTATCGTCAACTCAAAGATTTCCATTGTCTCTCTTCCTCGCGAGCAGTGCGGATACAGATGGAGGCGCTTCTTGTAGGCCGATGGTTGCATGGGGCTCGGACAAAGCCCCGCTGGCACCTAAAAGGCGTCGAAAAAACCGACGCATCTCGCGACGCACATACCAAGGCCACCAGGCGATGTGATAAAACCAGACGCAACCGGAGCGATAACCTGAGCGCCATTCGACGGACGGCGCGACGCGAGGAAAGCTCTCTAGCCCGCGGTGGCCTATTGCCATCATCCCTACGGTCATCCACGACAGGCCGAGTACCAGTCCGGGTAGCGACGTGAAACACAACACGAGAAACAGCGCTGCGGGCAAACAGACATCAAGGCGTGCTCTTCTGTGCATATCGGTCCCTCAGCGCTCGCGCATCCGTTGCTCAATGCTGGACGCATAGATACTCGGTATTTACCGGTTTGGGCTTTCAGCATGGTTATCATTAATAGATTACACGTGCGTGAACAACAAGAACCCCTTCGGCCTCTCGGGAGGTTCAGTCTTTCACGCACTTCCATCCAAACCGTGCGACAGACTTCGCGAAAGTTTGTCGTATCGCCGCGCACGATAAACCCGCAGAAATATTTTTCCGACAAATCGCCCCGGCGTGCCACGAGATTTGCGAGCACTGTCGCTCAATACGAAATCATCACCCCTGTCGCGCGGTATACATACTGCTGCCCGTTCCACGGTGTGGCCGCGCGACTGGTCGGACATCAACGGCAGCAGTCGCGGGACAGCCGGTACTGTGGGATAGCCTTGAGAAACCGGACAGGGTGGCGAAGTTAGCGCCCTGAGGCGAACGGCTGACGGGCGACGCTGGCTCCGAGGGGCATCTAACGATGCATTGGAACATGTCTGAAGGCCCCGCGCAGGATAAGGCGGGGCTCCTCTCCACCAAGGGGCATTCGGAAAAACGATAGATGTACCCTTGAGAGAATGCTCAAACGTAGGAAGGTGAAACCAAGGGCTTAGGGAGTTAAATCGTCATAAAAAATCGAAGGCCACACCCGGCATCGGTAAGCGGAACAACCTCTCATGTACCGTTTCTCGTACGGCGGAAGTGAAGATGCTTGAGGCTTTTGACCTCGTCTTCCCAATTGGATACAAGAACCCATATTCCAAGGGAATTTCTTCAGAGAGCGGGCGCATGACAAGGTTCGGTGCGCCAGATGAGATTGCGACAAAAAGGTCGGCCAATGCGACACCTAGACCCTGAGCAGCAAGCTCACACGCGATGAGCCCGTTCGTCGCTTCGTACCGTATGTTCGCCGTTCGCTTTCGGTCACGGAACAACCGCTCGAGATGTTGTCGAAGCAGCGACCTCGAATGAGTCGCAACAAGCGGCAAATCCAGAATATCGTCGAACGCGAGAACGTCTTTTTCCGCGAGTGGATGATTTTCGGACATGACGAGAACCGCCCGTGTCCTGATAAACGGTTCCACCTCGATACCTGGATTGTCGATGGGCAGGATGCTAAGCCCGACGTCAAATTGTTCGGGGGTTATCCACGTTTCGATGTCGAGCCGCACGCGCGTAGCTACCTCCGCTGTGAAGCCAGGCAACTTGTCCTGTACAACCACCAGGGCAGGCGAAACCAATGCATTCGTCGCGTGCGGTGCCACCAGGATTCGGAGGTGGTCTGAAGCGCCTGAACGAATCTGCGCAGCCGAACGAGTGAGCGACTCAATCTCACGGATTACACGGTCGACCTCTTCATAGAAGCGCCATCCCTCAGGGGTCGCATGCAGCCGCTTGCCAACACGGTCGAAGAGTTTGAATCCGACCGACTCTTCCAGTGAAGAAAGCAGCCGGCCAACCTGTGGTTGGGTCCGCGAGAGCCGGTCGGCGGCCAGCGTTACCGACCCACATTCGATGAAGGCTTTGAACGCCTCGATTTCCCGGACATTAAGCATGAGCGCTCCATATGCGTTTTTCGCACATTATGGATTGTTTTTCGCATTTGACGCATGAAAGTTGAAGCCGTTAAATGTTCCTGCGCGGTCCAAGGAGACCACGGGTCGGAGTCGTCAGCGAATGGCTCTTCGTAGAACGTTGCCTTGCCGTGAAGATGGGAAGGTGGGAGACAGAGCATGCCTAGCGTCGCAGCACGCCTCGAACGATTGCCGTTCTGTGGGTTTCACAAGAAGTTGTTGTTCATGGGCGGGCTGGGTTACACCTTCGACGCAATGGATTCTTCGTCGATGGCCTTCGTGTTGCCCGCAATCACCAAAGCCTGGGGGTTGTCCTCTCTGCAGACAGGCCTCATCGCCAGCAGCACCTACACAGGATTTTTCTTCGGAGCAATGCTTGCTGGCCTGGCCGGCGACCGTTTTGGGCGTCGTTTTGTGATGATGACGGCGCTAATTATTTTCTGCATCGCCTCGGTCATCAGTTCTCAGGTAAATCACTGGCAAGCCTTCTACGCGATTCGAATCTTCGCGGGCTTCGGAGCCGGTGCAGAAAGCGCCATCGTTGCGCCATTTCTATCGGAGTTTGTCGCACGCAAGTATCGAGGAGCTTTCACAGGCGCGCTAGCAGGGTTCTTCGCCTTCGGTTACGTCATGTCGGCCGTTCTGGGCAATTTGATAATCCCGCATTTCCACGATGGCTGGCGCTTCGTCGTGGTCATCACCTCGCTGCCTATTTTCATCCTGCTGTGGTGGAGACGAGCCCTGCCGGAATCGCCCCGGTGGCTTGAAAGCCGCGGACGCATCGCGGAAGCCAACTCGACAATGGACCGAATCGAGGCACTCGTTCTCAAGGAAGGGCGAACGTTTGAGCCCGTCCTGGAAGCGATTGTGCAGTCGAGTCCGAAGATTAGTCCTTCAAGCTTCTTCGGAAACTTTGCGGCCATCTGGTCGCCGAAGCTGCGCAGAACAACCGCGATGTCGTGGGCGATGTGGTTCGCAATTGCGTTCAGTTATTACGCGTTCTTCACGTGGATTCCCAGCCTGCTCGTTCAGCACGGCATGACGCTCACGAAGAGTTTCGGCTTTTCCCTGTTGATGTACGCAGCGCAAATTCCTGGATACCTTTCCGCAGCATATTTCAACGAGCGAGTGGGCCGACAAGGGACAATTGCGACTTACATGGTCCTGGGTGGGCTATCGGCCGTCGGAATGGCGTTCTCCGATGCGACGTGGCAAATCGCGGTCGCTGGTATTTGCCTCTCGTTCTTTATGAACGGCACGTTCGGCGGCGTCTATGCGTACACGCCTGAAATCTTCCCCACGCACCTTCGTGCTACCGGCGTCGGTACCTCGTCGTCGTTTGGTCGCGTTGGAGCCGTAATCGCACCAATACTCGTCGGACTCATCTACCCGACATTAGGCTTCGCAGGCGTGTTCGGCATCACAACCTGCATTCTCCTCGCTGGTGCAGCTATCGTTCTCGTCTTCGGTATCCCGACTCGCGGTCTGGCACTGGAGGAAATTTCGACCTCAGAAAGCAGACCCGTTCACGCGGACGGTATGCCGATTCCCTCCAGAGGTGACGCATGACCGCATGCGAAAACATCCTTTCCGGGCTGCGCTCAATTACAGATGCTCACACACTCAAGGAACAACCACGGTCGACGCTCGCAGCTCTGGACAATGCAATCGCGGACATTGTTGGTCGAAAGCTGCTCACCGTTCTGACCGTCCACATCGAAGAAGGGATTGTCAAACGCGCGTATAGCAACCTACGCGACTCTTACGCGGCAGGCGGCATCAAGCGCATCGACTCTGCTCCCAGACTCTAGAAAGTGCTCGTCACTGGACAGCCATTCATTGGACGCAACCGGGATGACATCGTCGCTAACTTCACCGACGCCGAGACGATTCTTGCAACCGGATGTTCGAGCATCCTGAACGTTCCGGTAATCTGGATGGGAAAGATACTGGCTACCGTCAATCTCCTCCATACCGAAGACGGCTATTACCTTGATGCGCACATTCCGGTCGTGCGATGCCTGGCTCAGGCAGCACTGCCTGCCTTTCTATGCAATGAGCCTTCTTCCGTCGAACTTCTTGAATTGAACCACCAGTAAGGAACACACCATCATGTCAGACCGCGACGACAAGAACTCGGCCTGGAACGTGCCTCCGAGCCAGTACCTCTCAAACAGGCCTGCGCATTTTCAGCTTCCATCTGCACCGCAATCGCTGTACATCACCATGCGTGACGGCTGCCGTATTGCCGCCGACATTTACACTCCGCAAGCAGGTCCGCAAGCGGAGCGGTTCCCGACGCTGCTCATCTTTACCCCGTACTACAGGCGTTTCGAGACAGACGGCAAGGTAGCTGAGGCTGCGCCAGCCGCGGCCCGCTACCGCGACTTCTTCGTGCCTCGAGGGTATGTTGTCGTTGTGGTCGACGTCCGGGGCACCGGCGCGAGCTTCGGAACGCGCGATGCCCTTCGCTCTCCCACGGAACGCGATGACTACGGTGAGGTCGCAGAATGGACCCTCAAGCAACCATGGTCGAACGGCGTCATCGGGTCGACTGGCATCTCATATGTCGGCGCTGCCGCCTGCTTTCTTGCGAGTACAGGGCATCCGGCTGTCAAAGCGATTGCGCCGCTGTTCGGCGTGTCGGACATTTATAGTGAGCAGTTGTACCCGGGCGGCCTGGTGTCGAAGGTCTGGACTCAGGCGTACTCCACACTCATGGTTGCAATGGACCATGACCGGCGCGACCTCATCCGTCAAATCTCGTACTACGAGGACCCCGGACTGCAAGGACCGCACCGCGTGGATGAAGATACTGAGGGCAAGCTACTCGCTGCCGCTATCAACGAGCACCGCAGCAACTTTTCTCTCACGGACGCAGCGGGTGAGTTTGCATTCAAAGACGAGGGGATGCTTCACGCCACAGAGTTCACCCTCGCCGTTTGCAGCCCATATCACTACCTCGACCAGATTTCGCCCGAGGTCCCCATTTATTCTGTTTCAGGCTGGTTTGATGGCGCGGGCTACGCTAATGGCGCGATTACGCGCTTCCTGACTCGCGCGAACCCGAAAGACCGACTGCTTCTGGGGCCATGGGACCACGGTGCCCGTACGAATGTCTCACCCTGGCGAAAGCAAGAGGCTCCGCAGTTCAATCTGCTCGCTGAGCTACTCCGATTCTTCGACACGCATTTGATGGGCAAGGACGCGGGCCTGGATGCTGAGGCGCCAATACATTACTACAACGTTCATGCTGAACAGTGGCAGGCGTCGGCGGTTTGGCCTCCAGTCTCAAAGCCCACCCGATTCAACCTGTCTGCCGGAGGCAAACTGACCGAATCCCCGGCTGAACAATCCATAGACAGTTTCAAGGTTGATTTCGAAACATCAAGTGGTAAGCAAACGCGATATGAGCGCCTTGGCGCGGCGACCATCGTTGACTATTACCCCGACTGGTCTGACTGCTCCGCCGCGATGTTGCATTACGAGACTGCGCCGGTAGTTGAACCGATGTCCCTCGCAGGACACGCCGTGGCAACCCTTCGAATGGCGGTTGACCAGGGGGACGCGTCGATATTCGTCTACCTATCTGAAGTCGACGTCGAAGGAAACGTCTTTTACATGACCGAGGGAATGCTCCGCGCGATACATCGGAAAATGTCCGAAGCCCCGGCAGAGTACGTGACCGCGTGGCCCTTCCGTTCATATCACCGCGCTGATGCGTCTCGTCTCGAGGTCGGAGTGCCAACCGACTTCGTTATCCCGTTGCTCCCTGTTGCATGGACGTTGAAAAAAGGGAGCAGACTACGTGTATCGATTTCCGGCGCCGATGCGGGTCACTTCGTGCCGATGCCATATGGTCGCCCACCCGTCTTCTCGGTACACACCGGCATCGGTGGAAGCTTCGTCGAGGTGCCGCTTACACCGGCCATTGCGTAGAAGACGTTCCACGCCCAGAAGTTAATGAAGCCCGCCGCGCGGCGGGCAACCTCAACATAACCACTTGTCGGCGCAGACCCGAGCGCCGCGAGAGTCACAGCCTCGCGTGCGTCCGTAACCACTAATGGTCGAACCAGGTTACCGGATTTTCTGCGGGAATCTCTTCCAAGTCCTGACGCCCACAATCCCTTGCAATGACGATGGCTCCGAGTGGCGCGGTCGTATTCGGACTGAGACGGCGCGGTGCTGAAAATGTCGTTCCTACGCTTTGGAGCAAAACACGGTCGCTTCCGTTATCCCCCGAGACAATCGCCTTGATTCGCAACAGTCGCTCGCCGAGCGCTCCCGCCAGGTTCTCCAACCAGTCGAGGGTTGCTTCCCACGATTGGTTCTCCTCAAGCTTGGCTCGGAAGACGCGGACCCTAGGGTGGAGCAATCTTGAGGGCTCGGGTTGCCTCAATTGTTCCTTGAGCACTATTGGCAATCCACTTTCTGGCGGCAGGAATGCTTCGCGAACGCGAACTGACGCAGAGAACTCGTTCACCACTCGCGCGAGCGGGTTGGCGGCCGCTGCTGATTCAAACGCCTCGTCACGCCTCGCACTCGATACTAGGTCGACCTTGGTGAGAACAATTGCGCTGGCGGCAGCCAGTTGGGCCACAGCATCTTCAAATTCACCACTCCGCAGCGACGGTCGACTGCAATCGTAGGTCGTAACCAGATGCAGCCGGAGGCGTAGGTCGGAGAGCTCCTGCAATGACGAAACGATGGGCCCAGGTCGCGAGAGACCGCTGCACTCCAGAACAATGCGAGCGAACGGACTTTGCCCTGAGGTCCGGCGCGACTCGAAGAGGTCTTGCACCGTGGTGACCAGGTCGTTCGTCAACGAGCAGCAGACACATCCGTTGCTGAGCGTAGCCATTGACATTCCGCGCGCCGATTCAGACAGCACGGCACCGTCTATGTTTATCTCACCCGCCTCGTTGACGATGATGGCAGTGTCGGTTGTGCTCTCGCTGGCGAGCAGGCCCTCCAGTAGTGTGGTCTTCCCACTACCCAGCATGCCTGAGACGATGATGAATTGCGGTCCATTTTCCATGCGACCCTCACCGCGCCCGTTGATTCTCGGGTGAACCCGACCAAGTGTCAGCCACCATGTCACGAACGTCTGACAGCAGTTCAGCGACGTCGTAGACCATCCCACCTCGAATCGTCTTCAACAGGCAACGCTTGAACTCAGGTCCGTTGGTGTCCTCGTTCAAGCGGACGGCACCGGTGCCGTAGAGCAGCTTGAAGTCGGTCAACGGATTCTGGTCATGAACAAGAATATCGCCCCGCTTGCCGACCTCAAGAGTACCTGCGTCAGCTTCAATGCCGAGAAGCTCCGCTGCATGCGATGTCGCCGCGCGCAGAACTTCGAGCGGCGAGAAGCCGGCTTCTTGAAGCAGTTCGAGCTCGCGAACGAACCCGAAACCGTAGACCTGGTACATGAAGCCAGAGTCACTGCCAGCGCACACGCGGCCGCCACGATTTTTGTAATCGTTCAGGAAGGTCATTAGGATGCTGAAGCTCTCCTTCCACTCGACCTCGTTCTTCACCGACCAACGATAGAAGTACGCGCCATGACCGCCACGTTGCGGCTGGAAATATTTCCACGTCGTGCTGTCCGTATACTCGTCGTGCCAGTCAGCACGACGCGCACGCATCAAATCGCGGTTGCTGTCGTAAACGTTCATCGTCGGAACGAAGGTGTGCCCTGCTTCGAGGAATGCCTCGATGACCTCGTTCCATTTCGCGCTGCCGGGCCGCGCTGCCTGCAGAAATGTCTGACCGGCAGTTGCGAACCGCATGTACTCATCGTTGTAGTTGTAGTCGTCGCTCACTGATTGCAGCGTGCGACCATCGAACAACGCCTCAGGAATTCCGTACGCGTGCTCGGTGCTTGTCAGCCCCCAGCGCGCTGTGCGCAACGCATTCATACGACCAACTGAAAGCTGTGCATGGTGGCAACAGGTCCGCAAACCGAGCTTTTTGCTCTCATCAAGAGCGGCTTCCATGATTGCAGGTGGAGCACCGAAGAATTTAACGCCTCGTGCGCCCTTTGCGTGGGCCTTTCGAAGCCACTCCCGACCCTGCTCCGGCGTGAAGATTGTCTTCAGGTAATCATTGACTGCGGGGAAATAAACGTATGGGTACAGCGTCGGCGCGGCAATCTGGCCAGCATCAGCTGCCTCCGCCTGCTGCTGCGTCCACGCAAGCCCATTCATCGTGCCTGCTTCACGGACGCTCGTAACGCCATGCGCGAGCCAAAGCTTGTAGATGTAGTCAGCTGGCAGCATCTCGCCGTTTTCGGCGTGGAATGGCGTGCCGATGTGGGCGTGGCAATCGATGAAGCCTGGTGTGACGAACTTTCCAGAGCAGTCAATTTCATGGTCGCCAGCCTCGGGGCGACGAGCCGGGTTGATAGGTAGGCCCGGTACACCAACGGCGGCTACGTGAGTGATGCGCCCTTCTTCGACCACGATGTCGGCCGGTCCCCAAGGAGGCGCTCCCGTACCATCGATGACCATCGCACCGCGCAGAACGAGTCGCCGGAAGGGACCGGCGCCGCGGTCACGCTCTGTTGCCGCTTGCACCTGCCCCAAACCTTTCTTTGCGAAACCGGCGACCATCTCTTCGCCGACTTCAATATCCACACCAGGCGCGCTCATGCTGTCTCCGTTATCGAATTGCCCTGTTCAGGCTTTCGTCAATCCTCAGAATACTTTCGTGCCGGGGGCGACATCACGCTCCGGCTTGAGATAAACAACCGCGCCCTCCGCGCCCTCGACGCCGAGCATCAGAACCTCGGACTTGAATCCGGCAATACGCCGGGCGCCGAGATTCACTGCGCAAATGACCATCTGACCGACAAGCTCTTCAGCTTTGTAGAGTGCCACGTATTGACCGCTGGTTGCGAGTTCACCAAGCTCGCCGAAGTCAATCCAAATCTTGTAGGCAGGTTTCCGTGCTTCCGTGTTCAATTCGACGCGAGCGATGCGGCCAGCGCGCATGTCGACCATTGAAAATGCTTCGTAAGGGGTTGTATCGCTCATCTTGTAACAATAAAAAATTTTGTATCCAAGGCCCAACGGGGTCTCGAGACATAGCCGCAGTACGGCGGATGCATTTCGGTCGCTATGCCGTCGAGTCCGCGTTGAGCAACTGTGCATTCTGAACTTCGTCCGGATGCTTGTATCTGACCACGGGGAGCAAGGGTCCCTCGAGCTCACCTTGGCAAACCCTCATGGAAGCTTGAGCATAGTCCAAAATCACAGGACGGAAATGTCGGGGCTTGGCCCCCGGCTCGATGACCGGTGGCGCTGCCCCCGCGGCTATCGCTTCTTCGACTTGTTCGTCTATCAGGGTCGCCGCGACATCGTCGATGAGCGGTCCGACATCAGTTCGCTCATCGAGCGGGTCTCCGACATTTAACTGAGCTACTCGGCTGATGAGTGTGGAGACAACCAAGTCCGCGATGGAATCGTGTACGTAAAGACACGATATGCGCTCGGCTTCCCCCCGGAAAGGAGGAAAGAAGGCCCGCTGAATGATTGAGTCGCACACGGACTCGATGTCGGAGTGCTTGTCGACTGCGAGCGGAGACCGAGTGACCGTAGTTATCGTCACGGGCACTAATGCTTCGCCGCACGCACCCATGATGTAGCTGCCCACTTCACCGCTTCCTCGAAACCGGACTTCGCTCACATGAGAGTGCATGAGCGCCGCATGTAACATTCCAATCGCATCAGTAGAAGGAACAACGCACAGCAATCCGTCGAGGTCGTCACCTTCCTTCCAAAGCGCAGCCAACGATAACGAAGATAGCGATGCTCGCGTAGAGGGTTTCACAAGCAACGCACGGCCGTTGCTCAGCGCCGTTACCGTCTCTGTTATCAATGACAATACCGGGTCGCACCAATTCAAGATGCCAAACGTCACCTGCGCTGCCGTCCACTCCCGCGCCAAGGCTGCAATCGGACTCGAACCGTAAAGGTCGAGAGTCGCAAGCGCCGTCAGCACCTCTATGCGAGCAAACCTGATTGGCTTGCCCGTCTCAAGGCTAATTGTGCGCGCCAACCTCTCTCGCTGTAAGGCGATTTTTTTCGCCCAGGTACACAACCGCTCTTGAACCACGCGTGTGGTGTGAAGCGTTCGTGCAGCGATAAAAGCACGTTCGAAATGCGGTGCGATGGTTCGGGAGTCGGTGTCGGGCGCGCTGCCAACAACCGAACCGTCGAAGGGACTATTGATGTCGAAACGACGTGTGATGCCTACTCGCGCGCCATATGGTCGCGCAAGCAGGCGTTGGGTGGCCTCGTCAAGCCGTCCGTCCAGCATCGCTTAGGCAGCAGCTTTGGCCGCAGCGACGGCACGACCGAACATGCCGAGCGCGTCGGACACATCCTGGTCGGACACAGTCAGGGGTGACAGGAAGCGAACGACGTTCCGCTCGACGCCGCACTTGATAATGAGCAGCCCTTCTTCGCGTGCCGTATCCAGAATGCGCTGAGTGAGCGCACCGTCGGCCGTCTTTGCCTGAGGGTCAGAGACGAACTCAACGGCAACCATGGCACCGGTCTGACGGATTTCACCCATCTCCGCATGCAGGGCCTTAAGCTCGTCAAGGCCGGCGCGAAGTTGCTCGCCGATTTTGACGCTGCGCTCGAGGAGATTCTCTTGCTCGAAGATGTCGAGCACTGCATTGGCCGCGGCACAAGCCAGCGGATTACCGCCATAAGTGCCGCCCAAACCGCCCGGGGTCGGTGCATCGATGATTTCGGCGCGGCCGACCACGCCGGAGATGGGCAGGCCGCCAGCGAGGCTCTTCGCCACCGTTACGAGGTCAGGCTGAATGCCCGAGTGCTGGAAACCAAACATCGTGCCCGTCCGACCGAAACCGGTTTGGATTTCATCGCAAATCAGCACGATGCCGTGCTTCGTCGTGAGCTCGCGCAGCGCCTTCATGAACTCCGCCGGCGCGGCCAGGAAACCACCGTCGCCCTGAACGGGTTCGAGAATAATCGTGGCGACTCGGTCCGGCTGGATTTGCGTATTGAAAATGGTCTCAAGTGCCTTGAGCGCATCGTCCGACGAGATGCCGTGGTACGCATTGGGGTACGGCGCGTGATAGACGTCCGGCGCGAACGGTCCGAAGTTCTGCTTGTACGGTGCGCTCATGCCCGTCAGGGACATGCCGAGTAGCGTGCGACCGTGGAAGCCGCCGCGGAACGCGATAACGCCCGGGCGATTTGTGTAGCCGCGTGCAATCTTGATGGAGTTCTCGACCGCTTCAGCGCCCGTGGTCAGGAAGACCGATTTGTAACCCTGTCCCGGTGCCACAAGTTCGGACAGGCGCGCTGCCAAGCGGACATACGGCTCATAGCTCACGACCTGGAAACAAACATGCGAGAACGATTCCAGCTGCTGCTGCACAGCGGCTACAACGGCCGGATGGTTATGGCCGACGTTGAGGACGCCGATTCCGCCAACGAAATCGAGAAATTTGCGTCCAGTCTCGTCCCAAAGATAGGCGCCCGCCGCACGGGTAGCAACAATCGGATGGGCGGTCGCGACTCCGCGAGCGACGTAGGTTTGGCGAAGCGCAGCGGCGCTTTGGGACTTGTCGAGACTTTTGTTCATGAATGACCTCCTGAGGTGAACCCATGGTAGGAAGCCAGAAATGACGAGAACATCTACTTTAAGTAGGAATTTTCGAGCTAATTTTCAGTTATTTTGACGCAATTACTACTTCGTGTACTAATCTTGAAGATGCCGTTCCTACCAAACGTGGATGGTTATGCGATTTCTGGCTGGCTTCAATGAGATACGGCTGGTTCTTGGCGAACCGCGCCGACCCATTGAAAAGAGCTTGAGCACGTACCGGGAGCGGAGATGAACACGGTGAATCTGGCAGCAGAGTATCAGGACGAGCGGACGGCACGACGGCGCGCCATCGTTGCGACCGTCCTAGGAAACGGTTTCGAATGGTTCGATTTCATGGTGTACGGCTTCTTTGCCATCACCATCGCAAAGCAGTTTTTTCCGACCGGGAACGACCTCACCTCGCTGATGCTTTCAGTCGCGACGTTCGGTGTAGGTTTTCTTGTGCGCCCTTTCGGCGGGATTCTCATCGGCATCTATTCCGACCGCGCAGGCCGTAAATCGGCATTGTCGCTGACCATCCTTCTGATGTGCGCAGGCACGGCACTCATCGGGCTGGCTCCAAACTATTCGCAGATTGGCATAGCCGCACCGTGCCTGATTGTCCTTGCGCGTCTCTTGCAAGGCTTCTCTGCTGGCGGCGAAATGGGCACGGCTACCGCATTCCTTACCGAACACGCTCCAAAGGGTAAAAAGGCTTACTACTCTAGCTGGATTCAGACGAGCATCGGGTTTGCAGTGCTACTCGGCGCTTGCTTTGGTACCGGCATTACGCTTGGCCTCTCCACTGCGGACATGGAAAGCTGGGGCTGGCGTATTCCGTTTCTCTCGGGCCTGCTCATCGGACCTATCGGCTTCTTTATTCGTCGAAATCTGGACGAGACGCCGGTTTTTTTGGACGCAGAGAAGTCGAAGACGCCGCTCTCTGATGTGTTGCGCGACTACCCCTGGCAAGCCTTCGCGAGCTTTGCAATGGTCGTGCTGTGGACGGTGTGTATCTATGTGATTCTTTTTTACATGCCGACCTTCTCGGTCAAGGTTCTGAAACTTCCCCAATCGGCATCGTTCATCGCTGCAATGGTCGGCGGTAGCGTCATCACGGTCTGTTCGCCGTTCACTGGCTGGTATTCAGACAAGGTTGGGCGCAAGTGGCTTTTGGGTGGCGCCTCAGCGGCAATGCTCGTCCTCGCATGGCCGCTGTTCGCAATGATTGTAAAGTCACCGTCAGTCGCAACGTTGTGCGTCTTCCAGGCCATCTTTGGCGTGCTCATCGCAATCTATACCGGCCCCATCCTGGCTGCTTTGTCGGAAACGTTCCCGACGAAGGTGCTTTCGACCGGCCTTTCAGTCGCCTACAATCTCGCGGTCATGACATTCGGCGGTTTTGCATCGCTTATTCTCACGTGGCTTATCAGCACCACGGGAACGCCGATGGCACCTGCTATTTACGTTATCTTTGCCGCCGCGTTCAGCTTACTCGGCGTCTTGTTCGGTTACCGACAGCCCAAAGAGGCTTAATTGATGCCGCGGTGTCAGGCTGATACCGCGGCGAAACTATTCGCCGCCATGAAGCTCGACACCGCCATCCGTGAGACTGTTTTACGTGAAGCTGAGGTCGTTGCTGGAGAAGAGAGTCTTCAGCGCGAGATTACCTGGGTTCACATGGTTGACCATCCAGACATCGTCAACTGGGTAAAGCCGGGCGAACTACTGCTGACAACCGGCTATAACTGGCCGCGCGACGCCGAAACGTCGCGACGGTTGGTACGTGAACTGAGCGACGTTGGACTTGCCGGCGTCGTCCTTGCGGTCCCTCAGTTTCGAGACCACTTTCCTGAAGAAGCCATCAGCGAAGCTCGTAGCGTTGGTTTCCCTCTTCTCGAACTGCCGTGGGCCGTGCAGTTCAGTCAAGTTACACACGAAATTCTCGCGAAGATAATTAACTTCCAGGCTGAAATTATCGAACGGTCTGAACAGCTGCATCGAGCGTTGACCAACGCTGCGGTCACCGCCAAAAGCTTACGCGACATCGCGGAAACATTGCGAAAGCTCGTCGGCCGAGAAGTCGCGTTCACCAGCGTTTCTGGCGAAATCCTTGGCACATCAGTCGATGACGAAAATTCGCCGTTGCTGGAAGAGCAGTTTATATCCTCTCTCTCGCAATCACCCGTTGATTCAAGAAGCGCGCAAAGGCCGACCCGCGTGAAATTCCAGACTGCGAACGGTGTTCTGTATCGACTTCGGTTGGCCGTCAGACTTCATGATTCGCTCGTCGCAGTAACTTGGCTCGACCTCGAAGGCGCGGAAGCCGATGAACTCGATACCCGCGCGATGGAGCATGCAAGCGTGGTGGCTGCTCTCCACCTCATGCACCAGCAGCAGCTCGCACAACAAGAAGACCGCTTGGGCTATGCTCTCGTCGCCGGCCTTCTTGATGGCGAATTCACGGCCACACCCGCCGCGATTGAGCGAGCGCGAGTCTGCGGCTGGAGCCAGACAAATCAATATCGAATTGGTCTCGTGCTTTTAGACGAACCCATCCCGCTCACGACAGAAGGATTGAATCGCCGCGAGCGTTGGGTGGAATCTCTGAAACATCAACTTCGGGCTACTGGTCAACCGGAACTGCTCGCAATATGGCTTAATCAGATTAAGTTCATCCTACCCGCCGAGGCCTCACCTGAGTTGTTATGGGAAGCGGTGACCGACCAACGCGCGGCCATGGCAATAAGCCGAGTTCACACGGGCATCGATGGTATGGCCACTGGCTCGAAGGACGTTGATGCGTTGCTCCCAACGCTGCGCCCTGGAAGGCTTCATCGTTTCGATGAAATTCTGTTCCCCCGCGCGCTGCTTGGTGATGCTAATGCGCGGGACATGCTCATCGAGCGCCTCGTCACGCCACTGGTATCGCGGCCACGTGGCGAGTCTCTGCTCGACACACTCTGCACGCTTGCAGATGAAGGCTTCCAGTTAGTCAATGCGGCGCGCTCCCTTGGCATTCATATCAGCACAATGAGATACCGCCTCGAGAAAATCGAGGAGGTTCTCAATGTGACGTTGGAAGACCCGAAGGTTCGCTTCCAGGTTCAAGTCGCAATGGCCCTGTATCGGCTTCGCGAAGATTGAGCCTCTCATTCCTACTTTAAGTAGGAAGACTTCAGCTTTGTGTCGCGTTTTAATTTGGTATGACGCGGGATTTCTTGGTCATCGTGCAGTTCGCGTTGGACCGCCTTCCCACCGCTCTCTCCGAAATTCGCGACCAAATGACTTCAAATACGTCTTCCTCACGCCCGGACCTCAACAAGCTTCTCGCGCTTCAGCGGCAACTCGCAGAAACGACGGATGCTGAAATCAGGTTCGATGCAGGGTCCCGCGCGGCTTACGCGTCTGAGGCGTCGAACTACCGTCAGGTTCCTATCGGCGTCGTCCTTCCCCGCACGGTGGAAGACGTCGTCACAGTCATGCGTGCGTGCCATGATGCCGACGTTCCAGTGCTCACGCGCGGTGCCGGCACCTCGATGTGCGGGCAGGCCGTCAATGTCGCGGTCATCATCGATACCTCGCGCCACCTGACTCGAATCGAACAGCTGGATGGAAGCGCCCATACCGCCGTCGTTCAACCTGGTGTCATCTGCGACCAGCTGAAAAGCGCGGCAGCCCTTAAAGGCCTGACGTTCGGCCCAGACCCTGCAACTCACAGCCGCTGCACGATTGGTGGCATGGTCGGCAACAACTCCTGTGGCGCCCACTCGGTGATGGCAGGAAAAACTGCCGAGAACATCGAAGCCATGGAAATTCTCACCTATGACGGTGAGCGGTTCTGGGTTGGCCCGACCGACGAGGCAGCATATCAAGAGCACATCGCAGCAGGCGGTCGACGCGCAGAAATCGTGCAGGGCCTTAGAAACTTCGTCAATCGCCATGCCGCAGAGATTCGCGCCGGCTTCCCCAAGCTCAAGCGCCGTGTTTCAGGCTATAGCCTCGACCAGCTCCTCCCCGAAAATGGTTTCAACATCGCCCGAGCACTGGTTGGCTCTGAAGGTACGTGCGTGTCTGTCTTGCGCGCCACGACGACGCTCGTGCGCAATCCAACTGCTCGCGCGCTGACCGTCTTCGGATTCCCGACCATCTTCGATGCTGCAGACTGTGTCCCCCAACTGCTGCCCCTTGAGCCCATTGCGATGGAAGGGCTCGACACCGGCATCGTTGGTGGCTTGCGCGAACGAGGTCTCGCACTCGCCGACATTGCAGAACTGCCTGATGGCAATGCATGGCTCATGGTCGAGTTCGGTACTGACAGTCTGGAAACGGCAGTCGCGCGTGCTCAAGCGGCGGCAGACTTGGCATCTTCCCTGCCCGGCCGGCCGAACGCACGTGTCGTGTCCGACGCGGCAATGATGAAATGCCTTTGGTCCGTTCGCGAGACCGGCGCCTCGGCGACCTCGATTGGCGACGACCCGTCGAAGCCCGACCCCGTGGTCGGTTGGGAAGATGCCGCTGTGGAGCCGCGCCTGCTCGGCGCATACCTGCGCGAGTTCTCGGCTTTGGTCGAGCGCTACGGATACACGACCAATATGTACGGTCACTTCGGCGACGGCTGTATCCATTCCCGCATCAACTTCGACCTGCGCAACGGACAGGGCATCGCTACATGGCGCCAGTTCCTCGAAGAGGCTGCGAAGCTCGTTGTCAAATACGAAGGCTCGCTTTCCGGTGAACATGGCGATGGCCAAGCTAAGGGCGAATTGCTCTCGCTTATGTACTCGCCTGAAATCATGGCTGCCTTCCGCGAGTTCAAAGCAATCTGGGACCCAAAAAACCGGATGAACCCTGGCAAGCTCATCGACGCGATGCCGGTTCACGAGAACCTCAGACTTGGACCGACGTATCGTCGCGTAGACGTGCCGAGTCACTTTTCGTTTGGCAATCTTCAGAGTCCAGACACATTCGCTCGCGCCACGGAACGCTGCATTGGAATGGGCAAGTGCCGCTCGCTCGAAGGGGGGACCATGTGTCCCAGCTACCGCGCGACGCGCGAGGAGAAGTATTCGACGCGAGGCCGCAGCCGCTTGCTGTTCGAGTTGCTGAGGGGCGAAGTCATCACGGACGGATGGGACAACAAAGACGTCAAAGACTCACTGGACAATTGCCTTGCCTGCAAAGGCTGTCGCAGCGATTGCCCAACCCACGTTGACTTGGCCAAGTACAAGAGCCACTTCTTGTACCAGCACTATCAGCGCGTCAAACGTCCGTTGATGGACACGATGATTGGCCACATCGGCTCGTGGCTGCCCGTCGCCACGCGTATCAGCGGCGTCATCAACGTCGCGATGAAGATGCCGGCGTTTCGTGCAGTTTCTCAGAAATTCGGGCTCGCAGCACACGTGAAATTCCCGGCTATCGCATCCGAAGCATTTCGAAACAGCGAAACCGCCAAGAGACTGCTAGGTGGCGTTAACGAAAAGCCACAAGCATCCAAATCCGTTCTCCTGTGGACCGACACCTTTAATAACGGCTTCTCCCCTGAGGTACTTCATGCAACCGTGCGTGTCCTGAAGTCCTATGGCGTCGATGTCGAACTCATGAGCAAGCAGATTTGCTGCGGCCGTCCTTATTACGACGCGGGCATGCTCGACCAAGCAAAACGGAACCTCGTGGAAATCATGAGGGAGCTGAAGGACGTCATTGCGCATCGACTGCCGGTCGTAGTTCTGGAACCCAGTTGTTTGTCCGTGTTCCGCGATGAGCTTCGCTCTCTTTTCCCGGAAGACAAGAATGCGGAAGCGCTGTCCGCTTCGGTCCAAACCCTCGCTGAGTATCTCGAGTCGCAAGGATTTGAAGTGCCCAAGCTGGACGAGACCGTCTACATCCATGGGCACTGCCATCAGAAGGCCTGCGGAGGCGTGAAAGCAGAGTCACGACTCGTAGACAAAGCTGCCGCATCCGGCGCTGTGCTGCAGACCGGCTGCTGCGGGATGGCTGGGGCCTTTGGCTATCACACCAAGACAGCAGAAGTTGCACGCGCCGTCGCCGAATCGGAACTTGTACCAAAAATCGAGCCACTCGAAAAGGACTCGGTTCTGGTGACCGACGGCTTCAGTTGCCGCTCTCAGATTGGCAACACCACCGGCCGGAAAGCGATTCACCTCGCGCAGTGGCTTGACGAACGAACAAAGAAGACTACGGCATCTCAACCCGTTGAACCCTCATCTCAGGAAGAAACAGTATGAATAGAAGAGACTTTGCGAGTGTTGCGTCACTGGGCGCAGCAGCCCTGCTGTTGTCTCGGACCAGCAGCGCCGCTGCGGCCGGGCCGAACAGTGACCTTTCGACGAACCTCGCCAAAGCGGCTGCAGCAATTCATCGCGCTCCATCGAGGGAAGCCGCAATTCAGGGTTGGCTTGAAGTGGTCAAGACGCGCCTGCCTTATCTGCAAGCGACAGCGCTCGTATCTCGGCCCCGTCCGGAAGCTCCGAAAGAGCTTGGTGCGGTCCGTCGAATTTTTTCCACCGTCCCGAGCGAATACCCGGTTGGCGGCTGGAAACAACTCTCTGGGTCCGATTGGGCGCGTAAGGTGCTCGAGCGTGGTGAGGTTCTCGTCGCTAATTCCGACGAACAACTTGAACATTACTTCCCGGACCATGCGAAGTTGAAGTCGCTAGGCACAGCAACACTGGTCAATATCCCTGTCGTTGTCTGCAACCGGACTGTCGGTGCCTTTGCCTTCATGTGTGCGGAAGTGGTCCCTGAAAACGCCATCACAGAAGAAATTCGACTGCTGAGCGCACTGACCGCGCCGCTCTTCTCCGACGACCTGGTACCAGCCGCAAGCTAACGCGACAGCAGGATATGCCGTAGGGCCCGAAGTATCGACCGAGACACTCGTAAAGTGGACCATCCGCCGAAACCAAATGCTGCGACAAGCGAGTAGTCTTAGGTTAAGCAACAACCTGTCAAGGATTTTTGAAATGTCACTAGCAACGCTTATTGACTCGGACCGCAAGCACCTCATCCATCCGGTGGCAAACTACCGCGCGCACGAAGCGCGAGGCGTCACCGTCCTGGAACGCGGTAAGGGCGCATGGCTGTACGACGCAAACGGAAACGAGCTGCTGGACGCGTTCGCAGGTCTTTGGTGTGTCAACACGGGATATGGTCACGACAGCATCGTGAAGGTCGCGTCTGAGCAGATGACCAAGTTGCCGTATGCCACTGGCTACTTCCATTTCGGTTCCGAGCCGGCAATCGAACTCGCGCAACGTCTTGTCGACATCTCTCCACGCAGCCTCCAGCACGTCTACTTCTCACTCGGAGGGTCGGATGCGGTGGATTCTGCCTTGCGCTTCATCACGCATTACTACAACGCAATCGGCCGTTCGAGCAAAAAGCACTTCATCGCGCTGGAGCGTGGATACCACGGCTCATCGTCAGTCGGTTCGGGTTTGACTGCAATCGGCAGCTTCCATCGGAACTTCAACGTTCCGCTGCCCACGCAACACCATATACCGTCTCCGTATCCGTACCGCAGCAGCACACCGGATGACGTACAAGCGATTATCGCGGCTTCGGTCAAAGCGCTTGAAGACAAGGTTGCAAAACTCGGAGCAGAAAACGTCGCGGCATTCTTCTGCGAGCCCGTCCAAGGCTCCGGCGGTGTAATCGTTCCGCCCAAGGGCTGGCTCAAAGCCATGCGCGATGCGTGCCGCCGACTGGACATTCTCTTCGTCGCAGATGAGGTCATCACGGCATTCGGCCGTACCGGTCCGATGTTCGCGTGTGAGCATGAAGATGTCGAACCGGACCTCATGACTATTGCAAAGGGCCTCACGGCGGGCTACGCCCCGATGGGTGCTGTTCTGATGTCCGATGCCATCTATCAAGGTATCGCAGACGGAAGCAAGCCGGGTGAACCTGTCGGTCATGGTCAGACGTACTCGGCCCATCCGGTGAGCGCAGCCATCGGCCTCGAAGTCCTTCGGCTCTACACCGAAGGTGGTCTGCTGGCGAACGGACAAGAACAGGCACCGCGCTTTGCTGCTGGCCTCGATAGTCTGCTGGACCACCCGCTTGTCGGTGATTCTCGGCACCTAGGTCTGCTGGGTGCGGTCGAACTCGTGTCGAGCAAAGCAACGCGAGCTCGTTTCGACCCTTCGCTACAACTCGCAGACCGAATCTTTGAAGCTGCGGGGCGAAACAAGATTATCTTCCGTGCTTTCGGCGACAACATCCTCGGCTTCGCGCCTGCACTCTGCTTCTCCGCGAAGGAAGTGGACATCATGGTGGAGCGTGTTCGCAAGACGCTCGACGACGTTCTGGAAATCGCAGACGTGCGTCGCGCGCTGAAAGACTAACCCAACGAAGTGCGAGTCCGCCATAGCAGTGGCGGTGAACAGAAATTGCGAAGGTATCCCTCATGGAACTGAAACTGAAGCGCGAAGAGCTTCTGCGCCGTCAAAATCTGATTGGTGGCGAGTGGACGGAAGCGGTCAACAATGCACGTTACCCTGTGACGAACCCTGCCACCGGCCTTGTCATCGTGGAAGTCGCCAATAGCAGCAAGGGCGACGCACGTGCCGCAACGGACGCGGCAGCAAAAGCGGCCAAAGGCTGGCGCGAGCGTCTTCCGCGCGAGCGAGCCCAGGT
This sequence comes from Paraburkholderia phenoliruptrix, assembly GCF_047325075.1. NCBI lineage: Bacteria > Pseudomonadati > Pseudomonadota > Betaproteobacteria > Burkholderiales > Burkholderiaceae > Paraburkholderia > Paraburkholderia phenoliruptrix. The sequence goes on from NZ_CP168531.1 coordinate 3,375,910, forward strand.
TCTCCAACGCTGGCACGCACTCATTATTGCGAACACCGACGACCTCGCGGCAATCATGTCGATGGAGCAGGGAAAACCGCTGGCCGAGGCCAAGGGCGAAGTTGCATACGGCGCCTCCTATGTTGCCTGGTTCGCTGACGAGGCAACGCGCATCTACGGCGACATCATCCCGCAGCAGCAACGTGGCAAGCAGATGCGCGCCGTCAAAGAGCCTATCGGTATCGTTGCGGCTATCACGCCATGGAACTTCCCTCTCGCGATGATTGCGCGAAAGATTGCGCCGGCCCTCGCAGCCGGCTGCACGGTTGTCGGCAAGCCCGCAGAAGACACGCCGCTGACGGCGCTTGCGCTGGCTGCTTTGGCACAAGAAGCCGGCGTGCCCGCCGGCGTGCTCAACATGCTCAGCGCCTCGCGTGACCAAGGTATCGAAGCGGTGGGCGAATGGCTCGCAGACGAACGAGTTCGGAAAATTACTTTCACGGGTTCGACGGCAGTCGGGAAGTATCTGGTTCGCGAGTCGGCTGGCACGCTCAAGAAGCTGTCCCTCGAACTTGGCGGCAATGCGCCGTTCATCGTCTTCGACGACGCTGACCTCGACGCTGCTGTCGTAGGCCTGATGGCGGCAAAGTTTCGCAATGGCGGTCAGACGTGCGTGTGCCCGAACCGAATCTACGTCCAAGCCGGCGTGTTCGACAAGTTCGCAGAGCTTCTCGCGGCGCGCGTGGGCGCTTTGAAGGTCGCGCCTGCCACCGACCCGCAGGCTCAAATCGGACCGATGATTAACGCGAAGGCCATCGACAAGATTGACCTGCATGTGTCCGATGCCGTGTCGAAGGGTGCCAAGGTCCTCACAGGCGGCAAGCGTCTCGTGGAAATGGGGCCGAACTACTACGCCCCGACCGTTCTCGCGCATGCAAACACGGAGATGCTCGTGACTTGCGAAGAGACTTTCGGTCCGGTTGCTCCGCTGTACAGCTTTGACTCCGAGGAAGAAGCGATTCGCCTGGCCAACGATACGCCGTTCGGTCTCGCTGCCTACTTCTATACGCAGGACATGCGCCGTGCCGACCGCGTCTCTCGCGCTTTGGAAGCTGGAGTTGTCGGCCTCAATGAAGGCGCAGTGGCAAGTGAAGCAGCGCCGTTCGGCGGTGTGAAGGAGTCGGGCTACGGACGCGAAGGCTCAAAGTATGGCCTGGATGATTACCTGTCCATCAAGTACATCTGCCAAGGCGGGCTTGAATAGGTCGTAGGCGGCTGTTTATTGGGCCATCGTCCGCAGGGACGATGGCCTTTTTCTTTGGCTGCCTCAGAACGCCTGCCGCACACCAACGCGAACGACCGCCTGATTGCTTGTGCTCGACGGCGTCACGAACGCCATGGCAGCGACCGCGGCCTTGCCCGTTGAATCTGTTCCGATGGCGTGTTCCCATGCCGCGATTGCGTAAAGCATCGTCCTCTTTGACAGGTCGTACTCAGCTCCCACGTTGACTTGGCTATACTTCGCGTTCTCCGCCTTCGTGTAGTTGTATGCAGCGCCGACCATCACCGCGGGCGTAATTCTGTAGGTCGCGTTGGCCTCTATGCTGTTGAAGGTCGCTGTACCCGAAAACGGAGTGGAACTTGTCGGAACCACGTCTTCGAATCGCGTGTTGGTGTACAGCACGCCAATCGTCGCACTACCCACAGCGTAGTTCAGGCCGCCCCCTGCAATCTGCAATGTGTGCGCCGAGACGTAGCCGCTAAAGGTCGGGTTCGTGATTGGATTCGCAAAAGTGGCGCCAGCCTGAGGATTCGCTGTTGCGTCGTAGAGCGATGTCGCCGGGTTGTTCAACCTCAGCAGTGCGGCCGAAGCGGTCACAGGGCCGCCCGCATAAGTCAGGCTTAATCCTTCACCACGGCCTTGCGAGAAGTTGCCCGCGACGCCACCGAGGCTGAAAAGCGCGCCAAGCTTGAAGCCAGCAAAATCCGGTGTGTAATACTTGATGGTGTTACTGACTGAGTAATCACCCCAGACATTATCTACGTCTCCGGCACGCGTCGTGAGCACGCCACCGAACTTGAGCGATGAAGCAAGCGGCATCAGAGCGTCTGCGATGAGGTCATACTGCCGCCCCAGTCGCAAACTACCAAACGGTCCATTCAGCGCGACGTAGGCTTGCCGTCCGAACAGACGACCGCCGTTGCCGAACTTCCCGGTATTCACGTCAAATCCGTTCTCGAGAACGGCAACCGCGCTTAGCTGACCACCGAGGTCTTCGACTGTCCGGAAGCCCCATTTGCTGCTACCGCGCCCGCCATTGACCATCTGGTAGTTGTGGGAGCCTGACTGGTTGCTCGTAAAAGAGAAGCTGTCGTCGACGACTCCGTAGAGAGTCACAGAGCTTTGAGCAAAGCACGTCGTTGAGCCGAAAAGCATTGCAGCGCACAGCACTGTCTTCTTCAATTGTCCCCTCCGGAAGGTATGAAATATCCGCCCGGCAGCGCGACCGATTGAAGAACGGTCGATGTGATTTTCTGACTGCCGAGCTACCGGACGTCAGTATTCCCGCAACTATTTTTGTCACCAATCGACGAAAGATAGGAAACGGATGCGCCGAGTTCGAACCTTTCGTACGTTGGAGGTCAGCGGCTAGTTGAGTTCCGCAATCGGTTATGGTTTCGCCTAGATACGACGCTGCGCGGGAGTGGTTTCTGCCGATGTGTCGAAGAATTGGAGAGGGAAAGCGAGCTGAAGCAGAATCATTCAGTGCAGCAATGCTGCAAGCTCCGACGCACACCACTTCTGGAATGCGTTTGCACGACCGTAGTTCATGTGATAGCCGACGGCGACCACTGCTCGGTGGCTCAACAGACAGCCACGTCGCTCGTTGCGCTTGAGGTCCCTCTCTTCGTTGATTTCGCCGGAGGCGGCAACCTGCCACAGAACCTTGGCTGCTCGCTCAGAGCGGATGCCGAAGAGATGGGCAACCTGATGGAAGTCGAACCATGCAGCATGCTCGTTCAGCTTTCCATGAATTGACCTAGTGCTAGACGCACAGACATACCGAACTGTTGTCATCTTGCACATGCTCCCTTAGTCGTCGTCTTCAGATAGCAGCTTTTCTAGCGGTACAGTCTGCTTGACGAAGGGAGACCGAATCACGATATAGCTGAAGTATTTCTCGATTCCAATATTGCGGTCCACCAGCTTTTCGATGACCTCCTGGTAGTGGCCGATGTTCTTGACGATGGACTTCAGCAGGTAGTCGTATCCGCCGCTGACAAGATGGCACTCCGTAATCTCATCGAAGTCCCGCAGATTCGACTCGAAGCGCGTGAAGTCTTCACGTCGGTGGTCGCGCAACATGATTTCGGTGAATACCGTAACCGTACTGGTCAGCTTGACCAGATTTAAATGAGCCCCGTAACCGGAGATGATTCCCGCGGCTTCGAGGCGCTTCACGCGTTGCAGACAAGGGCTTGCCGACAGCCCGACCGCATTGGCCAGGTTGGCGTTGGTCATATTGCCGCTCTTCTGCAGCTCGGCAAGAATCTTGATGTCGGTCCGGTCAAGCTTTTGTCGCATATCGTGCTTGTTCGAATTGCTGGGTGTCAATCGAAGACCATGTTACTTTCAGCGGGCCAAGTCCTCGTGGTGCGCCTTGACCAGTTGAGCCATGCTCGTGAACCTGTAGTCAACTTCAGGCTCGACCGAGTATTTCACGTTCGCGCCAGCTCCGCGCTGTTCATAGCGTCGCTGAATCCAGCACGAACGAAGTTGCAGCTCGCTCGCAGGTTGATGGTCGTGGTAGACGCTATCCGCGACGTGCAGTGTATCGTCCTTACCAATGCCCATCGATGCGAGCGTAGAGAACAGATATTCGAAGTTGTTTCGCGAAGGCTTGTACGAACCGACATCCTCAGCCGTCACGATGGCGTCAAAGTCGACAGCGAGCTTCTCATTTGTGGTCCTGAAGCTGCGGTTGTCTACATTGGAGACAACCACCAGCTTGAAGTATTTCTTCAGATATTGCAGCGTACTTGGCGAGTCTGGGAATGCCGGCCAGTCTCCGACTGAGGCACCGTACGCGACCGCTTCTTCCCAGCGATACGACACCCCCCATTCCTCTGCCAGCCGTTTGAAGACCACCTGAAGCACGCGGTCATACGGCATGGTCGGCGTGGCTTTCTGCTGATACGACTCGTGGCGGGCGTGAGCTTCAAGAATCGCATCACGTGTAAGAGGCTCGGCGACTCGGGACACCAATGCCGACAGACCTGATGTGATACCCGACTCCCAGTCAATGAGAGTTCCGTAGCAGTCAAATGTGAGTGCCTTGAAATCCGTCAAAGCCACAACGCCCCCTGTGTGTCAGTCGCCTGCAATCAATCTTAGCCACCTCAATGGTCTCGTCTGCCTCGACCGCGTAAAAGCGGCTCGCAGTTCCAAGGCCGACGAGACTCCATTGTCTTACTTATTTGCCAGTTCTTCCTGGTGCGCTTTCGCGAGCTCTGCCATGCTGTTGAAGCGGAAGTCGATGTTGGGCTGCGAGCCCGGGTTCATCGTCGCGCCGAAGCCCGGCTGCGAATGACGGCGATAAATCCAGCACGACGTCAGACCGAATTCGTTTGCAGGCTTGTGGTCATGGAAGAGACTTTCTGCCGTATGCAGAATCTTTTCCTTCTTGATACCGCGGTCACCGAGCTTCTCGAGCATGTATTCGAAGTTGCGCGGCGACGGCTTGTACGAACCCACGTCTTCCGCTGTGATGATGGCGTCGAACTCAACCTTCAGCTTGGCGTTGCTGTAGGTAAAGCTGTCGTTGTCGATGTTCGACAGGATGACGAGCTTGAAATGCTTCTTCAAGTATTGCAGTGCTTCGGCGCTGTCCTGGAACGCCGGCCAGTTCTGGACCGAGCGACCATAGGCGACGCATTCTTCGTGCGTGAACGGCAGACCCCATTCTTCGGCCAGACGCTTGTACACGATAGGCAGCAATTCCTGATAGCGCTTCGCCGGCGTGTACTTCTGTTGCGACGACTCGTGACGGGCATGCGCCTCCAGCACCTGGTCGCGCGTCAGCGGCGTCTTCGCCCGGTCCAGCAAGGTCTTCAGCCCCTGGAAGATTCCGCTCTCCCAGTCAATCAAGGTGCCGTAACAGTCAAACGTAAGGGTGTTGAAGTCGGTCAGTTTCACGGATTACTCCTCTCATGTGTCCAGTTGAAGAACACAGTTTATTGAGCACCGGCAGCAAGCAGGACTTTAATCGAGGGACGGAGCAGCAGCTTTCACCGTCCTGAGCCGCCGCGGCAGCAACTTCTGCTGCCTTCGTCTTCTTGCCTCCAGCCTACGCGTTTTCCCTTACGGAGTGGTCCCACAGAACGGCCAAGGGCACCCCGGCAAGATTCATATCGTCATCAGCGCGGACCTTGCCGGCATTCGGGCTCGTCGGCGCACAACTACAAAATGAGTTCGATGTTTTCCTACTTCGAAGTGGAAGACAGCTATCGATGGATAACGCAGATTCAGTCATTTTGAAGGAGCCAAGATGACTACCATCGGCGTGCTCGTGACCGTTTTGATGTGGAGCACCCTTGCGACGAGCGTGGACCTCCTGCATGGCACCCCCACGTTGTTCGTCAACGGCATCGCTCTAACAATCGGCGGAGTCATTGGTCTGCCGTGGTTTCGCCACTGGAGAATGCCGCTGACGCTCCTGCTTTCCGGCAGCGGTTTGATGTTCGCTTATCACGTCATCTACTTTTACGCGCTGCAACTCGGCGACCCAATTGGTGTAAGCCTCGTGCACTACCTATGGCCAATCATCATTGTGTGCATGACAGGCTGGCTGGCACCTGCAGAACAAAAGCCCCGGGTCCTGTATGCCAGCGCGCCGCTCGGCTTCGGAGGAGCCGTCGCCGCTTGCTGGTCGATGCAAGAGCCGCTGTCGACGCACGTCACAGCAGCCTCGATGGGGTCGCATGTGCTCAAGGAAATCGCGGCTTACCTTCTAGCGTTGCTTTCGGCTCTTGCCTGGGCCGCGTATTCGGTTCTCGGTAAGAGATTCAAATCAATTTCCAGCCTGTCGGTGGGCGCCTTCTCGCTACCCGCCGGTTTGGCATGCCTTGCGATGCACTTTCTCACGAGTGACTGGCCAAGGCTGCCAGCACAAGACTGGCTCGTACTTGTCTACATGGGTCTCGGCCCTATGGGTACAGCGTTCTATCTGTGGGATTCAGCGATGAAAGCGGGTAACACAGGTCTAACGACGGCGTTGAGCTACGCGACTCCTGTTCTTTCAACAATCTTCCTCGGTCTACATGTCGCGAAGCCATTGCCGCCCGCCTTGTGGCTCGGAGTTGCGATGGTCACCGTCTCTGTCGTTATGGCACGTTCTCGGCGCCGGCCGGACGCCGAGACGACAAGCACGCGAGCGCCTCAGAGCGTGTCCGAGCAATAGTGTCGACCGCGCCACCGATATTTGATTTTCGAATAGAAGGGCAGGCGCCTTCCGACCTGCGACTCTCGCTCGCTACCTTGATAGAACGCTCCAGCCGTAGAATCGCCGAGGGCAGCTCACTCCCCAGCCGCCAACCACTCATCGCGCGTTTGCTGATGCATGGCTCCTCGCTTCCTTCCCACCAACCTCCAACTTCCCTCTGAACCAAATGAAAAAGATTCAAACCGCACAGGCGCCGGCGGCTATCGGGCCGTACTCGCAAGCCATCGCCAACAACGGTTTCCTGTTCGTCTCCGGACAGATTCCGCTCGACCCGAAAACTGGAGATGTGGTCGGCTCCACCGCGGCCCAACAAATCGAGCAGTGCCTGAAGAACATGACCGCCATTGTCGAAGCGGCTGGTACCTCTCTTCGCAAGACCGTCAAGACCACCGTACTGCTGACGGACCTCGGCGAGTTCGCCGCAGTGAATGACGTCTACAGCCAGTTCTTCGCCGAGCCGTTCCCCGCTCGCGCCTGCTATCAGGTTGTCGCGCTTCCGAAGGGTGTTCGAGTCGAAGTTGAGGCTCTGATTTCCATCGATTGATTCTCTGCTTTCCACTTTGCTGGCCGCCGGCTCATGAGGACGGCGGTGGTTCCTTTTGCGCCATCGCGGCACGCCGAACGCATCGGCAGATAGCCGTGGCGAATCTGGGAACCGTCCACCTTAGCGTCTTCAGACAACATCTTCAGATAACGAATCTGGCCAATGCCCTGTTGTAAATTGCAGAATAAGCCTTGTTTTAAGGGGTTTTCTGCTTGCATTGGCTACAAACCATTGCTACGCTTGCCTTCAGCTTAAGACGGCGCATGTGCCGAGTGCTCTATCTCTGGGGTGCCTCGTCTTAAGCATTCTCGAAACCAGAAATGAGGATGTCCATGGCAACGAAGACGGCAAAACCCGCAGCCACAAAGGCTGCAACCAAGACGGCAGTGAAGAAGGCTGCCGCCCCGGCGAAGAAAGCGGCCACGGCGCCTACTGCGCTCAAGCCGATGAAAGATACGTTTACCAAGGCGTCGCTCGCTACTCACGTCGCCACGCAAGCCGGCGTCGACCCGAAGCAAGCGAAGGCCATCCTGGCGGCTTTGGAAGACACTATTTTGGGCTCTGTTCACAAGAAGGGTGCTGGTGAGTTCACGCTCTCCGGCCTGCTCAAGATTGGCGTGCAGCAAGTGCCAGCCAAGAAAAAGCGCTTCGGCAAGGACCCGTTCACGGGTGAGGAGCGCTGGTTTGACGCCAAGCCGGCGAGCGTGCGCCTGAAGGTGCGCCCGCTGAAGAAGCTGAAGAACGCCGCCGCATAAGCGCCGCGTCGCTTGTTAAAAAGCCCGCTTTTCGAGCGGGCTTTTTTTCGACATCGACTTCAGCAGACAACTTCGAGCCGGGTTCTACCGAAACTCGCGTCGGTGCGGCCCAACCGAATGCGAGGCATCCTGCCTGTGCGTTCCGACATGCTTCTCAGACGCTACATGATAGTTTTGCATCGGGCAGGCCCGTGGCCACACCAGACGAACACCATCTTCTGAACACCTATGTTTCAATCCTGTTTTCTTCTAACCGCTTCTCGCCCGTCTCGCTTTGCGCGATTTGATGAGATTTTTCGTCGAGACCTTCGAAGAACTCCTCGTCGTTAGGATATTTTTTCGCAAGCACATCCCAAATCATGATGTCGCGAAGGTTATGTCGGTCCTCTCCGTAATGTGCCTGCCGATGGTCGTCCGCGCAAATAGCGACTACATTCCGTTCGTCGTCGGGACCGCCGCAATTCAGCGGGATGACATGGTGCGCCTCCAGGTAATAAGCGCCGCTTGCTGTCACGAAGCCCTTTTTTTCACATAGCTCACAATTCCCATCCGCAGCTCGCAGCTTCGCTGCGCGGACCACGGCCGAATCTCGCTCGTAAATGGCAGTGACGGTGGCTGGAGCAACGGCCTTCTTTGCGGAAACAGCAGATGAAGCGGCAAACATAGCTCGGCGCAACTCTTCATACTCTAGGTCTTCAGCATAAGGGTCGAACTCGACGGGCTGCGGCTTGCCGCGGATAACGACAATCCGTCGGTCTTCATTCAGGTGATGTGGGTACCAGAGGACGGGGTCCAACTCGCGCTGATGTGCTTCGCTCGTCTCCCGCAGCCCTTTCCTGCGTCGTACTCCATCAAGAATAGCCACATGAATCGGCTGCTTTCGATAGTAGGCCTCCACCATCAACGCCGATACCGCATCTGCACGGTTCAATTGCACCGGGGTGGCAGTTGCGATATTTTCTTGCGCCCAATCCGAGGCTCTGTCGATGAATGAAATTTCGTCGCCGTCCTCATCCATACCGTCGTGCCAGATGTTGACCAGGTAGGGACCACCTTCGCCTTTGAAGCACCAATCGTACTGCGTCGTCATAGGGACACCGACCTTCTCGGCGATGTCGCGGACAAGCTGCTTCGTAACCGGTTTCAGGTCTGCCAAAGTTGTCATATCTTTATCTGCAAGTGAGGGCGCCGCGCGTCAAATATGATTGCCGCCGCACTGGGTATTACTGGCTCTCGGAGGTAGTACGCACGGCAGTCGGCTCTCCGGTCTTCCGGAACATCTCGTCCATCAGGTCTTGCACTACACCGTCGGCATTCGGGAATTGATGTAGCACGGAGTTTTTCCAATGACCAGATGCAATCAACCCGCCGGAAGGTGCTTTGTAGAAGCGAATGTCCATCGAGCGCAGGTACATAACGATGTCCCAGAACCAGCTGTCTGTGTACGACACGTTCATGTCTGCCTTGTCGCAAGCCGGCGCCAGCGCCACGGACACGCCGTGGTTTTCGAGATTCCGCTGAATCGCCGCGTCCATGTCCGCCGACCTACCGCCATGGGCAGTGAAGCAGGCGGTAGTCATCGGGGATTTGCCCGACTGCGGTCCACCGGTCACGGACTGAGTCGTTGAGCAGCCGGACAAGGCGACGAGCGTCAGGGTAGCGAGAATCATTTTATGCAAGTGCACTGCGTCCTCCGGGTGGTATGTCAGTGGACGCTTTAACGGCGCAAGCCCAAGCAGACTTGAATATTTTAGAGCCCGGTAATTACCATCGGGTGGCCATCCTTGCAGGCGCGGTCGACGTCCTGCTTCAGGCTCGTTATCTCATCTCATGGATGACGGCGTGACCGTGCGGTGCGATGGCGAGGAATGAGCGCTCGATTTCGGCCGGGAGCTCCGATTGATTGATACTGCGTTGAAGATGGCTGGGGTCGACACAACGCTCGAACGCCAATTGCAGAGGTTAAATATGCAAACTGAGAAGTATCTTGTCTACCCTCACAAATCCGATGACGGCGACATGTTCCCCGGCGTCTTGCCCGCGTATGCTGCCTGAATTCTTGAGAACTCCGCGAGCGACTCTCTAGGAGTATTGTTGTGTGACAGTCTCGATTGCGTTGCGCAATCCGACTCACCGAAAACGGCTGGTAGCAATCTTTCATGTTCAACGGAGGTGGCGATGAGCAAAGGAACAGGCGGCGGTCAAAGGGGCGCTCGCGGTAGCTCGGGCGGCGCATCGAAGGGCTCATCCAGTAGGGCTAAGTCGGGCGGGAGCGGCGGCCGGCCAGGAGGAGGCCCCTCAGGTGGCAATTGGCCGAGTACGACTGGAATTCCGTCCGGCGGTGGGCGCGGCAATGCGGCACCTCGCGGAAGCCGGTGATGATTGGTTCGTGAGGCTGGATACGCGGGCCGCGAAGGTTGGGACGCACTTTCGAACGACACCGGAACCCACTTGCAGCACTGCAAGGAAGCAAGAATCGAGGTTCTGCTTCCCTGGGAGGCAGCAAATTGCTGCGAATTTCATCGTCTCATAGCTTATCGCCTAGTCTGCCGACGTTTTTTGCAAACAAATCTCCCCTGCGAGCCGAGAGTTTTGCGGGCGCACGCCTTTTTTGCAAAATCATCATCCCCGTTGCGCCGTATACATAACGCTGCCCGATTCGTTGTGCAGCCGCGTGACCGGTCGGACATCAACGACAGCGGTCGCGGGCTAACCGGTACTGTGGGATAGTCTTGAGACACCGGACGGGGTGGCGAAGTTAGCGCCCTGAGGCGAACGGCTGACGGGCGACTCTCGCTCCGAGGGGCATCTAACGATGCATTGGAACGTGTCTGATGGCCCCGCTCAGGATAAGGCGGGGCTCAACTTCACCAAGGGGCATTCATAAAAACAAAGCATGCAGCGTGGAGAGTCTTGCTTAAGGAGCCGAAGAAGAGTGAGCGTCAGCTGCGTGAGCGAGTTCGCTCCTCGGAACGCTGTGCTGAGTTGAGCACCGCCGTGCAGATGCCAGTCTCGATAATAGCTGGGAGAATCGGGGTGTGCAGCCGTCGCTCGACCCTGCAACGATGCCTCGTCATAGTTAGTGCGCGTGGTTAAGTTTCAGCAAGTCCTGACTAATAAATAGCACCGGAGCTGCGCGCTCCATGGTGCATTTTGGAGACATCATGACTGCAGGCTTCCAACATCCATTTCCCACGGCGACAAGCAACGTCGCGCGCGGCAAAATCGTCAGTGCGCAGGAAGCTGTCAGGCTGATTCGTCCCAGCAACACCATAGCAACCGGTGGATTTGTTGGCATAGGCTTCGCAGAGGAGGTTGCGGTCGCGCTGGAGCAGCTGTTTCTTGACTCAGGCCAAAGCGACGGCGAAGTGCCTCGCGACCTGACACTTGTCTATGCAGGTGGTCAGGGCGATGGCGCCGGGAGAGGTCTGAATCACCTAGCTCACGAAGGACTTGTTCGGCGAGTAATCGGTGGCCATTGGGGGCTTGTGCCGAAGCTTCAACGCCTGGCTGTCGAAGGCCACATCGAAGCCTACAACCTCCCGCAAGGCGTAATTTCATAGCTGTTTCGAGACATCGCGGCGCATCGTCCTGGCCACCTGTCGACAGTCGGACTCGGAACGTTCGTCGACCCTCGAAACGGCGGCGGCAAGCTCAATGACAAAACGACTGAAGATTTGGTGAGCCTCACATCTGTCAACGGGGCCGAATGTCTTCTGTACAAGACATTCCCCATCGATGTCGCTATCGTGCGCGGCACCACGGCCGACGCAAACGGGAACGTAACGATGGAGAAGGAAGCGCTCACCCTCGAGTCGCTTTCAATCGCTATGGCCGCACGTAACTCCGGTGGCATCGTGATAGTTCAGGTAGAGCGAATTGCAGAGTATGGCACGTTGAATCCTCGACAGGTCAAGATACCCGGCATTCTGGTCGATTGTGTTGTGGTCGCGAAGCCCGAAATTCACTGGCAGACCTTTGCCGAACCGTACAGTGCAGGCTTCGCAAGCGAGCTTCGCGTTTCGGCTGGCTCGATTGCCCCGATGTCGTTGACGGAGCGGAAAGTCATAGCGCGACGAGCCTCGTTCGAGCTGATGGCTAACAGCGTGGTGAATCTTGGAATTGGGATGCCGGAAGGCATAGCGAGCGTCGCCAACGAGGAGAAGGTGTGCGACCTCTTCACGATGACGACGGAGCCTGGCGTCATCGGCGGGATACCTGCGGGTGGACTGAATTTTGGCGCCGCGACCAATACTGACGCCATCATTGACCAGCCCTACCAGTTCGACTTCTATGACGGCGGCGGCCTGGACATTGCGTTCCTCGGACTGGCTCAGGTTGACCGTGAAGGCAATCTCAATGTGAGCAAGTTCGGCCCGAAGCTGGCAGGCGCAGGCGGCTTCATCAATATTTCTCAGAGCGCGAAGAAGGTGGTCTTTCTCGGCACGTTTAACGCCGGCAACCTCGATGTGAGTATCAAAAACGGTCGGTTGACAATTCTTCGGGACAGCGTCTGCCGGAAGTTCGTGGACGAGGTGGAACATCGCACGTTCGGCGGTCGCTACGCGAATGAACGCCACCAGCCTGTTCTGTACATTACGGAACGCTGTGTCTTTTCTCTGAGTCCGGGCGGCCTTGAACTTGTGGAAATTGCGCCAGGAGTCGACTTGCAGAGGGACATCATTTCACAGATGGGCTTCGCGCCTATCATGAAGTCGCCGCCGCGCCTCATGGACGCCCGTATTTTCGAAAGCAAGCCGATGGGCCTGCGAAGCGTGCTTCTGCGATTGAGACTTCGTGAGCGCTTCAGCTACGACGCGGATAAAAAAATGTTCTTCATCAACTTCGAAGGGCACAAGGTCGCGACTGAAGAAGACGTGGAAGCTATCCGCTCCGAGGTTGAATTGGCACTGTCCGGACTCGAGGTAAGACCTCACGCTATCGTGAACTATGACAACTTTTCGATAACTCCGGAGGTCATCGACGCCTATTCGGATATGGTGACCGGGCTCGTCTCCCGCTTTTACTCGGATGTGACCCGATACACCACGAGCAGCTTTCTCCGGATGAAACTAGGTGACGCGCTGCAACGTCGCAATGTCGCAACTTATATCTACGAAACTCCCGAAGAGGTACCGGGGTACAAGTCGCGTTAATTGCTGCCAGCCGTTTCTTAGGGTGTCTGGACCGCCGGGCTTATGCGCGAAGACTTCGCACACGCAGGATGCTATTCCTCGTTTGGTTTGGCAGTCCCGGTCCGAAGACCAGGACTCCCTCCCCCGCTACTCGACATGGAGCTTCATTGTCGCGCTCACTCGCAGACTTTCTCGCGCCAGTGCTAAGGTCTCCGGGCGCGAGCGAATACTACGCTTCGCTGGCTGCGGTATTGACAGTCTTTGTAGCCGACTTGGTGGCAGTTGCATACGCCGCGCTAGCAGACTGGTTCGCCGCGCCCAGACCCGACTTCCAGACGGCCAGAAACGCGTCGCTGCCCGGCAATGCATTTTTCGATATGTTGTCGAACCACGTCTTCGCGTCAAATGAAGGTTGCTTGATGACTGCTTTGCCCACCGCGGCGAATTCAGCCTGGATGCTCGACACAATTTCCTTCACGTGTGTCCAATAGGCCTGAGTCTTCTGAAAACCGACGCGTAGCTGGTCTTCCTCAACTGCAAACGCTGCTTGCGGCGCCTTGCTAGCGAGGGACTTGGCAGCGAATCCTTGCGCCTCGGCAAGCGTCGTCCTGACCGTCTGCGCATTGAGTTCAACGAGCTTTTCGAATCCTTCAAAAACCTTGCTCGCCAGACCGAAGGCTGTGTCGACGCCTGCCTTGGATGCAGCAATCGTTTGTTCGGGGATGAAGTTGGTCATATTCGACTCCAAAAGGGCGGGGCTGGATGTCGCCCCGCTCACATGCTGCAGCGCAGCAATTAAATTTCATCAAAGGCGCAGTTTTAATGAAGTCAAATTCTTATTTTTCCATCGTCCTGCATGGCTCGCCTTCATTCCTGCCTCGGCACAGCGCAGCAAGACGTCTTCTGCAGCAAAAATGGCCTCCCACTTTGACACTTTTAATTCATGCGGCGTCGCAGCAATCGTGGTGCATACTGACGTGTCGCACGAACTCGCGCTCTTCGACATGCAATGAAACGCGTTGAACTCACGCCGCCGTCAGCAACACTTTCTTGAACCGCTTCGCGCGGCAGCCGATTACATTGCCGGTATGGCTCCCCTCGCTGCCCCATTGCCGCCGGGCGACGGTCATCCGGTACTGGTGTTCTCCGGGCTAGGTGTCAACGGGGCCGCGACGTCGGACCTGCGCAATCGTCTGCAGCAAGTGGGATACGAAGTCCACGATTGGGAACAAGGTGTCAATTTCGGGCCAGGCCGACCATGACCTAATGCTCGAACGCCTGGGTGACCATCTGAAGCTGATATATGCGTGGTATCGAAGTTCGGTCTCTGGTCGGCTCGAGCTATGGAAGTATCTACGCCAGTGAGAGAAGCTCCTGTCCTGAGCAACCGATTGGTGTTTATCAGCAAACGCGAAGAGGCGGTTACCTACGCAGTCTTTGCACGGATGCTCCAAGCCGATGCCGATGAAAGTCGTACTTTCGGCCGCCGCAACTTCGCGCAAATGCAATAAGCACCCAAAACGCTTACGCAACGACTTCGGTCACCGTCGCAGTGGATGACTTCTTAGGCGCTGCCGTCTTGCTGGCAATCACCTTCCTCGCGGCGCTATTCGCGGAGACCAACTTCTTGGTGGTAATCTTCCTAGCCAGCCCGGCCTTTTTCGCAACGACTATCGTCGGCTTTGCCTTGGCTTTGGTTTGCCCTGCAATCAAAAATCGACTGCGGTCCTGGTCCTTGGCGTTAGCAATCCACGCCGGAGCTCGACCACGCCCACTCCACGTCGCGCCGCTCTTGGGGTCACGATAGAGCGCTGGCTGCGGGCCCCTGGCATAGTTTCCGGCCTTCGCTGACTTCTTGGCAGCAGGAGCAGAAGACACTGCGTTACCTTCAACCAAAAATTTAGAGCGGTCCTTAGCGCTGGCAATCCACCCCGGCGCGCGGCCATGGCCCGACCATGTGGCGCCCGTCGTCGGGTCGCGGTACTTTGCTGCGGAAGAGGACGACTTGGCGGCAGCCTTAGCGAGCGGCTCGGGTCCACGCTTTTTGCCGCCAATGTGCGCATCAATGTCGGCGGTCGTAAGACCGTGTTCTGCCATCAAGTTCTTAATCTTCTCGATGACTGCACTCGATTTCTTTACAGCGAGCGCTTCAGCTTGCGCCTGAAGTTTCTGGATTTTTGCTTGCAAGGATTCCAAAGTCGCCATTCGCGTCTCCGCAGTTGAGATGTCAAACTATGCCATGCGGGTGACAAGGTCGGCTAGTTATACGCAAAGCTATCGTGTGAACGCATTGCTCGACCGCCGGACCGCCGGACGTCGGCTTGGATTGAAGATGCGAAAGACCGCACAAGATTTCTCATCGAAAGCGCCGCTACGACTCTCCGGCGAACAAGGTCACCGCTTCCAGAGGAAAGGCTTTGGTTAGCAAAGTGGAATCAAAGGGTGCGCTGCCTGCAAAATATCAAGACCCAAAGTCGGGAGCTGTTGACGGGCGCGGCCTTGGTCTCGATTGGCTCGCTTCCGCAAGAGACCGAACCAAGTTTCTGATTGGGTAAGCTCCTCCCGGTATGTCGGATGCGTCCGAGACTGGCGAGGCAGCTACGTCGAAAGCTGCGCGGTTAACCGTCCCTGCAAGAAACGCTTTTGCTCGAAAAAGGACTTCACGCAACGCCACGGCTATGACAATACCAACGACAGATGCTTCGACCATCGCAACGGCGTAAGCCTGGCGGTGATATATGCGGCGCAAGCTGTCACGGCTGCCAGCAGACACCGTAACAGAGTTCCAAGCGGCGCGGCTCCTCGACACCGCTGGGAGTGCGAGGCCCACGTCAGGTCGGCGACAGACGACTTCTGCAAGGAAGGCGGTTCTACTCACGACCCGACCACCTTCGCATTCGTCGCATTGAAATTTGCGCTCACTCGGCCGGGAAGTTGCAAGCAGTTTTTGGCATCAAGGCTTGAAACCGGAGCCTTCCTCGTGGGCGAGCCGAACGAACTCGTCGATAACAACGCGAACGCGAGGTTGCACGTACTTCGTGCGCGGCCAGATGGCGTGGATAGGCATTTCTCCCCCGGCCCATTCCTTCAATATTTCAATCAATTCTCCGCGTCGCAAGTGCTCTCCAACCAACCATGTTGGTAGCTGAACAACGCCGCAACCGGCCAACGCAGCGTTGAGCATTGCCTCGCCGTCGGCTAACTCGTATCGGGCCGCTACCTGCATCGATTCAAAGTTTTCTGCAGCATTCTTTACTAACCAGCTTGCTCTCTGCCCTCGCTGCAGTCCAACAATGCAGTCGTGCCTCGCGAGCTCGTCTCTATTCTTCGGCGTTCCGTTGCGGTCGAGATAGTTTGGAGCCGCACAGATGACAAGTTGCTGTTCCCCGAGCCTGCGAGCAGCAATGTCGGCATCGTCCTTCAGTCGGCCGATTCGCACTGCGATGTCAACGCCATCGGCAACGAGGTCCGCCAAGCGTTCGCTGAAGTTCACAGAGAGGTCCAGCCGGGGGTGTCTTTGCGAGAGTTGCAGAAGCGATGGCAGCACGTGGCGTCTGCCAAATGTCGCTGGCAACTCGATACGCACTCGTCCTACCGGCTCTTGGTGACCGGTCGTCAGAAAGCTTTCTGTTTCGTCCAGTTCGCCAAGCACCCGAAGGCAACTGGCCAAATAAGCCTCTCCCTCGTTCGTCAGTGTTAGACGACGGGTGGTTCGGTGAACCAGTTTTGTTCCAAGGCGTTCCTCGAGTCGGGTCACTGCCTTCCCGACGGCGCTGCTCGTTAATCCTAGTCGAGCAGCCGCCGCTGTGAAGCTTCCTTCCTGCGCAGACAGGACGAACTCATTGAAGCCGTAAAACCTATCCTTCAACATGATTATGGAATTGCAGGATGACGTAAATGGAATTATAGGCAGTTTATGCATTCCAGGTTCGAAATTAAGATGAACCATCCAAGGAGAATCCGCAATGCAGGCTCACGCAGAACAAATCGTCAGCGACGCTACGCTGGCCGGACAGCCAGGCTTCGCGCGTGTCTTCTCGCCGAAGAAGCTCACCGTCGGCTTGATTTTGCCGCTTGAGACACATCCAAACAGCCCTACTCCGACCATGCGCGACCATATCTCAATGGCGCAGAAGGCGGACGACCTGGGATTTGCGGCGCTCTGGATGCGCGACGTCCCTTTCTACGACCCACACTACGGCGATGTGGGCCAAGTCTTCGACCCCGTGCCATACATCGGATACCTAGCCGCCTTCACGAGCAAGATTGCGTTGGGGACCGCAGGAATTGTTCTGCCGATGCGCGAGCCTCTCATTTTGGCAAAGCAAATAGCGTCTCTTGACCAGTTGTCCGGAGGCCGCGTTGTCCTTGGGCTGTCGTCTGGCGACCGACCCGCTGAATACCCATTATTCGGAATCGACTTTGAAACCCGAGGCGAGCGCTTCCGCGATGCATTCACTGTGTACAAGAGCGTTCTTGAGGAAAGCTTCCCGCGATTTGCTTCGTCTCGGTTCGGAAGTTCATGGGGAGCCCACGATTTAATTCCAAAGCCCCCCTTTGGCAGAACACCTGCTATCGCCGTCGGCCGTGCTCAACAGAGCCTCGCCTGGATTGCGAAGAACATGGACGGTTTCATCGGTTCTTCACCGGTACCCGAGCAATTGCCGGCTTACGCCAGGCAGTGGCATACCGAGGTAACCGAATTCTGCGGCTCTGAGCGGTTCAAACCGCTCGGCGTCGGGGGCTTTCTCGACTTGGTCGAAAACCGGAATGAGCCACTCATTCGAACACGAGGTGGCTTGCGCTCTGGAAGCGCTAGCCTCGCGGAGTTCTTGCAAGACGCACAGGAAGCGGGTGTCAACCACATCGCTCTCAACCCAAAGATTAGTCGGCGACCGTATGCCGAACTTATGGACGAACTGGCTTCTGAAGTTCTTGCTCACTTCCCATCTCACTGACGTGTCATCCGTGACCGTCACGTTCGCGTAAAGACGCTTATTCGCGAAAAATAGTGCTTCCGTGCACGACTCGACCTCACCCGACTTTGACTAGCATAAAACCCATGAGCAAACTTTTCGATGGCTACGATTTAGCCGGCCTGCCACTGCCCAACCGTGTCGTGATGGCGCCTATGACAAGGTCGCGCGCGCTAGACTCGGTTGCAGACGAGCAGACAGCTCTCTACTATCAGCAGCGCGCAAGCGCTGGACTCATCATTACCGAGGGGTCACAGATTTCCGTCGAAGGGCGCGGTTATCTGTTCACTCCAGGAATCCACACGACCGAGCAGATTGCGGGATGGAAACGAGTCACCGAGGCTGTCCACCAGCAAGGCGGGCGCATCTTCATTCAGCTTTGGCACGTTGGTCGAATTTCCCACGTGACGTTACAGCAAAACGGCAATAGCCCCGTCTCCTCAGTCAATCGTGCCGCGGCTGGCGCCACAGCGTTTGGGTATGATGCGACCGGGAACCCGAATAAGGTCCCCGTCAGTCCTCCGCGGGCCCTCACAACGGACGAGATTCGAAGAGTTATCCGCGACTTCGTGCAAGCAGCGCAAAATGCCATGGCGGCCGGCTTCGACGGTATAGAGCTGCACGGAGCAAATGGATATCTATTCGAGCAGTTCCTAAACGACGGTCTCAACAGTCGTAGTGACGAATACGGCGGGACCCTCGAGAATCGAATGAGTTTCCTCCTTGAAACCGTTGACGCGGTCAGTGAGGCAATTGGCGCAAGTAAGACCGCCATCCGAATCTCCCCGTTTGGAAGGTTGCATGACATGACTCCGTACGCTGATGAAGAGGGCACCTGGCTGACAGTCGCACAACAACTCTCTGCTCGAAATCTGGCTTATGTTCATCTTAGCGACCAGTTGACACTCGGTCAAACCGCAATCGACCGCGGATTCTTAAAGAAATTTCGAGTCGCATATCAAGGGACGCTAATTCTCGCCGGTGGGTTCCAAAAGGCAGAGGCGGAGCAAGCCCTCGAATCCGGAATCGTTGACCTTATCGGGTTCGGGCGTCTATACATCTCAAATCCCGACCTTGTGGAACGACTCCGCGACAACGCCCCTCTTGCGCCTGTTGACCGTTCGACCATGTATGGTGGCGATTCTCGCGGCTACACGGATTACCCACGTTACGAAGAGTCATCGATGGCCGAATGATGTACCAGTAAGCGCTGTAATTAAAAAGGCCCGGGCCCAATCGGGTCCCTCGCACTCTGTTCAGACAATCCTGTGTTCTCCAACAAGAAAGGTCGTGATTTCCGACAAAAACGTGTTTGCATGCTCCATGGTCTTAAGCCCAGCCTCTGACTCGAAGGCGTTCTGCAACGAGTCCGTGCTTTCGAACCAGAACTCGACGATGCCATCGATTGGCAAGTCTTCGTAACCGCTTGGGATGCCCTTCGTTACCTCGCGCTCGACAATCGCATTTTGTCGATAGCCCAATACAGCCGGCATAGTTTTTACGTAGTCCGCGTGAACCTTCCATTCTTTCAGGAAATCCTGCTCCGACATTCCTTGGCGCCGCCGAATGAGCGACATCCGCTTTTTGAGCTTTCGGCGAACGTCATCGCCCGGAACGTCTACGACGGTCGTCTGGTGAACGGATACGATGTGAAGACCGCCCATGAAGTAGTTCTCATCGGCTAAAACTCTGGCTGGCAGGTCGTCGCGACCGAACGGAGCTTCGGGGTCTGCAACCCACAGTTGAGAAAATCCATCGAACTCGTACGGCCCACGCGCAAAATCAATCCCGCGCTGAGTGCGGTCCGTAACGTGGTTCTGCCAATACTGGCTAAGGCCAGGAGCGTTTCTGACCAACGGTCCGTGACGATTGAGCCAATGTGCTCGGAAGTCTTCGGTTGACCAATCAGGCTTCTTGTACAGCAGTCCCATCCTGACCTTGCTCATTCAATCTCCTTGATATCGAGAGACGCCGCGCGCCCCATTCGTGACAGGAATCAATGCGTGCCCAGATAGGCCGCCTTCACTTTCGGGTCGTTTAACAATTCGCGCCCGGACCCCTCAAGGGTGATGCTACCCACCTCTAGCACGTAGGCGCGGTCCGCCACGCCAAGGGCCTGTTTCGCCATCTGCTCAACCAGCAAAATCGTGATGCCCTCGTTCCGGAGGCTGCGAATTGCTTCGAAGATGTCTCGTATAACGAGTGGCGCAAGACCGAGCGAAGGCTCGTCGAGAAGGAGTAGTCGCGGCTTACTCATCAATGCGCGCGAGATTGCTAGCATCTGCTGCTCGCCTCCCGAAAGAGTTCCAGACAGCTGGTTCTGGCGCTCGCGCAATCGCGGGAATCGTTCAAACTCGCGCTCAATTGCTGCTTCAGTTTCGGCCTTTGACTGCTTGCGCGAGTAAGCGCCGAGAAGAAGGTTCTCGCGGACCGTCTGGTCCGGAAAGACTCCTCGGCCCTCAGGCGAGAGAGCAATGCCCAGGCCTAGTCTCAAGTGGGGAGGGAGCTGCGTGCAATCTCGTCCGCCAACAGTCACTCGCCCTGCCGACACTGACTGAAGTCCGGCGATGCTTTTCAGCAGGCTGCTCTTTCCTGCGCCGTTGGCGCCGATGATGGTGACGACTTCTCCTTCACGCACTTCAAGGCTGACGCCCCTAAGTGCGTGGATGGCGCCGTAGGATACTTTCACGGAATCTAATTTCAGCATGTCAATCCCCTCACGCTGCAGCAGCTTCGTCGACGCCGAGATACGCTTCGACAACACGCGGATTCGCCTGAACTTCGGCAGGCTTGCCTTCCGCAATCTTCACTCCGTAGTCGAGGACAATGACATGGTCGGAAATCGACATAACTAGGTCCATGTGATGTTCGACCATTAAAATGGTGACTCCGTACTTTCCGATGCGCAGCAGCAACTGGCCGAGCTCGGCGGTCTCTTGCGGATTGAGTCCCGCAGCCGGCTCGTCGAGCAGAAGCAACTGAGGCTCAGTGGCGAGGGCGCGAGCAAGTTCAACACGGCGCTGCAGCCCGTAGGAGAGGCTTCCGGCCGGTCGACTTGCCAGTTCGCCAAGTTCGACCAACTCCAACAACTCCAAAGCGCGTTGCCGAGTGATTTCTTCCTCGCGGCGTGCACCGGGCAGTGACGCAAGTGATTGGAGAATGCCGTTCTTCATCCGGCTGTGGCGCCCGAGCATCACGTTGTCAAGGACCGAAAGGTCGGCAAACAGTCTCAAGTTCTGAAAAGTGCGTCCCATGCCTGCCCAACAGATTGCATGTACTGGGCTGGCTGTAATGTCCTTTCCATTGAACTTAATGGAGCCGGTGTCTGGCTTAACGATGCCCGTGACCATGTTAATCATCGTGCTCTTACCCGCTCCGTTGGGGCCGATGAGTGCGTGAATGTGACCGCGCTTTAGCGAGAAGGAGACATCCTGAGCGGGCTTCACCCCACCGTACGCCTTGCAGACCTTCTCGACCGTGAGAAGGTCGCCTGTTCCCGAACGCCCGCTGCGCATGAACGGCGTCACCTGCGCACTTGCTCGAGCGACCCTCTGACTCTTAACATCGCCTTTGGCACGGAACAGACGACTGTAGATTGTTCCTACCACTCCGTTCGGCATTGCGTACAACGCAAACAGCAACAACAAGCCGTATAGGACGTGTTGGACGGAGGGCCAGCGTGCAAGCAAGGCGTCCAGCAGCGTAAGGGTCACCGCACCGACTACCGGGCCGAGCTTCGTACCTGCTCCGCCGAAGAGCACCAGTAAGAGGATGAAAATCGAGAGTTGAAACGAAACGAAGTCAGAGTTGATGTACTGGTTCTGTTGAGCAACCATCGCGCCGGCCAAACCACAAGTAATGGCAGCGATGACAAATGCGATAACTTTCGCTCGATAGACCCGAACACCCACGGAGGAAGACGCTATCTCGTCGGCCTGAAGCGAGAGAAATGCTCGTCCAAATCGTCCACTCAGAAGATTGCGCAGCAAGAGATGCGTAAGAGCGCAAAAGACAACGGCGACGCACACCCAGTGAGACAGCGATAACGGTTGACCGCCCCACTGCGGGCTTCGAATGCCATAAATGCCTTGCGCTCCCCCAAATACCTCATTCCAATCGCTCACCAAACGCTCGACCACGATTCCGAAAGCGAGAGTGACCATTGCCAGATAGGGCCCCTTCACTCGAAGCGACGGCAACGCGATGAGAACCCCAAAGATGCCTGCAATGACCGTAGCAGCCCCCATCGCGAGCCACGGGTTTATCGCCGTTTGCGACGTAAGAAGCGCCGCAGCGTATGCGCCCGCCCCAAACAGCCCTGCTTGCCCAAGAGACTTCTGACCCGCAAAGCCCACGAGCACATTCATTCCCGCGCCGCACAGGTAGTAGACGCACATCATGAAAGCGATGTGCAAATAATAGTCGTTGCCGACCATAAGCGCTCCGGCGATGAGAACGGCCGAGATAGCGCAAACTAAAATGACATGAGAGAGCTGTTTCATACCTTCTCCACCAGCTTGCTTCCAAAGAGACCGGTCGGCCTGAACGCCAAGACCAAGATGACGACAGCGAAGACAGCAATCTCGCGCCATTGCGCCTGCCAGAGATTGACCATGGACTCAAGCACGCCAAGCACAAACCCCCCAATGACGCAACCTCGCGGATTGTTCAAGCCGCCAATCATTGCGCCCGAGAAGCCTTTGAGTCCAATGGTGAGGCCCATGAACAAGGAGGCTTGAGCGATTGGAGCAATCAAGAATCCGGAGAGACCGGCCAGAGCCGAGCTGACCACAAACGCACCAATCATCACGGCGTTCGTATTGATGCCCATCAGACTGGCAACGCTTCCATTCGCAGCGACTGCACGCATCATCTTGCCGACCATCGTCTTGCGCATAACCACGTCGAACACGAACATGACTACAACCGCTACGGCGAGAAGCAAGAGTTCCTGCGGTCGCACGCCCACCCCGAGGATTTGGATGACCGAATCGCCCAATGGAGACGGAACGACGACAGGTTTCGGACCCCAGATGGCAAGGCCGATACTGTCAAGGACAACGCCAAACCCAAGGGTGCTCATCACCCACGCCATTCCGGGCTTTCTTGCGAACGGTCGCACACCAAGGACGTAGAGCAGCCATCCAAGTGCACCCATCACGACCAAAGCAGCAACCAGCGCCAAGAGTTGCGCAGTAGCCCCTGGAACGGCACCGCCGAAGCTCGTGGCAGTTATCGGCTTGCCCAAGAGGAGTAGCATGGCGCTCATACCGATGAACGCGCCAGACGACACAAACTCACCGTGAGAGAAGTTGAGCGTCTTGGTCGTGGTGAACGTGATGCTGAACCCCAGCGCCACTAGCGCATATGCACCGCCGATGGCCAAGCCGCTGATAAGTGCTTGCAGAAATGCGCCCGTCATGTCGCCGCTGGTGGAAACGGGAGCCAAGCTGAGCGCGGTAGGCTCCGCCGGTTTCTGGTTCCTAAAATCCGCTGCAGTCAAAGAAGAGACCACCGCATCAGAATGAGGTACCAGCTTTCCGTCCTTCCATTGCACCCAGACGAGGTCCTTTGCAACGAGCGCCTCGTGATTCAACTTGCTGTACGGTTTGACGTAAGTTTTCAGTAACCCCTGAACCGGGGTCTTCAAGTTTTCGAGCGCGACTCGGATGTCTGAACCATCAGTGCTGTTCGCCTGCTTGATTGCTTGTGCCAGAATCAGCACCGAATCGTACCCGTGGAGAGCAAAAGAGAACGAACTGGGAGCCTTCAGTTGCGAGCCAATGCGAGCAAACAACTTGTCCTGCGCAGGTGTGCGGTTCTCACTGACCGTTCGAAGAAACAGCGGCTTCTCGGCCAAGGTCTTACCTGCGGCATCGTAGAACGTGATGTTGTCCGCGGCCCACGAACTGAGCGTTCGCGGATAGTAGTTGATTTTCTCCATGCTTCGCATCACCTGGGCGATTGGTGTCCCCTGAGCCCAGATAAGCACGGTATCGACCCCAGCCGCCTTCAGCTTGTTGAGTTGCGAAGTCATATCAGTGTCGCCAACGCCGAACTGCTCGATGCCGACTGGCTTCACGCCTTGCATGTCGGCGATGGCCTTCATGTCGCGAAGCCCGCCTTGGCCGTACCCGGTGGTCTCTGCCATAAAGCCGACCTTCGGAGACGCACCCGCACTCTTTTTCACATACGCCATCAACGCTGAGATTTGCTCGCGGTCGACCATCGATACGCGGAACATGTAGTTATCCATGTCCGGCATAGGCGCCGTGATGTCCGTGCCA
Source organism: Paraburkholderia phenoliruptrix (assembly GCF_047325075.1). NCBI lineage: Bacteria > Pseudomonadati > Pseudomonadota > Betaproteobacteria > Burkholderiales > Burkholderiaceae > Paraburkholderia > Paraburkholderia phenoliruptrix. Next base: position 3,400,089 of record NZ_CP168531.1, read on the forward strand.
GACGACACGTTATCGAGAACCGGAATCTTCTTCTGGTTGACGATGTGCTTCCACGCCATCGCATTGCCCGAGTTTGTCGGACCGAACACTGCAACGACCCCTTCATTGTCGATGAGGTCTGACATGTTCTGAATTGATTTCGGCGGCTGCGACAAGTCGTCCCGCAGCACGAGTGCAAACTTCCTTCCGAGCACTCCACCGCTTGCATTGATGTCATCGACCGCTGCTTGCATACCGAGCACAGCTGCCTGACCGCTCTGCGCCGAGGGTGACGCAGAGAGGTCACCGTTGAAACCAATCTTGACGTCCTGCGCTGATACTGACGAAGCTGTCGCACTGAGGCCCAAAAACACGAGCGCCGCAGCGATGATACGAATTGAACTCATGATGTCTCCACCCTGATACCCTGAATTACAGGGGAACCTCTCGGTCCACCTGTAAGCTCGCTAGTTCAGAACTTGCTGACGATGCCCAAGCTCACTGCAAGCAGCGAGGCGCTCGCACCGGGTGTCGTTTGGAAACTGTCGCCAATTGCGGGCGTGGCATTGATGACGGAGCCCGTACCCGGGTTGCCGAGCGTCTTGCCAGAGGCTCGCTGAAACCCCTCCAGTGCGTAAAGGCCCGTGCGCTTAGACAGAGCGTAGTATTGGGACAGAATGACCTGGTGATATTTCGCCGGGTCCGAGATGTTGTTCGCCTTCGAGGCCCAGGTATAGCTGTAGCCAAGCGCAAGGTCGACTGCGGGCGACGGCTTGTAATGGAGCACGCTTCCTGCAGTATTCCAAACCGCCGTATCAGTGAACTTCGAATTGATGCCGGGAATGTACTGCACGTTCGAGTACGCGAACGAAATGTCCCATGCGTCATTGAAGATGTACCCGCCGTCAACGGCGAAGCGCTGTTGCGCTTGAGCTTGACTGTAGCCATTTGTGATGGCCGACACGCCTTGCTGCCCGGAGGAATTCACAGCCGACTCAACTCCGTACGGGCCTCCCCCAGAGGTGGAGTTATTGATGCGCCAAAAGGCTGCGGCGAGGCCGAAGGAACCGCCCTTGTACTGAAGGCCTGCGCTCCACGTAGACCCTTGATTCAAACTTCCCGGGATGCCGGCGGGCGCGAATTCACCGCTCGCAGTAAAACCGTAGAAGGTAGGTGTCGTGTAAACAATCGCGTTATTGGCGCGATAGTAGGTGTCCAAGCCATCGAGGTCGCCGGGATGTGAGCCGTAGCCCGTCTGGTAATACGCCGGGACCCACGGCGCAAGCATCGTGTAGTAAGCGCTGTATTGGCGACCGAGTGACAACGCACCATAGGACTTATTGGATACCTCAATGCGCGACTGCCGTCCGAACATCGCATTGGTGAATTGCTGTCCACCGGTGGCGAGATTGAAACCGGACTCCAGAACGAAGAGAGCCTGTGTTCCTCCGCCAAAGTCCTCTGTACCACGAAGGCCCCAGCGTGAGCCGTTCCACACGCCGGACTGCATGCGAACGTTTGACTTTCCTGGCGTTGTCGACCCGAGCGTCGTCTGACTGTTTTGGTAGGTAATCGATGTGTCGACTATCCCATACAACGTGACAGTCGACTGTGCGAATGAAGGCGCAGCCAGGAACGCGGCGGCTGCCGTCAACGCGTGTTTCGACACTCTCTTCGTCAACATCAAAGTCTCCTGAGATAAATCTAGGTGCTGCATTTGTTGGTATGGACTCAAGTTCGGTTGTTCTGTTTTCTTCCGGCTGCATGCGACCGCGTGGCAGCGTTTATAGGAGTACAGACCAGCGGAATTTCGTCTCTGATTGTTTTGAAACGAAAGCGGGCGTCGCTCAACATGCCACCGCAGACGGACGACAGCCAGTTTCGTCTCCAACATCCGGCTCGCACTCAGCGGCAACCCGTGAGCGAATACTACGCCATGAAATTAGATATTTGCTACCTGTTTTGCATAGGTGCAAATCCCTAGCGCTTTGCCCTGGCCGCAGCGTCTGAACGGTCGGGTGCGCCGCTCGCAGTGATGTAGCTAATGTTTCTGCAGGGCAGCGCGCGGGCTAGCGACAGCGGGTGCGTCAAGCGTGCGGCGGAAAACGCACACGCAAAACTGGCTTGGGTGATTACACCTATGAGATTGCATATGTTTATGTGCAATACTCCGTCACGTCTACCACGGGCTTGCCCGCTTTAAGCTCAAACGTCTAAGGAGAAGGTATGTCGTTCAACCGTTCAATCGTTCCGCCGCTTCTTGAAGGGCGACTGGCGTTCGTTACCGGCGCTGGTCAAGGAAACGGACGTGCGCTGGCGGCAGGTCTGGCACAAGCAGGCGCAGACGTCGTCGTCAGTGATATCAATCTCGCGCACGTAGAGGAGACGGCTTCGCTGATTCGTGAAGAGGGCCGCAAGGCGTGGGCTTATGCGCTTGACGTCACGAATGCAGAAGCCGCCTATGCCCTTGCAGCGCGCGTCCGGCAGGAGATTGGTGACGTGAGCTTGCTGGTCAACAATGCTGGAATCATCATCCGTGAGAATTCCGCTAGCCCGAACGCGGCCAAAAATTGGAAGAAGGTGATGGATGTGAACGTGCAAGGTACGTTCAACGTCACGCACGCGCTTTTGCCGGCAATCAAGGCGAGCAAGGGCGTAATCATCAACATCGCGTCGATTGCAGCGTATGCAGGACAGGGCGGGAGCCTCGGCTATTCTCCGTCAAAGGGTGCCATCAAGATGTTCACTCAGTCGCTTGCAGCTGAACTCGCGGCGCAAGGCGTCCGAGTCAACGCGCTCGCCCCGGGCGTCATCGAAACTCCTATGACCGCTGCAACTCGGGAGGACCCCAAGCGCCTTGACGCTTTCATGTCCCGTATTCCGATGGGACGGGTTGGGCAGACCGAAGACTTGGTCGGCCCGACAGTCTTCCTGGCGTCCGACATGTCGAAGTATGTGACGGGCGTTACCTTGGCGGTCGACGGCGGTTTTCTGGCGATTTAAGTGCCATTACAGGGGCCCAACGGGCCCCTCTTCCACGATGCGAGGCTCAGCAAGACGTGCCTGCTGCTACTGGCCAGGGGTTCGAATTGTCAGCGCATTATTCACCGAATTCACACCCGGTACGACCTTCGCGACTTCTGCGGCTCGTTCCAGCTCGTCCTGCGCTGGAACGCTCCCTTGGAGCGTGACATCGCCTCCATGCGCTCTTACCGTGATATTCGACACCGTAACATGCTTGTCCTTGGCGAGAGCGGTTCTCACTCGCTTCTGCAAAGCACGGTCCGCCGCTTTGTTCGTGGCGGTCTTGCCTTGCACTGTCGAGGCACTACCCGAACCGCCCTGCGCGTAGGCGCCCATTGACGCGGCGGTGAAGAGTGAAGCAATCAATACGACAGCTGTCCTTTTCGTTCTCACTCCGTCCTCCATCCTCAAATATTTGTAAGATAGCTCCAACTTGCGGCTCACTTGCGCGACCGCATGGCCGCGAACCTGCCACCAGTATCAGGCGCCAGCAAGGAAGAATGTAGGTCTTCGTTGGAAGCCCTGCTCGCCTGCATGCGCCAGAATACGTTGCTTGAGGAGGCCATGTCAGTTGCAAGTCATATCGGACGGGGTCGTGATAACGCCCCTCGACGGAACACTTCCGATATCCATTCGGGCGACGTGAGAAGCGTTCAAGTCCTTAGCCTCCGACAATTCTTCGGTTAGTGACAACAGACTGCGCGCTGTCTCGCCGTCCCAAGAGATGTCTATTGTATTGGTCGGGCCAAAAACAGTTACCGCTAATACGACGTTCCATGCCGGTCCGAATATTGGAGCGCTCATGCTGTCGATGCCCGGAATCGGCAGACCCATTGTTCGAGAAAGGCGGCGTTCACGAACATCGTTCAGCATGTACTCAAGGTGTTCGTCCTCGCCTATGCCTGAACTCCCGTCGCGCTTCGCAGCATCGCGGTCCAGCAGCCCCTGCACGTGCTCCCGGGGTAGCAATGCTGCGAACAAGCGCCCGGTACTACTATGCGCCACGGACATGACCGCACCAACGTGCAAGCCCGTATGCATGTACGAATCGGGACACTGATAGCGAATGACCGTCGGCCCTTGGTCCGTCCAGATGGCGATGAAAGCACCGTGGTCGGCGGCCTTCGCCAATTCATTTGCTCGTCGAAACGTTTCTCGAAGCGGTGAGAACTGAGCCAGTGCGTGCAAACCAAGCTTCAGCGCGAGCGGGCCCGGCTCATAACGGTGAGTCACGGGGTCCCTTCTGGCTAGCCCGGTTCGCACCAGACTTACCATGTACGTGAACACCTGATTCAAAGGCAAATCGGACGCTGCGCTTAGCGCTGCCATTGAGAGAGGTTGCCCTGCGTCGGCCAACTGCTTGAGTAGCTCTCCGCCGACTTCCATGGCATGGATACCGCGCTGCGCCTTCACCATGTGACACTTCCTAGGTTTGAGTCCGTAAAAAAGCCGCGGTAGCGTACGACGGCGCCGCGGCAATACCCACCTTGGAGAAAGAATTGTGTTCGACCGTTATTGCGATACCACAGCAAACTTAGCTGGCGAAGCGGCGATGATTTCCCCATCGTTTTCTGTCTCGACGACCGAGATGGCTTTGCCCGCAATGTACCCAAAGGTCAACGCTGGGCCCAATGTGATGCCGGCGCCTGGATAGTTGCCGCCCATAATGCTGCAAGCATCGTTCCCTACGGCGTAAAGCCCCCGAATTGGTACGCCTTTCTCGTCCAGTACATGGCAAGAGTCGTCGGTCTTGAGGCCAGCGAATGTGCCGATATCGCCGATGCGAATCTTCAGGGCGTAAAACGGTCCCTTCTCGATGGGAGCGACACAAGGATTCGGAGAATGAAGCGCGTCCCCTTGATATCGGTTGTAAGCCTTGCTGCCCTTTCCAAAGACTGGGTCGCGGCCGAGTCGAGCTTCAGAGTTGTAACCTCGAACAGTTTCTCTGAGGTTTAACGCATTAACCCCAATTTTTTCCGCGAGCTGCTCGATGGATGAAGCGCGGGTCAGATAGCCGATTTTCAGGTAACGACCGATAGGCATCGGGAAGGGAGCTGCACTTCCCAAGCCGTATGTCCGAAGCGTCTTGTGGTCACAGATGAGATGAGCCGTAATCTCCTCGCCTTTCGGCGTGGCCTTAACGAGCGCTTGAACGAAATCGTGATAGGAGTTGCCTTCATTCGTAAACCGGCGACCGTCACGCAGTACCGAGATTACGCCCGGCTTAGCACGGTCGATGAAGTGCGGCATGATGCCGGTCGAACCATCTTTGCGCGTCAAAGTGGAAACGGGCACCCATGCTGCTGCGTTAGGCAGTGTGTCCGCCACTTGTCCGCCGACGGCCTCGGCCATCCGCAAGCCGTCGCCGGTGTTGCCGGTGGGCGAAGGCGAGAAGTGCTCGTTACCCGTCGGCGCATGCGGGAAAAGCTTCTTACGACGCTCAATGTCATAAGGGAAGCCGCCACTTGCCAGGACCACCGCACGGCGGGCAATAACGCGCACCTTCGAGCCTTCCCGGTCCAGAAGCGCGCCCGTCACACGGCCGTCTTCGTTGATGAGACTGAGCGCCTTCGTGTTTAGCCACAAAGGAACGTTTAAGTCCATGAGCGACTTCGCGAGTCGACCAGCAAGGGCATTACCGTTGGTCAAGGTCATGCCGCGACCGTGTTTCATGACGTCGGCGAAATGCCGCGAGAGCCGCTTCGTGACGTACCACGCTGACTTAATGGACTTCGTCACCCGCATGAAGTGAACGATTTCCTTCCCGGAGCCCAGCATCATTCCGAAGACCGTCAACTCAGGCAGCGCCGGCGCGAGGTCTTTTATCGCAGCGCCAAGCTCACGACCGTCGAACGGCCGCGTCACCATCGAGCGTCCGCCCTGGGTTCCGCCAGGCGCCTCCGCGTGGTAGTCGGGAAACACGAGAGGCATATCGAATCGAACAGCGGTCTTCGACGTGAAGAAATCGACCGCCTCCGGTCCGTTCTTGATAAAGGCATCGACTCGCGGGCCATCGAAGCTGTTACCTGCTTCATGTTGCAAATACGTACGCGCTGCGCCCTCAGGCTCATGAATGCCCTGCACCTTCGCGAGCGCGGTGTTCGGAATCCACAGCCATCCGCCAGAGCGCGCGGTTGAGCCCCCGAACTTAGGCTCCTTCTCGATAACAAGCACTTTTAGTCCGCTCGAGGCGGCAGTAATCGCGGCCGACATTCCCGAGCATCCAGAGCCCACCACGAGCACGTCGCAGCTGTATTCGGTTTCCTGCTTCATCATCCGTCTCCCAAATCGAGGCAGCCCATCATGGCGCCTCGTCGAAGTCATCCCAAATAAGTTGGGCCATGACGGAAATCATACGCTACAATTAAACATACGCGCATGAATTTGCGTAGGTACAATCCCTAGACGCGACAACCCCGACGTAGGATTTGCAGCGCGAAGAGCGGAGAAACTCATGCGATTCGACAGTCAAAATTCCCAGTTCGGCCCCACGCTGTCGCTCTTTCGGGAGCCCATAGCCGCTTTACAGGAGGAGCGATGATTAAACGAATGACTTTGCTGTCACGCAAAGAGGGGACGTCGACAAGCGACTTCAGAGCCTACTGGTCTGGTTGCCATGCTCAGTTGGCCCTTTGCATGAAGGGAATCACAGATTACGCCCAGAATCGAGTCGACAAGACGCTGTGGTCGAAGTCCGATGACGCCGGGTGTTTCAACGTTGACGGTGTGGTCGAGCTTTGCTTTGAAAGCGATGAAGTGATGAGCGTTGCTCAGGCGTCGCCGGTCGGCAGCCGCTACATTCCCGAAGATGAGCCAAACTTCCTCCGTGGATGGAGCCTGTGCGTTGTTGAGCACGACTTGGAACAGGAACCAAGTGGGGTCAAAGTCATAGTGGCTGCTGCTTTGGCAGGCGACCAGCCCCGGGCCAGTTTCGAGAACGCTATCGCGTCAGCAAATCGCGACAGTAAATCGGACGCCACAGTGTCATTCAACTGGACCATCCGCAGTGCCAACCGCGAGCGCCTCTGGTCTGAGCCGGTTCCGCCCACGGTGCTCGTCTCCCTTTGGTTCGAGGACGTCGCACGAGCTCATACGGCATTTGAGCCAACCGGTGCTTTCATTCGTACGCTGTCGGAGACGACCACGCGAGCTGCCGCGTATTTAATCAATCGCCTCGTAATCAAATAAGGCTCCTGGTAGCGGCGGGCCGTCTCGTCGGCTCGCCCCGGAGAAGATTATTCACGACTATCAAACAGTGATTTCGCCGTATAAGGGTTTATACTGACCTCACGACGTTTTATAGTTTGCGCACTGTTCTCACGGAGTTATTGATGAAAGTGCTCAAACTTGCTGCAGCTCTAGCAGCCACTGTGGTCACATTTTCTGCTTTCGCAGCGGAGCCGGCCAAGCCGCTCACAAGAAGCGAAGTCAAGGCGGAACTGGAAGCACTGCATCGCGTCGGATATTCGCCGCAAGACTGGGTCCATTATCCCGACAACATTCAAGCAGCTGAGCGAAAAATCAAATCGCAACAGAATCAGAGCAATCCGCGCAGCGAGTAACGCAGCAATAGCGTTGCGCGATGCTCCGCAGACGAAAACGGGCGCCCATGTGTGGGCGCCCGTTTCGTATGAACTCGTTGCTATCAGTTAGCTGCAGTTCGCCGCTTACCCTCGAACCGCAACGCATACGCCATGGCTGCGCAGGCAAACACTAACAACACGGCGATGAAATAGAACGCGTTGCTCATGCTGCCGGTGTACGTCTTAATCAGCCCGATGAGATATGGCGTAATCGTTCCGCTCGAGACGCCAATGCTGCTCACCAAGGCAATACTCGCCGCCGCGTTGGGACCCCGGAAGAACGTAGCGGGTACCGACCAGAAGATGGGGTGTGCCGCGTACACAAAAACTGCGGCAGCCGTCAGAAGACCCATCGAGACGCTAAACGACAGGTTGTGGGTCGTAAGAAGCGTGAGCGCGATGGCAGCGCCGATGGCACACAGAACGAAATGCCACTTTCGCTCATTGCGGCGGTCCGAATTGCGCGCGATGACAATAACGCCCACCGCGCCGATAGCGTTCGGAATGGCCGAATACAGACTGATTTGCACGATGTCTTGAACCCCGAAGTCCTTAATCATCGTGGGCATCCAAAACAGCAACAGCAGAATGGCGGAGGTCAGGCAGAAGTACACGAAAGCGAACACATAGACGTGCGGGTTGCTCAAGGCAGCCAACAGAGAGTGGCTGTGTTCGCTCGGCTTGCCGTCTGCTGCGAGCGTGTCCTGCAGACGGCGCTTCTCACCGACCGAAAGCCAGGAAGCGGCAGCCGGATTGTCCTTGAGATAGAAGAATGCGACGACGCCGAGGATGACAGCCGGCGCGCCTTCAATCGCGAGCATCCATTGCCAGCCGTGAACGCCGAGAGCACCGTCCATTCCCCGCATAATCCAACCCGAAACGAGGCCACCGAGCACACCCGCAACGGCCACGCCGGCATAGAAAACTGACAGGGCCCCTGCGCGACGACGTGCCGGGAACCAGAAGGTGAGGTAGAAGACAATGCCAGGGAAGAAGCCCGCTTCGAACACACCCAAGAGGAATCGCAGGATGTAAAACTGAGCCGTGCTTGAAACAAAAACCATGAGGACTGACACGCCACCCCACAGCAGCATGATTCGCGCGAAAGTCTTCCTCGCTCCGAATCGATGCAGAAGCATGTTGCTCGGGACCTCAAACAGGACATACCCGCAGAAGAAGAACACGGCGCCCAAGCTGTACATCGCGTCTGTCAACGATAGGTCGTGCTTCATCTGCAGTTGCGCGAAACCGATGTTGTTCCGGTCCAAAATCGCAACGACATAGCACAGGAACAGGAATGGGATGATACGCAGGCTCACCTTGCGGAAAAGCCGGTCATCTGCCGAATCTATCGCGGAGGGACTCGTCGAGGCGGAAACCGTTCGAGCCGAGGTCGGGGTTGTCATCAGGGACTCCAGTCCAGTGATTTTCCAAACGGAGCCGCCCCGGATGAGGGGCGTTGCCAGTTGCGTCCGGCCTCCGTCATGTTTGGAAGGCAACCGCACCAAGGCCAGTTCGCACTTCTTGATTAAATATTAACGCGTACATTCGCATATATATAATGGGGGTTTTTACTACTCTGCGGCGGTCGAGCCGCCGAAGAGTAGGAATCGCCATCTTGAAGTTCGGGTTAACCCTGACCATCAACCGTGGGCAATTTTAGAAGTAATGCATCATGCCGAAGTAACCGCCCTGCTGGTGATGACCTGGCAGCGGGAGCGAATCGGCAGTCTCGACCGGAAAGTTGGCGTTACCGCCGTTGAACATCGCCCCGAAAGTTGCGTAGACGAAGGTCCGCTTGGACAAGTTATAAGTCGTTCCAATCACCCCCAAATTGCCCCCGCCACCACCGTGGTTGACGTTTCCGTGGAACCAGGCGGCTTGGAAAGCGAGCGCCGCATTAACTTGATACGTGGCACCGAACCACTCCTGCTGATTCCGGGTTGCTCCGAACGGGTTCGTCGCATCCGTGACCGTGTCCTGCCCGGAGGACACCAGTTGCTGGTAACCGGTGTAGAACTTCAATGCGCTCAACTGATAAGTGGCACCAATCATGTACTCGCGCGAGGCGCTGTACAGGCTCGAAAACTTGCCATTCGCATCGCGAATCTCTTCATATACGCCGTAACCGTTGAAGCCGTTAAGCGAGTAGTTGGCGCTAACGCTGAACTGACGGGCCCCACGGAAGTTACCGGCCTGATTTCCGAAGCCGTTCTGCACACGGAACGAAAAGCCTGCCAGCTTCGGTGAGTTGTAGGTAAGCGTATTGGCGCGGGAGCCCCACGCCCTTCCCTTCGCGAAGTTCGCGATGCCGGTGGCCTGTTCGCCAAACGGGTCGAGGTAGTAACCCGTTTCGTCAGTAAGACTCATGACGCGTCCGGCCCACAACGAACCGTACTTCTCATTGGCAACGCCGACGTAGGCATACCGGTTGAACAAACTAGAATCTGGAAGCGAACCAGTGCCCGCCGTAAACATGCTCTCCAGATTGAAGACCGCGTGATACCCGCCGCCTAAGTCTTCATCGCCTTTGAGTCCCCACCAACTGATGCCGTACTGGTTGCTGCCAAAACGGTAATTGTTCTTTGACTGACCATCCGCCGTAGCGACGTTCGTGACAAAGTCAAGTCCTGATGCAATGCGACCATACAGGGTGACAGTGCTTTGAGCATTCGCGCCACAGGCCGCCCCAGAGAGGGCAGCCGCCAGCATGATTCCTTTAATCATTTCGTTATCCTTACTTTTTGAAAAAGTCTCCGATATTGCGTTCCGCCCTCTTTCGGGGTCGATGCAATGTGCTTGAACTACACCAACGACTTGCTGAAACGCCCCATACTGGCGTCGGCCAGATATGGGGACTTACTCTTTGGCCCTGCTAGCGCTTCATGCTTCGGAGCGTTTTCAGAGCGGAAGGCAGGTAGCGAACCGTTGTCGCAAGAAGAATCGCGCAAGCCTGGACCAGGAGCTGAACAGACGTCCCAGCGCCAAGAGCAAGCACCATCTGTCCAAGTTGCGCCATGAAGAGCGCCGCAACCGCACTGGCAACAACACTACCCTTGCCGCCGGTGAACGGGGTTCCTCCGACGACGACCGCCGCGATTGCCGGCATGAGGTAGTCGTTCCCCGAGGACGCAGAAGCGCTGCCAATGAAACCCGCAAGCAGCATCCCAGCAGCAGAAAAGCACACTGCTGACGCAACATATGCGCCAATCTGGTACTTGAGGACCCGGACTCCCGCGGCTTCCGCTGCGCGCGGATTCACCCCGACTGCAACAAAGCGCCTGCCAATCGACGTCTTCCGCGTAATAATCCAAGCTGCAACCACAAAGACAACCGCAAACAGGACGTTCGCTGGAAGTCCAAGATACTGAGCGTGTGAAATGGTTTGCATGATTGGCGGCACGTTGACAGGCACGTTGCCAGTCAGCGAACGTACAACACCAATCAGCAAAGCGTTCACTGCGAGGGTGGCGACGAGGGGCGTGATTGCTACGCGCGACACGAGGGCACCATTAACCAGGCCAACGAATGCGCCCACAGCGACCGTGAAGACCGCGGCGAGAATCATGGAATCAAATCCAAAGCCTGTCCTTGCCATCAGGACGCCTGCGAGGGAAACCATACCCACCGCCGACATGTCGAGGCCCCGCTGTTGAATGACCAGCGTCTGTCCCGTCGCAACAATCGCCAGGATGCCCGCGAACGGAAGCATCGCGAGGATTGACCCGCGGGTCATGGTTCCGGGAGCGACAAGCGCGCTTATCGCGAACAGGAGGACCAGACCAATCCAAATCCAGGAGAACTCCCCCACTGCAGGCAGTTTCCGAGGGCCCGGCAGCGGGCTCGCCGGGTGAGGAAGACGCTGAACTGCTTCCGCCTGATTTCGTGTCGGTACTTGTCTCATTTCGCCACCGCCATTTCTCTGCTCTTTGAATAAAGGGCCACCGACGCGAGAATCATCCCGCCGAGCAAATACGATTGCCAGGAATCGCCGAGGTCAAGGAACGAGGTCACAACATTGACCTGGGTGATAAGCAGCGCCCCGAGGAGAGTTCCCACGAAAGAACCTCGTCCGCCAAAGAGGCTTGCACCGCCAATCACGACGGCTGCGACGCTTGCGAGCGTGTAGTTGACTCCCGCGCTTGGGTCGCCAGAGCCGACTTGCGCCATCATTGGTATAGCGGCGACGCCAGCAAGCAGCGAACAGCCGACATACGCGCTGAGCAAGGTGAGGTGCGGCCGAACCCCCGCCATCCTCGCCGCTTCGGCCCGCGAACCGACGCCTCGGAAAGACAAACCAAGCTTCGTTCGGAAGAGGCCGAATTCCAACGCAACGGCTACTATGGCCGCGGCGATTGCAATAATCGGAACGAAACCAAGCTGAAGACCGATGCCGTCGACAACGGAGTCAGAAATGAGTCCGCCTGGAATAGGTCGAAGCAGCAGCGACACCGCCTGAAGCGCCATGTAGGTCGCGAGCGTCGCCACCATCGGATGCAAGCGGAACGGGTCCACAAGCAGCCAATTGAGAACACCGACCGCTAGAGCGACACCGAAAACAATCACCCAACCAGCGAACTGATGACCAAAGGTCGCACCGTCGTTCAGAAAGAATGACTGGATGACGACCATCAAGCCCATTAACGGACCGACGGACAGGTCAATGCCGCCCACTAGCATAAGGGCCTGTTGCCCATAGGACACGATGGCAAGCGTGGCGACCAATGCGAGCATCCCACTGAGATTGCGCGCCGAAAGATAACTGTCGTTGACCTGTGCCGCATATAAGCCCAGCGCACAAATTACAAGCGCGAGCATGACCAGAGGTGCCCAGTCGCCCGCCGCCCATTTCCAGAACGGAGAAATGCTCGCTGAACCGCGCTCGCGCTCCGTTGTTGCCGTTAGGACCGCGGAAGTGATGTTGCTCTCGCTTACTTCGTCAGCGTGAAGTTCCTTGACGATGTGACCGCGCGAGAAAATCAAGACCCGGTCGCATAGCCCCGCGACTTCCTGTGCATCTGACGACACCACGATGACGGCGGTCCCTGCTGCCGCGGCAAGCCGAAGAACCTTATAGATTTCCATCCGGGCTCCGATGTCGACGCCCTGAGTGGGTTCGTCAACGAGTAGCACCTTCGGCTTACTCGCGAGCACACTCGCAAGAACGAGCTTTTGCTGATTGCCTCCGGAAAGCGAGCGGATTGGTGTTTCGATAGTCGGAGTTTTGACAGCGAAGCTCGTGACAGCGTCCTGCGCACGACGTCTCTCGCTCTTTGGACGAACAAGGCCGCGCACCGTATCGAAGGACAGGCTACGGACAGAGAAATTTTCGCGAACCGAAAGGTCGCCGAAGATACCTTCGCGATGGCGGTCGCCGGGGAGGTAGCGAATGTCACTGCGTGTCGCTGCCTGCGACTGACGCAGAGAGGCGCTCTTGCCATTGACGGCAACATCGCCTTTGCAGCGGTTAAGTCCAGCAAGAGCGCGCATGAATTCCCGCTGACCGTTACCGTCAATCCCTGCGAGGCCTACAATCTCTCCCTTCTTGACTTGAAGAGACACATCGGAGAACCCATGGCCCCTCAGCTCGGCAACATCGAGCACGATATCGGCCCGTCCGGCAGTCGCCTTCGGCGGAAATTCGCGGTCGAGCGCTCCGCCCACGATGAGTTCAACAATCTGTTGTTCCGTGAGATTCGAGGCGTCGTAGGTTCCTTGGCCCTGACCATCGCGAAGAACCGTCAATCTATCTGCGATTTGCTGCACCTCTCGAATCCGGTGCGAGATGTATACGACCGCGCACCCACCAGACGTGACCTTGCGAATGCGCTGGAAGAGTCGCTCGACATCCTCGGCCAGCAGATGCTCGGTCGGCTCGTCTAGCACGAGGACCTTCGGCTTGGTTGCCAGAGCTTTGACGATTTCCACGATGAATCGCTGCTCGGGATTGAGACTAAGGACTCGCTCGGAGGCGTCGATGGCGACATCATCGCTCCACTGTTCAAGCAGGCGTTGCGCCCATGAAGCGGCGCGCATTAAGGAGGGGCGTTCGGCCTCGGAAACTCCAAGATAGAGATTCTCTGCGACCGTCAGGTCGGGCATGAGTGCCGGCTCCTGACGCACGATGGCCAGTCCGAGAGCACGCGCTTTTTCCGTGTCGCCAACAGTTTCGACGCCATTGATGACAACACGACCTTGCTCCGGCACGAGTGCACCGGACGCGACCGCCATGAGCGTCGACTTGCCGGCACCGTTCTCGCCAACGAGACCGTGCACTTCACCGACGGCGACCTTGAAGGTCACATCATCGAGCGCTTTTACACCAGGGAAGACCTTTGTCACGTGGTCTACCTGCAACGCAATCTTTCTTTCCATAATTGTCTCCTGCCCTTCCTAGATGAACTGGAGCGACCACTGACTTACTCGCCCGGCGTCTAATCTTTCTCGAATTCTGCCGCGGAAGGGTCGCTATGTTCGCGCCGTCAATTCGACTCGACGGACGTAGATTCAACTTGCTCCGTGTAGGAGGGGTAATCTGCGTAACCCTTCTCACCACCGGTATATAGAGTCGGCATATCGATGGGACTCAGCGGCCATCCGTTGCGGAAACGCTCTACGAGGTCCGGGTTTGACACGAAAGGACGCCCGTAACCCGCAAGGTCCGTCAACCCAAGCTCAATCAGTTCCTCACCCGCGTCCTGGTCGAGGGCGCCCGTCAAAATAAGGGTGCCGGTGTATGCGTCGCGAAAATTTCCCAGAAACTCTCGGTCGATTCCTAGGCTCGTGAACGCCGTTTGGTCGCTCAGATGCACATATGCGAGGTTGCGGGTGCTCAGTTCCCGAGCGAGCGTCAGCCAGGTGTTTTCCTCGTCATCGAACGGCTGCATGTCGTACAGCCTTCCGAACGGGGACAGCCGGATGCCTACTTGACGACTGCCAATCCTCGATGCGAGGGCGTCCACCGTCTCGAGCGTGAACCGAAGACGATTCGTCGTGCTTCCGCCATATTGGTCGGTTCGCGTATTCAGGGCGCCATTCGCGAATTGGTCGAAGATGTATCCGTTCGCACCGTGAATCTCGATTCCATCAAATCCTGCCTTGATGGCTTGCTCGCCGGCTGTAACGAAGTCTGCCGTAATCCGCGCCACCTCCTCGGTCGCGAGAGCACGTGGCTGGCTCGCCGGTACGGGACCGGGCTCACCGTTCTCGTCATACGCATAACAGTTGCTGTTCTGCGCAGCGACGGCTACGGAGGATACGGGAGGGCGGCCCTCTTGCAGGCTGATGTGCGACATCCGGCCAACATGCCAGAGTTGAGCGAACATCTTCCCGCCCTCCTCGTGAACGGCCTTGGTCACCTGCGCCCAGCCACGAATTTGCTCAGTCGTGTAGATGCCAGGTGTATAAAGGTAGCCTGTACCTTCTGCCGAAATTTGAGTTCCTTCGCTGATAATGAGTCCAGCGCCGGCCCGCTGCCGGTAATAGAGTCCGGTCTGCGCATCGGGGATTGTTGTTTTTGCCCGGCAGCGAGTCATCGGCGCCATTACCACCCGGTTTGCCAGCTCAATACCACCCATCGTGTAGCTTTCAAGTAGTGGGCTCATAACTCTTCCTCTATTGCGTCTGTCGAATATGCCGACCCCCTCCACGGCGCGGGTCGGCATTGTCTCGGCGCCTGTTCCGCGCCTACTATCGGGCGTGGCTTTCGCCTTGACTCGGCCAATCAATCACCAGCTTTCTTCAATAAAAGGGTTCTTTACCCAATCTCCCCGCCCACGCCTTTGATGAGCCAGAGAACATCATCCACAAAGAGCGACGCTACGCCTTCGGGGTCGTATCCGTTATCAGGATGCTCGGCGTATTGCGCCTTCAAATACTTGATGGCCTCGATGTCTTCGAGCCGAGTAAGACGTTGTTCCTGCGTGAATCGTGCGCCTTCCATGCGCGTCTCCTAAAAGCAGTTGCCTTGAAACAAAGCTGTTTTCGTAGTTAGGCCTACACACTCTTTCCACGTGCTTCTCGCTCGGGCAACGACGTGTTGTCTGGTTGTCCCTTTCAATCGAGGGCTTGTAACCAGCGAGCACAAACTGTCAGGGATGTGCAGGGCGCCGTTTCCATCCCTCGGGATGCGGCCCGCGCATTCACGCGTGACAACCTTGAAAGTGGTTCCACGGGACGCTTCGTCTTCCGGAGTCGACCCTGCGGTAGTGCGTCGTCTCCCTCTTTTCGACGAATATAGGAGACCGGCCTTTGCCCTTCGCGACTCAGCACGACAGATTTACTGGACCGCACGCGCCACGGCGAAGGCCTCGAAGCAAGGCAACGGAGGCGCGCGGGGACAACCTACATTCTTCGCATGTGCCATCCCTTCGGCTGGGTATCGCGCCCTATGCGGGGCGGGCGTTTCAGATTAAGTGCTGGTTTCAAACCGGAAATGGGTGCGGGTTTGTTCGCATTTCAAATTCAATCATTTCAATTTACTTTGTATATGTACAAGTTGCGCTGCGTCCCGCGCCCGCCCTGACCGAATTTCATCCTTTCGCCACGTATGATTGAACAGTTCGATACATCAGCTGTGATGGCCCGCGAGAGGCTGGCTTACTATCACGACGTCATCTGTCGCCTCTACTGCCACGTCGACCTCCCTTCCTACCGAGACGGTCAAGAGGTTTTCCGGGCGCGAGTCACTCAGAAACCGCTCGGAAACATTGGCGTCGGCGATATCGCGGCGCCAGGCCTGGACTATGTAAGAACGTCGAGTGACCTCAGCCGCACCCCGAGCGATGAGTTCCTTGCCAGCCTACTAATTCAGGGCACGGCGTCACTCGAGCAAAGCGGCCGTCAGACAGTACAAAATGTCGGCGACATCGTTCTATATGACACCGCCCGGGCGTTCAAATACAGCTTTTCGTCAGACTACCGAATCATCTTGCTCAAGATTCCGCGCAAGCAGATGCTCTGCCGGCTATCCGACGCTGAGCGTTTGACCGCCATCGCACTGAACGGTCAATCAACCATGGGAGCGTTGGCAGGTGCTGTCATCCGCGGCGCAGCCGACATCGACGCAGACCTTCAACCATGTGCCGCTTCGAAGCTCGCCGCCTCGGTCATCGACATCTTCGCGGCTTCCGTGGAAACAGAGTTCAATGGCGCCAAAGGTGCGCTGGAGCGGCACGGAGACGTGTTGCAGCGCGCGAAGAACTACATCGAAGCGAATCTTGGTGACTCGGAGCTTGACGTCGAACAAGTTTCAAAGGCGATAGGCGTATCTCGACGCACGCTCAATCGAATCTTTGCTGCGCACGGAACGACTGCCGCGCGTTGGCTGTGGCAAAAGCGATTGGAGGCGAGCCACGCATCGCTGACTGAGGGCCGTTCCCAGCACATTGCAGATGTCGCAATCGCATGCGGTTTCAGCGACTTTTCTCACTTCAGCCGTGCGTTCAAGAAAACGTATGGCATAGCGCCGAACACGCTTGTGAAGCGAAGAGCCGCGTAACACTCACGCAGTTGGATGTCGCGTGAGGAGTGTAGTCACCACAGGTGGTGGCAAACTAAAAAAAGGCATCCATGCGGCTATGGATGCCTTAAAAGTGCCGCAGGAGTACGGCACCCAACAAGCATAGTGGCTCAACCTCAAGCTTTCTCGTAGCCGCCGTCGACCATCAATGTCGTGCCGTTGCAGCCGCTGGATAAATCCGAAAGAAAAAAGGCCACCGCGTTTGCCACTTCCTCGGGCCTAATTAGACGGCCAATAGGCACCTGTTCCATCCATGTTGCGACCATCTCTGGTGCTTCGTTCGCGATACGTTCAATCATCGGGGTTTCCGTGCGGCCCGGACCAACCGCATTCACACGAATTCCGTCATTGGCCCATTCAACGCCAAGCAAGGCGGCGAGATGCTCAACGGCAGCTTTTGTCGCCCCGTATGCTGCGCACTTCTCGGGGCGCACAACCGTGCGAGCCACGATGGAGGAAATCAGGACGATGCTACCCCCGCGCTCACGCATGTGACGCGCGAACGATTGCGCGGTAAAGAACGCGCCGTCGAGGTTGATGGACATTGTCTGGCGCCATGACGCCTCGGTGTAGGCAAGAGCTTCTGACATGACAGCGATGCCTGCGTTAGCCACCACGCCGTCGACACCGCCGAAGCGGCGCACCACGTCCTCCGCAATCTGCGACAACGACTCCGCACTCGTCACGTCGATAGGCACGAAATGCACCAACCCACGACCAGCATCCACCTCAGTTGCCAATCGCTCGCCATCGCTCGATACCAGGTCCGCCATAACTACCTGGCTACCCGAGTCCGCCAAACACCGTACAGTGGCAAGGCCGATGCCTCCGGCGCCGCCCGTGATAACAATCGTCTTGTCGCGCAAACCCTCCATGCTTCGAGTCTCCGTTCACAGTTGACCACATCAAGGGTGGAACCTCCTCCGAGGCCATGCGCATTGAGACGCGGGCGCCGAGCATCAGAGGAGTGGAGCGCGTCATTGCTAACCGAGGTAGACGCCGACGGACTTCAGCTCGGTGTAAGCTTCGATTCCGTTCAAGCCCATCTCCCTTCCCCATCCCGACTGCTTGAAGCCACCAAAAGGAAGTGCAGCGTCCGTCTGGTTGTGGTTGTTGACCCAGACCACGCCGGCGCGAATTCGCGACGCCAACTTGTGAGCCAAGCTGACGTTCTGTGTCCAAACGCTCGCTGCAAGGCCATAAGTCGTGTTATTGGCTTCGCGCACGAGTGCGTCCAAATTGTCGCTGTCCATCTTCATTGCCGAGATAACTGGCCCGAAGATTTCTTGCTGATAAACGGTCATGCCCGGCTTGACGTTTGTCAGCACGGTGGGCCGGATGAAGAAACCGCTGCTTTCGAGCTTTCCGCCGCCGGAATAAACCTTTGCACCTTCATCAACACCAGCTTGCAGTAGTCTCGATACGCGCGAGAGCTGACGGTCAGAGATGAGGGGCCCGAGGTTTGTGTCGGGGTCTAGGCCATGGCCGAGTTTGAGCGACTCGGCGTACTCCGACACCCCTGCCACCACCTTGTCATAGATATCCTCGTGAATATAGAGGCGCGAGCCAGCCGTGCATGCCTGTCCGGTGTTGAGCAGCACTGCCTCCGCGACACCCGGAATGGCACGCTTGAGGTCGGCGTCAGGAAAGACGAAAACCGGACTTTTGCCACCAAGTTCGAGCGTGACGCGTTTCAGATTGCCTGCAGAGGAACGTACAATCGCCTTGCCCGTTTCCGTGCTGCCGGTGAACGCGACCTTGTCGACGTCTGGATGCTCGACCAACGCGGCACCTGCCGTGCCGTCACCGGTTACGACGTTGAGCACTCCCGGCGGCAGCCCGGCCTGTTGGCAGAGCTCTGCGATGCGCAGCGCGGTCAGAGGCGTGTCCTCGGCCGGCTTGAGCACGATGGTGCAACCCGCCGCAAGAGCCGGCGCCAACTTCCATGCTGCCATCAAAAGCGGCACGTTCCACGGGATGATTTGACCAACGACACCGATTGGCTCGCGGACTGTGTATGCGTGCCATTCGCCCGGCATGTTGACCGGGACCGTGGTGCCGGTGATTTTGGTCGCCCAGCCCGAGTAGTATCGGAAATGCTCCGCACCCAGGCGCACGTAGAAGTTCTTCACCACGTTGTAAGGCGAGCCTTCGTCGAGCACTTCCAGCTGAGCCAGTTCTTCTGCGTGCTCGTCGATGAGTGCGCCAATCTTCCAAATAATTTTTGCTCGCTCGCTGCTCGGCATCGAGCGCCACGGTCCGTTCTCGAAAGCCTCGCGTGCCGCCTTGACTGCGAGGTCAACGTCTTTTGCATCGCCATTGGCCATCGTCGAAATCGTGGCTCCCGTGGCCGGGTCGACGACATCACGACTTGCGCCAGAAGACGCTGTGACCCACTCTCCGCCAATGAATAGCCGATGTTTCCGTCCCAAGAAGCCCTTCGTGGCTTCAGAGAGACTGGACGAGATATCAAAAGCTGCGATTGAAGAAGTCATCATTCTTCCCTGTGACATTGATTGAAGCGCAACACGAATCAAGACGGCTCCGGAAGTGTGCAGAGCCGCCTTGACGCTGCCTTAAATTCCGAGTTGTTCCACCTGATGGTCGGCGCGGCTGACGGCACTTCCTGCGGTAGCGTCGTAGAGAATCATGTCAGCGGCTTTCTCCGCAATCATGATGGTCGGAGCGTTCGTGTTCCCGCTCGTGAGTGTCGGCATAATGGATGCGTCGACCACGCGCAAGCCACGAAGGCCACGCACCCGCAAGCGCGCGTCGACCACTGCCTCATCGTCGGAACCCATCTTGCAAGTCCCCACGGGGTGATACACGCTCTCGCTCTTGTTCTTCAGGTATTCGTCCAGGTCCGCATCCGATGTAACTTCCTTACCCGGTCCGAACTCCTCTCCGCGATAGGGGTCGAAAGCCTTCTGCGCTATCAATTCGCGCGCAATACGCAAACCATCGCGCATGACACGAATGTCGTCCGGCACGGAAAAGAAGTTCGGGTCGATTTCCGGCAGCGCTGTCGGGTCAGAAGACCGAGCCATCACCGTCCCGCGACTCTGGGGGCGCGAGATGTTGAAGTACGGCATCACGCCTTCTTCGTGGAAGATTTTGCGGCCGTGGTCTTCATACATCACCATGTTCAGATGGAACTGAATGTCCGGAGCAATGACGTCGGGGCGGCTTTTCACGAAAGCGAGCGCCTCAACGCCATGATAGGAAGCCGGACCCGTCTTGGTGGCCATGTACTTGGCGACCGCCGATGCAGAGTTCAGGATGTTCAGGTGCTTGAGTAGCGAAAGCGGTTGAGTGATTCGTTGCTTCAGTCCGCAGCCCACATGGTCCTGGAGATTCTTCCCGACACCCGGGAGCTTGTGAACCGCTTGCACGCCAATCGATTGAAGATGCTCTGGGTCGCCAACACCAGAAATCTGCAGAAGGTGAGGCGAATTGAAAGCGCCTCCGCACAGGATTACCTCCTGCGAAGCGTATACCTTCTTTGATTTTCTACCTGCGACATACTCGACACCTACGGCGCGGTCGCCATCGAAGAGAATTCGAGAGGCCATCGCATCCGTAATGACCGTCAGATTCTTCCGGTCGCGAATAGGCGCGATATAGCAACGCCCCACGCTCGAGCGAACGCCGTCGGCGAGCGTGCTGTCGCAAGGACCGAAGCCCTCTTGGCTGCCGCCATTCAAGTCGTCGTTGTACTTGTACCCGGCCTGCTTACCTGCCTCAACAAATGCAAGCGCAATCGGATTGTGGATACCAAATCGGCTGGTTTTCAGAGGACCGCTGCCGCCGTGGACTTCAGTCTCTCCTCCCGACCAGGTTTCGGATTTCTTGAAGTACGGGAGAATGTCGTCGTAGCCCCAGCCCTCGTTTCCGAGGTCGCGCCAATGGTCGTAGTCGGTGTGGTCACCACGCGTGTAAATCATGCCGTTGACCGTCGTACAACCGCCGATGCTGCGGGCGCGAGGAATGAACATCTCCCGGTTGTTCATGTGCTTCTGAGCAACCGTGTGATATCCCCAATCCAACTGACCCGTCTGCATAAGCCGGAAATAGCCTGCCGGCATGTGAATGAAGGGGCTCTTGTCCCAGCCGCCCGCTTCGAGCAGAGTAACGTTGACGCTGGGGTCCGCGCTCAGTCGATGCGCAAGAACGGCGCCGGCGGAGCCTGCCCCGATGATGATGTAGTCAGTCATGCTTGCCTCCAGTTTTTCGAATCGCGAACTCGGTCGTAGTGACTCAAACTCGCGATGTTTCGTACATTCGGAACTTGTAGAACCGAACTGTCAGAAGGAGCGAACGGTTCCGAGCGCAGCCAACGGGTTCGGCTCGGCATTGAATTCGCTCGAATTGGACTACTGCTGAAATACCGCTTTCAGTTTCTCGGCCGAGAGCGCGGACGAAAAGTCAGCATCAGGCGGTGCGGTGGGGTCACATTTCGGGTCCATGCCTTTCACGCTGTCTGCATACGGGACCGGGAATGCCGCCAGCGGCTCGTTGTTCTTCGTTCCCTGAAAATCGGCGACGCCGCGACGGCCCGCGAACCGGATGACCGAGGTTGTTCCATCGAGAGAGAAGTATGGAAACGCCTTGCCGGCCTTCTTCATGTCGAGGAACTTGCAGTTCAACTCGTTGTTACTTGCATTGGTCGCAATGGCGGGAACCGGCAGGTGCGCCTGTTCGAACGCCTTGACGGTGGCAAGCGCGGTCACGCCGTAATCGGTTGCAACACCATCAATCTTTGGGTACTTCGCAATCAGACCGGAAACAGCCTTCTGTGCGTCGACGGGGTTCCAGTTCGTGACAATGAAATTGTTGTCGAGGAGCTTAAGTTCCGGATACTTCGCGAGCTGGGTCTTGAAACCATCAAGGAAGATTTGCGAGGACATCGCCCCCGGCGCACCACCGAGAAAAATGACATTGCCCTTTTTCAGATTCGCACCGTACCAGTCGGCCCAAACCTGGCCCATGCGGTACACGTCTTCCGTAACGTTGGCTGCGTAATCCTTTCCTGCATTACCGGAAATCTTGGCGAGATAAGGTACGACCGTCACGCCTGCCTTCGTCGCCGCCCGCATCGCAGGGATTTGCGCAGCGCCGAAGTCGGGAAACACAACCAGCACGTTCACGCCTTGCGCAACCATGCTGTTGATATCCGAGTTCGCTTTTTGTTGGTCGCCGTTCGCATTGGTGTACATGAACTTCTTGAAATTCTTACACCGGCTCACCTCGTCCTTAAGTTCGGCGGCGGCCGTCTTTCGCCACGTGACACCACCGAAACCATCCGACAGTCCCACCACCATCGGCTTCGTGCCACACATAGAACTGATATCGCCCTGATTTGTCACCAAGGCCGATTCGGCCGACATCGCCGGGATGGAAGCCGACGCGGCGAGAACACCTACAGCAAACAGTTGCGCGGAATACAGATAGAGATTTTTCATCGTCTCCTCATCTCTTATTGGGTCGAAGTCCCTGATTGAAGCTGTCTTCAACAGACTTGCAGCCAATATATGAAAGGAGACGCGGACCTTCGCGACTCAGCACGACATATTCGATGGCCTCTGCGCGCCACGAAATATGCTTGTTCGGAGCCATAGGACTGGCGCCTTTTCGACGGCAACCTTAAGAGCACAAACCAAGGGTTGACCCTGACTTAATTCAACATACGCAATTAGCTTCGTAGATGTAGAATTGTAAATAGCGGCAGGTCGACGACTGCCGTTTTTGTTTCACCTGAGGTTTTGAATTGCGACGGGTAGGAGGAATGCGCGCGTATGGATGACCCGCTGTCGAAAAAGATGCTCTGGCTCCTCGGTACCTGCTGTTTCACGAGCATGGCCACAATGAGAGTGTGCGATTCGTTGCTTCCATCGCTGCAAACCGAATTCGGAATAAGCACCGGAACCGCAGCGCAGACAATCTCTTCGTTCGCGTTGGCCTACGGCATGATGCAGCTGTTTTTCGGTCCACTCGGTGACCGTTTCGGCAAAGTAAAAGTGGTTTCCCTCGCCACGCTCGCCTGTACGGTGGGGAACGTCGCAGCAGCCTTCGCATTTGGGATAGACCAGCTACTCGCAGCTCGGATAGTTTCAGGCGCGGCCGCAGCAGGCATTGTGCCGTTGACTATGGCATGGATTGGCGACACCGTGCCATATGGACAACGTCAAGAAGTGCTCGCGAAACTGCTCGGGGCGACTGTCTTCGGCATGATTGCTGGCCAATGGCTCGGCGCGTTACTGGCTCAGACGTTCAGCTGGCGCGTCTCCTTTGGGCTCTTGGGGGCAATCTCCCTGCTCGCGGGCACGTTAGTCCTGTGTGACCGGAACGAAAGGTCAATGCCGCAGGATGACGCCAAGAATGGTTCCCGACGCCGGGCCATGGAAGTGCTGTCGATTCCATGGGCGCGTACAGTACTTTTCGTTACCTTCGTCGAGGGCGCTCTCGCTTTCAGCGCGCTCTCGTTCATACCCAGCTTTTTGCACTCCGCGTTTAACACACCCATGGCGGAAGCCGGTGGGATTGTCGCGCTCTACGGCCTTGGTGGACTTTTATATAGTAAATGGGCACGTCTATTGGTGCATCGTCTTGGAGAAAGCATGCTAGCCAAACTAGGAGGGGCGTGCCTCGCTCTGTCCTACGGTGCTCTGGCCTTAGTAGATGGGTGGCATTGGACCTTGCCGGCCTGTGCGCTAGCGGGCTTCGGCTTCTACGCTCTGCACAACACGCTCCAAACTCACGCGACCCAAATGGCCCCCTCCGCACGAGGCACAGCCGTCTCGCTTTTTTCGTGTTGCCTCTTCTTTGGGCAATCGCTCGGCGTGCTTTGCGCCTCATGGTTCGTCGACCGGTTCTCGGCACGACCGGTTTTTCTCACCGCCGGCTGCGGACTTCTCGTGCTGGCAATTACCTTGTCTGCCCTGATAACCAGACAGACGGCCAAGCTCGCCCGAACGTAGGTGCAGCATCCGGCTACTGCATGTCAAAGCGGCCGATGGGACGAACATGTCGTCGCTCTGGGTAATGAAAAAAGTCGGATGATTTCGTCATCCGACTTCAACCTCTGCGATACCAAAACTCAATTCTCTTGAAGCGCCCTTTCCGCTGTCTGCTCGTAGCCGAGGTAATCAATGTATCCCTCGTCTCCTCCGCCGTAGAAGGTGGAGTGGTCAAACGGTGTAAGCGGCCACTTGTTCCTGAAACGCTCAACAAGGTCCGGATTCGAAATGAAAGGGCGTCCGAATCCAGCCAAGTCGGCAACCCCGGAAGCTACGAGCTCTTCCGCGGTCTCTTGAGTTAGCGAACCTGCAATGACCAACGTGCCCTTGTAAGCGCTGCGGAACTTCCTGATAAAGTCTTTCGGAATGGCAGCCACAGTTGGGTCGATGTTGCACAACGACTCCTGGTCGCTGAGGTGGACATATGCGAGGTTTCGCTCGCTGAGCTTTTCCGCTAAGGTGAGCCAGGTATTCTCCTCATCGTCGAAGCTGTGCATGTCGTGAAGACGACCGTATGGCGCCAACCTTATGCCGACCCGATTACTGCCGATAGCCTCAGACATCGCGTCAACTGCGTCAAGGACGAAGCGCAAGCGATTCATGGTGCTACCGCCGTATTCGTCGATACGAGTGTTACAACTTGCACTGATGAACTGTTCAAAGAGATACCCGTTGGCCGCATGAATTTCGATTCCATCGAACCCCGCTTCCATCGAATTCTTCGCGGCGGTGACGAAGTCCGACGTGACGCGCGCAATGTCCTCCTTCGTCATCGCTCGCGGCGTGCTGACGGGCACTGGTCCAGGCTGCCCTTTGTCATCGTAGCCGAAGCACGTGTACCCCTTAGCGGGAGCGTCGACCGACGAAACAGGAAAAGCCCCATTTTCCTGCAAGCTGACGTGCGAGATTCGACCGACGTGCCAAATTTGAATGAAAATTTTTCCGCCAGCCTCGTGTACGCCTTTGGTGACAGCCTTCCACCCCTTTATCTGCTCAGGCGTATGAATTCCCGGGGTGAATAGGTACCCGGTTCCTTCCACTGAAATCTGTGAGCCTTCAGTCACTATCAGACCCGCGCCCGCGCGTTGGCGATAATAGAGCGCGGTGCTGGCATCCGGTACGGTGTCACGTGCTCGAGACCTGGTCATCGGTGCCATGAGAACGCGATTCGCCAACAGCGTGCCGTTCATGTCGTAGCTTTCGAGCAATTTACTCATCAGTACCTCACTTCATAATTTTTTGAAAAAAGCGCGTCCGGCAATCAGTCGGTGCTCAGAAAGATGGACAGACCGTCCCTGAGCACCGCTCGTGCGACGCTTGAATCGTACGTCGTTTTACCAGGATTCCTTGACAAAGGGTGACTTGACCCAGCCTTCCGTCCAAGGCGACGACTGGTCGATGGTTCCCGTGATTTCTTCGAACAACCATTGCTCGCCAACCTTGACGAGTTTGTCGCTGTACTTACCCGCGAGAACAAACGCCTCTTGCTCGGGCTTTTGAGGCGTAGGGGTCATCGTCAACAGGCAGACGAGGTAAAACGTCGCATCAGCCCTCTTCCCGTCGGCACTCAGCGTGACAATCGGTGACGAAATGTTGTGCTGCCCCCAAGCAATGCCCTCCTTGAGATTGCGGCAATGCTGCTTGATGCCGGCCCTGCCTTTCGCTTCTCCACCGACACCCTTTATGACCCAGAGACCGTCCTCGGTAAATAAGGATGCAATCCCCTCCGGGTTGTAGCTATCGTCAAGGTGGCGTGCATATGTCGCCTTCAATTGCTTGATTGCCTCAATGTCTTCGATGCGCTTGACTCGTTCTTCCAGACTAAACTCTTGACTCATGATGCTCTCCTTTCAATATTTTAAGTCTAATAGTTGTACTAATCGTGTGCGTTGCTTGTGAGGCTTAAAGCAACATTCCACTACTGTGTGAACACCGCCTTCAGCTTATCGACGGTGAGACTCGAAGAAAAATCCGCGTCAGGGGGCGCCGCTGAATCGCACTTCGGAGCGATGCCCGCGCCGCTGTCTGCGTAGGTGTACGGGAACACCTTGAGCGGCTCGTTGTCAGTCGTACCTTGATATGTGGCAACGCCGCGACGCGCTGCGAATCGAATGACCGTAGTCATCCCATCAAGCGAGTAGTATGGAAACGGCTTCCCCGCGTCCTTCATCGACACATACTTGCAACTGAGTTCATTGTTGCTCGACCCCGTTGCGATAGCAGGAATCGGAAGATTTGCGTGCTGAAAGGTTTTGACTGCGGCGAGTGCCGTAACGCCGTAGTCGGCCGCGAGCCCGTCAATCTGCGAATACTTCGCAATCACGCCCTCAACGGCTTTAGGGGCATCAATCGGATTCCAGTTCGTCACGACGAAATCATTCTGGACCAACTTGAGGCTTGGGTACTTCGAAAGATGCGTTTTGAAACCCTCGAGGAACGTTTGGGATGCCGGAGCACCGGGGATTCCACCGAGGAAGACGACGTTCCCTTTCTTCACGTTCTGACCAAACCAATCAGCCCAAGCCCCACCGATTCGAAGCAGGTCGGCGCTAACGTTCGCCGCGTAGTCTTTCCCAGCGACACCGGGAAGCTCAGCCATGTACGGAATGACTGTGACACCTGCCCGCGTGGCGGCACGCATTGCGGGAATCTGTGCTGCGCCAAAGTCAGGGTAGACAATGAGGACGTTGACGCCCTGTGCCACCATGCTATTTATGTCTGAGTTGGCTTTTTGCTGGTCTCCATTGGCGTTCGTATAGATGAACCGTTTCACGTTTTTGCAGCGACCGATTTCATCTTTGAGCTCCGCGATAGCAGTCTTGCGCCATGTGTTGCCGCCATAGCCATCTGACAGACCCACGACCATGGGCTTGCTCCCGCACATCGTGGTAATGTCCGCCTGTTTCTGCACAGAAACCGACTCTGCCGCCATCGAAACCGATGTCGTCGCAGCGACGACACCGCCGACAAGTGCACCCATGGAACATTTAAAAAGCGTCGCCATCGTCTCCTCCATTGAAATATGGACTTCATCAATCAACATCGCATCAACGTCTCTGCGCCGACTATAGGAGCGCAGTCGAGCGCCTTCACGACTTGACGCGCCATATTCGTTTGCCTCTTCGCGCCAGTTGGAGGTCTGACATGTTCCCGTCACGCCGACATTGGGCAGATGAGGCCCGCTGTTCAAGGCGCTTCAGGCGAGTGTTGGATTTCGTTGAGGATGACGTCTGCGGCCGGTGAGGGATAACACTGATGGGACGGCCGGTGAGCAATTGCTCACCGGGGCGGCATAAAGCGCCGCCGACAGGGAACAGGAGCAGCTAACGGAGTTTGTTCGAGCAGAGCAAGGAGGCGTCGAGCGACGCCACGCCGGCGACCTTATTCAATTAGCGAATGACGAGGTCGGAGGCGTTTTGTTCTGTCAACAATTTCGTGGTCTGCAGGAGGTTCGTCGCGAGCGTACCTTTCCATGCGACGTCGAACGTACCGGCAACTCCAAACAACGTAAGGACCAGAACTATCTCTCCGCTACCATCAAACACCGGTGCGCTGATACTGTTGATTCCTGGAATTGGCATTCCCTCGCCACGGGCAAGACCGCGCTTCCGGATGTCAGCAAGGATACTTTCGAACTGCGTACGGGTCAGATGCTCCCCTTCGGGAGTTTGAGCTCCGATATCCTTTTTCACGAGTTCATCGAGTTTTTGTGCCTCCTTAAAGGCGGCGAACACCCTGCCTGTTGTCGAATGTGCGAGGGACATCACGGTACCGACGTGGATACCAGCATGAAGCGACGCCGCCGGTTCGATGCTTTGCAAGACGGTAGGACCTCGGTCTCCCCACGCGGCAAGGAGCACGCTCTGCTCGACTCGAGTTGCGAGGTCGATAGACGGTTTCATGGCGTTTCGAACAGCTGGAACCATGCGCAAGGCGTGAAGGCCCATTCGCAACGAAAGTGGACCAGGCTCGAAGCGCGATGTCACAGGGTCCCGCTTCACCAAGCCTGTCCGCAAGAGGCTGACCATATAGGTAAAGACCTGGTTGGTCGGAATGCCGCTTCGCGCACTGAGTTCCGCGAGGGTCACAGGCTCGCCAGCGTCCGCGAGGTACTGAAGGAACCGGCCGCCAACTTCCATGCTCTGGATGCCGCGCTGCTCCTTCCGCGCACTCGAATCGTGACTTTCCGGATTTCCTTTTGCACGCTGCTTCGTTACCATGCAATCCTCTGCTGCACGAGCATAATGGGTAGTACGCTGATTTTACCGGCTCTTCGTACACGACGGGGAAGCCTTTCCTAAGTGGCACACTGCTGAAAAACACGCATGGACACCGATAGCACCGAAAAGGCCCAACGAGGAATCCAGTCTGTTGAAGTCGGCAGCGAGATTTTGCTTGCGCTGACTCATTCGGATTCGCCGATGGCGCTCAAAGAGATTGCTCAGGTCACGGGCATGCCTCCCGCCAAGCTGTTTCCTTATCTCGTTAGCCTTATCAAGCTGCAGCTCGTACAACGGGCGGAGCCGTCGGGCGACTACGCGCCCGGTGCTCTTGCACTACGACTTGGCCTCTATGGGCTGCAACGTTTGAATCCACTCCGGGAGGCAGAGCAGGACGTCTTAGCCCTCGCTTCAAAGACCGGTCAAAGCGTGTTCCTCACCACTTGGGGACCAAACGGACCCGTGGTCGTTCGGCAGGAAGACCCATCGTACCCGCTGCATTTGACTCTGCGAGTCGGAACCATTATGTCACTCGTCAATACGGCGACTGGCCGGCTCTTCGGCGCTTACATGCCGGAACCGTTGGTTCAGAAGGCGCTGGAAGATGAGGGAATTCGTCTGAGCGGCGCTGTTAGCCTCAAAACTGCGGACAAACAGGAACTCTTCCGTCAGTACGAGAGGATTCGCGAAGAAGGGATGACCAGGACGTCGGGTCATCCTTTGCCGGGTGTGAATGCTATTGCCGCGCCTGTTTTCATGTTCAACGGCACCATCGCACTCGCTATCACGCTCGTCGGTCCAGCCGGCACATTCGATACCCGTTGGGACGGAGAGCTCGCGCTGACCCTGCGCCAGACCGCAGCCGACTTGTCTTACAGACTCGGCTATTCGGCGACGCAGGGCAGCGAAGTTTGATACTAGCGCTGGAAAGCCAGCGTCCCGACCGGCGCAGAACCCGCCCCGGGGAACTCTTCGACGTCACTATCGGCAATCGCCGTTCCGGCGATGTAGCCAAACGTGAGTGCCGGCCCCAATGTGATGCCTGCTCCGGGATAGTTTCCTCCCATGATGCTGCACGCGTCATTACCGACCGCGAAGAGACCGGAAATCGGCGCTCCGTCCTTTGAGAGCACACGACAGCTAGCGTCCGTCTTCAGGCCGGCAAATGTGCCGATATCGCCGATACGCACCTTCAGTGCATAGAACGGGCCCCGCTCAATCGGTGCAACACATGGGTTTGGGCCATACAGCGCATCGCCTTGGTAGCGGTTATAGGCAAGGCTACCCTTTCCGTACTGCGGGTCGCGGCCAAGTCTTGCCTCTTCGTTGAAGCCCTCGACGGTCCGATGCAGACCATCGGCATCGACGCCAATCCTTCGCGCCAATTCTTCGATTGAATTGCCGCGAACAAGGTAACCGGTGCGCAGATAGCGCCCAATAGGCATTGGGAATGGGGCTGCGCTGCCCAAGCCATAGGTCCGCAGGGTCTTGTGGTCGCAGATGAGGTGGGCCGAAATCTCTGCTCCCGACTCAGTCGCGGCCACCAGCGCCTGGACAAAATCGTGATACGAATTCCCCTCATTCGTAAAGCGACGACCGTTTTTGAGGACAGCAATCACGCCAGGTTTTGCGCGGTCGATAAAGTGCGGCATGATGCCCGTCGTTCCATCTTTGCGCTGGAGCAGCGACACCGGAACCCACGCCGCTGCATTGGGAAGCGTTGTGCTCACCTCGCCCCCGACTGATTCAGCGAGTCGCAATCCGTCCCCTGTGTTCCCGGTCGGAGACGGCGAGAAATGCTCCTGACCGGTGGGCGCATGCGGGAACATCTGCTTGCGTCGCTCGATGTCGTACGGGAAACCGCCAGATGCCAGCACGACGGCTCGCTTCGCCATCACGTGCACCGGCCTACCCTCGCGACTGAGGACCGCTCCGGTCACTCTGCCGCGCTCGAACGTCAGCGAGGTAGCCTTGGTATTGAGCCACAGCGGAACGTTAAGGTCGAATAGCGACTTCGCAAGGCGGCCGGAGAGCGCGTTCCCGTTCGTCAATGTCATGCCTCGCCCATGCTTCATGACGTCCGTGAAATGCTTCGAAAGACGTTTCGTGACGTACCAGGCGGACTTCAGCGACTTCGTGACTCGCATGAAATGCACGATTTCCTTGCCTGAGCCAAGCATCATCCCGAATACCGTCAATTCCGGAAGAGCTGGAGCAAGGTTCTTGATGTGGTCGCCGAGTTCGCGACCATCAAAAGGCCGCGTGACCATCGAACGACCGCCCTGACGCCCACCGGGAGCTTCGGCGTGATAGTCCGGGAACACCAGCGGCATGTCGAAGCGGACGGCTGTTTTCGTGGTGAAATACTCCACCGCTTCAGGACCATACTTCAAGAAAGCGTCGACACGCTTTTCGTCAAAACTATCGCCCGCTTCATGAGCGAGGTAGGTCTTCGCGCTTCCTTCTGGCTCATAGATACCCTGTTGCGTTGCCAGGTAGGTGTTCGGAATCCAAAGCCAACCACCGGAACGAGCAGTCGAGCCGCCAAATTTCTGCTCTTTCTCGATAACTAAAACCCTCAGACCTTTCGAGGCAGCCGTCACCGCTGCCGACATACCCGACGCGCCCGAACCGATGACTAGCACGTCGCACTCGTAATCCTTCTCCACAGGCATTGCCTTTCTCCCAGGAAGACGCATCGATAGGACGCGTCGAACGTTCATTCCCTAATTCGACGCCACCTTGCTGGCGCCCACAGAAGAATGGTACGCTGTTTTTTGCTACTTGCAATCTACATTGCGTAGGTATAATTTCCGATGCCGTGCCCATATTCTTGTCGTCAAACAATTGAGACATCGGCTAGCATTGGGGAAATTGTCTATATGCGTGCGTATTCGCATATGTATAATTCCGCCAACGACTGCAGCGGGCGCTACGGCTCGGCGCAGACTGCCCATGAACTTTCCAAATCGAGGTAGGACCATGTCAGAGAAGAAATTCGCTTCCCACGCAGATGTGGAGGAGAAGAAGGTCACGTTCGAGCAGCTTTCCGAGCATGCCTACGCTTACACCGCTGAGGGCGACCCGAACACAGGCATCATCGTCGGTGACGATGCGGTGCTCGTGGCCGATACACAAGCAACCCCGGTGATGGCCCAAGACGTCATTCGCCGCATTCGCGAAGTCACTGATAAGCCCATCAAGTACGTGTTGCTGACGCACTATCACGCCGTTCGGGTGCTCGGCGCGTCTGCCTACAACGCTGAGCAAATCATTGCCAGCCAAGACACGTACGACCTGATTGTCGAGCGCGGCGAACAAGACATGAAGAGCGAAATTGAGCGCTTCCCGCGTCTGTTCCAAGCGGTCGAATCCGTTCCGGGACTGACTTGGCCGACCCTAACCTTCCAGAAGAAGATGACCCTCTGGATGGGGAAGCTCGAAGTCCAGATTCTGCAACTTGGTCGCGGTCACACGAAGGGCGATACCGTTGTCTGGCTGCCTCAGGAGAAGACGCTTCTGTCCGGCGACCTCGTCGAATACGGTGCGACACCGTACGCCGGGGATGCGTACTTCCAGGATTGGCCCGCGACGCTGGATGCAATCGCAGCGTTGAAGCCAGAGAAGCTCGTACCGGGTCGAGGCGCTGCTCTGAAGACCCCGCAAGAGGTGGCCGACGGTCTTGCAGGCACTCGCGCCTTCATCAGCGAGCTCTATAGCAAAGTGAAGTCGGGCGCGAGCCAAGGCAAAGACTTGAACGCAATCTACAAGGACACCTACGCCGAACTCAAACCGAAATTTGGCGAATGGGTCATTTTCGACCACTGCATGCCTTTCGACGTCACGCGCGCACACGACGAAGCCACTCAGTATCCCGACCCGCGAATCTGGACCGCGCAGCGCGACAAAGAGATGTGGGAAACGCTGGAAGGCTAACTGTCGCAGATTTGCTGGTCGCACGCCGCGGCCACCGAAATGGCTAGCGAATTTCTTCGGAGTACCATGGTGGAACAGCCGACGCAAGAAGCATCACTTCAATTCGAGCCGATTCCGTCGGCGACACCTTCGCGCAACGCTCAACTGAAGCGCGCACCGACCGAGTCAGCGCACTCCGCACACCCCGCAGGTTACCAATCAGGATTCGCTAGCGAATTCGCGACCGAGGCCATGCCCGGCGCCCTTCCGATTGGTCGCAATTCCCCTCAGCGCGCGCCTTACGGCCTTTACGCTGAGCAATTCTCCGGCACGGCTTTTACTGCACCTCGTTCTCACAATCGTCGTTCGTGGCTGTACCGCGTGCGCCCGGCCGCCGTGCATATGCCGTTCACCTTGATAGAAAACAGCAGGCTAGTCGGCGACTTTTCCAAAGTACCTCCGACGCCGCCCAACCAGTTGCGCTGGGACCCACTGCCTATTCCGACGAACCCGACCGATTTTGTTGACGGGTTGGTAACAATGGCTGGCAACGGGTCTGCAGAGTCGATGTCAGGATGCGCCATCCATTTGTATGCGGCGAATCGGTCAATGTCGAATCGATTCTTCTACAGTGCCGACGGCGAATTGTTGATTGTGCCTCAGTCAGGTCCGCTCAGCATTGCTACCGAACTGGGATTGCTCGACGTCGCGCCACAGGAAATTGCGGTCATTCCGCGTGGCACGAGATTCCGCGTTGAGTTGCCCGACGGCGAAGCACGCGGATACGTCTGCGAAAACTTCGGCGCCTTGCTTCAACTGCCGGACCTCGGACCGATTGGGTCGAATGGCCTGGCGAATCCACGGGACTTTCTCACGCCGCTCGCTGCGTACGAGGTTCGTGAGGGGAAATTCGAGCTGGTCGCCAAAATGAACGGCAACCTTTGGCGTGCCGATATCGGTCACTCGCCGCTGGACGTCGTCGCTTGGCATGGAAACTACGCGCCCTACAAGTACGACCTCCGTCGGTTCAATACGATTGGGTCCATCAGCTTTGACCATCCCGACCCCTCCATCTTCCTGGTCCTGCAATCGCCCAGCGATACTCCGGGCGTTGACTCCATCGACTTCGTAATCTTCCCGCCGCGGTGGCTTGCGGCAGAAAATACTTTCCGCCCCCCTTGGTTTCATCGAAATGTTGCCAGCGAATTCATGGGGCTAATTCACGGCGAGTACGACGCAAAAGCCGAAGGCTTCCTTCCCGGCGGAGCGAGCTTGCATAACTGCATGTCTGGTCATGGGCCCGACGCCGACACTTTCGACAAGGCCTCTGCCTCCGACACGTCGAAGCCAGTCAAGGTCGATTCGACCATGGCATTCATGTTTGAGACTCGCACGCTCATTAAGCCGACCCAGTTCGCCCTTGAAACGTCACAGTTGCAGAACGAATACTTCGAATGCTGGCAGGGGTTGACGAGCAACTTCAATCCTGGAAGCCAGTCATGAGCTCTTCGATTAGTCACGCTGAAATTCTGGCGCAAACAAATCAGCCGTCCCTTAGAAGTTGGGTGCAGTCAGCAAACGTGGAAGGAAGTGATTTCCCCATCCAGAACCTTCCTTTCGGCGTCTTCAGTGACGCCACCGCATCAGCGCGAGTTGGTGTCGCTATCGGCGATTGGATTCTCGACCTCGCAGCACTCGAGCGCGCTCGCCTCATCACCGTTCCCTATTCTATGGTGGACGACGAAGGGAATCCCAGGAGCGTCTTCCGGTACGGCAGACTCAACGACTTCGTTTCGCTTGGGCAGGCGGTTTGGTCTGGTGTGCGCTCGCAGCTTTCCACGCTCCTGTCCTCAGACAACGGGCGCCTTCGCGATGACGCCCAACTTCGGGAACGCGTACTCGTGCGCCAGTCGGAGGCAACGATGCATTTGCCCTTCGACATCCCCGGCTATACGGACTTCTATTCCTCGCGCGAACACGCCACAAACGTGGGCTCCATGTTCCGCGACCCGAAGAACGCGCTCATGCCGAACTGGCTTGAAATTCCGATTGGATACAACGGGCGCGCGTCGTCGGTGGTTGTAAGCGGAACGCCGGTGCGTCGACCCAATGGGCAGAGGAAAGCATCTGAGTCCGACCGACCCACGTACGGGCCCTCGCGAAAGCTGGACATCGAGTTAGAAACGGGTTTCTTCGTCGGTGTTGGCAGCAAACTCGGTAGCCCTGTGCCGGCAGCCGCCGCTGACTCCCACATTTTCGGCATGGTGCTTTTGAACGACTGGAGCGCGCGAGATATTCAGCAATGGGAGTATCAGCCTCTCGGTCCGTTCAACTCGAAGGGCTTCGCGACAACGATTTCTCCGTGGGTCGTGACCATGGACGCTCTCGCGCCTTTCAGAGTCGAACAACCGAATCAGGACCCGCGGCCCTTGGGGTATCTGCGGGGCGCACACAACGCTGGTGTCGACCTTGAACTCGAGGTCGAACTGCGACCTCGGTTCGCGCCCTCAGGCAAGACAATCGCTCGGACCAACTTCAAATACATGTATTGGTCGATGGCTCAACAACTCGCACATCACACGTCGTCGGGCTGCAATGTGCGAGTAGGCGACCTCATGGGCTCTGGCACTATCAGCGGGCCAGCCAATTCCAACTGCGACGGAACCGGCGCATTCGGTAGCCTGCTTGAATTGACTTGGAACGGACAGTCCCCCATCAAGTTCGCCAACGGCGAGGTCAGAAACTTCCTCGAGGATGGTGACCAAATAGTTTTGCGGGGCTGGTGTCAAGGCGACGGCTATAAGGTCGGCTTCGGTTCATGCGCGGGTATCATAGAGCCCGCGCTGGCGCTCAGTCCGTCGGAGAACGCCGAATGAGGCTTTACAGCTACTTTCGAAGCTCGGCATCGTATCGGGTCCGCATCGCACTCGCCCTGAAGAGTCTACCTTACGACTACGCTGCGGTGCACCTCCTTCGAGGAGGCGGTCAACAGCACTCAGAGGTGTACCGTGGCGTGAATCCGGAGGGACTTGTTCCGACTCTGGAAGATGGGCCGCACACTCTAACGCAGTCACTCGCCATCATCGAATACCTCGAAGAACTGCATCCATCCCCTCCGCTCCTGCCTTCCGACGCCGTAGGTAGGGCATATGTTCGCTCGGTCGCTTTTCAATTGGCGTGTGATGTCCATCCAATTAACAATCTTCGAGTCTTACGGTACCTGAGCAAAACCATCGGCATCACGGACGACCAAAAGACCGCGTGGTACCGCCATTGGATTGACACTGGGTTTGCGTCACTGGAAAAAAAGCTTGAGGCGGACCGGCGTGTTGGACGATTCGTGTGTGGCGACTCGCCTACGATTGCGGACATCTGTCTTGTCCCACAAGTGTGGAATGCTCGTCGGTTCCAGATATCACTTGAGCGATATCCGACTATCGCCCGGATTGCCGGGGACGCGATGGAGTTGGATGCGTTCGTTCAAGCGGACCCATCAAAACAGCCGGATGCGGAAGGCTAACAACTTTCGCGGTTTGATGTGGGCTAATTCTCGAACGCCGAATGAGTTGGTAGGGCTCAGTTGGCGCGCGAGCGCTTTGAGCGTCCCGCGATTCTCCTCTCGCGAGACGCCCCTTTTTACATAGAACTCCGTTGTTCGCCGCCGCACCGTAGCTTCCAAAGTCAGCGCTATCACCGTTCTTCAGCAAAAAGCGTCATCCCAACAGGCGAAAAATCTTCCGCTTGATGAGCGTACCGCATTGCCTATTCCATCCGGCCCGTCGAAGGTCGAATCTCTGTCTCAGTTGCGTCACGACGCTTCCCAACGTCAAATTGCAAGCGTGTGTCGGATGCTATATTTAGCCAACCCGGTTCGACGAGGCCGAGCGACGCCGACCTCTTCCAGTCTGAACATGCTCAGACCTCAGTCGAGCGCGCATGCGGACGACATCTCAAGTTGCTGCCCATCAGAACTTGTGTAGCAGGCCGGTCGTCAGAAGCAGTTGGTGATTATTTGACGAGGGGCCGGCACTACCAAAGATGGCTCCAACCGCGTTCTGTCCAAGCGAATTCGTACCGCTTGCCCGTTGATAAACGCCCACCGCATAAAGCGATGTTGTTTTCGACAGCGAATAGAGCGCCCCTGCGTCCACTGACTGATAGGTAGCCCCGCCCGAGTTGCCAGCACCGCTGTCCTTTGTGTAGCTGTAGGCGACGCCAAGAAGAACCGCGGGAGTTACTTGATACTTGAGGTTGACCTCGCCCGTATTGAGCGTCGCAGACCCGCGATAGCCAGATGCACGCCCAGTGGTAACGCCGGCAATGGACCCGAGGTTGTTGAAACGTACGTTACTGTAGACAACTCCAAAGATTGCGCTGCCAAGCGTGTATCCCGCGCCTGCCGCGATGATTTGCTCTGAACCCGCCGACGCATACCCGGAAATAATCACGTTGGGCATGTTGTTCCCGCTGGGACTGTCATTCGCCTTGTCGCCCCAAAACGAAAAGTTTGGATTCTTTGCGAAAAAGTACCCTGCTCCAAACCGAAACGTCCCGTTATCGTAGGCGACCCCAATGTCATAGATGCTATTCTGGGTGAAGTCGCCAGCCTTTCCGCCAAAGCTGTAGAGACCAACCACAGTCACCCCACCCCAATTGGGGCTTCGGTATTTGACCGCGTTGTTGATACGATTCGCGCTATTCAGATTATCGGCGTCGGACGCGTGCGTACCATACCCTCCACCAGCGGCAGCCCATGTCCCCCCTGCTGGCAAGGCAAGTATTTGAGTAATTGCTGTGTAGGACGCGCCGTACTGACGACCAAGCGTCGCGGTACCGTATTGATTGCTAGAGAGGCCGACGAACGCTTGTCTCCCGAAGAGCGTTCCATTCGTGCCGATTGCCCCTGTGGTCGTGCTGAATCCCCCCTCCATCGTGAAGATGGCTTTGAGGTCCCCACCTAAGTCCTCAGCCCCGGTAAGGCCCCACCGACTCCCCGCCTGGTTGCTACTTGTCAATGCAAACAGTGACGAGCCTTTCACATTCG
The DNA here is from genome assembly GCF_047325075.1 of Paraburkholderia phenoliruptrix. Classification (NCBI taxonomy): domain Bacteria; kingdom Pseudomonadati; phylum Pseudomonadota; class Betaproteobacteria; order Burkholderiales; family Burkholderiaceae; genus Paraburkholderia; species Paraburkholderia phenoliruptrix. The sequence goes on from NZ_CP168531.1 coordinate 3,437,390, forward strand.
ATGTGTAGGTGAAGCCGGCGTCTAGTGCGCCGTAGAGGGTGACGCTGGTTTGCGCCTGGACGGACCCGATTGACAGTGCCCCAACGCCTACACTAAGCATCTTAAGCTTCGTTGACTTCTTCATGGCTTACTCCTCAATGTTGCCATATATACTATGGATACCTAACTACCCGCAAGACGGTTCATGCATATGGACTGAAATGCACGTGACATTCTGCTTGCGCCGCCGCAGCCCGTACTTCTTCTAATTAGGGCCGAACTGCGCGGCAGACTGAATACTATTGGGTTACTAAGTGGAGACTCAGTACGTCATCGATTTGACCAATCGACAAGCTGACGCGTAGTTCACCACCAGTCGTGACCTCTCGCGTCGACACATGAACGTGTTCGCTATTTCCGATAAGCGCCTCGCAAGAGACGAATTCTCTAGCCGGAAGCTTCAGTGTCACAGAGAAATCCCGGACAGGAATGATATTTCCAACCGGCCTGCGTGGTGTAGACGTAAGATTAACCATGTGCAGAATGAATCCGGCCGGTGCGCCGCTAGTCGCCTCGGTAAGAGTCATCTGTACGCTCGGCGGTGCGTCTGTCTCTAGCACATGCTCGTCTGAGAGCATGTATGAAACCGCGTTTCCGAGCAGCGTCGAGAAGTCGAGGTGTCCGTGATGCCAGATGTTTCTATCTATCTCGGTGGCAAAGTAAACTGCTCGCCCGTTTCCGAATTGGTTCTCCACGATAGTGGCATACGGCGTATCCATGGACGTTAGCCATGATTTCTCGGGGGGCTGCGGATAGATTGGGGGGACGAAAGTCGCGAGAGCCTTGCTACCCCTGTCAGAGCGCTCGCGGACTAATACAGATTGGCCCCAATTCGCGGTGAGTTCAGTTTTCTCCAGTCCTCGAAAGACCCGATGACCTGACTCTTTGATTCGTTGATATCCCCATTTTGACGCGTCTACGGACGTTCCTGCGTAGTCGCAACCAAAGACGTCGCTGAGTGCGAAGTTCTCGCGTCGTGCTCCGTTTCCATCACCAAGTGACGTCGCCCCGGTCGCAATCACTCTCCCGCCATTTCTAACGAACTCACGGATAATATCTGCTTCTGCATCTGCGATGAACTCTGCATTGGGAAGAATTAGCAGCTCTTTGTCGCAGAGAGATTCAGCGGACAGGTTCAAGTCCAACACGAAGTCATATTGGATATGTCTATCAGCAAGAACCTGGTCAAGTCCTAAAATGTTTGTAAGATAGTGGTCTTCTTCGCGGTTCGGCCTTCTGCGCTTCAGATTGGTTTTTTGCGAAAAGAAGATGCCAACAGGCGCAACCGCACGCTGATTGTGAAGTTGGTGCTCGAACTTTTTCATCGTTCGGAAGACCTCGGCCACGAGGACCTCATTCCGCCGGTCGTAGGTCGCAGCGGCATGTTGCCCGTTGAAGATGACATCCCAAAGCGATGCGCCTGAACCGATTGCTTGCCACATCCAAACCTTCAGTTCACTAGGCGAGTTCGATACATACCGAAGCTGGTTGTCGGTGCCAAGATGCCCAAACAGAACCACAGGGGTCTTGTCTGCATCCAATGCTTTTAAGAACTTGGTGAGGATAGTCGGCGCGCTGAGCGGCTCGTCATTAGCGATAAATAAGGGCGTAACGAGAAAGTCCATCGCCTCTTTTATGTTATAGAGGTCGTGGCCAGCGAAGTCGTAGAGGTCATAGAACAGACCAAAGATTTCAGCACAAAACGCTTTATCGTCGCCAAAGGCTTTGATTTCCCTACGAAAATTCTCAAGATGTTCCTGCAATTTCCTCGCTTTCCAGGCGCGGTACTCGTCATATCGGACATCTGCGAAGACGCCACCGCGGGGCAGCCCCTCTCCGACCTCACTTTTGTAGGCCGTCTCGCAACGAGTGCAGTAACAGATTCCCTCATGGACCGAGGCATTTTCCCAAATGCCGTCCACCCCGTACTCACGGATAAGATGTCTCGCGAATTCGAATGCGTGCTCGTTCCGATACCAGCTCAGATAGCAAGGCGTATACAGCGTCTCGGGAAGGGCCTCGCCGAGGTACCGGGATATCTGCGGAAATCCATTTGCATCAACAGAAAAGACGTCGGGCCTTTGTTCGAAGACGCGCCGCTCCACGCCGCGAAAGTCAACTCGCGCTATTACCCGAATTCCTCTCGCCCGACAACCGTCGCAAAGTTCGCGCAGGATATCCTGCGCTCCCAGAAACCTACTAGGATTACTTAGCTCAAGAGGATTGGGAAACAAGTCGATGATGCCACCGGCGTTGATTACAAGGCAGTTGGCGTCGACAGACACCAGATAGTCGACGACCTTCTCAGTTTCGTACCCAATCAAGTCCACTTCACGCAGGACGGTCTGATAAATCCGAAGCTGTTGCTTGTACCAAGGTTGCTCTTTCATAGGATTACCATTTTCAGTTTCAGTAACATCGCTTCGTGCAGTCCCAACTGTTTCGCTCATAGTTGGGAGCAAGCCCCAAGCGAATCATTCAGAGGAACGCTTCTTCAATGCATCTTCAATTGCATCTTCATCTACGACTTTGTTCACGGTGAAGAGCATATTGATGCACCCAATCAGACAGATTGCGGCGCCCAGCAGGAGGGCTGACCGAAATGAGCCGGTCAAGTCAACCGAGAGTCCCGTAACAATCGGCGAGAACGTGGCACCCAGATAGGCCGCGAAATTCGAGGAAGTAATCGCTGAGCCAACAAGGTTCTTGGGAAAGAGGACGGTGACAGCCGCCCACTGCGCAGTGCCCGCCATTTGAACAAAACAAACTGCTAGGAAGCTAAAGACAATCGCCACCGTAGGTACAGCTGCCACTCCCACAACAACGGTGAAGATACTCAGACCCAATGTACCGACGATGATGGGGATTTTCCGGCTCCTTACCTTCGAGATACCTCGGCGCTCCATCCAGTCAGAGAGGAAGCCGCCGAGAAGCGAACCGAAGAGTCCTCCAATGAAAGGTATCGCAGCCATGATTCCGGTCTTCGCGACGCTCATATGAAACTCGGTCTCGAGATAAAGTGGGAGCCAACCCGCAAAAATCCAGAAGACCCACCCATTACAAAACGCGGTGACCATCAACCCCCACGTTGTCCGAAAGCGAAACAGCGAGGCCCACCGTTTGAATGTGACAGGCACGTGAGGAGTCGGAACGTCGTCACCGAGAATGAGCTTCCTTTCCTCATCGGAAAGCTTTGCCTTGTTGAGGTCCCGATACAAGAAGAAGTAAAGTCCAGCGAAAACGACACCCGCGGCACCCATGCCGATGAACATCATCTTCCAGCCGAACTGGAGCATAAGTCCAGTTAATACCAGCGGTGCGAGAAATGGCCCCATCGATGTCGCCGAGGTGTACACGGCGGTGGCAAATCCCCGTCTGCGGGAGGGAATCCATGTCGATACCATTTTCGCGTTGGTAGGTGCGGTAGGTGACTCGGCCACCCCAAGTACCAGGCGACTTACCAACATCGGGACGAAGCCGGTTACTACTCCCCCCGCCATTTGAGCAAGCGACCAGATGAAAATCGCGCCACTCGCAATGTATCTGGCACCGAATCGGTCGATTAGGAAACCCGCTGGCATATTGCAAATTGCGTAGCTAAAGGACCACACAGACAGCAACATTCCAAGCTGCACCGCGGTCAGCCCTAAGTCGGCTCTGATGTGAAGCGCGCCAATGCTGATTGTGCTTCTGTCTAAATAGTTGACAATGTTGGTGAACAAAGCGAGCAGCACAAATCCCACTTGCTTTGCGCGGACCCTGTTCACAGCGCTTCGACTCAACGCGGTCACATCCATATTTATCTCGCTCATCACGTCTCCTTCTTGTCAACACTTCGTCTCTTAAGCGGTGGGTCGCGGTTCGATTTCCCACGCCTTGGAATTCGGTCGACCATGTAGGCGGTTACACGCCCCCCGCAGCTGGCCGTCATTAAATAGGTGTCCTACTCTTATAGCGACGTCGTTGTCGATTTCTCGGCACACTGAGAAGAGACGTTCATTTGCGCGAGGGCGCCAGCAGCACGCTCCTTCCCTCGCTTTCCCTGACGCCTTAACTCTTTTGAGTTACTTAGACTGCTCCGTCCCTCTTTTGCCGACGGTCATCTGCCGTCTCGTCTATGAAATTTCGGATGACATCTTCGAATGAGGAGTCTGCTTCGAACCCCAGCTCGATAGCGCTTGAGATGTCCCATGCTCCAGGCCAGCTGGCGACAATTTGCTCGACCCGAGGGTCCGACTTCCATTCGATGCGGCTTGCCACTACGTCACCGGCGACCGATTTCAGCGCACAAACCATCTCGTTGACCGTCACGCTGAGCCCAGGCAGATTTATGCATCTCTTGTCGCCTATCGCCGACTCTTTTATCTCAGCGCCTCGAATCAAACACTCGACAGCCCTCTTCGGGGAAAGTAACCAAACTTTCGTTTCACCATTGACCGGACAAAGAGCGACTTCTCCGTTCAGCGGCTCTCGGACAATTCCGCTTGCGAATGATGAAGCAGCTGCATTCGGCCTTCCCGGCCTGACGCTAATCGTGGGAAGACGCAAAACTCGCCCGTCTACATAACCGCGCCGCGTGTAGTCCTGCAGGAGAAGTTCTCCCATGGCTTTTTGAACGCCATAGGACGACTGGGGCTTGAGCGCGGTCGAGTCACCGACATCCTCGGAGGGCGCTCCCCCGTAAACGGCGACTGAACTTGTAAAAACGACGCGAGGGCGATGTCCCGCCAAGCGGCAGACATCGAGAATTAGCCGGGATGCATCCAGGTTGATTCGCATGCCCAGTTCAAAGTCAGTCTCCGCCTGCCCGCTCACAACGGCGGCCAAATGGAAAATGAGCTGTGTCTTTTGGTCGATTGCTTGTTCCACCACGCCCCGTTGGGAGATATCTCCAACCTGCATACGAACTCGGGCGTCGTCCGACCGGCGCGCGGCGACCACATCGAGGAGCACTATCTCATCAATGACCTCGTCCCGGCCATTAACGCCCCTAAGTGTCCCGGCGTCCAGCAGCGCCGTTAGAAGTCGTTGTCCAAGAAACCCGGCACCACCGGTAATCAAGACTTTCATATTAAGCCCATTGAATGCGTTGCTAATTCAAATGACGGGTCTTCACACCCACCGTGCCAACTCGATGCTAGAACTCCGGTTAGCAAATTCCCGCTTGCGCGAGCCGTCGCGCCGCGTTGTACATATGTGTTTCGACCGCGCTCCGAGCGGCCATCGGATTGCCGGCCCTAACAGAGGCGGCAATCGCAGCGTGCTCATCGCGAACCTGACGGGAGAACTCCTCGCTCAATGCCTCGTTTCGGCGGGTCACCGCAACGCCGTCGTGCAAATATTGGTTCAGGAAAGTGAGAGTCTTCAAAAAGTACGGATTTCCCGCTACGGCGGCGACCGAGCGGTGAAAGGCGACATCCTCGTCAACTCCATCATGTCCCGCCGCCACGGCAGCATCAATCCGTTGCAATGCCGAATCGATGGCCAGTACGTCTGAGTCTGTCCGGCGCATTGCGGCTTCGGACGCAGCTTCCGCTTCAATCGCTCGACGTAGTGCGAGAATCTGAAGGACCGACCCGCCCTCAATCGCCTCGGCATAATCAATTCTTAGCGGGCGCACGGACCCGTGGTTGGACACGTAGACTCCGCTCCCTTGACGCGGCTCGACCACACCCTCGTTTCTAAGCCTCGAAACCGCTTCCCGAATGACCGTTCGACTAACACCGAACTCCTGCGCGAGCGCCGACTCGGTCGGGAGCTTTCCGCCACGTTGGAAAGCACCGCTGTCAATCTGAGCCAGCAACCGCTGCGCTACAGTCTCACTGAGCGCCCGACTTGGAATCTTGTCGAACATCGCCTCTCCGCTTAATTTGTTTATCGCAATTTGTGTTGTCATCATATAACTCTAGTCACCATCATCCATACGTGCTAACCCTCGGCCGTCGGGTTGATATCGACATCCTCGCGCTATTTATCTTCGTATTCCTATATGTTGTACAACCGAAAGGTTGAGGGCTGTACACGATTTTGTGACCGGAAAGCCGTCGTCCTTCGCCCGTGAGGTAAGTCCGGTGATACCGGTTCCAATGAAAGCTTTGTGCCTAGGTCAATGAATGTGCAATTTGCCCCGGACGCAGTCTCGGCGGACGACTCAGCAGCATAAGTCATCCTCGCGTTGCCTTACATTTTTTGCCCCGTAGGCGTGGATATCTGTTTCTTATTTGATTCTATAAGCGCCGTCCTGGCAGACATTGGCGAGCACCCAGCGAAGCAATGACGGCTCGGTTCAGACACCGTGCACCAACGATTCTGGAATCAGCGGATGAACTCAATGGAATTTCTAACGGCTATTTGTCCCTCTAGGCCAGACGTACACTCCGCTTTATCTGCAAATACATACATTGCCGCCGTCGCCTCCCGTCGGGTCATATGACGAAATTAGCGGCGGAACTAAGCTCCTCCGAAATACTTCTTCTCGGCCATGAGTCGGGCCGTGCACCTTTCCCGAGACATAAGCGCCAAGCCACACAGCGCTACGAGGTGCTCGCGGAGAGACGAGGAGCAATTGAAACAACGAAACTGAGTGGGGACGCACGCATGAGCAAACTTTTTGAGAGCTACACCCTTGCCGGTCTGACGATTCCGAATCGAATTGTCATGGCACCAATGACGCGCTCGCGAGCACTCAACACCGTGGCCGACGAACAGACTGCCCTCTATTACAAACAGCGCGCAAGCGCAGGCCTCATAATTACGGAAGGCTCACAGATTTCGGTGCAGGGGCGCGGATATCTATTCACGCCGGGAATTCACACTGCCCGACAGGTCGAGGGTTGGAGGAAGGTGACGAACGCAGTTCATTCGGTGGGAGGTCGGATATTCATACAGCTATGGCATGTAGGGCGAATTTCACACACTACTCTCCAAATGGATGGGCAAAGTCCCGTATCGTCTGTAAGCCGAGCCGCCAGAGGTTGTACGGCCTATGGCTACGACGCTCACGGCTTGCCCAACGCAGTCCCGGTTAGCACACCTCGAGCCTTGACAATCCCCGAGATTGCAAGCGTTACCGGCGATTTTGTCCTCGCGTCCAAGAACGCGATGGACGCGGGCTTCGACGGAGTCGAACTCCATGGAGCGAATGGCTACCTATTTGAACAGTTCCTCAACGGTGCTACGAACACGCGCAGTGACATCTATGGCGGACCATCGATAGATAATCGTATGCGCTTCCTTCTCGAGACGGTCGACGCCGTGTCAGCGGCGATTGGGAGCGCGCGTACGGCCTTGCGCATTTCCCCGTTCGGTCGTCTCGGGGACATGGTGGCCTTCGACGACGAAGAGCTAACGTGGCTGACCGTCGCGCAAGAACTCGCGCATAGGAAGCTCGCCTACGTCCATTTGAGCGACCAGCAGACCCTCGGGCGAACGGCGATTGACAGGGGTTTTCTGCGCAAGTTTCGCGATAGCTACTCAGGTACTCTGATGCTCGCCGGAGGTTTCAGCAAGGTCGACGCGCAGAACGCGATTGACTCTGGGTTGTTGGACCTCGTTGCCTTTGGTCGCGATTTCATCTCCAATCCCGACTTGGTTGAGCGCCTTAAGAACGGATACCCGCTGGCTCCGTTCGACCGAGCGACGTTCTATCGTGGCGCATCCAACGGCTACACCGACTATCCGCGGCACGACGCCCTCTCTGCCGCCGCGCGATAAAACGTCGAACAATCTTCCAAGCGCCGTCGGCGGGCGCCGTAGCGTTGCGTTCTTAAAAAGGCGTTGAACCGCACCATTTTCCTTCACCTGAACATGACGAACTTCTTGAATTGGATGAGTGTGTTCGCAATCATCATCCTGGTACCAATCGCGTCACGTGCTGCCCCTCCCTTGTACCCGATGCCGAATTTGGACTACAAGTACACCACTCCTCAGTCGCAGCGTGGAGTGGACAGCCAGACCGGCACTCCAGGGCGCACTTTAGGACTTGAGCCGATATGTAACGACTGCCAGTTGGAGAAATTCACTGATGAATGTGTCGGCCGACTCGAAGGTCCCTCTTTTGACAGAGACGGCAACCTCTGGATGGTCAGTCCTGCCACAAGTAGCATTTTTCGCGTAACACCCGACGGACATTGCGAGGTTGTTGCCCAGACGCCGGCGCCGAATGGGACTCGCTTTTCTAGCGACGGACGACTGTTCGGAGTTGACAGCAAGATGGGAGTCTTCTGGCTGGACACGAAATCCCTGAAAGTTACCTACGTCACCAATCGCTTTGGCTACGAGAATTTCCATGGGCTTGATGACCTCTGCTTCGACAAGGCGGGCGGACTTTACCTCTCGGACGCTTACGGCTCCAGTATCTTGCACCCGCAAGGTCAATTGTTCTATTTGACGGCCGACGGCACCGTGCGAAAGCTCATTTCGGGTGGCCTGGCGTTTCCGAACGGGGTCGCCCTGTCGCCCGATGAGCGCACCCTTTATATCGATGACTGGTCATCAAACCGCGTGATAGCGGTGCCAGTAAAGGCCCCAGGCGAACTTGATGTCGACGCCGCGTGGGTCTTCGCGTATCTGAATGGCGGACGTGGCCCTGACAGCCTCATAGTCGATGCCCAGGGCAACCTCTATATCGCTCACTATGGGGCCGGGGAAGTCATTGTTATGGACCCGCATGGATTCTATTACGGGGCGATTCGACTCCCGCCCGGCGCCGGCATGGTCCCGTCAAATGTCGCTATCCACGAAGGCTTTCTTTACATCACTGAAATGGACCAGCACACCGTTTGGCGCCTTCGAACCAATATTCCGGCGGGAAGCCACTGATGGCAAATGAACAAACCCGTTGTCGTAGCCGAAGACACTTCGAAGGCGGCAGTCACGCGTTCACGGCGGGGTCTGCCGCCCACCACGGACGTGCAATCCGTTCAGAATCGGTGTATCAGGCCCGCGACCGCAAGGTCCTGGTGATTGTTCGATGACGGTGAAGTGATTCCACCAATCTGCGCTACCGCAGGCTTTCCGAGGGAGTTGGTGCCATTCGCCCTTTGGTATGCGACCAACCCGTACACCGCCGTCCGTTTCGAAAGCGAGTAAATCATGGAGCTAACGAACAATTGATAGTGGGCGCCTCCGCTATCATTTGCCCCGCTGTCCTTAGTATAGCTGTAAGCGTTACCCCAAAAGAGCGCAGGGGTGATTTGATAGGTTACGTTCACTTCACCGGTGTTGAAGACGGCCTCCCCTCGATACGTCGCAGCCGTACCTGTCGTAACACCGCCTACGGACCCGAGTCCGCTGAACTGCACGTTGCTGTAGACCAATGACAACCTCGCGGGTCCGAACGTATAACCGGCGCCAGCAACAAATATCTGATTCGATGATGCTGATGCGTAACCGGAGAAGATGACGTTGGAAATGTTGCTGCCCGTCTGACTGTCGTTCGGCTTGCTTCCCCACAACGAAAAGTTCGGGTTCTGTGCGAACCCGTATCCTACTCCGGCCGCTATCGGTCCGTTTTCGTATCCCAATGCAATATCGTAGATGCCGTTCTGCGATACACTTCCCGGCTTTCCACCGAAACTATATAAACCGACTGCGGTGAATCCGGCAATCTTTGGACTCTGGTATTTGATGGAGTTGTTGATAACATTCGCACCGTCCAGGTTGTCAATGTCGCCAACGTGGGTGCCGTAGCCTCCTCCTGTCGATGCCCAGGTGCCACCGGCGGGTAGTTGCAGCAGGCCCGTGATTACCGTGTAGGTAGACTGATTCTGTCGTCCGAGTGTCACCGTGCCATACGTGTCGTTTGCCAGTCCAACGTATGCCGCTCGCCCAAATAGCGCTCCGTTTTGCCCTAACGCTCCGGTTGCTGCATTAAACCCATTCTCAAGCCGAAATACCGCCTTCGTTTGTGCTCCCAAACCCTCTTCGCCGATAAGGCCAAAACGCCCACCTTTCTGCCCTCCGCTCTTCATCTGAATCTGCGATTTACCATTCACGTTGTTCGTGTACAGCATGCCTAGGTCAACAACTCCGTAAAGCGTTACGCTGTTTTGCGCGTACGCGTAAAGAGGAAGAGTGGTTACCAAAAGCAGGGCATAAGTAGAATGTCGTCTCATGTTTTTATAACACTACTGAATTTATTTGTTCGCATCGGTACAGCGCTAACATCAGTCACCTATGGAAGGCAGATGAACGAGGGATAATGTGTCGCGGCTCTCGCTGGTGAAGCTCGGTCGGGTCGGGCGGCGTTGCCGCCACGCCCACTTGCTCGCAATACGTCATCAAGCCCAATCGACGACAACAACTTCATGCTCGAGCAATCGATTCAACTCGAAAACGAGATATCCTGACTCGCGGCGAGCTTCGATACCGCCGCCGGCCACTCGGAGCATCACTTTATATTGCGCGCAGTCATTGACCAATGGAGCCTTCAATCGAATCAACAGCGGACCGATTGGGATTGAACCTCCGTGTCGCCCTGGAATTTTGGAGACTTCAAGACGATTGATAAGGTGAAGAATCTGTCGGTTGCCTTGTACGAAAAGAGTGGGACTGACAAATCCGTGCCCGTGCTCGATTTCTACGGTGGATGGGCCTCGCAACGACCATTTCAGCGCGTTACCGAGAAGCACGCCGTGGTCCGGTTGTTCATCGCGACTGAAGCAGCGGTCCAGGTCTCCCATCAACCAGATGAGCTTTCCGCCGGACGGATGCTCACGAACCGAGACGGCCGGCACTTTCGTGACAGGCGTGCGCATCCACGAGGTTTCCGGTGGGTAAATTGGAAACGCTGGAATGAACGTAGCAAGTACGGTAACGTCATCCTCGACGCTCGTCAGCGGTAGGTACCCACCGAAAGGGAGGATGTCTGTCTCGTCCAGTCCGGCTAGAATCGGGTGGCGAACACTGCGCTCAGTGGGCGCAGTGGCATCAGCGGGCCCGTAGTGGAACGCGCGCAGTTCAGGCGACAACCGTAGATAGGTGTGCCTGCCGCTCACTTCATAGAACGGGTCTGCCTTCTCCATCGCTCCTTCGTGCCCGTCCATTCGATGAACGCCGAAGAGCCCTGACAGACCGAAGTCTTCTCGCGCTTCTCCATGTTCGTCCATCAAGCTTGTATCCCCCGTTGCAATTAGAGAGCCGCCGTTTTGGACAAACGAATTCAGAGCATCTACGTGGGCCTGCGACATCACTGCCACATTCGGCAGTACAAGTGTGCGGAGTCTTCCTGATGCGTTCGCAATGTCGTCAAGGTGAATAGGTAGATATGTGAGGGCCGCCGCTTCTAGCGCCTTGATGACTCCGCGATACGGTTGCATAGTGCGGTCTTGAGCATTGTCGCGTCCGTATAGGTCGTGGTTCTCATGGGACCAAACGACGCCGACGTCTGCTTGCGGCGCTCGATTAAGCAGCACGTCCTCATTCTCGGCATACCAGCGGAGAACCGGTTCTGCAGTTGTGTATTGACGGCGGTCATCGTGCGCTGCACCGATGTGATGCCACCACGGTTGAATCCCCCCAGCGAAAGCTGAGAAGGACCAGAGGCGAGTCTCGTCCTTTGGCATAGCGGCGAGGCGAAAAGTCGGAACGCCGACCATGTACTGCGGCATGCTCTCGGGAATCAGTTTGTCCCACCCACCGAGCTCGTGAAGACGCTTGCCGGCCTCCGTGTTTTGCTCGAAGCTGTCAAGCGGTGTGCGATGCTGATGGTCAAGCATCACAATCTTTGCTTCCGCCAAAATCGACCTTAGGTCGTTAAACCGCTGGCTGTTCACAAGCAGATTGCCGCTAAGCATCCCGTTCCAAAGACAATCAGCTCCCCCCGAACGAATGGTCGTCAGATTGTTCTCTCGCCAGAGCTCGGTTCGACGTTCGTAGTTCCAGCGAATCCAGAGCCGGTAGCCTTCATCGTCCCAGTTGGCTGCAAGCGGGAGGGTGCGGCCGCCGGAAAATTTCGAGTATCCCGCCCGGCAGTACCGGCAATAACAGATATGCTCGCGAGGCAGGCCGGCCCAGCTGTTGTCAGCAAGTCCGTCGGGCTTATATCGCTGGATAATCTCTTCGATGATTTGAGGAAGATACTCTGAGTAGTACGGTGAATTTATGCACGTCACGTACTTGTCAGATAGTCGATACGGCTTTCCGTCACGGTCAACACAAATCCAATCCGGATGCTCGCCATAAAACTCTTCGGCCACTCGATTCGAATCCATGCGGGCGATAACTGCGAGTCCTTGTTCCCTCGCAGCTGAAACGATTTCCCCGAATAAGTCACGGTTACCCAACGTTTCCGCTCGACGGTGCAACGGGAACTCCGACGGGTAATAGGCAACAATTCCGCCTCCATTAACGATTACGCCCTGAATCTCAGTTCTGCGCCAATGTTGTCTCCACCATTCGGCGTCGTATCGCGTCGGGTCAATTTCAACTAGATTCGTTTGCCCCCATCGCCGGGTGGTTTTATACCAAGGTTGGTCAGCCATTTTAGTTCCAAATAGTTGATGAAGAGATGAACGTCAAAGGCAGGTTCGAACGCCGAGTCCGGTCGTGGTCCTCTGGTAGACAAGCGTGCAAAGCCCGTCCGCTGCACGCCTTGCGAGGTGGAGTCGGCCAGAGGTTTTACCTTCGATGGTGGCGCCGCCGTGCCTCGAGTCAGTGCTTATTCGACGCGCTTACCACTTGCTCTATTGAAGCCTCGTCGATTGCCTTTGTCACGAAGCGGAACATCACCAATGCGCCGAGTAGCGCTAGCGCTGAGCCTAGAAGGAAGCTCGTCTTGAATGAGCCAGTCATATCAACAGACCAGCCCGTGACGAGCGGCGAGATGGAGGCTCCGATGTACACCGCGAAGTTTATCAATGTGATTGCCGAAGCTACGATACGCTTGGGGTACAGCACCGAGCCAGCCGCCCATAGTGCTGTGGTGATTACCATACACAGGCAGAAAGCACAGGAACTAAAGACGATAGCGATTGCAGGAGTCTTAGCGAAGGCAAAGCCGAGCGTAGACAGAGACAAGGCGAGGGTTCCAATTGCAATAGGCGATTTGCAGCTGGCGAGAGGGGTTGCGCCGCGTCGCTTCTGATGGTCGAGCCAGAGACCGCCCAGAAATGAACCGAAGATGCCGCAGAGAAATGGAATCGAAGCGAACAGTCCTGTCTTGGCGACAGTCATGTGAAATTCCGTTTCAAGAAACAACGGCATCCAACCAACGTACAGCCAGCTGACCCAACCAAGCGTAAGTGCTCCAAACATAAGCGCCCATGTCGTCGGAAAGCGGTATAGCGCTCTCCAGTGCTTGAATGTAATCGGGTCAGTCGATGCTGCCGGCTCATCTTGAGAGACGAGAGTCCGCTCTTCATCGCTCAACTTTGCCTTTTCGACATCGCGATAAACTGCATAGTAGACAATCGCGACGACGATTCCGATGAGGCCCATCCCCACGAACATCATGCGCCAGCCGAAGTGAACCATCAGCGCTGTCAAAACAAGAGGTGCGATGAAAGGCCCGACTGAACCTCCGGACGTGTAAATCGCCCAGGCGAGCCCGCGGCTACGCAGTGGAATCCATGTCGTCACAGCTTTCGCGTTTGCTGGCGCATTCGGGGCCTCGGTGACGCCCAGCAAAAATCTGGATGCGAACATCTGGCTGAATCCCGTAACGACGCCTCCGGCTAGTTGCGCAAGCGACCAGAAGAAAATCGCGAAACTAGCGATTTTCCGCACGCCATGGCGGTCGATAACGTACCCTGCTGGTATATTGCAAACAGCGTACGCGATGGACCATATTGACAATAGTGCTCCGATTTGAGTCGCTGACAGGCCTAAGTCGGAGCGAATGTGTATGGCCGCGATACTGAGTGTCGCGCGGTCCATATTCTTGAGAATGCTTGTAAGAAGGGCGAGTCCCACAAACGTTATCTGCAACCGTTTGACCCGTCGGCCCCCGTCGGCAGTCGCCTTCCCTCGGCTTTGCTGTGCTATGTCCATGTTGTGCCGTGTCTCCGATTTGCGCCCTTTTCGGACATCGTTTCTAAGTGGCGGATTTGCCTGAGACTTACTCGCCTTTAGCGCTGAAGGAATTCGGCCGCCAATAATGACCGTGACCTTGTTTTCAGCCTTTGAACACGCCGTTGACGCGGAAGTCTCGCCTGCCATCGACCATGCCCGAGTATATGGCGGCGTTATCCCACGCAGGAAAGACGAACTTCACCTACCGGGTATAAATCGGCTTTATATCGGTTAAAACCTGAGGGCGGAAGCGCAGAGCCTTCCGTGGTGCTGGCATGACGGACGCACGGCCCCACCCTCAACGGCTCCTTCTACGGTTCAGCGGCTATCGTCGTCGCCGCGCAGGCACCTTCGAGCCTGCGCGGCTCGGTGAAATGCGGACGACGGCCCCTCCGAAATGTGGATGCCTCTCGCCAGCACTTCCAGGCCGCCTCGCAGCTGTTCGTGCACGTAGCGTCTCACGCGGCGCGTACCCCGACCAGCGCATCGCTCGCTTGGAGGTCTTCGATGAGTTGCACCACCGTCTCCCGTATTACGTGCGCGGCTGCAAGCGTCGGGATGGAATTGTTCCAGCACAGGCTGGCGGTGCGAGTCATCTCGGGCTCGATAATCTTCCTGATAGGCGTGGACGGGGCGAATCGGCAATTGGCGAGAGCTGATGCGGCGAACATTGCGCACGCATCACCCGCCTCGGCGATGTTGACAAGTGTCGCTATCGAATCGATGTCCGCGACGACGTTAAGCGCGACATCGGCCTCTGAGAACGTGCGCTCAAGAAGCAGTCGCAAGCCGTTCTCTGGCCCAGGCGCGACGATGGGCACCATCTCGAGTGCTCGAAGGGGGCAAGTCGTTTCATCGATTTTTAGCTCACTGAGCTGGTGCCCCACCACGTAGAAGCTCTCGTGGAAGAGCGGCTCGCCGGACACGCCAAAGCTGTCGGACTCCCTGAACATGACGGCCAAGTCAAGGCGGCCCTCGACAAGGAGCTCATTGATACGAGAGGTAATACTCTCGTATATTTGCAAGCGGATTCCCGGGTACGTCTTTTTGACACGGCGAAATAGCGGAGCCGCAAGAATCGCCCCGACGGTCGCAGGGAAGCCTATCGAAACTGTCCCTGATTCTCCGCCTGTGCCGCCCTTAACTTCCTTTCGGATGAGCTCCATGCTTCGCAACACGTCTCGCGCGAGTCGGTAAAGCGTTTTGCCAGCCTCGGTCGGCACCACGCCTTGGGGGCTGCGAATGAGCAACTGTACGCCCAAGTCCTTCTCGAGATTCAGAATCTGCTGGCTTAAAGAAGGCTGCGACACGAAGAGGCGCTCCGCCGCCTTTGAGAGGCTGCGGGAGTCAACAATTGCGACGAAGTGTTTTAGTTGCCTGACGTCCATGACAAGGTTCCTGAACCGGTTTAATCGCTGGCGTTGCACTGGCCGTTACTGTACGCCTTTGATTGAGGCAGAAAGGAAGAGTGAGTTCGATGGGCCGAGTTGTCACATCTCGAAGCTTGGTCGAGCGCTAGCCGTCCAACAACGGCCCAGGCGCCGGGCTAGGAGTTACCTGATGAGTGACTGGCGGCAAGCGGCGCGTCGAACGCGTCTCGCGCAGCTTGCAGCTTAGGCATCGCGGCGGCCAGTCTTGCCAGCACCAAGGTTGACGGAGCGCCGCCCGCGTCGTGGAAGTGCTCAGCGAACCCGGCCGAGCCGACCTGGGCTTCGCGAGCGGCTTCCGCGATACCTGCCACCGCTGCGGCCTCTTCATCCCGTTTTTCGATTGGTTGCATGTGTATTGCTTGGAATTTGGCTTGCTGCACGAGCGACGCCTCTCGCAAATGCTACGCCGCGCCTGTCGCCCTTGCTCGAAGAGGAACTGCAGCACGGAACTGCGGGCATAAGGGACCGTTGGATGCCGCACAATCTACATGCCTCGCTGTCACGTGAGCAATGCATCTGTATCTGTCTCGTTCCGAGAAAGAGGCGTACATCGCGAGTTACATAACGCAAAATCTTCCCTTACATTCGGTACTTTTTTGAGCGTCCAAAAATCTTCCCAGATGGCAGCCGCTTTTTATTGTCTGTCATGCGCATCAAATCTGGTTATACATACTGCCGACCGCAGTGCTGTGAGGTCCTTTAGAACAGCAGCGTGAAGCAGCGGACGAACGGAAGGTGCACATTGAGTGCGCTCCATTGGATTTAACCGAATGTGGCTGATATTGATGAACGACGCGACAATTTTTGGTGGAAGTGATGAGCTTTTTCAGTTCGGCACCTTACTTCCGGTTTGGACTTTCAGGCCAAGGCCAGAACAAACCTGTGGCTTGCCCGACGAAACTCCCGTGCTGACCTGCGCGGTGACGAACAAGGAGGCCGACTGTCTCGAGACGGAGCGTTCCGATTCACATTTCACTTTCGAGTGGGTCAGGACTGACGACTTTATTAGTTTGAATATCTGCCTGCATCTCGGACACACGCGGGTGTACTGGGTCGTTGATATCAGCGACCCCGAAGTTTATGAGGCAATCGAGTTGTGGAAACGCGCCGGCAAAGTTCCTATCGCATTTTTCGTTCGCGAGGGTGAAGTCCGGCGTCAGCTCTATCACGTTGCACTTATGCCTCCATTCAACCCGGAGGTTGGCGCGCACTGGTCTGACGCGCGCCATAAACCGACCGAGCGCAGATGGGAGGCGATGACCGTTTTGCTCGACACGTGGCGCCGATTGCCTTACATAACCAAAGTCATCGTTGGTACGCCGCTGCGGCATGCTCTCGGGAATGTTCTGCTGACGAAGCGCTGGGAGCGGCTCGCACGCGAAGGCATCATCACCAATTCAACGAAAACGATGCGCGAGGAATTCTCGGATTAGCCTCCCGCGTGCCATCATTTGCGCTTCCGACTGTGACACACATTCTCCTCGTTTGGGCATGTCGTGAATGGCACTCGCAGGCCCCTCGATGACACCAATCGTGGTCGCGCTGGCTCCAAGAGCGACCACGAGGAACATGGGCAACGGGCTATGGATGATTTCGGATGAAATATCCATGAACAGGCTGACACAACCAAGCACCCACACTGCGAGGAATTTTTCGGAGGACACTGCCCCGCTGTTCAGACTGCATCAAATCCATACCCCTCAATGAGCGAGTACAATTCTGTCTTGACCTGTCGCCGTGCCAGGTCGTTACCCACTCGATGGCGCCGATGGTCGGTCATCTCTTCCTCGCGCGACTTTCATCTAGCGCACGGAAACACCTGACGCGCGATGTGGCCTTGCCATCGAAAGCAATTACGTCAATGCACGGCGACTTGACTGCCATAGTCAGCCGGGCGCTTGCGAAGGTTGCACTTCAACGGTGACATGCGACAGCCCCTTGAATCGCTCAAGCACCGCGTGATAGAAGCGCGAATTACGCCGGGGTTCCCGTGTCTCCACTGACACCACGGCGCTCATGTGTCCAGGACCCACCCGCCATACATGCAGGTCGACGACCTTGTCGCCGCGGTCCTCGACAGCAGCACGGACGTTTCCTGCCATGCGCCGGTCGGGATTAATGTCGAGAAGAATTGCACCGGTGTCCCGCATCAAGCCGTAGGACCAGTTGGCAATCACGAGCGCACCAATGACGCCCGCCAAGAGTCCATCCATAACCAGCCGAACGCCAGCACCAGCACCAGCACCAGCACCAGCACCAGCCCGATGATAGCCAGCACGGAGACCGCCGCATCTGCCATCACGTGAATGTAGGCCGACCGGATGTTGTGGTCTCGGGTCGCTGCCTCATGCGCGTCGTCGTGGTGCTCATGTTGTTCAAATTCGACTTCGTGCTCGCCGTCCGGCATTCGCACGATGGCTTTGAAGGCGTGCGGCTCAGGAATGTATTCCTTCGATTCCAGATAGCCGCCACGGTCAGCCAGCGCGAATACCTGTAGCGTCCCGTCGGGTCGGACCGTGGTGACGGACGTCACAGAAGCGTCCAGGGTTGAACCACTCGTCGCCGGCGCAATCCGGAAAACGGGCGGCGCTCCATCCTCGAAGATGGAAACGACAAACACACCGGAGGGCGCGAAAAACCTTGTGCACCTCGTCTTCGTGAGCATGGTCGTCGTGACCATGACTATGGCCGTGACTATGACCGTGGCTGGGTCCGTGGTCGCCGCCGCTTAGCAGCCACACGCTTGTGAGGTTGACCAGCAAGCCGACCACAGCGATAAGAATCGCTTCGCTAAAGTGTATGGGTACCGGCGACAGAAAACGCGACACCGCCTCGTACCCAATCAGCAAAGCAATCATCGCAAGCACGATGGCACTCGTGAACCCTGCAAGGTCACCGAGCTTGCCGGTACCGAACACGAAGCGGGAGTCGGTGGCGTGCTTGCGCGCGTAGGTGTATGCCAGCGCTGCAATCAGCATCGCGCCAGCATGCGTCGACATACGCAAGCCGTCGGCGACAAGCGCGAGCGAGCCGAACATACTGCCGCCAACGATTTCAATCAGCATCATCGCGCTGCACAGCGCAATCACAGCCCATGTCTTGCGCTCGTTCTTTTCATGGCCGGCACCCAGTAAGATGTGGTCATGTCCTGCGCCGAACGCGGCGCTTTTGAAATCACTCATTTTTTGACTCTATTTGAAATAGCTGTGAACAACTTCGATGAGTTGTTCCGTTGCGCTGCCACCGTGGTCCTCACCGTTATGCGCGAGTCAGTTTCCGTGTCGACGCTCCTTGCGTTGCGTTGCGCGACACTGCTCGACGTTGGCATGGTCAGCGAACGCCCTAAGGCGAACGGCTGGCGGTCAACGCTGTCTCAAGGAGCGACCAACGATGTTTCAGCGCGGCGGTTTCTCAGCGGATGCGCTCGCTAGTCATCGGTCGCAGCCGGTAGCATTTCCCGCGTGCGCTTCATGACCCACTCCACCTCTGGCTGCGAAAAGTCCCATTCGCCAGTGTCGACCTTCAATCTCACGCCTTTCTCGGCCCGCGCCAATGCCACGTCGGGAGACAGACCGGAGCTGACAATCTTTCGCGACGCATACGCGGATAGCTGACTAGCAAGGTCCTCACATGCGTCATAGCGTACCCGCAGCTGCTCTTCAGTGAGACCGCTGAGATAGCGCCCGTCGACTTCGCGAACGAGAAGTTTCGGTTGAACCCCGGTTACAGAACCTAGGTCCGGCTCTCTCGGAAAATCATCAGGCACACGTCGGTCCGTCATTTCGTCCTCTATAGCTGTGGCAGTTGCCGAGTCGGTCTGACCATTGGACACGGCTCGTGTGTCGTCGCGCCGCTCGCGAATTCGCTCAGCAGAGCGCGAACACATGGCGTCCGAGTTGTATCCACACTATGCGGTTGGCTATGCACGTAGGTACCACTCGCCAGAGCCGTAAATCCTGTTCCGTGTATCAATGTCACGCTTGTAGCCGAGCTCCTTCACGAAGCCCAGCGACTTCAGCACTTCGCGGGCGCGCATGAGGTCCTGCCTATCGGCCCAGTCACGTGTGTAGACGCAGATGACGTGCCCATCGCGGCCAATGCTGCGCAGAGCGGTGGACACTTTGGCACACAATAGTTTATCTTCCTCTACGGCGACTCTAACTTTGGTCCATGCTAGGTCGACATCAGATGAAGGCACAAAAATGCACCACTTGCCTGTCGTCGGACTCGAGAAACATATGCCGCAGCTAAGGGATTTGCTCACGTGCCATGACCGGCTGAGGTCTTCGGATGGTCTCTCTGCAGCCCGAGACATTCGCTCGCCGATGGACCGCTCACTTTGTGTGGTCATATGCTGGTTCGTTCCGTCGGAGAAATTCAGCCTCGTTCCTCGCACCTCCGAGTTTCGTATCTCGTAGGCCGGACACGAGGTCCGGGAATAGCGACTCTCTCGCGCGCTCGCGACGCAGCTCGCGTCTTTGAACCTGTTTCGCCGTGAGAGATTTGACACGCGAACGCAGCCTCATGAGCTCGGCCCGCGTTCGTCCGTCCACTTTGACAGGTATGCCACCGGCACAACCCGAGTAAGCCATACGCCGTTATCCGAGCGGGAGAAGGTGTAGCCATCCGCATACATTTGCGCGGCAGCCACGACGAGTACCAATGGCGGACCGTGGCGAGCACCTACCCGCGCTGCCGTATCGACATCCGTGCTCAGATGCACAGCGTGCCTTGTCCTAGGCGTCAACCCCTCTTTCGAAATATTTGCCCAGTTGCTCCAAGCGGTCCCGTGATAAAGAATCGCTGGAGGCACCATCTCGGCATATCCAAGGTCCACCTCGACAGAGTGGCCTTGCGCCGCGCGTATTCGCGTTCCATCTGGCGAAAGCGAAAAGCGTTTTTTATCGCTCGTAGCGATGACCGCCAGAATGACGTCTCTAGTCACTATCGGCAGTGTTCTCAGTCGCTTTGATGCGCCCGCAGTACGCGCAGTACGTTCGATAGCGCGTATGAGGTCGTCAACGGATACCCAGCCATGACTGTCGAGCTGAATGCCAATCATCTCGGGTTCGTGTCGCAAAACCTTCGAAAGAAGTCTGCTTATCGCGATGTGGTCAGCCGCGATGTGGGTATCAGTATTTAGCGTCGGTACCATGAAGAAATATCCTTCTCAGCGTCTCTCGCGTTGCTTCGCCTGGCACAGCTCCAGCTCTTTGCTGAGCTCATCTATCTGCACTTGCATGCCAGACGCTCGTCGGAGGAGTTGCCCGACCCTGTACCAATATGCGTATCCCAAATCTCCGCTCTCCAAGCCGAGTTCGTGGAACTTTTGAAGTGCAATCAATCGAGTTCATTTTCCGTAGGCATGTTGCTCTCTTAAGTTAACGAAGCATGACGCTGGTCGCAACGACCGCCTTTGTGGCTTCTTGGGCGATTGTCGACAGTGGTCTCGGTCGCCTTTTCCCACCTGATTTGGCGTCCGACTCAGCTAGTCGTATTCGGCTCATTTTTCGTCAGCTGTTGAGGCTTGGTACCTCTTTACCGCAGCACGCTGGTCGCTTTGAAATTTCAGCGCTGACGCTTTCGTCACGAATCGGTTGTTCCCCGTCTTGTGGTGAAGCTTGAGTCGTCCTTGCTCAAGCAGCTTTACAACATATCGACGTGAAACGAATAGCAGCTTCGCCGCTTCACCGGTGGACATGAAAGCGTTGGCGTCAGCCTGCCGCGAGTTCGCAACGTCCTCCGCCGCTTTCAGCACCGGCTTGACCTTGTTAATCGCGAGAAATTGGAGCGGCGTCGAACCAGCAAGCGCCTCTGTTGGTGTGGTAAAGAAATCCCACCTGTCCCAACCTGACGTGTCACCAAGGCTACGTATCACCTTCGTGAAGTCGTTGTGATGAATCAACGGGGAGAGAAAGAATCCGGGGATGTAAACCGCTCCTTCGAGCTCGACGCTAAAGACCTTATCCGAAGCCAGCGATTTCCTGAGTTGCTTCTCTGTGACATCTGCAGCCCCGAGGTAGTCGTCCATTCGCACCAACTTCCCGTTACGCACGAGGTCATAGGATTCGGAATGTGCCGACACGCCCTGCAACGCATCCTCGCTTTCAGATGTTCTCAGCGTCCTTTTACTGCTAGCGCCCTTGCGTAGCTTAGCGACCTCGTCACGCATCAAAGGGAGGTCTAGGTTCAGTGTCGTCGACACTCCGATGACTTCCCACAGGCGATTCTTAAACATCCGTCCGAGCTGCTCGTCGGACAGTTCGAGAAGCGCGTTCCAGCCTTTAGGGTCGACCAACAGGGCAGCGACAACTGCACAATCAATCAAGTGGTCTATCTGTGCAAGCCGCGTCTCTTCGAGCAAGGGAGCGGCTCGTCTTTGACGGGACGGCCGCGGCCTTGCTACTTTCTTGGTCGTGATTCGATTCATGGCGGCGAGAGTTAGTTTGAGAACGTACCGCTCAGGCGTCGCCGCGGAGCAACTAGTCAGTCCCTCGAACTCCGAAACCCGCCATCGTGTCCGACTTTTTGGCGCGCGAAGCGGCAGGCTCAGGGTCTGCGTTATGTCTCGGCTGTCGATGTCTGGGACCTTGGCGAGGCCTTCAGTTTTGCAAGTGCACGCACGGCAGCCTCCCCATACGTGTACCCATGAGCGGTAACGCCTTTTACCGTGCAGACAGCGAAACCGTCACCCACCACGAAGCTAGCACCCTGCACTTGGGCGTAGTCCAAGGCCGCAAGCATGGTGGCTTTCGGGTCCGAGGAGATGTCGACCGCGTTCATATCCCGCGCGTACACGTGCAGAGTGCGCGTGCCCGCATCAAAATGCGCAAACGCGCTTTTTGGGTCGCCCGTCACCTGGAGCCCGTCCTTTTTGCAGAGCATGAAAAGCACTTCCAGTATGTCCAGAGAATCGATGTTGGCCGCAGCGGCCGACTCCGCTATCGGTTGAGTCTCTGGAATGGTATTGCCCGCCGTAGCGTGCATGATGCTCTCCAAACGCAACATCACGGCTCTGCGCCTCGCATTACTTCTTCTGGATTCCATACCCGCCTCGTATAGCGTGAAAAGAGGTTCGTATCGCATGCCGACGACCAATCCGCCGGTGTTGAAGCGACAACACAGCGTAATGATAGACACCTTCAAATGAGATGTATACCCAGTAGACGTAAAAACGGTAGACGTATAGCCGGTAGACGGGAATTCAGCCTTAGGCGAAATTCCGGTGCATGACAAATACCGAGCGCAAAGAATTCGACCCGTACCTACGCCGGCGCGTTGCTAACACTGTCCGAAAGCTGCGTGCTGAAAAGGGACTATCACAAGAACAGCTCAGCGACCTGTGTGGGTTTCACCGGACATATGTCAGTCAGGTCGAGCGTTCGGCAACCAACGTCTCCGTCGACAACCTCCAAAGACTTGCTAAAGGTCTCGACGTCGACCCGGTGGTTCTCTTGGGTCCTTAACCACGGAGAGGTCTCAAAGGCTGGATGGCTGTTTCGTGGTGGGCCAAACGATGGAGAGGTCGTCGGGCACCACAAGGGTCAGCGATTGGCCGAGAGCGAGAGATTTTAATTTTTTTTGAGTTTGGGCCAGAGTCGTGAAAGCCTGCCCGCTGACAAGGCTGGCCGGTAATCGGACTCGCTCGGTTGCATAGCAGGCACGGATGAATGCGTGGCGTTCTCGCATGCGCTTCGTTCGAGTAAGATTTGGTTGAAACCGAAAAAATCATATATCCGAGGGGACTTTGGCAAAGACCACCAAAGCGAGCGGGAACGTCGCGCTATCCGCATTGCCGCCGCCAACACCTTGGCCCGGTGCCAATGCTCGAATGCTGGGACTGGGATATGGCCTTCCCGTCACCCCGCTGGCTCGCCTAGGCCAATTCAGCGCAGCGGACTTCGAGCGATTCACGCTCGAGTGGGCGAGCGATTTCCTCGCAAAACAAATCCACGCGGTCGAAGTGCAAGCGCGCGGAGGCTCCGGGGATAAAGGTCGAGATGTTATCGTCTGGCTCGACGCCTCGAACGTAACCCCACGCCGCTGGCAGCTCTACCAATGCAAGCACTATGACGCGAAGCTCGGTTTGGCCAAAGCGGGCATCGAGATGGCGAAGGTGCTGTACTACACGCACATCGGCGACTACACGGTGCCCGAAAGCTACTCTTTCGTGACGCACAAGGGCGTCACCTCCCCGTTCCAAGACTTGCTGGACGTGCCAGCCGACCTTCAGAAAGCGATGATTAATACTTGGGATGACTACTCGAAGTCCATAACTTCGAAGCAGACCATCGCGCTCACGCCGAAGCTTAAGAAGCACATCCTGGGCTTCGACTTCAGCATCTTCTCCGCGAAGCAGCCTCACGACCTAATCGCCGAGCACGCTCAAACTAAATATCACCTGACGGTGTTCGGCGCCCCGTTGCTGGAAAGGCCGCCGCCTCCCCCGCCACCATCGACGGTCGCAGCAAACGAGGCGAAGTACATCGAACAGTTGTACAGCGTAATCGGCGACGCTCTGGGCACGAAGGTCGTTGACACCGCAGATTTCGAGCATAGCCCTCGTCACGCGCGTTTATTCGAGCGTTCTCGCCTGATGTTCTACAGCGCAGAGGGACTCAAAGAGCTGGCTCGAGACCAGATGGCGGACCAGGCCTATTTCGATTCGTTGCTGACCGAATTCAGCGACGGACTGTACTACCAATACACCGAGCCCAACGGGAGTCCGATGGACCGCCTGAAGGCGACAGTGACCGCCGCCCAAGCGATTCAACTTGGAGCACACCCGCTGGCGCTCCATGTAACCGGTAAAGACCGTGAAGGCATGTGCCACCAGATGGCAAACGAAGACATCCTCGATTGGTGCAATCCATGAATAGCGCGGACAAGCCAATCCGGACGCCTCAAGTCCGCCCGTTCAACTCAGCCTTGGAGTATGGGTTCCGGACGCTGTTCATCCTCAACGCGGCACGCGGTCACGCAATGGACCTCGAGCGCCTCGTATCCTACGACTACCTGCTTGTCCACTCTGGTGACGTGGATGATGGTCCAGCCAGCTTGCATCCGGCGATGCCACATCGAGGCACGGAGCTGCTTGTGAAGCGGAATGTCGTCCACACCGGGCTGACCCAGATGCTAGCGAAGGAATTGCTTGAAATCGTCTTTGCCCCGCAAGGCTTCTTGTACCGGGCTACCGATATGACGGCCGCGTTCATCAAGCTACTGAAATCTGCCTATGCGCACGAACTGGGCGCGAGAGCGAACTGGATAATTGACCGGTTTGGTCGTTACACCGACCAGGAGCTTGAGGCTTTCATGGCGCAAAACGTGGGACGATGGGGCACAGAGTTCGACCGCCTCACCGCCGTTGATTTACTGGAACTTTGACTATGCTTCAAATCAGAAAGATTCTGCTCCGGGGAGCTGGGCTGGAAGACGCAATCGTCCAGTTCTACAGCGGCGCCAACGTGCTCGCGGGTGAGTCTGACACCGGAAAAAGCTTTCTCCTGGAATGCATCAACTTCATCCTTGGAGCGGATAAGTTGAAGCATGTCGACGAAGCGGTGCCGTACACTCATCTCGCCGTCGAATTCGTAAACTCAAACGATGAAACCATCACATTGGTGCGCCCGACGAATGGCGGCAATCTGATGGCATATCGGGTACCCGTCGATGATATTTCGGGAGATGGTGAGCAAATAGCGCCGACAAGAAAAGGCGTGAGCAAAGGCCCCGACGTCACATCGGTCCTGCTGCAGTTTGCGGACATCAAGGAAGCTCGCCTCCGGAAGAATGTTGGTGGCGAAACTCAACGCTTTACCATCCGGACGATTGAGCCGCTTTTCCTCGTCGACGAAGTCTCTGTCATCGACCAACACTCGCCTGTAACGGGGAAGCCCGCATTCGGCGACACGGCCCGGAAACGCGCGCTTTCGTACGTCTTGACTGGGATTGACGATGAAAGCGTGGCCGCCGGTGAGAAGAACGAAATAGTGAAGGCGCGACTGAAGGCAAAGCTCGAACTTGTGGACGAGATGCTGCAACCTCTGAACGAGCGCTTCGCGTTGCCCGATGAGTTGGAAGTCTCGACAGACGACACAGAGCTAGACGCGCTGATTGGTAGCCTGAGTGGCGAACTAGAGAATCTTGCTAGTTCTCGAGATGCACTCCAGGACCAGTCGCAAGAAGCAACCCGCAATATCCTGAAAGCTGATTCTCAGCTGCTCGGCATCCGTGAGCTTCTTTCGAGGTATCGACTGCTGGACCAGCGGTACACCTCTGACCTGGACAGGTTGGACTTCATTTCGGAAAGCTCTTTCTATTTCGACGCGCTTCAGGAAGTCCCTTGCCCTGTTTGTGACCAAATAATGGCACCCGGTCACTCGCACAGTCCGGATTCCGCCGCTCGACCAATCCGAGAATCAGCCGTGGCCGAAGCTGCAAAAATACACGCGCATCGAACCGACTTAGCGGCGGCGATTCGCGACCTTGAAGTTCGTCAAGGCTTGGTCGAAGGTGAAAAAAGCATCATCGACACGGAGCTCCAATCGTTGAATACTGAGTTGAGTCGCACTTTGGCCCCACGTTTGGAGTTCACGACCCAGCGGCTCGAGCAACTCGTGAGTCGACACACTGAACGCGAGGCTACGCGAGTCGAACGAGAACGTTGGCAAAGTTTGGTCAAACTCCAAAATGACATTAATTCCGCCCTCGCCGAGAGTGGCGCGCCGAAGCAAACCTGGGCCGGCATTCCGCCGAAAGAGCTCGGGGAATTTTGCGCGGAGATTCAAGCTGTATTGGTCGAGTGGGCATGGAAAGGAACTCCGCGTGTCGAATTCGATGAAAAGGCGTTCGACATTATTGTGGATGGGAAGCCGCGCCAGTCCTCCGGCAAAGGTGTCCGGGCAATCCTATACGCTGCGTTTGTTATTGGCCTTCTGCGATACACTGCAAAAAACAATCGCCCGCATCCCGGCTTGATTGTTATCGACTCGCCGCTCACAAGCTATAAGAAGAAAAAGAACCAGACTGTGAAAGGAGAAAACGGACAGCTTGACGCAGGTATTGAAGCAGCTTTCTGGGAGTCGCTCGCTAAGACCTCAAAATATATACAAGTCATAGTGATAGAAAACAAAGAGCCGCCTACCGAAATCGCCGCCGAAGTTCATTATCAGTGGTTCGCAGGCGAAGACGCGAAAGCAGATGAACGCGCCGGATTTATTCCGACAAAATGATATTCCCGCACCGCGCATGCCACTGGAGCAATCGGGTAACCCTGATACTTCCGTGCGGCGCGGCCCGACACAGACCCGCAAAGACTGACGTCGATTATTAAACAGGTCGGATAATCTTCTTTATTTCAGCGAGATGCCGTTTAGCCTCCTCCCTCGGTGTAATAACGACGGCGTCCGGAATCGTCACGCCGAGCATCTTCGCTAGATTAGAGACGTAAGGCCGCGTCCGCCCCCGCAACTGATTCCTTGCATTAGTAACCCGTGCGATTCCACATGTCTGAACCAAATAATCATAAATTCGACAATCACGGTCGGATTCGATAATAACGTCTGCAACAGTTGGCGCAGTTACGTCCATCGCATCATCTCCGGAGCAGTCCTTGGGATGAGTCAACAGTAGAGCCTAAATCGATAAACCCCAATTTATTTTTCGCGGGTTGTGATATATTTTTTCGTCCCCTCCCCCAGACCCCCACCCGGTTTCGGGCATGCTTGCCCTCAACCTAAAAGCAGCTCGGCGCCCTGCGGTCGCCTTCGAAATCTTAACGATTCAATGCATGTAAACCCTACTCGAGCACTAACGACTCCTTTTCCGGATACGACATATGTGTTCGACTGGGCCTGGGCCGACGCCTACAAGCGCAACGGGCTGCCGTATTACCCGAAGCTCCTGTGCGCCGTGCCCTTCACGCCCGTGCAAGGCACGCGTCTCCTTGCCGCCGACGCCCATGCGTTGCGGCATCTCGCGGCCACCTTGATGGCATTCGCCGAGCAGGCCGACGTGTCGTCGTTGCATGTGCTGTTTCCGACCGAAGCCGAGGCGAACGCGCTCACCGACATGGGCATGATGCAGCGCGAAGGCGTGCAGTTTCACTGGCTGAACGACGGCTACCGCGACTTCGACGATTTTCTTTCGACGCTCGAACAGAAGAAGCGCAAGAACATTCGCGCGGAGCGCCGCAAGGTGCGCGACGCCGGCATCACGATGCGCCGCATCCGCGGCGAGGACATTCAGGACGCCGACTGGCGTTTTTTCAGCAAGTGTTACCGGCAGACTTACCGCGAGCACTTTTCGAGCCCGTATCTGAATCTCGACTTTTTCCGCATGATCGGCGCGTCGATGCCGGAGAACCTGCTGCTCGTGATCGCGGAATACGAAGGCAAGCCGATTGCGAGTTCGCTCGTGGTCTATCAGCGCGACGCAAAAACCGGCGGCACGCTGTACGGCCGTTACTGGGGCGCGCTCGAACACGTGCCGTGCCTGCACTTCGAGACCGCGTACTATCAGCCGCTCGAGTTCTGCATCGAAGAAAAGCTCGGCGCGTTCGAAGGCGGCGCGCAGGGCGAGCACAAGATGGCGCGCGGCTTCCTGCCCACGGTCACGCGCTCGGCCCACTGGCTCGCGCATCCCGCTTTCGCCGATGCGGTCGGCCATTTCCTCGACAATGAAAAGAACAGCATCCACGCGTATGTGGACGAGCTGCGCGAACACAATCCGTTCAAAGGCTGACGCGCGTCCATGGCGTGGTTTCTCTATCTGCTCGAATGCTCCGACGGCAGCGTCTACACGGGCATTGCCACCGACGTCGCGGCGCGCTTCGAAAAGCACGCGAGCGGCCTCGGCGCGCGCTACACGCGTTCGCGCAAACCCCTGCGCGTGCTGGCGTCGTTCGAACTGACGGATCGCGCGAGCGCTTCGCGCGCCGAGTATTGGGTCAAGCGGCTCACGCCGGCCCAGAAGCGCGTGCTGGCGGCCGGCGAACGAACGCTGGAATCGGTGTTGCCGTTGCCCGAGCCGGAGTTGGCGGCCGAGGACAAAGACATCGCGAAACAAGGCGATGCGTCGTAAGCCGGGCGCTTAACCCCGTGCTTCGCGCATCCGTTCGGCAAGCAGACGCTGCATCAATGCAAGCTCGCCCACCGCGTCCGCTTCGAGCGAGCTCAGGCGCGCGCGCGCGGGCAGCTCATGCCGCAGCGGCACGATCGTCCGATTCAGCGCGGCCTCGATATCCGCGCTGACCCCCGTGACCCATGCGCGCAACTGCGCGTCCATATCGTGCTGTTCGTGCCGGTTGGCGCTTAGCCGCAGCTGCGTCGCCGTCCCCGCCATCTTGCGCAGCAGACTCAGCACCGTCAGCGTGACGGTATCGACCATCGAGTCCTCGAGCTTTTCCAGCCGAACGCGCGCGAGCGCTTCCTCCGCGTTGTTGCTGCCGAGCCCCGCCGCCCTGCGCAGGCGCTCCACCTCCTTTTCGTTGCGGCGCGGCGACTCCAGCGCGGCGAGCAGGTAGGCGAGATTGGCGCGCACGGCATCGCCGAGATACGCGCGGTAGTCGGTTTTCTCGCGCGTCGGCCACAGGTAGAAGGTGGCGAAGAGCGCCAGCACGCAGCCGAGCACGTTGTTGCCGAGGCGCGTCAACGCAAACGCGAACTCGCTGGCGCCGGGCGTCGCGAAGTCGGCGACGAGCACGAACGTCGGCGTGAGGAACAGCACGAACAGGCTATAGCTGACGGGGCGCAATGCCATGGTGGCCATGACGAGCGGAAAGACCGCGAGCGAAATGCCGAGCGGTGAATGAATCGCATAGCCGATGCCTGCCGCCAGCACGCCGCCGACGATGCTGCCGGCCGCGCGCTCGATGCTGCGCGGCCAGGTCGCGGCAATCGACGGCTGCAGAATCAGCAGCGTCGCCATGGTCGCCCAGTAGCCGAACGGCAAACCCAGCGCGCGAATCACCAGAAAGCCGGCCGTCGTCGTGACGCCGACGCGCGCCGCGTGGCGCAAACCCACGGACTCGAAAGACAGATTCGCCTTGAGCGTCGACCACACTCGCGCGAGCGTGACTGCGACGCTCCCGGCGAACCGCGGCGGCGCCTGCACCGGCGTGAAGTCGACCAGTTCGAAATCGGACTTCAGCTTGACCGGCTCCATCAGCGCGGGTTCGAGACGCCGGGCCAGCCGGCGCAAACGCATCTGCAGCCGGGCGAGATGGGTCCAGCGCGCTTCGTTCGCGTCCACGCCGATGTTGCGCAGCAGTTCGCCCATGCCCGCGAGCAGACGGGCCGCCCGCACGGTATGGCGCGCGGGCGGCTCATTGTTCGCGCCGGCGGGCATCTTTTCGCACGCGCCCGAGACGGCGATCAGATAGGCGAACAACGCCTCGCCTTCGGTCAGCAAGCCGAGCAGCGTGTCGTATGTCTCGCGCGCGCCGGTGCGCGTGGCCGGCACGCGGGCCAGCGCCTTGCGCGAGCGCTCGAGCGCGGCGCGCGCATCGGCGCGAAACTGCGCGGCATGGGTCGCCCACTCGCGCGGCGTGCTGCGCTGCTGCAGCAGACGGGCGCTGTCGAGCGCAATGTCCGCGAGCCGCCAATACACCGTGCGCAACGAAGCGCGGCTCGCGCCGAATGGATGAATGCGCCACACCGTCAGGCTCAGCGCGACCGCGAACAGGCAGCCAAGCAGATAGACGCCGAGAAACGCGAGCCCTTCGCGGACGTCGCGCATGGGCCGGTCGACCATCACGACGCAGGCGGTGGCGGCGAGAATCGTCACCTGCGAAGTCGCCGCGCCCCAGATGCGGCCGAACGCGCCGAGGCTCGTGAAGACGAGGACGGCGAGCGCCGCGACCGCCGTTCCGCTCGCCGACGCCAAGGCGGTGAGCCCGCCGCATAGCGTGGAAAGCAGCGCGAAGCCCATCATCGACGCAAAGCGCGCGCGGTTGGAACCGGCGGCATCGGCGAGACAGGTCCAGAACGCGCCGATGGCCGCCCATGCAAAAGTCGGGTCGTGCAGCAGGTTGCCCATCGCCAGCATGGCCGTCGATGCGCACGCGGCCCGCAAGCCTTCGGAGAGGCTCGCCTCGCTGGCGGAAAACGACACCATCCACACCGGCCGCTTGCGATAGATCGCCGAAGCGATCGCATACAGCCGATTCGACCAGCGGGGCGAGAAAGACGGCGGGTGCGACTTGCGGTTCATCATCCGGACGGTGGGTTCCTGAAGCGGGCGTGTGAGCGGCGCCGGAGCGGCAACCACGAGCCACGAATCTTAAGGGTTTACACCAGGATATAAAAATGGCTTTGGTTCATCCACGCGATGCGTTTCGGCTATGCGAGCGGGCGTGAGGTTGGGCGCTGCCTGGCGGGCAGCCTTGCCCGGCCGGGGCGCAACAAAAAACCGCGCGGCCTTGGGCAGGCTCGCGCGGTTTTCTGCTGCATGCGCCGCGGTCAACGAACCGATGACCCGGCCCCGCCCGACGCCCAGGCGAATGACATCGGCGACCGAGACGGCGATTTACTTCTTGTAGTTCGCCACGCCTTCGCTGATTTCCTTGTGTGCGGCGTCGATGTCGGCCCAGCCTTCGACCTTCACCCACTTGCCCTTTTCCAGCGCCTTGTATTGCTCGAAGAAGTGCTTGATCTGGTCCTTCAGGTACGCCGGCACGTCGTCGATGGACTTGAGGCTCGCGGTCATCGGGCAGATCTTGTCGTGCGGAACGGCGATCAGCTTCGCGTCCACGCCCGATTCGTCAGTCATTTGCAGCATGCCGAGCGCGCGTGCGCGCACCACCGAGCCGGCCAGCAGCGGGAACGGCGTGATCACCAGCACGTCGACCGGATCGCCGTCGCCCGACAGCGTTTGCGGGATGAAGCCGTAGTTGGCCGGATAGCGCATGCCGGTGCTGATGAAACGGTCGACGACGAGCAGGCCCAGGTCCTTGTCGGCTTCGTACTTCACCGGGTCGCTTTGCGCCGGGATTTCGATGATGACGTTGAAATCTTGCGGAAGGTCTTTCCCTGCGGGGACGTTATTGAAGCTCATGAGCGCTCTCTGGTCAGATGGAATTCGGAGCACGGCATGCGGCGCGCGGGCTCGAAGCGATAGCGATACGGCGAAACTCGCCTCGAATGGTGCGCTGCGGCCGGACAGTGCGGAATGCGCCATTATAGCCAATCGGCCGATGGCATCCCGCGGCGGATCGGCGCGATAATCGTCTGGCGTCTTTCGATTGTGCCTCTCGTTTGTGAACACCGCGCAGCGGCGTTCGGCTCCGTGCTGGTTCGCACGAGCGCCGGCTGCGCGACCTCAAGGAGTCTGCATGCAAGAAGCCCGGCATTTCATCGGCGGCGAGTGGGCCGCTGCCTCAGGCGGCGAGACGATCGCCGTGCTCGATCCCTCGGACGGTCAGCCGTTCACTCAACTCGCGCGCGGCACCGCGGCGGACATCGACGCCGCCGTGCACGCCGCCCGCCGCGCCTTTGAAGGCGCGTGGGGCGCGGCCAGCGCGGCCGAACGCGGACGCGTGCTGTACCGGCTCTCCATGCTCGTCGCCGCCCATCAGGAAGAACTGGCGCAGCTCGAAGCGCGCGACACCGGCAAGCCGCTCAAGCAGGCGCGCGCGGATTCCGCGGCGCTCGTGCGCTATTTCGAGTTCTACGCGGGCGCGGCGGACAAGCTTCACGGCGAAACGCTGCCCTACCAGGCCGGCTACACGGTGATGACGATCCGCGAGCCGCACGGCGTGACCGGCCACATCGTGCCGTGGAATTATCCGATGCAGATATTCGGACGCAGCGTGGGCGCCGCGCTCGCGGTGGGCAACGCCTGCGTCGTCAAACCTGCCGAGGACGCGTGTCTGTCGGTGCTGCGCGTCGCCGAACTGGCGGCCGAAGCGGGCTTGCCCGCGGGCGCGCTGAACGTCGTCACCGGCTATGGCCACGACGCCGGCGCAGCGCTCGCGCGCCATCCGGGCATCGATCATATTTCGTTCACCGGTTCGCCGGAAACCGGCAAGCTCGTCACGCAAATGGCCGCTGAGAACCACGTGCCGGTCACCCTGGAGCTGGGCGGCAAGTCGCCGCAAATCGTGTTCGCCGATGCCGATCTCGACGCCGCCCTGCCCGTGCTCGTCTCAGCCATCGTGCAGAACGCCGGGCAAACCTGCTCGGCGGGCAGCCGCGTGCTGATCGATCGCGCCATTTACGAGCCGCTGCTCGACCGGCTGAGCGGCGCGTTCAATGCGCTGCGCGTCGGGCCTTCGCATGCCGACCTGGATTGCGGGCCGCTCATCAACGCGAAGCAGCAGCGGCGCGTGTGGGACTTTCTCTCCGACGCGCAGCACGACGGCATTGCCATGGCCGCGCACGGCGAAGTGATTCCCGAAGCGCCGGAAAGCGGCTTCTACCAGGCGCCCACCTTGTTGCGCGATGTGCCTGCGAACCACCGTCTCGCGCGCGACGAAGTGTTCGGCCCCGTGCTCGCCGCCATGTCCTTCAGCGACGAAGACGAAGCGCTCGCACTCGCCAACGGCACGCCATTCGGCCTCGTGGCCGGCATCTGGACACGCGACGGCGCGCGGCAGATGCGTCTTGCGCGGCGCATCCGCTCGGGGCAGGTGTTCATCAACAACTATGGCGCGGGCGGCGGCGTCGAATTGCCGTTTGGCGGCGTCAAGCATTCGGGCCACGGGCGCGAAAAAGGCTTCGAGGCGCTGTACGGCTTTACCGTGCTGAAGACTATTGCGATCCGGCACGGCTAGGTGGTGCGCGGGTTGTCGCTTCACGGTTCAGCCAGTGGCAACGTCACAACATAAACAGCGGAGACATCATGCGGTTGACAGGTAAAACGGCCATCGTCACGGGCGGCGGCTCGGGTTTCGGCGAAGGCATCGCAAAGACTTACGCGCGCGAAGGCGCGAACGTCGTGGTCAACGATCTGAACGGGCCGGCCGCCGAGCGCGTCGCGAGCGAGATTGCGCTGGCGGGCGGTAAGGCCATTGCGGTCGCGGGCAACGTCGCGCAACGCGAGGACTGGCAGAAGCTGCGCGAGGCGGCGCTGGAAGACTTCGGCAGCGTGCAGATCGTCGTCAACAACGCGGGCACCACGCATCGCAACAAGCCGGTGCTCGAAGTCACGGAGGCGGAGTTCGACCGCGTCTATGCGGTGAACGTGAAGAGCATCTACTGGAGCGTGCAGGAATTCGTGCCGTATTTCCGCGAGCGAGGCGGCGGCAGCTTCATCAATATCGCCTCCACGGCGGGCGTGCGGCCGCGGCCGGGGCTCGTCTGGTACAACGGCAGCAAGGGCGCGGTGATCATCGCGAGCAAGTCGCTTGCCGTGGAACTCGGGCCCGACCGCATCCGCGTGAACTGCGTCAATCCGGTAATCGGCGAAACGGCGCTGCTGTCGGAATTCATGGGCGTCGAAGATACGCCTGAGAACCGCAAGCGCTTTCTCGCCGGCATTCCGCTCGGCCGCTTCTCGACGCCACAGGACATTGCCAACGCCGCGCTGTATCTGGCTTCGGACGAAGCCGAGTTCATCACCGGCGTGTGCCTGGAAGTGGACGGCGGCCGCTGCGTGTAGCGGTACATTGCGTGTTCCGCCCGCGCTTGCTTGCGTTTGCCAAGCCCTTGAGCCCTTGAGCCCTTGAGCCCTCGAGCCGTTGAGCAAGCGCCGTTCACGCCCGGCGCTTGCCGGGCTCAGTGTTTTCCCCCGGTATTCAATTGACGTGCGAGCCGCGCCGCACGGCTAGAATCGATCGACGCGGCACTTCAATTCCACAAGAAAAGAGGAGACACCATGGCTAGTCCCGCAGATCCGCTCCACCATCCCGGCGCGGGTGCGCCGCCTTCCACGTTCGAGGAGGCGACCTACCGCAAGGTGAACTGGCGGCTCGCCCCGCTTCTCATGCTCTGCTACGTGGTCGCGTATCTGGACCGCGTGAACGTCGGCTTCGCGAAACTGCAAATGACGAGCGACCTCGGCTTGAGCGATGCTGTTTATGGCTTCGGCGCAGGCATTTTCTTCGTCGGCTATTTTTTCTTCGAAATCCCAAGCAATGTGATCCTGCACAAGGTGGGCGCGCGGGTATGGATTGCGCGGATCATGGTGTCGTGGGGCGTGATCTCCATGTTGACCATGTTCGTCACCACGCCGACCATGTTTTACGTGATGCGCTTTCTGCTCGGCATTGCCGAAGCAGGCTTCTTTCCAGGCATTATTCTTTACCTCACCTACTGGTATCCGGCGCATCGGCGCGGGCGCATGACGACGTGGTTCATGACGGCAATTGCGCTCTCGGGCGTGATCGGCGGGCCGGTGTCGGGCTATATCCTCAAGACGTTCAACGGCATGAACGGCTGGCATGGCTGGCAGTGGCTGTTTCTGCTCGAAGGCGTGCCTTCGGTGCTGGTCGGCATTCTGGTGTTCTTCGCGCTCGACGACCGCATTGCGAAAGCCAGGTGGCTGACGAAGGAAGAACAGGAGTTGCTGCAGCGTCACGTTTCCGCGGAGGAAGCCACCAAACACGACATGCCGATCCGCCAGGTGCTGACGAGCGGCCGCGTGCTCATGCTGAGCCTCACCTACTTTTCGTTTGTGATGGGTTTGTATGGCGTGAGCTTCTGGCTGCCGACCATCATCAAGGCGACCGGCGTGAAGGATGCGTTCGCGATTGGGCTGCTCTCGGCGATTCCGTTCGCGGCAGCGGTGATCGCGATGGTGCTCGTCGCGCGCAGCGCGGACCGCACGCGCGAGCGGCGCTGGCACATCGCACTGCCCGCGTTCGCCGGGGCGATCGGGCTCGTGCTCTCGGTGGTCTGGGCGCAGAACACGTTGCTCGCGATGGCTGCTCTCACGCTCGCGACCATGGGCATCCTGACTACGTTGCCGCTCTTCTGGAGTTTGCCGACGGCGATTCTGGCGGGAACGGGCGCGGCGGCCGGCATCGCGATGATCAATTCAATCGGCAATCTCGCCGGGTTCCTGAGTCCGTATGCGGTGGGCTGGCTCAAGCAGGCGACCGCGGCTAACGATTCCGGCATGTATATGCTCGCGGCGTTTATGGTGTTGGGCGGGTTGCTGGCGATCAGCGTGCCGGCGCGGATCGTCAACCGGTGAGTTGAAGCAGATTGCCGGTGTTGAAGCCCTGGCGGTGCCCCTTGCCCGCCGTCAGGACGACATGTTCATTCGGGATGCCGCGTGACGTTGAGCACCCGAGCGTGCGCACCGACCGGGAAATTGGAGAGTGCGTCGAAGCGGTTGCCGTGATAGCCGAAAATCTTGCCGCCGGTCTTCATGCGATCGAGGTCGATCATCACGACGCCAAGCGTCGGCACGATCTTCTACAGACGCGGCGCCGCGCTCGACATCGACCAGAAGGATGACAACGGCTGCTGCGGCTTCATTACATCAAGGAAGCCATCAGCCCAGGGTCTGCGCGAACGACTTCAGATACTTCATGCCTGTGTCGCACATGATCGTCACGACCGTGGCGTCGGGGCCAAGCCGTTCCGCGAGTCGCAATGCGCCGGTTACGTTGGCTCCCGTCGAGGTTCCGCAGAAGAGTCCCTCCTCAGCGGCCAGCCGGAACGCCATGGCTCTCGCATCGTCCGTCGAGACACGCTCCAGTTCGTCGGCGATACCGTCGTGCCAGAGCGGCACGATATAGCCCGCGCCGATCCCGTCTATCTTGTGCGCTCCAGTCGGACCGCCCGAGAGCACCGCGGATTCTGCCGGCTCGACCCCGGTGATCCGAATGCGTGCATCGTGCTCGCGCAAGCGCCGCGAAGTCGCGCGCAGCGACGCGGCCGTGCCGACGCTCTGAACGAAGCCGTCGAGACGGCCGCCGGTCTGCTCCCAGATCTCGTCGGCCATCTTCGTATAGGCGTTGAGCTGATCGGTGTTTTCCATCTGCGCAGTAATGTAGGCGCCCATCTCTGCGGCAATCCGATGCGCTTCGCGAATCATGTCCTTGGTCAGCTTTCCGGTCTGCTTGCCGTTGTCGCTCGGGACGATCGTCAGCTTCGCGCCAAGCAGGCGCATGTGGTCCAGTTTCTCCTTCGAAAACGCATCCGATGAAACCAGGTGCAGCGGATGCCGCTTGACCGCACACACCAGTGCGAGCGACACGCCTGTGCTGCCGCCGGTGTATTCGACCACTGCGCCGCCGGGCTTCAGACGCCCGTCGCGCTCCGGCGCTTCGATCATCTCGAGCGCGATCCGGTCTTTCATGCTGCCAGTCGGATTCTGACTTTCGAGCTTGACGAAAACGCGCGCGCCGTTCTTCGGGACCACGTTTCGCAAAGGGACGAGCGACGTGTTGCCGATCGTGTCGAGGATGTTGCCGGGAGTCGATTTCATGGTGACCTCTGGAGTAGGCGAACCGGTAAGACGCAAAGCGGCGGCGGAACGACGGGAATGCCTGCTGCCTTAGACTCCGTAGTGAAACCCGCCGAGCGCCGAGATAGTGCTTCGCAGTCTAGACTCGCGGCGGGGGCGTGCACCATAGTCATAAATGACATTAATGGCGACAATTGCGACATTCCTCCCGACGTGGAATATCGCCCTTCGTTTGACGGGCAACCCCATGCATAGGTGGGGCGCAGGGCGCTCGCGCCACGCGTCGCCGGCCGAATGGGTTCAGACCGTACGCGACACAAGTTCGCCCAGAACCGTCTCCAATGCGACGTGGCCATGCAAGATTTTGTCAGGAGAACTCTCGAAATCGATCCAGCCTTCGTTGAAGCCGTCCAGCATGCGCATGCGCGGTAGCGGATGCTTCATGCCCTGCGCGCGGAACAGCGCCTCCCAGGTTCGCCTGTCGACCCCTTCCGCGCGTACCTCACGGCTCAACACCCGGGCGAAAGCCGACGCGAGGTCGTCGGGACTCACCCGGCGGGGACCTTCGAGCTCGACGGTGCGCACACCGTGCCACGTCTGCTGGAGCAGTTCTGCCGCGACGCGGCCGACGTCCGCGGTGGCGACCATCGGCACGGGCTTGTCGAGCGGCTGGAGGTAACTGGCGACGACGCCATTGTCGCGCGCGGACGCGACGTCCCACGCGGCGTTCTCCATGAACCAGCCAGGTCGCAGGAACGTCACCGGCATCGGCATCTCGCGCAGCGCCTGCTCCATCAGCGTGAGTTGCGTGAGCAGATTGGGCTCTTTAGCCTGCGCGCCGATCGTCGACAGGCAAACGACCTTTTCGGGGCGCGCCTTCATAAGCGCTGCGGAGACGGCTTCGATCACCTTGCGCGCTTCCGGATACCCGGGCTGCGGATCGAACTCAGGAGGCAGCAGGATAAAAACGCCCGTCGCGCCCGCAAACGCGTCCGCGAGCGATGAAGGGTCTTCCATGCGAGCCGTCGCGATCTCGCAACCGCGCTCCGCCCACGATCCGGCTCGCGTCGCGTCGCGCGCGACTGCGCGCACCCGCTGACCTGCTGCCAGCAGCTGGCGGGCCAGTGCGCCGCCGACCTTGCCGGTGATTCCTGTTATTGCATACATTGCTCATCCTCCAGGTGTGAACACGTCGTTCGCATTCTGGGCAAACACCGAACGAAACAAAACAACATGGATGGCATTAGATAAGTGACAACGAGTCACCAATTCGGCATGATCGACGCGGACGCCCGGCTTTGCTGCACTGGGCGGCGTTGGCGCGCCGGCCTTCAGTGGCCGCTCGCGATTGGCCACCCCTATTCACTCAAACCACCATGAGATCCAGTAGCGAGAAGCTGTCCGGCAGCATCAGCGTGTTCGCCGCCGTGGTGGATGCTGGGACGTTCGCGGCCGCCTCGGAAGTGATAGGCATGACGCCGCCGGGAGTCAGCCGGGCGATTGCGCGGCTGGAAAAAAGGCTGAACATCCGGCTCTTCAACCGAACCACGCGCTCCGTCTCGCTGACTGAAGAGGGCCGCCGCTTTTACGAGCAGGTCATGCCCCATCTGGCGGGGCTGGAAGAGGCAGCCGCGGCCGCGGCAGGTGGCGCCTCCGCTGTGCGCGGAAAGCTGAGAATCAATCTGGATCCTGTCGTCTATCGGACCATTCTCGGGCAACCACTCGATGCGTTCATGGATGCGCATCCCGAACTCGAAATCGAGTTCATCGCTCGAGACAGCCTTGGCGACCTCGTCATGGATGGCTTCGACCTCGCCGTGCGATTCGGCGAACCACAGGCGTCGACGCTGATCGCGAGAAAGCTGCTCGATACCCCGATTGTGACGGTCGCGGCGCCCTCGTACGTCGCGCGCCGTGGACGGCCGGCAAAACCCGAGGACCTCGAAAGCCGAAGCCACCGATGCCTCGAATTTCGCAACCCGGAGACCGGCAAGCCGTTCCAGTGGGAATTCCATCGCAGGCGCAGACGCCTTGTGGTCGACACCCGGGGACGCCTCACGGTAAACGATCCGGGCGCCCTGCTCAACGCGTGTCTCGCCGGTTCCGGAATTGCGCAGATGCTGCTGCTCGGCGCGGAGCCCCTGATTGCCGACGGCCGGTTGATCAATCTCTTTCCCGAGTGGACAGACGAGCGATACCCCTTATACGCCTACTACCCATCCCGGCATTACGTCCCGGCAAAGACCCGGGCTTTTCTTGACTTCATGGTCGAACTGACGGGCAATCAGGAGCGAGCCCGCACGCGCTAGTGCATCGCAGCGCACGAACGCGCCGGTGCCGACGCAGCGACGGTCCTCCACGCTGCGTCTCTCCACGTTGGCGAGAAATGCCGATCCGTCCACGGACGCTACCGATTGCTCGCGCGCAGCTCCCGCACTCCACGGCCGAGCCTGCGACGCAGCAAGGCTCGCAACGTCGCGGAATCCGCGTAGCCCACCTCGCTTGCGATTTTCTCCAGGTCGTAACCCATGGAGACGAGATTCTGTGCCCGCTCGATGCGCAGATCCTGGAAGAACGCCAATGGCGACTTGCCCAGTACCGCCTCGGTACGGCGCTGCAACGTGCGCGGTCCGACGGCTAATGCGGCTGCCGCGCTCTGAAGCGAAAAACCCACGGACAGGTTCTCGCGAGCCCATCGCTCGAATCGCGCAACCAGGGGATCGGCGTGTGCAAGGTAATCCGGAATGATGTATTCGGCCTGTGACGAACGCTTGTCGATCAGCATGAAGCGGGCAACGAGCGTTGCCAGTGCGGGGCTGGCTTGACGCAGCAACCACAGCGCAAGATCGAGATGGCCCATGGCCGACCCCGCCGTCACGAGGCGGTCCGCGGCGACGACCATCCGCGAATCATTCAGCTCCACTGCCGGATAACGTTGACGAAAGAAAGGCGAGAGTGACCAGGTGGTGGTCGCCTCGCGATTATCCAGAAGCCCTGCTTCGGCCAGCAGAAAGGTACCGATACAGGCGGCGCCCACGCCCACGCCGTCGGCACGCCAGGCGCGAAGGTGCGCCATCGCATCGCACACGTCCCGGCGCTGCAACGTCTCGATCAGGCGCTCCGGCTGCCTGACACCGGGCGCAGGCACGATCACCCAGTCCGGATGGCGTACGCTGCTTGCCGGTTCCACCTGCATGGACAAGCCGTGCGCGGTATGGATGCGTCTGCGCACGCCAATAACACTGACGTCGAAGGGCGCTGCGGCAAAGCCCTGTGCAGAAGCCAGTTCGTTGGCCATCGCGAAGGTATCCAGCAGCACGGTCAGCCCGGTGTCGAAGAGACCGTCGAGGGCCAGGATGGACAATCGCATGTCGTAAATATCGCTATTAATGTCATTTACGACTATAGCCCGGTTTCCGTGCAAAGCCTAGACTGCATAGCAATGCGGTGGAGGTCTATGCCGCCTGAGAAAGGAAAGGAGCATGAGCGGTTCGGAGCTCGTCGCATCGCACGTGCACATACCGATGCGCTCTCGGTCCCGGTTCTCTAACCTCATTTTTGGAAACACTCAGCATGCCTAAAAATATTCTGATAACCGGCGCGAGCAGCGGCTTCGGCCGCGACACGGCGCAGACGCTCGCACGCGCCGGGCACCGGGTATTCGCGTCGATGCGCGACAGCGCCGGCCGAAACCGGCCTCATGCCGATGCCCTCCGGGCGAGAGGCGTGCATGTCATCGAACTCGACGTGACGGACGATGCGTCCGTCGAACGCGGCGTAGCTTTAGTACTGGAAAATGCAGGTCGTCTCGACGTCCTCATCAACAACGCAGGTATTGGGTCAGCTGGCGTTTCCGAAGCGTTCACCACCAAGCAGGTACAGGCACTCTTCGATGTGAACGTATTCGGCATTCAGCGAACGTTGAGAGCGGTACTGCCGGCCTTCAGGAAACAGGGTGAAGGCCTGGTCGTGAACATCGGCTCGATACTCGGCCGCGTGACGTTTCCGTTCTTCGGTCTCTATGGCGCATCGAAGTTCGCAATTGAAGCTTTAACCGACAGCTACCGCTATGAGTTATCGACGTTGGGCGTCGACGTCGTCCTCGTTCAACCCAGTCACTATCCAACGAATATCTTCGCCAGCGCGCAGCGGCCCGCCGACGCGGTGCGTGCGCTTGGCTACGGTGAAGCCGGTGCGATTCCGGACAAGATGGTAGAGACGTTAATGGCGCTGTTCGCGAGCGACCAAGCCCCGAATCCGCACGATGTGGCCGATGCAATCGTGCAGCTAGTCGAACAGGCAAACGGTACGCGCCCTGCACGTTGGGTCGTAGGGCAGTCATTCGGCGCCGACGCCCTCAACGCTCAAGCGGCATCGGTTCAGGCGCAGGCGCAGGCGCTCGAGAGCCTCGGACTGACCTACCTCGCCGAGACGAAAAGGCGGTCCGGCACGGCTTAACGATACGTCCGGGGCAAGGCCAATACCGGTCCGAGTCACTGCACCTCCGGTGCCGCTTCGCGCAGGCTAACGGCCGCAAGTTCTGTCGAGCGGGTTTTCAGCGTTGAAAACCCTCTCCGTGACCGTTGCTTTAAATGGAAACGCCGGTCATTCGCTCGCTCAATTGCCACAGCCGCTCAGCGTCGTGCGCATCGATTGCCCACGGAAGCACTCCGTCCAAGGCCTGATGCTCTGCACCGACGGCCTGCGCAATATCGCAGTTTTCGCAATAGACGCCGCCGATACCTTCCAGGGCCGCGCTAACGGCGCACCAGACCGTCGTGGCCGCGCCCTGCTGCGCGGTCTTGTACATGCCGACCTGGTCCGCTGGAATTTCGCCGCGGGTGTTCCGAAAGCCCATCTTCTGTAATTCCGAAAGCGGGATGTGTCGCTGCAGATTCGTTTCAATGCGTCCGGGGTGTACGGCGAACGCACGAATGCCATGCGGCTCGCCCCGGCGATCAAGACCCACGGTGAACAGTACGTTGGCGGTCTTGGATCTCGCATAAGCGTTCCACTTGTCGTATTTCTCACGCTCGTAATTGGGATCGTCGAAGTCGAACGGCGAACGCCGGTGAGCACCGGAAGAAAGCGTGACGACGCGCGCGCCTTGCGCACGCCTCAACGCATCCCACAGGCGAACGGTCAGTTGAAAATGTCCCAGGTGATTCGCCGAGAGATGAAGTTCATTGCCGCGCGCATCGCGCTGCAGCGGCACCGCCATCACACCGGCATTGTTGACGAGCATGTGCAGCGGACGTCCCGTCGCAAGGAACGCGTCGGCGAAACGATCGATGGACGCGGGATCGATCAGGTCGATCTGTCCTTGTTCGATCCGCGCGATGGACGACAGGGCCTGGCGTGCCTTCTCCGGCTCTCTCGCCGGCACGATCACCGTCGCGCCGGCGGTGGCCAGGGCGGCCGTGGTTTCAAGGCCGATGCCGGAGTAGCCGCCCGTGACGATGGCAGTCTTGCCGGCGAGATTGGCGGCACCGAGTACTTCCAGCGCGGTGCTCTGCGAGCCGAAGCCGGAATGGAGGGGCGTTTGGGAATGCGGCATGGGACTCTGCGGGTAGGGTAGTGGAGGTTCAGGGCTTGACCACGACGTATTCGGCACTGCCGGCCGCGGCGGCGGCTTGCATCGCATTGGGCAAGTCCGCGAACGGATAAACGCGCGGCTGGATGGCACACAGGTCCAGTTGGCCGCTGCGCACGAGTTCGATCAGACGGCGATACGCTGCGGGCGGGTACATGAACTGTCCGAGGATCTCCCAGCTGTTGAGCATCACCTGCGTATAGGGGATCGGCAGTTCGACCGTCATGCTCCCCATCAATACGAGGCGACCGGCCCGCCGCAAGCTGTGCAGAGCGGCGAGCGTGGCATTCGGATCGCCGGCATTGCCCACCATGTCGAATGCCATGTCCACACCGCCTCCTGCCGCCTCCCGAATGACAGCGGCATCGGCGGCAACTTCGCCGCGCAGCGCGACCGGTCGCACGCGCGCACCGCCGATGCGGGCGATCGTGTCGAGCGCGGCCCGATTGCGGCCGGCGGCGATGATGCGCGAAGCGCCCATCGCAACGGCAAGCAGCACGGCCGCGGTGCCGTACGCGCCCGTGGCACCCGTCACGACTACGGTTTCACCGGCGGCAAGACGCCCACGCAGCAAGCCGCCAAACGGAACGATGAAACGGCTCAACGCGGCCAGTTGGGCACTGTCGATATGATCC
Organism: Paraburkholderia phenoliruptrix; assembly: GCF_047325075.1. Lineage (NCBI taxonomy): Bacteria > Pseudomonadati > Pseudomonadota > Betaproteobacteria > Burkholderiales > Burkholderiaceae > Paraburkholderia > Paraburkholderia phenoliruptrix. The sequence continues at coordinate 3,480,454 of NZ_CP168531.1, forward strand.
AGGCCATCGACGGGCGTGACAGCTTCGACGGGAACCAGTGTGTAATCCGCCAGGGTGCCGTCCGGCCAGTCTGCGAGAACGGTCTGTGAGCCCGCGCCTGCCGTCGAGCCGATCAGGACCTGGCCGGGATCGTCGACGTTCTCGCGGGCAACGAAATGCGACGAGATCAGTACACGTTGTCGCGCCCTGATGTGCCAGACATCGCGGCCGACGGTTTCCACGACGCCGACTCCGTTGGTGCCGATGGTGTATTCGCCTTCGGGCGGCGAGTAGAACGGCAGCTTCCCCTCGACGTAGGACTTCAGATAGGACATCAGGCTGCACGCCTCCACGCGCACCAGCACGCTGCCGGCGCGAACCTCGGGGACGGGCACGCGCTTCTGGCTCAGTTGGCCGCCCATGCGTGTCAAACGCCAGGCCTTCATCTGCTGGTTCGCCATTGCTGTCTCCCGAGTCTTTGAAACAACCGCAGTGTTGCCGGTCTTGGCCGTTTCATCAATAATGAAAAGAACATATTTTCTATTCGATCGTACAAAACCGCCGATGGATCCCCTTTCCGACGTCCTGGCTCTACTTCGGGTTCAAAGCGTGCTTTCGGCCCGTCTGGAGGGCGCCGGACCTTGGGCGTTGCGATTTGCCGCGTACCGGCACATCAAGTTCGGCAGCATCATTGAAGGCGACCGTTGGCTCTGGATCGACGGTACGGCCGACGTCGTCAAGCTTGCGCCGGGAGATTTTTATCTGCTGACGGATGGACGTCCCTATTGTTTTGCCAGCGCGCCGGATGCGCCCCTGCGCGAAAGCGTCGACGTGCTGCCGCCGCATCCCGACGACGACGGCGTGGTGCGGTTCGGGCAAGGGCCAACGCGCACGGTCGGGGCCGGCGGCCGCTTCATCCTCGACGACGATGTCAGTCGCCTGCTGCTCGACGCGTTGCCGCCGCTCATCCATATCCGGTCGGATGCGCCGGGTACCGGCGCGCTCGAACTGGCGTCGAAGCTGATTGCGATGGAAACCGAGGACGTGAGGCCAGGTGCGGTGGCGATGGCAGCAAGCCTTGCGAGCATCGTGCTCGTCAACATTCTCCGGGCGTGGCTCGCGGGGGGAAAGGCGCCGGCAGGATGGCTCGGCGCGCTGGCCGACGCCAAGATTGGCCGCGCGCTTCGATTGATGCACGGCGAGGTCGCACGGCGCTGGAAAGTCGAAGACCTCGCTTCTGCCGTGGCGATGTCACGCACGGGGTTTTCGGAGCGCTTCAGGGCGCAGGTGGGCCTGCCGCCGCTCGAGTATCTGACGCGCTGGCGCTTGACGTTGGCGTGTAGCGTACTGAAAGCAGGGGACGAACCGCTCGCCGCCATTGCGCGGCAAATAGGCTATGAGTCGGCAACGGCGTTCAGCCTTGCCTTCAGGCGGATGTATGGGGTGAGTCCGGGGCGTTATCGGGTTCGATCGCGCGTGGGGCGTGGTGGCGGCGCTGTGAACATCGCTCAGGCCTAGGAGGTCATCCATAGCGAGCCTTCGAGAAGCCGGAGGGTTGGGTGTGCTTTAACTGCCGCAGCGATTTGCTTTTACGCTATATTTCGACTATATTGGAATTATGGAAAATAAAGACGTTATCCGCGCACTTGCGGCGCTCGCTCACGAGCTACGCCTGCGTGTGTTCCGCATGCTGGTCGTCGTTGGTCCGACCGGGTTGACGCCGGGCGCCATGGCGGAGCAACTCGAGGTTCCCAACGCGACGCTCTCCTTTCACCTGAAGGAGCTGATGCACGCGGGGCTCGTCACTCAGGAGCGCGACGGGCGCAGCCTGATCTATCGGGCCGCCTATGACCAGATGAGCGCGGTGCTTGGCTTTCTGACCGAAAACTGCTGCCAGGGGCAACCTTGCCTTGAGCCAGGCGCGGACTCGTGCAAATGTTGACGGAGAACCAACATTAAGCGGTTTCACGTCCACGTTGACGCTATAACACCATGACCACGAACGTACTCATTCTGTGCACACACAATTCTGCACGCAGTGTGCTTTCCGAGGGCATGCTGAACCACTGGGCGAAGAAGCTCGGCAAGGACGTCCGCGCGTATAGCGCGGGCAGCGCCCCGAGCGGACGCATCAATCCGTTCGCACTTGAAGCGCTGACGAACGCGGGCATCGATACGCAAGGCTATCGCAGCAAAAGCTGGGATGAATTCGCGCAGGATGGCGCACCGCACATGCGCATCGTCATCACGGTCTGCGACAGCGCAGCGGCCGAACAGTGCCCGTTCTGGCCGGGAAGCCCTGTCAAGATTCACTGGGGCTATGCCGATCCGTCGCACGCGCCGGGCGGCGATGAAGGCAAGCGGCACGCCTTCAACCTCACGCGCGAGGCGATCGGCTACCGCATGCTGCAACTGCTGGCACTTCCCCTCGAAAGTCTGGACAACACCGAGTTGCAGCAGGCGCTGAACGACATCCTTCAAAGCTGAACCCTTTCCGCCGAGTCACACAATGAACACCCCCAATGTTGCCGCTTCGGGAACGCCGGCCGCGAAACCGGCCATCGGCTTCTTTGAGCGATACCTGACCGTCTGGGTCGCGCTGTGCATCGTCGCAGGCATTCTGCTTGGGCCGGTCCTGCCTGGAGTCTTCCAGGCGATCGGCCGGTTGGAATATGCGCATGTCAATCTGCCGGTCGGCCTGCTGATCTGGGTGATGATCATCCCGATGCTCGTCAAGGTCGACTTCGGCTCGCTCCATGAAGTGCGCCAGCACGTCAAGGGCATCGGCGTCACGCTCGTTGTGAACTGGCTGGTCAAACCGTTCTCGATGGCGCTGCTCGCATGGATCTTCATCAAGCACATGTTCGCGCCGATGTTGCCTGCAGAACAACTCGACAGTTACGTCGCGGGTCTGATCCTGCTTGCCGCAGCGCCCTGCACGGCGATGGTCTTTGTCTGGAGCCGGCTGACCGGTGGCGATCCGCTGTTCACACTTTCGCAGGTCGCGCTGAACGACAGCATCATGGTGGTCGCCTTTGCGCCGCTCGTCGGCCTGCTGCTCGGCATCTCGGCGATTACGGTGCCGTGGGCGACGCTGCTCACGTCCGTCGCGCTCTACATCGTGATTCCGGTGATCCTCGCCCAGGTTCTGCGCAAGGCGCTGCTCGTCAGGGGGCAAGCGGCGTTCGAAGCCGCGATGGCGAAGATCGGCCCGTGGTCCATCACCGCATTGCTCGCGACGCTGGTGCTGCTCTTTGCGTTTCAGGGCGAGGCCATCCTGAAGCAGCCGCTCGTCATCGTGATGCTCGCCGTGCCGATCCTGATCCAGGTGTTCTTCAATTCGGCGCTTGCCTACGGGCTCAATCGCGCGGTCGGCGAGAAGCACAACATTGCCTGTCCGTCCGCGCTGATCGGTGCGTCGAACTTCTTCGAACTGGCCGTCGCCACTGCAATCGGCCTGTTCGGCTTCAACTCGGGGGCCGCGCTCGCGACGGTCGTGGGCGTGCTGATCGAGGTGCCCGTCATGCTGCTCGTGGTGCGCATAGTGAACCGCTCAAAGGACTGGTACGAATGCGCCTGACGAATATGGAATCAATCACAGAGGGCAAACGTGTCCGATCTCGCTACTGACCTCCCGCAGGTGGACCCTGCGCTGTTTCGCGTGCCTGACATCAATCGCCTGCAGCCTGCCAAGGCATCGCCGCATCCGCCGCGTATCCTGTTGCTCTATGGCTCGCTGCGCGAGCGCTCCTTCAGCCGCCTGCTGAGCGAAGAAGCTGCACGCCTGCTCACGGCGATGGGTGCCGAAGTGCGCACATTCAATCCGAGCGGCCTGCCGCTGCCGGACGACGCGCCCGACAGCCACCCCAAGGTGGCCGAACTGCGCGAGCTGGTGCTGTGGTCGGAAGGAATGGTCTGGTGCTCGCCGGAGCGGCACGGTGCGATGACCGGCATCATGAAGGCGCAGATCGACTGGATTCCGCTTTCGGTCGGGGCGTTGCGGCCTACCCAAGGCAAGACGCTCGCCGTGATGCAGGTAAGCGGCGGCTCGCAGTCGTTCAACGCAGTCAACCAGATGCGTGTGCTCGGACGGTGGATGCGCATGCTGACCATCCCCAACCAGTCGTCGGTGGCCAAGGCCTTCATAGAGTTCGACGAAGCCGGCCGCATGAAGCCTTCAGCGTATTTCGACCGCGTCGTTGACGTAATGGAAGAGCTGGTGAAGTTCACGCTGCTGACGCGCGACATCGGTCCGTACCTCGTAGACCGGTACAGCGAACGCAAGGAGAGCGCAGAGGCGCTGATGAAGCGCGTGAATCAATCAGGCATCTGATGCGAGCGGTCCCAGTCGCCGCTCGCGTTCGGGTCGCCCCGCCCATTCGCACGCTGTCGAACGCTTCGCGCCTCTGTGAAATTGTTCCGGCTGTTGAAGTCACTGGCACACCAGGACCCGCATCATGCATCTTCGATCAGCAGTCGCAACCGACCTCGCCGCGATAGAGGCATTGCTCAAAGCCAACGAATTGCCTACGGCCGGCGTTGCGGAGCACCTGTCCCATTTCGTCGTAGGAGTGGGTCCATCTGGGACCATCGCGTGTGGCGGCGTTGAATATTACGCCGAGTTCGCTCTCATGCGCTCGATCGTTGTGGCACGGGACGCCCGTGGTCGCGGCCTCGGCGAAACCATCATCGCCCATTTGTTGGCAGCGTGCCGAACGCGGGCGGTTCGATCGGTAGCATTGCTAACGACAACGGCAGAGCACTATTTTGCTGATCAAGGCTTTGCGCCCGTTGCGCGCAACGAGGTGCCTCCGCCTCTGCTGGCATCCAGCCAATTCCGGGGCGTGTGTCCGGCGTCTGCTATCACGATGTTGAAAGTGCTGACGGTCGACGCTCGGCCCCCACGCCCTACCCCATCCTGAACACTCGAACCACCTCCTCCAATTCCTGCGACTGATGCCGCAAACTTTCCGCAGCCGCCGCGGCCTCTTCCACGAGCGCCGCGTTCTGCTGCGTCACCTGATCCATCTGCGCGACGGCCTGATTCACCTGCTCGATGCCCTTCCCCTGCTCCCGTCCCGCAGATGCAATCTCGGCAATAAGCTGCGCGACCTGCCGCACGCTGACGACGACTTCCTCGATGGTCGCCCCTGCCTGTCCCACCTGCGCCCCGCCCGCCTCGACGCGCGAGGCCGAGTCCGTAATCAAGGTCTTGATGTCCTTCGCAGCAGTGGCGCTGCGCTGCGCGAGGCTGCGCACTTCGGAGGCGACGACCGCGAAGCCGCGGCCCTGCTCACCCGCCCGCGCGGCCTCCACCGCCGCGTTCAACGCGAGGATGTTGGTCTGAAACGCGATGCTTTCGATCACGCCGATGATCTCGGCCACCTTGCTCGACGCCTCGCTGATCGCGAGCATCGTGCCGGTCACTTGCGACATGACCTGCCCGCCCTTCGCTGCGATACCGGACGCCGCCGACGCCAGCTCGTTGGCCTGCGACGCGCTGTCGGAGTTGTGTTTGACCGTCGTCGTGAGCTCTTCCATCGAGGCGGCCGTCTGTTGCAGCGAAGCCGCCTGCTCCTCCGTGCGCGACGACAGATCCAGGTTGCCGGCGGCAATCTGCCGCGACGCGCTCGCAATCGCCTCCGTGCCGTTGCGCACGCGCCCGACGATCAGCGCGAGGTTGTCGCGCATCGCGCCGATCGCCGCGAGCAGGCTCGCGTCGTCGCCGGGCTTGCGGCGCACTTCGGTCGCGAGATCGCCTGCCGCAATGCGCTTCGCCACTTCCACGGCATACGACGGCTCGCCGCCCAGCTCGCGCAACAGGTGACGCACGATCGCAAAGCCAAGCCCGCACACCATGACTACCGTCGATGCCGCCACGATCGCGACCATCCACAGCACGCGGCTGACGATCCGCGCCGCCTCGTCGCTGCCTTGCTGCCCGAGCTGGACGTTGTACGCGCGATGGTCCATCAGCGCGGCGTTAAGTTTGTCCGCTGCGGGCATCATCTGCGACTGCCCGAGCCTGAACGCTGCGGACGCATCCGAGTTCGACAGTTCCAGCGCCTTGTCGCGCAGCGCTTCATAGCTTGCGAGCAGCTCGCGATCTGCGGCGAGCATCGCGCGATCGCGGTCGTCGGACAGTAACGGCTCATAGCGCTTGAGGGCATCGACGATGCGCTCGCGCTGCGCGCCGATTTTCGTCACGATCGTGCTTTTTCCGGCGGCATCCGGGCTCAACATGTGCTGGTAGGCGAGCACGCGCATTGTGCCGAAGGCGATCTGCGCTTCATCCAGAACCCGCAGGCTCGGCACCGTATTCACGCTTGCATAGGATGCCGAATCATAAACGCGTTGAATCTGATGGAACGCGAGGCCGGACACCAGGAACAACCCGAGCGCAGCACTCGCGATCAGAACGCTCAGCCGCTTGCCGACGCTTAACCGATAGAACGATTTCATGCCACCCCCAAGTGTGGTTTTTCTTCATATCAAAGCGCAGCCGGCGAGCCGACCGGTCCGCTCGGCCCGGTTAGCAGGCCTTGCCCATCTTTACGGCGCGCGGACGTTGAACTGAAGACGGGGTTTACGTGGCATCGCGTTGACGCACACAGACGGGCGGCGGAACGTCCGCACATGGCGCAACCGCCGCTCACACGCAACATCCGTGCGCTCGAAGAAGAACTCGGTACGCAACCGTTCGTCCGACCCACGAAGGGCGCCGAGCTGACCGAGGCGGGTCGCGCGTTGATGGAAGAGGTGCCCAACATTCTTGCTCTTGCGTGGCGTGCGGAGGAACAGGCTCAACTGGCCGGGCAAGGCTACCTGGGACGGCTCGATGTCGGCATTTTCAGTTCGGGGATTCTGAACGTCATCCCCCGGTTGCTCGCCGAATTCCATACCGAACGGCCCGAGGTCAAGATTGGCTTGCACAATATGTCGAAGGCCGAGCAGATCAGTGCGCTGCGTGAGCGGCGCATCACGATCGGCTCCAATCGTCTCGTGCCCGACGAACCCGATATCGCGGTTGAATGGGTTCTAAGAGAACCGTTTCTGATTGCGCTGTATGAAGGACATCGGCTGTGCGCGAAGAAGGCGGTGACGCTGCGGGATCTCGACAACGAGCGGATGATTCTTTATCCCAACGCACCCGTGCATGGTCTCGCGCAAGAGGTGGCCGCTGCGTTTCGCGCCGAGAATCTGCAACTGCGTGTTGAGCAGGAAGTCGAGGACGTGGTGACGTGCATCGCATTGGTTGCGAGCCGTTCCGGCATTTGCGTGACGACAGAATCGGCAGTCAATCTTCGGCTGCCTGGGGTTGTGTACCGCCCGCTCAGATCGAAACAGTCGCGGGAAATCGAGTTGACCTGTCTGTATCGTCGTGGGGACAACTCCCCCGTTCTGCAAGCCTTTTTAAACCTGGTACGGAAGTCGCGAATCCACCGCGTTCGTGCCCGGCTTTGAGCGGCGGCCGCGAGTGATTGCGGGCGCGTCGGGCATGCGTCCGGTCGGCAGAGCATGACGTCGTTTGCTATTCCTGATGCTTGAACTCATGCTGGCTTGCTCGCGTCTATGCGGCGTCGTTTGAGCGGCGCCATAAGCATTTCATAAGTTTCGACGGCTAAGATCGGCACATTTCACTGCGATCTAGACCGATGAATGCACTGGAAGCGCTGAACCGCGCACTCTTTCTGTCGATCAATGCGACGCCGTCGACGCCCGTCTGGCTCATCGACGCCGCGCGCTTTATCGCCGATGACGTGATTTACCTCGTGCCGCTCGTGCTCGCCGCGATGTGGCTCGCGGGCGGCGAGCACCGACGCGCCGCCGCAGTGCGGGTGTGCTGCGTCGTGCTGCTGGCGCTCGGGATCAATCAGCTGATCGGTCTTGGGTGGATGCATCCGCGGCCGTTCATGATCGGCCTGGGTCATACGTTTATCGAGCATGCGCCGGATTCATCGTTTCCGAGCGACCACGGGACTGTGTTGGCAAGCGGTGCGTTGACGTTGCTGCTCGCGGGGGAGCGGCGCTATGGGCTGGCGATGCTGCTCGCGGGGTTTGCGGTGGCGTGGGCGCGTATCTTCATCGGCGTGCACTTTCCGTTGGATATGGCTGGCGCTGTTGTTATCGCTTGCGTCGCGTATGCGGTGGTTGCTCCGCTGTGGGGGATGTCCGGCGCGGCGCTGACTCGTGGGCTCGTTGCGGTGTATAGGAAGGTGTTGGCGTGGCCTATTGGGCGGGGGTGGATTTCGTCGTGAGGGGGCACGAGCGGCGGAGTGGTAGTCGAGGGAAATCGGTAGCGGACCGCGAGCGAAAGCCCGCGCGACTTGTGATACGGTTAAGCCGTTACGTCGCCAGCAACCCGCAATATGCTGCCAGTGATTCTTCCTGAGATTTTTATCGGGAGCATCGGCAGCCATGGGTCATTTAAAGATATCCGCGTACGCTTGACATGGACGTGGAAACGTCCGTTTCTCGGTGTCTTCGGACGTTGATTCTCGCAAATTGCGCAGCCCTGAGAATGTCTCGCGCCTCGAAAGCGGATTTCAGGGGCGCCTATAGGCCGATGCTCCGACGCTAGACGACCTCGTTGTCTGTTTGATCCTGTTCCGCTAACGCCGCGGCTCCAGACTTACCCTCCGAATTGAGCCAGATTCGACGCAAGTCTTCGCCTTCAAATATAGGACTAGAACGCATCTTTTCCTTGGCAGTCGCTTCTGTCAAATCAATCTCAACGACGCGCTTTTGTAAGTTACGCATATACGCATAACAGCCTATGTCAATGGCAAATGCCTGATAATTCGACCCGGTCTTTGATTTGTGCGTAAGAGAACTTGCGACGCGGTGGATTATTCGATAATCCATCAGGCGGTAGAGAAGCAATTTTAGGTCGTCATCGCTTTGAATTTCGTTTTCCGCGACAAGAAAGACGTTGCTTTTCTTTTCGAGGCAAAAACTGCGTAGGGCATATATGCCCTTAGCAAAGTATCTTGATCCTGTCCCTCGGAATCCTGCTTAAGCTCATCAATTCGACGCTCAAAGGTTTCCTTGCTTAGGAAACGAACGTCATCCTTGCCAATTTTTCCCGCTGGGTCTGCTGTTCTTACCCTGTCTAGGACTTCGAGAAAAAACGACATGCAATCACGCGGAACACCGCCGCCGGCAAGAACGAGTCGGTCGAATCCTTTTCCTTTGAAAAGGGCATCAAAATCGGCAGGAGTCATCCCCGCTAGCTTGCAGTATTCGAGAAAAATTCCGCGGTTTTGCGCAAGGGTGCGGTCAAAATGTTCGAAAGTGAAGTCGATGTTTATCGGTTGATAGTCGTGACGCTCTTGAATTCCAATCGGCTGTCCTGCACGCTCAATGTACATCACCGAATTATGCCTAAGCGTCGCGATTTTAAATTTAAGCGGAGTATCCTTACAAAGCCTATGAATATAGTCAGCAACGAAAGGTTGATCGGTGCGATTTAGATGATAAAAGTCATCAATCTGAATAAATACTGACCGAAGTTTGGCAGAGATCGAAAAAAAGTCACGAATTCCGGTCTTGTAACTCGGTAAATTGTGGTTCAGTTGTTGGAGTTTATTTTCATTGTGGACATATTTTCGTTCGATATCGCTTGAGCTTTTGAAGAGCCGGTCCGAGCCTGCGCTGATCGAGGCTTCTGCTGAATGTACTTTTGCTCCAATTTTCCCTGTACCGCTAGTTTTACGCTCGGCGTGCTCGCTCAGTGCCGCCTTCACTTCTATCGATTGCTGATCGGGAGCCTGCCGAAGCGTCATCAGGCTCGAGCGAATGTCTGTAAGGATCGCCTTCAGCTTTTTGCTTTTCCCGAACCAACCTAGGAGATTGCGGTCGAGTTCTCTAAATGTCGCGTCAAGCAATTCGATAAGAACGTTGGGAAATGAATGATGTTTGAAGTCTTCGCAGTTGATATAAATCGCTCTCGTTTCAGTGTCCAGTTGACGTCTTGAGTGATGAAGCAGCAGGGTTTTTCCACAACCGCGACGAGCGAATATGCAATGACTCTGCTTCGCAGTGACATCGCTGAGCGTATGCCCGGTGCTTATGTAATTGACTTTGTCATTTCCAATTTGCGTACGCAAATTTTCATTTATTACGTTCCTAAGTTTATCTAGATTCTTTTCTTGCATACTCATGTTGCCCCCGGAAAAAACATTTCTTGATATGAGAAGGCGAGTCCCTCGGACGCCAAGGAACTTATTATACGAGGAATAGTTCGGTCGTAGGATCTGAGCTTGACCGCTTGCGCCTCCCTACGCAAGTCGACCAACCACCGTTGTAGCTTGGAAGCCGCCGTCGACGTCGCGCCGGGTCTAAGGGCGGGAGCGGAGCGCGAGGCGCCTATTCACAATGCATTATCAAGTGTCCGGAAGCAAAGCCCACTAATCGTTATCCGCGGCGCCCAGACCACGCTAGATAGTCCTATGGCGCCTTGGCCAGCAGCCGTTCCATCCACGAAGCCGGCAGCCGCACCACATCGTAATTCTCCCCGCCGCGCATAAAGCTAACTTGCCCATTAAGCCAGGACAATTCCGTCTCAGCAGCATTGAACGTTCGCTCGACAAGTAACTGGCCATCCTTCGCGTCATACACACGACCAACATAGTCAGCGTCATGCCCCTCGTCGCGCAGCAGGCAAAGCTCGGCGATGTATTTCCCGTCGTCGGATTGCTTTCTTTCGCAGTCGTGCGCCCTCGACCGCAGCCTGACGTCTAGCGCGTAGTTAATCACGAGCGCGAACGTAAAAGCCGCGAAAAGGCACTTCTCGAGAGTCTTCAATACACTCAAAGACCGCCCTCGCCTGCCAGTCGGAGCAGCAAAAATGTACGCCATGACACGCCCGCACGCCGCAGCCCCAACAACCGCCAACACTACAACTCCGAACGCGATTAACGCGCCGCTTCCAACTCCTTGCAATTCCATCGCGGCATCCTTATTCGGATAGGGCACTTCGTTCAGCAGTCCCGGTCTATTTCTATCGGTCGCAGGCTCATCGCCTTCCGCATCCGAAACGTATATCCCGCCCCGCCGACGTTGTCGACCCGCGTTGACAACTCTTCACAAACCGCAACCATCCAACCGCTGAAAACCAAATCCGAGACAGCCACGCCTTTATAATTACCAAGTCGCCGGCAAACATTTGGCGACCAGGTTTGACAGCCTGACCGTTGAAACCCGCACGCCTGCTCACGCAGGCCGTGCGTCTACTGCTGCACGTCTATACTTCTATGGGCGGGCCGTGGTGGGGAGCCGCAAGGCTCGCCGGTTATGGTTTCAACGCCGGTCTGCTAACCCGCTATCGTGCCCGCTCACCCTTCCCCAAAAAGCGGTTGTCCGGGCGATCCAAAAAGCATCACAGGGAGATCGCACATGACCAAGCCCCTCAAAAGCCAACAAGCCCAACGCGCCCCCGTCGACGCCCTCCAGTACGAAAAACTCGCCCTTTCCGCATTCGATCTCTGCGACCGTCAGGTAGCTCAACTGGACACCTTGATTACACTCGCGTCCTCGATACTTAGCAATCCTGCCATTTCACGCGACGAACGGCGTCGCCGTCAAACGCTTCTCGAACTCCTGCTGGACACAGCAGAGCAATACCAACAGGAACTGGAATGCGACCGCGAGCTATTCCAGGTCATCGCGCTCGACGCCAAAGGCGTCCCACACAGCCGCCTCACCGCGCACCACGCGACGAGGCTGCTCGCCGAGGCATCGCAGAAAGCAAAAGCGCCAGTCAACAACGAAACCACCGCCACGCCCCGCAAAAAAGCACCCGCCAAACCCGCGCGCCTCGCCCAACCGCCGCACACCGCGCCCCACTAACGCGGAACACCAAAAAAAATGCCGCAGCACACGCTGCGGCCATCAGTCAAATCAAGCAAAACCAGCTCAAACGATATTCATCGCCAACGCACTCTCGCGATAATGCAGGCTCGCCTTCTCGGCATCCCCGAGTTGCTCATGCAAGCGAGCCAACGCGCGATGCGAGCGGATCTTCAGCGTCTCGTTATCGGCGAGCTTCAACGCGCGTTCCAGGAACGATTGCGCCTTGCCCCACAACTGCTGATGCAGGCACAACCGCCCCAACGCAAACAGCAAGTCCGCATCTTCGGGACGATCCTTCTGCCACGCCTCGGCCTTCTGGATCAGCGGCAACGCGTCGCCGCCCGCAGTGTCCGGATAACGACGCAGCAAACGCGCATCCCAGTTTTGCGCGAGCGCGTCCTCGACAATCTTGCGCGCTTCCTGCGGACGATTCAGCGCGACCAGCAGCTCCGCGGCGAGATCGGCGAGACGCGGCGAATGGCGCTCCGTCGGCGTCAGCGAATTCCACAGCTCCAGCAGCGCATCCGCGTTATGCCGACGATCGCGCAGCAAGTTCTCCGCTGCCAGTTGCCGCAGACGCACAGCCACAGCCGGGTGAATCGCCTCACGCTTTTCCAGCGTCTTGACGAGCTTCAGCACTTCGGCCCAGTTCTTCAATTGCTGTTGCGCGCGCAACGTAATCTGCTGCGCGTGAATGCGCCGGCCGCCCTGCGATTGCATTTCCTTCAGCGCGGCCAGCGCGCCGTCCGCGTCGCGACCGTCGGCGCGCATGTCGGCGGTGGCCATGAGACGCGCGTCCTGCCAGTCGGCGCCGTCGATCTGCGCGAGCCATTCGTCGCGCCGCGCATATTCATGCATGCGATGCGCCGCCGTCGCCGCAATCAAACCCGCCGCGCCCTTGTTGTCGCCATTCGCGAGCGCGTCTTTCGCGGCCTTTTCCGCGCGCGAAAAACGCCCGGCGTACAGATTGCCGATCGCGTCACGCAGCGCCGCGTGCGCCTTCGCGACCCGCGCGCGCGCACGATACGCGGCCACCCGCTGCGGCATGTGCCAGATACTGCGCACGATGCGCAACAGCGCATACAGCAGAATGAACAGCACCACGAGCCCGACCACAAACAGATTCAGCGACATGTCCACGCGGTACGGCGGATACACCAGCAGCACCTGCCCCATGTCGAAGCGCCCGACCACCGCGAGCACGACCGCGACGGCGAACAGCAACGCGAGCCATAGAAGTCCCCGGATCGCCATGATTAACCTCGGCTCCGGTATTGATTGACGGCTTGCAGGCTCGTATTCAGATTAGGCAATTCGACGGCGGCGGAGCCGGCCTCGACCTGCTTGACCAGGTCGACCACGTTCTGCGTTTTCTTCGACGATGCATCGAAATAACGCGTCAACGCATTCTGTGCCGCCTGCAGGTCGGACCTGAGCGTGGTCTCGTTGCGCGACAACAGCGCGAGCCGCGCCGACAGCAAACGCAGCTTCACATTCTCACGCACGAAATAGCCCTGGTCGGGCGCAATCATCATCGCGTCCGCATTGTCGATGCGGCGCACCTGCACGAGGCTCGTCAACTGCTGGCCGATGCCGTTCGTCACTTCGCGCCACCACACTTTCCAGCGCGGTTCGCCGGTGGCCGCCGAGACCTTCGCCGTGTCCGCCCACGTCGTCGCCTGCGGCGTGGCGCGCGCGATCTGCGCCTCGCCCGAGAGCGGCAGGCTGTCGATCTGATCCACCGCGTTGTCGAGCTTGATGGCAAGACCCGTGAGATCGGTGGAAGGCGCGGCCTTCAGCTTGTCGATGTCCTGCGCTATCGCCTTGCGCACCGCCACCGCCTGCGCGCTGTCCGACGCCGCGAGCCGCGTGTCGGCGCTTTGCAGCGCGAAGAGCGCGAGTTGCGTGTTGCCGGTCAACTGCAATTGCTGGCTTGCGGCGGACAGCATCTGGCCGACTTCGGCGAGCGTCCAGTCGTCGCGATTGCGCGCGAGATCCGCGTACTGTTGTTGCAGCGCCTGCTGCGCAGCCTGCGCGTCGGCGAGCTTGCCTTCCAGTTGCGCGACCTGCGAGTCGGACTGACGCACCGTGGCAAGCGCCTGCTCGGTCTTGATGCGCAGTTCGTTGGTCTGCGTGTCGTTCGCCTGCTGGCGTTGCGCGATCTGCTGCTCGGTGCGCTCGAGCTTGCGATTGAGCGCATAGCCGCCCACGCCCGCGGCGCAAGCCAGAACCACGACGACAAACCACAGCAGCGGTCCGCTCGCGCTGCGGCGCTTTTGCGCTTCGTAGGGCGTGAAGGGTGGGTTCGGCGGCAAGCTTGCAGTCGCGGCCGGCTGGGGTGAAGCGTTCGTGGATGCGTTCGTTTCAGTCATGCGTGATTGAGCCGGTGAATAAGCCGGATTGGACGGTACCGGTTGAACTTCGGTCGGCAGCGCGGAGAGCAAGGCTTGGGCGATGCGCTCGTCGCCCGCGCCGGACACCGTAATCCTATCAAAACCCAATGCCCGCGCGGTCTGCGCGATACGGGGATGCGGCGCGACGAGCGTGGCGCGCTTCAACTGCGCGATTTCGTCGGCGGTGAGGTGTTCTTGCGCGAGTTCGTGCAGATTGCGCACGCCCTCGGAACTGGTCACGAGCCACGCGTGCGGTTCGCCCGCGAGCAGTTGATGCACGCGCGCCCACGCGGCGATGGACGGCTCCGGCACGAGGCGCCGGTATGCCGCGACCGTCTCCACTTCGGCGCCCGCTTCGCGCAGACGATCCGCGAGCCACTCGCGCCCGCCGTCGCCGCGCACGATCAGCACGCGCTTGCCTTCCAGGTTCGCCTCGCCGAGCGCTGCATCGATGGCGGCGAAGAGGCCTTCGGAATCGAAGCGGCCGTTGTCGTCATCCACGCCCGCCGCCGGACTGATCACCTGGTGCGCAGGCGCACTCACGCCGTGACGCGCGAGCGCGCGCACGCTGCCCGGCCCGACCACGCCGACCGGCAACGCATGCGGCCAGATCGCGCTGCTTGTGGCGAACGCGTGATCGATCGCATTCGGCGAGACGAACACGACGAGCGCGTAACGTTCCAGCGAACCGAGCGCGGCGCGCAGCGGCGCGTCGTCGGCAACGGGGGCGATGTCGATGAGCGGAAAGTCCAGCGCGGCGACGCCAGCCGCGGCCAGCCGCGCAATCAGTTCGTTCGACTGACCGGCCGGTCGCGTAATGACGACCGTGAACGCCGCCTTCCCGGCGGTTGATGACGACGCGTTGCGCGGAATGTCGGCCGCCATCAGTCGCCGGACGCCGTGCTGTCCGCCGCGCCCTTGCCGGTGCCTTGACCGGTGCCTGCGCCCGCGTTGGGACTCGACGCTGCCGGACCGCTCGCGGTGCTCAGCGCGCGGACAATCTCCATCGCGCCTTGCTGTTCCAGCGCGCTCGCCACTTCGCGGCCCAAGGCGACGGCGCGCTCCGTGGTCGGCGCGGGCGCCGACGCCTGCGCGCTCAGCACGCGCTGGCCGTCAGGCGTAGCGACGACGCCGCGCAGATGCAGCGCGCCGTCATGCCACGTGGCATACGCGGCGAGCGGCACTTCGCAACTGCCGCCGAGCGCGCGCGACACCATGCGCTCAGCCTCGACGGCCGCCGCCGTATGCTCGTGATGCAGCGGCGCAAGCCACGCCGCCAGGTCCGCGCGGTCGGCGCGAATTTCGATGCCGAGCGCGCCCTGCCCCGCGGCGGGCAAGCTATCTTCCGGATCGAGCAGCGCGCGGATGCGGTCCGCAAGACCGAGGCGCTTCAAACCGGCCGCCGCGAGAATGATCGCCGCGTAATCGCCGCGATCGAGTTTGGCGAGGCGCGTATCCAGATTGCCACGCAGCGGCCGCACTTCGAGATGCGGATAGCGCATGCGCAGCATCGCTTCGCGGCGCAGGCTGGACGTGCCCACCACGGCGCCCGCCGGCAGCGCGGCCAGCGAGTCGTAATCGTTCGAGACGAGCGCGTCGCGCGGATCTTCGCGCTCCATGATCGTGGCGAGCGCAAAGCCCGCCGGCAATTCCATCGGCACGTCTTTCAGCGAATGCACGGCGAGATCCGCGCGACCGTCGGCAAGCGCAGCTTCCAGTTCCTTGACGAACAGCCCCTTGCCACCCACCTTCGACAGCGTGCGATCGAGAATCTGATCGCCGCGTGTCGTCATTCCGAGGATTTTTACGTCGCAAGATGGATATAATTTGTGCAGCGCACATCGCACATGCTCCGCCTGCCACATGGCAAGGCGGCTCTCTCGCGAAGCAATCACAAGCGTGTGGGGTGGCGCGGCAAACGTCTCGGTGTTCATTAGCTTGTCGATTGAATGACGGGATGGAATAACAAGGAATGTTAGCACGCGCCCTTGCGTTCTCCCCTCGCTTTGCCCGCCTGCCGCCCTTGCGGATCAAGGCTCGCGTCGGGTTTCAGAGGGCGCCGTGCCGACGCGGTATCGATGGAGGAGACGGGCCTCGCGCCATGCGCGGCGGTCCACGGTGGCGTGCAGCTGCCTCGCGGCCGTCTCGCCGCGGCGCCTTCACGCACGGTCGTTCGCGCATCGCGGCGCTGCATGCGCGATGATTCAATGCGGCGCAACATGCGCCGTATGCAGACTTGCCGACTTCGTGCGGGCGCGGCCATCCTCTCCGGCGTATCGCCATCGGTGCATACCGCTTCATGCAGTTCACGTTGCAGTTCCAGTGCAGTTCGAGTTCCGCAGTCGCAGTTCATCACTTAACAGACCCTGGCTTCCCTGAGGAAACCCATCGTGACGTCTTCCGGATCGGCGCGCTCCGCCCGCCGCAACACTGCATCGCCCAACGCTTCCATTGACGACGCCGCCGCGTCCCCGGCCGCCGCATCGTCCACTGTCGAGACCACGCAGCCGCCCAAAGCCAAACGCGCGACATCCGGCGCGAAGGCCGCCAACGCGGCAAAAGCCGTCAAGGCCGAGAAAACTTCCGCGCCCGTCAAAGCGGACAAAACCGTGAAGACGTCGAAGGCGGACAAATCCGGCGAGGCCGCGCCTTCCGCGAAAAAGGGCAAAGCCAAAGCCGCCGGCAAAGCGCCGGTGCTGCAAGCCGTATCCGAAGACACCGTCATTGCCGCGGCCAAAACCAACGGCCGCACGCGCGACGACAAGGATCATCCGCTCTTCCAGGACATCCGCTACCTGGGACGGCTGCTCGGCGACGTGCTGCGCGAGCAGGAAGGCGACGCGGTGTTCGACGTCGTCGAAACGATCCGGCAGACAGCCGTGCGTTTTCGCCGTGAGGACGACAACGCCGCCGCGCAGACGCTCGACAAGAAGCTGCGCTCGCTGAGCCCCGAGCAAACGGTGAGCGTGGTGCGCGCGTTCAGCTATTTTTCGCATCTCGCGAATATTGCCGAAGACCGTCACCGCAACCGCCGTCACCGCATTCACGCGCTCGCCGGCTCGGCTGCGCAGCCTGGCAGCATCGCGTATGCATTGGAGCGGCTTGTCGAAGCCGGCGCCGCGGCCACGCCCGTTTTGCAGCAGTTTTTCAACGACGCGCTGATCGTGCCCGTGCTCACCGCGCACCCGACAGAAGTGCAGCGCAAGAGCATTCTCGACGCCGAGCACGACGTGGCGCGCCTGCTCGCCGAACGCGACCAGCAGTTGACCGACCGCGAGCGCGCGCAGAACGAGAGGATGCTGCGCGCGCGCGTCACGTCGCTGTGGCAAACGCGGATGCTGCGCGACTCGCGGCTCACCGTCGCCGATGAAATCGAGAACGCGCTGTCGTATTACCGCGCGACGTTCCTCGAAGAAATTCCCGCGCTCTACACCGATATCGAAGAAGCGCTCAAAGAGCACGGCCTCGAAGCGCGCCTGCCGCCCTTCTTCCAGATGGGCAGCTGGATCGGCGGCGACCGCGACGGCAATCCGAACGTCACCGCCGAAACGCTCGAGCACGCCATCGCGCGCCAGGCCGAGGTGATCTTCGAACATTATCTGGAGCAGGTGCACAAGCTCGGCGCGGAACTGTCCGTGTCGAATCTGCTTGCCGGCGCGAGCGACGAGCTAAAGGCGCTCGCCGAAATTTCGCCGGACCGCTCGCCGCATCGCACGGACGAGCCGTATCGGCGCGCGCTGATCGGCATGTACACGCGGCTCGCGGCAAGCGCGCGCGTGCGTCTCGGCGAAGGCGCCGTGCCGCTGCGCAGCGCGGGCCGCGGCGCCGCGCCGATCCGCGCCACGCCTTACGACGACGCCTCCGAGTTCGTGCGCGACCTGCATGTGCTGATGGATTCGCTCGCCGCGCATCACGGTGCGCCGCTCGCCGCGCCGCGTCTCGCGCCGCTCGCGCGCGCGGCCGAGGTGTTCGGCTTCCATCTCGCGAGCATCGACTTGCGCCAGAGTTCGGACATTCACGAAGCGGTGATCGCCGAGCTGCTCAAGCGCGCGGGCGTCCACGACGACTACGCGGCGCTCGACGAAAGCGCGAAGCTCGACGTGCTGCTCGCCGAACTCGCGCAGCCGCGTCCGCTGCGCCTGCCGTATGCGGAGTATTCGGATCTCGTGAAAAGCGAACTCGGCGTGCTGGAGCAAGCGCGTGTGACGCGCGAAAAGTTCGGCGCGCGCGCGGTGCGCAACTACATCATTTCGCACACGGAGACGGTCAGCGATCTCGTCGAAGTGATGCTGCTGCAAAAAGAAACCGGCTTGCTGCAAGGCCAGCTCGGCAACGCGGACAACCCGGCCAAAGCCGCGCTGATGGTGATTCCGCTTTTCGAAACCATTCCCGACTTGCGCAACGCGCCGCACATCATGCGCGATCTGCTCGCGCTGCCGGGCGCCGATTCGATCATCGAGCACCAGGGCAACGAGCAGGAAGTGATGCTCGGCTATTCGGACAGCAACAAGGACGGCGGCTTTCTCACGTCGAACTGGGAGCTGTACCGCGCGGAACTCGCGCTGGTGTCGCTCTTCAACGAGCGCGGCATCACGCTGCGGCTCTTTCATGGACGCGGCGGCACCGTCGGCCGTGGCGGCGGCCCGACCTATCAGGCGATTCTGTCGCAGCCGCCGGGCACCGTCGACGGTCAGATCCGTTTGACCGAGCAAGGCGAAGTGATTGCGAGCAAGTTCGGCAATCCGGAAATCGGCCGGCGCAATCTGGAGACGGTGGTGGCAGCCACGCTCGAAGCGTCGCTACTGCCGCACGGCAATGCGCCCGCCGACCTGCCCGCCTTCGAGGAAACCATGCAGCAGTTGTCCGACGCGGCCATGGCCTCGTATCGCGCGCTGGTGTATGAGACGCCCGGCTTCAAGGAATATTTCTTCGAGTCGACGCCGATCTCGGAGATCGCCGAGCTGAACATCGGCAGCCGGCCGGCCTCGCGTAAGTTGCAGGACCCGAAGCATCGCAAGATTGAAGATCTACGCGCGATTCCGTGGGGCTTTTCATGGGGCCAATGCCGGCTGCTGCTGACCGGCTGGTATGGTTTCGGCAGCGCGGTCGCCGCCTATCTCGACAGCGCGCCGAGCGACGCCGAGCGCGGGCGCCGTCTTTCGCTGCTGAAGAAAATGCACAAGAGCTGGCCGTTCTTCTCGACGCTGCTCTCGAACATGGACATGGTGCTCGCGAAGACCGACCTCGCGGTGGCCTCGCGCTACGCGGCGCTCGTGTCCGACAAGAAGCTGCGCAAGCACGTGTTCGAGCGGATCGTCGCGGAATGGGAGCGCACGTCGAAGGTGTTGTCGGAGATCACCGGCAAACGCGAGCGGCTCGCGGAGAATCCGCTGCTCGCGCGTTCGATCAAGAACCGCTTTCCGTATCTCGATCCGCTCAATCACCTGCAGGTCGAACTGCTCAAGCGTCACCGTGCGGGCGACACCAACGCGCGCGTGCGGCGCGGGATTCATTTGACCATCAACGGGATCGCGGCGGGGTTGCGGAATACGGGTTAGTGGCTGGTGGCGCGGCGCTTTTTTGTGTGCGCCGCTCGTTGATGCGTGTTTGGGTAAAGCCGGGCGTGGTCGGATGACTGCGGCCGGCTTTTGTTTTTGCGGCGTGGCGTTGAATGCGATCAATGCACTGTTCAACCCGCCTCAATCATCACCGCATCCAGCTTGAACGACCCGTCTTCCTTCACGTCGAAATACTGCCTTACCTCGTCCGGCGAACCGCGCCACAGCGACTGAATCGCGACGACGCGCGGCTCGGGCGTGCGCATGCGCGCCACCCACGAGCTGAACTCGATGTCGATGCGCCAGCGCTCGCGAATCGACGCCTCGAAACCCGCGGCCTCGAACATGGCTATCCATTCGTCCTCACGGTAATCCCGAATGTGCGAGCCGTCGCGCAGCAATTCGATCGCCTGAATATGCGTGTCGAGCAGCGGATGGTCGATGCCGGCAATGTCGATGAACAACACCTTGCCGCCCGGTTTCAGCACGCGCCGCACTTCGGCAAGCGCGGGCGCCACGTCATGCCAGTGGTGCGCGCTCATCCGGCTGATCACCCAGTCGAACGTGTGATCGTCGAACGGCAGTTTTTCGGCCGCGCCCTGCTGCGTGCGGATGTTGGCGAGGCCGCGCTCCTTCGTCGCGCCTTCGACGGTGGCGAGCATCGGCGCGGCGATGTCGTACGCGATCACCTCTTTCGCGTGCGGCGCGACCGCGAAGCTCGCGTGGCCCGCGCCGCAGCCCATGTCCAGCACGCTCGCACCGGGCGTGCCGGCGATCGCCTCGGCCAGCGTGCGCAGGTCGGCGCCGGTTGCATGCGTCGGACTCGTCAAATAGGCGGCGGCGGTCGAGCCAAAGGCGTCGGCGACCTGATCGTGATGCTTCATGGATAGCTCCGTTTGTCTGCGTGGGACGAATTGTCGTGTGAGTCCGCGTGTAGCGCGTGGCAGCGCGGCCTGCCGTTCATGCCGCTACGCCGCTACAATAGAGCCCGCTCGGTACCAGTACAAGTTAAGCAATTATTCTGGTATCTATACCACCCTCCTCACGCGCCGCAAGAATCGAATGACCACGCGAACGAGCCCGCCCGTTTCCGCCGACCACCCGCCGCCGCTGGACGCCACGCCGGCCCGCGCGCTCGGCGACTTCATCCGCGCGCATCGCGAGCGCCTGTCGCCGCAAGCGGTCGGGCTGCCGCCCGGCCCGCGCCGCCGCACGCCGGGCTTGCGGCGCGAGGAAGTGGCGCAACTGTGCGGCGTGAGTCCGACCTGGTATACGTGGATCGAGCAGGGGCGGCCGGTCTCCGCTTCCGCCGACGCGCTCGCGCGCATCGCCGTCGCACTGCAACTGTCGCGCGCCGAACGCGCGTATCTGTTCGAACTGGCGGCGCAGCGCGATCCGGCCGAGCCCGACCCGGCCGCCGCCGACGCCCCCGCGACGCTGCTCCAGACCGTGCAGCTGGTGAACGCGCCGGCCTATGTGCTCGACCGTCAATGGAATGCGCTCGCCTGGAACGAGCGCGCGGCCGCGCTGTTTGTCGGCTGGCTGGACGGCGCGCACGACCGCAACCTGCTGCGCTATACGTTCACCGAACCAGCGGCGCGCGAATTGATCGTCGACTGGGAAACGCGCGCGCGGCGCCTCGCCGCCGAGTTTCGCGCGGATTCGATCCGTCATCTGAACGACGCGCCCACGCGTGCGCTGATCGATTCGCTGAGCGCCGCGAACGACGCGTTTGCGCGCTTCTGGGCGTCGCAGGACGTGGGCGGGCGCGAAGGCGGACGGCGCGAGTTCAACCATCCGCGCGAAGGCCGGCTCGTCTACGACCAGATCACGTTCAAGCCCGCGCATCGCGAAGATCTGAAGCTGGTCGTGCTGGTGCGCGAGTAAGCGCGTGCCGCGGCGTCGCGGCGTCTTCTGCCCGCACACAGCGCGCCCTTCAGTCATCGGGCGGGCAGCGCGCCAGTGTTAAAATCGTTTTCTTTCTTCGCTCCGGCGGGGCGCACGGTCGTGCCACGTGCATCCGCGCCGTCGGCCTCTGCATCGCCCGCTCCACTGCCCTTTAACCGCTGCTTAACTGCTCAACACCATGACGTCCCAACTGCACAAAAAAGGCGAAGCCTGGTCGGCTCGCTTCTCGGAGCCGATGTCGGAGCTCGTCAAACGCTACACGTCGTCGGTTTTCTTCGACAAGCGTCTGGCGCTCGTCGACATCGACGGGTCGCTTGCGCACGCCTCGATGCTGGCCGCGCAAAAGATCATCGCCGCCGACGACCTCGCCGCGATCCAGCGCGGCATGGCGCAGATCAAGGGTGAAATCGAGCGCGGCGAGTTCGAGTGGCAACTCGATCTGGAAGACGTGCACCTGAACATCGAGGCGCGCCTGACCGCGTTGATCGGCGACGCGGGCAAGCGCCTGCACACGGGCCGCTCGCGCAACGACCAGGTCGCGACCGACATCCGGCTGTGGCTGCGCGGCGAAATCGACCGGATCGGCGAATTGCTGAAGGAACTGCGCAGCGCCCTGCTCGACATGGCGGAGAAGAACGCGTCGACCATCATGCCCGGCTTCACGCATTTGCAGGTCGCGCAGCCGGTCACGTTCGGCCATCACCTGCTCGCCTACGTCGAAATGTTCACGCGCGACGCCGAACGCATGCTGGATTGCCGCAAGCGCGTGAACCGCCTGCCGCTCGGCGCGGCGGCGCTTGCCGGCACAAGCTATCCGATCGACCGTCATGCGGTGGCAAAGACGCTCGGCTTCGACGGCATCTGCGCGAACTCGCTCGACGCCGTGTCCGACCGCGACTTCGCAATCGAATTCACGGCTGCGTCGGCGCTGGTCATGACGCACATCTCGCGTTTCTCGGAAGAACTCGTGCTGTGGATGAGCCCGCGCGTCGGCTTCATCGATCTGGCCGACCGCTTCTGCACCGGCTCGTCGATCATGCCGCAGAAGAAGAACCCGGACGTGCCCGAGCTCGCGCGCGGCAAGACCGGCCGCGTGAACGGCCATCTGATGGCGCTCCTCACGCTGATGAAAGGCCAGCCGCTCGCCTACAACAAGGACAATCAGGAAGACAAGGAACCGCTCTTCGACACCGTCGACACCGTGGCCGACACGCTGCGCATCTTCGCGGAAATGGTCGCGGGCATTTCGGTGAAGCCGCAAGCCATGCGCGACGCCGCGTTGCAAGGCTTCTCGACGGCAACCGATCTCGCCGACTATCTGGTCAAGCGCGGGCTGCCGTTTCGCGACGCGCACGAAGCCGTCGCGCTCGCCGTGCGCATCTGCGCGGACCGCGGCTGCGATCTTGCGGATCTCACGCTCGACGAAATGCGCGCCGAGTTGCCGAACGTCGCGCATCTGATCGGCGAAGACGTGTTCTCCTATCTGACGCTGGAGGGCTCGGTCGCGAGCCGCAATCATCCGGGCGGCACGGCGCCCGAGCAGGTGCTCGCGGCGGTCAAGGCAGCACGGCAAGCATTGAACTGAAGCAAGGGCGCGCCGTGATAGTGCGCGCTCGTGCACGGCAAATTGCGAAGGCGAACTCATTGACGAGTTCGCCTTTTTTCTTGCATGCGTGCCTGCTCGCACAGGGATGAACGCGGATTGAAACCGCGCGGTTTTTGACTACCATCAAGACACGTTCTGCCTTTTTCGTGGTTCATCATGCTCACCCGCACGCGCGTCCTTCACCTTCTGACTGAATGCGGCGCATGCCGCGGCCCTGCCTGGTTGCTGCCCTTGCGCGGTACCGCTCTCGTCGCCTTGCTCGCCGTCGCCGGCTGCAATTTCACCATCACGCCGCCGACCCGCCCGGTCGTCGCCACGCCGCCTGCCGCGGTCAACAGCGCGACGCTGGATCAGTATCGCGAGGCCGTCGCGCGGCGCATCATCGAACGCAATCCATCTTATGTGCTGCGCAGCGCGCCGCAGGCCATGCTGCGCTCGCTCGTCGTGGTGTCGTTTACCGTCGATCGCGACGGGCGCGTGGTGCAATCGTCGGTCTATCGCACGAATGGCGACGACGACGCCGAGGGCACGGCGCTCGCCAGCTTGCGGCGAGCCTCGCCGCTGCCGTTGCCGCCGGGCAAACTGTTGAACGGCCGCGGCCAGCTCGAGCTGTTCGAAGACTGGCTTTTCAACGACGACGGCAAGTTCCAGTTGCGCGAGCTCGCCGCGCCGCAGGCACTGACCATCGACTGAACGCGGCCTGGCCGATCGGCGAGGCGCCTTGCTGCGCCCTCACCGCGCTCGCTATAATTTTCCGATTCCCTCGCCGGAGCCTTCCGGCACGGCTCAGGCCGCCCGCTCATCCGCCGGCGCGCCCGCAGCCGAGCGTCGCGGCGCCGCGTCATCCGTGCGCGCTGCGCAAGCGCCTTTGTGCCATGCGTTGTATGTTGTGCGTTGCGGCTTCTGTCGCTACGCAAACCCGGCGCGTGACCGGCACAAGCGCGCACGAAACCTCAACAAAGATGCCGACTCAGCGCGCCGCTTTCCCGGCGCCGCCGCCATTGACCGGTTGACCGCGCCGCGGGCAATCAGGCTGCGGCGCGCGTGACCCGAGCGGCCAGGCGGCATCACGACACATGGAGACCCTGCATGTCCACATCGCCGATTTCAGCGGCCAAGCCCAATGCGGCCGGGCAGACCAACAGCGCGCGGATCATCTTCGCGAGCTTCATCGGCACCGCGATCGAGTTCTACGATTTCTATGTCTATGCGACCGCCGCGGCGCTCGTCATCGGCCCGGTGTTTTTTCCGCACGGCTCGGCGACCGCTCAGGCTTTGTCGGCGTTCGTCACGTTCGGCATTGCGTTCGTCGCGCGGCCCATCGGCTCGTTTCTGTTCGGCCATTTCGGCGACCGCATCGGCCGTAAATCGACGCTCGTCGCTTCGCTGCTCGTCATGGGCCTTTCGACGACGCTGATCGGCTTCGTGCCGGGCTATGACTCGATCGGCAGCCTTGCGCCGCTCCTGCTGTGCATCTTGCGCTTCGGCCAGGGCATCGGGCTCGGTGGCGAATGGGGCGGCGCGGCGCTGCTCGCCACCGAAAACGCGCCGGCCGGCAAGCGCGGCTGGTTCGGCATGTTCCCGCAACTGGGGCCGTCCGTCGGCTTTCTGGCGTCGAACGGCCTGTTCTTCGCGCTCGCCATGTCGCTCACCGACGAGCAGTTCCGCAGCTGGGGCTGGCGTGTGCCGTTTCTCGTCAGCGCGGTGCTGGTGGCGCTCGGGCTCTACGTGCGCCTGAAGATCGCCGAGACGCCGGCTTTCCAGGCCGCCATCGAGCGGCAGGAGCGCGTCAAGGTGCCGATCGCGACATTGCTGTCGCGACATGGGCTGCCCACGCTGCTCGGCGCACTGGCGATGGTGGTCTGCTACACGCTCTTCTACAACGCGACGACCTTCTCGCTGTCGTATGGGGTGTCGGTGCTGCACATTCCGCGGCAGACGTTCCTCGGGCTCCTGTGCATCGCGGTGGTGTTCATGGCGCTCGCCACGCCGCTCTCGGCATGGGCAAGCGACCGCTATGGCCGCAAGCCGGTGCTGATCGCCGGCATTGTCGCGGCTGTGCTGTCCGGCTTCACGATGGCGCCGCTCCTCGGCAGCGGTCAGACGCCGCTCGTGCTGCTGTTCCTCGTGATCGAACTGTTCCTGATGGGCGTGACCTTCGCGCCGATGGGCGCGCTGCTGCCGGAGCTTTTCCCTACCAACGTGCGTTATACCGGCGCGGGCGTGTCGTATAACCTCGGCGGGATTCTGGGCGCGTCGGTCGCGCCGTATATCGCGCAGATGCTGGCCGCGCGCGGCGGCTTGCCGTGGGTGGGCGCGTATGTGTCGATCGCGGCGGCGGTCAGCATGATCGGCGTGCTGTGCATGCGCGAAACCCGCGACTCGCGCATGATGTGACGGGAGCGTTCGCGAGGTGGCGAGCTTCGGCAGCGTATCGCCGAAGCCGCCGCCTGGCGCCGGTTTCGCTGGTGAATCCCCTGTCTTGCGCGGCTTTTTGACTTGCCTATACTCGAATTGAAATAACCCTATGGCAAGCAGGGAGGCCCGGATGAATCTTCATCTTCACAATGCAGACATCGTGATGATCATTGCGCTCGCGCTTCTGTGTTCGCTGCTGCTCGCGTTGCGTTTTCGACCCGCCAGCTGGAAAGGCATTGTGGTCGAGGCGCTGGCGGCGAACGCGGCGGCCATTACCGCAGTCGTCGCGTTCGAAATGCTGCTTGCGTGAAGCCTCGACTCTTTTCTTGCAGCGCGCCTCGCGACAGGCCGTCTGCTCGGACGCCTGAGCGGACAACTGAGCGGCCTGACCGATCTCAGCGGTAATAGTAGCCGTGGTGGTAATAGCCGCCACCGCCGTAGTAGTAGCCCGGCGCCGGCGCAACAATGCAGCCGCCGAGCAGGCTTGCAAGCACGGTGCCGGCGATCAGGGTCAGGATCAAGCGTTTCATGTTGTTCTCCGTCGAGTCAGATTATTCGAGTTATGTCCCGAATGACTCGATTGAACACGACGCGCGCCTGCAAGAACGTTGCCAGTTGTAAGGGAAGATCACGCCGGTGTTACACCTTGGCGTGCGTTTGTGGAGAGGGACCGGAGGGCGGCGAGCGGTTCGCCCCGGCCAGCCGGCGCGAGTCACTCGCGCAAACCGCATGACGCGTGTGACGGCCAACGAAAAGCGACAGATTTAACAACCGTGTAATGGGCGCACTGGGGGCGCACTGGAGCGCACTGGGGGACGCACGGCGGGTGGCACTCCGGCGCGCGCCGCGGGCGGCACTGCGGGAAGGCGCTGCCACCAGCAACGCGTGCAACGAGCATCTTGCGTGCGCCGCATGTTCGCGCGGCAATCCGTACTCTCTTCGCCCGACGTTCCCCGACGCGGGCGTTTCTGGGCGTCACGTGACAGGGCCGGTTCGCTTCGGCACCCTGCGCGTCACGCCCTTTTCTTTGGAGCAAACGATTGCGGGGCGAGCCCTGCTCAAGCCGCGGCCGAGCCCTGGTGCACGGCGAGCGCCTGCGGCTCCATATGAACGTAGTCGATCGCGTCGAGCACGTCGCTGATAGGCGGCACCGAAAAGCCGTCGCCGACCGAGATAGAACGGAATGGCGCGTCCACGCCGCAATGCGCGGGCGAGGTGGCCACGAAGACCATCACCGTGCGCTTTTGCAGTGCATGCGCCAGATGGACGAAACCGGTGTCGGTGCCGAGCACCAGCGCGCATGCGTCGATCATCTGCGCGATTTCAGTCACGCTCATTTTCGGCAGAATCCGCGCGCCCGGCACCTGCGCGGCGATCTGTTCCGCTTCGCGGCGCTCGCCTTCCGAACCCCACGGCAGCACCACCCGGAAACCGCGTTGCGCGAGTTCCGCTCCAACCACTGCCCAATGCGAGAGCGGCCATTTCTTGTCGTCTTTCGACGTCGCGTGGAACAGCGCGGCGACGGGCGCACGCTCGCCGGCGAATGGCGGCTTTGCCGGCTCGGGCAGTTTCAGGTCGTAGACAGCCGGCCCCTGCACCTCGTAGCCGAGAGCCTCGCCCGCGCTGATGCGCATGCCGTGCCACGCATTGCATTCCGGACGCGGACCGAAGCGCCCAGTGTAAGCGAACGCGGCGCCGCGCTCGCCCAGATCCTGCGATTGATAGCCGATGCGCCGCGACGAACGGGCAAGAAACGCGATGATCGCGCTTTTGTACACGCCGTGAATGTCGATGATGAAATCGTAGCGATGTGCGCGCAGCGCCGCGATGGACACCGCGATTGCCTTGAAGTCGGCCCAGCTGCGCGCTTTCTTGAAGCGGCGCAGCGGCGCGAACAGCACGCGGTCGATGCCCTCGCACCATTGCGCCACTTCGGCGAAGGCCTCGTCCGCGGCCCAATCCACCTGAACGCCAGGAAACGCGCGTTTGATATCCGCCACGACGGGCAGCGCCTGGACGATATCGCCGAGTGAGGTGACCTTGACGATAAGGACTCGCTTCATTGAGGGCCTTTAATTGTTCCGACGTCAAAACATTTTAGCCGACGAAAGGAATAGTCTTTGCTGAACTGGGCAAGACGGCGCCCGGAAAATAATACGGCGGTTTACAACCCAATCATTACGATTAGCCTTCGCATTATATTTCAAAATGCTTTCATGCGGTTTTGTGCGATCCGCGCGCTTTATACTTCGTCCTTTGCTTTTCTAGATAGTCATGCCGCGAGCGCAACCTCTTCTTTCTTCCGGGATCGTGCGTCGAGCCCGACGCCTTTGGCGGCAATACGGCATTTTCTGGCTCGGGGCGATCGCGGTCGGCCTCATCGCGGTGCTCTACGCGCGGCTGATCGACTGGGGCTACGGCGAATTCCGCGCGGTACAGCGCGAACATGTGTGGGCGCCGCTCGTCATCACGCCCGCCGTCGCGGCGCTCGCCGTGTGGCTCACGCGCAAGTTCTTTCGCGGCGCGGAAGGCAGCGGCATTCCGCAGGTGATCGCCACGCTTCATGCGAAACCCGGCGAATACGGCTCGCGGCTGCTGTCGTTCCGTATTCTGCTCGGCAAGATCGCCGTGTCGTTTCTGGCGATTCTCGGCGGCTTTACGATCGGCCGCGAAGGTCCGACCGTCCAGGTCGGCGCGGCGCTCATGTTCAACCTGCGCCGGCTGTATCCGCGCTCGAATGCGCTGATCGAGCGGCAGCTCGTGCTGGCCGGCGCGGCGGCGGGGTTGTCGGCGGCATTCAACACACCGCTCGCCGGCATCGTGTTCGCCATCGAGGAATTGACGCGCAGTTTCGAGGCGCGTGCGAGCGGCGTGCTGATTACCGCGATCATCATCGCGGGGGTGATCGCGCTCGGGCTGAACGGCAACTACACCTATTTCGGCACGATTCAGATCGGCGCCCACTTTCCGGATGTGCTGGCGCTGGCGGTGCTGCTCACGGCCATCGTCACGGGCATTGCGGGCGGCGTGTTCGGGTGGTTGCTGCTGAATACGGCGCGCTGGATTCCCGCGCCGCTGCGCCAGCTGCACGGCGAGCGGCCCGTCGCGTTCGCGGCGCTGTGCGGCTTCGTGATTGCAGGAGTCGGCCTGATTTCGGGCGGCACCACGTTCGGCAGCGGCTATGCCGAAGCGCGCGGCCTGCTCGACGGACACGAGCAGTTGTCCGTGTTCTATCCGTTCCTGAAAATGATCTCGATGGTGGGCTCATACCTGCCCGGCATTCCCGGCGGCATCTTCGCGCCGTCGCTGTCCATCGGCGCGGGCTTCGGCAATCTGCTGCACATGGTGTTCGGCTCCATGCAATTGCCGATGCTGATCGCGCTCGCCATGGTCGGCTATCTGGCGGCCGTCACGCAGTCGCCGATCACGTCGTTTGTGATCGTGATGGAAATGATCAACGGCCACGCGCTCGTGATTTCGCTGATGGCGACCGCACTGATCGCAAGCCGCGTGGCGCGACTTTTCGCGCCGCCGCTTTACGAAGCGCTCTCGGAGCGCTATCTCGCGCCGCTGCCGCGCCCGGCGCCTGCTCCGGTGCCGGAAGTGCCCGAGGTAGAGGCGCCTGAACCGGCGCCGCAGGAAACCGCTGCGGACACTTGCGTCGATGCACTGGCGGACATGCCGGCCGATGCGTCCGCCGATGCCTCCGCCGTTGCGTCCTCAGGTACGCCCGGCGTCGCCGCGACCGATGCCTCGGCGCAGACCTCCGTCGAGCGCGACCCAGCCGCGCCGCAGCCCTAAGCCACGCTCAGGAGCAGCTCATTCCCGCGGCGCGCGCGTCGGCATGCGCGCCGCGCGCCCGTCAGGTCTGCGGGATTTCGATCTTGACCTCGAGCACCTCGAGGTCGTCCTGACGCTCGAGACTCACGCGGATGTCGTCATCCGAGATCCTTACGTACTTCGAAATCACGGCCACCAGTTCGCGTTGCAACGCAGGCAGATAATCGGCGGGAGCATGGCCGCCGGCGCGCTCGTGCGCGATGATCAACTGCAGGCGTTCCTTCGCTACCGACGCGGACTTCTTCTTCTCGCCCAGCAAAAACGAAAGAATCGACATAACGTGCGCTCCCCTTACTTGGTGCCGAAGAGGCGCTGCAGCAGCCCGGGCTTCTGGTAATCGATAAAGCGAAGCGATTTCTGCTCGCCGAGGAAACGCGACACCACGTCTTTATAGGCTTCCGCCACGTCCGTGCCGTCGAGGTGCACCGCCGGCAGGCCCTGGTTCGACGCATGCAGCACGGCTTCCGATTCCGGAATCACGCCGATCAGGTCGATGCGCAGGATTTCCTGGATGTCGGTCAGCGACAGCATTTCGCCTTCGCTCACCCGCTTCGGGTTGTAGCGCGTGATGAGCAGATGCTCCTTGATCGGCTCCTTGCCTTCGATCGCGCGCTTGGTTTTCGACGACAGAATGCCGAGGATGCGGTCCGAATCACGCACCGACGATACTTCCGGGTTCGTGACGATGAGCGCTTCGTCGGCGAAATGCATGGCGAGCAGCGCGCCCGATTCGATGCCGGCCGGCGAATCGCACACGATGTATTCGAAGTCCATCGCGATCAGGTCGTTGATGACCTTCTCGACGCCTTCCATGGTCAGCGCGTCTTTATCGCGCGTTTGCGAGGCCGGCAGGATAAACAGGTTCTCGCACTTCTTGTCCTTGATGAGCGCCTGGTTCAGATTGGCTTCGCCCTGAATCACGTTGATCAGGTCGTACACCACGCGGCGCTCGCAGCCCATGATGAGATCGAGGTTGCGCAGGCCGACGTCGAAGTCGATCACGGCGGTTTTGCTGCCGCGCAATGCGAGGGCCGATGCAAAACTCGCGCTCGTGGTCGTCTTGCCCACGCCACCCTTGCCCGATGTCACCACAATGATTTTTGCCATTACCCTTACCTTGTGTTCGTCAAATTCGTCAATTATGTGCGGCCCGATTTCGCGCAAAACGCCTGCCGCCAAGCTTCGGCACGGCGCGCTTCCCGGCGCTTACGTGAGCCGCAATGGTTCGATCATCAACTTTTCTTCTTCGAGCCAGATCTGCACCGGCTTGCCGAGTACGTCGGCCGGCAGCGGGTTCTCGGTCGTGCGATAGATGCCCGCAATCGAGATCAGTTCCGGTTCGAGACACGTGCAGAAAATGCGCGCGTCGTGATTGCCCTGCACGCCGGCGAGCGCGCGGCCGCGCAACGGCGCATAGATATGGATATTGCCTTCCGCGATGACTTCGGCGCCGTAGCTCACGAGCCCGAGCACGACGAGATCGCCCTTTGCGTAGATGCGCTGACCCGAGCGCAGCGGCTTTTCCACCACCATGGTTTGCGACGACGTCGCAAGACGCACGGGCTCGGCGGCGGCCGCTGGTTCGAGCGGTGCAGCGCCCGGCGCTGCGTTGGTGCCCGCCGCCGTGGTAGCGGTGCTTGCCGCGCCATTGCCGGCTTCGCCGGTGTCCGCCGACGACGCGCTCGCCGGTTCCCCGTCAGCCGGCTTCGCGACCGCGCCGCGGCGGTCGCGCGCTTCGAGGAGCGGCAACGCCGACTCCGCGGCCCAGGACTGCTGCGTTTCCGCGACCACCCCGACCGGACGCATGCGCACGCTTTCGAGCAACTGGGCGATGTCCGCGAGCGGCACGCGCTCGTTTTCGGCGAGGCGGCGTACGTCGATTGCGACGACGTCGTTAGCGAAAAATTCGGGAGTCGCCTCGAAGCGCCGGGTCAGTTCGGCACGCATGGACTCGAGGTCGGTTGTCTTGACCACAAACAGGAGCGTGTCGACGGAACCGCTGCGGAGTTCGAAAAAAGGCGATTTCTTGGGCGACATAGCGTTCGGCAAAAAATTTTGCGTATTTTACAGGCGTCGCGGCGCGCGGCGAGATTTTTTGCCCGACAGTGCAGTCGATATCCGCAAGCTGCGCGCACAAAACCGGCACGCCGCACTGCGCCGCGATGGGCGCCGCGCAATGGCTGTCGCTGTCGGGATACGAGTGGAAAAGCGAAGGGATGGGGCGGCAAACGTCGGCGCCGCCCGGATGAATCACGAGTCGACCGCAGAGGTCGTGGAGGGCACGTGGCGAATCAGCAGGCTTTCGGCCTGCTCGGGCGCACGCGCCATGCGCCGATGTTCGCCGGTCGGCCCAAAACCGAGCGCTTCGTAAAAGCGCATGGCGTTGCGGTTGGAGTCGGCGACCCATGCGTAGATTTCCGTCGCGCCTTCGTTCGCCAGCCAGCCGCTCGCCGTGTCGACGAGCAACTCGCCGCCGCGCAAATGGCGCACCGCCGGCGCGACCCACAACTCGCACACGAAGGCGCGACGCGGCGCCGCATCTTCGAAATGCGCTTCGATCAATCCGGCCGGATGACCCTCGGTATAGAGGATAAAAGTGCTGACCGTAAGAGAAACCGCGTGCTTCGCGGCGATGACGTCAAAGCTGGCGGCATCCGCGGACAATGCGTCTTCCAGCGTCGCACCGAAGGCATAAGGCGCCTCACGCAGCGACGCTGTACGGAGTTCGCGAAAAACGGCGCCCTGATCGGCGGCGATACGGCGAACGGTCAATGACGGACTCATGCAGACGAAAACCCCTTGAAGCCTTAACGTGTAGCTTTAACCGAACCGGCGCGCGAGTCAAATCATTCTTTGCCGGGCGATCTTATCGCGCGAACCGGTTCTCGCAAAGCGCGCATTGAGTCGGCAGCATTTGCCGCGCCCGGCGCGGGGTGCGCACAGCCGTCCACCGGATGGCGATGCAAGCCTCGCGGGCTAAGGGGCCGCGTAGTGGCCGGTGCCGTCCGGCCAGGGCGTGAGCAGTTCGTAGCCGGCGTCGGTGACGGCGATCATGTGTTCCCATTGCGCCGACAGCGAGCGGTCTTTTGTGACCACGGTCCAGCCGTCGCGCAGGACGGTGGTGCCGGCGCGGCCCGCGTTGATCATCGGCTCGATGGTGAAGACCATGCCGGGCTTCAGACGCACGCCCTGCCCCGGCTGTCCGTAATGCAGGACCTGCGGGTCTTCGTGATACACCTTGCCAATGCCGTGGCCGCAATAGTCGCGCACGATGGAGAAGCCGTCGCGCTGCGCCACCTTCTGGATCGCATGGCCGATATCGCCGAGCGTAGCGCCCGGTTTCACTTCGCGGATGCCCGCGAGCATCGCTTCATAGGTGGTATCGATCAGTTGGCGCGCCACCGTGCTCGGCTCGCCGACGCAATACATGCGGCTCGTGTCGCCGAAATAGCCGTCCTTGATGATCGCCACGTCGATGTTGATGATGTCGCCGTCCTTCAGCACCTCGTTACGGTTCGGAATGCCATGGCAGACCACCTGATTGACCGACGTGCATACCGTCTTCGGAAAACCGAGATAGCCGACGTTGGCCGGAATGCACTTCTGCGTGTTGACGATGTAGTCGTTGCACAGTGCGTCCAGTTCGTCGGTGGAGACACCGGCTTTCACGTGCTCGCCGATCATGGCCAGCACGTCGGCCGCGAGGCGGCCCGAAATGCGGAGTTTGGCGATGTCGTCGGGCGTCTTGTAGGTAATGGCCATGAATTCGGTCGATAGGTGCGAAGGTAGGTCGATGTT
The DNA here is from genome assembly GCF_047325075.1 of Paraburkholderia phenoliruptrix. Classification (NCBI taxonomy): domain Bacteria; kingdom Pseudomonadati; phylum Pseudomonadota; class Betaproteobacteria; order Burkholderiales; family Burkholderiaceae; genus Paraburkholderia; species Paraburkholderia phenoliruptrix. Next base: position 3,513,807 of record NZ_CP168531.1, read on the forward strand.
CAATCGAACGGCCAATTGTACAGAGGATCGGGAAGGGGCCCGGGCTGAGGGAAGCTGCAAGGCGTGGAACGCAGACAAAGCGCATGGCTGCTCGGTTGTTCACGCTGCCATCGCACCCATGCCGTTAATTTAGCATCGCTTACGAAAGCGACACGCGGGCACGAATATGCAGACTCAATGCAATTGCCGACCGGAAACGAAAACAGGCCCCGAAGGGCCTGTTTTCTGAATTTGGCGGAAAGGGTGAGATTCGAACTCACGGTACCCCTAAAGGTACACCGGATTTCGAGTCCGGCGCATTCGACCACTCTGCCACCTTTCCGTGTTTTCCAACTCGCCGCCGTCTTGCTAAGACAAGCGGTTTTGTCAGATCCAAGCGGGTCGTTGCTTGGGAGAGAAAGATTATAGAACAGCTGACTCGACTTTCCAAGCCCCTCGTCGAAAAAATTTCAGAGGGACTCGCTCCGACCACTCATTTACCGATGATCGGTCAGGCCACCCGACGCGCGGTGACGCAACTCACACCGCCGGCACTTCCAGACGCTCCACGCCGCCCAGGTACGGCCGCAGCGCTGCGGGGACCGTGACCGAGCCATCCGCGTTCTGGAAGTTCTCCAGCACGGCCACGAGCGTGCGGCCAACCGCGAGCCCCGAGCCGTTCAGCGTATGGACGAGTTCCGGCTTGCCTTGCGCGTTCCGATAGCGCGCCTGCATCCGGCGAGCCTGGAACGACTCGGTGTTCGAGCAGCTCGAAATTTCGCGATAGGTGTTTTGCGCCGGCAACCAGACTTCCAGGTCGTACGTCTTGGTCGCGGAAAAGCCCATGTCGCCCGTGCACAGCGTGATCACACGGTACGGCAGTTCGAGCTTCTGCAGAATCGTCTCCGCGTGGCCCACCATCTGTTCCAACGCGTCGTAGGACGTTTCGGGCGCCACGATCTGCACCATCTCGACCTTGTCGAACTGATGCTGACGGATCATGCCGCGCGTATCGCGTCCATACGAGCCCGCTTCCGAACGGAAGCACGGCGAATGCGCCGTCAGCTTGATCGGCAACGCGTTCGCTTCGACGATGCTCTCGCGCACCGTGTTCGTCAGAGAAATTTCCGACGTCGAAATCAGATATTGCGTGACCGTATTTTCGCCGCCGCCCTTTTCCACGCGGAACATGTCGTCCGCGAATTTGGGCAATTGGCCGGTGCCGTACAGAATCTCAGGATTCACGATGTACGGCGTGTAGATCTCCGTATAGCCGTGCTGCTGCGTATGCGTGTCGATCATGAACTGGGCAAGCGCGCGATGCAGCCGCGCAATCTGTCCGCGCAGCATCGTGAAACGCGTGCCCGAGAGCTTGGCGCCAGTCTCGAAATCGAGGCCGAGCGGCGCGCCCACATCCACGTGATCCTTCACTTCGAAGTCGAACTGGCGCGGCGTGCCCCAGCGGCGCACCTCGACGTTATCCGCTTCGTCGCGGCCGACCGGCACGCTCTCATGCGGAAGATTCGGCACGCCAAGCAAAAGGTCCGACAGACGCTTCTGAATATCGTCCAGCTTCGCGGCCGACGCCTTCATCTCGTCGCCGATACCGCCCACTTCGGCCATCAACGCCGACGTGTCTTCGCCCCGCCCTTTCATCGCGCCGATCTGCTTGGACAGACTGTTGCGGCGCGCCTGCAGCTCTTCGGTGCGGGTTTGGGTATCGCGGCGTTCCGCTTCGAGCGCGGTGAAGGCCGCGACGTCGAGGGTATAGCCGCGGTCGGCGAGGCGCTTCGCGACGCCGTCGAGGTCTTTGCGCAGCAACTGGATGTCGAGCATGGGATGGGGCGGGTATTCGTTGTGTGAAGGTGGGATTTTAGCGCACCGGCGCGGCTGGATCGAAGCAGCAACGTGGGCGGCACGACACGCGCATGGCGTGGGCGGCGTCAGCCTTTCTTCGGCTTGTTCTCGCTGCGCCACTGCGCGTCGAGTTCCGCGAGACGCGCCATCTTGTCGCCGATCTTGCCTTCGAGCCCGCGCGGCGTCGGCGTGTACCAATGCGGATCGCGCATGTTCTCCGGCAGATAGGTTTCGCCCGCCGCGTAAGCATCGGGCTCGTCGTGCGCGTAACGATACTCGTGACCGTAGCCGAGCTCCTTCATGAGCTTCGTCGGCGCATTGCGCAGATGCACCGGCACCGCGCGCGACTTGTCCTTGCCGACGAAGCGCCGCGCTTCGTTGTAGGCGTTGTAGCCGGCATTCGACTTCGGCGCGACCGCCAGATAGATGATGGCCTGCGCCAGCGCGAGTTCGCCTTCGGGCGTGCCGAGCCGCTCGTAGGTTTCGGCGGCATCCAGCGCGATGCGCGCGGCGCGCGGATCGGCGAGACCGATGTCCTCCCACGCCATCCGCACGATGCGCCGCGCCAGATAGCGCGGGTCCGCGCCGCCGTCGAGCATGCGGCAGAACCAGTACAGCGCGCCGTCCGGGCTGCTGCCGCGCACCGATTTGTGCAGCGCGCTGATCTGGTCGTAGAAGGCGTCGCCGCCTTTGTCGAAGCGGCGCAGATTCTCGGCGAGCGCGCTGCCGAGCAAAGCGCCGTCGATCGCCGTCTTCTTCTGCTGGGAAGCCGCGCGCGCGACGATCTCAAGGTTGTTCAACAGCTTGCGGCCGTCGCCGTCGGCGGAGCCGATCAGCGCGTCGCGCGCCTCGTCCGTGAATGTGAGGCCGCCCAGTTCGTGTTGCGCGCGCTCGAGCAGCTCGCGCAACTCGTCTTCGTCGAGACTTTTCAGCACATACACGGCGGCGCGCGAGAGCAACGCGCTGTTCACTTCGAACGACGGATTCTCCGTCGTCGCCCCGATGAACACGAACAGCCCCGACTCCACGTGCGGCAAGAACGCGTCCTGCTGGCTCTTGTTAAAGCGATGCACCTCGTCGACGAACACTAGCGTCTGATGCCCGTTCGCGCGATGAATCTGCGCCGTTTCGACTGCCTCGCGAATGTCCTTCACGCCGGACAGCACCGCCGAGAGCGCAATGAACTGCGCGTGAAACGCGTCCGCCATGAGCCGCGCGAGCGTCGTCTTGCCGACGCCCGGCGGGCCCCAGAGGATCATCGAATGCGCCTCGCCGGATTCGAATGCGACCCGCAGCGGCTTGTTCGGACCGAGCAGATGCTTCTGGCCGATCACTTCGTCGATATTGCGGGGCCGCAGGCGTTCGGCGAGCGGAACATTGGCACGGGTTTCTTCGAACATGACGTTTTGGGGATAATCTCGGCTTTCCGGACGCGCTGCGCGCAGGTATCCGCGAGGGGTCCAGAAGCGGCGCGCTGCCGGACAAGCGCAAAGCCTGCGCGAGCAACGCGCGGGCAACGTCCTGCATTATGACAGTGACCGCGCCCGGGCGAGCGACGCATCCTCGCCCGGGCGCGAATTCGCTGCGAGCAGCAACAGGATCGGCAATAGACACATCACTCAGGGACACGACCCGATGACACAAGACCCGCTCACCGGCGACGCCGGTTCCACCTACGCCCCGCTCACGCCGGTGCCCGACGCGCGCCGCGCCTTCCGTACCGGCGACGCGTTCGCGCTCTGGTTCTCGCTCGGCATCGGCCTGCTCGTCGCGCAAGCCGGCGCGCTGCTCGTGCCGGGGCTGTCGCTGGTGCACGCGCTGCTGGCCATTGCGATCGGCAGTGCGATCGGCGTGGTGCTGCTCGCGCTCGCCGGCGTGATCGGCACGGACACCGGCCTCGCCGCGATGTCGTCGCTGCCTCCGACGCTCGGCGTGCGTGGCGCCTCGGTGCCCGCGGTGCTGAACGCGGTGCAGCTGGTCGGCTGGGGCGCCTTCGAAGTGATCGTGATGCGCGATTCCGCCGACGCCCTCGCGAAGCAGGCGTTCGGCCTCTCCATGCCGCTCGTCTGGACGGTCGCGTTCGGCGGGCTCGCGACGCTGCTCGCGATCAGCGGACCGCTTTCGTTCGTGCGGCGCTTTCTGCGTACATGGGGAATCTGGCTGCTGCTGGCCGGCGCCGCATGGCTCACATGGAATCTGCTCGCGCAGCAGGACCTCGCCGCGATGATGCGCCGTCCCGGCACCGGCGAGATGTCGTTCGGCGGCGCGATCGATCTCGTGGTCGCCATGCCGCTCTCGTGGCTGCCGTTGATCGCGGACTACACGCGCTTTGGCCGCCGCGCGGGCGACACGTTTCGCGGCACGCTGCTCGGCTTCGGCATCGCGAATATCTGGTTCTACGCATTGGGCGCGATCTATGGCCTCGCCGCGGGCGGCGGCGACGCGCTGCTCACGAGCGCGCTCGCACAGGCGGGCGGCGGCCTCGCGCTGCTGCTCATTCTGATCGACGAAGTGGACAATGCATTCGCCGACATCCATTCGGCGGCCGTGTCGACCGGCACGTTCTGGGCGCGCGGCAGCGTGCCGATCCTGTCGGCGGCATTCGGCGCGCTGTGCACCTTGATCGCGCTCGCCGTGCCGATGGCGAAATATCAGAACTTCCTGCTGCTCATCGGCTCGGTGTTCGCGCCGCTCTTCGGCGTCGTGCTGGTCGACCATTTCATTGTGCGCAAGCGCCGCATCGAAGCAGCCGTGCTCGCCGACGTGCGCGGCCGCTATGGTTTTTCGGGCGGCTGGCATCTGAGCGCGTTCATCGCGTGGGCAATCGGCATCGCCGCTTATCAGGCGATCAACCAATGGCTGCCGAATCTCGGCGCGACGTTGCCCTCTTTGGTGATCGGCGCGGTGTGCTATCTCGCGTTCGTGTCGACGCGCAAGACTGCTTACGCGTGAGCACGCGGTTAACTTCTGTGACGAAAAAGGCCTGCACATGCGGGCCTTTTCGTTGCAAGCAGCCTAGTTGCGACGCCCACCTCGCGCGTGAGGCTAACGCTTGGCGACGGTTCGGTATTCGACGCCCGGCAGCACGCACAACAACTCGAACGCGAGGTTCGCGCCGAGCAGCGCGGTCGTGCCGAACGGATCGTACGGCGGCGCGACTTCCACAAGATCGCAACCGACGATATTCAGGCCGCGCGCGCCGCGAATGATTTCGAGCGCCTGCGGCACCGTCAGTCCGGCGATTTCCGGCGTGCCCGTGCCGGGCGCGAAGGCCGGATCGATTCCGTCGATGTCGAACGTGATGTACACCGGCGCGTCGCCCATGCGCTCGCGCACGCGCGCCATCAGCGGCGCAAGCGACTGGTTCCAGCACGCCTCCGCCTGCACGACCTCGAAGCCCCGGTCGCGGCACCAGTCGAAGTCCTCCGCCGCGTAACCCGTGCCGCGCAAACCGATCTGCACGACGCGCTCGCAGTCGAGCAAACCTTCCTCCACCGCGCGCCGAAACGGCGTGCCGTGCGCGATCTTCTCGCCCATCATCGTGTCGTTGACGTCGGCGTGCGCGTCCACGTGGATCAGCCCGACCTTGCCGTGCTTGCGATGAATCGCGCGCAGGATCGGCAGCGCGATCGTGTGATCGCCGCCGAGCGTGACCGGCTTGCATTCGTGCTGGAGGATTTCATCGTAAGCGCTTTCGATTCGCGCGATCGAGTCATGCAGGTTGTACGGGTTGATCGCGACGTCGCCGAGATCGGCCACGCGCAGCGAATCGAACGGCGCTGCACGCGTGGCCATGTTGTACGGCCGCAGCAGCACCGATTCGCTGCGGATCTGACGCGGCCCGAAACGCGCGCCCGTGCGGTTCGACGTGCCGAGATCGAACGGCACACCGACGAAACAGGCGTCGAATCCCGCAGCCGAGCCGACGTTCGGCAAACGCATCATGGTCGCGATTCCGCCGCAGCGCGGCATCGCATTGCCGGACAGCGGCTGCGGGCGCTCACCGGCTTCGGGAGAAATGAAGGAGGAAGTATTCATCGTGGCTCGGCAATGAAAAGGCGCCTGGGGGCGGGAATCGGTCAACCGGCCAAAAACTGGCTTGCAGTAAGCAATGTGGCGATGCACGGCCGGACCAAATTCCATTCTTGAGCAGTTCCCGCGAACTTGAAATAGCCGCGCAAAAACGTTCACATCGATCCCAGGCGATGTATCCTGACGCATGTTCTCCCAACTGACCGACCTCGACCTGCGGCTCATCCGCGTCTTCCTCGCCATTGTGGATGCCGGTGGCGTCTCACCGGCGCAGGCCACACTGAACGTCGGACAGCCGACCATCAGCACGCAACTGGCTACGCTCGAAACACGCCTCGGGTACCGGCTGTGCGAGCGCGGCCGCGGCGGCTTTCGCCTCACCGCACGCGGCGAGCAATTCGTGGATGCCGCTCGCGCGCTGCTCGCCGCGGTGGACAGCTTCGGCGTGCAGGCGCGTAACGTGGGACGCAAACTCGTCGGCACGCTCGACATCGGCATGATCGGGCACACGCCCGTGTCGGCGAGTGCGCGCATCAGCGACGCGATTGGCCGCTTCCGCTCGCGCGATCAGTCCGTGCGCTTTTCGATTCTCGTGCGCTCGCCGGGCGAGCTCGAAGAACTGCTGCTCAACGGACGCATTCAGATCGGCATCGGCTATTTCTGGCATCGCGTGCCGTCGCTCGACTACACGGAAGTGTTCGCCGAAGACCAGTTTGCCTACTGCGCGAAAGGGCATCCGCTCTTTGCCCGTGCCGGCGATGTCACGCCCGAACAGGCCGCGGCGCACGAATGGGCGTGGCGCAGCTATCCGTTGCCCGAGGCCGAAGATTCGCAGGCGCCGCGCAACATCACCGCCGTCGCCGACAACATGGAAGCCGTCGCCATGCTCGTGCTTTCCGGGCATCACCTAGGCTATCTGCCGGGGCATTTCGCGGCGCCGTTCGTCGCGCAAGGGTTGCTCGCGGCGTTGAATCCGGCGCGCATGCGCTACCGCGTCGCGTTTCATATGGTCGCGCGGGCACGGCAGCATCGAACGGATATTGTGGAGGCGTTTCTCGAAGACATGAAGGCCGCGCACGCGGCCCCATAGCGCGCGGGTTTGACGGGAACCGCGCCTTGGCGGGCACGAAGACCGGCCGCACGGGTCTGCCGCAAGCGTCGGCCACAAACGTCGGCCACAAAAAAGCCGCGCATTCAGCGCGGCTTCCCTCGTCAAGCGCAACCGCAGAGCGGCGCCTTAGCCGTTGATCACGTCCGCGCCCTTCGGCACCGTGAACTTGAAAGCGTCGGCAGGCAGCGGCGGATTCTTCTGGATGTTCGAGAACGTCAGCAGCGTGACGTTGCCGAACACGTCGTGCAATTCCATGGCTTGCAGATTGCCGTCCTTGAAGCCGATGCCCACGCGCTGGAATTGCGTATCCCGCGTTTTCGGCGTCAGTTCGAGCCAGTCGATGCCGGCCTTCACGCCCGCATCGCGCAACGTGAAGTTCTTGTCCAGATCGTTGCTGCCGAACAGGATGGCGGCCGGGCTCGCGCCGAGTGCGCCGCCGAGGCTTCGCACCGTGACCTGGTTCAGGTCCTTGTCGTACACGTAAAGCTTGTCGCCGTCTGCTTGCAGCAGCTGCGCGTAGGGCTTTTCGTATTGCCAGATGAACTTGCCGGGACGAGCAAACGTGAATGTTCCGCTCGACGTGCTGCTTTTGCCGCCGCCGTTCGTCGACAGCACGCCGCTTGCGCCGCTCGCCGCCTGTGCCTTGCTCGGCGCGCGCACTTCCTGCTGCACGAAGGTGCCGCGCGCCGAGTGGACCTGCGCGACGAAAGCCTTCAACTGCTCGGTGCCGCTCGCGAAAGCCTGCGAAGCGACGAGCATCGACGCGCCGATCGCCAACGCGCCGATCCGGCGCGCGACGGTCCGTGCCAGCGTCCCTGTCGGACGGCCGGCGCCGGTGGATGGTGCGTGCTGCTGCGCAAATAGCTGCATAGTTTTTCTCCCTTGATCTGGATTTATCGAGCGGCCGCGGTGCCTGCGGCGCGTGTATTGGGCGGTGTTGCCGCTGGCTGCCGGTCGCTGGCGAACCGGGCGAGAGGCGGGCGTCACGCGTCACCCTTGATTTCCGGGTTGCGTGCGAACGCGCAAGTCCGTCGCGCTCCATTCCACTGTGGCGCCTTTCGTCCCGGAGCTTAGGCAGTCAGTCTTAAGCGAACCTTAGAAGCGAACGTTTCGAAACCAACGTTACAAGCGGCAAAAACACACGACTCGGCCACGCGTCTCGGGCAGGCGGCAAGGTTCAGGTTGCCAACATAGGCCGCAAAAAACCGCCCCCGTTCCCGCCGCGAGGCGCGAGCCGCGCGCCTCACTCCGCCTCGCGCGCCGGCGCAAGAATCTCGCGATTGCCGTTCGACGACATTGCCGAGACGACGCCGGAGTTTTCCATCTGCTCGAGCAAACGCGCGGCGCGGTTATAGCCGATGCGCAAATGCCGCTGCACCAGCGAAATCGACGCGCGCCTGTTTTTCAGCACCACGTCCACCGCCTGGTCGTAAAGCGGGTCCGACTCGCCGTCGCCCGCACCGGCACCGCCCGCGCCCGCCGAGCCTTCGTCGCCCTCGCCCGTCACGCCGCCTTCGAGAATGCCCTCAATATAGTTCGGCTCGCCCTGCTCCTTGAGCTTGTCGACGACGCGGTGCACTTCCTCGTCCGACACGAACGCGCCATGCACCCGCACCGGCAAGCCGCTGCCCGGCGGCAGGTAAAGCATGTCGCCCATACCGAGCAGCGATTCCGCGCCCTGCTGGTCGAGAATGGTGCGCGAGTCGATCTTCGACGACACCTGGAAGGCCATGCGCGTGGGCACGTTGGCCTTGATGAGACCGGTAATCACGTCGACCGACGGACGCTGCGTGGCGAGAATCAGATGGATGCCGGCCGCGCGCGCCTTTTGCGCAATTCGCGCGATCAACTCTTCTACCTTCTTGCCGACCACCATCATCAGATCGGCGAGTTCGTCGATCACGATCACGATATTGGGCAGACGCGTGAGCGGTTCCGGATCGTCCGGCGTGAGGCTGAACGGATTCGGCAGCTTCTCCTCGCGCTTCGCGGCCTCGTCGATCTTGTTGTTGTAGCCGGCGAGATTGCGCACGCCGAGCTTGCTCATGAGCTTGTAGCGGCGCTCCATTTCGGCGACCGCCCAGTTGAGCGCGTGGCCGGCCTGGCGCATATCCGTCACGACCGGACACAGCAGATGCGGAATGCCTTCGTAGACGCTCATTTCGAGCATCTTCGGATCGATCAGAATCATGCGCACCTGATCCGCGCTCGCCTTGTACAGCAGCGACAGGATCATCGCGTTGATCCCGACCGACTTGCCCGAACCCGTCGTGCCGGCCACCAGCAGGTGCGGCATTTTTGCGAGGTCCGCGCAGACGGGCTTGCCGCCGATGTCCTTGCCGAGGCCCATGGTGAGCGGCGACGCGGCGTCCGCATAAACCGCGGAGCCGAGAATCTCGGACAGACTCACCGTCTGACGGCGCTGATTCGGCAATTCGAGCGCCATGTAGTTCTTACCCGGAATCGTTTCGACGACACGAATCGACACGAGCGACAACGAACGCGCGAGGTCTTTCGCGAGATTGACGATCTGGCTGCCCTTCACGCCGGTGGCCGGCTCGATCTCGTAACGCGTGACGACGGGGCCCGGATACGCGGCGACCACGCTCACTTCGACGCCGAAGTCCTTCAGTTTTTTCTCGATCAGACGCGAGGTGAATTCGAGCGTGTCGGCGGAAATGGTTTCCTGCGCGGCCGGCGCGGGATCGAGCAGCGAAATGGGCGGCAGCGTGGAGTCGCCCGGCAGGTCGGTGAAGAGCGGCACCTGCCGTTCCTTCTCGACGCGCTCCGACTTTGCCGGCGTGACGACCGGCGGCACGATCACGACCGGTTCGTGCTCCTCGATGCGCACGCGGCCCTTTTCCACCTTGCCCTCGCGCTTGACCGCGGCGGCTTCGCCCAGCTTGCGGTCGCGGCCCGCCTCGCGGCGCAGCTTCGCGAAAGTGACGGCCGAGATGATCGACTCGCCGACTTTTTCGCACACGGAAAGCCAGGAAAAGCGGAAATACAGCGACAAACCGATGGCCAGCACGATCAGCAAGGCAAGCGTGCCGCCCGTGAAGCCGAGCGCATGCGACACCCCGCGCGCGACCGCCTCGCCGATCACGCCGCCCGGCGCGCGCGGCAACTGGACTTTCAGCGACCACATGCGCAATGCCTCTATGCCGTCGCACGCGAGCAGCACGAGCAGGAAGGCGAAGGCGTCCGCGAGCCAGCTCGCGTCGCGCGGCGCGTCCTCCTGCAACTCCTCATGGCGCGTGATGCGCTTGTAGTTCGCGGAGATGTGCCGGCCGAGCAGCACGATCCACCAGTAGGCGGAAAGTCCGAACAGCAGCAGCAGAATGTCCGAGGTCCACGCGCCGACGCGGCCCGCCCAGTTGGCGATGTGGTCGACCTGCGCGGCGTGCGTCCAGCTCGGATCGCGCCGGCTGTAGCTGATAAGCGCCATCAGCAGGAAAACGCCGAGCGCGACCTGCAGGATCCAGCGGATTTCTGTGAAAAGGCGCGACATGCGGTGCGGCAATGCCTGCGCGCTCGCGGAATAAGGAGCTTTTGCCATTGATCCTGTTGCGTGTGTGGCCGATCCGGTGTGCCGGGCCTCGTTCGACGCGGCTGCGGTCACGGCCCCGGCGACCCGGAACTTCGATCCGGCCTATTGTAAACGCAGTGCCCCGCGTGAGGCTGTAAATGACGGTAACCTGGCCGATTGGCCACACGCGCTTGCCGCTTAAGCGGGGCGCCGGACTATCGGCGCGATCGGAAAGCTTCATGGAGCAGCCCGCCGCCCTGCCCTTTATAATGCCGGACTGATGCCCATCTACAGTTTCAGCCAAGTCGCACTGCCCGCATGGGCGGACGGTGCGCCGTAAAAGGATTCGATCATGCCCGCAACTTCCACGAAACACGCCAAGGTTCTGATTCTCGGTTCCGGCCCCGCCGGCTACACGGCAGCGGTCTACGCGGCGCGCGCCAACCTCGCGCCGGTGCTGGTCACGGGTCTCGCGCAAGGCGGCCAGCTCATGACCACGACCGACGTCGAAAACTGGCCCGCCGACGCCAACGGCGTGCAGGGCCCTGAACTGATGGCGCGCTTCCTGGAGCATGCTGAGCGCTTCAACACCGAAATCATCTTCGACCATATTCACACGGCGAAGCTGGACGAAAAGCCGATCCGCCTGATCGGCGATTCCGGCGAATACACGTGCGATTCGCTGATCATCTCGACGGGCGCTTCGGCGCAGTACCTCGGCCTGCCGTCGGAAGAAGCCTTCATGGGCAAGGGCGTGTCCGCCTGCGCGACCTGCGACGGCTTTTTCTACAAGCAGCAGCACGTGGCCGTGGTCGGCGGCGGCAATACGGCGGTTGAAGAAGCGCTGTATCTGTCGGGCATCGCGAAGAAGGTGACGGTGATCCACCGCCGCGACAAGTTCCGCGCCGAGCCGATCCTGATCGACCGCCTGCTCGCGAAAGAGAAGGAAGGCGTCGTCGAAATCAAGTGGAACCATACGCTCGACGAAGTGACGGGCGACCAGTCCGGCGTGACCGGCGTGCGCATCAAGCACACGCAAACCGGCGAAACCACGGACATTGCGCTGCAAGGCCTCTTTGTCGCGATCGGTCACAAGCCGAACACGGACATCTTCGAAGGTCAGTTGGAAATGAAGAACGGCTACATCATCACGAAGGGCGGCCTGAACGGCTTTGCCACCGCGACGAGCGTGCCGGGCGTGTTCGCCGCCGGCGACGTGCAGGACCACGTGTACCGCCAGGCCATCACGAGTGCGGGCACGGGCTGTATGGCCGCGCTCGACGCGCAGCGCTATCTGGAAACCATCAACGAAATGGCCGGCGAACACGCCATGAGCCAGGAAGCGGAGCGCTGATCGAGCGCGCTCTCGCGCCCACGCAACGGTAAAATGGCGGCTGGGCCTTGCCCGGCCGGTCGATCGGGTTCGAATGAAAAAAGGCCGCGGCTCACCAGCCGGCGGCCTTTTTTCATTGGATGCCGCATTATGGTCGTGAGACGCCCCGTGATCGGATCGCGGCGTTTTACGTCGCGTTTTATGTCACGTTTTATGCGGCGGTCTTTGCGCGGGTTAATCCGCGCGTGTCAGTCCGCGGGCTTTTCCAGATCTCATTCCGCGCTTTTTCTGCGTCCACTCACGCTATGCCGAAGAACCACCCTCATCCGCACGAACCGAAGCGCCCCCGCGCCGCCCCCGCCGCGCGCGAGCCGGCGGCGCCCGCGGCCCAACCGAAGATCGCGCCGGCCGCGGGCCTGGCCGGCCTCGGCGCGCTGCGCGACGCGTTGAAGGTCGATGCGCAAAAGCGCGAGCGCGAACGCGCCGCCGCGGCGGCCGCCCAGCGCGAAGCGGCCGCGGACGCCGATCTGTTTCGCCGCGAAATCGGCGAGGTGGCGCCGCTCGCCGTGCCGCCGCGCGCCTCGTTGCCGCGCAACCCTCCGCCACCCTTGCCGGTGCAGACGCGGCTCGACGAGGAAGCGGTGCTGCACGAAGCCATCTCGGACGAGTACGACCCCGAGGTGCTGCTCGACACCGACGAAACGCTCTCCTATTGCCGCCCCGGCGTCAGCCAGGAAGTGGTGCGAAAACTGCGGCGCGGCGACTGGATCGTGCAGGCGCAAATCGATCTGCACGGCATGCGGCGCGAGGAAGCCCGCGAGGCGCTGGCCGAGTTTATCCGCGAGTCGGTCAAGCGCGGCCTGCGCTGTCTGCGCGTGATTCACGGCAAAGGTTTGGGATCGATCGGCAAGGAACCCGTGCTCAAGGGCAAAGTGCGCGCGTGGCTCGTGCAGAAAAACGAAGTGATCGCGTTTTGCCAGGCGCGTCCCCATGACGGCGGCGCGGGCGCGGTCGTCGTGCTGCTGCAACCCGGCGCCGCGCCGGCTCAAGCGCGGCCCACGGCGGAGCCGCGGTGATCCATCCGAGACTCACTCTCGCGCTCTCCATCATGGAAGCGCTGGCGATCTTCGCGTACGCCATTTCCGGTTTCATCGAGGCGAGGACGCGCCGCCTCGACGCCGTCGGCACCTTTCTCGTGGCGATCGCGACGGCCTTCGGCGGCGGCACGCTGCGCGACGTGCTGCTGGAGCGCCGGCCGTTCTACTGGGTCGAGCATCAGGACTATCTGATCGCCATTTTTGCAATGTCGCTCTTCGCCCCCACGCTGCTGAAGATGACCTCGCGCCTCCTGTCCGAGCGCGTGCTGCTGGTGGCCGATGCGATCGGCCTCGGGCTCTTCAGCGTCGCGGGGACCTCGATTGCGCACGACGCGCAAATGCCGTGGTTCACCTCCGTGATGATGGGCGTGGCGACGGGCGTATTCGGCGGCGTGATCCGCGACGTGTTGTGCAACGAGGTGCCGCTGATTCTGCGCGACTCGCGGCCTTACGCGACGTGCGCTTTTGTCGGCTGCTGGCTGTATGTGCTGCTCGACTACGTGAATTTCGACACCGTCTACAGCGTGCTCATCGCCACCGGTTTTATTCTGCTGGCGCGGCTCGCGACCTTCCGCCTCAACGTGCGCCTGCCGCATTAGCGGCTTTTTTGCGCCGCGCTCGCGCGGCTGCAACGCCCGCGTGTCGATTTTGGCCGCGTCCGCTCGTCGTGACTTGAACGGCCCTGCCGGGCCGCAACAACCCTTTAACCGTCGAAGGTGATCACGATGAGCCTCAAGCTATACGCCCACCCTTTTTCATCCTACTGCCAGAAGGCGCTGATCGCGCTGTACGAGAACGGCACACCGTTCGAGTTCCGGCTGCTCGCGCACGACGACCCGCGCATCATGGCCGAATTCGCCGAACTGTGGCCGATCCGGCGCTTTCCGGTGCTGGTCGACAGCGGGCGCACGGTGATGGAGGCGACCATCATCATCGAATATCTCGGTCTTCACTATCCGGGGCCGGTTGCGCTCGTGCCCGCCGACGCCCGCGCGGCGCTGGACGTACGCGGCATGGACCGCTTCTTCGACAACTACATTTCCACGCCGGTGCAGAAGATCGTGACGGACCGCCTGCGCCCCGAGGCGGAGCGCGACACGCGCGGCGTCGCCGAAGCGCGCGCGATGCTCGACACGGCCTATGCGTGGCTCGACAAAACCATGGTCGACCGCGAATGGGCCGCCGCCGGCAGCTTCAGCCTCGCCGATTGCGCGGCGGCGCCCGCGCTTTTTTACGCCGACTGGACGCACGCGATCGATCCGAAGTTCACGCAGGTGCGCGCCTATCGCGAGCGCTTGCTGGCGCGCCCGTCGTTTGCCCGCGCCGTCGACGAAGCACGGCCCTACCGCCCGCTGTTTCCGCTGGGTGCGCCTGAGCGGGACTGACTGGGACTGAGCGCAACGAAGCGCACTTGAGCGGCACTTGAGCGGCACCTGAGGCGGCACCTGAGCGGGCCAGGCGGGACCGCACCCGCCGCCCCGCCTGGCGGCCCCTTGCGGACAACATCCATGTGAGCCTATACACTTCACGTCGAAACCAATTTCCGCTCATTACATACAAGGCCAAACATGGACCGTTTCGAAGCGATGGAGATATTTACGCGTGTGGTCGAGGCAAACAGCTTCACGAAAGTATCCGAATCGCTCGACCTCCCGCGGGCGAAAGTGAGCCGCACGATTCAGGCGCTCGAAGAACACGTGGGCGTGCGGCTTCTCAATCGTTCGACGCGCCAGGTCAGCGTGACTGAAGACGGCGCGCTCTTTTACGAGCGCTGCGTGCGCATTCTCGCGGAAGTCGCCGACGCGGAGTCGTCGCTGTCGAACAAGCGGGAGAACCCCGTAGGGACGATTCGCGTCGACACCTCGGGCACGCTCGCCCGCGCGCTCCTGCTGCCCGCACTCGACGACTTCTACCGGCGCTACCCTGAAATCGACGTGCGGCTCGGTCTCGCCGACCGCAACATCGACCTGATCCAGGACGCCGTGGATTGCGTGATCCGCATGGGCACGCCGGAAGAGTCGAGCCTTGTCGCGCGGCGCATCGGTCATGCGCGAATCGTCACGTGCGCTTCGCCCGCGTATCTGGAGAAATACGGCACGCCCACCACGCTCGATCAATTGAGCGAGCACCGCGCGGTCAACTACGTGTCGGCGCGCACCGGCAAGACCTTTCCGTTCGAGTACGAAGTCAACGGTGAAATCGTAAAAGTCGCGATGAAGAGCGTGCTCGCGGTGAACGACGGCTCGGTCTACATTCGCGCGGGCGCGCTCGGCCACGGCATCATTCAACCGTCGCGCTTCATGGTCGCGCATCTGATCGAGCGCGGCGTGTTGAAGGAAATTCTCACCGACTACACGAGCCCCGGCACGCCGCTGTCCATTCTGTACGCGCATCGCCGCAATCTCAGCTCGCGGCTGCGCGCGTTCACCGAATGGGTGACGGAACTCGTGCGCAACAATCCGGACTTGCGCCTGCCGGAGGCCTGACGTTTGACGCTTCAGCGCCGAAGCCGTTGGAAAGAAGCGCATAAGAAAAGCCCCTTGGGTCTCGCGACCCAAGGGGCTTTTTGCTTCAAAACTGACAGACGCCGCGGTCTATGCGGCAGTCAGCCTGACTCAAGCGATCCGCTCCTCGTTCGACGGATCGAACAACACCGCCTTCGACGTATCGAACAGCAGCGTCGTGTTCGTCAGCGGCTGCGGATTCGACGCCGGGTGCACGCGGCTCACCACGCGCTTGCCGTTGACCTGCGCGAACACGAGCGTGTCCGGACCGGTCGGCTCGATGACATCGACCTTCACTTCGATCTGTTGCAGCTTGCCGTGGTCGCCGTGCGCGCCGCGCGAATCGGTAATGCGCTCGGGGCGCAAGCCGAGAATCACTTCGCGGCCGATGTGCGACTTGACCTTCGCCGAGTCGAACGGCAGCACGAGCGCCGTGCGCGTCACGCCCGTGTCCAGTTCGAGGCCCACGCCCGCGCCCTGTTCGACGAGCTTGCCCTGAATGAAGTTCATGGGCGGCGCGCCGATAAAGCCGGCCACGAACAGGTTCGACGGCGAGTCGTAAATGTCCTGCGGCGCACCGAATTGCTGCACGATGCCGTCTTTCATCACGGCGATGCGGTCGCCGAGCGTCATGGCTTCGATCTGATCGTGCGTCACGTAGACGATCGTCGTGCCGAGGCGTTGATGCAGTAGCTTGATTTCCGAGCGCATCTCGATACGCAGCTTCGCGTCCAGGTTCGAAAGCGGCTCGTCGAACAGAAACATCACCGGATCGCGCGCAAGCGCGCGGCCCATGGCGACGCGCTGGCGTTGGCCGCCGGACAGTTGGCCCGGCTTGCGATCCAGCAGATGCGTGATCTGCAGCGTGTTCGACACGCGGTCGACAATCTGCGCCTGCTCGCTTTTCGGCACCTTGCGGATGTTCAGGCCGAACGAAATGTTCTCGCGCACCGTCATGGACGGATACAGCGCGTACGACTGGAACACCATCGCGATATCGCGATCTTTCGGCGAGAGGTTGTTCACCGTCTTGCCGTCGATCTGGATCTCGCCCTTGGTCACCGTTTCGAGGCCGGCAATCATGTTGAGCAGCGTCGACTTACCGCAGCCCGAGCCGCCGACGAGAATCAGGAACTGACCGTCTTCGATGTCGATGTTGACACCCTTCAGAACCGGCACCCCGTTCGGGTAAGTCTTGTACACGTCACGGATGGAAAGGCTTGCCATGCTGTGAATCCTCTAGTCTCTGGTACTGCCTGAAAACGTCTGTTTGACGGCAGCGCTGAGTGGGTCGAGCGCTGCCGGCTTCGAATGGTTCAGCCCTTCACTGCGCCGGCCGTCAGGCCGCGCACGAAATAACGTCCGGCCACGATGTAGACGAGCAAGGTGGGCAGCGCGGCGATGATCGCGCCGGCCATGTCCACGTTGTATTCCTTCACGCCCGTCGACGTGTTCACGAGATTGTTCAGCGCCACGGTGATCGGCATGGAATCGACGCCGGAGAACACGATACCGAACAGGAAGTCATTCCAGATCTGCGTGAATTGCCAGATCAGGCACACCATGAAAATGGGCAGCGACACGGGCAGCAGGATCTTCGTGAAGATCGTGAAAAAACCGGCACCGTCGATGCGCGCCGCCTTCACGAGTTCGGCCGGCACGCTCACGTAGAAGTTGCGGAAGAACATCGTCGTGAATGCGATACCGTAGATCACGTGCACCACCACGAGACCGGTCGTCGTGTTCGACAGGCCGAGCGCGCCTTCGAAACGCGCCATGGGCAACAGGATCGCCTGGAACGGAATGAAGCAGCCGACCAGCAGCATCGTAAAGATCGGATCGGCGCCGCGAAAACGCCAGTGCGTGAGCACATAACCGTTGAACGCGCCGATGATCGACGAGATCAGCACCGCCGGAATCACCATGCGCACGGAGTTCATGAAGAACGGCTGCATGCCGTCGCAGCGCACGCCGGTACAGGCGCCGCTCCATGCCTTGATCCACGGATCGACGGTCCAGTGCGACGGCGGCGTGAGCAGGTTGCCGGTGCGCAGCTGATCGATGTCCTTGAACGACGTGGACAGCATCACGTACAGCGGAAACAGGAAGTACAGGGCAAACAGAATCAGCGCCGCGTAAATGACGGCACGGCTGATCGTCATCTTAGGCTGCATTGCGGGTGCTCCTCGATTCCAGATACATGAGCGGCACGAGCACGGCCACGACGGTGGCGAGCATCATGATCGACGATGCCGCGCCGACGCCGAGTTGCCCGCGATTGAACGAAAAGGTGTACATGAAAATGGCCGGCAGCGACGACGACGTGCCCGGACCGCCCGCCGTCAACGCGACGACGAGGTCGAAGGTCTTGATCGTGATGTGGCAAAGAATCAGCAGCACGGAGAAGAACACCGGACGCATGCTCGGAATGACGATCTTGCGGTAGATGGTGGGCAGACTCGCGCCGTCCATTTGCGCCGCCTTGAAAATTTCGCCGTCCACGCCGCGCAGGCCCGCAAGGAACAGCGCCATCACGAAGCCGGTGGATTGCCACACCGCCGCGATCACCACGCAGAAAATCGCCTTGTCGGGGTCGCCGAGCCAGCCGAACGAGAAGCTCGTCCAGCCCCAGTCGTGAAAGACCTTTTCGAGGCCGATGCTCGGCGTCATGATCCACTGCCACGCCGTGCCGGTCACGATGAACGACAGCGCCATCGGGTACAGGAACACCGCGCGCAGCGCGCCTTCGTTGCGAATCTGCTGATCGAGCAGAATCGCGAGAAAGAGACCGAGGCCGATGCAGATGCCGATGAACGGAATACCGAACCAGCCGAGATTCGCGGCCGAAGTCCAGAACACGTCGTTATCGAACAGTTCGCGATAACGGTCGAAACCGACGAAGTCGTAGCGCGGCATCAACCGCGAGTTCGACATCGACAGATAGCCGGTAATGGCGATGAAGCCGTAAACGAAAATCAGGCTGATCACGACGCTGGGTGCGAGCACCAGCTTCGGGATGAAGCGATCGGCAAGGGCCGCCATGGGCGACGCGCGGCGGGCGACGGTAGCCGTTTTCCCGTTTCCGCTGATAGAAGCAGTCACTACTCGACTCCTGCTGGAACTGTCAGGTGAAGCCGCGTGCATCGGATGCGCGCGCGTGCCAGGGACGCACACCGCATGACGCCAATTCACGCGATCAACGGCGCGAAGGGCGCGCCGATACCCGGACGCGCCCTTCGCTACTTCACTTACTTGGTCTTCGCTGCCTTCGCGAGCGCCGCAACCGCGCTCTTCGAATCCTGCTGCGAGTTCATGAACTTCGTGACGACGTCGGAGATCGCGCCGGCTGCCGCGTCCGGCTGAGCCATGCCGTGAGCAAGCGACGGCACGTAGCCGCCCGACTTGATCGCGGTTTGCTCATCCGCGTACGACTTCTTCGCGCAGTCGTCGAACTTCGCCATCGACACGCCGAGACGCACCGGGATCGAGCCCTTGTACAGGCTGAACTGTTCCTGGAATTCCGGCGACATGATCGTCTTCGCGAGAGCAAGCTGGCCCGGCGTTGCAGCCTTCTGGCCCTTCTGCTGGAAGAACACGAACGAGTCGACGTTGAACGTGTACGACTTTTCGGTGCCCGGCACAGCGGCACAGACATAGTCCGAGCCCGACTTCTTGCCGGCGTTGGCGAATTCGCCCTTCGCCCAGTCGCCCATGAACTGCATGCCGGCCTTGCCGTTGATGACCATGGCCGTTGCCAGATTCCAGTCACGGCCCGTGCGGCCCGCGTCGAAGTAACCCTGGATCTTGCGGACCGTGTCGAACACGCCGACCATCTTGTCCGACGTCAGCGTCTTTTCGTCGAGGTCGACCAGCGCCTTCTTGTAGAAGTCCGCGCCTTGCGAGAGCACGACGTCTTCCCACAGCGTCAGGTCTTGCCACGGCTGGCCGCCCATCGCGATCGGCTGGATGCCCGCGGCTTTCATCTTGTCGGCCACCGCGAAGAACTCGGGCCACGTGGTCGGCACCTTGCCGCCTGCCTTGTCGAGCGCTGCCTTGTTGATATACAGCCAGTTCACGCGATGCACCGAGAACGGCGCCGCGACGTAGTGGCCGTCCGCGTGCATGATCTTGTCGATTTCCGGCGGCAGATTCTTCTTCCAGTCACCGGCGACGGAGTCGATCGGCACCAGCACGCCTTGCGAAGCCCAATCCTGGATCAGCGGGCCCTTGATCTGCGCGGCGCTCGGCGCATTGCCCGAGATCACCTGCGTCTTCAGTGCCGTCATGGCAGCCGCGCCCGCGCCGCCTGCAACCGCAAAGTCCTTCCACGTGTAACCTTGCTTCGTCATGTCGTCCTTGAGGACGCCGACGGCTTTCGATTCGCCGCCCGAGGTCCACCAGTGCAACACTTCGACCGACTCGGCCGCCTGCACAGCCGAGACGCCACACATCAGACCTGCGGCGCACAGAGCGCCCATGATCGCGCGAAATTTCATTGCTTATCTCCTCCAGACACCTGAACAAAAAACGAATGGCCCCTGATGTCGCCAGGGTGCTGTGGTTGGTTCAAACAGGCAAAACACTGGGCGATCGAGCACGGTCGGGCGCATGCGGCGCATGTGCCGGCGGACCGATGTCGGCCGCTGGAAGCTCAAGAGATGAGTGGTTCGGGATGCAAAGACTGTCTCCTCTTTTGATTTTTGCCCGCCCGCGTCGCGCGGCAGACTCGAGGTGCCTTGCACGTCAACCGGGGCCACCCGTTCGCCGATGCCGGCAGGCGTTGTCCCGTTGTCCGTTAACATGCGAGGGGAGCGCCTGCCGATTCGCGAAACGCGCAGCCTACCTGCCCGCGCACGCTTTTTTCATCGAATTAGCGCTACCTCTTGATTTGGATTGTAGTTAAACTACAATTCAGTGTCAAAAAATATTTTATCGGACTACGGTCGCCCTTTCCGGGCAGTAAGCGGTCAGCGCGGCGGCCCCAGGACATCGACGGAGACTCATGCAAACCGATTCAAGCTTCACCTTCGTTCTCTTCGGCGGAACCGGCGATCTGTCGATGCGCAAGATTCTCCCCGCGCTGTTTGAAGCACACCGTGCGGGCGGCATGCTGGCCGACAGCGGCAAGATCGTCGCGGTCGCGCGTCACGTGGCGGATCGCAGCGAATACCTTCAGTGGGTCAACGAGCACGTCAAGCCGCATGTGTCGAAGAACGGCGTCGACGAAGCCGCATGGGCGAGCTTTCTCGCACGCATCGAGTTCGCGAAGATCGACCTCGGCAATCCTGACGACTTCGTGCTGCTGCGCGACGCGGTGAAAGACCTGCCCGGCATCCGCGTGTTTTATCTGGCCACGGGACCGTCGCTCTTCGTGCCGATCTGCCGCGCGCTGGCGTCGGTCGGGCTCAACGAAAACGCGCGCATCGTGCTCGAAAAGCCGCTCGGCTATGACCTCAAGTCGTCGAATGCGATCAACGACGCGGTCGGCGAAATCTTCGCGGAAGAGCAGATCTACCGTATCGACCACTACCTCGGCAAAGAACCCGTGCAGAACCTGTTGGCGCTGCGCTTCGGCAATGCCCTGTTCGAACCGCTGTGGCGCCGCGAGTGGGTGGAAAGCATCCAGATCACGATCGCCGAAGAACTCGGCGTCGAAGCACGCGGCGATTTCTACGACAATACGGGCGCGCTGCGCGACATGGTGCAGAACCATTTGCTGCAACTGCTTTCCATCGTCGCGATGGAGCCGCCGCATTCGATGGACTCCGATTCCGTGCGCGACGAAAAACTGCGCGTGCTGCGGGCGCTCAAGCCGATCAATCCGCTCGACATCGGCAAGGTTGCGGTGCGCGGCCAGTATCATTCGGGCGTAATTCGCGGCAATGCCGTGCCGGCGTATGCGACGGAGCCCGGCGTGAAGCAGAACAGCACGACGGAAACCTTCGTCGCGCTGAAGGTGGAGATTGAAAACTGGCGTTGGGCCGGCGTGCCGTTTTTCCTGCGCACCGGCAAACGGCTCGCTGACCGCGTCGCGGAAATCGTGGTGAATTTCCGCCCGGTGCCGCATTCGGCATTGGGCGCGTCGGCGCTGCGCGCGGGCGCGAATCGTCTGGTGATCCGTTTGCAGCCGAACGAGACGATTCGCCTGTACTGTCTCGCGAAGCAGCCGGGTGAAGGCATGAATCTCGCAAGCGTTCACCTCGACCTCGCGTTCGACCAGTTCTTCCGCGAAGGGCAGATGGAGGCGTATCAACGTCTGCTGCTCGACGTGATCAACGGGCGCCTTGCGTTGTTTGTGCGGCGCGACGAGCAGGAAGCCGCGTGGCGCTGGGTCGAACCGATCCTGAACGAATGGAAGGCTTCGAACAAACCGCCGAAGCCGTATGCGTCGGGTACGTGGGGCCCTGCTGCCGCCAGCGCGATGCTCGCGCAGCACGGCACCTGCTGGCTCGAAGAAGAGAATTGATTCGCGGCGGATAGTCGCCGCGCTAACAAAAAAGCAGCACGGAGGAGAAGTGATCGAGCTTCACGCTTTCGACGATCAACGCGCCCAATCCGACGCGTTGGCGAAGGCTGTCGGCGACGCGTTACATGCGTCGCTGGCCGCCCAGGCGGCAACGTCGGACGCCGGTATTGCCGGCGCGTCCACGGCCGGTATGTCCAACGCCGGCGCGCGCCCGGCTCTGCTCGCCGTGTCCGGCGGCAGCAGCCCGCGCCCGTTCCTGCAGACGTTGTCCACGCAAAGCTTCGACTGGCCGCGCATCGCCGTCACGCTCGTCGACGACCGCTGGGTGCCCGAGACGGACAGCGCAAGCAACGCGCAGCTCGTGCACGCCACGCTGCTGCAGAACGCCGCGCACAACACCACCTTCTGGCCGCTCGTCGACACGTCGCAGGATCTGCACTCGCATGTCGCCGCGCTCAACGCCGACCCGCGTTTTGCGAACGTGCCCGACGTCGCCATCCTCGGCATGGGCGAAGACGGCCATACCGCGTCGATCTTCGCCGACGCGCCCGAATGGGACCATGCCATTACCACCGCCGAGCGCTTTGTCGCCGTGCATCCCGGCAGCGCGCCGCATGCGCGCGTGAGCTGGTCGCTGTCGGCGCTCAAGGAAGTGAAGCACCTGTTTCTGCTGATCGCAGGACCGCGCAAGATGGACGTGCTGAACGCCGCCGCCTCTTCGCTACAAAAAAATGCCATCTCGCAGTTGGCAAACGACAAGGGAGTGAGACTCGATGTCTACTGGTGTGCAAACTAAGGCTGTTCCGGGCGCGGGCCAGCACGCCGACGGACCGAGGCTGCTCGCCGACATCGGCGGCACCAATGCGCGCTTTGCGCTGGAAACCGGACCGGGAGAAATCGGCTCGGTGCAGGTTTATCCGTGCGCGGAGTTCCCCGGTGTCGCCGACGTCATCAAGAAGTATCTGAAGGACACGAAGATCGGCCGCGTGAATCATGCGGCGATTGCGATTGCGAACCCGGTCGACGGCGACCAGGTCAGCATGACGAATCACGACTGGACCTTCTCGATTGAAGCCACGCGCCGCGCGCTCGGCTTCGACACGCTGCTCGTCGTGAACGACTTCACCGCGCTCGCCATGGCCCTGCCGGGCCTGACCGATGCGCAGCGCGTGCAGGTGGGCGGCGGCACGCGCCGCCCGAACAGCGTGATCGGCCTGCTCGGCCCCGGTACGGGCATGGGCGTGTCGGGTCTGATTCCCGCCGACGACCGCTGGATCGCGCTCGGCAGCGAAGGCGGCCACGCCACCTTCGCGCCGGCCGACGAGCGCGAAGACATCGTGCTGCACTACGCGCGCAAGAAGTGGTCGCACGTGTCGTTCGAACGTGTGGCCGCGGGCCCCGGCCTCGAAGTGATTTACCGCGCGCTCGCGGGCCGCGACAAGAAGCGCGTGGCGGCGAACGTGGATACCCGCGAGATCGTCAGACGCGCGCTGGACGGCGAGCCGCTCGCCGCCGAATCCGTCGACGTGTTCTGCGGCATTCTCGGCACCTTCGCGGGCAATATCGCGGTGACGCTGGGCGCGCTCGGCGGCATTTACATTGGCGGCGGCGTGGTGCCGCGGCTCGGCGAATTCTTTGCGCGCTCGTCGTTTCGCAAGCGCTTCGAGGCGAAGGGCCGCTTCGAAGCCTATCTGCAGAACGTGCCGACCTATGTGATTACCGCGGAATATCCCGCGTTTCTCGGTGTCTCGGCGATTCTCGCGGAGCAGTTGTCGAACCGCGCGGGCGGCAGTTCGTCGGCGGTATTCGAGCGGATCCGGCAGATGCGCGACGCGTTGACGCCGGCCGAGCGCCGCGTCGCCGATCTCGCGCTGAACCACCCGCGCTCGATCATCAACGATCCGATCGTCGACATCGCGCGCAAGGCCGACGTGAGTCAGCCGACGGTGATCCGCTTCTGCCGTTCGCTCGGTTGCCAGGGCTTGTCGGACTTCAAGCTGAAGCTCGCCACCGGTTTGACCGGCACGATTCCGGTCAGCCATAGCCAGGTGCATCTCGGCGATACCGCGACCGATTTCGGCGCGAAGGTGCTCGACAACACGGTGTCGGCGATTCTGCAGTTGCGCGAGCATCTGAACTTCGAGCATGTGGAGCGCGCCATCGACCTGCTGAACGGCGCGCGGCGCATCGAGTTTTACGGACTCGGCAATTCGAACATCGTCGCGCAGGACGCGCACTACAAGTTCTTCCGCTTCGGCATTCCGACCATTGCCTATGGCGACCTGTACATGCAGGCGGCGTCGGCGGCGCTGCTCGGCAAGGGCGACGTGATCGTCGCCGTGTCGAAGTCGGGCCGCGCGCCCGAACTGCTGCGCGTGCTGGATGTGGCGATGCAGGCCGGCGCGAAAGTGATCGCGATCACGTCGAGCAATACACCGTTGGCCAAACGCGCCACGGTCGCGCTCGAAACCGATCACATTGAAATTCGCGAGTCGCAGCTCTCGATGATTTCGCGGATCCTGCATCTCGTGATGATCGACATTCTCGCGGTCGGCGTGGCAATTCGCCGCGCGGCGCCGAGCGCCGACGTCGCGGAAGCCGTGGCCAAAGTGCGTCAGGGCGCCGACGACGACGCCACCGCCGTGCTCGACTGGCTCAGCCACGGCGCAGCTTCATCGGCTCGCGACTAGTTCTGGCCGATGCCTGCAGGAAGGCCACGCGAAAGCGTGGCCTTTTGCATTGCATCTTTTATATTGCGCGGCAGATCGAAGCGGGGCCGCGTCGAGCAGCGATAATAGACTCTCCATCGCTTACGGCCACGCATACCGATGATCATTCGTCCGCATCTCCACTGGTTCCGCATGCTGCTCGCCTGGCGGGGCTCGGTCCTTCCGCAGCTGCTTCCGCGGCTCGCCCTCATTCTCGCGATTGCGGTGATTGCGGTCGCGGCGCACGACCATCTGCTGCCGATCTCGCTGAACCTCAACACGACCGCGCCGTTCTCGCTCGTCGGCATCGCGCTCGCGGTGTTTCTCGGCTTTCGCAATAACGCGAGCTACGACCGCTGGTGGGAAGCCCGCAAGCTGTGGGGCCAGTTGCTGAACGACTCGCGTTCGCTGACGCGCCAAGCGCTCACCTTGCGCACGCGCCCGTTGCCGAAAGAAGAGCTGATCGAATTCTGCGCGGCGCTCGGTGCGCTCGCTCACGCGCTGCGCCATCAGCTTCGCAAGACCGATCCGCGCGAAGACCTCGCCCCGCGCCTGCCGCCCGCGCTGTTCGAGCGCGTCATGGCATCGCGCTATAAGCCGGCCACGTTGCTGCTGTTTCTCGGCGAATGGGCACAGCGTCAGGCCCAGAGCGGCGCGATCGATCCGATGGCCGTGCTTGCGTTCGACCGGAATCTGAATGGCTTGTCGGATGTGATCGGCGGATGCGAGCGCATTGCGTCCACGCCGCTGCCGTTTGCCTACTCGGTGATGATTCACCGCACGGTGTACTTCTTCTGCGCGTCGCTGCCGTTCGGACTGGTGGACAGCATCGGCATTTTCACGCCGGTGTTCTCGGTGTTCGTCGCGTACACGTTCATGGCGCACGAAGCGATTGCGTCGCAAATCGAAGAGCCGTTCGGCACCGACGACAACGACCTCGCGCTGAACACCATGTCCGTCATGATCGAAGACGCGATGCGCGACCTGCGCGGCGAGCCCGCGCTCGAGCTGCCGGGTCCGCAGCCAGAGAGCTATGCGCTGACCTGACGGCTCGCGTTCGGCTGCGGATCTAGTGGTTGCCGGCCGTTTCCGACAGACGCTTGAGCGTGGCCACGCGTGCCCCGATGATGTCAATACGGCCGCGCTCGTCGACGAGCGGCGTGGCCGCGTTCAGATAAGCAGTCCACGCCTTTTGTGCGCGCGTGAGCGTGGCGCGCGAGTGTAGCGGCATTTTCGCTTGCAGACGGCGGTAGTAGCGGTTCATGTCGAACATCGCGTGTTCGCAACGCGCGTCGGCGGCACAGGCCCGCAGACGCTTCGTGTGCGGAGAGTCGCCCGCACTCGCGTCGGCCACCGCGCTGCGCAGCACGAGCGCCCGGTCGCGCACCGGCTGCAATTGCATATCGGCTTCGGCGAGCACATACATCGTGCCGCGCGTGGTGGCGAACACCGCCGCGAGCAGCTGCTTTTCGGCATCGCGCGAAGCCTGCCAGGCTGCCTGACTCTTCTCCCACTGTTTGCGCCGCGCCGGCGGCAGTTCCGGCTGCAACTGCCGCCAGGCGTTGTCCAACGCGGTCTTCCAGCCGATGCGCGCCGTCTCCATGCACTGCACCTGCCCCGCCGTGGACGACATGTCGCTGCGCGCGAGACACGTGCGCATGGCCGCGTCGATCGGATCAGCGGCGGCGACTTCGGCGCGCGCCGCGAGCGGCGCGGCGCCCAGCACGAGCGCGCTGGTGAAAGCGAGCGCGAGGGTCCTCTTCAGCCGCATTGTCAGACGCGCACGCAATCGACGAAATACTCGATACGGCCGTTGATCATTTCGCCGACGAGCCCGTGGATGTCCGTGTGGAAACCCGGGAAACGCTCGTTGAACTCGCGCGCAAAGCGCAGGTAGTTGACGATGGTCTTGTTGAAACGCTCGCCCGGAATCAGCAGCGGAATACCCGGCGGATACGGCGTGAGCAGGATCGACGTGACGCGGCCTTCCAGTTCGTCGATCGGCACGCGGTCAATCTCGCGGTGCGCGAGCTTCGCGAATGCGTCCGACGGCTTCATGGCCGGTTCCATGCTCGACAGATACATCTCCGTCGTGAGGCGCGCAATGTCGTTCGCGCGATAGACGCTGTGAATCTGCTGGCACAGATCGCGCAAACCGACACGCTCATAGGTGGGATGCAGCGCGACGAAATCCGGCAACACGCGCCACAGCGGCTGGTTGTTGTCGTAGTCGTCCTTGAACTGCTGAAGCTCCGTGACCATGGAGTTCCAGCGGCCCTTCGTAATGCCGATGGTGAACATGATGAAGAACGAATACAGCCCGGTCTTCTCGACGATGATGCCGTGCTCGGCCAGATACTTCGTGACGATCGCCGCCGGAATGCCAGTCTCGCCAAAGTCGCCGTTCATGTCGAGACCCGGCGTGACGATGGTCGCCTTGATCGGGTCGAGCATGTTGAAGCCCTCGGCGAGCGGGCCGAAGCCGTGCCACGAGTCGTCCGGGCGCAGCATCCAGTCTTCGCGCGAGCCGATGCCTTCTTCGGCGAACTGCTCCGGGCCCCACACTTTGAAGAACCAGTCGTCGCCGTATTCGGCGTCGACTTTGGTCATGGCGCGGCGGAAGTCGAGTGCTTCGGCAATCGACTCCTCGACGAGCGCCGTGCCACCCGGGGCTTCCATCATCGCCGCGGCCACGTCGCACGACGCGATGATCGCGTATTGCGGACTCGTCGACGTATGCATCAGATACGCCTCGTTAAAGCGATGCTTGTCGAAGCGGCTGTTCTTCGAATCCTGCACGACGATCTGCGACGCCTGCGAAATGCCGGCGAGAAGCTTGTGCGTGGAGTGCGTCGCGTAGATCATCGCGCCGATGCGCGGGCGGCCCGAGCCGATTGCGTGCATGTCCTGGTAGAACTCATGGAACTCGGCGTGCGGCAGCCACGCTTCGTCGAAGTGCAGTGTGTCGAGCCATTCGCCCAGCATCTCCTTGATCATCTCGACGTTGTAGATCACGCCGTCGTAGGTGCTTTGCGTGATGGTCAGAATGCGCGGCTTGAGGTTCGGGTTCTTCACCAGCGCTTCGCGCGCGAACGGATTTGCCGCGATCTTCTTGCGGATGTTCTCCGGCTCGAATTCCGAACGCGGAATCGGCCCGATGATGCCGAAGTTGTTGCGCGTCGGCGTGAGAAACACGGGAATCGCGCCCGTCATCGTGATGGCGTGCAGGATCGACTTGTGGCAGTTGCGGTCCA
Source organism: Paraburkholderia phenoliruptrix (assembly GCF_047325075.1). Taxonomy (NCBI): domain Bacteria; kingdom Pseudomonadati; phylum Pseudomonadota; class Betaproteobacteria; order Burkholderiales; family Burkholderiaceae; genus Paraburkholderia; species Paraburkholderia phenoliruptrix. The sequence goes on from NZ_CP168531.1 coordinate 3,541,677, forward strand.
CGAGCACGATGTCGCCCGGCGCGACCGTGCCGTGCCAGACGATCTTGTTCGACGTCGACGTGCCGTTGGTCACGAAGAACACGTGGTCCGCGCTGAAAATGCGCGCGGCATTGCGCTCGGACGCCGCGACCGGCCCCGTGTGATCGAGCAGCTGGCCGAGTTCGTCCACGGCATTGCAGACGTCGGCGCGCAGCATGTTTTCGCCGAAGAACTGGTGAAACATCTGTCCGAGCGGGCTCTTCAGGAACGCGACGCCGCCCGAGTGGCCGGGGCAATGCCACGAGTACGAACCTTCGTCGGCGTACTTCACGAGCTCCTTGAAAAACGGCGGCGAGAGCGAGTCGAGATACACCTTGGTCTCGCGGATGATGTGGCGCGCGACGAACTCCGGCGTGTCCTCGAACATGTGAATGAAGCCGTGCAACTCGCGCAGGATGTCGTTCGGCAGGTGGCGCGAGGTGCGCGTCTCCCCGTAGAGGAAAATCGGAATGTCCGCGTTGCGGCGGCGCACTTCGGTCACGAACGCGCGCAGCGCGACGATGGCGGCCGCGAGCTCCGGCGTCTCGCCTTCCACCACGACGTTTTCGACGTAGGGCAGCAACTCGTCGTCGTCGATCGAGAGGATGAAGCACGACGCGCGGCTCGACTGCTGCGCGAACGAAGTCAGATCGCCGTAGCTCGTCAACCCGAGCACTTCCGCGCCTTCTTTCTCGATTGCTTCGGCCAAAGCCCGGATGCCGGAACCCGAGATGTTCTCGGAGCGGAAATCTTCGTCGATGATGACGACGGGAAAACGGAACTTCATGGGCGATTCTCCAAAAAGAACGACCGCTGCATTCTGAAAATCGCAGCGGTCACCCGAATAGCTGGTGGGTCAATGCGCTGCCGACGTCACGTCTTCGGCAACGTGACGCCGTGCTGACCTTGATATTTGCCGCCGCGATCCGCGTACGACGTTTCACAAATCTCGTCGCTTTCGAAAAACAGCACCTGGGCGACGCCTTCGTTCGCGTAGATTTTCGCAGGCAAAGGTGTCGTATTCGAGAATTCGAGCGTGACGTGACCTTCCCATTCCGGCTCGAACGGCGTGACGTTCACGATGATGCCGCAGCGCGCGTACGTGGACTTGCCGAGACACACGGTCAGCACCGAGCGTGGAATGCGGAAATATTCGACCGTGCGGGCGAGCGCGAAGGAATTGGGCGGAATGATGCAGACGTCGCCCTTGAAGTCCACGAACGACTTCTCGTCGAAATTCTTCGGATCGACGATGGTGGAGTTGATGTTCGTGAAGATCTTGAATTCGTCGGCGCAGCGAATGTCGTAGCCGTAGCTCGATGTGCCGTAGCTGACGATCTTCCGGCCGTCCTCGGAGACGCGAATCTGATCGGGCACGAACGGCTCGATCATTTTGTGCGACTCGGCCATGCGCCGGATCCACTTGTCGGATTTGATGGTCATAGGTGAACGCTGCTCGACGTGAATAACAGATGTGTGACGGATAACCACCCGGCGCGTGCCGGATACCTTGCGGCCGGATTAGCGCGCGTCGGGTCAAAACCCCGGCGAGGCGCCCGGGCGCAGCCGCTTGTGCAACCACTCGCTGGCGCGCCTTGCGATGCCGCCAGCCGGACGGCGCGACGAAAGGCGCTTATTTTACGCGATCACGACGAGGCTGCTGCAGATGCGGATCGCGGACGGTTGATCTTGCAGTAAGCGTGGCAACAAGCGGTCAAAATGCGGCCACAATGCGGGGCCGAATAGGGGCCAAGACGTGGGCCAAATGCGTGGGCCAAACGCGTGGGCCAAATGCGCGGGCCAGAACGCCAGGCTCAACCGCCGGGCCGCCGGCGCGTCCGCTCATTGCCGGATCACGCCGCAAGCGAGCGCCGGACCAGCGCCGTGCTGCGGGTACGCGTAGGGATCGGTGGCGTCGTGATGCAGCAGCACCGCGCGCTGCAAGACGGAACGGATGCCGTCGAGCGAAACGTCCGGCGCAACGATAAAACCGGTGGCCACGCCGTTCGCGTCTGCGTGAATGTTGCCGAGGTCGCCTTCCACGCGCGCGCCTGCTTTCAGGCGCTCGGCGGCGGGCGAGAACACCTGGCCGGCGCTCGAACCGTCGGTGGCATTGCAGTCGCCGCGCTCGTGGACTTGCAGCGCGTGGTCGCTATTGGGCGGCAAGCCCGCCAGATTGTAGGAGACCTGCACTCCGTCCGAGCGCTCGATGAACGTCACGAGGCCGCGCGCCTGATTGCCCACGGTGGGCAGCAACTGCGCGTCGGCGCGCTTTTCCTGTGGTCTAAGGAAGGCGCTGCAGCCGCATAGCAGCAGGCTGCTGGCAGTCAGGACGATGAACGCATGCACCGCCTGCCCGTCGATTCGTTTTCCCATGCGATCCTCTTGCCGGCCTGGCGCCCGCCCCTGCGGCCGTCGAGCCGAACCTGTGAAGTCGACATGATACCGCGAGACCTGGCGGAATCAGACGCCGGCGACCGCGCCGGAGCGCGGCCAGCCGGCCCGGGGCGCAGCATGCGCATGGCTCGTCAGGTGTTCTGCACGACGATGTTGGGAAACTTCGAGCTCATGTCGCGCGCCCGCTCGGCGATATGGACGGCCACCTTGCGCGCGATCGTGCGATAGATCTCCGCGATCCGCCCATGCGGATCGGCCACCACCGTCGGCCGGCCGGAGTCGGCCTGCTCGCGGATCGCAATGTCGAGCGGCAGGCTGCCGAGCACGTCGACGCCATATTCCTTGCCCATCCGCTCGCCGCCTCCCGCGCCGAAGATGTGCTCCTCGTGGCCGCAATTCGAGCAGATATGCATGGCCATGTTTTCGACGATGCCGAGAATCGGAATGCCCACTTTCTCGAACATTTTCAGGCCCTTGCGCGCGTCGAGCAGCGCAATGTCCTGCGGCGTGGTGACGATCACGGCGCCCGTCACGGGCACGCGCTGCGAGAGCGTCAACTGGATGTCGCCGGTGCCGGGCGGCATATCGACGATCAGGTAGTCGAGATCGCGCCAGTTGGTCTGCCGCAGCAGCTGTTCGAGCGCCGAGGTGGCCATCGGGCCGCGCCACACCATCGGGTTGTCCTGCTCGATCAGAAAGCCGATCGAGTTGGCCTGCAGACCGTGCCCCGTCATCGGATTCATGGTCTTTTCGTCCGGCGATTCCGGGCGCCCCTCGATGCCGAGCATCACGGGCAGCGAGGGCCCGTAAATGTCCGCGTCGAGGATGCCGACCGACGCGCCCTCGCTCGCCAGCGCGAGCGCCAGATTGACCGCCGTCGTGCTCTTGCCGACGCCGCCTTTGCCCGACGCCACGGCAACAATATTTTTAACGTTCGGCAAGAGTTTCACGCCGCGCTGCACGGTATGCGCGGCGATCTCCTGGGAGACCTCGACGCGCGTGTTTTGCACGCCAGGCACGGCCCGCAACGCATCGTCGAACTGCTTGCGGATCGCTTCGAACTGCCGCGTGGCCGGATAGCCGAGTAGCACCGCGACGCTAACCGTGTCACCCTCCACGGCGACGTTCTTCAGGTTCCTGGCCGCGGCATACGGCCGGCCAGTGTTAGGGTCAGTGACGGCTGCGAGCGCAGCGTCGACCAATGCCCGATCGATACTCATTGACACTCCGAGGGGAACACTTGCGGCGCGGCGCGATCGAACTCTCGGCCACGCGCCGGAATTTGCAAGAAATTGTTAGGCAGCATTGCGAAAACCAGGCGTGCCGGGCACCCTTCGGGCAGGCGGACCGCCGTGGGGCCGCATCGCTGCGCGCCAGCCTTTATTGTAGTGGCTCGTGCGAAGCGGTGCCGGAAGACCCTTCTTCACTGTCGGACCGGGACTGAAGACGGACCGGCGCGTTTTTCGCCACAAGTTTTCGCTGGGGATTTCCCGCGCCGTTGCCGCGGATCAATCCCGGCGCGAGCAGTCAGCTGTGCTGCCGCAACGTTCGCCGCCAAGGCTTGACGTTGCGCAAATGCTTTACCTGCGCGCTTCGTGCGCGTCATTCGCTTCACTCGAGAGGAATCAAAAATGAATGCAAAAATCATGACTCGCCTGGCCGTTTTCGCCGTTGCCGGCTCCGTGCTGGCAGGCTGCGCTTCGCAACAGGGTACTAACACAGCCGTCGGCACGGGCGTGGGCGCCGGCACCGGTGCGGCGCTGGGCGCAATCTTCGGCGGCGGCAAGGGCGCGGCAATCGGCGCCGGCGTCGGCGCTGCGGTGGGCGGCATTACCGGCTACAACTGGCAAGCGATTCACAACAAGCTGTCGGGCGCGACCAAGGGCACCGGCACGCAGATCACCGAGCAGCCGGACGGCTCGCTCAAGCTCAACATTCCGAGCTCGGTCACCTTCGACACCAACAGCTACGCGATCAAGCCCTCGTTCGCGCCGGTGCTGGATCAGCTGACGCAGACGCTGCAGCAGAATCCGGAAGTGATCGCACAAGTCGTCGGCCACACCGACAGCACCGGTCAGCCGGCTTACAACCAGACGCTGTCGGTCAATCGCGCGCAAAGCGTGGTGGGCTTCCTCGAGCAACGCGGCGTCGCGCCGCAGCGCCTGTCGGCGCAGGGCATGGGCCAGAACCAGCCGATCGCCGACAACAGCACGGAAGCCGGCCGCGCCGCCAACCGTCGCGTGGAAATCTACCTGCGCGCCACGGCGCAACACACGACGCAATAAGGACAGCGCGGAGAAAAGCGGCGGGCCGGCCGTGAAGCGCGCCGGGCCGCCGCGCGCGGGCGGAGTGTCAGGCGGCGCCGGGCGCCTTGCGCGCACCGGCTGCTGCCTGCGCGGTGGCCGCCAGCGGCGGTGCCAACGCTGGCGCACCGGGTGACGCCAACGCCGTAAAACGTCCAGCGCAGAAAATCTCACCTGGGAACGAAAAAATTTCGAACTCTCGCGGAAATCCGCTGTCTGTCTTTACGGTACGTGGCTGGCGAAGCCGCCGCGTCACCATTCTCCTCTTGTCGTTGTTGCTCCGGGGTTAATCGCCCCGGTTTTTTTTGGGCGCTCGCTTTTCGCAACGGCAAGCGGCGCGGCACCGGCGCGGCACCGCCCCAGGTCCGCGCGAGCCCGCGCCCGGCGGGCGTCCGCCCTGCTAGAATCGACCTTTCGTCCCACCGCAGGCTCCCACCATCCTTATGTCAGCACCCGCAACCGATCTCACCGCAGGCGCGCCGTCGGGCCGCCGCCAGATTCTCGTCACGTCGGCCCTTCCCTACGCGAATGGGCAAATTCATATCGGCCATCTGGTCGAATATATCCAGACGGACATCTGGGTCCGCGCGCTGCGAATGCACGGGCACGAGGTCTATTACGTGGGCGCCGACGACACGCACGGCACGCCGGTCATGCTGCGCGCCGAAAAGGAAGGCGTGACGCCGAAGCAGCTGATCGACCGCGTCTGGCAGGAGCACAAGCGCGATTTCGACAGCTTCGGCATTTCGTTCGACAACTACTATTCCACCGACTCGGAAGAGAACCGCGTCCTCAGCGAGAACGTCTACCTCGCGCTGAAGGAAGCCGGGCTGATCGAGGCGCGCGACATCGAGCAGGCCTACGACCCGGTCAAGGAAATGTTCCTGCCGGACCGCTTCATCAAGGGCGAGTGCCCGAAATGCGGCGCGAAAGACCAGTACGGCGACAGCTGCGAAGTATGCGGATCGACTTATCAGCCGACCGAACTCGTCAATCCGTATTCGGTCGTCTCGGGCGCCACGCCGGTTCGCAAGACGTCGACGCACTACTTTTTCCGCCTCTCCGATCCCCGCTGCGAGAACTTCCTGCGCGCGTGGGTGGGCGGCCTCGCGCAGCCGGAAGCGACCAACAAGATGCGCGAGTGGCTCGGCGACGCGGGCGAAGCGAAGCTCGCCGACTGGGACATCTCGCGCGACGCGCCGTACTTCGGCTTTGAGATTCCGGGCGCGCCGGGCAAGTACTTCTACGTGTGGCTGGACGCGCCGGTCGGCTATTACGCGAGCTTCAGGAACCTCGCGCAAAAGCGCGGTCTCGACTTCGACGCGTGGGTCCGCAAGGGCTCCACGGCCGAGCAGTATCACTTCATCGGCAAAGACATTCTGTATTTCCACACGCTGTTCTGGCCGGCCATGCTCGAGTTTTCGGGCCATCGCACGCCGACCAACGTGTTCGCGCACGGCTTTCTGACGGTGGACGGCGCGAAAATGTCCAAGTCGCGCGGCACCTTCATTACCGCGCAGAGCGTGATCGACACCGGGCTGAATCCGGAATGGCTGCGCTACTACTTCGCGGCCAAGCTGAACAGCACGATGGAAGACCTCGACCTGAACCTCGACGACTTCCAGGCGCGCGTGAACAGCGATCTGGTCGGCAAGTACGTGAATATCGCGAGCCGCGCCGCGGGTTTCCTGATCAAGCGCTTCGAAGGCCGCGTGCAGGACAGCGCGATGCAGCATCCGCTCCTCGCCACGCTGCGCGCCGCCATTCCGCAAATCGCCGCGAACTACGAGGCACGCGAGTACAACCGCGCGCTGCGCCACACCATGGAACTGGCCGACGCGGTCAACGCTTACGTCGACACCGCGAAGCCCTGGGACCAGGCTAAAGATCCGGCCAACGCAGTCGCGCTGCATGAAACCTGCAGCGTGAGCATCGAGGCATTCCGGCTGCTGTCGGTCGCGCTGAAACCCGTGCTGCCGAAGCTGGCGGAATCGGTCGAGGCATTCCTCGGCATCGAGCCGCTTCAATGGGCGGACGCGAATGTGCCGCTCAGCTCGGCGCGTCCCATCAACGCCTATAAGCATCTGATGACGCGTGTCGATCCGAAACAGATCGAAGCGCTGCTCGCCGCCAATCGCGAGTCGCTGCAAGCCACGCCGGAAACGGCCGCGCCTGCTGCCGACGCGAAGACGAAGTCGAAGGCCGCGAAAGCCGCAACGACCGCTGCGGCCGCGCATGACGAAACGCCCGGCGTCATCTCGATCGACGACTTCGCGAAGATCGATCTGCGCGTCGCGAAAATTGTCGACTGCAAGGCGGTGGAAGGCTCGGACAAGCTGCTGCAACTCACGCTGGATGTGGGCGAGGAGAAAACGCGCAACGTGTTCTCGGGCATCAAGTCCGCGTACCAGCCGGAGCAGCTGATCGGCAAGCTGACGGTGATGGTTGCGAATCTGGCGCCGCGCAAGATGAAGTTCGGCCTGTCCGAAGGCATGGTGCTGGCCGCGTCGGCGGCGGATGAAAAAGCCGAGCCGGGGCTCTACGTGCTGGAGCCGCACAGCGGCGCGAAGCCGGGCATGCGCGTCAAGTAACTGTTGGGAACGAGGCGGGAGCACCCCGCTTCCCTTCGCAATAGAAAAACGGCACGCCCCTGAAAAGGCGTGCCGTTTTTTCATCCACGCAATACGTCACCAATACGTGACTAAAGCGTGACCAACGCGTCACCACTTGATCCGGTCATAACGCCGCGTGTAGAGCAGCGTGATGCCGTCGAACGTGCCGCCGTAAGCGGCGACGGACCAGTAGCGCGTCAGGTTGATGGTCGCCTTGATCGCATTGCTTGCCGACTGCAAGCCCTGTTCGTAGCCGATCACCAGCCATTCGTTGATCGCCTTCGACACCATCACCACCTGCGGATCGGTCAGCCCGACCTCGCTGCGGCCAATCGAAAACTCGTCGAGGCCGAACGTCTGCGCGATCCGCTTGCCGCTCGCGCTGCCGAGCAATGCGAGCGCCGTGGTCATCGTGCTCTGCTGGCCGAGGTTGTTGCCCTGATCCGTGCCGTGGCCGAACAGCAGCCACGAGAGCTTTTCGTTGTCCGGCACGTTCGGCTCCGAAACGAGCTTCGCGACGGGAAACTGAACCGTGCCCGTGACCTGCACGCCGGCTTCGACCTGCTGGTTGCGGCGCATCGCCAGAATGTTGATGCCCGGATTGGCCACCGGTCCGTTGAACGTAAAAAAGCCGTTCTCGATGTTGAGCTTGCGGCCAAACGCGGTGTAGGTGGAGCCCGGCGTCACGCGGACGTTGCCGACCGCGCGCAGCGGCAGATTCGGCGCGCTCATTGCCGTGATGGTGCCGGTCAGGCCGAGATCGGCGCCCTGCCCGCGGAAGCGGAAGTTGTCGCCGAGACTGATGTCGATGTTCGCACGCGGCGCGAACGGACCAATCGGCTTGTTGCTGCCGGGCACCGGCTGCGGCCGCTCACCGGCCACGGTGCCGTCCGGACGCACGACGACGACGTCGTCGCCGAGTTTGGGCGCCGACTGCTCCGGCATGTCGAAGAGCGCATGGTCGACGACGAACTTGCCGTTGATCGCCATGCCGCCCTGCGCGCCCGCGTTCGCCACCGTCGCGCTGCCCGTCAGCGACAGGTTGCGGTCCGGCGCGGCAAAAAGCTCGAGCTTGTCCGCGACGATGCTCGCCGTCAGATCCGGCTCCGCGCCGTCGAGCCGCACCCGGCCCGTGGCTCGCAAGGTGCCGCTCGCGCCGTGGAATTCGACCTGCTGGAAGTCCACGAGATTGTGCGACAGCGCGATGCGCACAATGCCTTCCTTCAGCTGCACGCCCTGATCGACAAGCGTGGCGGAGAGGTCGTCGCCGAGCAGCGAGCCGGTCAGATTGGGCTTCGCGACCGTGCCGCCGAGCGCGAGCTTGAGCGCGAGATGGCCGTCGAGCAGATAACTCGGCCCGAACAGCCCACCGGTGGTTTTCAGCGACGGCACATTGGCGCTCACATTGCCGGTGAGCGCGCTTTCGTCGTCGACGGTCAGGAAGCCCTCGCGCGCGACAAGCGTGGTGTGCGCGTCGGCGTCGATCACGCCGATGCGGCTCGCCTGCGCATGCAGCGTCGCGTTGAGCCGGCTGCCGCCGCTGAAGTCGGCGCGCGCGCCGATATCGGTAATGCCGAGCGACGCCAGCCCGCGGCCGATCTCGACCGTGACGTCGCCGCTGCGGCGCTTTATCTGGATATGCCCGCTCGCCGTGCTGCCGAGCGCGAAGTCCCAGTCGCCGTCGAAAATCAGATCGGTCTTGACGGCCGGCGGCGCGCCGGTGATCTCGCGCCGCAAATCCTGCAGGCGCGCGAGCGAAATGCCGGTCAGACTGCCCGCCGATTGCACCCGGCCGTGGTCGAGCGCGAACGATTTCAGGCTCAGCACCGCGCCTTCGAGCGTGAGCCGCGTCGCGCCGAGCGTCAGGCGGCGGGGGCCGGCGCTGACGGCGAGCGGAGACTCCAGATTCAGCGCCGGGGTGCCGCGGTTTTGCAGACGCGTCACGGTGCCGTCCCAGTGCGTGCCGTCGCGCGCCTCGGTAAGCTTGCCGTTCGCCGCGAGCGTCAGATCGAGCGGCCGGTCCTGCAGCTTGCCGGTCGCGGCGGCTTCGAGCGAATGATTGGCGCGCGTGCCCGAAAGCCGCGCGGTGAGCGTGGCCAGATCCACGCCGCCCGCGCTCACGTTGCGCGCGTCGGTCGTGAAAACCAGCGCACCGTTCGCGCCGTCGCGCAATTCGGCGTGGCCTTCTGCATGGCCGATGCGGTTGCTGCTCAGCACGACGCTGTCGGCCTTGTAGTTCAGCACGACATTCGGATGATCGAACGAGCCGGTCAGATCGCCGTCGGCGGCAATGAGCCCGGCGAGGCCGAAGCCGAGGCGCTCGAGTGCCGGGGCGTCGATATGAAAGCGCAAGCGGTCGCCGCGCGCGCCGAAGCTGCCCGCGAGATCGACCTGGTTGCCCGCCACCGACAGGTTCGCGCGGCTCGGCAGGATGCGCGAGCCCGCCAGCTGCACGGTGCCGCCGCCCGTCAGCGGCAGACCGTCATAGACGCTCGGGCCGAGGCGGAACTCGGCCTTGGTCGTGAAAGCCGGAGTGAGCATGCCGGTGGCGGACAGGGTGCCGTTGACCCTCGCCTCGATCTTGCGCACGGGCGGCGCCGTGCGTTTCGGCGCTGGTTTTTTGCGCGCCATGACCTCCGTCTTCACGACGGCCTTGCCGGTGTTCGCGACGGCCGCCGCCGCTTTGTCGGCCGGGGCCGCGCTTTTTGCACCAGCGGTGCTGCCCACTTGCGCCGCGGCTTCGGCGGCGAGCTTGCCTCTCGCCGCGTTCTGCGGCGCGGAAGGCCCGTCGACCGGCTTGCGCGACGGCATTTGCGACGTCAGCGTCAACGGGTCGAAGTCGGTCAGTTGCGCCTTCAGGTTGTAGCTCGAATTCGCGTCGTGCTTGAGCGCGCCGGAGAGCTCGATGCGGCCTTTGCCCGAGGTAATGCGCACGTCGTTGAAACTGAGCCGTGCGGGGTCCATGGTGAGCTTGCCTTGCGCGCGCAGCGCCGCCTTCGGGTCGGCAAGATCGAGCGTGACGCTTTGAATATCGTCGTTCAGACGGATGGCGATCGGCCCAGCAAGCTGCGTCGGGCGCACGGTCGCCTCGAGTGCGTTCAGGTCCAGTCCCGCGACCTGCAGATCAAACTGGCCGCGCTTGCCCGCCAGCGTGCCGCCGCCGGTGAGTGTCGCGCTTTTCACCAGCCGGACGGCCAGGTTCGAGATGCGTTGCGCCTCGGCGTCGAGGCGCACGTCGGCGTTAGCGTCGATGAGCGGCAGCAGGTTTTGGTCGATCGCGCCCGGGCGCGCGTTGACGATCGAGACATGGCCAGCTACGGCAAACGGGGCGGCGGCGGTTTTGCCGGCGGGTTTGCCAACGGCGGGCGGGCGGGTGGAACTTGCCGCCTGCGACTGCGCCTGCGCGCGGCGCTCGGCGGCGCTGCCAGTCACGGCTGCACCGGAACTGGAAGGCAAACGGGCGCTCGCGCCGGCCGCATCGGGGGCATTTTTCGCACCGTCAAAACCCCCGCTGCCGACCGCCTGCCCCACCGGCTGCAACTCCGCTCTCACCGACAGATCGGCGAGCGGCGCGCCCGGCGCAAACGCCTGCGGGTTGACGTGATCGAAGCTCAGCGTGGCGCGCTTGAGCGGCACCTCGGCGAACGGCGTGGCCTCGACCTCGGCGCGGCCGGCGAGCTTCATGCCGCTTGCATCGAGTTCAGCGAGGAGATTCTGCAGCGACCCGCTCAGATGGCCGCCCACCTGCACCGGCTCGTCGCGGACCTTCCCCGAGTAACCGACGTCGCCGGTGAGCGGAAAGGGTTTCACGCCGTCGAGCTTCGCCGACGCCGTCACCGCGCCGAACGGCGTGTCGAGCCGCTCGACGGCAGCCTCGTGATGCCGCCCGTCGCTGCGTCCGTGAAAAGCAAAGTGCGCAAACTCGCTCGTCGACGTGCCCTGGCGCAGCAACAGCCTGTCCACCTGGGCGTCGCGGATTTCGAGCTGCATCGGCAGACGCAGGTCTTGCGGCAGTTTGAGCGGCTCGTTGCTGCCCGGCGACGACGCGCCGATGCGCGCATCCACCGTGCCGACATGGAGATAGTCGATCGTGAAGCGCCACGGTTCGCGCGTGAGCTCCCAGCGGCCCGACACCCGGTCGATCTGGATGTCCGTGCCGCTGCCGTCAAGCGCGCGCCAGCGCACGGCTCGCAGCCGCACGCCGTTGGCGAGCGCGCCGCCTTCGAGCGTGCCGGTCAGCTTGCCGCCCAGCAGCTTGACCGCCGCCTGCCATGCGTACGCGGTGCCGCGCTCGGTGGTAACGGCGCCATACAGCAGGCCGAGCGCCAGCGCGACCAGCAGCACCAGCACGACGAGCGTCCAGCCAAGCGTTTTCAGCAGCAGACGCGCGGCGCCGCGGCGCTTTGGCGGCGGCCCCGGCGGCCCCGGCGGCCCCGCTTCCGGAGCGCCGGGCGGCTCGTTGCCAGGCGGCGGCGCGGGAGGTTGAGCGGAAACGTCCGTGGTCATGCGCGGTTCGGGTTCAGAGAAATGTCCATCAGAAGGCGATCCCCAGTGTCAGATAGGGCCGCACGCTTCTGTTGCGGATGCCGTAGGCCAGATCCACGTTGACGGGACCGACCGGGCTGCGCCAGCGCGCGCCGACGCCCACGCCCGGATAAAACACCCTCTCGCCCCAGGTGTCGGTGGCCGTGCCGACGTCGAAGAACGCGGCCGCGCCCCAGTCGTGGCTGAACCAATGCTGGTATTCCGCCGACGCCGTCACGAGATACTTGGTCGGCAGCACGGAGCCCTGGACGTTGTTACCAATGCTCTGATACCCATAGCCGCGCACCGAATTCGAGCCGCCGGCGCGAAACAGCAGCGACGCCGGAATGCCGCTCGAACTGCCGCTCGTGAACACGCCGCCCAGTTCGGCGCGCAACACCACGAGGTCTTCCTTGCCGATCGGAAGATACTGCTGGCCGCGCGCGTAGCCGCGGATAAACGTCTGATCGGTGAGCGCGCCCTTCACCGCGAAGCCGGCCTCCACATGAATCAGGTTGCCTTTGCGCGGGAACAGCGGGTCGTCGGTATTGCGCCGGGTCCATGACCACGACGGCACCAGCGCACGGCTCGTGGTCGGCGCACCAACGTTCTGATCCAGCCGGTCCTGGTAGAACAGGATCGCGTACGTGTAGTCGATGAATTGCGACGTACGAGCGCGCTGCACGCCGCCGCGGATACTGTAGATGCGCGTGTCGGAAACGTCTGTGGTCGTGTAGGAGGCGAGCACGCTGTTAGTCCACGCGCGCGGCCCGGGCGGCATCGCGAGCTGGATCTGGCCGTATTGCTGGACCTGATCCAGACGGCCGTCGACGGTGAATGGCCAGGCCTTGCCGAACGTGTTCAGATACGAGTACGCGCCCTGCACCAGCGCGCCGTTATCGGTCGAATAGCCGACGCCGCCGCGAATACTGTTGTACGGATATTCCGACACCTTCACGTGAACCGGCGTGTCGACAGGCTTGGCCGGGTCGCTGTCCACGTCGATCGCGACGCTCGCGTAGTAGGGCGTGTTCTGCAACTGCCGCTGCAATTCGGTAATGCGCTGAACGTCGTAAATGTCGCCCACTGAAATAGGATTGACGTTTTCGACGATCTGCTCCGGATAGCGCCGCGTGCCCGACACGTCGAGCTTACCCATCGTGAACGTCGGGCCGCTTTCATAGACGACCGACAGCTTCGCCTCGTGCGTGCGCGGATCGACGCGCGCCTCGGAGTGATAGATCTTCGCGCCGAGATAGCGGCGGGCCTGCAACGCCTTCAGCGACGCGTTCTTGGCGTCGTCCCAGTCGCCCTGCGAAAAGGCATCGCCTTCGTGCAGCGAAAAGGCGAAGCGCGCGGCGTTTTCCTGCGCTGGGTCCTCGGTCAACACCGGACCGCGAAACGACAGCGAAATCGAGTTGATGGTGGTTTGCGGCCCCGGATCCACGCTCACTGTGACGTGCTTGGTGTTATCCACCGTGCGCACGTCGGTACGGACGACGGGCGTGAAGTAGCCCTGCGTCGCCGCCAGATCGCGGACCTGCTGCGGCGTGGCCGTGATCAGAAATTCGAACTGGTCGTCGCTGATGTCGGGGCGCTTTGCGAAGCGCGCAATGTCCAGATGCTCGTCGAGGAGCTTGCGCAGCGAACGCGGCGTGGCTTCGACGTCGACCTTGTAGCTGGCCGCTGCGCGCGCCGCGTGAGCGGGGCCGCCGGGGAGCAAGGACAGCAGGATGCCGAGCGCAAGCGAGGCGCGCAGCCAGCGCCGCAGCGCCGCAGCGCCGGCTGCCGCCGGCCACGGCGCTCTGCCCCGCCCGCCGGCTTCGCCGCGCCGCTCATGCGGCTTTTCGATCGCACACCCCGCCAAGCAGGACCTCCGGCCATGGTTGATGAATTTGTCGTTCGGGCGCGCAGTGCCGCCGAAGCTCGCTATTTGACCACATCGGCGGGACTACGCTGTCTCCGCGCTATCTCGTAATGCACCCGCGAGCGGACCCGCAAGGACATCGCCTGAAAGGCGGCAGCCAACGCCGCGGCGCCGGGGCGCGCGGCCCGCCGCCCGCGGCCGACGCGCCCGCCTTTGACGCACCTATTGCGCGCGGGTTCCAGCCACGCCCGCCGCGCGAACATGCCGGCCAAAGCGTTCGCCGCCGACGGGGTTTTTCGACCGCGCGCGGCGCATGCGCTAAAATCGCGAAATCGAGTCGCGGCACCCGCACCAAGCCGGGCAAGCCGCCATTTCACCCACTACGGACGTCGAGCCATGTATCAATCGGACATCACCCAGTTCCTGAACCAGCTCAAGCAGCAGAAGCCCAACCTGGAAGCCGAGCAACGCCGCGGCCGGGCGCTTTTGTGGGACAAGCAGCCGATCGACCTGGAAGAGCGTGCCGAGCAGAAAGCTTCGCGCGTCGAACAGACGCCTTACCAGTACTACCAGAACTTCTGAGCGCCGCGCCGCAACCGATGAGTCACGCCGACGAGGCACACGGCGCGCCGCCGGATTCGTCCGACGCCGCGCTCGCCGCGCCCGCCACCGATTCGACGCCGGACACCGTCGACGGCATTGCGTTCGCGCGCCTGTACGGCGAGCCGCTCTTCAAGCTGCCCACCGACCTCTATATCCCGCCGGACGCGCTCGAGGTGTTCCTCGAAACGTTCGAGGGACCGCTGGATCTGCTGCTGTACCTGATCCGCAAGCAGAACTTCAACGTGCTCGACATCCCGATGGCGGATGTCACGGTGCAGTACCTCGGCTACGTCGACCAGTTGCGCCAGACCAATCTCGAACTCGCCTCCGAATATCTGCTGATGGCGGCCATGCTGATCGAGATCAAGTCGCGCATGCTGCTGCCCGTCAAGAAAGCGGACAGCGGCGAGGAAGCCGAGGACCCGCGCGCCGAACTCGTGCGCCGCCTGCTCGAATACGAGCAGATGAAGCTGGCCGCGCAGCGCATCGACCAGTTGCCGCAACTCGGGCGCGACTTCCTGCGCGCCGAGGTCTACATCGAGCAAAGCATCACGCCGCGCTTTCCGGACGTGAACAGCGAAGACCTGCGCGCCGCGTGGGCCGACGTCATCAAGCGCGCGAAGCTCGTGCAGCATCACAAGATTTCGCGCGAAGAACTGTCCGTGCGCGAGCACATGAGCACGATCCTGCGGCAGTTGCAGAACGCGCGTTTCATGGAGTTCTCCGACCTGTTCGACACCAGCAAGGGCGTGCCCGTCGTGGTCGTCAACTTCATCGCGGTACTTGAGCTGTGCAGGGAATCGCTCGTTGAAATTACCCAGGCCGAGCCGTTCGCACCGATTTATGTGCGCCTCGCCTACCTGCCGGCCTGAGCGCCGGCGAGAAGCCGAAGCGAGGCGCCTCGCCGCCGCGCGAGGCGTTTCCGCGGCGGCGTAACACCGCCCGGCCGCACGCTCCCGAGTCGCGCTTCAGGCGTCATTTCGGTGCATAGCGGCGTCAAATCCACTACAATCCCGCGCTCCGAACCTGTCATTACCAGTGAGGCCGCGGGCCGCGCAATCGGCCAGCGCCGTGCGTCAACCGAGTCTCGCGCCGCGCGAGGAATCCCTGTCCGATCATGAAAGTCATCAGCTCGATCCATGAATTGCGCGACCAGTTGCGCGGCCAGAATCGCACGGCCTTCGTGCCGACCATGGGCAATCTGCACGAAGGCCATCTGTCGCTGATGCGGCTCGCGCGCCAGCACGGCGATCCGGTGGTGGCGAGCATCTTCGTCAATCGTCTGCAGTTTGGACCGAACGAGGATTTCGACAAATATCCGCGCACGCTCGAAGCCGACATCGAGAAGCTGCAGAAAGAAAACGTCTACGTGCTGTTCGCGCCGACCGAGCGCGATCTGTATCCGGAGCCGCAGGAGTACCGCGTGCATCCGCCGCACGATCTGGGCGACATCCTCGAAGGCGAATTCCGGCCGGGCTTTTTCCAGGGCGTCTGTACCGTCGTGATGAAGCTGATGTCGTGCGTACAGCCACGCGTCGCGGTGTTCGGCAAGAAGGACTACCAGCAGTTGATGATCGTGCGCCGCATGTGCCACCAGTTCGCGTTGCCGACGGACATCATCGCCGCTGAAACCGTGCGCGATACCGACGGTCTCGCGCTCAGTTCGCGCAACCGCTATCTGGAGGCGGCTGAGCGCGCCGAAGCGCCGATGCTCGCCGCCGAACTGAACCGCGTGCGCGACGCCGTGCTCGCGGGCGAGCGCGACTTCGCGTCGCTCGAACGGGCCGCAATGGCAGCGCTCGCCGCGCGCGGCTGGCAGCCCGACTACGTCGCGGTGCGCAAGCGCTCGAATCTGCTGCCGCCGGGTCCGCAAGACGCGAACGCGGAACTCGTCGTGCTGGCGGCCGCCAAGCTGGGTGCGACCCGTCTGATCGACAACCTCGAAATCTGAAATTGTCCTAGGCGATTGGACATCGCCTAAGAGTCAAGGATGGACTAGCCATGCAACGCAACATGCTGAAGTCAAAGATCCACCGCGTCGCGGTCACGCATTGCGAGCTGCACTACGAAGGCTCATGCGCGATCGACGAAGACCTGCTGGAAGCGGCGAACATCGTCGAAAACGAGCGCATCGACATCTGGAACATCAACAACGGCGAGCGTTTCTCGACCTATGCGATCAAGGGCGAGCGCGGCAGCGGCATGATTTCGCTGAACGGTTCGGCGGCGCGGCGCGCGCAGCTGGGCGATCTGGTGATCATCGCGGCGTTTGCCATGGTCGACGAGGCGGAACTGAAGGCTGGCTGGAAGCCGGATCTGGTGTTCGTCGACGAAAACAACAAGATGAAGGGCAGCCGGGATCACGTGCCCACGCAGAACTGGACCTGAGCCGGCGCGCCCGGGGTTCGCTCCGGGTCTGGCTTCGAACCGCTGCCCGACTCTCCGTCCCACTCTTTATCCACGCCTCGGGCAAACGCGGCACAGCGCCCGCTCAGCCTTTTTTCGCGGCGCCGTTCGTCCATTCGATGATCGGCTGCCACTGCTCCAGGTCCTTCTCCACCCGGCTTTTCGCGACGTCCCACAGCGTCAGGCCGTGCGCCGCGAGCTGCACGTAGTTCTGCGTGTCGCGCAAATAGCCGAGCACGGGCAGCTTCAATCCTTCGACGAAACGGTGTAACTGCTCGGCCGAGCGCGTGCGGGCGTCCACCCGCATGCCGACCACGCCGATCTCGATTGCGCCTTTCCTGACCGCCTTTTCCTTGGCCAGCCGCTCCAGAAAGTCCTGCGTCGCGAGGATGTCGAACATGGACGGCTGCAGCGGCACGATCACCTTGTCCGCCAGCTCCAGCGCGATGTTCATGCGATTGCCGTGCAGCCCGGCCGGCGTGTCGATGATCGCGTGCTCGAGGCCCTTCGGCGGTTTGGCGGGCGTGTCGGGGTTCACTTCCCAGGTCTCGATGGCCGGCAAGGTGTCGGGCCGCAACGACAGCCACGCGTGCGCCGACTGCTGCTTGTCGAGATCCGCGAGCGCCACCCACTCGCCGTTTGCGGCGAAATAGCCGGCCAGATTCGTCGACAGCGTGGTTTTGCCCACGCCGCCCTTCGGATTCGCCACCACGATTACCGTCATGAATACTCCCGGAAAGAAGGCTGGCGATGCCAGCCGGTTTGCCGCTTTCTACCTCGTTTTCCGCCAGCTTGTCTGTATTGCGCTGGCTCCTTTGGGGGATGCCCCGCTGTCATGTCGGCGCGCGGGTTTGCTGCATCTTGAGCCCGCGCGCCGATCCAGCCGTTGATAATATCGACAAATCCAGCAAGGCCGAAGCCCCCGAACGGCTAATCGGCCGTCGTCCGTCAGCGAATTTATCTTTCGAGGAAGCGCAATCCATGAGCAAGCTCCGCCCGGAATACACCGTCGAACGCCTGCACGAACGCCAGAAAGGCAAGCTGCCCGGCTTGCTGGGCGTGCAGGTGCTGTCGCTGGATGAAGGCATGCTGAGCGCGCAACTGACCGTGCGCGACGAACTGCTCGCGCCGAACGGCTTTCTGCATGCGGCCACGGTGATCGGTCTCGCGGACACCGCCTGCGGCTACGCGTGCCTCGCGCATCTGCCGGAGACGGCGCGCAATTTCACGACAGTCGAGCTGAAAAGCAATTTCCTCGGCACGGCAACGGAAGGCGCGATCCGCGCGGTGGCGAAAGCCGTGCACCTTGGCCGCAGCACGCAGGTGTGGGACGCGACTGTCACCGATCCGAATGGCAAGACCATCGCGCTTTTTCGCTGCACGCAGATTGTGTTGTATTGACGAGACTGCCAACGCGCAACCGACCCAACCGGCGCAACCGGTCGCGCCGGGAATAAAAAAGCACGCGGCCCGAGGGCGCGTGCTTTTTTGCATCCTGCGTCGCGCGAAGGGTTGGCAGCCGGTGGCGGCAACCGCGCCGCACGACCGCCCCTTGGCACGAATGAATCAGGCGACCGCTGCGCTCGGCGCCCTCAGGCCGCCGAGCGCGAACGCGCCGCCGCCAAGCAACGACTGCACGACGAGCGTCACCGCCCAGAACGCTGGATATTCCCAGCCGCCGTGCGGCGAGCCGAAGCCCCAGCCGTTATGCCAATGCGCGGACATCGCGCCGAGCATGAACGGCAGCAGCACGAGCGCGACCCAGCGCACCTGCACGCCCAGCAAGAGCGCAATACCGCCGATCAGCTCGACGAACGCCGTCACGTAAGCGAGCCATCCAGGCAAGCCGAGCGAAGCGAAGAACTGCGCCGTGCCGGGCAGCGTGAACACAAAAATTTTCTGCAGGCTGTGCGCGAGGTAGAGCACGCCGAGGGCGACGCGCAAAACGAGCGCCGCGAGATCGGCGGAACGGTTCGAATTCATGACGGATCCTTGTGAGAGTGGAAAACGGCTCGCTACGAAGCCGGTCGATGCCCCCACTCTATTCGAACCGATACACGCGAAAAACCTTGAATCCCGCTTTGATTATTTCCGGATAAGAATCAATGCCCGCGCGAACGGGCAGCGATCAACCCACCGCGGCCATTAATTTCGCCAGGTCGAGGTGCTCGGCGAGCGTGTCGGCGAGCCGTTCCAGCGACGCTTCGCGCAACGCGGGGTAGTCAATCGCCTCGGCGTCGCTCAGTCCCGCCCAGCCCAGCAGCGCCGCGCAGGCGGCCGGCGTGTCGAAGAGGCCGTGCACGTAGGTGGCGAGGATCTGGCCGTCGGAGGAAATTGCGCCGTCGGGATGCGGCTCTCCCGCCTCTTCCGCCTCTTCCGTTTGTCCGGCTTGTACCAGCCGCAGCGCCGGCGTTTCCAGCGCCGGTCCCCGCGTTTCGCCCATATGAATTTCATAACCCGCGACTTCCGGCGAGCCCGGCAGCGCCAGGCGGCCCGTCACGTTCTTCAGCGTCTTGTCGCGCGTCAGCACAGTCGAGTAGTCGAGCCAGCCGAGTCCCGGGAACGTCCCCGGCGCGCCTTCCACGCCGTGCGGGTCGGCCACCTCGCGGCCCAGCATCTGCATCCCGCCGCAGATGCCGATCACCCGCCCGCCATAGCGCAAATGCCGTTGCAGCACCGCGTCCCAGCCTTGCGCGCGCAGAAACGCCAGGTCGCCCGGCACGTTTTTCGAACCCGGCAGGATGATCAGATCGGCGGGCGGCGGCGCCATGCCGCTTCGCACGTAATGGAAATCGACCTGCGGATGGGCGCGCAGCGCGTCGAAATCCGTGTGATTGCTGATATGCGGCAACACCGGCACGACCACCCGCAGCGTGCGTGCGGCGTCGCCGCGCTGCGCGGCGCGCAGCTCGGGCGGCAGCATGTCCTCGGCGTCGAGCGCGAGGCCGTGCAGGTAAGGGACCACACCGAGCACGGGCTTGCCGGTTTTCGCTTCCAGCCAGTCGAGCCCCGGCCTCAGCAGTCCAATATCGCCGCGAAAACGGTTGATGATGAAACCGCGCACGCGCGCCTGCTCGCTCTCTGACAGACACGCGAGCGTTCCCGTCAGATGCGCGAATACCCCGCCCCGGTCGATGTCGGCCACCAGCACAACCGGACAATCCACCGCCTCGGCGAAACCCATGTTGGCGATATCGCGCTCGCGCAGATTGATCTCGGCCGGACTGCCCGCGCCTTCGACGAAAATCGTGTCGTACGCCGCTTGCAGCCGCGCATAGGATTGCAGCACCGCCTCGAACGCGACCGGCTTGTACTCGTGATAGGCGCGGGCGTCGAGGTTCATGCGCGCCTTGCCGTGGATGATCACCTGCGCGCCGCGATCGCTCGTCGGCTTGAGCAGCACGGGATTCAGGTCGGTGTGCGCGGCGATGCCGGCCGCCACCGCCTGCAGCGCCTGGGCACGCCCGATCTCGCCGCCGTCGACGGTGACCGCGCTGTTAAGCGCCATGTTCTGCGGCTTGAAGGGCGCGACGCGCACCCCGGCGCGGCGCGCGAGCCGGCACAGGCCGGCGACGAGCGTGCTTTTGCCGGCATCGGACGTGGTGCCCTGGATCATCAGCGTGCCGCGCGGCACGGCAAGCGCGTCATGCGGGAACTCGGGCGAAACGGATTGGGTGCTCACGGAAACGTTGGACTCGGCGATGGCAAGAGTGAAGGGCGGGCCGCGAAGCAGGAAACCACGCGGCCGCCGCACGGATCGCGGCATTATCCCATCGCGCCGGGCCGCGCTGCGCGCCGGTACAATCACGCGATGATTTCCCGCGACCTCACCTTCATTCTCGGCGGCGCGCGCTCGGGCAAGAGCGTGCACGCGGAGCAGCTTGCCGCCCGGAGCGCGCTGCCCGTCACCTATGTCGCCACCGCGCGCGTGACCGGCGACGCCGAATTCAACGCGCGCATCGCGCATCATCGCGCGCGGCGGCCTGCGCACTGGCGGCTGCTGGAGGCGGATCTCGACCTCGCGGGCGCGGTGTCGAAGGTCGACGCGCCCGGGCATTGCACGCTGATCGACTGCCTGACGCTGTGGCTCGCCAACCTGCTGTGTCCCGCCGACGGCGAGCCGCTAGCGCCCGCTCGATATCAGGCGCACATCGAGGCGCTCGAGGCCGCGCTTGGGAACGCCCGCGGCAAGATCATCGCGGTCAGCAACGAAATCGGTCTGGGCGTCGTGCCGCTCGGCGCGGCCACGCGTCTTTACGTCGACGAACTCGGGCGGCTCAATCAGCGCATCGCGGCACTCTCCACCCAGGCCACGCTGATGGTCGCGGGCCTGCCGCTCGCGCTGAAACCCGCAGGCGGCGCGTGATGCTGTCGCTTCCACTCATCGTGACGTTGGCAACGGCGGGCGTGGCCGTCGACCGCTGGATCGGCGAGCCGCGCGGCGCGCATCCGCTCGTCGGCTTCGGCAAATGGGCGGCGCGCCTCGAAGCACACTACAACCGCGGCCGCCGCCTGAGGCTGAAGGGCCTGCTCGCATGGGCGCTGGCCGTGCTGCCGCCGGTGCTCGCTGCCTCGTGGCTCGTGGCCGTGCTGCCGTTTTTCGCGGCCTGCGCCGTCCACGTCGCGCTGCTGTGGTTCGCCCTCGGCGCACGCAGTCTGCACGACCATATCGAGCCGATTGCGCAGGCGCTCGCGCAGCGCGACCTCGCGCAGGCGCGCCTCTTGACCGCACGCATCGTCTCGCGCGAAACCGCGCATGCCGACGAAGCCGCCCTGTCGCGCGCCGCGGTCGAATCGGCGCTCGAAAACGGCAACGACGCCATTTTCGGCGCCCTCTTCTGGTTTGCGATTGCGGGCGGGCCGGGTGCGCTCGGCTTTCGCCTCGCCAATACGCTCGATGCGATGTGGGGTTATCGCACGCCGCGCTATCTTCGCTTCGGCTGGGCCGCCGCGCGCCTCGACGACGTGCTCAACTGGATTCCCGCGCGCCTCACCGCCGCGAGCTACGCGCTGCTCGGCGACACGCGCACCGCGTGGCGCTGCTGGCGCGAGCAGGCGCCGCGCTGGGACAGTCCGAATGCCGGGCCGGTGATGGCCTCGGGCGCGGGCAGTCTGAATGTGCTGATCGGCGGCCCAGCGGTGTATCACGGCGCGCTCGAACATCGGCCCACGCTCGGCTTCGGCCATCCCGCGAAGGCCGCGCATATCACGGCCGCGCTGATGCTGGTCGAGCGCACCGTCATTCTGTGGCTTGCGGTACTGATCGTGCTGGCCTTGCTGAGCGTGCCGCTGCATGTCTGAGCGAAGCGCCGTGCCGGATTCACTTCGCCATACGGACCCTCAGCAGGGCTCGCCCGCGACGGCCTCGTCTGCATCGGCCGACGCGTCGCCTCACGCCCCGTCTCACGCCCCGCCTCTCGCTTCAATCGCGCACGGCGGCAACCTGCACGAAGCGGCCGCGCGCTATCGCATCCCGTACGAAGACTGGCTGGACCTGTCGACAGGCATCAATCCGCACGGCTATCCGGTGCCGCCCGTCCCCGCCGATGCGTGGCGCCGTCTGCCCGACGAAGGCGACGGCCTCGCGGACTGCGCCGCGCGCTATTACGGCGCGCCCGATGCGGCGCACGTGTTGCCCGTGGCAGGAAGCCAGGCGGCCATCCGTGCGCTGCCGGCCTTGCTGCCGCGCGCGCAAGTCGGCATCGCGCCGCTCACGTACAGCGAATACGCGCCGGCATTCGAACGTGCCGGGCATCGCGTCGTAGCGCTCGACATTTCGTGGGACGTCCTGCCCGAGGCGCTCACGCATGTAATCGTTGTGAATCCGAATAATCCGACCGCCGAGCACCTGAGCGCGGCAAAGCTGCTTGCGTGGCATGCGCAACTGAGCGAGCGCGGCGGCACGCTGCTTGTCGACGAAGCCTTCGTCGACACCGTGCCCGCCGCTTCGCTTGCAGCCCACACGAACCGCGAAGGTCTCATCGTGCTGCGTTCGCCGGGCAAGTTCTTCGGCCTTGCGGGCGTGCGCGCCGGTTTCGTGCTGGCATCGCCCGCCGTGCTGCAAAGCTTGCGGCTCACGCTGGGCGCATGGACCGTCAGCGGCCCGGCGCGGCATGCCGTCAAAGCGGCATTCGCGGATCACGCCTGGCAGCAGCAGATGCGCTCGCGGCTCGCCGCGGACAGCGCGCGCCTCGTCGCGCTGCTGCAGGCCCACGGCATTCGCCCACGCGCCACGCCGCTTTTCGCATGGACCGACGACGCGCGCGCCGCCGCCCTGCATGAAGCGCTGGCCACACGCGGTGTGTGGACGCGGCTTTTCGCCGCCACGAGCAGCGTGCGTTTTGGGTTGCCAGAAAGCGAGGCGGAATGGGCGCGTCTGCAAGACAGCTTGCGTGCCGCGATGGAAACGATCGACGCGGCGGGAGCACGCTGATCCGTGGATCACCGCGCAAAACGGCCGCGCCTCGCAGCGCTCACTGAAACGCTCAACGCAAACACTCGACGTCAGGCCCCGATGACTTCATCCGCGCGCTTCATGCGCCTCGCCCTCGCTGCCGGCCTCATTGCCGTGACCTTGCCGGCGCGCGCCGGCATCACCGTGACCGACGACACAGGCGCCGCCGTGACGCTCCCCGCCGCGGCCCAGCGCGTGATCAGCCTCGCGCCGCACGTGACCGAACTGCTGTACGCGGCCGGCGGCGCATCGAAGATGGTGGGCGCCGTGTCCTATAGCGACTATCCGCCCGAGGCGAAACAGCTGCCGCGCGTCGGCGACAACAAGTCGCTCGATCTCGAACGCATCGTCGCGTTGAAACCCGATCTGATCGTGGTGTGGCGGCATGGCAATGCACAACGTCAACTCGAACGTCTGCGCGAACTGCACATACCGTTGTTCTTCAGCGAGCCGCATCGCCTGGACGATATTGCCGTCTCGCTGACGAAGCTCGGCCAGTTGCTCGGCACGTCGTCCACCGCGGATCCGGCGGCCGCCGCGTATCGCCGCGACGTCGCGAACCTGCGTGCGCAGTACGCGAAACGGCCGGCCGTGAGCGTGTTCTATCAGGTGTGGGATCAGCCGTTGATGACGCTCAACGGCGAGCACATGGTCAGCGACGTGATCGAGCTATGCGGCGGGCGCAACGTGTTCGCCGCGCTGCAACCGCTCGTGCCGACGGTGTCGACGGAAGCGGTGCTCGCCGCGAATCCCGAAGCCATCGTCACGGCGGCGCCCGGCGCGACGAAACCGGACACCACGTTGCCGCAGCTCGGCGTATGGCGCGCGTGGCCGCGTCTATTGGCGGTGGCCGATAACAACCTGTTTGCCATCGACGGCGATCTCATCAACCGGCCCTCGCCGCGCATCGTGCAAGGCGCGAAGCAGATGTGCGAGGACCTGGAACTCGCGCGCTCGCGCAGAAAGCCGAACGCTCAGTGACTCGGGCGCGTGACCCAGGCGCGCGACTCAGGCCCGCGACCTAAGCTGGACTTAGGGGCGTGACTCAGGAGCATGACTTAGGAGCGTGACTTAGGAGCGTGAGTCAGGAGCGTGACTTAGGAGCGTGACTTAGGAGCGTGACTTAGGAGCGTGAGTCAAGAGCGTCACTCGTGACTCAGCCGCGGCAAAGCGCACAAAGCGCGCCCGCGCTCACGCATTCCATTTCACGAGCGACCACAGCTGTCCTTCGGCGCCGCGGCGCAGCCAGACCATGCCACCCGTCTCGAGCGACCAGCGCAAGCAGCGTTCGAGCGGCAGATCGAGCGCCAGTGACGCAATTGCGCGCATCACGCCCGCATGCGTAACCACATACGCGGGCGAGAGTTCGCGAGTCTGCGTGTACGCATCGAACCATGCGCGCACGCGCATGACGAACTGCGCGACGCTCTCGCCGCCATGCGCTCGCGCGTGTTCGAAATTCGCAGCCCAGTCGTCGAGCAGTTCGCGATCGATCGCGTCCCAGCGGCGCTCTTCCCAAGCGCCGAAATTCATTTCCTTTAACCGATCGTCGTGGCTCAACGCGCAGCCGAAATCGTTCGCCATTTCGACGGCGAGCGCGGAGCAGCGCGTCAGCGGACTCGACATGACGACGCGCGGCGCGGGGACCTGCAAGGCCGCCAGCCGCAGCGCGAGCGCGGCCGACGACACGTCGGCGGCCTCGGCGAGCGCCACGTCGCTGTGGCCGTAGCAAACACCCGCGTCGAGCGCGACGGCGGGATGGCGAATCAGAACGATATCCATGCGAGCCCCACGAGGTAGATGCCCAGTTCGAAAATCTGCTGCGCCAGGCCAAGGCAGTCGCCGGTGTAGCCGCCTATGCGCCTCGTGAAATAGCGGCCCATTGCAAAGCGCAGCACGAGCAGCAGCGCAAGCGCCGCGCCGGCAAAACGCCAGTCGGCCATGAAGAGCCCACGCGGACCGTCCGGCCATAACAGCCACGGCAATCCGAAAATCGCCGCACACAGGAGCGCTGGGGCGCTCAGACGCTGCGCAACCGGCTTCGCCTTGCCTTCGGCGCGCACGTAGTCGTGCGTCGCGAGGTAGCTGATTGCGCCCGCGCGGCTTGCTGCATGGGCCGCGATCATCAGACTGGCGGCGCGCAGCGGCGGCAACGCGGCGAGCGTTTGCCACTTGAGCGCGAGCGCAACGATGAGCGCCATTGCGCCAAATGCGCCGATCCGCGAGTCATGCATGATGCGCAACACGTCGTCGCGCGTATAGGCGCCACCGAACGCATCGACGCAATCGGCCAGACCGTCTTCATGAAACGCGCCGGTGATCAACAGCGACGACGCCATCGACAGCAACACCGCGACGCCCGCCGGAAACACGCGCAGCGCCGCAAGGTAGACCAGTGCACTGACGCCGCCGATCAACACGCCGACGAGCGGAAAATAACGCGCCGCCGCATTCAGATAATGCGGTTCGTAGCCGACCCAGCGCGGCACGGGCACACGCGTGAAATAGCCAAGCGCCGTGAAGAAGTAGCGCAATTCCGCCAGCGGGTTCATGAGTGCGTCGTCGCGTGCATGATGTGGGAAAAAGTCGGCGCGCGTCGCTCAGGCTTCGCGATTCGCGACGCCAGCCGATTCGAAGCTCGCCATCTCGTTGATGAACGCGCAGGCCGCGCGCAGCAGCGGCACGGCGAGCGCCGCGCCGGTGCCTTCGCCGAGCCGCATGTCGAGCGACAGCAGCGGCTTCGCGCCGAAATGCGCGAGCATGCGCCGGTGCCCCGCTTCGTCGGATGCATGCGCAAACACGCAGTATTCGCGCACGTGAGGTGCGATCGCGTCGGCAACCAGCAGCGCCGAACTGGCGATGAAGCCGTCCACGACGATCGTCATCCGCGCGTGCGCAGCCGCGAGATACGCGCCGGCCATCATGGCGATTTCAAAGCCGCCGAAGGTTGCGAGCACATCGAATGCGGCATGACACGCGTCGTGATGCGCGAGCGCCGCGGCCAGCACAGCGCGCTTTTTTGCGAGCCCGGCGTCGTCGAGACCGGTGCCGCGGCCCACGCACTCGTCGATCGGCACGCCGCACAGGCGGCTCATCAGACACGCCGCCGCCGACGTATTCGCGATGCCCATCTCGCCGAAACCGATCACATTGCTGCCGAGCGCCGCGTGATGCCGCACGCGCGCGGCGCCCGCTTGCATGGCGGTCAGCGCCTCGTCGTGCGTCATCGCCGGTTCGTGCGCGAAGTTGCGCGTGCCCGCCGCAACGGAGATGTCGACGAGCCCGTCGGTGCGCGGCAGCGGCGTCGCAATGCCCGCATTCACCACTTCGAGTTCGATGTCCGCGACGCGGCTGAAGGCATTGACCGCCGCGCCGCCCGCGAGGAAATTCGCGACCATCTGCGCGGTCACCGCTTGCGGATAAGGGCTCACGCCTTCGGCGGCAATACCGTGATCGCCCGCGAACACGATCAGCACCGGCCGTTCTACCGCGGGACGCGTGCTGCGCTGGATCAGGCCCATTTGACGCGCGAGCGTTTCGAGCTGACCGAGACTGCCGGGCGGCTTCGTCTTCGTATCGATGATGTGCTGAAGTTCGCCGCGCAAGCTTTGATCGAGCGGTTCAACTTCGGGCAACGCGGACAAGCCAGTCGTGAATGTCATGAGTGCCTGCAAATAGATGATGTTGTGTTCTGTTTTATCCGCGTGCCGGTGTGTCATGAACCGAAAGCGATTCGTGACGCGAACGCGCTGCGGGAATGAGCGCCTCGTGGTCGCCCTCGCGGATCAGGACGAGCGGATAGCCGAATACGCGGCTCGTCAATGCGGGTGTGAGTACGTCCCGCACGGGGCCGGCATAGGCGGCGCCCTCGCCGTCGAGCAGCAACGCGTGCGTCGCAAAGCGGCGCGCCAGATTCAGGTCGTGACATGAAAAGAGGACCGTGCGTCCCGCCTCGCGCGTCCATTCGTGGAGTACTTCCAGGCACTGTATCTGATGATGCAGGTCCAGATGCGCAAGCGGTTCGTCGAGCAGCAAGAGCGGCGCCGCCTGGCACAACACGGCCGCGAGCGCCACGCGCTGGCGTTCGCCGCCGGAGAGCGACAACACGTCGCGCGCCGCCAGATCGCTGAGGCCGAGCACATCGAGCGCCGCGCGCGCGGCCTCGCGATCGACCTCACGCTCCCAGCCCCAGCCGGTCAGATGCGGAAAGCGGTTGAGCATGACGACGTCAAGCACACTTGCGCTGAAGGTGTCCGGCGCGCTTTGCGGCATGAGCGCGCGACGCTGTGCGAGTGGCTGGCCGTGCCAGTCGGCAAGGCCCACGCCGTCGAGTTCGACGTGCCCCGCCGCGGGTTGTCTCAAACCCGCGAGCGTCGACAGGAGCGTCGTTTTGCCCGCGCCGTTCGGACCGGCCACGCACCAGATTTCGCCCGGATAGAAGGTATGCGTGAAGGCGTCGAGCAAGGTCCGGGCGCCGGCGCGCAAGGTCACGCGCTGGGCGCTGAGCGAGGGTTGGGCGAGGTTGGAGGCGTGCATCATCGGCGGGTGCGCAGCAGCATCCACAGGAACACGGGCACGCCGACGATCGACGTGATGACGCCAACCGGCAATTGCGCAGGCGCGATGACGAGGCGCGCGATCAGGTCGGCGCCCATGACCGCGACGCCGCCGCCGAGCGCCGCGGCGGGCAGCAGCATGCGTTGATCGTTGCCGAACGCGAGCCGCAGCATATGCGGCACGACGAGCCCGACAAAGCCGATGGTGCCCGCCGTCGTCACGGCCGCCGCCGCGGCGAGCGAGGCTGCGAGGTAGACGCGCAGCCGCAGCGGCATGACCGCGACGCCGAGCGCCTGCGCGACCGCGTCGCCTCGTAAAAGCACATTCAGCCGCGGCGCCACCGGCACGATCGCAATCAGCACGACGACGAGCGCGGCAAGCGCGGTCCATGGCATCGCGTTGCCGTTGAGGTCGCCGGTGAGCCAGAACAGCATGCCGCGCAGACGATTGTCGGGCGCGAGATTCAGCAGCAGCGTGATCAGCGCGCCCCAGCCGGCGGCGATCACCGCGCCCGTCAGCAGCAAACGCGGCGACGTGTCCTGCGGTTCGCCGCGCCACAATTCGTGGCGTGCAAGTCCGAGCACGAGAAGGATCGACACGAACGCGCCCGCGAACGCGAACGCATCGACGAGCCACCACGCGCAGCCGGCGATCATCGCGACGAGCGCGAAGCTGGCGGCGCCACCGGAGACACCCAACACATAGGGCTCCGCGAGCGGATTGCGCAACAGCACTTGCAGCAGCGCGCCCGCTATCGCGAGCAATGCGCCGCATGCGAAGCCGGCCAATGCGCGCGGCAGACGCAGCGTGCGCACGATCTCGCCGGCGAGATCCGCAGACGCCGCGTGCGGCGAAGACGCATGCAGCGGCGCCAGCGCCTCGATCACGCTCGACGGCGCGAGCGCCACGCTGCCCAAGGCGAGCGACGCCATCAGCACGACCAGCGCGGCGAACGCGAGCACGAGCCAGATGGCGGCGGCGCGCTTCGCGCTCATCGGCTGGAGCGTGGCGGGCAGCGAACCGGGATGACGGTTCATCGGCGCGCGCCCGGCAGGGTGCACGGCCTACTGCTGCTGCCAGCCGACCGTGACATACGCACCGCGCCGCGGCGAGTTATACGAGTAGGCCGTTTCATAGTCCTTGTTCAACAGATTCTGGATTTGCGCGGCGACGTACCAGGCCTTCGTGATGTTGTAGCGCGCGGACAGATTCACGATGCCGTAGCCGCCCAGCTTGCCGCTGCTGTCTTCGCGCGGGCCGCTCACGATCCACTCGCCGCCCACGCGCCACCCTGCGATGCTGCGATTCACGGCGAGCGACGCAAAACGCCGCGCACGCCGCACGAGATCTACGTCGTTGTCGAGGTCGACGGGATTTTGCAGCGTCAGCGACGCGCGCACGTCCGTCTTGCCCACATGTCCGCTCCACGATCCTTCGAGCCCCTGCACTTTCGCATGCCCCACGTTCTCGGCCAGGTAGATGCCCGGCGTAACCTGCTGATAGTCGATCAGGTTCGAATAGCGCGTCTGGAAAGCGCTCAAACGCATCACGCCCAGCGCATTCGACGCGTACTGCAGCGCCGCTTCCACCGAGTGGCTGCGCTCGGGCTGGATGGACGGATTGCCGCTTAACGGATAGTACAGATCGTCGAAGCTCGGCGCGCGAAACGAATCCGAGTAGCTTGCGCTCACCTTCCAGTGCGACGTGATGTCGAAGCCGTAGCCGAGATAGTAACTGTTCGCCCCGCCGAAATCCGAGTACTGGTCGCGCCGCACGTTCGCCTGGACCTGGTGGCGTCCAAAGCGCGCCGTGTAGCCTGCAAAACCCGAATCCACGCGACGGGTGGGCGCGGCGAACGTATCGGAATCGAGGCTCTGATCCAGATGCTCGTAGCCGACGCGTAACTTCTGCTGCGCGGCAAGCGCGAAATCGTTCTGCCAGGTGTACTGGCGATTGCCGGTATCGAATCGGCCGCTGTAGAGGCCGTTGGTGTTCGACACGCTGCGGTCGTCGCCTTCGGAGACGATGAAGTGCGTGGTCCACCAGTCGGTCAGCTTGCCGTTCGCAAACGCGGACACCTGACGCACCTTCGTGTACAGGTTGTTCAGATCGGCCGGCGCGCCATATGCGTTGTCGTAGCTGTTGTTGCCGTTCGACTGGAAATAGCTGACGCCCGCGTCCCATTTGTCGCCGAACTTGTGACGCAACGACGCCGAGATACTCTCGTTCAGATAGCCGTTCGCGTTGGGATTCGCATTGGGCGCCTCGCGCGGATTGAGCGCGGAAAAGCCGTCGTCTTTCGAGCGCGCAAGCGAGATGCTGAAGGTCGTGCGGCCGTCTTTATCCAATGCGCCGTTCGCGCCGATTTGCTGCGTCTGCGTGTGATAGCTGCCATAGCCCACGGAGAAATTGAAGCGCGGCGGATGCTCGCCGCCGTCTTTCGTGAACACCTGGACCACGCCGCCAATCGCACCCGAACCATACAGCGCGGACACGTTGCCGTTCACGACCTCGACGTGATCGATCTGGTCGAGCGGAATCTGCGCGATTTGCGCGGCGCCGAGACTCACCGAATCGACACGCACACCGTCGATCAGAACCAGCGATTGCGTCGACGACGCGCCGCGCAAATAGAGGCTCGCCGTCGAACCCGGCCCACCCGTGCGCGAGATTTGCGCGCCGGGCGCGAGTTGCAGCAGGCCGGGCAGATCCGTCGCGGTGGTGTCGGCAAGGTCCTGCTGATCGAAGAGCGACGTTTGCGGGATCGTGTCGGCGAGCGCTTGCGGACCGCGCTCGGCCGTCACGACGACCGGCGATAAAACAGTGAACGAAGAGTCGGCGCTTGCAGGCGCGGCGGCCTGCGCATGCGCGACATGCGGCAGCCCTGCAGAAGCGAGCAACACCGCGCGGGCGATGGGGGACAACATGGAATGAGATTTCCCGTGGATGGCATGCGCGGCCCGCTTCCCCGCAGGCCTTCGCGTAACGGGGTGCGTGCGCTTTTGACATTCGCGCTTCGCGCCCCTCCCTCTGGCCGGTATCCGGGCTGGCGACCTTCAATCCCGCCTTCCCACGCGTGACGCGCAGTGGCACACTCGCGAGTTGAACCGGCGTTGAACCGGAACACGCGATGGGGATCGAACTGCAAAGCGCGAACTGCTCTGCTGCATCTGCAGTATTGAACTGCAATACGAGCACGCGAATGCGGTCGCTTACCGTTGCGGGGGCAGCGCAGGTTGGCGCGTTCAGATGAACCGCGCGCCCTGCTTCCCGTTTAACTGCGCGCACGGTGAATGCGCGCGGGCACCAGAGTGCGGCCAGTGTATGAGCGCCCTCTGAGCGAGTCAAGAATGCGAGCCGCGCGTGCGTTCGATTCCGACAGGGTCGAGCTATTGTCCGACGCACACGCCGGCACGGGAGTAGTTTTTCTTCTTCAGTTGAAAAAAGCCTGCAAAAAGCGGTGTTGTTACGTCTCGAAACGAGACAATTGTCGGAACGTGCGACATTCCGCGCTAAAATGCGATGTCTTTAGAGGACGCAGCACATGCTCACCGAACTCGAAACACTCTCACAGAATATCGGCAAGCTGATCGCGATCAGCCAGCGCCACAATGAAGCGCGCGTCGCGCTCGAAGAGCAACTCGCCCAATCGCGCGCCGAAGCCGAAGCCACGCGCACGGAACTTGCACTGCTGCGCGAGGAACGCGATGCACTGGAGGCCGAGCGCGACGCGCTGTCGGCCAAGATCGACGACGCTCAGGTGCGTCTGAACGCGATCCTCGAGAAATTGCCGCGTGCGCGCGCGCATCACGAGCCGGACAACCAGCTCGATCTGCTCGAGCCCGCTCAGCATGAAGTGGAAGCGGAGAGCGACGCCACTCGCCACGGAGAAAATGCATGACCACCAAGCAGATCGAAGTATCGATTCTCGGCGTGCCCTATCGTCTCGCCTGCTCGCCGGAAACGGAAGGCGCGCTGCTCGAGGCAGTCGCGCGAGTCGACGCCGAAATGTCGAAGATCCGCAATAACAGCAATGTGCGCGGCACGGATCGCATTGCCGTCATGGCTGCGCTGTCGCTGGCATCCGAACTGCTTAAGCTGCAACAAAGCGTGCGTCACGGAGAAGCATTTCCTGCTGAGGAAATCCGGCGTACAATGCATCAAATGAACGAACAACTGGGCACTGTCATCGCGCAGTACAGCGTGCAGTAACCAGTGGTTGCAAGTAGTGCTGGAGTGGGTGCAGTACTGCTGACCGGTCTTGCGACCGGTCGGGAATTCAGGCGAAAGCGCGCAAGCGCAGCGTTCGTGAAGCATGCACGAACCACGCATCGCAAACGTTTGAATTCAGTCGTTTTAGTTTCATCGGTTTAGCTTCCCTGCCTGGTTCGCCAAGGTCATATATTCCTTGAACCAATGCCATGTGCACGGTTGCGGAAATTTGTAGCACGGGCGTGCGCGTCACTCTGTCTGATGTACCCGAAGTGCTGCTAACTGCGACCAATTCTGAACCCCCGGTTCAGGATGCCGGCCTAGCGGCTAAGGCGGGGACCTTATTTGGAACGGCATCGGACTTGCGTCCGGTGCCGTTTTTGTTTGTGCGTCGCGTTCTGCGTCTCGGTTTTGCATGTCTGTCTCGCGGCTGCGTTTTGCAGTTGTATGTTGCAGCGGTTTCCCCTGCTTCTTCAAACCCTTAACGTTCAACGTTCAATTCGATTCATGCGCTACTGGCTAATGAAGTCCGAACCGGACGAAGCAAGCATCGACCATCTCGCCAACGCCCCGCACCGCACGCTGCCCTGGACCGGCGTGCGCAACTATCAGGCGCGCAACTTCATGCGCGATGCCATGCAGATCGGTGACGGCGTGCTGTTCTATCACTCGAGTTGTCCGGAGCCCGGAATCGCAGGGCTCGCGGAGGTCGCGTCCACGGCATATCCGGACCCCACGCAGTTCGACAGCAAGAGTCCGTATTACGACCCCAAGTCCTCGCAGGAAACGCCGCGCTGGCTGCTCGTCGACGTCGTGTTCAAGAAGAAGATTCCGCTGATTCCGCTCGCGGCCTTGCGCGAACACGACGAGTTGAAAGACATGCGCGTGCTGGCACGAGGCAACCGCTTGTCGATCACGCCTGTGACCGAAGCGGAGTGGCGCTTCATCACGAAGCGGCTTGTTTGAACTCGCCGGGTTCCTGGCAGTGCCTCGGCGCTCCTGCGATTGGACGCGGGCGACGTTGTGAGCAAAGGTTGCAGCAACGTTAAATTAGGGAACCAAGCTCAGGTTACAGGCGCCTAACGGACTCGCAAACGGCTCGGGCAACGCTGCGCCGCCGTTGCATCGCGCGGGGGTCTCGCGTAGTTCTCGCGTAGTTCTCGCGTAGTTCTCGCGTAGTTCTCGCGTAGTTCTCGCGTAGTTCTCGCGTAGTTCTCGCGAACCTCTCCCGTTTTTCGCGCGCCATCGTGTTCAAGCAAGGAGTCCAACAATGACCAAACACACCGCACGTGCACTCGCTTTCGCGCTTGTCTGCGCCGCACCTGCTGCGCTCGTGCTCTCGCCCGCCGTCGCGCGCGCGCAGAGCGTCGCGCCCTATCAACCGGCCGGCGTGCTGTCGCTGAATGCGCAGGCGAGCGCGGAGGTACCGCAAGACGTCGTGGACATTACGCTGTTCTACGAGCAGGAGGCGAGCGATCCGTCGGCGCTGACCTCAACGCTGAATCAGCGCGCGGATTCCGCGCTGCAAAAAGCGAAGGGCGTGAGCGGCGTGACCGCGCGCACGGGTTCGTTCTCGATCTATCCGTCCACCGACCGCGACGGGCGCATCTCCGCGTGGCGCGGCCGCACGGAAATCGTGCTGGAGTCGCACGACTTCGCGGCGGCGTCGAAGCTCGCGGGGCAAATGGCTTCCATCATGCAGGTGGGCAACGTCCAGTTCTCGCTGTCGCCCGCAGCGCAGCGCGCCGCCGAGCAGAAGCTGACCGGCGAGGCGATCCACTCGTTCCGCGAGCAGGCGGCGTCGTCCGCGCAGGCTTTCGGCTACAGCGGCTATTCGATTCGCGAGGTCAACGTCGGGCACAACGGCGTGATGCCGCGGCCCGTCATGATGATGAGCGCGCGCGCCATGGGCGCCGACGCGAAGATGGCGGCGCCGGTGTCGATAGAAGGCGGCACGTCGACGGTGACGGTCAACGTGTCGGGCTCGGTGCAAATGAAGTAGCGCGCGGCCACCCCGCCGGGTTGTAGCACTCAACGAAAACGCCACCGCATGCAGTTCATGCGGTGGCGTTTTGCTGTCAATCGCTTGCGCGCGTAACGCGCCGCGCGTTACGGCAACGCGTGCGCGGTTTCGCTGCGGCCACGGCGATACGACCACACGAGCATGGCAATGCCCCCGAGGATCATCGGCAGCGAGAGCCATTGACCCATCGAGAGGCCCATCGCGAGCAGTCCGAGAAAGTCATCGGGCTCGCGTGCGAATTCGACCGTGAAGCGCGCGAGGCCATAGCCGATCAGGAAGACCGCGGAAATCGCGCCGAGCGGCTTCGGTTTGCGCGAGAAGAAAAACAGCACGAAGAAGAGTGCGACGCCTTCGAGCGCGATCTCATACAACTCCGAAGGATGACGCGGCAGCATGTGATATTGCGCGAACACTTCGTTCAGATGCCATTGCGCGGCCAGTTGCGGATGCGCGGAGAGCCACGCGGCGTCGTCGGGCGCGGCGCCGGGAAAGAGCATGGCCCACGGCGCGGACGGATCCGTCACGCGCCCCCACAACTCCCCGTTGATGAAGTTGCCGAGCCGCCCCGCCGCGAGGCCAGTCGGCACCATCGGCGCGACGAAGTCTGTGACCTGCAGCCACGAGCGCTTGCGCTGATACGCAAACAGCATCATCGCGAACGTGACGCCGAGAAAGCCGCCGTGAAACGACATGCCGCCTTCCCAGACCTTGAAGATATCGAGCGGATGCGCAAAGTAAAAGCTGGCCTTGTAGAACAGCACATAGCCGAGCCGGCCGCCGAGAATCGTGCCGAGCACGCCGTAAAACAGCATGTCGTCGATGTCTTTGGCCGTCCAGCCTTGGGCCGCGACGTACGGCAAACGCAACCGGAGCCGGCCGACGACAATCGCCGCGATGAACGCGACGAGGTACATCAGTCCATACCAGCGCACGGCAAGCGGCCCCAGGTGAATGGCGACGGGGTCGAAGTTCGGGTGAATGAGCATCGTGTTGTTATGGGCAGTTCGGGTTCAGAAGCTTGTTTGTATGACGACGGGCGGCGCGCGCAGCCTGCGTTGGACGGCTCAGCGCGTAATGCGTTCGCGGCCGCCGCGCTAATTTTCGGGCCTGTCTGGCTGCGCCGCGACATGGGACGCCGTCGGCTGCCCCGCGGGCTCGGACGTAGCCGGCTGCGCCACCACAGCCGCAGCATGAGCCCGCACGATGTCGATGAAGCCCGCGAGCACCGGACTCACCTCAGCGCTGCGCCAGACGAGACCTGTCTCGATAGCCGGCACGGACTCCGACAGCGGCCGGTACACAACACCCGTGCGGCGCAGGTTACGCAGCGATTGCGGCACCAGTGCGACACCCATGCCGGCCGACACGAGACTCACGATGGTCTGCATCTGTATCGCCTCCTGACCGACCCGCGGCGCGAGCCCCGCCACGCCGTAGCAATCCATAATGATGTCATAAAAGCCCGGCGCCAAACGTCTTGGGAAGACGACGAGCGGCGCATCGGCCACTTCCCGCAGGCTGACCGGCGCGTCGAGCCATTCCGCGCGCGGATCGCCGGCACTGCCCGCGGCCGCCGCCACGCGCGCCGCCGTCTCGGTCGACATTGCAATGACGAGCGGTTCGCGCTCGATCGGCAACCACGACAACTGCGTGGCATGCCGCAACGGCAGCGGCGCGATGACGAGCCCCGCGTCGATGCGCCCGGCCATGAGTTCGTCCACCTGCACGTCGCTCGTGGCCTCCGTTAGTTCGAGCCGCACCCGCGGATGACGCGCGCCGAAGTCGCGCAACAGGCGCGGCAGCAAGCCATAGTCAGCCGTCGACACGAATGCGAGCGACAGCACGCCCGCCTCGCCGCGCGCGAGAGACTGCGCGAGCGGCCGCAGGCCTTCCGCGCCCGCCAGCAGGCGCTGCACTTCAGGCAACAGGTCGGCGCCGACGCGCGTCAGCTCCACCGAGCGCTTGGTGCGCGCGAACAGTTCGACGCCGAGCGTCTCCTCCAGCGCGCGAATCGCCTGCGACAGCGGCGGCTGCGTCATCGACAGGCGCGCGGCCGCGCGGCCGAAGTGCTTTTCTTCGGCGACGGTCACGAAATAGCGCAACTGACGCAGGTCGGGAACGGCTGGCAGCATGATTAATACATTTTACGACCTAATCGGCCATCAATAATATATTGGACACGCATATCGCAAAATAGCATTCTGGGCCGACGCGTCCGAACTACACTGGACCGACCAGCAAAACAAACAGACTGGAGCTCCCCATGCCTTACAACCGTCGTTCGAAGAACATCACGCAGGGCGTGGCCCGTTCGCCGAACCGCTCGATGTACTACGCGCTTGGCTATCAGAAGGAAGACTTCGACAAGCCGATGATCGGCATTGCAAATGGCCACTCGACAATCACGCCGTGCAACGCCGGCCTGCAGCGTCTGGCCGACGCGGCCGTCGCCGCGGTCAAGGGCGCGGACGCGAATCCGCAGACCTTCGGCACGCCGACCATCTCCGACGGCATGTCGATGGGCACCGAGGGCATGAAGTACTCGCTGGTGTCGCGCGAAGTGATCGCCGACTGCATCGAGACCTGCGTGCAAGGCCAGTGGATGGACGGCGTCGTCGTGATAGGCGGCTGCGACAAGAACATGCCCGGCGGCATGATCGGCCTCGCGCGCATGAACGTGCCCGGCATCTACGTGTACGGGGGCACGATCCGTCCGGGCAACTGGAAGGGCACCGACCTGACCATCGTGTCGTCGTTCGAGGCGGTCGGCGAATTCACGGCGGGCCGCATGTCGCAGGAAGATTTCGAAGGGGTCGAAAGAAACGCGTGCCCGTCCACGGGTTCGTGCGGCGGCATGTACACGGCCAACACGATGAGCTCGTCGTTCGAGGCGCTCGGCATGTCGCTGCTGTACTCGTCGACGATGGCGAACCCCGACCAGGAAAAAGTCGACTCCGCCGCCGAATCGGCGCGGGTGCTCGTCGAAGCGGTCAAGAAAGACCTCAAGCCGCGCGACATCATCACGAAGAAATCGATTGAAAACGCCGTGGCGCTGATCATGGCGACGGGCGGCTCGACCAACGCCGTGCTGCACTATCTGGCGATCGCCCACGCCGCGGAAGTGGAATGGACCATCGAGGACTTCGAGCGCATGCGCAAGAAGGTGCCGGTCATCTGCAACCTGAAGCCGTCGGGCCAGTACGTCGCGACGGATCTGCACAAGGCCGGCGGCATTCCTCAGGTCATGAAGATTCTGCTCGACGCGGGGCTTTTGCACGGCGACTGCATCACCATCACCGGCAAGACGCTCGCCGAGGAACTCAAAGACGTGCCGGCCAAGCCGCGCGCGGACCAGCAGGTGATTTTTCCGATCGAACAGGCGCTGTACAAGGAAGGCCACCTCGCGATCCTGAAGGGCAATCTGGCGGAAGACGGCGCGGTCGCGAAAATCACCGGTCTGAAGAACCCGGTGATCACCGGCCCGGCGCGCGTATTCGACGACGAGCAAAGCGCGCTCGAAGCGATTCTGGCGGACAAAATCGTCGCCGGCGACGTCGTCGTGTTGCGCTACCTCGGGCCGAAGGGCGGTCCGGGCATGCCGGAAATGCTCGCGCCGACATCGGCGATCATCGGCAAGGACCTGGGCGAAAGCGTCGGTCTCATCACCGACGGGCGCTTTTCGGGCGGCACGTGGGGCATGGTGGTCGGCCACGTCGCGCCGGAAGCGTTCGTGGGCGGCACGATCGGCCTCGTGCAGGAAGGCGATTCCATCACCATCGACGCACACCGGTTGCTGCTGCAACTGAACGTCGACGACGCCGAACTGCAGCGCCGCCGCGCCGCCTGGCAACAACCGAAGCCGCGTTACACGCGGGGCGTGCTGGCCAAGTACTCGGCTCTCGCGCTACCCGCCAACAAGGGCGCGGTCACGGGCTGACGACGGGCGGCTTCGGGCGGAGCAGGCTGCACAAGCTCCGCGACGGCGGCGGCATGGCGCGGCGCTCTGATGAAGCATTCTCAAGCAGCGACCTGCACAGATCCGGCCGCCATGCCTACGTAAAAGCGAAAGGGGCGCACGAAAAACCGTGTGCCCCTTTCCTTTTATAATGCTGGCACCACAAGTCGGGCAACTGCACCGGCGGAGACCAGAATGAAATCAATGTCGTATGCGGTGCTTGCAGCGGCTGCGGTGTCCGCCGCCCTTTCCATCGGCGTCAGCGCGACGGCGCATGCGGAAGCGGCGACCGGGCTCGCGCTTGCACAACAGCAGAACTGCATGAGCTGCCACTCGGTAGCGCGCCCATTCATGGGGCCGGCGCTGCACGACGTCGCCGCAAAATACTCGGGCCGCGAGGACGCCGCCACCTACCTGAAGCACAAGATTCTTGACGGCAGCACCGGCGTGTGGGGCCAGGTGCCGATGCCCGCCAACACGCAGCTCACGCCCGAGCAGGCCGCGACGCTGGCAAGCTGGGTGTTGACGTTGAAGTAGCCGGGCTCGCGCCGCGCGAATGCGTCTGGGCGCGCGTGAACTGTGCTGTCCAAAGCAGCCAGGTTGCAATCCATACGCGACCATCACGCGCCGGA
This sequence comes from Paraburkholderia phenoliruptrix, assembly GCF_047325075.1. Classification (NCBI taxonomy): domain Bacteria; kingdom Pseudomonadati; phylum Pseudomonadota; class Betaproteobacteria; order Burkholderiales; family Burkholderiaceae; genus Paraburkholderia; species Paraburkholderia phenoliruptrix. Next base: position 3,580,240 of record NZ_CP168531.1, read on the forward strand.
GGTTCGCCGCGCCACCTCCGCTTCAACCGCTTCGCGTACCCAGCCGGTCATTTCTTTTTCCAGCGTCGATACGACTTCGCGCGTGATCTGATCGACGAGCCGCGTGGTGTGCTCCTCGACGGCGCTGCGGCAGCGCGCTTCGACGATAGTGAGTCCGTCGCCCGCAAGGAAACCCGCAAACCGTTCGCGTAGACGTCCGGCGATGAGCTCTGCGTTCACGCCGCGAGGCAGCTCCTCGCCGCCTTCCTGCGCGATGTCCGGCGGGACCGTGGCGCCGGCTTCGAGCGGCGGCGGCGGCTCGGTCCGGTCGAACACCCCCGCCGATGCCGCGAGCACCTCGTCATGCGCGTGCTCGGCTTCCTCTGCGCGGTGGGCGTCGTCGGAATGGATTGTAGGCCGACCGGGAACCGCAGCGGGCTCCGGTGCGAGCACGGGCTCGGGAGCCAGCGTGTCTTCCGGCGACAGCACCGGCTGCGGCGCGAGCTCGGGCTCCGCTTGCAAACCGGGCTCACGAAGCTCCTCGGATGCGCGCAGCGGCGTGTCAGCCGGACGAGCAGCGGAAGTCGAGGCCGGAGCGGCCGAAGTCGACGCCGGAGCGCCGGCCGGTGAGACCGGAGCAGCAGGAGTCGTGGCCGATGGGACGGAAGTCGCGGCCGGCGAGGTGGCCGGCGCAGCGCCGCTCTGCGGCTCGCGCCGCTGTGCCGCGTGACCCGGCACGAGCACTTCTTGCAGAATGGGGATCGAGTTATCGTTGGGATCGGACACGTGCGCCCTCCGTGTTTGAGTCGTAGCAATAGCGGGCCGCGTGTGCGTCGAGCGCCTCGTCAGACCGCAACGCGAAGCACAACGCGAGGTAGGACGAAAGCCTAGCCGCCCTGCTTGTAGTTGTTCAAAGCATAGCCGCGATCGCGATAGAAACGGTAGCGCTCGCGGCCGGCGATGAGCTCGTCATGTGCGTTACCGACCACTTCGAGCAATCTTTCGAAGCGCGCGAACTGCGCGGGGACGCTTGCGCCCAGATTGAGCAGCACCTGGTGATGCGGAACGTCGTCGAGATTCGCAGCCAGCACGATCGGCGTGTGTGCAGCGAGCGGCGTGCCCGCCATGCAGTGCGGCACGAAGTCGAGCGCCGAAAAAGTCCACAACTGCTCGTCGAACGCGCGCAGCCGCTCCGGCTCCGCGACGACGATGGTGGGCTGCCCCGCCTGGTATGCCTTGCGCGCGAGGCGGCACGCATACAGCAGCGAGTCGCCGACGTTCGAATGAAAATCGATTCGAGTCATCGGCGGCTCCGCTGTGCGCTTTTTGCCGACAGGGCAAACATTCCGGCGCGCGCGACCTTACTGCAATGCGTCATGGGGCAAGGCGGCCGTCCGCGGCCCGACCATCCGCGGCCCGGTCGATCAGAAACTGCGCGAGCAAGGGCACCGGACGACCCGTCGCCCCCTTCGCCGCGCCGCTCTTCCAGGCCGTACCGGCGATGTCGAGGTGCGCCCACGGATACGCGTCGGTGAAGCGCGACAGGAAGCACGCGGCCGTCACGCTGCCCGCCGGACGCCCGCCGATATTGGCGATGTCCGCGAAGTTGGACTTGAGCTGCTCCTGGTACTCGTCGTCGAGCGGCAGGCGCCACGCCGGGTCCGACGCCTCGCGCGACGCATCGAGCAGCTCGCCCGCAAGCGCGTCGTCCTTCGAGAACAGACCGCTGTTGTGATGGCCGAGCGCGATGATGCAGGCGCCTGTGAGCGTGGCAATGTCGATCACCGCGGCCGGCTTGAAGCGCTCGGCGTACGTGAGCGCGTCGCACAGAATCAGGCGGCCTTCGGCGTCGGTGTTGAGGACTTCGATCGTCAGCCCCTTCATGCTGGTGACGATGTCGCCCGGCTTGGTCGCCGTGCCCGAGGGCATGTTCTCGACAGCCGGAATGATGCCGACCACGTTGATCTTCAGGCCCATTTCGGCGACCGCGCGCAGCGTGCCCAGCACGGAGCCCGCGCCGCACATGTCGTACTTCATTTCATCCATGGCATCGCCCGGCTTGAGCGAAATGCCGCCCGTGTCGAACGTCACACCCTTGCCCACCAGTACCACCGGCGCGGCCTTCGCGGCGCCGCCCTGGTACTGCAGCACGATGAACTGCGCGGGCTCGACCGCTCCGGCCGTGACCGACAGGAAGGAGCCCATCTTCAGCGCTTCGCATTGCTTTTCGCCGAGCACCTCGACCTTCAGCTTCCAGTCTTTCGCGAGCTTTTTCGCGGTGTTCGCGAGATAGGTGGGCGTGCACACGTTGCTCGGCAGATTGCCGAGGTCGCGCGTCAGATCCATGCCGTTGGCGAGCGCGGCGCCCTGCTTCGCGGCGAGCTTGGCGGCCTTCTCGTCGCCGGTATTCACGCTGAAGACGATGCGTTTCAACGCCCGCGCCGAGTTGTCCGGCTTGCTCTTCATTTGCGTAAACTTGTAGGTCAGTTCGCGCAACGCGAGGATCGCGGCGCGCACGCCCCAGTCGGCCGACCGCTCGAGGATAGGCAGTTGCGCCAGCGTGAAGGTGACCTGCACGATCCGGGTGGCGAGAAGCGCGCGCCATGCTGCGCGCACCGCTTCGCCGTAGGCTTTCTGAGTGAAAGCGTCCTGTTTGCCGAGGCCGACGAGCAGCACGCGCGATGCGCCGATACCCGAGACTTCATGCAGGAACAGCGTGGTACCGGCCTTGCCGTCCATGTCGCCCGCCTTGATGATGCGGGTCAGGAGCCCCTTGGTGGCCGCGTCGATCTCAAGTGCCGCGCCCGAGAGCGTTTGCGACTCGAACACGCCGATTACGATGCAATCCGATTTTCCGGTGAGGAAACCGTTTGTCGAGCCTTTGGTCCAATCACAGGCTTTTATGCTAAAGTCCATCGCGCTTGTCCTCGGATAAAATCTGGGCTTAGGATGAAAGCCGCAATTATCCGCTATTTTTCCCGCGGCGGCTGCACCGGAGGCGTGACGGAAAGCAACCCGCGCGTCGCTGAGAGCGCCCCCTCTCGTCATCAATAATGATCTTCGAACGCTCCCTCCAGCGCGAACTCGCGTATACGGCTGGTGCCGTGTTCATGGTTCTGCTCACGCTCGTGCTGACCACGATGATGATCCGCATCGTCGGCTTCGCGGCGCAAGGCGAAATCGACCCGCGCGACGTGCTGGTCCTGATCGGCCTCACTGTGATCGGCTATCTCGCCATCATGCTCGTCGCCACGCTGTTCGTGTCGATCCTGTTCGTGCTCACGCGCTGGTACAAAGACTCCGAGATGGTCGTGTGGCTGTCCTCGGGCGTGAGTCTCACGCAATTCATCAAGCCGATCGGCATGTTCGCCACGCCGATCGTGATTCTCATCATGTTCTTCGTGTTCGTCGGCTGGCCGTGGTCCAATCAGCAAAGCAAGCTGATTCGCGCGCGTTTCCAGCAGCGCGACGAGGTTTCGCTGCTCGCGCCCGGCCAGTTCCGCGAATCCGCGAGCACGCATCGCGTGTTTTTCATCGAGAAGATGTCACCCGACCAGGGGCACGTGGAAAACGTATTCGTGACGAGCACGGAAAACGGCAAGGTCAACGTGGTCGTCTCGAAGAACGGCCACACGGAGACGCACAAGAACGGCGACCGCTTCGTCGTGCTGGAAAACGGCCGGCGTTATGAAGGCGAGCCGGGCCATCCGGATTTCCGCATCATGGAGTTCGAGCGTTACGGCGTGAAGATCGAAAGTCAGCCGGTCGTCAACACGCCCACTACCACGGGCACGCCCACACTGACGCTGCTGCGCAATCCGACGAACGAAAATCTCGCCGAATTCGCCTGGCGCGCGGGGCTGCCGCTCATCGCCATCAACCTGATGCTGCTGGCCATTCCGCTTGCGCACCAGAACCCGCGGCGCAGCCGCACCATCAATCTCGTGATGGCGGTGCTGATCTATCTGACGTATTCGAACCTGCTGAACGTGGTGCAGTCGTGGATCGAGCAAGGGAAGATGTCGTTCGGCGTCGGGCTCGTCATCCTGCATGTGATCGTGGCAGGCATTGTCGCGTTCATTTTCTGGCTGCGCGTGCGCAACCGGCCGCTCTTCACGCGCGCCATGTTCAGCCGTACGCAGGGAGCGTGACCAATGCGCATCTATGAAAGGTACTTTGCGCGTCAGGTCTACCTCACGTTCATTTTCATTCTGTTCGCGTTCTCGGGTCTGTTTTTCTTCTTCGACCTGATCAACGAACTGAACTCGGTCGGCCACGGCAACTATAAATTCCAGTACGCGGTTCTACGCGTCGCGCTGCAAACGCCGTCGCGCTTCTACGAGATCATTCCCGTCGCCGCGTTGATCAGTGCGATTTACGTGTTCGCGCAAATGGCCGCGAATTCGGAGTACACGATTTTCCGCGTGTCGGGACTCGCCACCAATCAGGCGCTGCGCTCGCTGCTGAAAATCGGCATTCCGCTGGTATTTCTCACCTATCTGATCGGCGAAGTGATCGGCCCGTACACGGATCAGTTGTCGGAGCGCGTGCGGCTCGAGGCGCTGGGATCGTCGGTGTCGAGCAACTTCCAGTCGGGCGTGTGGGTGAAGGACACGCTGACCGCGCGCGCGGACGGCGAGCAGGTCACGCGCTTTGTCAACGTCGGCGAACTGAGGCCGGACGCGACCATCAGCAACGTTCGGATCTACGAGTTCGACTCGAAATTCCGGCTCTCGAACGTGCGCATTGCTAAGAGCGGCGTTTATCAGCCGCCCGGTCATTGGCAATTGACAGGCGTGACGGACACGCAATTGATCGACGTACCCCCGCCTTCCGGCACGCCCGCCGACGCGCTGAATCCGGTGTATCGCGCGAAGCAGGTTGTGCTGCCTGAATATTCGCTGCGCTCGGAATTGACGCCGCAGATTCTGTCGGTGCTGCTGGTGTCGCCGGATCGCATGTCGATGTTCAACCTGTTCCGCTACATCCAGCATTTGACCGAGAACCATCAGGACACGCAGCGCTATGAAATCGCGCTATGGCGCAAGCTGCTGTATCCGTTTGCGGTGTTCGTGATGCTGGTGCTTTCGCTGCCCTTTGCGTATCTGCATACGCGAGCCGGCGTTGTCGGCATGAAGGTGTTCGGCGGGATCATGCTCGGCATGAGCTTCCAGTTGTTCAACACGTTGTTCTCGCATATCGGCACGCTGAACACGTGGCCCGCGCCCTTGACGGCGGCGACGCCGGGGCTGGTTTATCTGGTGCTCGGCCTCGTCGGGCTAAAGTGGGTTGATCGCCATTAGGAGCCCTCGCGATGGCTACGCATGGATTGATCCTGTTTGGTCACGGCGCACGCGATGTGCGGTGGCGTGAGCCGTTCGAGCGGCTGGCCACGAAGCTGCGCGCAGCGCGCGGCTCGGGCGGCGACGACGGGCATGTCCGTCTGGCTTTTCTTGAGCTGATGGAGCCGGACTTGCCCACCGCGGTGAGCCAGCTCGCGGCCGACGGCTGCGATGTCATTACCGTCGTGCCCGTGTTTTTTGGGCAAGGCGGGCATATCAGGAAGGACTTGCCCGATTTGATCGAGCGTTGCCGGCAGACGCTGCCTGCGGTGGAGATTCGCTGCGCCGGAGCGGTCGGCGAGGATGAGGCTGTGCTTGATGCTGTCGTGGGGTATTGTTTGCGGCAGGGTTGAAGTTTTTTAAGCCGCCACCAACACCCCACCCACGACAGACCTCACCACGTCCTTCGCCCCTTCCCGCTCCGCAAAAGCCTCGCCGATCATCAGCAAACTCGGCTGCGAAGCGTCCAGCCACCGCTGCGCTTCGCCAGCAGCGAGTGCTTCCAGCGTCAACGTCAACGTTCGCTCGCGTTCAGTGCTGCAAGCCTCGACAATCGCGACAGGCGTCGCTCGCGGCTTGCCCGCGTCGATCAGCTGTTGGGCAATCTCCACCCCGCTGTCACGGCCCATGTAGAACACGAGCGAATCCGCATTCACCTGCTCGCGGATTTCGTCGGAGCCGGGGGCCCGGCTGAACGTCGCCAAAGCTACGCTGCGCGAGACGCCGCGCAACGTCAATGAACGCTTCAGCGAGGCCGCGCTGGCGAGCGCGGCCGTAATGCCAGGCACCACCTCATAAGGGATGCCCGCCGCCTCCAACGCGCGCATTTCCTCGTCGGCACGGCCAAACAGCATGGGATCGCCTCCCTTCAGGCGCACCACGACCTCGTGTTCAAGCGCGGCGTCGACGATCTGCTTGTTGATGAACTGCTGCGCCGTGGACAACTGCCCGCAGCGCTTGCCCACCGCAATGCGCCGCGCGTGCGCCGGCGCGTAGTCCAGCATGGCCGGCTCGACGAGCGCGTCATGCAGAACGATGTCGGCGCTCGCGAGAAGCCGCGCGCCGCGCACCGTGATCAGGTCGGCGGCGCCGGGTCCCGCGCCGATCAGGTATACCTTGCCCATTAGCTCAAGCCTGTTGTTCAGTGCGCTCGCGCCGCGCGCGATAACCGGGCAGCGCGACAGCGCCGCCCGCTCGCCGCGCTTACGCGGAAAACGCGCGGATCATGCCGGCCGCGACGGTGTGATGCGTCGCCTCGTCGATCAGCACGAATGCGCCCGTGCCTTGATGCGAGTCATACACGTCACACACCAGCGGCTTTTGCAGCGTCAGCGCCACACGGCCGATGTCGTTCATCGCCAGTTCGTGGCGTTCGGTGGAGTGCGACAGCGTATGCACGTCGAGCACTTCCTTGACCGAACCGATGCGCGCGAACACGGTGTTCGTGGTCTGCTTCAGCAGATATTTGCGCTGCGTGGAGAGCGGCGTGTCGTCGAACCAGCACAGGTCGGCTTCGAGCTTCTTCGCCGGTTCTGGCGCCGCTTCGCGCAACACGAACGTATCGCCGCGCGACACGTCGACGTCTTCCGCGAGACGGATCGTCACCGTCTGACCGGCGAATGCGCGGTCGACCGCCGCCGTGCCGCCCACCACCGGCGCAATGATCTCCGCCACCGTGGCTTCACGGTTGGCCGGCAGCACGACGATCGTGTCGCCCACCGTCACTTCGCCCGATTCGACGCGGCCCATGTAGCCGCGGAAGTCGTCGGCCTGGCTGCCGTCCTGGCGCGCAACCCACTGCACCGGAAAGCGCAGCGCCTCACCCGTCGCCACTTCGACAGGCAGCGCTTCGAGCAGATCGAGGAGCGGCTCGCCCGCGTACCACGGCATGCGCTCGCTCGCGGTCACGATGTTATCGCCCTTCAGCGCCGACACCGGCACGAAGCGCACGTCAGACAGACCGAGTTGGCGCGCGAGTTCGACATACGCGTCGCGGATTTCGTTGAAACGCGTCTCGCTGTAATCGACCAAATCCATCTTGTTGATCGCGACGATCGCATGCTGCAAGCCGAGCAGCTTGACGATCGCGCTGTGACGTTTGGTCTGCGGCAACAGTTGCGCGACGCCGTCGACGAACGTCACGCGCGTCGCGTCGACGAGAATGATCGCCGCATGCGCGGTCGACGCGCCCGTCACCATGTTGCGCGTGTACTGCTCGTGGCCCGGCGTATCGGCGATGATGAACTTGCGTTTGGCGGTGGCGAAATAGCGATACGCGACGTCGATCGTAATGCCCTGCTCGCGTTCGGCTTCGAGACCGTCCGTCAACAGCGCGAGGTCGATTTCGTCGCCGACGGTGCGCTTGTTCTTCGCGCGCGACAACGCGGACAACTGGTCGGACAGCACAGCCTTGCTGTCGTACAGCAGGCGGCCGATCAGCGTGCTCTTGCCGTCGTCGACGCTGCCCGCGGTGATGAAGCGAAGCACGCCGAGGTCTTCAGGTTGGTGAATGCTGCTCATGATGTTCGTGTTCCTCTTTCGGCGTACTTAGAAATAACCTTGCTTCTTGCGCTGCTCCATCGCGGCTTCGGAGACCTGATCGTCCATCCGCGTCGCGCCCCGCTCCGTGATTTCCGTCACGGCCGTTTCGGCGATGATCTTCTCGAGATCGTCCGCATCGCTTTCCACCGGGCACGTGCAGCTGATGTCGCCCACCGTGCGGAAACGCACCACAGCCGTTTCGCTGACCTCGCCTTCGCGCATCGGCGTAAGCGGCGTGACCGGCACGAGCAGCCCATTGCGGCGCACGATCTCGCGGCGGTGCGCGTAGTAAATGGACGGCAGTTCGAGCTTTTCCCGCGCGATGTATTGCCACACGTCGAGCTCGGTCCAGTTCGAAATCGGGAACACACGCAGATGTTCGCCGTTATGCAGACGCGCGTTGTACAGGCTCCACAGTTCGGGGCGCTGCGCTTTCGGATCCCATTGGCCGAACTCGTCGCGGAACGAGAAAATGCGTTCTTTCGCGCGGGCTTTTTCTTCGTCGCGGCGCGCGCCGCCGATCAGCGCCGTAAAGCCGTGCTGTTCGATGGTTTCGAGCAGCGTCACCGCCTGCGCTGCATTGCGCGAATCCGTTTCGCGACGCAGACGCACCGTGCCGCGCTTGATCGAATCTTCAACGTGGCCGACCACCAGTTCGGCGCCGATCTCTTTCGCGCGACGGTCGCGGAAGTCGATCACTTCGTCGTAGTTGTGACCCGTGTCGATATGCACGAGCGGGAACGGCAGCACGGTCTTGCGATTCGCGCCGATGCCGAACGCCTTCATGGCAAGCGCGAGCACGACGACCGAATCCTTGCCGCCCGAAAACAGCAGCGCGGGCTTGCTGCATTCGGCGACCAGTTCGCGCAGGATGTGAATCGACTCGGCTTCGAGCCAATCGAGGTGATCCATCCGGTTCGCCGTATTGGCAAGCGGAGCGTTGACAGTGGAATCGAGCGTGGTGCTCATGTTTGGGTCCTTCGTTGATTCGCTTGTCGAGCGGTTGCTCGCGAAAGCTCAGAGATTCAGTTCGGTATGTGCGGCGCGAAGACGCAAAGGCAAGTCTTCAATCTTCTACCAACGCCGCACAACTCAGCCATGCGTCAAGCCGCAGCGTTCTCGCTGCGGTCCACCGCAATCGGCGTAATGGTCGTGATGTGCAGGCCGCATTCCTTCGTATCGCGCGACTCCCACCACCAGCGGCCCGCACGGCTGTCTTCGCCGGGGCGCACCGCACGCGTGCAGGGCTCGCAGCCAATGCTCGGATAACCGCGCGCGTGCAGCGGATTCACCGGCACGTCGAACGCCGTCAGGTAGTCCCACACTTCCGCTTCCGTCCAGTCCGTGAGCGGATTGAACTTCGCGATGTTGCGCGCGGCGTCGTGCTCTTCTTCGTGCAGTTCCGCACGCGTCACCGACTGCTCGCGACGCTGGCCCGTCACCCACGCGCTGACATCCGACAGCGCACGATTGAGCGGCTCCACCTTGCGGATTTCGCAGCAGCGCTTGCGCAGATCGACGCTTTCATAGAATGCATTCAGGCCATGCGAGGCGACATATTCGTCGACCGCGGCAGCCTGCGGGTGAAACTGCTTGATCTCGTAGCCATAGCGCTCTTTCACGCGATCGAGCATGCCAAGCGTTTCGGCATGCAGGCGGCCCGTGTTCAACGAAAAGATGCCGATCTTCACGTCGCGCGAGAGAATGGCGTGCGTGAGCAGCATGTCTTCGGCGGCGAGGCTGCTCGCGAGCTTGACGTTCGCGTGGCGCGCGGCGATCGAATCGAGCAGTGCGTTCAGGCGCTCGACCTTCGCGGCGAGCTCCGGCGTGAGCGACGGCGTCAAAGCGGCGCTCATGCGGAGACCTTTGCACAAGCAGACGACGCCGACAGCGGAGCGCGGCGGCGAAAGAGCGGCGACGGTTCGTCGAATGCGCCCTGGTACTGCACCGTGAAGTCGTCGAATGCCTTGATTGCGTCGGCGATGTCCTTGTCCTCGCGCACGGCAAAGGCATCGAAGCCGCAGCGGAACATCAGGCGCACCTGGTCGCGCAGCACGTCGCCGATTGCGCGCAGTTCGCCCTTGTAGCCATAGCGCTCGCGCAGCAAGCGGCCGATGCTGTAGCCGCGGCCGTCGCGAAACACCGGAAAGTCCACGGCAATCAGCGCGAGCTTGTCGAGGTCGCCCGCAATGTCAGCCGGTTCGCTGTCCGGCGCGAGCCACACGCCCAGTTCATCGGCGCCGCGCGAAGCGACGAGCGCGTCGCGCGCGGCTTGCCAGAGGGCGAGCGGCACCAGCACCTTGCCGGCCGGCAGTTCGTTCACGGCGGGCAGCGAGCCGTCTTCCGCCGGACGCACCAGCGTCCAGTCGTCGTTGACGATCGCGCGATTCTTGATGATAGAAGCCATCTGTTGTGTTTCCTTTGCGCGCTTACGCGTGAGCCGGTTGACGCGACGCGTACACGCGTTCCTTGAACGGGGCGATGCCGATGCGGTTATACGTGTCGATAAAACGCTCGCCTTCTTCGCGGTTTTCCACGAACGTGTCGATCACCTTCGTCATCACATCCGGCATTTCCTCCGCGGAGAACGACGGGCCGATCACGCGGCCAAGGCGCGCGCCGTCCGCGCCCGAGCCCTGCTCGCCGCCGAGCGTCACCTGATACCACTCCGAGCCGTCCTTATCGACACCCAGAATGCCGATGTTGCCGACGTGGTGATGACCGCACGCGTTGATGCAGCCGGAGATGTTCAGCGACACGTCGCCGAGGTCGTACACGTAGTCCAGATCGTTGAAGCGCTGCTGAATAGCGAGCGCAATCGGAATCGACTTCGCATTGGCGAGCGAGCAGAAATCGCCGCCCGGGCACGCAATGATGTCGGTCAGCAACCCGATGTTCGGCGTCGCAAAGCCTTGCGTCTTCGCCTTTTCCCACAGCGCGAACAGGTCGCACTTCTTCACGTTCGCGAGAATCAGGTTCTGTTCGTGCGACACGCGAATCTCGCCAAACGAGTACTCGTCGGCCCAATCCGCGACGGCTTCCATTTGCGCGTCCGTTGCGTCGCCGGGCGCGACAATGCCGTTCTTCAGCGACAGCGTGACCGCCGCGTAGCCCGACACCTTATGCGGACGCACGTTGCGCTCGACCCAGCGCGCGAACGCGCGGTTTTCCAGCAGATGCTTCTCGAACGAAGCGTCCGTGTCGGCGAGCTTCTCGTACACCGGCGGCTGGAAGTACTGCGACACGCGATCCAGCTCGGCTTGCGTGAGCGTCGAAGGGCCGTCCTTCAGGTGCTGCCATTCTTCTTCGACCTGCGCGGCGAACTTCTCCGGGGAAAGCGCCTTCACGAGAATCTTGATACGCGCCTTGTACATGTTGTCGCGGCGGCCGTAGCGGTTGTACACACGCAGCACGGCTTCGCTGTAAGTCAGCAGGTGTTGCCACGGCAGATCGCGGCGAATCACCGCGCCGACGATCGGCGTGCGGCCCAGACCGCCACCCGCCAGAATGTCGACCACCAGTTCGCCCTGCGCGTTGCGCTTCACGTACACGCCCATGTCGTGAATCTGCACGGCGGCACGGTCTTCATGCGAACCGGACACGGCAATCTTGAACTTGCGCGGCAGCCACAGGAATTCAGGGTGGAACGTCGACCATTGACGCAGAATTTCCGCCCACGGCCGCGGATCGACGAATTCGTCGGGCGCGACGCCCGCGAACTGATCGGCGGTGATGTTGCGGATGCAATTGCCCGACGTCTGAATGGCATGCATCTGCACCGACGCGAGCTTGCGCAGAATCTCCGGCGTTTCCTCGAGCTTGATCCAGTTGTACTGGATGTTCGAGCGCGTGGAGAAATGGCCGTACCCGCGGTCGTGCTCGCGCGCGATGGTGGCGAGCATGCGCAACTGGTCGCTGCGCAGATTGCCGTAGGGAATCGCGATGCGGTGCATGTACGCATGGCGCTGGTAGTACAGGCCGTTCTGCAGACGCAGCGGACGGAACTCCTCTTCGCTCAATTCGCCCGACAAGCGGCGGCGAACCTGATCGGCGTATTGCGCGACCCGTTCATCGACGATGGTCTGGTCGTACTGATCGTATTGGTACATTCGGGGACCCCAATTTTTTGCGTTACCCACAGCGGTCCGGTTCCGCCGCGCTCTGAACGTCCGTGTTTGTCAGCCCATTCGAGTCAGGGTTTAGACCTATCTCTCATTTGCTTATAACAAATACAGATATCCATATTGAAAAAGATGGACAGATCGTAATAAACTCGCCTTATATTTCAAACGACTAAGAAATTCTTTTGATATGCGCAGAGGTTATATATGAACCTGCACCAGTTCCGCTTCGTCCGCGAGGCTGTGCGGCAGAACTTTAATCTGACGGAAGCGGCCAAGGCGCTGTATACAAGCCAGCCGGGCGTGTCGAAGGCCATCATCGAGCTCGAGGACGAGCTGGGCGTCGAAATCTTCACGCGGCACGGCAAGCGCGTGCGTTCGCTGACCGAACCGGGCCGGATCATTCTGCAGTCGGTCGAGCGGATCTTGCAGGAAGTGGAGAGCCTGAAGCGCGTCGGCAAGGACTACGCCGCGCAGGACCAGGGCAACCTCGTGATCGCCGCCACCCACACACAGGCGCGCTATTCGCTGCCGGCCGCCATCGCCGAATTCAAGAAGCGCTTTCCCAAGGTGCACCTTTCAATTCTGCAAGGCAGCCCGACGCAGGTTGCCGAGATGGTGCTGCACGACCAGGCCGACCTCGCCATCGCCACCGAGGCGATCTCCAACTATAAGGAACTGGTCTCGCTGCCGTGCTTTCAGTGGCATCACGTCGCGGTGATGCAGCCGGATCATCCGCTGCTCGATCGCAAGCTGCTCTCGCTGGACGACCTGACCCAGTATCCGCTGATCACTTACGACAACGCCTTCGCCGGCCGCAGCAAGATCAACGAGGCGTTCCGGCTGCGCGGGCTGCACCCGGACATCGTGCTGGAGGCGATCGACGCCGACGTGATCAAAACCTATGTTGAACTGGGCTTGGGCGTCGGCATCATGGCGGACATTGCGTTTAACGGTGAGCGCGACCGCCATTTGCGCGCGATGCCGGTCGGCCACCTGTTCGGCAGCAACGTGACGCGCGTCGCGCTCAAACAGGGCGCGTATCTGCGCAGCTATGTGTATACGCTGGTCGAGCTGCTCTCCCCGGGCCTGAACCGCAAGCTGATTGAGCAGGCACTCAAGGGCGAACACGAAACCTACGAACTTTGATTCACCGCTTACCACGCGCTTTGCATTTCCCGCTACGGAGACCCACACGATGACGTCGCATAAGAACAGACTTCGCGGCCTGGCCGCTCTCGGCGCGCTCTGGCTCGCCACCGCCGCGCACGCCGACATCAAGGTCGGCATCGACCTGTCGAGCACCGGCCCGGCGGCCGTGATCGGCATTACCAGCAAGAACGCGATGCTGATGTGGCCGGTCACCATCGCCGGCCAGAAAGCGGACTACATTTTCCTCGACGACGGCTCCGACCCGGGCGCCGCCGTGCGCAACATTCGCAAGCTGATCAACGAGGACCACGTCGACGTGATCGTCGGTCCGAACATCACGCCGGCCGCGATGGCCGCCCTCGACCCGGTCGCCGAAAGCCAGACGCCGATGATCACGCTGATCGGCTCGGCGAGCGTCGTGGAGCCGCAGGAAGGCAAGAAAGTCTGGGCCTACAAGATGGCGCAGACCGACAGCGCCATGGCCGACGTGATGACGCGCTACATGTCGAACCACAACGTGAAGACGGTGGGCTTCATCGGTTTCGCGGACGGCTACGGCGAAAGCTGGTTGAACGAGTTCAGCAAGTTCGCGGCGCTGCGCCACATCCAGCTGGTTGCGACCGAGCGCTATAACCGCACCGACACGAGCGTCACCGGGCAGATTCTCAAGCTGATGGCCGCGAAACCGGACGCGATCCTGATTGCAGGCGCGGGCACGCCGACGGTGCTGCCGCAACGCACGCTCATCGAGCGCGGCTATAAGGGGCCGATCTATCAGACGCACGGCATCGCGACGCCCGAGTTCATCAAGCTGGGCGGCAAGGATGTGGAGGGCACGCTGTTTCCGACTCAGCCTGTCGTCGTCGCGCGCACGCTGCCGGCCGATCATCCCGCGAAAAAGGCGGCGCTCGCGTTCACGAACGAGTACGAAGCGAAGTACGGTCCCGGCAGCGTGACGCAATTCGCGGGCGATGCGGCCGGCGTCTACCCGCGTCTGCAGGACGCCGTGACGCGCGCGCTGAAAACGGCGCAACCGGGCACGCCGGCTTTCCGCGTCGCATTGCGCAACGAACTCGAACACGCGCATGAACTGGTCGTGCCGAACGGCGTCGTCAATACGAGTGTGAAGGACCACGTCGGGCTGGATCAGCGCGCGAGCGTGATGGGCATCATCCGCAACGGCAAGTTCGTGTATCTCAGTCAGTAAGCTCGACGCGGCGACCGCCGTTGCGGCGGCGGTCTGTGCGAATTGCTAAAGTACTAGCTTTAACCGATCAGCAGTCCCACATCATGCGCACCACGCGAGCCATCCACGCCGTCGAGCGGCTGAAAACGCGCAGCGGCAATCCGCAGTTCGCTGCGATCAGCCTCTCCGGCGGCCTCTTTTATCTCGTCGACAAATCGGGCGGCACGGACAAGAAGGTGTCCGATCCGCTCGCGCTCGACGAGTTCGTCAAGTTCGTCGACGCGTACGGTCCGCAAAAGCCGCGCAAGGCGAGCAAGCTCGATGTGGCGTTCGAAGCGCAGATCAGAAAAAGCAAAGGAAGCTAGAACGCTTACGGCGCGATCTCGCGCCACTGGCCATTGGCCGCGCTGCTCGCGAGCACGGCGTCGATAAAGCGCAAGCCCGCCACGCCGTCCTCCACGGTGGTCAGCAACCGACTTTCGGCGGGCAGCGCGCGGCCCTCGTTGAGCGCCTCGATCTGCAGCGCGGCGTCCCGATACAACTGCGCGAACGCCTCCAGATAACCTTCCGGATGGCCCGCAGGCACACGCGTCGCGTGGGCGGCCGCGGCTCCGCTCACACGCGCGCGCGTCAAACGCTGCGCTGAGCCGCCAAGCGGCGTGAACCACAATTCGTTGGGCTCTTCCTGATCGAATGCGAGCCCCGCTTTCGTGCCGTACACGCGCAGACGCAACGCGTTTTCCGCGCCGCTCGCCACCTGGCTTGCCCACAGCATGCCGCGCGCGCCGTTCGCGTAGCGCAGCATGGCCTGCACGTGATCGTCGATGCGCCGGCCCGGCACGAAGGTGTGCAACTCGGCGGAAAGCGCGACAGGCGTCATGCCGGTGACGAAAGCGGCGAGATGGTAGGCATGCGTGCCGATATCGCCGAGACAGCCCGCCGGTCCCGCTAACGCCGGGTCGGTGCGCCAGCCCGCCTGCTTGTTCAGGCCGCCGGTTTCGACCGGTTCGGCGAGCCAGTCTTGCGCGTATTCGACCTGCACGACGCGGATCTGGCCGAGCTCGCCCGCTTCTACCATTTCGCGCGCGTGCCGCACGAGCGGATAGCCGGAATAGGTATGCGTGAGCGCGAAAAGCCGGTTTTTTTCGCGCGCGAGTGTCGCGAGCGCCTCCCCTTCCGCCAGCGAGATGGCGAGCGGCTTGTCGCACACCACATGGATGCCGGCTTCGAGAAACGCAGTCGCGACCGGCGCGTGCAGATGGTTCGGCGTGACGATCGCGACGGCGTCGATGCCGTCCTCGCGTGCCGCTTCCGCGCGCGCCATCTCGCGCCAGTCGTCATAGCTGCGCGCGATGCCCGCCTCGACGGCGCTCTCGCGCGCGCGTTGCGGGTCGGAAGACAACGCGCCCGCCACGAGTTCGAAACGACCGTCGAGGCGCGCGGCGATCCTGTGCACCGCGCCGATAAAGGCGCCCTGCCCGCCGCCCACCATGCCGAGCCTCAGTTGTCTGTAGGCCATCGCGTTTTCTCCTTCCACTGATGTTCGCGCTTCGCTTCAGATGCCGAGCAGGCGCTTCAGTTGCGCTGCATCGGCGCCGCTTTGCGCGAAGTCGTCGAATGCATGTTCGGCCACACGGATGATGTGCTCGCGAATGAACTGCGCGCCCTCGCGCGCGCCGTCGTGCGGATGCTTGAGCGCGCATTCCCATTCGAGCACCGCCCAGCCGGGAAAATCGTATTGCGCCATCTTCGAAAAAATCGCGCGAAAGTCGATCTGCCCATCGCCGAGCGAGCGGAAGCGCCCCGCGCGCTCCACCCAGCCGCTATAGCCGCCGTACACGCCCTGCCTGCCGTTCGGCCGAAACTCCGCGTCCTTCACATGAAACGCCTTGATGCGCTCGTGATAGATGTCGATGAACGCGAGATAGTCGAGCTGCTGCAACACGAAGTGGCTCGGGTCGTAAAGGATGTTCGCGCGCGGATGATCCTTCACAGCGGCGAGGAAACGCTCGAAGGTCACGCCGTCGTGCAGATCCTCGCCCGGATGCAGCTCGTAGCAGACGTTCACGCCGGCGGCGTCGAACGCGTCGAGAATCGGCGCCCAGCGGCGCGCGAGTTCGTCGAATGCGGCTTCGATCAAACCGGCCGGACGCTGCGGCCACGGGTACACATACGGCCACGCGAGCGCGCCGGAAAACGACACATGCGTGTCGAGCCCCAGACGCTGCGACGCTTTAGCCGCGTGCTTCATTTGCTCGACAGCCCACTGCGTGCGCGCCGCCGGATTGCCGCGCACGTGCGGCGCCGCGAAGCCGTCGAACAGGCTGTCATACGCGGGGTGGACGGCCACCAGTTGCCCTTGCAGATGCGTCGACAGCTCGGTGATCGTCACGCCCGCGTTGTCCACGGTTTCGCGCAGCTCGTCGCAATACGCCTGACTCGACGCGGCCTGCTCGATATCGATCAGGCGCGCATCGCACGGCACCTGAATGCCCTTGAAGCCGAGCCCCGCGGCCCAGTTGGCCAGATTGGCGAGATTGTCGAACGGCGCCTCGTCGCCCATGAACTGAGCGAGGAAAATCGCCGGGCCTTTGATGGTTCTC
Source organism: Paraburkholderia phenoliruptrix (assembly GCF_047325075.1). NCBI lineage: Bacteria > Pseudomonadati > Pseudomonadota > Betaproteobacteria > Burkholderiales > Burkholderiaceae > Paraburkholderia > Paraburkholderia phenoliruptrix. The sequence goes on from NZ_CP168531.1 coordinate 3,597,164, forward strand.
ATCGTGTGGCTCCTTTAACGAGAGCGCGCGGTGCGACTCGTGCTCAGAACGGAGAGTCGGGGAAGTAGAAGTCCTTCGCGTTTTCCTTCGTGATCAGCACCGACGGAATGATTGTCGTCGCGGGCAATTTCTCGCCCTTCAGCCGCGCCTCGGCCGTGAGCTTGATCGCGTCGTAGATGAATTTCGGCGAGTACGACACGTCGGCCTTGATGAGCGGCGCGCCGTCCATCACGTTCTTGACCATGCCCTTCGAGCCCGCGCCGCCGAACACGATCTTGATGTCGTTGCGCCTCGCCTGGTCGATCGCTTTGAGCACGCCGACCGCCATGTCGTCGTCGGCAGCCCAGACGGCGTCGATGTGCTTGAAGCGCGTGAGGTAGTCCTGCATCACCTTGAACGCATCGTCGCGATTCCAGTTTGCGTACTTCGCGTCGAGAATCTTGATGTTCGGATAGCCCTTCAGCACACCGGTGAAAGCAGTCCAACGTTCGTTGTCGAGCGTGGTCGGAATGCCGCGCAGCGCGACGATGTCGCCCTTGCCGTCGAGCGCCTTCGCCAGATATTCGGCCGGAATTCGGCCGAACGCGGTGTTGTCGCCGGCCACATAGGCGTCCTGCGCGCTGGTGTCAGTGAGGCCGCGGTCCACCACCGTCACGTACACGCCTTTTTTCTTGACCTGCGCGACCGGCTGCGTCAAGGACGCCGATTCGAACGGGAAAATCACGAGCGCGTTGATCTTGTTCACGGTGACGAGATCCTGCAACTGGTTCGCCTGCTCCGGCGCGCCCGCTGCGGTCTTTACGATCACCTTGAGATCCGGATGCGCTTTCTCCAGATCCGCCTTTGCCTTGTTGGCCCACCAGACGATGCCGCCCGTAAAGCCGTGGTCGGCGGTTGGAATCGCGACGCCCAGCGTGACCTTGTCGTCGGCGCGCGCCGCGCCTGCGCTACCCAATATGCCCAACGCCAGCATGCCGGCGCCAATCGCTCGAATGACCTGCTTCATGGTTGCGTCTCCTATCTGCTGTTATGAGGCGCGCGGGCGCCCCTGCCGTTGTTTCACTGCGAATGGCTACCGACGTCCGCGTTGCACGAACGCGACGAAAATAATCACGACACCCTGCACTGCCGCATTCAGATACACGCTGATGATGCTGGTGAGATTCAGAATATTGGCAATCACGGAAAGCAGAATGGCGCCGATGACCGTGCCGATCACGCGTCCCTCGCCGCCCTTGAGCGCCGTGCCGCCCACCACCACCGAGGCAATCGCCTCCAGCTCCCACAGCAAACCCGTGGTCGGCGTCGCCGAGCCGAGACGCGGCACGTACAGCACGGTCGCCACGCCCACGCAAATGCCGAGCAGCACATAGGTGATGATCTTCACGGTATCCACGCGAATCGCCGCATAACGCGCAACCTGTTCGTTCGAGCCGATGGCCTGCACATGCCGGCCAAATGCCGTGCGATTGAGAATCAGCGCGCCGCCTGCCGCCGTCACGAGAAACACCCAGATCGGCACGGGCACGCCGAAGAGGCTCGCGTAATAGACCGGCCCATAAAGATCGGACAACGAATTATCGAGCGTCAGCGCGCCACCGTCGGCGAGCCATGTGAGCACCGCGCGAAAGATGCCAAGCGTACCGAGCGTGACGATAAACGGCTCGATGCGTCCCTTCGTGATAAGAAGACCATGCGCACAGCCGAACAATCCGCCCAGCACGAGCGCGAACACAATACCGAGGATCACGATCGCGAGCGGCGCGAACGTATGGCCGCCCACGCCCGCCGCGAGCCCGTTCATCAGCCAGATCATGCTGCCCGCGATCAACGCGGCCATCGAGCCGACAGAAAGATCGATGCCGCCCGAGATAATCACGAACGTCATGCCGACCGCGATGATGCCGATAAACGACGTGCGCGTGAGCACGTTCATCATATTGTCGAGCGTCGCGAAGTCGCGGTTCAGCAGCGTACCGACGACGCACAGCGCAATCAGACCCGCGAATGGCCCAAGCGCATACAGACGCTGCGCGAAGCGCAACGCGCGGCCGGATTGCACGGCTTCAGTGGGTGCCGGTCGCATGGGCGATCAACTCCTCTTCGGTCAGGTGTTCGAGCGTGAGCGTGGCTTGCAGACGTCCCGCGCGCATCACGGCGACGCGATGACACAAGCCGATCAGCTCGATCAGTTCGGATGAAATGACGATCACCGCGCGGCCTTGCGCGGCGAGGCGATGAATCAGGAAATAGATGTCGCGTTTGGCGCCGACATCCACGCCGCGTGTCGGTTCGTCGAGCACGATCACGTCGGGCTCGGGTTGCAGGAACTTGGCGAGCGCGAGCTTCTGCTGGTTGCCGCCCGAGAGCATGCGCGCGCGGCTCGCCAGGTCGCCGGTGCGAATACCGAATTCGCTGACGGCGCGCTTTAACGCCTCGCGGCCCGCTTTCAGATCGAGGAGCGGATGCGTATAGCGCTCCAGCGTCATCAGCGTGAGGTTGTCCTGCAGGTTCAGATTCACGTGCAGGCCCTTGCCTTTGCGATCCTCGCTGAGATACGTGAGGCCGTGGCGCATCGCGTCGCGCGGGTTGTTCAGCTCGACCGGGCGGCCCGCGATCTCGATGCGCCCAGCTGTGCGCTTGCGCAATCCGATGATCGCTTCGAACGCTTCCGTGCGGCCCGCGCCGACAAGCCCCGCGAAACCGAGCACTTCGCCGGCGCGCACGTCGAAGCTCAAACCGTCGACCCAGTCCGGCACCGTGAGCCCCTCCACCTTCAATGCAACGGGCGCGGTCGCGGGCACCGTGAGCTTGTCGGGGAACATATCCGAGACGTCGCGGCCGACCATCAGGTTCGCCATCTGTTGCCGCGCGAGCGCCGCGGTCTCATTGCGTGCGACGAAGCGGCCGTCGCGCATCACGATGACCTCGTCGGTGATGCGCTCCACTTCGTCGAGCTTGTGCGAGATGTAGACGATAGTGACGCCGTCGGCCTTCAGCTTTGCCATCAGCGTGAAGAGGCGCTCGGTCTCGGACGGCGTGAGTGTTGCCGTGGGCTCGTCCATGATGAGCAGACGCGCACGGCGCGATAGCGCTTTGGCGATCTCCACCATCTGCTTTTCGGCGACGATCAGCTCGCGCACCTTCGTATCCGGCGCCTTGTCGAGCCCGACCTGCGCAAGATAGCGCGCGGCTTCGGCGCGCATCGCGGCGTCGTCGACGAACCAGCCGCGCCGCTTCTCGTGGCCAAGATACATGTTCTGCGCAATCGTCAGATGCTCGGCGAGATTGAACTCCTGGTGAATCAGCACGATGCCTTGCGACTCCGCCTCGCGCGAGCCGTTGAAATGCTGCGCGCGGCCATCCACGAGCACGGTGCCCGAGGTCGCGGTTTCATAGCCGGCGAGGATTTTCATCAGCGTCGACTTGCCCGCGCCGTTCTCGCCGAGCAGACCGTAGATGCGCCCGGGCGCGAGTTCGAAGCTCACGCCGTGCAGCACGCGCACGGGGCCGAAGTCCTTGCGGATGTCGTCGAAGCGGATCGCGAGGCTCATGATTCAGGTGCTCCCGCGAATCACGAGCCGATGCGGCAGCAGCACGCCCGGCACGCTCGCGAGCGGATTCGCGAGCCGTTGCAACAGCAGGCGCGCGGCGGTTTCGCCGAGCTCGCGCATCGGCTGCGCGATGGTGGTGAGCGGCGGATCGACTTGCGACGCGATCGAGATGTCGTCGAAGCCGACCACGGCGACATCATCGGGCACGCGTTTGCCGATGCTGCGCAGGCCGTGCAGCACCCCGGTCGCGAGCGTGTCCGACACGGCGAAGATCGCGGTCGGCGTGGCGTTTTTCGGGTGCGGCGGCTCCATCAGCACGGCGGCGGCCGAGGCGCCCGCCTCGTAGTCGAGACTGTTGAGGTTCATGCGCCAACCTTCGAGCGGCGTGATGCCTGCCTCGGTCAGCGCGTCGAGATAGCCTTGCTGACGCTGCCGCGCGTACAGGTAGTCGATGTCGGAATTGATGAGCGCGATGCGCCGGTGACCGCGCGCGAGCAGATGCCGCACCGCGTCGCCGGCGGCCCGGTAGTTGTCGATGCCGACGTAGGGCACACCCATCGACGGCTCGAACTCGCAGCAGGCGACCCACGGCAGCGCGCTGGACGCTTCGCCGAGCGCCTGCTGGATCGTCGCCGGGTCCAGACAGATGGCGCCGTCCGCGCGGCGGCGGCGCAGCAGGTCGAAGTAGCTGCGCTCGCGGCCGGCGTCCGCGCCGGTGTCGCACAACAGCATGAAGTAGCCGTGCTGGCGCGCCACGCTGTCGATGCCGCGCACGATCTCCGCGTAAAACGGATTGCCGAAGTCGGGGACCATGGTCAGCAGCAGGCGGCTTTCCGCCGTGCGCAAGTTGCGCGCGAGTTCGTTGACGCGGTAGCCGCTTGCGTCGATGGCCGCCAGCACCTTGTCGCGCGTCGCGGGCCGGACATTCTCGTGGGCGTTCAGGACGCGCGACACCGTGGCGACCGAAACGCCGGCTTGCCGCGCGACGCCGGCAATCGACAGGCCTTCGGCGGCGGGCCGGGCAGGTCCGGCGGGCTCGGGCGAGCGCGGCTGGCGACGCGGTCCAGCCCGCAACTCCGGCTGGGGCTCGGGCTGCAGTTCGGAGTGCACTTCGGGCCGCACTTCGGGCCGCACGTCGGGCTCCGCTCGGCTCCCGGCCACCGCCGCAGGCTTCGTTTTTGACGTCGGTTTAGACACGCAATCGGCTTCCGCAAATGTAATCGATTACATTTTTTGGCGAAGACGCGCCGAACTGCAAGGCCGGATTGCTAGGGATAAACACGGGGGCAAGACTAACCGGAGCCGGCACGGCCAGGCGCCCGCCCAAGCCCGGAACCCGGGCGCCATTTGGTACAATCCCGCAGTTACCCTGCACCGGCGCGCCGCCGGCTCCCTGCCCGGCCCCCCGCGCAGCGGAAAAATCGCCACACTCGCCAAACCAGAACCGCAAATCCACCATGAACATCGAGCAAGCGCGTTTCAACATGATCGAACAGCAGATCCGCCCCTGGGAAGTGCTCGACCAGGACGTGCTGAATCTGCTGTCGATCGTCAAGCGTGAGAACTTCGTCCCCGCCGCGTACCGCGAGCTGGCTTTCGCCGACTTCGAAGTGCCGCTGCCGGCCGGCCAGCACATGCTGGCGCCGCGCGTCGAGGCGCGCGTGCTGCAGGAACTGGCGGTGAAGAAGCACGAAAGCGTGCTCGAAATCGGCGCCGGCTCGGGTTATATGGCGGCGTTGCTCGCGCATCGCGCGCAACATGTGCTGACGGTGGACATCGAACCGGAACTGGCGGAACTGGCCAAGACCAACCTGATCGCCAACGGCGTGCTGAACGTGGAAGTCGCCACCGGCGACGCCGCGCGCGGCTGGGCCGCCGCCGCACCGTATGACGTGATCTGCGTGTCGGGCGGCCTGCCCGTGCTGCCGCAGGACATTCTGGAGCATCTGAAAATCGGCGGCCGTCTGGCGGCGTTCGTCGGCACGGCGCCGGTCATGAAGGCGCAGATCATCACGCGCATCGACGAAAAGCAGTACCGCATTGCCGACGTGTTCGAAACGTATGTCGAGCCGCTCGTCAACGCCGTGCAGCCGCCGCGCTTCAAGTTCTGATCCGCCTGTTTTTCATGGACGGCGCGCGTCGCGCCGTGCTCCGAACGGAAGTCCCGCTGATGCAAAACCTCACCGCTCCCGCTCTCGCCGAATGGCTCGCCGACACGTCGCGCCCCGCTCCTGTGCTGCTCGACGTGCGCGAACCGTGGGAAATCCAGACCGCCGCCATGCCCGGCATCGTGTCGATTCCCATGCGTGAAATTCCCGCACGCAGCGAAGAACTGGACGACGACGCGCAGATCGTCTGCATCTGCCATCACGGCGCGCGCAGCGCCCAGGTCGCGATGTTCCTCGAGTCGCGCGGCCACGCGAACGTGTTCAATCTGCAAGGCGGCATCGACGCGTGGTCGCGTCAGGTCGATCCGTCGGTGCCGACGTACTGATTGTTCCGCCGCGCTGAAGCCGCGCCGGCGTGCGTTTTCTTGCGCCGAGCGGCGGCTTCTTCACCGGGTCGAAATAGCGCCCCAGCGACGCCGGGGCGCCCGTTCGAGCTTTACCCTCGCACGAACGCCAGAAGATCCGCGTTGAGCACGTCCGCATTCACCGTCAGCATGCCGTGCGAGAAGCCCGGATACGTCTTCAGCGTACCGTTCTTCAACAGCTTGATCGACTTGTGCGCGGAGTCCGCAATCGGCACGATCTGATCGTCTTCGCCGTGCAGCACGAGCGTCGGCACTGAAATCGCGCGCAGGTCTTCGGTCTGATCCGTTTCCGAGAAGGCTTTGATGCCGTCGTAATGCGCTTTCGCGCTGCCCATCATGCCCTGACGCCACCAGTTCTGGATCACGCCTTGGTGCACCGTCGCGCCGGGCCGGTTGAAGCCGTAGAACGGGCCCGCCGGAACGTCGACGAAAAACTGCGCGCGATTGTCGGCGAGCGCCTTGCGAAAGCCGTCGAAAACCTCGAGCGGCAGGCCTTCCGGATTCGCCTCGGTCTTGAGCATCAGCGGCGGCACGGCGCTCACCAGCACGGCCTTCGCGACACGGCCGGCGGGCTCGCCGTGCTTCGCCACGTAACGCGCCACCTCCCCGCCGCCCGTGGAATGGCCGATATGCACGGCATTGCGCAGATCGAGCGCTTCGGCCACCGCAAACGCATCCGCGGCGTAATGATCCATGTCGTGCCCGTCCGACACTTGCGACGAGCGGCCGTGGCCGCGCCGGTCATGCGCAATCACGCGATAGCCGTTCTGCACGAAGAAGAGCATCTGCGCATCCCAGTCGTCGGAAGACAAGGGCCAGCCGTGATGGAAGACGACAGGCTGCGCGTCCTTCGGGCCCCAGTCCTTGTAGAAAATCTCGACGTTGTCCTTCGTTGTGACGTACGGCATGGTCGTTTCTCCTGTTTCAGGTTGTCGGGCGATAGCCGGCTACATGATCCGGCGCCAATGTGACGAAAGCCAGCACGATTCGCGCTGACTGTCGGGCCAACTCCAATACGAACCGCGCGGTACACGGTGGAGGGAGAATACGGACGCGCCCCGCGTTATGGAAGAGCGGCGGTTGAGAACGATTGTTGCGCTTTTTCGACCAATCGTTGATTCGGCCCCACGGACACACGCGCATCCGGCTGCGGCTATTGCGCCGCAAGCCACGTGGGTGCGCTCAGGTGTGCGGCAAGAAAGTCCGCCAGCGCCGCGACCTTTGCGGGCCGTGCTCTTGCCGATGGCGTGACGAAATAGAGCCCGCCTCGCGTCAGATGCCAACCGCTCAGAATCACCTCCAGCCGTCCGTCGGCCAGATATTCGCTCGCCATGAAGTCGGGCAACTCGGCGATCGCGAGCCCGGCGAGCAGCGTCGGCAGCAGCGCGTCCGCGTTATTGACCCGCAAGGGGCCGGCCGGCGTGACGGCCTCCTCTTCGCCCGCATCGTTGGTAAAGCGCCAGACGTCGCTGCGCGCCCGGTACGCGTAGGAGAGGCACGGCCTCGCGGCAAGCTCGCGAGGATGAAGAGGCCGGCCGCAGCGTTGCAGATAGCCGGGCGTCGCCACCAGAAGCTGCGAGACGGCACACAGGCGCCGCGCCACCAGCGACGAATCGGGCAACGCGGCAATGCGCAGCGCGGCGTCGAAGCCTTGGGCGACGAGATCGACGGTTGCATCCGACAGGTGCAGATCGACCGACACCTCCGGATAGCGGCGCAAGAAGTCCGGCAAGAGCGGCGCCACCCAACGCACGCCGAACGACATCGGCACCGCGAGACGAATCAGCCCCCGCGGCTCTGCCGACATTTCGCGCGCGGCATTTTCGGCGTCTTCGGCGAGCCGGTACACGTCGCCGGCCTTCTCGCACACCGTGCGGCCGAACTCGGTCAACGCCAGCTGGCGCGACGTGCGGTTGAACAGCCTCGCGCCAAGACGCTCCTCGAACCGCGCCACCGCCCGCGAGACCGTCGGCACCGAGACCCCCATCGCACGCGCCGCGGCCGCGAACGAGCCCTCCTGCGCCACCTTCGCGAACATGGCGAGCCCTTCGAAGTCGGGAAGCTTGGCCATTTCATTTTTGCAACGATAGTTTTCTATCGATTCTATTTCGAAACGAGGCGGGCGTCGATATTCTCCTCACATCGCAGCACCAACCCGGTCAACGCGACTTGACAGCAAAGGAGCAACATCATGGCACGCAAGCTCGAAGGCAAAATCGCCCTGGTCACCGGCGCCACCAGCGGCATTGGACTCGCCACCGCAAAGCGCTTTGCAGCAGAAGGCGCGCACGTCTATATCACCGGCCGCCGGCAGGCGGAGCTCGATGCAGCGGTCGCCGCGGTCGGCAACGCCACGGGCGTACGCGTCGATTCGTCGAAGCTCGAACAGCTCGACGCGCTGTACGAACAGATTCGCGGCGAAAAGGGGCGTCTCGACGTGCTCTTCGCGAACGCCGGCGGCGGCTCGATGCTGCCGCTCGGCGAGATCACCGAGGCGCATTACGACGATACGTTCGAGCGCAATGTGAAGGGCACGCTCTTCACCGTGCAAAAGGCCTTGCCGCTGCTCGCCCAAGGCGCGTCCGTGATTCTCGCCGGCTCGACGACGACCATCGAGGGCACCGCCGCCTTCAGCGTCTATTCGGCGTCGAAAGCCGCGATCCGCGCCTTTGCGCGCAGCTGGATCCTCGATCTGAAGGATCGCCAGATCCGCGTGAACACGATCAGCCCGGGTGCGACGAGAACGCCCGGCCTCGTCGAACTGGCCGGCCCTGACACCGCGCAACAGCAAGGCCTGCTCGACTATCTCGCCTCGCGTATTCCGATGGGGCGGGTCGGCGAGCCGGAGGAAATCGCCGGCGCAGCGCTTTTCCTCGCCTCCGACGACGCGAGCTTCGTGAACGGCGCTGAGTTGTTCGTCGACGGCGGACAGGCTCAGGTCTGATCGCCGAAGCGCCGAGGGGCGGTCTTGCGGAATGAATGCACGCAAGGCCGCTCGTCGCGCACTGCAACGCACGCGCGTCGCAATTTGTTCGTCCTCTTCCTCCTTGTCGTTGCGAAATTTCGCAGGCTTTTGCGAACACCACACAGGCACCATGCTCCGTTCATTCTGGAGCCGTGCTCATTCGTCATGCCCTGCGCCGCCGTATTGGCCGCAATATTCCTGGCCAGCGTCTTTTTCTGCGCCTCGCCGTCCTGATGCGGTTGCCGGTCGTACACAGCCAGGCAAATTCCGGAGCAAGCCTGTCCCGCTGCCTGGACTTCGGGTTCTCATCTTCGTTCTACGTCCCGTAGGTTTTTCCCGCCTTTTCGTATCAGTTGTCGGATGGCATTAGACCAAGCATGTGTGCGCCGGACGCGAAGCCTCCATTTGCCATCAAAAGAAGCCGCATAGCAGGAGGCTGACCCACGACCAGGACGTTTCTCCAGATATAGTTGGCGGTATGATCGTCAGCGTGCAGACAAGCGCCAAAGCGGTCCGGAGCGGTCCAGATAAGGTTCCTTTTAGGCATGAATTCCATGAACGGAGACTGACAATGAATCTAGGGTTGTTTGTCCTTTTGATGATGGCACCGATCCTGATCTATGGCGGTTACATGACAAACCGGAGCCGTAAGCACGAGCGTGAACGGCGGCATCCTCGCGATCCGCGCTAGAAACGTTTCCAGGGATGGGATCTCCTATCCACATTCGTCAAGGCCGCACCTTCGGGTGCGGCCTTTCGTATTGGCGTTTTGCTACGTACGAAACCCTTAATTTGCCAGTTGCACTGGCCACAGCCCCCTTGATGCAGTCCGCATGTGCGTTGGTAATGTCGTCGATCAGATTTCGTGCGCTTTGCAGCGTACCGAAACCGCAACGGAGTGGATGACCCACGCCAACTTCATCGACGCGGACTGCCCGGACCGGTTCTTCCGACGCCGTCGGCGCCGTGGCCTGTCCTGCAGCCAACGGTCGTTTGACCCTGTTGGTCGAGCGTAGCAACGCGGAAGATTATTCGCGTCGTTGTGATCCAAGCGGTCACAGGTGGCGAATCCCGGTTGTTGAAGAGCGTCCCGCTCACCCGCATGAAGTCGCTGTCGTGCTCGCCAGCGTGGTCGATGGCGGCCGTCATCTGGCGCCTGCTCGATATCGACTGAAGAGTCGCACTTTCCTGAACCCTGATGGGCCGACACCCCATCGGGGAGATTGGCCTTTTTCATTTTGCGGGAGCCAACTTCAACTCCAGGAAAATGGAATTAGTTAGACCGGCTCGTTTTTCGTGAGATTGGAAAAAGGGACATCATGAGATCGCCCGGACTCAGATGGAAGTGCCGGCAGACGCAACTGCGGCTTTAAACATTGGAGCCACCGCCAACGACAGTAGCCGACCCAGCTTGTATGGAAACTGGTTTTTCGCAGCTATGCGAGCGATTGCCGATCAGGTCAATCTCGTTCGGCCCAGATAGCTTGCACCGATCGACCGTCGCGTGCGTAACAAAGCCCCTCAGGGCTTTAGCTTTCGATCATCTTTATAGCCTTCAATGTTCCCTGAACGCCGAGTATGTTCATGAGCCGCTTGAGGTTGTAAGCCAACACCTGAAGGCTCATCTCCGTACTCACCCGCCTGGGCGTCCTGGTCAGGAAGTGTGCGGGACCCATCCAGTGCTTGAGCGTGCCGAAGACATGCTCAACGGTACTTCTGCGGATGGTCATCGCATCGGGCTTCCGGTCGAGCCGACGCTGCATCACTTCAAGCGCATTCTCGTGCTTCCATCGCCGAGTTCGACGATAGTCAGACGGTGAACATCGTTCCTTGAGGTGGCAACGTGGGCACGCGCTGGGCCAGCAGACTCGCAGATTCAGGTCATGCTCGACAGTCGTGAATCGATGGATCGCCCGCTCGCCAGCAGGGCATCGATATGTGTCGCTTTTGGCTACGTAGATAAAGTCGGCCTTCGTAAACAGACCTTTTTTCCGGGGACGCCGACGTGAGCGGCTTGGGAACATACGCGCTGATGCCATTCAGATCACATGCCCTTATCTCCGGCCTGCTGAAGTAACCACGGTCCGCAACAACCTTCAGCTTCGATCTGCCCATCGCGCGCTTCGCGGATATCGCCATTTTGCTGAGTTGTCCATGGTCGTTGCCGACATTGGTTACTTCGTGTTCAACGATCAGATGATGCTTCGTATCAACTGCTGCCTGGACGTTGTAGCCCACTATGCCGGAGCCTCTTCCAGTCGTTGCCATCGAGCGCGCGTCCGGATCCGTCAGCGACAACTGCTTGTCCGGTTGCTCTTCCAGTGGCCTGCCGATCTGCTTGAGCTCACGCATCTGCTGGCGCAGCACGGCGATCTTCTCGTAAAGCCTGACTGTATTTACATCGAACCCGGTAGGACTGGTGCGGTGTGCACTTTCAATCAGATCGAGATATCGCTGCACGCTTTCCTCGATCTGCTTCTGACGCTTGTCGATCTTGCTTGCCGTGTAGTTCCTGTCGCGGGTGTTCGATGCCTTGAACTTGCTACCGTCGATAGCCACCATGTCACTGGATAGCAGCTTGAGCCCGCGACACAGTTCGACGAAACGCCGGCATACGTTGCGGATCGTCGCGCCGCTGTCACGGCGGAAGTCCGCGATCGTCTTGAAGTCCGGCGCGAGCCGTCCTGTCAGCCACATCAGCTCAACATTGCGTTGGCATTCGCGCTCAAGCCTCCGGCTCGACGGTACCCGGTTCAGATAGCCGTAGATGTATATCTTCAGCATCACGCCAGGATGGTAAGACGGCCGGCCCGTGAGAGCCGGTGTCGTACCGTTGAAACCGAGCTGTGGGAGATGAAGTTCGTCGACGAAGGCATCGATTACTCTCACCGGATTGTCCTGCCCGACGTAGTCATCGACACATTCGGGAAGTAGTGCGACCTGCTTGCGGTCATCGCCTTCAACGAATCGCTTCATGAGTCACCCGGTCTCAGCGCGTTGATTCAGTTTAGGCGATCATGCGTTTTCACACAGGCTGGCCCTGATCGGACAGTCAATGCGTCCGATAGCCGACATTCGGAATGTTGGCTAAGTCAACGCCCATTGCCAGTTGCCCGCGTAGTCTCGCTCCAAAGTTTCCTGTGACTGGAAGGTGAAGGCGAGCACTTGGACGATTTCTTCGGGGCATTCGTACGCACGAAACACAGCCTTGAATTCCTTCAGGAGCCCTTGGTCACCGGTAAGCCGGTCGCGCTCCGCATCCGTGCTTGTCTTGACGAGAAACCAAGGTTGGGTTGGCTCAAGGTCGAGCGCCGTTACGGCGCAATCTGCTACGTATTTCCGAGCCCGCGATCGTATCTCAGCTTCGGCGTATAAAGGGCCCTTGTTCTCGCGTAACCAGCAAGATCGTAAAGAACGGTTCCCAACCTGGTCGTCTTTCGACGATGCAAGAGCCGTTCGATTTGCGCAGGGTGCGCCTTTTCTTCTGCATTCAGAAGGTTAGTTAGCCTTTTCTCTCGACTCAACGTATCCATTATTTCACCGCCCTAGCTTCACAACGGTTGCCCCTTGATTGTTCACGCCTGTAACCAACTTGACTAGTTTTCCGTCGTTCCGCGCCGCGGCAATGATGTCCGCCGTTTGCATAGCAGCAGGGTCCCCGGTGTCTCGCAGGCGCTGGATCGCGCCTTTCACCCAATCGTCTGTCATCTGCGTCGGCAAGGAGTCGGAAGGACCATTTAGCTTGATCGACCCGTTCGCATTGAGCGGCTTGACCTCGTTGATTGGACTTGCCCCCGCATGACCGGACATGCGGTCACGCTTAGGTTGGTGAATTTGCTCGCTGGCGAAACTCGCGTGGCGAGCGGTATTTCAGGGCGCTGTGCGGATGCGACTCGTTGTAGTGGTCAAACGCGATGGCCAGGTTCTGCAACGCGGTTCTCGCGTCCGGTTTGGGCATCCACGAGACGTAGTCTCTCTTCATCGTTTTGACGAAGCTCTCGGCCATGCCGTTGCTCTGCGGACTTCTGACCGGCGTCGTGATGGGTTTCAGGCCCACTTTTTTCGAGAACGTCAGCGTGTCCTCGGCAATGTAGCAGGAACCGTTGTCGCTGAGCCATTCGATTTCGTTGTCGGCTTTCAGCGCACCATCGAAACGGTTTTCTACAGCCTGAAGCATCACTCGACTATGGCAAGACCCCCTCGCCAGTTCCGTTCATGCCTTGGATGCAGGTCGCCGACCTGTGCCTTCTACGTGCCGGATTCTCGCCGGGGCAGCGCACATGCATCGCTTTCGACTACCGCGACGATCGACTCCAATTTCCCCGGACTTCGAATAAACCGTTTGCCTCTCGACACCGACGCGCAACGTGAGCGCGTGTCCGCATCACGCTTAAACGACTTCACGAACTATTAGCCCGGCCGATGCCGGGCTCACCGAATAAAACAAATGGGCTATGTCCAGCTTGCATGCAGCCTGCGTAGGAACTCATTTGAATCCGATGCAACAGTGGTCCCGTCGCGACTGACTCGAATTTTGGCATTCGAGTAGGCCACCTGAGAGCCAGCAGGAAGACCTAGAAATGGAATTAGCCGCGAATTACCTAGAGCGGCCTCAAACAACGAGCAACGCTTGCCGTCCACGTTCGCATCTTCTGGCGCCACAAGCACCCAGCCAGAATCGTTTCCGCTAGGCTCCTGCCTTGCCATGACGAAACTACCGCCTGTGCCATAACTTGCCGACACCACTCCGGATTGCCTAAGCGAAGGGAAGTCCGGCTCAACACCAAGCTGAGCGCAGACTTCACGCTGAAGCAGAAGATGCCTCAACGTCTTATTGACTCCTCGAACCCAGTTAACCGGCATTGCGTCGAACCCCGGCTCCCAAACCTCTAGGTCACCGTCATGGTTGCCCTTCAACATGGACACCATCCATCCGATCTGAACCGTTTGGCCAGATTTAAACACTACGCCCCGACGCACTTCACTTTCAAAGAAACCAAGCAACCACTCTGTCCCTACGTCGAATTCGGGATCTACGGACACCACAATGTCGGGATGGCCATAGGCAGTCCGGAGGTTGGTTCGATAATCCGTCATGGCATTACTTTCCGAGCATGGATCTAATTTGATCAGTAATATAGCTCCTCAGGTTTTCCGCCTGTTGAGCGCCGCTTTGGATGTACCCGGGATCCAATGGTTGCCCCTTGTAGGTTTGCCAATCACCCGGCATCTTTGGTCCCTTTGAAGAATTGAACGTCGCTGGCAACCCTTGCGTATTTGCCGGATCGTTCAGTAGAGCGCTTTGCTGTGCGGGCGTCAACTGATCGAAGCCAGGTTGTGCCTTGATCCAACTTTGCGGAACGATATGGTCCGCCGCGAGCGTTCCATCTGCGGGTACAGTCTGCCCCGTCAACGGATCGACATACGTTCCCGTTGCGTTGGCACTTGCGCGCATCGCGTCGTTGGGAGACTTAACACTGCTCCCTGTGTTTGCATTCGATGACGCGTTGTCATCCCCACCATTGCCTTCGCTCGATAGAATCGGCGCACCAGGCGTCAGGACCGGCGTAGCGGTCACCGTCGGACACAGCGCACCAGGCCCACACGGCACAACCGTCGGCGTTACTACCGCCGTTGCGGTCGGCGGAGTCCCATTTCCACCGTTCGTTACGTCAACCAACGGATTCGCATCGCCCTGCGCCGCGGTAGGAGAACGCAGACGTGTATTCGCCAAATCGTGCGGCAAGTTCCGCACATCCTGCCCAAGCTGCTGCGCACCACGCGAGAACTGATCCCACTGGCTTAGACCGAAGTCCTTTGCCTGCTGGCCAAGCGTGTAGTCGAACAACCCGCCCGGCACCTTCTGGCTATTGATCCACGCGAGTTCCCCGGTCAGTCCTGCCGCCTCTTGCGGGCTCACATAGTTCCGGGTCCATTCAGGACTGTTCGGCGAGTACTGCGCCCAGCACTGCACAGCATAGCACGCTGCTTCCGTCAGCTTCTTTTCTTCCGCCGCATCCCCATTCGCATGGTCATGGATCTTCGCCTTCTCGTCGTCATGCAACTGCCGATTGTAAAGGTCTGCACTAAGCGCCCCATTCATCCCACTCAACGCACCGGACGAACCGCCCAACGCCCCCCCGGCCGCAGCACCGGCCAATCCTGACGCCAGGTTAGACAACAGCGTACCTCCGAGCGTGTCACGCGTCGTACCACTGACTGCGTTGCCCGCAATGTCGCCCGCCAGAGTACCGCCAAGGGCTCCAGGAACACTGCCGCCTCCCATACCAGCGCCAACGCCCGCTACCACCGCATGCGCAGCGACCCGCGCCGCGCCGTCGTCGGCCCACAATGCGTACTGCTGGCTCGCTGCCGCGTAATCAGCCTTCGCCTGCGCCATCCCCGCCGTGTCACCTCGCGCGAGCGCATCGTTATAGTCCTTTACTGCCTGCTTCGCCGAGTCGACCGCATTGTCCTGCATGCGTTGGCCAATGTCGCCCACCACCTGCATGCCGACCTGCCCCGTCATCTGCTGGATCGCCATGCCGTTCTGCACCTTCTGTGCGTCGAAGGTGTTCTGCACCGATCCGTTCGCATTCGCCGTATCACGGCTTAAGCCCGCGGTAGAGTCCTGCCCCGTGCCCGCATCGCCGCGCACGATTATCTTCCCCGCGCTCACTGCCGCGTACGTCGTACCCGACGCGCTACTGCTCGTCCCCGCTGCGGAGAAGCCACTCGGACCAAAACCCTGCGAATTCGACGGCCCGGGTGTGCTGCTGCCCGCCTGCTTCACCGGTGTATTCAGATTCACGCCGTTCGGGGTGCTCTGTCCGAAACTGCCGCTCACCCCAAAGCCCATCGACTCGCCCGAGTAGCTCGCCGTATTCTGCAGATTGGTGAAGCCGAACGTTTGCGTCGACAGGGAATTCCTGTCCGCCGTCGCCGTAGTTGCAAGCACCCCGCCGTCCAGTTGCGTGTGATTACCAACATACACGTTGTAGCCGCCGCTGCCCGCATAGATGCCGCTCTGTTGAACGACAGACTGGTAATTGTTCTTGATGGTCTGGTCACTTGCGCTCGCCGAGCCACTGACGGTCGTGCCGTAACAGATCGGTGGCACGCAGATGCTCGCCTGAAACCCTGCGCTTGTCTGTTTGCTGTCGTACGTATTCGTGTCCTGCTGGCTCGCGATGTTCAGATCGCGTCCGACGTTTGCATCGACGGTATTGCCCGCCACTTCGGCACCGCGCAGATTCGTGTCGCGTCCGCTTGTCAGCGTCACGGTGTTCGCAGCATTGATCTGCGTATCACGATTGGTCACGCCGTTGCCGTTGGCATGCCCATTTGCACTGTTGGCCGAGAGTTCGATCGTGAAACCGTTCTGCTGACCACCCAGCGCAAGGCCAACCCCGATGCTGCCCCCGCTGCTGTTGTTGTGGCTCGACTGCTGACTCGTGTCCTGCGCACTCTGGAGATTGATGTCACGCGCAGCGTTGAGCAAAACGTCCTGCCCGGAAATCTGTGTGCCTCGCGCATTGATATCGCCATCGGTCGCAAACCCGTTCGCATCTTTCGCTCCGCTTCCTGTCGCGACGATGCTGACCGTACCACCCGCATGCAGCGTGCTGCCGTCGTTCATCACCTCGCTGCTCTGCGAGTCGCTGTGGCTGGAACCACCTCCGATACTCACCGTCGCCTTGATCAGCGGTTGACCCGCCGGCCCTTTGGCGGTGGCTACCTGATATGCGTTGTAGCCTGCAAGCCCTGCCTGTGCTGTGTCGAGCGCGGCCAGGCGCGAATCGCCTGCATGGTTCGCGTTATTCATGCTCTGGTTGACCGTCGCGATCGCATTGCCCACCGCTCCACCCAGCGCCAGGCTCACGCCGAACTGACTCGAACTCTGGCTCGCGCTGCTTTGCGTCGCATCGGTGCCGGGGTCGAGGTTCACGTTCTTGCCGATCAGCGTGAGGTCCTTGCCTGCGCTCAGCTCAGAGCCGGCCACCGTCACGTCCTGGTATGCATCCAGCGTCACACTGCCCTTGCCACTCACGATCTGGCTACGCATCGTGCTCTGCGTCTGCGCGGCCGTGTCCTGCACCGAATGGTTGTTCGACACGCCGACGGTGAACCCCGTGGCCGTGCCGTTGCTGCCCAGGCTGCCGAACTGATGACCGCTTGAATCCTGATGGTTGGCGCTCGTATCCAGGCCCGCCAACACGTTGATGGCGCCCTGCTTGGCCACCAGATCGACACCCTGTGTCCCGGTAATGCCCGAACCGATCACATTGATGTCGCCGGTATTGCTCTTCACCACCACGCTATTGGCCGACACCGTCGTCGAGGTCTGAGTGGTCTGCGCCTGCGTTCCGGTCGAACTGCTGCGCCCTGCGTTGTACGGCGAAGGGCTCGTGCCGCCGCTATTGGCCGTACCACTGATCCACCGGCCGACGTCGCCCAGACCTGGCGACGCCAGCGAAATGCCCATACTGGAACTGCTCGACTGCGCGCTCTGCTGGAGCTGATCGGTCGATGCCTGTAGCGTGACGTTGCGGTTTGCCGTCAGCGAGGCCGTGCCGCCTGCGCTGATCGTCGAGCCAATGATCGAGAGATCGCCGTCAATCGGCTGGCCGTTTGCATCCTTCACTGCGCCGCCCGTGGCGGTCACCGACACATTGCCGCCGCCACGGATCGTGCTGCCCGCGTTGGTCAGGCTCGATATGTCAGTCGTGCTCGAACTATGACTACTGCCGTATGACAACGCAATCGACGGCGTGTCGGCCGCACTCGCGCCAATCCCGTTCAGAACGTTCTGCGTGCGCTGGAACGCATTGCCGGAGGACGCGTTCGCTTTCAGGTCGCGCGCCGCATCAAGCGGCGTTCCTTTGACTGCGACCGTCAGGCCGCTCGAACGCGCCTCCTGCTGATCGTGTGAGCGCGCGCTGTCCTGGGACGGATCGATGATGACGTTCTGACCGGCGATGCTGATGTTGCCTGTTGCGCCCGCGACGTCACCCTCCGCCTGCCCGGCGATGATGTCGCTGCCACCAATATGAACGTCCTTACCCGCGGAAATTGTCACGTTCCCTTGTACAGCGCCGACCGTGCTGCGCGACTGGCTCTGCGTAACGGAATTCGCGTCGTACTGGTCCTTCTGCTCGCTCGACCCGACGCTGAAGCCGATACCACCACTTCCCGACAATCCAGAATGCTTGACGTCGTGATACTCCGAATCCTGATAGGTATCGGTTGCGGCAAGGATATTCACGTTGCCCTTCGCACCAAGCGCAACACCATTCGTTCCAACAATGTTGCTGCCGGTCACGTTGATGTCCTTGCCACTCACGACAGTCACGCCATCCGCCGAAATCGTACTGCCGTCCGCATAAGTCGCGGTTTGATCGACCCGATTAGCGGCACTGGTGTGACTCGCAACGCCGCTGTGGCTGTGCGTCTCATCGCTGTTGGAGACGTGCGTCTCCATCGTGGCGCCCACGTTCACATTCCCCGACGCCATCAGCAGCGCGTTGCCCTTGTCCAGCGAGACCGTGCTACCCGTGACATTGATATCCTTCCCCGACACGATCGCGAGACCGTCGCCGCTCTTGAACTTCGTGGCTGTCACTTCGTCGTCAGACGTGTGCAGCGACTCGGAGTAGTCGCCGTGATGGTCGCTGCCGGAACTATTACTGTCGACCGTCGATGTCGCGGTCGCCGCCTGCAACGTCACGTTGCCCTTGGCGGCCACCACCCCGCCGCCGCCAAGATCGATGTTCGCGCCTGTCGCCGTAAGATCGCCCCCCACCGCGATCGAAGACACTCCGCCAATCTTCACGCTGCTGCCGACGTCGCTGACGATGTGCGTGTCCGACACGCCGTTCGCCCGTGCGACCACCTTTGTCTCCCCCGTCTGCAACACGCCAAGATCCCAGTTGCCACCAATGCTCATCCCAAGCGCGCCGCCAACATTGAGCGTAGCCGCTCTCTGCTCGAAGTTGCCCCCCGTCACGATGGCTGCATTGCCCGTTACGTTGACGCTGGCCGCAGGCCCGAGTGTCGTCGTGACACGCGTGGCACCGGTAGCGCTCACCTGGTCAAGGGTGTTGAGCGCCGTGTTCAGAGCCAGATTTCCGCCCGCCTGTAACGCCAGACTGCCTGCGTTCAGAGTTGCCGACGTCAGGTTCACGTCGGCCTTCGTCACAAGCGACATCTGGCCGGCACTTTGCAGCGTACCGAACGAACTATCGATGCTCTGCCCGCTGATCGCGAAACTGTTCGCCGCCTTGATCGTGCCGCTGTTGGTCACCGACTGCGCGTTCTGCAGATCGATATTCGTTGCGGCGATCACCGGCCCATTGCCCATGTTTTCCTGATTCGCCTTCGCCAGGTAGACCACCGGTACCAGGACCGCCTGTCCGTCGACAATCTGAGTCTGCATGATGACGACGTTCGTCGTCAGCTGCGCTACCTGTTCGGGCGACAGGCCCGTACCTGGCGCCACATTGAGCGACTTCGCGAGTTGCGCACCCGACGTCATCAGGGCCTGGAACTCGTCCTGCGTGCTCGCATAGTTGGTGAGCACCGACTTTCCGGTCATCGCAAGAATCTGGTCCTGCACGAGCTTCTGCTCATAGAACCCGTCGCCGAGTCTTAACTGAATCTGGCCGGGATTCATGCCCATCTGGTGGAAGTAGTAGTCGCTCGAGAGCCACTGCTGCTGGTTCGTGAACGCGGAGTTCGTCTCAATCAGATACGGCGCGTTCGGCGCGGGGTCCGCGTGGAAGAGTCCCCCTGCTGGCACGGTAATGTTATTGAGCACGTTCACGGCCGTCGCAGCCGCGATGGTCGGATTGTTCGAGTTGGGAAGGCCGCTATTCAGGATGCGGCCGCCCTGGACTGCCACCGCGCCCGCATGTGAGCCACTGCCTGTACTGACCGACCCGCTCACCAGCCCGGCGCCAATCGCCCGCACGTCCTGCGCGCCGACCGATCCATTTACCACGCCTGCGCCAATCGCCCTCACGTTCTGCGCGCCGATTGTGCCGCTGACGGCACCAGCAGCGATGATTCCGGCTCCCAGTGTGCCGATGGTGCCGCTAACCGCATTGGCTCCCGTGCCGGATACGGTCTGCCCCGGCAACAGGCCGAGCGGCGTCACGCCGGCGTTGCCCGCCATGTTGTTGATCGTCACACCGGTACCGCTGAGCGTGCCCCCGGCGGTGAAGGTGGATTCATAGGCCGGCAACGCGTACGAGCGGACGTCCGCTGGCGCCGCCTGCGTGTAGCCGCCAGGACGGGAACCGACGAATGGCGCGTCGCCGAACGGCAACTGCCAGTTGTGTTCGCTGTTGTCGTAATTGTTATAGTGATATTCACCCGAATACGTGACCTGAACCTGCGGAGCGCTCTGACCTCGCCAGCTATCCTGGTCAATGGTGACCGGCGAAGCGATATTGCCCGCCGCCGCAACCTGGCTCCAGTAATTCTGAAACGTACCGACCGACGCCGCGTTCAGGTTACCGCCAGCGATAATCTGCGATTCGGGGCTGACCGATGTGACCGTATTGGCGACTGCGACGCCTGTGTAGGTGGTGTATTGATAGCCGCTGTTCCACTGGCCGCCGTGGGGGGGCACCGTGTAGACACCGCCAATCATGGTCAGGAATGCCGGATTGTCCGGAGTGGTCCAGCCCACGTCCTGACCGGAGCACGCGGCCATGTTGATCGCAGTACACCCGGACAGGCTGATACCGAGTTGGGCCAACAGAGCAGGATCGACCGACGACGTGAACCCGCCCGTCGTCATCACGCGACGTGTGTTCGTGACCTGATTGGCGTGGATCTCCATGTCGCCGCCCGACTGGATCAGCCCAGACTGATTTCGAATCAGATTCCCGTTGGTGTAATTGCCGTTCGCATCCTTGCCGCCCGCGAGGACCACCCTGCCGAGACCATAGATGGTAGTCATCGCCTGGGTATCGGCAGCAGTTGAATCGTCGCGATTCTCGATGTCCGCAGACAGCAGTTCGAGCGTTCCGGCGCCGTCGGTTGCGCCGATCAGTGCGCTCGTACCGAGATTCGACAACGTCTGTGCAGCGCTGAGCGACACGCTGCCGCCGACGATGGTGCCCGTATTGGTCAGCGTATTCGAGTGCGTGGCGAGCAGACCGCCGGCGCCCAGCATTCCTGAATTCTGAATATCACTTGCATTGATCGTAAGCCCATTGACGGCGGTAAGGGCTCCGCCGTTGCTGAACGTTCCCGGCAATGTGAAGGTCAGATTGTGGCCCGCACTGAATCGATAATTGGGCGAAGTGGTGAAGTTTCCTTGCAGGTTCAAGGTCAGATCATTCACTGCACTGTAGGTGCCGCCGCCTCCCAATGCATTTGCCGTGACCGACAGATTCCGGGATGCGATGATCTGGCCGCTCGTGGCAGTCAGCGTATTGGTCGAAATTCCAATGTCGCCGGTCGCGCTCGCTACATTGCCGATCGCTCCGCCGGTGTTGTCCAGATTCGCGGTGTTGATCTGCAAATTCGCGCCACTCAGTTGCCCGCCTTGCGTATTGGAGATCGAGGTGGCGTTCAGCGTGACCCCGCCGTTGCCGCTGATCGAGCCCATGCCGGACGCGCCAGCCGCATTGCGGTTGGCAATCTGGCTACCGCCGTTGACCGTCGTCGCGCCATTGCCGACGTTGGTGATCGCGCCGCCCGAATTGTCGATCGACGATGCGCCGAGCGTGAGCGTGCTGCCCGCTGCCGCCCCGCCTGCACCGATGATACCGCCAGCATTGAACAGTGAACCACCACTGGTGGCGGTCAGTGCTGTGCCCGACGAAAGACGTCCATTTGTGTTGTTCAACGTCGTCTGAACGGACGCGTATAACGCGCCCTGCGAAGCCAGCATGCCGCCCGTGTTGTCGAAGCTGCCGACCGATATGGACGCCTGCCCGTTGCTCACAATCTTTCCGCCTACGTTGGCCAGCGAGCCGCCGCCGCTGCCGGGGCGAATGCTCAGGGTGCCCGTGCCGGCGTGGGTGATTGTGCCGCCATTGTTATTCAACGATGCGGAGGCGAGTATGAGGTCCGTGCTGTTGGTCTGGACCGTGCCGCCATTCGAATTGTCAAGCGCACCGCTGACACCGAGGTTCATCGCGCCGGTGCCGAGCTGGGTGATCAAGCCACCCTCGTTTGTCAGGTTTGTTGCGGTCAGAGCCAGCTGGTTCGTGGTGATCCTGCCGCGGCCGTTGTCGAGCTCCGCCACCGTCATCAGGACTTTATTGCCACTCACGACTCCGTTCGTGTCCCGGAAGGACGTGGCGTTTGCTGTGATCACCTGTCCGCTCAACGTGCCATTGCTGTTATCGAGCGTTCCGCTGACGGTCGTGCTGAGGTTGTGGGCCGCTGTGATGCTGCCGCCGTTGGTCAGCGATGCGGCCTGGACGGTGCTGTCGCCCGACGCGGCGATCGTGCCTCCGGTGTTGATGATGGCCGAGCCACTCGCGACGCTCAGGTTGCCGTTCGATGCAAGTTGCCCGCCAGTGTTGTTCAGCTCGCCAGCAATGGTCACATCAAGGCCGGTTTGTCCGCCGATAATGCCACCCGTGTCGTCCAGACTGCCCGCGCTCACCACGACCTGTCCGTTGCTGATTATGGAGCCTCCAACATTGGCGAGGGCGCCCGTACCATTGGATGCATTCACCGACAGGACGCCAGTGCCGGCGTGCGTGATTGTGCCGCCGTTGTTATTGAGCGTCGCAGGCGCGAGCGTGAGGTCAGTACTCTTCGTCTGGATCAGCCCGCCGTCGGAATTATCGAGTGTGCCGCTTACACCCAGACCCATTGCGCCGGTCCCGAGCTGCGTAACGGAACCATGAGCGTTGGTCAGGTTGGTGGCAGTGAGACTTAACTGATTCGCAATGATCCGGCCGTTGCTGTTGTCAAGCTGCGGCACAGTAGCGGACACGGTATCGGCGCTAATCGTCCCGTTCCCGTTCTTCAGCGACGCTGCACTGGCCGTGACCGTCTGCGCGCTCAGCGTGCCCGCGCTGTTGTCGAGTATGCCTGTCACGATGGCGTCAAGGGTCTGGGCCGCCGTTATGCTGCCGCTGTTCGTCAGCGACGCGGCGCGCACCGTCGTATTGCCCGATGCGGCGATCGTGCCGCCGGTGTTCATAATCGCTGAACCGCTTGCGACGCTCAGGTTGCCGTTCGATTCAAGCTGCCCGCCTGTATTGTTGATGGCGCCGGTAACGGTCGCGTTCAACCCCAACTGGCCGCCTATGATGCCGGTCGTGTCGTCAAGGCTACCCGCATTCAATGCGATCTGACCGTTGCTGATCATCGAGCCGCGGACGTTGGTGATCGCGCCCGTACCATTGGGCGTATCGACGGAGAACGTGCCGGTTCCGGCATGCGTGATGGTGCCCCCGCCGTTGCTCAGCGTTCCGGCAGCGACCGTCAGGTCCGCGCCCTTGGCCTGGATCACGCCGCCGCTTGTATTGTCGAGCGTGCCACTCACGTCGAACTGCGTTGCGCCCGTGCCAAGTTGCGTGATCGTGCCGTGCTGGTTCGTGAGGTTCGTCGCCGTCACACTGAGCTGGTCCGCAGTGATGGCGCCGTGGCGGTTGTCGAACTCCGACACAGTAGCCGACACGGTATCGGCGCTGATGGCGCCGTTCGCATTCTTCAGCGAAGCGGCACTCGCCGTAAGCGTCTGCGCGCCAAGCGTGCCGCCACTGTTGTCCAGCATGCCCGTTACGACGGCATTGAGATTCTGCCCCGCCGTCACGGTGCCGCTGTTCGCCAGCGACGCTGCATGCACCGTTGTATTGCCCGACGCGGCGATGGTGCCGCCGGTGTTCGTGATCGCCGAGCCGCTCGCGACACTCAGATTGCCGTTCGATTCGAGTTGCCCACCGGTGTTATCGATGGCGCCGGCTACCGTCGCATTCAGTCCTGCCTGCCCGCCAATGGTTCCGCTCGTGTCGTCGAGAGTACCTGCGTTCAGCGCGATCTGGCCATTGCTGATTATCGAGCCGCCAACGTTGGTGACGGCGCCCGTACCACTGAATGCATTCACCGACAGGATGCCGGTGCCGGCGTGCGTGATTGTGCCGCCGTTGTTATTGAGCGTCGCAGGCGCGAGCGTGAGGTCAGTACTCTTCGTCTGGATCAGCCCCCCGTTGGAATTATCGAGTGTGCCGCTTACGACCAGACCCATTGCGCCGGTCCCGAGCTGCGTAACGGAACCGTGAGCGTTGGTCAGGTTGGTGGCAGTGAGACTTAACTGATTCGCAATGATCCGACCGCTGCTGTTATCGAACTGCGGCACGGTGGCCGAGACCCGATCGGCGCTGATGGTCCCATTCGTGTTCTTTAGCGACGCGGCATTCGCCGTGACCGATTGGGCGCCCAGCGTGCCCGCGCTGTTGTCGAGCATCCCGGTTACGCTCGCGTTGAGGTTCTGTCCAGCCGTGACGCTGCCGCTGTTCCTTAGCGAAGCCGACTGCAAGGAACCGTTACCCGCTGCGGAAATCGTCCCATTGCCGTTTGTGATAGCCGAGCCGCTGGTGACCGCCAGGTCACCGTTCGAGTCAAGCCGGCCGTTCGTATTGTTCAATGCACCGGCAACGGTCGCATTCAAACCGGCTTGGGCTAAGATCGCGCCGCCCGTGTCGTCGATGCTGTCGGCAGACAGAGCCGCCCGCCCGTTTGTCGCGATCTTCCCGCCGACGTTCGTCAGCGCCCCCATTCCGTGGCCCGCATCAATCGCGAGCGTCCCGGTGCCGGCATGGGTAATCGTGCCGCCGTTGTTGTTGAGCGTCGCTGGTGCCAGGGTCAGATCCGTGCTGTTCGTCTGGATTATGCCGCCGCTCGAATTGTCGAGGATGCCGCTTACACTGACGCCCATCGCACCCGAGCCCAGCTGGGTGAGCGTGCCGTTGCCGTTCGTCAGATTCGTGGCATTGACGTTGATCTGGTTCGCCGTGATGTTCCCGCCGCGATTGTCGAGCTGCGGCACCGTTACCGAGACCGTCCCGGCGCTGATCGTTCCATTTGCGTTGCGGAGCGTGGCAGCGTTCGCCGTAAGCGCCGCGCCGCTGAGCGATCCACCGCTGTTGTCGAGAGCACCTGAAGTTGTCACCGCCAGTTGCTGTGCGGCCGTCATCGTCGCGCTGTTCGTCAGCGAGGCCGCGCTAATCGCCGCATTGCCGTTGCCACCGCCGATGACTCCACCTGTCGTACCCTGCGCCGTCGTGCCTGCCGCGTTCGTGATCCGGCCGCTCGCCGCGAGCGTCAGACCATCGCCATTACCGGACACGATGCGCCCAGCGGTGTTCTCTACGTTTGCGCCCGACACGTTCACCGCACCGGCCGCTTCAAGCCGGCCCGCGGTATTGTGGATGTCGCCGCTCAACGTCACTTTGAGCGCCTGTGCCGAGGTTACGGAGCCCGAACCGTTCTGGAGGCTCGTCGCCGCAATTACCGCTGCGCCGTTTGTGGCGATGCTGCCTTGACCGTTATCGAGCGCACCGGTCTGAACGTTCAGCGCACCCGTGCCCGCCTGACTAATCGTGCCGTTCTCGTTGGTCAGACTGCCCGAGCTGATCGCGATATTCCTCGCGTTGGTTGTGACGCTACCGCCCGTATTGTCGAGCGCTCCCGACGCAGTCAGCGTCGTGTCGCCCGCGCCCGTTTGCGACAGCGTGCCGCCGCGATTCGAGATGCCACCTGCCGTCACGCCCAGTTGCGCCGCGCTGATCTGCGCATGGTCGTTCGTGACATTTCCTGCAGCATTGACGGTGAGGCTGCCGCCCACCTGTAGCGACGCGCCCGTATGCACAATGTTGCCCGCGTCGCCTCGCTCGCCCGTCGCGCTCAGGGACGCATTGCCTTTGGATAGCGTCTGCCCCCCCGCCATGTTCAGACTGCTAGCCGACAGCGCGAGGTTGCCGCCTGCCATCTGCTGACCGGTGGCCGTTACACTGCCTGCGCCCGTCACTGCAAGACTGCCTGTTCCCGCGACGTTACCGTTGGTATCCAGGCCAGCACCGAGCGCGCCCGTCGAACTGACGCTCGCGCCCGCGATAGACGTATCGCCGAGCGCAGCGATCGTGCCGCTATTGCTGACCTGCGCCTGGCTATTCAGTATCGTCTTCTGGGTTGCATAGACTGAGCCGGTGTTTGTGACATCGCCGGCTGCGGAAATCGTAACGTTGCCGCTTGCACTGGTCGAGCCTGAGAGGCTTACCTTGCCCTGGCTGCTGAGTTGCAGATCACCGGCCTGCGAGGCGATCGTGCCGGCGCTGTTGACGCCAACGCCCGCATCCGTACCGACCAGCATGATCTTGCCCGCGTACATGCCGCCGAGCTGCGCGACGTCGATCGCCACGCCCGGGTTGTTGCCGTCGGTGCCGAGCGATTGCACATTCAGATCGCTGTAACGTACGTCGTTGTTTCCGGCGACGACGTTCAGCGACTGCCCCGCCCAGATCTTGCCGTTCACTGCCACGCTCCGCGCGATCAGGTCGACCTGATCCACGTTGCTCGCGTTAAGCCCCGCTGCGCCAATCTCGATATGACCGCCTGTTACATGGAAAGCATCGAGACTGCCCGTGCCGCCGAAGACCGGCGTGCCTGTCGTTAGGACGCCGCGGCTCGTGTTAATGAACCCGCAGCCGTTACAGTAAATGCCCGCCGGATTAGCGACCACCACCTGGGCCTTCTGGCCCGCCACTTCCGTGTAGCCGAGCAACTGACTGGCACTGCCACCCACGACCTGATTCACGATGACGCGCGCGCCGCCGGCACCGAGATTCGGATTGCCGGTCACGTATCCACCCAACTGCGTCTGAACGTTACTGCCGGAATTGTTCAGAATGAGGCCTTGCGGACCCACGTTGTACTGGGTGTACGAGTTGTTCGATACGCCGGCGCCATTGGGCGCGGTGATCTGAACGATGGGCAACCCGTTTGCCGTGACACCCACCGCTGGCTTGCTGCCGGCCACAGGTGCCGCGACCACCTGCGCACCGACCCACAGCGGCTGCATCCCGAGCGCACACAACGCGGCAAATGCGACATGCCTCATCGATAGCATGTCGACCAGGCCTACTCGTGCCCGATCCAGCGGCGCACGACGAACGGCGCCGGCTGAACGCCCCTTGCCTGACGCCGATGCCGTTTCCTGAACAGCCGTCCAGAGCCCCCGAGCTGCGCTGAAAATGACCCGATAGATATTCTTGTTCATAGCAGGAAACTCACGCTAAAACCGGCCACCGGCCAGTGGTTCGGAAAACGCGCCGGCTGGTACAGAGGACCGCCGATGAAAACGTCGTAGCTGACCTGTCTGAATGCGCTGCCGCGTAGACCGACCACGGCTCCCACGAGACGGCGGCCAAGCAGATCGCTGGCTCCGGGGCCAAACACTTCGCCGCCATCCAGACCGACATACAGCGACTGGCCAAAACGTGGTAACGGAAACTCGAGGTCATTTCGGAAGAAGAATCCCTTCTCCGCCGCAAGCATCGTGTTGCCGTCGAAGCCGCGCACGGTATAGCGGCTGCCAATCGAAAAGTATTCGGTGGGATAAAGCGTGTTAGGCGAATTCTGCGCACGCACCGTTGCGCTATATCGCAGCGGAAAGCCTGCGACTACAAAGGGAACACTCAAGGTCGCATCGAGCGTTTGCATCCGGTAGTAATAGGTTGGCGCGCCGATGCCCACGGCGGACAGGTCCTGCTGCGCGCCGAACCAAGGCACACCCCAGCGATAGGCAAGCGTGCTGTCGAGCTGCGCAGCGCCGATGTAGTGTTTATGCTCCCAGCCGATTTCCGCATAACTGTTGTCGCGGTGCTGAACGCCGATCTCCGTGCCGTCGATAAACGCCTGGCTAAAACGCTTGCCGACGCGAAACTCCACCATGTTCTTCTGGACCTGATTGCGATAGAACTGGTATTCCGTCTTGACGTCGAAGGTGCTCGACTTGCCGCTGGACACGAGCGTCGCGAACGCTCCTGCAATCTGCTGGTGGTAGTCGTACTGGCTAGCGGTTGCGGTGAATGTCCAGTTGCCCCATGGGATGGAGTAGTACGCGCTGCTGCCGCGCGTACCATACTGGCTCGTGTGCCCGTTGATGTCGTGGTTGTAGCTGACGTTAAGAAGGTCGGAGAGTCCGAACGGATTGTCGATCGTCAGGCTCACGTTGCCCTGCAGTTGGCCGGTGGATTTAAGCCCGCTGTCGTCGGCGCTTGCCGAGAGCGCCCACGGCTTCGTGCGTTTGACAGAAATCACGACGTCGCTTTCGCCGGCCGACGGACCCGGCACGATCTGCATGTCGACGTCCTGATTCGGCACGCGCTTCATCTGCTCGAGGCCTTGCTCGAGGTCACGCAGATTCAGTAGATCGCCTGCGCGCGTGGGGAACGCATTGCGCCATGTGCCGTACGTCGACGGATCGGCAAAGCGAATGGAGCTGATAATGCCGGGAATCAGTTGGAGCTTCAGCTTGCCTGTCGACAGGTCCTGTGGCGCAATGACGACGCGCGTCGTCGAATAACCCTTCCCGATAATGCGCGCCATCACGCGATGCACGATCAGATTGAGCCCCTCACGGCCGACGCATTGACCGCGATAGCGCTTGAGATAATCGCTGGCGAAAATGAGTTCGCCTGGAAAGAGCGGATTGGGAGATAGTGCACGCGACCCGGCCGACTCTACCGGGTCGCTCAGGCCTGACGGCACTTCGAGCGTCAGCTCCTCGAGCTTGAAGCATGGTGTTTCGATGGGGAGTTTGCCGTCGTCCCGATCCGCATGCTCGGCCGGTTGGAGCGCGACATTCGGTGCGCTGACCGCACGCTCGCGCTCGATTGCCTGCTGCTGCGCGCGGCGACGCTGCTCCTGTTCCCCGAGCGGGTCGATTGCCTGTGCGCTTGCGCCAGCTATGTGCGAAGCCGCCAGCAACGCTGCGCATACCGACAGGAACTGCGCCAGCGTTCGCCGACGCCAAAAGATGATGTCTTCCCATGAGCGCGTCGCAGACGTGAGGAGCGACGAACCAGCAGCGCGCGCGCTACGGCTAGGCGGCGCTGGTTTGCGGAGCCAGCCGGCGTGAGCCAGCGCAAATGGTGAAAAAAACGGATGCCCTGCCGGGCTTCCCGTCATTTCTGCGAGATTCCCTGAGCCCGCTCGCGCGGCCCCGGCGCGCGCGTGCATACCCCGCGGCCTGCCCGTCGCAGGCCGATTTACCCCGTAGGTCATTTTATTATCGTCCGACCAATTCTGTAATTCGCGGTAATCTACCGAAATTTGCAATGATGCAGCGCAAAACATTGCAACATATGCGGAAATACAACGGACCTATGCACCGTGCATCGGGATGTAAGGCGTGCTTTTGTGCAAGCGCGAAACCTGCGCTAGCGGGCGGGTCGCCAACCGGAGAAACGAATCGTCGATGAGAACTTACGGCGCGAGTGACGTCGCTGTGCCTGACGCCTTTGCATACGGCGGAAATCACCCAATGCGGAGCTATGGCGCGCCACGGTCGGAATGGGAACGCGATGGGGAGCATGCGCCGTCGCCACAATGGACGTCATGCTTATCAAGCGTCGTTGGTCGGCGCGATTTGTTTCGGGCATTCGACGTGATCCTCGGCCCCCAGCAATATCCTCAGCAAGGTTAATCAGCTCCTCGCCTTTGTGGTAACTTCCAATGACGGCATGATTTCCATAAAGGAGCATGAGCATGGGTTTCAGTTTCTTCGCTCTGGGCGTTGCGCTGGCTTTTCTCGGTCTGGGCATCTTTGCGGAGCACAGCCGGCGCCAGGAAAACGAGCGTCCGCATCGGCGTTAATCGAGTTTTCTGGCGTGCGTGCAGGCTCAATGCCGTACCTGGCCGCACCTTTCGGGCGCGGCTTTTTCGTTTCTGGAGGGAGAGCGCCCTAACCCTTGACGTTCCCATCGCATTAGCGGCGGCGCCGTTTGAAGCGGTCTGCATGACTGTTGGTAGTGTCGTAGATCAGATCTCCCGGGCGTTGCGGGTACCGAAATCGAGCCGGAGGGGGCGATCCACGCCAAGTTCATCGACGTGGACTGCCTGGACTCAGTTCGGCCTGCCGCCCTCGGCGCCATGGCCTGTCGAGGGGCCAAACGGTCGTTTGTCCCCGCCGGTCGAGCGTGGCATCCAGGAAGGCTGGATTATCCGCGTCGACGTCGTCGAGTTGGCCGCAGGTAGCGAATACGACTTGTGCAGAGCGTCCCGCTCGTCCACATCAAGTCGCTGTCGCGCTCACAAGTGTGGTCGATGGCGGCAGTCGTCTCGCGCCTGCTCGCTATGGACTGAAGAGCCGCACTTTCCTGAACCGTGATGGGCCGACACTCCATCGGGCCGATTGGTTTTTTCATTTTGCGGAGCCAACTTCAACTGCAAGGAAACGGAATTAGAGAGTGGCTCGCTTTCCGTGAGATTGAAAAAGGGGAAATCATGAGATCGCCAGGATTCAGATGGAGGTGCCTGCCGACACAACTGCGGCTTTGAACATTGGAGCCACCGCCAACGGCAGTAACCGACCCGATTCGGTCCTTCAGTCTCGCCCTTAACGGTCGTTCGTCGGGACGAAGGCAGATCAAAGTCCCTCTAGGCGAATCGCTCGGCCGGAGCGTCTTTGCCGAAGGCTCCCTTCACATTTATTGCCTTTACCGAACGAGGTCCGACGAAGAAAGCGCGAGCAGCCGGCACCCGTTCATATTGGTCGGCACAAATATTCATCAGCATCCGCGCTCGCCGTACTCGGCCACCCGATGGACATCTTTCGGGCCGAACTCAATCGCTTGCACGGCTCGAGCCTGGCCGGAAACGGTATAGCCATCTAATAAGATCGAGAATTGATCTTTTGCGTCAATGTGTACGGGAAACGTCAAGTTATACCAGACGGTTTCGTTGCCTGGAGCCAGCACTTCCTTGTCTGTCACCCGGCGTGCACCGGCGAAGACCCGAGCTGGCCGGTAGGCCTTTCCAAGGTATTCAAGCGTGATTTTGCCGAACTCCATATCGAACCCTTGTGGACCCGGAGTGATTCCGACTTTGACCACACTAGTCGTTGGTAAAGGCCGGTTGTACCGTCCTGCCGGGCT
This sequence comes from Paraburkholderia phenoliruptrix, assembly GCF_047325075.1. Lineage (NCBI taxonomy): Bacteria > Pseudomonadati > Pseudomonadota > Betaproteobacteria > Burkholderiales > Burkholderiaceae > Paraburkholderia > Paraburkholderia phenoliruptrix. The sequence goes on from NZ_CP168531.1 coordinate 3,628,346, forward strand.
GTTGAGCTCCTCTTCGCCACGCATGCGAACGTCGAGCGGAACAAGCAGGATTCCGCCTACGCATTTAGAGGAGAGGGCATGTACAGCGAGGACGCGCATATAGACAGTCGAATTGTCGAGACTCAACGCGTCGACGTCGCCCTCATGAGGAAGCTGCACTGTTTCGAGCCCGATCGCACGGCTCTCAAGCTCATGCGACCATTCGTGTGAAAAGCATCCGGACAAAAGTGAAACGCCCAGCGCCGCAAGCGTCACCGCGACAGATCCGAATGTTCTCATTTTCCGCTTCCTTAAAAGGTCGTTCTTGATTTTCGACTACAAACGTTGGACACCGCTTCGAGCCAGCGGCTACTCGTAGCTTGATGCTCTCCGGCCTGCATACGCGATGCTGCTTGCCACGCGTGCAGATTCGTCCATGTCAACTCGTGGCACAAGTGAAGCGCGAAGCGCAAATTCGTGCGTTCGGCATGGGCGTGACTGATACACCATGCGACGATCGTGATTGTCGCCGATCTAGCGGCCTAAATCGAGCGTGCGTGACTGGCCGGCATGGGAACTACAGGCCGAGGATCGTGACGCAACTGTGCCTGAGACGATTTTCGCTGGTCCACGTCTCGATTTGCGAAATCATCGCGCCGAGCGCGACACAATTCGCGGTCATACTCTCAGTAAACCTTTCTTTCGAATCGGTGAAGAGGAAGCCAATCTGCTGCAGCATGTCCGGCTTGGAGGTCTCCATTTCCAGCCTACTTCGGACGCCCGCAAGGGCTTCTATTATCTTTTCCCAGTCAAGCATGCTGATCTGAGTGAATGCATAGTGATCGTAAGTCGGCTCGAATCTTTCGATCGTCGGCTCGATATACCCAAACACCTCTTCCTCGAAAAACAGCGAACCATCGTTCCAGCATCGATTCGTATAGGGGCCCGCCATGACTTCGACATAGGCAGTACCTTCCAGCGATGAGGGGTCTGTTATCGCCCGGACTCGGCAAGCGAAACTCATTGGTCAAAACTCCTCGAAAAATACGCAGGCCAGCCCGGCGACCGAACGCGCCGATGGACTCCGGCGTGAGGTCGATGCGCGAAGCATAACCCGACCCAGAAGGGACAGCCAAGCTGCTCCGAAGCGGTCATTCCCTTGATCTGTTTCACTCGGTCATGCCGTCGCGGCGCACTGCTCTACGTCAGACGTGCGGAGTTACGAAACGCGAGAGTTCTGAATTTTTGTCGACGAGAGAATGTGCCCGCACCTGCGCACTTCGACGCCCGTATTTAGTGCTCGTCGAGGCGGGTGATCCACGCAGACCGCTTTGACCTCATAGCGGCAACACACAGGCCGATGACCGCCATCGATGCACACAGGGTGACGATTAAATTCCCCGTTCCGAACGACTTCGCGAAGTAGGTGACCAGAAGCCCGGCCAGCGGTTGAGTTACGTTGTTCAGGAGCACTATCAGGCCGACAGTCTTCCCGAAGTCCTCTCTAGGAATCAACTTTTGCCGAGCACCCCTGATGAAGACGCTGAACATCTTGTCGAAGCCGATAACGAGAACGAAGCCACATGTATAAATAATAGGGCCGGTTATCCAGCCAGTCAGTAGCCCACCAACCACTATCAACGCATAGGAAAAGGTTCCTGACAAGCGTGGAGACATGTTTGCATGTGCCACGATCATCAGGACTATAACGGTCGCAACTGCGCCAGCGACCTGGAGGGCTGCATAATGAGATGCGGACTGACTATAAATTCCCGTAAACACTGCGGCCGACGTTGCTAGGGTGACACCGATAACGAGGTTAACGCCGGCGGCCAGCAATATCAGCTCCAGAAGCCCCCCAATCGATAGAATGTGGCGAAAGGCAACGAGATATGGGCTAAGCCAGCTGGTGTGTTTCGGCCCGACTGCGTCAAGTTCAAGATCGACGGATTCCTTCCAGTTCGCGAACGCCATGTCGGATATCAGGAACAGAACGCCGGCTGCGATCACAACATATTCCCAAACCCAGACATCCAGTAGGGCCGCTGCGGCGATCGGGCCAACCACGGTTCCAAGCTGGTCAGCAATTTGCGTGTACGACAGAACTTTCTTGTATTCAAGCCCATGGAAAACGTGAGGAAGCATCACCTCGCGCGCCATGAACCCCTGCGTGGTCAGCATACCGCTTCCTGCCGAAATCGCGATCAACCAACTCAGTCCTCCGACCGCTGCATAGCCTGCCACACAGACAAGGCACAGGACTGATCGGAAAATCTGGCTGAAATGAATCAACCTGATAGGTGATATGCGATCGCAAAGCACACCGCAGACCGGGAAGGACAGGTAGCGCGGCAGTGTCTCGCAGAAGAAAGCGATTCCGGACCATGTGACGCTTCCTGAAACCTTGAATACCACCAGCGGGACGATAAACAACAATATCTGATCAGCGAATCGCGTCAGAAATAAGGAAACGAAAAACGATTGACCCCGTGCTTGCATCGGATGTCCTTTAAATTACTTCACGCGGACGGCGTCGGTGAATCAGGACGCGCTTCGCATCGTGTCGTGGTCATAACTCGCGCCATGCTTGACCCCATTACTGAGCCAATCGTCAGTTTCTCCGCTGAAACTTTCACAATATTTCGCGAAACCTGCAAGCGAAGGAGACGATCCGACAAGCATGAAAATTATTAGTCGATGTGATGGAGAACAAGGTCCTGACTGCTAGGCGTCCATTTCTGTGCGCTTACCTGACAGGCCTTGCGCCTGTCATTACATCCCCTGAACTATCGCCTATTCAAGACGACAAGGCAAAGCTACTTTGCCCGTCTCCGTGCGACCCCGTCACGGCCAATCATCGTTCCGAAAAGCGGACGGTCCCTGCTTCATTCTTCTCTTCGTTATCTCAGTCATTCTCTTTGTAGCTGTCTTTCGCTTTCTTGTACCTGTTGTCAAAGGGCTTTATCTTCAGCAACGCGGCACGGCTTGTCATACCGCCCACAAGAGCAATTCCAAAGCCGAGAAGCAAGACGATTTTCGCCGCTACCGGAGACAGTTTGCATTCAAGTGCTATCGCCGCAAGTCCAGTGCCAACGAGGATAAGCAGCAATCGCAGCCACGACGGGAAATTCCCATCCTCTATTAATCTGATTTTCACTGTCCTCGCTACGCGCTGTGCCACGAATATGTGCGCGCCAATTGTTGACGATCCTGGCTCGGATGTCGAAGGTCGGGTGATGGCCGGCTCCCGTCCCCGCCGAGTTTCGACCCTTGTTTCGATGGTCAGAGCGGAGGCCTGTCCAGCTTTACCCACTGCTGCACGGCTTCTCGTTCCCATTGACGCATCGCGTACGACGCCAATTTGGCAGGTACCTTGTCACCATTCATGACGAGGCGATTCAACATCAACGCGAGGTCCGTGTCAGCAATACACCAATCACCGAAGAGGTTCGATGCATCCAGTGAGAGAAGCCGGTCGACTGCAAAGTACAGCTTCTGCACTGCCAGTTCCGCTGCGGCTGAAAGCGCCGGGGCCTCCTTCTTATAAAATACTACCTCCGTCGAGCGCTCCTGACGAATGGGCATCAGGTCGCTTCTAAGCCACGCCTGAAGTTGGCGCGCCCTCGCCCGATGATTTCGGTCCCGGGGATAAATCGGCGTTTCAGGGAATGTCTCGTCCAGGTACTCGGTGATTGCCGTTGACTCGGATAGCGCGAAATCGCCGTGTACCAATGTAGGAACACGCTGAGTCAACGATTCGACGGCGTAGGGCTCTGCACGGTTGGCGCCTGTTCCAAGATCAACCGCGAACAGCTCGAACGTTAGTTGTTTCTCCTGGAGGGCGACGAACACGGACGTCGCGTAGGGGCTTGCGAATTGTGCGTCGGCATATAAGCGAAGCGGAGCCTCGGGCATGGCGCCTTCCTGGGTGATTGTTGAATTTGCGGCTCGATGCAAGCCAAACAAATGAACAGCGGGGTGATTGTCGGCGATCTGGGCGCCGGTGTCGACCGGCCGCTTTTGGCCGCACTGAGCCCGATCGCGTGCGACACATGCCAGATCACAACGCGCGCGGGGCCCAGCCGGCCGGCACCGCGCTTCCGCTATGTGAGATTCAGTCCCCCATCCGAGAGCAGAATTTCGCCCGTCAGATAATCGGAGGCGACTAGCAATGCCACTGCCTGAGCAATATCGTCTGGGCTGGCGGCCCGTCGCATGGGCGCGCGTTCTTTCCATAGTCGCTGGGCTTGCGTCCACTCTGCCGTGAGCGGCGTATCTACCAAGCCAGGCGCGACCGCATTCACGCGGATGTCCGGGGCAAGCGAAAGGGCGAGCAGGCGCGTCATGTGGTTTAGCGCAGCCTTCGTCGCCGCGTAGGGAATGGATGCACCTTTAGGTCGCACACCGGCGTGCGAGCTGACGTTCACGACGCAACTCGATCGTCCTCGCGCCGCGGCTTCGCGCAGCGCCGACTGCGCTTCGGCTATAAGGCGAAACGGCGCTACAACATTGACTTCATGCAACTCCCGCCAAACGTCTGGCGTGGCCGCTGCAAGATCGATATGCGGAATCACTCGACTGATGCCGGCGTTATTGATCAAAACGTCGAGTCGACCCCATACGGCTATTGCTTCGCGGATAAGCTTGATTCGGTCCTCATCTCTGGCCAGATCCGCTTGCACGTAGGCTGCGGACCCGAGCTTTTGTGCCAATGCGTGACCCGCTTCGACAGAACTTCGCGAGTGCAGGATGACGGAAAATCCGTCCATTGAGAGGCGCCGGGCAATCGCGGCGCCGATGCCGGAAGTCGAACCGGTGATCAAAGCAACAGGAGGCGGGTTTTCCATCTATGGGCTGACGTTGAGTACTTGTTGTTTTCGGGCGTGGACAACGCCGCGTCGACAGTTCTTCCGACTGGGCGATTAACGACCGACCAATACGGCCGCCGTCTAGTTCATGCACGTCGCCAATTGTCGACGAATCAAAAGGCAATGTCGAAGGTCCCAAACTGGCCGTTCTCACTCTTCCTCACGGCTGGGCTCCATTGTCTTTTGCCCGTCCTGGGAAAGCGGGTCTGATAGTTTTCAGCCGCAGAAATGCGCTTCATCTTCTTTTCGAGCTTGCGATCGTATTGTCGGTCGTTGGACTCTGACGCTCGAGACTTGCGAGCCTACTGCTTGACGAAGCGGCCAACCTCCCAGCCAGCCGAGTTTTCGTGCGAGGCGTTGCCATGTATCGATCTGCTGATAATCCCAGTCACGCCTTTATCAGCCTGACGCCGATTGTCGACGATTCAGGCGCTGAGGGCGAGTGACCGTTCATGGCCGGTGGGTGACCTGGTGTCCTAGTTTTATCAACTCACGCGCCCAGTGTTGAGCATTAGCCTTTCCCAGCCGCCGCCCACCCCCTCTGCATCGCCCCCAACAACTGCTTCCACAAAAACTCCGCCGCCGGCGCCAAACGCCGGCCAACCCGGCGTATCACCTGGCTGCTGAAGTCACGTGCAATCGGATGATCGATCTCCAGCGCAACGAGCTTGCCCGCATCGAGATATTGCCGAGCGGCATCAGTCGACATGAACGCGACGCCAAGCCCCGCCGCCGCAATCGCTTGCGCCGCGGCGAACATATCGCACCGGTAAGCCGGTGTCAGGCTGAGCCGCTCCGCGCGAATAATCGAGTCGACATACTGCTGAACGCCGAAACGCGGCGGCATGAAAATCAGGCGGGCATCGGCAAGCTGCTCGAAGCGGATACGCTGCAGTCCCGCCAACGGATGCCGCGGGCTCACAAACGCGCAGAACGGCGCGGCGCGAAACGTGCGCGAGCGTATCGCCGGGTCCCTCGCCCCGCCTGCGCATAGGCCAAGATCGACCTCGTCGTTGCGAACCATCGCGATGATTTCGGACGTCGCGCCCGTATGCAGGTCGACGACGATATCCGGAAATTGCGCGCTAAACCGCTCGAGTACGATCGCCATCAGATTGCCGACAAACCCTTCGCCGCACCCGATGCCGATCCGTCCGCGCCGCAGCCCCCGATAGTCCTCCAGTTGCACCAGCATCTCCGCGTCACGGCGCCGGCTTTCACGAAAGTGATCGACGAGACTCAGGCCGATTTCCGTAAGCGTCACGCGCCGGCCCTGCCGCTCGAGCAGCGCCACACCGTGCGCGCGCTCCAACTGCGTCACCTGCCGGCTGATCACCGACGCATTGATGCCGAGCGCGTCCGCCGCCGCCCGCACGCCACCATGCACGGCGATTTCATGCAGATAGCGCAGGCTCCGTGGATTGAGGGCGCCTGTCTGAGGGATATCGGTGTCGGTTGACATGCTTCCTTGACTGTTGACATCGGAGTCAACATTATCGACTGAAATACGTCATTGATCGCACGTTTTTGCAGCGAAATACTGACGCTTCGCTTTCTACATGCACCTCAATCTAAATGCCCAATACCCAGCACTTTTGCACGCTCGATGAAACCAGCGATCTAAACGATGAATTGCGTGGCATTCGCCACCGTTTGCACCAGCATCCTGAACTGGCTTACCAGGAATTCCAGACATCGGATCTTGTCGCCGAGGCGCTCGCAAGTTGGGGTTACGAAGTCACACGTGGTCTGGGCGGAACGGGCATGGTTGCGTCGCTGAAGTTGGGAACGGGATCGCGGGCCGTTGCGGTACGTGCCGATATGGACGCCCTGCCTATCACCGAGGCCACGGGCCTGCCCTATTCCAGCGTTCACCCGGGCAAGATGCACGCATGCGGTCACGACGGTCACACGACGATGGTCCTTGGTGCAGCGCGGCAACTGGCGCGCACGCGCCGCTTTGACGGAACCGTCCATCTTGTCTTCCAGCCCGCTGAGGAAGTCGGCTCGGATAGCGGCGCGCAACGTATGATCGCTGACGGACTGTTCGAGCGCTTCCCCTGCGAGGCCATCTTCGGCCTGCACAATCATCCCGGCGCACCGGCGGGCACGTTCATGTTCCGCAGCGGCCCATTCATGGCCGCATGCGATACCGTCGACATCACGATCCACGGCCGCGGCGGTCACGCTGCCCGCCCCCATCTCGCCACCGATCCGCTCGTGATCGGCGCAGGACTCGTGACGGCGCTGCAAACGGTCGTGTCGCGCAACATCGATCCGATGCAGCCAGCCGTAGTCACGATCGGCGCGTTCAATGCGGGACACGCGCCCAATGTGATCCCCGAAACGGCGCGTCTTCAACTGAGCGTTCGCTCGTTCGATCCCGAGGTGCGCAAGCTGCTCGAAGCACGCATCCGTGCGCTCGCCGACGCGCATGCGCAAGCGCACGGCGCCAGCGTTGATATCGACTATGTGCCGGGCTACCCGGTGCTCGTCAATAGCGCGCAGGAGACTGAATTCGCGTTACAGGTCGCACGAGAACTAATGGGCGACGAACGCGTGGTCGACGGCTTTGGTCCGATCGCGGGCAGCGAGGACTTCGCCTATTACCTGCAAGAGAAGCCTGGCTGCTTCCTGCGCGTGGGCAATGGCAAGGACACGCCCATACTGCACAACGCGAAATACGACTTCAACGACGACAACCTGACCGTCGGCGCCGCATTCTGGACGCGTCTGGTCGAGCGGTTTCTTGCGTTGAAAGTCTAAGCGCCCATTAGAAAGCACAGACGGAACCATCATAAATACACCTACGGTGAGGACCTAAACCATGTCAACCCAGCCTCTTACGTCGTCCGGCACGATTGCGGTTTCGCAGACCCGCATTGTCGTGGCGGCCGTCGTCGGCAATCTGCTCGAGTTCTTCGATTTCACCGTCTACAGCTTTTTCGCGCTGACCATCGCAAAGTTGTTCTTTCCGTCGCAAGATCCCATCGTGTCGACGTTGCTGGCGTTATCGGCGTTCGCGATCGGCTTCGTGGCGAGACCCGTTGGCGGCTTCGTGCTCGGCCATTACGCAGACAAGCGCGGGCGCCGGGCCGCGCTCACGCTGACGATCTTCCTGATGGCAGTCGGCTCCGCGGCGATCGGTCTCGCGCCGACCTACGAGACGATCGGCATTGCCGCGCCCGCGTTGATCGTGGTAGCGCGCCTCGTGCAGGGTTTTGCGCAGGGCGGCGAGTTTGGCGCGGCCACCGCGACCCTGCTGGAAACAGGTTCTGCAAAAGGGCGTGGCTTTCGCGCAAGCTGGCAACTGGCGAGCCAGGGCGCGGCCGCGCTGCTCGGCTCGGGTATGGCTGCGTTGCTCACCTATCATTTGACCGGTCCGCAGCTGCTCGATTGGGGTTGGCGCGTTCCGTTTCTGGCCGGCACGCTGATCATGCCGGTGGGCGTGTATCTGCGCCGGCATATCGTGGACGACGAGCCCGTCAAAACCGAGCACTCGCGCTTCGAACCGGCCCTCGTGCGCAAATGGTTTTTGACGGTCTTCGCGATCATGGGCATGACGGTCGCGACCTACGTGCTGATGTACTACATCCCGACCTACTCGATCCAGTATCTGAAGATGCCGCCCAAGCTGTCGATGCTGGTCTCGATTGGCGCCGCCTGTGTCTCGCTGCTCATGTGCCCGATCTGGGGCGCGCTGTCGGACCGCATGGGCCGTAGAAAACCGCTGACCGTGCTGGGACGCGTGGTGCTGATCGCGCTGCTGTATCCCGCGTTCTGGCTGATGAACCAGTTTCCGACGCTGCCGGTCGTCACCGGCCTGATCGTCCTGCTGATGTTCTTCTACACGATGGGTTCGGCGCCCGCGTATGCGCTCATGCCGGAAAACTTCCCGAAACGTGTGCGCGCAGGCTATCTGGCAAGCGCGTATGCCGTGGCGGTGTCGGTGTTCGGCGGCACGGCGCAACTTGTCGTCGCGTGGCTCATCAAGGTGACGGGCAATACGATGGCGCCGGCGTGGTACATGATCGCGTGCGTCATCATTTCGCTCTGCGCTGTGACGATGCTGGAAGAAACTGGCGGACGCGATCTGGCCTGATTGTGTCGAGGAGTGCGGGCCAGGAAATCAGGGCCGGCTGGAACCACGAGTGGCGGAGTTTCCACAACGCGGTTAGGGAGTCGCCGCCTTGACCGTTCGCCCATCATCCTGGCCCGGCCCGATCACGAGGCTCGCCTCCACCAGCAAACGCCGCAGTCCCAGCTTTGGATAATTGCGGGCGACAGCCCGGAACGCATAAGGATTGACCCGATCTTCGAGAAGGTCCGCCAAAACCCATCGCGGGTTGATTTCTAGCGTGAGCATGGTGCCTAAGAAACAACCGTGTAGCAACGCTAATGGCGTCGGACATTCGGGGTCGTCTGGTGTCCTACCACTGTGAGAAAACTGCCGTTCGGACTAGTCGTTGGCCATACGCCAGCCCTTCCGACATAGCCGCCCTTTCCGACGCTCGAGCCAACGGCAGCTTCGACCGATCGGCCTGCCCACATTCGGCCGCGAGGGCCGGCAGCTGATGCGAAGCAGCCGCTCAAACGGCTGAGTGACGGTGGTGGCGAACGGCGACTAGTGGCCGCGTCGAGGCAGTGCTCTCTGTGGATTGCTCGTCGCAAACCGGACATTGAGCGAGGCGGACAAGACCTCGGTCAGCCAAAACTAGGCCACGGGCTCGACCGGCCGCTCCTGGCCGGCATGGGAACTACAGGCCGAGGATCGTGACGCAGCTGTGCCGGAGACGATTGTCGCTGGTCCACGTCTCGATTTGCGAAATCATCGCGCCGAGCGCGGCACAATTCGCGTTCATACTCTGAGTAAACCTTTCTTTCGAATCGGCGAAGAGGAAGCCAATCTGCTGCAGCATGTCCGGCCTGAATGTCTCCACTTCCAGCCTGCTTCGGACGTCCGCAAGGGCTTTTACTATCTTTTCCCAGTCAAGCATGCTGATTTGAGTGAATGCATAGTGATCGTAAGTCGGCTCGAATCTTTCGATCGTCGGCTCGATATACCCAAACACCTCTTCCTCGAAAAACAGCGAACCATCGTTCCAGCATCGATTCGCATAGGGGCCCGCCATGACTTCGCCATAGGCAGTACCTTCCAGCGATGAGGGGTCTGTTATCGCCCGGACCCGGCATGCCGAACTCATCGGTCGAAACTCCTCGAAAATATGCAGGCCCCCGATTGTCAGCGATCCAGCCACCGATGTCGAAAGGCCGATTTTGGCCGGTGCTTGTCGCAGGAGGCTGCTCATGGCTCAGTGCGGGACATATTGTCTCGGGTGGAAAATCGCTGCCACCAGAAGGTCAATTTCTCGTGCCCGTTCATCAACGGGCCGGCCTCAGGTGTTTGCATGAAGCATGCGAAGATTGGAGCGGCGTATAGGTCAGCCAGTGTCACGCTTTCGCCGATTAAAAATCCGTGGTCGTCTGACAGCCGAGCCAACTCCGATAGACATACGGCGGCACGCGGCAATGCAGCTCCGATCTTCTGCTCATTGGGCAACCGGCCTTCGCGAGCGGAAACGACACGTTCGACATAGAGATCCCAAACGAGCGTTCTGTATGCATAGGCGTCCATTATCCCCACGATCTGGTTGACCTTGGCGCGAGCTCTGGGAATCGTCGGCTGCAGTTTGCATCCGGAAAACTCTTCATCGATGTAGCGAACAATTGCGCCAGTCTCGTATAGACGGAAGTCTCCATGTTCGAGCGCCGGAACACGCCCAAACGGGTGACGGGTCAAGTGCTCCTGTGGGACCCCGGTCTTCGCGAATACATCTACCTCGCGCAGGACATAGTCGACTCGCTTCTCTTCCAATGCGAGGCGGGCGATTCGCACATACACGCTCCATGCGGCTCCATATAGATTTACCACTGCGGTGGTCAGCACAGGATCGCCCCAGTCGCGCACGAGCGGCGCGGATTGTCCAAAACCTGTTGATAGTTCTCATGCAGAGCGGGCCAGTCGCTACCGGGCTCCAGAGCCGTTGCATCCAGACGCTTCAGGGCCACGGCAAGCCGCATGCGCGCATGACAATGCCCGACCGCCGCAAGCCATCCAGCACACGCGAATTCCTCTCCCGATTTCGACTGGTAACAGGCGAAGACGCTTGCGCCGAAGTCCGGTCCCATTCCTCGATTATCCGGGCAGGTAGCAGATAGGTTTTTGGCCAGCGCCATGTCGAAATGCGGAATGTCCGCAGCCGTCGCATCGCAACGTCAAGGCACGACCGACACGGCTTGCCGAGTTTGTTCATGGTGGCGTTTTCCGTCTCAGAGCCAATGGGCGAACTTAGCTACCGCGAACATTGCAGACAGTCCAGCCAGCGCAAAGCAAATTTTCTTGTTAGGCATCCAGCGGGGGATGCGCGCGCTGTTCGAGCGTCATCCCCTGAGCGCCGAGCCCGAAATAGACAAAGACACCAACCGCCGCAGCCCATTCCACAAGGTCGTACATTGGCCCGAAAAATCCCGCTGCCATAGGTCTGTGCCACTACGTTCCCCCGTTTTCCGTTGTATCAGTGGGTTCTTGTGTAGGCGAGAAGTTGATTAACAAACCTTGAGCGCCGCCCGCTCACCTCCAACACATCGCCAATCGCAGTTTGGTCCTGTTCAGCCTGGGCCACGCAAACCTGAAACTCGTCGCGCGGATCGCCCGCTTTTCTCAGGGTCAATGCATAGCAAGTGTGCTTGCCGCGCTGAACGTACTTTGCAGCGACATCATAGGTTGCAACGTATGCCACTCCAATCACCTGGTTCATCACGTTCGCAAAAGCGCCGGCTGCCAGAGCAACGAGGATCGCTGCGGCGATTGTTCCCGTCACCCACGATTCGGCGAGCCCTACTACATGTTCCTTGGTTGCCCCACGAGGCTTGTACGAGCTGCCAATCAGCGCACGCTGGAGCCGCCACGCGATGAGAACCAAAACTGGCACAGCAACCGGCGCGACCCACCTCCAGTATTCACGGCTAATTCGCACAGCCGGGCCATCGAACGATGAACCCCACGCGAGCACAATGCCAGCTCCGAAAACCAGGAAGAAAACACCATAGGAACTGCGACCAGTCCCTACGAACAACGAACCGTTTGATCCCATCACGTGCCTAGCTTTCACCCGTTTTTCAGTTCCGTCAACACGGCTCCCCTAAGTTGCGGTATGCCGAAACGCTTACCTCAAATTTGCTAAATCTGTCGCCCGACTGAAGCCTGATCCCGCTGCGCAAGAAGTGCATCAATTTTTCTTTCGAGTCGCAGGCTGGTCGATCCGGCCAGAAAGAAAATGCAAGCCGCATTAAACCCCGGGATCAGACAAACCAGCGCCCACCGAAAAGGCGCGCGCCCTTTATCTTTCGCCAGAAAATAAGCAGAGACTGCGAGCGCCAAGGAGACCAAAAGCAGAGGCATGAAAGAAATAAAGGTCGGATCGGACGGATGCTGCATGTGAGTTCCCTACGGCGCGGCGACCGGCCGCTGCGGGGCGCTTGCGCGCCGGGCCTTGCGCTCGCCGACGATGCGTTTTCATCGCGAGCTCGGGCGTGGTTCATGTTTTCGGTTGTGGTTACGGGACTGCGTTGCGGAGACCGTCGGGCGCGCGGATCAGCTTGCCGCCATAGCCCAGAAGCCCGTTCCACTCACAGAACTCCGAAAACGCTTCCTCCGGCGTCATATTCGCGATCTGCACGTCATCCCACCCGCGTTCGCGCAGGCAGTCCACAACTTCGACGCTGATGTTGGACACGATCATGGCTTTCCCTTCGAAAGAAGCCGTGCGCTGCCTTTTCGCGCCACGTGGCGTCCTGTGGCAGGAGTGTACGGATAAAACTCTGTCCGCTTTCCTGTTATCGGCCCGCGCCGGCATTACTTGATCAAACGCATCCCGGCAACCTTCGAGGCCGCCACGTCGAAAGTGGCCGTGTACTCGCACCCTGCGACGTGCCCCGACCGCTCGATCAGGCAGTCCGCAAAGTCGGCCTTCGCGGATGCGGCAAAAACCCGGAGTGCTTTTCGTACCGTGTCCGCACCTTCGACGATCAGTTCCTTGGTACCGATCATCGAGTCGATGATGTCCCTCATCTGCTCGCGCTCGACACCGTAGCATCGCGCGAGCACCCACACGACCTCAACTAGCGCGACCTGCGAAACGTACCCCGGTCGCTCGGCCGACAGGGAATCCATTAGCGCCGTCGCCTTGTTCGACTGCACGGCGTCGTCCTGCGCAAAATAACGGACCAGCACGTTCGTATCCAGTCCGATCATCGGGCGGATGCCCCTTGCTCGGCGATTGTCCGGTTCATGTCCTCGATCGACACCGGCTTCGCCGGTTTCTTGACGATGCCTTTGAGGGACGCAAGCGACCGCGTGGCCGGATAGACCTCGTACCGGCCCGTCGCCTCGTTAAAGCTGAATTCGATCCGGTCGCCGGACTGCAAGCCAAGCTGATTCCGCACGTCCACCGGGATGGTGACCTGGCCCTTTGAAGTGATGGTTGCTGCTGTCATGACGAGACCTCCGACATTCCTTACTTTAAGGTAAGGGGCTCGGAAAAGCAAGAGCACAAGCAGGCGCGCGAGTGGCTACACCCAGAATGGCACGCGTCACTCGCCAGCTCAATCGCGGCAACAGCCTCCCGCTGTTCGCGTTCGAACACGTCGAAATATAGCGAGACGTGATCGAGGTGCCTTTTTATAAGCGGCGTATATCACAATCCACGGGGACACGGTCGGCCGATATGACTCACATATTTGGGATTCCACATTTCGTGGCTGATGCTGACAGTCGCGTTGTTGCCTTGCGAAGATAGGAGCGAGCTGCGTCCGCGTCTGCCAGCGGACTTAGTCCGACCCACTACGGCCGTACAAACCTCTCTAATGCGGTCAGTCAGCCGAATCGGCGTCTTCCGGACTGGAGCACCACAAAGCGGACGTTAGCGACCTCACCCAACCGGCCACCTTCTACCTCTTTTGCGACGCTTGGCGATCGAGGTCAGCGTGGGCAGCTTTCGTAGCGAAAACAGACGCTGACGCGCGGCCCTCATCGAACCAGCGAAACCCGCGATATACGAGTCGACATGGCAAGGCTCAGCTTGCGCCCGGCACGACTGTCACAAAACGCCACAATCGCGCCCGTTGGCTAGTGGCCGCTTCTAACGTGGGCAGCGTATGGAGGCAGAAAAATGATCGGCAATCTCGAACTTCTGTCGCGGTTACTGATAGCTACACTGCTCGGCAGTGTCATCGGCTTCGAGCGCGAGCGACTGAACTGGGCGGCCGGCCTGCGTACGCACATGCTGGTCTGCGTTGGGGCAGCGTTGATCATGCTCGTCTCGGCGTTCGGCTTTGCCGACATGCTGGGCGAGAAGAACGTCGTGCTCGATCCATCCCGGGTCGCGGCACAGGTGGTTTCCGGTATCGGCTTTCTCGGCGCTGGGTCGATACTGCTTCGTGGCGAAGTTGTGCGCGGATTGACGACGGCAGCGAGCCTCTGGTCCGTCGCGGGTATCGGCCTGGCGGTGGGTGGTGGCATGTACACGGCCGCGATCGGGGCGACGGTCATTATCATGATCATGCTCGTCGGTGTAAAACCACTGGAGCGGCGCTTCATTTCAGTGCGTCAGCAGCGCACCATACAACTGCTGGTCGAGCGTGGCAGTGTCTCGCTGGACACCGTCCACCGGACGCTCGGCACTGGAAGTGTTCGCGTCAAGCAGTTCATTGTCCAGCAGTCAGAGGACCACGCCGATCTCGACGATGTGCATATTGCTCTGTCGCGGGTGAACTCGGGCGAGTTCTCGACGATATGCACGCGCCTCGAAGCCATGCCGGGCGTGCGCGAGTGTCGACCGGAGAAATAAGGCGGGGACACAATCATGACCCGAAGCTATGACTATGAAGGGTTCATGCTCGGTATCTCCGTCAGTCTGATACCAGCATCGGACCGAGCAAGCGGGAGCCAACCCGACCCGGTTACGTTGCTATCTCAGGATATTTCAGGCAGCGAGTGCAGCAGCCGTGTTTTCACCCCTTGCGCTTTCGCGAAGCGCGGCCGTCCCTTCCGAGAGGCCGACTCGCTCATGGGCGGATAGCATTTCACCCTGGCGCCGCGCGGTTTGTTGTCCGTCCGTGGAGCCGACACGCTGGTGCGCAATTGTGCGAACGGGAGCAGGCGCAGGGTTGATGCTGCTGCACTCCTGTACGTGTGACATAGGTTCGCCTGCCAGTGTTGCAAGCGGTAGGCGCCATCCGTCGAATTTTGTGGGGCTCCCGTTCTTTGCCCTCCAGCATATCTTTGGAAAATCCGCCGCTGAGCCTCGGCTTTAGCGCGCGGATTTTGCCGTGGGCGGAATTGCCTATGTGTGCTGCCGCACACTCTGGAGCAGCAGATGCTGTCCTCATCGTCAAAAATTCACAAAACTTTGCTTCGCGAAGTTAATACGTCTGGAGTCGACGATGGATGCACTTACAGGCTTTTTACTGTTTGGGGTGTCGTTAGCCGCGATTCTTGCAACAACAGAAAGCAGCGGGAAGTTGTGGTGGGCCGGTCTGCTTGGCACATTGGCGGGCGGTCCCGTTGTAATTGTCGCTGTCTCAATGACCATGCCCGGCAGCGCCGGCAGTGTGCTGGCAGATACCCTGGCGTTGGTCGTGCCGGTTATCTTTCTGTGCGCCGCGCTATCAAGCCACAGCAGTCCGAAAATCGCTGCAGGAAACAGCAGTCCGTAGCAGTGAACGCACCGCAACGCGTAAGCGTCACGAACCGACTGGAGATCCAAAGGCTGTTCCTTGAGGCTAAGCTGTCGTGTGAATGACGTTCGAAAGATTAGCGTGAACGGCGGGTTGCGGTCGACTGCACTCGTGCAACGGCCGCGGCCCGATGCAGCCGTTCACGCGTTCCCTGTCTCCATGGCTCTGCAGGAAACAGGCCACTTTTCGTGGTTCGATGTCGCCAACGCTCAGTCATTCGAACGGCGCCTCTTCTTACCGTAGCAATCGGGGGGCATAGTTGTCTGCTCTTTGTAGAGAACCTACAGCACGGCTATCGCAGCTCGTGCGACACGGGAGTTATGCGCGGCCAGCCCGTTTCGCATGGCGGGTGGCTATCCCCTTGTGAGCAGAATGAAGTAGCATGCCAGCAAAGGGGCTCTTCTTTCACGCGTTAGCGGTCGGTTTCGTCGCTCGCAAACGGAGTGCTTATGTTGACGCTTTATTCCTATCCGGATCTCTTCGGCGTCGCGGATAACAATCCGTTTGGTCTGAAAGTATTTGCGTTCATGCGATTGTGCGGGCTCCCCTTTGAGCATCGTCATGTCCTCGACACAAGCGTTGCGCCGCGTGGCCAACTGCCTTACCTGCGTGATGGGGACGATACGATCGGCGACAGCGACAGGATCATCGCGCATCTGACACGTCGATACGATCTGGACATCGATCGCGCGCTTTCGCCAAGACAGTTGAACCTGGACCTTATGGTCCGGCGAACGCTCGACGACCTGTACTGGATCATGAGCTTTTCACGCTGGCGCGACGAGCGCTTCTGGCCGTCTTTTCGCGACGCCATGCTGTCCGCCCACCCGGACATTCCAGCTAGCGATCTTGAGGAGGCCCGCGAATACAACCGCCTGCGGTACCACTATCAAGGCATCGGACGATATGAACCCGAGCAGGTCTATGAGCGAGGTATCGCGGATCTGCGCGTCGTGGCGGACATGCTCGGCAACACCGGCTATGTGTTCGGCGGCGATCCTGCCACCGTTGACGCGGCGATCTACGGATTTGTCGCAAACATTTACTTCTACGAAATTGACACACCGCTTAAGCAGTACGTGCTTTCGCGCGCGGCGCTCGTGCACCATTGTGAAGCCATCCATGACCAGATCCGCACGACCGGAACCGATCGGGCAGGGTGAACGGCGCGTAGTGTCGAAGGTGCATCCAGTCGGCTTGCGTGGCCCCGCAATGAATCAAGGGTCGTCGGTTGCGCTTGATCCGTGCTGGCGAATCGCGGAATGCCCTGGTTTTTCCGACGTCTACCGATTCCTGAATTAACTCCAGCCTGACCGCCGCGGTACAGTAACGCGACGAAAGGTTCGCCCAACGTGAAGAAGAACGCAGTCGACTCGGGAGATGGCGATGACCGCTCAACGGTAATCCGATCGCGCTGGTTCGCGATGCTGCTGCTCGCGGCGTCGACACTGGCGCCGCTGCAGCCCGCTCACGCGGACGGTACCCTTGCAGGGGAAGTGAACGGGGTTACGTTCGACCAGTTCATACAGAAGACGCTTGAGGACTATGAGGTACCTGGGGCGATTGTCGTCGTGGCGAGCGACAAGGGCACTGGGTTCCTAAAGGGGTACGGCGTGCGTCGTCGCGGCGAAAGGGCGCCGGTCGACGGGGATACACGATTTCAGCTCGCGTCCATGAGCAAGTTCATCGCCGCGACGTCGGTCGGAGCACTCGTCGATCGGGGCGTCGTTTCGTGGGACGCACCCATCAGGACTTTTTCGCCTGACACGGTACTCGCGGAGCCTTACGCCACGCAGAACGTCACATTGCGCGATTTCTTCGCACATCGTACCGGGCTGCCGGCCTACACAGACGACCTGCTCCCCCAACTCGACTATGACCCCGACGAACTGCTGCACCGCGCGCGCTTCCAGCAATTCGACCATAGCTTCCGGTCGCGATGGGCCTATTCGAACTACGGCATCTTTCTGGGGCAGTACAGTGCATCGCGGGCTGCCGGGATGAGCCCCTCGCAATTGCTGTCGAACATGATGCTCGTGCCGCTTGGCATGACGCGAAGTGGTCCGGTGCAGGCGGAGCTTTTCAAGGACGATAATCGCGCCACGGCTCATAACATCGACGGCTCAATCATGCCGTACGAGAACGTCGACAAGTTCAGCGGTGCGGGCGCGATAGTTTCGACAGGCCGCGACATCGGACGCTGGATGACGATGTTGCTCGGGCAAGGCACATTCGATGGAAAACAGATTCTGAGCAAGGAAACCGTGACCGAAATCTTCGCCGCGAGCATGGTGCAAGGCGTGGGCGGTCCGCTGAGCGATCCCAATGACTCGGCCGGGTTGGGGTGCGAGAGCTATCACTTCCTTCGCTGGCGCGTAATCGAGAAAAATGGCGCGCTGAACGGCATGCGCACCATCGTCACACTGATCCCGGAGCGTGGCCTTGGCATCGCGATCTTTGCCAACAAGCAGGTGACAGTATTTCCAGAGGCCGTCCGTGCGGAGTTTCTCGAGCGTGTGCTTGCGCCCTCAGGGCAGGACCTGCAAAGGCAGATTCACGAAGAGCAAAAAGGCTGGTATGCGCTTCTCGATGTGCCTAGGCCCCCGGCCGATGCCAAGCCGCTCGCGCGCGACCTTGACGCTTTCACGGGCCTCTTTGTCAGTCCGCTGTATGGGTCGCTTGCCGTGATACGCAACGGCAAAACTCTTGCAGTGAAAATCGGCGCCCATGATTTTCCAGGGAGGTTGACGCATTGGTCCGCCGACTCGTTCCTGATCACATTTGAGAATCCCGATATACCGCCGGGCATCCTCACGTTTGCTTTTAAGGCAGGCGATACCCATGCCACCGGCTTTGACGGCAGCAGCGTACCGAATGCCTTCACGACCGATTACGGGCATTTCGATCGCGCAGAATAGTGGAGAAATCGATGCGCGGCAGAGATTCGACGTAGTTGGTGTCTACTTGCCCTGAATCCCACCCCCCTTTCGATGATGCAGCTGACGGCCTCAAATCTTACATGACTGCAATGGAGCGGGCTGCGTCAGCCTGCTCTTCAATTTCATCGCCAAAAAGCGGTCGGTGGAGTCACGCAGCCCGGGAGCAGACAGTCATCAGCGAGTACTCCCGACCCTCTGCGGTCAATCAACGCCAAGAGCGGAGCGTCCGGATTCAGCCGGATAGCGGACCCTGCCTTCGAGATAGACGGTCTTCCTGAGGCGACACTACCACAAGGAATCTCGGGTTTATGCGAGCTAGCCAGCGTAGGACGCGCGAGGGTGCACGTCTCACGAGCGGCATCGGTCAATGATCTCGAAAAGTCGCTGGCAGGACATGGCGACGTGGTGCTCAGGCGCCGTGGCAACACCGAGCAAAAGGCCGGGTAAGGTCCAGGACGGAGTCGCGAACCACACGGACAGCGGCGATGGCGCCATGCCAACGGCCATCGCTTCGCGAACGATCCGCAAATCGGGCGAGCCGTCGGGGAGTCGGAGAAGGACTGCCAGGCCGGCATTGACCCATTCCGCGTCGCGCATTCGCAACTGCTCGCATAACGCGTCACGCTGGGCAGAATAAAGACGCTTGAGCCGGCGCACGCGCCGGATGTAGTGGCCGTCACGCATGAATCGCGCTGTGGCGAGTTGAATGACTGGCGATGGCGCCGGGGCAAGCGTTGCTGCCACTTCGGCAAATGCGTTGGCCAATTCGTTTGGCGCGACGACAAATCCGAGCCGCAGCCCCGGGTTAATCGTCTTGCTAAACGAACCGATATGAATGACCCGTTTGCCCTCTTCCAGTGACGCCAGCGCAGGTGCCGGCCTGCCTTGAAGTTGCAGCTCGCCGAGGTAGTCGTCTTCGATGATCCAGGCGTGGCTCGAGGCTGCCCATTCCAGCAGCTGAAGCCGTCGCCTCAGCGACAGCGTCGAGCCCAGTGGCGCTTGTTGACCAGGCGTCACGACTGCTAACGCGGCGTCCGCGGCGTTCTCGATGCCATAGCCTACGTTGAGGCCTTCTGCATCCACTGGCACCGGCACTATGTTCAAACGCGCGAGCTCCAGGCCTTTGCGCGTGACCATGAAACCGGGCTCTTCCATCCAGACCTTCCTGCCTTCGAGACCCAACACCCGTAGTGCGAGGCCTAAGCCGGCGCTATACCCCGAAGTGATAAAGATCTGCTCCGGATAGCAGTGCACGTTTCTCGCGATGGAGAGATAGCCCGCGATTTCTCTGCGCAGTTCAAACTCCCCTCGAGGATCGGGATAGAGCAGCGACGACAGGCATCCGGTCTTCAGCAGATTGGAAGAACGCGCGCGTGCAAAAAGCTGTTCCGGCAAACCTTCAAATGCCGGAATGCCGAGCTGGAAGATCGCCGGCCCGGCGTTCATCTCTTCATAAGCCCTCATAAAGGCGCCGAGCTGCGGCGCTTGCGCTTGTGTCGCCACCACGCGCGGCCGCGGGGCGACGCGAGTGCCCCCTGCCCCGAATGTTTCGATCATCTGGGCGTCGCATAAGCGTTCATATGCCGCTTGAACCGTACCTCGCGCCACGCCGAGCTGCGCCGCCAGGTCCTGCCACGAGGGCAGCCGCGTGCCGGGTGCGAGCAACCCGGCCTCTATGGTCCTGCTAATGCTCGCACGAATCTGTTCTGCGAGAGACAGCTTCGCTGTCCGGTCGAGCTGAATCTGCAGGTCTGGATGCATGTTCTTGGTACACACGGAAATGGGGAATCTTGGTTCTTCTATTCGTACCATCGATGGTACAGAATATTCCCACCCTAGCAGGTAGAAATGTGAGCCCAATACGGAGATACCGGGCCATGCCCGATCGACAGATTCGAACGGGTAACCATTCGTACCTCGAACTGTCCCTTCACCCATGGGATTAACCATGACCAATGCAGTCATCGAATGTATCCTGAGCCGCAGCGCAGCCAAGCACTACGACAACACTGCGACCTTGAGCGACGACCAGATCCGCGAACTCGTGCGAATCGGCACATCCGCGCCGACATCGTTCCACTTGCAGAACTGGCGCTTCATCGCGGTGCGCACGCCCGAAGGCAAGGCCCGGCTGAGTCCCATCGCGTGGAACCAACCCGCGATCAAAGATGCGGTGGTTACGTTCATCGTGTGCGGCCAACTGGTCGATACAAGCGTCATACCGGAGCGCCTGGCTCCGCTGGTGGAAGCGGGTGTCATGCCTGCCGCGATGGTGCCGGAATGGGAAAACCCCGCGCGCGAACTGTACATGGCGTACCCGCAGCGCCGGCGCGACGAGGCTGTACGCACGGCCACGTTCGGCGCATCGGCGATGATCTATGCGGCCCGCTCACTGGGCCTGGGTTCGACGCCGATGATCGGATTCGACGCCGAAGCGGTGCACCGCGAGTTCGAATTGGCAGAGGACGAAGTGCCGGTCATGTTGTTGTCGATAGGCGCGGAGCGTCCGGGAAACTGGGCGCAGAAGCCGCGCCGTCCCGTGGCCGATGTGCTGGCGCTCGTTTAATGACTAGCAGAACCGGTGATGTGCGGGAACAGGTTCTCGACTCCGCTATTGCCTTTCCGAAGCTGCCGGAGAAACTCGCATGAATATCCTGCACATCGACTGCAGTCCGCGATGGGACTCGCACAGTCGACAGCTATCGTCGGCAGTCGTCGACAAGCTCCTCTCGATTTTCCCCGACGCGCGTATTAGCCGCCGCGATCTGGGCTACGAACCGATACCTCACGCCGGCGCCGACTATGCCGCCACGCTCGCGACGCCCGCGTCGCTGGCCGCGGCAGGGCGCTCCGCCGACGCGCTAGTGCTCGCCGAGCAACTCATTGGCGAGGTCGAGCGCGCCGACGTCGTTGTCATCGGCACGCCGATGAACAACTTCACGGTGCCGTCCGTTCTGAAAGCGTGGATCGATCAGATCCTCCGTGTCGGCCGCACGATGAAGTCGACACCAGCCGGCAAGGTCGGAATGCTTTCGGACCGTCCCGTGTTCGTCGCGATCGCTTCGGGTGGCGTGTTTGCTGGTGAGCGAGCCAATCAGCCGGATTTCCTCACGCCCTATCTCACCGCAGTACTCGACTGCATTGGTTTCAATACAGTCCATTACCTGCCTTTGCAAGGCACCGCGTTTATCGATGACATTCGCGCAAACGAACTTCGCCGCTCGCTCGTCGCGACGATCGAACCGGCGATGGTCAGCCTCGTGCAAAGCCTCGCTTGAACAAGCGTCGAGCCGCTAACTTATCAGGAACGTTCGTCCTTGCGCGTCTCAATCGTGGAAAAGCTCTCGTCGACAACCATCAGCGTATGCTGGAGCGATCCTTGTTCTGGTCATCGCGCGGCTCAGGTCTGGGGCATCTGCGTTGCGCGTGTGGATGCCGTTTGCGTGCTGTCCGGTAAGCCGATACGCCGCGGGGATCCGATATTTAGTCCACGTGTCTATCGATCGCAAGTGCCGCTCAATCGCCATCGCATGATTCTGGCTTCCGCAGTAGCGGGATTCCCCGACAAACCATCCTTTTAAAAAAGTACTAAAGTATGAGCACATGCATGAGTACATCGAGAAAGGTTGTTGTCGTTACCGGCGCCTCGCGCGGGATGGGTGCCGCGATCGTTCGGGCATTTCGCGAACTCGATTGTGCCGTCGTTGCTACCTCGCGTTCGATCGGGCCGTCGGACGACGCGAACCTGCTGACGGTAGCCGGCGACATTGGCGACCCGGTAACCGCGCGACGTGTCATCGCCGAGGGCGTCGCACGCTTTGGCAGGATCGATACGCTGGTGAACAACGCCGGCATCTACATCGGCAAGCCTTTTACCGAACACACCGCCGAAGACTATGCGGCCGTGATGAACGTGAACATGGCGGGCTTCTATTACATCACGCAGCTTGCGATCGCCGAGATGGAAAAGCATTGGAGTGGTCATGTGGTAAATATCACGGCCAGCATCGATCAGGTCGCAATCAGCGGGGTCTACTCGGTCCTCGCAGCGCTGACGAAGGGCGGCATCAACGCGGCCACGAAGTCGCTCGCGATCGAATACGCGAAGAAAGGAATCCGCGTGAATGCCGTCGCGCCTGGAAACATGGACACGCCGATGCACGCGCCTGAAATCCATGAAGCGCTGCGAGCGTTCAATCCCATCGGACGCCTGGGCGAAACACGCGATATCGCCGACGCCGTGGTCTTTCTTGATTCGGCACCGTTCATTACTGGAGAGATCCTGCACGTCGATGGCGGGCAAAGCGCTGGCCATTGAAACGCTCTTTTCCATGCCGAGGCCTAACGGAGCTCTATGTCCCAAGTCGATTGGTTGAGCCACCTGCTGCAAATGATCACCATCACCGGACGGCTGGAAGTCCGTTGCGCGTATGGTGCGCCGTGGCGCGTGGCCTGGCCGCAGTCCAGTGCGCATGAGGTTCCCTATCACGTCGTGCTCAAGGGCCGTGCCATCATCGAGGACCCCGAGACAGACACGGCGCGGGAACTGGTAGCCGGCGATGTCGTGCTGCTGCCTCACGGGTCGGCGCACGTGCTGCACGACGGCAGCGGACGTGCACCCGGGCCTACGTGCGAACGCCGTGATTCCGCCGGATTGACGTTCAGCGAAAACGACGGTCAGGGCGAGCGTCTGGACATGCTATGTGGGCGATTTCTCATCGGACCGCCTCATGATCGGCTGATTCGCAATTACCTGCCCACGAATGTAGTAGTCCGGACCATGGAAGGTCGCGGTGAAACGGGTATGGAGTCTGCTCAAAACCACCTCGCCAGTTTCGTGGGGATGATGCGCGAAGAATCCGCGGGCGACAAAGTCGGTGGATACGCGATCGTCAATGCCCTTTCGTCGGCGCTCTTTACGCTGGTATTACGCGAGGCGAGCGAATCAAAAGAAGCCCCGGCAGGCCTGTTGGCACTGGCCGGCAATCCACGACTGGCGCCTGCCATTTCAGCCATGTTCGCCGATCCCGCGCGGCCCTGGAATCTGCCTGAGCTAGCCGACTTATGCAGTATGTCGCGCGCCACCTTCATGCGGCGCTTTCAGGACACGCTCGGGTGCTCGGCCGTGGATCTGTTGACCGATATTCGGATGAGCCTGGCTGCCAACGGGTTGAAGAAACCGATGATGACCACCGAGGCGGTGGCCGAGTCGGTCGGGTATCAATCGGTGTCGTCATTCCGCCGTGTGTTCACCGAGAGGATGGGCATGACGCCGGGGCAATGGCGGCGTCTCGCGCGCAACGGCCGATAGCGGCCCAGCAGCGGCCCCAGTGCTGCTCGCGAATCATCGCTCCACGTCGTCTTGATCCTTTTGGATACTTTATTGAGCAAATCCAGTCTCGAAAGCCGCATCGACAAGGCCTAAAGTGGAGGCTCCTAACCGCCTGACGCCACATCGACGCAACGCACGCTGATACGAGGGATACCGACTTATGAGCGCACAAGCCTTCGAATTTGACGGACCCCACGGCTACCGGCTCGCCGGCAGACTGGAATTGCCGGACGGCCAGCCGCGTGGCTGGGCGATCCTCGCCCACTGCTTTACGTGCGGCAAGGACAGCCTCGCCGCCAGTCGCGTCGCACGGGCACTCGCCGCTCACGGCATTGGCGTGTTGCGCTTCGACTTTGCCGGATTGGGCAACAGCGGTGGAAACTTTGCCGACACGACTTTCGCCACGGACGTGGATGATCTGGTAGCGGCTGGCAACGCGATGACCAGCGACGGCAAGCCGCCATCGATTCTGATCGGCCACAGCCTCGGCGGCGCAGCCGTCCTGATGGCCGCGGGCCAGATGTGGGGCATTCGTGCGGTGGCCACTCTGGCCGCTCCGTTCGATACCCGCCATGTTCTGCATCAGTTCGCCCCGCAAAGCCTTGAAACCATCGAGACGCGCGGCGAAGCGGAAGTATTGCTGGCTGGCAGGCCGTTCGTCGTGCGCAAGAGTTTCGTCGACGACCTGGCGTGTCACAACCTCGAGTCGCGGATCGCCGGGTTGCGCATTCCATTGCTGGTGCTGCATTCGCCGCTGGATTCAACGGTGGGCATCGAGAACGCCGCGCATATTTTTGCGGCTGCGAAGCACCCCAAGAGCTTCATTTCGCTGGACAACGCCGACCACCTGCTGACGCGCCGCGCCGACGCGGACTATGCGGCCGCAATGATCTCGACCTGGGCCAGCCGATATCCGATTTCCTGATTTAAATGACATGTGCTTTTGCGCTCCGGGTGGAGCGCGGGCACTCGTACGCCTAAACCTACCCTCCTACACACAGGAATCCTTATGAAAACCGAACTCAACATGACCAACCCCGTCATCGAATGCATTCTGAGCCGCAGCGCGGCAAAGTACTACGACACTACCGCGACCTTGAGCGACGAACAGATCCACGAACTCGTGCGGATCGGCACGAGTGCGCCGACGTCGTTCCACCTGCAGAACTGGCGCTTCATCGCGGTACGTACGCCTGAAGCCAAGGCGCGACTGAGCCCGATTGCGTGGAACCAGCCCGCGGTCAAAGATGCAGCGGTCACTTTCATCGTCTGCGGCCAACTGGTCGAAACCAGTGTGATACCGGAGCGTCTCGCACCGCTGGTGGAAGCGGGCGTCATGCCTGCAACCATGGTGCCCGAGTGGGAAATCCCCGCACGCAATCTGTATATGGCGTACCCGCAGCGCCGTCGTGACGAGGCTGTGCGCACGGCCACTTTCGGCGCGGCGGCGATGATCTATGCGGCCCGCTCGATGGGCTTGGGCTCAACGCCGATGATCGGTTTCGATGACGAAGCCGTGCACCGCGAGTTCGGACTGGCCGCGGACGAAGTACCGGTTCTCCTGTTGTCCGTAGGCGTGGAGCGAGCCGGAAACTGGGCGCAGAAGCCGCGCCGTCCCGTGGCCGAGGTGCTGGACCTTGTATGAAGTGAAAGACGAACACAAGTTGTCGCCTGCTTAAAGGGCAAATCCCGCTTCGACCCGAACTTTGGCGCGAAGCAAACCAACGGATGGTCTCCCAACGACCGTTCTCAATCTGTAAAACCGTAACTTAAGGATGACTACAATGGCAAGGACTACTACTTTAGCGCCGGAACAGGTGCCCGCCGATTCGAAGCCGACGCTCGATGCATTCACCAAAAATATCGGCTTCACGCCGAACATGATGGCGAGCTTCGCGCAAAGCCCCATCGCTTTCAACGCATGGGCCACGCTGCTCGGTTCGCTGAGCAAAGCGCTCGACGTGAAGACGCGCGACAGCATCGGTCTCGTCGTCTCCGAAGTGAACGGCTGCAACTACTGCCTGACGGTGCACAGCTTCACCGCCGAGCATATGGCGAAGCTGCCGGCCGATGAAATTGTTCTCGCCCGCAAAGGACATGCTGCCGACCCGAAGCGCGACGCCGCGGTTCAGTTTGCGCGCAAGGTCATCGAGACACGCGGGCAAGTCAGCGACGCAGATCTGAAAGCCGTGCGCGATGCCGGCTACACGGATGCAAACGTGATGGAGATCGTCGCGCTGGTGGCCATGTACTCGCTGACGAATTTTTTCAATAACGTGTTCGATCCCGAGAAGGACTTTCCACCGGTTACGCCGGCTGGCTCGATCTGAACTTTATTCCCTCATCCGCGAGGGAATTGGGAAACGAGGCGGAGGAGCCGGTCATGCCCCGGCTCCGTTCCGCTGGCTTACCCAGGAGAACAAGCATGACACTCGATCATCCAATCTTCACGCGCTGGCCGGCGCGGCACCCTGAGCGGCTCCAGCTCTTTTCGTTACCGACGCCTAATGGCGTGAAGGTCGGCATCATGCTGGAGGAAACGGGTCTTGCCTATGAGGCGCACCGCATCGATATCCTGGAAAACGAGCACCATGATCCGGCTTTTCTCGCCCTCAATCCGAACGGCAAGATTCCGGCGATCTTCGATCCGAACGGTCCGGGCGGACAGCCGCTCGCGTTGTTCGAATCGGGAGCGATCCTGATCTATCTCGCCGAGAAGACTGGACAACTCCTTTCCACCGACCCCGTTACTCGCTACGAAACCATCCAGTGGCTGATGTGGCAGATGGGCGGTGTCGGGCCGATGTTCGGCCAGGTTGGCTTCTTCAACAAATTCGCCGGCAAAGCCTATGAGGACAGGCGCCCGCGCGATCGCTACGTCGCCGAGTCAGCGCGGTTGCTGAGTGTCCTCGACCAACGGCTCGCGGGCCGCGACTGGGTAATGGGCACTGACTACAGCATCGCCGATATTTCACTGCTCGGGTGGGTGCGCAATCTGATCGGCTTTTATGAAGCGCGTGAGCTTGTCGGTTTCGACCGTTTCTCGCATGTCCAGTCGTGGTTCGAGCGCGGTCTTGCGCGTCCGGCGGTGCAGCGCGGGTTGGCAGTGACTGCGGCCTGAAGCGAGGCCGTCGAAACGTCTTGCATAACGAAGCATAAAGCCGCTCAAATTCTTTTCAAGCGAGGATATCCGTGATCGAAATCAACGCCGACGTCGAGGCGATCATCAAGCGGGCGATATTGTCATTCGTCGCGACAGTCAACGAGGACGGAACGCCGAATCTTTCGCCGAAGGCATCGTTGACGGTCAGGAACGGTGTTCTCTACTTCGCCGATATCGCCTCGCCCTCGACGATACGAAACCTGAAGCGCAATCCCGCCGTCGAGATCAACGTAATCGACATCTTCGAGAGGCGTGGTTATCGATTCAAGGGCCATGCGTCGATAATACCGCCAGGCGATGACCAGTACTCGATGATCGCGGACTGGGTCCGCGCGACGAACGGGCTCGAGTATCCCGTCGACCACGTCGTCAGGATCGCAACCATTTCGATCACTCCACTGCTGTCGCCGGCCCATGTATTCGCCGAGCCTGCTCGAAGTCAGGATGAAATAAGGAACACCTATTATCAAAAGTACGGTGTGAAACGCATCGGCGAATAGGCGAGAAGTACTTGCGCAAGCCAGGAGAAATCTATGCTATCGGTTGAGATAAAAGCCATTGAAAATAACGACTTTGATATTTGGCTTCCTCTGTGGAAAGGCTATCAGCGATTCTACGAAGTGGATATCCCCCAGTCGGTGACGCTCGAGACATGGGCGCGCTTTCTGGACCCAATGGAGCCGATGCATGCGGCGCTTGCCATGATGGGCGAACACGCCTTCGGGCTGGTGCATTCTATCTACCATCGATCCACCTGGACAACAGCTAACTACTGCTATCTGCAGGACCTGTTTGTGGCGGCCGATGCGCGTGGCGGCGGAATCGGCCGCGCGCTGATCGAGCATGTTTATGCGGACGCGAAACGTCGCGGGGCGGCACGTGTGCACTGGCTGACACACCAGACCAACTCTGTCGGCATGCGGCTTTACGATCGCGTCGGCGATCGCTCGGGTTTCGTCCAGTATCGGAAACTATTCACCTGAAAATTCTCATGCGGAGATGTTCTCAGGAATCCTGCAACACATCGCGCAGCCCCGCGTTCCTTTGATTCTTTTGAGCATTTTATTGAGCGATTGCAGTCTCGAAACCGGCATCGGGCAAGCCTAAAGTGAAGGCTGTTAATGACCGACCCACAACCTGAATTGGAAACCAAAAATGTCCATTCGCACAGATCAGCTTCGTCTTCAAATCGCCGAGAAAAGCGCAGGACCGCTCTCCAGTCTGGCTCTGCTCAGATGGGCGCTTGTCATCGTCTTTCTTTGGTTCGGCGCAATGAAATTCACCGCCTACGAAGCCAACGGCATCGCTCCATTCATCATCCACAGCCCGGTCATGAGCTGGTTGCACTCCCTATTCGGAGTTCAGGGGGCAAGCGACGTTATCGGCGTACTCGAACTGTCGACTGCAGCAGCGCTGACTATCGGAGCCTTTCTACCCATTTTCTCCGCATTGGGTGCAGCGATGTCGGCGGCGACCTATTTCATCACGCTCACCTTCTTCCTGAGCACACCAGGAGTGGCAGAAGCGACAGCCGGTGGGTTTCCGGCGATTTCAGCCTTGCCTGGCCAGTTCCTTCTTAAAGATGTCGTTCTACTGGCCGCATCGCTTTCTCTCCTTGTGGCGTCCATCCAGGCTTCGTGGGCTAACGCGCAGAAGTCGTGACCTGGATGAGCTTTCGGTACCGCGATTGCGGGCATCACGAGAAGCATTCCACCGCCGAACATGAAGAGGAGAGCAACGTGAAAGAGTCCATTGAGATCGGCAACAGAATCGCCGACAAGGCTTCCCCGCCCGACGAGCGCACTATCCGCGACTGGATGGGGCCCGAGGCGTTCGAGCATTGGGTCGAACTGCGGAGCTGGATCGACGCATCGTATCCCGGGGTTTTCGCGCCAGACTGGCTATATGGCGGCAAGAAGCGCGGTTGGTCGTTGCGCTACAGGAAAACCAAGGCCTTGTGCACGCTGTTGCCGGCATACAGACTGTTGTCGGTTCTAGTGGTCCTGGGGCGAGCTGAACGAGAGAAGTTCGAGGCGCGGCGTTACTTCTGGACCCCGCGGTTGGTTAAGCTCTACGATGAGGCCCGGGCCTACCCTGACGGGAAATGGCTGACTGTTCCGATTTCATCCGCGGATGATCGGCATGAGGTGACAGAGCTTATGCGTATGAAGCGCCCTACGCTTTCACGCGATTGAATGCCGTGGACGTCCTGTAACCCGCGACAGGCGCCTCGGACCTCATCACACCGACGATACCCGTGAGTGGGCGCATCGGTTTGGCTGCGGGCGAACTGCGTTAGCCTCCCGCCCAGCTTGACGCCTGCACGGCGATGTGCGAACGTCCGCTGTGACTCGGACAGCCGCCGTTGTTCCTGTCCTCGCGAATGACTGAAATTGGCAGCGGATTCAATTGCCGATCGGTGTGCAATCAACGAAATCATTGCGCCAACGGCAACACACGACAGCGGCTGGCCGCCACCCGCACCGGTCACATGCACACATCTGTTGAGCGACGGATCGCGTTGATGTTTTCCGCTTCGACACCAGAATGCCTTCGTACTTGGCGTGGCGCAGTCGTTACGCGGAACCCCACACACGTTCGAGGTCGACGGCCGACGCCTGTACACCTGGTGTGCCTTCGATACCTTGTTTTTCCCGGCGCTGATCGGTCGGACTGCCCAAGTGGTCTCGCGTTGTGCAGTCACCGGCGTGCCGGTCTCGCTCGCGGTCACGCCCGCTGCGATCCGGGATCTTGAACCCGCCGGCGCGACCGTGTCGCTGATCGTGCCGCAAGACACGCCCGACATCCATCATGCCTTCTGCTGCCATGTGCATTTTTTTTGCCTCTGCCGCGACCGGTGAAGCACTGGGTCACGACACACCTCGGCGTCGAGATTGTGAGCGTCCGCGATGCCTTCGCCGTGGGCCGCGAGCGTGTCGAACGGCTGTTGCGGGCCACCTGTGTGCGAGACGTGGGGAGCAGGATCGTATGTGATCACGCTTCACCCGGATTGCCTCGTGGCGCCCGCTGACTCCACCGGTTTTAGAGGCCCTTTGCGGCGCTCACCTGTTCGAAGCGGCAACGGCCTGGGTGTCCCGCGGCCGCGCGATTCGGCGAGCCGTGGGTAAGCGAAGGGCGCTTTCGGGGCGATTGAGATGGGGACGTCGGGACAGGACGGCTCCAGTCCGCCGGACCACATCATTTGCCGGGACGGATGGTCGCCGCCGCAAGGCCCGCCCCGGCGAACGCGCACGCGGCGGACACCAGCGCAACGGCGCGCAGCGCATCGACAATGGCGTCGGTCTCCGCGCGAGCCACGGGTAGCCGGGGCGGTGTAGGGGCGGCTCCCGATGCGGCCGTGGCTTGCGCAACCGGTTCGAGCAACTGTCCGTTCTGACGTAATTCCTGCGGCACGTGCATCTGGTCGAGCCGCGCCGACAGCGCCGCGTGGTGCGACCAGACGAACACGATGCCGAGCACGGCAATCGCAAGCAGGTTCGCCCCGCGTGCGACAGCGTTGTTGATACCGGAAGCGACGCCCGCGCGGTCGCTCGTCACCGAGCCCATCACGGTTGTGGTCAGCGGTGCGACGGTGATCGTCATGCCGAGCCCGAGCACGGCGAGCGCAGGGAAGAAGCCGGCCCAATAGCTCCCGCGGACGAATGGCAGCGCCAGCATCGCGAACCCGATCCCGGCGACACCGGGCCCTGCGGTCAGCAGCGTGCGCGAACCAAGGCGGCTCGTCAGGCCACCGGTGAAACGGGACAGCAAGCCGATGATGGCCGGCACCGGCAGCAGCGCCGCGCCCGCTTCGGTCGCGGTGTAGCCATGCGCGCGGATCAGCGTGAACGGCAAGAAGAACAGCACGCCGCCCAGGCCGAAGTAGAGCAGCAGCGTGACGAGATTGGCACCGGTGAAATCGCGCGAGCGGAACAGGTCGAGCGGCATCATTGGATTGCGGCTGTTCGATTCGATCATCACGAACACGGCCAGCATCAGCACACCGGCGCCGATCGCGCACAGTACGAGCGGATGGGCGAACCCGCGCGCCGACGCCTCCGTCAGCCCATAGGTGAGTGCGGCGAGTCCCGCCGCTGCGGCCGTCGCGCCGAACCAGTCCATCTGTTGCGTCGCATCGAGCTTGTGGCTGTTGGGCACCGACGACACCGCCAGGCCGATCGTCACGGCCGCAAGCGGACCGTTGAGGAAGAAGATCGCGCGCCAGGAAAACGCGTCGACGAGCCAGCCGCCTGCCACCGGCCCCAGCGCCGACGTGATCGCGCCGACGCCCGCCCAGGTTCCGATTGCCCGTCCGCGCGCTTCCCCTTCGAACACGGCGCCGATGATTGCGAGGCCGCTCGGGACGAGCAGCGCTGCACCGATTCCCTGAACCGCACGCGCAGCGATGAGCGAACCCGCATGCGGCGCGAGCCCACATGCGGCCGACGCCAGCGTGAAGAGCCCGATGCCCGCGATGAACACCGTGCGGCGGCCCAGCTTGTCGCCCATCGACCCGCCCACCAGGACCAGCGACCCAAGAAAGAGCAGGTACGCGTTGACGACCCACTGCATTGCCGGCACGCTTGCGCCGAGCTCACTCTGAATGGACGGCAGCGCGACATTGACGACGGAGCCGTCGATGAATGCCATGCTCGAGCCGAGGATCGTCGCGGCCAATGCGAGACGCTTGCGTCGACACGGCCGGTCGACCTCGGCGGGCTGCGTGCGAATGACCAGTTCGTCGCAGGGGCCGGCCTGCGCGGCGGCGACGTGCGCTGCGCCCTGCTGGCTATCGAGAAGGGCTGGCATCGGAAAGGTCGGTCGAGTCGCCGAGAAAATGTTCGATGAACAATGATACTTCAGGGCAAGCCGTAGGGACCGGGATGGTCAGTCCTTTGGAATGCAGTGGCCGCCAATCACGCATCGCGAGGCAGGTCAGAGACACCCCCATGCGGGCGAACGTCCACGGGTGCAGCACCGTGCGCCACAGCAGCCATGACCAGCACGAAGATTGGCAACCGCACGTTCCGCGCGACATCACCGCTTATCCGACGCGTCACGCTGCGCGACAACTCAATCCCTATATTCGGCGTCGGCAGTGCGCTGAACTTCGGTCATTCGATAGCGCTAGTTGAATGTCCCTTGATGGCCGACTGTACGCATTCGTCCCCTCCGCCGAACCCGGCCCAGCAGCGAACGCGCCGAACCGACCCGGAAGAGACCTTCGAGCCTGCTAATAGCGGTCATTTGCACCTCGTAGGCAGCCACCACCTAAATCGGGCGGTCGGCGACCGCTAAGCGGAAACAATGAAGTATCTGTCACCGTTGAAATTCGTTGCGTCACTCATTGACCGCTGGTCGCTCTCAGTCCCAGTTCAAGCATACTGACGGGTCACTGTGAACCACGGAAAGGCTGGGGTTGATCTGAAAAGGTGAGGAGATAGGCACAGTTGCTATAATTTGAGTCTTATCATTCGCTAGTTCCCAAGTGTAATCCAGCTCGCGGGAAACGAAGGCACCCATCTTTGTTTTTATCGATTTATCTTGCGCTGACAGAACCGGACTTCCGTGTTGTTTCACGAGATCAAATTGCAAATCAATTAACTTTGTCGGAGTGAATGATTCCGTTTTCAAAACACTAGTTAGGCGATGGTCACAGAATCGCAAGATGAATATTGATGCTTGACCATTGGCAGGATCGAATCGTGTAACGGTTGTCGCATCACCGGACTGTGAAATGCTTCCACCGCCTGATCGCGCAGTCTGCTCGATCTCAGCTTTAAGTGTTCCACTTTTAAAGCCCCACTCGTCGAACGCGAGACACTTCGGCCCTATAGAAAGAAAAAAGAGCGAAATCGTAATCGAAGTCAAAAAACGAAGACCACGCATCAAGTTTTTCATGTTCTGTTATTCTTTCCCACTATTTTTGTCTTACTACAGCCACCCGCCAATTCTTTAACAGCAGATTTGTTCTTCCATGCGCGACGGGACACCTCCGTTAGTCCAAGCGCGGGCCACAATCCGCTGAAGTGTGGTTCAGTCAGCGAGTGCTTATGGCCGTTACCCCAAATTTCCCCAAGCTACCGAGGATGCTCATAAGCAAAAAAGCGGCGAGTAGTAATCCGAGCAAAACATAAATCAACAGAAATTTGATTCGTGATTCTGCTTTGCATATAGTGCCGCCGCGCGTATGAGCTACGTCTTCCGTGTGATAGCTCGATATCGTCGCGATCAAGCCTGCCGTCGATGCGAACAGGTTTCCGATCCATCCGAAGTGGATAATGTTGGTCGAGTATATGTAGCATATCCCCCACGAAACGATGGCTACTATGATCAGCCCCCACACCGCTTTCTTCATCACTGGACCTGACCGGAAACATGCTAATCATGCAATTGTCGGCGATCCGAGCGGTACTGTCGAATGGCTCCTCTTGGCCCGGTTGCCGAAGATCGCGCTCGACGAGCGACTCACAACGACCCCGACTGCGGCCCCAACTTCAGGACCCGACCCTGAGGAGACTTTCAGCCGTCCTGTCAGCGCACAGCCGCGGACAACTATTTGGCTAGTCCGCAAGATCGACCTACTGCCGTCGCGGCGGGGGAATGACTCTCCGTCAGGAGCACCAGTGGGTAATGCCGACGGCGCCTAGGGTCTTGGGTACCTCTGCGTAGTAGCCAGGCGCAGACTTCGCCCCGCCGCACCGCTTGGTTGAAACGCGCTGCTACGGTATCTGGTAAATCTTGGCTTTCCAGTCGAGCAAGAATTCAGCAACTCGATTGGAATGTCCCGGATTCCCGTTCAGCCCCATCCTCTCAGTAGCAACGTTATCCAAGTATGCCGCGATAGGCGAGACGCCCACTCCCTCCTGCAACATTGAGAACAACTCCGGCAAATACCTTTGGTATTCATCACGTGTAACGGGATTGGGCGCAACACCGATAGGGTCCCATACGTAGTACAGGACCTCATCCACTCTTCGATATAGTTCCAACTCCGTTTCGCCTAGTTTCTGTCCCATAGCGTCTGATTTCGCTTTCCGTGATTGCCTTACGACGACGGGCGCACGTCAACGAGCTAGGCCTTTACGTCGGCTAACCGTTCATGACCGCGCTGAGTGCGACAGCCCAGCGCGGTGATCGCACCCCTCGTCCATGCTATGTGAACGCACACCCCAAACGGCCTATCAATTGGGCGTGTATTGTGCACCCGAAAGGCCGTCATTCGCAGCGAGAGTTTCCCTTATCTTGAGCCCCTATCGAATCGCCTGAGGTCTAATACTCTGACGCTTTTGCTGTAGCCGCCACCGAAAACCGCCGCTATCACCACCGCAAATAATCCGACTACAAACCAAGCTGTCGAGGTTGGATATTTGCGCACCATGAGCATGCAGTAGACGGCAACTCCCATTGCCGAATAGGAGACCCATCGGTACGCCGTCCGCTCAAGCAACGTCAACTCATCCTTCCACTTGCCTTTGTCCATTTTGTCTCGTGCTAGATCGCCACTTCAACTTTCTTGTAAAGCGCCGCTCGCTTCAAGCCCAACGTCAAGAGAACGAAACGGCTTCGTTGCCTGCCCGATCTTCGAGCATCGATCATGTCCTCGAGGCGGCTCGACGTTACCAATGCGAATGAACGATTTTCGACGATTAGCGCGAGGATGTCGAACGGCTGTTCATGGCCCGACATGGAAATCGGCCGGCGCGGAGATCTCGGCGGCCTCGCGTCGCGGGGCCTGGTTCTGTAGGCGACCCTGACCGGTCACCCGATATAATCACTTGTAAGGGACTGTTTCGCGATCAATACCGGCCGTTTCGCATAGGGCTGGTGGCTGCGAACCGCCTCCCACCTGCTCGACATCACCCAACGCCATCGCGAGCTTCGTTCGATCGAATCCGCCTTCCCACGCCGATACCACGATCGTCGCCACACCATTGCCCACGATGTTGGTCAACGCCCTACATTCGGACATGAAGCGATCGACCCCGAGAATCAGCACCATCGCACTGACGGGAACGGTCGGCACGACGGACAGGCTCGCAGCAAGCGTGATGAAGCCCGCGCCCGTCACGCCCGTCGATCCCTTCGAGGTCAGCATCGTGACGAGCAACAGCGTGATTTCCTGTGCGAAGGACAGGTGCGTATTGGTCGCCTGCGCGAGAAACAGCACCGCGAGCGTCATGTAGATGTTGGTGCCATCGAGATTGAACGAGTAACCGGTCGGCACGACGAGCCCCACCACGCCGCGCGGGCAACCCAGGCGTTCGAGCTTGTCCATTAGTTGCGGCAACGCCGCCTCGGACGTCGATGTGCCGAGCACGATCAGCAGTTCGTCGCGGATATAGCCTAGGAAGCGCCAGATGCTGAACCCGCACAGGCGCGCGACGATGCCGAGCACGACAGCCACGAACAGAAACGCGGTGAAATAGAACGCGCCGATCAGCTTCAGCATGGGCAGCAACGAGACGATGCCGTAACGCCCTATCGTGAAGGCCATCGCCCCAAACGCGCCGATGGGCGCGAGACTCGTGACCATCCGGACGATGCGAAAGAACGCTTTGGACAAAGTCTCGATCAAATGCGCGACGGGCGCACCGGGCTCTCCCATCAGCGCCAGCGCCGTGCCGAACAGCATCGCGATCAGCAGCACGGGGAGGATGTCGCCCTGAACCAGCGCGCCAACAAACGTCTCGGGTATCACATGCGCGATGAATCCGGTGATGCCGTCGCCATGCGCCGCCTGCGCCGCATAGCCCGTCACGGCGCGTGCGTCGAGCGTCGAGCGTCGACGGATCGACATTGAAGCCCTTGCCAGGCGCGAGCACATGCGCGGCAAGCAAACCGATCGCCAGTGCGA
Source organism: Paraburkholderia phenoliruptrix (assembly GCF_047325075.1). Classification (NCBI taxonomy): domain Bacteria; kingdom Pseudomonadati; phylum Pseudomonadota; class Betaproteobacteria; order Burkholderiales; family Burkholderiaceae; genus Paraburkholderia; species Paraburkholderia phenoliruptrix. The sequence goes on from NZ_CP168531.1 coordinate 3,664,281, forward strand.
GCGTTGATGCCGCTTCGAAATAGAGCAGCGCCTTGCCGCCGACACGGCCGACCTTCTTCATGTCCTGCATGCTGGCGATGCCCGTCACGACAGTGCAGAAAATCACCGGCCCGATGATCATCCGCACGAGCTTGATGAACAGATCGCCGAGCGGCTTCAACGCAACCGCGGCTTGCGGTGCGAAATGGCCGAGCAGCACGCCGGCAACGATGGCAGCCAGAACCTGGACATAGAGAATCGTGTAGAACGGTTTGCGTTTCATGTGTCTCCTCCTTTATCGTGGCAAAAAGAAGCCCTTCCCTTCTTCGATCGGAAGGGAATCGGCCTGGCGAAAACAGGGACGCCGCTGCGGCGCGCGGCAAGAGGTGCGGTTACATCACTTGCGCCCAAGGATGCCGGGCGAAATGCAACCGCTCGAATGCTTCGATTGCGGCGAGGGAGTCGAGCGTCAGATCGACGATATCCATGCCTTCGATCACCATACGCTTGTGGCGAGCGCCAATCGGATACGCATACCGTTCACCCGACGCGGATCTCACCGTCTGCTGTTCGAGATCGATCGAAATCGATACGCCGGGCATTTCGATCGCCTGGTGCGTCAGCGCATGGATCGCGTCGGGCTCCAGTTGCACTAGCAGCAGACGGTTATTCATTGCGTTGGAGTAGAAGATTTCCGCGAAGCTCGGCGCGATCACGGCCTGAAAGCCGTATTGCTGCAAGCCCCACACCGCATGCTCGCGGCTCGACCCGCAGCCGAAGTTCACGCCGCCGATCAGGATGCGCGCGTTCACGTAAGCGCTCCGGTTCAGCACGCAGTCCGTGCGAGGTGTACCCCGCTCGTCGAATCGCAGGTCGTATAGCAGGCCGTCGGCGAGCCCCGCTTTGTCGATGATGCGCAGGAACTGCTTCGGCATGATCTGGTCGGTGTCGAGGTTGTCGATCGGCAACGGCACGGCGCTGCCTTGAATAGCGGTGAGTCGGGTCATGATGTGAGTGCCTCCAGCGTGCGGACATCGGTGATGCAGCCGGTAATCGCGGCGGCCGCCGCCATTGCCGGACTCATCAGGTGCGTGCGGCCGCCGCGTCCCTGGCGGCCTTCGAAATTGCGGTTGGTGGTGGACGCGCAGCGTTCTCCGGCGCCGAGCACGTCGTCGTTCATCGCGAGACACATTGAGCAGCCTGGCTCGCGCCATTCGAAGCCCGCGTCGATCAGTGTCTTCGCGATCCCTTCCTGTTCGGCCGCCCGACGCACGCTGCCCGAGCCCGGCACGACCATGGCGCGCACGCCTGCCGCTACGCGCCTGCCGCGCACGATCGCGGCCACCGTGCGCAAGTCTTCGATGCGCCCGTTCGTGCACGAGCCAATGAACACACGGTCGACGCGCGTGCCGGAATCGGTTGATTGGCCGTGAGTCCCATGTAGTCGAGCGCGCGGCGCAGCGATGCGGCGGCCTCGGGCGTCGCTTGCGCAGCTTCGTCGGGAATCGGCTGATCGATGGCGCTGGCCTGATCAGGACTTGTGCCCCATGTGACAAACGGGGCGATGTTCCGTGCGTCGAAGCGGTGCTCGGCGTCGAAGTGCGCGCCGACGTCGGAATGCAGCTCGCGCCAGTCTTCGAGCGCGGCGGGCCATGCCGTGTCGTCGAGCGAAGGCGTGTGGGCGCGCACGTATTCGAAGGTGGTCGCATCCGGAGCGATGAGCGCGGCGCGCGCTCCGGCTTCGACGGTCATGTTGCACAAGGTCATGCGTGCCTCGGCCGAAAGCGATCCGATCGTCGAACCGGCGAATTCCACGGCATAACCCCGCGCGCCTTGCGCGCCGATCCGGCTGATGATCCAGATGACGAGGTCCTTCGATGATATGCCGTCCGGAAGCGCGCCATCGATCGTGATGCGCATGGTCCGCGCGAGCCGGTACACGAGCGTTTGCGTCGCGAGCACGTGCTCGACTTCCGACGTGCCGATGCCGAAGCCCAATGCGCCGAGCGCGCCGTAAGTGGTGGTATGGCTGTCTCCGCACAGCACGACCATGCCGGGACGAATCAGCCCGAGTTCCGGCGCGACGATATGCTCGATGCCCTGTAACGGATCGTTCGCTGCAAAGAGCCGGATGCCGGCTCTTTCGCAGTTGCGCGCGAGGTTCTGCGCCTGCAGCAGCGACGCTGCATCGCAAATCATGCGCGGCGACTCCGCATGCGTGGGAATGATGTGGCTCACGACGGCGAGTTGCTGGCGCGGACGGCGCACCGCGCGGCCGCGTGTATCGAGCGCGCTGAACGCTTGCGGGCTGGTGTACTCGTTCATCAGATGCAGATCGGCGTACAGCAGCACGTTCTGTGCGTCGATACGCGACACCGTGTGCGAATCGACGAGCTTGTGATAAAGGGTTCGGTTGGACATGGGATCACTCGCTGAGAAAAGGCAGCACGCGTTCAAGCAGTTGCTGCGGCGCTTCTTCGGGGATGTAGTGGCCGCAAGGCAGCGCCTCGCCGCGCACGTTCGGCGCATATGCGCGCCACTCGGCGAGCGGATCGAAGCATTGTTCGATCACGCCCTGTGCGCCCCACAACGCCATAAACGGACAAGCGATCCGCTGCTGTGAAGCGAGCGTCGCGCGGTCGTGTTCGAGGTCGATCGTTACACTCGCGCGATAGTCCTCGCAGATGCCGTGCGCCGTAGCGGGATCGGAGAGACAACGCAGATATTCCGCGTAAGCCCCCGCCGTGAACGGCGCGAGGCCGGCACTGCGCGCGCCGATGGTCTGCCTCAGATAGAGATCGGGGTCCGCACGGATCAGCGTCTCCGGGAACGGCGCGGGACGCACGAGCATGAACCAGTGCCAATAGGCGCGCGCGAAGTCGAACGAGGTCTTTTCATACATCGCGAGCGTCGGCGCAACATCGAGCGTCACGAGGCGCGTCACTGCCTCTGGATGATCGAGCGCCATGCGTGCCGCTACACGCCCGCCCCGATCGTGGCCGATCACCGCGAAGCTCTCATGGCCGAGGCCGCGCATCAGTTCGATCTGATCCAGCGCCATGCGGCGCTTCGCGTAGTTCGCATGATCGGCTGCGCCCGGCGGCTTGCCGCTGTCGCCGTAGCCGCGCAAGTCGGCGGCGATCACCGTGAAATGCTCGGCCAGCGCCGGCCCGATCTTGTGCCAGATCGCATGCGTTTGCGGATGCCCGTGCAAGAGTAAAAGCGCGGGGCCTCGCCCGCCCTTAATGGCGTGAATGCATACATCGTCGAGGGTCGCCGATACGTTCCTGAAGCCTTCAAACATGGTTGTCTCCTGATCGTGATTCGAGTCTAATTGATGAATTGTACGATTTGGTTTCCTTGAAAGCATTCCGGTCGTTACCAGCAGGAATGAATCGGCGAACCATGTGGAGCATTGAAATGGATGGTTTCTCGGACCTGAATCTGTTCGCGCTTGTGGCGCGGCACCGGAATCTCGCGGCTGCCGCGCGGGAGCTGGGCGTGACGCCGCCCGCGGTCAGCAAGCGGCTTGCGCAACTGGAACGGCGCCTCGGCGTGCGATTGATGAACCGCACGACGCGGCGTCTGAGTCTTACGCCAGAGGGCGAGCTCTATCTGTCGAACGGCTCGCGCATTCTGGACGAGTTGTCAGAACTGGAGCATCTGGTCACGCAAAGCCGCGGCGAGCCGACCGGCTTGCTGCGCGTGAATGCGTCGTTCGGGTTCGGTCGCGCGCGCATCGCGCCGGCGGTGTCGGAGTTCGTCGCGCGCTATCCCGCGATGAAAATCCTGCTGCATCTGACGGACCGGCCGATAAGTCTTCAGGACGAGGGTTTCGATCTCGGCATTCGCTTCGGCGAGGTGCCGGATGCGCGCATCAACGCGCGGCTCCTGCTCGAGAACAGGCGCATGGTGTGCGCGTCGCCCGGCTATGTGGCGCGGCACGGCAATCCCTCGGTGCCGCACGACCTGACACGGCATGCGTGCATCGTTTTGCGCGAGAACGAGTCGGCTTATGGCACATGGCATTTTTCTCGCGGCAAGCGCACGGAGACGGTAAAGGTCGATGGCGCGTTGGCCAGCAACGACGGCAGCGTCGTGCTTCAGTGGGCGCTCGAAGGTCGCGGGATCGTGGTGCGCTCGCAGTGGGAGATCGAAGGCCATCTCGCGCGCGGCGAACTCGTGCCATTGCTGCCAGACTGGGCCTTGCCGGATGCCAATATCCACGCAATCTATCTGGAGCGCAACCAGCTTTCGGTCAAGCTCAGGACATTCGTCGACTTTCTCGGCGAGCATCTACGCAGACCGGGAGGAATGGCGTGACACGCCATCTTTGCGGGCACCTAACGGGGGCTCGCACGTGGCGAATTGAACCTTGGGGCCGCTTTTGAAAGTCGATGGGACATTCGAACGGCGTCTTAGGGCTGACATCAAATGACGCTTGATGGCCGACTGTACGCATTCGTCCCCTTCGCCGAACCCGGCCCAGCGGCGAACGCGCCGAACCGACCCATAAGAGACAACGATATTTCTACAAAGCGGCCATTAGACTCCGCGACGTTTGCGACTCAAAGCAGGAGCAGCAGCGCGCCGAAGAAAAAGAGGAAACATCCTGTAGCAAACTGGGCTTGGAGAAAGCCGCGCCATCCTGGATAGCCATATGGCACCGGTTGGGAGTATCGGGTGGGGATAGGTAGGCGCAAAAGCCAAGTGCGCAAGGCGTGCGTGAGGGCGAGCATGCCCCCGGCCAAGATAAATAGCGAAAACGTCCGAGGCGTATCGAACGGAATCGGGATGTCAAATACTTGCATCACAATGGGGACAAGCGCGCCTAGTACCAAAAGTCCGCATAGCAAACGATAGAGCGGAGTAAGGCTCGTCTGTAACCACGTTGGCGCATTGCTCTTGCCTTGAGGTGGAGGCGTCCAGGTCATTCTGTTTGGCGGATGGGGGTCCGTGCGTGGGGACAGGATTTGGCCGTGATTTGAATTTAACCTCATCTCATGGTCCATCGCCTGATTGTTTACGATTCCGGGAATCCCGTCGAGTGTCCAATTCTGGCCGTTCGCCGCTCGTTGGTGATGTTGTTGTGTATCGACGCTGAGTCTTGCGGTTACCAGTATCGGCTCATTCCTACCGCTGTCCGGAGTCAAACACGAAAGATTCGTCGCCAGCCGACGACGCCCAGTTCGCGAGTTCAGAACCGAGCCGATTGATTGTTGCAGGCTCTAGCTCAACGGCGAAACGAGATCGGGCGCTTACAAGACGCGTACCATTTCTCTGACACTCGACCTCGAGTGCCGAATGTCCAACGCCGTCGAAAACGAAAGCGCGCAGAACCAGCCAGCTGTACGCATTGGGAGCGTTCGAGCCGTTCTCGAAGACTACTTCATCTGTCGATGACAGAGGAAATTCATACAGGGAGCGTCCGAACGTCTCGATCGACTCAGGATAAGCGTAAAAATCGATTTCTGCCGCAAAACCCGAGCCCTGCATCGAAAACCCAAGTTGCAGCATGCCATCGTAATCGCGCCATAGCGGCTCAAGGGTAAGTCGCATTCCAACTCCGAAATCATCTTTTGGGGTGTTTGAACACATCTACCATATCCCGCATGAGATCAAGCATCGCGATTGTTGACGATCTAACCGGCGACATCGAGCGTCGCTTCCTGGCCGGCATGGGAACTACAGGCCGAGGATCGTGACGCAACTGTGCCTGAGACGATTTTCGCTGGTCCACGTCTCGATTTGCGAAATCATCGCGCCGAGCGCGACACAATTCGCGGTCATACTCTCAGTAAACCTTTCTTTCGAATCGGTGAAGAGGAAGCCAATCTGCTGCAGCATGTCCGGCTTGGAGGTCTCCATTTCCAGCCTACTTCGGACGCCCGCAAGGGCTTCTATTATCTTTTCCCAGTCAAGCATGCTGATCTGAGTGAATGCATAGTGATCGTAAGTCGGCTCGAATCTTTCGATCGTCGGCTCGATATACCCAAACACCTCTTCCTCGAAAAACAGCGAACCATCGTTCCAGCATCGATTCGTATAGGGGCCCGCCATGACTTCAACATAGGCAGTACCTTCCAGCGATGAGGGGTCTGTTATCGCCCGGACTCGGCAAGCCAAACTCATTGGTCGAAACTCCTCAAAAATACGCAGCCCCCCGATTGTCAGCGATCCAGCCACCGATGTCGAACGGCCGATTTTGGCCGTTGCGTGCCGCACGCAGCGGCTCACGGACATGTCCGTGACATGCTGTCGCGAGCGCTGAATCGCTGCCACCAGCAGATTAATTTGTCGTGTCCTTCCGTTAAGGAAACAGCTTCAGGTGTCTGCATGAAGTATGCAAACATCGGCGCGGCGTACAGATCGGCGAACGTCACGTCATCGCCAATCAGAAACTCTTGATCGTCGGCCAACCGGTTCAGCTCAGATAGACACACCGCGGCACGTGGTAGCGCCGCAGCGATCTTCCGCTCATCGGCTAACCGGCCTTCGCGGACTGAAACGACGCGTTCAACGTATATGTCCCAAACGAGCGTTCGATATGCATAAGCGTCCAGTATCCCAACGATCTGGTTGACCTTCGCGCGGGCTCTTGGATCGATCGGTTGCAGTTCGCATCCGGGAAAAGCGTCGTCGATATAGCGAACAATCGCGCCTGTCTCGTAAAGATGGAACCCTCCGTGCTCGAAGGCTGGAATGCGGCCGAACGGGTGCCGCGTCAAATGCTCCTGCGGAACTCCAGTTTCTGCGAAGACGTCCACTTCAACCAATTCATATTTGACCTGCTTCTCTTGGAGCGCAAGCCGGACAATCCGCACATATACACTCCAGGCGGCTCCGTATAGTTTCACCATTTCGGTTGTCGGCATAGCTCCGCCCAGGTCGCGCGTAAGGGGCGCGGATACGACAGGTATTTTAGCGGAGCCAGCGGTCTCCAATTCGCCTTGCAATCGGCATTCGCATGCAGCAGTTGTCGACAATCTAAGTGCAGAGGGAGAGTGTCCCTTCATGGCCGATCAGCGCGTGACCGGTGCTTCGAACTTTTATCGTGCTGCCGGGCCCTAACCCGACCCGCCGATAACTTTCGTTGTAAGCCAGCGCCTCGCTATATCTGTGCACGCGGAGGGCCGCTCCAACGTCGGGAAATGCCCGCATCCAGCTAGTGGCTCATACTGGGCATGTGGCATTGACGCGGCAATTCGACGGCCAACCTCGGCAGGGACGAAGCGATCGGAGTTTCCCCATATGAGCAGCGTTGGAACCGTGCAAGCGGCAAGCGTCGACCATCGGTCCGAGCGGGTTATCGTCGCGTCCGATTGCCGTGCAAACACATCCGCCCCGGTCTCGCGAGCCATCTGAATAAACGCTGCCTTTGCATCAGCATCCCCAGAGGGGATGGCGTTCTCCGCGAATTCCGCGATGACCGCTTCGTGCTCGCCAGCCCGAATTTTGCGACTGGTTGACCGGACTGCATCCGGGGATGGGTGTACTCCCGGTTGACAATTCATCAACCAGAGCCCTCGTAGACGCTCAGGTGCAGACGCCAACACCTCCATGGCAAGACAGCCCCCGTAGGCCGTTCCCGCAAGGACAAAGGGGCCATCGATTGAGGCAAGAAGGCTCTGGGCGCTTTCCGCGAACGTTGAACCGGACAGCACCAATACCGACGGTGAGACGAGGTCGGCCAAACCCTCAAGCTGATGGGCATACATGCGTCCATCACACGGCATTGCGGGCAAGAAGACAAGCGGTAGTGGCATAACTGACATGCGAGAAGGTTTGAACGACTGCGGCGACGAGACGAGCCGCCTGCTTTGGCAGCCCAGGCTGCAAATTGTCACCGATTCAAGTCACTCGGTCGAATGTCCCTTCATGGCCGCACGCTGCCTCATGCGCCTGCATACATCGGTTCTGCCTTGATCAGCGACAGGCGTCCCTCGGAGCCGCTTACGGCGGTGGCCTTTACGGTCCGATCCGATGATCCGTGAATTCATAGTCGGCCATGCAGTCAGCCGAAGGGTTTCGCTCAATCGCCGAAACATGAACGGTATCGCTATCCGTAAAAGCGTAGGTGTACACATCGGGAGTAGAGTCGCCCTCCGTGGTGAGGGAAATCTTGTCGTCTTTCGTTTCCCACTGGCCCCTCTCTATATTCAAAAACTTAGTCCTTTCGGGATTTTGGAAGAACGCAATTTCGAACTTGCCATCCGATGACCTTTTCATGGTCCACGCCATATATGAACACTTGCTATCCTTGTCCCTTTGCCCCTCCCATGTGCCAACCATACGATCGTCGAGAGCCGAGGCGAGATTGGAAAAGCAGAGAAAAACTGCAACAAGTAATACATCTCGAATTTTGATTGTCATAGCGACTGCGAGCATCAATAACAGTTAGTACGCTCACCGGAGATACGTGCAGCATCCTGCCCGTTCGAACGAAGAGCGCTCACACCGTCCTTACGGCAAATTGGCGTGAAACTTAAGAGATTGACTGAAGGCTGTGCCTGGCTTGCCGTTGTCGTCCGAGTCGCATCAGAGCCGAAGTGTCGACGATCTAGCGACCGGCATCGAATGGCCGAACATGGCCGAAGCTAGACGGCTATGCCATTTCAACCGAGATGCAGAAATGCAGTCGGTCTGTCGTTCCCGGATTTGCTTCCGTCCACCCCAAGGCAGCCTCCCCGATGGTCCGACGACAGAAATCTGCAGCGTCGCCCGATTTGGCTTCGGCTCTGGCGGTCTGGCAGCGACTCTAACGAAGCGTCGACGCAAGTATGCGGGTTACATATGAGGCCGACATGACGACGCGCCGGTCTCGCGCAACACCAATCGCTTGTGACCCCCTCCTGCAACGCCTCCATCAACGTCGCCAACTCTATCGCGTCCGTCCTGTGTGGCCTCGATAAAGACCCCGACGCAATCCGGTGCCCCCCAAGCGCCCCTTCACTTGCGCCGCACCCGTGCACAACACCGCTGCGCATGTGCACCGCCAAAGCCCGTCCGCCGATTTCGACGCGTCGTCGCGGCGCGCATCGCACCTGAACGATGCGCGTCCCAAGTCCGTGCACCAGATTCGCACGCCATTCCGCATAAGCCCGGCCCGGGGAAGCCGCGCCACAGCGCGCGCGTACGCGCACTGCGCCCAGCCCATCAACATGGCATATGCCTTGCAGTACACGAGCGGCAAGTCATGCGGGGCAAGCCCTGTGGCTGAGATCGACGCCCATAAACATTCATCATCAATGGCAAGGGGATACACATGAAACGTCGCAGTCTGTTGAAGTTCGGCTCCATGTCCGGCGCGCTCGCGCTCGCGGGTCGCGCGCCGTTCGCGCACGCCGAGTCGGCGAGCGGTCCCATCAAGGTCGGTATCCTCCATTCGCTCTCCGGCACGATGGCGATTTCCGAGACATCGCTGAAAGACACCGCGCTGATGACGATCGCGGACATCAACAAGAACGGCGGCGTGATGGGCCGTCAGATTCAACCGGTCGTCGTCGACCCGGCGTCGAACTGGCCGCTCTTCGCGGAGAAAGCGCGTCAGCTGATCACGCAGGAAAAGTGCGCCGTGGTGTTCGGCTGCTGGACGTCCGTGTCGCGCAAGTCGGTGTTGCCGGTGTTCGAGGAACTCAACGGCCTGCTCTTCTACCCGGTGCAGTACGAAGGCGAAGAGATGTCGCGCAACGTGTTCTACACCGGCGCGGCGCCCAACCAGCAGGCGATTCCCGCAACCGAATATCTGATGAGCGCGGAAGGCGGCGGCGCGAAGCGCTTCTTCCTGCTCGGCACCGACTACGTGTATCCGCGCACGACCAACAAGATCCTGCGCGCGTTCCTGAAGTCGAAGGGCGTGCAGGAAGCCGACATTCAGGAGGTCTATACGCCGTTCGGCCACAGCGACTATCAGACCATCGTCGCGAACATCAAGACCTTCTCGCAAGGCGGCAAGACGGCCGTTATCTCGACGGTGAACGGCGACTCGAACGTGCCGTTCTACAAGGAACTCGGCAACCAGGGGCTGAAGGCGTCGGACGTGCCGGTCGTCGCGTTCTCGGTCGGCGAGGAAGAACTGCGCGGCATCGACACGAAGCCGCTCGTCGGCAATCTTGCGGCGTGGAACTACTTCATGTCGGTGCGCAATCCCGCCAACGAGAAGTTCAAGAAGCAATGGGCCGCGTGGGTCAAGGAGAACAACCTGCCGGGCGGCACGAAGCGCGTGACGAACGACCCGATGGAAGCGACGTTCGTCGGCATCCACATGTGGAAGCAGGCGGTCGAAAAAGCAAAGAGCACGGACGTCGACAAGGTGCGCGTGGCGATGGTCGGCCAGCAGTTCGCGGCGCCGTCGGGATTCACGCTCGAGATGGACGGCAATCACCATCTGCACAAGCCGGTGATGATCGGCGAAGTGCGCGCCGACGGCCAGTTCAACGTGGTCTGGCGCACCAAGACCGCGATTCGCGCGCAGCCGTGGAGCCCATTTATCGCCGGCAATGCGGGCAAGCCGGATGTCGTGAGTTCGATTCCGGCGTTCCTGAAGCGCTCGCGCTCGCGCGTGGCGTGATGACATGGCGCGTCGCGGCGGCTCACGCAGCCGTCGCGGCGCGACGAGGCGAACCGGCGGCGCGCAGCGTGTTGCAGCGCGCCGTCAGTCATTCTTCAAAGGTCATCATGGCGTTTTCACTGTTCATTTCTGTGCGGCGGTTCACAACGCGTCACGCGTACGCCGCCTTTGCTCTGTGCGCGTTCGGCGCACTCGCGCCGCACGGCGCGTTCGCCTTGACCGCCGCCGATGTCGCGCCGCTCGCCGCCGACGACTTCGACGCAAAGTCCGCGGCCATCGACAAACTCATCGCGAATCACGACAAGGAATCGCTCGCGGTGCTGAAGGCGTTGTCCGAAGACGGCGTGCTCGCCACCGACTCCGGCGCGGTGCTGATCCAGGACGGCGACGCCACGCGCGATGCCGTCACCGGCAAAACGGTCGAAGCCGGCGACGCGCAGCCGGTCACGCTGAACAATCTGCTGCGCTCGAAAGTCGCGGGCGCGCTCTCGGGTCTGCAGCTCGACTCGCCGGACAAGGCGACGCGCGAGGCAGCCATCGACGCGCTCCTGAAGAACCCCGATCCGTCAATCAAACCGCTCGTCGACGCGGCCCGCGCGAAGGAGACGGACCCGGCGCTGAAAAGGCGCCTCGACACGCTCTGGGCGATGAGCGCGCTGCATGACACCGACGCGGCGAAGCGCCTCGAAGCCGTGCAGCTCGTCGCCGCGCGGCACGACCTCGACATGAACGAACTGCTGCGTCCGCTCGTCGCGAAGAAAGCGGACGGCTCTTTCGCCGAAAGCGACGCGCGCGTGCGAGCGGCGGCGCAAAGCGGCATCGACGAACTCGACGCGATCCAGCGGCGCAGCCAGATTGCCGGCACGCTGTTCGCAGGACTGTCGCTCGGCAGCGTGCTGCTGCTCGCGGCACTCGGACTCGCCATCACCTATGGCCTGATCGGCGTCATCAACATGGCGCATGGCGAGTTTCTGATGATTGGCGCGTATGCCACGTATGTCGTGCAGAACCTCTTCCAGCGCGTGGCGCCGGGTGCGTTCGACTGGTATCCGCTCGTCGCCGTGCCCGCCTCGTTCGTGGCGGCCGCGCTGGTCGGCCTTGTGATCGAGCGGCTCGTGCTCAAGCATCTGTATGGGCGCCCGCTGGAGACGCTGCTGACCACCTTCGGCATCAGCCTCATTCTGATTCAGGCGACGCGCATGCTGTTCGGCGCGCAGAACGTGCAGGTGGTCAATCCTTCGTGGATGAGCGGCGGCGTGACCGTGCTGCCGAGCCTCATTCTGCCGTACAACCGGCTCGCGATTCTGGCGTTCTCGCTGATCGTGGTCGGCATTGCATGGGCCGTGCTCACGAAAACGCGCCTTGGCCTCTTCGTGCGCGCCGTCACGCAGAACCGGCGCATGGCCGCCTGCGTCGGCGTGAAGACGGCGCGCGTCGATTCGTACGCGTTCGCGTTCGGCGCGGGCATCGCGGGGCTGGGCGGCTGCGCACTCTCGCAGATCGGCAATGTGGGGCCGGACCTCGGCCAGAGCTACATCATCGACTCGTTCATGGCGGTGGTGCTGGGCGGCGTGGGTCAACTGGCGGGCACGGTGATCGGCGGCTTCGGTCTCGGGCTCGTCAGCAAGGCAATCGAGCCGTTCTGGGGCGCGGTGCTCGCGAAGATCGCGGTGCTCGTGCTGATCGTGCTGTTCATCCAGAAGCGTCCGCAGGGCATGTTCGCCCTCAAGGGCCGTAGCGCGGAGGCATGAGATGACGTCTGCAACCTCTTCTTCGACGGCGCCGGCACACGTCGGCGCCAAAGCCGCCGGCGCCGCCGGCCGCGGCTCGCAGTCCGGCTTCGCGCTCGGCTTGCCGCCGCGTCCCGCGCTGTTGTCGCGCCGCGCGTGGCTCGCGCTGATCGCGTTGATCGTCGTGTTCGGACTCGGCGTGCCGTTCGCGACGCTTGTGGTGCCGCAGACCAGTCCGCTGCATCTGTCGGCTTACGCGACGACCATCACCGGCAAGTTCATGTGCTACGCGATTGCCGCGCTCGCGCTCGATCTCGTGTGGGGCTACTGCGGCATTCTGAGTCTCGGGCATGCGCTCTTCTTCGCGCTCGGCGGCTACGCGATCGGCATGTACCTGATGCGCGCCATCGGCCACGACGGCAAGTACGGCAGCGACCTGCCCGACTTCATGGTGTTTCTCGACTGGCATCAGTTGCCCTGGTACTGGGAGGGCACGCAGCATCTCGGCTACGCGCTGCTGCTCGTCGTGCTGGTGCCGGCGGTGATTGCGTGGGTGTTCGGCTTCTTCACGTTCCGCTCGCGCGTGAAGGGCGTGTACCTGTCGATCATCACGCAGGCGATGACCTTTGCCGCCATGCTGCTGTTCTATCGCAATGAGACGGGCTTCGGCGGCAATAACGGTTTTACGGACTTCAAGCGCATCGGCGGCTTTCCGATCACGCATCCGGGCACCCGCACCGCGCTTCTGCTGCTTACGTTCGCAGTGCTGATCGTCGCGTTTATCGGCGCGCGCGCCATCGTCACCTCGAAGCTCGGCCGCGTGGTCACCGCCGTGCGCGACGGCGAGACGCGTCTGATGTTTCTCGGCTACAGCCCGCTCGCCTACAAGCTCTTCGTGTGGACGGTGTCCGCGGTGCTGTGCGGGATTGCCGGCGCGTTGTATGTGCCGCAGGTCGGCATCATCAATCCGGGCGAGATGTCACCGGGCAATTCGATCGAAATGGCGATCTGGGTCGCCGTGGGCGGACGCGGCACGTTGATCGGGCCGATTGTCGGCGCTTTCGCGGTGAATGGCGCGAAGAGCTTTTTCACGGCGAACTTCCCTGAATACTGGCTGTTCTTTCTTGGCCTGATCTTCGTGCTGGTGCCGCTCTTCCTGCCGAACGGCATCATGGGACTCGTGGATCTCGCGACGCGCAAGAGGAACCGCTCATGAACGAAAACCCGATGGTTCCTGATCTGGACCTGCCCGAAGAACCGTCCGGCCACGCGCTAAGCGGCGTCGCGAGCATGGGGCACGCGGTGGTGCCGGGTGCAATCGACGTATCGCACGGCACGATCCTGTATCTGGAAGACGTGACCGTGAGCTTCGACGGCTTTCGCGCGTTGAACGCGCTGACGCTTTCGATCGACGCCGGCGAACTGCGCTGCATCATCGGCCCGAACGGCGCGGGCAAAACGACGATGATGGACGTGATCACCGGCAAGACCGAGCCCGATTCGGGCAAGGTGTTCCTCGGCCAGTCGATCGACCTCACGCGGATGAACGAGCCCGCCATCGCGCGCGCCGGCATCGGGCGCAAATTCCAGAAGCCGACCGTGTTCGAGCAGCATCCGGTGTGGGAAAACCTTGAGCTCGCGATGAAAACCGACAAGGGCTGGCTCGCGTCGCTGCGCGCGCGGCTCGACCGCACCGCGCAAGCGCGTATCGAAGAGACGCTGGTGCTGATCGGTCTGGAGAGCGAAGCGCGTCGCCTCGCGGGCGAGCTTTCGCATGGGCAGAAGCAGCGCCTGGAGATCGGCATGCTGTTGATGCAACAGCCGGCGCTGCTGCTGCTCGACGAACCCGCCGCCGGCATGACCGACGACGAGACGATGCAACTGGCCGAGCTGCTCAATCACCTGCGCGGCACCTGCTCGATGATGGTGGTCGAACACGACATGGAGTTCGTGGCGGCGCTTTCCGGCGAGACCGGCAAGGTCACGGTGATGGCGGAAGGACACGTGCTCGCCCACGGCACGCTCGACGAAGTGAAGCGCGACGAGACCGTGATCGAGTCGTATCTCGGCCGATGAGCGAACAGGCGAACAGAAGCGTCGAAAGAGTCGAAGGACTCAAAAGGGTCGAACGGACATGCTAGAAGTAGACAACCTGAACCAGTACTACGGCGGCAGCCACATTCTGCGCGATGTGAAGCTGACCGTGCCCGACGGCAAGCTCACCGTGCTGCTCGGCCGCAACGGCGTCGGCAAGACCACATTGCTGCGCTGCCTGATGGGCGTCGTGCAGACGAAAAGCGGCTCCATCGCCTGGCGCGGCGCGCCGATCACGAAGCTGCCCACTTACTCGCGTGTGGAAAAAGGGCTCGCGTATGTGCCGCAAGGGCGCGATATCTTTCCGCGGCTCACCGTCGAAGAAAATCTGCTGGTGGGCGCCGCCAGCAAGAAAGCGCCGAAGAAAATCCCCGAGCGGATTTACGAGCTGTTTCCCGTGCTGAAGGATATGCGCGGACGCCGCGGCGGCGACCTGTCCGGCGGTCAGCAGCAGCAGCTCGCGATTGGCCGCGCGTTGATGAGCGATCCGCAATTGCTGATTCTCGACGAACCGACGGAAGGCATTCAGCCGTCCATCATTCAGGACATTGGCCGCACGCTGCGCCAGCTGGTCGAGGAGATGGGCATGACCGTGCTGCTCGTCGAGCAGTATTACGACTTCGCGAAGGACATTGCCGATCGCTATTGGGTGATGAGCCGCGGCGAGATTGTCGCGGGCGGCGAAGGCGCCAATATGGATGCCGATGGCGTGCGCGCGCTGATCGCGGTGTAGGTCTGGTGTCAGTCTCGCGCGAATCTGATGCGCTGGCGGGCGTGCTATGCTCGGCGCGTCTTGTGCCGGGCTATCGGTTGAGCCCTGCACGCGCCTCTAGTTCTTCGCTCACACGTCGATAGCACGTTCATTCGCATGTCGCTTCACGAAAATCACGTCACGCTGGCCCATGCGCAAGGGGAGGCGCATGCGCAATGGCGTGCGCGGCTCGAGCTCGGCTTTGTCAGGCACGGCGGCCGCACGGCGCTTCAGCATCGGCTTCACGACGGACCGTTGCGCGTGCAACGGCCGCTTTATCCCGAGGGCGAATCCATCTGTCATGCGGTGATCGTGCATCCGCCAGGGGGGATTGCGGGCGGCGACGTGCTTTCCATCGACGTCGATGTCGGTGCCGGCGCGCACGCGGTCATCACGACGCCCGGCGCGACCAAGTGGTACAAGTCGAATGGCCGCGCCGCGCGGCAGAGCATCGCGGTGCATGTCGGCGAGCACGCCAGGCTCGACTGGCTGCCGCAGAACAACATTGTTTTCGATCACGCGAATGCGGCGCTGGATTTTTCTCTGACGCTCGACGAAGACGCCACCGCGATCGGCTGGGACGCGACGCAGCTTGGACGCCAGGCAGCCGGCGAGCGATGGTCGCACGGCAGCTTGCGGGCGGTGTCGCGAATCGCGCGAACGCAAGGCGACCTGTTGTGGCTGGAACGCGCGAGTCTCGCGGCCGATGATCCGCTGCGCGATGCCGCGCAAGGGCTCGCCGGATTTCCGGCATACGGAACGCTGTGGGCCGTCGGGCCCGCTTGCGACGACGCGCTCGCTGAGGCGCTGACCGCCCAATTCCCCTTTGATGACGCGCTGCGCGCGGCGGCTTCGTGCGTGACGGAGGGCGTGTTGCTCGTGCGGGCCGTTTCGCGGTCCATGGAAACGCTCCAGCGCGCTTTGACTCAGTGCTGGCTGCAGTTGCGGCCTGTGGTGCATGGGGTCGAGGCCGTGCCGTTGAGGATCTGGGCGACGTAGGTTCAAGACACGCGTTGCGTCGGTACCGCGCTTTCACTGCGTAAGACGCCCATGCACCAATCAGGAGCCATGCCGCGCCCCTGTGTAGTGCAGGGAGCCGCAGCCCTTCTGGCCGGCCCTCGCCGCACCGCAATGGCACACACCTTGCATTCCCCAACCCGCGAAGCTGCCGCGCCCCAGACGGTCAGCCGCCTGCCCACCACCACGTCTACGACACATGAACCGACCCACGCTTCGTTCCACGCGCCGCACGCTGCTCGCCGCCCTGCTCGCCTCGCCCGTCCTCGCCATGACCTCGCCGGCGGTCCACGCCGACACGCTCGATAACATCGCCAAGGCAGGCGTGCTGAAGGTGGCCGTGCCAGAAGACTATCCGCCGTTCGGCTCGGTCGGCCCGGACATGAAGCCGCAAGGCTACGACATCGACACCGCCGCGCTGCTTGCCAAGTCGATGAACGTGAAGCTCGAGCTCGTGCCCGTCAACAGCGCGAATCGCATTCCGTATCTGCAAACCGGCAAGGTCGATCTCGTGATCTCGTCGCTCGGCAAAACGCCGGATCGCGAGAAAGTGATCGACTTTTCGACCGCCTACGCACCGTACTACCAGGGCGTGTTCGGTCCCGCCGACATCAAGGTGAGCGGCCCCGCCGATCTCACCGGCAAGACGGTCGGCGCGACGCGCGGCGCGCTCGAGGAACTCGGTCTCACGCAAATGGCGCCCAATGCCACGATCAAGCGTTTTGAGGACAACAACGCGACCATCGCCGCGTTTCTCTCCGGTCAGGTTCAACTGATTGCCGCCGGCAATATCGTCGCGGCCGCGATTCTCGCGAAAAACCCGCCGCGCCGGCCTGAGCCGAAGTTCGTCATCAAGAATTCGCCGTGCTTCGTCGGCATGAACAAGAACGAGCCGCGTCTGCAGCAGAAGGTCAACGCCGCCATCGCTCAGGCGAAGCAGGACGGCACGCTCAACACGATGTCGAAGAAGTGGTTCGGCGCGGCGCTGCCTGCCGATCTGTAAGCGCGTCGTTAGCCGGACTTGATAGCGTCGCTGTCTTATCCGGCATTGCACGGGTCGCCGCGGCGGCCCGCAACGCCTATCATTGTCGCGGCCGGTCTGCCCGGACCGGGCCCAACCCACCGCACTCATTCGATGAAGCTGACACCTCGCGAGAAGGACAAGCTGCTGATCTTCACCGCCGCGCTGCTTGCCGAACGGCGCCGCGCGCGCGGCCTCAAACTGAACTATCCGGAAGCGGTCGCCTTCATTACCGCCGCGCTCATGGAAGCCGCGCGCGACGGCAAGACCGTCGCCGAGGTCATGCACTACGGCACGACGCTGCTCACGCGCGACGACGTCATGGAAGGCGTGCCCGAGATGATTCCCGACATCCAGGTCGAAGCCACGTTTCCGGACGGCACGAAGCTCGTCACCGTTCATCACCCGATTCCATAAGGCACGCCCCATGATTCCCGGCGAACTCCTCACCGACGAAGGCGAGCACGAACTCAACGCGGGCCGCGCGACCGTCACCGTCGTCGTGTCGAACACCGGCGACCGGCCGGTGCAGATCGGCTCGCATTACCACTTCTATGAAGTGAACGACGCGCTCGCGTTCGACCGCGAAGCCGCGCGCGGCTTTCGCCTGAACATCGCGGCGGGCACGGCCGTGCGCTTCGAGCCCGGCCAGGAACGCACCGTCGAACTCGTCGAGCTGGCAGGCGAGCGCATCGTCTACGGCTTCAACGGCAAGGTGATGGGCAAGCTCTGATGCGCCGCGCGCGCTCATCGGCCCGAACCGCCCCGCTCAATTCCGGACCTACATCATGACCTTACGCATTGGCCGCCGCGCGTACGCGGAAATGTTCGGCCCCACCACCGGCGACCGCGTGCGTCTCGCCGACACCGAGTTGCTGATCGAAGTCGAGCGCGATTTCACGACGTATGGCGAAGAAGTGAAGTTCGGCGGCGGCAAAGTGATTCGCGACGGCATGGGCCAGTCGCAGCGCGTGCATGCCGACGTGGTCGATACCGTCGTGACGAACGCGGTCATTCTGGATCACTGGGGCATCGTGAAGGCCGATATCGGCATCAAGGACGGCCGCATTGCCGCCATCGGCAAGGCCGGCAATCCCGACATCCAGCCGAACGTGACGATTGCGGTCGGCGCGTCCACCGAAGTGATTGCCGGCGAAGGCCTGATCGTGACGGCGGGCGGCATCGACACGCACATCCATTTCATCAGCCCGCAGCAGATTGAAGAAGCGCTCGCGAGCGGCGTGACGACGATGCTCGGCGGCGGCACGGGCCCTGCCACGGGCACCAACGCGACCACGTGCACGCCGGGGCCGTGGCATCTCGAACGCATGCTGCAAGCCGCGGACGGCTATCCGATGAACCTCGGCTTTCTCGGCAAGGGCAACGTGAGCCAGCCGCAGCCGGCGTTGGAGCAGATTGCCGCGGGCGCCATCGGTCTGAAGCTGCACGAAGACTGGGGCACGACGCCCGCCGCCATCGACAACTGCCTTTCCGTTGCGGACGACACGGACACGCAGGTCGCCATTCACACCGACACGCTAAACGAAGCGGGTTTCGTCGAAGCCACGGTGGCCGCGTTCAAGGGCCGCACGATCCACACGTATCACACCGAGGGCGCGGGCGGCGGCCACGCGCCCGACATCATCAAGGTCTGCGGCGAAGCGAACGTGCTGCCTTCGTCGACCAATCCGACGCGGCCCTACACCGTCAACACGCTCGAAGAGCATCTCGATATGCTGATGGTGTGCCACCACCTGGACCCGTCGATTGCGGAAGACATTGCGTTTGCCGAATCGCGCATTCGCCGCGAGACCATCGCCGCCGAGGACATCCTGCACGATCTCGGCGCGCTCTCGATGCTCTCGTCGGATTCGCAGGCCATGGGCCGCGTGGGCGAAGTCATCATCCGCACGTGGCAGACCGCGCACAAGATGAAGGTGCAGCGCGGCGCGCTGCCCGAGGACAACGCGCGTCACGACAACTTCCGCGCCAAACGCTATGTCGCCAAGTACACGATCAACCCGGCCATCACGCACGGCATCGCGCATGAGGTGGGTTCCATCGAGCCTGGCAAGTGGGCCGATCTCGTGTTCTGGGAGCCGGCGTTTTTCGGCATCAAGCCCTCGCTGATCCTCAAAGGCGGCATGATCGCCATGGCGCAGATGGGCGACCCGAACGCGTCGATTCCCACGCCGCAGCCGGTGCATTACCGCGAAATGTTCGCGACGCGCGGCGGTGCCTTGGGGCGCACGTCGCTGACCTTTGTTTCGCAGCTCGCCGCCGACGCGGGCGTGGCCGAGCGCTACGGATTGAACAAGCGTATCGTGGCTGTGAAGAACTGCCGCAACATCACGAAGGCGGACATGATTCACAACGCGTGGCGCCCGTCGATCAGCGTCGATCCCGAAACCTACCAGGTGATCGCCGACGGTCAATTGCTGACCTGCGAACCGGCCAGTGTCCTGCCGATGGCGCAACGCTATTTCCTGTTCTGATCATGCGCACACTCGACAAGCTGATTGCGCCTCACCTGAAACTCGCGCCGGTGCTCGTCAAACGCGCGCCGACGTTGACGCTGGCTTTCGACGAGCGCCGCAAGAGCCGCCTCGCGGCCACGCTCGATAACGGCGAAGAAGTGGCCGTGCTGCTGCCGCGCGGCACCGTGTTGCGCGACGGCGATGTGCTCGTCGCCGACGACGGCGGCCTCGTGCGCGTCGTCGCCGCGCCCGAAACGGTGCTCGTGGTCCGCGCGAAAGATGCGCTCACGCTCACGCGCGCGGCGTATCACCTCGGCAATCGTCATACGCCGGTGGAAGTCGGCGCGGATTATCTAAAGCTCGAATACGATCCGGTGCTGGCCGATATGCTCAAGCGCATCGGCGCGACGGTCGATCAGGTTGCCATGCCGTTTCAGCCCGAAACGGGCGCGTATGGCGGCGGCCACAAGCACGGGCACGACGAGACCTTTGCCGAAGATTACGCGTTGGCGCAGCAGGTGTTCGGCGAGCATCATGGGCATTCGCATGATCATGAGCACGGCCACGCTAATGAGCACGGTCATGACCATGCACACGATCACAGTCACGAAGGCCACGTGCACGACGAATCCTGCGGCCACGCGCATCATCACCACCATGCGCATCGCTGAACTCACGGCGCTGCTGCATCTCGCGTCGCCGGCCCTGCCCATCGGCGCATTCAGTTATTCGCAGGGACTCGAAGCGGCAATCGAAGCGCAACTCATCACCGACGCCGATTCGGCCCGCGACTGGATTGCAAGCGGCCTCACCGACGTGCTCGCACGCGGCGAGCTGCCCTTCCTCGCGCATCAGATGGAACGCTGGCGCAGCCACGACAGCACCGGTCTCGGAGAAGCGAACAACGAATTCCTCGCGAGCCGCGAATCCGCGGAGTTGCGGCGCGAAACCGAGCAGATGGGCTGGTCGCTGCGGCAGTTGTGCGTCTCGCTGGAATGGGGCGATGCGGCGCGGCGCGCGACGCTCGCGGCGATCTCACCGCTCGCGCAACCCACGGCGTTCGCCTTCGCGGCCTATGCGCATGACGCCGCCGTCGACGCCGCGCTTGCCGCCTATGCGTTCAACTGGGTCGAAAACCAGGCCGCCGCCGCATTGAAGGCGGTGCCGCTCGGGCAGCTTGCGGGACAACGCATCATCGTCGCGTTGCGCGGGCCGATCGATGCGGCGGTCACGCGCGCGCTCGCGACGTCGCCGGAAGACATCAACACGTTTGCGCCGCAGCTCGGCATTCTGTCGGCGCGTCACGAGTCGCAGTATTCGCGGCTTTTTCGCTCATAAAACGATCCATCATGAACGCACTTCAACACACCGCCCACTCGTCCGTCCGCACGAAAAAGCTGCCGCCGCTGCGGGTGGGCGTGGGCGGACCGGTCGGCTCGGGCAAGACCACGCTGCTCGAAATGCTCTGCAAGGCGATGCGCGATCAGTACGATCTCGTCGCGATCACCAACGACATCTACACGAAAGAAGACCAGCGCCTGCTCACGGTCGCGGGCGCGTTGCCGGCCGAGCGCATCATGGGCGTCGAAACGGGCGGCTGTCCGCATACGGCGATTCGCGAGGACGCGTCGATCAACCTCGAAGCCGTCGACCGCATGCTCGGGCGCTTTCCGGACGCGGACATCGTGTTCATCGAATCGGGCGGCGATAACCTCGCGGCGACTTTCAGCCCCGAACTGTCGGACCTGACGATTTACGTGATCGACGTGGCGGGCGGCGAGAAGATTCCGCGCAAGGGCGGCCCCGGCATCACGAAGTCGGACCTGCTCGTAATCAACAAGACGGACCTCGCGCCGCTCGTGGGCGCGAATCTCGACGTGATGGCCTCGGACGCGAAAAAAATGCGCGGCGAGCGGCCTTTTGTGATGTGCAATCTGAAGGCGCTCGACGGGTTGGACGAGGTGGTGCGGTTTATCGAGCGCAAGGGATTGTTGAAGGCGTGATTGAGGCGGCGGGCGGCGCGCGGCGGAGCCGCCCGCTCACTCCGGCAGCACCGCCATCAACACATCCACCGTGCGCGCGGTCGCGCCGCGATGACGCGCGGCGAAGGCCGACGCCGCGCCGCCCATGGCGAGCCGCCGCGCCTTGTCGTTGAAGAGCTCGCGCAGCGCGCGGGCGAGATCGGCCGGATCCTGCACCTGCACCGCCGCGCCCGCGGCGACCGCATCGGCTGTGGCCTGCGTGAAGTTGAACACGTGCGGCCCGATCAGCACCGGCACGCCGACCGCGCACGCCTCGATCAGATTCTGTCCGCCGAGCGGCAACAGACTGCCGCCGATAAACGCCAGATCCGACGCCGCGTAATACGCGCCCAGCTCACCCATGGAATCGCCGAGCAGCACGTTCACCTCCGCCGGCAACGCAGGCACGCCGCCGCTCGCGGCCGCCGACGCCACCTTCGCATCCGGCGCCCACGCGGAACGCCGCACGAGGCGCAAGCCGGCTTTCTCGACGAGCCCCGCCACCTCGTTAAAGCGCTGCGGATGACGCGGCACGAGAATCAACAACGCGTCCTCCACGCCGAGCGCAGCGAACGCCTGCAGTACGAGTTCTTCTTCGCCTTCGCGTGTGCTCGCCGCGACCCACACGGGCCGCGTGCCGATTGCCGCGCGCCACGCATGGCCGCGCGCCGCCAGTTCCGGCGGCGTACTCATGTCGAACTTCAGATTGCCGAGCACCGCGACATTGCGCGCGCCGAGCGCGGTGAGCCGTTCGGCGTCGGAAGGACTCTGCGCCAGCACGCGCGCAAAACCGCCGAATACATCTTTCGTCGCGCCGCCGAACTTCGCCGCGCGCTTATACGAGCGCGCCGACATGCGCGCGTTCGTCAGGATCAGTGGCACGTCCGCGCGGCGGCATTCGTCGATCAGCGTGGGCCACACTTCGGTCTCCATCACGAGACCGAGCGACGGCCGCCAAGCGCGCAAAAAGCGCCGCACCGCATGGGGCATGTCGTACGGCAGATAGCTGCGCAACACACGGTCGCCGAAAATCTGTTCGCCGGTGGCGCGACCGCTCGGCGTCATATGAGTCAGCAGAATGCGCGCGTCGGGACGCGCCTTCATGAGCGTCTCGATGAGCGGCTGCGCGGCGCGCGTCTCGCCGACCGACACTGCATGCACCCAGATGAGCGGCGCGTTGTCTTCCGGCAAACGCCCGCGCGAATAGCCAAAGCGCTCGCCAATATGCTGACGATAACCGCGCTCCTTGCGCGAGCGGATCAGCAACCGCAGCACGGCGGCGGGCGCGATAAGCCACCACAGCGCGTTGTAGATCGCCCTCAGCATCGGCGCTCCGCTCGAGCGGGCGCGCGGCGATCAAGCCAAGCGGCCCAATCGGGCCAATCGGGCAGCGCCCGCGCAGGCAAACCAGCCGCGGCGCTCAAACCAGCGCCCTGCCCTTGAGGCGTTCGAGTATGCCAAGCGGCGCGCATTCCGGCTGCGCCATCGCCTTGACCGGCAGGAAGAAGGTCTGTTCGAGCATGAACTGGCCGGACATCACCGCATGCGAAGTCTGGTCGGAGAAACACACCCAGACGCTGCCCGGCGGAAACGGCATGGTCTCCTGCGGACTCGTCTTCTGATAGTCGAGGTCCGCCTTCATGCCGTCGTGCAGATGGAGCATCAGGTGGTCGTATTCGCTACGTGGCGACTTCGTGACGTGCAGCAGATTGAGCAACCATGCCGAACCCGGCATTTGCGGCTTGATGCGCGGCAGGAAGCGCTTGGCCATGTCTTCGAATGGTTCGCCGACGCGCCACACGCGCGGCACACCATGCGGATTCACGTTGGTGAACACGCGCAGAATGCGCTCGCCGTAATTCGGCCGCGACGGGAACGCGTCGACGTGCAAACGGCTGTCGTCCTTGCGCCACGACGTCTGGCGCGTTTCCACCTGATGCAGCCGCAGGCTCGTGGGCGCGACGCGCAGCTTGCCGTTGTATTCGGGAAAGAGCCCGTCGACGAGCGTGCGCGCATTCGCCTGATAACGCGCGATCAACGCGCGCACCGCGGACTGCGTGACGGCGTCGCCGGCCACGCCGTGCAGCGCGCCGCCATTCGGTTCGAGGCTGATGTTCTTGCGGTTCGGATCGGCGAGCGCGGGATCGAGGAGCGCAGTTTCGCCGCCTTCGATCGCAAAGCGCAGATTCGGAAAATACAGCACCTTGCCGCGTTCGACGCCGGCGAGCAGCGTCTCGCGCGGCACGGACAGGTTGCGACCGTGCCAGTCGGCGTTCGCGACTTCGATGATCTGGGTTTCGTTCATGATCGCCCTTGAAAACGGATGATGCGTAAGGCGAAGCGCGCCGGACGAATTACAGCAGGCCGAAGCCGGCAAGCGCGGACTTCACGTGTTGCAGCGTGGGCGGCTGGCCGGCCGTGCCGAGATTGACGACGTTCGGCGACCAGTAACCGCCGGTCCGCCACGCGGTGGCGAAATTGTACAACTCGACCGTCGGCCGCTTCAGCGCCGCCGCGATGTGCACTAGACCTGTGTCAACGCCGACCGTCGCGGCCGCGCCTTCAATGAGACCGACCACCGCCGGCAACGACAACCTGGGCGGCACGATGGCCGCTGCGCCGAATTCCTTCGCGAGACGTTCGCTCGTCGCGCGTTCGGATTCGCTGCCCCACGGCAACACGATCGACGCGCCGCGCCGCACGAGCGACTGCCCCAGCTCGATCCACGCGGTATCGGGCCATTGCTTGTCCGCGCGCGAGGTCGCGTGCACGAACACCACGTAAGGCACCGGAAGATTCAGATTGGCCGCCGAGAGCGCCAGCGCGGCGCGCCCCGTATCGATGCCGAAGTCGATGTCGTCGGTAGGCTGCGGCGGCGGATCGTTCAGCGCCGCGGCCACCAGTTGCCGCGTGCGCTCGACCACATGGGTGCGCGGCTCGATCGGCACACGCCGGTCGTAGAAGAAACGCACCGGCCATTCGAAACCCGCGCCGTCCGTGCGATTCGCGAGGCCGACGAGCGGTCCGCGCGCCATGCTCGCGACCCACGCGGTCTTGATGAGCCCCTGGCAGTCGATCACGAGATCGTAGTGTTCGGCGGCGAGCGCACGGCGAAACGCACCGATCTCGCGCCAGTTGTCGACCGAAAAGAGACGCTTGCGCCAGCGCCGCAGCGACACCGGAATCGCCCGCCGCACGCCGCTCACCAGTTCCACGAGCCCGACGAAGCTTTCCTCGACGAGCCAGTCGATCTGCGCCTCGGGATGGCGGCGCCGGATGTCGGCGATGACCGGCATGTTGTGAACGACGTCGCCCAGTGACGACACCCTCACGATCAATATCTTTTGCACGCTCAAGAGAGGGAAACCGGCTATGCGGTCCGAAGATGCTTTGAAAGAGGTGCCGCGAAGCCTTCCGCTTTGCTTCGCGCGAGACCTCCGGCGAGCGGCGCCACGACGTGCACGTCATGTCGCCAGGACGGCAATTCTAGCGCGAGCTGGCCAATGGGCATGAAAAAACGCGGCGCGGTAAGTGAAACCCGCGCCGCGTTAGCGACATTGGCAGCGGCGCCTCGCGAACCGCCGCGCCGCCGCTGCCTATGCTCGATCTGTCAGAACCGCATCAGAACGGCAGCTTCGCGTCCGCCTTCTCCGCGAGAATCACGCGGCGGAAGTCTTCCTGGATGCGCTTGAGCGCCGCGTCGTTATCGGCTTCGAAACGCATGACCACGACCGGCGTGGTGTTCGACGAGCGCGCAAGGCCGAAGCCGTCCGGGTACTCGACGCGCAGGCCGTCGATGGTCACGACGTCGTCCGCGCCGGTGAATTGCGCGTTTTTCTGCAGACGTGCGATGAGCTCGAAGTTCTCGCCTTCTTCCAGCTTCAGTTGCAGCTCGGGCGTGGAGTGAGAATTGGGCAGCGAGTTCAGCAGCTTGCTCGGGTCTTCAACGCGCGTGAGGATTTCGAGCAGACGCGCGCCGGTGTAGAGACCGTCGTCGAAACCGTACCAGCGGTCCTTGAAGAACACGTGGCCGCTCATTTCACCCGCGAGCGGCGCGCCGGTTTCGCGCAGCTTCGCTTTGACGAGCGAGTGGCCCGTCTTCCACATGAGCGGCTCGCCGCCCTTCTCTTTCACCCACTTCGCGAGATTGCGCGTGCACTTCACGTCGTAAATGATCTGCGCACCCTTGTTGCGCGACAGCACTTCTTCGGCGAAGAGCATGAGCTGGCGGTCCGGATAAATGATCTGGCCGTCTTTCGTGACGACGCCGAGGCGATCGCCGTCGCCGTCGAATGCGAAGCCGATTTCCGCGTCCGTTTCCTTCAACGCGCGAATCACGTCCTGAAGGTTTTCCGGGTGCGCCGGGTCCGGGTGATGGTTCGGGAAGTTGCCGTCGATCTCCGTGAAGAGCTCGACGAGTTCGCAACCAAGCTTCCTGAAGAGCTGGGGCGCGAGGCCGCCCGCAACGCCGTTGCCCGTGTCGACCACGATCTTGATGGGACGCGCGAGCTTCACGTCGCTCGCGATGCGCTGGAGATAGTCGTCGGCAATGTCGTACTCGACGTACGTGCCGCTGCCCTCAGAAAAGTTTTCGTCGACGATGCGCTGATGCAGCGCCTGAATCTGCTCGCCGTAAATCGCGGAGCCGCGCAGCACCATCTTGAAGCCGTTGTAATCCGGCGGATTATGACTACCCGTCACGACGATGCACGAATCGACGCGGCGCTCGCCGCCCTCGAGCTGCAACGGCACGCTTGCCGCGAAATAACCGACGGGCGTCGGCACCATGCCGACATTCACCACATCGACGCCGGCCGCACGCAGGCCGTCCGACAATGCCTGGATCAACTCCGGACCCGACAGACGGCCGTCGCGCGCGACCACCACCGCGTCGCCGCCCTGCGCACGCACTTCGCTGCCGAACGCGCGGCCGATCGAACGCGCTGCGTCGGCGTCGAGCGTCTTGCCGATCACACCGCGAATGTCATACGCCTTGAAAATGGATTTGGAGATCATGTTGGCTCACTTGCGTGCAATGGAAAATTTTGACCGGCGCACTCATGTGGAATCGGTAAATCATAGCGATCGGACATGATGCTGCGCCCTTGCCGGAAGCGATCCGGTTCCAACTTATAATTGCGCCTTTCGGACCAGCCTGGTAACGCCATTCTAATGCTTAGACGCCCTCCATTTGTAAAGTTGCCCAGATGGCCGACGAGGCGGGTGAACTGCCGCAAAGTGCATGGGCGAGCGCTTGCCGGATGCTGACGCTCAAACGCTTTGCCAACCCGGACGTCACGCGCGCGTTCGCGAATATTGTCTGGCTCGGTCTCGAACGGCTCACGCAAATCGGGGTGGCGATAGCGATCAGCGGCCTGCTCGCGCGTTACTTCGGACCCGACACGTTCGGCAAATGGCAATACGCCAATACGCTGCTGCTCGTGCTCTCGCCCATTACGTGGGTCTGCGGCGCCGAGATTCTCGTGCCCACCATCGTCGCGCGGCCGCCCGCGCAACTCGGCACCGTGCTCGGCAGCGCCTTTACGCTGCGCTTTTCCGTGTCGGTCGCGGCCTTGCTGCTCACGTGGCTCGGCATTGCGCTGGGTTTCTTCGACCCGCTCGTCGGCGCCATGCTCGCGGGGCTCGCGGTCACCATGCTGTTTCGCGAGCCGTTCGTCGGCGTGATCAATGCGTGGCTGCAAAGCATGACCTACAGCAAGCCGCAGCTGCTCACGAGCATGAGCACCGCGGTGCTCAAGGCGGGCCTCGTGTATCTGCTCGTGCGCGCGGCCGCGGAACCCTCGCGCTTTGGCTGGCTGTGGGCGCTGGAGTCGGCGGCTATCGGCAGTGTACTGGTCGTCTATTACATTCGTCGCCATGGTGGCAAGCTTGGCTGGCACTTCGACCGCGCGCTCTTCACGCATTTCGCGAGCGCGGGCACGGTGTTCTGGCTTGGCCTCATCTGTATGTACCTGTTCCTGAAACTGGACCGGCTCATGCTCGAGCGTGCCATTTCATTCGCCGATCTCGGGCGCTATTCGGCCGCGCAACAGCTGAACGAAAACTGGATCACGCTTGCGCTGATGCTCGCGCAGACCATTGCGCCCGCGTTCGTCTATCGCGTGCAGCAGGCCGCGCAACTGCGCCGTAACGTGTTGCGCCTCACGGCGATGACCGCCGCGCTGATGATCTCCGGCGCGCTCGTGCTCGACCTGCTCGCGGGCTTTATCATCCGGCGCGTGTTCGGGCCGGGCTTCGAAGGCGCTATCGAGATTTTCCGCTGGGCCGTGTGGCTTTCCGTACCGGCGGGCATTGAAGCGATCGGCAATCTCGTCGTGCTCAAGTATCAGGCGAAGTTCGTGTTGCTGTTCAAGTGGCTCTTCGCGCTCGGCGTCGCGTTCGTGGTCAACCTGCTGGCTATTCCACGGCTTGGCGCCTATGGCGCGCTGGTCGGTCTCGCGGGCGGATATCTCGCGGCGGCGGCGGTTAATATTTATTACATCCGTTTCAAATTAAGCCCATGACGCTTCCTTTCGCCGACGCGCCGCCGCACTGCCTCGACGACGTCGCGGTGCTGATGCCCGCCTACAACGGCCAGGCCGACGTCGATCTGACGCTCGCGTCGTTCAGCGAACGTGCGCTGGTGCACGTTTTGATCGTCGATGACGGCAGCACGCCGCCCATCGTCGCGCCTGCGCTGCCCAACCTGCAGATCGAAGTGCTGCGCATGCCGGTGAACGGCGGCATCGAGCGCGCGCTGGAAGCGGGCATCGACGCTTTGGCGCAGCGCGGCTTTCGCTATGCGGCGCGTATCGACGCGGGCGACCGCAGCGTGCCGCAACGGCTCGCGAAGCAGCGGGCCTATATGGAAGCACATCCGCACGTGGCCGGGCTCGGCATGTGGACCCAGGTCGTCACGCGCGCGGGCGAGCCGCTTTTCATGCTGTGCCCGCCCGCCGAAGCCGCGCAGATCCGGCGCCTGCGTTTTTTCCGCTCATGCTTTGCGCATCCTTCGATGATGCTGCGTATCGACGCGGTGCGCGCCGTCGGCAACTATCGCGCGAAGTATCGCTCGGCCGAAGACCTCGATCTGTTCGTACGCCTGATGGAGCGCTACGACTGCGCGAATCTGCCGGAACTCGGCCTGTATTACGAGCTGAACGAAGGCGGCATCAGCGCGACGAAGCGGCGCCGCCAGGTAGTCTCGACGCTGCGGCTGCAACTGCGCTACTTCAACGTCGCCAATCCGTACGACTGGCTCGGTCTCGCCAAGAATCTGCTGCATCTCGTGACGCCTTACCGCGCGTTGCAGCGGGTCAAGCGCGGCCTGCTCGCGCCGCGCGCGAGCCATTGAACCGCGTGCGAGCCATTTAACCGCGGCGCCCTTCGCCCTTTCATTCACCGTCAAGCGCTTTCCAGCATGAAGCCAGCCCTCAAGTCGACGCCCGCGATGCGCATTACACTCGTGTGTAACACCGCCTGGGCAATCTATACGTATCGGCAAGGGCTGATCCGCATGCTGGTGGGGCGCGGCGTCGACGTGACCGTGCTCGCGCCGCGCGACCGCACCTTCGAGCTGCTCGCGGCCATGGGGTGCCGCTGCATCGAATTGCCGGTCGCTTCCAAAGGCACCAATCCGCGCGACGATCTTCGCACGCTGTACTCGCTGTATCGCCATTACCGCGCGATCCGCCCGCATGTGGTATTTCATTACACGATCAAGCCGAATATCTACGGCTCGATCGCCGCGAAACTCGCGGGCGTGCAGTCGGTCGCCGTGACCACGGGGCTCGGCTATGTGTTCATCCAGCAGAGCCGCGCCGCGCAGGTCGCCAAAAAACTGTATCGTTTTGCGTTCCGTTTCCCGCGCGAAGTCTGGTTTCTGAATCGCGACGATCAGGCAGCGTTTGTCGAACAGAATTTGTTGGTGCATCCTGAGCGCGCGCGGCTTTTGCACGGCGAAGGCGTCGACCTCGAGCAATTCGGCTTTACGCCCCTGCCCGAGCGAGCGGAATTCAGGTTTGTGCTGATCGGCCGTTTGCTGTGGGACAAGGGTGTCGGCGAATATGTGGAAGCGGCGCGGCGTTTGCACGAGCGTTACCCGCACGCGCGTTTCCAGTTGCTCGGGCCGGTGGGCGTCGACAACCCGAGTGCGATCACGCGCGACGAAGTGGCGGCGTGGGAGCGCGAAGGCATCATCGACTATCTCGGCGAGGCGCATGACGTGCGGCCTTTTATCGCCGATGCGGATTGCATCGTGTTGCCGTCGTATCGCGAAGGCGTGCCGCGCACGCTGATGGAAGCCTCGGCGATGGGCCGGCCCATTGTCGCGACCGACGTGCCGGGCTGCCGCGAAGTGGTCGCGCACGGCGTCAACGGATTGCTTTGCGAAGCGCGCAATGCAGAAAGCCTGGCAGGCGCGCTCGCGCATATGCTCGACATGAGCGGCGCCGAGCGCCGCGCCATGGCAGAACGCGGCCGGCAGAAAGTCGCGCAGGAGTTCGACGAACGCGTCGTCGTCGAAACGTATAAAGACCTGGTGCAAAAAATGACGGGCGTTTTACTTTAACGGAGCAACAGCATGACCACGAAGGGCACGATTCTGGTAACGGGCGGCGCGGGCTTTATCGGCTCGCATACCTGCGTCGAACTGCTGAACGGTGGCTACGACGTCGTGGTAATCGACAATCTGGTGAACAGCAACCGCGAGTCGCTGCGGCGCGTCGAACAGATCACCGGACGCGCGGTGGCGTTTTATGAGGCCGACGCGCGCGACCATGCGGCGCTCAATCGCATTTTCGACGCGCACCCGATCACGGGTGCCATTCACTTTGCCGCGCTGAAGGCGGTGGGCGAGTCGGTCGCCAAGCCTATCGAGTACTACAGCAACAACGTGGGCAGCCTGCTCGCGCTGCTCGGCGTGATGCGCGATCGCAACGTGAAGCAGTTCGTGTTCAGCTCGTCCGCGACGGTGTACGGCGTGCCGAAAAGCTCGCCCATCGACGAATCGTTTCCGCTCTCCGCGACTAACCCGTATGGCCAGTCCAAGCTGATCGCCGAGCAGGTGCTGCGCGATCTCGAAGTGGCCGATCCGTCGTGGCGCATCGCCACGCTGCGCTATTTCAATCCGGTCGGCGCGCACGAGAGCGGGCTGATCGGCGAAGATCCGGCGGGCATTCCTAATAACCTGATGCCGTATGTCGCCCAGGTCGCGGTCGGCAAGCTGGAAAGACTGCGCGTGTTCGGCGGCGATTACGACACGCCGGACGGCACCGGCGTGCGCGATTACATCCACGTGGTCGATCTGGCGCGCGGGCACCTGGCGGCGCTCGACGCGCTCGTGAAGCGCGACGCGAGCTTCGTCGTCAATCTGGGAACGGGCCAGGGCTATAGCGTGCTCGACGTAGTGAAGGCGTTCGAGAAGGCGTCGGGCCGCCCGGTGCCGTATGAAATCGTGGCGCGCCGTCCGGGCGACGTGGCGTCGTGCTTTGCGGATCCGCGCGCGGCCTTAGAAGTGCTCGGCTGGCGCGCGGAGTTCGGCATCGAAAGAATGTGTGCGGACCACTGGCGCTGGCAGTCGGCGAATCCTCGCGGATTTGCGGGCTGACGGCAGAGGCTGGGCGCCGCGAGGCGCTTGCGGGTGCCGTTTGGACCCGCAGCGCCCTCGGTGCGCCGGATCAGGACATGGCGAGCGCCGCGCCCGCCACGCCGCTCGCGGGCTTCACGGCGTAGCTCGCGTGTCGTGCCGAGCCGTCGCTCACGCGAAACACGGCGACCGCTTCGCGCAACACGGCCGCCTGTTCTTCCAGCGATTTTGCCGCTGCAGCCGCTTCCTCGACGAGCGCGGCATTGTGCTGCGTGACCTCGTCGATCTGCGAGACGGCCTTGTTGACCTGCTCGATGCCGTCGCTCTGCTCCAGCGCTGCGGCCTCGATCTCGCCCATGATGCCGGTCACGCGCTCGACCGATTGCATCGCCTCGTTCATCGTGCGGCTCGCCTCGGCGACAAGCGACGCGCCCTGCTCGACCTGCGCCGCCGAATCGCCGATCAGCTCCTTGATCTCCTTCGCCGCCGCGCCTGAGCGCTGCGCGAGGCTGCGCACTTCCGAGGCCACCACCGCAAAGCCGCGCCCCTGCTCGCCGGCACGCGCGGCTTCCACGGCTGCGTTCAGTGCGAGAATGTTGGTCTGAAACGCAATGCCTTCGATCATGCCGATGATCTCCGTCACCTTGCGCGACGATTCCGTGATGCCGTCCATCGTCTCGGTGACGCGCGAAACGACGTTGCCGCCGCGCGTGACCGTGTCTAGGGCGCCGTGCGCAAGCCGGTTGGCCTGCTTCGCGTTGTCGGCGTTCTGCTTCACGGTCGCGGAGAGCTGCTCCATGCTCGCCGCCGTCTGTTGAAGCGCCGCGGCCTGCTGTTCGGTGCGCGCGGACAGATCCGCATTGCCCGAGGCGATTTCATTCGCGCCCTGCGTGATGGCCGTCGTGCTGCCGCGCACTTGCGACACGGTTTCGACGAGGCCGTCGCGCATCTTCGTCAAGGCGCTCAGCAACTGGCCCATTTCGTTGCGCGACTGGCTCTTGATCGCGACCGTCAAATCGCCGGCGGCCATGCGCTCGAAATGCTTGACGGTGGCGTTGACCGGCTTGATGAGCGCCGCCGACAACGCCATGCGCGCGCCGATGCCGATCACGATGGCGAGCGCGCCGATCGCGGCGAAGAGCAGCGTCGCGATCTGGAAGCGTTGCGCGGCGGTCTCGGCCTGCTGGTGCTGGTTTTCGGTCTGCGCGTGTTCGAGCGCGTCGATTGCCTTCGAATACGTGCTGTAGAACGCGTTCGCCGTCTCGCCCTGAATGTTGCGGAAGGTGTTGAAGTCGAAGTCGGTCAGCGCCTTGAACTCGGGCTCGATCGCCTTGTCGACGAGCGCGCTGCGCGCCTGCTCGACGTTTTGCGCGAGCTTCTTCTCAGCGTCGCTCGAAAACGGGCCGGCCATGTAATTGCGGAAGTCCTTGTTCGACTCGACGAGCACCTTGTGCGCCGCCGGCAGCAGATCGTCGGTCTGCTTGCCGACACTAAAGAGCGTTTGATAGGAGCCCAGCGCCAATTGCACCTGCAGCAGCTTTTCCGAGCTCGCCTTCAGATGCGAGAGCGCCGCGGCGCTGCGCTGCGTGTCGTCGAGACTGCTGTTGGCCAGTTGCAGCGCGCCATAGCCGACACCGATCACGGTCAGCAAAAAAGCAACGAACACGCTGATGACCAGCGTCAGGCCGCCACGAATTGTGATGTTGTTTAGCATGGGTTCTCCGGAACAGTCTTGTCGATCCGCGGCGAGTGCCTGTTCACCCGCGTTGTCCGCACGTCGCCGCATCCCGCTTTAACGGCGTGCGAAGCGCCTCGCTAAATAGGTGAAATCCATGACCGGCGCGGGTTTCCGGGCGATTCACACCTCACTATCTGGGATATTTCGCGGCATGCTTCGCGACATTGACGAGCACGGCGCTTTTCCGGGCGTGCAAGGTTTCGTTTGTATAATTCGGCGTCTTTGTTCAGGCCCACTTTCATGCTCAGTTTTGCGCTCGGCTTTCTTGTTTCACTGCTGATCACGCTTGTGATCGTGCGCTATGCGCATCTGCATGAAAAATTCTCGACGGATAGCGATCTCGCCGGCGTGCAGAAATTCCACGTGCGGCCGGTGCCGCGCATCGGCGGGACCGGCATTCTGCTCGGGCTCGTCGTCTCGGCCGTGCAGTTGCATCGTGCCTATCCGGCCGTGTCCGGCGGCATTCTCGGGCTGATTGCCTGCGGCATGCCGGCCTTCGGCTCAGGTCTCGTCGAAGACCTGACCAAGCGCGTGTCGCCGCTCGCGCGCCTTGTCTGCACGATGGCGGCCGCGGCGCTTGCCTATTTCCTGCTGGATATCGCGGTCACGCGCATCAGCGTGCCGCCGCTCGATTTCCTGCTTTCCTACGCGGTGATTTCGTGCGCGGTGACGGTGCTCGCGGTGGCGGCGCTCGCGAATGCGATCAACATCATCGACGGCTTCAACGGCCTCGCGTCGATGGTCGCGTTCATGATGTTCGCCTCACTTGCTTACGTGGCTTTCCAGGTGCATGACCCGATCGTGCTGTCGGCGTCGTTCATGATGATGGGCGCGGTGCTCGGCTTTTTCATCTGGAACTTCCCGGCGGGGCTGATTTTTCTCGGCGACGGCGGCGCGTATTTCATCGGCTTCATGCTCGCGGAACTGTCGATCATGCTGGTGATGCGCAATCGCGACGTGTCCGCGTGGTATCCGGTGCTGCTTTTCATGTACCCGATCTTCGAGACGTGCTTCTCGATTTACCGCAAGAAGTTCATTCGCGGCATGTCGCCGGGCATTCCGGACGGCGTGCATCTGCACATGCTGGTTTATAAGCGACTGATGCGTTGGGCGGTCGGCGCGCGCACCGCCCGGGAGCTCACGCGGCGCAATTCGCTCACGTCGCCTTATTTGTGGCTGCTCTGCCTGATTGCGGTGGTGCCGGCGACGTTGTTCTGGCGGCACACGCTGCATCTGTTCTGCTTTGTGGTGGTGTTTGCGGCGACTTATGTGTGGCTCTATGTGAGCATTGTGCGGTTCAAGTCGCCGCGGTGGATGGTGGTGAGGAAGGCGAAGCGGTGAGCGCGGTTCGCGCCCTCCGCTATAAGCAACGTTATCCAGCCTCACCTTGTCCACGCGCGCGGCTCTCCTGGATGCGTTGCCGGTGCTCTGCAAGTGCCTCGGGACGCGCGTCTGCGTACCGCAGAATCGCGTTTGAGATCGTGCGAACGGGCAGACGCCCTATCCCCGTACGACCAAACTGCTGCTGGCGCATCCGCAGATGCCGGTAAAGTTCGCCACGCTCAAGCAACACCGTTGGAAGTGAAGGGGTCACCCTGACCGCTTCGTGCGAAAAGACACCGAGTCCTTCAACGATCCAAAGGCGCGGTGGCAGCAGATTGCGCAGGAAACGCACTTTCGCCGCATTCTGCTTGATTGGGGAAGCGCGCACGAACCTCTGTCCGTCAGCCGCCGTCAGGGTTAGCGTATCGTCGGTCTCGCCGCGCGTGACTATCCCGGCCCAGTGCTTTGTTTCGACCACGAAGACGCCGAAGGGCGTAATCGCCAGATGATCGATTTCAGCAGTCGGAAAGGCGCTTCCGGGCGCGTGAATCAGAACAAGGCCATCCAATACCAGCCAGTCATCACCGCACAGTCGCGTGAGGTGCCAGCACAATTCGGCCGACACCCGCCTTTCTCCTTCTTCCCCCCGCTGGTGGGGCTCGTGGGTGGGGGGCACCCGCGTTTTCCGAGCGTCGTCGCCAGCCGGACGTTGCTGGCTAAAGCTCAGGTACGCGCAGAGCAATCCACTCGCGAGCCCGACGATTTTCTGAATCAGCATGCTGGTTTCTCCTTTGGTTATGAGGTGAAACCAGCGTATGGGCTGCTAGGAGAAGTCAAGCATCAGGTCAGGATCGTTAGGCCGGGAGGAAACTGGTCCGCCGCTGGCCGCCCTTCGTTCAGGGCCTCGCAGACAGCATGCGTTGTCGTTCCGAGCGCACGGGCTGCCTTGAGCAGGTTACCGCGGTGTTCGGTCAGGGCTTCCATCGCTTTTTCGCTGGTGAGCACTGGTATGTCCGGTCGCGAGTAGGCTGAAGCGTGCGAGTACTGGACACGTTTGCTCCCGACGGGCGAGACAGCGGCGGTAACTGGCGCGTTTATCAGAACGATCAGCTGGGGCTTCCTGATCCATCGGAAAAACTCGCACCAATGCCCCAGTCTCTCGGCCGCCTCTTCGGATGTCTGCGGTTGCGTGGACCAGCGATTGATGAGTGCCTGCAAATGCTTTGCGCGAAAATTCCACGGTGTCTGTAGCGCATACCCGCTCGCGCGCAGCGCCTCGAAGCCCAGCAACACCTCTGCCACGCGCCGACATTGCGTTTCGGCCGGCACAGCATCCCTAACGCGGGTGCGCGAATCGTATGTCGACGTCACGCGGCCTCTGGCGAGCCTGCGAAATTCCCGCCTGAATGCATACGGCAGCCTGCTGCAGGCGATCACGTACCGGTAGTCGTAAAGAACGTACATATCTGTTTTCCCTTGTGTTCAATCCGTGAGTTGGCCGGTGCAACGGAGGCACCGACCCGCGTTCAGCAGCGCGAGAAGCGCACTGCCGTTTGAGTGCGCTGTTTATCGGGCCGCGCGCGCCACAGCAAAGGAAATGGGCAGACGATGGCTAGCCGCCATCAAGACGCAGTCAGATGTGAAGTTGGAGCAGCCGCGGCCAAAAGCCGCCTGGAGCAGGACGGCGGTCAGAACTGCGCAAAGAAGAAAGAGAGAGGAAGGGCAGCCGAACGAAAGACACCGGCACTCGCTGTGTCAAGGTGCGCCTTCGAACGCCCGGACAACCGGAGGCGTACGGGCGAACAGCTCCACTGACGCGCTGCCCGGAAGAAAGACGGGAGGCTTTGCCAGTTCAAGGTCGATGCGTCGTGGACGCGACAGCAATATACTGCGGCGCTCCCGAAGCAGGCAAGCCCGCGGATGGCTCAACACATGATATTCTGGTCCCCACCCAAACAGCTAGGGAGCCAGCATGGATATCACATGGCCGATACTCGGAATGTCTGCAATCCTTGTAGGATTAAGCTGGACGATGGAACATGGTGCCCGGCAGCAACGAAAGCAACTCGCCAAGCGACGCTCGCCGGTCGTAGCTTCACGCGAGAAAGAACAGCCACCCCAGGCCCTTGCTTCGCATCCGGCACAACTTCACTGCCCGCATTGCGGCCATATCATCGGCGACAGGGATTTCGCACGACAGCATGCGCCGACGGTCGACTGGACGGGACGAGCATCGCGGTATTTCAGGCAGCCTCCCATCTGAGCGCGACTCACTCACGCGCGTGTACCTGGGGCGTGTACGTCGCATATCGCACCTTCTGGCCGCGCGGGAGTTAAGAGTCCTAAAGCCCCCGTGCGGGTCCGCCATTGTCTTGTTGGTGGAGCGCCTCCCTGACGCCGTCATGCGGTCTGCGTCCATCATGACCGCCATCTTGCTCCCCGACAATCCGGGCTCAAACAGATCCCGGCTGTCACCGGCTGACTAGAAGCCGCCAGCGCGGAGTTCGATTTGAAGGCACTACCTGTCTTTTGCCAGACCGCGGCAGAAGATGTTAAACATCCGCGTAGCAACCCACTTGTTGTGCGAAAGCCATGCGCCCCTTTTGCGACCCGTCGAGCTATGTTCTAATGATTGCAGTACCGTTCGCTCACGTCACGAGCATCGACCATTACACCTCCTCGCTGGGGGGGTTGGGGGCGCTTTTGCCCAATTTCAAAAAAGCGTTGCTCGGCCTGAGGGCAAAGCAAGGCACTGCGTGCGGTTTCTGTTAGCCGCATCCACATGAATTGAGCGCCCGCCGCTCAATCAGAGCTCAATCTCGCTTAAGGCCCAGAAGTTTCCACCGCGTGCTTCTGATCGCCCTCTCCCGTTCCTAAGCCAGGTACGCGCAGCCGGTATCGCGTCGCCGCCAGTCGTCTTTCCTGCAGTAAGTGATCGCCAACCGACGAAAAGCCAGCGCGGCGTTCGATTTGAAGGCACCGCCTGTCTTCTGCAGACGGCGGCAGAAGACGTTGAGCGTCCTCGTGGCAATCTGCTTTTTCTACGAAGGCCGCGCCCCCCTTTTGTAACCCTTCCAGTTATGTTCTAATGATTGCAGTAACGTTCGCTCACGTCACGAGCATCGACCATTACACCTCCTCACTGGGGGTTTGGGGGCGCTTTCGCCCAATTTAAAGAATGCGTTGCTCAGCCTAAGGGCGAAGCGAAGCATTTCGCGCGTTTTGTGTTAGCAGCATCGACACGAATTGAGCGCCCGCCGCTCAATGAGCGCCGGCATCTCTCTCAAAGCCCAGAAGTTCCACAGTGTGCTTCTGATCGCCCTCTCCCCTTTCTGAACTCCGTACGCGCAGCCGGTATCGCTCGTCGCCAGTCATCTTTCCTGCAGTTAGTGATCGCCAGCCAACAGAAGTTATGTGCCGGCGAGCTTTTTGAGCGCACCGGGGGCTTATCCCCCGACGCCCACGCCGCAGGTGCAGGCCGTGTTCACCATGCCACCACGCCTCTAACGTTTGCGGGGCGAGGAAGCATCTCCCTTTTGCGATGTCCAGTACGGTGCCCGTCAAATAAGCCTTGTGATTCATTCATCTTCCGATGATGACCGCAAGCGCTCCAATCGCGGCCCTGTTCCCTTGACGGGTACAGGCAGGGTGTTTGTCAGGCACCCGCCGCTCACCGCTCCCGCACGAATGCCACTTTCTCGTGCGGGCTGCCGCCTTCCCCCAACACCTGTTTTCACCAGGGCCCATCCGTAACCGGATCCCATAGCTCAACGCAGTACCCGGCCCTCCATCCGAATTGAACTCCTTAGTACGCGCTGCCCCCGCCCCGGGCCAGCCGTCATTGTCGACATCCGAGCTATTCCGGACGCGTCACGAGCTCATCGTGACCGGGGCCCGTGTTCGCCTCCCCCCGCGGGCGAACATAAGTTGACATGCGGGTGACAATCGCGAGGTAGTTCATGAGCATGATGTCAAAGGCCGTACACGATTGCGCCGCGAGCAGCAAAAAAGCGCGCGGCAGTTTTTCAACCCAGCAGAACAGGCGATTCAATGCAACAGGCCTACTGCGCTTTGCGCGACAGGTCGGGGAGTTGCACTCATCGATCGGCGAAATTCCGCCATGGGTGATTCATGCGTACGCCCAATACTGCGTCGCGCAAGGCAAAACCGCGGGCACTCTCGCGAATATATTCTCGGCGGTTCGCGTGATATCGCGCCATGCCGGCCGGGACATCGACGACACATGCAACAACAGGCAACTTCAACTGGCTCGAAGAGTGCGAAAAGGAGCTAAACGGGCCTTGAACCCGATGGAACTTGCGCAGTTGATCGAGAGGTCGAAGAGGGTAGACCAGGGGCTCATGCACATGATATCGCTCGCACTGCACCTCGGACTTCGACGCAAGGAAGCGCTGATGTGTGCACCCGATCTCGCGATGTGGCTGGACGCGCTCGAGCGGGGCGATTCGAAGCTTCCCCTGATGCGTGGCTCGAAAAACGCAAGGCCCAGACAGGTGCGGATTATCGAGGGTGAGCGCGCGCAGACGATAGAAGCGGTCCGTTGCGCGCTCGCTTACGCTCGCGAACACAATCTCGAACTGATCACAGGCCATGGAAGGACGCTCAAATCCGCGATGAACCGGCTCACCGCACTGCTGCGCCGCGCAGCTATGGTGGGGCAAACCAGCTTCCATTCGCTTCGCTACACCTATGCGCTCAAGAGTGCACTCGAAATGCTCGATGCAGGAATAGCCCCATACGAGGTTCTCGTCGAACTTAGCGAATCGCTTGGCCACGGCCCCTCACGCATCCAGATGATCCTTGGACACTACTGCCAGCCGATCCGCGAGCGGTTCGAGGGACATATATCGCGTTACGACATCGAAGCTGGCCGCCGCCGACCACCGAGCAAACTACCTCGGGCGACGGCACGCCTTCTGGCGAAACGTCGACATGGCGAGCTAAGCGGCTACCCGATCGGTCAATCCCATGCGGCACCAAACCTCACAGGATCGGCAGACGATGCACAGGTGGACAACCAGCCTTTCAAAGCATAGGAGGCCACTATGCCCGATTCGCAACTTCTGCAACACGTGAAGCGTTGCGCCGACACGATCGGATGTAACGAGACGATGCGCGCCATCATGGTTGAGGTCTGGCTCGAATTCGAGCAGTTCACCGATCCTTATTTTTCGGGCCCAGTCCGGCTGCCCGACCTGGACATAGCGTTGCTTGCAAGCTTTATCGAACTGCGCTCAAAGCGATGCGTTGATGTTGAGCTACTCCTCCTCGAAATAACCTGCATCAGAATGGTCTTGCTGGAATCCGGTTTCCTGCACAACCAACTGGCCACCCTTAGCGTGCGCATAAAACGGGAACGGCTTGCCAATGACGCAAACGGTAAATATCGGTTCGCGAAAGCGCTGGGTACTTGACGGCTACGCGATTGACTTCGGGAGGCCGATGACTTGACGTATCACATGCAATGTCGCAACCAGACCTTGACGCCTGCGGCGGCCGCTGAGCGGATTAACGGCTCCAGGAGAGCTCTGCGCTCTGCCAGCAGTGCTCACTGCGACAGTAAAGGTGGGCTGCCTCCACCAAAACCAGTCGGTCGCTATGCTTCCGATGGGTTCGTCATTGAAGGTGATGCAGCGCTCGTTGGCCCTGACGCCGTTCACGTTATCCGACCCAGGCCGGATAAGAGATGGAGATGACCGGCGAGACACAGCATGCGCTCGTGCCGACGGGCAGTATGTCTGCGACTGCCGATCATTTCCCTTAGTTATCCTTTATTTTACGACGCCGAATGCTTGCGCGAAAATCACTCCGGCGCTTCGTCTTGCCCTTCGGATGTCTCCGTCACCTTGCCTTGCACGCACAACAACGCCTGCAATCGGTCTTCAATTTGCGGCGGCATTGCCGGCGAAAATTATTCAAGGCGATGACCGCGTGCAAACATTGCGGCCAGGAGATCCAGACAACGGATGACATTTCACTTGAAGCACTCGCCACGGTGGACGCCGGTTAATGCAGGCCTGCCGGTTCCCGCTTCGACGCCTGCAAGTGCGTCGCCGCATCGGACAACCGTCTATCACTCCTTTTCGCGACGGCTTTCGAATCAATCTTTGCCTGTCAGCTCTCGCCCCAATCCGCGCATCGCTGTTGCAGATGTGCGGCAAGTCTACCGGGATCGAGATACTGCGTATGGCTGGCGCGGAAGCGGTTCAAGCGGCTGCGCATGAAATGGTGCAGTTCGGACGGACACAGGATCGATTCCGGCAAGGTGGGATCGAGTGCGCAATGTGAGGAGACGAAAAACGCAATGGACTCGACCGGGCAGCAATGTTCGGCGAGTAGCGCACGCAAGTGCCGCACCGCGGGCTTTGCCCTGCGCAATGGGGACGTCTGGACCGAAACAGCACCAGGCTCGTCATGTAAAAGGAGTTCGTCGTCGTTTACAGAGCGTTTTACGGTGCCCGTCCAGTCGTACCGATTAATGACAAACGCGCCAAACTCAGTCACAGCAAGACAATCTGCCCACGTCACTGGATTGCGCGTTCCAGGCGCGTGCTCAAGCATGACTCCGCGCCGTACCACAAATGCGCGTTCGGACGTTGTCCGCAGGAACGCTGCAACGGTTCTTGACAAGGGAAGAGACAAATGGCGTCGATGCGCCATCCAGCCGTCGCGATCGCCCGCGAGTCGCCTGAAGTCCGACACCAGTTCAGGGGAGGATGCGGCAGCACAATATGCATCTTTGTCCGCAGCAGAAAATAGCGTCTTGCCCTGTTTCATTTGTTCTCCTTTCGTGGACTGAAGAGGGTTATCGGACACAGTTCGCTCACGACCTTGATGGCTGGGGAGCAAAATCGTCAATTCACCAGCGGTTTGGCGTGATGTAGCGTCGCAGGTCCGAAGGATGGCCGGTAACTCCAGCTTGCCACCCTCAGTCAGAAGTCAAGGCAACGCTTCAGGGGAAAGAAGCAACTGCAGTGCGCAGGTCACGGGCCTTATTGCCCACCACCCGGACAGCGGCCGCTAGCGCATAAAGCGCGAAAGGTGCGGCACAAACGTTAGTACAACCAGAGGATTGCATGAAACCATGGGCCGCCCTTGGCCGGAATAGATTCGCTATGTGTTGCAGTTTTCAGCTGCTGTCGTCCGCTGATACGCGAGGTAAGGGCTGAGATGGAAGTTGCCTTTGTTACAAATAGATCTTTGGTGGAATATCACTTTAAAGTTTGCGATCATTGGAGATTGAACCGCCCCGGATTTTGTGGAGGCTCCAACTCTTGAGAGAATGGAGCCATGAACAAGAAGGTAACCAAGTTTTCCCCGGAAGTCCGAGAGCGCGCGGTGCGCCTGGTGCGCGAGCAGCGTGGCGAACATCCGTCGATGTGGGCGGCGATCGAGTCGATTGCGCCGATGATCGGCTGCACACCGCAGACACTGCATGAGTGGGTCAAGCGCGACCAGGTCGACCACGGTGAGCGCGATGGCGTGACCACAGACGAGCGCGAGCGCCTCAAGGCCTTGGAGCGCGAAGTCAAGGAGTTGCGTCGTGCCAACGAGATTCTCAAGGTCGCGAGCGCGTTTTTCGCCCAGGCGGAGCTCGACCGCCGTTTCAAGTCCTGAAGGCCTTCATCGATCAGCATCGCGACACCTTCGGGGTCGAGCCGATCTGCAAGGTCTTGCGGATTGCCCCGTCGGGTTACCGACGCCATGCCGCGCAGCTTCGTGATCCGTCGCGGCGCTCTGTTCGCGCAATCCGCGATGAACGTCTGCGGCCGGAGATCAAGCGTGTGTGGCAGGCCAACATGCAGGTCTACGGCGCGGATAAAGTCTGAAAGCAGATGAACCGGGAGCGTATCGCGGTGGCGCGCTGCACGGTCGAACGTTTGATGAAGCAACTGAGTTTGCGCGGCGTGATGCGAGGCAAGCGTGTTCGCACGACTGTTCCTGATGCCATAGCCCCGCGCCCGCTGGATCGGGTCAATCGCCAGTTCAAGGCGGCACGGCCGAACCAGCTCTGGGTTTCTGACTTCACCTACGTTTCGACGTGGCAGGGCTGGCTGTATGTGGCTTTCGTGATCGATGTGTTTGCTCGCCGTATCGTTGGCTGGCGAGTCAGCAGTTCGATGACCACGGACTTCGTTCTGGATGCACTTGAACAGGCGCTTTACGCGCGGCGCCCGGGCGACGACGGAACCTTGATACACCATTCCGACAGAGGGTCCCAATACGTCAGCATTCGCTACAGCGAACGGCTGGCCGAAGCGGGCATCGAACCGTCGGTCGGCAGCCGGGGAGACAGCTATGACAACGCCCTGGCTGAAACGATCAACGGCTTGTACAACGCTGAACTGATTCATCGCCGCACCTGGAAAACGCGGGAATCCGTTGAACTGGCAACACTGCAGTGGGTGGCCTGGTTCAATCATCATCGGTTGATGGAACCCCTCGGCTATATCCCGCCCGCCGAAGCTGAGGCAAACTACTATCGGCAACTTGAAACAGCTGCCGCCGAACTCGCATCAACTTAAACCAACCAGCCTCCACGATTCCCGGGGCGGTTCAGATCGAGCGTATCGCCTCGATCTCCTCCGGACTAACGGTAACTCTCTTCACCACCTTTCGGATCGCACGCTCGATGTCGCGTCGGTATGGCAAGAGAGCATCGGCATCAATGCACTCGATGATGAGTCGCCGGGTTCCTCTACCCTTCCTGATGCGAATGCGATAATGGTCCGATGTCAGAACATTCACGCCGTTTAACTCCCGAAGAACAGTTTCGGGCGTTGCCTCGCTCCCTCCAGGGCTTAGATTTCTCACACGTTGCAATAGCGTTTGCCTGCCCAACTCCTTGTCTAGCGCGAGTAGTTTCCGTCCAACAGCAAAAGTCAATTCGGCCTCACCGAAACTAACGGGCAAGCTACCCCGAAGCGCCATCATATACACCGCATCGCGTATGTTCTTTCGTGAAATGTCAAGTGCGCGGGCGCAGCCACTGTAAGTGGTCCATTCCCCTCTGGTCACACCCAGGTGATATCGATCGGAGATGTTTTTCGGTGAGTCCAGCGTCTTACTCAGTACCTTGTTCTCAGGGTTGCCCAAGTAGCGCAGCGCGCGCCGGGACGCAGCCCCTTGCCCGTTTATCGTCGCAAGCACCGCTCGCGCTGGGAGAGTTCTGCCAGCCGCAACGTGTTCGCCGATTCGCTGAAGCACGGTCTGAAGACCATCCCGCGCGATAACCTCGCGTATCACCCGCACGGAATACGGCGT
This sequence comes from Paraburkholderia phenoliruptrix, assembly GCF_047325075.1. Classification (NCBI taxonomy): domain Bacteria; kingdom Pseudomonadati; phylum Pseudomonadota; class Betaproteobacteria; order Burkholderiales; family Burkholderiaceae; genus Paraburkholderia; species Paraburkholderia phenoliruptrix. Next base: position 3,707,873 of record NZ_CP168531.1, read on the forward strand.
TACCCCAGTGGCCGACTCAAACAAGTTGACTATCGCGGTGGGCAGATCAGCCACTTTAAGCGCCAGCGAAAGTTCGGCCTGACTAACGCCAAGCGCGTCAAGTGCGCCCTTTTGCGTAGTCCATTTCCCTTTAGTCAGTCCGTCTTTATAGTAATGAGCAATAACGAAGCAATTGCGCTTTTTGATTTGTCGAAGCAGTCCGTCGGGAGTCATGGGCCGTCTCACGCTTGATCCGGTGTTGCGGTCATCTGCAGGCAAAACGTTACGATACGCGACTTGCCGCTCAGGTGGCGACCGAATGGCGCATCAAAAACACCCTCTTTCAAAAAAAGACGACGAGTTGTCGAAACATCGTGCAGTCACATGGCATTGGAGGCATGACCTGCGTAGCCGCCGGATGCCGAGCCTGTTTTGATGCAGAAGGGCACGCATGCGTGGATTGCATACCTGTGGCCCCCAGATGTCATTCCAATGCCGATGCTTCTTTCGTGCTTTCGCGAGGTTGTGCGACAAAGAGCGGAGCGCTTCGGTCCATCTTGTCGGTCTTGCCGAGTCGACGGCAGCTCGACCCGGCCCGCGCCGGTTTTGGGACGTCTGTCTTATAAATGTACTGCCGCCCCATGAGCCGGCTCACGGTGGCATCGGCAGCGCGTCACCACCGCATCGTTCAGTTTTAATTGATAAATCAGACTGATTTGCGAAACCTCGATTGACTGATCAACGGCGCAAGGCTCGCAAATACGGTGCACGCCGCGGATAGCACATAAGCGCCAGCGCCGACGGAAAACTGATCCTGACAACCGGGGGCCCAGTGCTGGCAACCGGAGACCTATGCTTTTTCTGGTTCGCTCGAGATCAATTTTCCGTTGACGCCAGCATGTGCGCCAGTCGACGCCGTCCTGTACTCGTCGGACATTAAGACGGCGTCTGGTCAAGTGTTGATGTGTGGGGGTGTCAACTGCCATGACCGCGCGTCGGCTCACGTAAGGTGTCACGCGGGGTAGTCTCCACGGCTCGTTCTTGCTGGCGCGCAGACTTAGGCCTGCTCTGCGGCGCCCGTTCAATCGCGTCGGCTCACCAAGTTGGACGGACCAGGAACGTGTGCTCTGCAAGAGCGTCCACACGGCGCGAAGCGCCATCGTTGGGCTCTACTGTCGCGTTCGGTGCGTCGGCGAAGCGCGATCCTTTCTGTGTAAGACGGGGCGTGCACGGCTCCCCATTTGCGAGTTCTGTGCTGTTGATCGAGTAATAAAAATTTCGCAAATTGGCCGAGTTAATAAATAAAATCAATAGGATGCGGTAACAGCCGCATGGCTGCCGCTACCGTTAGCCAGCTCCCGGTAGCACGACATTTGAGTGACCGACAGCCAAAACCGCAGCATGCGCCAAAGGGCTCTCGACTGGGCACGGTCGAGGAGATAGCCCGGAGTGCCCGGCCCCTCTTCTCAGAAGCTGTCTTGGACGCTTACCGGCAGGCTACCGACATCGGGCACCCGAAGCATTCATCCCGCGCAAGCGTCCGGTTTGCAGTGTACGCAGCCGGACGACAACGAAGGAACGTCGTCGATTTCGAACCGTTGGCCCAGTCTTGATTGAAGGAACACAACTGGAAGGCGCCCACATCTAAACGCCCGCTCTCATCGAAAGCTACGTCGAATATGTCGCCATTTGCCTGCACGGCAGGCTGATCGACCAGATACAGTTGATTGAACACAGACAGTTGACTTCGAGAAACGGCAGGCAACGGTAGTGGGTGAATGCGGCCCGGAAGCATCATGCACCTCAGCCTCCGAAATCAGCAGGGTTCGCCTTAGAGGGCAGGGTTAATGAAAGTATCAGCATTTGGCGTCGACATCGGTTACGGCCGCACCAAAGTGGCGCTTCGCACCGGCTCCGACATTTCTACCGCGAGCTTCCCGTCGCTCGCGCCTCTGGTACCTCATCTTGAGTTATCACGAACCAGAGAACGCGTAGCCGACGGGTTGAACGTTGTTTTGATAGAGGTCCAAGGTTCTCATTATGCAGTCGGCCCCGAAGTAGAGTCGTTGCGAGCGTGTTCAAGCTTAACGCGAACGTTACTTGACAGCTTCTGTTTGACGCCCATGTACACCGCGCTGCTCGGCGGAGCACTATACCGCGCCGGTGTAACAGAGATCGAATGCATGGTGCTTGGCCTGCCGGCCCGCTTCAGCCGGGAATACTTTCGATATCTTCGCGATGCATTTACAGGCGCTCTCGATTTCGGCCAAGGCGTGATCCACGTAGGTTCCGTAGATGTCGTTCCCCCGCTGCTCGGATCGCTCGGAACCTTCGCCAATTCCGGCGATGGCCGCTTTGACCCCGAGCGCGGCCATCTCCTCATCGATGTAGGCTACTCCGAGACTAGCTGGCTGCTGTATTGTGACCATAAGATAGTCCCCCAGTGTTCAGGCCACGTCCGGGGCGGTGCATGGCAGGTCTATAGAACCATTGGATCGTTGATCGCGAACCGGGAGCGCTGCCCTGTAGACAATATGGAACGCATTGGCAGATGCCTTAGCGATAAGAAGCCACTTCTGCACTACGGTAAGGACATCGACCTCGCTCCGTTGGTTGAAAGCTCACAAGCCGTGGTGAACGCTGCGTTCAAAATAATCCGTGATCGCACTCCCTCTCCTTCGAGGTTGAAGTCGATCGTATTGACAGGAGGCGGAGCAAGCCTCTACGAGACAGCGATTCGTGCCGCCTTTCCCCGGGTCCGCATCGACATCCTGGACGCGCCCTCACACGCAAATGCGAAGGGCTTCCTTCTGCTCGGCGAGGCCCAGCTCGCGGGAAGGAAGCTTGTGCCTACATCTGCATGAACTCGCGAGACGCCGCAGCTTTGGGACTAACGACTGCAGCGGGTTACTTCAAGGCGCAAGAAAGAGGAGTTGGGTCATTCGCGCGCCTGTTTCGCGAGCGGTGCAGCATTGCCAATTAAGATATCCGCTCATGTCGCTTCATCGATTGTATTATTCAGGAACGCTTATCATGTCGCGATGGTCTTCTGTGGTGAAAACTGGTGCTAACTTGACAGCGCCCTCCTTCACCGCGCCTGGGTTGCCCACTAGGTGGTCGAGACGCAGCGAGGCAGAGTTCCATCCCTTCAGCGTTACCCGCATTGGGTCACGGCCCCTGCCACGATCGGATCACCGGAAAGGCGACCATGGCTGCCCCGCGCGCGCGACGCATCGCGTCCTGGGTATAACACATGTCGAGTTGACGATGGACGTTGAAGCGAAGGAGAAAGAGACTTGAGTATTTGGCAACACTCATGCGAAAGCAAGAACTCGGCTTCATCGCAGTCTTAGAGATCGAGCACGTCTTTCTTCAGGTACGCGCCGACCCGATTGCGCCAGGCTCGTAAACATCGCGAGCAACCTGGTTAGACGTCGCCGTTGAGGTAAAACAAGCTCGAACTGCTCCCCGATCGACACAGCGCGAGCAATCCAATATCTAGGTCCAAGATAGTCGGGCAGCTCCCAATATTCAATGTTTAACAAGTAAGACGCGACAGTTTCAAGATGAGCGATTTCTGAGTCGGCGAGAATCGCGGGCAGTTTTCGACAAGGCGTTGCCGACGCATCCTTCCTCTGCAGTCCTTGGTTTTCTTTGAATCTGGAATAACGCTTCGCCAGAAGGTCCATGTTTCAATGTGGTGGGCTATGGTGATTCCATCTTGCCGACGTCATTGAAAAGTCAAGGCAGTATCAAAGTGCGAATGTGGCGAGGAGTGCGCGGATCCGGGTATGCTGGAATCCCGCGAAGACCAGCGGGAGCCCTCGATTGGCTAAGCGGTTAGAGATGCATCGGAAAGACGTGGCGAGCCGCTCGCGGCACATAGGATGTGGACGCCGACAGGCTACTGCGGACAACAGGAATCGCACCCTCGCAGAACCGAAGGCGCTAGTTGAACCATACTGGGTCTTAGACGTATCGCAGAGTAAGGCTTAAAGCTGGCCACTTATGGGCGCAGCTGTTCACGCCATGGGCAGCAGCGTCGAATTGGCCGTCGGCCAAACAGTTGGGCATCGAAAACATCGCCCCACTACGATTAATAATGCCTCCGTCCGTCGGACTCTGGCTGCACGCTCCGAGCGCGCAGCATCTCTTCACATCCGTAGTACCGCCGACGTCCTGGGGTGGACACGCGTGCTCTCCGGCACCGATCCACGCTTCGCCGTATGGCTCTTGGTCCGTTTGCATGACCTCTTGCAGGTGCAAGTCATAATGCCAGTTATCGCCAACGCCATATTGATCGACGAACCGATGTCGCGGATACGCAATCCAGCGCAACCGCGCCGTACACGATCATCCTGCATTTCGGGCATATCCAGAGGGCAGGTAGAGCACTTCGTCGTTGTCGGCAGCGCCCATCGCAAAAAGTTTGATGGGCGGGCGCGCGCTATGCAATCACCGTCGATGTCTCACACCGAGCGGCAGCCTCTCCCCGAGCAGTTTGGCTCTCACGAGGCTCGGCTAGCCACCGCAGGTACGCTGCGCAGTGCAGTCGAGGTGGCCGGCTGATATTCGGCGACCCAGCGGCGCAGATCGCGGCGGACCTCGTCGTCGGTCGGCACGCGATGCTGCATCAGCCACGGCAGCAGGTTGTCGATCAGGCTGTCGGGCACTTCGCGCGCCTTCGCGATACGTAGCTTCGGATGCGGCGTGCGTGTGGTGGTTTCGTCGTCGGCAAGCAGTTCTTCGTAGAGTTTTTCGCCGGGGCGCAGGCCCGTGTAGACGACGCGGATCTGTTCTTCAGTGAAGCCATACAGCCGAATCAGATCGTGTGCCAGGTCGGCGATGCGCACCGGCTTACCCATGTCGAGAATGAAGATTTCGCCGCCGTGCCCCATGCTCGACGCTTGCAGCACGAGCTGCGACGCTTCGGGAATCGTCATGAAGAAACGCGTGATTTCCGGATGCGTGACCGTGACGGGACCGCCGCGCGCGATCTGCTCCTGGAATTTCGGGATCACGCTGCCTGCGCTGCCGAGCACATTGCCGAAGCGCACGGTCTCGAACTGCGTGCGCCGCGTGCCCTGCTGCTGCAGCGACGAGCACACCATTTCCGCGAGACGCTTGCTCGCGCCCATCACGTTGGTGGGGTTGACGGCCTTGTCGGTCGAAATCAGCACAAAGTGCGCGACGTCGTGACGGATCGCCGCGCGCGCCACGCGATAGGTGCCGAGCACGTTGTTGCGCACGGCCTGCCAGGCGTTCACCTCTTCCATGAGCGGCACGTGCTTGTAGGCGGCGGCGTGAAAGACGATATGCGGGGTGTAGCGCGACATCACCTGATCGAGCAGCAACGAGTCTTTCACGTCGCCGATGATCGGCACGACCGACACTTCAGGGTAGCGGTCCGCGAGCTCTTCGTTGAGCCGGTAGATGGAAAACTCCGAGATGTCGAACGCCACCAGTTGAACCGGGCCGAAGCGCAGGATCTGCCGGCACAATTCGGAGCCTATCGAGCCGCCCGCGCCGGTGACCATGACGACGCGGTTTTTGAGGAGCGCTTCGACGTGGTCGGTGTCGATCATGACCGGGTCGCGGCCCAATAGGTCTTCGAGGTCGATCTGGCGGACGCGGGAGAGGAAGGCCTGGCCTTGCGTCAGCGGCGTAAGGGCCGGCAGCGTCATCGCGCGGACGCCGGCTCGCACGCATAGCGTGGCAATGCGCCGGTGTGCCTCCACAGAAGCGGACGGCACAGCGATGATCACATGCTCTACTTTCAGATCGGCAGTAATTTTCTGCAGATCACTGATCGAGCCGAGCACCCGATAGCCGTAGATTTCGCGACCCTGCTTGACCGGGTCGTCGTCGAGCAGACCCGCGAGGCGCCATTCGCCGGAGCGCTTCAATTCGCGCACGAGGTTCGCGCCGGCATTGCCCGCCCCCAACACGAGCACCGGCTTGCCCTGACCGACCAGCCCGCCATAACGGTAGAACTCCTTGGCCGCCCGATAGATGGCGCGCGAGCCGCCCATGGCGAGGAACAGCAGCATCGGCGATACGATCAATACGGAGCGCGGCACAATGGGCGCCGGCTGCAACAGCGCGGAGGCGATCATGACAACAAGCGCGCCGACACCGATCGCTTTGGCGATCCGTACGAGGTCCGGCAAGCTCGCAAACACCCACATGCCGCGATACAGCCCGTAGCTGCGGAACATCACCGCGTAAATCAGCAGCACCCATATGAGGGCATGCAAACCGCTCGACCAGAACGGGCCCGGCACCGGGCCGTTGAACCGGATCACGTACGCAAGCATCCAGGCAAGCGCCACCGCGCACAGGTCGAACGCAAACGCACTGAACGAAAGCCATCGGGCTTTGAATCTCTTCATTGCGCAGAACCTCAGGATTGCCCGGAACGGGACACATGGCGTCGCCAGCGTCGATCAATAAAAAGCCCGGCGACGACGAGCACGACTGCCCACGTGACGACCACCAGCCACTGATTTGGCACCGAAAAATCCAGTGCCCACAAAGCAAGCATTATGCCCGCGACCATGAACAAATACCAAATGCGCGCCGTCGAGGCATGCCCAAAGCCTGACTGCACCAGTCTTTGATAGTAGTGTTCGCGATGGGCTTGCCAAAATTTTTCGCCGCGCACAAGGCGTTTCGCGAGCGTCGCCGACGCATCGCCTATGAACGGGGAGAAGCTCACCGCCGGGAACCACACCGGCCACACGCCCTCACGCCAGCCCCAATAACCGAATGCGCCGGCCAGAAACCCGAGCGGGATCGAGCCTGCGTCGCCGAGAAAGATGCGCGCTGGATGGAAATTGAAGAGCAGAAAGCCGGCCGCCGCACCCGCGACGACGATGGAGGCGATCCCGAGCGACGAGTCCGGGTGACCGGAAAGCGACGCCGCGATGGCATAGCCGCCGAAGCCGAACATCGCCATTCCTCCGGCGAGGCCGTCCGAGCCGTCCATAAAATTGTACAAATTGACGAGCCAGACTAGTAAAACCGCCATCGCCGCCAGCGCCCACCACGAGACGTCAGCCGGATAAACGATGATAAGCGCCGCGACCGCTGCGGCGTGGCCGCCGAAGCGCACGCGCGCTGGCAAGCCGCGCCGGTCGTCGATCTGCGACAGCGCCGCAAGGAGCGCCGCCGCTAATGCGGGCAGCCAGAGCGCCGGCGCGGCGAGCCAGATTAGCACGACAGCGACGGGCACCACGCCCCAGCCGCCGACGCGCGGCGTGGGGCGCGTATGTAGCGAGCGGTCGTTGGGAATATCGGTGGCGAGACGCCACGCCAGGCCGGTTTTCAGGAGAAACAACAAGATAGCCGCGCAGCCGCAGAATGCGACGGCGCCGCACAGGACTTGCGATAAGGCGGGATGGGCGGAAAGCGAGGCAAATGACATCGGAAGTGGCTTCAGTGCGTAGCGCGATACCAGGCCGCCGTCTCGAGGAGGCCATGTTCGACCGTATGCGGTGGATACCAGCCGAGGCGTTCGCAGATGTGAGAACTGTCCAGCCGCAACTCGCCGACTAACCGGTCGACTGCCGCCGATCGCCCGGTCACGCGACCTGCCAGACGCAGCACCCCCACGGGCACCGGCACGAGACGCGCGGGCGCATGCAGTTGCATGGCGAGCGCGCGAGCGAGTTCAGAAACGCTCAGATCGCGGCCATCGGTGACGTGGAACGTCTCACCGGCCGCGCGCGGATCGGTCGCGCAGTGGACCAGCGCATCCGCGAGATTGTCGACGAACACGAGGCTGCGGCGGGCCTCGATTGCCCCGAGTGGCAACGGAATGCCACGCGCAACGGCGCTCATCAGCTGCAGGAAGTTCGCCCGCACGCCTGGCCCGTAGACCAGTGGCGGTCGCACGATTACGATTTCCATGCCCGAACTCCGGCCATATTCGGTCAGCGCTCGCTCCGCCTCGAGTTTGGAGATGCCGTACGGGTCCGTCGGGGCAGGTTCATCCGTCTCTGCGATGGGGCGGCCGGTGCTGCTCTCTCCCACCGCCTTGATGCTGCTCACGAACACGAATCGGCGCGCGCCCGCACGGCGCGCAGCCGCTGCGACGCGCAAAGCCCCTGACACATTCGTGGCGCGATACGCTGTAGGTGGATCCGCAATGGTGTCGCGCATCACATGCACGCGCGCTGCGAGATGGATAACCGCATCGCATTGCATGTCGGTGGGCCAACGCTCTTCGATGCCCTGGAAGTCCGCTGCGTCGAAGTGCCATTCGCGCACGCCTTCCTCAGCGGTATGTGCCCGGCGCACTAAGCCGGCTACCGTATCGCCGCGCTGCAGCAAGGCTCGCGACACCGCCTTGCCCACAAAGCCGTTGGCTCCCGTAACAAGTACACGTTGTGTCATCGACGCCCCTCCGTGGCGGGCGCCAGCCGCCGCACTCGGGTGCGCGGTCCGGAGAGCGCCTTCCCGCCCCGGCGGCCCGGGAACGGCAGTTGAGACACGATACAATCTGACATCGGCGGGGATGGTGAAGAAGTCTGACTGGGAACGTATTGTATGCGGGCAGCTTCTATTTCGGCCCGCTCGGGCCGTTCTTTAGGCGCTAAAATGTGTGCCCGCATCGGCGCGGGCTGAGTGGGAGCGAGCATCGCCGGAGGGAGCTGGCGGGGGCCAAGCACCGTTTGCCCCCGCCGGGCCGAGATAATAAGCGGGCGGCCGCACAACGAAAGCCGTCCGAACACTTCGTAACATCTCAAACATATTCGCGCATGTGGAATTCGTGGTTTCGATCCGACGTGCTCGACAACAGCACAATCACGCCCGTCGCGCTCAACGCGATGGCCTGCAGCGGCCGCTTCCCCACGCGCACCGCCGAGCAGACTGTGCCTCGGGCAATGCTGTCGCAACGCGCGAGCCAGTCTGACGAAAACGTTTGAGCTAAAAGAGCCCATCTATGAAAGTGCTGTTCGCCACCTACCCGATGGCATTCCACACGCCCGGAGGCGGAGAAATCCAGTTGCTTGCCTATCAAAAGCACCTGCCCGCACATGGTGTGGACGTCGCGCTGTTCGACCCATGGAATCCGCGGTTTCTCGAACACGACGTGGTTCATTTCTTCTCCTGCGTCGGCGGATCGGTCCACTTCTGTAACTTTGTCAAGCAATTGGGCTTACCGCTCGTGGTTTCTTCTAGCCTTTGGGTGACCGAGGAGACAAAGCATCTCTATCCGATCGGTGAGATTCATCATCAGTTTTCGCTCGCGGACCGGGTGGTGGCTAATTCCGAAATCGAATGCGACACGCTCGCGCGCATCTTCAATCTGCCGCGCGAGAAGTTCGTAAGCGTGCTTAACGGCGTCGAACAAAGCTTCTATGAGCCGGTTGCGGCGGAGCTTTTCCGCAGCGAGTTCGCGATTCACGGCCGGTTCATCCTGAACGTGGGGAACATCGAGCCGCGTAAGAACCAGTTGGCGCTCATTCGGGCGATGAAATCGTTCCCTGAGCTGAAGCTCGTGTTGATCGGGCATCAACGCGATCCCGAGTACGCGAAAACCTGCTTCGCTGAAGGCGGCGACCAGGTCATTTATGCGGGCACGCTTTCACACGACTCCCCCGTGCTGCGCTCTGCGTATGCGGCGTGCGAAGCGTTCGTGCTGCCGAGCACCCTCGAGACGCCGGGGCTCGCCGCGCTCGAAGCGCACGCGGCGGGCGCCCGCATCGCGGTCACGAAAGTTGGCTCCACGGAAGAATACTTCGCGGAGCATGTCGCCTATCTGGATCCGTCGGACGTCGGCAGCATTGCGCAGTCGATTCGCGACGCCCTCGCACACGAACGCACCGGCACCTCGGATAGTGTGGGCACGGCGCGCGACCTGACGTGGCAAGCCGTTCTGTCACCCCTGAAAGACCTCTACGATTCCCTGCTAAGAAAATGAACTTCGATCTCCGTCCTCTGAACAACGTCGAGAAATCCTCGAATCCTGACTTTTCCTGGCAGGCGACCAACAACGACCCGCAGTTCGAACTGGTGGGCTGGGAGGCTTTGTCACAGCGAGCCGCGCGCATTTCGTTCGAACTGAAGACGAGCGCAACGGCGGCTTCGCCTTGCATGTTGTACGTCGATGCGGGCTCTGGCATGTCGGAACATACGGCAATCGGTCTGCACGTCGATGCGAACGGCAAGGTCCAGCAGGACGTTGCGTTTCCGAAGCTGGCCGGTCCAATCCGCTTCGATCCGATCGCGCTGCCAGCATTTTTTTCAGTGACGGGCCTCACGATCACCGTGCTGGACGAGACCGAGTGCTCTGCCGAGCTGCTCGCTCGCGCGCGCCGCATGGCCGCATGGCGCGGCGGCCCGTTGCCCGCCACCGCCCCGATTGTCGGCGAGTCGTATCAGGAATGGCTCAATGCCAACGAACCGCCGAAATCCATTTACCCGCAGTTGCGCGACCGGTCCAAAACGTTTGCACTGCAGCCGAAGGTCAGCATTGTCATGCCGACCTACAACACGCCGGAAAAATGGCTGCGCAAGGCGCTGGATTCGGTGATCGACCAGGTGTACGAAAACTGGGAAATCTGCGTCGCCGACGACTGCTCGACAAAGCCGGAGGTCAAGGCGGTGCTCGACAGCTACGTCGCCAAATACCCGGGCCAGGTGAAGGTCGCCTATCGCACGACGAACGGTCACATCAGCGCCTCGAGCAACACGGCGCTCGAACTCGCGACGGGCGAATTCGTCGGTTTGCTCGATCACGACGACGAATTGCATCCGCTCGCGCTCTATTGCGTGATAGAAATGCTGAACGCGCATCCGGACGCGGCGCTCATCTACAGCGACGAAGACAAAATCTCAGAAGAAGGCGAGCGCTCAGACCCTTACTTCAAGTGCGACTTCAATTACGATCTGTTCCTGAGCCAGAACATGATTTCGCACTTCGGCGTGTATAAGACGTCGGTGCTGCGCGAGATCGGCGGTTTCCGTGTCGGCCTCGAGGGCTCGCAGGATTACGACCTGGCGCTGCGCGTGATCGATCGGGTCGGGCACGACGTGGTGTATCACGTTCCGCGCGCGCTTTATCAATGGCGCATCATTCCCGAGAGCACCGCAAGCGGCCATGAAGCGAAGCCGTATGCGCATATCGCCGCGATGCGCGCCATCGACGACCATCTCAAACGCAACAACATCAAGGCACACACCATTCATGCGCCCGGCACGCATGCGTTCAACAAGGTCGTCTACGAATTGCCGGACGTGCTGCCTTCCGTCGAGATCATTATTCCGACGCGCGATTCGGCGGAACTCGTCGAGCAATGCGTGGAATCGGTGCGCCAGAAGTCCACCTACACGAATTACCGCATCACGATCATCGACAACGGTTCGGTCAAACAGGAAACGCATGACCTGTTCGCGCGCCTGCAAACGGACGAGCGCATCAAGGTCGTGCGCGACGACTCGCCGTTCAATTACTCGGCAATCAACAATCGCGTCGCGCTTGCCAGCACGGCGGACTTCGTCTGTCTGATGAACAACGACATAGAAGTCATCAACGCAGACTGGCTCGAAGAAATGGTCTCGGTGGCTATTCAAAAGAACGTCGGCGCGGTCGGCGCCAAGCTGCTGTACCCGGACGACACGATCCAGCACGCCGGCGTCGTACTGGGCGTGGGTGGCATTGCGAGTCACGCGCATAAGCATTTTCCGAACACCATGGCCGGCTACTTCGCGCGCGCGCGACTGCGCAATGCGATGAGCGCGGTGACCGCGGCATGCTTGCTGATTCGTCAGTCCATCTACAAGGAAGTCGGTGGGCTCGATGAGGAACTGCACGTCGCGTACAACGACATCGACTTCTGCCTGCGCGTGCGCAAAGCCGGTTATCGCAACGTATGGACGCCCTACGCGGAGCTGTATCACCATGAGTCGGCCACACGTGGCGCTGAGGACACCCCCGAAAAGATCAGCCGCTTCAACCAAGAATCGGAACTCGTGCGGCAACGCTGGGGCGATCTGCTGATGAATGACCCCTACTATTCGCCGAACCTGACGCTGACGGCGGACGACTTCTCGTTCGCATGGCCTTCGAGGATTGCTAACCTTGTCTAATCTGGGAAAGAAGAGCAAGACCGACTGGCTGGCCGAGTATCGCCATCCGTCGCCAAGCGAATTGTTTTGCCTGCCGAGCGCCATTTACTTCCTGATGAAGTTCAGGTCCGATCTCGCGCGCTTCAACTCAAAGTCGCTGAACGACCGCATTGCGTTGTATTTCTGGTGGGAAATGACAGCGCGGGACACCTATCCCGACTTCGAATGGGTGCTTCGTCACGAAGACATCGAATATTTGCGGGAACTCGACAACGAGACGCTGATTGCCCGGCATCCCGAGGCTGTCACTTATTGGCTAGGCTCGGTCGCGCCGAGCGTGCTCGACACCAAGCATCTTCCCGAAACGCTGCTCGAGCCGCAAACCGTACTCGAAGAAGCCGGACTGGAATTACCCCGGCTGATCACGATGATCGTGGCAAGCCGAGGCGATCTCTCGCAGGCGTTCAATCTCGGTACATTGATCGGCTATCTGAATTGTCTCAATTGGTGGGAAGCGCATGGGCAGGACGCCTGTCCCCGGATCACGTGGAGAGCACCCGTCGCGTGGCCAAAGCTCATCGAGCCGACGGGCGGCACGCAGCCCGGTGCTCTGCCGTTCCCGCGTTTTCTCGCGCTCATCGCCGCAGAACGGCCCGATCTGAAGAGCGCTTTTGACCTGACTACGTTCATCGGCCAACTCGCTTGTCTCAGTTGGTGGGAAGAGCACGGTCATCGCGAATACGCGCGCATCAAATGGTCGCCGTCACCGGTGGGGGGCGCGATGCTTGAACCCGCTGAGCCGGTTAGCGATGACGGTTTGCATGTGCCGCGTTTCATCTCGCTCATCATCAACGAACGACCGGATCTACAGAACTCCTTCAATCTGCGCAGCTTTACCGGGCGGCTAAGTTGCCTGTCGTGGTGGCTCGAGCACGGGCAGCTGCAATATCGTGCGATCAGGTGGGTGCCGCCGGCTGCGCCCCGAACGCTCACTGAGATGGAAACGGACGCAGGCGCGCGTGGCTTGCCTTTGCCGTTCTTTTTGCGGCTGATTCTCAACGACCGGCCGGATCTCCAGGCTATCTGTCCGTTGAACACTTTCATTGGCCGCCTCAAGGCACGCTCTTGGTGGCTCGAGCATGGGCAATTCGAGTATCCGGTGATTCGCTGGACGGCGCCGCCCATGCCGGCTGACCTGTTCGAGATGCAGGCGGGTGAACGTTGCACGCTGCCCTTCCTGCCGCGCTTTCTGAATTTGATCTGGAAAGAGCGCGAGGATTTGCAAGCGGCGTTCGATCTGGACCAATTCGGCGCGCGTCTGAGCTACGAATCGTGGTGGAACGAGCACGGCCAGAGCGAATATCCGGCGATCAAATGGTCGGCGGCGGGTCTCGCCCATGCACTGGCTCGCATGGACGACGAAGAGGCGCCTCGCACCTCGCAACTGCCGCGCTTTCTCGAGCTGATCGCACGAGAACGCCCCGATCTGCAGGCTTCGTTCGACGTCACGACCGAAGCGGGGCGCGTTCAGCTCGCGCAGTGGTGGAACAGCTTCGGCGGCAAGGAGTATCCATTGCTGGACTGCCTCAAGGTGCAGTCGACGCAAGACCGCGCAGCGCATGAGACAGGTGAGCCGCCGCGCTACCGCGCGCACGTCGAAAGCGAATACGGCTTTGGTGTCAACGTCATCGGCTTTCCACAAGGCGTGCTTGGTCTCGGCGAAGACGCGCGCATGGCAGCGCGCGTCTTCCAGATGAACGCCACTCCCGTCGCGCTCGTCAATGCGCCGATGTCAGGCCCTGCCAGGCTTGATCACTCGGTCGATCATCTGCTGAGCGACGAACTCAAGTACGGCATTAGCCTGATCTGCCTGCCCGCGCCGGAAATGGTACGTCTTGCGCTGGAGGGCGGCCGCAAGCTGATCGACGCACCCACGCATAAGATCGGCGCGTGGCCCTGGGAACTCCCTCACTGGCCGAGCGCGTTCGGGAAGGTGCATCAGATGGTCGATGAAATCTGGGCGCAGAGCAGGTTCGTGCAAAGCGTATACACCCGGCTCGGTGACACACCGGTGTATCACATGCCGATGGCGGTCGAAGTGCCTGCGCCTGTCGATCCGCGTCGGGAACGCTTCGGCCTTCCGCCGAACGAATTCCTGTTCTATCTGATGTTCGATGGCAATTCGTGGCTCAGCCGCAAGAACCCGCTCGCGGGCGTGCTGGCATTCAAACAGGCCTTCGGCGAAAACTCGCCCGGGGTGGGCCTTGTCATCAAGGCCATGAACGTTCGCGACGACGATCCTGTGTGGCGTGCCGTGCAGGAGCTGACGGCCGGCGATAGCCGCATCCACATCGTCTCCGAACGTTTGAGCCGCCAGGATTCGACCGACTTCATGGCGTGCTGCGACGCGTACATCTCACTACATCGAAGCGAGGGTTTTGGCCGCGTTATCGCGGAAGCAATGGCGTTGGGCCAGCCCGTCGTCGCCACGAACTTCTCCGGCAACGTCGATTTCTGTGAGCCCGATACGGCGTTTCTCGTCGACGGTGAACTCGTGCCGCTGCGCCCAGGCGACTATCTGTTTTCCGAAGGCCAGTACTGGTGTGATCCGGACGTGTCGGTAGCCGCCGAACAGCTCAAGCGCGTGATTGAAGACGGCCCGCTGCGCGAGCGCATTGCGCGGGCAGGCAAGGCGCGCATCGAGCGGGATTACTCGGTGGAAGCGGTCGCGCGCGCTTATGCCCAGCGTGTTGCGGAGATCGCGGGGGCACAGACCAAATGAAGCTGCACGTGTGCGCCCCCGACATCTTTGCTGGCGATGCGGTGGGTAACCACTGCCTCGGCCTCGCGCGCGCGGCGCGGCGGCTCGGCCTTGTTGCCTCTCTGTACGCGCAGCGCTACGACGTCGGCACGACGGAAGTGCGTCCGTTCGAAGAACTGTTCGCGAGCGTAGCACCCCGCGACATCGTGCTGCTCAGCTATTCGATCTTCGATGAACGTCTGGAACAACTGCTCTCGTTGCCGTGCCGAAAGCTGTGCTATTTCCACGGCATAACCGATCCGCAACTGCTGCGAGAACTCGAACCACGCACCGCGCAGTTGTGCGAAAAGGCGCTCGCACAATTGCCGTTGCTGAGCGGATTCCACCTTGTGATCGCAAACTCGCTGAACACAGCGGAGAGCCTTGCGTCCGCGGTCGAGGCGACCGCACTCAAGGTCGTCCCGCCCGTCTTCGCCGACATGCCTGCTTTCCAGCGCGAACCGGGCGCGGCCACACGCGCCTTGCGCGAGCCCAATCTGCTGATGGTGGGGCGCGTGGTGCCGCATAAGCGCGTCGAGGACGCCATCGACATACTCGCTCTGCTGCAGCAGCGTGGCTTCCCGGCGAGTTTGACGATCGTCGGCAATGCGCCGAACTACGATTATCTGAAGCTGCTGATCAACCGCGCGCGCAAGCTCGGCGTTCTGGAACGCGTCGATTTTAAGGGCATGCTCGACGACGCGGACCTGTTCGAGTGCTACGACACATCGAGCGCACTCCTTGCAATGAGCCGGCATGAAGGTTTCTGCGTTCCGGTTCTCGAGGCGATGCATTTCGGCAAGCCGGTTTTCGTTCGTGGCGGCACGGCTGCGCCCGAAATCTGCCCCGCAGATTGCGTGTTCGAAGCAGACGCCGATTTGTCCGCGTGGGCCGCTGTCATTGCGGAGCGTCTCGGCGCACGGGCCGGCGCAAAGGCCATTGACGACGCCTATGTCGCGCATGCGGACAGTGTGCTCGAACGCGCGAGCGACGCGGTATGGCGGGACATACTGATTGGGCCGAGCGCTCAGAGGAACAGCGTATGACCGGGCTTAAATTCATTCTCACTACGTATAGCACTGCATTCACCGTTAGCGGCGGTGGCGAATCCGAGCTCGTGCAGGTCGCGGAAATCCTGAAAGGATCGGGCGTGCATACGGACATCTACGGCATTGGCAGCCGCCCGCTCAGTTTCTACGACGGCGTCATCCATTTCTCGGTGCATGCGGACGGTCACGCAATCCTGCGCGAGGCCGCGAACCGCAACAAACGCATTTTCCTATGGCCGAACGTCTGGTGGCTCGGCCCTGTTTCGGCAGGCGAAGTGCAACGTATCGAGCAAATGATTGGCCTCGCGCACAAGCTTCTGTTCAAGTCGCAAGCGGAGCTCGACAATTTTACGCAGTACATTCAGGTGCCGGCGGACAAAATCGAAGTGTTGCCCACTTGCGTCTCTGACCGCTTCCTCGCGCCGCCCGACAAGGATCTGATGTCGACGGTGTCGAACAGCACTGACTTCGCACTGTGCCTTGGGCTCATCGAGCCGATCAAGAACCAGTTGCAGACCATCCGTGCGCTGAACGAACTCAAGCTCGACGGTTTATTCGTCGGCGGTGCGCGCGACGACGAATACTACCGGCAATGCGTCGCCGAGGCGCACCCGGGCATCACCTTCCTGCCGTTCATTCAACCTTGCAGCGCCATGCTGCGTTCGATCATCGCGAACTGCAGCGTGATGGTGGAACCAAGCATCGATCCGCCAGGCCGGTCGAGCCTGGAAGGCGCGATTATGCAAAAGCCGCTCGTGATGTCCGACGGCCCGTGGCAGCGCGAGCATTTTGAAGCCGGCGTCTGGTACACCGCTAATGATTCAGTCAATGCAATTTCCTCGGCGATCACGGGCGCAATCAACGACGTCGACCGCGAGGCCAAAATCGCGGCTACGTATGCGCGCGTGATGGCACGTCATTCGGCGTCGACCATTGGACCGCAAATCGCGGCACTGCTCGCACGGGAAAGTATTTGACATGCCGAAGATTCCTCGCCTACTGGTTGTTCAGCGAATCTCGCTGTCGCACGACAGGCTGATGTCGCGCTCCATTGCCGCCCGCTTTGGTCCTCTCCTCGGCTACATGGCGAACAACCAGATGCTCGAATGGGAAGAGATCGTCGAGAGCGACGTAACTGTCGGGCAATTGCGGCGTTTTGATGCGGTGCTGTTCAACAAGCACAGTTCGAACCGCGCGACGGACGTCATGCGCATGGCAAACGACCTTGGCCTGCGCACTATCTACGATATGGATGACTGGATCATCGACTTGCCGATGTACAGCGTCACCGACCTGAACGACGACCTGCTGGCGAACATCACCTGGCTGATTCGCCAGGCGTCGATTGCAACGGTCTCGAATGAAACGCTACGCAACAAGCTGCGACGGCTACGGCCCTCGGTCGTGGTGATTCCCAACGGCTTCGATCACGACTCGCTGCCTTCGACTCCATCCACCTGGCATGAAGCCACTCCGCCCAAAATCCTGTTCTCTAATACTGACGGCATCAAGCTCGTTCAGTTCAGAAAGGAGTTCTTCAAAGTCATCGTCGACTTTCTGGAACGGCATTCCGACGTTGTGCTCGAGTTCTGGGGCGACGGCTTCCCGGAAATGTCGCGTATTCCACGGCTTGTCTCGAAAGGATTTCTGGAGAACCATGCATACAAGGCAGCGATCCGCGATGCGGGCTATATGTTTTCGATCGTGCCACTCGGCGGCCGCGAGGATCCCGATGCCCTCTTCTTCAACAGTTGCAAGTCGTGCATCAAGTACATCGACTACGGCAGCCTCGGCATCCCGGGGATCTATTCGCGTTCGCCGGTGTATGAAGAAGCCGTGACGAACGAACGTACCGGACTGCTCGTCAACAATACTCCTGCGGAGTGGGCGGCGGCTATGGAAAAGCTCTACCAGGACAAGCCATTGCGCGACACCTTGCGCCTGAACGCGCACGCCGACACTCACGAGCGATTCGGCCTCGCCGGTCCCGCGAAGACCTTCCTTGAACTCGTCACTGGGGAAAATCCGGCCTGAACGGACACAACACCATGGATCTTTTATTGATTAGACACGGCCAATCGGTCGCGAATGAGAAGGGACTGCTGATTTCGACTGACAAGGACGGACTCACGGAACTCGGCAAGACCCAGTCAATCAACCTGGCCGCGACGCTCGACCGCTTTGGCTTTACGCCGTCGCGCTTCTATTGCAGTCCGTGGGCACGTGCGCGCCAGACGGCCGAGTTGCTGTTCGACGCCGCCACGCCGATCACCTACGACGCGCGCCTCGCAGAAACGCATCCCGGTGTCTACGGAACGTGGCTTGAGGCGGACTTTAATCGTGCCTTCCCAGACTTCAACGCGAACATCAGAAACCGCTATGAAAACGGCGAATCGCACCTTGACATGGCCGAGCGCGTGCAGGCCTGGGTCGAGTCGGAAGTGCGGCCCCACGTCAACGAAAGTGGTTTGACGACAGCGGTCGCGCATGGCGGGCCGATCAGCGTCGTCTTGCAGCATCTGCTCGGAGTGCCCATCGAGACGCACTACCCGAGCTTTACAGTGCCCAATGCCTCCTTCACGTATCTGAAATGGCGTGCGGATCTGAGCCGCTACTGCCTCGAACGCGCGGGCCACGTATGAGCACGACCGTTGCGATATTCGAGCCGATCTACTCGCAGGATCAAACGCTGACCTGCTCGGACTTTGTGCCTTTGGTGCGCGCTGACAATGCGCGTCCTGAGTGGCGCGAATTCAAGATTCTGACCGACATGTATCGCAACGGCGAGCACCTGCGGCACGACTACACGGGTCTCTTCTCGCCCAAATTCTCGCTAAAGGCGAAGATTGCCGGCCGTACGTTTCTCGACTTCGTCAAACGCCATGACGGTGCGGACGTCGCTTTCATCAATCCGTTTCCGCAACTCGCGTATTGGTCGTTCAATGTGTGGATGCAGGGGGAGCAGGCGCATCCTGGCCTCGCCCAGGCGGCTCAGGCGCTTCTGGACGCCAGCGGCGTGGACATATCGATCGTCGACACGCCGCGGCACGGGCCCACAACACTTGCTTACTGCAACTTCTGGGTCGGTTCGCGCCGCTTCTGGGATGAGTACGTCGGCAAAACGCTATTGCCGATTGCCGATTTTCTGGAAACCAATCCGTCACACGAGGCGGCCATCGGCGTGATGACCGATACGATGCACACGGACCCGGCCCCGTTCCTGCCGTTTATCATCGAGCGCCTCTTCAGTACCTATATTTCGCTGCATCCAGAGCTGACGCGTGCCGCTTACGCATTCGACGCCAATGCAGTGCGCGAGTACTGCATCAACGACTTCGAGAAGCTGCTGTTTGAACGCATGCGGACAAAAATCGACCACGCCGATGCAAGCCGCATATTCGAGCCGCCGCTGGTCGAGCAGATGGACATGGTCTGCGCATTGTGGCAAAAACACTTTTTTGATTTCTATGCGACACGCCCCCATCCGCATACGGGGCAGCCTGTCAGTATCCGCTAAGGGGCGCCCACCGCGCTGCCATGGAACACGTTTTGACTTGCAGCATCGGGACCCGCCGTGTGGCGGCCAATGACTTTGCTCGAGGAAAACGCCTATGCAATCGGCACGCATTCACCAGAACGACGATATGTTTCATGGTTCCACCGAGCATTACGCATCGGTCGGCACACAGATGGCTGATTTCGTCTGGCATGCAGCCGATCTGGCCGGCGCTCAGTCGCCCCTCGTCCTCGAATTGCCCTGCGGTTATGGCCGCGTAACGCGCCACCTCGCGTCCCGTCTGGATCCGCAACAGATACACGTGGCTGACATCATGCTGCCGGCCGTCGAGTTCTGCGCCGACGAGTTTGGCGTCAATGCCTATGTCATTACGGAGCCGGTGTACGAGTTTAAAAATGTGCCGGACGAGTTTTTCGACGTTGCCGCACTCGGCTCTTTGATCACGCACCTCTCCGGCCACAACGCTCGCACGGTGATGAGACACTTCTTCCGAAAGCTGAAACGGGGCGGCGTGGCAATCGTCACCACGCATGGCGAGCGTTCTCGTGAAATCCTCGGGACGGTGGACTGTTATCAGGTGGGCGAGGCTGCACGCGCCCACCTGATGGCAAGTTACGACGCAGGTCAATACGGCTTCGTCAACTACATGCCGGACCACTCGCTTGAGGCCAAGACTGTCGATTACATCGGAGACAGCTACGGTATCGCGCTGATCCCGCATCAATGGGTGACCGATGTGTGCCGCGAAACCGGCGTCGAGATACTCGAATATCATCGCGGAGGATGGGACAATCACCAGGACGTTTTCTTTATCGCCCGCAACTGAGCTATTCTTGGATCGCCAAGTCATCTCCTACAGGTCTCATCGTCGTCATTGAGTCAGTGTCTGCTCGCTGGCCCAAAGCTACCGACATCGCGACCGACAAGCCGTCCGGCAATTCTTGCTTTATGCAGCGCGTGCGCGGTGCACGGCTGCGCTTCATCGTTCGACACTTGCGACCGGTAGCGTTTGGCACCGCCAGCGTTGCCTCCGCATGCACATTGATCCATCTTTTCGGCTTTGCGTCATGACCCGCGACGCATAAATCGTGCGACTCAGGATGCAGTTCAGGTGAGGAGACGAGATGATGAAGGAATGCAATGAGCGCGACATCGCTGCACGAGAGAAGCGTCGAACCCGTCTGCTCCGGGGACTCAATCTGAAGGAAAGCGTTGGAGTCGAAATTGGGGCGCTGTGCTGGCCACTGGTTCGCCAGGAGGACGCCGAGACGATCATCTATGTGGACCATACCGACACCCCGCACCTGCGTCACAAGTATCGGGATGATCCACATGTCGACGCAGAACAGATCGTCAGCGTGGACGCGGTTTGGGGCGCGAATTCGCTACATGAAGCCATCGGCGGGCAGTATGTCGACTATGTGGTGGCATCGCACGTGGTCGAGCACGTTCCCGACCTCGTCACATGGTTGCGCGAGCTCGCAGCCGTGCTCAAACCGACCGGCGAGGTACGTCTTGCGGTGCCGGACAGGCGCTTTACCTTCGACTACTTCAGACGCGAAAGCCGCCTCCCGGAAGTTCTGACGAGCTACGTGGAACGCGCGCGCGTGCCTCATCCATATTGCCTGTTCGATCACTGCCTCAACGCCGCCGACATCAGTACAGCAGAGGCATGGCGCGGACGTATCGATCCCGGGTCCGCAAGGCGCCATCACACCTGGCAAGGCGCGATGCAGCTAGCGCGCGACGCCTTCGAGAATGGTACTTATCACGACGTCCATTGCTGGGTTTTCACACCGGGATCGTTCGCGAATCTCATCGCGGATCTGTGCGAGATGGACCTGCTCGATTTTGCGTGCGAAGACTTCGCTGACACTGCGCGAAACGGCATGGAGTTTTCCGTCGTGCTACGGCGTTCGTGTGACAGGCGATACATCGCGGAAAGCTGGCAACGAATGGCACAGGGGGCCAAAATCGCGACGCCCGGTACTTTCTGGTGGCGAGTGCGGCGCATATGGGAAGAGTTACGTCGCGGCCGGGACGGCACGGCCGCCGCCTCGCGCGTTTGCGGGCAGAAGAGCGATCTGGATCCTGTCGAACCGCTCGTGTTTCCGCCTGGCTTCGATGCTGCCGAGTATCTCGCGGCTAATCCCGACGTACGGGAGGCGGGTGCGGATGCCTCGATTCACTATCGGCATTTCGGGTGGCGGGAGGGGCGAGCCATTCGGCCATTACAAACGCCCCCCGAGCAGCGCATACCCGCTGCATCAGCAAGGTGACAAATCAAACACGTCCGGGACGCCGCCCTCTATTGGAAAACGTTCCGTTGAAGAAGCGTCACGTTCTTCAGGCGAACGGCGCCGCACGCCCCAGGATTCGCAAGGCCGATCTGCAGCCCAGCGACACGCTGCAGAATTAGCCAGCGCGGATACGCATCGATTGGGACGATAAGCACGCCGTCGTCGGCAGTGAAGTGCAACTGTCCTGCCGCACTGGGTCCTGCTTGCTGAGCGCCGGACCACGATACCGTCAGCCTGGGCTCGGCGCGGCGGTCGAAGCAGGCGAAGTCGAACCGTAAAATACCTGCTGCATGGCCCGACAGCTTGAGCGAGGTAACGTCGTAGCTGATTTGCGGATTACCGCCCGCCACCTTGTATTGGCCCTCCTGCGCGACAAGGTCACGCAATTGAGATGCGGATGAATCCAGTGCCGCGACGGTGAACATCTTCTTCGCAAGCGATCGGTTCGAACGCCCCCATGCGACCGGGATCTCGCCAAGGTCGGGAGCGGAAAACGCCGCATCAAGCATGTCCATGCGAAACTCGCCGGCAGACGATGCATTCAGCGCCAGTTCGTTCGCAGCGGGATAGCCGACCTTGGACCGGTCGAGCGGACCGCCGTCGAGCCAGACGGTATGCTGCTCGGCACTGAACTTGGTCACCCGGCGCTGCTGCCCGTCGGCGAGGCGCAATTGGGCACCCACGGCAAAGGCGGACATAGGCATCTCGCTGTCGAGCAGCAACGCTGCCTCGTTCCTCGATACGCCTCGCTCCCACCTGTCGTCCGTCAGATTTTTTGCCACCACAGTCACGCGTTGGCCTAGGTCAGCGGTAGCCGCTCGCTTGCTGCTGTAGCCGAGAATAACGCCGTCTGCCCATACTGGCGTGTAGTGATCGACCACAAAGCGATAGAGCACCGGGTCCCGCAACGCGAGCCCGCCGCCGTCGTAAGCCAGATTGCCAGCGCCGATTAACGCAATATCCGGCAGACGCTCCGACAGCCGTTCCACCGCCCGCTCCTGCTGGCGAACCAGAGCCATGTTGT
Organism: Paraburkholderia phenoliruptrix; assembly: GCF_047325075.1. NCBI lineage: Bacteria > Pseudomonadati > Pseudomonadota > Betaproteobacteria > Burkholderiales > Burkholderiaceae > Paraburkholderia > Paraburkholderia phenoliruptrix. The sequence goes on from NZ_CP168531.1 coordinate 3,730,617, forward strand.
ATGGCGCCGTGACTGCCATTGTCACCGGCCGATTCATATAGAACGTCCGGGCATTCCGCGAGGTCACATCGAGGTAGCCCTCCCCCGGCGGCAGTACGCTGTTCAGCAGCGTATTTAGCTTGATGAGGTTGGCCCACTGCTCATCCTGGACCATCGCCCGGCCGATGTTCGGCATGCCCACGTCCGCGCCGTTTTTCATCGGGCCAATGGCGATGGACGGCGCGGCCGCGGTGACAGCAGTGGAGAACGCAAGGCTCGTGTAGTTGAGTGTCGCACTGGCCCCCGCAACGGCAATAACCAATGCGACGCGGTGTCGCGGCTGAATCGCATGCCAGGCGACGATCGGGATGAGCACTGCCCAGCCGAAAATAGCCGCGAGACCGGCGCGTGACAAGTCACCCGCATCGATTCGTCCCATCGAATAGGGCGTCAACAACAGCGTAAAAAGTAGAACGACGACGGTCGGCAGGAGCGCTGGGCTGTTGGCTTCGCGACGCCTGACAATCACATACGCCAGCATCAGGCAAAAAAATGGGGCGACAATCCAGGACATGCGCACCGCTTCGAACACGAGCCCGGACTTCGGCCCGTTCGTGTTCCAACTCGCGTCCCAAGGAATGCCGTACGCGACCTGATTGATAGGTCCGTTCTCGAGCACATAACGGATTGCACCAAACAGCATCGGGACAAACGGTGTGGCAATGGCGAGCATGACAAGCGTGACGCAAACGGCCGCGAGCACTTTTAGTCCCGCCCGCTCGCGGCCGCGCCCCACGCGCCATAGCGCCTCAAGTGCCAGCAGGCCAGAGGCGGCAACAAGCAGCACGCCTGCTGGCGGCACGCCCAATACCACGATCGGCGCCGTAACGAGCCACACGGCGAGCCACCGCGCCGGCGTTGCTCTTAGCGAGGCACTAAACCAGAGGCAGAGGAACGGAGTGAAGAACAGAAACGCACTCCTACCGCCGATGAAAAATGTCGCGACGAACGCGAGGCTCAGGCTTCCCGAAAAGCGGAAAAGAGCGAGGAATGTGATCAGCGACAGCAGGGTCGAACCTAGTCGATTCGCATCGGCGATGCTTGCCGCCGTTCCGTCGTAGAACAGCAGAGAAAGGAGCCCCGGAAGGTCATCCTCCATGAATCCGTGCGGCGCGATGTAACCAACGTACGGCACGACGCCTTTGACGTAGGACCACCAGCCGAGCAGGTTCTGCCCGAACTCGTAGTCGTTCGTGGAAAGCGCTGGTCCGATCGTGTTGCCGAATTTGAACGCGACGAGCAGTCCAAACAACGCAAGCGGCGAAATTAGCGCCTTGAAGGATGCGCGGTCGCCTCGACGATAGTTGCGGTAGCAGCGAATCACATCGGCGACACCCGCTATCAGAAGTGCCACGACTAGCGCCTTTAGCCACCAGGTCGTCGAATACTTGGTCAACGAACCATCGGGCAACGCGAGGCGCGCGGGATAGAGCGTCAGATAGAAAAATGGCAGGCCGAGCTGGCCGATCAAAAGCGCGCCGGGCAAAAAGCGCACGAGCCACCGTCCGTTGACGGCGGATACCAGCACCGCGACAAACAGGACAGCAATAACGACATGGCTTACCTGCGCATAGCGCTCCACCCGCATCAACCCGACGATGGAAACGGGCGCACGGCCTACCGCTAACGCCAGTTCGAGCGGCAATAGAGCGACGATGAATGCGGCGAAGAGACCAAGCCCGACAACGGCGGGCGAGTGTTGCACAGTTCTTCCGCCTTGCAACCACGTATGCGCGACCAAGACGATGACCGCGGCTGCCGACACCAACTGCATGACGCGATCGGCGGACGAGCCGGTAACAAGGCCCGCCGCCACGACAACCGACGGCACGGACCACCACAGCAGTTGTTCGGATAAGTCTTGCGCCCACCCTGCAGAGCCGTCCTTCAGTCTCTTCATCTGCGAAGAGAACACAATCAGGCCGATGAACAACACCGCGATCACCAACGGCGGCGTGAAGAGATCCTGGAATTTGGTCTCGGCCTGCCAGGTGATCCGGCCGACGATGAAATCGGAATAGGTCGGCGCCAGCGTCATGCGCAAACCGAGAGCAAGTGCGGCAGCAGCCAGAACAGCCGACGCCACCGCCACACTCAATTTTTCTGTATTGGTTAACTGGTTTGACATTCAATGCCCCGTTTGTTGCCGATCCGGCCCATTCGGTTCGCGGCCCCTTCCCATCAGGAAGGGTTATATGCGCCGAAACAGGCCTTGAACAGCACTTGCAGCACCGAGAGATTGCCCCGCACGCTGCTGATCTTGGTCGGCACTTCGCCCTTGGGATAACGTCGCGTAGTCGCGAGTTCGACACAGCGGTAGCCGAGCTTGGGTACGCGGTAGGAGAGGTACGCGAGCAACTCGTAAGTGTTGAAGACGTTACGAAACGGCGCAACGCGAGGATCCAGCAACATCTTGCGACTGTATGCGCGAAAGCCCTGCGTGGTGTCCGTCCAGCGAAAGCCAGAGAAAAGGCTAAGCATCGGCGCATGAATCAACCGGATGGCGAGGTCGCGCGATTTGGGTGTGTTTTCTGCGATGCCGCCGGAAAGATAGCGCGACGCCTGGACGAAATCCACGCCGTTTTGCAACTCTTCAATAAAGCGGGGGATCGCGTCGGGGTCGTCCTTATCGTTGCCGTCGATAGTCACGATGCCCTCATACCCTTTATCCAACGCGAACGCATAAGCACAGCGCAACTGCGCGCTCAACTTCCCGGGTCCGGTCTTGAGGAGCAGCGTGCGCACTCCTTTGCCCGTGAGGAACTCCTGGTCGAGCGACCCGTCAGTACTGCCACCGTCGACGATAATGACGTCAGCCGCTTCATGAATACGAAGCGCCGCCATCCGTTCAAGCAGATTACGAATGCGAGCGCCCTCGTTAATGACGGGAATGACCACGCACCATAAACTGCGCGCATCGGAATCGAGTTGCACCTTGAACGCGGGAACCTGCCAGCCTGCTCGAACTTGTTCGGATATATCGTGTTTCATTGAATCTGCAATCCTCGGATCTCACCCTACGCGGGCAGTAATGAGTGCAACGCCTGCGATGATGAACAGGATCCCGACACCAACGGTCCAGGGAAAAGGCTCGCGGAATATCGCTACGGACAGAATAGCCACGCTTGCGATCGCACCCGCAGTCAGCACCGGCTGTGCAACGTTCAAAGGCAGTCGGCTGAGCGCCGCCGCGTAAAGCAGAAAGGCCGCGCCGTACAACGCGAGGCCGAGCCAGAACGGCCCGTTCTTCAGCGCACCAATGGGGTCGCTGATGCTCGGAAAACGGCGCGGCGGCATCATCGCTATCTTGACCAGCACACTTGCGGACGCATTCGACGCGATGCCTAAAACGAGGATCAGCCACTTCATACGGACGCTCCGTTTGCCGGGCCGTAGCACCGGACCGCTTCGGCGACCGCGCGGCGGACTGCATCGATAGCAGAGCCTGACTTCGGCGCGAGCATCTCGATGGACACGACGTGTGCAGGCAACTTCTCGGACAAAACCGCGGCGATCGCCGCATGGTCGGCGCCGCCCTCGCCCAGCGTGACGAGATCCGGCTCGCTTGCATGCACATGTCCGATCAGATGGGCGTAATCGGTTATGACTTGCCGCGGGTCTTCTTTGTTGATCGTCACGGCGCCCGTGTCCAGTTGCATCCGGATGGCCGGGTGCGCGACTGCGGATACCACAGTCGCTGTATCGCCGCTGTTCGTCATGAAATTGGCGCCGTAGCACGGCGGATTGGGCTCGAGGCAAACGGCCACGCCATGGTCGGCCGCAATGTCACCCAAGCGGCGAAAGAATGCGACGGCAATATCGTGAGCGGCCTCATCGGTCAGCCCTGTGCGGTCGCGATTGCGGGGCGAACCGAATACGAGCCTCGTCGCGCCCAATCCTCCGCCGACGCGGCAGACCGCACGTAAATGCTCCAGCATGGCTTGTTGGGATTCCGCGGTACCGAACAGATTCAGCCCGCTCGTGCCGAACAGGAGCGACTGCATGCCCGTGATTTCGATCCCGCGGTCCGCCCACCACGCGCGGACGCGTTGGATGTCCACCGCCTCGGCGCTTTTGGGATCAGGGAAGTACTTGCCCGGCGCGACGTCGACGGCGTCGACGTTGTTCCGCTTCAAAATGTCCGCGACATGCTGATCGTCCGAGACTTCCCATGCAATGTTCGAAATTGCGATTCTCATCCCTGCCCCTCCGCTGCGGCCGGCAGCGTGCGGCGTTCGGACTGCGCATACGACCTCACGGCCTGGATCGTTTCGCGCCGGCTGTACTGATACGGGCCTGAAGCACCGAATAGCGCCGCATGCTTTGTGCGGAAATCGTAGCTTGCGGGCTGAGCCTGTGTGGCCTGCTCGAAGGGCTTGCCAAAACCCTGCTCGGCCACTTCAGCCACGCTGATCGGCTCAGCGGTCAGATGCACGAGTTTCAGCCCGCCAGCCAGCGCGGTCCGAATATCCGCCCACAGATTCACCATCGGGTAGAACTGGAACGATCCACGGCTGTCGATAGTGTGCAGGTTGTTATCGTTCAAAAAATCGAAAATGACGTTCTTGCGCAATCCCGGCCCCACGAGCCCAGGCAGACGGACGATGAGATGCCGCGCAAAATGCTTTTCAACAAACTTCTCGAGCAGGCGCCGGTGCAAGCCATAAGCATGCAGCCCTTCCTCGTCTACTCGCGTACTCTCGTCGACGCCGACAGGCTGGCGAAATACGTCGACGGTGCTGATCAGCACAAACGTGCCGCATTGGACCGTGGACAGATGCTCGATCAACCCCTCGATCTTTTCGCGGTCCGCTTCAGGTTCTGCATTCGCAATCCACTTCTGCGCAGGCGCGCCCGCGCCGACCACAAGATCGAATGATTGGCCGCGAATGTCCGAGATGTTCGTCGAGCGGAATCGCGCATCGAAATGTTTCTGTTTCATCAGGGTCGATCCGACAAACCCCGTATATCCGATCAGTGCGTCGTTCATATATCTGTTCCCAGTACGGTTGGTGTTTGGGAAATGGAAACAAAAGTCTCGGCATCCAGCTTCTCAAGCACATCGTAGATGTTGTCGATCTTGCCGCCCAGAATCGAATAGAGCCCATGCGATGCGGGGTCTTGTTCGAACAATATCGGACGGCCGTCGTCTCCTTCGTTCTTTACGAGAACCGTTTTGACCTCGAAGAGCGATTCGATGTAGCGCGCATCGCACACCGCGGGGAAATAGCGCCCGACGTCCCGCACCATCCGGTCCACGCGGCTCTCGCGTTCGTATTCCCCGAGGCGCTCATAGGGATCTGCGCCTGGCGCGTCCATCCAGCTTGAATGCGGCGTGTAGCGCACATGCGAAAGCGTATGAAGCCCGCGCGCGGGAAACGGCATCATCGAAAAGAATGGGCCGTCCATGACGGTCACGCCGAAGTCGCGCAACTCTGGCACGGTTTCGACCAGCGCCATCTCCGTGATCTCGTGCTTCAGTTGGGTCTGCGTGCCGCGAAAGTCGCCCGCGAATTGATTCAGACCACTGTAGGTGCAGTTAAATACATATTTTGCATGCAAGGTCGAACGACTCTCGTCGTCGCACTGGAGCGCAAAACCTTCGCCTCGCCGATGAATACTTTCGACGCGCGTGCCGAGCCTCACGTCGACACCAAACTCGGCCAGTTCCTGCCGCGCCCATTCAGCAAGTTTCGTCGAGTCGAAAGCATACTCCTCGACGAGAAAGACCTGCTCGATCAGCCGCGGTTCGAATAACTCGCGCACCGGCTGCGGCGCCGGCTCGAGACTGGCGCCGATTTCACGGCAAAAGCGTTCAAATTGCTTCGCCGTCACCTTCGAATTGCGTCTGGCGATCGCGTATACCTTGGTGAAGTCACGCTTCACCACCTCAGGAAAGTCGCGGACGAAACGCGGCAGATTTACACGGCTGCGAAAGGCGGTCGTGAAACTGCGCGGATAGTGGTAGCCGTTGTGAACGCGCGCCTGATTATTGTAGGACGCGCGCGCGAGCAACTTGGGCTCGCGCTCGATCAGCGTCACCGTTTTCAGGCCTCGCTGCTTCATCAGGTAGATGGCGATCGCCGTTCCGTAGAAGCCACCGCCTATCACTACGGCATCTTGCATGAGCCAATCCTCCCGTTCGCTTAGGAGGAGTGCATAGAGTCGTTGACCTGCTCGCCCCGCGGCCCTGGCATCCTGACGTCTTCGATATTCAGCTTCTGGCGGCGTGTCATGACGCTGCTCGTGAACTCCTGCGCCACATGGTAGAGAGGACCTTCGTTGCTGAGCCGCGCCATCTGCAGGATGTACTCGCCCAGCACCAGCAACACCAGCGAAATCAGGAAAAACATGCCGGATTGCTGCAGCGACAGGGTCACCCAACCCGGCGCCACGTCGGCCTTCAGCAGCCCGATTGCAATCACGTAAATGGAGTAGATCAGGTTCGACACTGCGCCGAAGAGCGACAACGCGGTGACAAGCCGCATTGGCGCCTTCGTCGTCGACACGAGCAGACGAATGCCGCGATCAATGCTGTGCGATAGACGTTTCGTCTGTGGTGCCTTGGGCGGCGCGCTGTAGCTGAGATTTGCCCGCGCGAAACCGCCGGTCGCCGGCAGATAGCGGTACGTCAGCGCGGGCATGGGATGCTGCAGCATGAAATTGATGACGCGCTTGCTAAGCAACCGGTACTGAGGCGCATCTTTTGCCAGATGCACGCCGTTGGACCATTTGTACAACGCGTTAAACGCACCAAGGCAAGTTTTGTAGGCCCAGCTTTGTGTCGGCTTCTGCAGGTTCGACGCAAACACGACATCGGCGCCACTCGCCGCTTTGTCGAGCATGGTGGGCAAAAAGCCGATGTCGTCCATCAACGGATCCACCACGGCGACAAAATCGCCGAGCGCGTTTTCGAGGCCTACCCAAGACGCGGTGTCCGAATCGACTTCCTTTGTCAGCGCATACACCTGCAAATTCGGCAAGCCCTGCTCTCCCGCCAGCCGTTTGAGCACGGCGACACTATCGTCATCGGACGCGTTGTCCACCACGATGAGCTCATAATCGCTGACGAGATCGGCCATGACAACCGCGGCATCTTTCAGGATAGCTTCGAGATCCCGAGCCTGATTACGAACGACAAATACAACGGACAAGAACACCGGGAAAAACACCACCTGCCCCCTTGGGAAAGACCTGGCCTGCCCGAAACCACTCTGTGATACCCGGTGCGCCGCACCTCGATATCCAGATGGCAAGGTCCGACCAGTGATTGCCCTGCGTCTGGCGACTCGTCACGGGTCGCCTTTGCTCAGGAACAGCTTCGATGCCAGAAACTCGGTTTCGTCCAGCCATCTATCGAGTCAACGCCCTCACGGGTGCTGCGACTCCTTTCTGAAACCTTGCCAGGTCACGGAAAATGCGCCAACTATGCCGTTACAAGCTATTTCTGGCAAGTTGTTTCATTTGCACGATAAGTTCGCAGCCGCGAAGGGCACCAGGTCCTAGCCCAACACCTCCTCGTAAAGGCCGCGATACGCATTGCCCAAAGCTGGCCCCGAAAACAAGCGCTCGTAGCGTTCACGCGCCGCCGCCCCCATTTTCCGCGCAAGCGCCTCGTCTCTCGCCAGCTCATTGACCGCGGCCGCAAACTGCACCGGCGCCTCGGGCGGCACGACAAATCCCGTCACGCCGTGCTCATTCACATACGACGTGCCCGAGCCCATTTCGCAGCAGACCATCGGCTTGCCGAACATTTCCGCCTCGACCAGCACCATGCCGAATGCCTCCGAGCGCAAATGCGACGGCATCGCCAATGCTCGGCAGCCACTCAGCAAGGCAACTTTCTCTTCGTGCGACACCTGCCCGGCAAACACCACGTTGTTTGCGCCGACTTCGCGCGCAAGCGCGGTAAGCCGCTCCATCTCCGGTCCCGACCCAGCAATGACAATCTTCGATGCGATCGACGGCGCCGCTTCGATCAACGTATGCAGTCCCTTGTAGTACCGCAGAACCCCGAGCGCGAGCACGTAAGGTTCGTCGCCGAGTTGCAGACGGTCCAGACAGCGAGGCGAGAAACGGCCGAGCACGGGATCATCGCGGTAATCGATGATCCCGAGCGGGATAGCCTTGAGGCGCCGTTTATCCACGACGCTCGTCAGAACCGGGCTGCTTTGCGCATAGACGGCCGACGTCGCCACCACCGCCGACATGGAGCGCAAGGTCGAGCGCATCAGCGGTCCGTATACGTAACCCAGCGCACGCTGGCGCACCACGTCCGAGTGATACGTCATCACGGCGGGCTTTTTCACCCGCCCGAGCAGATGCAGCACGTCGGCGAACGGCCACGGAAAGTGGAAATGGAGGATATCGGCCGATTCCGCCTGTGCCCTGTATTGTCGTAGCGACTCCAGCCCACCCAGGTCGCAGGAAGCCGGTGCCGCCCACGAGCGCGAACGCGTCACAATGCCCTCGGGAAACCGCACCTGGCGGGGCACTGGATTCGGCGACAGCGTGAAGATTCCAGGCTCCACGCCGCATGCACGCGTCGACAGGCTAATCTGACGGATAGCCTCCTGAAGACCGCCCGGGGGGTCGGGAAAATACGTGCGGTAGATATGCAGGACTTTCATGCGGTCATTACTCACGCGGCAGCGTCCAGCGAAGCGGGCCGGCCGTCGCCCGGCGCACGGCCCTGGAACGTGATCGCGAGCATTTTGTCCAGCCTGCGTTCCCACGTGTTCTCGCCGACCGCCGCGACCGCCTCCGAGGCGGTGAGCTTGCCGCGCGCCAACTGTTTTTCGATGGCGGCAATGAATGCATCGGCGTCGCCGCCCACTTCCAGACCGGCGCGCGGCTCCTTCGCGAAGTCGAGCGGGGTGGACACGACAGGCAGGCCCGCGGCGAGATATTCGTAGAACTTCATCGGAAACATCGAGCGGGTGTACTCGTTGAGCAAGGTCGGCAGCACGCCGACGCGCATGCCGCGCAAATACTGCGGGAGCGACTGATAGTTGCGATAGCCGAGCAGGTGCACATTTGGCAGGCGCGAGAGTTGCGCGAGCAATTCGCTACGCTGCCCTTCCCGCTCCTCGCCGATGATCACCCACTGCCACTGCGGACGCGCCTGCGCAGTCTGCATCAGGAGCGGAAAGTCGACCTTGAAGTCGGACAGCACACCATGATAGACGAGCCGCGGCTCGGGAATGGCGGCCAGTTCGGCAGGCACCGGACCATCGGCGCGGGCCTCGCCGAAATGCGCATCGTCGACCACATTGCCGAAAAAATGCGTGTTTCGGTTAAACGGCAGGCACACTTCCTTTAACGACATCGCCGTCGTGAACACCGCCTCGCATTGACCGAGCAGCGCCTGCTGCGCGCTGCGAAACGCGTTCACGTCGACGCCGGGAATCGCCGCAATGTCGTCAACGCAGTGGTAGACGAGTGGTCCGCGCGGCAACGTCGAGATCGAGTCGAGCATGTACGGGTGATATGTCCACACGACCGGCTCTTTGAACGTGTGTGCTTTCGCGAAGCGCGCAACCGAAAAGCGCAGCAGCGCCTGGTTCAGCGAGCGCACGAACGGCAGGTGATGCCCTGCCGGCACCATCAACGGCGAGAGGACCCAGACGTTTGCAGCGCGCCGCGGCGGCCCGAGCACGAGCGACTGCACGCCTCGCCACAAGCGCCGCCACAGTCGCGCCCAGTCGCGGCCGCTGCCCACCTTCGGCGAACGGAAGCCGACGCTCTCCACATACAGGATCCGCCAGCCGCGCGCAGCCAGAATGCTCGCCGTATGTTGTTTGTTCGTCCAGTATGGTTCGTCCCAGTCCGCGGTCGAAAAGAGCACGCAGTCGTGCGCGGCCAACATTGCATCCTTGCCGTCAACCAATGAACACCTCGACCGGTCGCCCAAGCAGGCTTTCCACGATACGGCGCGAAGCCAGCCCGTCACCATACGGATTCGCGCGATGGCGAAGCGCCTCGCGGCGCGCAGGATAGTCGAGCCAGTTCGCCACCGCGCTTTCAATGTTCTCCGGCGCCTGGCCGGCCAGCGTCGCAAAGCCGGCGTCGACGCCTTCGCGGCGTTCGGTGTGATTGCGCATCACGACGACCGGTACACCGAAGGTCGGCGCTTCTTCCTGAATGCCGCCAGAATCGCTGACCACAACCGCGCTTCGGCTGATCAGATACAGGCTTGTCGGATAGTCGACCGGTTCGATCAGCGCAAGGTTCGCAATACCGTCCAGCTCGCGATGCACGGGACCGCGCACGGCGGGATTCAGGTGCACGGGAAACACCCAGCGGTAATTGCTATAGCGCTGGCAAAGATCGCGCAGCACGCGGCAGATGTCCTGCAGAACATCGCCAAAGTTTTCACGCCTGTGGCATGTGACGAGAATGTGCTCGTCCTCGGGACCATGCCATTCGGGTAGCGGAGCACTTGGCGGCGTCCTGGTCCAGCTTTGCCGGACCTCCGCAATCGCGTCCACAACGGTGTTGCCTGTGACCACGATTTTTTCCGCTGCAATGCCCTCGGCGACGAGATGCCGGCGTGCCAGTTCAGTCGGCGCAAAATGCAGCGTCGCAATGCGGCCGATCAAGCTACGATTCGCCTCCTCAGGGAAGGGGCTCGTCAGGTCGCCGGTGCGCAGGCCGGCTTCAACGTGACCAACGGCAATCCCGCGATGAAACGCTGCGAGGGCCGCGCAAAAAGCCGTGGTCGTGTCGCCTTGCACAATGACCCAGTCAGGCCGCACTTCGTCGAGGGCGCGGTCCAGCGCCCCAAGGAGGCGCGAGGACAGCGCATTGAGGGATTGTCCGGCGCTCATCGTGTCGAGCGTGAGGTCGGGTTCGATGCCGAAGAAAGCGAGCGCCTGGGCGGCCATGTCCTTGTGCTGGCCGCTCGCGCAAACCACCGTCTCGAATTCCGCCCGCAATGCGCGAACGACCGGCGCAAGCTTGATCACCTCGGGCCGCGTGCCCATCACCACCATGACTTTCATTGCAGTGGCTTCCCCGGTTTGACCGGCAGGCGCGCGCCGCGGAATTCGACGCCGAGCTTCAAGGGCGTCGAGGCCCGCGCTGGTGCCGCTTCGCTATCGCCCGGCGTCAAGACGCAAAACCCGCCGTTGTCGCCAGCAATCTGCGCAAGCGACCTGAACTTGAGAAAATCGAGCGCCGCTTCTTCATGCAAAAAGAGCGGCTTTTGTGCCTTGCTTCTGATGTATGCGATGAACTTCTCATGAGCGTCGACACGCTGTGCCTCGTCCGTCCAGCCATAGGTATAGCGTTCGGAAAACGGATGGTCGAGATACCCGAACAATGTATTGGTCGCATAGGCATAGTCGAAAGCCTGCTTGAAGACGGCGAGCGAATCGCCGTCGTTCAACATGCAGTCGCCATGCAGCATGCACTGCTGGCTATGCGCGACGAAACCCGCAGGCATGCCCGCCAGGACGCCGCCACGAGCCGTCAGAAACTCGGGGTCGTTGCAGATGATTCCGCCGATGCAACCTTCGTAACCCGCATCCGCGAGACCGCGCATTGCGTACGGCGGCGACTGATGAAACGGCGAGACGGCATAGCGCACAGGCACGCCCGTGGCCGCCTCGAGCAAGGCCGCCGACTGCATGCCTTCCGCCACCGCGTTGTCATACGTGCCGCCCCAGTTCGGCGCGTGCGTCGCCGTGTGAGAAAGCACTGCGGCCTGTGTCCTGTCCGCCAGAAGCTCGCGCAGAATGCCGTGCTGCTCCGGCCGGTTCAGGTTTTGCGTATGGACGGCGAGCGTGAACGGCACGCTCAGACGTTGATATGCCTGCCAGAGCGGACGTGCGGATTCAACACCTTCATCGCAGTCAAGGCGCGAAGTAATCGCCGCGTCGTAGCCGCAAGGCAGTTCGCTCAGCACCGGCTGACAGGGCAGCAGGTCCTGCGCCCGATAGCCCGAAAGAAAGTTCTCGACCAGGCGCCATTCGAACGAATCACAGGGACCAACCGGCCGGTTAAACCACAACACGCTCGACGCGTCTGCATCCGACAGCGCAGCGTATGAAAACTGCCGCTCACGGCCCACGCAGACCGCTGCAATCTCAGCCTCGGCAGGCACCTGCACCGGCTTGCCGACCGCCCAGATCGAGCCGTCGCCACGGATCGCGCCGAAACCCAGATTGTTCCACTCGTCGGCGAAATCGAAACGCTCGAACGGACGATGCCACGTGCTGCCGCCGATCGTGTGCGCCAGTGCACCGTAGCGCACAGCCGCCGCGCTCTCGCGCGTTTCGCCCGACGGTGCGGGTTCGCTGCAGCTTGTAGCGGCAAGATCGGCGTTGAAATCTGCTCGTTGATAGCCGAGATAATCGGCGAGCGCGATCGGCACATTGCCGAACACCAGGAGCTTGCGAGGACGGGCGCGCAACCACGCGATCAGGTCGGCGCTCCAACCGTCGGGGGTGTCCACGGCCACCACAATGTCAGGCGCCATCTCGCGCAACATGCTGCGCGAAATGGGCTGCACCTGGCTTGCACTGACCGAACGCTGCACGGCTGCCAGCGCCAAGCGGCCGGCCACAGCGGACGCGTTGGACGAAAGAACGCCGATCATGCCGTCACCACATGACGGAATTTAGCGCGGCTGCCGACGCGCACGAAATCGTCATGCCCAACATAGGCGATCGTGAACGCGTCCTGCCAGAAATGCCGCAGTTTGGCGGTCGTTTCTTCTGCATTCGCGTGGGGTTCCAGCACGATTCGCAACGTAGGCGGCGAAGTACGGAGATCGATCTGAAACTCTTGAATGCCGCCAACGCGATGATCCAGCATGTCCTGAATATGGTGCGTAGGATGCGCGACACCGTTGATCGGCACGACGTCATGAATGCGGCCCACCACATCAGTCAGAAAAAATCCCTTCTCCGTTTCCTGCACGCGCGCATTGTCGCCCGTCGCATAGCGGATGAGCGGCATGAGCTTGTTGCGAAAGCCCGTGAACACAAGTTCGTGCGTACCGTCCGGATTGCCCTCGGAGACCCGGCTTTCCGGCCATCCTTCGGATTCGAGAATCTGGAAGCCGCCCTCGTGACCGTCCAGTTCATAGGCCATGACGCCAAGTTCGGCGAGGCCGTAACGGTCGATCACGCGACAGCGCAGCGCCGACGCGATCATTTCGCGCGCATGTGGCTCAAGCAATTCTCCGCTCGACTCGAACACCTGAAATGCCTTGCCGCCGCCATATTTGCGCTGCACATAGCAGGCGAGCGCGTACATCGTGGAAGGATGCGAATGCGCGAGGTACGGCTTGCGCCGCTTCAATGTGCGCCACATTTCCTCCAGACCCTGATCGTCGATGCGGTCGAAGAAGATATTGCTGCGGTTCATCGCAAAGCATTTGAAATCTTCGCGCGACGGCCATTCGGGAATCGCCTGGTCGGGGAATCGGCAGGCAAAGTGAAGCTCCGACCGATGGCGCAGTTTGCCGATGCGCTCGCGACAGTAATTCGTCACCGCTGAGGAATAATCGGCTCCCTCCTGATCGTAGTAGATCGTGGTCGACAAACCGGTCGAGCCGCCGGTCTTGCACGCGTGATGCCTGCCCGCCTCGAGCGGCCCGGATAGAAGCCGGGGGCCCTGTTCGCGGATGATGTCCTTTGTCAGATACGGAAGCTCTTCGAGATAGCGCGGATCCTGCTTGACCCTCGCCGGGTCGAACTGCTTTGCCTTGAACAGGTCGTGGTAATACGGCACATTGGCGCCAGCGAATTCGAGCATGCCCACAAGGCGTTCCAAGGCGATACGCCGGCGATGCGGCATGGGAAGCCTGTAATGCTCGCGCAGTTCCTGCATCTTCGGGCGCACGCTGCGCTTTTCGCGACTCTCGGCAATCGGATAGGCGATGTACCCGCCCGCAAAACCCTTTAGCGTGCGAAACGGCTGACGTACGAAGAGGGATTCGGAATAACGCAGGAATGGATGGTTAGCTCGCATGATTTCGAACCTTGTTGCGCCTCTCTTGCGCCTGACTACTGCCGCCGGATGCGCCGCGAGAGTTTCGCTGGCGCTGAGCGGCATGAATTAGATTGAGCGCGATGCTCTGCCCGAAATGGGGACGCGCGGACGTTGAGCCCCTCGCGCGCTCCGCGTTCTCTGACTCGTGGTATGCGACGCAGCGGCGGAGAACCCTCGACGACCCGCTACAGCCGCAAAGCCGGTTCTTGGCCAAGCGTCAATGCGGCAACTGCGCGGTGTGGCTGACGAGCGGCCCCTCGCTCTCGACCGGCGGAGCCACGGGTTCATCCGCGATCATCCGGCCGTGCTCCATCGAAATCTTGCGATTGCACACGCGTGCCACGAGCGACGGATCGTGTGACGCGACGACCAGCACCGACGCCTTGCCGACAAGACTTTCCAGACGCTCTGCCGCCTTGATGCTGAACTCGGCGTCACCCACGCTCAGCCACTCGTCCATGATGAGGATGTCGGCTTCCACGCTCGTCGAAATAGCGAACGCGAGGCGCAACATCATGCCGCTCGAATACGTGCGCACCGGCAGGTTCAGGTAGTCGCCGAGTTCGCTGAAATCCGCGATCTCGTCAATCTTGCTGCGGATGCGGGCTGGCTTCAGGCCGTCCAGAATGCCGCGCAAATAAATGTTTTCGAAGCCAGTGGCGTCAGGATCCAGACCCATCGAAACATCGAGCAGCGACGCGATCTTGCCGTGCACTTTCAACTCGCCGCGCACCGGCGCGTAGACGCCGGACAGCGTGCGCAAAAGCGTGGTCTTGCCCGAGCCGTTGTGACCGACGAGGCCCACACGATCGCCTTCCGTAAAGCTGAAGGAGAGGTCGTCGATCGCCTTGACGATCGCATGGCGCCCTGCGTCCTGACCGATGCGGCCACCCGTCGTGAGGTTGAGCACCGCTTTTTTTAGCGAGCGATGCGAGTTCTCGTAGATCGGAAATTCGACGGAGATGTTACGAGCGACGATTGAGGAAGAACTCACAATATCAAAGCCAGTAAGGAACGCGATTACGGAAACGCTTCATCAGCAATTGTGCAAATGCAAAGCCGACGATCAACAGGCCGATAGACCAGGCCCACGACTCCCAATGCGTCGGGCGCCCGGTGAGCGGCGCGCGGACGGTTTCAATGAGGTGGTAAAGCGGGTTGTAGTCGGCGACCCAGCCGCGTTCCTTGAGAATTTCCGGCGACCACATGACCGGCGTGAAAAAGAACACGACCTGAATCAGATTGGTGACGATTGGTGGAATGTCCCGAAAGCGGGCGCACAACACGCCCAGTGTGACGCCGAGCCACACGCCATGCAGCAGCAGAATGCCCAGCGCGAACGGCACGAGCAAAAATTCCCAGCCGGGCCAGCGCCCGAAAGCGAACAGCAACACTACAACCACCGGCAGGCTGTGCAACAGGATCACGAAGTTGCGCCAGGCGATCCGACATACATGCACAGTAAGCGGCAATCGGATCTGCTTGATCAGATAAGCAGCGCCAATGAACGCCAGACAGCCTTCATTGGCGACGGAAGCGAGATAGGCCCACACAACGAGACCGACCGCGAGGTACGGGAGGTAGTCAGAGATCTCCTGATGCAAAAGCGTGGAATAGAGTGCACCAAGCACGACCACCATGATGATCGTGCTCAACGTAAACCAGAACGGCCCCAGCACGGAGCGGCGATAGCGCTGACGGATGTCATGCCAGCCGAGTGTGCCCCACACCCGCACGGACTTCATGCCGACGATCAGATCGTCGTTCTGCGTATGCCGCGTCAGATCTTCACTACTGTCGTTGATAAAAGTGATGTCCATCTCAAGTACGTCCGTAAATGTCTTCAAAGCGGACGATATCGTCTTCACCCAGATATTCGCCGCTTTGTACTTCGATCATCACGAGCTCGACGACTCCCGGATTTTCGAGGCGGTGTTTGTGACCCGCCGGAATATAGGTGGACTCGTTGGTCGACACAAAGAATTCCTTCTCCCCGTTGACGACCTTGGCCATGCCGCTCACCACGACCCAGTGTTCGTTGCGGTGGTGATGCATCTGCAAGCTGAGGCTCGCCCCGGGTTTCACTTCGATGCGCTTGATCTTGAAGCGCGGGCCTTCCTCGAGCACGGAGTAAGTGCCCCAAGGCCGGTGCACCGTGCGATGCACCTTGTATGCTTCGTGACCACGCGCCTTCAGTTCCGCGAAGATCTGCTTCACGTCCTGCGCGCGATCTTTGCTTGCGAGCAGCAGCGCGTCCGGCGTGTCGATGACGATCAGATTCTCGACGCCGACTGCGCCGATCAGACGATCGCCCCCGCGCAAGTAGCAGTTCTTCACGTCGAAGAGCAGCGCCTCGCCTTCCACACGGTTGCCGCTCGCGTCTGGCGGCGAAAGATCGCTCAGCGCCGTCCAGGAACCGACGTCGGTCCAGCCGATATCGCAACGCACCACGGCAGCATGCGCACACTTCTCCATCACCGCGTAGTCGAACGAGACGTCGGGCACCGCGCCGAAACAGCCTGGTTCGAGCCGGATTTGCGCGGCGCCGTCCGGGCCTTGCGCCGACGGCGATATCTTCATGCACTCCGCTGCGGCAGCCAGTATCTCGGGGCAGTGCTGCTGCATCTCCTTGAGGATCGTGCGCGCGGTGAAACAAAACATGCCCGAGTTCCACAGGAACTTGCCGGACGCGAGATACTCGCACGCTTTCTCAAGCGACGGTTTTTCGACAAAGCGCACGACCTTCTCGCCATCGGCCTCGATATAGCCATATCCGGTCTCGGGCGTCTGAGGCTGCACGCCAAACGTAACCACCTTGCCGGCCTCAGCAAGCTTTTGCGCTGCCACCACGGCTTTGGCGAATGCTGCCTGATCGGCAATCAAATGGTCGGCGGCCAGCACCAGCATGACCGTTTGATCGCCGTGCGCTTTCGCCGTATGCAGCGCCGCCGTCGCGACAGCAGCTGCCGTGTTACGGCCAAACGGCTCGAGAATGAACGAGGTTGCGTTGCCCTTCTTGTTCACTTCGCGAAAGTCGTCTTCCGTTTTGAAGAACAGCTCTCGATTGGTTACCGTCAGCACTTCCTTCACGCCGGCCAACGCGACGGCGCGCAGAAAAGCTTTCTGCAAAAGGCTCTCGCCATCCGCGAGACGGATGAACGGCTTGGGGTGCGACTCGCGCGAGACCGGCCAAAGTCTTGAACCCGCCCCGCCACACAGAATAATCGGCAACAAACTCACAGGCTCCCCTTCAGTACCGAATTTATGACTTGACCGCTTCTTGGCGCGCATGCGCCGAAGTTTGCGCCACCGCAGTCAGCGGAAACCGACACAATGCACAGGGCAGGCAATGTGAGCGGCATGTCTTGTTGCGGCGTTTCACGCGTTTCGCGCCACGGCATGAAAAAGCGCAGTGCGGTTGCCGTGAGCAGAGCACGCGTCAAGGGACATCAACATTCTACCCTTGCCCCCTTTCAGCATCGTCAGCCCACGCGGCCCGGGCAACACGCCCGCCGGACAACAGGTAGGAGCCTCGCATTCGCGTAAGTTGCGCCGGCTGTCGCGGATAACGTACTTAAACGCGCGCGGCGGGCGACTTTGGGAACCCGTCCGTCAGGCACAACCTCAGTGCTTCGCGCCAATGCGGCGCTGCGAGTCCGAATACCTGAGCGAGCTTTGCGTTCGACATGCGCGAATTGGACGGGCGCTTCGCCGGAGTCGGATACTCCGCTGCGGGGATCGGCAACGCACTGGGTCGATTCGGCAAATCTGCAAGCTCGAAAATAGCGGATGCAAACCCGTGCCAGGACGTGGAGTCGGCGGCGCATAGGTGATAAACGCCGGAGCGCTCCTGCCACCACGAGTTCGCGTCGGGGGCCGCAAACGACTGCGCCGCGATATGCGCAGTGAGTGTCGCAATCGTGTTGCACCAGGTGGGCGCACCGAACTGGTCTGCGACGACCTTCAGCTCAGGTCGATCAGCGCCGAGGCGCAGCATGGTGAGCAAAAAGTTTTTGCCGCGCGTGCCGTAGACCCAGCTGGTGCGCAGCACCAGGTGATCGACGCCAGTGGCCGCGATGGCCCGTTCCCCTGCCAGCTTGGTGCGGCCATACGCGTTCTGCGGATTGGTAGGATCGCTTTCGACATAAGCATCCTGCTTCTCGCCGTCGAACACATAGTCTGTCGAATAGTGGATCAACGCCGCACCCAGCTTCTTTGCTTCTTCGGCGAGCACGCCCGGTGCTTCGCCGTTGATGCGCATGGCAAGCTCGGGTTCCTGTTCCGCCTTCTCGACCGCCGTGTAGGCGGCGGGATTGACGATCAGCGCGGGCTTTACATCGCGAACCACCGCGCGGATCTGATCGAGGTTCGCGAGGTCCAGCGTCGACCGATCCACCGCGACGACGCGCCCGAGCCCTTGCAGGGTGCGCGCGAGTTCATAGCCAACCTGACCGTTGACACCCGTGACGAGAATTGTCCGCTTGCCTTCGTGTGCGCTCATGCCGCGACCCCTTATGCGTAGACTTCGGCGTCACCCAACCGCTTTCCCGTCGCATCCTTCGCCGCCAGCAGCGGCTCGAAATCAATCGGCCACTCGATACCAATCTCCGGATCGTTCCACACAATGCTGCGTTCGTGCTCCGGAAACCAGTAGTCGGTTGTCTTATAAAGGAACTGCGCGGATTCAGACAGCACCACAAAACCATGCGCGAAACCGGGCGGCACCCACAACTGCCGATGATTCTCCACCGACAGCGTCACGCCCACCCACTTCCCAAAATTCGGCGAACTCTTGCGGATATCCACGGCAACGTCGAACACTTCACCCTCAACCACGCGCACGAGTTTCCCCTGCGCATGCTGGATCTGATAGTGCAAACCCCGCAGCACGCCCTTCGCCGAGCGCGAATGATTGTCCTGCACGAACGTCACGCCGGCCTCGACGTGCTCCGCGAATTCCACGGCGTTAAAGCTCTCGTAGAAATAGCCGCGCGCATCGCCGAATACCTTCGGCTCGATGATCTTGACTTCAGGCAGCGCCGTAGCGGTTACTTGGATGGCCATGCAACTTGGTCCGTAAGAATGTTTTGCAGATACTTGCCGTAGGCGTTCTTCGCGAGCGGCGCGGCGAGTTCGAGCAACTGCTCGGCGCCGATCCAGTGCTGGCGGTACGCGATTTCCTCGGGACAGGCAACCACGAGACCCTGGCGCTTCTGCAAGGTCGCGATGAAGGTGGCGGCTTCGATCAGCGAATCATGCGTGCCCGTGTCGAGCCACGCATAGCCGCGTCCCATGATCTCGACATTCAGCGCGGCGTTGGCCAGATACCGCGAATTGACGTCGGTAATTTCCAGCTCGCCGCGCGGCGACGGCTTGATGTCCGCCGCGATGTCGCAGACCTGCTTGTCGTAGAAGTACAGACCCGTGACCGCATAATTCGAACGCGGTTTGGCGGGCTTTTCCTCGATCGACAATGCACGGAACTGCTGGTCGAACTCGACCACGCCGTAGCGCTCCGGATCGTGCACGTGGTAAGCGAACACGGTCGCGCCTTCGGCCTGATTGTTCGCGCGCTCCAGCTGCTTCGCGAGGTCGTGGCCGTAGAAAATGTTGTCGCCGAGAATGAGCGCCGACGGATCATTGCCCACGAACTCACGCCCGATAATGAACGCCTGCGCGAGGCCATCCGGCGAAGGCTGAACCGCGTACTGAATGTTCATGCCCCACTGGCTGCCGTCGCCGAGCATGGCTTCGAAGCGCGGCGTGTCCTGCGGAGTGGAGATAATCAGCACGTCGCGAATGCCCGCCACCATCAGCGTGGAGAGCGGGTAGTAGATCATCGGCTTGTCGTAAACCGGCAGCAGCTGCTTGGAGACGACATGCGTGATCGGATAGAGCCGCGTGCCCGAGCCGCCCGCGAGAATAATGCCTTTGCGCGCCATGGCCGTGCCCTTACGCGCGCTGCGCGTAGTTGGTCTCAACCCACTTCCGATACTCGCCGGAAGCCACTTCGTCAGACCACGCCTGATTATCCAGATACCACTGAACCGTCTTGGCCAGACCCGTCTCGAACGTCTCCGCCGGCTTCCAGCCGAGCTCACGCTCGAGTTTGCGCGCGTCGATTGCATAACGTCGGTCGTGGCCCGGGCGATCCTTCACGTAAGTGATCTGATCGCGGTAGGAACCGCCTGCCTTAGGCTGCAACTTGTCGAGCAGATCGCACAGCGTGTGCACGACTTCGAGGTTCTTCTTCTCGTTCCAGCCGCCCACGTTGTACGTCTCGCCCGGCACGCCGCGCGCGAGCACTTCGCGGATTGCGCTGCAATGGTCGCCCACATACAGCCAGTCACGCACGTTCTGACCGTCGCCGTACACCGGCAGCGGCTTGCCGCCAAGTGCGTTTGAGATCATCAGCGGAATCAGCTTTTCGGGGAACTGGTACGGACCGTAGTTGTTCGAGCAGTTCGTGGTGAGCACCGGCAGGCCGTACGTGTGATGGTATGCGCGCACCAGGTGATCCGAACCCGCCTTGGTTGCCGAGTACGGGCTATTCGGCGCGTACGGCGTGGTTTCGGAGAATTGCGGATCGGTCGCGGAAAGCGAGCCGAAGACTTCGTCGGTCGAGACATGCAGGAAGCGGAACGCGGCCTTCTCGGCTTCGCCGAGCGTATTCCAGTAGGTTCGTGCGGCTTCCAGCAGCGTGAACGTGCCGACCACATTGGTTTGCACGAAATCGGCCGGGCCGTGAATCGAGCGGTCCACGTGGCTTTCAGCGGCGAAGTGCAGCACGGCGCGCGGCTTGTGCTCGGCAAAGAGCGCGTCCATAGCGGCGCGGTCGCAAATGTCCGCGCGCACGAACACATGCTTCGGATTGCCCTGCTGCGACTTGAGCGTGCCGAGATTGCCGGCATAGGTCAGCTTGTCAACATTCAGCACCGCTTCGTCCGACGTGTTCAGCCAGTCGAGCACGAAATTGGCGCCGATAAAGCCGGCACCGCCCGTTACCAGAATCATGAAATTCCCTTCCAGATGTCGGCGGCAGCCCCGGCATTGCTCTGCCGACCCGCTCGCCACGCGTTGTGAAGTCCGATTATTTCGGCGCGCGCGGCTTGCGCACGGCACGCAGACGCTCAGACGCCAATCTTATGAACCTGAGATTATAAAGCCGCACGGAACAAAAACTAGAACCCTAACAACTTGAAACAGCTTGACAATTCCGTTTTCGGGTGCAATTTGCCGATTTGCAGGCGAGCGCTTCATGCGCAATGGATCGCAGACGCCCGTTCGAAAAGGCGTCAGACGGCGCAGAGATCCAGCTTCCGGCCCGCCCGCGGCGCCGACGGGAAAGGCCCCGTAGGAGGGGAAATGACAGGTTCGCGGGCGCGGCTCGCCGCCGCTGCCCGCGCCAAGGGAAGGAATGAAGACGCGACAGGCAAAAGCGCCCGCCGCCGCGCCTCAGGCCGCGAGCATCCAGCGCAGCGTATCGATGAACGGAATAGCCCGCACCTCCGGCACCAGCGAGCGCAGCTTCGCGGGCGAGCCGGCGAGGACCTTCACATCGGTCTGCCGGACGAAGGCGGGATTCACATGCACTTGCAGCTTATGCCCCGTCAGATCGCTGGCGGCGGACAGGATCTCGCGCAGCGTATAGGGCGTGCCCGTGCAGACGTTCACCGTCTCCGCCGTCGCATCGGAATCCAGCAACGCTTCGTAAGCGCGCGCCACATAACGCACGTCGGAGAAATCACGCGCGACGTCGATATTGCCCAACTCGATGGACGGCTCCCGGCGCGCGAAATGCTCGACGATCTTCGGCACGAGGAAGTTCGACGCCTGGCCGCGGCCCGTGTAGTTGAAGGGCCGCACGATCAGGATAGGCAGCCGGTCGAACCACGTGTGCACCATCGTTTCCATGGCCGCCTTGCTGGCAGCGTAGTGATTGACCGGCGTGAGCGGGAACGTTTCGTCGATCGCATCGCTCGTCACGTTGCCGTACACGTTCGCGCTGCTCGCAATCAGCACCTTGCGCGGCGTGTGGCCCGTCGCGGCGCAGGCCTCGAGCAGGTTCAGCGTGCCGATCACGTTGACGCGGTAAAAGTCGAGCGGATCGTCGTGGCCGACAAAGCTGATCGCAGCAAGATGCACGATGTAATCCGGCCGCACGGCTTCAATGACGCGCCGGCAGTTTTCCGGCGACGTAATGTCGAGCCTCAGGCGCGTGGGCGTTTCGCCTTCGTCGCGGCCGGCGAATGTTTCGATCACGGTATGGCCGCGATCGAGCAGATTGTCCACCAGATAGCGGCCGGTAAAGCCGCTCGCCCCGGTGACGAGCGTGCGGACGGGTTGCTTCGCATGGAAAGACGACATGCTTTCTCCGTTCACGAGGATCATCCTGCTGTGATGCAATATTGCGCCGGTCGTTCACTCTGGACCGCCGCGCGAACGCCTCACGCGCCGCCACGTTGGCATGGCGCGATGCGGGCGCTGCAAACGGGCTATTATGTCACGCTCTTTTGCTGCACCGCCCCAACGCGGCACGCGACGTGCGCCGCCGCGTGTATCGAACCGCCCCAATTCTGTCGATGACACCGTCCACCGCGCCTTCATCCGCCTCCCTCAACTCGCCGCAACGCCCGGCACCTCTCGCGTTCGGCGATCTGCAAGGCTGCCGCACGCCGTTCCAGCGACTGCTCGCCAAGGCCGCGCCGCCTGCCGGCACGCCGCTGTGGTTCGCGGGCGATCTGATCAACCGCGGCGCCGAATCGCTGGCCACGCTGCGCGACATCATCGCGCTCGGCGAGCGTGCGGTGCCGGTGCTCGGCAACCATGACCTGCATCTGCTGTCGGTGTCTGCGGGCATTCGCAAGTCGAAAAAAGGCGACACGATCGACGAAATTCTCTCAGCGCCCGACGCCGCGGACCTGCTCGAATGGGTGCGCCATCGCCCGATCGCGCATTACGAAAACGGCATGCTGATGGTGCACGCGGGCGTGGTGCCGCAATGGGACGTGAACCTGACCCTCGAACTCGCCGACGAACTCCAGCGTGCCCTGCGCGCGCCCAACTGGAAAGAAACGCTGGCGGGCCTGTACGGCAACGAACCGAGCTTATGGACGCCGAGCCTGAAGGGCATCGAGCGGCTGCGCGTGACGTGCAGCGCGTTGACGCGCGTTCGCTTTTGCAATGCCGAAGGCGCGATGGACTTCAGCAGCAGCGGCGGCCTGAACGCCGCGCCGCCGGGCTGCATGCCGTGGTTCGACGTGCCGTGGCGCAAGACCGCCGACGTGACCGTGGTGTTCGGCCATTGGGCCGCGCTCGGCTTGATGTTGCGCGACAACCTGATCGGGCTCGACTCGGGCTGCGTCTGGGGCGAAAAACTGTCGGCGGTCCGGCTCGCGGACAATCCCGCGGAGCGCACGTTGACTCAGGTGGAATGCGACAACTGCCGCGCGCGCGGCGGGAATTAACTCCGCTGTCTGAAGAAGGCCAGACGCTCAGACGCTCGGCGAACGGCCCGATTGGTCGACCGGTTCGACAAGCGTCTCGCTGGCCGGCGACGCGTCCATCTGCTCCACGACCAGCGCGCCGCTCGCCGCCGTGCCGCCCTGCATTTCGCGCAGCGCCGCCGCAATCACGCCCTGCGCTTCCGCGGCCAACGCGCGCCGGTCCGCGCCGGGCGCGAGCGGCCCGCACACGTAGACATGAGCGGTCAACGGTCCGCCGCGCAGCAGCAGATTCAACGAGTCGGCGAGCGACAGATCGTCGATATAGGCCGGCGCCGTAGACTGCCGGCCCTGCGCGTCCTCATACATGATGCACAGCGGCTGCACCGGCACGGACGCCGAGACCGCCGCCTGGAACATGTTTGCGTGAAACGGCAGCAGCGCGAGACCGTTCGACGTCGTGCCCTCCGGGAACACGCACATCAATTCGCCAGCGCCCAGCCGATCGGACAATTCGTGCATGATCCGCTTCGCGTCGCTGCGCTTTTCGCGCTGGATGAACACCGTATCCAGCTGCTGCGCGAGCCAGCCGACCAGGGGCCATTGGCGGATTTCCGCCTTGGACACGAACGGCGTCGGCCGCCACGCATTGATCACGTAGATGTCGATCCACGAAATATGATTGGCCACCACGAGCGCGCCGCGGTCGAGCCGCGCGCCGTCGTTATGCACAACAAGGCGCATGCCGCACAGGCGCAGCATTTTCAGCGACCATGCGCGATTGAGCGCGTGACGGCGGTTTGCATCGGCTTTCGGGAAACGCGTGGCAACGATCCACATGCCGTGCAGCAGATGCGCGATGAGACGGGCTTTGCGTAACGCGAGCTTCATGGTCGGAGCTTTTCCTGTCAGGTCAATGCGGGCTCGATGCCGGGCCGATGCGGGTCGATGTGGATCCATGCGCGGCGCCGTGAATCGAGCCGTGGCGCTCAGCCTTGCTCGAACGCGACGCGACCAGACACGATGGTCGCGCGCACGCGCGCCGGCAGTTCGTAACCGAGGAACGGCGTGTTATGTCCCTGGCTCTTCAGCGCGCGCGGCTCGACGCGCCAATGCGCATGGCGGTCGAACACGCACAGGTCAGCCACGCTGCCGACAGCGACGCGGCCGGCCGCGTCGAGATTCAGCACTTGCGCCGGTGCTGCCGTAATGCGGTTCAGCGCCTTGGCGAGCGGCAAGCCGGCTTCGTCGGCCCACTTCACCGTCAGCGAGAGGAACAGCTCGAGGCCGGTCGCACCCGGCGTGGCCTCGGCGAACGGCAGCAGCTTTTCGTCGTCGTCGACGGGCGTGTGATCCGAGCAGATGGCGTCGATCGTGCCGTCGACGAGCCCCGCGCGGATCGCTTCGCGATCGCGCTGCTGGCGCAGCGGCGGGTCGAGCCGGAACTGCGCGTCGAAGTAGCCGATGTCGAGGTCGATCAGATGCACGTGATTCACCGTGACGTCGCACGACACCGGCAGACCCTCGGCCTTCGCGGCGCGCACGAGCGCGATGCCCGCCGCCGACGACACATGCGACAGGTGCACCCGCGCGCCCGTCACGCGTACGAGCTCGAAAATCGTATGCAGCGCGATGGTTTCAGCCGCAACCGGCACGCCGGAAAGGCCGAGCCGGGACGCAAGCGCGCCGCTCGCGGCGACGCCGCCTTTGCCGAGATACGCGTCCACGGGACGCAGCCAGACCGTGAAGCCATAGGTCTTGGCGTATTGCAGCGCGCGCATCAGCACCTGCGTGTCGACCACCGGCGCGTCGGCTTGCGAAAAGCCGATGCAGCCCGCTTCCGTCAACTCCACCATTTCGGTGATGACCTGGCCTTTGAGCCCGACCGTCAACGCGCCAAGCGGATACACGTGCGCCTGATCGAGATTGCGCGCGCGGAACTTGAGCATTTCGACGAGACCGGGTTCGTCGAGCGTCGGGTCGGTGTCCGGCGGACACACGAGGCTCGTCACGCCGCCCGCCAGCGCCGCCGCCATTTCCGATTCGAGCGTGGCCTTGTGTTCGTAGCCCGGCTCGCGCAGCCGCGCGGACAGGTCGACGAGGCCGGGCGCGATGTGCAGGCCGCGTGCGTCGAGGGTTTGCGTCGCCTCGAAACCGGCGGGCGCGTTGCCGAGCGCGACGATCTTGCCGGCGTCGATAAAAATGTCCTGCTGCTGTTCGGTGCCCGCTGCCGGATCGATCAGCGTGCCGCCTTGAATGTGGATCTTCATTCGCTGCCTTAGTGTTTCAGCCGGTTCGTGGCCAGATTCTGCGTGGTTTGCCGCGGATGCGTGGCTCGTGCCGCGCGCTGAGGTAAGCCGCGGATCAGTCGTTATTGCCCGCGACAATCCCCATCACCGCCATGCGCACGGCGATGCCGAACGTCACCTGATTCAGGATCACCGATTGCGGACCGTCCGCGACCTGCGAGTCGATTTCCACGCCGCGGTTCATCGGGCCGGGGTGCATCACAATCGCGTCGGGCTTGGCGAGCGCGAGCCGCTCGGGCGTCAGCCCCCAGCTTTTGAAGTATTCCTGCGCCGAGGGCAACAGCGCGCCGCTCATCCGCTCGTTCTGCAGACGCAGCATGATGATCACGTCGACGTCCTTCAGACCTTCGTCGAGATTGTGGAACACGCGCACGCCCATCTGTTCGAGGCCGCCCGGCAGCAGCGTGCGCGGCCCGATCGCGCGCACTTCCGGCACGCCGAGCGTGGTCAGCGCGTGAATGTCCGAGCGCGCCACGCGCGAATGCAGAATGTCGCCGACAATCGCCACACGCAGATTCGTGAAGTCCTTCTTGTAGTGGCGGATCGTGTACATGTCGAGCAGCCCCTGCGTGGGGTGCGCATGACGGCCGTCGCCGGCATTGATCACATGCACGTGCGGCGCGCAGTGCTGGGCGATCAGATAGGGCGCGCCGCTCGACGCGTGGCGCACGACGAACATGTCGGCATGCATGGCTGACAGATTGTTGATCGTATCGAGCAACGATTCGCCCTTGCTCGTCGACGACGCGTTGATGTTCAGATTCAGCACGTCCGCCGACAAACGCGTGGCCGCAATCTCGAACGTGGTGCGCGTGCGCGTCGAGTTCTCGAAGAACAGGTTGAAGACCGACTTGCCGCGCAACAGCGGCACCTTCTTGACCTCGCGGTCCGTCACGCTGACGAACTGGCTTGCGGTGTCGAGAATATGATTGACGATCGCCTTTGGCAAACCCTCGATCGACAACAGATGTTTGAGCTCGCCGTTTTTCGTGAGCTGCGGGTTGCCCTTCAGGAAGCCATAGCGGAAGCGCTCGGTGGCGCTATCAGCGGAATCCTGCGGAGCCTGGGTGGCGGTGTTCATGGTGTACCTGCTTGCAAATACGGGCTTCAACGTGTGGGCTGGGCGAACTGCGCGTTGGCGCGCTTGTGCTCGGCTTTCCTGCTCGGCTTTCGTGCGGGCTCTTGTGTCGGGTGTGCTTGTGTTCCAGTTCTTGTGCTCGGTGACGCGCGTCCGCTAAGCGGGTTGAGGATCGGCGCCAGAGCCGCGCTCGAAGACGCGCAGACGCCGCTCAATCAACCCGTGCTTCGGTATGGAACGTGAAACGCGGCTCGCCCGCGCCGCTGGTTTCGTCGCGGGCGAGCACGAGCGTCGCGTCCGCGGGCACGTCCACCACGCCGCCGACGAAGCGCGCCGCCACCGGCAGCTCGCGCCCGCCGCGATCGGCGAGCACCGCCAGTTCGACCGCCGCCGGGCGGCCGTAGTCGTACAGTTCATTGAGCGCCGCGCGAATCGTGCGGCCGGTGTACAGCACGTCGTCGACGAGCACGATGCGCCGGCCGTCGACCGAAAATGGCAGCGAGGTAGGGCTCGCCTGCGAGTGCAAACCCTTCTTCGCGTAGTCGTCGCGATGCAGCGCGACATTGACGACGCCGAAGCTCGCCAGATTCAGATCGCGCGCAAGGCGCTCGGCGAGCCACGCGCCGCCGCTGTGGATGCCGGCCAGCACGGCGCCCTCGGCGCCTTCGCTCGCACCGAGCTTGTCGCCGTAGGCGGCGCGAATCTGGTCGAGCAGCGCGCGGTAGAGCGCTTCGGCGTCAATGGAACTCATGGTTGTCGGAAAGTCCGTCAAGATATTGCTGAAGGATGACGCTGGCCGCTTCAGCGTCGAGCATGTCGGCGCGGCCCTTGTTGGCGCGTAGCGTCGCCTCGGCCTCGACCGACGAGTAGCGCTCGTCGACCCACGTCACCGGTAGATTGAAACGGCCGTTCAACTGATTGCCGAAGCGCTTGGCGAGCTGCGTCATTTCGTGCGGCGTGCCGTCCGGATGCATCGGCAAGCCGACGACTAGCGCGTCGGGCTTCCATTGCGCGATCAGCTTGCCGAGCTCGGCAAAGCGATATTCGCGGCTGCGATTCTGCACGACGACGAGCGCCCGCGCGCTCCGGGTCAGCGAATTGCCGACCGCGACGCCGATGCGCTTTTCACCGTAGTCGAACGCAAGCAGCGTCGCCTCGCGTCCGCCCGGCAGGCTCATGCGGCGCCTCTCATGCGTGCCCAGCCTCGCCCGACAGCATGGACAGCGAGACGCCGAGCAGCGCAAGCGCAGCCTCGAAGCGCTCTTCGGCGGGCACGTCGAAGACGATTTTCGGGTCGGCCTCGACCGTCAGCCAGCCGTTTTTCGAAATCTCTTCTTCGAGCTGGCCCGCGCCCCAACCGGCGTGACCGAGCGTGAGCAGGAAGCGCTCCGGCCCGGTGCCGCTCGCGACCGCCTCGAGCACGTCTTTCGACGTGGTCATTTCGAGCCCGCCCGGCACCGACATGGACGACGTGTACGAATTGCCGTCTTTCGGATCGTGCAGCACGAAGCCGCGCTCGGTCTGCACCGGACCGCCGAAATACACGGGAACATGGAGGAGAGGCTCGATTTCGAGCTTGAGGTCGATGCGACTGAAGAGCGCTTGCAGGTCGATGTCGGTCGGCCGGTTGATCACGAGGCCGAGCGCGCCGCGCTCACTGTGATCGCAAAGGTAGACCACCGTTCCGGAAAACGTCGGATCGGCCATGTTAGGCATGGCGATCAGGAACTGGTTGGTCAGATTGATGCGATCGGTACTCTTGGACATAGTTCGGATTTTAGCAAAGACGATGCAGGATGGCGGGCTTTGAGCGTGGAGCGGCGACGCGAATCATGAAAGCGTGCCGCGAGCCATCGACGGCAAATCATGTTGCACTCTATCACGCACGCGGGGCTCGCCACGGTGCGTGTTGGGCCGGCGCGGCGGGCCTCAGTGGCGCGCTGTCCGGCCGGTGCGCCGCCAGGCACCCGCTACGCGCCGCCCTGCTCGATCGCCCGTGTGAGTGCAGCCAGCGCCGCGCCGCTCACCGGCGGCGCCACACCCGCCGCCACCTTGTGCAGCGTCGCGCGCAAGGCCTCCGCGGCGTTCTCCAGCGCGCTCGCCGCAGGGGCGTCGACGATCACATGCGCGCGCACCGCAGGTGTCGACACAGCCGCATGCGCCCGACGGCGCCACGCGAGCCCGAGCGCATCCGCCAGCAGCGCGACGTGGCCGAGGCCCAGCGCGCAGGCGGCGGATCCGAGCCGGTAGGCGGCGTCGCCGGCTTGCAGCGCTTCGCTCGGATCGGCCTTTTCCGGCTGGTCCGCGGCACGCGCATGATCGGCGAGCGCCGAGATCGCGGCGTCGGCCGTCTGCAAAAAATCTTCATACGCATGCGCATTGACGCTCAACACGCCGAGTTCGCGTGTCAACGACGTCCGCGCGCTGAACGATTGCGCCTCGACCGCGCCCGCCTCCCACAGCATTTCGGATGCCTGGGTGCCCGCGACGTGCCAGTCGACCGTCAAGCCGTAGTCGTGCAGCACCTCGACCTGGTCGGCATCTTCGGCGGCGGCGCCGAAGAGCGCGTAGTCGCGCCACAGCAGCGCGAGCGTGGCGCGCACGAGCGAGCGCTGCGCGCGCTCGATGCCGCGTGCATGGTCCGCGAGCGCGAGATTGCAGCGTGCGTAGAAACGGCGGGCGTCCGCCTCGCCGGCTGCCCGGCCGCTCACGCGCAAAGCGCGGGCGCAGGCCTTCGCGAGGCGCCAGAAATCGTAGGGATCGGGGCCGGTCAGCTCGCTGAAGACCGCGTCGAGTTCGTCCAGAGCGGCTTCGGTGGCCGCGCGCGCCGCCACACTGCCCGTGTCCGGCTGCGAGCGCAGCACCGGCAGCAGCGCGCGTTCATAGCGCGCCCGCAGATGAGCCAGTTGCTCGGCCGGCTGCGCATGAAAGGACACCGGCGGCACAGGCCGCGCGGTCAGCGCCAGATCTTCGAAAGCCACGGGGGAGGCCGCCGTGTGCTCGCCCAGATCGGCGCTCAAGACGCGGTAATGGTCGAAGAGCGTCGGGGAGCAGGCCAGTTCGCGCAGATTGTGACGCTCCAACGCCGCCCGGAAATCGCGCAACGCGGCGCCGAAGTTCGGCCGCACGCTTTCGGCCTCGGCTGGATCACCCGCGGCAAGCGGCGAGAGACGCACCAGCACATCGGCGAACCGGGTGGCGCTGAGCCAGCCGGCGCTGCGCAGCGCGTGCGAAACGCGCACCAGCGCGGTGGTCAAGCCGGTGTGCTGCTCGAAGGCCAGCAGCGCCTCCGCCAGCGCCAGCTCCGCTGGACGAACAGCGCCGCCGCGCGGATTGGGCAAGGCGTCGAAGGAAACGGGAGCTGCGGATCGAAGAGTCATGAGTTGGCGACGGAAAGTCGGCGGGCCGCCGCCTGGCACCGCGCGCAGACTGAGCGCCTAACGCGCGAACCGGCGACTGAACAATGACAAATACGCAAAAAACGTTGCGATGACGCGTGGCACGCTAACGAATGATGAACGGCCAGGGCGCCGCAAAAGATATGCAACGTGGGCTTACCGTTGCGACACTGCAAGTTCGGCGACGTTCCAACGATCCGGCGTTCCGGCGTCCTCGCTGCGGCGCGTGTCACACCTCGGCCGCGCGCCGCCGGCCGCCATCGGACCTCAGATCTGGACCATCTCGAAGTCTTCCTTGCGCGCGCCGCACTCAGGGCAGGTCCAGTTGATGGGGACGTCTTCCCAGCGCGTGCCCGGCGCAATGCCTTCGTCCGGCAAACCGGCTTCTTCGTCGTAAATCCAGCCGCAAATCAGGCACATCCAGCTTTGATATTCCATTCTTGTGTCGCGTCGTGAAGTCCGTGGAAACGGGAGCCATGATGGTACCGTGTTGCCGCCCCAATGCCTAGCAATGGCAAACGCCCAGTCCAAGTCTCGGAGGGTCTTCGGCTATGCAAGATGGGTCAAACGGCGCAGCGTGCGGCGCCGGGTCACAGGCGCGCGACAGCCGGGCCGCGCGGTATCGCGCGAAGCCGTCCAGATGCGAAAAAACGCCCTCGCGTCGGTTTAGGACGCATAATTGAGCCAATTGCGCACCGAGTGCGCCGAAAACACTGCTCCTTTGTAAAACTTCATGCCCAGCGACACGCCTCCGATCGTCCTCACCTTCGGCCTTTCCGACCCCACCGGTGGCTCCGGCCTGCAAGCCGACCTGATGACCCTTGCCAGCATGGGTTGTCACGGCGCCTCCGTGCTCACCGGCTACACCGTGCGCGACTCGGCAACCTGCGACGAAGTCAACGGACTCGATCCCGAAGTGGTGGCGACCCAGGCGCGCATGCTGCTCGAGGACATGCCGATTGCGGCGTTCAAGGTCGGCGCCTGCACGCGCGCCGAAGTGGTGAGCGCGATCGCCGAAGTGGTAGCGGATTACGACGACATTCCGCTGATTCTCGCCCCCGACTTCACGCTCGACGACGAACATGTGCTCGCCGCAGACGAACTGCGCGAAGCCATCGCCGATCTGCTCGCGCCGCAAACCACGCTGCTCGTCGCCGATTCCGCCACCCTGCTCGCGCTTGCGCAGCCGGACGGCGACGCCGAAGCGCCGAGCCTCGACGCGGCGATCTCGCATTTGCTGTCGCACGGCTGCGAATACATCCTTTCGACGGAAACCGGCACGCACCGGCTCGTCAATACGCTTTTCAGCGAAGACGGCCAGTTGCGTCAGGACATGTGGGACCGCGGTAACAACCGCATCATGGGCTTGACCGACACGCTCGGTTCGGCGATCGCGGCATTGCTCGCCAACGGACAGGAGCCTGCCGAGGCGGTCCGCGAGGCTCAGGAGTATCTGTATCAGGCCGTGCAGAGCGCGTTCCGACCGGGTATGGGTGCATATATGCCGGATCGTTTTTTCTGGGCCCGCAGCAGCGACGAGGAGACGCCGCCGGCGAGCGGAAAGGATGCAGCGCCCGGGGAAGCCCGGCACTGACGCCGCTGGCAATATCTCGCTCAGCGGTTGTCGCTCTGATCGGACGCGGCTCGGAAGCGCGCATGTATATATTGGCCCTCTCCACCGCACGCTCGTCCGCTTAGCCCGACTGGCCGCAAACGTTTGCCAACATGTATGATTTTGGGCTCGTGCGGCCCAAGCTTCGCCGCTTGGGCGCTCGGAACGGAATGTGCCGAGCCAGTCCACCTCTGTAGCAAAAATGATTGCAAACGGCTCGGGCGGCCACTATCCGCCGGCCATTGCCGACGTGGGCGTCCAGGGTCGCGGTTGGCACTGCGTTTAAGCTTTCAGGAACATGAGAATGGAGCAATCCTGCGGCCTCGTACAAGGCTTCCACGGCAGCATCAAACTCGCGGACAGAATGCGGATTCTCCGCCAGAAGCCGGTCACGATCTGGCTCACCGGCCTCTCGGGAGCGGGCAAGTCGACGATCGCCTTCGAGCTGGAACGGCAACTCGTCGCGCAAGGCCACGCTTGCTACGTGCTCGACGGCGACAATGTTCGCCACGGCCTCGGCAGCGACCTCGGCTTCGACCCGGACGACCGCCACGAAAACATCCGCCGCGTGGCGCACGTCGCGCAGTTGATGAATGACGCCGGCCTCATCGTCATCACCGCCCTCATTTCGCCGATGCGCGCCGACCGGGCCATGGCGCGCGACATCATCGGCGCGGGCAATTTCATCGAGACGTACCTGTCGGCATCCGTCGCGACCTGCACGCGCCGCGACCCCAAAGGGCTCTACGCGAAGGCGCTGGCCGGCGAGATCCCCGTGTTCACCGGCATCTCGGCGCCCTATGAAGCGCCCGTCGATCCGGAACTCGTGATCGACACCGCCACTTTGACACCAGGCGAAAGCGTGGCCGGCATCTTCCGATACTTGCGCGAGCATTGCCTCGCGCTTGCGGCCTAGCCGGCAAACGCGGCCCAAAAAACAGAAAGCCAAAGAAAAACCCGCCTGAGCGGGTTTTTCTTTGGCTTTGCGCACCTCGCGGTGCGCTCTTCCATCAACGCCCGGGTGAGCCTCATTGAAGAGACCCACCCGGGAGCGGACACGAATTTACATGTCCATGCCCATGCCGCCCATGCCGCCGGGCATGCCGCCAGGCATCGGTGCATCTTCCTTCGGCAGTTCGCAAACAGCTGCGTCGGTGGTCAGCAGGAGACCTGCAACCGATGCTGCGTTTTGCAGCGCCGTGCGCGTCACCTTCGTCGGGTCCACGACACCCGCGTCAACCAGGTCGACGTACTCGCCGGTTGCTGCGTTGTAGCCGTAGTTGCCCTGGCCAGCAGCAACTGCTGCCACCACGACGCTGGCTTCTTCGCCGCCGTTCGTGACGATCTGGCGCAGCGGCTCTTCCATGGCGCGCAGGACGATCTTGATACCTGCGTCCTGATCGGCGTTAGCGCCCTTCAGGCCGGCGATCGCCGTACGTGCACGGATCAGCGCAACACCGCCGCCGGCCACGATGCCTTCTTCCACAGCTGCGCGCGTTGCGTGCAGTGCGTCTTCGACACGTGCCTTCTTTTCCTTCATTTCGACTTCGGTCGCAGCACCGACCTTGATCACTGCAACGCCGCCTGCCAGCTTGGCAACGCGCTCTTGCAGCTTTTCACGGTCGTAGTCCGACGTCGCTTCTTCGATCTGCTTGCGCACTTGCTTGACGCGAGCTTCGATGTTCGCAGCTTCGCCAGCGCCGTCGATGATCGTCGTGTTTTCCTTGCCCACTTCGATGCGCTTCGCCTGGCCCAGTTCTGCCAGCGTTGCCTTTTCGAGCGTCAGGCCGGTTTCTTCAGCGATGACCTGGCCGCCGGTCAGGATCGCGATGTCTTCCAGCATGGCCTTACGACGGTCGCCGAAGCCCGGAGCCTTCACAGCAACGGTCTTCAGGATGCCGCGGATGTTGTTCACCACCAGCGTTGCCAGTGCTTCGCCTTCGACGTCTTCAGCGATGATCAGGAGCGGACGGCCGGCCTTTGCGACTTGTTCCAGAACCGGCAGCAGGTCACGAATGTTCGAGACCTTCTTGTCGTGCAGCAGCACGAACGGGTTTTCCAGAACGGCGACTTGCTTGTCCGGGTTGTTGATGAAGTACGGCGACAGGTAGCCGCGGTCGAATTGCATACCTTCGACGACGTCCAGCTCGTCTTGCAGCGACTTGCCGTCTTCGACGGTAATGACGCCTTCCTTGCCGACCTTGTCCATGGCTTCAGCAATGCGCTCGCCGATCGACGTGTCGCTGTTTGCCGAGATCGCGCCGACTTGTGCGATTTCCTTGTTGGTCGTGCACGGCTTGCTGATCTTGCGCAGTTCCTCGATTGCAGCAGCCACTGCCTTGTCGATACCGCGCTTCAGGTCCATCGGGTTCATGCCCGATGCAACGTACTTCATGCCTTCGCGGACGATGGACTGAGCCAGAACCGTAGCGGTCGTGGTGCCGTCACCTGCGTTGTCGCTGGTCTTGGAAGCCACTTCCTTGACCATTTGCGCGCCCATGTTCTGGAGCTTGTCCTTCAGTTCGATCTCTTTTGCGACCGACACACCGTCCTTCGTGACCGTCGGGCCGCCGAAGCTGCGTTCCAGGACCACGTTGCGGCCCTTCGGACCCAGCGTAACCTTCACAGCGTTCGCGAGGATGTTCACGCCTTCGACCATCTTGGCACGGGCGGAATCACCGAATACGACGTCTTTAGCTGCCATCTTCTAACTCCTTGAATTCTTTGGATATAACCTTGGCAAGTAGCGGCTTTGCGCTTACTTGTTCACCACGGCCATGATGTCTTCTTCGCGCATGACGAGCAGTTCGTTGCCGTCGACCTTGACGGTCTGGCCTGCGTACTTGCCGAACAGAACGCGGTCGCCGACCTTCACGTCGAGGGCGATTGCTGCGCCCTTGTCGTCACGCTTGCCCGGGCCGACTGCCAGGATTTCGCCCTGATCCGGCTTTTCTGCTGCGGCTTCGGGGATCACGATGCCCGACGCGGTCTTGGTTTCTTGATCCAGACGCTTGACGATCACGCGATCATGCAAAGGACGAAGGTTCATACATACTCCTCTCTTGATTGAGACTGAAGAACGCTTGGAAAACCCGGCTGGCCGAGCCAACCGGCGAAGTTGTTAGCACTCTCGTGCAGTGAGTGCTAATTATATGGACGGGTGGTGACAAATTCAAGAAGCTGGGAGCAGACGCGCCGAAGGTCGTCCAACTCTTGACTTTGTTGAGTCTGGAGCACACCGTTTTAGAGCAGAATGCCCCTGAAATACAGGTACTTACGATCAAAAACCCTTTTCATCTGGCGGTCCAGCCGGAGCCTCACGGCCGACTATTTGATGCGCGATGGCGCTGCTCACATCACATCAGTGAAAACCCGAAGGCCAGGCTTTAAGCACAGTGGTCACACTCGCACGCCGATTCTGCGGGCGTGTGCGAACATCTCGCGTTAGCCGTGGCGCGTCTTTCATTCGCGGTCGTCCGTGCTCCCGCGGCAAGAAAACCCGCGACTTTCTCCTCCATACCGCGGCACGACAAGGAACCGTGGGCTTCAGAGGCGGCTCAGTCCAAGCTCATCCGGATCGCCTTCCGCTGTGGAGCGGTCACTCGCCCGCTGGCCTCGTCGCGAGCCATAGTCCGCAGCGGTCGCTCGCGCGGCCCCAACGTCAAAGTTGCGGATCGAGCAGCGCGACGGCGCGGTCCAGCAACTTTTCGAGGAGTGGACGGCGGCGCCAGTCGTCGAGCGAAATGCGTTTTGCCCGGGCGACGTCGCGATCGAAAATCGCCGCTTGCTGGCGCGCGAAATCCCGGTCGTAGATGTTCAGATTCGCTTCGTCGTTGAGTTTGAACGAGCGGCTGTCGAAGTTTGTCGAGCCGACCGACACCAGATACTCGTCGACGACAAGCAGCTTGCAGTGGAACATCGTCGGCTGATATTCGTGCATTTCGATGCCCGCCGCGAGCAGGTCGCCCCAGCATGCACGCGACGCCTCGCGCACCGTGTGGGCGTCGATGCGCTTGCCGGGAGTAATGACGCGAACCCTCACACCGCGCCTCGCCGCCTCGACGAGCGCATTGATCGTCAGCTTGTCCGGTACGAAGTACGCGCTCGACAGATGGATCGAATGCGTGGCGGCGGTGGTGGCCATCAGATACATCAGCTGCATGTCGTCGCTGCCGCCCGAAGGCGAGCTGCTGAACATGTGCGCGAGGCCGTTTCCGGCAGCGTCGATTTCCGGAAAGTAGTGCGAGCCGTGCAGCACGTTTCCTGTCGCCTTGACCCAGTTGTCCATGAAGACGGCCTGCATCTGTCCGACAACCGGACCTTCGACGCGAAAGTGCGTATCGCGCCAGTGCTTCTCGTCCTGCGCGTGCCCGGTCCATTCGTCGGCAATACCCACGCCGCCCGTAAAGCCGATGCGTCCGTCGATCACCAGCAGCTTGCGATGCGTGCGGTCGTTCATGCGGCCGAGACCGGTCCAATGCGGCTTGTGATACTGGATGACCTCCGCGCCCGCGTCGCGCAGCATCTGGAGATAGCGCCTGTCCATCTTCGACGAACCGACCCAGTCGAGCAACACATGCACGGCGATACCCGCACGCGCCTGGTCCGAGAGTGCGCGTGCGATGTCCTCCCCGATCGCGCCGGACCAGTAAATGAAGGTCTCGAAGGTGATCGTGCGCTGCGCCGAGCGGATGCCTTCCAGCATCGACGGAAAGATTTCGTCGCCGTTCAGGAGCACCTCGAAGCGATTGCCTCCGACGACGGCCGGGCCGAGCAGCAGCCCCATCGAACGTGTGAATTGCGAATCGTCGCTGGCGTACAGGCGCTCGATCTTGTGCTCGATCTTCTTCTCGCCGCTCGTCAGATTCGCGATGAGAAGCACGAGGAAGAGCGTGACCGCGACAGTGAGGACAATCAGGGCAATCGTCGGCATGCACGGGCCTCGCGTAGCGAACATTCGTCCGGAACTGTTAGTGTACGAGCGTTCCGCACCGCCGATGGATCAATACTTATGTCAGCGCTTCACCGGCATCCAGTCCTGGTTCTAGCAAAAATCAAACGAAAAAAGCCCGGCGATTTCGCGCCGGGCTCGAGGGCCGCCAATTCTCAGCGGTTACATCATCAGGCGTTATTCGCGCTGTTGCCGTTGCGTGCTTCGATAACGACGGCCTTCACTGCCTTGACGCCGATACCGAGTTGCTTCTTCGCGACGGCCAGACCGTAACTCGCAGCGATTTCGTCGCTGTCCTTGACGCCGTTCGGCTCGATCACGACCAGCGTAC
The DNA here is from genome assembly GCF_047325075.1 of Paraburkholderia phenoliruptrix. NCBI lineage: Bacteria > Pseudomonadati > Pseudomonadota > Betaproteobacteria > Burkholderiales > Burkholderiaceae > Paraburkholderia > Paraburkholderia phenoliruptrix. The sequence goes on from NZ_CP168531.1 coordinate 3,767,779, forward strand.
CGTCGTTGAGCATCCGAACGCGATATTCCGTCACCGCGCCGTCTGCACGAACTACCGTGCCATTCTTCCAGTCGCTGCCCTTGCCCTTCAGGTCCGGCGTCTTGTTGATCAAGCTCGGCGTACCTTCCAGTTCAATGGCGTTGCCGCGATCGACCACGTGGAACGTGCCACGGTTGTCCAGCGCTTCCGGACGGTCCGAGCGGAACACGACGAGCGTGTTACGTTGTGCGCGTTCTTCAGGCGCGTCATTCAGGCCCAGGCTCGCCTTGCCGTCCATACGCAGGACAGATGTCGAGAGCGCACCGTCAGCGATATCCACGGCATCGCCACGTTGAGCCACGGTCACCGGCAAACCAACGATGAGCGCCGGAACTTCCGTCTTCGCGATTGTCTGGTCGCTGATGACCTTGCCTGCGTTTTTCGTGGCTTGCGCCGTACCGTTCACACCCGTGGCGTCAGCAACGAGCGCGGACGGGTTGTAGCCCGGGCGAACGTCTGCCTGTGCGAGGACAGCGGAAGTGTCGAGAATGTAGTTGCCTGCATCCGCACCAGCCAACGACAGACCTTCGCCGTTCACCGGCTTGTTAGTGCCGATGTTGCTGTTGTCGAACCTGCCGGTATTGCCGACGATCGAGACGTTATCGCCCGCAACCACGCCATGGAGCGCCAGATCGCCCACTGCTGCAACCGTGTTGCCGTCATACGGCTTGTCCTTCGCAGAACCGGTCAACGTGATCGACTTTGGCGTAATGTCTGCCGTAGCGACTTCGTGCTTCGTGTCGAGAACGTAGTTGCCCGAGTCGTCACCCACGAGCGAGAGCCCTTGGCCGTTCACGGATTTGGACTTGCCGACGTTCTTCGTGTCGAACTGGCCGGTCGTGCCGTCTGCGGCAACAGCATCTTGACCGATCACACCAATCAGCTTCACGTTGCTCAGGTCAGCCGTGACGTTGCCGTCATAGGTCTTGTCCTTTGCGTTCGCGCTAGCCGTGATGAGCTTCCGATCGATGTCGGCGTGCGCAACGACGTCGTTTGCGAGAACGTAGTTGTTGGCGTCGGCACCCGTCAGACCGAGGCCGGTTGCGTGGACAGCCTTGCCCGTACCTGCGTTCCTGTCTTCGAACGTAGCGCCGGTCGCAGTCGAATCAATGTTGTCGCCGCTAATGGTGCCGTTCAGCGCGATTGCACCGATCGTGGCCGTGGCGGTCGCATCGTAGACCTTGTTCTCGGCTGTAGCGCTTGCCGTGATCGTCTTCTTCGTGATCGAAGCACCCGTGACCGTCGTCGTCAGATCATAGTTCTGTGCGTCTGCACCCGCCAGCGACAGACCGGAACCGACAACAGACTTGCCCGTACCGGCATTCTTGTCAGAGAACGAGCCGGTATTGCCAGAGATGGACAGCTTGTCACCCGCAACAATGTCAGCTGCGTTCAGTGACACGTTCGTCAGATCCGCACGGGTTGTGCCGTCGTACACCTTGTCCTGCGCCGCAGCCGTGCCCGTGATCGCGCGTTTGCTGATGTCGGCGGTCATGTGCAGCGTTGCATCCTGCGAACCCGAAGCCAGCACATAGTTGCCCGCGTCGTTGCCCGTCAGCGACGTAGTAACCGTCACGTCCTTGCCGACGCCCGCATTCTTGTCTGCAAACTGGCCGCTTGCCGACGTGCTGACGTTGTCGCCGGCAATAACGCCAGTAACGGTCGTGTGAGCCGTGGTCGCGGTGTTGCCGTCATAGACCTTGCCGTCCACGGTCGTCACGCTCGTGAGGGCCTTCGGCGTGATCGTGCCAATGTCACCCGAAAGCGTGTCTTCCGCGAGACGGTAGCCATAGACCTGTACGACCTTCGAGCCGTCCGGATTCGTGCTGCCCTGGTTCTGCGCGACGCCCAGCTTCACACCGGACAGCGTAACCGTCTTGCCCGTACCTGCGTTCTTGTCGCTGAATTGTGCGTTCGCCAGGTTCGCGTCATTCAGGATTGCGAGCGGGACCTTGTCGCCGTCAATGCCGACGAGGCCGGAGACCGCGACGTTACCGAGCGTGACCGTGTTGCCCGTTTGCGTACCGTTTGCATCCGTAACCACGGTCGTGTTCGTTTGCGTGGCGGTCGTGCCGTCGTAGGTCTTCGTGACGGTGCCGACAAGCTGACCGGTCAGGACTGCAGAACGCGAGTACAGGTAACCGTTCTTGCCCGCCTGGTCGCCGTTCAGGATTTGAACGAGGTCCGCACGATTGCCCACCGGATCGGTGATGACACCATTCAGGTCCGGTTGACCACGGTCATCGAGCGATGCCACGTCAGTGCCCACCCACTTGCCGTTGACGTTGCTGTACGTGCCGTCCGATTCCTTATACGTCGCTTCATAGACCTTGAAATCGACATCCAGATCGCGCCCGACATCCTTGTCCGGCGTGGTGGAGTAGACGAGCCAGCGACCGCCCGCCCCTACCGTCAACGCATCGGAGCCGCGGTCGTTCACAAAGTTGCCGCCTTGCGACTCCTGCACGTCGGTGGACTTGTGGTCTGCCGTTGCTGCTGCGAGGATCGCGTTCGTCCCGGCCGTGACCGTGCCATTCGTCGTGATCACGACGTTGCCACGGCCCGTGCTCGTTGCAGTTTGATCTGCGTTTGCATCGCTGCCGACGTTGGCCTTGTTGTGGTCAACGGAATCCGCTGCCTGGATGAGCACCGAACCGGTGTTGTTCGTGACTGCACCATTCACGACAGCCGTGCCGCCGATCAGGCCAACCTGGCCGGCTGCGTTGAAGGTGAAGGGCGCGGAGGTACCATCCATGTGACCGACTTCGATCGTACCGAGATGATCGGTGCTGCCGAGCACGAGCGAGGGCGTGCCTTGCTGTTGCAGATAAGCGAGGTCGCTTGCGCTCAGGAACGTGCTGGACGTCGTATTGCCGGTAACCGAACCGTCGCGGTTGACGGTGCCGTTACCGAGGACCACACCCTGGTCGTTGCTGACAAAGATGTTCGTGCCCTTGTCGGCCGACGCCAGTTGCAGACCGGTCGTCGCGAGGCCCGTCACACCCGTGTGGCTGATTGCGATCGTGCCGCCCTCCAGACCGACGAGACCCGTGGTGGTCGTTCTCGCTCCGGTCTTGTCCAGAACGGACGGGTCGAGCGTCGTGCCCGAGTCGAGCGTGACGGTGCTGTCCTTGTCCGTCTTGATCGTAGCGCCGCCGTGAATCTCCCAACCGGAGGTATTGACGTTGCCGCCTACGTTTAGACTACCGCCGAGAATCGTCTTGTTGGCGGGTTTCGTTCCGCCCGGACCACCAGCATCCGGAACAGCCCGGAACGTGCCCGCCTGACGGGAGCAGCTACCATCGGCACAGACGAGATCGACGGCACTACCGTAGGTGAACGTCGCGGTTTGGCCCGAGTTCCAACCCCACGCGTAGTTAAAATCGCCGCCGTTGGTCTTGATCTTACTGCTCACAACCAGATTGCCGCCACCCGCGTGATCCGAATCGGCGTGGATGTAGATGTAGCCGCAATACGTCGTCAGATCGCCGGAAATGGCGAGACCGTCCGCGCCCAGAAGCGTAATCGTACCTGCGCCCGGCGTCGCACCATTCACGCCGGTCCAATTGGTGCTGCCATAAGCGCTCGTGGAAGTGGATTTGCCGTTTGCGTCGAGCCCGCCCAATGCCACGAGGTTGAAAACACCCTGATTGGTGTCGGGATTGTTGCCCGTATTGTTGCCGATGTGACCAGTGGGATTACCGCTGCCAAGGTACTGCCCGGCCTCCATATAAATGGAACCAGCCCCCGACACTTCAAGGGTATTGTTCTTGTTGTCGAACGTGATGAAGCTGTTGTTCGCGCCCGTGACGGCCTTGAAACTCACGCCATCCTGAAGCTTGATCTTGCCGTCGCCCGTGGTATAGCCCGCAGCCGTGCCCGTGGGCCCGTGCACAACTTGCGTCAGCGCATTGCCGTTCGCATCCTTCGTCAGGTCGTTGAAGTGAATCAACGTATTGGCGTAAAGGCTGACATTGGCCTCTTGTGCTTCCAGCGTGCTCTCGTAGATATTCAGAACACCGGTGGTATTCGTCTTTCCCCAGTCCGAAGGATTGGTGCTCGCACTTGCCGGAGCTTCACCGCCCCAGATCTGGATCGTGTCCGGGTCAAGCAACAGCGTACCTGCTGCGCCGAGCGTGGACAGACCATGCGTCACGCCCGTATAGCTCAGACCCGTCTTGCCGGAGACTTCGGCGAAACCACCGTTACCACCGTTCTTGCCGCCACGGATAAAAATCTCGCCCGAGAACGCATTGGTACCGTCCGACCAGACCGCGACCGTACCGCCATTGCCCTTTTGCGTGGCATCCGCCGACAGAACAACGTTCTTGCCCGCTGTGACCGTCGTCGCATTGTTCACAGTAGCGTCTTCACCATGAAGACCGCCACCGATCTTGATCGTACCGCCCCCCAATGCACCATCGGCCTTGATCGTCGCATTGTCGATCGCGATGGTCTTGCCTTCAATCACGACGTTACCGCCCACGCCGTCAGCCGACGAGACGTTCAGCGTTCCCGCCACGGTCGTATTGCCGTTTGCCGGGTCGTTGTCCAGAACGATGCGACCGTTCTTCGATTGCAGCGAACGCGCTTCAATCACGCCCGTGTTGTTGACCACGCTGCTAATAGCTGCGTCAGCAGCACGCGCCGTCAGCACCACTGCGGAGCCGTCAGCCGAAATCTGGCCTTCGTTGCTCACCAGTGCGTCGAGCGTGCCCTTCGTGACCTGAACGCTGACGAGACCGTCGCCGTTGAAGTCCAGATTGACGTCTTGCCCGGCTGCGAGTGCAACGCCCTTCGCGTTGATCGAGCCCTGGTTCGTGACTTGCTGACCGATCAGCACGACCACGCCCTGGCTATTGATCTTGCCCTGGTTGACGATGTTGCCCATCGCTCCGGTGAACTTCGTTTTTCCCGCGAGGAAGTCGCTGTCGCTGATGTTCGCGCTCGAAGCAACGAGCCCCGCAACGTTGATGCTCGCGCCCTTGCCGATGACCACGCCGCCGGGGTTGATGAGCCACACCTGGCCGTTCGCGTTCATGGCGCCAAGAATCTGGCTCGCGCCATTACCGCCGATGACCCGGTTCAGCGAAACGGCCGCGCTGTTCGGTTGTGCGAACGTGACAGAATTGCCTTCGCCAATGTCAAAGCCGTTCCAGTTCGTGACCATCTTTCCGGAATTCTGGGTGATAGTCATGGACGAACCGTTTTGCGTGATCGAGCCCTGGCCCGCCACGATTTGACCGCCAGTCGGAAGCGGCGGGGCTGCGTACGCTGCGTCTGCGACGGCAATGACACCGAGGACTGCGAGCAGGGCCGCGCTACGTGTACTGCGTTTGCCGCGAGCGTTGGTGTTCTCGGCGACGGCGACGAATGAACCGATCGTGGCATTCCACACCAGCCGATAGACGTGATTCAGGGATGCTTTCTTCATTTGGAATCCTTATGAGATCAATGAGAGGGCCGTTCGGTCAGAACGCCATGCCGAGTTGGAGCCACGCACGCCAGCTGGTACTCAGGCCATCGGCGTTGTTACCTGACAGCGAAGCGCCATCATTGCGGCCGATCGTCCGCGCAACAGCCGCGTGTGCGTTCCAGCGACCGCTCCACACGTTCACGCCGAGACCTGCCGAGGTCAATGTCACCCTGTTCGTGTGGCCTTCGTTGATTTGCGAACCGGCGTAGTTCGTGTGGTGCAAACGGATCTGGCCGACATCCACGAATCCGAGCGCCTGGACCTTGACGGATGGAACGCCGATGTTCACGAAACGGCGCAGCTCGACCGTCCCCAACCAGCCTTCGTCGCCAAAACCTTCACCGACCGGATAACCGCGAACGCCAGTTGGACCGCCAAGCAGGAATTTCTCCGAACTGTCGAGGTTGGTATTCGACAATTGACCCGCCCAACCGCCGTAGACGCTCCAGTTCTGGTCGAGGGTTTGCAGACGGCTGAAGTTCGCAGCGAGTTTGGTGAACGTCCCTTGCGTGCCCGCCGTCATCGAGTCCGCCAGTTGATCGACCGGGTTGCCCGACAGATCGACGTGACCTAACGTCACTGCGACCCGGCCTTCCGTCACACCACCTTGCAGCAGACCGTCGTAACGGTTGCCCGACAGCGAGAACGTCAGGTTTTCGAGCTTGCGCTTGCTCAGGTTCACGTCGAGCGCGCTGTCCTTCAGATACTTGTAGTCGTACATCATGGTCGCATTGAGGTTCTGCGTGCGCGTACGAATGAGTGGGTAATTCAGACCGGCCGAACCCGTCACAGCCGAACCGCGCAAGTCAAGTGCCGAGTAAGCCTCCTGAACGACGCGATAATGCAGATACGAGCCGCCCAGCAACAGCGTCAGGCCAGTGGGCGTCAGCGGCACGCTGTAGCCGAGGTTGGCGACTTCCGTGCCTTGGGTCTTGCTTAGACCGAGCGTGACCTGATCGCCCATACCGAGCGGATCATTCACGAAGAACGTTGCCGTTCCGCGCTCAATGCCGGTGCTGCGGTTGCCATAGTTGTCGATCGACAGTAGGCCGTTGACGATCGGAGTCGGCGTCGCTTCGATGAGAAGCTTGCTGGTGCCCGGTTGTGCACCCTTTTGCAGGATTGCCTTGGCGCTCACGCCCGGACGGTCGTTGATGAGCAGAAGTGCGCGTTCGAGGTCTTCCTTCTTTAGCGGTCGATCGGTCGGCAGCGCTGCGTTCGCGATGGCGGCGATCCGCTCATTGCTGCTGCGCGTCTTGCCGTGGATGGTTATGCGATCCTTGCCGGATTCCAGACGGCCCTCCACGATCGTGATGACGAGATTGCCCGCCGTCAGGTCCTGAGGTGCCAGATACGCGTAAGCCAGTGCGTAGCCTCGTCCGCGCAGATATTGGGTAATCGTATCTGCGATTTTCTGCAAACCCGCGTGGGTGAGTTTCTTGCCGACCATTGAGGCAGTAGCAGACTGCAAATCCTCTGCATCTGCCACACGCTTGTCACCGTTGAAGGTAATGGACTTCAGCGTCACAGTCGGGCCGGCTTCTGGTTCAGCTGCGCCCGGAGCAGCTTCGGACGGAATGACTTCCTCCGGCGTTGTGGCTTGAGGTGCGCGTGGTTGCGGGGCCATTTGCTGCTGATTCAGGAGGGAACCTGCATTCGGTAACGATTGCGCGTATGCAGGAGCCGCCAGGATCAGGATCGCGAGACCAATAGGAGTCGGAAGTTTTGTTCGGAGGGTCATGAGTTGCTTATGGCCGTTGCGGTCGACGCTCCGCTGCAATTGCGTCACCCCATTGGTTAATCTGCTGGTCATGCATTTCACCTTGTTAGTAGTTAGTTATGCTTCTTATTAATATCACCGATCCTGAAATATGGGATTCGGTGATCGACCGTTCTTCAACGACAAGCGCGACGTACTTGAATCGTCACCACAGTCGTGAGAACGGTAGGTCTTTGTGCCCTCGCGGACGTGAGATTGCTTGCCTCAAGCAGGCGCCTACCGTGGCTCAACACGTAAAACTTACGCTAGAGGAAAGACTTTGTAATTGATTCGCGAGAACTCGCGGATGATATATAAGCCACCAGGAAAGAACTAATAACAAGTGTTAAATCACACACCGTAGAACATGCGAGTTGAGCTGGAGCGACGGTCGAGTGATTATGAACGCACATGCGCCCGCCAGTTTTTGTACTAACACCGCAGTTGCTCACCATTAGCACCTGACGTTATGCCCGCGGAGAGCGTACCCGTCGCCGCATTTGCGCTTCACCCCAACGTTTAGTCTTTGAGAATGCTCATGGCTGTGGTCTTTTCTCTGAAGCGTGCGCCGACACTGCTGCGCGAGTGTTAAATATGACAGGCACCATGCGCAGATGCCTCATGCAGCAATAGGCCGAATGATGCTATTTACCAGATCAGCAATAGGGACTGCGTTCGACCAGGCGTTCCCGAAGTCGATTACTTTCTTTACGTGGGACGAGCCATCAGTGCGAGCGAAGAGCGCTTCGCGCACATTCAATCCGCCTGCATGAAGGAAAAGCAATCTATAACGGCGTTGTGAATGCGCGCACGGACAGGACATAGCAACTGCAGCTGCGGCGAGATGCGCCAACTGCCGGCCTTGAAATTGTTTCTTACGAGCATGCGCCCGGACTCTGTCCGCCTCGGATACTAATGTGTGATTTCCCCTGTTGTCGCATCATTTTGTTTCGCCTGCGCTTAGTGGCTCATGCCTCATCCCCTGCGCAAGCGCAGTTCTATTCAAGCAAGTTTGCACTATAAGAGACGAGGTCAGCCTACTCGCGTTAGACGCGGTGCCTCGCAAGAGGTGTTACAGCGACCCGGGTCTCAGCTCTACTATTCGAAACCACCCTTTATGGGCTGATGTTTATTGCGCTTTCTGTTCTGACTTCTCTAGTGAACGGAAGGTTTTCCTTTCGCGCTCTCCTGGCGGCGTCACGGGCAATTCATTTGCCCACGCTCAGACAGGCCGTGTCTGCGCCTCACATCGCCACACTCAAAGCCATCCTTACCCGCCTCTTGATGGGAAAGAATTTGGAATCACAGTGTAAGGATTCGAGCGATTGTAGATAGCGCTATCTGGCCACGCGTTTGCTGAAGGGGCGAAATACTTTGCCGGAGAGGAAAATCTTTTTCGATCCGCCAAAGCTCGATCCAATACAGCTGTCCTTGATGGCCGTAGTGCCTGCCCACTTAATGTCACGGCGAGCAGGATCTAACGGGAGAGCTCCCAACCGAAATTCGATTCCGCTACTCTCCGCTGCTTTGATTGCTCACCGCTGGATTGGACGGATCCGAGCCGCCGGCATATTTTTTCCCCTCCTGAGACACCTGTCTCTCCGTTGCCGATCGTTTTTCAGCGTCCCACGTCTGCACGCTTGTCCGCCACATCATTGCGCTTATTGGTGGGCGCGAGGCGCGTGCTCCGCGGGATCCACACCTGGCGGAATTGCTCGTGCTCATGTTCTTCAGCGAACACCGACATCGATGGCTTGAGCAGGTCGTGCCGCGATACGATGCCGACCAGGCGGTACGTTTTCTCGTCTTCGGCCACAGGGAGACGGTCAAGTCCGGTGATGGCGAGCCGAGCGGCCACGCTTCTGCAAGTCTCACCTGGTAACGCGATGCGAGGCGGCGTTTGCCCGAAGAACGTGCCTAGCGGAGCGCCGGCTTTCTCAGGGGGAATCTGGTCGAGCAGCGTCCGGTCTGCCATGCCCACCAGAATCCCGGAGTCGACAACCGGATAGGCACGATACTTCTGCCCCGCCCCGAAATAGTTGCGGAGTACCTCGGCGACTGTGGTTTTCGCGTCGATTGTCACCATGGCGCGGGTCATGACCTCCTCGACATAGTGTCTTTCGAGTGGATCGATGCTGTACTCGCGATAGATGTGATAACCGCGGCGAGCAATCTTCTCGGTCAGAATCGAGCGACGCATGAGAAGGACCGTGAAACCATAGGCGACTGCGGCGGCCGCCAACAGCGGCAGCAATGCATTCACATCGCCCGTCAGTTCGAATGCAAACACGGATGCCATCACGGGCGCGCGCATCATGCCACCCAGCGCGGCGGCCATGAAGATGAGCGGCCACACCGCGGGCTCGCCGCCCGGCATGTACGGGGCCGCGATGGCACCCACGCCTGCGCCCATCATCAGCAAGGGAGCCAGGACGCCACCGGATGTGCCGGACGCGAGCGCAATCACCCAGATGATGGCTTTGACCAGGACGATCGCAACCACGACCTTCACGGCAAGGTGGTTTTGCAGCAGGTCTCCGATGACGTCATATCCGACACCCAGTGTGCGGGGCTGAAAGTAGCCGCCGATACCAACGGCGATTGCACCCAATGCCGGCCACCACATCCAATGGATCGGTAACTTGCCGAACATATCCTCGACCTTGTAGAGCCCGGTGGACAATCCCCAGGACAACGCACCGGTCACCACGCCTGCAACGGCCGACGACAGGAGACCCATGGGACCGAGCGGCAACGTATGCAGCGGAAACAAAGGTCCGCTGCCCAGAAACAGCGGCCGCGTGAAACCCGCCACCGCACACGCGATGGCGACCGGCAGAAGACTGCGAGGCCGCAGTTCGAACAGCAGGAGCTCGATGGCGAGCAGGACAGCCGCCACGGGCGTGCCGAATACCGCGGTCATGCCGGCCACGGCTCCCGCCACTAAAAGCGCCTTTCTTTCGGCACTGGATAAATGGAAGTATTGGGCAATGAGCGAACCAATCGCTCCGCCCGTCATGATGATCGGCCCTTCCGCACCAAAAGGCCCGCCGCTGCCGATGGCAATGGCCGAGGCGAGCGGCTTAAGGACCGCGACCTTCGGCGACATCTTGCTCTTGCCGAAGAGAATTGCTTCGATCGCTTCGGGTATGCCGTGCCCGCGAACCTGCTCTGAACCGTAGCGCGCAATCAATCCCACTAGCAGCCCGCCAATGACGGGAACAGCAACGACGATTAGCCCAAGCGTGTTCTCCGACGGCGAGCGGTTCGCCGTGGACAACGTCTGATAGAAAAACAGGTTCGCGAAGAAGCGGATCAGGTGCAGCAGAAAATAAGCGGCGACGGTGCTCAACGCGCCGCCGACCGCCGCAATGGCACTGATCCGCAGAAGCCGAACATCTGTTGCGAAATCGCCCTTGTGCTCGCCCATGATTCCCCTTGCTTGACAGCCGGTGGTCGACAGCGTGTGGAATCTATATATATCACAGTGTGATGAAGATCGCAGAGGCGGATTGAAGGCATCTCATGCTGGAGGGCACCGTTCCAGCGACTTCAACGACTGCGCATACGAGCGACCAACGCGAGCAAACGGGCCGTCATGTCGTGTGCCGGCAAGTGCGCGAGCCAGCCATGACCAGGAAGCAGCCATTCAAAACGATACGCGGCCAGCTTGCCGAGCGATTCAGTCAGTTCGGTCCATGAGTACCAGCACGCGTCCCTGAACGCGATGAGGTCCTGCTCACGCGGGCTCCAGGCCAATGAATCCCCCGAGAAGAGCACACGATCCTCCAGCAGGTACACGACGCTACCCCGCGTGTGTCCGGGTACCGGAATGGCGCGCACGCCTCGCGCGATCGTCGGTGCTGATTCGTCGTTGAGCAGATCGGTCGCATATGGGGCAGCCGACCGGTCTTCGCAGTGGATCCAGACGCGCGCTCCAAACTGGCGTGCGTATTTGTCTGCGTCCGCGACGTCATCACAATGCGACAGGAGAACGTGCGCAATCCCGCCTGAAGCGTCAAACCATTTCACGAGTTCCGCCGCATACCGCGGTGAGTCGATCAGCAGATTGCCGTCCGGCCGCGCCACGAAATAGGAATGCGCGCCAAACGACGACCGGGCGTTGAATCCGCAACGCCATACATCCGCTGTGATTTGCTGCGGAAAGATCGCAGCGCTCGGGCGCGGCTGTTTCGTTTCGCTGCGTACCGACGCCGTAGGACATATCAACACCGCACGCCAGGCAGCGAGTTGCTCCTCGGGCGTGACCGGCTGTCGAATGAAGACGCTCTTGTCATTCCGTTCGGCAATCAGCCCGGGCGCGACGTGACGCGATGCGCCGCAATTGATGCACGCGGTGTCGATGTACCACTGGCCTGGGATGGAGTCGGTATTCCGTAGTGGCTTCATTCAATGCTCGGATGCTGGCAACGCATGGCAACCTCCCCGCTTCCATGATAGATCCTTCAACGACCGAGACGTGATGGGGACAATGAAGGGAGTCGGGAGGATTGAGCTCCGTGGCGATGCGCCTCTTCACTCGGCCGTCGTTGCAGCAATTTGGCCGTCGAGGAAGACGCCACGCCGACCCCAAGGCGGCTTTCGAAACCAGTCCCGCAAAACCTCGATTGTCGACGTCCAGCCGTCGTCCCGAAGTCGCAAACCATAGGCCCGCTGTCAAGAAAAGACGCCAGTTCGCTGAACCAACGCGTCAATCGTAAGGCGGAAGCCTGGCAACGACTTTGATTTCAAAGTCGAAACCGTAAAGCCAGGTCACTCCCACTGCCGTGAGCGTCGGATGCGGCGCATCGCCCCAGAACTCCGGAACGACCTGCCAGACGCGCTCGAAGATCGATTGCGGATCGACCATGAACACAGTGACGTCCACCACGTCGTCGAACGTGCATCCGGCCTCGCGCAGGATCGCATTCAGGTTCCGAAAGGCGCCCCGCACCTGCTCCTGCAGGTCCGGCTCAGGCGTTCCGTCCTCGCGGCTGCCGACCTGACCCGAAACGAACAGCAACCCATCCACCCGCACGGCCGGGGAGTACCGGTTGCGCTCATAGAGCGCCCGACGTCCCGGCGGAAATACCACATCGCGCTTTCCCACTTCCACCTCCATTGATTGATCATTAGTGTCGATGGGCCCCACTCTACCGACCCGGGAGCGCGCGATAAACGGCCAACTCTGTCCATCACTATTTGTAGAATGCAAACAGTTCAAGCACGAGGAAACCGTCATGGACCGCTTCGACGCAATGCGCGCTTTCGTCCGGGTAGTCGAGGCAGGCAGCTTCACGAAGGCGGCAGAAACGCTTCATATGAGCAAGACGACCGTGACACAGCTGGTGCAGCAACTCGAAGCGCGCTTGCGCGTCAGATTGCTGAACCGGACCACGCGCAAGGTTAATGTCACGGCGGATGGCATTGCGTATTACGAACGTGCGGTCCGACTGCTCGCCGATATGGACGACGCCGAGACCAGCCTCTCCAGTGCATCGGCGACACCGCGCGGCCGCCTTCGCGTCGACGTGCCGAGTCCGTTCGCCCGCCTGATCCTCATCCCAGCGCTTCCTGCATTCTTTGCTCTCTATCCCGACATTCAACTGGACCTGGGCGTGAGCGACCGCACCGTGGATATCATCGGCGAGAACGTCGATTGCGTTGTGCGTGGAGGGAAGCCGAACAACCCATCCATGGTTGCCCGGCCCGTAACGGAGCTTTCACTCGGTATCTTCGCGTCGCCTGGATATCTCCGGCTGGCAGGTACCCCTTCGCATCCCAAGGAACTCGAAAACTCACATCACCGCATCATCGGTTTCTCCTGGGGACGCGCGGGCAATCTCTATCCGCTCGTCATGCATCGACGCGGCGAGACAGTACAGATGCAAGGCCGTTACGCGCTCGCCGTCGACGACGGCAACGCCTATCTCGCGGCTGGACTTGCCGGTCTGGGCATCATGTGGCTCCCACGTTATATGTCGAAATCTCATCTGGAACGGCGGGAGCTCGTCGCGCTATTCGAGGACTGGCAGCTAGATCCGATGCCGCTTTACATCGCGTATCCCCCCAACCGCCATGTCAGCGCGAAGCTGCGCGTGTTTATCGACTGGGTCGCCCAACTGACGCACGGAGATGCAACGTCGACCGCTCATGCTTGACGGAATGGACGGCTGCGCGTGACGTCTTCGAGACTTTGCGTGAGTGGTTCAGCCCCAGTCGGAGGCCGGGCTGAAACTAGGTGTTTACCCCTACAATACATTTTATTTAATTCTAGATAATCTTTCTAGAACGACGGGGCCCACCGAACAGATGGACCGCTGACGAGCGGCCAGGTTGCGGATCACCACGCTACGGAGTGCTAATCAGATCACCCTCGGTTGATGGGCTGCTCTGACGAATACTCACATTCGAAATGTCGTCAGTGCCGACAACTTCGATAGGAGACGCAGCACGCATTTTTCAACAGCAACCCAGTTCAACAAGAGGCTCAAGCTATGGAAATTCAACTCAAACCCATCAGCGCGGCGCTGACTCTCGCCTGCATCGCCATGGCCTACGGTCAAGCCGCTGTCGCCGACGTGACGGTCAAGATCGGCAGCGCTGCCCCGCTGACCGGCAACATCGCCCACATGGGCCAGGATGCCGCCGACGGCGTCAAGCTCGCCGTCCAGCAGATCAACAAGGCCGGCAATCTGGTCATCGGCGGCCAGAAGGTGGTCCTGGAAGTCGATTCGCTGGATGACCAGGCCGATCCCCGAACCGGCACGAATGTCGCGCAGAAGCTGGTCGACGACGGCGTCGTGGCCGTGATCGGCCACCTGAACTCCGGCGTGTCCATCCCCGCCTCCAAAATCTATCGCGACAACGGTGTCACCCAGATCACCCCGGGCTCCACCAACCCGCAGTACACGCTGCAAGGCTATAAGACCGCCTTTCGCGTGATCGGCACCGACGCCCAGCAGGGCCCCGCCCTCGCCAAGTACGCGCAGAACCAGAAGGTCAAGACAGTCGCGATCGTCGACGACGCCACGGCTTACGGCCAGGGCCTTGCGGACCAGTTCGAGAAGACCGCCAAGGCCCAAGGCATCCAGGTGCTGTCGCGCGACGCCACCAATGACAAGGCCACCGACTTCAAGGCGATTCTGACCAAAATCAAAGCGGAACGCCCGGACGCCATCATGTATGGCGGCGAGGACGCGACGGGCGGTCCCTTCGCCAAGCAGGCCATGCAGTTGGCAATCCGCGCCAGAATCCTCGCGGGCGACGGCGTCTGCACGACCGACCTGGCCAGACTGGCCGGCGACGCCGCCGACAACCTGGTGTGCTCTGTCGCGGGCGGCGATCTGTCCGCGATGTCCGGCAGCGCCGCGTTCGGCAAGGAACTGAAGGCCGTGTACGGCCACGATCCGGTGGTCTACTCGCCGGTTGCGTACAGCGCCGTCTATGTGATCGTCGATGCCATGAAACGATCGAACTCGATCACGCGCGCCGGCATTCTGGCCGCGATGCCCGCGACCAATCTCGACACGCTGATTGGCAATATCCGGTTCGACGAGCACGGCGATTTGAAGGACAGCTCCATCTCTCTTTACAAGTACGTCAAGGGCAAGCGAACGCTGCTGGAGGTCGAGAAGATGTGATCCAGGCGGTCCGGGTGCGGGAGCCTTCAGGCTCTCGCGCCCGAACCGCAGTGCACCCGATGGATCTTTGCCGCAATCATTGAATAGCCGCCGTCCCCGGCGGCGTTCTTTCGTCCGCTCGCCAAGAAGACGTCTTCGCAATCGAGATCAGCGCTTGGCCTGCTCCATGCGGGGCTATTAGTACACCGTACTATTGGCCCAGCTGATCAGCACCCCGCCTTTGCGCTGCGACTGGTACGACCCAACTCCGCGATGAGCCGAATCCGTGCCTTCGATGCGTTCAGACCGTCGTACCCTGCCGTGATAAGGCCGAGCTTGTGCGCGCGATCATAGGCATACTTGGTAACGGCGGGATTGACCCGGAAACCATGGGCGCAGCGTGTCGACAACACAACAGGGATATGCGCTGCGGCTTCGCTCAAAAGTCCCTCCGACTGTGCGGAGAAGCCCCCCGCGCCCTTGCCTGCCACGACGATACCGTCGAGCCTGGAAATATCCGGAAAGCCGTCGAGTGACCCGAAGGTCTCCATGACGATCGCCACGCGGGCGCCGAGATCGGCTACATCCAGTTCGGCGTAGCTATCATCAACGACGCCCGATCCTGTGAGCGTGACGATATCGGCCTCGATGGAGCCGCGGATCGCCGTTTCCGGTCCGAAGGGCTGAATGGCCTGCGGCCATATCTTGACGATCGAGAGCGGATCGAAAATCCGCCCCGCGAAGGCAACGAGAACGCTCGCGCCCTGCGGCATGGCGCATGCAACACTGGCAGAATCCGCCAGATTGCGCGGACCATCGGCATTGGCGTTGCCGCCCGGGATCGCAGCACCCGTCACAACGACAGGCCGGTCGCGATCGAAAAGCAGCGCGGCGGCATAGCCGACATCTTCCATTGCATCGGTGCCGCAGCACATCACGAAAGCTTCGCTCTCCCTGTCTTGCCGCATGACATCACGAGCGCGGCAAAGCGAAGCGAAGCTCAGATCGCAGCTATCGACGGGATCGATGTCATATCCGAGCCAGTCTGTCTGACCGCTCAATGCGATCAGATCGCGCGACAACAGACGCTTGATCGTCCCGTCGGCCTGATAGCTTTCCGTGATGGTGCCGCCGCAATTCAGGAGTCCGATTTTCATCAGATTGAGCCTTTAGACAAGAGTCTTGGGAGTGTCCGAGTACATATGCGCAATAGCTTCGGCGTTTTTGATGCCCGTGCCTGTCAAGAGGACAACCGTCTCCTCTCGCGCCTGAATCGCCCCGACTCGAGTAAGCCGATCAAATCCTGCGACCGCAGTCGCCGAAGTCAGCTCCGGCAGAAGGCCGAGTCGCGCAATCCGCCTGAGCGCTTCGACGATTGCCTCTTCTTCCACAGCGACAGTCGTGCCGCCCGTCTCTCTGACAGCGTTGACCACCTGCGCGAGCCGCAGAGGATGGGCGATGGCCGTCCCCTCAGAGACGGTCTTTCGAACCTCGCGCGCAACGGGCGTCGTGACGCCGGCCTGAAAGCTGGCATCGATGGGCGAGCAGTTCAATGGCTGGCAAACGAAAAGCCTGGGCGTCTTGCTGATCTGGCCCGCGCGCATCAGTTCCGAGAACGCCAGATAGCAGCCGAGTACATTGCTGCCCGCGCCTGCAGGCATAACGATGTTGTCCGGCGCCTGGAAGTTGAGGTCCTCCCAGATTTCGTAGCCGACCGACTTGGTCCCTTCGAGGAAAAACGGCTGCCAATTGTGGCTCGCGTAGAAGATGCTCGCGGACTGCCGGACTGCCTCGTCTTCACACGCCTGTCGAGGTCCGTCGACCAGTTGCACCTCCGCCCCGTAGGCGCGCATCTGGGCGATCTTCGCGGGAGACGCATAGGCGGGCGCTAGAATCTTCACGCGCACCGCGCCCGCCGCGCCATAAGCGGCCACCGACGCTCCGCCGTTGCCCGAGCTGTCTTCCAGCACAGACGTGACGCCTTGTTGCCGTAACATCGACAGCATCACCGTGGTGCCGCGATCCTTGAAGCTGCTGGTGGGGCTGAACCACTCCAGCTTGAAATGCGGCCGGTGCTCGCCCCATGTCTTCTGCACAAGCGGCGTGCACCCTTCCCCCATGGAGATGGGCGACACGATCTCGACTGGAAGCGATGCCCGATAGCGCCATTGCGAACGAAGGTGCCGGTCGATGTCGTCACGGGAAATCCCAGCCTGTGGCGAGATCAGGAGCGGTCTGCGATCGTCCGAACACCACCGGGGCGTATCTAAAGGATAGGTGGTGCCGCTGAGCGGCTCGACATAGTGCGATTTCAAGTTTCGGACTCCTCTTTGGTGCATACCGGATCGCTGCGAGAGCGCCCCGACGCCAGGTTCAGGCGCCGACAGCGCTCACCAGGGCCAGGCTACGGTGACGCCAAGGCCGAGGTGAGCGGCGCGGCGGTGGATCAATCGAGCGACGGTCAAGTCCTGCAGAGCCAGGCCGGTCATGTCGAACACGCTGATATCGGTCGGTTCGCGCCGCCATTGGGCACGGCCTGTGACCAGATCGCCCATCTCGATGGACGGCGCGTGCGGCGCCCATTGCAATTCTCCGAGCTCGCGGGCCTGCTCCAAGTCGTCGACGACAATCCGGGCCCGATCGAGCACGCCCACCGGAAGCTCACGCTTGCCTCGGGTGTCCGAGCCGACGCAGTTCAAATGCGTCCCGGCGCGCAGGGCTGTTTCATCGAAAAGCGGGCCGCTGCCGGTCGTCGCGGTGATGATGAGGTCGCTCTCGGCGACCGCCTCGTCCGCATTGGCGGCGCATTTCAACTTGCATTCGTCGGCAAACAAAGATTCAAACTCTGCCTGCGGTTCCCGATCCACCGAGACGTAATTCACATGCGTCAAGGAAGGTAGCGTTCTGAGCGCAAAAGCGAGCTGTGCCTTCGCCTGAATGCCGGTGCCGAAGACCGTGGCCACTGTGCTGTCCGGGCGCGCCAGCAGCGAAAGCCCCAAGGCGCCTGCCGCGGCCGTGCGGGCCGTGGTGATGGCGTTGCCGTCGATCACGCACATGGGCCGGCCGGTAGCAGGATCGAACAGCAGCACGGTGGCCTGATGCGCTTCGCCGCCGAGCGCCCGGTTCATGGGCCAGAAGCCGGCCGCCTTGAATCCCAGCAGGTCCTGGCTGCCGACGTCCCCGGACTTGATACCGAAGATGCCGCCTGTGCTCAGCTTTTCGCGCACGACCGGGAACACGCGGCCGGCGCGCTGTCCGTGCAGTTCGAAAGCCTCGCGCACGGCCGCGATGACGTCGTCCGGTATGAGCAATTGCTCGACCACATGCTTGTCGACGAGAAGGAGCGTGGCGTCACTTGGCATCGCTGTACACCGTTGCGCGAGAGACGCCCAGGTGGACGGCAATGGTGTCCATCGCGCGACGGACCTCGAGGAGGCCGGCCGCCTTGAGTTCCTTGAGAAGCGAGCGGCGGTCCTCTGGCTTGAGCGAGCGCGGTGTGGACGCCATGCGCGCGGCGAACTCGTCGATACGGGCGCGAATGAGGTCGGCGCTGGCAGGATCCAGCGATTCCTTGGCAGGCGTGGTGCCCTCGACCGCCATGAACCTGCTCAGCATGCTCTGAAACCCCCGGAACAGCGTGAGGTCGACGTTCATGCACAGCGCGGCAATATAGTCGCCTTTGGAATCCTTGATGCCGATGGAAGTGCTCTTCACCTGGCGGCCATCGGAGAACTGGTTCGGATAGTTGGCGATGATCTGCTCGTAGGCCGGGTCCATGATCCGCGCAAGCCCGAGTTCGGTCGCGGGCTGCCCGACTTCCCGACCGGACAGATTGTTGTGGATCGCCAGCACCGCGTGCTCAGGGTCGAGGAGGTCATGCACCACGACCTCGGTAAAGGGGGCAAAAGTCTGTGCCAGCCCTTCGGCGACCTGCTTGATCTGCGCCAGCAGTAGCTGCTGCTCGGGAGTCTTCTTCGCCATGTCCGCTCCAGTGGTTTTCTTTGGCATGTTGGGCAGTTTGGCTATTACTGGAAGATTTGTCAAACCCCTAACAAACCGTCCAGCTTATTGACGGTGCCCGGTGAGGCTCTGCCCAGGCCTGACGGACCGGTCAATGCCTCACAATGCGCTCGCCACGCCCCAAATCGATTCCTCTGACCTGACTCGGCCCGGACGACCTTTGATTAGCTATCCGTTAATTCGCGGTCGCCTGCGCCTCGATTTCGGGGTCTATCATGTGTCAAGCACCCTTTCGCCTGGCGATTCAGCCGGCGTGATAAACGGGAGATGCATCGATGATCGAATCGGCAGATGTGATCGTCATTGGCTCCGGCGGGCTAGGCGCCGCAACCGCCTTCCACCTGGCGAAGAAACGCGCGCTTAGCGTCGCGTTGGTCGAGCGGCTCGAAATCGGCTCACAGACCTCGCCGCGAGCGGCCGGCATGGTCAGTTGCCTGCGCAAGAGCGACTTGATGATCGACCTGGTCAAACTCGCGGCGCAAAAGATCAGGCAATTCTCTGAAGACACCGGCGAGCCATTGGATTGGGTGCACTCAGGCAGCCTCAAAGTGGCGCGGCGACCAGCGGACGCCGAGGTCCTTCACGAAGATGTTGTGCGCGGCCGGCACCACGGCCTGGACGTGGAGGAACTCTCCGTCGACGCTGCCCACCGGCTCAATCCGTTTCTTGGAACCCAGGGCGTGGCTGCGGTGATTCGCATCGGCGACGACATGTACTTCAATCCCGTTCAACTGGCCCTCGGCTTCGCGCGTGCAGCGCAGGCAAACGGGGCCGCCGTGCTGCCGAACACTGCGGTGACGCGCGTCGTCATTGAGGATGGCGCGGTGGCTGGAGTAGACAGCACGCGGGGCCGCATTCGGGCCCCCGTCGTCGTGGATGCAGCCGGCGCCTGGACGCGACAGGTGGCAGAAGCCAGCGAAATTCGGGTGCCTCTTGTGACCACAGCGCAGCAACTGTTTGTCACTGAACCCGTGCGTGATGCCCGAGCCGAATTGCCGATGGTCCGAATCATGGACGCTGCGGTGTATATGAGACCTTGTGATGGAGGATTCCTTTGGGGAGTCTACGAAGAAAATCCACGATTCTTCAATATGAACGCATTCGACGCCGATTTCGACGTCAAGGATCTGTCGCTCGACGCCGGGATTCTCTGGCGCTACGCTCGGGACGTCGAGCCCCAGCTTCCAATCCTCATGAAGGCGGGCGTGCGCGAGCATCGTGGCGGGCTGCCAACCATGACAGCCGATGGCCAGCACATCGTCGGCCCGGCGCCCGCCGTGCGGGGGTTTTACTTCGCGAGCGGCTGCAATGTTGCGGGGCTCTCCATTGCCCCGGTGCTGGGAGAGATGCTCGCAGCCTGGATCGTCGACGGTGCCCCGCCGATCGATCTAACGCCGCTATCGATTGACAGATTCGGAGCCGGCCCATGGCCGGACGACGAGTTGATCACGCAAGCGGCGTGGCAGTACCGTCATTTTTACGGCGCAAGATGAGTAAAGCGCCGGCTCATTCTTCAACGAATCAAGTGACCGCTCCTCGGCCGATTGCCGCCTGACACTATGAGGGCAAGTTCTGAACTCAAACAAAAACAAATGACGCCTCCGTTCACCAATCGACCATAACGGGGCATTCAAGACATGTCTATAGATAGACGGCAATCGCCGCGTTTGGTGCCGACACTTCCAGAGTGGCTACAATGTAATCCGCCAGTTTACGGGTCGAAGCTCGAATGACAACGAAACAGAGATTTACCATTGCGCTGGTTTGCGCGCTCGCCTGGATCGTTATCGACCAGTTCACGAAAGCATTGTTCAAGCAGATATTGTCGCCCGGCGAAGTCGTGTCGCTGTTTGCTGGAAGTCTCCTGGTGCTTCCCACCTACAACGATGGCGCGTTCCTCGGCCTTGGGGCGCATATGTCTGGCGCGATGCGCGCTGCCATTCTCGTATTGGGTGTTTTGGCGATTCTGATCGGCCTGGTGGGTTGGCTGTTGCGCTCATCCAGGCTTGGCCGAGTCGACGTCATGGCGATAGCTTGCATTCTTGGCGGTGGACTTAGCAATCTCGTCGATCGCTGTATGTATGATGGCCGCGTTTTCGATTTCTTGAACGTGGGTATCGGACACCTGAGAACGGGCATATTCAATGTCGCAGACATCGGAATCATGCTCGGCGTAGCGCTACTCCTTCTCAGCAGCGTGAAACGCAAGCCCACTTTGCCGCGGGACCGCAACAGCCTGAGGATCTGAACGTTGACTCAGCGCGTACCTACGTTGGTACACGGCGGTTTGGCGCTATCCGAGTCAACGGCAATCACCGAGTACCTGGACGAGACATTCCCTGAAACGCCGATTTATTCCCGCGACCGACATCATCGAGCGAGGGCGCGCCAACTTCAGGTCTGCCACCCTATTGAAGTCGTCTCCGCGCTTATCAAAGGTCGAGCCGCAACAGGGCCGCGGGCTGACAATACGCCGATAAGCCGTACCGTCGCACGCGGTTTCGGACATGGATGCGACGATCCATTCGAGGGAAATGATGGACCTGCGTCAGCTGCGCTACTTCGCCGTGCTTGCCGCTCACCAGCACTTCGGGCGCGCCGCGGCCGTCCTGCATATTGCCCAGCCGGCACTCAGCCGGCAGGTGCAACTGCTCGAAGCCGAGCTCGGCGTGAAGCTCGTCGAACGTCATTCGCGCGGCGCATCGCTCACGCGCGAAGGCGAGCTGCTTCTCGATCGCGCCACCTTCCTGCTGCGCTACGCGGACCAGATCCGCGTCGACATCAGGGACCTGCAGGGCACACCGCGCGGCACGGTTGCGCTCGGCTTGCCGCCGGCGTTTGCCAGCTTCTTCGTGCTTCCTCTCACCCGCTTGCTGCGCGAGCGCTATCCGGAGGTGCGGCTGCGCGTCAACGAAAGCTTTTCGCCGTCGCTATCCGACGCGCTTGAACGCGGCACGCTCGACGTCGCACTGCTGACCGGCCCCATCGCCGCGCCCGCGCAGATTCATGCCGAACTGGTGCTGACAGAAATGCTGTGCGCCATCGGCCCTGCGAGCGATGCGCGGCTCGCGGGGCCGTCATTGCGTATCGAAGCCTTAGGCGACGTACCATTGATCCTCGCCGGCTTGCAGAAGTCGGGCGTGCGGCTCGCGCTGGAGCGTAGCGCTGCCAATGCGAATCTGGTGCTCAACGACGTGATGGAAGTCGAGTCGGCCGATGTCGCCGCGCAGCTCGTTTCGGACGGTGCGGGCTGGACCGTGCACGTTGCATCCGCCGTGCGCCGCGAGATTCAGACCGGGCGGCTGCGCGCGGCCCCGATCGACGGCCTGGTACTTGAGCGCTTTCTCGCCCACGCTCGGCAGCGTCCGCCGTCGAGCGCGACCATCGCGCTGATTAGCACGATCCGCGCGCTAATAACGATGATGATCAGCGCCGGCGACTGGCCGATGGCGCGGGCGCACGAACCGACGGTGGTTGCGGCGGATACGCGCGATGAGTGACGCGCAATGTGCGAGCCACGCGCGAGTCGGCGTCGTCAAATGCTACGGAAATTGAACCGCGTCGAGCGGCGCCATCTTCATCACGACAGGCGCTGCCGCTAACAGCGGCATGACGGCCGCGCGAAACGTGCGTTAGTGATCGGTGTCGCGATGCGCATCGATTGCTTGCTGAGTTTTGAAAATCTCGAACAGCCGGAACGTCGTGACCGGTTCGAAGCTCACATACAGGTCGAACCGCAGGCACCCCGGCTCGCGGCGAGTGGCCGCGAGCACCGCTTGCAGCGCGTGCCGGACGGCCTCTTCATGGCCTGGCTTCGGTACGAATGTCGCGAGAATAACCAGCGGCGCATCCGTCGTCGAAGGGCGTTCTGCTCGCGCCCGGGCAGCGGACGATGGTGTCATGGCAGCGGACACATGGGCACGCGCATCGTGCCGGGTTCGAGCTTCAGGTCGAGGTCGAGCCGGAAGCTGTCGTCGGGCTGCCGTTCGAATCGATGCAGCAGCGAGCCGACCGCACCGAACACGACGTCGCGGTACGCATTCGGATCTTCTGCATCGAAGATCTGCGTGGCGAGCGTCTTGTAGCCGTCGGCCATCACGATGAAGTGAAGATGCGCGGGCCGCATGATCGCGCGCCGCTGTGCGTGGAGCAGTTCGCCGCATGGACCGTCCACGGGCACCGCATAACCCGAGGGCCGCACACTGCGAAACGAGAAGCGGCCGTCCGCGTCGGTCTCGAAGCGGCCACGCAGATTCATGTCTACCTGGTCCGGGTCCTGGTTCTCGTAAAGTCCGCCCGGCGAAGCCTGCCAGGTTTCCACGCGCGCATTGGCGATTGGTTTGCCGTCCAGCGACAGGACGCGGCCATTGACGAAGAGCCGCTCGCCCGGCGTACCCTCGGCGGCGATAGGCGCGCCGTTCTCGCGCAGCGGCTGGGCCGCGCGCCAGAACGGGCCGATCAGCGCGGGCTCCGTGCCGCCTGCGGCCAGCGCCTGCTTCGCATCGATAAGGCCGACCAGCGTGGCCAACCCGAGAATGTCCGCGAGCAGAATGCCTTCATGTTTTTCGGGGCCGGTCGCCTTGCCGATACGCACGAGGAAGTCGAGCCCGACTTCCAGTTCCTGATAGCTAAGTCCGACTTCCAGCGCAAACGCATGCAGATGACGAAGCAGCGCATCGAGAATCTGCCTGAGGCGAGGGTTCGTCGTTCGGCGGTTCGCAGCGAGCACGGCCTGAAGCAAAGCCTCGGGCGTTGCCGCGAGCGCTTCGTGGCCGTCTCCCGGTTCGAAGCCTGTGTCGGCTTCGGGCAGCGTGGGTGGCGCTGCTGCTACGCGAGCGGATTCGTTCATTGGGTGCTTCGCCTCCTGCATAAGTTAATTGCCACTGGATCTGCTCTTATGAAGCGACCTGGCGGTCGGCACCTTGCGCTTCGATCTTCAGATAGCCGGTTTCATCATATTGCAGGCCGGTGCCCTCGGCCGCCTTCAGCACGTCGGGATGCCACTCGATCCGACCCACTTCCTCATCGGTGCCGCCAACCACCGAATAGATCACGAGCGCATGGTCGTTGGGATTGCGAAAGCCGCGCATGACACCGGTCGGCATCGAGATGCAGTCCCACTGGTTCAGTTCGATCTGGTGCTCGCCCTGATCGCCCCAGATCACGATCATCTTGCCATTGAGCGGAAAGAATACTTCTTCGGTCTTGTGCGAGTGCAGGTTCGCACCCTGGCCGACCGGCACTTCGATCAAGGTGACGCCGAAGCGATGCGCGCCCTGGATAGCCGGCTGCACGCCCTTGTTCTCGAGCACACCGCGGTTGATGATCTTGTACAGGCGCTTCGTGAATCCAGGCAGCCTGCTTTCGATGAAGGTCTCGCCGTACGGTTCGACCTTGCCCCAACGCGCGACCCGCGTGGCTTCCATCTGCTGCGGTGTGATATCCATAGTCTGTGTTCTCCATAGAGGTATCGGGCGTGACCTGCATGTGTTGCGGCTCACCAGACGAAGCGTAAGGAGCCCGCTGCTCGAAATCCAACACCATTTTTTGAAAGGCTCAATAACTTTCCGGCATCGACGGCAGGCGTTCAGCACATGCCTGCAGCACAGCTTCGATAACAAACCGGCATCAAGTCCAGAAACATTCGGTGTTGGACGGGCGCGCTGGCTGCCCATTACGATCGGTTCAGACCGTCGGCGCTCGACCCGCTCGCCAGCGACTCGACTACAACCGGGAGACATTCATGGACGACACAACTTGCGCCTGCGCCGAACGCGATACCCGTTCAGCAGATCACGACCTCTTCGACATCGGCTTCGTGGGTGTCGGCAAGATGGGCCTGCCGATGGCGCAGCGCCTGCACCGGCACGGCCACCGCGTATCCGCATTCGATGCAAGCAGCGAGCGCGCGTCGCTGGCCCGGGCCGGCGGTCTGCCTGTGCTCGACACGCTGGATGCGATTGCCGACGCGGCCGCAATTCTGATCACGTCGCTTCCGCATGACGCCGCTTTTGAAGCGGTAGCGTGGGAACTTGCGGCACGCGCGCGTCCGGGGCAGTTATATGTCGATACCAGCACCGTGTCGACGAAGGCGTCGGCTCGCGTTGCACGTGTGTTCGAGGAGGCGGGGGTCGACTATTTGCGCGTGACCGTATCGGGCAATGCACGGATGGCCGAACACGCGGAGTTGACTGCGATTGCATCCGGTCCGCTCGAGCAGTATCGCCGTATCTTGCCGTTGCTACGGCTGCTCGGACCATCACAGTTCTACGTTGGCGGAGCGGAACAGGCACGCACGATGAAGCTGGTCATCAATTCGATGGTCGCCAATACCGTCGGCATGCTGGGCGAAGCGCTCGCGATCGGCGAGCAAGGGGGCCTCGACTGGCGCGACATGTGGCAGGTGCTGTGCGAAAGCGCGGTGGCCTCCCCCATCATCAAGGCCAAGGCGCAGCAGCTCGTCGCCCATGACTACTCGCCGACCTTCACGGTCGAGCAGATGCGCAAGGACGTTGGCCTGATTCTCGAGGCGGGCGCCGATGCACATCTGGCATTGCCGATCACGTCGGTGGTCTCGCAGGCGCTCGATCACGCATCGGCGTTCGGCCTTGGCAGCGAGGACTATGCCGCGACGATCAAGCTCTCGTTGCGCTCAGCGCGTGCGCAGCGCAATGCATGAGCGAGGTGCGACATGCCCACTTCCACTTCCTCCGTCATGGATGGCGCTGCGACCAGAATTTCACGCGATGACGCCGTGCGCTACCGCATTGCCCTCGCGCTGGTCGTCAGTCTCTTCTTCGCGTGGGGCCTCACCTACGGTCTGCTCGATGTGCTGAACAAACATTTCCAGCAGACGCTCCACGTCACGCGCTTGCAGTCCGCCTTGCTTCAGACGTGCTATTTCGGCGCCTACTTCCTCGTCGCGATTCCGTCCGGACTGTTCGTCAATCGCTACGGCTACAAGCGCGGCATCCTGCTCGGACTCGCGATCTTCGCGCTTGGCGCGCTGCTGTTTGCTCCTGCGACGTCACAGCATCGCTTCTATCCGTTCCTGATGGCGCTGTTTGTCCTCGCATGCGGTGCGGCGTGCCTGGAGAGCGCGGCCAATTCTTACGTGACGGTGCTGGGGCCGCCTGATGGCGGCGCGCTCCGACTTAACCTTGCCCAGGCGTTCACCGGTTTCGGCGCGTTCGCGGGCCCCTTGATAGGTGGTTTGTTCTTCTTCCGGCCCGGCGCGGAAGTCGCGAATGCGGCAGCTACCGCGGCATCCAACGTGGCTTCAGTGAGAGCGACGTATATCGTGATCGCAACCGTCGTACTGCTGCTTGCGTTCGCATTCTGGCGCCTTGCGTTGCCGGAGCCGGGCCAGGATGCGCCGCTCCCGGTAGCAGACGCGAATGAAGCGTTGCCGCTGCGTCGCGAGCGACGCTTCGTGTTCAGCGTCGTCGCGCAATTTTTCTACTTCTCGGCTCAGGTGGGTATCGCGGCATTCTTCATCAATTTCGCCACGGAACACTGGGCAGCGTTGCCGGTAAGCCAGGCGGCGTTCATCCTGTCCGGGGCGATGATCGCGTTCACGGGCGGCCGCTTTCTTTCGACAGCGTTGATGCATCGCTTGGATGCCGCCGCGATGCTGGCGACATACGCGGTTGCCTCGCTCGTGCTTTGCATCGCCGCCTGCGTGACCAGGGGCCCAGTTGCGGTGGTCGCACTGACCGCCGTGTTTTTCTTCGAGTCCATCATGTTTCCGACCATCTTCGCGCTGGGCATCAGCGGGCTCGGCGCGCGTACGGGGCGCGCCGGCTCATTCCACGTGATGGCGCTGGTTGGCGGCGCTGTCGCGCCGTTGGCGATGGGCGCAATCGCCGACCGCTCTACGACGAGCGCAGCGTACTGGGTGCCGGTGGTCTGCTTCGCCGTTGTGCTGGGTTTCGCGCTGTCGATCCGTGCCGCTGACCGTCGAGCGAGTCGGCACAACTCGACGTCATCGCTCGAATAAACGCCCCGCCAGAAGACGTGTTTTATTTTCATGCAGTCAACACTGAAGGGATTCACCATGTCCGAGCTTGAGGCTGAAATTCAGCGCCTCGTGGCACCAAACCTGCGCAAGCGTCTTTACGTGGCATTCAGCTATCCGGTGGCCTCCGTCGAAGAGACGATGCCTCACATTCCCACCAGCGCTCGGGCGATCGAAGCCACGTATTACTTCTAAGGGTGAAGATGAAAGCTGCAATCGCTTTGAAACCCGGCCGCCTGCCGGTTTATGACGATTTTGCTGAGCCGGTGGCGGAGCCGGGCGAAGTCATTGTCCATGTAACAGCATCCGCGTTGAGTCAACTCGCCCGTGGCCGTGCCGCCGGCCATCATTACAGCGCAACCGGACAGTATCCGTTTGTTGTGGGAGTCGATGGCGTTGGGCGGCTCGATGACGGAAGACGGGTTTACTTCCTGCTGCCGCGCTCGCCGTTTGGCGCGATGGCCGATCGAACGGTCGTCAAGAATGGACAGTGGCTCCCGCTGCCAGAGGACCTGGAAGACAGCACTGCTGCGGTGCTCGCCAACCCGGGCATGTCGTCCTGGGCAGCGCTGACGCAACGCGCGAGGCTGATCGACGGCGAGACAGTCCTGATAAACGGCGCCACTGGCGTAGCGGGAAAGCTTGCGGTCTGGATCGCGCGACATCTTGGCGCGGCACGCGTGATAGCGACGGGCCGTAATGAAGCGGTGCTTCGCACCGTCGGCGCGGACGCAGAGATTCCTCTTGGCGATGACCCGGAAGCATTCGAGGCCGCGCTGCACCCACACTTTGCGAGCGGGGTTCACGTGGTGCTCGACTATCTGTGGGGAGCCAGCGCGCGCTCAATTCTCGTTGCGGCCGCGAAGGCCGGTCCTTCGGGACTACCGCTCCGGTTTGTCCAGGTCGGTTCCGCCGCTGCAAGCGAAGTCGCGTTGCCCGCTTCTGCATTGCGGTCCTCCGCTATCCAGATCATGGGAAGCGGCCTCGGCAGCGTGAGTGTGCACGGCCTTATCGGCGCCATAGATGGTGTTTTGCAGGCCGCCGCAAAGGCGAGACTGTCGCTGGACTACCGCGCAGTCCCACTTTCTGACGTTTCGACCACCTGGGCCGACGAGGGGCAACGCATCGTCTATGTGCCGAACCCGGCAACAGTCGCAACAGGCACTTATCGATGATCCCAGCGACCGCCCTGACAGTTTCGGGAGGGCGGCGCACGTCTCGCTTCGAACGAAGGAAGCTGAGCGGGCAGTTCGACTGCTGTCCAGGTAAATGGTCAATGTCCTGAGCATCGGGCCAAGCCACAGGAAGCGCGTATTGAGCACTGCGGGAAAGAGGCGTTATGCGGCGGCGCATCCCCCTGCATGTCGTTCCTGGGCAGCTTACCGTCGCAAGGCGCTGGGTCGTCGTCATATTTCCGTCATATTTTTCAGAGGGCCATGCACTGTCGCCCCGAGGCTCCCACGCCGCGTCCGGCGGCGTGGGCATGAGAACGAACGCCGGCCGTTATGCGCAGCGGCCGAGTGCAACCCAGGTGGAATCAGGGACGCCATATCAACGGAGAGAGACCATGCAACGCCGCCAGTTTCTGAACACCCTTGCCGTCGCCACTGCGACCGCTTCGCTCGTCACCAAAGCGGGCGCGGCCGAAGCCCGGAAGCCGACGGCCGACTCGCTCGACCCTGGCCGCTGGTCGCCGCTAAACGCGGCGCGTCTGCAGTCGGTGCTCGACCAGCACGGCGTGAAAAGCAGGCAATACAACCCGAATCGTCGTCCATACGCGGTGTTCGATTGGGACAACACGTGCATCATGAACGACTGTGAAGAAGCGCTGCTGATGTACCAGATCAATCATCTGCAGTACAAAATGATGCCAGATGAGTTCGTTCAGGTGATGTGGAAGGACGTGCCTAAGGGCCCGTTCACGAGCGACTACACGACGGTGGAAGGCAAACCGGTGACGATGGAGGATCTCGCCGCCGACGTCGAATCCGACTACCGCTGGCTGTACGCGAACTACAAGGGCCTCGCCGGAGACAAGAGCCTCGAAGCGATCCAGGAAACCGACCAGTTCAAGGATTTCCGCGCGAAGCTGTACTTCATGTACGGCGCGATTTGCGATACGCATCCGCTCGAAGTCGGTTACAAGTGGATCATCTACTTCTACAAGAACATGACGCCCGTCGAGATGCAGGGGATGGCGGCGGCGTCGAACGACCACGGGATCGGCGATGCGCTGCGCAAGGTCGCGTATGAAAGCCCGCCTACGCTGCCCGGCAAGGCTGGCGTCGTGTCGGACAAGCATTTCCACGGCATCCGCATTCACGAGGAGATTCGCGCGTTGATGCATACGCTGCGTGCGAACGGCATCGACGTGTACGTCAGCACCGCGTCGCTCGACGATGTCGTGCGCGTGTTTGCCGGCCATCCGAACTACGGATACGGCGTGCCCCCGGAAAACGTCATCGGCATGCGCCTGGAGATGAAGGATGGCAAATACACGAGCGACTACAAGAGCGGCTGGCACTTCAACTACGGTCCAGGCAAGACCGTGGGCATTCGCGGCGAACTGGAGTCGAAAAAAGGCTACGGCCCGCTGCTCGTGTTCGGCGACAGCGACGGCGACGCGTGGATGCTGCGCGACTTTAAGGACACGGCGGCCGGCGTGATCGTGAACCGCATGAAGAAGGGCGAGATTGGCGCGGATAGCAAGCTGGCGGCCGAACAACTCGGCAACCCCAACGCGCGCTTCATTCTGCAGGGGCGGGACGAGCACACCGGGCTGATGATTCCGGATGAAAAGTCGGTGAAGTACGGGAAGACGGAGCGGAAGCTGCTTGCGTGATTCGCGGCAGTCCGCTTGGGCATTGAGGAGAAACCCGCCGTGAGGCGGGTTTTTTCCTGATGCGCCGAACGTGCGCAACAGATTGGGGGTGGAAGTCCCCAGTCTAGCCTGATGATGGCGAAGGACTTGTGAGATTCGACTCAGCCGTCGTTTGTTCCCAGACATGGGACGCTCGGAGGCAAAATCCGACCCGTTACTGACATTCGCCCGCCGTCCCGAACTGTCGCAAATGCGCCCGAAAGCAGTCGTAGCTGTGACGTGCCATATGACATGATTGTCCATGCGATGCGGGGTGTTGCGAAATAGTCGCGCCGCGATACGCCTGACCTGGCTCGCGGCGCGGACGTTTTCAACCCGCCAATCAGATCAAAAGATCGCCGAGCAGCGGGCAACTCGACAGTGGTACAGGTCCATCCGCGGTGATCAGGACTTGCTCTTCCAGCTTGACGCCCTCCTGACCACCCTTCTCTCCGATGAAGCTCTCGACCGAGACCACCATATTTTCTTCAAACGTGCCGTCGTAACCCCATTCGTCGAAATCGACGGCATATGCGACGCTCGGATACTCGTCGACAAGCCCACATCCGTGCACCATCATCATGTAACGGTTGTGTACGTACTTCTCCGGCACGTCCCAACACTTCCCGGCGAACTCCCGGAACGTCACGCCTGGTTTGAGCAATGCGCAGTTGTGAGCAATCTGATCTCTCGCGTGGCCAAACAGCGTCCGTTGCTCCGACGAGGGGTTTTCCCCGGGACAGATGAAGCTTCTGGAAATATCGGACAGATATCCGCCAGGACCCACCATGTCGGTGTCGAACCCAACAATATCGCCTGCGTTGATAACCCGGTTCGAGACATCCCTGAACCACGGATTGGTCCGGGGCCCGGAGCTCAGCAGACGCGCCTCACTCCACTCCCCGCCGTGCGCCGTGTTCGTATCCTGCAGAACGCTCCACAGCTGATTTTCGGTGATACCTGGCCGCAACGCCTCGCGCATTCTCGACACACCGAGATCGCACACGGCCATCGATACCCTGTGCTGCGCGATCTCTTGCGGGCCTTTGATCAGGCGCGCCATCTCCGTAAGCGGCTGTGCGTCATGGAGCGATATGCCCTCGGCCCTCAGCATTTCAGCGCCCCATGGATCGCATTTGTCGACTGCCAGACGCCTGTTTCCGCTTCCATGCTGACGCACGACATCAGCGATGCACCGGGCCCATTCTCCCGCTTTTTCCTGGACGCGCGGCCCCGCCAGAAAATAATTCCATGCGATCGTCGGTCGAATTTCATCGATCGATTCGATGCCTTCGCTGTTGTGCCGACTGGTCGTGAAGTCGAACAGAATGACAGGGCCATCCGTCCCGACGAAGACGTATCGGCTCGGAGCGTGCATCACCCATACGCCCAGACTGTTCGTATCCGTCGCGTACCGGATATTGATCGGATCGGCCAGCAACATGCCGGCATAGTCGTGCAGCCGCAATTGCGCACGGAGCCGTTCGAGCCGATACGCGCGCAGCGCCGGGCGGTCGATCGCTTCGAATGCTGCGATTATTGAACTGTCGATCCTGCTGACCTGATGCTTGGCAACCAGTTCATCGCGACGGAATAGCCGGTCGGATGCATGCTGTGAGCGGGAGTTGGACGCATTGGCTTCGTTGTTATCGCGGCTGTTCATAGGCTTTACCTGTACGGTGGTTGACGATCGCACGCGGACTTCGCCACGAGTTACCGTTTTTCCCGGAAGAAGCCGGCATGGCGAGTGCGCCTTTCGCAATCTGTCGATGAGTTGCGCAAAGACTTATGCGGTTGCGTGCGACTCGTTTCTGGCCGACGCTCTCGACGCTCGTCTCGCAACGCCCGAGACCGAAAGATGGTGCGCGCTGACTCCCGCGCCGTAAACGCAGGAAAAAAAACCGGCGTCGTTAACCCAGAGTTAACGCGACGCGTTGATATCGATCGACGACAGGCGTCAGAGAACTCGACTTATGCGGCGTCGCGATTGCAGAGAAAAGAACTCTTGATCCAGTCGGCCACCGCGCCAGTGGCGGCGGCAACGGGCGAATGACGGAGCACGGTCAGATGAAATCCGTGACAACGAACCGGCTCCATTCTGATGGGCTGCACCAGCGTCCTGTTAGTCAGGAACCGCTCCATGAGGGGAGGTCCGATCAGAGCAAAACCCTGTCCATCGAACACGGCCTGAACGAGATTCGTATAGGTGTTCACGGTGATCGTGGACTTGGCGGCATCCATGTTCACACCCTGGTTGGTGAACCAGGTGGACCATCGCGTCAGCCGGTCGAAAGGCCCTTCGAGATGGATCAGCTGATGCTTGAGCAGGTCGGCCGGCTTTTCGGGTGCTTCCCGGTTCGCGAGATAGGTGGCCGAACACGTTGGTGCGATCGTCTGTGACGTGAGAAGAACCGAATCCCCTTCCGGCGGCGTCAATCCATAAGTCACGGCAATGTCGACGCTGTTGTCGCCGTCCGTGTACTGGTCGGCGACGATAAACCGGAGCTCGATGTCAGGGTGCAGTGCGCGAAACGCACCGAGATTTGGCAAAAGCCAGTAGGTCGTAAAGCCCGCCGTGGCGCTGATCGTCACGATGTTATCGATGGGCCGCGAACTGACTTCCGTCGTTGCGTGAAGAACCTGCCGCAAAGCCGATGAAATCGCGGCATGATAGCGGGCGCCGTTATCTGTCAGCCTGACAGCACGGTCGACTCGATGGAAGAGCTGAACACCCAGAAAGGTCTCTAAAGCCTGAACCTGCTGGCTGACCGCGACCCGCGAAACGTCCAGCTCGACGGCCGCACGCGAAAAACTCAGATGGCGCCCAGCAGCTTCAAACGTGATCAGCATGTTCGGCGGAGGAAGTGTTGCCTTCAATGAACCCATCTGCACATCTCCCTGTTGGTGCTCACGCTATGGTACAACCAGCGATGCGACCGCCGATCCGCCGTCTGAATTGTAGCCTGATTCCCCGCCCGCGAGCCCGCGGTCCCCACGCTCCCTTTCCTGACCGGGTGTCAGGCCAAATTCCTTTCTATACGCGGTCGCGAAGTGAGCATGCGATTGAAATCCGCACGCAATGCACACCTCCGTGAGAGAGAAGCTGCTTTGCGACAAGAGCTGCCTCGCGTGATGCAGCCGGAGCGAGCGGTAGTATTTCATCACGGGCTGACCAACCGCATTTCGAAACGTACGCGAGAGCTGCCGCTCGGACAGACCGCTACGCACTGATAAGGTGTCGAGCGATAGCGGCGTCTCGATGTTGCATTCCATCAGCTCGGTGATAGCGGACACCAGGCTTCTGGACGATCCGTAACGCGTCGTCTTCTGTCTGGCATCGGTGCTTCTGATGTTATTCAACGAAAACTGGCTTGAGATCATTGCGACGATTTCCGACCCCAACGACCGTCTAACGATATCCAGCATCATGTCCACCGGCGCGATGCCGCCTGCGCAGGTCAGCCTGTCCCGGTCGATCCTGAATACCCGTTCTTCAAATCCGACTTCGAAAAATCTCTCTGCTTGAGCGTAGAGATATTCCCAGTGGATTGCGCATGTGTAGCCTTTTAGCAGCCCGGCCTTTGCGAGAACATAGGCGCCCGTGCATATCCCGCCAATGAACTTGCCACTCCGGGCGTACTGCCTCACCAGATTGAGATGCGCCGCCGTTGTTGTCCGCTCGATATCGTTTCCACCACAG
This sequence comes from Paraburkholderia phenoliruptrix, assembly GCF_047325075.1. Taxonomy (NCBI): domain Bacteria; kingdom Pseudomonadati; phylum Pseudomonadota; class Betaproteobacteria; order Burkholderiales; family Burkholderiaceae; genus Paraburkholderia; species Paraburkholderia phenoliruptrix. The sequence goes on from NZ_CP168531.1 coordinate 3,801,272, forward strand.
ACGAACACAACGTCCGCCCGGTCCATCCGGTCGGCGGAAAACGCAGGGACCGTCAAGCCGTTACTCGCCCGGACAGGCAATCCCTCTATACCCGACACCGACCATTCAAAAATGTCACCGCCGCTGACCTGATTCGCCATCCGCAATACTTCGAGCGCGTTCACGAACGCAATCATGCTGAAGTTCGGGACGAGCAAAAACGCGAAATGCGTGGCCGATCGCAGTTGCGCCGCGAAATGGGTGTCGTCCAGAGCAGCTGCTCGCCAGTTCGAGTTGCCGATGGACATCACTTTCCGTGAATCAAGGCGTGAGAATCGCCTTGGTCTCGAGATAGGCTTCAAACCCCGCTTCGCCGCATTCCCGTCCGTTGCCTGACTGCTTGAAGCCACCAAACGGTGCGGACGGATCCCATTGCGGCTGATTGATCTGTACCTGCCCCACGCGCAATCGGGACGCGACTCTTGCGGCGCGTTCATCGCTCCCCTGCACGTACGCTGCGAGCCCATAGGGCGTGTCGTTCGCGATATCGATCGCCTCGTCGACATCATCGTAGGCGATCAGTGACACGATGGGAGCGAAGGTTTCTTCCTTTGCGATCCGCATGTTCCGCGTCACATCGGCGAACACCGTCGGCTGGATGAAATACCCGGTCTCGATGCCAGCGGGGAGATCCGCACCGCCCGTCACCAGCGTCGCACCGTCGTCCAATGCGGAGGCGATCAGCCCTTTGCCACGGATGTACTGCGCTTCGTTGACTACCGGGCCGAGCATTGTGGCTTCATCGAATATGTCGCCGCAACGGAAGTCTTCCGCGGCGTGCCGGGCGACGTCGATTCCCTGTTCGTACTGGGAGCGGTGGACGAGCATTCGTCCGGGCGCAGTACATGACTGGCCGGCATTGCGATAGGCGGCATGCACACCCGCCTTCACAGCTGTTCCGATATTGGCATCGGGTAAGACGATGTTGGCCGAATTTCCGCCGAGTTCCTGATGCACACGCTTCACCGTATCCGCAGCCGCTCTGGCGACAAGCACGCCCGCTCTTGTCGAACCCGTGAACGAGATCATGTCGAGCCCCGGATGCGCTGACATCGCAGCACCCACCGTCGCGCCATCGCCATTGACGAGATTGAATACACCTGCCGGCACGTCCGCATCGTGCAGCAGTTCGGCGAGAAGTATTGCGCTTAGCGGCGAATATTCGCTGGGTTTGAGGACGACGGTGCAGCCCACGGCCAGCGCGGGGATGAGCTTGGTGATGATCTGCAAGACCGGAAAATTCCAGGGTGTGATCAGGCCGCACACGCCCACGGGCTCCAGAACGACTGTTGTTTTGCCCTGCTTTTTCTCGAACTCGAATCGTTGAAGAATTTCGATTCCATTCTGGATGTGAGCCTCGGATCCGCCCACCTGCGCCGCTCTGGAAAACGAAATCGGCGTGCCCATCTCCAGCGTCATCAGCCTCGCGAAGTCCTCCCGGCGCGCATCGAACAACGCCGCAATACGGCGAAGCATTTCCAGCCTGAAACGAACATCCGATTGGGAGAACGTTTCGAAAGCGCGTCCCGCCGCGCTGACTGCAGCATCCGTGTCCGCCTGCGTTCCCATCGCGATTTCGCCAACGGATTCGAGGGTCGCGGGGTTGATCACCGCGCGCCGCGCGCGATCCGTGCCAGGAACAAACTTTCCGTCGATGTAAAAGTGGTCAAGATAGCGCACTGCGTTTCCTCGGTTCAATACAGGTTCTGGTACGGGTGCGAGCGCCTCGTACCCGATGGAGTGGTCCGGCCAGATTCACGCGGCCGTCGTTTGAACAGCGTTGACGGGTTGAGCGCCTGACGCAGCCTCGGCGCCGCGTTGCGGTGCGCCTCGCACGCTACGCGGCACGATCGCGCGTATCAGGTCCCGCATGGCGAGCGTACCTACGATCGCGCCCGCATCGGTGACGGTGAACGTCCGGTCCGGGTCGCCCTCCGATTTCACCATCGCGGACTCGAGCGTCTCATTCGCGTCAATGACGTCCGTCGCCTCTGTCACGATGGACGGTGCAGGCTGCATGACCGACCTGACTCTGAGTACGCGCGCCCGGTTGATGTCGTTGACGAAGCGCTCGATATATTCGTCGCACGGATTCAGAATGATGCTTTGCGGTGCACCCTGCTGAACAATCTTCCCGTCCTTGAGAATGACGATATGATCGGCGATCTTCAGCGCCTCCTCGAGATCGTGGGTAATGAATACGATGGTCTTGAAGAGCTCGCGTTGAAGCTCGATGAGCAGATCCTGCATGTCGGCACGCGTCAAGGGATCGAGAGCGGAGAAGGCTTCGTCCATTAGCAGCACGCCCGCATCCGACGTCAATGCCCGTGCAATCCCGACCCGCTGCTGCATCCCGCCCGACAACTGATGCGGATATCGGCCCTCGAAGCCGCTTAGGCCCAGACGGTCGATCCAGCGCCGTGCATCCGCCCGGGTGGACTGTTTGGACTTGCCGCATACCTTCTTCGCCAATCCCACGTTTTCGAGCACGGTGAGGTGCGGCATCAGCGCAAAGTTCTGAAACACCATCGATACGCGGGACCGTCTGAACTCCAGCAATGCCCGGCCCGACAGCTCGGTGATATCCCGGCCGTCCATCAGGATCTGCCCGGCCGTGGGCACGATCAGACCGTTCAGATGACGAATGAGCGTCGACTTTCCCGATCCCGAAAGACCCATGATGACGGTGATCTCGCCCGCGCGCATGTCCACGTTGATGTCGTGAAGACCAATGACGTGACCATGTTTTTCGAGCAGTTCGGATTTGCTGACGCCATTACGGATGAGCGGCATCATCGCTCCGGGGTTCGGCCCGAACACCTTGAAGCAGTTCTTGACCGAGATCTTCACGTCCCCGCTCATGTGCGTTCTCCCTGAGTGTGGGCGCTAAGGCGCGACATCGACGCTTTAGTCACGCGATCGAAAAGTATTGCCAGAAAGACGATCGAAAGACCTGCGACCAGACCCACACCAAGCTCGAGATTGTTGATGCCTCGAAGCACCAGTACACCGAGTCCAGGCGCGGATACGAGCGACGCGATCACCACCATCGACAACGACATCATGATTGTCTGGTTAACGCCTGCCATGATGCTCGGTAGCGCAAGCGGAAGTTCTACACCAATCAGCTTCTGGAACCAGCTCATGCCGAACGCAGACGCCGCCTCCCCTACGCTGCCGTCGACTTGACGGACGCCGAGGTCGGTCAGTCTTATCATGGGAACGATCGCATACAGAATGATGGCGATCCCGTAGAGTTTGGGCTCCGTAACGCTGAAGAGAAAAATCAGCGGGATCAGATAAACGAACGAGGGCAGCGTCTGAAGCATGTCCAGCACGGGCAACAGACTGCTTTTCAGCTTGTCGCTCTTTGACATCGCAATGCCGATCGGCATGCCCAGAATGATGCAGATGATCGTGCAGGTGAAGACGATCGCTGTGGTCTGCAACGCGTAGTGCAGGTGATCGACCAGTCCGAGGCAGAACAGGATGCCAGCGGCGAGCGCGGTAATCCTTTTCGAGCGGGAAAGGCCGTACGTCACGAGCAGAAGCGCGACCGTGACGACCCACCACGGCACCACGTCCACCACATGCAAGGAGAAATCGAGCATCCATGACAGCGGCTGCGTCAACGGATCCAGTACCAGCTTCAACGCATTGCGAATGTGCAGGAAACCGTGCTCGATGCCCGAAGTGAAATCGCGCGTCCGTGGGATTGCCGGGCAGTCTGCGTTCAGCGCATCGAGAGAAGGAAACGGCAGATTCCATCCGCTTCCGTCTTTCGTCGTGGCAGACGACGATTTCGCGATCAGCTGTGCAAGCGAGACGGGTCCCGTCTGTGCGTCAGCATCGCACCACTGCCGGACAGCCGGCGAGCCGAAAAAGGCGTTGTAGATGTTCATAGACTCGATCCGGCATCCATATTTTCAGCACTTGCATTTCGCCCCAACACGATGAAGCGCCACGCGAGCAATCAAGAAAAAGGCAGGCAGCGGTGGCTGTTGAACGACCGCAGTTGCTATTTGATCACTGCACCGATCTTGGCAGCCGCATCCGGTGACAGCCAGCCTTTCCAGAGATCTTTATAATGCGTCAAAAAATAGGCGGCCGTTTCATCAGCTGTTGCTTTGTTCGCCTCTTGCCATGAAAGCAGTTGGTTCATGGTTGCATTGGTGAACGAGACATGACTCATCAGCGCGACGATGTCGGGATGCGCGTCGTGAAACGGCTTGGACATTGTCGTGAGGACGGGCGCCGGGGGCCACCCTGTCTTGCCCGGCGAGGCGCAATCCAGACGCGCATTGCACTTCGCGATTTCGGGATTGATCGGCCCCATGTCCACACTGACCATCGGATACTTGCCCAGCAGGGATGTCGGCGCCCAGTAGTAACCGAACCACGGCTTCTGATCCTTGTAAGCGGCGGCAAGCGACGCTGCGAGCGTTTCACCCGACCCGAAGCTCACGACCTTGAAACCGTGCCCCTGCAGATCGAACGCCTTCACGAGGTTATTGTTCGAAACCGTCGATCCCCATCCCGGCGGCCCGTTGTTAAACTGCCCACCAACCAGATCGGGATGCGCGAGGATGCCATTCAGCGTCTTGAGCTCAGGATGCTTGTCCACGAGGTACTTCGGCACCCACCATCCATCCTGACCGCCATCGGAAAGCACCTTGGCGACGGGAACGATCTTGCCCTGCTTCTCGAGCGTGTAATAGACGTCGGCGACGGCCGGCCAGACTTCCGTCAGAATGTCGGGCTTACCGGTTTCAGCAAGAGAGGTCAGTGCAGGAACGGTCGACGTCGGCACCTTCTGGACCTTGCATCCGTATCCCTGCTCCATCAGAAAACTCGACACGGCGGTCACCACGGCCGCCGACGACCAGTTCATTTCCGTGATGGTCACCGAGCCACATTCCGCCGACATCGCCGGAACGGAAATGGAACCCAGCAAGAAAGCTGCGGATAGTGCGAGTAACGATTTCATACAATGGTTTCCTGTGTTGAGTTCCGTTGCGTGGTTACTATCTTTTCCCGCTTGCTACGTGCTGCGATTTCAATTTCATACTGGGAAGGGACGCTTGCCGGTTTGCCATGAGCAGGTCGACGTCGATCCACGCGCATTCGAAACGTGATAGCGCGACTGACTCTTCGTCGGGGGAACCGGCGATCAGTGTCTGGCGCGAGCCCGTTCTGCCAGAATCATATCGGCGCCCTTTTCCCCGATCACCAGACTGATTGCATTCAGGTTCCCGCTTGGAATCTGCGGAATGATGGACGAATCCACGACGCGCAAACGGTCTACACCGATCACCTTGAGCTCCGGCGTGACGACTGCGTCCGCGTCAGTACCCATCTTGCAGGTCCCGCAAGGATGAAAACTTCCGCCCGCGTTCTCGCGAAGATAGGCAAGCCATTCGTCATCCGTCTGAACATCCTCGCCAGGCTTGCACTCGCCCGTGACATAGGGCGCGAACGCCTTTGAACGAAGCGCCGACCTCGCGATCCGGGCGCCTGCAATAAGCGTTTCGCAATCGTACGGGTCGCTCAGCATGTTGAACTGGATGCCCGGTGGCGCGAATGGATCTGCGGACTTGAGACGGATATAACCCCGGCTCCGCGAACGGTTCACGTTCGGCTGCAGGTTCACGGCAGCTTCCTTTTCCATTCGTATGCCCTGGTCGGTGTAGCTCGACGAAAATGCGCCGAAGTGATACTGGATATCCGGGTAGGCCAGCTCGGGCCTGGTGCGGACAAGACCTATGCCGCTATACGAGAACGTTGCCTGACCTGAGCGCGATACGATGAAGCGGGAGCCGTACTTGATCATCCCGAGCACGTTGAACTCCTGGTTCGCCGTGCGGACGTTGACGAACGCCTTGACCTGGCAAGCGGGATGCTCCTGGAGGTTGCGTCCGACTGCTTCGTTGCCGACGATGGTCCTGATCCCGGCCGAGGCCAGTTGCTCATGCGGTCCAATGCCGGAATGCATGAGTATTTTTGGCGAATTGATCGCGCTCGCGCTGAGGATGACTTCGCCCGTGCATCGCTCGACGAGCGTGCGTCCATCCATGTCGAATTCAACGCCGACCGCCATACCGTTCTCGATGACGATCCGACGTACAAGTGCGCCAGTCAGGATCTTGAGATTCGCCCGGCTTTTCGCCGGATGGAGATAGCCCGTTGCCGCGCTCCATCTGATGCCGCGATGTTGCGTCGAGTGGAGAATCGCGACGCCTTCGGTGGGCTCGGCATTGAACGACGCGTTCTTCCGGTAGCCGATCTCCTCCATCGCGTCGAGAAAGAGACGCGTCAACTTCGGCACGCCACGAATTTCGCTGATGATGATGGAACCCGACTTTCCGTAGGCGTCGCTCACGCCATCGCGGTTACGCTCGACCTTGTAGAAATAAGGAAGCAATTCGTCGTACGACCATCCCCTGTTTCCGAGTTCCGCCCAGTGATCGTAGTCGCCGCGATTCCCTCGGACATACCACGTTGCATTGATGGAGCTCGACCCGCCAAGTACCCTCCCTCTCGGGACGATCTCGGTCCGGTTGTTGCGCGTGGGATCGGGATCCGTCGGGAACATCCAGTCCGTCTCGGGATTGTTCATCGCCCTCATCGCCAGCGCCGGTATCTTGATGGCGAAGCGATTGTCATTGCCTCCCGCTTCCAGAAGCAATACCTTGTGCAGGGGATCGGCGCTCAGACGGTTGGCCAGGACACATCCCGCCGAACCAGCACCGATGATGATGAAATCCCAGGTCATTGTCTCGTGCCTAATCCGGTGATGTGTGAGTGAGCGCATCGTTGTCCGCGAGCGAATGCCAGACATCTGCAGACGATACCTTATCCGCCGCTAACCGCCGCCGTCGCCGTGCGTTCCTGCACGGTCTGCTCGATCAACCGCTTAAGGGTGCGCATCAGAACGGAGATATCCGCAGAAGGAATGCTCTCGAGTTGCGCGTTCTGAAAAGCGATCCAACGCTCGCCGATCGCCTCGCGCAACGCAACGCCCGAAGGCGTCAGCCGCATTCCACCGTCTTCCGTATGAAGCAGCAGCGACTTGCCCTCGAGTTCGGCGACGGCATCTTCAACGTCGCGCTGCCCAAGATAGGTTTGAGCGGCGACGCTATCCGCCTTGATGCCGGGATGGCCATGCACGGTGGCGAGCACTCTCGCCACGCCGATGCTGACGCCTTCGGCGCGCCGATGCTCCTCGAACGCGTCGGAGAGCGCGTGATGCGCATTGAAGATCATTTGCAACACGTTATTCGCCAGCGCGTTCGGCTTCTCGGCAGCCATCGCTGCCGGCTCGCCGGGCGCATCGGGATGCTCGAGCGGTATGCTGTATTGCCCCTGGCTAAAAATCAGCGGCATCCCGTCGAATCTTTCCAGTTGCTGCACGCGGCCGATGAGGATCATATGATCGCCGCCATCGTGTCGCGCCTCAGCGCTACATTCGAAGCGCGCGATACAGCCGGAGAGTAACGGGGAACCGAAGCGCCCAGGAACCCAGTCGACGTCCGCAAACTTGTCGATCACCTTACTCGAAAAGTGTCGCGAAAGTTCGATCTGTTCCGCCGACAGGATGTTGACGGCGAAATGCTCGCAGGAAGAAAAGGCCTCGAAGCTGCGCGATTTCCTGTCGATCGACCAGAGTAGCAACGGTGGATCGAGCGATAGCGACGAAAATGAATTGACCGTGACGGCGAACCGGCTGGTGCCATTCGACGTAGTGACGATGGCAACGCCCGTGCCGTATTGGCTCAGGCAACGGCGGAACATCCGAAGGTCATCGGCAGGATTGCCCCGCTCGACGGGCACCGCCTGGCGGAGAACCTGCTGGTCAGAAGAACGCATCATTTTGCCGCTCTCTCGTTTCGTTTGGATATCGGTGGACTGACTGGAATGCGTTCACGCGTACATGCTGCGCGGCACCTGAAGGCCGAGGTTCTCACGCAGAGTCTCGCCTTCGTACTCGTCGCGGAATCTTCCCCGACGGCGCAGTTCCGGAAGAACCAGTTCGACGAAATCGTTCAGTGCGTGAGGCAGGTGGGTCGGCGCGATGTTGAAGCCATCGGCGGCCTTTGCGTCCATCCATTGCTCCATCGCATCGGCCACGTCGCTCGCCGTTCCGACGACAGTCAGATGCTCCTGCGCCATCGCAATCCGTTTGTAAAGCTGCCGGATAGAAAGCCCTTCGCGCTGTGCGGTTTCATAGTACATCTGGGCACTGCTGCGCAAACCTGCGTTCTCGAGATCCGGCTTCGGCACAGGTCCATCGAGATCGAGATGCGACAGGTCCCCAAATGAACGCTTCAATATGGAGAGGCCGACGAGCGGATCGATCAGCTCTTCGAGTTGCCGGTATTTTTCTTGCGCTTCATCTCGCGTCCGGCCGACGATCGGCGTCAGTCCGACCATCAGTAGAAGATCGTCTTCGGTTCGCCCATTTGAAGACAGCCGGTTTTTGACGGACGCATAGTACTTCTTCGCCGATTCAATGTTCTGCTGGGCAGCGAAAACGATGTCGCAATGCTTTGCAGCAATCTGCTGTCCGACTTCAGAGGTTCCCGCCTGAACCAGGATCGGCCGCCCCTGCGCCGAGCGACGCACGCTAAGCGGCCCGCGCACCGAAAAATGCTTGCCGACGTGACCGAGCACGTGGAGCTTCGATTCGTCGTAGAAGACGCTCGATTCCTTGTCGTGCACGAAAGCGTCGGCGTCCCAGCTGTCCCACAGTCCCGTCACGACGTCGACGAATTCAGCTGCGCGCTCATATCGCGTGTCATAGTCGAGATGTTTCGCGCGGTTGAAATTCCACGCTTCCTGTTCCGACCACGATGTGACGACATTCCATCCGCATCGTCCCGCGCTGATCTGGTCGAGCGAACCATACTTCCGGGCGATATGGTACGGCTCGTTGTAAGTGGTCGAGGCAGTCGCCACGAGGCCAATGCGGCGCGTGCGGCTCGCCAGGGCGGATAGAAGCGTGAGCGGTTCGAGTTCGACATTGTGGCTGGAGCGACATAGCGAACCTTTCGGAACATCGTCGTATCGGATCCCGATGCCGTCCGCGAGGAAAAGCAGATCAAACTTGTTTTCCTCTGCTATTTTCGCGACGTTCAGATACGAATTGAACTGTGATGCCGCATCGGCGCGCAGGTCCGGGTGACGCCACGCCCCGAGGTGGTACCCCATGTATCTCATTGACAGGCCGAGTTTCATCTGCTTATTGCTCATCGTATCCTCTGGTTTCTCGCTTGAACCGTCGCGAAGTGGAATGCAAGGACCATCCCTCAGCTGACCTGTCCGTCACGCGCCCCATCTAATGTGCTTGAGGCCGCCGAATTCGCAGGTGAGTAAGTAACTGCATCTTAGGAGCGACGCCACGTGCCGTAAACGCAGGAAAATAATGGAAGGATGTAAAGCCTGGCTTATCGAGGACCCGGCTGGCCAATCGGGCGAAGTCGCGGTGGGCGAATATCGACGGGCGAATTCGTCAGAACGCGCGGAGCAGTTCCCCTGTGATGAGCCAGCGATCGAATGTGCGAGTTGCAGGCGAAATGCCAGCTTGACTTCGATGTGTGACCGAGGTGAGTGCCAAAGCAGCCGCTCGCGTAACTGGGGCTATCGGCCGCTCCTGGCCGGACACGGAAGTTCGGCTGGGCGCGGCGACTCCGCGGTCCCGCGTCGCGGGGTGTGCTTCTGTAGTCGACCCACTCCGGTCAGATAACTTTCTCCGAAGCGGTCAGTCAGCCAACTTCACGTTTGCGAATTGAAGCGCCAATAAGCGGCCGTTGGCGACCTCACCCTATCGGCCAGTTGCGATCAATCGATCCAGCGCTGCCCAAGACGCTCGAATGTCCTTTCAACGCCGGCAAGAGACCTCCGATCGCGTACCGCTATGGCACGAGGGGGCAGCGTCAGGTGCAGTCACGACGCGGAGGGCAGCGCTCCCGGGAACTGTCAATTTTTTGCTCCTGCCGTCGAACGACCGTTATTGGGCAGACTAACGTGGGCGCGGCTCGCCCGCACGTCGGTCCAGCCCAGCAAATTGGCACAGCCGAGACTTTCGAGTATAGTTTTTGATGACTTAACCATTACCGGTTCAGCTTAAGAGGTTGTCGGCCTATCCATGATCGACTCCTCTGCGCTCGTCGAAGGCGTCTTGCTCGGCGCCAGTCTCTTTGCCTCCGTTGGTCCTAAAGATACCTTCGTCGTCAAGATTTCGATTCCTAGTGCATATCCACTGCTCATTGCCTGCGTTTGCGCGGGAAGTGACGCACTTTTGATTGCGGCCGGGTCCAGAGGTCTCGCTGCAGCGGTGTCACGCAGCCCAAGCCTCCTATCCGTCGCGCTTCTTAGCGGAATCGTCTATCTCGCATGCAATGGACTGATCGCGTTGCGTTCGGCGATTCGCAGAAAGAATGTCGATGACATTCAAGCCGCGGTTGGTCAGCCGCTCCTTCAAACTTTGCTCGCCACGGCGGCTGTTTCTTTACTCAATCCCTATGCCTGGATCGACACGGTGCTGGTATTCGGTTCGATCATCGCAAACCGACCGGCCGACTCGCGTCTATCGCTCGCAGTCGGTGCCGTGCTGGCATCGCTAACGTGGTTTTTATTGCTGACTTACGGTGCCCGGTCCTGCAGATCGCTCTTCGCTCGCGCTATCGCATGGCGGATGCTCGACGCGTTCGCAGCAGCGATGATGCTAACTTTGGCGATCCATCTAGCGATCTCCGGACCTTGAAGCTGGATCCCGGCATCCAAACTCGACTGCAATGCCGGATGTCTTGATGACGGATTCGAAAGCCGCGCTCGAAGGCGGTTCTTATAGCCCGACAAACAACGATGTCACGGCAGACGGCAAGGCAGAACAGGAACGGCCGTTGTGTTCCGTGATCCGTCGTCAAAGCATTACGCCGTCGAACGGCGCTTACGGGTCGGGAATGAGCGTTGACGACTGGCTGCTTTCAGGCTGCGAAAGACCAGTGGCCGCTTTCCGGCGATGATTTTGGGGAGCCTACTGCCGCATCCCGACCCTCTCCGGCCGGTCGAATCTCGCTAGTCCGAGGGTCTCTTAACCAAGTGCAACGGCCACTGGTCCGCGGTCCTCGGCGAGGCAGCGTCGGCCGCAAGCGGACGTCAAACGATGCCTCCCTTCCCGCATGCGCGGATCGCAGTCCACCGGAGTCTCCCACCAGCCCCGGCGACGCAGAGTAAACTCGCGAGGACAGCGCATCAAATCGGGCGAGCGAGAATACAATCTTCCGGCGTTACACGGGTGGCCGGCGAACGGCGGTCGGCGCGCGATGCGCATCGTGCGGCCGCCACGCGAGGGGTCCTTGCTGAACAATGCGCAATTTCACGTCTTCTACAAAGGAATGCGGAAGTGACGAAACGGCTCGCTTCAGGTGCCGCAGTACGCGGCCCCTTTGACGCGTTCTTTTTCAGTGATCTGTCAGCCCCAGCATCCTGTCGAAAAAGATACTGGCGAGTACACCGGCGACGAAGCCGTTCTTCGGTGTGCCTGCATAAGCGGGATTACCCCACGTGCTCGTATTCCACGTGCGCATCACATACGGGCTCAGGATGATGCTGCGGCCCACCGCGATATTGGCGTCGAGCTTGATCCCGTATTGCGTCCGTCCGACCGTGTAGCCGGTACCGCCCGCAGCGAGGTTCTGCTCTTTCAGATACTCCTGCTCATGCGGCGTCAGCGTGGCCCACAGGAAGCTCAGCGAGTAGCTGTCGTGCGGCCGGCTATGAAGCGGCGCTTCGAGAATCAGACCGGTGGCGCCCGTCATGCCAAGCCCCGTACTCGCATGCGAATCGAAGCTGACAGTCGATGTCGCGTACACGGAAAGCGCAGTCGGACTGGTCGCGCCTGCCTTGCCTCCATCCGGGCGATACACCACCTGCCGTCCGCCGAAATACAACCCCGACGTGCCCTTGTGCGTGCCCTGCGTCAGCGGATCGGTCTGCGTTCGCGTGCTGTAGTAGAGCATCAGCTCATAGCTTTTCGGAAACGGATCGGTCTCGTAGGTCGTCCGATACACGGCATTCGCCAGCCATGTGTTGCTGTCGGAAGCGCTGTCCGTCCACTCCCAGCCGTTCGTGAAAGGGAACGCCGGGTTCGAACGCCAGACGCCCGCCTGCACCGACCATTCAGGCGTCAGACTGTAGCGCACGCGTCCGCCCCAGTTCACGTAGATCGGAGGGTTCATGCCCGCGTTGTTCTGCAGGATCGCGCTCTGGCAACCGAAGCCCTGGTTGCACACGGGCGCGCCGAAATACAGGCCTGGATTGCTCTTGCCGAGTTCGACGTCGAGCCTGTCGTGAAACGCCTTCTGTTCCCATGTGAAGAGCGCCAGATGCGAGACCTTCGGCACGTAAGGGCCGGGTTGGCCGGCCAGCACGTCGCCGACCTGCGTTCCCCATCCAAGGTTGTACGTGAACGGCACGAACAGTTGCTGGAAGTGAATCGTCGCGCCGTTGAAGCCCGCGATCTTCTGCAGGTCGAAATCGCCGCCAATCGAAACGAAGGTCAGCGCCTCATGGTTGCCCGTCTGCTGGCCGACGCTCGGATTGGTCAAGTACATCTGCACGAGATTCAAGACCGGCGTGAAGCCCCAGTCATTCATCTTTTGTCCAATCGACGACAAAGGCCCTTGGCGCGGGCCTTCGGCCGGTTCTGGCGTCGCGTTGCCGACGTGCGATACGCCGAGTTCGTCGGTGGACGGGATGCCCTGGTGGACCGTCGGGCGATCCGTGGAGACCTGCTTGAGCGAGTCGCCTGCCTGCGCGAGTGTCTGCGGGGCCGCTGTGCTCTTTGCGGCGCCGGCGGTCGCCTTCTGCGTCCCGGCCGCGCCGGCTTGCGTCGTGGAAGACGCGGCGGCCTCCACATCGGCGTGCTTCGTCGGCTCGCTGGCGGCGCTTGTGTCGCTCGATGCCTGCGCGAACGCCATCCCGCTCGCGAGCATCACGGCAATCGCAATCGCCGACAGACGCAGCGCACGAGGATGCCGAAAACCAAAAACTCCAAACCTGTTCGTTGACATGAAGTGTCTCCTGTTTGTTTTTTGAAGGCAAAGCGGTGCCCGCCGCGCCTCTGGCGGGCGCGGTTCGTACGGGAAAGGGATCGGTTGAGTAGCGGCGCGCTACCAGGCGGTAGCGCCACCGTCTATCGGAAAGTCGGCGGCTGTGACCCAGCTCGACTCGTCACAAGCGAGGAACAGCGCGCACCAGGCGATGTCTTCCGGCTGCCCTGTTCGCTTGATCATCGCTTTCGCGAGCGCCCGTTCGAGAAACTCCGGCTGGGCTTCCATGTGTGCGCGCGTGGCGGATGTTTCGACCAGCGCCGGCGAAATGCTGTTGACGCGTATGCCGTGCGGCGCACCTTCCATCGCAAGCTGGCGCGTCATCGCGAGCACGCCGCCCTTGCCTGCGCAATGCGCGATGGCGGGCGAACCTTCGAGCGCGACGGCCGCGTTGGCCGACGCCAGGTTGATCACCGACCCGCCGCCTCGCGCGATCAGCACGGGCCACGCGGCCTGACACAGCAGAAAGACGATGTCGAGTTCGCCCATCAAGGTCCGGCGCCACTGCGTCTGGTAGTCCATCTGCTGCAGCCACGCGAACGCGCCGAACGCTGCCGCATTGACGAGGATGTCGAAACCGCCGTGCCGCGCGGCGGCGAACTCGACGAGGCTCGCCGCGCCCTTCGGATCGATCAGATCGCAGGGATGCAGGCTATCGATCTCGAAGCCGTTGGAACGTGCCACGTCGACAGTGCGCGCGGCCGACTCCGCATCGATATCGCAGCCGACCACCCGGGCGCCCTGCGCGGCGAATATGAGCGCGCACGCCCGGCCGATGCCGCTGCCGATGCCCGTGACCAAGGCCACCTTACCGCGCAGCCGTTCGCCCCGCGCAACGGGCAGAGCGGGTTTGAAGACTGGTTTCATGCCGTCCTCCCGCTATCGCTCAGCTAAGCTTGAGGCGTTGCGCACTGACGAGCGCAGCGGCGAACCCGAACGCGGCGAGAAGGAGCAGTGCCACGCCCCATCCTTGCACGACGGCGAAGCGCGAGCCACAGAGCACCACCATCGGCATCACGATCAGCGGACTGCAGAAGTAGCCCACGAATTGCGCGGCGGTGAAGGCGCCCGTGCCGAAGCCACGGCGCGAGAACGGCAGCGAACGCAGGCCCCAGCTGACGAGCGCGGGCAGGATCACACCGCAGCCGACGCCGTTGATTGCGCCGCCGAGCGTGAGCGTCGCAAAGTCATGCGCGCTGCCCATGCACACGAAACCCGCACCGCAGATCGCCGTGCCCAGCGTGAACTGCTGCGAAACGGAGAGCCGGCTCGCGACGAACCAGCCGAACGCGAGCGTGCCGGCGATGATCCCGACGCTGTTCATCGCGTAGGCAAAACCGATCTGGCTGGTCGACTGCACGCCCAGCTGCACCACCATGAACGACAGATGGACGGGCACCACCATGAACACCATTCCGACGCCGAATGCGGCCACGCAGATGAGCGTGAGCAGCCACGGGTTGAACGCGGGTTCGTCGACGGCGGCGCGGCTGTCCGAGCCCGGCGTGCCCGCATCGCGTCGCGTATCCCAGATGAAGATCTGAACGAGCGGCGCGAGCAGCAGCGGCAGCGCATACGCTGCGAACGGCGCGCGCCAGCCGTGCGCGCCGAGCACGCCGCCTAGCAGATTGAAGACGAACGCCGAGGTCGACGCGACGGTCACTTGCAGCGACGCATAGCGGTCGCGCTGCGTGCCGCTGAAGTAATCGCCGATGAACGACGTGCTGACCGTCATGGCCGCCGCCTCGGCAAGGCCGACGAGCGCGCGGCTCACGAGTATCGAGTGGATTGAGTCGAGGTAGAGCGGCGCGGTGCCCGCGACGGCATACGCGACGAGCGAAAGAACCAGCACGCGTTTGCGGCCGATCCTGTCGCTGACCGCACCGATCACCATCGCGAGCGCGCCCAGCACCAGCATCGGCATCGTGACGACGACGGGCACCAGCGTTTCGATGCCGGGCACATCCGAGAAATGCCGCTGCATGGCGGGGAGTACGGGGCCGATCACCGTCGGCGCGAGCGTGCCGCAAATGACCGTGCTGAGCAGAATCAGTGCGTGGAAGAAGGTTGCTTCGCGGGCAGCGGGCGCGATGCGGCGCCCTTCCGTCTGGACATGCATGGGGTCGTCTCCGATTGTGAAGGTCTGTCGTTGACCGTTCTGGCAGCGGTTGCCGGCAGATTCCGGGCAACGCTTGCCGTTTTGTGTGAGACGAATGATTCCCGCAGACACCATACGACACAATCAGATTGCGTCGACATGACCATTTGACTGCGTCGAACGAACGCGAATCCGCGCTACACAATCAGACGAATACCGTCGTGTCGGCGTCCGCGTACCTCTGCGCCTGCTCCTGCAACACCCGGCGCATCCAGATATGCGCGGGATCGCTGGTATTGATCGCATGCCACTGCATCATTTCGACGAGGGGCGGCAGGTTCATCGGCAGCGGCAAAATGCGTAAGGGAAGGTAATGTGCATAGAGCCGCGCAAGCCGTGTCATGACTGTGGCGATGCGCGTCGTGCCGATCACCAGTTGCGGCAGCGTGTTGAAATTCGTCGTCGTGACTTCGACGGTGCGCGATATGCCCAGATTGGCCATCACCAGACCTTCGAAGCTCACGCTGCGGCTGTCACCGAACGTTGCCGCGACATGTCCCATCTCCTTGTACTGCTCGAGGCTCAATGTATCGCCCACCAGCGGATTGCCCTTCCAGACCACGCAGCTAAAGCTCTCCTCGAACAGCGCCTGCGAAGGATGCGCTGGATTGACAGAGATACTGGGGTAAATCACGAGATCGACTTCGCCGCGATCGAGCTGCTCGGACACGTCGTCGGTCATGTTGGCGATATGCAGCGTGATGCCGGGCGCCTCGCGCTGCAGCCGCTGCACCACATTGGTCAGCAGCACCGTCGTCAGATAGTCCGATGCGCGGATGACGAAGTTGCGACGCGCCTGCGCGGGATCGAATTCGAGCCGCGCAACGACCGTCGACTGCACGTTCAGCAGGATTTCGCGCACGGGCTGCGCAAGGCTCCTGCCGAGCGGTGTCAATTCCATGCGCCTGCCCACCTGCATCAGCAGCGGATCGCCGAAATACTCGCGCAGGCGCCCCAGCGCGCTGCTCGTCGCCGAGGCGCCGATATGCAGCCGTTCGCTCGCTCGCGTGACGCTGCGCGTGTCGAGCAACGCGTCGAGCGCGACGAGCAGATTCATGTCGAAGTGACCCAGTCTCATAGGGCGGCACTATCCGACAATCATCCGATGGCATCAATGCGTGTTTCCACTAGGAATTGATGGTCTCGACAGATGAACGTCTCTACAGTACGAGCAAGCCAACGACATGACGCGCCTCGCTGCGCGCCAGACAAGCAGGAGACGCCCACCATGACGACAGCACCGCTGACGCTGCCGGAGGACGCGCCGCAGCTCGACGATGAGCGCACAGCCCTTCGGTCCTCGGCCTCTAACCATCCGAACCCGCCGCTTCTGCCCGTGCTGCGCCCGCATCACTTCGGCGTCAGCGTGCCCGATCTCGATGCTGCGATCGACTGGTATGGGCGCATGCTCGGCTTCGCGCTCGAATCGCAGATGACGATCGAGAAGATTCCCGCGCGCATCGCGTTCGTGCGGCGAGACGGCTATCGCATCGAACTCTTCGAAGTGCCCGGCGCCGCGCCGCTGCCCGACGAGCGCCGCATGCCGAACATGGATCTGCGCACGCACGGCAACAAGCATATGTGCTTCGAAGTGCCCGACGTGCCCCGCGCCGTTGCCGCACTGCGCGCACAAGGGGCAGACATCGCGTTCGAACTGGTCGTCGACGGCAATCCGACGGCATTCGTACGGGACGCCTGTGGCAACCTGATCGAACTGCTCCAGCCGTTCGCCGTCGACAGACCGGCCGCGTGACGCGCGGCAAGCCCGCGACAGCGCCCCCTCTTCAACCCATAACGCGTTTTCCGATGACGACTTCGTTCAATCCCTTGCGCGGATGGCAAGTGAGCCGCGACGACATTCAGATGGTCGGCCGCGACCTGCTGCGTCCCGAATGCATCCTCGCCGAGGCCGACGGCACTTTATGGACAGCCGATGCGCGCGGCGGCGTCATGCGCATCGCACCTGACGGCACGCAGACGCTGATTGCGCAGCAGCCAGATCATGCCCACACGCCCGCTTCCGGCGACGCACAGCAACTCGTGCTGGGCGGCACGCTGCCCAACGGCCTCGCGTTCGATCTCGCAGGCAACATCGTGATCGCGAACTTCGGCACCGACGCGATCGAGCTGATGACGCGCGATGGCGCGTCGCGCACGCTGTACGACAGCATCGACGGCGCGCCGCTCGGCAAGACCAATTTCGTGCTGACGGATTCGAAGGGCCGCATCTGGTTCACGGTCACGACGCGCCAGGTGCCGTGGACGCGCTCGATCAACGAGAAAACGGCGGACGGCTACGTCGGCCTGATCGACGAACACGGTATCCGCATCGTCGCCGATAGTTTCGTCGGCACGAACGAGATCCGCCTCGATGCGAACGAGGAATGGCTGTACGTGGTCGAGACGAACGCGCGCCGCATCTCGCGACTGCGTGTTGCAGACGACGGCTCGCTCAGCGACCGCGAGATTTACGGCCCGCACGATCTGGGCGGCTTCCCCGACGGCTTCGCGTTCGATGCGCACGGCAATCTGTGGATCACGCTGATCCTCACCGAGAAGCTGATCGCGCTCACGCCGGAAGGCGAAGTGTGGACACTGCTAGACGACGGCAATCCCCAAGCGCTCGCGCGCTACGAAGAACACTACCAGCAAGGCACGACCACGCCCGAACTGATGGGCGCGTGCCGCGGCACGCTCGCGCCGATGATGGCCAGCATCACATTCGGCGGCCCCGATCTGCGCACCGTGTATCTCGGCAGTCTCGGCGGCACGACGCTTGCGAGCTTCCGCTCGCCCGTCGCCGGTCTCGCGCTGCCTCACTGGAGCCCGCGATGATCCTCGAAATCGCACACTTTCGCATCGCGCCCGATAGCAACGCGGGCTTCGAAGCCGCATTTGCCACGGCGCAAGCATTGCTCGCTGCAACGCCCGGCTATATCGATCACGAGCTTCAGCGCTGTATCGAAGACACCAGCGAATACCGGCTGCTCGTGCGTTGGAACACGGTCGACGACCACATGCAGCGCTTTCGCGGATCGCCGCGCTTCGCGCAATGGCGTGCGCTGCTTCAGCCGTTCTTTGCGAGCGCGCCGAGCGCGCTGCATTTCGAGCGCGTGATCGTGAACCCGGCGGCGAACTAGCCGCACGCAACCCCTTCTTCTTCCGACTCATTGGACAACCGACATGATCGAACACATCAAGACGGGCCAGAGCGCCCAGGTGAAAGCGGACAACAACGCGCAGGTACGCGCGACCGTCGAGAAGATCATCGCCGATATCGAGGCGCGCGGCGAAGCGGCCGTGCGCGACTATTCGGGGCGTTTCGACAATTGGAATCCGGCCACTTTCCGTCTGTCCGCTGAAGAGATCCAAGCGTGCATCGATTCGCTCAGCCCGCAGGCCATCGAAGACATCAAGTTCGCGCAGGCGCAGATTCGCCGCTTCGCGCAGATCCAGTTGATGTCGCTGCGCGATGTCGAAGTCGAAACGCTGCCGGGCGTCGTCCTCGGCCACAGGAACATCCCGGTCAATTCGGTCGGCTGCTACATTCCGGGCGGCAAGTATCCGCTGCTCGCGTCGGCGCACATGAGCGTGCTGACCGCGAAGGTCGCGGGCGTCAAGCGCGTGATCGCGTGCGCGCCGCCGTTCGACGGCAAGCCGTCGCCTGAGATCATCGCGGCGATGGCGCTCGCGGGCGCCGATGAAATCTACGTGATGGGCGGTGTACAAGGCGTCGCGGCGATGGCGCTCGGCACCGAACACATCGCGCCCGTCGACATGATCGTCGGCCCGGGCAATGCGTTCGTCGCCGAAGCGAAGCGGCAACTGTATGGCCGCGTCGGCATCGACCTGTTCGCCGGTCCGACGGAAACGCTCGTGATCTGCGACGACACCGTCGACGCCGAACTCGTCGCCGTCGACCTGCTCGGCCAGGCCGAACATGGCCCGACCTCGCCCGCTTACTGCATCACGACCAGCAAGAAGATCGCCGCCGAACTGCCCGCCGCCATCGAAACGGTGCTGGCGCGCCTCGACACCGCGCCCGTCGCGAGCATCGCGTGGCGCGACTATGGCGAGATCATCCTGTGCGATACCGATGAAGAAATGCTGCAGGAAGCCGAGCGTCTGTGCTCCGAACACGTGCAGGTGATGACGCGCGACCCCGACTGGTTCCTGCAACGGATGACCAACTACGGCGCGCTGTTCCTCGGCCATCGCACGAACGTCTCGTACGGCGACAAGGTGATCGGCACCAACCACACGCTGCCGACGATGGGCGCGGGCCGCTACACGGGCGGCCTGTGGGTCGGCAAGTTCATCAAGACGCACAGCTACCAGCGCATTCTGACCGACGAGGCGTCGGTGCACATCGGCGAAGTCTGTTCGCGGCTGTGCGCGCTGGAACACTTCTCGGGCCACAAGGAACAGGCCGACATCCGCGTGCGCCGGCTCGGCAAGCGGGACTGACATGACGACGCCCATCACAGCGCACGGCGCACGCCCCGTCGCCGTCGTCACCGGCGCGACGGGCGGACTCGGCGCGCAGATTTGCCGCACGCTCGCGCAGACGGGTTTCGCCATCGTCGCCGGCTATCGCAGTTCGGCGGACGCGGCGCAGACGCTCGTCGAACGGTTGCCGGGCGGCGGACACTGCGCGCTCGCCGCGCCCGTCACCGACAGCGCGGCGCTCATGCGTCTCGCCGATTCGGTCGCGACCCGCTATGGGCGCTGCGATGTGCTCGTCAACTGTGCGGGCACCACCCGTTTCGTCGCGCATGAAGATCTCGACGGCGTGGACGATGCGCTCATCGACGACGTGCTCGCGACCAACGTGCGCGGCCCGTTCGCGATGGTGCGCGCGCTGCGTCCGCTGCTCGCTCGCAGCGAACTCGAAGGCGGCGGTGTGGTGGTCAATATCTCGTCGATCGCCGCCCAGACAGCGATGGGCAGCAACGTGATCTATTGCGCGTCGAAAGCCGCGCTCGACAATCTCACGAAATCGCTCGCGCGTGCACTCGCGCCGTCGATCCGCGTGGTGTCGGTGTCGCCGGGACTCGTCGACACGGAGTTCGTCAAGTCGATGGATAGTGCGTGGCGCGACGAACAGGCGGGCCGCACGCCGCTCGGCCGCCTCGCGCAGCCCGAGGAAATTGCGCGTGCGGTGCTGGCCGCCGTTCGCCATCTTCATTTCACTACCGGATGCGTGCTGCCCGTCGACGGCGGCCGTCCGCTCAAGTAATACACAACGAAGGAGACACGCATCATGAAACTCGCGTCGCTCAAAAGCGGCGGTCCCGACGGGACGCTGATCGTCGTGTCGCGCGACTTGCGTCGCGCGGTCGATGCCGCACTCATCGCGCCGACCCTGCGTGCCGCACTGGACGACTGGACGCACGCGCAGCCCGCGCTGCAGGTGCTTTACGACGCATTGAACGTCAACGCCGCGCCCGACGCATTCGATTTCGATCCGCATGCCTGCACGGCGCCGCTGCCGCGCACGCATCAGTTCATCGACGCGTCCGCATTCCTGAATCACGGACGGATCATGACGCAGGCGTATCACCCGGAAAAGAAAACGGACGCGTCGGTGCCGATCCTGATCCAGCGTCAGGGCGACGACTTCGCCGGTCCGCGCGACGATTATCCGTTCCCCGACGAAGCGGACAACTGCGACTTCGAAGGTGAAATTGGCGTCGTGCTGGGCGACGTGCCGATGGGCATACGTGCGGACGATGCACTGTCACAAGTGCGCCTACTCGTGCTCTTCAACGACGTGAGCATGCGCAAGCATCTGTTCCGCGAACTCGGCATGGGTTTCGGCTTCGTGCTGGCGAAGCCCGCGACGGCGTTCGCGCCCGTCACCGTCACACCCGACGAACTCGGCGACGCGTGGCAGAACGGCCGTGTGCATCTCGATCTGCACGTGCACCGCAACGGCGAACCCTTCGGCCACCCGAATGGCCGCGAGATGAGCTTCGGTTTTCACGAACTGCTCGCCTACATCGCCTACAACCGCAACCTGCGCGCCGGCATGATCCTCGGTTCGGGCACGTTCTCCAACGTCGATTACCGGACGACGGGCTCAGCATGTCTCGCCGAGCAACGCGCGATCGAGGCGATCGAACAAGGCGAATCGTCGACGCCGTGGCTGCGCTTCGGCGAGCGGCTGCGCTTCGAGATGTTCGGCCACGACGGACAATCGGTGTTCGGTGCGATCGATCACCGCTTCGTTGAGGCGGATCATGCAATTCAAGCCACTCATGCAGCCACACAGGCAGAAACACACGCAGGAGCACAGGCATGAGCCACAGTTATGACATTGTCGCGATGGGCGCGGGCCACAATGGTCTCGTCGCCGGCGCGTATCTCGCCAAGGCGGGCAAGAAGGTGCTGGTGCTCGAACGCAAGGCATGGCCGGGCGGCGGCGTCAGCACGCGCGAGCTGAACACGCCGGGCTACTGGCACGACGAGCATTCGAGCGTGCACATCATGATTCAGGGCAATCCGATGCTGCGCCAGGACGAACTCGGATTGCTGTCGAAACATGGGCTGAACTATCACTATTCGCCCGTGCCGCACGCGACGATCTTTCCGGACCAGTCGGTGCTCTTCACGTACAAGGACATCGACAAGACCTGTGAATGCTTCGCGAAGGTCTCGCAGAAAGACGCCGACACGTATCGCGAGTTCGTGAAGATGAGCCAGCAGGTCCTGCAGATGTTCATGCCGGGGCTGTACGCGCCTCCGCCGCCGCTCGGCGAACTCGTCGCGATGCTTGATCGCAGCGACGAAGGCCGCCTGATGCTCGATTACATGAATCGCGATTGCCTCGACCTCGTGAACCAGCTGTACGAGAGCGACAAGATCAAGATTCACCTGCTGCGCCTCGTCAGCGAAAACCTGCAGGCGCCCAACGAACTCGGCACCGGCATGGGTGTGCTGCTGATGCCCGGCATCATCCACACCTATGGCGTCTCGCAGCCGGTCGGCGGCAGCGGCAAGCTCACTGAGTCGCTCGTGCGCTGCATCGAATCGTATGGCGGCGAAGTGCGCTGCAACGCCGAAGTCTCGAAGATCCTGACCAGCGCGGGCCGCGCAACAGGCGTCGAACTGACGGACGGCGAGCAGATTCTGGCGAAGGACGGCGTGATCGGCGCGATACATCCGCATGTGATCCGCCGCTTCGTCGAAGGCGTGCCGGAGCCCGTGCTCAAGCGCGCCGAGCGGGCGACGCTCGCCCCCTTCTCGATCATGGTCAGCCATTACGACCTGAAGGAGAATGCGCGCTACTACGCGGGCGACGAAGTCGGCTACGCGACGATGCTCGAGTTCATGGCAACCGACAGTCTCGACGAAATGCTCGCCGACTTCGACGACCTGAAGCGCGGTCTCATTACTGAGCGGCGTCTGTGTGCGGGCGGCGACGAAAGCATCGGCGACAAGACGCGCGTGCCGGCGGGCGCGGGCATGTTCCACGGCATCACGTTCGCGCCGTATGCAGTGAAGGACAAGCGCTGGTCAGAGCGCCATTGGGACGAGTTCAAGGAAGAGATCGGCGATCTGTCGCTTGCGCACTACCGCAAGTTCGTGTCGAACCTCACGAGCGACAACATCGTCGCGCGCAGCATCGTGAGTCCCGTCGATCTCGAACGCTCCAGCCCGAACAGCATGATGCGCGGCGACCTGCACGGCGTCGCGCCCTACTTCTATCAAAGCGCGGGCCATCGTCCGACGCCGGACCTCGGCCAGTTCACCGTGCCGGGTGTCGAGCGCCTGTATCTCGCGGGGCCGTTCCAGCATCCGGGCGGCGGCGTCTACGGCGCGGGCCGCGCGACGGCAATCCGCATGTTCGAGCAGCTCGGCATGGATTTCAGCAGCGTCGCGAAGGGCGCGCGCCAGGACAGCGGCGTGCCCGCGACTGCGAATGCATCGACGCAGACCGCCAGGGACGCGAAGGAAGGCATGGTGCTGCGCGGCCCCGCCGACGAAGAGCTGATGCATGTCGAGTCGCTGGAACGCGTGGGCAACGAACTCGTCATCAAGGGCAAGAGCTTCGGCACGATGCCCATGGAAGCGCGGCTTGATGCGGCATCCGCACGCGCCGGGCTGAAGATGCTCGGCGCGTCGCGTCTCGCATTCCTGGCTTCGCTGCCATTCCGCAAGGGAGGTGCGCGATGACTCACGTGGTCGTCACGGGCGCGCAAGGCTTCGTGGGGCGCGCGCTCGTCAAACGTCTGCTGGCCGACGGACTCGGTGGACGGCGCGTCGCGAAGCTCACACTGCTCGACATCGCATTCGATGCGCCGCACGACGATGCACGCGTCGTGCAGCTCGCTGGCAGCATCGCCGATGCGGACTTGCGTGCGCGTGCCTACGCATCGCCCGTCGATGCCGTGTTCCATCTGGCGAGTATTCCCGGCGGCGCCGCCGAAAGGAACTACGCGCTCGGCCGCTCGATCAACCTCGATGCGACAGCCGGCCTGCTCGACGATCTGCGCGACCAGCCGCACGCGCCGCGTTTCGTGTTCGCGAGCACGGTTGCGGTGTATGGCGAACAGCTCCCCGCGACTGTCGACGAGCACACGTTGCCCGCGCCCGCGCTGAGCTACGGCGCGCACAAGCTGATCGGCGAAACGCTGGCCGCCGACGCAACACGTCTCGGCTGGGTGCAAGGCTGCTCGCTGCGTCTGCCGGGTGTCGTCGCGCGTCCGGGCGACGGCGCGGGCCTGATGTCCGCCTTCATGAGCCAGCTATTCTGGAAGCTCGCTGCGGGCGAGCCGCTCACGGTGCCCGTTTCTGCCGAAGGCGTCGCGTGGTGGATCTCCGTCGGCGCATGCGTCGACAACCTGCTGCATGCCGCCACCGTCGATACCGAACGCTTCAATGCCCGCCGCACGTATCAGATGCCGGTGCTGCGGCTGACCATCGCCGAGGTCGTCGATGCATTGGCCGCGCGCTTCGGCGCGGACCGCAAGGCACTCGTCACGTACTCACCCGATCCGTTCATCGAGCGCCTTTTCGCGGCCTATCCGCCGCTGCTGACGCCCGCAGCGGAACAACTCGGGCTGCGCTCCGACGGCACCGTCGATCAACTCATCGCGCGCGCGATGGCCAGCTGACCGCTCGCCGACGCGATTGCAACGCAAGGAATCCAACATATGAATATCGTAGGACTCGAATATCTCGTCTTCGGTATCGACGACATGGCGGGCGCCCGCCAGTATCTGCTCGACTATGGACTCGACCAAGCCGAATACGATCCCGTCAAAGGCGGAGTGTTCAAGGCGCTCGACGGCACCGGCCTTGTCATGCGCGCCGCCGACGACCCCCAACTTCCGCCGTTGCCGCCCAAAGCCATGACGCCGAGCCTGCGCGAGACCGTCTACGGCGTCGACAACGCCGATACGCTCGCGTCGATTCGCGCGCATCTCGAAGCGGAGCGCGAGGTGCGCGTCGATGCCGATGGCACGGTGCATTGCATCGACGACGCGGGCTTCGGCGTCGCCTTCATGGTGACGCAGCGGCACGCATACGCAGCGCGCTATCTCGGCTTCAACGTGCCCGGCCAGCCGGCCGGGCGCGCACCGAATGACTGCGCAGCGAACCCCGATGAAGTGATCAAACCGCGCACGCTATCGCATGTCGTGTACTTCGTCGAGGACGTGAAAAAGGCGGAGGCGTTCTATACGCGCCTCGGTTTCATCGTCACGGACCGCTTCAACCATCTCGGTCCGTTCATGCGTCCGCCCGGCACGCAGGATCACCACACGCTGTTCATGATCGAAAGCCGGAACGATCACATGATCGGCTGCAACCACTTCACGTTTCATCTGGGCTCCGCCGCCGAAGTGCTGCAGCACGGCTGGAACTTCGTGAAGAAGGGCTACAAGAGCTTCTGGGGACCTGGCCGTCACATTCTCGGCAGCAACTTCTTCTGGTACTTCAACAGCCCGTTCGGCGCGACCATCGAGTTCGACGCGGACATGGACCAGCACGACGCAAGCTGGGTGCCGCGCGCGTGCGACCCTGGCTCCGACAATTCGCAGATCTTCCTGTTCGACGCCCGCAACAAATGGGCGCCCGGCGAGTGATGCGAGGAGACGACGATGAACACCGAACGTCTGCTGTGCGCGCTCGATGATCTGCCGGACGGCGGCTCGCGCGGCATGCTGCGCGAAGGGCTCGACGACCGGCTGTGCGTCGTGCGCCAGGGCGACGAGGTGTTCGTCTGGCTCAACGACTGCCCGCACGAACACCGGCCGATGGAGTACCACCAGGACCGCTTTCTGTCGGGCGACGGACGCCACATCGTCTGCTACGCACACTCGGCGCACTTCGACATCCGCACCGGGCACTGCTTCGCCGGTCCGTGCACCGGCCGGCGCCTGACGAAAGTTCAGGCGCGCGTGGCGCACGGCAAGGTCTGGATTCCCGCCGAATTGCCTTCGATCTTCGACTGATCAACCAACCGATATCAAACATGTTCCAGTACTTCCCAACCAACTATGTCTGGAGCCTCTCGACGATGATCGCCCTCACGCATGGCGGCAACATCGGCGAGGTCGATGCGATGTGCGCGCCGTTGCGCGAAGCCGCGCTCGCCGGCGACGACCCCGGCACCCTCGCGTTCTACGAAGCGTGGAAAGCCGGCGCCGACAAGCTCATCGCGCTTGCGGAAGAAGACCTCGCGCGCGGCCACACGCTCTCAGCAGGCGAGAAGTTCGGCCGCGCGGGCCTGTACTACAGCATCGCCGAACGCATGCAGGCGCACGGCTTCGAAGCGCGTCTCGCGATCTATCGCCGCTCGCTCGAACTGTTCGATCTCGGCCGTACGCTCGGCCGCGAGAATTGCATGCGCGTCGAGATTCCCTATCGCGATACGCCTCTGTCCGCGCTGTACGTGCGCGCCGAAGGTGTGCCGCAAGGCGAGCGTGCGCCCGTCGTCGTCGTGATGAACGGCCTCGACTCGACCAAAGAGATGCTGCAGAAAAGCGTGATGGGCACGATGTTCGCGCGGCGCGGCGTGTCCGCACTGTTCATCGATCAGCCGGGCACGGGCGAGGCGCTGCGTCTGTCGAACCTGCCCGCCGTGCACGACACCGAGACGTGGGCCGCGCCCATCGTCGACTGGCTCGAACAGCATCCTGAAGTCGACCCGAAGCGGATCGGTGCGCTCGGTGTTTCGCTCGGCGGCTACTACTGCCCGCGCGCGGTCGCGTTCGAACCGCGCTTCGCGTGCGGCGCGGTGTGGGGCGCGAACCATGACTGGCGCGAGGTGCAGCAGGCGCGTCTGAAGCGCGAGGGTGAGAACCCCGTGCCGCACTACTGGAAACACGTGCAATGGGTGTTCGGTGCGAAGGACATGGACGACTTCTTCGAGAAGGCGTCGCACATGCATCTGAACGGCGTGCTCGATCGTATCCGTGTGCCGTTCCTCGTCACGCACGGCGAAAACGACCGGCAGATCCCGATGAAATACGCGCACGAGACTTACGCGCAACTCGTCAACAGTCCGAAGAAAGACCTGTTCATCTTCACGGCACGCGAAGGCGGCGTCGAGCACAGCTCGCTCGACAACCCGATGAATGCGGGCAACCAGATCGCGGACTGGCTGGCGGAACAGCTTGGCGGGACGCTCGCGTAAGCATCGGCGCGACTACATAACGACATCGAGACACACTATGGCACTGGTCAACAAGGTTCTGATCATCGGCGGCGGCATCGGCGGCATGAGCGCCGCGATCCTGCTCAGCAGGCAAGGCGTCGCCGTCGATATCATCGAGGTCAATCCGCAATGGGCGCCCGACGGCGCCGGCATCACGATCAGCGGTCCGACGCTGCGCGGTCTGCGCGAAGTCGGCGTGATCGACGACGTGCTGCGTCTGGGCGGATCGTGGTGCGCCGTCGAAATCTGCGACGCGAACGGCAATGTGAACGCGACCGTCCCCATCGCGCCCGCGGTCGATGCGGACGATCTGCCGGGCGCAGCGGGCATCATGCGCACCACTCTCGCGGACATCATGGGCAAGGCCACGCGCGATGCGGGCGCACGGGTGCGCCTCGGCGTGAGCTTCGAAACGCTCACGCAGGACGGCAACGGCGTCGATGTGCTGTTCACCGATGGCAGCCGAAGCCGCTACGATCTCGTGATCGGCGCGGACGGCGTCAATTCTGCCGTGCGCAAACACGTGCTGCCGGACTTCGCCGGTCCGAAGTTCACGGGCCAGGGATCGTGGCGCGCGATCGTGCCGCGGCTGCGCGAAAACTCGACGATCTACATGGGCCAGACCACCAAGGCCGGGATGAACCCCATCAGCGAGACCGAGTGCTATCTGTTCGTGCTCGACAAGCGTGAAGACATGGACTTCATCGCGCCCGCGCAATGGCCGCAGATGCTGGCCGGTCTGCTGGAAGAATTCGGCGGCGCGGTCGGCGAATTCCGTGACGGCCTGCTCGATGGTTCGCTGACGGATCACCGGCTGCTGTATCGTCCGCTCGCGGGGCATATGATCGACGGTCCGTGGCACAAGGGCCGCATCGTACTGCTCGGCGACGCAGTGCACGCCACCACGCCTCATCTCGCGTCCGGCGCTGGGATCGCCGTCGAAGGCGCGCTGGTACTCGCGGAAGAACTCGCCCGCCGCCATTCGCTGGAAGGTGCGCTGATCGCCTATGCGGGCCGACACTACGATCGCGCGAGACTCGTCGTGACGACGTCGGCGCGTATGGGTGAAATCGAACGCGAGGGCGGCTCGCGCGAAGAGCACACGCAACTGATGATCGCGGCCCAGCAGGCGCTGCGTCAGCCGCTTTGAAACACCACGCGTCCAAGCAATGAATATGCAACAGCAGGAGACACCGGCATGACCCGTTCCACTTCGTCCAACGGTCGTGTAGCCGTCGTCACGGGCGCCGCGGGCGGCCTCGGCGAGGCGTTCGCCTTGCGCCTCGCGGCAAGCGGCCACGAACTCGTGCTCACCGACCGCGCACCGTGCGACGCGCTCGCCGCCCGCATCGTGGCAGAAGGCGGCCGCGCCACCGCGCTCGCATGCGATCTCGCGGAACCCGCCGACGTCGAACGCTTCGCGGCACACGTGCTGGAGCGCGTTGGCCGCGTCGATGTGCTCGTCAACAATGCCGCGTTCATGCCGATGGCGCCGCTTCCTTCGATCACCGCTGCATTGTGGCGGCAGATCATGACCGTCAACGTCGATGCGCCCTTCCTGCTCGCGCAGGCCTTTTCAGTGGGCATGAGCGAGCGTCGCTGGGGACGCATCGTCAACCTTGCGTCGAGCACCGTGTGGGGCCAACCGCCGGGCATGCTGGCCTACGCCAGCAGCAAGATGGCGGTAATCGGTATGACGCGCGCGCTCGCATCTGAACTGGGCGCGCACGGCATCACGGTGAACGCGATTTCGCCGGGGCTCACGCGTCATCCCGGCAGCGAGGCGAATTTGCCGCCGCAGGCGTTCGAAGCGGTGCGCGCGCGCCAGTTCATCCCGCGTACCGAAGTGCCCGACGATCTGACGGGCGCCCTGGCGTTTCTCGTATCGGACGACGCCCGGTTCATCACCGGGCAAGTGATGAACGTGGACGGCGGGGGATTCGGGTTTTAAGTGACAGGCTAATCCGCGTGGGCTTCTATTGGGCGAGAGCTGCTAACGCTCCCTTCGTTCTGGCCGGCGGGCAGCTTTAGGGATAGAAGAGCCTTTCAAATGGCGGCTTTCGACCGTCGACGAGCGTCCGCTATTGGCCGGTTGCGTGACTTCGCCAACGGCTGCTTTGAGGTGCTCCAGTTCGAAAACGCATGGTTCGGCTGACTGTCCGCTTTCGACATGTCCGTCTGACCGTAACGGGTCGGGCCGCGTCAGTCCGCTCTTCAAACTCATCGCTCAAAAGCGGCCAGTGAAATTTCGCTGCCCTGAAGCGGCCAGTCGTCAGTGCGTACTCTCGACCCAAAGCGGTCGGTCGCCACGGCACAGCGAACGTCAGTTGAGGTCCCACTAGTCGACAGATGAGCAGATTCGCTCTCAGTTTTACACCGTATCGCGCACCACCCACGATGCTCCGCAGTACAGAGCACGGATCGCACGGTTACGTTTCCTCTGGCGCGAGCTGCCGAACCCATCGACGCATGGAATCGGCGGGAAATATGGGCAAAATCATCTTGACGAGTAGTTAAGCCGCCGCGCCGTGTCGACGGTGCTCACACTCGTTGCCACGGGCTTCGTCGTCGCGCGCTGGACGGGTATGTATCCTGTCGAGGCAGCCATCGTCAACGCGACGCACAGCGGCCTCGGTGGCACCGGCGATGTGGCCATTCTCACCGCCGCGAACCGCATGGAACTGATGCCGTTCCCGCGGATTGCGACCCGTATCGGGGGCGCGATTACCGTCATGGTCGCGCTTGCGACGTTTGCGTGGCTGCATTGAGTTCGTTCTGGCGGGGGTGAGCAGGTGACCGCCCAACGCGAAAGGCTGGCCGGCAGGAAAGCAGACGAATGACGTTTGAAGTCCGGTGTGTTCAGAATTCGGCGTCGAGCTCTTCAATATCTTGGGTCTCCAACCGCGCAGCATCGATCCATTCCGCGACTGATGGCAGCCTGAGCACACGCAGGCAGTACTCGGCGATGTCGGGATCTACCTTGACGTCGTAGGTCAGCAACCTCGTGACGACGGGCACGTACATCGCGTCGGCCGCCGTGATCTCCCCAAAAAGCCACGGGCCGGCATAAGTTCCGAGACACTCGCGCCAGATCGTTACGATGCGTTCGATGTCGTCGCGTGCGCGCGACCAGACAGGAAAGTTCGGGAAGTGCCCGCGCAGATTCATCGGCAGCGCTGAGCGCAGCGCGCTGAACCCTGAATGCATCTCCCCGCAGATTGCCCGGCAATGGGCGCGCGCTTTGCGATCCCCGGGCAGCAGCTTCGCTTCGGGACAGAGCTCGTTTAAGTACTCACCGATCGCGAGCGTATCCCATACTTTGATGCCGTCATGATGCAGGCACGGCACGAGGATCGATGGGGAAAGCAGCAGCAGCTCGGCACGCCTGCCCGCTTCTTCGATCGGTACGACGACGGTCTCGAACTCGATGCCGGACAGCTTCGCCAGCAACCAGCCCCGCATCGACCACGACGAATAATTGCGGCTGCTGATCGTCAAGATCGTTTTGTTCGTCGCCTCACCGGGCTTCTCGTCGAGGGCCATGGGATTTATCCGTCGAATCGTTCACAGGCCGGTGCGCCACGCACCGGAATCGACCGTCGATGCATTGACTTCGTTCGCAGCATCGCCGTTTCGGTGCACTCGAGAGTCGAGCTTCGCACCAAGCGACACTGTTGTCCGATCCGCCTTCGCGCCAGCGGGACGGCCTGCACACCGGCGATGCATGCCGTCGTCAGGCTTTCGCGACTCCACTTCGCAAGCCTTATGCCAGTCAGCCAAGCGTTGGCATAGCTGTTGCCTCCTTCAGGCGTACGTGTTGCAGAGCGCAGGGATCAGATCAATTCGCGGTGCGTAGCGCCGCTGCTGATCCCTGCGCTCTTTCCTCCGCATCCTGATTCTTCCGATGAACGTGATTGCCTATCACGCCTATCAGGCGTTTGCTGAATGGGCCCGCCCGCTGCGAGCCGGCGCGTCGGTCGCTCGAGCGACGATGCTGGCATGGCCGTCGCTTGCCGCCAGCCCTTATGGACGGTATATGGATGCCTGTTTCGAGCTGCTCGAGGCAGCAGGTTTGTCCCATCAACGGCCGCCATTCGGGATCGCTTCCATCGAGGTCGACGGTCGCCTCGTCGCCGTCAAGGAGGAAGTCGTCAAGCGCACCCCGTTCGGCACCCTGCTTCACTTTGCCAAGGACTGCGATTTATTGCAGCCGCGTGTGTTAGTCGTCGCGCCGATGTCTGGCCACTTTGCCACGCTGCTGCGCGGCACCGTGCGCACGATGCTTGCCGACCACGACGTCTTCATCACGGATTGGCACAATCCCCGCGACATACCGACATCGGCCGGTCGGTTCGGCTTCGAGGAGTACGTACAGCACCTGATATCGTTCATCCGGCACATCGGCCCCGACGCGCACCTCGTTGCCATCTGCCAGCCGACCGTCGCAGCGCTCGCAGCCGTGTCGTTGATGGCCGCGACTGACGATCCTGCGCAGCCGGCGACGATGACGCTGATGGCCGGCCCGATCGATTGTCGGGTCAATCCGACCAAAGTCAATGACCTCGCCAACAGCAAGCCGATCGAATGGTTCGAGAAGAACCTGATCAGCGTGGTGCCGGGCGGATTCGCGGGTGCGACGCGCCGCGTCTACCCGGGATTCGTGCAGTTGAGCGCATTCATGTCGATGAACCTCGAGCGTCACGCCGCCTCGTTCTCCGAGATGTTCTATGAGCGCGCGAAGGGCGACCCCGTCAAAGCAGACACGGTTCGCACTTTTTATAAGGAGTACCTCGCAACAACGGACCTAACGGCGGAGTTCTATCTCGAGACGGTCAAGGCGGTGTTCCAGGAGTATGCATTGCCGCTCGGCGAGCTGAGCGTCGGCGAACGGCTGGTTGAGCCCGGCGCGATACGCCGGACGGCGCTCTTCACTGTCGAAGGGGAGAAGGACGATATCTGCTCCGTCGGTCAGACGGTCGCCGCGCACGACCTTTGCACTGGCCTGCGCCCATACATGAAGACACATCATGTGCAAACGGGCGTCGGTCACTACGGTGTTTTCAACGGACACAAATGGGAGACGCAGATCTATCCGCGAGTGCGAGCGCTCATCCATGACCATGAGCCGCGCGCGCGGCACTATCCCGTTGCATCGGCCCCAGACGAAAGCGGACGCGTCAGCCTGCGCACGCTGCTCGATGCGCAGGCTGATCACGGCTTCACCGGCAAGCCGGCTACCGAGCCGCTATAGCAACAATCACGACGTAAAAATGCGAAAAGGTGCCTTCGTCTGCTCACCACGGCGTAGGCTTCGGCACCTCGCAAGGGCCCTCGACGTCGATCGACTTGAAATTGGCCGGTGCGACGATTTCCAGATACTCCATATCCTTCGAGTAATCGAACAGATAGTGGTAAATGCCTGGCGCCTGCTGCACGCAATCGCCCGCTTCCACGAGCGTTTCCTTGTCGCCGTACATGAAGCGGGCCCAGCCCTTCAACATGAAGACGATATGAAAGTCCGCTTCGTGCCGGTGCCAGCCCGTACCGACCTCCGGGGCGTTGTTCGCTCTGACGAGCTGCGCAATGACCTTTCCGTGCGTTGCATCCGCAATGCCGAGATCGCGGTAGATAAAGAAATCCCGCAGCCCACCTTCGCGAAATGGCGTGTCCGTGGGTTTGACATGAGAAAACTGGGTGGGCAGTTCGAAAAGCATGGCGCACACTCCGTCGAAGGGGAGTCCAGGCATTGAAGGTGTCGCGGCATCGAAACGGGATATCGCCGCCGATGCAAGGAAGCATACGCTCGCCAAAATTCGGTGGAGTCTGCACAGCTGGCCGCTACCGGAACGGGTTATCCGGTTGAATACGAATGTGCTGATCTTGGCCAATTGAGCCGGGGCATCTGGACCGGCCGACAATCGCGCGCTCGAAACGATTGTCCGAGGCTGGGTCTACGCGCCGTACTGGTGCGTCCCGACGGGTTTGTCGCGTGGGCATGTGAAAACGTGCCCGACGATAAGGACGTGGCTCGCGCCTTATCGCAATGGTTCGGGCAACCGGGAGGGCCTGACCGCGTCTGCCTGAGTGATAAGACCTGACATCGAGATCGAGTCAATGGTTTTTACTCCACAGAGCATCATTGCGCGTCGCGCTTCATCGAGAAGGATGTCAATGGCGCGTAGTGCGCCGTCGTGGCCGCCGGCAGCGGCGCCGAAAAGCGCCGGCCTTCCTATCGCGACCGCGCGCGCGCCAACCGCGACTGATTTGACTAGATCCACGCCACGCCGGATCCCGGAATCAATAATGAGCTCGGTTCCGCTGCCAACCGCCGCGGCAATCGCCCGCAGCGATTCGAAGCTTGACTCCGCACCATCGAGTTGACGTCCGCCGTGATTGGAAACCCAGATCGCGTCAACCCCAACCTGAGACAGTCGGATAGCGTCGCGAGGGTGCTGCACGCCTTTGACGACGATCGGGCCGTCCCAAAGATCCCTGAGCTGCGCCAGATCCTCCCAGTCAAAGCGCGAATCCAGCATTTGCCCCACCTTTGCGGCAATAGTCAGCCCCGCATCATCGCTTGCACCGAGCCCGCGGAGGTTTTCGAATTGAGGCGTTCCCCTTGCGGCGACCTGCAACGCCCACCTCGGATGAGTCAGTAGTTGATACGCCTGGGGAATGCCGAGCCGCATGGGAATGCGGACTCCGTTTCTAACGTCCCGCTCGCGCTTCCCGCCAATTGGAAGATCGACTGTGACGACCAGTGCTTCGAAATTTGCGGCTTTCGCGCGCTCTACCAACGACCGCGTGAATGCGCGATCCTTCAATGTGTATAACTGAAACCATAGTCGTCCATCGACACTGCGCCTCACCTCCTCCATGGACGTCGTCGCCATGGACGAAAGGACGTACGGAATGCCGCGCTTTGCTGCGGCCCGCGCGATCGCAACGTCAGCGCCACGACAAGCGAGCGCACACGATCCCATCGGAGAAATCAGCAGCGGCGCAGCACTGGGTAGGCGGATCAATGTGGTATGGAGGTCAGGGTTTTCAACATTGTTCAGCACGCGCGGAACCAACGTCGTCTGCTCAAACGCAGACCGGTTTCTCGCGAGCGTGATTTCGTCTTCCGCGCCACCGTCGATGAATTCGAAGATGAATCCCGGAAGCGACTTTCGAGCGATTTCACGAAGATCGCTAATCGACAGCGCACGCTCAAGCCTGCTCATGCCATGTCTCCCGACTCTCACCGGCGGACTTAGGTGCGTGCGACCCGTTTCGTGAGGGCGGACGGACGGGACGCGCTGTCCCGCTCGACGTCGATCCTTCCGGGCCGCACACGCGTGACTGCACGGCACATCAAAGCGACGCGCCCTCGTCGCGCGCGGGCGCCGCCATCAGCACATCGGTCAATTTCAGCACGGGGCAATGCGCACCGGCACCCGCAACGGCACCGCGGTACGTATCCGTGACGGCCGCCGCGATTGCATGGGCCGCGTCGACGCCTTCCGCCATCGCGGAGTAGTAGGACAGGTCCTTGAGCGCATTTGCCATATGGAACGGCAGCGCGGACGTGTCGCCGGTCTCCAGGAACGGACGCAGCCGGTTTAGGGCGGCGCCGCCGCCACCTCCGTTTGCGAGCACGTCGGCGAGAACCGCGACGTCCACGCCAGAGCGCTTCGCGCACGCGACGGCTTCCGACAGCAGCGCGATGGTCCCGAGCGAAACATAGTTGTGCAGAAGCTTCATGCTGTGGCCGGCCCCGAGGTCGCCGACTCGCGTGATGTTTTCCGCGAAGCAGGCGAGCACGGGCCTGATCTCGTCGAACAGACCGGGCGTCGCGCCGACCAGCAGGTTCAGCCTGCCCTCGTGTGCCTCCTTGGCGCCGCGCGTCATCGGTGCGTCGACAAGGCGACCGCCAGCCGCTTCGACAAGCCGCGCCATCCGGACGGTCGACTCGGGTACCGCAGTCGAACAATCGACGACGATCGCGTTGTCCTTCAACCCGGCCAACACGCCGTCGTCACCGGTGAGAACCGCTTCCACTTCCGGGGAACCCGTCACGCAGAGAATCACGACGTTCGCTTGTGCGGCCAGCTCGCGCCCGGTCCGCACGGTCCGGACGCCGCCGCGCAGCAGTTCGTCGAGCGGCTGGTTGCCCGGATGCTCGACGACCGTGAGCGGATACCCGTGCTTCAGCACGTTGCGCGCTATACCATGCCCCATCAAACCCACGCCGATCAGGCCAATCTGCTGTTTCATGTCATTCCCGTCAAAAGATGGCCGCGACGCTGCGCCGCGGCGAAATGGACTGCGTTACCGCTCGACCAGCCGCGCCGGCAGCAGCATCGTGAGGACGAGGCCCAGCAACAGGCACCCGACCATCAGGAACAGCGGCGCCGCGAGATTGCCGGACAACTGCTTCAGGTAGCCGACCGCATAGGGCCCGAAGAAGCCGCCGAGGTTCCCCACCGAGCTGATCACCGCGATGCCCATCGACACCGACGCGGTGCCGAGCGCCGCGGTCGGCATGCTCCAGAACAGCGGCGGAAACGAGATGAGCCCCGCGTTCGCGATGCACAGCGCAAACATGCCGAGCCACAGCTGATCGTGCCAGACGACCGACAGCCCGAGCCCGGTCGCGCCCATCAACAGTAGCGCGGCGACGTGCAACCGCCGGCCGCCGCGACGGTCCGCGCTGCGTCCGAAGAGGACCATCACGACCACTGCCACCGCATTCGGCAGCGCGGCGAGCAAGCCGATGACGAAATCGCTGCCGATGCCCATCTGCTTGATCATCGTCGGCGCCCAGAATGTATAGCCGTAGATCGCGAAGACGTCGAGAAAGTAGATCACGCAGAACGCCCACACGAGCCAGTTCGAGAAGAGGCCGCGGTGATTGACGGGCTCGGCCGTCGCACGATCTTCCGCCAGGACGCGTGCCAGGATGGCACGGTCCGCGTGCGAGAAGCGCTCGCTGCGCGTGACGTCGTCGTCGAGGCCCTTCCAAACGTACAGCGCGGCAAGGAATGCCGGCAGCGCCTCGAGAATGAAGATCCATTTCCAGCCCGGTATCTGCATCGCTCCGTCGAAATACTGAAGGATGAAGCCGGTCAACGGCGATCCGATCAACCCGGCCAGTGCGAGCGCCGCGTAGAACATCGACAGGATCCGCGCGCGCCGCCGCCCCGGGAATGAACGCGCCATATAAAGCACGATGGCCGGGATGAAGCCGGCCTCGGCGACGCCCAGCAGAAAGCGCATCACGTAGAACTGCATCGGCGTGGACACGAACGCCGTCAAACCCGAAACGATGCCCCAGGACACCACGATCCGGGTGATCCAGCGCCGCGGCCCGACCCGCACCAGCAGCATGTTGCTCGGCACCTCGAAGATCACGTAGCCGAGGAAGAATATCCCCGCCCCAAAGCCGAACACCGCATCGGAGAAGCCCAGATGCTGGCTCATCTGCAGTTTGGCGAAGCTGACGTTCACGCGATCGATGTACGAAGTGACGTACGCGAACATCAGAATGGGAAGGATTTGCACGGCGAGCCGACGAAAGATCCGGTCCTCCTGTGCCAGGTCGTGCGCCGATGTGGGGGCTGCGAGGTCGCCCGGATTGCAGCTCGCGTCGATTTCCACGTTTGTCTCCGGAAGTTCATGGATGGCCCCGTATGCATGCCTGGGTCGCCGCGCGTGCAGTCGCTGTTGAGAGAGGTGTGTGCGACGGGGGACGGTCTGAATCTACCGGCTGCCCCATCCGCCCGATATGCGAAATCCTTCAAGCGGCACTTCGAATATCTCGAACGCACACGCCGACGGCCATCGTACGGTGCAATGCACAAGACACCGGAAAAACAGATCCTGGCCGCTGATCGCTCGCACGACACGGGCCGCCGCGGCGTAACCAAGGCGCCGCGGTGTGCGGCGCACCATTCGCAGG
This sequence comes from Paraburkholderia phenoliruptrix, assembly GCF_047325075.1. Taxonomy (NCBI): domain Bacteria; kingdom Pseudomonadati; phylum Pseudomonadota; class Betaproteobacteria; order Burkholderiales; family Burkholderiaceae; genus Paraburkholderia; species Paraburkholderia phenoliruptrix. The sequence goes on from NZ_CP168531.1 coordinate 3,838,189, forward strand.
CGCTCAGGGTTAGCACCACTCCGCCCGGCACCATGGAGTGCATCGATGGATGACATACTTGCCGCAGTTTCAACCGGAGTCCGCGCTTGTTCGATCTTACGTCTCTTGCCCTGTTCGTTCGTGCATCCGAGCTCGGCAGCCTGTCGCGCGCCGCACAGCAGTCACACATGTCGCTTTCCACCGCGAGCCGCCGCATCGCGCTCCTCGAGCATCACTTTCGCGTCGTGCTGCTGAACCGCACGGTGTCGGGTGTGGAGCTCACGCCTGCCGGCGAAGCGCTGTTGCGCCACGCGACCGACCTGCTGCTGCGCACCGATGCCATCTACAGCGAGCTGTCCGACTATACGAAAGGCGCGGTCGGACGCGTTCGCGTCTTCGCGAACATCTCGGCGATCAGCCAGGATCTTCCCGATCAGCTGCGCGCATTCTCGCAGCGCTATCGCGACATCAAGCTGCAGATCAGCGAATTGAGAAGCGCCGACATCCTGCAGGCGCTCCGCGAAGGCCGCGCGGATGTCGGGATCGTCACGTCCCGCACTGCGACCGAAGGGATCCATCTCGCGCCCTATTGCGTGGACCGGGCCAGCGTCGTCGTGCCCGACGACTATCCGCTGACCGGCGAGTCGATCGACTTCAGCGCGCTGCTCGACCACGATCTGGTCGCGCTCGACGACCGCTCGGAACTGACGCGGTCGCTCGTCAGGGAAGCGGCGCTGCTCGGCAAGTCCGTCCGCTTCCGCGTACAGGTGCAGAGCTTCGAAGCCATGTGCCGGCTGATCGCCGCAGGCCAGGGCATCGGCATCCTGCCCGAGCGCGCGGTCGCACTGTTTCGCGAGCCGATGCGCCTGCGCTTCATTCGCCTCGACGATCCGTGGGCCAACCGCGTCATGTCGGTCGGCATCCGCACGGGTGCCGTGCCGCTGCCGACGCGCAAGCTGTTCGAGTTCCTCGCGTCCTTCGCGCCCGCTTCGCTCGTCTCGGGTGAAACGGGGCAGTCGAACGGCTGACTCTGCGCCACGCGTCCGTGCTGCCGGCGTGTTGCAGATTTTCGAAGGTCCCGTTCACGTATCCGCACTTCTTAACCGCGCCTGCGACGAAGTAGATTCGACGGACAGATTCAACAGTCCGCCGGTTACCGCAACGGAAAGAGACACAGGAGACACGCCGACGCGATCCAGAGTGATCGGTGCAGCGTCGCGTATCGAAGCTCGCGCAGCAGTTCGAGGCTGCGGTTCACGCCCCTTCCCGTGTCTGCCCCTCCCGTGCGGGACGCCAGCTTCGCCATGGAGGCTTCCCGCACTATGAAGAACCCGCACCGCATCGCGGTTATCGCCGGCGACGGCATCGGCAAGGAAGTGATGCCCGAAGGCTTGCGCGTGTTGCGCGCCGCTGCCGACCGTTTCGACATTCCGCTGGCGTTCGACGAGTTCGGCGACTGGTGTACCGATCACTACGTTCGCCACGGCACGATGATGCCGGCCGACTGGGCACGGCAGATCGGCGCGCACGACGCCATTTTCTTCGGGGCGGTCGGCGCGCCCGATATCGTGCCGGACCACGTCGCGGTGTGGGAATCGCTGATCAAGATCCGGCGCGAGTTCGATCAATACGTGAACCTGCGTCCAGTGCGCCTCATGCCGGGTGTGCCCGCGCCGCTCGCCGGACGCCAACCCGGCGACATCGATTTCATCGTCGTGCGGGAGAACACGGAAGGCGAGTATTCGACGGTGGGCGGCCGGATGTTCGCCGGGACCGACCGGGAAATCGCCGTGCAGCAGTCGGTTTTCTCGCGCGTCGGCGTCGACCGCGTGCTCAGGTTCGCGTTCGAGCTCGCACGCTCGCGCCCGCAAAAGCGGCTGACGGCGGCGACGAAATCCAACGGCATCTCGATCACCATGCCGTTCTGGGACGAGCGGCTCGCGGAAATCGCCCGGTCGTTCCCGGACATCGAAACGAGCAAATATCACATCGACATACTGTGCGCGCACTTCGTGCAGAACCCGGATCGCTTCGATGTCGTCGTCGCGTCTAACCTGTTCGGCGACATCCTGTCCGACCTCGGCCCCGCCTGTACCGGCACGATCGGCATTGCGCCGTCGGCGAACCTGAACCCCGAGCGCCGCTTCCCGTCGCTTTTCGAGCCGGTGCACGGTTCGGCGCCCGACATCGCCGGCCGAGGCATCGCGAATCCGATCGGGCAGATCTGGTCGGCCGCGTTGCTGCTTCAGCACCTCGGTCGTGGCGAATCGCGCTACGAAGCCGCGGCCGCCGGAATCGTCGCCGCGATCGAGTCCGTGCTCGTGGCCGGCCCGCGCACGCGCGACATGGGCGGCACCGCCACCACCGAAGAACTGGGCGCCGCGATAGCGGACACCATCATGAATCCGGCATCGATCGAGGAATGACCCATGCAATTTGATCACTATATCGACAACGCCCGCGTCGCGCCGGATACCGGCATGCGGATCGAAGTCGTCGACCCGAGCACCGGCGAACCGTTTGCGACGATTGCACGGGGCGACGCAACGGACGTGCAGCGCGCCGTTTCCGCAGCACAGCGCGCGATGGGCGATACGCTGGACGGCCCGTGGGCGAAGCTGTCACCGGTCGAGCGCAGCAACCTGCTCTTCGCGTACGCGGCGGCCGTCTCGCAGCATGCGGACGAACTCGCGCAGCTCGAAGCGCGCGACACGGGCAAGGCGCTGAACACCGCGCGTACCGATGCGGCGGTGCTGGCGCGCTACCTTCAGTACTACGCCGGATGCGTGGACAAGCTCCACGGCGACACGCTGCCCTATCAGGCTGGCTTCACGGTACTGACGGTGCGCGAACCGATCGGCGTGACGGGCCACATCATTCCGTGGAATTACCCGATGCAGATCTACGGCCGCTCCGTCGGTGCGTCGCTCGCCGCCGGCAATGCGTGCGTGGTCAAGCCGGCGGAAGATGCGAGCCTGTCCATTCTCCGGCTGGCCGAAATCGCAGCCGAGGTCGGCTTTCCGGCCGGCGCCGTCAATGTGGTCACGGGGTTGGGCGGCGAAGCCGGCGCGGCACTGTCGGCCAATCGTGGCATTGGTCACGTTTCATTCACCGGGTCGACGGTAACGGGCGCGCTGGTCGGGCGCGCCGCTGCCGAGCGTCACTGCCCCACGGTGCTCGAGCTGGGCGGCAAGTCGCCGCAATTGCTGTTCGACGATGCCGACCTCGACCAGGCGCTGCCCGTTATCGTCAACGCGATTGTGCAGAACGCGGGTCAGACCTGCTCGGCCGGCAGCCGCCTGCTCGTCCAGCGCAGCGTCTACGGGCGCGTGCTCGATCGTCTGGCGCAGCAGTTTGCGCGGCTGCGTTCGGGGCCGCCGTCGATGAACCTGGAGATGGGACCGCTCGTCAACGCCAGGCAGCAGGCGCGGGTCCGCGCTATCGTCGAACGGGCGCAGGCCGACGGCATTCGCGTGGCGGCCCGCGGCACCATCGCGGCGGGCGCCTCCAATGCGGGCTACTACCACGAAGCGGTCCTGTTCCGCGACGTGCCGCCTGACAGCGAACTCGCACAGGAAGAGGTATTCGGCCCGGTGCTCGCGGCCATGCCGTTCGACGACGAGGACGCAGCGGTCGCGCTCGCGAACGGCACGCAGTACGGCCTCGTCGCCGGCGTCTGGACACGGGACGGCGCACGGGCGCTGAGGCTCGCGCGCAAGCTGCAGGCCGGACAGGTATTTATCAACAACTACGGCGCCGGCGGCGGCGTGGAACTGCCGTTCGGCGGCGTGAAGGCAAGCGGACATGGCCGCGAGAAAGGCTTTGAGGCGTTGCTCGGCTTTACCGCGCTGAAGACCATCGCGATCAGGCACGATTGATCGCCGCAACGGTGCGACGGCCGTTGCGGGCCGTCGCCGGGGAATCGCCATGTCTCAACTGACTATTGTAGGTGCTGGCCGCGTCGGCAAAACACTGGGCAACCTGATCGTCGCGAACCGCGTTGCCGACGTGGGGCAGATTTACGATTGCGACATCGCATGCGCGCGCGCGGCGGTCGAATTCGTCGGTGCCGGACGACCGGTCGATGATCTCGGCCTGCTCGAGCCTGCCGACATCTGCCTGCTGTCGGTACCGGACACCCGCATCCGGGAAGTCGCGGACCAGCTCGCACGCCGGTTCGAGCGCGATGCCCGATCGATCGTCGTGCACTGCAGCGGCGCGCTGAGCTCGGATGCGCTGGCACCGTTGCGGAACATCGGCTGGTCCGCGGCCAGCGCGCATCCGGTGCTGAGTTTCGCGGACCCGGGAACGGCCGTGTTCCAGTTCGAAGGAACGCCGGTCGGAATCGAAGGAGATCCTCAAGCTTGTCGCGCGTGGGGCGAGACGCTCACGGCCGTCGGTGCGCGGTGTTTCGAGATCCGCAGCGAACAGAAGACGCTGTACCACAGCGCTGCGGTGATCGCGTCCAACTTTCTCCCCGTGCTCGCGTCCCTGTCGAGCGAACTATGGCGCAGCGCAGGGCTTCCGGAAGCGCTGATGCAGGACATGCTGCGCACGCTGCTTCGCAACGCCACCGACAACCTGCTCGCGCTCGGCCCGCGCGAAGCGCTCACGGGCCCCGCCGCGCGAGGCGATACAGAGGTGGTGAAAGCCCACGTTCGCGCGATCGGCGTGTGGGATCCTGCTGCGCGCGACGCTTATGACGCGCTATCGCTACTCGCCGCGCGCCTTGCGAAAAACGGGACGGTTCGCGCGTAAAGAAGCGGTGCGGCACGCAAGCTTCGAGACGCGTTGCAGGAGCCGTTCTTGTGCATCCACCACGCCCTCGTTATAGATGTTCGGTCCAATTTCCTCGAAGAAGAAGCCGAGAAGCGCGCCAGCAGCAATATCGGCGAGTGCGCCGATCTTCGCTCGTCAATGCCCCCGCTGTGGCGATAGCCAGCCGCCTGAGAATTCTTCCGTGCGGGTTCAATCGACGAGGTACGAGCGGCGCCCAAAGCCAGCATTTCGGCTGCAAATGAACGGACGCTCCGCTCTTGAAGGACTATATAGTGAGTAGACTGCCCGCGCGGGTTGGCACACACGGCTAACTGCTGACCGTCGGCGCCGCGCGCCAGGATTGCAGGCATTCAGTTCGCAAAAAAGAAATCGAAGCGGAGACGCGAGATGAGCGAGACAGTCGAGACAGCCTCCATGATCGGCCGCCAGTGCAAGCGCTGGACGGTGGTTACCAGCGTCTGTCTGCTCGCATCGTGCGGCGGGTCGGTCAATTCGAATACGACCGTGCCCACATCCATCATGCAGATCATGCAAAAGCCGGTTTATAAGAATGCGAGCTGGTCGATGCAAGTGGTCGATCTGGACTCCGGTGGTGTGATCTACGATCTGAACTCGAACACGCAGATGCTCATCGGCTCGGTGCGCAAGCTCTTCTCGACCGGCAACGCGTTCAACGCTCTGGGCGCCGATCATCGCTTTGTCACGCCCGTCTACCGCCAGGGCAGCGTTGCACCGAACGGGACGCTCAACGGCAGTCTGATTCTGGTGGCGAGCGGCGATCTGACGATGGGTGGCCGTGCCAATCCGGACGGTACGACCGCGTTCACCGCCTTCGATCACAACGAAGCGAACGCGCTGGGCAATGCGGTGCTGACCACGCCGGATCCCCTCGCGGGCTACGATTCGCTCGCGGCGCAAGTCGCCGCCGCGGGCATCACGACAATCAACGGCGATGTCGTGATCGACGACCGCCTGTTCGAACCATTCAATTTCCGCGACCAGTTCGACGTGCGACCCATCTTCGTCAACGATGACGTGGTCGACGTGACGCTCGCGCAAAGCGCGGGGGGTGCCGCGGTTCCGTTCGACTGGCGCCCGAAGTCGGCGGCGTTCTCCGTGCAATCCACATTGACAACCGGCAGCGCAACGTCGAAGCTCGCGATCGATCTCGACCCGGAATCGCCGACATGCATCGGCGCGCCCAATTGCGTGGGCACGGTCAGCGGCAACGTTCCCGCGGGGCTCGTGCCCCCTTTGACGAATGCCTATCCACTGGTCCGCACGTTTCGCGTCACGCAGCCCTCCAATTACGCGCGCACCGTGTTTATTGAAGCCCTCGCGCGCGCGGGCGTGACGGTGACGGCCGCGCCGGTTGAAGCAAATCCCGTGCAACTGTTGCCCGCCAAGGGCTCGTATTCGAGTAGCCAGCAAGTGGCGCAACTGACATCGGCGACCTATGCGCAGGACTTGCGATTCGTCAACAAGGTCAGCTACAACATCGGCGCGGACGTGACCTTGATGCAATTCGGTCTCGCTCACAATGGATCGACCACGATGGCGAATTCGCTCGAGGCGGAACAGGGCGAATTGTCCGCCACGTTCAACATCTCGCCGGATCAATATCATTTCATCGACGGCAGCGGCGGTGGCGATACGACGGCCAATGCCCGTGCCGTCATTGCGATGCTGCGCGGGATGAGGACGAAGCCAGCGTTTGCCCCCTATTTCGATACGTTGCCGGTACTCGGCGTGGACGGCTCTCTCGCGAGCATCACCGACTTCGAAGCGGACTCGACGCTCGCGGGTGCGAAAGGACAGGTTCACGCGAAAACAGGAACGTACGTCACCGAGAACCCGGCCGCGCCGGGCACGCCGATTCTGAAGGGTCAGGCGCTCGCCGGTTATATCGATGCGAAGAGCGGCCGCCGCATTGCGTTCTTCGTCACGGTCAACAATGTGCCGATCACCGGCATCCCCGACGTCCTGAAGGTGTTCCAGGATCAGGGCACGATAGCGGCGATGCTCTGGAAGATGGTGTGATCGGGAGAGTTATCAAAGAGAGCGAGCGCTCAAGCTTGGTGCAGATTTGCCGATATATGGTGCATGCACAGTACCTTTTAAGCCATGCCAACTATCACCGTCAAATCTCAACTCGCCCTCATTGCTGGATCGATGGGTATATCCATGCTGGTCATCGCGTCGTCCGGACTGTACGGGATGGGACAAACGGGCGAGGCTCTGCGTAGCGTCTACGAAGACCGTACAGTCTGCATCCAGCAACTGGCGCAGGTCAGCAACCGGCTGCAGGATCAGCTCCTTGCACTATCGCGCGCCACACTCGAGCCGCAGACCAACCCGCCCACGGCGGCCATAGAGCGTGCCGACAAGGACCGCAGCGAACTCGAAGCCGTGTGGAAGGACTACATGTCCAGCTACCTCACGCCGACCGAGAAGCAACTCGCCGACGCGTTCCGGAACAGTTACGATACGCTCGAAACCAAAGGCTTTGCACCGTTGCGCGCGGCATTGGCGGCCAATCAGCAGGAGCAGGCATCTACCGTCCTGCATCAGGCTGTCGACGCCGCCATGCCGCAGGCAATGACCGCGATGCGCAGCCTGCGGCAGTTGCAGGTCGACGTTGCAAAGAGCGAGTACGAGGCGTCGCGTGAGCGCTTTTCGCTGCTGCGTTCCCTCCTCATCGCGCTGGCGGTTGCCGGCGTGGCGATCGGCACAGGTGTGAGCATTTTCATGGGAAGACGGCTGTACCGCGCCTTGGGCGGCGAGCCGACCTACGCCGTCGAAATGGTCCGGACGATCGCCGACGGAAATCTCACCACGACCATCCGGCACAATGCCGCTGACCGGCACAGCCTCGTGGCGTCGCTGGAATCGATGCGCCAACAACTAAGCGGTGTGGTGACGGGTATCAAGTCAGCGGCAGAGTCGATCTCGGTGGCAGCAGGTGAGATCGCTCAAGGCAACGTCGACCTGTCGCAACGAACCGAGGAACAGGCCGCATCGCTCGAAGAAACGGCGGCGAGCATGGAAGAGCTGACGTCCACGGTGCGCATGAACACGGAGAACGCGTTGCAGGCGAGCTCGCTCGCGAACACGGCGTCGAGCACGGCGGCGCAAGGCGGCGATGTCGTCGAGCGCGTGGTCACGACCATGCACGATATTTCGAGCAGTTCGTCCAAGGTCGCGGAAATCATCACGGTGATCGAAGGCATTGCGTTCCAGACGAACATTCTGGCGCTCAATGCAGCAGTCGAAGCAGCCCGCGCGGGCGAAGAGGGTCGCGGCTTCGCGGTCGTCGCAGGCGAAGTGCGCACACTTGCGCAGCGCAGCGCAACCGCTGCGAAGGAGATCAAGGAGCTGATCGGCGCTTCGGTGCAGCATGTAAACGCGGGTTCGTCTCTCGTCGTCGATGCGGGCACGACTATGAATGAACTGGTCCATTCGGTGCAACGCGTGACGCAGATCATGACCGAGATCGCCAATGCATCGAATGAGCAGAGCAACGGCATCGAGCAGGTGAACGTGGCGGTCAGCCAGATGGACGAAGTCACGCAGCAAAACGCAGCGCTGGTCGAGCAGGCAACGGCGGCCGCCCAGGCGATGGCGGAACAGGCGAACAGCCTGCGCCGGGCGGTCGCGGTGTTCAGGGTCGCGCAAGCCTGATTCTGGTCCAACGTTTCGGGTCAGGGAGCCTTAGCAGGAGGGCTTTGCGCCGGCCGCAAAGCCGCGCCGGGAGCCTGAGCCGTGGCCTTGGCGTATTCGTCCCACGACTGATGAGCATGCGGTGCCGACTGTCGGAAAGCCCCGCCTAGCGTGTGGCACAGCTTGTGGTGCGAGCCCATCGTCGTGCTGCCGAGAAAACACGATGTGTGTAATCGTGTTTTCATCGACGTTGCGCAACGTATTCTCCCTTCCTCTCCATTCAGAACTTGTGACGCAGGCCCACGCGCACGCCGAGCTGCTTGTCGGTTGCCGACGGCGTAAATCCGCTGATTGCAGCAACGGAAGACTGCCCGAGCGAATCGCGGCCCGTGGCCCGCTGCAACGCTGCTAGTGCATAGACATCGGTGCGCTTGGAGAGACTGTAGTCTACGGCGAAGTTCAATTGCATATACTTGGCGCCGCCGTCGCCCTTCACCGAATTGCGCGTCGTATAGTCGAACGCAACACCTGCAAGCAGTGCCGGTGTAACGAAGGTCCGCACGCCCACTTCCGCGCTCGTGAACACCGCATTGCCGCTATAGCCCAAAGCATTCGGCCCGGAGCTCGACCCGAGGCCTTCGAACCGCGTGTTGGTGACAATCGCGCTCACTGTCGTCTGGCTCAGCACATAGGAAGCGCCGACGCCGATGATCTCGAGCGTATTGGCCGACGCGTAACCAGCGTAAGCGGGCAGCGCCTCCGGCGCCGTTGCAGAGCCGGCCGACCCGATGTTGTTCGCCGTCGCAAGGCCCTTGTTGGGCGTATTGCCGTAGAACGAAACGTTGGGATTGCGGGCATTCAGGTAACCCGCGCCGGCGGAAAACGCGCCGCCGTTGTAACTGACACCGAGCGACCAGATCTGGTTGCGCGACTGGCTGCCGGCGACTCCGCCGAAACTGTAGAGTGCCCCCGCCTTCAGGCCGCCGAAGCTCGGCGTCGTATATTTGACCGAATTGTTGATGCGATTCGTGTTCGCGAGATTGTCGATATCGCCGATATGGGACGACATATAGCCGGCCCAGAAAGGCGCGGAAAACTGCTGGATCGACTCCACCACGGGATCGTATTGACGGCCTGCGGTCACCGTGCCGGCGTTCGGCGACGAGAGGCCCACGTAAGCCTGGCGGCCGAATTGCGCGCCGCCCTGCGCGAGCGTGCCGCTATTGACCATGAAACCGTTCTCGAGCACGAAGATCGCCTTAAGCTGATTGCCGAGATCTTCGGTGCCACGCAGGCCCCAACGGCTGCCGGATAAACCGGTGGCGTGTGCGTCGGTCATCGCAACGAGGCTTTTTCCGTTGATCTGACCACCCTGCTTTCCGGTTTGAGCGCTATTCTGATAACTCAGGCCCACATCCACAATGCCATAAAGCGTCACACTGCTTTGCGCATGGGCCGACAAAGCGGTCATGAGAATTGCACCACTGCACACCGTCTTTTTCATTGCGAAGTCTCCATTGATTTTACTATTAGTTCTACTATGCACTGTTGCTGCGTCTATCGCGTTGCCGGCTCGAAAGCGGCCGCGCCGCTAGCCGAGTTCCTGCTTGAGCTTGCTTGCGGATGTCATGGCGGTAGTCGCCTCCACCGCTTCACTGCGGCTATCACAGCCGCAATCTGCCGATCTGGTCGCGAATCGGACCGTCACCGCCGCTCCCGCCGCCGCGATCACAATGGCGAGCAGGGTCGCCTGCGAAGTGCCGAAGATCTGTTGCAACGCCCCGCCGATGAAAGGGCCGAGAATCGCGCCGAGCCGTCCGACGGCGAGTTCCATGCCCACCGCGGTCGCGCGCATCCGCGTTTCATATGAAGTCGCCGTGAAATTGTTGAGAACGAACTGACCGCCGATAATGCAGAAGCCCGCCATCGCGCTGCAGACCAGGTTCACCCAATGCGACTGGAGGAACATGAGCGTCAGCACGGCGACGGCGCCCGTCGCCCACCACGCGCAAAGCCAGAATCGCGGACGGTCGGTTCGATCGACGAGGCGTCCGCACACGAGGCCGCCTACAAAGGACATGACCTGCATCAGCGCGCCAAACGCGAAGCTCGCGCCGAAGCTTTCGCCGCGTGCCTGCATCAATGTCGGAATCCAGCCCGAAAGGCCGAAGATGCAAAAGAGGCTCAGAAAACTCGTCAGCCAGATGGCGATGGAAAGCCGGCGATACGGTGCGGCGAGCAGGGCGAGAACAGGTGCCTTTTCGGAGGTGGAGGGCTTTCTGATCGAAAGCGTTCGATAAAGATGAGCGCGCTGCGGCCGCAGCCTGGCGAGAATATCTCTGACCTCGGTCTCGCGGCCTCGCAAGAGCGCGAACTTCGGCGACTCCGGCAGGTAGAGGTGCACGAACGGAATCAGCAGAACGGAGAGCGAGCCGATCCAGTACAGTCCCTGCCAGCCCGTGTGAGGCGTGACAAACACGCCGACGAGTCCAGCCGCCGCGCCGCCCGCGGCCCAGCCGAGAGCCACGCCCCACAGCGCGAAGGTGTTCTCGATGCGTCGCGGCGCAAGCTCGTTGATGTAGGTCGTGGAAAGCGGCAATAGCACGCCGAGACCCAGGCCCGTGAGAACGCGCAACGCGCAGAAGCTGGCGAACGAGCCTGCCGCGAGTGCTGTCAACAGCGAGAAGATCGTTGTGATCCAGAGTCCGCCGATGAGTGTGATACGGCGGCCGAAGCGGTCGGCGATCGCGCCATGGATCGCTGCGCCAAAGAGAAAACCGACGAGGCCGCTCGACACTAGCAGCCCTGCCTGCTGCAGCGACAGTTGCCACGGCCCGCGCACATAGTGGATGACGTAAGCGGGATTGAACGTGTCGTAGCCGTCGAATAACGTCATCAACGCGAGCAGAATGCCGAGTTTGATGTGCATGCCGCCGACAGGTGCATCGGCCAACTCCGCATTCACATCGATAGAATCGTTGTGCATGTGTCTCACTCCATTTTGTATTTTCGAACCGGGTGCATCGCGGCTCGACATTGCCGCGCGCACCCCCGTCGCTTATCGCTTTAGTGCTTCAGGTTCTGCTGTGCGTATGAACGACCGTCACGGCTCCAGCTTGAACAGCCGCGCTGCGTTGGTTCTGGCGATCTTGATGCGATCGTTTTCGCTAATCGCCGCGTCGTCGAACCATTGCGCCGCATGATCGACGTTTTCGAATGGCCAGTCGGTGGAGAAAAGAATGCGGTCCGAGCCTATTTCGAGCATCGCATCGATCAAGGTCTGCGTCCGGAAATTGCCCGACGTGGTAAGCCAGAAGTTCTTGTGAAAGTACTCGGCAATGCGCTTCTTCGCCGGATAGTTCGGCTGGGTCTCGACCCATGCATTGCGGTTGTCGATGCGCCACATGCTATAGGGCAGCCCTTCTCCCATGTGCCCGAGAATGATCTTCAGTTCCGGGTACTCGTCGAAAAGACCGGAACCCATCAGCCGCAATGCATGCACTGCCGTTTCCTGGCCGAAAGCCCACGTTGGGCCAAGCAGCCACGGGTGTCCTTCGTAAATCGGCGCATGCGCGGGCAACGGATTGCGCGGATGCAGATAGAACGGAACGTCGAGCGCCTGCACCACCGACCAGAACTGCCGGTACTGAGGCAAGTCGTAGTAGAGCGCCGTGCCGGACTCCTCCACCTGCGAAAAACCATTGACCAGCGCGCCGACGAAATTCAACTCCTTGACGCAGCGTTCCAGTTCGCGCGCGGCAAGGTCCGGAGACTGCATCGGCACCGCGGCAAAACCTTTGAAACGATCCGGCCGCTTCACAATCTGCTCCGCAAGAAAGTCATTGGCGCGGCGCGACAGATCGTAGGCGTCCTTGATATTGGGCACGGCCTGCACGGTCGGCGCATTGAGCGACAGCACCATCAGTTCGACACCATTGCGGTCCATTTCGTCGATGCGACGATCATGAATGTCGAGTAGGCGCCGTTTCAACTCCACCCAATACGACGGCGGCACGAAGCCCGCGGAATCCTGCACCGTCGCGTCAATGGCAAAGTGCTCTTCGAGCGCGATTTTCCGGCTTGCTTTGAAAGCCATGCGATGTCTCCTTCGACTTTAATATTGGCCCTTAGGCTCGAGGCCGAGCGCCATCTGCCCGTACATGGTGCCCACCGTGTCCCAGTTCATGCTGATATGCCGGCCCACCGCATTGACGTCGCGCCATGCGCGCTGAACCGGGTGAGAAAGATCGAGGCCCTGGCCGCCCGTCGACGCATTGAGCGCCTCTGCCGCGCGAATGGCGAGCGACACGGCGAATGCCTGTCCGAGCCGGCTCCTGATGCGCTCCTCGACCGACACGCGTTCGCGCCGGGCAACAGTGGCTTCGCGTTCCCGCAGGTCGCTGAGCAGGATCTTGCGCGCGGCATCCGTATTCGCTGCGGCCTCGGCAACACGCAACTGGATGGTCGGGAATTCGGCCATGCGGTTCTGTGCACCGGCCACTGCACCTCGTGTCACGCGGCGCGCCGTGCGCTCGAGGTAGTCGTCGAACGCCCCCTGTGCGGCCCCAACCGCAACCGATGCAAGGCACGACGGAATCGCGCTCAACATCGGAATGGAAAACCCGGGGCTCCCGCTATAGACGCGCGCACCGGGCGTTTGCCCACTGGTGGTCTCCGAGAAGAACAGCAGGCGATGCTTCGGCACGAAGACGTTATCGAGAACAAGCGTCTTGCTGCCCGTGCCCGCGAGCCCCACTACATGCCAGGTGTCCTCGATCCGATAGTCCGAGTCGGGCACGAGCAGGAACGCGGGCGCCGGCTTGTCCCTGTCGCCTTCGGGTGGAATCACCGCGGCGCACAGCGACCACTGCGCGCATTCGCAGCCACTCGCAAAACTCCACCGTCCGCTGAGCAGGTAACCGCCTTCGGTTGCCTGTGCCTGACACGCAGGCGCATACGATCCGCAAACAAGCGCATTGGGATTGCTGCTCCACACATCTCGCTGCGCCTCTTCAGCGAACGACGCGACGAGCCACTGGTGCGCCGCGAGAAGCCCCGCCACCCACGCCGTGGAAGCGCAGCTTTTGGCGAGATCCATGTTCAGATCGACAAGCGCGGAGAAGTCATATTCGAGCCCGCCGAATGCCTTCGGCTTCACGAGATCGAAATAGCCGATGTCGCGCAATGCTTCGATGTTCTGCATCGGCACGCGGCGCTCGGCTTCGACCTTCTGCGCGCGAGATTTCAGCACTGCGCCGAGCGCGGATACGCCGGCACGAACCTGCTCGACCGTGGGCTGCCCAGCCCCATTCACGGACCGTTCTTCTTTTTCTGCAACAAACATGATGTCCCTCCAGATATCTGATCCCCGCCCGCGTGCGTCGATCCGCCGGGCCGATCTGCGTTGGTGTCACTCAGCAATAAGCCGCGTTTCTATATAGAAGCGGACGGTCGTCTTCGTTTAGCAGCACCTCATCCGCTTGACCGATAAAGATTGTGTGCGTGCCGAACGGAACCGCCGCGACCTTGGTGCAGAACACATTGGCCTGCGCGGTGCCGAGATAGTCGACGCCGCCTTCCGCTATGCGCTTCCAGTCGCCTACATCGAAACGCTGCGCCGCAGGCGTGGCTCCGCTGAATGCGGCGGAAACATCCACCTGGTCGTACTTGAGAACGTTCACGCAGAAGCACCTGGCCGACATCAGGATGTCGTGGAGGAACGTGTTCTGGTTCACGCAGACGATCATGGAGGGCGGTTCCATCGACAACGAACTGACGGCTGTCATGGTCATTCCGTGACGACGTTCGCCATCCGAAGCGGTCACGACTGTCACAGTGGAGGCGATGCGTCGCATCGCGGCCCGAAAGGAAGTGGCAATCGGCGCCCGCGCCGGCAGAGCAAGTGGTGGCGATACGGCGGTGGTGTCCATGGCGTCTCCTTGAAATATCGGGCTTCGTCACCCCGTTGCAATCACTATAGTTTCATTTGCAATTGTTGGCAATGAAAATAATGAAGCCGAAACTGTTGCTTTGATAGAATCCGCCAATCGATATCGAGGGGCCACACCGTGTACAAGTTCACCGAATCCTTCCCCTATCTGCTGAACCGCGTGGGCGTCCGCATGGGAGATCTGTTCTCGCGCCGCATCGCCTCCTACGGGGTTACCCTGCCGATGTACCGTGTCATGGCCGCGCTGCACGAGGTGCCGGGACAGCGCCTGAACGATCTCGCGGACATGACCACCATCGAGCTTTCCACGCTATCGCGGCTAATCGGCACAATGGAAAAGACGAAGCTCGTCTCGCGCAGCCGGCTCGAGAACAACGCCCGCACCGTTGCGATCAGCCTGACGAATGGCGGGGAAAAACTGCTTCAGCAACTCGTGCCTATCGCTCAACACTTCGAAGCTGTGGCAATCGGCAATCTCTCACCGACCGCGCTAAAGGTACTGAAGAAAAACCTCTCCGATATCTTCCTGTTGCTCGACAAACTGGAAGAAGAACTCGCCGCCTCCGCCGACGAAAGCTGACGCCTGGCTTTTTCGCAGCGTCCGGCTCATGCCGCCACGAAGTCCGGCTGGTTTTGCGGCTTTGCAGCCTCGAACGCGGGATGCGTGAGTGCGTGCTCATACACGGCAACGCTTCGCGGATAGCCGGCCAAATCGCAGCCCATGCGCTGCGCATTCGCCATCTGCGGAATGAGACAGCAATCGGCAAGCGTGGGCGCGTCGCCAAAGCACCACGCGCCGCTTCCATGACGTTCCAGAATCCGCTCGGCGCCTTTCATTCCTTCGTGCACCCAGTGCATGTACCACGCGCCCTTCTGCTCGGGCGAGACCATTAACACCGTCTGCAAATACCCGAGCACGCGCAGATTGTTGAGCGGATGCATGTCGCACGCGATCAGCGACGAAAGCTCGAGCACGCGTGCCCGCAGCGCAGGCTCGGCCGGAATGAGCCGCGGCTCGGGATAACGCGCGTCGAGATAGTCGATGATGGCGAGCGACTGCCCCAGCGTGAAGTCGCCGTCCTGCAAAGCGGGCACCGCCGCCGCCGGATTGACCTGCTCGACATAGCGCGTCTCATGATGGTCCCGCGCACGGATATTGACCGGCCGATAGTCGTAGTCGAGGCCTTTCAGCGCGAGCGTAATGCGTACGCGATACGAGGTCGAGCTGTTAAAGAAGCTATGCAGCTGCATCACGCCCGCCTCCCGCTCATACGACCGCAACGGTCAATTGGCCGAGACGCTCCACGCCCACGGTCATCGTGTCGCCTTGGGTCACCGCGCCGACGCCCTCCGGCGTGCCGGTAAAGATCACATCGCCCGGCTGCAGTTCGAAGTACTTCGAGAGATCCGCGACCGTCTCCGCCACCGACCAGATGAGATGCGAGACATCGCTCTTCTGCTTCGTTACGCCGTTGACGTCGAGCCAGATCCCGCCTTCAGCGAAATGCCCGACCTCGGCGGCAGGATGGATCGGCCCGATCGGCGCGGAACGATCGAACGCCTTGCCGATTTCCCAGGGGCGCCCCATCTCGCGCATCTTCATCTGCAGATCGCGACGCGTCATGTCGAGCCCGACTGCATAGCCCCACACATGATGAAGCGCCTCGTCGACCGCGATATCCGAGCCTGCTTTGCCGATCACTGCCACAAGTTCCGCTTCATAGTGGTAGTTGCGCGTTTGCGACGGATAATCGAGCCGCAGCGTTTCGCCATACACGGCAGGTACCACTGCATCCGCAGGCTTGCAGAAGAAAAACGGCGGCTCGCGATCCGGATCGAAGCCCATCTCGCGCGCATGCGCGGCGTAATTGCGGCCTACACAGTAAACGCGGCGCACCGCGAACCGGTCGTTGTTGCCGGCAACATACAGGCTGACAGGTGCTTCAGGAGGAAAAACAAAAGACATGATGAGAGAGCTCGCTGAGTGGGAACAATAAGAAACACGGGTGCCATGCATTCCTGTCGGCACGCGCCGTCACGACCTGTATTTTCAGGCGCGCTCTTCGCGCAGCAGATTCAACGCTGAAAGTACCGGCCTGTCCGAATAGCTGAACAACACGCAGTCGCTCGATGCATCAAGCGCAACCGGTTGCCACGACGGCACGACGAACACGTCGTGAGGCTCAAACGCGAATGTGTTGTCGCCGATGCGCGCCGCCCCCGCACCCTCGACAACGCAATAGACGGTCGCATCAGTGCTGCGATACGTCCTGCCTGTAAATCCACCGGGCAGGAACTGCATGAACGCCGCAATGGTCGGCATCGGCCAGCCACCCGTAACCGGATTGACGTAGCGCAGCTTGACGCCGTCCCATGCATCGAGCTCACCGCGACGAAAGAGCGCATCGATTGCCGCATGACTTCTTTCATACGGATAACTGAATATCGGCGACGAGGGTCCACTCCACTGGTGACGCACCGGCATCATGTTCTGTCCGAAGCGCGCGAAGCTGTCCCCTTCTGCACGCAAGACAGGTTGCGTCGACTCGGGATACGTTTCGGCGAAGCCGGCGTCGAGATTCGCGATGAGCGGAATGTCGAGGCCGTCCAGCCAGATCACCGGCTCACCGCCTTCGTCGACCGAAGGATTGCCGTGATCGTGCCATGTCCACGACGGCGTGATGATGAAGTCTCCCGGCTTCATGGTCGTGCGTTCGCCATCGACAGCCGTCCATGCGCCGCGCCCCTCGACGATGAAGCGCAGCGCGGACTGCGTGTGCCGGTGGCTCGGTGCAATCTCGCCCGGCAGGATCAGTTGGAGTCCCGCATACAGGGTCTGCGTCATGCTCGACCTGCCAGCGAGCCCAGGGTTCTCAAGCACGAGCACGCGCCGGACTGCTTCTTCAGCGCTGATCAGCGAGCCCGATTGCATCACCAGTTCGCGGATCTGCGCATACTTCCAGATGGCGGCCTGCGCTTGCGGCCGGGGCGCTTTCGGCACGAGGTTGTGCAGCGATTCCCACAGCGGCGCGAGTCCCTGCTGCGCGATCAGCGCATAATAGGCCGCGCGGTCTTCATGCCGGGTTTGCACAGTCATGTGTGTCTCCTACGATTGCGGGTCGATGTTCACGAATACGGTCCCGGCTTCGATCCTCACCGGATAGGTCCTGATATCGCTCGTGAGTGGCTCGCACATCGCACGTCCATTTCGAATATCGAAGCGTCCCTGATGAAGCGGGCACTCTATTTCGTGGCCTTCGAGGAAGCCGTCGCATAGGCGCGCATGGCCGTGCGTGCAGATGTTGTCAGTGGCGAATACCTCACCATCTACGCCATATATGGCCAGTTCCTTCCCGGCCGCCTGCACGGCGACAACGTCGTCGCTGGGCACTTGAGCCAACTCGATAACTTGGGTCCATTGCTGTGTCATGAGTAGCCTCAAATCGGATAGATGAGCGAGTTGGCAATCATTTCGCTGTCGAACACGCAGAGTCGCGACTCGAACTTCAGACCTTCGTTCGTTCGCCGAATCGTGTCGACGTAGCGCCCCACGTTAAAGACACTTGTGATGTCGTCGGGCTTCGTGCGAAACACCGCGTAGTTGGCCTCGGCGCGGATCCGCTCGGCGTCCACGTCCAGGATGCGCGGCACGCCCACCACGTGCCGCTGATAGTACGGATCATGAAAGATCGTCTCTGTCACGCCATAGACGCGGTCTTTCAACATGCCGCGGCTCTCGAAAGCGAGCGTCGCAAGCGGAAAACCGTGCTCGAAGTTTTCGCGAGGCTGCACCTTGTACACGCACTCCTCAGTAAAAAACTCCGGCCACTTCTGCAATTCGTTGTTGTCGAGCGCGGCGGCATAATCGGCGTAGAGGGTGAGCAGTTGCTGATAGGTTGCGAAGTCGAGCATCTCAAGCCTCCATCACGCTGCGCCAGTAGCGATACATGCCGCGGATCAGCGTTTCGGTCACCATATGGTCGGCGTCGCTCACGTCGCGCCCGCCCAGTTCCGCGATAGTTCGATGAAACGGCTTCTGTTCGAAACCTTCCTGCGAGAATTCGATTACCTCGCCGTCGTCGGCGGAAACGAAACCGGCTGGCCCGAACAGGTTCGCCTGGCGCAGCCGGCGCCTCTTCATCTCCTCGCTATCTTCTTCAAAGCCGAAGTGCGTCCACACGAAGTCGAATGAGTTGTGGCCGTTAGGCTGGATGTGCCGTGTGGATACCGAATTAACCTGCTGCTGGATGATCACGCTCGGGAAAAGCGTCATCATCACCGCGGTCGGTGCGCCCCACCACTCCTCCTTGACCACATCCAGAAAGCGCTCGTCGTGCAAGGTCATCTGTTCCTTGAAACTGGACACGCCGCTTGTCACGTCGCCTTTGCCGCCCGTGCCACGCGTGGAGATCATCGCGGCGTGGCGGCCATGCTCGTCCATTCGAAGCTCCGATTTGTTGTCCGCGCGCCAGAGGCCGAAAGTGACGAACCATGTGTGCAAGAGGCCGGGATGATAGGGATCCTTGATGTTTTCCT
Organism: Paraburkholderia phenoliruptrix; assembly: GCF_047325075.1. Classification (NCBI taxonomy): domain Bacteria; kingdom Pseudomonadati; phylum Pseudomonadota; class Betaproteobacteria; order Burkholderiales; family Burkholderiaceae; genus Paraburkholderia; species Paraburkholderia phenoliruptrix. The sequence continues at coordinate 3,857,093 of NZ_CP168531.1, forward strand.
GCATCAGCTTCCAGTTGCCGGGAATGCGCTGTCTGCTGTAGCCGAGAATGGTGAGCTTGCGCCCATCGAATACGCGGTCGAAATAGCGCAGGATCGTCGGACCCAGATACTCTTCGAGCGACGGCACGTCATGATCGAATGACGCGAACACCACGCCGTTTCGCACGGCGACGTTCAGCTTGGTCAGTCCGTGCTCCTTCGGATCGAAATCGGACGGCATTCCGCCGTTGATCTTGCCGTCGAGCTTCACGCCGCGCCGGAAAGGTACACCCACAAGGTTGCCCTTCAGGTCGTAATTCCACTGGTGATACGGGCAGGTGAAGTCCTTCCGGTTGCCTGACTTTTGCCGGCAAAAGCGCACGCCGCGATGTGCACAGACGTTTTCGACGACATGTATCTCGCCGTCCGCCGCCCTCGTGACGATCACGGAACGCTCGCCCACGACAGTGCGCTTGAAGTCGCCCGGATTCGGGATCTCTGCTTCCAGCGCGACATAGCACCAATGCGCCGAATAGAAGAAGCGCTCGAGCTCGCGCCTGTAAATGGCTTCGTCCGTGTAGGCCGAAAACGGAATACGGCTACTGCCTGAGTCTTTCCAGTCCGGCTGCCGGAACGCGACGGTGGCCTCGGTCATGTGAGTCTCCAGAAATAATGATTCGCGCTATGCGTCGGTCAAACGCCACTCGCATGAAACGCGTCCGCGTAGATGCGCTCGGGTGCCACGCCTTTTTGCCGCAACAGGAGCGACGCAGCATCGACCATGACGGGCGCCCCCGCGACGTACGCACTCCAGCCTTTCATGTCGCGCCAGTCGTCGCTGACGGCCTGCGTGACGACGCCGCTGCGGTAGTCGTCCGCCGCTTTGCCCGACGCCACCACGACGTGAAATCGCATACGTTTGACGCGCTGCTGCAATTCGGCAAGCCAGGGTTCGCCGTAAACATCGGCTTTTGATCGCACACCGAAATAGACATGCACGTCGTTAGCCATCTCAGCCTGCTCGATGCCCCGCAGAATGGCGAGAATCGGCGCGAGCCCGGTTCCTCCCGCGATACAGACGATCGGGCCATCCGTCTTGCGGCGCAGATACGCGGTGCCGAGCGGCCCACTCACGCGCACGCTGTCGCCGACCTTCAGGTCGTTTGCTATATACGAAGTCACGCGGCCGTCGGGCACGACGCGAATGTGGAACTCGAGTTCGTGGGGATTCTGCGTGACCGCCATCGAATACGGCCGTACGTGCTGAGGCGTGAACTGAAGATTGGCGTACTGTCCGGGCGAAAATTCGAATGCCTTGGGGAGTTTGAGCCGCAGACGCTTGATGTCGTGCGTGAGGTTCTCGATGGAGAGCACAGTCGTCTTCAGGATCTTCGCGGGATGAACGACGATCTCGTCCATCTCCGGAATTTCAATTGCGCAATCCTCGACGAGCGTCGTCTGGCAGGCAAGCACCGCTTCGCCGTTGTTGACCGGCGCGTTGGATTCCGCATTGCCGGCCGTGAGCACCCGGCCCGACGCGACGCGGCAACGGCACGTGCCGCAACGGCCCGACATGCAGCTATACGAAACGGGAACCTCGTTGGCTCGCAGAACATCGAGCAGATTGTCTCCGGCACGCGCATCCAGCGTGCGTTGCAGCGGCACGATAGTGACTTTCATGGCGCCAGTGTCTCCGGGCTGGTCTTGATGAAGCACATGATGCGACTGGCCAACTTATAAATAAATAGAAGTCGCTTGATATGCGTTATCACTGGCAGTGATAATGTGAAGCGTGGGAAAACGCGAGAGACAAGCCATGGAGCTTCACGACATCGACCTGAACCTGCTGGTGGTTTTCAACGAACTGCTGCGGCAGCGGCGCGTGTCGGCCGTCGCAGGCACGCTCGGCATTTCGCAGCCAGCCATAAGCAACGCGTTGAACCGGTTGCGCCGCCTTCTCGGCGACGAACTGTTCCTTCGGACATCGAAGGGAATGATCCCGACGCCCTTCGCCGAGGCGCTCGCAGAACCTATCGGCTATGCGCTGGGCGCGATCTACAACACACTGAACGCCACCACGACATTCGATCCTGCGTCGAGCAAACGCAAGTTCACGGTTGCCATGACGGACATCGGCGAAATCTATTTCCTGCCAGCGCTCATGAAGCGGCTCGGCAAGGCAGCGCCGAACGTTACCGTCAGCACGGTGCGCAGAACGTCCGAAACGCTTCAGGAAGAAATGGAGGCGGGGCGTGTGGATCTGGCAATGGGCTTCATACCCGATCTGAAGACAGGCTTTTTTCAGCGCCGTCTCTTCAAGCAACGCTATGTGTGCATTTTTCGCAAGGGTCATCCCATTGCGAAGACCGGAATGACGCTCGGCGCATTCCGCGAGGCGGAGCACGTGTCGATCGTCGCGGAAGGCACGGGCCACGGCATGGTGGATGATGTGATCGAGCGCGCCGGCGTATTGCGGAACGTGCGCCTACGTGTGCCGCATTTTGTCGCCGTCGGCCATATCCTTCAGACGACCGACCTGATTGCCGTCGTACCGCAAGCCTACGCGGCAAGGACGCTGTCTCCGTTTGGGCTCGAAGAGGCGCCCTGCCCCGTGAAGATTCCCGACATTGCCATTAACGTGCTGTGGCACGCGAAGAATCATCGCGAGCCGGGTAATCAATGGCTGCGGCATCTCGTGTTCGACGAGTTTTCGCTGTAGTTGCGGTGGTCGCGTAAGCCTGAGTGAGCCAAATGGTGGGTGGTCGGTTCACGGTTGTCTGCGCCGCCCGCTTCGAAGAAGGTCGTCTGAGCGGAGCGGGTCGGTTTGCGTTCGTCCGGTCTTCGAACGCATCGCTCGAAAGCCGCCATTGGAATGCGCCAGCCCGCAGGCAGCCAGAGCTTCGACGGCAGCGATCAGAACGATCCGGTCATCCGTGCCCGCGCCTCATTTCATGGGTAGCACACGGTTCATTGCAGAAACCCTGCGCTGCGCAGTGCTTCCTCAGCGGCCTCATGATCTTGAACGGATGATCCGCCAGAAATACCGATGCCCCCAACCAGACGCCCTTCGTGGAAGATCGGTACTCCGCCGCCGACCGGCGTCAGCCGCGGATGGTGTGCCAGCGGAGCAACGGCGGGTTCGGCCATGTACTGATTCCATTGGTGCGTGGTCATGCCGAAGGACGCGGCGGTCCATGCCTTGTCGATAGCCACGTCAACGGTGAGGAACGGGGCGGTATCCGCGCGCTCAAAAGCGCGCAGATGGCCGCCTGCATCGGTTATCGCAATAGTTGCGGCGAACCCCCGCGTGGCGCAGGCGCGCCGCGCTTCTGCCAGTAATACCTGCGCAGCTTCCAGGCTGATCGTTGCCGTGCTGATGATTTGCGTTGTCATGTTGATGCTCCTTGTCAAAAGGGATTAGCGCCTCGCGACGACGACCTTGCCGATCATGTTGCCTGCCTCGACCAGCGCATGCGCTTCGATCAGACCGGCGGCATGGATGCCGTCAATGCGTCGGGTCACGGTGTGCTTGAGGCGCCCCTGGTCAACCAGCGCAGCCGCGCGGCGCAGCAACGCGTGCTGCCGCGCGATGGTGTGAGTCGTGAACATCGCGCGGGTAAACATCAGCTCCCAGTGAACCGAGATGGATTTCCCCTTGAACGGACCGATGTCCAGACCCACCGGGTCGTCGATGAGCGCAAACTGCCCCTCCGGACGCAGAACGGCGGCGATCTGCGGCACATAGGCAGCGCTGTTGTTCAACCCCGCAACGTGCGTAACGTGTTCGATGCCGAGCGTGGCCAGTTGAGGCGCCCAGGCCTGATGGTGATCGAGGACGTCATGCGCGCCATGAGCCAGCACCCAGTCGCGGGTTTCTGGCCGCGACGCCGTGCCGATAATGGTCATGCCCGTGAGCTCGCGTGCCAGTTGGGTCAGAACCGAGCCGACGCCGCCCGCCGCTCCGATTACGAGCAGCACGTTGTTATCGGTCGGGTCCGCGGCGTGAACACGCAGACGGTCGAACAGCAGCTCCCACGCGGTGATCGTCGTCAGGGGCAACGACGCCGCCTCTGCGAAGTCGAGTGATGTCGGCATGGGTCCGACGATGCGCTCGTCCACGGCGTGCAGCTCGCTGTTGCAGCCGGGCCGCGTGATGTCGCCGGCATACCAGACACGGTCGCCCGGCTTAAAGCGCGTGGCCAACGCTCCGGTTGCACGGACGATCCCCGCTGCGTCCCAGCCGGCAACGCGCGCACCGCCTTCCGGAATGTCGCCACCGCGACGGATTTTGGTGTCGACAGGATTGACCGACACCGCTCTGACTTCCACCAGCAGATCGTGCTCGCCCAGCTCGGGGGTCGGCAGATCGATGTCCTGCAGCGCCTGCGGGTGGCTGATGGGGTGGTTCTGATAAAAACCAATGGCTTTCATGGGAGTGTTCTCCGAGGATCGTTGAAGACATGCTATCTTTCATCGATATTCAGATAAATGCCCTCTTCGACCAAACACTTTCGTCGTTTCAATGAAAATGATTCGACTCGATGACGTCCAGATCTTCGTGCACACGGTGGACTATGGAAGCTTCTCGGAGGCGGCACGCCAGCTGAATATTGCGCCCGCACATGCAAGTGCGTCAGTGCAGCGGCTCGAAAAGGCGCTCGATACGCGCTTGTTCACACGTTCGACGCGCAGCATGCAACTGTCGGAGGCCGGCGAGCGCTACCTGCCGCATGCGCGGGTCATGATCGGTGCGCTGGAGCAAGGCGAGCAGGCCCTGGCAAACGGACGGGTGGCGCTGTCCGGCCCGCTGCGGCTGTCCGCTCCGTCTGACTTTGGTCGAAACCTGCTGTTGCCGTGGCTGGACGAATTTCAGCACCTGCACCCGGGCTTGTCGCTGCACGTGAAAATGAGCGACCGTGCGGCCGACCTCATCCGCCAGCCGCTGGATGCAGTCGTGCGCTACGGAACGTTGCCCGATTCGTCGCTCCTGGCTCTGAAACTGGTCGAGAACAACCGACGCGCAGTGTGTGCCGCGCCGTCCTACATCGAACGGCATGGCGCGCCGACCAGGGTAGACGACCTGCGGCGACACAATTGCCTTCGGTACGTCTGGAGCGAGCAGATACATGAGCGCTGGCGCTTTTCGCCGCCTGGCGGCGAGCGCACCGTGGCAGTCACGGGCAATCGCATCAGCGACGATGCCGATGCCGTTCGTCGCTGGGCGATAGCCGGGGAAGGCATTGTCTACAAGTCGCGACTAGACCTCATCGACGATCTCAAGGCCGGCCGCCTGGTGGAGCTATTTCCGTCGGAGTATTGCGAGCCTGCGCCGCTCCACCTGATTTGCGCCCACCGCGCGCAACTGACGCCCGCGCTTAACGAGTTGCATGCTTTCTTGCGGGAGCGATGCGCTGCATTGCTTGCCAGCTATCCATTGGGCGGCACTCGGGCTGGGGTCGCGAATTGAATGGCCGGCTGGAGGGCGCAACGGACGTCGGGATGTCCGAAGCTTGTTGCCTGCGAAGGTCGTCGGTTGGGCGGAGGTGCAACGCGCCCAGCAGCATCCGGTGGGACTCGTCACTGCTTCTTTCGCGCTTCTGCGGCATTCTTCTGAAGCATGATGAGCAGAGAAGTTAAATTTTCCGCACCGAGCTCTTGAACAGTCCGTTGCACGTCAGTGCTGGCTCGGACCTTGGTCTCTGTCTCCTCTGTTTCGTTCTTGCAGCTTGCAAGCCACACCTCCTTTGCCTTAGCCATGTCGGAAGATGCTCCCGCTTCTTCCAGGAGCTCACGCGTTTTCTTATATGGAGGTGTTGGATTAGATGTGTAATAAGGTCGTGTAATTAACATCGGCACAAACTTGTACGGATTGCCGACTATTGCAGGATTGCATGCCCACAAACTCTGCCTCATAGATAAATTGGCGGCGATCCACGGTGTCATACCCATTTCATCGGCGTCGTTAATATGGATCCTTACAAGACTGGAAGTGAGCAGCGCCGCTACAACGTTTGGATAGCCCAAGTAGGCAGCGGCCGCTAGAGGAGAGTGCTCGCCTTTTTCTCTGGCGAGAAGTCCGTCTGTCGAGCCCCCCGCTATGTACTGACGGACTTCCTCGGCCGCGTTTGCTTCGGCAGCGACCATATCGTCGACTTCGCCGTTCGTTTCTCCCAAAACGTATAGGCGGTCCGCCAGCGAGTTAAGCACGGCCGTAGGGTCGCGTTGCGCACCGGCGGCGGTCGCGGTGCACGAAATCATTATCGGAGCCAGCGAAACGGCGATATATGCGAGTAAAGCTTTGGCAAGGTTATTCATGATTTTTTGTTGACCATACCTTTGAGTCGCATGGGTTGTTTGCCACCAGTATAACAACGCTGCAACGAGCAAAATTTGAGTGAATGGCTGTGTGGGAGATGCACGACCGACGGGCTGCCCGTGGCCGTCCTCGAAAGTCCGTCGACGCGCCGTTCGGCGCTAATCGTCTTGATCACCGAGCCTCGATGGGCTACGGATGTGAGCGGTCCTGGTATGGAAACGGCAGTTTTGCCGATCGCCCCCGGCCAAAGCGGAGGTATTTGCCCGAAGCCCAAGCTGGCCTGTCCGCGAGGCAAAGGCTAGCATTTCCGCGCCGATCCTTTGCAGCGAGGCCGCGCCTAGCCAGTGCACGTTTATGCACGTTTACATTCTTGTTTGTGCACGTTATCATAGTGCATGAACGACGATATCCCTCTCTCCCGGCGCGATGAGATCGCCAATCGGCTTGCACAGGGCCATCCCGTCGTGGCAGCGGCACTCGCTGTCGAATTCAATATTTCCGAAGACGCCGTCCGCCGCGACCTTCGCGCTCTGGCGGCCGAGGGGCGCTGCCGGAGGGTCTATGGCGGGGCGCTGCCCATCACACCCGCTTCCGTGCCGATGGCTGGCCGCCTTGATCGAGCCTTCGAGCAAAAGTCGGCATTGGCCCGTGCGGCCGTTCCTCTAATCCAGCGAGGGGAACTCTTGTTTCTCGATAGCGGAAGTACCAATTTCGCGCTCGTTGACCTGCTGCCCGAAGACGCCGACATCACCATCGCGACCAATTCAGTCGATATCGCTGCCGCGGTGCTGCGCCGATCCGACATTCGTCTGCTCATCGTCGGCGGCTCGGTTGATCCAGCGATCGGCGGATGTGTCGATACGAGCGCCGTGCAAAGCGTTTCGCAAATGAATATCGATCGATGCTTCATCGGATCCTGCGCGATCTCGCCAAAGAGCGGCATCAGTGCGTTCGACCTCGCGGACGCGACTTTCAAACGCGCCGTTCTGGCGTCCAGCGAGCACAGCGTGGTACTGGCGCTCACTGAGAAGTTCAATGCTCGCGCCCCTTACAAGGTGGCCGCCATCAAACAGATCGACTGTGTAGTCGTCGAACATGATCTGCCGCGCGCACATCGTGCGGCCTTGTCGAAAGCCGGCGCATCGGTTGTGCCGGCACAGGAACCCGCCAAGCCATGAACAGCCGGCCCAATCTGCTCTCGTCGCGAGCAACGGCTCCGGGCCTGCCTGCGGCCCGACTCGCCACCCGCCTTGCGTTCCTTGTGGCCGGATTTGGCGTAGCTTGCTGGGCACCGCTCGTGCCTTTCGCGAAGCAGCGGCTTGGCGTCGATGACGGCGTGCTCGGACTCCTGCTGCTGTGCATCGGCTTCGGTTCAGTCATTGCAATGGTAGTCACGGGCGCGCTCAGTGCACGGTACGGGGCCAAGCCCATCATCGTTGCGGGCGGCTCGGGACTGGCCCTCGTGCTGCCTCTGCTAACCATCGCCAGTACACCGCTGACGCTTGGCATCGCGTTGCTGGCGTTTGGTGCATTCCTCGGCTCACTCGATGTCGCGATGAACATTCATGCGGTCGATGTCGAGCGCGCGGAAGCTCGACCGTTGATGTCGGGCTTTCGCGCGCTGCTCGACTGGAGTGCCTTGCTCGTCACCGGTACCGGACTGGTTTCCGCCGCGCACGGAGGGCTGGGCTATATCTTCTTCTCGATCGCCATGACCGCCGGCCGGTTCGGCGGTGACGCGCTCACCGCGCGCATCGGCGACCGCGCGACTATGTTCTGGGAAGGACTGCTCGCAACAGTCGGTTTCGTCGTGCTGCTGACTGCACCGACCGCACCGCTCGCAATGAGCGGATTTGTGCTGATTGGTCTCGGCGCTTCGAATGTCGTGCCAGTGTTATTCCGGCGCGCCGGGTCGCAGTGCGCAATGCCTTCAACGCTTGCGGTTGCTGCAATCACGACGACGGGTTATGCCGGGCATCTCGCCGGACCTGCTGGCGTGGGCTTCATTGCCAAGGCTGTCGGATTGCCGACTGCCTTCTGGGTATTAGCCGCGATGTTCTGTCTCGTTCCTGCATGCGCCCACATGGCAACACGGCGGCTTCCACAGGACTGCTCATGAAAATTGCCCACGTTGCCTTGTGGACGCGCGATCTCGACGAGGCTGCCCTGTTCTGGCGTCGATATTTCGACGCCGATGTTGGCGCGGCCTATCAGAGCAAACGCCGGCCCGGATTCGTCTCACGCTTCGTGAGATTACGGGGCGACCAGACCATGATCGAATTGATGACAGGTCCCTGGATCGCGGATGGTTCGCCAATGGACCGCGTCGGCTGGGACCATCTCGCCATTTGCCTTGGAGACTCGGTTGCGGTTGATGAACTGGCCAAGCGCTGCCAAGCCGATGGCTTACTCATATCAGCGCCTCGAACCACGGGCGATGGATTTTATGAAGCGGTAATCGCAACACCAGACGGCACGCGGATCGAGATTACTGACTAACGGCGCGTGACACAATGGATCCGATATTGGCGCAAAGGATGACAGAGGCCTCGATGCCTCGTCCCACGCGATTATTAATCAGTAGACCAACGTAATTGAGTATTCGCTAACACATGGAACAAACGTAAATACAGCGAACGGCTGTGGCATAACGGCCATGGTTAACGCTGCAACGGTAGGTGATCCTGCGTAGAGGCATTGCCCGGCGACGGCGGGGGGATAAATCGAGCTACTCCGGACGGCATCCCCTGGCAGCGCTAGTGGCCCACGAGCGGCTTAATGAGCAAAGTCGCTCGTGAGAAGAGCATGGGATGCACGAATTTCAACGGCTGGCGCCTGCGCTCCGGCGCCCCAGCGTCAAGAGCCGATGGCCGCGGGATCCATCCACACGGCCTCCCAGACATGATCGTCCAGATCGGCGAGGGCGCGGTTATACATGAATCCCAAGTCCTGCTTCGGGTTGATGTCCGCGGTGCCGCCACATTCCACCGCTGCATCGTTCATTCGATCCACAGCCTCCTTGCTGTCGCAAGTCAGTGCCAGCATCACTTCGCTCGATCCGCTTTGCGGAAGCGGACGGTTGGTAAAGGTTTGCCACTTTGCGTGCGTGAGCAGCATCACGAAGATCGACTCGCTCCATACCATGCAGGCGGCGGTGTCATCGGTGAATTGCGGATTGTTCTTGAAACCCAAGGCCTCATAGAAGGCTTTGGACTTCTGCAGGTCTGCGACCGGAAGGTTCACAAAGATCGACTTGGTCATGACAGGTCTCCCCAGTTAAGGACAAGCACTGCGCTTGCCTGTCTAAAAGATACAGGCGCGAGGACTGTTGGCGCATTGACTTTTGGTAAGACGCCATTCAGCTCATCCGACACCGAGGGCAATGGCCTTCCTCAGACGGCTCAGGCTCTCCGGAGTAATGCCGAGCCAGGCCGCAATGTGGTGCTGCTTCAGGCGCCTGTGCAGATCGGGTTCACTGTTGATGAAGTCGCGATAGCGCTTCATCGCGCTGTCGTGGCGAAAGGCGATCTCGACCGGCTCCTTTTCGATGATCCAGTGGCGTTCCATGTAATGGATGTAGAACGCTGCGATATCGGGAAACCTGGTCGTCAACGATCGGAACGCGGCGAACTCGTACTCGAGAACACTGCAGTCTTCAATGGCGGTGATCGTAAACTGGCCGGGTTTGCCCAGCAGCGTCGCACTGACGGAGCCCGCGATCCGGCCTTCCGGAAAGAAGTACTTGATGACCATGTCCCCGTCCGGGCCGACATGGTGTTGGAAGAACAGGCCCTCGAGGACAAAGGCGAACCGTGTCGGCACTTCGCCCGCGACGACGAACGACTCATCCTTCCGGTATTGCCGGGGGTGCAGCAACGAAGCCCAGGCCCGCTCTGCCTCGTCGGAGATGGCGGAGTAGGTTCGGATCATCTTGAAGAACGCTTCCGTATCCACTCGACCACTCTCCTGGTTTGCCATGCGCACCGCCAAGGTTACACCGCGCTCGCGCTCACTTCTTCCCATCGACCACCGCGACGACCTCGTCGCGCGTGTACTCCTTGTTCGCAAGCGCGCCCGCCGGCGTCTTCGCAAGCACGGCGTCGAGTTCGTCCGGCTTCACTTCGAGCACCGGCATGCGGATATCGTGCGGCACCTTCTTGCCGGCCAGGATCTGTTGCGTGACCCAGAACGCGAACGTCGACGCGCCCGGCGGAATCGTCACCGACATCGTCTCGTAGCCGGCCTTCTTCTGATCGGCCCACCATGCAAGCTCTTCCTGACGGTTGCCGAGAATGATAATCGGCGTCGGCCGTCCTGCGGCCTTGATTGCCTGCGCGGCGCCGAATCCGTCGCCGCCCTGGGTGACGACACCGTCGATCTTCGGCAACGTCGGCAAGATGCCTGCCACCTGCTTTTGCGCCACGGTCTGCGTCCAGTCGCCATGTACCGAGCCGACGATCTTCAGCCCCGGATACTTCTTCAGTTCATCCACGACGCCCTGGTGAATCTCGTCGTCCACCGAAACGCCCGCGAGCCCGCGTATTTCCAGCAGGTTGCCCTTGCCGTTCAAACGCTTCGCCAGATAATCGACCTGCATGCGGCCCATGCCCTGGAAATCGACCGCGATCCGATACGCGCACGGCTCGGTCGCGATTCCGTCGAACGATACGACCGTCACGCCCGCCCCGCACGCCTGCTTGATCACGCCGTTGAGCGCGGTCGGCGAAACGGCATCGACGGCAATCGCCTTGTAGCCTTGCAGGATCAGGTTCTGGATCTGCTGGACCTGCTCGGTCGCCTGACTCTCGGCCGTCGTGAAGCTGGGCGCGGCCGCGACGATCTTCTGCTTCACCGCGGGATCGGCCACGTTCGACCAGCTCTTGAGCATCTGCTGGCGCCAGCTGTTGCCCGCATAGTTGTTCGACAGCGCGATCTTCATCGACGACGTATCGCCGGTTGCGACCTGCGCCGATGCGCCCACCGATGCCGCGGCCAGACACAGCGCCACCGCGATTGCTGACATCTTCATGTTCGTCTCCGGTTTTTGATGTTGTGACGTTACCGCCCCGCGCCGCGCACACCGACGTGAAGCGAATAGATCGACGAGGTCGCTGCAATAAACAGCCGATTGCGGTGGATGCCGCCGAACGTAAGATTTGCGACCACCTCGGGAATCAGGATCTTGCCGAGCAGGGTCCCGTCCGGCGCATGGCAATGCACGCCGTCTTCCGCGCTCGTCCACACGTTGCCGTGCTCGTCCACGCGCATGCCGTCCGGCACGCCGCTCTGCATTTCGATGAAGACGCGTCCGTTGCGCAAACGGCCCTCGCCCGCCACGTCGAACACGCGGATATGACGCGGCGCCCTGTCGTCGTGCGACGCGCCGGAATCGGCGATATAGAGGCGCGATTCATCCGGCGAGAACGCGAGACCGTTCGGCTTCACGAAGTCGTCGCTGACCAGTTCCACACGCGTAGTGTCCGGCGAAATGCGATACACGTTACAGCGGCCGATCTCGCTCTCCGCCCGATACCCTTCGTAGTCGCTTAGGATTCCGTAATCAGGATCTGTGAACCAGATGCTGCCGTTCGAATCGACGATGACATCGTTCGGAGAATTCAGCCGCTTGCCTTCGAAATGCGACGCCAGCACGCTCACGCTGCCGTCATGTTCGGTGCGCGTCACGCGCCGCGCGCCGTGCTCGCAACTGACGAGCCGGCCTTCACGATCGCGCGTATTGCCGTTGCTGTAGTTCGACGGCGCGCGAAACGCGCCGACGCCCATGCCCGGCGCCCAGCGCAACATCCGGTTGTTGGGTATATCGCTCCAGATGAGCAGGTCCGTTGCCGGGAAATACACCGGCCCTTCGGCCCACAGGCATTCGTCTGTCAGGCGGCTCAGGAATGCATTGGGCTGAAGCAGCCGCCTGAACCGCGGATCATGCACTTCGTAGTCGCTGGATTTCATGTCTCCTCTCGTTCTCGATATGAACCGGAAAAGCGGTCGACGCCTCTTCACCGCACCGTCTTTCCACCGGCCGCGACCGTCACCGCGATGATGAGCACGCCATAGACGATCGAGCGCACGCCCGCATCCGCGCCGAGCGCGTTGAGCGCGGCGTTCGTAAGAAACAGGAACATCGACGCGCCCCACACGCCGACGATCGTCGCCTTGCCGCCGGCAACCAGCGTGCCGCCGATCACGACCACGGCAATCGAAATCAGCATGTACTCGACGCCCATGTCGAGCGACGCGCCGCCCGAGGTCGCCGCGAGCAGAAGCGCCGTGAGCGCCGCGATCATCGAGCACAGCACATACGCGACGCAGCGCGTGCGATGCACGTCGACGCCCGCGAGCCACGCGGCGCGTGCGTTCTGTCCGATCGCCGACAGCTTGCGGCCGTACACCGCGCGATGCAGCAGCACCGCCAGCGCGGCCGACAGCGCCAATGCAAGAAGCGCGATATACGGCACGTTGAGGAACCGGCCGGTCGCGAACGCACCGAGCGCGGGCGGCGGCGGCGGAAGCTGCCGCCCTTGCGTAATCGCAATCGACTGAATGATGAAGCTCGACGACAGCGTCGCGATGATCGGCGGAATGCGCAGCAGCCTGATCAGCATGTAATTCGCGAGGCCCACCGCGACACCCACGCCGAGCGCGGCCACGACGCCGAGCACGATTCGCCCGTCTGCTCCGCCCATGACATGCATGCCGATCACGCCCGCGAGCGCGATGGTCGACGGCACCGAGAGGTCGATGTTGCCGACGCCCGACGTGATCACGAGCATCTGCCCGAGACCGACGAGCACCATGAACACGCCGTAGGTGAGTGCCGTCTGCGCGACATTGCTGGCAATGCCGAAGCCGAACACGCCGACGATGCCGAGCCACACCAGCACCGCGCCGACGAACGACCACGCCCACGGCGCCTGAACGCTGCGCAAGCGCGACCACGCGGTGTCGTCTGCGCCGATTGTCCTGCCGGTTACCTGCGATTTCATTGGCGCTCCCCGCGTTGCAGCAGCACGCGCAGCGACAGCACGACGACGAGGATCGCGCCCTGCATGCCGACCTGCCAGTCCGCCGAGATATTGAGGAAGGCGAGGAACGACGCCGCGAGCGTCAGCGTGATTGCACCGAGCACCGCGCCGATCACCGACACGCGTCCGCCGATAAATTCGCCGCCGCCGAGTATCACCGCCGCAATGGACAGCAGCGTGTAGCGCAGCGCGAGATTGGCGTCGGCGGAAGTCGTGAGGCCGAGCAGCGACAGCCCCGACAGCACGCCGAAGATCCCCGCGATGCCGTACAGCGTCGCCTTGCTGCGCACGAGCGACCAGCCGAAGCGGCGCATCGCGCGCGGATTGCCGCCCGCGCCGCGGATGCGCACGCCGGCCGAAGTGCGCATGAGCAGCACGTGCCCGATGATCGCGACCACGACCGACCACACGATCGGCGCCGCGATGAGCGGCGTCTGATAGTTCATGGCGGTGCCGAGCCAGCCGGGACTCGTGCCGCCCGGCGAAGGCAGCAGCACGATCGCGAGGCCGCTCCACACGAACGACAGACCGAGCGTGACGACAATCGACGGAATCTGCCGCAGCTCGATCAGCGCGCCGACTGCCGCATACGCGAGCACGCAGCCGATCAGCGCGAGCGCGCCGAGCCACGGCTCTTTAACGAGCAGCGTCGCGCCGATGCACGCCACGAGGCTCACAAAAGAGCCGATCGACAGATCGAGGTCGTTCACGGTGATGATCGCGAGCTGCGCGAGCGTCGCGAGCACGATCGGCACCGCCAGATTGAGCAGCAGGCTGGAGCCGAAATAGCTCATCACCGCGGGCTGCATGATGAGAATGGGCACGAGCACCGCGATCAGCGAGATTGCAGGAAGCAGCGCGCGTAGGCGGGCCTGCGTGCTCTGGATCGAAAACCGCGCGGGCGTCATGCGGCCTGCTCCTCGAAGCTGGCTGCCAGCAGTGCTTCTTCCGTGCATTCGTCGGCGGTGAGCACGCGCGTGACGGCGGCCGAGCGGAACACATAGGTGCGGTCGCAATGCGACAGCTCTTCGTTTTCGGTCGTGTACCAGATGAAGGTCCGGCCCCTTTGCGCTTCGTCGTGAACGAGCTGATAGATGTCGCGCTTCGTGCCGACATCCACGCCGCGCGTGGGATCGTCCATCAGGATCAGCGCCGCATCCGATGCGAGCGCGCGGGCGAACAGCACTTTCTGCTGATTGCCGCCGGACAGCGACAGAATGCCCGCGCTCATCGGCGCGCCGCGTATGCCGATCTTCGCGCGCCACGCTTCGACGAGCGCGCGCGCCGCCGCGCGATCGACCAGACCGCGCTTCGGCGTCGCGCCGCCGAAAAGCCAGCGCACGTCGAGGTTCTGCGCGATCGACCAGACCGGAAACACGCCGTCTCGGCCGCGATCGCCCGCGACGAAAGCGGCTTTCACGCGCCCTGCGCCGCGCCGCGTCGCAGCCTCGTAGATCGACAGCAACGCTTCGGTCTGACCCTGGCCGGCGAGTCCCGCAAAGCCGACGATCTCGCCGCGCGACGCTTCTATCAAAGTCCGCTTATGCGCGCCGACATTCCAGCGAAAAGCGCGCTCGGCGCCGCTCGCGTCGCGCACGCGCGCGGCAGAAGGCGTCTTGTCCGCTTCGAGCTGCTGACCCATCGCCTGGATGATCGCCGCGCGGCTCACCGCGTCGCGCGGCAGCACGCCGACAATTGCGCCGTCGCGCATCACGACCACGCGATCCGCGACGCGCTCGATTTCGCCGAGCATGTGCGTGATCAGCACGCAGGTGATGCCCGATTGCGCGGCGCGACGCACGAACGCGAGCAACTGGTCGGCCGTATGCGCATCGAGCGACGATGTCGGCTCGTCCAGAATCACGAGGCGCACCGGCGCGTCGGTCACGGTAAAGCCGCGCGCGATTTCGACCATCTGCTGTTGCGTGAGCGTCAGATCGGAAACCAGCTCATTGCCCTTCAGTCCATTGCCCGGAAAGATTTCTTCGAGCTTCTCGCGCATCAACGCGGTGGCCTTGCGGCGCCAGCCGGCCCCGCGCAATTGCGGATGCACGATCGTCATGTTTTCGGCGACGGTCAGGTTCGCGCACAGCGACAACTCCTGGAACACGCAGCGCACGCCTGCATCGCGCGCGGCGTTCGCGTCGTAATGCGGCGCCGGTTGTCCCTCCACGTCGATGCGTCCCTGCGTCGGCGCATAAACGCCCGCCAGCACCGCCATGAGCGTGGATTTGCCCGCGCCGTTATGTCCCGCGATGCCGACGCATTCTCCGCGCATGAACGCGAAGTCGATGTCGGCGAGCGCGCGAACCCGGCCGAAGGTCTTGCCGATGCCTTCAAAGCGAATCAGCGCGCCCGGCTGAGCGTTGCTTGATGTTGCGCCCATTCACATGCCTCCATGCGTGGCGTCGCGCGCGTGCTTACTTTTTGTCGAGCAAGGCCACGGTTTGCGGCAACGTGTAGGTGACGTCGGCGATACCGCCTTTCGGCGTCGCGGCGAGCTTCGCCGGCAACTCCTGTTGCGAGATCGCGAGCAGCGGTACGTTGATGGTCACGTCCTTGGGGATAGGCTTGCCCGCGAGAACCTGCTGCGCGACCCAGAACGCGAACGAGACCGCGCCCGGCGGGTTCGACAGCGAGCGCGACTGGTAGCCCGTTTTCGTCTGCTCGCTCCACCATTCGAGTTCCGGATAGGTGCTGCCGATGATCATGGGCGGCGCGGGACGATTGGCGGCCTTGAACGCCTGCGCGATGCCGAACGACATCTCGCCTTCGGTCGCGACGCCGTCGACTTGCGGCAGCGTCGGCAGAATCCCGGCGACGGCCTTTTGCGCGACCGATTGCGTCCAGTCGCCGTTCACCGAGCCGACGAGCTTGAGACCTGGATGTTTCCTGAGTCCGTCGAGCACGCCTTCATGCATCAGGTTGTCGACGGAAATGCCGGCCACGCCGCGCACTTCGAGAATGTTGCCTTTGCCGTTCAGCCGCGCTGCCAGATAATCGACGCCCTGCTCGGCCCAGCCCTTGAAGTCGAAGTTCACGCGATACGCACACGGTTCGTCGACCACGCCGTCGAACGACACGACGACGATGCCCGCGGCGCACGCTTTCTTGATCGTACCGTTGAGCGCGGTGGGCGATACCGCGTCGATCACGATCGCGTTATAACCTTGCAGAATCAGGTTCTGCACCTGCTGCGCCTGTTCGGTCACCTGATTTTCCGCGGTGGTGAACGCCGGCGCGGCGGCGATTTTCTTGTCGCTCACCGCTTGTTGGGCAATCGCGTTCCAGCTCTTGAGCATCGACTGCCGCCAGGCATTGCCGGCGAAGCTGTTCGATAACGCGATTTTCTTTTGCGACGTGTCGCCCGTGGCGACCTGTGCGTGCGCCGCGCTGCCGAGCATGCATGCGACAAGTGCGAGCGCGGCCCTGACCTTCATTCCTTTACGGAACATCCTGTCATCTCCTTTCGTTTTTTTTCGCGCGCCGTGACTTGATCGACAACGCGCCGTTCGCCAGTCTGCGTTGATTCGTGCTGCGGTCAGGCCAATCGGTTTTGGTCAGGCCACCGATTGCGGAGCCAGTATAGCGACTGGTGTGAGCGTGTGCAATTCCGTTTAGTTACCGGTAACGATGGCGGCGCCGGCAGGCGTGCCGGCAGTTGGGGCGGCCAGCACGCTCATCGTCTTCCCGTTGTCACGCGAGTGACACCGCGTCGTGCGCGCTGCCCGCGTGCACTCGCGACGGCGCGGCGCTCAGCGACCGCCAGCGCAGATAGCTGCGATCCAGCGCGGCAATATCGCTGCAACCGAGCAGACCCAGCCCGCGGTCCACTTCCGTTTGCAATATCTGGATCGCGCGCGCGGCGCCCGGCTGGCCGCCCGCGCTCAGGCCATAGGTCGTCGCCCGGCCAAGCAGTACGGCATCGGCGCCCAGCGCCACGGCCTTCAGGATGTCGGAGCCACGGCGAAATCCGCCGTCGAGCATCACAGCGAGTCGGCCGCGCACCTGATCGACGACCTCCGGCAGCACGTCCATCGCGGACACCGCGCCATCGAGCTGCCGGCCGCCGTGATTCGACAGCACGATCCCGTCGACACCCGCCTCGATCGCGCGCAGCGCGTCCGGCGCACCGAGCACGCCCTTCACGACGAGGCGCTTCGGCCACAGATCGCGCAGCCAGCGGATGTCGTCCCAGGACAGCGACGGATCGAGCTGCTGACCCAGCGTAATCGTCGCGCCCTTCACGCTGGTCTGCCCCGGCGGCAACAGGTCGCCGAGATTGGCGAAGCGCGGCATCCCGCTCGGCCAGAGCACATTGCTCATCCAGCGCGGATGACCCAGCACGTCGAACTTGTTGCGCCAGTCGAGCATCAACGGTTTGATGTAGTTGCGCAGATCCCATTCGCGTTTGCCGAACACGGCGCTGTCCGTCGTGACGACCAGCGCTTCGATTCCGGCCGCAAGCGAGCGTTGCGCAAGCTTCGCGACGAACTCGCGCGTGCGGTACATGTAGACCTGCATCCACACGCGGCCGCCCGCGCGTTGCACGACCTCTTCGAGCGCGACCGTCGACGCATTGCTCAGCACGAACGGAATGCCGGCCGCCGCCGCGGCGCTCGCGAGCTGCACGTCGCCCTCGCGGAACATCAGTCCGCTGTAGCCCGTCGGGCCGATCATGAACGGCGACGCCGTGCGCTGACCAAACAGCGTGCTGCTCTGGTTGCGGTGTTCGACATTGACGAGCGTGCGCGGCAAAAACGCGATTTCGTCGAACACGTCCCGATTGCGGCGCAGCGTCGCCTCCGTTTCAGCGCCGCCTTCGATATATTCGAAACAGAAATTAGGCAGCCGCCTGCGTGCCATTGCGCGCAGATCGTCGATGCTGTGCGCGCGGCTCACGTCGCGGCCTGAATAAAGGCGGCGTTTCAATACAGCTCTCCTCTTCTATGCGTCTCGCTGGCGTGCATGCGTTTCCCGGTGACCATGCTCAGGTCACCACGCCGACCTGCCAGGGCACGAACTCGCTTTGCCCATAGCCGTGCAGCTCGCTCTTCGAGCGCGTGCCGGATGCGCAGTCGAGCATCATCCGGAAAATCGCTTCGCCGAGCTCGTCGATGGTCGCGCTTCCGTCCACAACGCCGCCGCAATTGAGGTCGATGTCGTCCTCCTGCCGCTCCCACAGCGCGGTGTTGGTAGCGAGCTTCAGCGAAGGTGACGGCGCGCATCCATATGCGGAGCCTCGCCCGGTCGTGAAGCAGATCAGGTTCGCGCCCGACGCGACCTGCCCCGTCGCCGACACGGGGTCGTAGCCGGGCGAGTCCATGAATACGAAGCCCTTTGCATCGATAGGCTGCGCATATTCGTAGACCTCGACGAGGTTCGTCGTGCCGCCCTTCGCGACCGCGCCGAGCGATTTTTCGAGGATCGTCGTCAAGCCGCCCGCCTTGTTGCCGGCCGACGGGTTGTTGTCGAGCGCGCCGCCGTTGCGCGTGCAGTAGTCCTGCCACCATGCGATCCGCGCGAGCAGCTTGTCGCCCACCGCCTGGCTCGTGGCGCGGCGCGTCAGCAGGTGCTCGGCGCCGTAGATCTCCGGCGTCTCCGAGAGGATCGCGGTGCCGCCATGCCGCACCAGCCGGTCGACCGCGGCGCCGAGCGCGGGATTCGCGGAAATGCCGGAATAGCCGTCGGAACCGCCGCACTGAAGACCAACGCACAGATGCGACGCGGGCACCGGCACGCGTTCAACGCGGTTCGCGTCGGCGAGCATCTCTTTGACAAGCGCGACGCCACGCTCGATCGTCTTGCGCGTGCCGCCGCTGTCCTGAATCGTGAAGCTGCGCAGCTTCGTCGCTTTGCCGGCCGGGCCGGCCGCTTCCAGCACGCCGTCGATCTGGTTCGTTTCGCAGCCGAGTCCGACGAACACGACCGACGCGAAGTTCGGATGCACGGCGTAGCCGGCCAACGTGCGGCGCAATACGGCGATGCCTTCTCCCTGCATGTCGATGCCGCAGCCAAGTCCGTGCGTCAACGCGACGACGCCATCCACGTTCGGGAAGTCGGCGAGCGCTTCGGGGCGCACGTCGCGCCTGAAGTGATCGGCGATCGCGCGCGCGACCGTGGCCGAACAGTTCACACTCGTCAGGATACCGATGTAATTGCGAGTCGCCACGCGGCCGTCGTCGCGGCGAATGCCCATGAAGTGCGCCGGCTCGGCCACGTACTCGGTCGGATGCGTGTCGACGCCGAACGCGTGATCGCGCGAGAACTCGGACATGCCGAGGTTGTGCACGTGCACGTGCTGGCCGCGCGCGATCGCTTCGCGCGCCACACCGATAATCTGGTTGTAGCGCTTGACCGGTTCGCCCTTCGCAATGTCGCGCGTGGCGACCTTGTGGCCGGGCGGAACGAGTCCCGTCACGACCAGTCGTTCCGCGTCGATGCGCGTGCCGGGCAGGAGCTGCCGGGTCGCGATGATCACATCGTCGTTCGGATGCAGACGAATCACCTGGGGCGCGCTGCTAGCTTGAGTCAACATAAGAAGGCCTCGAATGGAATGGATGGCGGGCCGCTACCCGACTGCCGGCTACGTCAGACTGTCGAGCTCACACGCGTCGATGCGTCCTCGGTATCGGAAGCCATGGACAGCGGTTCGATGCGCCCCACGATCACCAGATAGCTGAACGCGCCGAGAAAGCAGAAGCCGCCGGCCACGACGAGCGGAATCGTGAACGAGCCCTTGGTCATCGCGACCATCACGCCGGTGAAAGTCGTGATCACGATGCCGGCCAGGTTCGACGCAAAGTTCTGAATGCCGCCGATCGACGCGACATGGTCCGGCGTCGGCGCGACATCGCCCGGCAGCGACCAGATGCTGGCCGCGGCGAACGCGAGGCTGCCGTAGGCGATGCCGAAGAACGCGAGCATCAGATAAACGTTCGCCGTGAATGCCGACAGCGTGATCACCGACGACAACAGCATGCCGCCGACCATGCAGGTCTTGCGCGCAGCGGTCAGGCTCCAGCCGCGCCGGAACAGCGCATCCGACACATAGCCGCCGAGCCAGCCGCCGGGGATCGAGATCAGCGCCGGAATCATCCCGAGCGTGCCGAGCGATTTCAGCGAGAAGCCGCGCGTCTGCACGAGATAGCTCGGAAACCAGGTGATGAAAAAATAGATCACGAAATTCAGGCAAAAGAAGCCGAGCATCATTCCCCACAGCGTGCGGTGGCGAAACAGCGAGCTCCAGGTGACGCGTTGGCGTTGGCCTTGGCCGGCGACGTTGGGCGCGCTGGCGGCCGCCTTCGAGCTGCCCGTATCGAGCGGCTCGGGGTTTCGATAGATCACGAACCAGCCGAGAATCCACACCGCGCCGAGCGCACCGGTGATGACGAACGCCGCTTTCCAGCCGACCGAGCTGATGATCAGCGCGACGACCGGAATCGACAGCGCGGAGCCCACACGCGAGCCGCTATCGAAGATGCTCGTCGCGAGCGCGCGCTCCTTGACGGGAAACCACTGGCTCACGAGCTTCGCGCACGACGGATACGCGCCCGCCTCGCCGACGCCGAGCAGCAGCCGGCAGCCGAACATGCCCGCCACGCTGCTGGTGGCCGCGGTCAGCGCGGTGAACACGGACCACCAGCCGACGGCGAGCGGCAACGCAATGCGTGCGCCGACGCGATCAACGAACCAGCCGAACGGCATCTGCATCAACGCGTAAGTCCAGAAAAAGCCGCTCAGGATGAAGCCCATCTGCGCCGGTCCGATGCCGAGCGCCTTTTCGATCTCGGGCGCTGCGACCGCCAGATTCGCGCGATCGATGTAGTTCACCGCAATCGCCAGAAAGCTTAGAAAAATCACCACCCAACGCATTTTGCGCATAGCTTGTCTCCTCCATTATCGAATATGGGACCGGTTCCCTAACCGCGCGCAATGCGGGCCATCGTGCGATTGGGGCGCGCAGCAGATCGCCGTTGCGCGGTACCCGCGCCGCACTCAAGAACTTGTCTGGCCTTACCAGATCCGACAAATTAAAATGCGGCTGGGCCAGTGGTCAAGCCAATTTTGGGGAAATTCGGGAAATCCCCGGGTTGGACACACCTCTCGCGTTGCGCCGCGTTTGGTCGTTTGCGGGCAGCGCGCTTCGATCTACAATCGGCGCTCGCCTCAACGGCGCGTACCCACGCCAGCGCGCCACCTCCCCAGGACAGCTTGTGACAGACAAACCCGCCGACCCTCGCCGCCTCTATCTGCAGATCGCGGAAAAGCTGCGCGATCTGATTGCGCAGCCGGAGTTCGCCCCGAACGGCCGCTTGCCTTCGGAGCGCGCGCTCGCGGCAACGCTGGCCGTGTCGCGCCCGTCGGTACGCGAGGCGCTGGTTGCGCTGGAACTGGAAGGGCTCGTCGAAATCCGTATGGGCTCGGGCGTCTACGTGTGCCCCACGCCACCGACGCATGGCAAGGAGCCCTTGTCGCGCGCCGAACTCGGCGACAGCCTGCTCGACATCATGGGGGCGCGCTGTGTGATTGAAGGCTCGATCGCGGCGAGCGTCGCCCCGTTTTGCAAAGCGAAGGACCTGAAGCACCTGCGCGGGCTGTACGAAGAAATGCAGCGCGAAGTCTCGGCGGGACGGATTCCGGTCGCCGCCGACCGCGCATTTCATCTCGCGATCGCACAGATGACCGGCAACGAAGTGCTCGTGCGCACCGTCAGTTCACTGTTCGATGCGCGGCATAGTCCGCTGTCCGAAAAGCTGCGCGGCCATTTTGAAAACGAGAGCACTTGGGGCGCGGTTCCTGACGAGCATCGCGTGATCCTCGAAGCGCTCGAAGCGCATGATCCGATCCAGGCTCAGGCGAGCATGCAGCGTCACCTGAAGATGTCGCTGGAACGGGTGATCGCCGGCGGGCGGCCAAATGCGCAGCGGCGCTGAAAGCAACGGCCAATGCATACCCAACGGCAGTTTGTCGTTGACGCATTGCGGAAAGCTTTTTTCGAGCAGGCTTCGCGTGAACCTCGATGCCGGGCTCGCGGCGGTCGGGCCGGGCGCCCATCACTGGGAACTCGCCGATGCGAGCGGCTCGGCCTCGTGCTCGGCCATCCGCGTGAGCCATTGCTCGAATGCGGCCACGGCATTGTCGTCGACGCGTCCCGTACTTCTCACCAGCATGTAGTCGTCGGCGCGCCAGGCCGGTGTGGCGATGGGGCACACAAGACGCCCCTCTGCAAGATCGCGCCTGATTAGCGGCAGTGATGCCAGCGCCACGCCAAGACCTTCCACGGCTGCACCGAGTTGGAGATTCACGTGGTCGAACTCGGCATGACGGGCGGCCCGCAAGTCGGACGCGCCGGCTTCCTTCAACCAGTGAGACCAGGCCGCACGCGTCGTGGCGGAGTGCAGCAAGGTGTGATGGCGCAGATCGGTCACGACCTGAATGGGCCGCTGACGCAGCAGTGCCGGGCTGCAGGCAGGCACGCGCAAGTCGGGCATCAATGGACGGGAGACCACGCCGGCGCCCTCTTCCGGTCCCGAACGCACGCCGATATCAAAGGCGTCACCGACGTAGCGCAACTTTCGCGAGGTAGTCGACACCCTCACGTCCACCTCCGGATAACGCGCCTGGAAATCGGCGAGACGGGGCAGCAGCCAGCAGAGCGCGAAACTCATCGGCACATTCACTCGCACGACGCCCGATATCCGGTGTGTCGCGCGATTGTGGCGCAGACGCACCGCCGCCACGCCGAGGCGCTCGAACGCCTGGCTGACGTCGTTCAGCAGCGCGGCCCCCTCATCCGTCAACACAACGCCCCTCGGGCGGCGCTCGAACAGGGGCACGCCGAACCAGTCCTCGAGCAGTCTGATCTGTTTTCCCACGGCCCAATGAGTGACATGCAAAACCGTGGCGGCCTCCGCGAAGCTGCCATGACGTGCGACCGCCTCGAACACTCGCAATGCATTGAGCGGCGGAAGTTCGTCTCGTTTGTTTGCGACGCGTGGGCCTCTATTCATGACGTGACTTTTTCTCTCTGTTGCCGCGATATTAGCTCAGTTGAATCGCGCAATCGTGCGGCCATAAAATCGTCTGTCCAACTTTTATGCCCTGCACGCGCGCGCACTTGCGATGGGGCGAGGCGAGAACAATCGATATGCGTCCATCCGTTCTGGTCCCTTCAGCAGAAGGACGAAGTCCGCCGTCGCGCTCGCGCGTGCTGTGGCTCTCCTGTGTCGCGCACGCATTGCACGACGGCTATACGGACATGATCTACGCGTTGCTTCCGGTGTGGCAGGCGGACTTCGGTCTTGATTTCGCCGGCCTGGCCATCCTGCGCGGCATTTATGCCGGCACGATGGCGACGCTGCAAATCCCCGCCGGCCACCTGGCAAAGCAGTGGGGCAGCCGCGCTACGCTCGCGCTCGGTACGCTGCTCGCCGCACTGGGCTATGCGTTGGCGGGAATGTCGGGCGGCCTGGCTGGTTTGTGTGTGGCGCTGGCGATTTCGGGCAGCGGATCGAGCACCCAGCACCCCATCGCCTCGGGCGCGGTCGCGCGTGCGTATGACCGCGAGGCGAGAGGCCCTTTAAGCATCTACAACTTTTCCGGCGACCTCGGCAAATCCGCGTTGCCGGCCACCATTTCACTGCTCGTGACCATGATGTCGTGGCGTCATGCGTTGTGGGTTGTCGCCGCAGTGGGCTGCGTGACTGCCGCCGTCATCGCGCTATCTTTTCCCAACCTGGCGCGCCGCGAAACGCCGGACCGGAGCGCGCCTGCTCAGCGAAGCCCCGCTTCGGGGAAAGGGTTTTCGTGGCTATTCGCCATCGGCGTGCTCGATACTGCGGTGCGCATGGGACTTCTCACGTTCCTGCCGTTTCTGCTTAAGGCAAAAGGCGTATCGCCGCAACTGACGGGAACGGCGCTCGCGCTTG
This sequence comes from Paraburkholderia phenoliruptrix, assembly GCF_047325075.1. Classification (NCBI taxonomy): domain Bacteria; kingdom Pseudomonadati; phylum Pseudomonadota; class Betaproteobacteria; order Burkholderiales; family Burkholderiaceae; genus Paraburkholderia; species Paraburkholderia phenoliruptrix. The sequence goes on from NZ_CP168531.1 coordinate 3,881,359, forward strand.
TATTCATCGGCGGTGCGGCCGGCAAATTCGTTTGTGGGTGGATCGGCGCGCGAGTGGGCGTCGTTCACACAGTACTCCTCACCGAGGGCGGCACGGCGGCGTGCATCGTCGCTGTGATGTTCCTGCCTCTGGCTTCGACTTTGGTGCTGCTGCCAATTCTCGGCATGATGCTCAATGGCACTTCCTCGGTCCTCTACGGAACCGTGCCGGACATGTGTCCTCCCGAGCGTACCGAGCGAGCGTTCGCCCTGTTCTATACCGGGACCATCGCGTCGGGCGCGTTGTCGCCGGTCCTGTATGGCTATCTCGGCGACAGGGTCGGTGTGCATGGCGCCACGGTCGCCACCGCGTTCACCGCCCTCGCGATTTTTCCGCTCGCGATCGCCCTTCGCTCGTATCTCAGCGACAACCGGAAGGAGGTCGATACCCATGACGATGTCTGATAGACCAACCATCGCCCTTGTGGGCCCCGGCGCAATCGGCACGACTGTCGCCGCGGCGCTGCATGAGGCAGGACGCAGGCCGACCATTTGCGGCCGTTCAGCGCACGAGCGCCTGACGCTCGAGTTCGACGGTGGTCAGATCGTGGTGCCCGGCCCAGTGCTGACCGATCCGCACGGCATCCGCGACAAATTCGATCTGGTGTTCGTTGCCGTGAAGTCGACGCAGACAGCGAGCGCGGCGCCGTGGCTCTCCGCACTGTGCGACGCGAGGACGGTTGTCTGCGTACTGCAAAACGGCGTCGAGCAGATCGACCTGTTCAAACCATTCGCGTCCAGTGGCGTTGTCTTGCCCTCCGTGGTGTGGTTCCCTGCGCAACGCGAATCGGCATCGTCGGTATGGTTGCGCGCGGCGCCGCGCCTCACCTTGCCGGACGTGCCGGCCGCCCGCGTGGTGGCTTCCGCCTTGCGCGGCACGCGGTGTTCCGTCGAGGTGGTGGACGATTTCGTTTCCGTCGCGTGGCGAAAGCTCCTGCAAAATGCAGTTGCCGGACTCATGGTGCTGACAGGACGCCGCGCCGGCATGTTTTCCAGGAGCGATATCACGACGCTGTCGCTCGCCTATTTGCGCGAATGTCTCGACGTCGCGCGTGCGGAAGGTGCGAAGCTCGGCGATGACGTTCCGCAGCAGATCGTCGACGGGTTTCATCGCTCGCCGCCGGATCTGGGCACATCCATTCTTGCGGATAGAGAGGCTAACCGCCCTCTCGAGTGGGACTGCCGGAACGGCGTCGTGCAGCGACGCGGCCGCTCGCACGGTATTGCTACGCCTATCAGCGATCTGCTCGTGCCGCTGCTCGCGGCCGCGAGTGACGGGCCCGGTTAGCCGTGCGCGGCTACGCGCCGTTGCACCCCGTTGCATCCCGTCGCAATGAACACTGCATTCCCGATTCAGCCACGCACCTTTGCAATTTTCGGAAGCGACTGCCGTTCGCGAATGAGGTTGATCAGCCGAAGCAAGGCGGGATGGTTGTAGCGACGACTACTGTAGTAGATATGCAAGGGGTCCTCCGCGCAGGCATGCTCTTCGAGGACCACTTTCAGAGTACGCCGCGCAAGCTCGTCGGCGATCCGCGCCTCAAGAACATACGCTATCCCCATTCCCGCCTTGCATGCACTGATGGTCGTCACCGTATCGTTGATCGTGATGACCCCGGGCACCCGGATAGACTTTTTCCTCCCTGCGACGTCGACTTCCCAGCGGTAGCTGGAATTGTCGCCGAGCAGAAGCTGCAGGCACTCGTGGTTCGCGAGTTCGCCGAGTTGGCGGGGCGTACCGTGCTTCCTCAGATACGCGGGCGACGCAACCATCACCCATCGCTGCGGGCGAGTGAGGGGCACTGCGATCATGTCTTCCGGAACATGATGACCGTAGCGAATTCCCGCGTCGTAACCTTCCGCGACGATATCGATCGGACGATTGTCGACAACCACTGTGAGCTGCACTCCGGGACACACTCGTGCGAATTCCGGCAACGCCGGTGCGATCAGCAGGTGAGCCGCATCTGCGAAAACATTCAGGCGAAGAGAACCTAGTCGCGCCGTTCCAGGCGCTGCGAAGCTTTCAAGTGCGGAGCCGATCTGGTTGAAGCCGTCCTGCAATCGCGAGGCGAGGTCGAGCCCCGCCTCCGTGGGCGACACCGCCCTGCTCGTGCGGTTCAGCAGCTTCGCGCCGAGCCGGTCTTCGAGCCGCCGCATTGCGTGACTGACAGCCGAGGGCGTTTGTCCTGCTTCAATGGCGGCGAGCCTGAAGCTTCCACATCGGACTATGGCGAGAAACAGCTTCAGGTCGGCGAAGTCGATGCGATCGTTCCTTGACATGGTGAATAGAATTCATCGGTTCAGTGAACCTGTTTCATTTTACGCCATGTCATTATTTTCCCGATTTGATACCTGCAGCGTGTGGCAGCCGCCGCGCGTCGACAGATCCGTTCGGAGGACAATGCCATGTCTCAACTTGAGCAGATACAGATAGCCGACCTGAAGGACACGAAAGTTCTCATTACCGGCGGGTCGACCGGAATAGGCGCGGCTGTTGTTCGGGCGTTCGCCGCCCAGGGCGCCCACGTGGTCGCGCATTTCAACGAAAGCGAAGCGGCTGCGCAAGCGCTGCGTGCGGAATCGCCGGACCGTATCCGTCTGGTTCAGGGTGACGTGAGCGAAGCGGGCGAGGCAGCGCGCGTCGTGCAGGAAGCGGCGGACTTGCTAGGCGGGCTCGATGGGCTCATTAATAACGCGGGCGGCATGCTGGGACGGTTGGCCTCCGTCAGCGCATCGGCGAGCCATTTCGAACAGGTCGTCAATCTCAACGCGAGATCGGTTTGGGAAGCAACGTCCGCGGCCTATCCGTTCCTGAAGGCGGCCGGCGGCTACGTCATCAATACGACGTCCATTGCGGCGCGCACAGGCGGCGGGGCGGGCGCGGTGCTCTACGCAGCGTCGAAAAGCTTTGTCAGCAGCTTGACTCGCGGCCACGCAAAGGAATTCGTGAATGACGGCATCCGGGTGAACGCGGTATCGCCGGGACTGATACAAACGCCCTTTCACGACAAATACACGCCGGCGCAAATTCGCGCTTCGCAGACAGCGACGGTGCCGATGGGCAGAGAAGGATTGCCGGAAGAATGCGTGGGCGCATTTCTGTTCCTCGCGTCCCGCGCAATGTCGGGATACGTCACTGGGCAAATTATCGAGGTCAACGGCGGGCAATTGATGCCATGAACGGAGAATCAGCATGAAACAACGGAAGTTCGGCAATACGGGAAGCAGTGTCTCCGAAATCGGATTCGGCGCCTGGGCAATCGGCGGCTCATGGGGCGACGTCGCAGAGAGCGACGCAAAGTCAGCGCTGCACGCGGCGCTCGACAACGGCACGACGTTCATCGATACGGCCGATGTCTATGGCGATGGCCGCTCGGAGCGAATCATCGCCGAGGTGCTCAACGAACGCACCGGTCCGCGCCCCTTTGTGGCGACCAAGGCGGGTCGCAGGCTTGACCCGCATCGGGCGGAAGGCTACACGGCGGCGAATCTGAATGCCTTCGTGGACCGGTCTTTGAAGAACCTGCACGTGGAGTGCCTCGATCTGGTGCAGCTTCACTGCCCGCCGACGGAGGTCTATTACCGGCCTGAAGTTTTCGATGCAATGGACCGCATGGTCGTATCGGGAAAAATTCGCGGCTATGGGGTGTCCGTCGAGAAAGTCGAAGAAGGGCTGAAGGCGATCGAATATCCGGGCGTGAAGTCGGTGCAGATCATCTACAACATCTTTCGACAGAGGCCGGCGCGATTCATTCAGCAAGCGCATGAAGGGGGCGTCGCCGTGATCGTGCGCGTGCCGCTCGCATCGGGGCTGCTCACCGGAAAGATGACGCGTGAGACGACGTTTGCGACCAATGATCATCGCCTTTTCAATCGAAACGGTGAGGCCTTCGACAAGGGCGAGACCTTCGCGGGCGTTCCTTATGAAATTGCGCTCGACGCCGTCGACGAAATTCGCTCGCTCGTTCCGCAGAATGCAACCATGGCGCAGTTTGCGCTGCGCTGGATTCTCATGAACGAGGGCGTGACGACCGTCATTCCCGGGGCGAAGAACGCGGCGCAAGCCAGGGCCAACAGTGAGGCGAGCGAGTTGCCGCCCTTGAGTGATTCGGCCATAGCTGTTCTTCGCGAGCTTTATCTGAAGAAGATTGCGCCTCACGTGCATCATCAGTGGTGAAGCTGCTGTTTGGGCCGCGCCGCGGGTCGGCGCGGTCCGAATTGCGGGGCCGGCTCTGCCGCGACACTCTGCCAGCTCTCTTCCGTGATTTCGAACTGCACCGGCCGTTAAGTCTTCCGCTTCTTCTGTTTCCTCCGATTCGCGTTCCGCGCCGTGATGGCAAGTGGCTTTCCGCCATTTGTCCGCCGCAGCACGCCCTATCAGCGCTCGCGGCTGCTGAATACCATTTCAACCCGCTAGCATGACTTCCGAGACCATTGATTAGCACTTAACCCACACATCAATTCCGATAGTCGGCATCCGCATAGGTAATGTCGGTTTCTGAAGGGAGATGGCCTTGTTTACTGCTAACGAGCTTGTCGGCACTGCACGGTTAGTCAAAAAGATTCTGGAATGGCCTGTTCATAAGTTCATCCCGGTTGCGATCAAGGCCGCGATTCTGCCGCGTCGCAACACCTCAATCTCGGATCAAAGATGGAATCGTGAATACCAATCCGGAGAGTGGGAATTTCTGTCCACTACAAAAGAGGTCGGCCGCTATAGCGTGATTCTCGGATATTGTCTGCACTTCAAACCGACGGCGCGCGTTCTCGACGTGGGGTGCGGTACGGGTATCCTTGCGCATTGGCTTTCAAGTGCCGCCATATCCAGCTACCTTGGTATTGATCTGTCGGCAGCCGCCATCGAGAAGGCTCGACAGTCGACCATCGAGGGAGCGGAGTTTGCTGTGGCCGATGTGACCGCGTTCAAGACCTCACGGCTGTTCGACGTCATCGTCTTTAATGAAATACTTTATTATCTTAGGACCCCTGAAGATGAAATGAGAAGATTGGCGCAGTCTCTTGCGCCTGGCGGGATATTTATTGTCAGCATGTGGCACCACGCCGATGGCGCAAGCACATGGAAACGGTTGCGGGCGGGATTCGAGGAACTTGATTGTGTCCGGATCGCGCACACTCCATCGGGACTCAAATGGAACGTGGCCGTGCTTAGACCACGTTGAATCTATCATCCCTTCAGGACGGCAGCACGTTCACCGTTCCCGATCTCGCGCCTGGCAACACCACCTCGACGATGCCGCGGTGATCGTCGGCCTGGACTCGGCGCAAATTCACACCACACTCTCAACGTCCGTGTATCGGGCGCGATGCTCGTTGGTTAGAACTTAAAGTTCACGCAGAAAGCGCCGTTAAGCAGTTTGCCACTGCTTGAATTGCCGTGAGCGATCACTTCGCCCCCCCATACCCCGGTGAAGCGGACGCAAAATATCGCTCTGTCGCCGGTCTCAAGGACGGCGAGCACGCCGTTGTCGTTGCCATTGGGCAGAATCTGACGAAGCACCAGCAACGAACCGGGCTCACCGGCGCTTGCTACGCTTCATCCGGGTCCATAACGGCTCCTACCCGTTTTACCTACTGCCTCAAGCCATCCCGCAGTCGCCGGGGCAAAAAATTTTACGCCCGCCACAATATTTGCGCGTCTGAAACGTCTTCAGACGCATGGAACCGCCCGCCACCTCGCACACGATGACCGAACGAGACAACGACATCACCGCGACCGTGGTCCGTGAGCGCAAGAGGCTCGTCAATTTCATCCGGCGACGAATACGCGATCCGGAAGATGCGGAAGACATCCTGCAGGATGTCTTCCAGGAATTTGTGCAGGCTTACCGGCTACCCGCTCCGATCGAGCAGGCAAGCGCGTGGCTTTTCCGTGCTGCGCGCAACCGCATTGTCGATCGTTTTCGCAAGAAGAGAGAGGAGCCTTTGGCAGATCTGCCAGCGGGCGAGGAAGAATCGAGCGGCGAGTATCGCCTCGACCTCGCCCTGCCGGCGCACGATGCAGGCCCTGAAGCGCTCTACGCTCGCGCTGTCTTGCTCAAGGCATTGCAGGGCGCACTCGATGAGTTGCCGGCCAATCAGCGTGAGGTATTCATCGCGCACGAGCTGGAGGGGCGGTCCTTTAAAGACATGGTGGCGGAGAGCGGCGTTGCGCTGAATACACTGCTTGCACGCAAACGCTATGCAGTGCTGCATCTGCGCGCCCGATTGCAGTCCATTTATGACGAACTGGGTATCTAGAGGAGTCGACGGATGAATTTTCGAATCAGATGTGCGGGGAAAGTGCTGCTCGTCGTGGTCGGCCTCGCCGTGCTTGGCTGGGTGGTCATGACGCTATGGAATTGGGTGATTCCGGCGTTATTCGTCGGCGCCCGTACGATCGACTTCGCGCATGCGTTGGGCTTGCTGGTTTTGAGCCGCATCCTGTTTGGCGGATTCCGCGGACACAGCGGCTGGCGCGATCGACGTCATTGGCGCAAATGGGAAGCCATGACGCCTGAGGAACGCGAGCACTTTCAGACCGCATGGCGATCGGCGCGCGCCCGTCGTACGGGCGACTGAACATGGCCGTGAAAGCAGGTCATGCCGTGTTTGCGTCACGGCGTGCGCTGAATGTGCAATCAAGCTCGCCGGAACAGCATAGCGTCGTACGTCCCCGCTGACGGTGGTAGGACATTGCCTGGCGCCTGAAACAACCATGAGCCGCCTCGCCCGAGGCTTCACCGACCCAACGATCCCGTCAAGGAGCGCACATGTCGCCGTCAAGCACAACCCTTCTGCGGCACCTTCACGAACAGAGCCAGACCGAAGTGATAGCTCGCGCGCAGGCGCAGTTTTGCGGTTCCACCGAGGAGTTCCTGACTCTCGCGGACGAATACGACACGCTCGCCCCTCGACTGCGTGGACGGTTCCTCGAAACGCTCGGGCTATCCAGCCACGATTTTGAATCGTCGCAAGGCGCTCCCCTCTCGTTAGCCGTGTCGGCGAAAACGGGCAAGTTTTTGCACAACATGGTGCTTTCGCACAGACCGGCTCGAATCCTGGAACTCGGCAGTTCCTGCGGCGTGTCCACGCTCTATCTTGCCGAGGCACTTCGCACGTTAGGCAGCGGAATGATTGTCGCGACTGAATGTGACGCAGCGAAGTGCGCTCTTCTTCAGGCCAACCTCAAGGCGGCGGGCCTGAGTGCCTATGTTGATCTTTGGGAAGGCGATGCGTTTCAGACCGTTGCGCGACTGGAAGGCGCCTTCGACATGGTGTTTATCGACGTATGGACCGACACCTATCTGGACCTATTCAAGCACACAGAGCGCCTGCTGCGCGCCGGATCCATCGTTCTCGCCAACAACATGTACACCGCCGAGGACGCCGTTCGGCCATACAAGCGCTACCTTGACGACAATCCGCGTTTTTCGACGACGACGCTGGACTCTGAATCCGGACTCGAGTTTACCGTTGCCGTTTCTTAAGCTAGCAGCGAAAGAGAAACCGCACCTTGCCGCAGTTCGCTGCAATGGTGACTCGATCCGACAAAACGCGCACGCTTATTTGATCACCTTGCGCCAGAATACGAGGTACGCGGCCGTGCCGGATGCGATAAGAAGGATTCCCCACATGGGGGCCATGCTGATGAGAACGGACGTGGCGGACATTTCATACTCCTGAGTAGTGCGATTGGCTTTCACAACACCGCTGATTCATTCGTGCGTACACGGCGCGACCGGCAAGTGCTGTGTTTTGGCGACGTATTCATGGTATCGCTCCGCCCGGCCGCATCCCTGTGGTCCCGTGTCGCACCGGCTTGCGCCAGATCAACTTTCGTCCCGTCGACATTCCGCTTCGCAATGCGCGATTCGCGGTTCCGAGGTCGAGGGCTTGGTTTTGCACCGTTCCCTTTCGGACTTGGTCAAGCTCAAATTGCAACAATGACCACCGAGGGCTGCCTCTCGCTATTCACGAGCCCATGGCATGGTGCCCGCATGCAGACACCCTACCCTCAGCGTCTCGCACCATTGCGCCGATACGGATACGTTCGACGAAATGCGTATGGCGGCCCACAGATCGAGCGCCTGCTTCCATGCAGAATCAGTGCGTCGCTCCGCGGCCTCGCACTGATCTCGTCTCCTGGGTACGCAATGAATTGGAAAAGCTTGCTGACTGAACTGCCGGTTTGGGCGATGGGCCGCCTGTCCCCGGCGCGATACGATCCGCGTCGCACCGAACCGCGCGAGATTCTCGTGCTCAGGCCGAACGATTTCGGTGAACTGCTCACCGCGACGCCGATCTTCGAGGCGCTCAAGAAACGCTTCCCCGCCACGCGTATCGTTGCCGGCATTGGCAGTTGGGGGCGGCCGGTTCTCGAGAACAATCCGTTCGTCGATGAGATCGTCGAACTGAATGCACCTTGGAACAACAAGATCGTCGAGAATCGCTCGCCGGGTGCTGTGATGCGCTTCCTGTTGCGATCGCCGCAAGTCGTCGCACTGCGCAAGCGCGGCGGATTCGACGTCGGAATCGATGTCCTCGGCAGTTACATGGGCGCACTATTGATGATGCGGCTCGGCGCTCGGTACCGCATCGGCGTGCGCGGCTATCGCGGCGGCCACAGCGGCTGTCATGCCTACATTGATTTCGCGCGCCGTCAATCCGGTCGCGCCGCACTGGCGCAAGCCGCGTTGCTGGGCGCAACCGAACTTCCCGACGCGCGCCCCCAGCTTTTCCTCACGGCAGCCGAACGAGCGAGCGCCGCAAGGATCTGGTCCGCCAGTTATCCTAACGATGGTACACGTTGGCGACTGCTCGTCGGCGTGGGTGCAGGTGTGTCCAGCAAAGCCTGGTCTCCCCGTCAGTTCGGCGCTGCGCTTTTACAGATCGCGTCTGCGCTCGAACAGGGCGGCGACCGGTGCGACATCGTCATAGTCGGCAGCGAGGCCGACAAACCACGCGCTGCAGAAGCCATCGCGGCTGCAGGCCCTCACGCGCGCGTGCGTTCGGTAGCGGGAGACGTGTCGATGCGAACTGTCTTCGCGCTCGCCGAGACAGCGAACGTCGTCCTGACCAATTCTTCAATGCTGATGCACGTGGCTGCCGCGTTCAATCGGCCGACCGTCGCCGTGCTGGGAGGCAGCATCACGAGGCCGATGGTTCACGATGCGATCTGGGGATACTCCGAACATTATCGGAGCGTCGCGCCCGACGTCTATGTGGAGGGCCAGCAGGAAACAAACTGGCCGGACGTCGAACGGGTCGTGAACGCGGTGCTGGACTCGTTGCAAACGCAACGGACACTCGCCGCTGTCGGTCAAGCCCAGCACGCCGTGCCGGGACGCGTGATATAGATACCGCCGCCGGGCGATACCACGCAGCTCAACCCACCGCCAACGCCCTTGTCGAGTTTTCCGAGTACGTCGCCCACGTGGCGCGTGAGCATGTCCTCAACGTGACACTTCGTTTTTGACCTGCTCGACCACACCCGCGCCGGGCGCATAGGTAACCGTAAAACCGTGCACGGCATGCGCAAATACAACAGCTTGCGCACTCAATCCCGCACGCGGCGCACCAGTTAACGCCGACGTATCAGAGATACAGCCTACCCCTCCCCCTTCAGTTTTCCAATAGCAGGCCGTTATTCCATCTGACGTGCGCCATGCGCATCTATAACCCTGACGCTGGAGCGAAATAAATCGGCGTTCCGGCGATCAGAATAATTAACGAGGAGTTAAGCCATCATGCTGTTGCGTCGAATCGCCATCTATGCCCTCAGCGCGTCCATCCTTGCTGGATGCGCGGTAGGCCGGACAACTGTCGATGTTTCCGCACCTCAAGGCACCAACCCCACGGCGGGCAAATACGTGCGAATCGATTCAGTTCAGGACAAGCGGACGTTTTCGGTCAAGCCCGCTAGCGCCGACATGGCGTCACTGGATCCGAATGAAGATTCGAGCGACGCGTCAAAAGCGCGTGCGATCGGCCGCAAAAGAAACGGTTATGGCAAAGCGCTGGGCGACGTGGTGCTGCCTCAAGGAAAGACGGCTTCCGGCCTCGTTGAAAGCGCACTGGCCACCGGCTTTCAGGATGCGGGCTACATTGTCGTGAAGCAGGGTGATCCGAACTTCGCGGCGGCCGCTCCGGTGACTGCACAGATCATCGATTTCTGGACGTGGTTCGAGCCCGGCTTCTGGTCCATTAAAACGAACCAGAAGTCCGAACTGCAGTTGTCGGGCGATGTCGGCGCTCTTCATGGTGAACAGACAATCAAGACGCGCGTGAGTGAATCAAAGCAGGTGGTGGTGTCCAGCGACTGGCAGGAGATCGTGGAAAAGGGCCTCGCGGCCATCACGCAGCGAACGAAGGAACTGGTCAGCGGTAAGTAGTTCCGCGAGAAGAGGCGCCCTCCCGTGCTCGTGAAGGCGACGGGAGGGTCGCCAGACTGTCTAGCAGCATCGCAGCGAAAAGTCTTCGATCAGCGAAGGGTATCCTCGAACGACCGGACCTTACGCGCCCCCATGCGCTGCTGGATCCGCCAGAGAAGCGGCGTGCGACAAGGCGGCTACGCGGACCTGATCAGTATGCGGCCTACTGACACACATAGCTTGCCGACGAGCCAACCGCGCCGCCAACGTACTGCACCGTCTGCGGGTACATGCAAAGGGCTCTGGATACGCTAGCGTCAGCGGAACTTACCTGGATCTGGGACGGCGCCTGCCCTTTCTCGACCCAGTTGCGCAGGGCCAGAAACATTTCGTCGCGTCCCGCCGCAGGCTGGGGCAACGGCATTTTCGCCGTGTTGATCGGGGCGTTGGTGCTCGGATCGATCGAGGCGCTCGTGGCAAAACTGCTGTCGTGCGCGAGCCCCGGAATGAGAAACAGGCGATAAAACGACTGCACCGCCGACACACCGCCCATCTGCGTCGACACACGATCGAAATAGTTAATCGATCCTGCCGGGAAAATCTTGTCGTCCGCAAGTCCGTGGTATGTGAGCATCTTGCCGCCCGCTGCGTGAAAAGCGCTCAAATCAGGATCATCGGTGTTGATGTTGCTGAACGAACTCTGCAGCGCAACGCCTTGCGCGTAGGCGTTCGCCAGATCGCTATAACCTAGTTGTTTCCACTGGTTGGTCCCATTGCCGGTCGCATTCAAAAAAGACGCTTGTGCATAGGCCGCCTTTTGCAATTCCAGCGCGACCTGATCGGTCGCAATGCTGAAGGGATTCGTGCCTGCCAGCGATAACGAAAGACTCGTTCCGCGTGTCAGCCCGTACCAGAGTTGGTTCGAGGCGAGAGTCGCCGCATTGCCGTTGTCGAGCGCCGGGTCCGGTACGCTGCCATCCGTCGTCTGACCGTACCAGATCTGGTTGACCACGTGCGCTTCGTTTGCACTGAGACATGCGCTGTTCGTACTGGCCCCTGTCACACCATTTCCGATCGCTCCTGCACACAGCACGTTGGCATCCTTGCTCGGATCGTAGCGGCATTGCATCGGATTGAGCAGATAGCCCAAGCCCATCGTATCGCACGATTTGACGGCGGCACCGCTAACGAAAGCGAGCTTCGCTGCCGCGACAGGCGCGCCCAACGACTGTTGCATTGCGATCTGTGGATACAGTTCGGCGGTAATGAACTTGCTCCAGTTGAAAGCCGGCGAGCCCGCGAGAATACCGTCGAAATCCGCAGGGTACTTCTGCGCGATCTTGAATCCCTGACGCCCGCCGGTGGAAAACCCATCCCAATAGGCGTACGTCTGCACGTGCCCGTAATACGCCTTCACCAGTGCTTTCGTTTTGACCGCCATTTCGTGCATGCTTCGTTCAGCGAAGTCCTGCCACAAAACAGTGTTGATAGTCCCGTCCGGATTCATTGCAAACGATCCGTTGTTCAGAATGACGTGACCGTGATCCGATGCACTCACGACGTAGCCTTTGTTGACCGCCGCCAGGTATAGGGACTTCGTGGCCACCTGCGTGGGATCGGAGTGCGCACCGCCTGCCCAACCGCCGCTTCCTGTCGCCCTGATGATGTTGTTCCATGCCGAGGCCATTGGCAGCCAGACCTCGATGCCGATCCCTGCGGAAGTCGATGGCGCGCCGGCCGGCCCCGGATTTCCTGGGCCTACGAGGAGCTTTACGAGACACACGTCGGTAGCAGCAACGGGCGGTGCAGGTGATGCCGGCGTGTTGGCAAGCGCATAAGACGAGCCCGCCTTGAACTGCTTGACGAAAACGACTGTCGTGTTTGCGTCTGGCTTGAACGCTGTTTTCATGCTGTCGTCACAGCTTAGTAGTCCCGATTGTTGAGCAGACGTCGAAATGTCGTCGTGACCTCCACAGCCCGAGACCAGGAAACTCATCACGACCACTAGCAGAATACAAAGCAGAGACCCAGCGCTACTTTTTCCAGTGTCGTTTTCGGCTGTCATTTCCTCGTCTCCTTGGCTACGGGTCGTCCAGCGACGACTCAGCAAAATAACTGACAATGCTCTTTCATTAGTTGTACGAATTTACAAGCGTGAAGTTAGCTGACGATGTGTCAATCGACCGCCTGGTCGCAGTCGATACAAGCGGCGCAACAAGATCACGGATGTTTGCCGCGAACACGGATACCGCCGAACTCGATAGAGATTGCATGATAGTGCAACAGTCGACGCCAACACAAGCAATGAAGTACATGAAGACGCCGGCGGTTTACCCTATGTTCGCAACGTGTCGCTCAACTGAACGTGGGTGAACTTGCATGAGGACCTCAGCACCGGTTCACGCTGCCGTGAGACGTCCGACGTGCTCGTGCAGGAACTCATGGAATGTGCAGGTGAACAGTAATGGCGGCACGCGTGTCGGCCCGCTTTGCCCCCGGTTAGAACGCCGGCAGCCATCGCTCCAAACCTAGGGGAAAACCCCCACTGCTCGCTATCACGCCGCTTCCACAGCACATGCATTGCAACGAGTGGCCGATTTCGTTGATGCCTTTGCCGAAAGCGCGGAGACGTGATGTTCGCTGTGAAATAGTGCTGCGGTATGCTGTTTCTCATGAAGAAACTTATACTCTCCGCGACCGGCGCTGTGACCTCCATGCTTCCCCTGAGGCTCCGGCATGTTATGGCTAAGTCGCTTCTCGAAGACAGCTCGCTCGCGAGGGAGTACGGCTATCTTTACCTCTCCAGCCTTTCGCGCAAGCTCAACGTCGTGCGGCTCTCGGCAGCGGGACAGTACGGCACAATGGTGAGCAGCTCGAACGACCTGAGCATTCTGCGCAAATATGCCGAAACGGGCCGCTGGGCGCCCGAGCTGGCAGAGAAGCTGAAAAAGTTCTTCGCACAGTCCGGCGGAACTTATCTGGACATCGGCGCGAACATCGGCATGACGACCATTCCGATTGCGCAATACAACCAGCGCGTGAAGTGCTATGCGTTCGAGCCCGAGCCGGTGAATTACCGGAATCTGCAGCGCAACATTGCTGAGAACTGTCCGTCGTCCAATATAGAGACCTTCCAGCTTGCGCTCCACGAACGCGAGGAAGTACTGCCCTTTGAAATTGCCGACGGCAATCTCGGCGATCATCGCCTTCACTTCGAAACCAGTCTGCCGGCAAAGCAGAATGAAATGGGCCGCAAGATTATCGAGGTGCGTTGCGTCAGGCTCGACGATCTCCCCATCGAACTAGCGGGGCCGATCTTTGCCAAGATCGATACCCAAGGTGCGGAGCCCTATGTCTTCGCCGGCGGCAGCAAAACGCTCGCGAAAGCCGATGCGATCCTCGTCGAATGGTCGCCCTATCATATGGCGCGCCTCGGCGGTGATCCGAACGTCGTACTGCAGTTTCTCGAAGCGCACTTCAGTTACGGGCGGATCGAAGAGACGGACGCGAAGGCGGGCAAGCAAGGCGTAACGGAACCGATGGCAACGATCACCAGCCGCTTGAGGAAGACGATTGGCCAGTGGCGCGACAATCCGTTGAACTATGTGGACATCTACGCCACCCGAACGCCGCCAGCCGCTGAATAAGCCATTGCGCAGCGGGCGCGCGAGTTTGTTCCGCGAGTTTATTCCGTTACCGGCTTTTCGACGGCGCCAGCGTGTCCGCCGGCTGTCTCGAGGAACTCACCGTAACTGCGGCGGCAGGCATTCCAGCCGAATTCCTCGAGCGCTTTGCGATGGCTCGCGTTGCCGCCAAACGTCTGCCATGACTGGTTGACCGAGCGCAATATGGCGGGCAGCTCGCTGACGTCATCGAAAAGAATCACGTTGTTGAACTTCCTGGCTGCCCACGCCATAAAAGGCGTGGAGCGGGCGATGAGCACCGGTACAAGCCCAATCGCTTCGAAAAATGCGCCGCTGACCAGCATGGAATCGGCAGCATGCGGAAGGATCAGCACGTCGCTGTCGGCAATGCTCTGGGCAAACTCAGCGTCCGTGAGAAATCGCGATTCGAGGTCCACCGCTTCTCGCAGCGACCTTCTATCGATGATCTCGTTCAACGTGGCCAGATAGGCGTCGGTGCCGTGTCCGGCGATATGCAACTTGCACTCGGCCGGCCAAAGGTCGAGTACCGCATCGATCTGTTTATACGGCCGAATCACACCCAGCATCGTAAACAGCGGCGCGGACCGCTGCGGTTTTGCGTTGTATGGCGGGTGCCCGGGCGCGTCCCAATACAACGGATGCGGTAAATATTGCGCGCGGTAGGGCGCCTGGAAATCGGGCGCGTGCACGACGCGAAAGTCTGCAAGACGGCGCACGAACGCAATGATCCGCATAGACAGGCGTCTGTTGAATCCCACCGTATCGTGCACAGCCTGGTCGTGTACGAAGTACACCACCTTCGCGCGCCCGAGCAGAATCACCGCACAATAGAAGGCAAAGATCAGCGAGCCAATCAGGCTCAGCTGCGCGGTGCCTTTCTGTCGCCTGAACGGGCGGTACTCGAGCCAATGGAACACGAGCAGGTTCTCCGGCTTGAACAGGTCGACGATGCCGCCCTTTAACAAGCCCTTGATCGACAACGGCATCACATCGTAGCCAACCGATCTGTATAGATCTTTCTGGATCTCTATATATCGGTTCGTGGGATTGGTAAATGGGCACATCAGCACACGCGGTCGTACGCGGTTCATTTCATCTTTTCCATGCGCGCGACGCGCTTCCTGAATAATCTGCGACATTAGACAATCTCCGGCCGGACCGCCCCCGCGGAACATCAAGCAAAAGCGTTATCCCGACGTCTCAGGGTTCCCGTCGTTATGAACGCTTTCGCAAAATGGAAAATGGTCTGAATCTGTATTCTTCAGTCCAGCTTAGCATGCAAAAAACGGCCACGTGTGGCTGCGATCACCTGAAAATGCGCCAATCGGGACAGGCGCTCACACGCCCATGTCCGAAAGTGCTGAACGCCTCGCACGCCCCGCCAAGCGTTCCGCACGAACTGCCGGACGGCAAAAAATACGTCACGCCCCAAAGCGGAAAAATTGACGCGTACTTCATGGGGTCAAAGTGAAAAAAATGCAGGGCGTCCAGTCCCCATACCATAAGGAGAAAGTAGATTTTCTTTGTCATTGGGGAGCTGATCGGAAATGATCTTGCTTTCTGGCGGGAAACGGCTAATTTTCGTTTTGACCGTCACGGGTTCCGGGTAAGATCTACCCCGTTCGCAGTAACAGTCCGCAATATTTACGTAGTGCAGGCTCTCTTTCTCGGACAAACGTTTGCGAAGGCGTCTCTCGTCTCACCGACGCCCGAAAACGAACCCGGTTATTCCACTGCTGATTGAACTCCATGCGCGAAGCGCCGCCCGTGGCGTGGGCGGCTTGCGCGCGTCAGTCCCGTCGACGCGGGCAGTTCAGCGGTATTAATCGTTTCGGCAAATACCTCTGCCTGACGCATCAACAGCACTCGGATTTCCTGGACGATCAGTAGTGCCAATAAAAATAACGTTATCTGATTTTCAATAGCAATTAACCAACATAAGAACCACATTTTTTGACTTTATTCGGGGACCTTCTCGATAGTGGAATAAATCACGATGTTGAAACGACGACAATTTATTGGTGCGCTGACGGCGCTTGGCGGCAGTGTGGTGCTGAGCGCCTGTGGTGGAGGCGGCACGGAAGAGGCAGGCGCAACGGCTTCGAGCTCAGGGGCCCAAAAGACCAGCGCCACGGCAAAAGCGACTTCGCCAAACGGCGCGGCCATGCCGCCCGCAACGTCGCTGATCGACGGTACGGGCGCGACCTGGACGCTGTCCGGCGGCGTCGCCTATCGCAACGGTGCGAAGGCGGGCAACAACTACAACGTGGTGCTCGCGCTGTGCTTTAACGGCAACATCTACGTTGAAAACACGAGCTCGCAGTTTTACCAGTGGACGGGCTCGACGTGGCAAGCCACGAGCGATCCTCGCCAGGGCACGACTTCGCCGGACGGCACTACGATGCCGTCGGCGTCCAGCATTATCGACAAGACGGGTGCCGTCTGGACGCTGACCAACGGCGTGATCTCGTGCAACGGCGCTGTGGTCGGCAACAACTACAACGTGAACCTGGTGCTCTGGTACGGCGGCAAGATCTACTGCCGCAACACGAGCGGCCAGTTCTATGCGAATGCGGAAGTCGCCGCTCAATGGTTGCCGTGCAGCGATCCGCGCACGGCCGTCGCGGCGACCGCGGGCAGCTTCTTCGGCATAAACGGTCACTTCGACTACACGTACACGCCCGCGCAGATCGTCTCGATTCTGAAGGGCCTCGGCTGTACCAGCTATCGTGTCGGCTGCACAGCGGACGCGAATGAACTCAACGCCGTCGTCAAACTCGCACAGGCGTTCCAGTCCGCCGGCATGACGCTGCTCGTGCTGGTGAACCTCGGCTTCCGGGACAGCAACGGCAACCTGCTGGCCGGCGAATCCGCGGCTTACAACGCCTGCTATGGATCGGCCTTCACGATCGCCAATACGCTCAAACCGTACGGCGTGACGTTCTATGAGTGCGGCAACGAGTTGACCCGCGACAATGCCATCATCATCGATTCGACCAACGCAGGCACGAAGGCGCTCGACTTCAACAATGCCAACTGGCCGACCATGCGCGGCGCAATGCGCGGCATGATCGACGGAGTGAAGGCGGCGCAGCCCAGCGCCAAATGCGGGATCAACTTCTGTGTCGCGGATGTCGGCGCGTCGGACGCTCTCTGGGACGGCATGCAACCCGACGGCAGCGGCGGCCATCCGAAGGTGCGTTGGGACATCACCACATGGCACAACTACGAAGTGTATGGCGACATCTTCAACATCGGCACGGACGGCGCGGGTCCCGGCATCGACCTGCCTACGTACTGCAAGGCCCGATATGGTGTGCCGTTCTTCATCACGGAGTGGAATACGGGCCCGGAACAAACGCAGTCGTATCGTGCGACGTACATTACGTCGCAACTGAATTCGTTCTATGCGGCGCGCAAGACGCACAACATTCAGTCCGTGATGTACTACGTGCTCGATAGCGGCAACAACACGTTCGGCATTATGACGAACGGCACGGCGCTGAACCCGCCGTACGGCGCATTCACCACGTTCACCTCGAGCCACGCCGACACGTGATCCGGTGCGTCCCCGGATGTGACTTGAGAACCGGCCTCCCGCTGCGTGCAAGCGGGAGGCCATTTTTTTCGCCGGCAATACCGAATGCGCGCTATTTCCGCCGCGGCCTCGCACCCCGACGTATAGCATTCCTGATCACCTCCGCGAGACGCCGCGCCGCGCCTTCCATCTGCGCGCGGCTGAACCCGCCGAATCCCAGCACGAGGCCGGGCCGGGCGTTGCCTTGCGAGAACATCGGCGACACGGCACGCACCGCGACCCCCGCTCGCGCTGCCAGCGTGGCCACCTCTCTATCGTCGAGCGCGCGAGCAAGCCAAAGCACGAGGTGCATGCCCTGGTCGCCGGGCTGGACCCATGCGATTTCCGAAGGCAGCAGTTCGCCGAGCGTCTCGATCAGATGCGCGCGATGCTCCGCATACACGTTGCGAACCCGCCTGATGTGCCGCTCCAGATGTCCCTGCGCCATGAATGCGGCGAGCACGTGCTGATCCGCGTTCGGCGGATGCCGGTCCATCAAGACCCGCGCGCCGCAAAACGCGTCGGCGAGATCGCCAGGCGCGATCACGTACCCGAGGCGCAGCGAAGGAAACAGAATCTTGCTGAACGTACCGAGGTAAATCACGCGATCGGGGTCCGAACTCTGCAGCGCCGGAAACGGATAACCTTCGTAGCGGAATTCGCTGTCGTAGTCGTCTTCGACAACCCATGCATTGTTGGTCCGCGCCCAACCCAGCAACGCGCTGCGTCTTGCCATGCTGAGCGGCATGCCGAGCGGATACTGATGCGACGGCGTGACAAACGCGGCCTTTGCATGCGGCGCGAGGCGCATGCCTGCGGCGACGTCGATGCCCTCCTCGTCCACCGGTACACGGATCATGGCGCTGCCCCGCCCGTTGTTTTCGAGGATAGCCGTCAGGCCGCGATAGGCGGGGTCTTCGACCCACGCCTCATCCTTCGCGCCGAGCAGCACCTGGCTCGCAAGATATAAGCCCTGCTGCGTGCCGCTCGTAATGATCACCTGCGCCGCGTCGCACTGCACCGAGCGCGACTTGCGCACGTACGCGGCAATCGCCTCGCGCAACGGCAACGCGCCCTTTGGGTCTTCGTAACCAGCGGGCGCCGCAGCGCCTCGTGCCCGTATGCGGTTGCCTAGCCGGCGCCAGATGTCGGCGGGCGCCGTCAGGCCGACCGGCACCGAAATAGCGAACGGTAGCGGCGGCAAGGGACTGAATTCGCGCGCGATCTGCGCGAAGCGCGCGGCCGGTTCAGGCAGACTGCTTTGCGGGAGCCGGCGGCGACCGCCCGCGCTAGTTGGCATGCGAACGCGCCTCGTTGGCGCGGCGACCGACAAGGTCGAGGCAACCCGTGTCGCGGCACCGCGCCGCGATTCCAGAAATCCCTCGGCGATCAGTTGCTCATAAGCCTCGACCACGGTGCCGCGCGCAAGCTTGAGGGACGCGGCAAGAAGTCGCGTCGAGGGTAAGGGCTCAGCTGGCGCGAGCGCGCCGCCACGCACCGCCTCTCTAACCAATGCCGCCAACTGGGCAGACAGGTTTCCGGCTCCACGGTCGAGCGTACCCAACGCCGGAATGTCTACGACACGCACGGTTCGCGGCATGATTCTGGTTTAGTAAAATTGATCCAAACTGGCTCTATAGAATAAACCAGTTCCGGCGCACACTGCATGCAGAAACTCAACGGAGCACCCATGTACGTACCGCCCCATTTCAACGAAGCGCGCAAAGACGTCCTGCACGCGCTTATCAGGCAGAATCCGTTCGGCACGCTGATTACCCATGGCGCGAACGGCCTGGACGCGAATCACATTCCGTTTGACCTCGCGCCGAACGAAGGCACGTTCGGCGTTCTACACGCGCATGTGGCGAGGAATAATGCTCTCTGGCAGGACGTGGCCCATGGCGATGAGGTGCTCGTCGTCTTCCATGCGGGCGATGCGTATATTTCGCCGACGTGGTATCCGAGCAAGCACGAAACGCATAGGCAGGTACCCACATGGAACTACGTCGTGGTACACGCGCATGGTCGCATCACGATTCGCGACGACGAGAAGTATGTACGCGGCGTGGTCGCGCGCCTCACGCGCACGCATGAAGCAGATCAGCCGCAGCCGTGGAAAATGGGAGATGCGCCGGCCGACTACATCGACACCATGCTCAAAGCAATTGTCGGTGTGGAGATCGAAATTACCCGGCTCGTCGGCAAGAGCAAGCTCGGCCAGAACAAGGACGCGCGCGACATTGAGGGCGCAGGACAAGCGCTGAAAGCACGCGAGAACCCGATCGGCGATCAGATGCTCGCGTGCGCTGCGCAGAAGCGGTGAAACAGCCTGAACGGTACCCAGCAGGCGCCGGTTGGCCCAGCAGGGTACCGAAAGCTTCGCCGAAGCGTTATTGCCCGGTGTAGCCGAGCGGCACGGTGGAATTGTTCTTCGCCACCGTCGCGTTGTTCGACACGATGTACTGCGGCACCTCGGTCAACGTCAGCGTGACGGCACCGTTGCTATACGGAACCGTGGTGACATTGCCGTATCCATCGATCTTCGTCACAATCCCCGACGTGCCCGCGTTGTCGACCTGCAGCGTGTAGCTCGTCGAGTACGTCTGGCTGTACACGCCGCCGCTCGTCGGCCATTGCGCGTTGCTATGCGCCCATGCGGCCGTCACGACCTTGCCGTTGCCGAGTTGCTGGAATGCGTAGGCAAAGGTACCGGACGGTGTGCCTTTGACGCGGCCCAGCGTATTCGTGCCGTCGAGTACTCGCGTCATCGTCGCGAAGGCCATCGCCTCGGGTTTCGGCGAGAGATTCGTCGCGCCAAACGCGCCTTGCGCATCGTTCAGGTCGAAGAACGAACCGTATCCCACTTCGCCCGGATAGTCGGGACCAAAGAACAACGTGGTGACCTGCGCACCGCCGCCGAGCACGATGATGTGCGAGCGTACGCCGACTGCCGCATGAGCAAACAACTGGTTCTGCGATGGCACCGTCGGGCCGTAACTGAGCCCCGGATCGTAGCTCGTACCCGCTTCCGTGAAGAAGAGCTTCATGTTCGGCTTGCCTGCCTGCATGACCGAGCGCAGTTGCGTCATCTGATTGTCGAGCGCATTCGCCTGGTTCGCGGGATCCGGATCCGAGTCCTGCAATTCCGGCGGATGCGCGGGATAGGTGCCGGCATTCCAGTAGCCATGCGTCGACACCGCGTCGATGTAGTTCCAGAGGCCGAGCGCTCCGAATTTCTGCAGATAGCCTGTGGTGCAGGTATCGCAGTTCGCGGGGAACGGATTGCCGGTCCCCATGACGACCGCGTTCGCGTCCGTGGAATGAATGCCTTCATACGCGGCCTTGTACATCGCGACGAAGTTCGCGTCGCTGTCCGCCCAGCCGAGGCTCGGCTCCCATGTCACCTGATAGTAGTTCTTCTGCTGGTTCGGATAATTCGCAGAACGAATCGCACTCGTATCGGTGCCGACCCTCGCCATGAAGTCCTTGAATTCGGTCATGTTCGACGGCGCGTAGTAGCTGTCGTTGAACTGCCCCGTCTTCGAGTCCCAGGCCGGCAGGCCGTCAAGACGCACGATGCGCATCTGATCCGGATTGGCTTTATAGAAAGGATCGAGATCGTTCACGCTCGGCGTGTAGGTGTAGGGGCCGTTGGGCTCCATCGCCGACACTTCACGATCGTCGATCGTCCACGAAATGCCGAGCGCGTGCAGCGCCGCGATATTGCCGTTGAAGCCCTGCATGCCGAAGCGATGCTGGTCCTGATGCGCATACGTGACCGTGCCGATCGCGGAACTGAGGTCGGGCAGCACGCCGAAAGTCGCAATGCCGGTGGGCCGCGTGCCGCTTCTCGGCAGCGTGCCGCCTGCTGAGCGCAACGTCGCGGTCAACGCGCCGTAACCGGACCAGGTCGACTTGCACGACAGCGTGCTCGTCTGTACGCCGGCGCTTACCGCAAAGCTGCCTTGCGTCTTGATGGCGCCATTCGAGTCCGCTACGGACCAGACAACCGTGTCGGCGCTCGGGGCGTTCGTCGTGACGGCGATCTTGAAGGCCGTGTTGTTCGGGAACACGCGCAGACCGTCGGCGGTCGGGGTGTCCGCGCTGATGACGCCATGGGCCGTACCGCCCGCGGTTTGCGTGGGCGTGCCGCAGGAAATGGCCGCGCTGGGCGTTGCGGATGGAGAGGGAGACGGTGTGGGGGTCGGCGTTGGTGTAGGTGTCGGAGTGGGTGCAGGCGCAGGTGCAGGCGCAGGCGCGGGTGCGGGTGCGGGTGCGGGTGCGGGTGCGGGTGCAGGTGCAGGTGCAGGTGCAGGCGCAGGCGCGGGTGCGGGTGCGGGTGCGGGTGCGGGTGCGGGTGCAGGTGCAGGTGCAGGTGCAGGTGCGGCCACAGCCCGCATCCAGCAGGCCTTGTCATAACCGTATGCCGGGTCCGTTTGCGAAACCGCGCCGACATAACAGCCCACGCCGTTGCTGAACGTAGCCGGACTCGTCAGCATTGTCGAAGGTGCGTTGGGCGGCACTGCGCCGAACACCACCGATGCCGTGCCCAGGAACGAGCAATTGCTGTTCTCCTGCGCGCACAGCTTGTATTGCTGCCCCGCGACGGTGACCGTGCTGACCTGCGCCTGTGCCGTTTGCACACCGAAGGATGCGAGCGCCGTCGTCGCCGCGATCCCCATCAACCTCGAATATCTCACCATTGTCCCTGTCTTTGCGAAGAAAAGTTATCCCCGAGAATGAAGCGGCATCGGCTTGGCCCTGCCGCCTTTGTGTTGTCGGATGAAAAAAAGAAAAAGCGCGCCCCCGGACGCAGCGAGGTCCGTCTTGAGATGTCAAACGCAGGGCGAGCGAAGACCAGCGCGACTATGTCGAGGCGCTCGTTTTCAGGCAGAACTGCGAGAACCGTCTGTCTTTCGTTATGCTTCCACCAATTAGGACGACTAACTGCACAGGAAAGCCCGTTGTCTTTCCGTCATCGTTCAATGGTCTTGGCTGGACATGCTTCTGTCACGCGTGATGCAGACCGGCGACAGATATCAAGCGAGCGGCAAAAAAGAGCACCGACCTGCCGGCTGGCGTCGTTCTTACCCGAACCGCGCGGCGCCGCGAAGGCGCCCATATGGAAATCTTGCTGAAGCTCACTGCAGCCTTAACGCCATAGGTATTACTTACTCGGCGTGCTGGCGAGAGAATTATAAACGTTTCATAAGTGCAACGAAGCAGTAGTCTGGGGCGATAAGTAGCGATCCCGACCGTACTCTCGTTGATGAGGGTGCACTTTCCCAAATGCGCGGCTGCCGGAAACACCTGCCTCGCGATCGCGGCGAAAACGTAAGGCCTGTATTCGTCGGCGGATAAGCCAATTAGGGCCGCCCATAGCGCCTCACGCACGCAAGATTCCGCCATGCTGCGCGCACGATTGCAGTGCGCGACGCTTCGTTCGCCTGGAGAATGCCAGTCGCGCCCACGTCCAGAAACGTGCCGACTTACACTGACGTGGCCTGATTGGCCTGCATGATGGCGTTTTCCCGCGTTATACAACGCACTGACCTTGTGCGCGGCAGTGGTAGTCTGACGAGAGCAGCCTTTGCGGCAGCGAGCCGCCGTTTTCGGCGAGATCGAGCAACCAGAATGCGCCGCAAAGCATAATTGCCGTCGAACGGCTCAACATCGCTGCGGGAGCGACTGCGATGGGATACAAAACCTATACCCTGATGACCTTGCTGGCGGTAAGCAACGCGGCCCTCGCGTGGCAACCGCTGATCTATCCAATCCGAAGTCAAAGCGCGTATCAACGCAGCGTCGACAGTGCGATGTGTTATGCGACCGCGAACAAGCAAACCAAAGTCAACATCGCACACGAGCGGCAAACGCCGCCGCCCACACCCGCTGGGACGAAAACGTCGTCGACCGGCGCGCCGTCCCGCCCTCCGTTGCCGCCGAGCAGTTTCTCCGCGACGCCGCCAGGCCCCGCCCTTCCCGACGGCATGGCGCCCAACGCGCCCGGCTCCGCGTCCGCCCCGAGAGCCGGCAACGCCGCCGCGAGCCACGCAGCCTCGGCAACACCTGCAGCACCGGCGAGCGAAACGCCGACCGCCACCGCAAATGCGGGACATGCAGCGTCGGCGACTGCGCCCGCCTCCGCAGCAATCGCGGAGAAAGGCGCCTCGGAGCCCGTTATGGCAGCCAATGCAGCCAGCGCGGCAGGCGCGTCGCAACCCGGCACCGCCGCATTGCCGCCGCTGCCTGCGCCCGAACCACCCATGACACGCTACTGGGCCGCGTACGGCGCCTGTATGCAGGCGCGCGGCTACGTCGTCGCGCAGTAAGCGGCTACCGCAAACGCGGCTTGCGGCAAGCCGCGCGCCGTCTGCCGCGAGGAGACGGACGCCCGGTACCCAATGGGGAAATAGCGACATGAATACAGACCAGGCCAATATTTCGGAATGCGAATCGTGTGGAGCGCCGCTCGCCGACCCCGCCATGCCCTGTCCTTCGTGTCGCGCGCGACGCGTCCCTGCTTACGGGGCGATGGTGCCCACGCTGACCGTACGGCTCAACGACAGCCGTGCAGTCACGACACACCGCGTGCCGGCTCGCAGAGTGTGGAACCCATCGCGTGCGCTCACCAATCCATACGCGTCCACGGAAGCGCCCGTGGTCGTACAGAGCGCATACCAACGGCTGCGCGAGCCCGTTGCATTTGCCGCTTCCGCGCTCGTCGTAGCGTCAGCGGTCTATGTGGGCTTCATACACCACGGCGACAGCGAGCTGGAAGGCGAACCGGTCGCCGTCTCGGGCGCGATCAGGCAGCAGCACGTCGCGCCGCCTGTGGCGGCCGTCGAACGTTCCGGCGTTGTCGCTCCCGTGCAGTCCGCAGCCGTTGCGCCCGCCCCGCGCGCCGAGACGGCATCGACGCCGCCGACAGCGTTAGCCGCGGCACAGCCGCCAATAGCCGCCGCATTGCCCGCAACCTCCGCATCGCGCTTGCCCGCGCGTCGCGCTGCGCCTGCTGTTTCGGCTGTGTCGTCCGCAGCACCCATTGCCTCCGGTGTCGCGATCGCGTCGGCACAAGCAAAGCGCAACCCAGGTGCAATGCCGCTGCTCACCGCCGAGGAGAAAGCACGCGTGGATCTGTCACGGCACCTACGCGCCGCGCGCGCGAGTCTTCAGAACAACAACTTGTCCGCAACGAAGGTGCGGATTGCAGCAGCCATGTCCGTGCAACCTCAAAGCCGGGAAGCGCAAAGCTTGCGTGCGGCCGTCACCACGCGCGAGCAGCAGCGCGACGCACTGCTGAGTCTGGCACGAGGCTGTAACACCATCGCACGTTGGGATTGCGTGTCGCGCAACGCGGGCAGCGCGCTCGAGATCGATTCGAGCAGCCGGGAAGCGCGTCGGCTCGTCACGCTGGCGATGCAGGAGACGGCGCTCGCCAACGTGCAAACTGTCGCGCCCGAGCCCGAACCCGCGCCGGATACGCGCGACGTCAACGCGCACCACTGAACTCGCGGGGCCGCGCGCTTAACGCGGCGACACCGCGGGGCAGATCTGCCGTGCAATCGCGCGATATCGCTCGGCCGTGTCTCTTAGCGTCAGCCCGGCAAGCGATCTTTGCACGCGCTCCTGAGCTAGCGCTGTAACAATGGCCTCGGCATAGCAGCGGATGTTGTCGGTATCGACGAGCTGCACGCCCGGAAAGCCATTGGCGAATGCAAACGCCGGTATCCGGCTCGCGACGATCGGTAGGCCTGAGGCCAAGGCCTCCAGAAACGCCACGCTATGCCCTTCGGAGCGCGACGGCATCACGAACACGCTCGATTCAGAAAGCACCGTGGCCACGTCGCTGCGCGGGCCGGCGACCACGACGCGCTCCGCGATGCCGAGTTCCGTTGCGAGTGCAACGACCGCGCGCTGATAATCGGGGTCCTCGACTACGCCGTACAACGTCAGTTTCGCGTTCTCGACCTGCTTGAGCACCTCGCTGAAGGCGCGCACCGTGAGCAGCTGATTTTTCACCGACGCATATCGGCCAATCTGCACAATGTGCGGCACAGTGCTCTCGCGCTGTCCGCCGTCCGTGAATGTGAAGCGCGCGAGATCCACGCCGTTCGGCACGACTGTCATGGACGGATGCACGCCGATTGCCTGGATATAGTCCCTCACGCCTTGCTGCGATACGCCGATCACCACGCGTGCACGCCCCGACAGCAGATGCTCGACACGCCGGAACAGCGGGCGCTCGAAATCGTTGGTCGCGGAATGCATCACATAGACAACCGGCGCGCCGAGCGGCAACGAGCGCGCGTAGAACGACGGAATCGTGGCGTGCGCGAAGATGACATCTGGGCGAAAACGCCGCACGGCGACGAACAGATTCCATAGCTTGCCAGGCGCGTGGTGCCGCTTTTGCGGAAACCAGCACTGCACGCCGTGCGCTTGTAATTCGTCGGCCAGCGCCGCGAAATCAGCGTGCGCCGGCAACAGCGATGCCACGCACACGGCCATTCCTTCAGCGCACTGATCGAGCGCGAGATCTTTCGCGAGCACTTCAGCGCCGGACAAACGCGGCGCCAGTACGAGATGGAAGACACGCATCATGCCGTCCTTGCCGTCAATGTTCTGTAGAGCATCCACGCCGCGGCGCAGCCGAGGCCGAGCGTCATCGACCATGCGATCCCTGTCACGCCCCACCAGCGAACCCAGAGCGGTGCGCTCACGAGCAGCACCACCACCTGAATCGCGGACGCGTGCACGGTAGCCTTCGCGTCGCCGATTGCGCGCAGATACGACACGAGCACCGCAATCAACGCCCCGATAGCCATGTTGATGACAAGTATCCTGAAGAGCGGCACCGCGGGCAGCCACGCCGCGCCGAGAATCAATGAGAACATCGGCTCCGCGATGAGCCGCAGCACCTCGACAAAGGCAGCGAGGCCGATAGCGACCACCAGCAGATAAATTCTGATGAGCCTCGATGCCGACTGTGCACTGCGGCGATGATGCGCGGCAAAGGTCGGAAAGAGGTACTGCGACATCGCGATTGCCGCATCCGCCAGCAGCATCTGCGCAAGGCGCGACGACATCTGATAGCCGCCGAGTTGCGTAGGTCCAAGCAGTTTGCCTACAACGACTTTGTCGAACTGATTGAGCAACAGGTTGATCACGCTGCTGGCCCAGATCCACCGGCTGAAACCGACATACTGGCCGATGCCCGACCACACCGCGCGCACCGGCGGCCGCGGCGTCATCGTGGCCCAGGTGAGCGTGCTCTTCAGCGTTTCGCCGGCAACGAGCCCGATCAGCACCGACGCAGCGCCAGCGCCAAAATAAGCGAGTGCAAGACCGACCGAGCAATCGACGAACGCCGCCGCCACCTCCACGCCCGCAATATGCTGAAAGCGCCGCTCGCGCTGCACCACGTAATAGGCCGGCGAGGCGATGCCGCGCAACAACGGCAGCAACGCGGCGAGTTGGATCAGCACGAGCGATCCGTCGAGATGAAACTGACTGGAAAGCAAAGGCGCGAGTGCGACGAGCAGCAAGGAGATCAGCACGCCGCGCGCTGTCAGCGTGGTCCATACCGCGCCGAGTTGCGAGCGCGTCGGCGCGTGCTCGCCTTGAATAACGGCCTGCGCGAGGCCTGTATCGGAGAGCGCCTCGGCAACTGCAACAGCGAGCAAAGCCACACTCACGCTGCCGATGGCGGCCGGTCCGAGCATGCGGCCTATCGCCAGAAACTTGATCGCCACCAGTCCACGCACTGTGAACTGTTGCAATAACACCCACGTCGCCGCGCTCGCCCCGAAGCTGCTCGCTATCGAGAACGCGGGAAGCCTGATCGCCCGCAAGCTGGTTCTCCGTCGAATGACAGCGCTATTCAGCGATCTGCCCAGCATGCCGTAACTTGCTGGAGACGCCGCCGCGCCTGATTGGATTCGTTGCGCCAGCAAGCTGGCGGTGGTTCATCTGGAACCGTAAGCATGACCTTACCGCGAGAGATTCGCCGTCAACCGCCATCAACCAGGTCACTTCAGCCGAAGCCCTTGCGTGGTAGTTCGTTTTCCCACACAACGCGCGAACTAGGCAGTTTTACGGTGCTGCACGGTGCTAACGTTATTCATCTGACTGCGCGGCAGAGGCCGCGGCGCGGGCTATCCGGTCCCTGCCAGCCGGCCCGCCGATGCCATTCGTCAATCCACGCCCGCCTATTTCCGCTTATGCCTACCGACGTGATCGAACCTGACTTTGTCCTGATCGTTGAGCCTAATTTGACGGGTCACCGCTGGCGCTACGCGGAATGGATCATGCAGGCCTGCGCGGATGCCGGCTATCCATGCATTCTCGTCACCGAATGCGCAAATGAGGATCACCGGCTCGCGCGTCAGATCACCGCCGCGAACCGCCCGGATCAGCAGATCGCTTTCGTCGATCCGGAGGAAAGCCGGACTCACCGCCTGCGCGAACGCAACCAGTACTGGCGCTTTCATCACTACTTCGAGCGCGCCTTCCGGCTTGTCAGTCGCGCGCAGTCAATCCGGCTCGTTGTCGTGCCGTATGCGGATTACTTCTTCAATGGGCTCGCTTTTCTCGGTTCGCCATTCGGCAAAACGCCGTGGATCGGCATCACGATGCGCTCGACGTTTCATCATCACAAGGTCGGCATCAAGGCGCCCGATCGTCCAGTCGTCAACGCGATCAAGGCGCAGTTGTTCACGCGTGCGATCCGCACGCCGGGCCTGCGCACATTGTTGAGCATCGACCCGACGCTGCCGGAATGGGCCGCGCAGCATGCCTCGAAAGGCAGCGCAAAGATCGCTTATGTCGCCGACCCATTCCCCGACGAGCGAGCCGAAGATCCGGCGCTCGCGCGCGCGCGACTCGGCCTCGATCCGGCGCAGCGCTATTTGCTCGTGTACGGCGCGATCACCGAACGCAAGGGTATTTACGAGCTGGTTCACGCGATGACCCGCCTCGAGCATGCGCCGACGCTGATCGTTGCGGGCGAACAGGATGCGGGCACGCGCCACTTCATGCGTAATCACATTCGCAGCTTGACGCCGGCGCCAGTGGTGCTCGATTCATTCATCTCCAACGACATGGAGCGCGATCTGTTCTCCGCATGCGATGCGGTCTGGCTCGGCTACAAAGGTCATTACGGCATGAGCGGAGTGCTCGTGCAGGCGTACCGCTTCGGCAAACCGGTCATTGCAACGGAAGACGGCCTGATCGGCTGGTTTAGCAGGCGCTGCGAACTGGGCCCGATTCTGAGCGACCTGAGTTCTGCGTCAATAGCCAGGGCCATTACGGAAACCATGACGTCATGGCCCCACGCGCACGGGTCGGCTTCGTCGCGCGACAATCTGCTCGCGCAAAATACGCTCGGCGAATTCAAACACACCTTGCTGCAACAGATGGCGTAATAAAAAGCCTTGCGCACGGCGTAGCGTGCGCAAGGCACAACGCCCGGCGCACGTTACTCGCAGCTTGTTGTCAGGACAACTGTCCGCCTGCGACCGGCACTTCTTCCCGTACCGAACTGCTGCGCTTTTCGGGGAACAGCGCATTGCGCATCAGCAGGAATGGGTATTCGATTGCACGCGTGGTGACATAGCCGATCACAATGGCAATAGCGAACTGTGCGGCAAGCGCCACGACCCAGATTACGCCCGGTGCCAGGCCGAGCGCCGTCGCCTTGCGAATCAGCATGTCGCCCGGCGCAAGCGCGAGCGAGTGCCACAGGTAAATACCGTAAGAATAGAGGCCGATCCACGCGACGCCGCGATAAATCCATGTCGAGCGCAACCATCCGGAGTACTCGAGCACCAGCACGATAAGCGCGGCAAAACCGAGTGCCTGAATCGTATAGCCAATGCTTTCGTCGAGTGCGATGTGCTTCGTGGCCAGCACGAGCCATGCGCACAACAGTACGACGCTGCCGATCAACAGCCACTTGCGTTTCGCAAGCTGTTGGTAAATGGCCGGCTTCATCCAGTAGATCGCCGAGAGAATCACGCCGATCAGCAGACTGTCAATGCGGTACTGCGTGTAGGCGAAAGCGCCTTCCAGATTCCCGCCCGCGACGGCAAAGCAACGCGCTATGAGTGTTAGCGCACAGATACCGGAAAGCACGCCGACAATGGTCCATGCACCGAGCCGCCAGCGAGAGAAAAGTAATAAAAGTGCCGGCAGAACGAGATAGAAATGTTCTTCAACCGCGAGACTCCAGGTCTGCGTAATCGAGGTGCCGAGATAATTCTGCAAATGCGTGAGATTCTGAAAGACAAACGTATTCCACGGGTGCCGCCCCGCGAGTACATGAAACGCAATCAATACGTAATACGCGGGCCAGATGCGGAACATCCGTCGCACAATGAAGCGGCGCGCGTCGACATGCCCCGTCTCCGCGTATTGCCGCAGCAGCAAACCACCAACCAGAAAGCCGCTGAGCGTGAAGAAGAGATTGACGCCCTCTCGACCGAAGCTCTTGAGCGGGTACTCGATAATCTGCAGCAGAACGTTGTTTGTATGAACAGCATGAAAGTGAAAGCCCATCACCGCAATGATCGCGATGCCGCGGACGAAATCCAGCTCGATCGCCCGTCCGGCTTTTGCGGGTCCCGTCCCGCCAAATAGCTTCATGTTGTTCTCCCCTTTCCATTCTAATGGGTACATTGGCCTGTTTTCATCTTCGGCGGCGGGGAGCATACGCGAGCGCCAAGATCAAGGCATTCACCGACAACATCGGCGAGCTTGCGTGCGTCTTGCAGGCATAGCCCTTTCCACTGTCGCCAGAATCCAGGCAGTCGGAGACGAACCGCATTTAGCGATGTGCACAGACGCAAAGTTGCGCTCACAATGACCCGACGCGAGACCGTCCGCTATAGACGACGGCAAATGACGGCGACGGGGAGGAAACAAGAATGCGCCATCAGTATGCAACGCCATGGATATGGATTTTCCTGCTGGCACTTGCGCTGGACTACAAGGCCACCAACGCGACCACCGGGCACTTCGCCCAGTTCATTTTTGTCGTTCCAGCGATGGCTGCGGGGCTCGCCCTTCTGCTGATCGCACCGCGCTTTCCCGAGCGCTCCCGGCTTCGCTCGATCGTCACCGCCAGCATGCTGTTATGCGTATTCGGCAGCGTAGTCGCGCAACTCATTCAGGACAACGACAGCGGCAATTATTTGCGCGTGCTTTTGCCATTCGTGCTGTTCCTGCTCGGCTATCTCGTTGCATGCCGGCCGTGGAGCGAGCAGCGCATCGCTCAATTCGAAAGGGCACTGTTCGCGGGCAATGTCATTAGCCTTGTATTTACTTTCGTCTATGGCATGGCAACCGGGGGCGGTCTCGAAGACGTGCGCTTCCGGATCATCTCAGTCACGCTGCTC
Organism: Paraburkholderia phenoliruptrix; assembly: GCF_047325075.1. Lineage (NCBI taxonomy): Bacteria > Pseudomonadati > Pseudomonadota > Betaproteobacteria > Burkholderiales > Burkholderiaceae > Paraburkholderia > Paraburkholderia phenoliruptrix. The sequence continues at coordinate 3,912,409 of NZ_CP168531.1, forward strand.
GGACTGCAAGGTGTACTGCTGCACGAATTCGTGGTCGCCAGGCGCTATTCGCTGTACACAGTGGCGGTATTCGCGGGCACGGTCATCGTCGAATTACTGAGCGTCACTCGCAGCCTGCTGGTCGGCACGGTGCTGCTGTTCCTCATCGCAATGGCACTGAGCGCGCCTTCAGCTCGGCAGATCTGGCGCGCCATCGCTCGCGGAGTCGTCGTCGCTGCGGTGCTGGCGGGCGTGGCGGGCATTGCGATACTGGCGGTTCCCAACGTTGCCGAACACTGGACGCAGCGCATTTTCTTCTCCGAAGCAACGGTCTCGGGCAAGGATCCGACCACCATCACCCGTCTCGCGGAAATGCGCGATCAGTACGACCAGGTGACGGCGAACCCCGAAACGCTGCTCTTCGGAGCAGGCTACGGACACTACTATCGCTATTCGCCAGCCTATCTGCCGGACCTCGCGGGCCAATTCAGCAAGCAGGATTTCTATGCGATCAACGAATGGGCCGCGGGTCACAACTTCTGGGTCTACCAGTTCTTCGCAGGCGGACTCGTGTTCGGCATCGCGATGCCGCTTGCCACGCTCGGCGCGCTCGCGTTGTGTTTCTTCTCGTACCGCTATTGGCGCAAGGTCGTGCCCGACGCGCCGATGCTTCCGGTACTCGGACGCGCGATCATGCTGTTTGCCGCGTTGCCCGCCACGTCGATCGGCGGCAATCCGCTCGGGCCGCGCTTTTCGGGCCTCGTATTCGGCATTGGGCTCGGCCTCATGATCGCCACTTACACGCGTTTGCAGCGCGCGCTGCCGGCACGCACGAATCGCATACGAGCCGCCCGCCCTATGCGGCCCGCGGCGATGCCGGACCTGCCTGGCCGCGTTCAACCGGGCATGGGCCACTCTGATGTCGCCGGCACACTCGGCATGCCGCACACGCCACGACTGCCTGGCGCCAACCGACCGGACATTGCGCGATGAAAATCCTCCACGTGCTGGCAAGCATCGATCCACGGGCGGGCGGTCCTGTCGAGGGCGTTCGCCGCAGCGGCGTAGCGATGCAGGAGGCCGGACATGAGATCGAAGTCGCTACCTGCGATTCTCCCGACGATGCCTATATCGCGACGTTCCCCTTTCCTGTTCATGCGTTCGGCCCCACCTCGAATCGCTACAGCTATAGCGCGCACCTTGCGCCGTGGCTCGCGAATCACGCGAAGCGCTTCGATGCCGTCGTCGTGCACGGGCTATGGCAATACCATGGCTTCGCGACATGGAAAGCGCTGCATGACAGCGACGTGCCCTATTACGTGTACGCGCACGGCATGCTCGACCCATGGTTCAAGCACGCGTATCCGCTCAAGCATCTGAAGAAATGGCTTTACTGGCCCTGGGCCGAATACCGCGTGCTGCGCGATGCGCGCGCGGTCATCTTCACGACTGAAGAAGAACGCACGCGAGCCCGTGAATCGTTCTGGCTCTATCGCGCGCGTGAACGTATCGTGCCGTTCGGCACAGCGGTTCCGACGGTCGATGCCGCGTCGGTACGAGAAGCGTTCTGCGAGGCCGTGCCTGCTGCGCGCGGCAAACGTATCGTGCTGTTCCTCGGCCGAGTGCACGCGAAAAAGGGCTGTGACCTGCTGATCGACGCATTCGCACGCGTGGCTAAACGCGACGAGGCGCTGCATCTGGTGATTGCCGGCCCTGACGAAACGGGCTGGGTCGCAAGCCTGCGAGCCCAGGCACAGGCCGCTGGAATCGCGCATCGAATGAGCCTGCCTGGCATGCTGCAAGGCGATCTCAAGTGGGGCGCCTTTCATGCAAGCGACGTGTTCGCGCTGCCGTCGCATCAGGAAAACTTCGGCGTGGCGGTCGCCGAGGCGCTGGGCTGCGGACTGCCCGCGCTCATCTCCGACAAGGTCAACGTGTGGCGCGAGATCCAAGAAGATGGCGCGGGCCTCGTCGCGCCGGACACCGTTGAAGGCACGGAAAGCAGCCTCACCCGCTGGCTCGAGCTCGACGACTCCGCTCGCGAAACCATGCGTATGCAAGCTGCGCGAACCTTCAACGCGCGCTTTCGGGTCGAGACCATGGTGAGCGCGCTGACCACCTTGCTTGAAACGAAAGGCGGCCACGAGGGCGACGCAAAAATCACTACGCTCGCCACGCTGCGCGGGGCCGTTCAGCCGGGCCGCTGAATTTCGCGGTATTCCACCAAGAAATGACGGCGCTCCTGTGAGCGCCGTTCAAGTTTCAGCGACAACGCTCACAGGAGCGCCGCTACGTCCTTAACTTCGCTGCTCCTTCATCAACGGTGTCAACGTCGACGCGGCGATCGGCAGCGTGTCGACCGGTGCTTGCGCCGGCACTACGCCGCTATGCGCCGCTTCCACACGCGTGCCGCCGACGGCGTGCGGCACGTCGAGCTGCCGCGCCAGATGCCCCGCGAGCCGCAACGCGAGTGCCGCAATCGTAATAGTGGGGAAATTGGCGCCGACAGTCGGAAACACCGAGCTGCCGCCGATATACAGGTTGCTGATGCCATGCACCTTGCAATTGCGATCGACCACGCCTTCGCGCGGCGAATCGTGCATACGTGTCGTGCCCATGTGATGCCATGTGCCTTCCAGCTTCTCGGGCCATGCCCTGCCCTCGAGCGGCGCATCGAGTTCGACGTCCGCGACGCGCGCCATCTGCAGCTCCTTCGCGAGTCCGGCAAACGTCTTGTCGAAAGTGCGCTTCACCTGCTCCCCGAGGCGCCATTCGACCTTCACGCGCGGCATGCCGAACCGGTCGCGTTTGTCGGTGCACAGCGTGACGCGGCTGTCCGGATCCGGCACCGCTTCGACGATGGCCTGCAGCGTGACATCGGTGATGAGCGCAGGCCACTGCAGCAATCGCGTCAGGCCGTACCCGACCGTATGCAGCGGATGCGCCGCCATCGTCGCAATGTCCGCCCTCAGGCTGCGCCCCGGCTGATCCTTGTGCATGAGCGCTTCCTTGCAGCGGATCAGCGCCTCCGAGCCCGCGCTGCCCTCGCCGTACCAGCGTGAATAGAGCCACACGCGGGAATTCAGCAGCTTTTCGCGTTCCATCATCTCCTGCTTCGGTGCGAATTGCGACGAGATCTTCGTGCCATGCGCCGACACCGCAGGGTTCTGATAGTGGTACTTGATGTCATAGAGCTTGTTGCGCGGAACGCCTGGACGAAAACGCACCTTCCCCGACATCATGCGCGGGTGATCCATGAAGTAACGTCCAACCAGATCGTTAGTATTGCCAAGCCCTGCGGCCTGCACATTGTTCGAGGCAAGCAATAGCCGCGCGTTTTCAATCCCGCCGGTGGCGAGTACGAAGATGCGCGCCTTGACGGACATTCTGCGGCCGCTGAGCGTACCCACCTGCACGCGTGTAATCGTCGTGCCTTGGGCGTCGGCGTCGATATTGAGAACGTTAGCGTTCAGAAACACGCGAACGTGCGTGGAGCGCCCCAGTTCCTCGCGATACACCTTGCCGAAACGCAGCGGCGGGCTGAACTGCGCAACGGTATCGCGCATGTCGCCGCTGCCAAGCGGTATACGGCGCACGTCCGACCGGCCGATCTCGCGCTCCCAATAGGCGGGGTCGAAGTTCTGCGGACCGAGCTTCAGCAGTTCGTGCGTGCGTGCGTAATACGGCGCGAGTTCGTCGAGCCCGAAGGGCCAGCCGCTGTGCGCAATCCAGTCGCGCTTTTCAAAGTCCCAAGGATCGAGCGGACGACACCAGCCGCCCCAGCAGTTGCTGCTGCCGCCGAAATAGCGGCTGCGCGAGCCGTCTGCGAATCGATACGGCAGCCCGGCATTTTCGCCGCGGTACAGGTCGCGTGTTTCTTCGTCCGGGGCAAAGCCGCCGCTTTCCAGCAGGCATGTTTCCACGCCGGCGCCCGACATTTCACGCGCGAGCGTAATGCCCGCGACGCCTCCCCCGATGATGCAGACCGTCGTTTCGATGACCGTGTTTTGCTCGACATTGCGAGTATCGATGAACATCCGCAGCTCCCGTGTTCTTCATCATGATCTTTTTGGGGCGTCGCCAACTCGCCGGTGAATGGCGGTCAGGCAACGCGCCGTATGCCGTGGCCGGATGCGTCATTACGCCGGCTGCCACGACGTCGGTCTCCTCAGCGTATAAAGGCTGCGGCTCTTATTCTGTGCTACAGGTCACGGAAGGAAACGCTTCCGTAAAAAACGACATGGGTTTCCGCCGTACACGCCTTCCGCTTCCAGAGAGCGATGCACGACGGAGAGCGGCGTGACAACCGCAGAGCGGCCAATCGTCACGCCCATTTGCACGACGCATTTCGAGGTGATCCAGACACCGTCCTCGATGACGATGGGTGCAACGCGAAGGTCCATGGTGGTGCTCATATCGTGCGAGCCGGCGGTGAGGAACGTGCCCTGAGAAATGCACACGTTCGAGCCGATATGGATGGGTGCCTGGTTATAGATCCACACGTCCACGCCAAACCAGCATTTGTCGCCCACTTCCAGATTCCATGGCGCCTTGACGCGCAACGGATGCACAAACCGGCACCCTTGCCCAATCCGCGCACCGAACAGACGCAGCAGCGCAACACGCACGAATGAGAACGGCAGCAGCTTGTTGTTGATCACACACGCTTCGACGACAAACCATACGAGCTCGATCAGCGCACTGCGCCGCGCGAGATAATTGCCCTTGCCGGCGAGACTCAAGTCGATGACAGGATGCTTGGCACCCTCGGCGTGGCTTTGCGGCCTATGTGCTAGCCGCGGATCGTCTGCGATATTGCCCATCGTTTTTCTCCGTGCCTTTCGCCCTGCTTCCATACGCAGGGATACTAATCAATTTGGACGCTTGTCTTTAACCGACCACCTCATCTTCATGCTGTCCGCCCGGGCAAGCGTTTTGGCGGCTGGGTGCATGGATTTTGGCGCACGATATCTCTACAACACTGCATCGACCTGGGGACCATAATGACAACTCCGCTTCGACACACCGCCCACTGCATGCTTCTCCTCGCCGCCTACGCGGCACCTGCACTAGCCCAGGACGCGGCGCCCGCCCGCGCGCCGGCAATGACCGCTACGGCTCCTACCGACTATGGCGCCCCGATGCCGACTCCTGTCGACCGCGGCGCGCTACAGCGCAAGCGTGAACAGAAGCTGCTCGGCGCACCCGACGGGTATGACATCGGCAACGCACAGAACGGCACGCTCGACGACGCCCGCCGCGCAGCCTTGCTCGACGAGCAACGCATGACGGTCAACGGTGCTGCCCAAGGCGGTCAACCAGGCGCCGCTGGCAAGCGCAAGGCGCCGGCCGCCGTCAACGGTCAGCTTCGCGTTGCCGATGCAGCAGCGCGTCCCCGCGCCACCGACAAACTGCTGCCGGAAGGCGCCGCCAAAGCCACGTATGCCGATCCCTATACAACCGGCAAGCGCTCCGTCTATCGCTCGCCGTGGTAGTTGCCCATTCATGCCGGCCGCGCACGGGATTACTCCGGTGCGGCGTCCTCCGGGGTCGCGGGCTTCGGATGCGGCACCGTCACTGCTGAAGGCCTCGCGTCGAAGTACGTGGCGCTCGCCTTCCAACGCCTGCGTCCCGCCGCGCGGCACAGCATTCCCACGCGTTCTTCAAAAGTACTAATCGTCGCATCCGGCGAAAGTGCGGTTTCTGCATAGTCGCGCGCTGCCCGGCCGAGCGCCGCGCGGCGCTCCGGATCGTTGGCGAGCGCCGTAATCGCACCGACCAGCGCCTTCACGTTGTCCGGCGGCACCACGACGCCGCGCGCATGAACTGCCTCGTGAAGCGCGGTTCCACGCCGCGCCATGGCAATCGTCGCGCGGCCGCTCGCAAACATGCCGGTCAGCTTGGACGGCATGACGAGATCCGCGGCATCGCCGCGTTGCGGCAACACGTGAATGTCGGCGAGGTTGAGCAGTTCGTTCAGACGCTCGGCGGGTTGCAGCGGAAGGAAGATGCAGTTCGGCAAGGCCGCGCAGCGTCGCGCGAGACCTTCCTTAGCTGCGCCGCCGCCGCAGAACACAAACGTCAGATCTTGTCGGTATGCGAGCGACGCCGCTGCCTCCGCAAGTGTCTCGATGCCCTGCTTCGCACCCATGTTCCCCGAGTACAGAACGACTTTCTGGCCGTCCGGCAAATTAAGCTCGCTGCGATACTCGCTCGCGCGCGGCAAGGGGTAGATTGCCGATACGTCGACCCAGTTCGGCAGACACACTACTTTCGAAGGCGCCACGCCTTTCGAGGTCGCGCGCGCGCTCATCTGCCGCGTAATCGAGGAAACTGCATCGAAGCGCCGCAAGAACTGGCTTTCCATCCAGCGCGCCATTCGCGCCGCCCGCGAGCCCTTGAGCAAGCCGAGTTCGAACGCGGCATCCACTTCGTAATCCTGAATGTGCAGCCACGCGCTGGCACGCGTGAGACGCGCAAGAGCAAGCGTGGCCGGTGCGCACATCAGGGTGGGCGCAATCAACAGCACGGCGTCGGGCCGCCAGAAAGTCTGCCAGGCGAGTACAGGCAGCGACGTGGCGGCGAAACTGGCCAGATGAATCATCCGCTTGAGGCCGCTCGGCTGCGACGGCACCCATAGCGGCGCGCGCCACACCGCAACACCGTCGCGCTGCTCCCGCCGATAGCGCCAGCCGGCGTACCCCGAGGAAACCCGCCAATCCGGGTAATACGGCGGTGCGCAGACCACGCGCACCTCGTGGCCGCGGCTCGCCAGCAGCGCGGCCATTTCGGCCGTGTACTTGCCGGTCCCCGTGAGCTCGGGCGCGTAATTGAGGCCGTAGATCAGGATCTTCATTGTGCGTGTCTGAACGTGTTAAGGCTTCCTTGCCCGACCTCGCGGCGACGCCGCGACGCCCGTCAATTGCTCAGCATCAGCGCACAGCCGCGGGCAATGTTGGCGGCTGCAGAAGGAGGATCGAAACGGCGAATCACTTCCATGCAACGGCGTGCGGTCCCGCTCGCGTCGGCGAACGCTTCCATCGCCTTTAACATCGTGCGCTGCAATCCAGGCACGTCGCCCGCGGTGAACGAATAGCCGCTCACGCCGTCGATGACGAGCTCCGGCACGCAGCCGCAGCTTTCACTCACCACTGCGGGGCAACCGTGCGCGAGCGCCTCGTTGACCACAAGGCCCCACGGCTCGCTAAAGCTCGGCAGCACCATGCATGTCGCGCCGTAGTACTCGCGCGTAAGCGGTTCGTCCTGCAAGCTTCCGACGAAAGTCACGGCATCGCCCAGCTTCAGATCGGCGGCTTTTTCGCGCAACGCGTCGCCCATCGGCCCGGTGCCGACGATACGCAAACGCGCTGCGGGAATACGCTTGCGCAAACCGGCAAACGCTTCAAGCAACGTTCCGACGCCCTTCTCCTCAGAAAGACGCCCTACGTATAGAAACACCGGCGGATTGCCGGCGCGCGCGGCAACGCGCTCCGGCAACGCACGTTCAGGAGAAAACGAACCGGGCAGCGCGGCCGCCTGACAAGGCACGAAAATCTTTTCGCGCTTTGCGCCGAGCGACAGCAGATACTCGCGGCTGCGCTCCCCGAAACCGAAATAGCCGTCGCACAGCGAAAAAAACACACGCTTCGGAATGGACGTAATGAGCTTCTTCGGTCGATCGCGGCCGGTGGAATCGCAAAAAACCGCGCGACGCTTGCCGGTGACGATGCACGCCGCCAGCATCGCCCAGTACTCCGGACGGTGATAGCCCGGCAGCACGATCAGATCGGACTTGGCTTTCAGCACTTCCCACGTCAGACGCGCGATCATCTTGATGGTCGGCACGTCTTCATAGCAGCCGTCGAACAGCTTTTGCATCGGATACCGATGGTATGAATAATCGACCTCGGAAAAGCCGAGGCGATCGTGTTCGGTATCCGCTATCTGCACCATGGAGTACCGAATTGATCCGGATGCCGAAATATTATGCAGCGCAGAAAACACGACACCTTTGTGACGCGACCATACGACGTTGTGGAAGATGGTGACCGATGCACTCATTTTTATGCCGCTCCGCGAAAAGACGTCATTGCATGGCTGCCGCGGTCGCCGACCCGGCATATGATTCGACGAATTCCCGATACGTCGACGCGATTCCCTGCTCCAGTCCAATCGTTGCGTGCCAGCCCATCTTCGCAAGGCGCGAAACATCCAGCAATTTGCGCGGCGTGCCGTCGGGTTTCGACGCGTCGAACACCAGCTCGCCCTCGAAACCCACCGCCTTGCAAATGCACTCCGCCAGTTCCCGAATCGACAAGTCTTCGCCGACCCCGACGTTGAAAAGCCCTTCCGTCACGTTGTTTTCCAGCACGAACAGCGTGGCGGCGGCAAGATCGTCGACGTGCAGGAACTCGCGACGCGGTGTGCCCGAGCCCCATACCGTCAACGTGTCGGCGCCCGAGCGCTTCGCTTCGTGCGCCTTGCGCAGCAGCGCCGGCAACACATGGCTGCTGTTCAGATCGTAGTTGTCGTTCGGCCCGTAAAGATTGGTCGGCATCAGCGAGACGTATTGCGTGTTGTATTCGCAGTTGTACGCTTCGCAGAGTTTCAGGCCGGCGATCTTCGCGATGGCGTACGCGTCGTTGGTCGGCTCGAGCGACGACGTCAGCAGATACTCCTCGCGAATCGGCTGCGGACACTGCTTCGGATAAATGCACGACGAGCCGAAGAACACCAGCCGCTCCACCTGTGCGCGATACGCCGCGTGAATCACGTTGGTTTCGATCACCAGGTTTTCATAGATGAATTCGCCCGGCCGCGACGCGTTCGCGAGAATGCCGCCGACGCGCGCCGCGGCAAGCAGCACGACGTCGATTTTTTCGCTCTGGAAAAAGCGGTTCACGGCGGCCTGATCCGTCAGGTCGAGTTCGAGCCGCGAGCGCGTGACCACGTTCGTATAGCCGGCCGCGCTCAACCTTCGGACGAGCGCGGAACCGACCATGCCGCGGTGGCCCGCGACAAAAATGCGTGACTGTTTGTTCATCGCAATCACTCGTGATGTTCGAGCGCCGTGAAGCCGGCGAGCGTGACGAGCGCGTCACGACGTGCAATCTGGAAGTCCGAGCGCACCATCTCTTTCACGAGCGATTCGAACGACGTGGTGGGCTGCCAGCCGAGCTTCGCATGCGCCTTCGATGGATCGCCGAGCAGCGTCTCCACTTCGGCCGGCCGGAAGTAGCGCGGATCGACACGGACGATCACGTCGCCCGGCGACATCCGGGTCTCGCGTCCTTCTACCCTCTCGACAATGCCGATCTCGTCGACGCCACAGCCTTCGAAGCGCACCGTCACACCCAATTCAGCGGCTGCATGCTGAACAAATTGACGCACGCTGTATTGCACGCCGGTGGCGATCACGAAATCCTCAGGCTGATCCTGTTGCAGCATGCGCCATTGCATCTCGACGTAATCGCGCGCATGGCCCCAATCGCGCAACGCGGACAGATTGCCGAGATACAGCGTCTTCTGCATGCCCACCGCGATACGCGCAATGGCGCGCGTGATCTTGCGCGTGACGAACGTCTCACCACGCACCGGCGATTCGTGATTGAACAGAATCCCGTTGCATGCATAAAGACCATAGGCCTCGCGATAGTTCACCGTCGTCCAGTACGCAAACATCTTCGCTACCGCGTACGGACTGCGCGGATAGAACGGCGTGGTTTCCGATTGCGGTACCTGTTGCACGAGGCCGTAAAGCTCAGACGTCGACGCCTGGTAAAATCGCGTCTTATTCTGCATACCTAAGATTCGGATCGCCTCGAGAATGCGCAGAGCGCCAAGACCGTCGGCGTTAGCTGTGTATTCCGGCTCTTCGAATGAAACGGCGACGTGGCTTTGCGCCGCCAGATTGTAGATTTCGTCCGGCTCCACGCGCTGGATCACACGCAGAATGCTGGTGGAGTCCGTGAGATCGGCGTGATGCAGAAAGAGGTGCTGCTCGGGATCATGCGGATCGCGATACAGGTGATCGATCCGGTCCGTGTTGAACAGCGACGACCTGCGTTTGATACCGTGCACGTCGTAGTTTTTGGCGAGCAAAAGCTCGGCGAGGTACGACCCGTCCTGCCCCGTGATCCCCGTGATCAGCGCGACCTTGCGTTTCATGAAGGCTTCTCCAGTTGAATTTTGACTACTTGTGGCGAGAAACTCGGCCGCGATTTCAGCCCGCGATGCTGTCGTACCCGTAATAGCCGCCCTGATAACCCGAGCCGAGGAACGCCCCCTCCTGCGGCACGTCGGTGAGCAGTACGCCTCTGAGTCCGACGCCGCCATTACGAAGACGCTTGGCGGTCTCGGCAATTTCATTCAACGGGTGACGGCCGTGACGAACCACCAGCAGCGTCGTGCCCGCATGCTTGCCGATCAGGGTCGAGTCGGTCACGGCAAGGACCGGCGGCGTATCGATGATCACGAGGTCGTAACGCGTTTTCAGCTCTTCGAGCATCGACTCGAAGCGCGAACTCATCAGCAGCTCGGACGGATGCGAAGGCAGCGTGCCCTTTGCCAGCACGTCGAGACCGGGCAACACGTCGCGCTGGATCATCGCGCCCAGATCGCCGCCGCTCAGCACGTCAGAGAGGCCCGGCTGATGCGCGATGCCGAAGTGCGAGTGCACGTCGCCGCGCCGCATGTCGCCGTCGATAATCAGCACGCGTTTGTTCGCCGACGCGACCAGTGCCGCGAGATTCACCGACAGGAACGACTTGCCCGCATCGGGCCGCGAGCCCGTGATCATCACGACGTTATTCGCAGCATGGTCGAGCGAAAGCTGCAGCGAGGTTCGCAGATTGCGCACACCTTCCACGGCGATATCTTCGGGCGCCTGCTGCGCGAGCACATGCAGACCGCGCCGGCGCAGCATCACGTTCTCCTGCAGCCGCAATTGCGTCTGGCTGCGCGGCACCACCGCGAACACCGGCACGCCGAGCACCGCTTCCAGTTCGTCCGGACGTTCCACGCCGCCGTACATGGCACGCTTGAAGAAGGTCAGCAGAATGCCGAGCACGAGACCGCCGCCCAGCGCAATGAGGATGGCAATCACGCGCTTCGGACGCACCGGCTCATCGGGCGCTTCCGCGAAATCGACCACGCGCACGTTGCCGACCTGGCCGGCTTTCGCCACGCGCAACTGCTGCGCGCTATTCAGGAGGTTCGTGTACAGCTCGGTGTCGACATGCACGTCGCGCAACAGACGCAATGCGGTCTGCTCCGTGTCGGGCATCACCGAAACGCTGCGGTTCATGTTGGCCTGCGCACCTTGCAGCGCGGCGATCTGCGCATCGAGTGAAGCCACGGCCGGGTGATTTGCCGTGAACCGTTGCGACATCTCGGCGCGTTGCGTTTGCAGGTCGAGCAGCTTCGTCTTGTTGTCGACGATCTGCTGGAGCAGCAGGCGGCTCTCTTCGCCAAGATCGACGGTGCCGTGGGTATTGCGGAACTTGTTGTAGCGCTGCTCCGCTTCGTCGAGCTCCTTGCGCAAGCCCGGCAATTGCTGATCGAGGAAGGCGAGCATGTGTTCGGCTTCCGTCGAGCGGCTTGCAACGTCCTGGCGCACAAATTCACGCGCCATGCTGTTGACGATCGCGGCGGTCAACCCGCTATCGCTACCCTCGAGACTCGCACGAATCACGCCGGATTGCAGGGCGGTTTCCTGCACGACCAGCGCCTTCTGCAAACGGTCCACGGCGCTCAAGGTCGACGTGCGCTGCAGCTCGAATTGCGAGCCCGGCGCACCGGTCAGCGCGTCGACACGCAATGCGATAGGACCGTCCGCCGTATCGGTCTCCACCGTTTCGCCGACATGGCCGGACAGGATCGCGATACCGTTCCTGTCACGCAGCACGTACGAACGGTCGTTGCCCGCGATCAGCGTGAACGTCGTGTCGTACATCTCCTTCGACGTATCGAAGCGCGATACCGAAATGCTCTCGTTGCCCCACGCGTAGCCCGACAGATTGATGAACTGGGGCAGCTTGAAACCCCACTGCCCGTTCACCAGCCCCGCAATCAGGCCGCCGATAACCGGCATATAGCGCGGCGTCGCCGTGATGTCGAGGTGCAGCTTCCTGACGGTTTCTTCCGTCACGAGACGCGACTTGAGCAGCTCGATCTCCGCTGCCGTCGACGGTTTCGTGTCGAACATGCCGGTGAGCGGCGGCAAGGATTCCTTACCATTCGCGTTGGCATTCGCCGTCTTGTCCTCGACGTGGAACAGCACGTCCGCCCGGTAGGTCGGCGGGGCAAGAAACGCGTACGCGCACCCCAGCGCGAGCGCGATCAGCGTCACCGTTGCAATGGTGCGCCAGCCCCGCACGATCGTGCGGAGATAGTCCGACAGATGCAACTCGTCCGGTCCGGACACGTCGGTATAACGGTTCTCGAAGTTGATAGCCATGTTTGGTCTCACCCAGCATAACCCGCGGTTTTTCTGATTTGCTTTATACGGTCTTTACTTCGCTACGACGACACCTGTGACAGCCGCGTTGATCGCGGGCAGCAGCAGGTTCAGGATACGGTTGAAACGAACCAGCCCACCCTGGCCTACGTACACGACGTCCTTCGGCTGCAGCTCGAACTGGTTGGCGAGGATCATCGAAACCGGCGACCTTGCATCCAGGTGGTAAATCTGCGGCGAATCGCTCGTCGAATTGCGGATCACGAACAGCTGCCGCGTTGCAGCCGTGGCCTGGTCGAAGCTCCCGCTGTCCGAAATGGCTTGCGAGAGCGTGAGCGAACCGTTACGCATCGGCGTGACAGTTGCAGGCTTGTTCACCTCGCCCATCACGTAGACGCCGCTGTCTTCGCGCGAGGCCACGCGAACCGCGTCGCCCGGTTGCAGATAGATGTTCGACGGGTTATGGCCGCGCTTGAGCAGGTCGTCCATGTTCAGCTGATACGTCACGCCGTTGCGGATCAATTCGACGCGGCTGCGGTCCGCATTCGGGCTGAAGCCGCCGCTCTGGCTGATCGCGCTCGTGAGCGACATCGTGATGTCGTTCAGCGACTGGGCACCCGGCGTGCGCACTTCGCCGTCGATGAAAACCTGCGCATTACGGAAAGACGCCACACGCACGGTCACTTCCGGCTTCTGGTACACCTTGCTCAAACGGCTATACAGCTCCTTCTGGATCGTGCCGACATCCTTGCCGGCCACATGCACGGTGCCCGCATATGGAAACTGCACATCGCCCTTCTCGTCGATGAGAAAGCCCGAGGCCGCGTCCGAAGACTTGGCGTTCTGCGCGGGTTGGCCGAGCGCCGCCGCGAGTTCAGGGTGATCCCACACGACGATCTGCAGCACGTCGCCCGGGCCCACGCGGTACGGACCAGGCTTGCCGAACAGCGCGAGCGTAGCCGGCGGCAACGGGGCAGCGGCCTGATCCGCATGCATCTTGCGCAGCAGCGCGAGATTGATATCGGTAATTGGTATCGTCTGCTGCTGTGACGGTTCGCTGCTGAAATCGCCGCCCGTTTCCTGAAGCGTGGCAGGCGTTTCCATCCGCTGGCCTGGCGCGGCGGCGCAGCCCGCGAGCAGTGCAGCGATAGCGAAAACCGAGAGACTTCCCGTGCGTGTACCAAGCGAGCTCATAACTTTTCCTCCTTGCGCAAAAGCGAATGTCCCCGGAAGGAGGCACCGCCTTGCGTGCTTTGTTAACAACTAGTAAGCGTTTCGATGCACCAGTCCGGCGACAATCGTCGCGCCGATAATCCGCATGTCGAGCGCGAACGACCAATGTCCCAGGTAGTACAGGTCATGTTCGACGCGACGTTCCATCTTTTCGATGCGGTCGGTCTCGCCACGAAAGCCGTTGATCTGCGCCCAACCTGTAATGCCCGGCTTGATCCGATAGCGATGGATGTAGCCCGCGACCACTTTCTGATAGAGGTCGTCGTGCTCGAGCGCATGAGGACGCGGTCCCACGACCGACATGTCGCCACGCAATACGTTAAAAAACTGCGGCAGTTCGTCGAGGCTCGTACGACGCAGGAACGCGCCGACTTTCGTCACACGTGGATCGTTGCGCGTCGCCTGCCTGACGGTGCCCTTTTCCTCTGTGTGCAGGCGCATCGAACGGAATTTGTAAATCGTGAAGACGCGTCCGTCCGCGCCCTTGCGCTTCTGCCTGAAGAACACCGGCCCACGTGACGAAAGCTTCACGGCAATTGCAATAGCCACCAGAAGCGGCGCAAGACAGATGAGCGCAGCCGCGGCGAACAGGCGGTCGAAGATCTCCTTCTTCAACATCGAGTTCGCCGACAGCGGCGATGCGACCAGATTGATGGCCGGCACGCCGAGCAGGTCGATCACGCCGCTGCCCTCGAAGAGCGCGAGGCTGCGCACGTCCGGCATGAAGCGAATGTTCACCAGATCGTCGCGAAATTCGCCGACGAGCGAGCAGATGAGCGGCTCCTCCGCCAGCGACAGCATCAGCCACAGTTCGTGCACATCGTTCGTGCGGATGTAGTCCGCGAGCGCATCCACGGTGTCGAAAACGGGCACACCCGTACTCGTCACCGGCGATTTCTGCGGGCTCGTGTTGTACACCGCCGCCGCGCGAAAGCCCGTGGTCGGTGCGGATTCGATGCGGCGGATGATCGCGTCGCATTGCGAGCCGCTGCCGACTATCGCCACCTGATGCAGGTTCATGCCTGCACCGCGCGCCCGCGCCAGCACCGCGTGCGTGATGAGCCGGTACGAGATCAGCAGCCCGCCCGTCACGGCAGTCCAGTACGAAAACCACAAACGCGAGACGAAGTCGCTGCGATGCAGCGAGTACATCAGCACGAGCGCGCTGCCTTGCACGATCAGCCACGCGAGCGACACCTGGCCTGCCAGCGCGAGCTTCGAGCGGCCGCGCCACGATTCATACACGCCGAAGGCCGGAAAGATGGCGAGCGCAAAGGCAGCCGCGAACATCACCAGCGCCCAATAGAAGCCGGATTGAGCGAGGTAGTCGAAGCGGATCTGCGACGCGACCGCCGCCCCCGCGAGCACCAGCGCGACATCGAACATTCGCGCGAGTAAATCCTGAAACCTGCGCATTTTGCTTACCTCGTACTGGCCGTTCCTGTCCGCAACCCGCCGGCACGCTGTCTATGAACAGCGGCCGTAGTTGTCGTTGAATCGCACGATGTCGTCTTCCCCCAGATAGGTGCCCGACTGGATTTCAATGATTTCGAGCGGCACTTTCCCCGGGTTTTCGAGCCGGTGCCGCGTGCCGAGCGGGATGTAAGTCGATTCGTTCTCGCTCAGCAGGAACTGTTCGTCGCCACGCGTGACGAGCGCGGTGCCGCGCACCACGACCCAATGTTCGGCGCGGTGGTGATGCAGTTGCAGCGAAAGCTGTGCGCCCGGCGTCACGACGATGCGCTTGACCTGAAAACGCTCGCCGTGATCGATCGAATCGTAAAAGCCCCAGGGACGATGCACCTTGCGATGCGCGTCCGCCTCCGGCGCGTGCTGCGCCTTGATGCGCGACACGAGACCCTTCACGTCCTGCACGTGCGAGCGGTCCACCACGAGCACGGCATCGGCGGTTTCGACCACGACCACATTCGTGGTGCCGACGCACGCGACGAGGCGCCCTTCCGAATGCGCATAGCTCGACACCGCGCCTTCG
This sequence comes from Paraburkholderia phenoliruptrix, assembly GCF_047325075.1. Classification (NCBI taxonomy): domain Bacteria; kingdom Pseudomonadati; phylum Pseudomonadota; class Betaproteobacteria; order Burkholderiales; family Burkholderiaceae; genus Paraburkholderia; species Paraburkholderia phenoliruptrix. The sequence goes on from NZ_CP168531.1 coordinate 3,928,071, forward strand.
AACGTCACGCGGCCACGTCCCGCGTTGCCGTTGGCGTCTTTTTCCATGGCGGCCCACACGGCGTCCCATGAACCGAGATCGGACCAGCCTGCTTCCAGCCTGACGACCACGCCGGCCGGCACTGCATCGGCTGGCTGCGCGGCGTCGGTGCTCGCGGCGTCTGCTGCTTCGCTTAGGCGCTCCATCACGGCATAGTCGATCGAATCGGCCGGCGACTTCAGAAACTCATCGACGAGCGGGCGGAAATAGGCGCCCTCACTGCGGCCGCCGCCGAATGCGCGCTCGCAGGCCGCATGCATGTCCGGTTGCAGACGCTTGAGCGTATCGAGCCATACGCTCGCGCGCAGGATGAAGATGCCGCTATTCCACCAGTACGTCCCCGCTGCCACGTATTGCGCGGCGATTTCCTCTGCGGGCTTTTCGACGAAGCCGTCGATCGCATGCGCGCCATCGCGCAGCGCGGCGCCGATGCGGATGTAGCCGAAGCCCGTATCGGGGCGCGTCGGCGGTACGCCGAGCGTCGCGATCGCGCCTCGTTCCGCATAACCTGCCGCCGTTTCCAGCGCGGCCTGCAACGCGTTCACGTCGGCAATCGAATGGTCGGCCGGCATCACGACGAGAATGCCGTCCTGACCTTCGGCACATGCAAGCGACGCGGCGAGCGTCAACGCGGGTGCGGTATCGCGGCGCGCCGGCTCGACAATGAGCCGCGCCTCCACACCGTTCTCGTGCAGTTGCTCGGCAATCACGAAGCGGTGCTCCTCACCGCATACGATGATCGGCGAAGCGTCCACCTGCCAGCCGGCGGGAAAATCTTTCATGCGTCGTGCGGTGGCTTGCAGCAGCGAATCGGAGCCCACCACGTCGATGAGCTGCTTCGGATAGTTCTCGCGCGACACCGGCCACAGCCGCGTACCCGAGCCACCCGCGAGAATGACCGGGACAATGCGCGTGCATCGCGCGCCGACAGCGTCATCGCCGGCATTGGGCGATGTTTTGTTTCCAGCTCCCTGAGTCAACATATTCGTAATCCTTATGATGCTTTGAAACCACCAGAACAGACGCCGGAGACCGCGTGCAGCGAGCGGCCTCCGGCTGGCCCCGTCGACGCTACTGGCCCACCATGCGGCGGCTCTGTATCCGGAACTCGGTAGGCGAGATCCTCATGCGTTTGCGGAACACCTTGGCGAGCCGATCGCCGTTGCCCATGCCGGTGCGGCGCGCAATTTTGTCGACCGGCAATTCAGATTCAGTCAACAGGCTGCATGTCACGGCAAGGCGCTCATGCAGCAAAAAACTCGAGGGCGTGATGCCCATTTCCATCTTGAAGCGGCGCAGGAAGTTGCGTTCGCTCATCGCCGCAAACTGCGCGGCGTCTGCAATCGAAATCGATTGCTGGCAGTTTTCCTGCAGCCACCGGGCGGCGGCCCGCACCTTGTCACCCGGCGTGAGCGCCCCGTCTTCGCTCAGAAGCGGCGCGAGGTTCGAGCACGAATCGGCGAGCAGGCGCTCCGCCACCGTGCGCGCGGTCGCGGCGCCCAGGTCGCGCTTGATCATCGCGAGCGCGCTTCGCATCGACTCGAGGCGATCGCCTGCATCCGCGGTCTGCTCGGCCTGGCGGGATGCTTTCGACGACTCCTGCAATGCCTGGCTCTCCTGTGCATCCGGCACATAGGCGGCATCGAGCAGCGCGCGGCCTTCCGCGATCGGGCGGATCATTCCGGTGTTGTGCCGCACGCGGCGCAACCAGGCGATCAGCCGTTCGTCCCTCGCAGCGGCAATTGCGCCTTTGCCGCCGGCTACGTACAACGCGTCAAAGCCGCTGTAATGTCTTGCGTCGAGTCCGTCCGTCCACACTCTGAGAGCCGACGACGAAGTCACCATGCCGCCGTCGGCCGAGAGGAAACAGACGTCGTAGGAACAGCCGCTCGCGCTCGAGGAAGCCAGTTCATTCGCCGCCTGAAACACTTCGGCTACGACGCCAGCACCTTGCAGCGAGCAGTCGTTGAACATCAGGATCGCGATGCGACGCATGCCTTTGTTCGGTGCATGCACCCAACGCAGCATGGAAGACTCGAGACTCGCGCAGGTCATAGCTATCCTCACCGGAAACGGATTTACTTTCACCATCAACGGCCTCACCGGGCCGACCTCTGAGCAGTGCATCATAGCCACGAGCCGTCAAGTATTTAGCCGCCATGACCGATAGTGCTGACATGTTGGCGCATTGACGGGAGTGGCTGGCCGGTGCATTTTCGGCAATATTCTGCCGCCACCGGATTGCACCGAATTAATTGCCGATTCCGCATATCATTGAATTGGCGTTGTGCGAATGTTAGTGCAAACCCAATGCCGATTTCGTTCGCCACCGCACACTGCATCGCTACTCAAAAAAGGGCGGTTACAATTCAATCCACATGTCGAAGGGCGACATACAAAGCGGTTTTTACCTGTCATGCGCCATTTAACAGATAATGTCTCCCGGCGGCCGATCTTTCCCGTGGAACTTGCCGCGCGGGTTTCGGCTGACGATAGAAACCGCCTGCTTCAATTACACGAAGCAGTGTCTAATATAGGCACTTTACGGAGCCTTTCAGTTATTTAATTTGTTCTTATTGGGTGCATTCAATATAAATACGGCGATTAATGTTTCAGTCCTGAAACATCGCAATAACCGCAGTTAAGAAGACAGCGCAATTGACGGACCCGCCGCCGATAAGACCACGCTGGAGGGCGGTCAGAAACCGCCATAAGATTGCCGAAAAGCACTATGCGCTTTCCGCAAGATATGGCGACGGACACTACACTCAGGCGGCTTGCGCCTGGTGATCTAGCCGTTTGACGACGTTCGTGCGTCAAGACGCGCCGCGAACGTCACGGGGGAATACATGTCGGATTCAAACAAACATCGCGGAGTGCGAAGCATTGTAGGCCAGTTCGCGATGCGCGCGCGCGTATGGCGGGCCGCCGTCGCCGCCGCCGCGCTCTGCGTCCCCGCTGTTCAAGGCAACGCGGCGGCGGCCGGCGCATCGTCCGTACGTGTCGACGCGAAGGTGTCCGAGGCACGGCAACAAGCCGAAGCCGTGGGCCGGAGCCTGCGCTGCTCCGCACCTTCCTCGCAAACGCGCGCCGCGCCGTCCGGCGATCTGATCGAAGCCGACACGCCGGGCGACGGCACGCGCCTCTTTGCCGCATCGAAGCCGTTCGGCCTCGTCATCACCACGCGCGCGCCGCAAAGCGACACGCTTGACTGGCAGATACGCGACACGTGGAATGTTGTGCGCGCAAGCGGCAGTTTTAATGTCGCAGCGGGCGCCCTATCGTCGGCGCTCAGTTGCACGTCCACAGTAGCGGGTTATTTCGCCGTGTCGGCGTCGCTTGAACGTGCGCATGGTCAGCTGGAATCGCGCGGCACGCGGCCCGCGGGCATCGCCACCTTCGGCGTGCTGCCCGATACCGCAGCCACATTGCCCGCCGTGCGCTTTCCCTATGAAGATCTGCACCGGTTCGGCGGCCAGGGCACCGCCTACCTCGCGCCCGGCCAGCATTGCTGCGACGGCGACGGCTATCGGCCGGTCTATACCGCGCTCGGTCTCACCTGGGTCAACGACAACCGCAACTGGTACATGGAAGAGCCCGACAGGCCCGGCACGTTCGATCCCGCGACCCAACAGCTCACGCCGTACTTGCAGCGCGGCGACATCATGCGCCTCATTCAGCTCGACGGCATTCCCAAATGGGCGAGCCCGACGGCGAAGGAGACCCACAGCTATGCACCGGTTTCCCTTTCGCAGATGAAGGATTACATGGCGAAGGTCGGCGCGGAATCGAACCGCGTCCGCACCACCTACTTCCCGAAGCAGCGCGACAACTATTACCAGGTGACGTGGGAGCCGGACGCGGACGGCGGATTGCCATGGCGCGACAGCGACGCCAATTTCATCGCGATGTACAAGGCCGTGTGGGAAGGCATCCATCAGACGGACCCGCATGCGGTGGTGATGGGTCTCACGTATTCGTCCGTGCAAGGCAATGTGACGTGGATGCGCCACCTGGGTCCGCTTGGCATCGGCCGCTATATGGATGGCATGACGGTGCACGGTTATTACGACATCGGCACGACGCCGTCTCATCCGCCGGAACGCGCAACCGACACGCGCAATGAGGGCACCGTGCCGGGCGCGCTCGCTTCTTCCATGCGCGCCTTGCGCCATGAACTGCGGCAATACCTGAAACCCGGCGCGCCGCTCTTTGTCACTGAAACGGGCATCAGCTACGACATCGGCGAGTCGTACGGCAAGCATTATCCGGGCGCCGATGTGCTGTATGCGCAAGCCGCGGTCGTCGCGCGCACGCATCTGATCCTGCTCGGCGAGGGCGCCGACATGACCTATGTGTTCTACCTCGCCGATATGCCGGACGCCGCGCCGGGCTACGGCATTTTCTTCGAACTCGAGCACGACAAAGGCGCCTACGGCCCGTCACGCATCAGCCCCAAGCCCGCCGCGCTCGCGGTGGCGGCCATGACGCGCATAGTCGACGGCACGACGACGCTCGGCCCGCTCAAGGGTCTGCCAAAAGGCGTGTATGGCTATGTATTTCAGAGGCTCGGCGGCGGCAAGATCGTCACCGCGCTGTGGATTCACGACAACGACAAGTGGAGCGCTAAAACCGGCTTTAACGCGGGGCAAAGCGCCGAATATCGATTACGTGTCGACGCTCCGGGCACGAGCGGCACCGTCACGGCGCTCGACATGATGGGCAACGCGACGCCAGTACCGTACCGCGACGGCCTGGCGAGCGTGAAGCTGTCACCTACCCCTCTCTACGTCGTGTCGAACAACACAGAGGTATTCAAGGACGCCGTGACGACGCCGGAAGGCTATGTCGCCCGCCAGGTGCCCGAACCCATGCCGCCGTCTGCCGGCAAGTCGCCTGCCGGCGCGCGCGGCGCAATAGCTAGGTAGCGCACAGAAAGTCCGGACCGCTGAAATTAGCATCTGTATCGACGCGCTGGAGCCGCCCGATGAACAGCGTTGGATGGATCATGCTGGTGCTGGCCGCGATTGTCGGGGCGATTATCGGCGCGTTTGTGTTCGCGGCAGCCGGCACGGTCGTGCTCCTGCTGCTGATCGCTTACGTGGCGGACAAGCTGACTCGCGACGACGACAACCGCGGCGACTATTAGCGGCTGCCGCCACGCAAACACCGCCAGGCACGACGCCCTCGCTCAGGAACCGACATGCTGACGGAGCTCGACTTTCTAGACGTTGTTCGTCTGACGCCGCTCGTGGCGATCGATCTGATCGTTAGTGATGCAGACGGACGCATTCTGATCGGCCATCGCCGTAACCGGCCCGCGCGCGGGACATGGTTCGTCCCAGGTGGGCGCATTCTGAAGGACGAAACGCTCGATGCCGCGTTCTCGCGCATCGCCGACGCCGAGCTCGGCGTGGCGAAGCTCGCGCGCGCGTCTGCCCGGTTCGAGGGCGTATTCGAACACCACTACAGCGACAATTTCGCAGGCGAGCCTGGCGTGTCGACACATTACATCGTGCTGGCTTACGCGTTCTCGCTCGCGGACAGCGAGCGGCTCGGCCGGCCCGATCAACACAGCGACTACCTGTGGCTCACGCCGGCGGAGCTGGTCGCGCGCGACGACGTACACGACAACACCAAAGCCTACTTCCGTTGACGATGCCGCGGCACATGCGCAAGCGGCCCGCCTGAATGCTCTCGCGCAGTGTTACCGCGGCAACGTGGATCGTCAGATGATTGCAGTATGATCGAGCCCACCATGACGGCTCGAATCCACATGCGACCATCGGCGGCCAGTTTTGTTCGGGGGGCCTGCACTGCGCTCATCGCGGCATTTTTTCTGGCCGCGTTTGCGGCGGGCGCGCGCGCCGCGAATTGCAGCGCGGGCACGCTCGTCACAGTCGTCGCGCATCTCGACGACGACTTGCTGTTCGTCGACCCGGCAATCACCGAGCGCCTCGATGCCGGATGGTGCATCACCACCGTGCACCTGATCGGCGGCGCGAACGGCGCGAACTTCTCCTATGTGCTGACGCGCGAGCGGGCCTCGCGGCTCGCCTACGCGCGCATGGCAGGCGTGCCCGATGTCTGGAATGAATCGAACGTTCAGATTGCCGGCAAGCTCGTCCACGAAATGGTTCTGAAGGCGAGACCACAGGTTCGCCTGCTCGAAGTGCGGCTGCCGGGCGGCGGCGTGCGCGGCGGCCGCGAGCCGCTCGGCCTGCTATGGGAACAGCACGCGACGCTGTCCACCTATCCGATGAACGCAGACGGCTCGGCCCGCGTGAAATATGACCGGGATGCGTTGTCCGCCACCTTGCGGGAGATACTCGCCAAGGCCTCGCAGATCTACACACTTAATCCGGACACCGTACCATTTATCGAGCACCCCGATCACATCTACGCGGCGCGCATCACGCGTCATGTCGCGCAGACGCTCGGTAAAAGCGTGCCGATCGTCTATCACGTGACCTATCCGACAGGCGGCTGGCCCGGCAACCTCCCCGCTGCCGAGGTGCAGCGCAAGCGCGATATCGTGGCGAGCTACTTTTCGATCGACGGAAGCGAGTCCTCGCACGTGTTCGGCGAGTTCCAATGGGACGGCAACTGGATCGCGCGACGCTATGCCTTCGCGGACCGAAGCGATCGCGGCGTGCCGGATTTCGTCGCGCGTCCCATCAGGCTATTTAATGTGGCGACGAACCGCTGCGTAACCGCGAGCGTGAGCGGCCAGCCGCCTGCGCTCGCCGCCTGCAACGGATCGCCTGCGCAGCAATGGCGATGGGAACCGCTCACGGTCTATCCCGGCAACGCGCGTAACGCGGCGCTCGTGAGTGTGGCCACGTCGCAATGCATCGCGGAACGCGACGGTTATCTGCGCCCGGAAAGCTGCGATCAATGGGATCTCGCGCAGCGCTGGACGCCGTGGGACTTCGGCCTCGTCTACACGCCGATGCGTCACTGCCTGGGCGAAAACGGCGGCAAGCTGACCATGCGCGGCTGTACGGGGCTCACCACGCGCTATCGCTGGGCCACGACACAGCGCATCCAGGCAAACGACCTGCGGCTCGCCACGGCCATGTATGGCGACGTCACGGGAACGGGTGAGCCGTCTGCCGTCTATGTGCAGCGGCAGCACGACGGGCCCGGATTCAACGTCTACGCCGCGGCGCTTGGCGAGACCAAACCGCCGGCGCTGTGGTATGCAGCATCTGTCCCATTCGATCCGCGCGCCACCGCGCCGAGTTGCTCAGGCGTCAAGCTCTGCTTTGACAGCGCGCGCTTTCTATTGGGCGACTTCGACGGCGACGGCAAAGCGGACCTGATGATCGTGACCGCGCGCGCAAACGGCACCGCATTCTGGCTGCTGCGCAGCACCGGCGGCCATTTCGACGCGCCGCGCCTGTGGCTGCAAACGAGCCCCGCATTCAAGCCCGAGCTGACGCAGCAATACGTGGCCGCGGACTTCACCGGCGCACATCGGGCCGGCGTGCTGATCGCCCAGAAGCGCGCCGATAGCGGACTCGATCTATGGATCGCATCGTCGAACGGAACAGCGGATGCGGCCGTCGCGCCGGTGCTGGTTGCCGAGGCCAAGGGGCTCGCGCAGAACGCCACATTGCTGCCATTCGGCAACTCAGGCTCGCGCGCGTCGCTCGCCGCATTGGAGACGGTGCAGGAGCGCGTCTCGCTCACGCTCATCAGCAACGACAATCTTCGCATGACCATCGGCGAACGCAGGATGTTGCCGCGCAACTTCATGCCCGGTTTCGTGAAGACGGCGGTCGCATCGCTGCACGGCGACGATCGCGACACGCTCATGCTGCTCACGCCGCGGCTTGACGGCACGGACGCCGACGCACAGATCGACATCGCCGCGCTCAACATGGCCGACCCAACGGCCGAACCCGTTCACGTCGCTTCGCTGCGCGGCATGTCGTGGTCCGACGTGTTCCCGGCCTATGTGCGCGACAAAAACGGCGCCGCACTCGTGCTGTACCGCAGAGTGGACGCCACGCTTGGCGACTTTTACTTCACAGGCGGTGCTCCCGCGCTCTTGCGCTATCCGCTGACAAACGGCTTTGCACTCGGTACGCCACAGGATCTGGGCGAACTGCCGGGGCTCTTCTCGGAGACGGTGAGGATCGACCGGCTCGCGCCATAGCCCGCGCGCGGCCGGCCGAAACGTTCAGGCCGAGATCCGCAGCGGCTCGGCAAACTTGCGCACAATCGACATATAACGGTCAGCGGTATCGTGCAGCGTATAACCGGCGAGTTGCCGATGCGCGCGCGGCGTGTGGAGCGCGTTGACGAGCGCGTGGCCATACGCTTCGACGTCGGTCGTGTCGACGAGACTAACGCCCGCGAAGTTGCTCGCGAAACCGAACGACGGAATCCGGTTAGCCACGACCGGAATGCCGGAGGCCAGCGCCTCGAGAAAACCGATACTCTGTGCTTCGAAACGCGAGGGCATCGCAAAGACGCGCGACGCGCGCAGCACCGCGGCGACGTCCGAGCGCGGCCCGCAGACGCCGACCTTGCTTTCCAGACCCAGCTGCCTGACAAGCGCCACGACCGCCCGGTGATAGTCGAGCTCTTCGACCACGCCGCACAGCAGCAACCGCGCGTCCGGCTCGACCTGCAACACGCGTTCGAACGCGCGGACGGTGTCCAGCTGGCTCTTCCCTTCTATATAGCGGCCAAGCTGAACGATCTGCTTCGACGGCACGGCGCTGTCCCGCGCGGGCGCGGTATCGTGCGCGGCAAAGAGCGACGCGTCCACTCCATTAGGAATCACAACCATCGACGGATGCCTGCCGATCTCGCGCATGTAGTCGTCAATGTTCTGCTGCGAGACGCCGATAATGGCACTGGCCCGCCGCGACAGCAGGCGCTCGGCGCGCTTGAGCGCACCGTTTTCGAAGTCGTTGACGCCCGAGTGCATGACCCATGCAATAGGCGTCTGCACCGGCAGAAGACGCACATACAACGCAGCAAGCGTCGCGTGCGCGATGATGAAATCCGGGCGGAACTCGCGTACCACGCGGTACAGGTGCACGAGTTTGCCTACCCGGCCATGCCGCACCGAAGGAAAACGGCACATGACGCCGGCTGCATTGAGCTCGGCGCGAATATCGACGAAATCGTCCTGCTGCGGCAGCAGCGACGTCATACAGACTTCGTGCCCGGCGCGCTGATGGTGAATGGCAAGACCTTTTACGAGTACTTCTGCCCCGGACAATCGTGGTGCGTGAACCAGTTGAAGAATCCTCACGATTTATCTCTCTGATGACCGCCCGCCTTGCGGCGGCAGGATAAGCCGCCCTCGTGAGCAACGGCTCACTCGACGCCCTCATCCGATAGTTGGTATGTGGCGCGCATTTAACGCGCGTCGTTTCCGAAACCCGCGACTCGCCGATGCGGCGTCAACCGTCGCCGGAAAACGTTACACCCAACATCCTGCAAATTTGCGCCAAGGCCAAGACTTCTTCGGCTTACGAATGAGCGGTATCGCCCACTCAGAATGCGAATCTCGCCGACGCGGCAGTCAGCCATCCTCTTTCTCACCGAAACCGCGCGCGCCGCAGCCGAAAAATACGGGCGCGACAGCACATTCAGCAAAGATACGAACAAAGCAAATCTTGCCGATCGTTTTGACGCTTCGCGCCTCGCCATGGACGCATCCCGGCAATAAAGACATCGACGCGTGCAACAGCGCGCCTGGACGACGCGGCGCACAACCCGCGCTACTTCGAAATATCTTCCAGCGCGATATCGCTCGTCTTCGGGCCCAGCGTGCCGATCGCGAGCATGACGATCACCATGGCACTGGAAATGAAGGCGAACACGCCGTTCACGCCAAACTCCCTCAGACATCCCGCGATCACGAACGCGGAGAACATCGCCGAGAGACGGCTCCACGAATAGACGAAACCGACGGCGCGCGCGCGGATGCTGGTGGGAAAGAGCTCGGCCTGATACGCGTGATAGCTGTACGAAATGATATTGCCGGCGAGCACGAGGCACACGCCGAGACTCACGAGCAACACCGTCTCGCGCGCCTGGCTGAACAGGAGGCCACACACCACATTGACCGCAGCCATGCAGACGATCACCGTCTTGCGCTCGAAGCGGTCCGCAATCAGCAAACCGAGCAGCGGCCCGAGCGGCGCGGCCACCGCGATGATGCTCGCGTACATCAGACTCGTCGTGACCGTGATGCCCTGCTTGATCAGCAACGTCGGGATCCAGTTGGCGAAGCCGTAGTAGCCCATTGTCTGGAACACGTGAAAGATGATCAGCATCAGCGTGCGCTTGCGATACGGCGGCGCGAGCAGATCGCGGAAAGCGGCGCGTGCGCGCACCGGCTCGGGCACAGCGGGTGCGGGCAGTGCGTGTCCGTATTCGCGCTCGACCCGCGCTTCCAGCCGCGTCATGATCGCGTCGGCCTCGTCGATACGGCCTTTTTGCGCGAGCCAGCGTGGGCTTTCCGGTAAGCCAAGGCGAATCCACCATACGACGACCGCGCCCACCACCCCCGTCAGCACGACGAGACGCCAGCCGTCGAGACCGAAGTACTGATGCGGCACGAGCAGATACGATAAGAACGCGACGATCGGCACCGCGCAGAAGCCCACCGCCTGCGAGCAAGCAGAAGCGCGGCCGCGCACGTGCTTCGGCACGAGCTCGGAGATGTACGTGCCGATCGTCACGATCTCCACGCCAATGCCGATGCCCGCGATGAAGCGCCACACGTTGAGCCCGAGCGCCGTGTCCTGAAACGCCATGATGATGTTGGCCGCGGTGTACCACAGCAGCGACCACGTGAAGATGGCGCGCCGCCCGAAGCGGTCGGCGAGAAAACCGCACGCGGCGGTGCCGATAAAGAGGCCTGCAAACAGCGCGGCAATGAAACTCGCGACACCGCTCGTGCCAAAGAGGCCATGCGTCGTCGCGGTAAGAATGCCGCTCTTCACGAGTCCCGGCGCGATGTAGCCGGAGAACATCAGGTCATACAGTTCGAAAAAGAGCCCGAGGCTCAGCAACATGACGAGCTTCCAGATGGAACGCGTGGCAGGCAGGCGGTCGAGCCGCGCCGAAATGCGCGCGCCGCCCAGTGCGATGTCTTCGGCACGGCTGCCCGCCGACGCGCCCGCGCCCGCCGGCACGCCAAGCGCGCCGGCATCGCCGAGCGCTGTTGCATATACCGTTTGATTCGACGACTTCATCGTCTGTCTCCTTGAATGCCGGTCTCTCGCCGGATGAACCTGATTGATCTCATGCGCGACACGAGCCGCGCCCGCCAAGCCGCCCGCTCAGGCGGCTTCGCGCGGCATCTGAGCCGAACCGCTCGGCGCCGATGTGACGGCTGCAATCCGCGCCTCGTCGTAACCGAGCTCGCGCAGCACCTCTGCCGTGTGCTCGCCGATCTTCGCAATCGGTTGACGCGGCTGCAAACGCGCGCCGTCGATCGAAATGGGCAGCAAGGGCATGGCGGTTTCGCTGCCGTCCTCGAGCGTGAGACGCGCGAGGCCGCCGCTTTCGTTCAGATGCGGATCGTCGAACAGTTCTTCGGGCTTCACGATCGACGCAAACGGAATATGGTCGCGCTCGAATTGCGGCACGAGCGCGGCGCCCTCGAATTGGCGCAGCGTTTCGCCGAGCGTCTGCAACAGCCACGCGCGCGCGAGCACGCGGTCGTTGTTGGTCGCGAGACGCGGGTCGGCGAGCAGATCCGCGCGGCCGAGAATGCCGCACAACGCGCGCCATTGACCGTCGCCGGTCGCGGCAATGAACATCTGCTCGTTGTTGGCGAGCGTGAACACGTCGTAGACGGCCCATGCGCTGATGCGCTCAGGCATCGGCGCCGGTGCAACGCCGGTCGCCGCATATTGCTGCATGTGCTGCGCAGACAGCAGCACGCAGTTCTCGAAGAGCGCGCTCTGCACTTCCTTGCCGCGCCCGCTCGCATGCCGTTCGTGCAGCGCGGCGAGCACGCCGATCGCGCCGAACATGCCGCCCATGATGTCGTTGACCGAACTGCCGGCACGCAGCGGACGGCCTACCGGGCCTGTCATATAGGCGAGGCCCGCCATCATCTGCACGACTTCGTCGAGCGCGAGCCGATGCTCGTACGGCCCGTTCAGAAAGCCCTTGTGCGATACGTAGATCAGTTTCGGATTGCGCTCGCGCAGCGACGCATAGTCGAGACCGAGGCTCGCCATGCGGCCAGGCTTGAAGTTCTCGACGAACACATCGGCGGTATCGACAAGTTCATGCAGCGCGGCGAGTCCCGCTTCGGTGTCGAGATCGAGCGCGACACTCTTCTTGTTGCGATTGAAAGTGCGGAAAAAGCCCGCGCCGGTGCCGAGCAAACGGCGCGTGCCGTCGCCGCGCGGCGGCTCGACCTTGATGACTTCGGCACCGAGGTCGCCGAGAATCATTCCGCAAGTCGGGCCCATCACCATATGCGAGAGCTCGATCACACGAATGCCGGCCAGCGGCAAGGCGGTTTGCGGCGCGTCGGAAGCGGAAGTCACGGTAGAAGAAGAGGCGTTCATTGCAGCACCTGCGAGCAGGAAGGAGATGAGGGTTCAATGGCTGGCGAGCGCTCAAACTGCTTCGGCACACCGGCGCGCGCGAGATAGCCGTACAGCGGCTCGCCCGGCAAGGCGTCGGCGAGCACGTCGCGCGACGCGATAAGATGCGTCAGGTCGATGCCCGTCTCGTAACCCATGCTGTCGAGCATGAAGACAAGGTCTTCGGTGTTCACGTTGCCGGTCGCGCCAGGCGCGTGCGGGCAGCCGCCGAGCCCGGCGAGCGACGCGTCGAATTCACGAATGCCGTGTTGCAGCGCGATCAGCGTATTCGCGAGACCGAGCCCGCGCGTGTCATGAAAATGCAGCGAGCGCAGCTTCTCGCCGGCCACGCCGCGCACGAGTTCGATGATCTCGCCGACCTGGCGCGGCGTCGCTTCACCGGTGGTGTCGCCGAGCGCGATGACATCGGCGCCTGCATGCACGGCGGCGCGCGCGATCGCAGCGATGTCCTCGTAAGGCACCGCGCCTTGCAGCGTGCAGCCGAATACCGTCGACAAACCGGCGATCAATTGCACGCGCCGCGCGGCTCTATCTGACGCATGGCTCGCCGCGCTGTCGATTGCCTCGCGCATTGCCGCGAAGGCGTCGATCATTTCAGCCGGCGTCTTGCGCACGTTCGCGAGGCTGTGCGCGGTGCTCACGGAAATCGGCGCGACGATCCGGTGCACGCCCGCTTCGAGCGCGCGCTGCGCGCCCTTCAGGTTGGGGACGAGCGCCGTGACGATCAGGTCCTCATAGCCGAGCGCGTGGGCGATGACCTCGTCGGCGTCGGCCATTTGCGGCAACAGCTTCGCCGGCACGAAGGACGCCACTTCCATATGCCGCACGCCGGCGGCATACGCGGCGTCGATCCAGCGCCGCTTGAATTCGGTGGGCATGGTTCGCGCAATGCTTTGCAGACCGTCGCGCATGCCGACTTCGGTCACGACGACGCGCTCCCTCATATCACTCATGGTTTGAATCCTGCGGAAATTGCGGGGAAATGAAGCACGGATTACAGCGTGCCTGCGCGCGGCCGCCTGGCAAAGTCTGCGTTGACGAAGCACTCCATCGCCGTTGACGATGGCCCGCAAGGCAAGCGGGACGGGCATGCGCCGTCACAAAGGGGAAACCCTTAAGGGCTTTTCAGAAGACGCGCGAACACGCGAACCGCAAAGACGGCGCGAGCGCTTAAGCCCCGCGCAGCAAATGATCGAGCAGATGCGATGCGGCCAGCGTCAGCGCGCCGCGGTCGCGCACGCAGATCACGAAGCGCCGCTCCGCCCACGCCTCGCGTAACGGCACGGCGACGATGCCGTATTCGTCGGCGGCGTGGCGGGGCAGCGCCTCCGCCGGCAGAATCGCCACCGCGAGGCCGGCCTGGATGAAGCGATAGGCGGCGTCGAACGTCGAGACGTAGGTGCGGTAGTTGAGCTCGCGCCCTTTCTCGGCCGCGATACGCTGCATCAGCGCATTGACGGACGCATTCGAAGCCAGCCCGAGATGGTCGAAGGCGAGCGACTGCTCGAAGCCGATGCTGGCCTCGGCGGCAAGCGGGTGGCCGCGCGGCACGATGAGCGCCAAATGGTCGGCGCGGTACGGCAGCGCTTCCAGACTGCCCATCGACACGACATCGCGGCAAATGCCGAGATCGGCGACGCCTTCCTCGAGCCCGCGCACGATCTCCGCGCTCACGCGCTCTTCCACATCCACGCGAATCTGCGGATTGGCTTTCAGGAACTCGGACAACGCCTCGGGCAGAAATTCCACCATCGACGAGACATTCGCCAGCACGCGCACATGCCCGCGCGCGCCGGCCGCGAATTGGCTCAGCTCGGCCTGCAGCCGCTCGTGGCCGCGCATGATGAGCCGCGCGTGCCGCAAGAGCGCCTCGCCGGCGGCGGTGGGCCGCACGCCGCGCTGACTGCGCGAGAGCAACGCGACGTCGACGAGCGCTTCGAGATCGGCGAGCCGCTTGCTGACCGCCGACGGCGCAATGAACTCGCGCTCGGCGGCGCGCGCGATCGTGCCTTCCTCGCACACGGCGATGAACAAGCGCAACGTCACCTGATCGATCTGCCACATGCGCGCGGCTCCTCAAATTGAAGTGCGGAAAATTATGCCCGAGGACGCGCGGCGGCCGGCGCCATGCGGCACGATCCCAGGGTATCCACGGTAAATTCCGAACGCGCGGCGCCCGGCTTGCTCGCGGGACCGGCTGTGGCTATGCTGGGCGGTGCTTGCGGCAGCCGGTACACACAAGCCATCACAACACGCCAACGGAACCCGCCATGTCCATGACGAGCCTCTTTTTCACCGCCGCCGGTGTCGGCCTCGCGATTGCCGCGCCGGTCGGCCCCATGGGCATGCTCTGCATTCGCCGCACGCTGACGGGCGGTCCGCGCGCGGGTCTTGCCATCGGGCTCGGCATTGCGAGCGGCGATGCATTCTACGGCCTGATCGCGGCGCTCGGCCTCGTCGGCATTTCGCAGTTCATGCTGGCCTACGACCGGCCGCTGCACCTGCTCGCCGGGCTGTTTCTGCTGTATCTCGGCGTGCGCACGCTGCTGCAGAAAGCGCCCGCGGAAACGGCCGACGGCGAACAGAACGGCAACGGCAATGGCAAGCTCGCGCAAGTAGGCCGCGCGGGCGCGCTGCGTGCCTACGCGAGCTCCCTGCTGCTCACGCTGACCAACCCGCAAACGGTCATCATGTTCGCCGCGCTCTTCACCACACTGGCACCGCGCGGCGCGTTTTCGTCGGCGATCGCGCTCACCACGGTGGGCGGCGTATTCTGCGGCTCGATTGCGTGGTGGTGCTTCCTCGTGACCGTCGTGTCGCTTGCGCGCCATGCGATCGGCAGCAAGTTGCGGCTTGCCATCGACCGGTTCGTCGGCGTCATGCTGGCGGCGTTCGGCGTCGTGGAGATTCGCCGCGCGCTTTGAGCGCTGCGTCGCGCGAAAACCGCCGCGACGTTCGCGCTTCTGCGCATTCCGTACGCCCGGGCTTCAGTTTTGCGACAATAGCGGCTTTCGCCGCGCCGGGCGCCGCCTTTCTTGCCGTTTCCGCCCCGTGTCGGCGGTCGAGGCACGCGCGCGCCGCCCGTGCCCTAACTGTCAATCCACCGACCGCCCGCGGTCCCTTCAATGGCTCTTCCGCATATCGATCTGCTGTATTCCGTCTCCGGCCTGTTCGTCGGCTTTCTGGTCGGCCTGACTGGCGTGGGCGGCGGCTCGCTGATGACGCCGATTCTGGTGCTGCTCTTTAACGTCCATCCGGCGACGGCGGTCGGCACCGACCTGCTCTACGCGGCCGCCACCAAGGCGACCGGCACGCTCGTCCACGGCCTGAAAGGTTCCGTCGACTGGCAGGTGACGCTGCGGCTTGCCGCCGGCAGCGTCCCGGCGGCCACGGTCACGCTGCTGCTGTTGCACCGCTACGGCATGGACACGCCGGGCGCGAGCCGGCTGATCCAGCTGGTGCTCGGCGCCGCGCTGCTCGTCACGGCCGTGGCGCTCGTGTTCCGCCCGCAACTCGCGGCGCTGGGCGCTCACCGCCGGCGCCCCCCGAGCCAGGGACGCACGCTTGCCCTCACCATGCTGACGGGCGCCGTGCTCGGCATGCTGGTATCGCTCACCTCGGTGGGTGCCGGCGCAATCGGCGTGACGGTGTTGCTGCTGCTTTATCCGATGCTGCCGACCATGCGCATCGTCGGCTCGGACATCGCGCACGCGGTGCCGCTCACGCTGCTCGCCGGCGCGGGCCATTGGCTGCTCGGCTCGGTCGACTGGTCGATGCTGTTGTCGCTGCTGATCGGCTCGCTGCCGGGTATCGCGGTGGGCAGCATGCTGTCCACGCGCGCGCCGGATGCGCTGCTGCGCAACCTGCTTGCCGCCACGCTCACGCTGGTCGGCCTGCGGCTCGTGGTGGCCTAGCGCGAGCCGCGCCCGTCGACGTCACTTGAAAAAACGGCAGGTCAGATCGGCTTCGAACTGTCTGACCCACTGGCCGTGGTGGTCATAATAGGACTGTGCCCAGCCGCCGCGCCGTACAGTGACAAGACGCTCATGGGTGGAATCGGCGGAATCCGCGTGGATGCTGACGTCGAAATGCGCGGGCGCGAAGCCGTGCCGCGCGCAGACGAGCTCGAAGGCGGCCCGGTCGCCGATGGGCAGGTCGGTATAGCGCAGAACCGTGGTTTGCATGGCGATGACTCCTGTCTTCATGCACACAGTACGCTTCGCGCGGCGGCAGAAATGTGTCGTCCCGCACAGTCGGATAACGGCGCCCGGCGGGGCCGGGCGGGCAGGCATCGGACTGATGTCATCATCGCCGCGTCAATAATCCGTCAATAATCGCGTGGCAGAAAACAAAAAAGCCCCGGCGCAAAGGCCGGGGCTTTTTCACCTGCATCGACACGGCGCATGGCGCGTGCCAAGCCGCCCGAACTGCCGGCTTCGGCGCGGCTTGCCTGCCGCTCAGTGCGCCGTTGCGGCGGGCTTCGCGCCGCACCCGCTTGCCGTTCTTACTGCTGCATCACCGTCAGCTTGTTCGACACCGACGTCACGCCCGCGACGCCCTTGGCTGCCTCGCCGGCCGCGTCGATCTGCCCCTGGTCGGGCACCGAACCCGTCAGCGTCACTGCGCCGCCGCGGGCACGCACGGAGATGTTCGACACGTCGACGCCCTGCGCCTTCGAGATGGCGGCGCGCACCTTGCGACCGAGCTGGCTATTGGCCTTCTTGCTCGCCTTCGCGCTGGCGGCGGGGGCGGCAGTCGTGCCCGTTGCCGTTGCATCGCTTGCCTGAGCATAGACATTGCATGCCACCACCATTGCCACCACCGAGCCCAGCGTCTTCAGAAAACCGACCGATTTCATGTTTCTTCTCTCCTTAGCTTCATATTGGACCGCTTGAATAAGCGGCTTCGTTACGACTACCTGCGGCCCTGCCCAAAAAGCCGGACGCGACGAGGCGCGCGGCGAGGCACTGGCCGGCTGTGGCTGCGACACGAGATGCGAGAGGCAAAGAGAGGCCGGCTGCCATGTGCCGCATGCGATGACGACAACGCGCATGCAGTGCGGTATGGAAACCGGCGAGCCGCGATATCCGCCGACGCGCCCGGTTCTTGTGTGCCGTGCCGGGTCGCGCCGCGCGAAACCTGTGTTCGCGGCAGCGATGCACAATTTAATCTAGCCGGGCCAGAAGCGCAAAGGGTTTAGTCGGATGGGATGCGCGCGGGCGTGAATGGCGTGCGCCGTCGTCACTTTTTGTTACCGCTTTCTCGGCGCCCGCCGCGGCCGCGCGTTCCGCCGGCGCGGCAATCTCAGGTACCATCGGCGCCACGCGCAGCGCCGCCATCCAGTTCACCTTCGACCGTAGCCGCCCCGTCATCCGATGAAGCCAGCCACCGGCCGCAAACGCCCCACCCGCCTCGTCGCCCGGTTTGTCGCGATCTCGTGGCGCGATCTCGCCGTGTCGTTCGGACCGATCCTGCTGATCGCCGCGGCGGCGATCTGGGTCGCCGTACGCCTGATCCAGCCCGCGCCGCCGAGCACGCTGACCATCAGCGCCGGCCCGCAGGGCAGCACCTTCTGGAATGCCGCCCAGAAATACAAGGAGATTCTGGCGCGCAACCGGATCACGTTAAACGTGCTGCCCTCCGAAGGCTCACTGCAAAACCTGAAACGGTTGTCGGACCCGAACTCGAATGTCGACGTCGCCTTCGTGCAGGACGGCATCGCGCCGGGCATGGCCAGCAATGGGTTGATGTCGCTTGGCAGCGTGTCGTATGTGCCGCTCGCGATCTTCTATCACGGCCCGACGGTCACGCGGCTCTCCGAATTCAAGGGCCAGCGGCTCGCGGTCGGCGCCGAGGGCAGCGGCACGCGTCAACTGGCGCTCGCGCTTCTCAAGGCGAACGGCATCGAGCCCGGCGGCGCGACCCGGCTGCTGCCGCTTTCCGGCGACGACGCCGCACAGGCGCTCGTCTCCGGCAAGGTGGACGCGGCGTTTCTTGCCGGTGATTCCGCGCAGCCCGCGGTCATGGGCAAGCTTTACCGCACGCCGAACGTGCAGTTCTTCGATTTCTCGCAGGCCGACGCCTACACGCGGCGCTTTCCCTACCTGACGGCGCTCGTATTGCCGATGGGCGCCTTCGATCTCGGCAAGAACCTGCCTTCCGCGCCGGTCCACATGGTTGCGCCGACCGCCGAACTGGTGGCGCGCGACTCGCTGCATCCCGCGCTCTCGGACCTTCTGATCGAAGCCGCGCGCGAGGTGCACGGCAAGGCGAACATCATGCAACGCGCCGGCGAATTCCCGGCGCCGCTCGCCCACGACTTCCCGATCAGCGACGACGCCGCGCGCTACTACAAGTCGGGCAAGAGCTTCCTGTACCGGCTGCTGCCGTTCTGGCTCGCGAGCCTCGCGGACCGGCTGCTGGTGGTGGTCGTGCCGCTCGTCGTGCTGCTGATTCCGGCGTTGCGGCTCGTGCCGTCGCTGTATGCGTGGCGCGTGAAGTCGCGCATCTATCGCTGGTATGGCGCGCTGATCGCCATCGAGCGCAGCGCACTCAGCGATCATTCGGCGGCCGAGCGGGCGTCGTTGCTGCAGCGGCTCGATACGATCGAAGATTCGGTGAATGGTCTGAAGATGCCGCTGGCCTACGCCGACCAGTTTTACGTGCTGCGCGAGCACATCGGCTTCGTGCGGGCGAGACTTACGCAAAGCCGCGACGCCCGGCGCGACCTGCCCGACGACGAAACCGACGAGGCGGACGAAACGGACCCGGAAGACGCGACCCCGGCCGCGCCGAACGAGGCCGCCGAAATGGGCGAAAGCCGTGCGGACGAGCGCCGCCAACCAGATTGACGGTGCAAGGCAGAGCCGCACCGCGTAAGATCATTACAATTCCGACGATCTGGCAGAGGCATCCGCTGTTCCGTCGGACAGGCAATCCGGGAGACATATATGACCGTTGGCATCGACGCCGCGCAGCCGCTGTGGTTTTACGATTTCGTCTCGCCGTTCACGTATCTGCTACTCGAGCAACACGACAAATGGCCGGGCTTTGACTTCGTCTTCACGCCGGTTGTGCTGAACGACCTGTATCGCCACTGGGGGCAGCGGCCGGCGTACAGCGTGCCGGCCAAGCGTACCTTCATGTACCGGCACGCGCTCTTTCGCGCGGAGCAGCTGGGCATTCCGTACAAGATGCCGCCCGCTCATCCGTTCGATTCGATGAAGCCGCTTCTGCTCGCCACCGCCGCTCAGGCCGACGTGGTGTGCGTGCGCGAGATCTTCCGCTTTATCTGGCGCGAGGGCCGCGATCCTTCGAACGATGCGGCGTTCGCTGAACTGTGCGAGCGCGTAGGCATGCCCGACGGGCCCGAGCTCATCAAGAGTGAAGAGGTGAAGGCCCAGTTGCAGCGCAATACCGCCGATGCAATCGGGCTCGGCGTCTACGGCGTGCCGACCTTTCGCCTGAACGACCAGCTGTTCTGGGGCGAAGACGCGCTGCCGATGGTGCTGTACTGCGCGCGTACGCCGAACTGGCTGGAATCGAGCGAAGTCAAGCGGATCAGCGCCTTGCCCTCCGGTACGGCGCCAACCTGAGTTGGCGGCGCCGCGGCGCGCGCCAAGCCCCGCTGATGCCGGTCATACCCCGCCCGCTATGGCGGCGGCAGTGCAATTGGGCCTAAGGTTATAACCTTGCGCCCTGCCTATCCGCGCTGCCGGGCTTTCGCGCGCGGCTGTGCTTCAGGCGATCCAGGCGCGACGCCGAACCGCCTTCGCTTGCCTCCTGACCATGGACGACACCGCCGCCTCACTCGATATCTGGCTCGTGCGCGTGCTGCGCACGCTGCTGGTCGAGCGCAGCGTCACGCAGACCGCGCTGCGGCTGAATCAGACGCAGCCCGCTATCAGCACGGCGCTGCGCAAGCTGCGCGAAACGCTGAACGACCCGATTCTCGTGCGCGGCAAGTCGGGCATGGTGCCGACCGAATATGGCGAGTCGCTGCTGGCCTCTGCGCAACGCGTGCTGCGCGAGGTCGATTTCGTGGCGACGCCGCATGGCGACTTCGATCCGGGCCGCTCGCGCCGCACGTTTCGCGTGGCCGCGCCCGATTATCTGAACGACTTCTTCATGCCGACCGTGATCGCGCAGTTTCGCGAGGCGGCGCCGCATGCGCGGCTCGAAATCGATTCATTGAACCCGATGCTCGACCATTGCGCCGCGCTCGATGCGGGCGAGCTCGATCTCGTGATCGGCAACTGGCCGAAGCCGGATCCGCGCTTCGAGCGCAGCGACCTTTTTTCGGACACCGTGGTGTGCCTGATGCGCGCGGATCATCCGCTGACGCGCGCGCCGCTCACGCGCGAGGCGTATCTGGCCGCGCCGCATCTCGCGCCGACGCCGTATAGCGGCGCACGCGGCGGCGCAATCGACATCGGTTTCGCGCGCGCCAAAGCCGAGCGGCGTATCGTCGCCACGCTGCCCTACTTCGGCCTCGTGCCGCAGACGCTGCTGCAATCGGATCTGATCTTCACGACGACGCGCCGCTTTGCGACGCACTACGCGAGCATTCTGCCGCTCGCGGTCGTCGAGGCGCCCATTCCGTTCCCGCGGATCAAGTGTTATCAGATGTGGCATCCGCAGCCGGATCGGCCGAGCGATCTCGGCTGGCTGCGTGCGTTGATGTCGCAGGTGTCGGACGCGCTGGTTGCGCAGAAGGTGCGACGCCCGAAGCGCGCGGTGTGAGCGGCGGCGCGCGCGGTGAACTTGGGTGCGCGCCGTGAACGGCGGCGCGAGCGAGCGAGCGACGCGGGTTCGCCGCTATACGTCAAGAGTCAGCGGAGTCGGCGGTAGGCGCGCCGCCTCTGTGCTCCAAGCCTCTGCCGCGGCTTACCGCCGCCCGCGAACCTGCAGCAATTCCGCACACACCGCCACGGCAATCGCCGCAGGCGCTTTATCGACAATGCCCGCGATGCCGATCGGACACGTCATCTGCTCGAGCCGCTCAAGCTCGACGCCGCGCTCGAGCAGGCGCCGCTCGAACTTCACCCGCTTCGTCTTCGAACCGATCATGCCGAAGTAGGCGAAATCACGCCGCCGCATGATGCGCAGCGCGAGCGAAAAATCGAGCGCGTGGTTATGCGTCATCACCAGAAACCAGGCGCCGGGCGGCGCGGCATCGACCACCGCGTCGGGCGAGTCGGTGGCTTCGACCTGCACGTTAGCGGGCGTTTCGTCGGGGAACAGCTCGTCGCGCTCATCGACCCACTGAACCACACACGGCAGATTCCCGAGCAGGCGCACGAGCGCATGGCCAACATGTCCCGCGCCGAACAAGACGATGTGCATCGGCGCCGCGCGCGGCGCCTCCACCGCGCTGCGCCGGCCAATCTGGATAGAACCGCAGTCTCTCATCGCCATCTCTCTGTTAGCACCGCGCGGCGGACGTCGCGGCGCGCACCGCAGCGATCGCCTTGAGGATTTCCTCGCTCGTCGCGGGCGCATTCAGCGGCGGATTCACCTTGTGATTGCCCACTGCGGACACCGCATCGCGAATCGCAAAGAACACCGAGAACGGCAACAGCAGCGGCGGCTCGCCCGTCGCCTTCGAACGATGGATGCTGTCCTCCGCGTTGCGGTTCTTGAAGAGGCGCACGTTGAAAACCGGCGGCGTATCGTTGACGGTCGGGATCTTGTACGTGGACGGCGCGTGCGTCATGAGTTTGCCGCCCGCGTTCCACCACAGCTCTTCGGTGGTCAGCCAGCCCATGCCCTGAATGAACGCGCCTTCCACCTGGCCGATGTCGAGCGCCGGATTCAGCGACGCGCCCACGTCGTGCAGCGCGTCCGCGCGCAGCACGCGCATTTCGCCCGTCAGCGTGTCGATCACGACTTCGGACACTGCCGCGCCATACGAGTAGTAGTAGAACGGCCGGCCTTGCAGCTTCGCCTGATCCCAGTAGAGCTTGGGCGTTGCGTAAAAGCCGTCGGACCACAACTGGATGCGTGCGAGATAAGCCTTCGCGACCACTTCCTCGAACGGCACGATCGCCTCGCCGACCATCACGCGATCATGCGCGAAGCGCACGTCCGAAGCCTTGACCTCACCGGCGCCGAAGCGCTCCGCGGCAAACGCGGCGAGACGCTCGCGAAGCTGACGCGCGGCGTCCTGCGCGGCCTTGCCGTTCAGATCCGAGCCGGTCGACGCCGCGGTGGCCGACGTGTTCGCGACCTTGCTGGTATCGGTTGCGCTCACGCGAATCCGGTTGAAGCCGACACCCAGTTCATGCGCGACGACCTGCGCGACCTTCGTGTTCAGGCCCTGGCCCATTTCGGTGCCGCCGTGGTTCACGAGCACCGAGCCATCGGTATAGATGTGCACGAGCGCGCCGGCCTGGTTGAAGTGCGTAACGTTAAACGCAATGCCGAACTTGACGGGCGTGAGCGCGAGGCCTTTTTTCAGGACCTCGTTGCTCGCGTTGAATTCGTCGATTGCCGCGCGGCGCGCGCGGTACGCGCTCGTCGCTTCGAGTTCGTCGATCAGTTCGTGAATCACGTTGTCTTCGACGATCTGGCCATACGGCGTCTGGTTGCGCTCGGTCTTGCCATACAGATTGCGGCGCCGCACGTCGAGCGCATCTTCGCCGACAGCCCGCGCCACGTTGTCCAGAATGTATTCGATGGCGAACGCGCCCTGCGGTCCGCCGAAGCCGCGAAACGCCGTGTTCGACTGCGTGTTGGTCTTGCCGCAAAAGCCGTCGATGGACACATCCGACAGCCAGTACGCGTTGTCGAAATGGCACAGCGCACGCGTCATGACGGGGCCTGACAGGTCCGCCGAGAAACCGCAGCGCGACGTCATGTCCACGGCGACGCCTTCAATCACGCCCTTGTCGTCGTAGCCGACTTCATAGGTGTAGTGGAAGTCGTG
The DNA here is from genome assembly GCF_047325075.1 of Paraburkholderia phenoliruptrix. Taxonomy (NCBI): domain Bacteria; kingdom Pseudomonadati; phylum Pseudomonadota; class Betaproteobacteria; order Burkholderiales; family Burkholderiaceae; genus Paraburkholderia; species Paraburkholderia phenoliruptrix. Next base: position 3,951,636 of record NZ_CP168531.1, read on the forward strand.
GCGCTTGCCGGTGACCATCATGTCGTCGTCGCGGTCGGGGCGCAGCTTGACCGGGCACAACAGCTTCCATGCCGCGAGCGCCGCGCAGCATGCGAACAGACCCGACTGCGATTCCTTGCCGCCGAAGCCGCCGCCCATCCGCCGGCATTCGATTAATACGTTGTGCGATGCAATTCCGAGCGCGTGCGCGACGAGGTGCTGCATTTCGGTGGGATGCTGCGTCGAACAGTAGACGTGCATGCCGTCGTCGTCCTTCGGCACGGCGTACGAAATCTGACCTTCCAGATAAAACTGCTCCTGCCCGCCGAGCAGCATTTCGCCGGCCTCGCGATGCGCGGCGCGCGCGATCTTGGTGCCCGCCTCGCCGCGCGCGAGCTTCATCGGCGGCAGCACCGACTGATTGGCGGCGCGCGCCTGCTGCGCTGTGAGAATGGCCGGCAGTTCCTCGTAGACGATTTCCGCGCGCCGCGCCGCGAGGCGCGCGGTTTCATGCGACGTCGCCACCACGATGAACACCGGCTGGCCGACGTATTGCACGACGCCGTCCGCAAGAATGGGATCGTCGCCGTGCACGATCGGCGCGACGTCGTTGGCGCCGGGAATGTCGTCGGCCGTGAAGATCGCGACGACGCCGGGCGTGGCGCGCACTTTGTCGAACGACATCGACACGATCTTCGCGTGCGCTTTCGCCGACAGACCGAGCGCCGCGTGCAGCGTGCCGGCTACCGTCGGGATGTCGTCGGTATAGGTGGCGCGGCCGCTCACGTGCAGATGCGCGGATTCATGCGGACGCGACACGTGAACCTGCGTGAAGTCGTCGATCGCCTGAGCATCTTTCAGGAAGGGTTCGGCATGCTGATTCATTGTTTAGTTCTCCGTATTCCTCGTGGATCGCGCGCGTCTTGCGCCTTAGGCGCCGGCGGCCGCATTGACATCGCGATTCACATCGGCAGGCGCACAGGCCGCGGCGACCGCGCGCACGTCGAGCGCGCTTTTCGGCAGCGGATTGTTCGGGCGTGTTTCGAGCCAGAAGCGATACAGCGTGTTTTTCGCGGCTTCCAGACGATAGTCGCTGGTCGCGCGCATGTCGGAGAGCGGCGTGTAGTCGTTGCCGAGCGCGAGCATCGCGGCCTGCGCGGTGGCTTCGTGCCATTCGGCGTCGCGCAGCACGGCCTCGGCGTGCGTGGCGCGCTTCGGCGTCGCCGCCATGCCGCCGAACGCGATGCGCGGCTCGCGAATCAGCTTGCCGTCCGCGATAAAGGAGAACGCCGCGCACACGGCGGAAATGTCGGAGTCGAAACGCTTGGAGAGCTTGTAGGTGCGGAACTGCAGCTTCGCGCGCGCGCCGGTGCGCGTCGGCACCTTCACGCCGACGACGAACTCGTGCTCCGCCATATCTTTCTTCTGATAAGCGAGGTACAGGTCCTCGAGCGGCATGTCGCGTTCCGTCGCGCCGCCGCGCAGGATCACGCGCGCGCCGAGCGCGATGAGGCCGGGCATGGAATCGCCGATCGGCGAGCCGTTCGCGATGTTGCCGCCGAGCGTGCCGGCGTTGCGAATGGGCAGCGAGGCGAAGCGTTGCCACATCTCGGTGACTTCCGGATACTGCTTCGCGATCTCCGCATACGCTTTTTCGACGGTCACGGCCGCGCCGATTTCGATCCATTCGCCGCGCGTTTCGAGCTTCTGCAGCTCGGCGATCTGCCCGACGTAGACCACATTGCCCAGTTCGCGCATCTGCTTCGTCACCCACAGGCCGATGTCCGTGCTGCCCGCGAGAATGCGCACGGCGGGCTCGGCCTCCTTGATCTGCGCAAGCGCTTCCACCGTGCGCGGTGCGTGAAAGCGCTGGCCGGCGCGTTCGTAATGGAACGTGTCGTTGCGTTGCAGTGTGGCGAGCGTGTCCGCCAGCGCGGCGACATCGACAGGCGCCTTGGGCGCGGGCGCTTCGAACATGCGCACGGCCGCATCCACGATCGGACGATAGCCGGTGCAGCGGCACAGGTTGCCGGTCAGCGCGTTGCTGATGTCTTCACGCGAAGGCACCGTCCTGTTCGCGCAGCCCTGTTCGTGGCCGTGCTTTTCATAGAGCGACCACATCGACATGACAAAGCCCGGCGTGCAGAAACCGCATTGCGAGCCGTGGCATTCGACCATCGCTTCCTGCACCGGATGCAGCGAGCCGTCCGGCTGGCGCAGATCTTCGACGGTGAAAAGCGCCTTGCCGTCGAGCGTGGGCAGGAACTGGATGCAGGCGTTGACCGCCTTGAATTCGACGCCGCCTGCTTCGTTGCGTTCGCCGACCACGACCGTGCACGCGCCGCAATCGCCCTCGGCACAGCCTTCCTTGGTGCCGGTGCAGTGCGCGTCCTCGCGTAGGTACTGCAAGACCGTGCGGGTGACGGGCGCGTCCGTGATTTCGCGGATCGCGTTGCGGTGGTAGAAGCGAATCGGCTCAGTCATGTCTCGTGCTCTCGATGTCTCGAATCTCATGTGCGGTTGCCAATACCGCGGGAATGGTTCGAAAACTATCACCGTCAATAAATACAACCCATAGGCCGGATCGCATGCGGGACATATTCGTTAAGCGATAACGAGATGGATTTTGCGGGGCGTGGGCTTATGTTGTTGTGGCAGGTTCAAGGCATTTTTGCCAGTTTTGATGCGTTGCGGACACTTCATGTTGTGCTGGCGCGACGGAATTCGGCGAAAGAGGCCGCCTCTTCAGCGTCGAAGGCCGTGCTATCGGGGCCCCTCGCCCTGTTTTCGTCCGATGATTATTAAGCAAACGCTGCAAGAGAATCGGCTCCATGGGAAAATCACGCCTTCCCGCCGTTTTCAAGTCTCGTTTTCCCCATGTCCACCGACACAGCAACAACTCGCAGCGAATTCGCGACGACCCTGCAGATCATTCCGGTCGTCTTTTTCACGTTTCTTTGCTACCTGACGATCGGCATTCCGCTCGCCGTGCTGCCCGGCTATGTCCACGACGACCTCGGCTACAGCGCGGTTCTCGCGGGCGCGGCGATCAGCGTGCAGTACCTCGCGACGCTGGCCTCGCGGCCGCTCGCCGGCCGTTCCGCGGACACGCTCGGGCCGAAGCGCACGGTGTCGATCGGTTTGCTCGGCTGCGGCGCGAGCGGCGTTCTGTTGTTGCTGGCGGTGTTGAGCGGGCGCTGGCCGGCGGCGAGTCTCACCCTGCTGGTTTGCAGCCGGCTCGTGCTCGGCTTCGGGGAAAGCCTGTGCGGCACGGGTGCGATTCTGTGGGGGATCGGCCGCGTGGGCACGAACAACAATGCACGCGTGATCTCGTGGAACGGCATCGCGACATATGGCGCGCTGGCGGTAGGCGCGCCGCTCGGCGTCGCGATCGAGCGGACGGTCGGCTTTGCGGCGCTCGGCATTCTCGTGATACTGCTGGCGGCGCTCGGCTACTACCTCGCCCGGTCGATGATGCCTGTGCCTGTCGTGCATGGCGAGCGGATGTCGTACCGAAGCGTGTTCACGCGGGTGCTGCCGCACGGTATCGGCCTCGCGCTCGGCTCGGCCGGCTTTGGCTCGATCGCGACGTTCATCACCTTGTTTTATGCAGCGAAGCAGTGGCCGAACGCGGCGTTGTCGCTGACGGTGTTCGGGACGCTGTTCATCGGCGCGCGGCTGCTGTTCGCCAACACGATCAAGACGTATGGCGGATTCCGCGTCGCGATTGCTTCGTTTTCCTTCGAATGTGTCGGCTTGCTGATGCTGTGGCTCGCGCCTGAGCCGCATGTCGCGCTTGCGGGTGCTGCGTTGACCGGCTTTGGTTTTGCACTGGTTTTCCCTGCGCTTGGCGTCGAGGCGGTGGGGCTCGTGCCGCCGGCCAGCCGGGGGGCCGCTTTGTCGGCTTATTCGGTGTTTCTGGATTTGTCGTTGGGGATTACGGGGCCGCTGGCCGGGTATATCGCCGGCGAGTTCGGGTATGGGTCGGTGTTTTTGTTTGCGGCTGTGGCCGCTGCGGCGGCCGTGGTGTTGTCGGGATTTCTTTATGTTCGGGATGTGAGGGTCGGGAAGATGCCTGCGGCGCTTTGAGGTTTTCTGGTTTTCCGTTTTCTGGTTTTCCGTTTTATGTTTTCTGGCTTTTTGGCTTGGCTGTGTTGAAACCCCTTGGCCTTTCCTTGAATTCGCGGTGGTCTATTAGTGTTGCCCCTGTGCGGGGCGGCACTTACTTTCTTTGCCGCCGCAAAGAAAGTAAGCAAAGAAAGCGGGCTCCAACCGCCAGCTCATAAGTGGGGCCCTCGCTTGGAGGGGGCAGTGGTGCATCTGGAATCCGTGCCCTCGCACATTCCACCCCCGTGACAAGGCAGTCATTCTTCCGGCGACGCTTCGCGCGCCGCAGCGGTCGTTCTCAACACCACCCTCCGTTCAACCGCTCCCCTTTCTGTTTGGTTTCCTGATCATTTTGTGGGTCAGTTGCGCCGGTCCCTGACCCAGGACGCGCGCCGATTGCGCCCCACATTTCACCGCCGCCTCGCCAAACCCCTGAGCACCTCGCCGAGGCGCAGCCGACGGCCCCGCCATGCGTAATCGCGAGCGACTGGCTTCGGGCCGCCGCTTCCGGCGAGCACGCCGTGCGAGGCGGGAAGCATGACTGCCTTGTCACTAGCGCGGAGTGTGCGAAAACACAGATTCCAGATGCACCACTACCCCCTCCAAGCCAGGGGACACATTTATAAGCTGGCGGGGTAAAGCCGCTTTCTTTGCCTACTTTCTTTGCGGCATGCAAAGAAAGTAGGTGCCGCCCCGCACAGGGGCAACACCAATAGACCACCGTGACCTCAAGGAAAGGCCAAGGGGGTTAACCACGTCAAACAACAAAACCAGCAAACCCTCACTTCCCCCCCGACAACCCCCTCTCCAACGCCGCCACGCCGGCAGGCAAATCCACCTTCACTCCAAGATCCACCATCGTCCGCCCCAACGCATGCACGGTCCGGAAAAGATTATGCTCACGGCACTGCTCGCCCATCTGCCCAATGCGGACAATCGGCAATCCGAACGACCCGGAAATCTCCACCTGATGCTGCCGCGAAATATGCGCGCAGACATCGCCCGGACTCAAGCCCGGGGGCACCTCGATCCCCACCACCGAATTCAACCGGCACTCCTTCGGCGCATACAACTGCAGACCGAGCGCCGTCACGCCCTCCTGTAATGCCACGGAACACTTCAAGTGCCGCGCGAAACGCTTCTCCAGCGTCTCGGCGCATACGAGCCGCAACGCTTCGTGCAGCGCGAGCACGCCCGACACCGGCGCCGTGTAGTGATACCCCGCGTTGTGCCAGAAGTTCTCAGCAAGCGATGCGTCCAGGCACCAATGCGCGTTCGGCGCCGTCCGTCCCTTCACCCGCTCCCACGCCGCATCGGAAAACGCAATCAGCGAGACGCCCGGAATCGACGACAAACCCTTCTGCCCACCGGTGATGACCGCGTCGATACCCCACGCGTCCATCGCGAGCGGCATTGTGCTCAATGTGCAGACGGCGTCGACGATCACGAGCGCGCCCGCCGCTTTCGCCAGCGCCGCGATGTCCTTCAATTGATAATTCCACACCGTATTCGACGTCTCGCCCTGCACGATCGTGACGATCTCAGGGCGCTCGCGGCGAATCGCGTCCGCGATCTGCTCGAGACCTGCCACCGACCTGTCGGCTACTTCCAGCACGCTCACCTGCGCACCGACGCGGCGGCCCATCTCGGCCATCCGTCCGCTGAAGAAGCCATTCTTGATGCTCAGGACGCGCGTGCCTTCCCAAGCGAGATTGGAGATCGCCATTTCCATCGCGGCCGAGCCCGGGCCCGCGACGCCCAGCACCCATTTCGAATGCGTCTGGAACACATAGCGCGCCATCGTCTTCACCTGGCTGATCACCTTCACCATCGTCGCGCCCAAATGGTTGATGACGATCGTGTTGGCCTTCGCGACGGCCGCGGGGATCGGCACGGGACCGGCGCCCATCATCAGCAACGGCTCTTCGGGAAGAATGGCGTCGAGCGATTCGACAACCGGGCACGGCACAGCAGTAGGCGCAACGTTGAATGATGAAGTCGGCATGATCGGTACTTGAAGGAAAGCGCAAGATGGAATGCATAGGAGCCAACGGCCTCGTCAGCTGCCATGCTGGCAAGGCCGTCGTTCGATGATTCACTGATCCGCGCGATTGCGCAAGTTTTTTGACCATGCTTCGTGCAACCGTGCCGCCCACGCCGAGTCAGGCAACGGTTGCTCAAGCGTCATTTCACGGCGCTCCTGTCGAGTTTCTTCCCGGTCGCCGCATTGAAACGCTCGACATATTCCTCGATCAGACGGCGCATGGCCCGCCCGATCTGCCGGTAATCGGACTCGTTGAGGTTCGCGAGCGACACACGGCCCGACGGATGCTGCGTGCCGAAGCCGCGTCCCGGCAACAGCACGACACGCGCTTCGCGCGCGAGGCGAAACAGCAGTTCGGAAGGCTCGGTGTTGCTCAGCAGCCAGTCGACGAACTCGCGCCCATGCGCCCGCTCGCCGAGGTACTCCACGTCGAGAATAGTGTAGTAGTCGACCTGATTCGGGTCGTCGTCCTTGAACGAAATGCCCACCTCTTCGTAAAGCGCCTGCTTGCGCTTGCGGATCAGGCGCTTTAACGCATTCTTGTAGGCGTCCGGCGTGTCCATCAGCGAGAACAGCGAAAACAGCGCCATTTGCACCTGCTGCGGCGTGGACAGCCCGGCAGTGTGATTCAGCGCGACGGTGCGGCTGTCCGCCACCAGACGGTCGATGAACTTGAGCTTGCCCGGCTCGGTGGTAATCGACTCGTAGCGTTCGTGCAGCTGTCTTTTTACGTCCTCCGGCAATTCGGCGATCAACCTGTCGAGCACGTTGTCGCGATGCGTCGCAATCGTGCCGAGGCGCCAGCCGGTCGCGCCGAAGTACTTCGAATACGAATACACGAGAATGGTGTTCTTTGGCGCGAGCGCGAACAGCGAAACGAAGTTGTCGGCGAAGGTGCCGTACACGTCGTCGGTGAGGAGAATCAGATCGGGCCGCTCATTTACGATGTCGGCAATGTATTGAAGACTTTCGTCGTCGATTTTCACGGAAGGCGGATTGCTCGGGTTCACCAGAAAGAACGCCTTCACCTTCGGATCGCGCAGCTTGTCGAGTTCGCGTTTCGAATACTGCCAGCCGTTTGCGACGTCGGCTTCGAGATTCACCACGTTCAGCTGATAGTCGTTCAGCCGCGGGATCTCGATGTACGGCGTAAAGATAGGCATGCCGAGCGCAATCGTATCGCCCGTGCTGATGAGGTGATTCTCGCGCAGCGTGTTGAAAATGTACGTCATGGCCGCGGTACCGCCTTCCACGGCGAATACGTCGAACTCGCCGACGAACGGATGTTGACCGATCATCTCGCGACGCAGGTACTGTCCGACAATTACTTCGGAGAGCTTAAGCATTCTATCCGGCACCGGATAGTTCGATGCCAGAATCCCCTCGCACATCTCATACAGAAAGTCGCCCGCGGACAGTCCCAATTGATCGCGCACATACGACACCGCGCCGCGCAAAAAGTCGATTCCCGGCACGCCGCGGTTTTCGCGCAGGAACAGGTCGAAGCGCTCCTCGAGGCCCTCGCGCCGTGGAAATCCGCCAACGCCCTCGGGCATGTAAGCGAACGAGCGCTCCGACTCGCGCATCGCAAACAGACCGAGCTGCCAGAAACCGTGACGCGGAATCGTCGCGAGAAAATTCGGATTGCCGCGTCCTGCGTTGAGCATGGCCATGTTGGCCGGACGCTCCACGACACCGCCGCCCGCCGCCTTGATGAGTTCGTCCTTCAACTCAAACGGGCTGAGCGCCGCAAGACCCGGTTGAGCCATGTCTGCATGCGTGGTGCCGCCATTCTGTTTTGCCATGATGCGTTCTCCGATGAACCCGATGAAAGGCGCGACCGGGCATCGAGGAACGACGCCCCGGACCGCGCGAAGAAAGGATGCGATGCGTTTTCTAGACGAGTCCGACGACGAGCGGCCCTAGCAGCGTCAAGGCGACGTTTGCGATCGCATAGGTGATCGCGAACGGCACGGTGGGCGCCGCGCTCTCCGCCTTGTCGAGTACGCCGCCGAACGCCGGATTGGCACTGCGCGAGCCGGTGAGCGCACCCGCCAGGATGGCCGCGTTGTTGTAGCGGAGCACGTAGCGGCCGAACAGCATCGTGAGGAGAAGCGGAAAGAGCGTGACGAACACCCCGAGCAGGAAGATCGTCATGCCGCTTTGCTTGACCGTCACCACAGCCTGCAAGCCGGAATTCAAGCCGACCACGGCGACGAAGGCCGCGAGTCCGAAGTCCTTCAGCAACTGCGACGCCGCCGTGGGCATGACGCCATACATCGGATGCTTGCCGCGCATCCAGCCGAACAGCAGGCCGGCAAGCAGGCAGCCTCCGCCCGAGCCGAGCGTGAGCGGAATGCCGCCGACGTCGACGACGATCAGCCCGATCAGCAGCCCGAGCACGAGACCCGCGCCCATGTAGATGAAATCCGTCTTGTTGGAGTACGGCAATTCGTAGCCGGCGGCTTCCACCGCGCGCTTTGTGTCCTTAGGCGATCCGTAGAAGGTGATGACGTCGCCGTGTTCGAGCTTCGTCTCGGGCAGCAGCGGCAGCGGCTGGCCGGCACGCGACACGCTCTGGATATACACGCCGTGGCGCATATCGCGATCGACGAGTTCGCGCGCGGCGGCAATCGTCGTGTGATTCATGCCTTTGCGCGTGAACACGCCTTCGCGTGTTTGCATGACGACGCCCAGGTCGCCGATGCCGGCCACCTCGCTGCCGTTTGCGCCGAAATCGACCACGGCTTCGCGGCGGCCCACCACCAGCACGACGTCGTCGGGCGCGAGTAGGAGATCGGGCGTCGGGTCCAGCGCGTGGCCGCCCCGCTTGACGCGCTCGATGGTCAGCAGGTCGCGATGCAGCGTCTCCACCTCTTTGACGGTCTTGCCGGCGCTGAAGTCGATCCGGTACGCGCGCCCCACCAGTTCCGGTAACGCTACAAGCTGTCCGGGCGCGCGGGACGGCCCGCCCGGTGCGAGGTCGCGTTCGGCTTCGACCGATGCATCGCGCAGGCTCTGCCCCATGAACTTCGGCAGCACGTTCACGCACACGATGATGGCGCCGAGCGAACCGAACACATAGGTCACGGCATACGCAATCGCGACGTCGGATTGCAGGGACTTGACCTCGTCGGCGGGCAGCCCGAGGCGCGCGATGGCATCGCCCGCGGTGCCGATGATCGCGGATTGCGTCAGCGCGCCGCCCGCCAGCCCGGCGGCGAGTCCCTTGTTGAGATGGAACAGCTTCGCGCAGACCACCACGGTGATCAATGCCGTGACCGCAAGAAAGACCGCCATGGCGATCTCTCGCAGCGTCTTGCGGTTGAGCGAATTGAAAAAGCCCGGCCCGGAGTCGTAACCGACTGCGTAGATAAACACGGCGAACATGACCGCCTTGACGCCGCTATCGATCGTGACGCCAGCCTGACTGATGACCACGGCCGCCAGCAACGAGCCGCCGACGCCGCCTAACTGAAATTTGCCGAAGTTGATCTGGCCGATGAAGTAACCGGCTGCCAGCGATAAGAACAGCGCGATTTCAGGAGATTTCTGAAAGATGTGATGTAGCCAGTCCATCATGTCCTCGTTGTTTCGTTTGTTGTACTAATCGATACGCGTGGTCGGCCACACGCAGGCGCTGCCCTTGGCCGACGTCGGACTGCTTAGCCTCGCTCGCCGGCGAGACCGGTCAGCGCGCCCACGGCCGATAATGGAAACGAATTAAGATCGAATCGAATAGCCGATTGCAGCGCTCGTCAATTCGCAATCGAATCAAGCCGAATCATTCTTTCCGTAATTTAATGTGAGTCGATTTCCGGACATAATCATTCCGCTAAGCGTCGTTAAGCAAAGTGCAGCACACCGGATTCCGCGAACGACTCAGGAAGCCACGCGCCGGCATGCACACTGCTTCCCATGGGCTCGGCCCGCAAGGCCTAGGCAAATTGAGCCGATTGATCGCGCGCTTTTTTTAAATTAATTAAATTTAGCGGGTGTGTCAACGCCCTTTTTTCTGGCATTAAACCTTGACTTTCTAATTGATGGACCTAAGTAAAAATCGCTTTGCATGCGGTTTAATCATCTTTTTTAATAGCGATTTTGACGGCTTCGCTCACGCGAATCCCGCCTATCGCCATGACCGGAATTCGCCCATTCCCACCTTTAAAACGAAACAGCGAAGCGAAACGGCGGTTCCCGTGCAAGGCGATGAAGCGCGCGACCGGCCGTCGACACAAGACGACAAACGAGATCGCGTAGAGAACAGTCGTGGACCCAGCCGCGTGACAGGCCGGCGCGGCTGGCAACGCGCCGCGCCCAACCGCTAGATCGGGCTTCTCAGTCCCCGGTTTCGCTGAACGCGGCCGCCTTCAAACGCCGCCCGCGTTCAGCAAGACCGGGCGAATCGCCGTGCGCGCGTCGTCCGGCGCGCCGCACATCTCGCGCAGCAACGCCGCCTCCCGCTCATGCACTTCCACCGGGAACCAGCGCGCGCCAGCCTCGGCGAGATAGCGCGCGCGATGCTGGCCGTTGCGAAACGCCACCACGCCCTCGCGCTCGATACCGAACCAGCCGAGTACGCCCGGCGCGCGACGCGTCGAGATGGTCACGTACGGCATTTGCGGAATGCGCGGATTGTCCGGATCGAGAAACTCGCGAATGCCGCGCACCTTCCCCGCATGCCATTCGGCGACAGGCTTCAGCACATAGTCGGTGTTGTCGCGATCGGCGCATGCAAGCAGCTTGCGCACGTCGATCAGCACCACCTGGTGCCGCGTGCCGTCGGCAACAAAGACGCGTTTTAACCGCACATGGTCGTACCATGAATGCTGCTGAAGCGGCACGATCCAGACTGTCTCCGAGCAGGCCGGCGCACCCGCGGACGATGAATTCGATAGAGGCAAAGGCAGGCTCGATATGCTGGCCGGGTTTCGCCAGCGCGTTAAGAGATCGCTAACGCTACGAGTCGATTGTGAAAGAAGCATGTCAAGCCACGGTATTAACTGCTCTGCATGAGCGCTGCACAACCGCCCGACTCAACGGGCGGACGCGGACCTTCAAGGACACGACGATGACAGACACCCGAAATTTCAACGAATATGTGCGCATCGAGCCTAACCACGATAACGGCGTAGCAACGATCGTGCTTGAGCGTGCCGAGCGTCGAAATGCCGTCGACCGCCATGTCGCCGACGCGCTCGGCGCCGCCTTCCAATGCTTCGAAACGGAGCCGGCGTGGCGCGCCGCCGTGCTGTTCGGCGCCGGCGGCACCTTCTGCGCGGGCGCAGACCTGAGCGCGCTCGCGGACGAAACGCGCCGCAATGAAATTCATGCGGACGGCAGTGGCCCCGGACCCATGGGCCCGACGCGCATGAATTTCACCAAGCCGGTCGTGGCGGCAATTGCAGGCTATGCGGTCGCCGGCGGCCTGGAGCTCGCCGCGATGTGCGACCTGCGTGTCGTCGAAGAAAATGCGGTGCTCGGCGTGTTTTGCCGCCGCGTCGGCATTCCGTTGATCGATGGCGGGACGATTCGTCTGCCGCGGCTGATCGGCGTGTCGCGCGCGCTCGATCTGATACTCACCGGCCGCGCCGTCAGCGCGCAGGAAGCGCTCGATTTCGGGCTCGCCAACCGGATCGTGCCCAAGGGCGGTGCGCGGGCCGGCGCAGAGCAACTCGCAGCCGAACTGGCCGCGTTCCCGCAGGCCGCGCTGCTGGCCGACCGCCGCTCCGTCCTCGAAAACAGCATGCTGGACGATTTCGCCGAGGCACTGCGGCGCGAAGGCGCCGGCGGATACCGGGCGGTCGTCGACGAAGGTATCGCAGGCGCCGCCCGCTTTGCACAAGGCGCGGAACGGCGCGGCAAAACGCTCGGCTAAAAGCAACACCTGCGAACAACAGCTGCGCCGCCCGCAGCACTATCGTTTTGACTTAGGTAGAATCCCTGACTGTTTTGCTCCCGCACGGCGCCCGCGCTCTCGCCCCGAAAACGCGCGCCGGCCGCGCGACGCCTTGCGCCGCGCCGATTCACAGTCCGTCGCCATGCCTTTGCCCCTGCTTGCTCTTGCCGTTGCCGCCTTTGGCATCGGCACCACCGAATTCGTCATCATGGGGCTCTTGCCCAACGTCGCCCGCGACCTGTCCGTCTCCATCCCGGCGGCCGGCATGCTGGTCTCGGCGTATGCGCTCGGCGTGACCATCGGCGCGCCCATCGTCGCAATCGCGGTTGCCAACATGCCGCGCAAAAAAGCGCTGATGAGCCTGATCGGCGTGTTCATCGTCGGCAATCTGCTGTGCGCGCTCGCGCCCGGCTATGCCGTGCTGATGGCCGCGCGCATCGTCACCGCGTTCTGCCATGGCGCGTTTTTCGGCATCGGTTCCGTGGTGGCAGCGGGGCTCGTCGCGCCGAACCGCCGCGCGCAGGCCATCGCGCTGATGTTCACTGGCCTCACGCTCGCCAATGTATTGGGCGTGCCGCTCGGCACGGCGCTCGGCCAGGCGGCCGGCTGGCGGGCGACCTTCTGGGCGGTGACGGGCATCGGCATTGCCGCGGCCGTCGCGCTCGCCGTTTGCCTGCCGGCAAAGATCGAAATGCAGAAGGCGAGCCTCGTGCGCGAATTCAGCGTGCTGAAGAATCCGCAGGTGCTGATGGTGCTCGGCATCAGCGTGCTGGCGTCGGCCAGCCTGTTCTCCACTTTCACGTACATCACGCCGATTCTCGAAGACGTGACCGGCTTTACGCCGCACGCCGTCACACTCGTGCTGCTGCTGTTCGGGCTTGGACTAACGGTGGGCAGCACGCTTGGCGGCAAGCTCGCCGACTGGCGCCTGATGCCCTCGCTGGTAGCGTTCCTCCTCGCGATCGTCGTGATACTGACGATTTTCGCCGGCACCATGCACGCTGAAATTCCGGCAATGATCACGATTTTCGCGTGGGGCGTTCTCGCCTTTGCAATCGTGCCGCCGCTGCAGATGCTGATCGTCGACCGTGCGAGTCACGCGCCCAATCTCGCGTCGACGCTGAATCAGGGCGCGTTCAACCTCGGCAATGCGACGGGCGCATGGCTCGGCGGCATGGCAATCGGCGCGGGCGCGCCGTTGACGATGCTGCCGTGGGTCGGCGTGGCGACGTCGATTGGCGCGCTGCTGCTGACGCTGTGGTCGGTGTCCATCGACCGGCGCGCGCAGCGGGTGGCGATGGCCGGCTAAACGCGGCTGCCGCGCGGCTCAAGGCTCAAGACGGGCGGCTCAAGGCCGGGGGCCGGGGGCCGGGGGCGCCGACCGGCTTCGTGCGACGACCGGCGCCCTCGGCGCTCAGTTCCGCGCCGGCAAGACTTCCCCGACGCACGCGCCGAAGCCCACGCGATACCCCTCGCCCTGGCACCAGCCGGCCAATGTCAATTCATCGCCGTCTTCGATAAAACTGCGCGTGCCGCCCTCTTTCAGCTCCAGGGGCTTCTTGCCGTTCCACGTCAGTTCGAGCAGGCTGCCGTACGAATCGTCGGTCGGACCGCTGATCGTGCCGGAGCCCATCAGATCGCCCACGCGCGTGTTGCAGCCCGCCACCGTGTGATGCGCGAGTTGCTGCGCCATCGTCCAGTACATGTATTTGAAGTTGGTCCGCGCGATGGTGGTCGCCTGTTTCGCGCCGTGCGGCCGCAGCGTGACTTCGAGCGCGATGTCGAATGCATGGTCGCCCGCGTGCCGCAGATACTCGAGCGGCTGCGGCTCCTGCACAGGCTGCGCGACGCGAAATGGCTCGAGCGCGTCGAGCGTGACGATCCACGGCGAGATGGTCGTCGCAAAGCCCTTCGAATTGAACGGCCCGAGCGGCACGTATTCCCACTGCTGGATGTCGCGCGCGCTCCAGTCGTTGAGCAACACCATGCCGAAGATGTGCGCTTCGGCATTGGCACACGCAATCGGCTCGCCCAACGCGTTGCCGCCGCCGATCACAAAGCCCGTCTCCAGTTCGATGTCGAGCTTGCGGCAGGCGCCGAACACCGGCCGCTCCTGATCGGGCAGCTTCAGTTGACCCTTCGGCCGACGCACCGGCGTGCCGCTCACCACGACCGACGACGCACGCCCGTTGTAGCCGATCGGCATCTCGGACCAGTTCGGCAGCAGTGCGTTCTTCGGATCGCGGAACATGCAGCCGACATTGGTCGCGTGTTCTTTCGACGAGTAAAAATCGGTGTAGCCTGGAATATCTACCGGCAGATGGAGCCGCGCATCGGCCTGGCGCACCAGCGCCTTCGCGCGCAGCGCCGTGTCGTCGCGCAAAGTGGCGGTATCGCGCGACAGCAGCGCGCTCAACTGGATGCGCACGCTGCGCCATGCGTCGCGGCCAAGGGCGATAAAGTCGTTCAGCGTATCGCGCGCAAACACGTTGGCATTCGACGGCACCGTCAGCAGTCCCGCCGCCTGCAATGCGGCGAGGTCGACGATTTCATCGCCTATCGCCACGCCTGCGCGGCGCGCCGCGTTCGTGCTGTCGCTGAAAATGCCGAACGGCAGATTCTGGATCGAAAAATCGTTGGCCGGCTGGTTGGCCGACTCGACCCAGCTCTTGCGCGACGGATCGAGCGTTGCCTGAAGATCGCTCACTACGCTCATCGTTGCTCCGGATTGAAGTGTTTCTTGAGACCCTGCCAGCACTCGTAGTAGTGCGCCTGCAACTGCGCGGTTTCGAGCGCGAAACGGGTCGGCTTGATCAGCGTGCGGGTTTCGAACATGAAGGCCATTGTGTCGCCCACCTTGTTCGGCCTGGACGTATCGCTCAGGGACGCTTTCTCGAAGGTCTCGGCGTCGGGGCCGTGGCCCGACATGCAGTTATGCAGGCTCGCGCCGCCCGGCACGAAGCCCTCGGCCTTGGCGTCGTACACGCCATGCACGAGGCCCATGAACTCGCTCGCCACATTGCGATGGAACCAGGGCGGGCGGAACGTATCTTCCGCGGCGAGCCAGCGCGGCGGGAAGATCACGAAGTCGATCGTATCGACGCCCGGCGTGTCGCTTTGCGATTGCAGCACGAGAAAGATAGACGGATCCGGATGGTCGAAGCTGATCGAGCCGATTGTGTTGAAGCGCCGCAAGTCGTATTTGTACGGCGCGTAATTGCCGTGCCACGCCACCACGTCGAGCGGCGAATGGCCGATGTCCGCGCGCCACAGGTTGCCGTTCATCTTCGCGACGAGCTCGAAATCGCCCTCGCGGTCTTCGTACGCGGCATGCGGCGTGAGGAAGTCGCGCGGATTGGCGAGACCGTTGGAGCCGATCGGACCGAGATCCGGCAAGCGCAGCAAGGCCCCGAAGTTTTCGCAGATGTAACCGCGCGCGGCGCCGTCCGGCAGGCTCACTGCAAAGCGCACGCCGCGCGGAATCACCACAATCTCGAACGGCGCCACTTCAAGCCGGCCCATTTCGGTTGCGATGTCGAGGCGGCCTTCCTGCGGCACGATCAGCAATTCGCCGTCCGCGTTGTAGAAGAAGCGGTCCTGCATGGAGCGATTCGCCGCGTACAGGTGGATCGCACAGCCGCTCATCGATTCGGCCGCGCCGTTGCCCGCCATCGTCACCCAGCCGTCGATGAAATCGGTCGGCTCGGCCGGCATTGGCAAAGCGTCCCAGCGCAACTGGTTGGGCGGCGTCGGCGGGACTTCCGTGAAGTTGGCGACGAGCCGCGCGGAGGGCAGCAGCGTGAACGGCTTGTGCACTGCCGCCGGGCGGATGCGGTACAGCCACGAACGCCGGTTATGCCCGCGCGGCGCAGTGAAGGCGGTGCCGGACAGCTGCTCCGCATACAAACCATAGGCCGCGCGCTGCGGCGAATTGCGTCCCACGGGCAGCGCGCCCGGCAGAGCCTCCGTCGCGAATTCGTTAGCAAAGCCAGACTGATAGCCGGGCTCGATTTCGAACCGCGAGCCGGCCGTATCCGGCTGACGTGTTGAGGTGTCCATGCATGGTTCTCCGTTGATGCTCGTTTCGTTGTGCCCGGTTTGTCTCAAGGGGTGTGGCGCAAGGGTTTGGCTCACGCGGTTTTCGGTGCGGGCGTGGCTGCGGGGCCGCGGCGGCGCGCCGAGGGCGCCGGGGCGCCTCGCGGCTGCGCGAGTCAGCATGCGCACGGCCGCCGCCCGCAGCATGCGATTCCCTTCGCGGCACGAGTTCGCCGCTGCCCTAGTCGGCGGCACATTTACGAATAGTAAAACGAATTACGTTAAGTGAAATTAACGTATACCCTGGAAGCGCACGCCGTGACGGGCCGCAGCCCGTGCCGACAGGCGTTCGCGGGATATGGTTATGAGCATTTTGTTCATTTCGCTGCAGCCTGGACTGCTACCATCGAAGCATGCGGCGCACGCGCCTTTGTTCCGGTGCCGAACGCGCCACCCAAGTGATCCATTCGCCTAAATGATTCCGCCGACCATCCCCGATCTCGTTGCGCGCGCCTCCGGGCATCCTTTTCTCGGCAAGCATCTGACAATGGCGCGCGGCGCACATGGAGACGTCGCGCTTGCGCGCTTCACCGACTTCGAGCTGACGAGCGCCTATGAGCCGATCTTCGACATCAGCGTGCACGCGTTGGCGCAGTCGCTTTCGTCGGATGCGGAGAATGTGGATCGTTTCGGCGACGAACTCGGCTTCCAGGCGGTCACGCAGCGGCTCGACGACGCGCCGTTCGATATGTTCGAGGCCTTCGACCGCATTGCCGACGACCAGGAACTCGTCGCCCTCGACCGCATGTCGCGCGCGCTGCATGCAATCAATTTCTTCGGCGCGCAACGCCACGGCCTGCTGTTTCTGCGCGTGCACGAGCGGCTCCTGAAGAGCGTGAAGTACGACCACGGCCGGCATTTCTCGACCGTGTTGATGTCGTTCGGCCTGAATCCGTCGCGAATCGTGATCGAACTGCCGGCGGCAGCCGTCGCGCATAAAACCTTTCTTGGCTATCTGACGAAGAGTTACCAGCACTACGGCTTCAAGGTGGCGGGCAATCTGTCGAACGCGGGGCAGATTCTGTCGGTATCGGACACCGCGCGGCTCGATTTTATGAAAATGGACGCAGCCATTGCGTTGCGCGATGCGACCGTCAAGCCGCTAGTCGGCTACGCGAGCCGGCTGCGGATTCCGCTCATTTTCAATCGCGTGATGGACGAACCGCAGTTCGAGGCGTTGCAGCAATACGATGTGCGCTTTGTGCAAGGGCCGCTCTTTAACGCGCACTACCACGACCGCACGGCCTGATCTGCGCCGCGCGTCAGCCGGCGTCCCCGAGGCGCCGCGCCAACGCCTTCAGCCGCGGCGCCACTTTGCCGCGAAACACCTCTTCTCCCATCGACGAAGCCGGCCCGCTGCAGCTCAGCACAAGCCAGCGTCCCTCGCGCGGCTCGCGAAACGGCACCGCCACGGCGTTCACGTCGTCGTGCCACGCCCGAAACGAATAGCAGCACCGCTCTGTACCGAACGCGGCGATTTCCTTCACGGCGTCGGCCACCTGCGCCGCCCCGCCCTTGCCCGCCGCTTTCTTCAGCTCGGCGAGCAGCGCGTCGCGTACGTCGGCGGGCTGCACGGCGAGGTAGGCCCGGCCCATGGAGCTCGTCAGCATCGACAGTCTGGAGCCCGGCGCGAGGCCGAGTGTCAGCGCCGTCTCACTGCGGATCGTGTCCAGATAGATCATGTCGAGGCCGTCGCGGCAGCCGAGCGAGACCGCCGCGCCCACCTCGCGTGCAAATGCGCGCATGTGCGGGCGCGCGAGTTCCAGTGTGTCGGTGCCCGAGAGCAGCGCGAACCCCAACGACAGCACGCCGGCGTCCAGCGCGTATTTGCCGAGTGCCTCGTCGAGCCGGAGATAGCCGAGCACCGTCAGCGTATAGGCGAGGCGGTTGACGGTGGCCTTCGGCAAACCGGTCCGTTCGACGAAATCGCGGTTGCCGAGCATCGTTTCGCCGGGTTTGAATGCGCGCAGCAGATCGAGCCCGCGTGCCAGGGCGACGACGAATTTGCGCTCGTCGAGCGGTTCGGTGAGAGTGGCTGCGGGCGTCATGGGGTGATACACTCGGGTGTCGTTTGCAAAACATTGTTTCGCATAGCGGAACTCTAGTCAAGCCTAATCAGGCAAGCATCAGGAGATACGTCATGGCCGAGGCCGCGCAGTTTCACTGGGAAGACCCGCTGCTGCTCGATCAGCAGCTCACCGAAGACGAACGTATGGTGCGCGACGCCGCCGCGGCGTATGCGCAGGACAAGCTGCAGCCGCGCGTGCTCGAAGCGTTCCGCCACGAGAAGACGGATATCGAAATCTTCCGCGAAATGGGCGAGCTCGGCCTGCTCGGCCCGACCATTCCCGAGCAATACGGCGGGCCGGGGCTCAACTACGTGGCGTATGGCCTGATTGCGCGGGAAGTTGAGCGCGTGGATTCCGGCTACCGCTCGATGATGTCGGTGCAGTCGTCGCTCGTCATGGTGCCGATCTACGAATTCGGCTCGGAGGCGCAGAAACAGAAGTACCTGCCGAAGCTGGCCACGGGCGAATGGATCGGCTGCTTCGGGCTCACGGAGCCGAACCACGGCTCCGACCCGGGCAGCATGGTGACGCGCGCGAAGAAAGTCGACGGCGGCTATTCGCTGTCGGGCTCGAAAATGTGGATTACCAATTCGCCCATCGCCGATGTCTTTGTCGTGTGGGCGAAGCTCGAAGAGAACGGCAAGGACACGATTCGCGGCTTCATTCTCGAGAAGGGCTGGAAAGGACTGTCGGCGCCGACCATCCATAGCAAGGTCGGCCTGCGGGCCTCGATCACCGGCGAAATCGTGCTCGACGAAGTGTTCGTGCCGGAGGAAAACCGCTTTCCGGAAGTAAGCGGCCTGCGCGGTCCGTTCACGTGCCTGAACTCGGCGCGTTACGGCATTGCGTGGGGCGCGCTCGGCGCGGCGGAGGCGTGCTGGCACACCGCGCGTCAGTATGTGCTCGATCGCAAGCAGTTCGGCCGGCCGCTCGCGGCCAACCAGCTGATTCAGAAAAAGCTCGCCGACATGCAGACCGAGATCACGCTCGGCCTGCAAGGCGTGCTACGCCTTGGCCGCATGAAGGACGAAGGCACGGCGGCCGTCGAAATCACCTCGATCATGAAGCGCAATTCGTGCGGCAAGGCGCTCGACATCGCCCGGCTCGCGCGGGACATGCTGGGCGGCAACGGCATTTCCGACGAATTCGGCATTGCACGGCATCTGGTGAATCTGGAAGTGGTCAACACGTACGAAGGCACGCACGATATTCACGCGCTGATCCTCGGCCGCGCGCAAACGGGCATTCAGGCGTTTTTCTGACGTTTTGACGAGGCGCCGCCTGCGAGGCCGACGGCCGCGCGTTCCGGCCCGCGAGCGGTAATCGGGATAGGGGCAGGCCTCGCGGCCCGGCCCCTCCCACACCACCGTGCGTACGGGTCCGTACACGGCGGTTCGGATCAGTTGATCGGCGATGGCCCCACCGAGGGAAGACCCAGCGATCGGAAGTAACGATTCGACAGCGCCTGGCTCAGTGCCGGGCTATTGCTTAAGCGCCAGACACCGTGTGGCGAGCCCGCCGTTTGTGCAGCAAGGTGCCGGTTCACACCCCGCGCAATCAGCTCCCGGAAGCGGGTCCGGCCACGCTTCCACTGCTTCCAGAAGAAACAGCGCAGGCGGCGGCGAATCCATTCGTCCAGTTTCTGAAGTACGCGTGGCGTTTCGCAGAAGCCGAAGTAGCCCCGCCACCCGGTCAGGTATCGTTTCAGCGTGCCGATCATCTGGTCGACGCTGACCCCTCGCGTGCGTTGAGTCAGTTCCCGGATGCGTTCCTTGAAGCGGGCCAGAGCCTTGGGCGCGATGCGCCGTTTAGTCCACACCCGTGGGGTGAACGTGAATCCAAGGAACTTACGCGCGTGAGGCCGTGCAACGGCGCTCTTCGCATCGTTGACCTTCAGCTTCAGCTTGCCGGTAAGGAAGGCTTTCAACCCCGCCATCACCCGCTGGCCCGCGCGTTCGCTGCGTACGTAGACGTTACAGTCGTCGGCGTACCTCACGAAACGCAGTCCGCGTCGCTCAAGCTCCCGATCAAGATCGTCGAGCAGCAGATTGGATAACAACGGTGACAGGGGACCGCCCTGGGGCGTGCCCTCGTCCGTCGCACCAACCAGCCCGTGCTGCAGCACGCCCGCCGTCAGGAAGGAGCGGATCAGCTTCAACATCCGTTTGTCGCTGACTCGCTTTGCGACCCGACTCATCAGGATATCGTGGCTTACGCGATCGAAGTATTTCTCGAGGTCCAAATCTACAAGCCATCGATACCCTGACTGGATGTACATTTGCGCCTTGGCCACGGCCTGATGTGCTGAGCGCCCCGGACGGAAGCCGTAACTGGCATCCGGGAATGTTGGGTCCCACTGCCTTTGCAGCACCTGCAACACCGCCTGCTGGACGAATCGATCAAGCGCACAAGGGATGCCGAGCTTGCGCACGCCACCACCGTCCGGCTTGGGTATTTCGACGCGTCTTACAGGTTGGGGTTTGTATGTTCCGCTTAGCAGCGAGGCCCGTATCGACGGCCAATGCTCACGCAGGTATGCCGGCAACTCCCGGACGGTCATGCCGTCCACACCCGCCGCACCCTTGTTCGCTTTCACACGTTTCAACGCCTGCTTCAGGTTCTCCCTTTCGCAGACTTCCTCCATCAGTCGGTCGCTAGCCGACGGGCTTTCAGGTTCGGGGTTCGCCGCCATAGGTTCAGCCCCTCGCCCAGCAGCCATCGGGGCTTCACCCCTATCTCCGCTGTCGAGGACGCAATGCGTTTTCTGCTGCGCTCCCATGTCGAGTTCTCCGGCTTACTCGCCGCTCCTTTCCGTTTGGGCCTTCAGGCGTCGCCGCCCTAATATGCCCGCTGCTGACTCCTGCACGGCGATCAACGACCCTTGCGAGTTGTTCAGTCCTGATTCCAGGACACCGGGCAGGCCTCCCGAGGTAAGCTCAACCGCCTTCACCACACCCCTGCCAGATTTACCACCCCAGCCCTTGATGGTTGAGGACTTTGCGATCATTTGCTCGCTCGTCCGACCGGGTAGGCCTCATATCTGGTTTCTGTTCGTCAGGTCGTGGCTTTGCTACACGCTTCCTTCAGACCCCGCCTCGCGACGACGCCCTTGCGTTTCACTAGTCCTTCGCCCCATCAGGCTGGACAGGGGACTTGCACCCCCAAGCTGTTGCGCATGCTCGGCGCACAAAAAGAAGGCCGGTTCGGGATGAACCGGCCTTCTTTCATTCACAGGTTGCACGTTGAGGGTCGAGGGTTGACGACCCGCCGTTTTCCCGAGGCGCTCGCCGCACTTACTTGTTCGGCTGCGGCGTCATGCGCAGATACGGACGCAGTGCCTTGTAGCCCTTCGGGAACTTCTGTTTGATCACCTCCTCGTCTTTCAGCGAAGGCACGATCACCACGTCGTCGCCCTGTTTCCAGTTGCCTGGTGTGGCGACCGAATGGTTGTCGGTGAGTTGCAGCGAATCGATGACGCGCAGCACTTCGTCGAAGTTGCGCCCCGTACTTGCCGGATACGTGATGATGAGACGCACCTTCTTCTTCGGATCGATCACGAACAGCGAGCGCACCGTGAGCGTTTCGTTCGCGTTCGGGTGAATCATGTCGTACAACTCGGACACTTTGCGGTCGCCATCGGCCAGGATCGGGAATCCGACGTTGGCTGCCTGCGTTTCATTGATGTCCTTGATCCATTCCTTATGCGACTCGGCGCTGTCGACCGACAATGCGATGGTCTTGACGTTGCGCTTCGCAAATTCGTCGGCGAGCTTGGCGGTCAGACCGAGTTCGGTGGTGCAGACCGGCGTGAAGTCGGCGGGATGCGAGAACAGCACGCCCCAGCTGTCGCCGAGCCAGTCGTGAAACTTGATGCGGCCGATACTCGACTCCTGCTCGAAATCCGGTGCGATATCGCCAAGACGTAGACTCATGTGCATCTCCTTTAGGTATCTGGAAGCTATCGGACAACTGGCGCGGGCTTCTGCCGGCCAAGTCTCGAAAAGATAAAGCATACGGCAGCGATCGCCTATGCCGAACTAACTTCGGCTCACTACTTTATGCGGTTTTGTAATTTTCGCCGATTTAGTGGAAACTTTGCGGGACAGATCAACTCCATCCTGCGTTAACATCATCTGCGAGGTTAGGCAGGTGGTGTTGAGTGGAGTTTCGCCTTGCCAGGAACGGTTCGTGCATTCGCTGAGGTGAACCGGGCGTGCGCTCGCCAGTCGCCGTTTCTTTGGTTACGATTCACGCGTGGCGTGAGACGAAGGGGAGCTGTCAATGTCGGAAGTCAACAAGGAGAGATTGATGTCGGATATCAAAACCGTCCTCGCGGACGCGGAAGACCTGCTGAAACAGGCCGCAAGCGCAACGGGCGAGCGCGCTTCGGAACTGCGCGAAACGGCGCTGTCCCGTCTCAAGCAAGCCAGGGAAAAAGCGGCGGACGTGCAAGTCGTCGTGGTCGAGAAAGGCAAAAAGGCTGCTCGCGCAACCGACGACTACGTCCACGAGCACCCGTGGGCATCCATTGGCATCGCCGCGGGCGCCGGCGTGCTGCTGGGTCTCCTGATCAACCGCAAGTAACACCGCACATGGCCGGACGGCTCCCGTCCGGCATGCGACCAAATAGAGTGGACCGGCGCATGTCCGGCTGGCCCGCTTGTCCCGGCGCGCACGTTTCTCGAGCGTCGCTTAGCCCATCCGCGCAACGCCCACAGCCATGACGATCGACACACACTCGCAGCGCGAACAACACAGTCCGTTACGCCGCATCATCAGTTCGGTGTCCGCCATTCTGCAAACGCGCCTTGAGCTGGTCGGCATTGAACTCGCCGAGGAAAAGGATCGCCTTCTCGGCGTGCTCTTTCTCGGCCTTGCCGCGATGATGCTGACCACCATGGCGCTGATCGCACTGACCGCGTTGATCGCCATTGCGTTCTGGGACACCTACCGCTGGCAGGCGCTCGCCGGAATCACGCTGGTCTATGCGATTGCCGGACTGGTGTGCGCGCTCAAGGCGCGCAGCGGCCTGCGCAATGCGCCTATGGTGTTCGAGGCTACCATCGCCGAATTCGAGAAAGACCGCGACGTCTTTCGCAGACCGTAGCGACGTGAAGGCCTGCAGCGCGGTTCGCCTGCTGCGACGCTTGTGAAGTATTGCGACGCATTGCCAGGTCCGCCGTTGCTGCGATGGTTAGCTGAGTCGTTCGTTGCGCCGTTTCCTGCTCCCTCACTGCCGACACGCCATGAGCCATAGCTACTCGAATACTGCATACCGCAACAAGCGCCAGCCGGCGCGAGACCTGAGCGCACCCCACCTGCGAGCGCTGCGCAAGGAACTGTTGCTCGTGCGCGCGGACGTCGAGCGCATGGAGCTCGCAGAGGCCACGCTGGAACTGCGCGAGGCCGTCACCCACTTTAGCTGGCTGAAATTTATCGTGCCGGGCTTCGGCGGGCTGCGCATGGGCAGCGGCTCCAAAGCGAGCTTTCTGAATGCAGGCACGATTGGCGCGCTTCTCAAGCAATATCCGGTCATCAGTTCTCTCGTGTCGCTGGTGCTGGCGAAACCGCTGCGCGCGACGGTCGCTGCGGGTGCGAAGCCCGCACTCAAGTGGGGCAGCCTTGCGTTCGCCGCGTGGGAAGCGTACCGCGTGTGGCAGCAGATCAAAGGCGAGTCGCGGGCTTCCGGCGCTTCCCGCGACGAGGGCTGAGGCGCATCGCATAGGCTTGGTGGCATACGCTTCATGGCATGTTCTCGCACTCGCTAGCTCGTGCCCCAAC
Organism: Paraburkholderia phenoliruptrix; assembly: GCF_047325075.1. NCBI lineage: Bacteria > Pseudomonadati > Pseudomonadota > Betaproteobacteria > Burkholderiales > Burkholderiaceae > Paraburkholderia > Paraburkholderia phenoliruptrix. The sequence goes on from NZ_CP168531.1 coordinate 3,975,610, forward strand.
ATTCCGCGCTGGGCGGCACCGAACCGTTCGCCGCGCTCCTGTTACCTCGCATCCCGGTCGCGTCGAGCGTAAAGACACCGCATGCGTCGTCTCGCATCGGTCCCGATTCATCGGGTGCTGCTTCGATCGCATAGCCGCCGTTGGCGTCGTCCGCGGGCAACACGCGCAGACGATACACAGCCGAGCCCAACTGCGGAGCCTGGTTAAAGCCGGGCGGCAGTGCAAGCATGCTGTCGCTTGCCGCGCCCTCGACGAATTGCGCCGCTCGCAACAATGCGGAGGCCGCGTCGACTCTATGCGCACGCGCGACCTGGCTGCGATAGGCAGGTACGGCGAACAATGCGAGCACAGCGACTATCGCGAGCGTGATCACCAGTTCCAGCAAGGTGAACGCGGATATCTGCAGCCTTCTCATCAACACCTCGTTAAAAGGGCCTCGCAGCGACCCGCCGCCAATGGCGTTCCACTACGTTGCCGTCGAGAACCAACTGCATCTGCAGCCACACTTGCGATTCCCGGTTCTTGCCGAATCCGCGCGCGGTGAGCAGATACGCGCGCGCATTGGGGCGGCCGGCGATGCGCCACTCTTCCACCACGCATTGCGGCGCGCGAACGGACCCCGGCCATTGCGCAATGGGCGTCGCGGCGGCTGCTTCGAACACGGTTTCGAGCTTCCACTGCGCCGGTTCACGGGCAGCTTGCGACGCGATCACACCCACACCCGCGGATCCGATGACGCCGCGGGCACACAAGGTCAATGCCGAATCCGCGGCGTGAAAAGCCTGCAAGTAGTCGCGGACGTTGACTGCGCTGCGCGCCGCCGCGAGCGATGCTTCGAACCATGCCGCGGACGTCACCAGCAGCATCGCCGACAACAACAGGACGATGGCCAGCACAGCGCCACGCTGCCGCGCGCGGGCGACGTGACTACAACGACGGCCGCGAGGGCGGCCGCAGCAGCGCTTCGGCCATTGCGGTTCACGGCCGCACCAAGGTTCGCGGATGCAACTGCACTCTGCTCTGCTACTTCTTTCGATCACGACACGCCCTCCGCGTCATTGCGCAGCGCGACGCGTCGCCAGAACGCTTGCCGCGGACGGAAGTCCGTCGCCACGCCACTCACGCCATCGCAGTCGACATAACGGAAGCGTTGCCCCTGCGGCGCGCCCCGCACCAGAACGCACAGATCGACCGCGACGATGGTCGACCACTGGTCCGCTGTCACCGCGGCGGCATCCACTGCACTCGTCGCGCCCGCAAGCCAGTACCTGAGGCGCAGGCGTTCGACGCCTTCGACCAGCGGCTGCGCAGACCCGGTCTTGCCGTTGCCTTCGCAATAGAGCTCCGGCTCGCCAGTCGAACTGCTCGCCTTGGCATAAAAGCGATTGACCACCGGCACGCCGCGGTCGCCGAGCGCAGCGCTGCTGCCCATCACGGCTTGCCCGAGGCAATCCGTTGTCTGCCCCGTGGACGACGGCCACGTCGACACGCTGTCGCCGACGTACCGCACCGCGACGCCGTCAGATCTACTAGACAACGTCTCGCACGTCAGCCGGCTGTCGTCCGTGCCCGTGGGATGGCCTCCCGAACAGCCGAACAGGGGCGCCGGCGCGCGATATTGCGCGACGTCGGCGGGCACGAAGCCGGCCATCTGCAATTGCTGGCCAACGACGGTCAGCGCCGTCAAGCCGGCATCGCGGATACGCAGCGCATTGCTCGCGTGGTCGAAAGCTGCACGCTGCGTCGCGAAAAGCGAGACGACGCCCGTTGTCACCACCAGTCCGAGCGCAACTGCGATCATAAATTCGATCAACGTATGGCCGCGCCCACCCTGCGCCGGCAACATCATTTGACGAACGCCAGTGCAACGCAGGAGAAGCCCGCGGGCGCGTCCACTCCGCCACACGGCTCCGGCTTGTCGATCACATCGTCGGCGCGCGGCATGTTGCGCGAGGCCGTCCATGTCACGCGCGCTACCGAGACGCCTCCCGTTCCAACGACCGACGCGTCGCCTCGCGGCAACAGCGCCGCCGCTCGCGAGCGCCACGCGTTGAGCGCGGCTTCGTTGGCTGACGGCGCGGACATCGCCTCAGCGACCGAATCGGCAATCCACGCAGCGTGTTCGCGCATCGCCATGGCGCGCGCCTCGCGCGCCGTCCACAACTGCCCGGCAATGAGCCCGAGCGCAGTCACGGCCATCACCGCCACGGCGAGCATCACTTCGATCAACGAACTTCCGCCGTGCCTCGTGCCGTTCTGACGCGACCGCGCGCGCCGCAAAGACCACCCGGTGAGCGAGCTCATGACGCCGCTCCACACGCGCCGTCCACCATCCGCGTCCGGCCGCCCGCCGCAATGCGAATGCAGCGCCGCCATTTATCGCCTTGCGTTGCCTTCGATGGCGCGCGTGGCGCAATGTCGAAACTGCGAAAAGTGCCGATCAGTTGGCCGGCTGGCGGCGTAAAAGTCAGATTCGTCTGAATGCCGACGATACTCACCGCCGCAAGCGAGCCGTGTGCGCGCAGCAGTGTCGGCGTGCCGCCGCGGTCCGCTAATACAGCCCAGCCGCAAGACCAGTCGGTCACGCCGTTGCCGCACGGCTGCCCGGCGGCGAGGCAGTGCCGCGCGGCGTCCGTCCTGCATACGGTCACGCGGGCGCCGCGGCGCAATGCCTCGCTGCGCGCATACGAGAGTGTCGACAGCAGTGCCTTTGCCCGTGCATCGACCTGATCGCGCACGTGCCACGCTACGAACGATGGCGTCGCCATGACAACGATCACCGCAAAGAGCGCGATGACGACCAAGGTTTCGACAAGCGTAAATGCGCCGCACGGCGGCGAAGCGATTGCATGTTGTTTCATCTGCATCCCTGAACGTTTGCAACGAATGCAGCCAATCTAGCGATTCGCGGACGGCCCAACAATCGGCCGAATGGCCAGGTGGCATTCAGACGCTACGGCGCGCCAGAATTCACGCGACGAACACAAGGAGAGCAGCAGATGCGAACAGGTCAGGCCGCACGGCAAAACGTGATCTGTCGGAAACGCCGGGTGGCGGGCTTCCGTTTAGCGCTTGCGGGAAGGCTTGGGAGGAGAGGAGGCGCGGCGGAACTCTTCGATCACGTCTTCGAACTCGGAGACGTCTTCGAAGCGCCGGTAGACAGAGGCGAAACGAACGTAGGCAATGGTATCGAGCGCGCGCAGCTCGTTCATGACGAGCTCGCCGAGGCGCTCGCTGCGCACCTCGCGCTCGCCGCTGCCAAGCAACTGATACTCGATGCGGGCGACAGCCGCGTCGATCGCGTCGGCCGCAACGGGGCGCTTGCGCAGCGCCAGTTGCATGCTCGCGAGAATCTTGCGGCGATCGAATTCCGTGCGGCTGCCGTCTTTCTTGACGACCGCCGGCAACGCCAGCTCGACCCGCTCGTACGTCGTGAAGCGCTTGTCGCAGGCCGGGCAGCGGCGGCGCCGGCGAATCGTCGCACCGTCTTCGGAGACACGCGAGTCGACGACCTGCGTGTCGGCGTGACGGCAGAAAGGGCAATGCATGGCGGCTTAGCGGTAAACCGGGAAGCGCTGCGTCAGCTCGGCGACTTGCCCGCGCACGCGTTCGATCGTGGCGGCATCCTCCGGGTTGTCCAGTACGTCGGCAATCAGGTTGCCCACCTGCTCCGCTTCCTTCGTGCCGAAGCCGCGCGTGGTCATGGCCGGCGAGCCGAGGCGGATGCCGCTTGTCACGAACGGCTTTTCCGGGTCGTTCGGAATCGCGTTCTTGTTGACCGTGATGTGAGCTGCGCCGAGCGCGGCTTCCGCAGCCTTGCCGGTAATCTTCTTCGCGCGCAGATCGACCAGCATGACGTGGCTCTCGGTGCGCCCGGAGACGATACGCAGACCGCGCTTGACGAGCGTTTCCGCGAGCACGCGCGCGTTTTCCACGACTTGCTGCTGATAAGCCTTGAATTCCGGCGACAGCGCTTCCTTGAACGCGACAGCCTTTGCGGCGATCACGTGCATGAGCGGACCGCCCTGAATGCCCGGGAAGATTGCCGAGTTGATCTGCTTCTCGAACTCGGCCTTCATCAGGATCACGCCGCCGCGCGGGCCGCGCAGGCTCTTGTGCGTGGTGGTCGTAACAAAGTCGGCGTGCGGCACGGGGTTCGGGTAGACGCCCGCGGCGACGAGGCCGGCGTAGTGCGCCATGTCGACCATGAAGTATGCGCCGACGGACTTCGCAATCTTCGAGAGACGCTCGAAGTCGATGCGCAGCGCGAAAGCCGACGCGCCTGCGACGATCAGCTTCGGCTTGTGTTCCTGAGCGAGCTTTTCGGCAGCGTCGTAGTCGATGTCTTCGGCCTCGTTCAGGCCGTAGCTCACCACGTTGAACCACTTACCGGACATGTTGACGGGCGAGCCGTGCGTCAGGTGGCCGCCGTGCGCGAGGCTCATGCCCATGATCGTGTCGCCCGGCTTCAGCATCGCGAAAAAGACGCCCTGGTTCGCCTGCGAGCCCGAGTTCGGCTGCACGTTCGCCGCTTCGGCACCGAAGAGCTGCTTGACACGGTCGATGGCGAGCTGTTCCGCCACGTCGACATATTCGCAGCCGCCGTAGTAGCGCTTGCCGGGATAGCCTTCCGCGTATTTATTGGTCAGTTGCGAGCCTTGCGCGGCCATCACAGCCGGGCTCGTGTAGTTTTCCGACGCGATCAGTTCGATGTGCTCTTCCTGACGGCGGTTTTCCAGCTCGATCACCTTCCAGAGTTCAGGGTCGACGTTGGCGATGGTGCTTTGGGCTCTGTCAAACATACGGATTCCGTTGAGTGTTTTCAGGTTGACCGGATCGTGCGCCGAATTTTGCGTAGAGGGTACGCGGCGCTGCTGGCGGCTGGGCTGGCCCTGACGTGGCGGAAGGAGAATTGCCGCACACGCGAGGCAGGACAGCCACCGTCAGCGCAGATGAATGCGCGCGGATCACGGCTGCCCAGGCGAACGGCAAAACGGCACCCCGCGCTTCACGGTGGGTTTTTCCACCTTGAATCCGATTGGTTGGATCGGTTCTATCGCCAGTCACGCAGGGATGAGCGCGTTAGTTTATTGGAAGAGGATCGAATAGGCAACCGGCTTTCCGCCGCCTCCGAGGGCGCGCCGAAGGCGGTCGGCCAAGGGCGGCAAGACTGGGCGGCAGCGGCCTCCAACAGCTTGTCCGGCGGCGCTTGCCGGCGCCTTGCGCCGCCGCTCATCCGCCTCGTTCATCCTTGCCGCAGCGCCGCATTGGAAGTAGGCTTGGGGCCTTTCCCTCCTACCGACCAGGAAACCGTAATGATCGTATTCGTCACCGGGGCGTCCGCAGGATTCGGCGCCGCCATCGCTCGTGCCTTCGTGAAGGGCGGCCACCGCGTCGTCGCCACCGCCCGCCGCAAGGACCGCCTGCAAGTGCTCGCCGACGAGCTGGGCGACGCGCTTCTGCCCTACGAGCTGGACGTGCGGGACCGTGCCGCCGTCGAAGCCGTCCCGGCAGCCTTGCCCGCGGAATTCGCCGCCGTCGATGTGCTGGTCAACAACGCCGGCCTCGCGCTCGGCGTCGAGCCGGCCCACAAGGCAAGCCTCGATGAATGGCAGACGATGATCGAAACGAACTGCACCGGCCTCGTGCAGGTGACGCATGCGCTGCTGCCCGGCATGGTGGAGCGCAACCGCGGCCACGTCTTCAATCTGGGCTCGGTGGCCGGCCACTGGCCTTACCCGGGCGGCAACGTCTACGGCGCCACCAAGGCGTTCGTGCGGCAGTTCAGCCTGAACCTGCGAGCCGACCTCGCCGGCACCGCGCTGCGTGTGACCGACATCGAACCGGGCCTGTGCGGCGGCACTGAATTCTCGAACGTGCGCTACCGCGGCGACGACGAAAAAGCCGGCAAGGTTTATGAAAACGTGCAGCCGCTCACGGCCGAGGACATCGCCGATTCGATCTACTGGATTGCCACGCGCCCGGCGCACGTCAATATCAACACGATCGAACTGATGCCGGTCGCGCAATCGTTCGCCGGTTTGAGCATTCATCGCGGCTAACGCCCGCGAGAGCGCGCGCGCATCTCGAAACAGACCTCGCGGTGTGCGTTCCGGTAAAATGCGCCGCATGAATATGACGACAAGCCAGCCCGGCACGGAAATCGGCCACACGTGGAGCATCCGCGTGTATTACGAAGATACCGACGCCGGCGGCATCGTGTTTTACGCGAATTACCTGAAGTTCTTTGAACGGGCACGCACCGAATGGCTGCGCGCCTGCGGGGTCGACCAGAACCGGCTCGCCGACGAAACGGGCGCAATGTTTATCGTCCGCAGCACGGCGGTCGACTATCTGGCGCCCGCGCGTCTCGACGACGTGGTCCGGGTGGTGAGCCGCATCGAGCGCCTCGGCAAGGCGTCCGTCGACTTTGCGCAGGAAGCCTGGCGCGACGGCACGCTGCTTGCTACGGGCTCGATCCGGATCGGCTGCGTCGAGCGCACAGCGCTGCGCCCCGCTGCAATCCCTCCGCCGGTTCTCGCCGCCTTGCGGCGCGGCCCCTGCGCGGGCGACGGCGGCGTGTCAACGAACCCGGGCTGAGCCCCGTTGTTACGGGGCCAGTGAACTCGCATCGATCAAGCAGCACCAAGCATGGTTCGGCTCGCGGTACCGCCGATGCTTCCGTTTTGCTCACGGCAAGCTTCGTGTGGCCTTGCAAAGCCGGACGCCCCCTTTCGGGACGTTAAAACGAACCTTTATGAACACTACACAAGATCTTTCGATCGTCTCTCTCGTACTCAATGCGAGCCTGCTGGCGCAGGCCGTCATGGCGCTCCTGCTGTTGCTGTCCCTGCTGTCGTGGACTTTTATCTTCCGCAAGTGGTTTGCGATCCGCCGCGCCCGCGCGCAAACTGAGCGTTTCGAACGCGATTTCTGGTCCGGCGGCGACCTGCAGGCGCTTTATCAAAGTGCCGCCAATAACCGTCACACCATCGGCGCGCTTGAGCGAATTTTCGAATCCGGCATGCGTGAATTTCTGAAGGGTAAGGAAAAGCGCCTGAACGATCCTGGCGCGATCCTCGACGGCGCACGCCGTGCGATGCGCGCGGCGTTCCAGCGTGAAATGGATGTGCTCGAAGCGAACCTGGCGTTTCTCGCGTCGGTCGGCTCGGTGAGCCCGTATATTGGTCTGTTCGGCACGGTGTGGGGCATCATGAATGCGTTTCGCGGACTCGCGAACGTGCAGCAGGCCACGCTGGCCAACGTCGCGCCGGGCATCGCCGAGGCGCTGACCGCCACCGCGATCGGCCTGTTCGCCGCAATTCCTGCCGTTGTCGCGTACAACCGCTACGCGCACGACATCGACCGTCTGGCGATCCGCTTCGAGACCTTCATCGAAGAGTTCTCGAACATCTTGCAGCGCCAGGCGCACTAAGGAGTCCACGATGGCAGGCTCTCGCTCCTCCAGCATGCGCGGCGGCCGCTCGCGCCGCGCGATGTCCGACATCAACGTCGTGCCGTATATCGACGTGATGCTCGTGTTGCTCGTCATCTTCATGGTGACCGCGCCGCTCGTCGCGCCGTCCATCGTCAATCTGCCGACAGTGGGCGGCGCAGCGCCGCAGCAGCAAACGCCGCCCGTGATCGTCAACATCCGCGCGGACGGCAACATGAGCGTGAAGTACAAGGACGACTCGGGCGCGCAGCAGCAGGAGGACATGACGAAAGCGGGCCTCAACGGCTTTATCGCCGACCGCGCGCAGTCGCATCCCGATCAGCCGGTCGTTATCGCCGCCGACAGGACCGTGAAGTATGAAGCCGTGATGAATGTGATGTCCGAGCTGAAGGCTCAGGGCGTCAAACGCGTTGGATTGCTCGTCAAATCGCAATGATCCGTAAGAACACCGACTATCCGCTCCAGCCACCGCGTGAACGCGGCACCGGGCGAGCCTTTGTGTTCGCGCTGGTGATGCATGCGCTGCTCGGGTTCTTCCTGTATCACGGAATCCAGTGGCAAAACAGCACGCCGGAAGGCGCAGAAGCGGAGCTATGGACGGAAGTGCCGGACAGCGCGATCCCGCGCCCGGTCACGCCCCCTCCTCCGCCCGTGCCGGTCGCCCCCGCTCCCCCGGTGCGCGACGAACAGGCCGACATCGCGCTGCAGGAAAAGAAGCGTAAGCAGCAGGAAGCGGCGCGCGAGGCACAGCTCGCCGAACAGCAGCGTCAGGAGAAGTTGCGGGCTCAACAGGAAGCCGAAGCAAAGCGTCAGCAGGAACTGGCGGCGGAACAGGCCGCGCAGAAAGCGGCGGCGGCGAAGCAGAAACAACTGCAGCAACAGCAGCAAGCGGAGAAGCTCCGCCAACAGCAGCTCGCTGAGCAGAAGAAGCAGCAGCAACTGAAGCAGCAACAAGAGGAACAGCAGAAGCAGGCCGAAGCACAGAAACAGGCCGAAGCCGAAGCGCAGAAGAAGGCGGAGGCGCAAAAGGCGGCGAAGGCCAAGGCTCAGGCGGAAGCGGCGGCGCAAGCGAAAAAGCTCGACGCCGAACGTCGCGCGCGCCTTGCGCAAATGCAAGGCATGGCGGGGCCGCCGGGCTCGACCGGCAATGGCCTCGGCAAGAGCGGAACAGGTAGCGGCTCGGGCGGCACGGCGGCGTCGCCCGGTTATGCGGACAAGGTTCGTCGCGTGGTCAGGCCGAACATTTCGTGGGGCGGCGAGACCGAGGGCCTCGAAACCGTGATCGCCGTTCGCTGCTCGCCGACGGGCACGCTGTTGAGCGCGACCATCGCGCACAGCAGCGGCAACCCGGCCTGGGACGATGCGGCCCTGCGAGCCGTTCAGCGTTCCGACCCGATGCCTCAGGACATCGACGGAAAGACGCCGGCGAGCTTCAGAATTACGTTGCGGCCGGCAGGTTGAGGGCAGCCTGACAGTAACTTGACAGCAGACTGCGCGCCTCGCCCGGCGCGGCGCACTCGGGAACGAAATAGCGCTTTTCCGGTCTGTCTGCTGTTGCGAAGCTTTAGTAAAACCGTTTTTGGGGAATCCATACAGCATGAGTTTGATGACCAAGCTAGGCCTGCGGACACTTGTAGCGTCGTGCCTGATCGCCGTCGGCGGCGCCGCGAACGCGCAACTCAACGTGCTCGTCACGGGCGTCGGGTCCACCCAGTTTCCGATCGCAACGGCGAATTTCGCCAATGAAGCGAACTCGCCGCAGCAGGTCAGCACCATCGTGCGTCAGGACCTGCAGCGCAGCGGCAAATTCACCAATATCGACGCCGGTTCGGCGCCCGTGCCGGAAACGGCTTCGGTCGATCTCGGCAGCTGGAAGGCGAAAGGGGCGAACGCATTCGTGGCCGGCAGCGTGAACCGCCTGCCGAACGGCCAGTACGAAGTGCGTTTCAAGCTCTACGACACGGTTAAGGGCGAAAGCCTCGGCGGCCTCGTGCTGGTGAGCCCGGAAAGCGGCCTGCGCATGAGCGCGCACAAGGTGGCCGACTACATCTACGCGAAGCTGATGGGCGGGCGCGGCGTGTTCGCCACGCGGCTGTCGTATGTCATCAAGACGGGCAACCGTTATCAGTTGCAGATTTCGGATTCGGATGGCCAGGACGCACACATTGCGCTGTCGAGCCCCGAGCCGATCATCTCGCCGGCCTGGTCGCCTGACGGCACCAAGGTCGCCTACGTTTCGTTCGAGAAGAAAAAGCCGATCGTCTACATTCACGATTTGCCTACGGGCCGCCGCATCGTCGTGTCGGATCAGAAGGGCAACAACAGTGCGCCCGCATGGTCGCCGGACGGTCGCACACTCGCGGTCGCACTTTCGCGCACGGGCAACACCCAGATTTTCGCGGTCAACGCGGACGGCACCGGCCTGCGCCGCCTCACGCAGGGCAGCTCGATCGACACCGAGCCGACCTTCTCGCCGGACGGCCAGACCATCTATTTCACGAGCGACCGCGGCGGCCAACCGCAGATCTACAAGATGTCGGCACAGGGTGAAAGCGCCGGAGCGGCGCAGCGCGTCACGTTCACCGGCAGCTACAACACCAGCCCGCGCGTGAGCCCGGACGGCAAGCAACTCGCGTATATTTCGCGCGTCGGCGGCGCCTTCAAGCTGTATATCCAGGACCTGCAAGGCGGAACCGCTACGGGCCTGACGGACACGACACATGACGAATCGCCGAGCTTCGCGGCGAACGGTCAGTACATTCTTTACGCTACCCAGGTGAACGGCCGTGGCGTATTGGCCGCGGTTTCGACGGACGGTCGCACCCGGCAGGTCCTGTCTGTGCAGGGGGGCAGCGTACGCGAGCCGTCCTGGGGCCCCTTCATGCAATAACGTTGATGCAATAACACAAGGAGAGTAAAAAATGATGTCCAAACTTCGCTTCGCATTTGCAGTGCTGATGGTCGGTGCATTGGCCGCGTGTCATTCGGGCGTGAAGCTCGACGAAAACGCGAACAAGGGCGGTGCTGTCTCGACGCAGCCGAACCCCAACGATGTCGCGCAAGTGAACGTCGACCCGCTGAACGACCCGAACAGCCCGCTCGCGAAGCGCAGCATCTATTTCGATTTCGACAGCTACTCGGTGAAGGACGACTACCAGTCGCTGCTGCAACAACACGCGCAGTACCTGAAGAGCCATCCGCAACGCCACGTCCTGATTCAGGGCAACACCGACGAGCGCGGCACGAGCGAGTACAACCTGGCGCTCGGCCAGAAGCGTGCTGAAGCGGTGCGTCGTTCGCTTTCGCTGATGGGCGTGACGGACTCGCAAATGGAAGCTGTGAGCCTCGGCAAGGAAAAGCCGCAAGCCACGGGTCATGACGAATCGTCGTGGGCACAAAACCGCCGCGCCGACCTCGTGTACCAACAGTAAGTAACGGGTAATGAGCCGAATGACGCATCGTTTCTTCTCGCTGCGAATTGCCGCAGCGGCCTGCGTCGCGGGCACGGTCCTCGCGGCTGTGCCGGCGCACGCGGGCATCTTCGACGACGATCAGGCCCGCCAGGCCATTCTCGATCTGCGGGCGAAGACTGACAGCCTGTCGAGCCAGTTGTCGGCAGCGCAGCGCACGATCCTCGATCAGTCCAACCGTCTCGACCAGCTCAACCAGCAGGTTGCGACGCTGCGCGGGCAGAACGAGGACATGGGCAATCAGCTCGCCACGCTGCAAAAACAGCAGAAGGACTACTACACCGATCTGGACACGCGGCTGAAGAAATTCGAGCCGCAGCAACAAACGGTGGACGGTGTCCAGGGCGAGGTTCAGCCGGGCGAAACGGATGCGTTCAATGCGGCCTCCCAGCAGTTCCGCAACGGCGACTTCAAGAATGCGGCGGCGTCGTTCCGCAGCTTCATCTCGAAGTATCCGAACAGCCCCTATCAGCCGACCGCGCAGTACTGGCTCGGCAACGCGCTGTATGCGCTGCGCGACTACAAGGGTTCGACGGCGACCTGGCAAGGCGTCGTGGCCAGATATCCGCAGCATCCGCGCGCGCCGGAGGCGTTGCTGGCTATTGCCAACAATCAGCTCGAGCAGGGGCAGAAGGCTGCGGCCAGGAAGACGCTCGAACAGATCCTCGCGCAATATGGCGGCTCGGACGTCGCCCAGTCGGCGCAGAGCAAGCTGTCGCAAATCAAGTAGCCGCGCAGCGGTTGCCGTGCTGCGGCAGGTCTGTTTGAGTAGTTTGCAGTAACGCGCAGTGCCTGCAATGCCGGAAAAGATAGTCACGCGCGCCTCTCGCTGAAAAGCCCGGGTCTCATGCCCGGGCTTTTCACTATCTGGATTGCTTCCTTCTGTCGTGGGCGGACGTGCGGAACGGTTGACAGCCCCTTGCGGCCATCGCTATAATTTCGCTTCTCTTTTGGGTCGTTAGCTCAGCTGGTAGAGCAGCGGACTTTTAATCCGTTGGTCACAGGTTCGAATCCCGTACGGCCTACCAAAAGATTCGAGGGCTTACACGCGCTAGCGTCGTAAGCCCTTTTTCTTTTGTCGCAAGCTTTTTGCGCCGCAGAATCTGCTGCGGCCGCTGCCTCTCTCCTAAAGAAGAACCACAGGCCGCCGGAAAGCAGGAGCCCTCATCAATCCCTGCAATTTCACTCGTCGCCTTCGGCCTTTTCGACCGCCAAACTTCACGCATTCTGACAACACTATACGGACTGCGAACCTGAACATTTATTGAGACATAAAGACGTGCAATGATCGCCGCCGTCTGACACGGCCGCTCTGCATGAGCGGGCACAGACGCTCTCGCAACACCGCAACCCGCGGCGCTTTCATTCCACTGAAATGACCAACTTTCTGTTCGATCTCGTCTCGAATCTTGCGTTGCTGGCGATCGTACTCGTGGCGTGCCAGCTGTGTAATCGTCTGATACCGGGCGTTGTGCTCAACGGCTCGCGCGTGTTTGCCGCGCTCGCGCTCACGGCTGTCCTGCTCGATGCCGCCCTCACCTTTCTCGTGTTCGCCGACGCCCGAACGCGCTACGGCCAATTCAGCACGCCGTCGGCGTTTTGGGTCCGCAGCGCCGCCTACGCGCTCGCCATCGTGGCGGCGTTTGCCTGGCAAGGCGTCAGCCGCCGGCATCGTCCGGCGAAGCCAGCGCCCGGCAAGACGCTCGTCATTCCGACCTCGCCTTACTCTGAATCTCAGTTGCCGATGTGAGCGGCGAGCCCCCGTCCACTTTGCGGTCCGCAAACAAAAACGGCGTCGCGCAAATCGCGACGCCGGTTCTTTCATACGGCAACTCGTGCGGAGACTTATGCGGAAACCTCAGCAGTCCATGCGCGCAATGCCTCTTACCCGTTAGCCCGGCTTCGACGCGCTCTTGCGCATCATCTTCCACAGCGCACCGAGCACGACCGGCACAATCGCCGCGCCAATGCCGACGAGCACGATCACATTCAGATATTGACGGATAAAAGGAATATTGCCGAAGAAATAGCCGAGCAGGACAAGCAGCAATACCCAGAACAGCGCGCCCGCCAGATTGAACAGCTGAAATCGGCTGACCGTCATCTCCGAGGCACCGGCGACAAACGGCGCAAACGTCCGCACCACCGGAATGAAGCGCGCGAGCACGATGGTCTTGCCGCCATGCCGTTCATAGAAGTCGTGGGTTCTTTGCAGCGCGCGCCGGTCCAGAAAACGCTCCAGCACCGGAATGCGCGAATTGAAAACCTTCGGACCAATCGCTCGTCCGATCATGTAGTTGACGGTATTGCCGCTGGTTGCCGCCACGAACAGCAGCAAAATCAACAGACCCAGATTCATCTGCCCAGACGCACAAAATGCCCCGCCGATGAACAGCAGGGAATCGCCCGGCAGAAACGGCAGAATCACGAGCCCGGTTTCGCAGAAAACGATCAGGAACAGGACCGCATACACCCACGCGCCGTACACGTGGATGAATTCTCCGAGGAACTTGTCGATGTGCAGCACAAGGTTGACGAGATGTAGCAGCGTGTCCAAAAAGCGTCCTTTATCAAGCGAGATTGAATGCGGCGGATAGGTTCGCCGGGGGACCGGCGGGCGATGGCGCGAAGTCTCGCCCGTCGCCGCGAATTGACCGCGTCATGATACCGAAAGTGCCCGAGCGAGCCGGGAAAATCTCCGGCATGTTTCCGCCATTTCCGGGCTGCCGCCCCCGAATCGCTATAATTTCGCCATGTCCGAATTCTCCGAAACGCCCGCCCGCGCCGACACGACAGCCGCCACAGCGGCTCTGCGCCCGCTGCGCGCCATCCAGCCGCTGCCCGATCAGCTCATCAGCCAGATTGCCGCAGGCGAAGTGGTCGAGCGGCCGGCCTCAGTCGTCAAGGAATTGCTGGAAAACGCCCTCGATGCCGGCGCGCGTACGCTGCGCATCATGCTCGATGAAGGCGGCGTCAAGCGCATCTCGATCACCGACGACGGCTGCGGCATTCCCGAGAACGAACTGGCGCTCGCCTTGATGCGCCATGCGACCAGCAAAATCCGCTCGCTCGCCGAACTCGAGGCCGTCGCGACGCTCGGGTTTCGCGGCGAGGCTCTGGCCTCCATCGCGTCGGTCGCGCAAATGACGATCACGAGCCGCACGGCCGACGCGCCGCACGCGGTGCGGGTCGATGCGCAAACGGGCGTCCTGAGTCCCGCGGCGGGCACTCAAGGGACCACCATCGAAGTCCGCGAGCTGTATTTCAATACGCCCGCGCGCCGCAAGTTTCTGAAGAGCGAACAGACTGAGCTCGGCCATTGCCTCGAGCAGATCCGGCGTGCCGCGCTGGCCCGCCCTGACGTCGCGATTTCGGTCCTGCACAACGGCAAGGCAGTCGAGCATTGGAACGCGAGCGAACCGCCGGTGCGCGTCGCGAAAATTCTCGGCGAAACCTTCGCAACGGCTCATCTGCCGCTCGACGAGTCCGCCGGTCCACTCGCCGTCTACGGTTGCGCGGGGCTGCCGACCGCGAGCCGCGGGCGCTCGGACCAGCAGTACTTCTTCGTCAATGGCCGCTTTGTGCGCGACAAGCTGCTCACGCATGCCGTGCGCGCCGCTTACGAGGACGTGCTGCACGGCGACCGTTATCCGTCGTATGTGCTGTTTCTCGACCTGCCGCCCGAAGCGGTGGACGTGAACGTGCATCCATCGAAAATCGAAGTGCGTTTTCGCGATTCGCGCTCGATTCATCAGTTCGTTTTCCACGCGGTGCAACGCGCGCTGGCGCGTCACGCGGGCGCGTCGCCGGAAACGACCGCGGGCGGCCACGCGGCGCACCTGCAGGCATCCGCGGATGGAGCGGTTTCGTTTGGCTCGTCGCCTGCAGCGAGCGCCGGCTTCGCGCCATCAGGCGCGATGAACGGCGCGAACAGCGCGGGCGGCTTCGGCGCAACTGCGTCGAGCGGTTCGAGCGGCAGCGGCTTCAGCGCGTCGCAGCCCGGCAACACGTGGATGCGCCAGTCGCGCATGACGCAAGGCACGCTGCCGGTCGCGCAGCCGCTCGCCTTCTACGACGCGCTGTTCGGCCGCAAAGGCAGCAGCGCGGCAACGGCACAAGGGGCGACGCTTTTCGAAGCGCGCGATTCCGCCGCCGAAGGTCCGTCGCCATACGACGCGTCGGCGCCGCATGCATCGCCCGCCTTCCATCCCGCCGACGACCAGCCGCTCGGCTTTGCGCTCGGCCAGATTCACGGCATCTACGTGCTCGCGCAAAACGCGCATGGGCTCGTGATCGTCGACATGCACGCGGCACACGAGCGCATCCTGTACGAGCAGTTCAAGAACGCGCTCGCCGATCGCACGATCGCCGTCCAGCCGCTGCTGATTCCGCAGACCATGCAGGCGGATCCCGTCGAAATCGGCACCGTGGAGGAAGCGCGCGAGACGCTCGACGCGCTCGGCTTCGATCTCGCCGTGCTGTCGCCGACCACGCTCGCGATCCGCGCGGTGCCGGCCTTGCTGAAAGACGCCGATCTGCAAGCGCTGGCGCGCGCGGTGCTGTCCGATCTGCACGCATACGGCGGCTCGCGCGTGCTGACCGAGCGTCAGCACGAACTGCTCGGCACGCTTGCCTGCCATCACGCGGTTCGCGCGAACCGGCGTCTGACACTCGATGAGATGAACGCGCTGCTGCGCCAGATGGAAGCGACCGAGCGCGCCGATCAATGCAACCACGGGCGTCCGACGTGGTATCAATTGACGCTCTCCGATCTCGACCGCCTGTTCATGCGCGGACAGTGACCGTGCGCTTCCCGAGACGCGATCCGCGCGCGCCAGCACGCCGATGACTGCACGCAACCCCACGCCGATTCCCTGCCTGCTCGGCCCGACTGCGTCCGGCAAGACCGCGGCCGCGCTCGCGTTGGCGGCACAGCGGCCGGTTGAAATCGTGAGCGTCGATTCCGCTCTCGTCTATCGCGACATGGACATTGGTACCGCCAAGCCGACCGCGGAGGAGCGCGCGGTCGCGCCGCATCATCTGATCGATATCGTCGATCCCGCCGACGCCTATTCAGCAGCTCAATTTCGCGCCGACGCGTTGCGCCTCACCACCGAAATCAGCGCGCGCGGGCGGCTGCCGCTGCTCGTCGGCGGAACGATGCTGTACTACCGGGCGCTCACGCAAGGACTCAACGACCTGCCCGCCGCCGACGCCACGGTGCGCGCGCAACTGGACGCCGACGCGGCGCGCGACGGCTGGCCCGCGCTGCACGCGCGGCTTGCCGCGGTGGATCCGGCGACAGCGGCGCGCCTTGCGCCCAACGATTCGCAGCGCATCCAGCGCGCGCTCGAAGTGTTCATGCTCACCGGCGAAGCGATGTCCGCGCTGCTCGCCGCCCCCGCGCGCACCGACGAAGCCGCCGCCCAATGGCACTTCGTGCCGATCGCGCTCGAGCCGTCGGACCGCAGCGTGCTGCACGCGCGCATCGAGCAACGATTCGATGCGATGCTGGACAACGGTTTTGTCGACGAAGTGGTGAAGCTGCGCGAACGCGGTGACTTGACGCCGGACATGCCTTCCATGCGTTGCGTCGGCTACCGGCAGGTCTGGGAGTATCTGGACGGCGCCGTCGACTATTCGACCATGCGCGACAAGGGCGTGTTCGCGACCCGGCAATTGTGCAAGCGGCAGCTCACATGGCTGCGCAGCATGAACGAGCGGGTGGTGGTGGACTGCTGCGATCCGCACGCGACGGCGCGCGTGCTGGAGATGATCGAAGCGCTGCTCGAGGCCTGACGCAGCGGCAATGCTGGAACCCGCGCGGCGTGGGCGACTGCTCGTCACACCGCGCAGGCTACGGCGCTCTACCGCGCGCCTGAAGAGAACAATTAAACGACGACCGTCTGCGCTTCACCGGTCGCGCTTTCACGGATCAGGCCGATCTTCCAGACCTGCTCGCCGGCTGCGGACAACAGACCGATGGCCGCGTCGGCATCCGCCGCCGACACCACGACCGCCATGCCGATACCGCAGTTGAATACGCGATGCATTTCCGCGTCCGCGACGCCGCCGTGCTTCTGGAGCCACGAGAACAGCGGCGGCAGCGGCCAGCTGCGGTGATCGAGCTCCGCGGTCAGCCCTTCGCGCAGCACGCGCG
This sequence comes from Paraburkholderia phenoliruptrix, assembly GCF_047325075.1. Taxonomy (NCBI): domain Bacteria; kingdom Pseudomonadati; phylum Pseudomonadota; class Betaproteobacteria; order Burkholderiales; family Burkholderiaceae; genus Paraburkholderia; species Paraburkholderia phenoliruptrix. The sequence continues at coordinate 3,992,696 of NZ_CP168531.1, forward strand.
GAATGTTTTCGACGAGCCCGCCGCCCGTGATGTGCGCCATGCCCTTGACCGCGATCTGCTGCATGAGCGCGAGGAGCGGCTTCACGTAGATGTGCGTGGGCGCCATGAGCGCGTCGGCGAGCGAACGGCCGTCGAAGTCGGCATTCAGATCGGGTTGCGCGCGCTCGATAATCTTGCGCACGAGCGAAAAACCGTTCGAATGGATGCCGCTCGACGCAAGGCCCAGCACCACGTCGCCGGGGGCGATCGTGCTGCCGTCGATAATCTTGCTCTTTTCGACCGCGCCGACCGCGAAGCCGGCCAGATCGTATTCGCCGTCCGGATACATGCCCGGCATTTCAGCCGTTTCCCCGCCGATCAGCGCGCAGCCCGCCAGTTCGCAACCCTGCGCGATGCCCTTCACCACCGTGGCCGCGGTGCCGACGTCCAGCTTGCCGCACGCGAAGTAGTCGAGGAAAAAGAGCGGTTCGGCGCCTTGCACGAGAATGTCGTTCACGCTCATGGCGACCAGATCCTGGCCCACCGTGTCGTGCCGGTTCAACTGAAACGCGAGGCGCAGCTTGGTGCCCACGCCGTCCGTGCCCGACACGAGCACCGGTTCCTTGTACCGCTTCGGCACCTCGAACAGCGCGCCGAATCCGCCAATGCCGCCCAGCACGCCGTCGCGCATCGTCTTTTTGGCAAAGGGCTTGATTGCGTCGACGAGAGCGTCGCCCGCGTCGATGTCCACGCCGGCGTCGCGATACGACAAACCTTGGGCCGAATCAGTGGAATTCGGGGCGGATTTCGGTTGATTCATGGGGGGAGTGCTCGAAGGTCGGTAAAATGCGATTTTACCCGATGCCGCGACGACACCTGGGAAACAACTTTGCAACAGAACTCCTCGATACTGACGCCGGTGCAGCGCCGCGCCTTCATCTGGCTCGCCATTGCGCTTGGCGTCGGCATTCTGCTGTGGCTGCTGAGTCCGGTTCTTACGCCGTTTCTGCTCGGCGCGATTCTCGCGTACATCCTGCAGCCGGGCGTCGCGTGGCTGGTGCGCCGGCGCGTGCCGCGCGCGCTCGCGGCCTTGCTGATGATGCTGCTCTTCACGCTGCTCATGACGTTGCTCGTGCTGCTCGTGTTCGCCGTGATCCAGAAAGAAGGCCCGCAGCTGCGGCAGCAGGTGCCCGTGCTGTTCGCCCATATCAACGCGTGGCTGCAGCCCAAGCTCGCGCTGCTCGGCCTCGCCGATTCGCTCGACTTCGCGAGCGTGCGCGACCTCGTCATGGGACAGCTCGAAGGCAGCGCGCAGACGGTCGCACGTTATGCGTGGACCTCGATCGTGACGAGCGGCAACGTCATGATGACGGTGATCGGCAATCTCATTCTGGTGCCGCTCGTGCTGTTCTATCTGCTGTACGACTGGAACCGCATGCTGCTGCGCGCGCAGGGCGTGGTACCGCGGCGCTGGCTCGTCAAGACGCTGCAACTCGCGCGCGACATGGATCAGATGCTGTCGCAATACCTGCGCGGCCAGTTGCTGGTGATGGGCGTGCTCGCCGTGTTTTACGCGGTTGCGCTCACCCTCGCCGGCTTCGAGATCGCGCTCCCGGTCGGCATTTTCACGGGACTCGCGGTGTTCATTCCGTACGTCGGCTTCGCGACCGGTCTTGCGCTCGCGCTGCTCGCCGCGCTGCTGCAATTCGGCAACTGGTACGGTTTCGGCGCGGTCGCGCTGATTTACGGCGTGGGCCAGATCGTGGAGAGCTTTTTCCTTACGCCGCGCCTTGTCGGCGAGCGGATCGGCCTGCATCCGCTGGCGGTCATTTTCGCGTTGCTCGCGTTCGGGCAGCTGTTCGGCTTTTTCGGCGTGCTGCTCGCGTTGCCGGTCAGCGCGATTTTGTCGGTGGCCGTGCGCGAGTTGCGGCAAAGCTACCTGGAAAGCACGCTCTACAACAATTGACATTCCGCTTCGCAGTTCCGGCTCGCAAGGCGCTTCGCGACGCGAGCCCTACTTTCGGCATTCACCTACTGTGCTTCGTCAACTGACGCTCGATCTCGGCACGCCGCCGCCATCGACATTCGAGAATTTTTTCGCCGGCACCAATGCCGAGCTCGTCACGCGCCTGCGGGAGCTCGACAGCGCGCTCGCCGCCGGTCCTGTCGCCGATCGCACCTTCTATATCTGGGGCGAAGCGGGCAGCGGCCGCACGCACCTGCTGCAGGCGCTCGTGCACGAAGCGCCGCCGGGCCACGCGCGCTTCGCGGGTCCGCAAAGCAGCCTCGCCGCGTTCGGCTTCGACCCGCGCATCGCGCTCTATGCGATCGACGATTGCGACGGCCTCTCCGCCGCGCAGCAGATCGCCGTGTTCAATCTCTTCAACGAGGTGCGCGCGCATCCGACGAGCGCGCTCGTCGCCGCCGGCAACGCGCCGCCCATCGGCATGACGGTGCGCGAGGACCTGCGCACGCGGCTCGGCTGGGGCCTCGTGTTCCATCTCGCGCCGCTGCCGGACGAAGCCAAGGCCGCCGTGCTGAAACGCGCAGCGCGCGAGCGCGGCATCATGCTCGCCGACGACGTCCCCGCCTATCTGCTCACGCATTTTCGCCGCGACATGCCAAGCCTGATGGCGCTTCTCGACGCGCTCGACCGCTTTTCGCTCGAACAGAAGCGCGCGGTGACGCTGCCGCTTTTGCGCACAATGCTGGCTTCGCCGGGCCAGGAGGGCCCCGCCGCGTCGTCCGTCGCTTCAAGTAAAATAGACCCCCATGGCTAATCTCGCACTCTTCGACCTCGATCACACGCTCATTCCCACCGACAGCGACCACGAATGGGGCCGCTTCATGGTGAAACACGGCATGGTCGACGCCGAAAATTTCGCCCGTGACAACGACCGCTTCTACGCCGACTACAAGGCCGGGAAGCTCGACATCCACGCCTATCTGATCGCCATGCTCACGCCGCTCGCCAAATACACGCGCGCGCAACTCGCTGACTTTCACGCGCAGTACATGCATGAGGTGATTACGCCGGCCATCCTCCCGGCGGCGGTCGAGCTGGTCAAGCGGCACCGCGAAGCCGGCGACCTGTGCTGCGTGGTCACCGCCACGAACGAATTCATCACCCGTCCCATTGCAAGCGCGTTCGGCGTGGATACGCTCATCGCCTGCGAAGCGGAAACCGTCGACGGCCACCCGCACTCGGCCTACACGGGCCGGCCCACGGGCACGCCGAGCTACAAGGAAGGCAAGATCGTGCGCACCGAGGCATGGCTCGCGTCGCTCGGCAAGAGCTGGAGCGACTTTGAGCGCAGCTTTTTCTACAGCGATTCGCACAACGACATTCCGCTGCTCGAAAAGGTCACCGACCCGATCGCGACCAATCCCGACGACACGTTGCGTGCCCATGCACAGGCCAAAGGCTGGCGCATCCTCGAACTCTTTCAACCCACGTGATCAAAAAACTCATTCGCAAGCTATTCGGCCAGGACACCGCATCCGCCGACGACACGCTGCCGGCTGAAGCCGACGCAGACGAAACCGGCAGCGCACCGGCACGCAATGCACAGGGCGCCGCGGGGACCGGCCGCGCGCGCCGCAAGCCGGCCCGCGGCGGCGCCGCCGCCAAGGCGGTGCGCGACCCCGACGTGCCGGTCATCATTCCGCACGACGTGCACGGCATCGACCCTACGCTCATCTCGCGCAACGCGATTCGTGTGACCGAAGGGCTGCAACAGGCGGGGCACCGGGCATTTATCGTCGGCGGCGCGGTGCGCGATCTGCTGCTCGGCATCAAGCCCAAGGATTTCGACGTCGCGACCGACGCCACGCCCGAGCAGGTGCAGAAGCTGTTCCGCCGCGCGCGCATTATCGGGCGCCGGTTTCAGATCGTGCACGTGCAGTTCGGCCAGGAAATCATCGAAACCTCGACGTTCCGCGCGCTCGTTGATCCGCCCGCGGCGGACGCGGCGCCGCCGCGCCGGCTGAAGCGCGACGAACTCGACCGCCGTACGCACGCCGTGGACGCGAGCGGCCGCGTGCTGCGCGACAACGTGTGGGGCGAGCAGCACGAAGACGCCACGCGCCGCGACTTCACGATCAACGCGATGTACTACGATCCGGCCACGGAAACCGTGCTGGACTACCACAACGGCATGGCCGACGTGCGCGCGCGCCTGTTGCGCATGATCGGCGACCCGGCCACGCGTTATCGCGAAGATCCGGTGCGCATGCTGCGCGTCGTGCGTTTCGCCGCCAAGCTCGACTTCGAGATCGACGACGCGACCCGCGCGCCCATCGCGAAAATGGCCGACCTGATCAACAACGTGCCGGCCGCGCGTCTTTTCGACGAAATGCTGAAGCTGATGCTCTCCGGCCACGCGCTCGCCTGTCTGAAGCGCCTGCGCCAGGAAGGCCTGCATCACGGGCTTCTGCCTTTGCTCGACGTGGTGCTCGAACAGCCCACCGGCGAGAAATTCATCACGCTCGCGCTCAACAATACGGACGCGCGCGTGCGCGCCGGGAAACCCGTGTCGCCCGGCTTCCTGTTCGCCACGCTGCTCTGGCACGACGTGCAGCAGCGCTGGCAGAAATTCGAGGCGAACGGCGAATATCCGGTGCCCGCGCTGCATCGCGCGATGGACGAAGTGCTCGACATGCAGACCGAGAAGCTCGCCATCCACAAGCGCTTTTCGTCCGACATGCGCGAAATCTGGGGCTTGCAGCTCCGTCTTGAAAAACGTTCGGGAAGAAGCGCGCTGAAGCTGCTGGAACACCAAAGATTTAGAGCGGGGTATGATTTCCTCCTGTTGCGCTGCGAATCGGGCGAACTCGACGAGTCGGTCGGAGCGTGGTGGAGGGAGTTCATCGAAGGAGACGTGGCGGCGCGTGAAGCACTGCTCACGCAAGGCGGGAAGGACCGAAGCCCCAGAAAACGACGGCGGCGCGGCGGTGGCGCCAGGAACCGCAAATCGGGCGACGGAATGGAGGGCGGCACGCCAGCCGAACGCGCGGATACCGAAGCGGGCCACGACAGCCCGCATGAAGACTGACGCAGCGTTTGCTGAAGCCGTCGAACGATAGTTGCAGGAAGTTATGCCATGACGGTTGCTTATCTCGGCTTGGGCGCGAATCTCGGGGACGCGCGCCAGACCCTGAAAGACGCGGTGGTGTGCCTCGCACAACAGCACACCATCACCGTGCTCGCCAAGTCGAGCCTGTATCGCACTGCCCCGATCGACGCGGGCGGTGACGACTATTTCAACTGCGTGGTGAAGCTCGACACGACGCTCCCCGTGCGCCATCTGCTCGCGCTGTGCCATAAGATCGAGCATCAGTTCGGCCGGGAGCGGCCCTTTCGGAACGCGCCGCGAACGCTCGACCTGGACATCCTGCTCTATGGCGATCAATCCATCGACGAAGCCGATCTGATCGTTCCGCATCCCCGCCTTGTCGAACGCGCGTTTGCGCTGGTGCCGCTCGTCGAGATCGACGCCGCGCTGGTCATTCCGCGGCACGGCCGCGCCGACGCGCTGCTCGAGGGCGTGCGCGAGCAGCGCATCGAAAAAGTCAAAGGGCCGTGCCAGTGCCCGACGCTCAATGCACTCAACGCCGGCAAGGGCCGCTGCGAATGAATTCACCACCGCTCACCGTCACCGCGCCGCAATTGCGGCCTCCGTTCGGCTACCTGGCGATCGAAGGACCGATCGGCGTCGGCAAGACTTCGCTCGCGCGGCGCCTCGCGCAACGGTGGTCAATGCAGGAACTGTTCGAGCGGCCGCAGGACAATCCCTTCCTCGAACGCTTTTATCGCGACACCGCGCGCTATGCGCTGCCCGCCCAATTGCATTTCGCGCTGCAACGCGCGCAGCAGGCGCAGGAAGTGAGCGCGGCGCAGGTGGCGGGCACGCCGCTCATCGCCGACTTCATGACGCAGAAGAACGACATCTTCGCGCGCCTCACGCTGCAGGAAGACGAGTGGAATCTGTATCGCGCGCTCGCCGCGCGGCTCGAGGTGAGCGCGCCGGCGCCGGACTTCGTCGTGTATCTGCAGGCAAGTCCCGAGGTGCTGTTCTCGCGCATCCAGAAACGCGCCGTGCCGATGGAGCTGCAAATTTCCGACGCCTATCTGCATGCGCTCTGCGACGCGTACAACGAGTTCTTCTATCACTACGACCGCACGCCCGTGCTCACGGTCAACGCCGAACATCTGAATCCGCTCGACTCCGACGCGGACCTTGCGCTGCTCGCCGAACGCATCGAGACCATGCGCGGCCGCAAGGAATTCTTTGTCAAAGGCACGTCGCTCTAAGCGGCGCGCGCTTCTCTTTCAACGGATCGACCCATGACCTATTTGCAGGAAACGAGCCGGAATGCGATCACCGTGCCGAAACTGCAGGCAATGCGGGACGCCGGCGAGAAAATCGCCATGCTCACCTGTTACGACGCGAGCTTCGCTGCGCTGCTCGATCGCGCGGGCGTCGATGTCCTGCTGATCGGCGACTCGCTGGGCAATGTGTTGCAAGGGCAAACCACCACGCTGCCGGTTTCGCTCGCCGACATTGCGTATCACACGGCCAGCGTGGCGCGCGCGCGGCCGTCGGCATTGATCGTGGCCGACTTGCCGTTCGGCACTTACGGCACGCGCGAAGAAGCCTATCGAAGCTCCGTCGAATTGATGCGCGCCGGCGCGCAAATGGTCAAGCTGGAAGGCGGCGAGTGGCTCGGCGACACGGTGCGCTTTCTGGTCGAACGCTCGATTCCGGTGTGCGCGCACGTCGGATTGACGCCGCAGTCGGTGCACGCGTTCGGCGGCTTCAAGGTGCAAGGCAAGACCGAGGAAGGCGCGAGCCAGTTGCTGCGCGACTCGCTCGCGATGCAGGCGGCAGGCGCGCAGCTCATCGTGATGGAAGCGATACCGACGCTGCTCGCAAGCGAGGTCACGAAGCAGTTGCGCATTCCGACTATCGGCATCGGCGCGGGGCTCGACTGCTCGGGTCAGGTGCTGGTGCTGCACGACATGCTGGGCATTTTCCCCGGCAAACGCCCGCGCTTCGTGAAGGATTTCATGCAGGGACAGCCGAGCATTCTCGCGGCGGTGGAAGCTTATGTGCGCGCGGTGAAGGATGCGACGTTTCCTGGGCCTGAGCACACGTTTTGAGAATGAGGCGCCGAGATGGCTTGCGGGCGCGTTGTCGAATTCGTTGAGCTTCTGGCGGGCGCGGGAGGCATGGGCCCGCGCCCTACCGAATAACCCGCGCGGGCAGCGCCCCACGTAGCGCATTGCAGATCATCAGCGCTTCGGCATTCAGCACGTCCGCCCGCGTCAACACTCTCTCGGCCGCGTGCAGGCTCGTGTCTTCCTCGAGCAACACCCCTCGCATCACGCCCGGCAACACGCCGGAGCTAAGCGGGGGCGTCCACCAGCGTCCCGCCAGCTTCACGAACACATTCGACCGGCCGCCTTCCGTCAACTCGCCGTGTTCGTTGAAGAAGAGCGTATCGAAAGCGCCGTTCGCCTCCGCCTCGCGCCAGCCGCGGTCGTACTCCGCGCGGCGCGTGGTCTTGTGGCGCAAGAGCGGATCGCCGGCGTGCATGGTCGCGAAATCATGGTCGCTTGCAAGCAGCACGCCGACGGTCGGCTCTGCCAGCGGCGTCAGGACCGCCGTTGTGATCTGCGTCGCGCCGCTTTTGGCTAACGCGAGACGCATGCGGTGGGCAGTTCGCGCGGGCAAGGACGCGCACTGTGCCGCAATCTGCGCGCCGATGGCTTTTGCATCGAATGGAAAACCGAGTGTGGCGGCACTCGCCGACAGTCTCGCGAGATGGCGCGGCAGATGGCGCACGCCCTCTTCACGCGTCGCATACAGGGTTTCGAAGAGCTCGAAGCCGGGCTCCGCGCCCGTCAGAAAGCGCGCTTTCAATCGACACTCGGCGTGCTCGTCCTGCGCGACGCTGTCGAGCACGATGCCCGCGCCCACACCCATCGTGCCGCGCAACACGTCCGCTTGCGCCGACGGCTTCAAGGTCAGCGTGCGGATGGCCACGGACAGGCAGAAGTCGCCGCCGGCATTCTGACCGGCGCCCGCCGGCTCGAAAGCCGCGTCGAGCCAGCCGATCGCGCCCGTGTACAGCCCGCGCGGCGTGCTTTCCAGTTCGTCGATCAACTGCATCGTGCGATGCTTCGGCGCACCGGTGATCGAGCCGCACGGAAAGAGCGCGCGCAGTATGCCGGCGAACGACGTGCCGGGCCGCAAAGCGGCCTCGACCGTCGATGTCATCTGCCAAACGGATGCGTACGGCTCGACGGAAAACAACGCCGGCACCTTGACCGATCCCGTCTGCGCGACGCGTGACAGATCGTTGCGCAGCAGGTCGACGATCATCACGTTTTCGGCGCGATTTTTCGGATCGCTGCCGAGGAATTCGGCCGCGGCGCGGTCGGTTGTGGGATCCGCCGAGCGCGGCGCCGTGCCTTTCATCGGACGCGCGCGCAACGTAGCACCGTGCTTTTCGACAAAGAGTTCCGGCGAACACGACAGCACCCACGCGCCGCCCGGCAGCGCGATCAGCGCGCCGTAGGGAACCGGCTGACGGCCCCGCAGCCGCCGATACAGCGCAACAGGCGAGCCGAACACGTCAAAACCGAGCCGGTAGGTGTAATTGACCTGATAGGAATCGCCCGCGCGCAACGCGGCATGAATTGCGCCGATGGCCGCGTTGAATTCTTCAGCCTCGACGCTTTCACGCACATTGGCCGTGCCCGCCACCGACGGCTCAGCAAGTCCGCCGTCCCGCCTCACGAGCCACGTCTCGACCTCATCGCGCGAAAGCTTTTCACAGCGTTCGAACAATAAAAAACGCAGCGTGGCATCGCCATGCTGCGTTTTGAAAGACGGCGCCGATGCTCCGTCGAGAAGATGCCGGCCGAACTCGTAGTCGGCGAGCACGATGGCATAGAGGCCCACCTGCATGTCGGCGGCCGCTGCTTCGCAAACCGCTTCCAGTTGCGCGGCGTCCGCGCACACGCGCTCATGCACGAAGCCCGTGTAGAGACGGCTTGAGCGGCGCGCCGCGGACGCGTCGCAATCATCGAGCAATGCAAACACCGCGCCGCGCCCATCTGCCGTCATGCTTACCGCCGACTTCAAACCGCCATTAATCGAAGAAGCTCTTCACCCGGTCGAACCAGCTCTTGCTTTGCGGGCTATGCCGCGCGCCGCCTTCCACCAGTGCTTTCTCAAACTGCTTGAGCAGGTCGCGCTGCGACTCGGTGAGCTTGACCGGCGTTTCCACCTGCACGTGTACGTACAGATCGCCGGCAATGCTCGAGCGCAGTCCCTTGATGCCCTTGCCGCGCAGCCGGAACGTCTTGCCCGACTGCGTGCCTTCGGGCACCGTGAAGCTCGCGCGGCCCGCCAGCGTCGGTACTTCGATTTCGCCGCCCAAAGCCGCCGTGGTGAACGGAATCGGCATCTGGCAATGCAGATCGTCGCCGTCGCGCTCGAACACCGCGTGCTGCTTGATATGAATCTCGACGTACAGATCGCCCGACGGCCCGCCGTTGATGCCCGGCTCGCCATTGCCGGCGGAACGGATGCGCATGCCGTCGTCGATACCTGCCGGAATCTTGACTTCGAGCGTCTTGGTTTCCTTCACCTTGCCCGCGCCGTGGCAGTGGCCGCACGGCTCAGGAATATAGGTGCCGGTGCCGTGGCACTTCGGACAGGTTTGCTGGATGCTGAAAAAGCCTTGCGACATACGCACCGCGCCCGAGCCGCTGCAGGTCGGGCAGGTTTCCGGCTTGGTGCCGGGCTTCGCGCCCGACCCGTGACAGACTTCGCACGACGCCCAGCTCGGCACGCGGATCTGCGTGTCGTAACCATGCGCCGCCTGTTCCAGCGTGATTTCCATGCTGTAGCGCAAGTCTGCGCCGCGATACACCTGCGGGCCCGCACGGCCACCGCCGCGCGCCGCGCCGCCGGCCGCCTGACCGAAGATGTCGCCGAAAATATCGCCGAAGGCATCGGCAAAACCGCCGAAGCCCTGCGCGCCGGCGCCGCCCATGTTCGGATCGACGCCCGCGTGACCATACTGGTCGTACGCGGCACGCTTTTGCGAGTCCGAGAGCATTTCGTAGGCTTCCTTCACCTCCTTGAAATGCTCTTCCGCATCCTTGTTGCCCGGATTGCGGTCGGGGTGGTGCTTCATCGCCAGCTTGCGATAAGCCTTCTTGATTTCGTCGTCGCTTGCGTTCTTTGCGACGCCCAGAACCTCGTAGTAATCCCGTTTCGCCATATCGGTTCAACGCCCCCCGCGAGAGTGCCGCGCGGTGGCTCCTCTTGAATGCTGGAGTCTCACGACTCGTCCGGCCGCTGTTCATGCCGCCTGAATGCGGCTAAAAACAACGCCCTCCATAAAACAAATGTGCCCGGAGAGCCTAAAAGGCTCGCCAGGCGTGATAACCGCTCTTGCACGTTCCCGCGTCCGGAAGGTCGCGGTCCCTTGTGCAGCCGGGCCGCACACATGATCCGTGTGCGGCTTTACGGTCGGAATGCGACCTGGCTTTAGTCTTTCTTGACTTCCTTGAACTCGGCGTCGACCACGTCGTCCTGCTGCTGGCTCGCGCCACCCGCCGAGGCACCCGCGCTCGCGCCCGCCGCCCCTGCTGCCGCAGCTTCGGCGCCTTGCGAAGCCTGCATGTCGGCGTACATCTTCTCGCCCATCTTCTGCGAGGCCGTGGCGACTGCTTCGATCTTCGCTTCGATCGCGGCCTTGTCCGCCGAACCGCTCTTGAGCGTGTCTTCCAGTTCCTTCAGCGCGGTTTCGATCTTTTCCTTCTCGCCGGCTTCCAGCTTGTCGCCGTATTCCGTGAGCGCCTTCTTCGTGCTGTGGACGAGCGCGTCACCCTGGTTGCGGGCATCGGCCAGCTCACGCAGCTTATGATCTTCTTCCGCGTTCGCTTCGGCGTCCTTCACCATCTTCTCGATTTCGGCTTCGGACAGACCCGAGTTCGCCTTGATCGTGATGCGGTTTTCCTTGCCGGTCGCCTTGTCCTTCGCGCCGACGTGCAGAATGCCGTTCGCGTCGATGTCGAAGCTCACCTCGATCTGCGGCGTGCCGCGCGCTGCCGGCGGAATGCCTTCCAGGTTGAACTCGCCGAGCAGCTTGTTGCCCGCTGCCATTTCGCGTTCGCCCTGATACACCTTGATCGTCACGGCGCTCTGATTGTCGTCAGCCGTCGAGTAGACCTGCGAGTGCTTGGTCGGGATCGTGGTGTTCTTGTTGATCATCTTCGTCATCACGCCGCCGAGCGTTTCGATGCCGAGCGACAGCGGGGTCACGTCGAGCAGCAGAACGTCCTTGCGGTCGCCCGACAGAACCTGACCTTGAATCGCGGCGCCAACCGCCACGGCTTCGTCCGGGTTCACGTCGCGGCGCGGGTCCTTGCCGAAGAATTCCCTCACCTTCTCCTGCACCTTCGGCATACGGGTCATACCGCCGACCAGAATCACGTCGTCGATTTCGCCGACCTTCACGCCCGCGTCCTTGATCGCCATGCGGCACGGTTCGATCGTGCGTTCGATCAGGTCTTCAACCAGCGCTTCCAGCTTGGCGCGCGTGATTTTCAGGTTCAGGTGCTTCGGACCCGACGCGTCAGCCGTGATGTAAGGCAGGTTGATTTCGGTCTGCTGGCTCGACGACAGCTCGATCTTGGCCTTTTCAGCCGATTCCTTCAGGCGCTGCAGCGCGAGCACGTCTTTCGACAGATCCACGCCCTGCTCTTTCTTGAACTCGCCGATGATGTAGTCGATGATGCGCTGGTCGAAGTCTTCGCCGCCGAGGAACGTGTCGCCGTTCGTGGACAGCACTTCGAACTGCTTTTCGCCGTCGACGTCCGCGATTTCGATGATCGAGATGTCGAACGTACCGCCGCCCAGGTCATACACCGCGATCTTCCGGTCGCCCTTCTCGTTCTTGTCGAGACCGAACGCCAGAGCCGCTGCGGTCGGCTCGTTGATAATGCGCTTCACTTCCAGACCGGCGATGCGGCCGGCATCTTTGGTGGCCTGACGCTGGCTGTCGTTGAAGTACGCGGGAACCGTGATCACCGCTTCCGTGACCGGCTCGCCGAGGTAGTCTTCAGCGGTCTTCTTCATCTTGCGCAGCACTTCCGCCGAGATCTGCGGCGGAGCGAGCTTCTGGTCGCGCACTTCGATCCATGCGTCGCCGTTGTCGGCCTTCATGATCTTGTACGGCATCAGACCGATGTCTTTCTGCACTTCTTTTTCTTCGAAGCGGCGGCCGATCAGGCGCTTCACCGCGTACAGCGTGTTCTTCGGGTTGGTGACCGACTGACGCTTGGCAGGCGCGCCGACGAGAATCTCGCCGTCTTCCATGTAAGCAATGATCGACGGCGTGGTGCGCGCACCTTCCGAGTTCTCGATCACCTTGGTCGTGTTGCCTTCCATGATCGCCACGCACGAGTTGGTCGTGCCGAGGTCGATACCGATGATTTTGCCCATTTTTACTAATCTCCTGACTTTGATCGCTGCGGGAAGCGCCCTGTTTGCCGGTTCGGCGGCAAGGCGATCCGCCCTGAATTCATACCTGCACTCAACATAAGTGCGTCCGCATCGTTTTCAAGACCTCTTTTACGATGCGGTCTTTAATTTTTTTCAATCGGCCGAGCCCTCGCCCGAAGTCTTGGCCGAAGCCTTGCCCGAAGCCCTGGCCGAATCCGCGCCGCCTGCTTGCGCGCCGTTGCCCGGCACCCCGCCGGGCGTCGCGCCGGCCCGGATCTTCTCCCGCGCCGCAGCCACCGCAGCCTCGAACTGCCCCAGACCATGCCAGCCGGTCGCCCGGCCAAGCCGTTTGCCGCGATAAAAGAAGAACCACGTGGGCACGCCGTGAAGCATGAAGCGCCGGCCCAGCTCGCGGTGCTCGTAGACATTGCTGTGAAACCACCGCAGGTCCAGCGCGCGAATCGCCTCCGGCTGCGCCAGCATGGCTTTCTTGGCGATCTCGCAGTTGAAGCAATCGACGCCCCAGAAGAACACCACCGCTAGCGCGTCGCCGGCTTCGGCAAGGCCGGCGTCGAACGATTCGGCGCTCAGCTCCTTCATGTCGAATACCGAAAACGCAGTAGCGTCGACGGGAACATTGGCCATGACGGTGTTCACCTGCTGACGGAGTCCCAGCTGCTATCTGACGGCGGAATGCCTACGGCGAGCGCGACGGGCTTGCAAACTTACTTCGGCGCGGCCACCGTCACGAGCGCCGGACGCAGCACACGGTCGGCGATCACAAAGCCTTTCTGCAGCACGGCGACCACGGTGTTGGGCTCCTGGTCCGCCGGCACCATCGAAATAGCCTGATGGCGGTGCGGGTCGAACTTCTCGCCAACCGGATTCAGTGCGACGACGCGGCCCTTTTCCAGCGCGCCGGTCAGCTGGCGCAGCGTGAGTTCGACGCCTTCGCGCACTTTCACGAGGTCGTCCGAAGAATGGGCCACGGCAGCTTCCAGACTGTCGACCACCGGCAGCAGATGCTCCGCGAAGCTCTCGATCGCGAACTTATGCGCCTTCGCGACGTCTTCCTGCGCGCGCCGGCGCACGTTTTCGGTCTCGGCCTTGGCGCGCAGGAAGCTCTCCTGCAATTCGGCGATCTTCGCCTCTGCTTCGGCCAACGCAGCTTCGGCACCCGCTGCCGGCGCGTCCGTGGCGACGCTCGCTGCGGCTTCCTGCTCGGGCGTGGCCGCCTCGGCGGCCGGCCGCGCGGTTTCGTCCGCGGGCGTGGGATTCTGGCTCGTCGGGTTCTCTTGCGTGTTTTCCATGTCGCTGAAAGTCGTTAAAAATTTAAAAGCCAACGGCGGCGGCGAAGCATGAGCCTGCAGGCGATTTGTGCGTTGCAAAATCGCGACAGAAGTTCAGACGCGCCACCACGTATTGGAGCGGCAGATGGGGCCGCGGACGCCCGTTTCAAGCGCCTCGCCAGAAATTTTCAAAGCGGCGGGCCGCTGGCGGAAATGGACGGTTACAACCATTAGCGCGACGCAATCAGATTCAGATTGAGCGCAGCAAACAAGTGACCTATGCTCCAGTTACGCGCGGAAAAACCTCGTTAACCCTAATCTGACGTAATCCTTTCCGCCCCTTTGCAATTTCCACCTGGCTAGCTCGTTCCTTTTCTGCACCATCCCAAAAAGGGGGTACCGTGAAGCTGACCTTTGCAATCTCGGTGGTCGCACTGGTACTCGTTGCGGGCACCACGACCATCTGTATGTCCGGGGCGGTCAACGATCACACCACCGAATACGGCGGCGTGAACGCGACCATCGAACAACTGTTCAATCCCCACCTGAAAATCTGTCGATAACGCGGCGGTCGCGCTTGGTCGGCCGGCCGTGCAGCGCCTCGGCCGGCTCGCGATACGTCTTGCGGCGCTCATGTTCCGCTTCGCGCTTCGCGCGGCTTTCGGCGGTTTCCGCATAGAGCGTCTGCGCCACGGTCGCCGGGCCGCGCACGTCGCACACGCCCAGCACCTGCACTTGCCAGATCAGACGCTCGATCTCGATTTCGACGAGGTCGCCGACCCGCACGTCTTTGGCCGGCTTCACACTCGCTCCGCCGATGCGCACCCGGCCTTTTTCGACGGCATCCGCGGCGAGCGAGCGCGTCTTGAAAAAGCGCGCCGCCCAGAGCCATTTGTCGATGCGCAGCTTCGCGCCCGGTTCCGTTGAAATCCTGTAATTCATCAGTCTCGTCAAGCCGCTGTGTTATGCGGTACGGGGACCGCTTGCACCGGCCAGCCTTGCAGGTTTTGCGCGACGATTTCGCCGAGCGCGGCAATCCACGCCTGCGACGCGTTCACGCAAGGAATGCGGTGGAACTCCTTGCCGCCGGCGTGCAGGAACTCGTCGCGCACTTCGATGCCGATTTCTTCAATTGTCTCCAGGCAGTCGGCAGTAAAGCCCGGACAAAATACATCAGCACGCCGCACGCCTGCCGCACCCAGTTCCTTCAACGTGGGTGCCGTATAGGGCTGCAGCCATTCGGCCTTTCCGAAACGCGACTGGAAGGTAATGCGGCATTCCACCGGCGTCAGTCCAAGCGCCTGCATGAGCAGTGCGCCTGTGCTCTGGCATTGGTCGTGGTATGGGTCGCCGAGATCGAGCGTACGCTTCGGCACGCCATGAAAGCTCAAGATCAGCTTGTCGCCCGCCGCAAAATCGGGCCTGCCGTGGAGGTGCCAGTATTGATGCACCTGCGCGGCGAGTGCCGAAATATACGCGGGATGATCGGCGTATTGACGCACCGTGCGGATTTCTGGCTGGTTGCGCATGCGCTTGAGCGCGGAAAAGGCGTCGTCGAAAGCCGTTGCCGTGGTCGACGACGAGTATTGCGGGTACATAGGCATGAGCAGCACGCGCTCGGCGCCCGCGAGCTTCAGCTGATTCAGCATGGCGGGAATGCCGGGCGTGCCGTAACGCATCGCGTAGTCGACAAGCACCGTGTAGTCGTTCAGCTGCAGCAGATGACGCAAGCCCTCCACCTGCTTTTCCGTGTAGACGCGCAGCGGCGAGCCTTCCGGCATCCACACCGCCGCATATTTTCTCGCGGACGCCCGGCCCCTCAACGGCAAGATCAGCAGCCGCAGAATGACCTGCCACAAAAGCGCCGGAATCTCCACCACCCGCGGATCGGACAGGAACTGGGCGAGATAGCGCCGAACCGCGCGCGGCGTGGGCGCGTCGGGCGTGCCGAGATTGATCAGCAGCACGGCAACACGGTGCGACGTGGCGTTCTGCGAAGGCCGCTCGAGGTCGAAGCGCATAGGCTGGCAGGAGTAACCGCTCGGGGCGGGCAGTTGAACAAGGTGGAATTCATTATAGCGGCGCGCCCTTGCGCGGGGCGCCCGAAGCGCCCCTGGCCGTTCGGCTGATTGGCAAGCGGCGCGCGCTCGCGCATGATGTGCCGCATCGACCGCCGCGGCAGTCACGCGCTACGGCTGGCTCATTGTTGACTGAGCGTGAGAGACAGCAGTCTCGCCGTGATGTCCACAATCGGGATGACGCGGTTGTAGGCCATGCGCGTGGGGCCGATCACGCCGAGCGTGCCGACGATCTTGCCGTTCACTTCGTACGGCGCGGTAACCACGCTCATTTCTTCGATCGGCACGAGGTTGGACTCGCCGCCTATGAAGATCTGCACGCCCGCGGCATGACTCGACACATCCAGCAACTGAAGGAGGCTCGTTTTTTGGTCGAACACATCGAACAGCTTGCGCAGGCGCGCCATGTCGGAGGAAAGATCCGCCACTTCGAGCAGATTGCGCTCGCCGGAAATCAGCACCGTCTCGCCGGTGTCCGATTCGTCCGTGCTCGCGGTGACGGCCGCGTGCATCAGCGTCGTCATGTCGCCGCGCAGCTGATCGATTTCTTCGCGCAGGCGGCGCCGCACTTCGTCGAAGGAAAGACCTGCGAAGTGGGCGTTGATGTAGTTGGATGCCTCGACCAGTTCCGACGGCGAAAAATCGCGCTGCGTCGCCATCATACGGTTCTGCACGTCGCCTTCCGGCGTCACGATGATGAGCAGAATGCGCTTGTCGGACAGGCGCATGAATTCGATCTGCTTGAAGACGTGGCTGCGCCGCGGCGTGAGCACCACACCGGCGAACTGCGACAGATTCGAGAGCACGCTCGCCGCGGCCGCGACGATTTTCTGCGGCTCGCCTGCCTGCAGCGTAGTCTTGACGGTGCGGGTCACCGCCTCCTCGTCTGCGGACGATTCGACCGTCAGCATCGTGTCGACGAAAAGACGGTAGCCGCGTGGCGTGGGAATGCGGCCGGCGGAAGTGTGCGGACTGATCACGAGCCCCAGATCCTCAAGATCCGACATGACGTTGCGGATGGTTGCCGGGCTCAGCTCCAGGCCGGAATAGCGCGACAGCGTGCGCGAGCCGACCGGCTGACCTTCGGCAATGTAGCGCTCGATCAGGGTTTTCAGGAGGGTTTGTGCACGAGGATCTAGCATGGCGAAAAATTTTAGCTCAATGATGCGACTACCGCGAGCGCCCAGCGCGCCCCTCGCCGCCCGCATTCCGGCCGTCCGGCGGGACCGCGCCTTGCGCCCGTTTCAGGGCCACGCGCAGCAATTCGTCCGGCGCGCCGTCTGCCCTGTTCCCGGCGGCCCGCCCGGCCGCGCGCCCGTGCAGTTTGCCCGGCGCGCATGTCATCAAGGCTTCACCATTCTAACGATAATCCCGGACTGCGCTCATGCCCTGCCGCGACCGGCCACCCGCAAGGTCCGGGCGCGGTTCTTTTCAGGCCCTACCTATGGTGTAATGCCGGCATGCAAGTAACCAGCCAGTTCAAGACCGTCGCGCTCGTCGGGCGCAACAATACGCCGGGCATCGGCGAGCCGCTGACCGCGCTCGCCTCGTGCATCGCGAAGCGCGGCTTCGAAGTCGTTTTCGAAGCCGACACCGCGGCGGAAATCGGCGTGACCGACTATCCGGCGCTGCGCCCGGCCGAGATCGGCGCGCGTGCCGACGTGGCGATCGTGCTCGGCGGCGACGGCACGATGCTCGGCATCGGCCGGCAACTCGCGCCGTACCGCACGCCGCTTATCGGCATCAACCACGGCCGGCTGGGCTTCATTACCGACATCCCGATTTCGCACATGAGTGAGATCGTGCCGCAAATGCTGTCGGGCAACTTCGAGCGGGAGGAGCGGGTGCTGCTCGAGGCGCGCATCATGCGCCAGGGCAACCCGATCTACCACGCTCTGGCATTCAACGACGTCGTGGTCAACCGCAGCGGCTTTTCGGGCATGGCGGAACTGCATGTTTCCGTGGACGGCCGCTTCATGTACAACCAGCGCTCCGACGGGCTGATCGTTGCCACGCCGACCGGCTCGACCGCTTACGCGCTGTCGTCGCAGGGGCCGATTCTGCATCCGCAATTGCAGGGCATCGTGCTCGTGCCGATCGCCCCGCATGCGCTGTCGAACCGCCCCATCGTGCTGCCGGACGACTCCAAGGTCAGCATCCAGATCGTGTCCGGGCGCGAGGTCAACGTCAATTTCGACATGCAGTCGTTCACCTCGCTCGAACTCGGCGACGCAATCGAGGTGCGCCGCTCGCGTCATACGGTGCCGATGCTGCATCCGGTTGGCTACAGCTATTACGCCACGCTGCGCAAGAAGCTTCACTGGAACGAATACCCGTCGCACGAGGAAGACGCCAAGCCCTGACCGGCGGGACGCCGCAACCCGGCGCCGCTCGTGCAACCCGCGTACGTGAAACCCGAATACCCAGCTCACAGACGACTTCCATGCTTCGCCACCTCTCGATACGCGACTTCGTCATCGTCGCCGCGCTCGACCTAGAGTTCGACAGCGGCTTTACCGTTTTCTCCGGCGAAACCGGCGCCGGCAAGTCGATCCTGATCGACGCGCTGGCGCTCGCGCTCGGGGCGCGCGCCGACGCAAGCGTCGTGCGTACCGGCGAGAGCCGCGCCGACATCACCGCCGAATTCGACACGCACGCGCAAGTGGACGAGTGGCTCGACGAGCAGGCGTTGGGCGCGTCCGCGGCGGACGGCCAGCACGGCGGCACGGTCATGCTGCGCCGCGTGGTGGATGCGAACGGCCGCTCGCGCGCTTTCATCAACGGAACGGCGGCGACACTCGCGCAACTGCGCGAGGTCGGCGAAATGCTCGTGGACATTCACGGCCAGCACGCGCACCAGTTGCTGATGCGTCCGGACGCGCAGCGCGAACTGTTCGACACGCACGCCGGCCTGACCGAGCTTTCCGCGAATGTCACACGCGCATGGCGCACGTGGCGCGAGAAGGTGCAGGCGGTCGAGCATGCACAAACCCGCGACCGCGAGCTGCAGCTGGAGCGCGAGCGGCTCGCCTGGCAGCTTGCCGAACTCGACAAGCTCGCACCGCAGCCCGGCGAATGGGAAGAGGTCAACACGGAACATCGGCGGCTGTCGCATTCGGCCAATCTGATCGACGGCGTGCAAGGCGCGCTCACTGCGCTCTCCGAATCGGACGAGGCAATGATCACGCATCTTTCGTCGATCGTCTCGAAAGTGCGCGACCTCGCCGACATCGACCCGGCGTTGAACGACGTGCTGGCCGCCCTCGAGCCCGCCGAGATTCAATTGCAGGAAGCCGCCTATTCGCTGAGCCATTACGCACAGAAGCTCGAGCTCGACCCGGACCGGCTCGCCCAGGTGGAAAGGCGCCTCGACGCGTTGCACTCGGCGGCGCGCAAGTTCCGCCTGCAGCCCGAAACGCTGCCCGAGGAACACGAAACGCGCCGCGCGCAGCTGGCCGCGCTCGACGCCGCCGCGGATCTCGACAGCCTGCACGCAGCCGAAGCCAAAGCCCGCGAAGACTTCCTCGCCGAGGCGAAGAAGCTTTCCAGGGCGCGTGCCAAGGCGGGCAAGGCGCTCGGCGCCGCGGTCACGACCGGCATGCAGGAACTGTCGATGAAAGGCGGCAGCTTCGAAGTGGCGCTCGTGCCGTTGCCCGAAGGCGGCGCGCACGGACTGGAGCAGGTCGAGTTCCGCGTCGCCGGTCACGCGGGCGTGCCCCTGCGGCCGCTCGCAAAAGTCGCCTCCGGCGGCGAGCTCGCGCGTATCAGTCTGGCGCTGGCGGTGATCGCGAGTGCTGCGAGCCCGACGCCGACGCTGATCTTCGACGAAGTGGATACCGGAATCGGCGGCGGCGTCGCCGAAGTGGTCGGACGGCTGTTGCATCAGCTCGGCGAGGCTCGCCAGGTGCTGTGCGTGACGCACTTGCCGCAGGTCGCCGCGCGCGGCGACCATCATTTCCAGGTCGCGAAAACCGGCAACGGCAAGGGCGGCACGGTGAGCAGCGTGATTTCCCTCGACAAGGCGAGCCGCGTGGAAGAAGTCGCGCGCATGCTGGGCGGCCTCGAGATCACGCCGACCACACGCAAGCACGCGAAGGAAATGCTGGCGGCGTAGGCGGTCTTGCGTCGCTCTGCGCGAACCGAGCCAAAGCACGCCGAAATCCATCCCGCCTCAGCCCACCTCAGCCCGCCCCGAACACCCGCTCCCAAAGCCCGAGCACGGCGTCGCGCTCGGCCGCCACCCGCGCCGGCTCCACGCGCGCCTTCTCCATTCCGTCGAGCCGCAGCTTGTGCTGCAGCTTCCGGTAAGTGCGATAGGCGGCGCCGACGGTCTCCGCTTCCGCCTCGCTCATCAGCCCGAGACGCGACACCTCGCGCAGGAGCGCAATGTTGCCGGTATTGCGGATCAACTCAGGATCGCGCGCCGCGTGCAGCAGCACCCAGTACTGGACCGTGAACTCGATATCCACCATACCGCCGCGATCGTGCTTCAGGTCGAACAGCGTCGTATGGTTGGGATGTCCGGCGCCCACGCGATCGCGCATTTCGGCGATTTCTCCGGCGAGCTGCGCGGCGTCGCGCGGCGTCGTCAGCACCTGTTCGCGGATGGCCTCGAACTGCGCGCCGATCTGCGCGTCGCCGGCACAGTAGCGCGCGCGGGTCAGCGCCTGGTGCTCCCACACCCACGCGGTGTTGGCCGCATCGCCCTCGCGCAACTGATAGCGGCGAAACGCGTCCAGATCGGTGACGAGCAAGCCCGACTCGCCGTTCGGCCGCAAGCGCAGGTCGATGTCGAAGAGCGTGCCCGCGCCGGTCGCGGTGGTCAACCACGTGATCAGCCGGCGCGTGTAGGTGGAATAGATGTCGGCCGCGGCGTCGTCCGGGTCGTCGTAGAGAAAAATCACGTCGAGGTCCGACGCATAGCCCAACTCCTTGCCGCCGAGCTTGCCGTAGGCGATTACCGCGAAGCGCGGCGCCTCGCGATGGCGCTTCGGCAACTGATTCCACACAGCTTCGAGCGTGACGTCGAGCACGGCATCGGCGAGCTCGGACAGCCGGTCGCTCACATGCTCGACGCTCAACTTGCCCGCAAGGTCGATCAGCAGAATGCGGAACACTTCGGCCTGGTGCGCGTGGCGCAGCAGGTCCATCTGCTGCTCGACGCCGTCGGCGGCGGCAAGCCGCAGGCGCAGCGTGCGCTTGAACTCCGGCCAGTCGAACGGCGTGTTGAGCGCTTCGTCGTCGAGCAGTTCGTCCAGCAATTGCGGATGGCGGATCAGGTAGCCCGCCGCCCACCTCGACGCGCCAAGCACCGACAGCACGCGATGCAGCGCCTGCGGATATTCGGTCAGCAACGCGAGATACGCGCCGCGCCGGCCCACCGCTTCGAGCAGGTCGAAGAGCCGCGCGAGCGTATCGCCGCGCCGCTCGGGCGGCTCCAGCGTGCGCGCGGCCTCGAGCGCCCGCTGCGCGACGATGTCAAAGCGCTGCCGGCTGCGCTCGGCAAGCCCGGCATAACGCGACGACTGCCACACGCCGCGCAGCCGCGCGAGCAGGTCCGCCGGCTCGGCCACACCCAGTTCGACGAGGCGCGCGCGCAAGGCTTCTTCCGCGCTGTCGTCCGCAAGCGCGCTGCTCCATACCCAGGCCGCGGCGCCGTCTTCCGGCGCACCGCAACCGTCGCGGCCGCTCACCTTGTCGGCGAAAATCTGGTCGAACTGCTGTTCGACGAATTCGCGATGCGCATCGAGCCGTTCCATCAACATCGGATAGCCGTCGCAGCCCATTGCGCGCGCGAGCGCCGCGCGCTCTTCCGGATCGACCGGCATGGCGTGCGTTTGCGCGTCGTTGCGATATTGCAGCCGGTGTTCGAGCTCGCGCAAAAAGCGATACGCCTGCGAGAGCTTCACGCAGACGGACGGGTCGATCAGCCCGTGCGTCGCCGCATGCCGCAACACGGCGAGCGTCGGACGCACCCGGAACCCGGCGTCCTGGCCGCCGCGAATCAGCTGGAACACCTGCGCGCTGAATTCGATTTCGCGGATGCCGCCGCGTCCGAGCTTGATGTCGTCGGCCTTGTCCGGGCGCATCGACGCGCGGCGCTGCGCTTCCTGGCGAATCTGCAGATGCAGCGCGCGGATTGCGCTGATCACGCCGAAATCGAGATAGCGGCGGTAGACGAACGGCGTGACGAGCGCATCCAGCTGTTTCTGCAAGCGCTGGGCGGACTCGCTCGCGCCTTCGGAAACCAGCCGTCCCTTGATCCACGCATAGCGCTCCCACTCGCGGCCCTGCACGTAGAAATATTCCTCGAGCATGCCGAGGCTGCAGACGAGCGGCCCGGAATCGCCGTTCGGCCGCAGGCGCATGTCGACGCGAAACACGTAGCCGTCGGCGGTCACTTCGGCGAGCGCGCCGATCAGACGCTTGCCGAGCCGCGTGAAAAACTCCTGCGTGGCGATCGGCGCGCGCTGGCCGCCCGCCGTCTCGCCGTCCTCTTCATAAATGAAGATGAGATCGATATCCGACGACACATTCAGCTCGCGCCCGCCGAGCTTGCCCATGCCGACCACCCCGAGCGTGAGCCGCTCGCCCTCTGGACCGCGCGGCTCGCCAAAGAGCGCTTCGAGTTCGGCGGAAAGTACCGCCAGCGAGCGCTGGATTGCCGTTTCCGCGAGGTCCGTCATCGCGCCCGTGACTTCGGCGACATCCGCCTCGCCGGCCAGGTCGCGCTCCATCACCGCGCAGAAGACCTCGGTGCGCAGCTGGCGCAATGCGCGTTTGAGCGCGTCTTCGGTCAGCGGGGCGCTCGGGCCGCCCGCCGCTTCGGCGCACAGCGCGTCGAAGCGCGCGTCGATGCGCTCGCGCGTCAAGGGCTCGGACGCAAGCTCCGCCACCTGCACGACGAGCTGCGGGCGGGCCGCGACGGCGCGCGCCGCATAATGTGAATAGGAGGAACTCAGGAGAGTGGCGTGAGTCATCAAAGGTCTGGCTCGCTCGTTGCTTGATTGGCATGAACCGTGGATTACCGGCTCGTCGCACGACGGGTTGCCGCACGCCGATGCGGGTCGCGCGGCGGCGTGCGGACAGGGTTTTCAGGAAGTCCTGTCGACGCTTTCCCGTGTGTTACATTTCGTCGTTAATTCGCAAAACTACCATACGCCCACCCGCCGCAGCATGTCCGAGCGAAACGAATCCGCCGACCCGCAGGAAACCGGGCAGGCCCGGCCTGTGAGCGGAAGCGACCACGTCGTGCTGCGCCGGACGCTTCACGTCCTTCTCGCGCTCGCGCTCGTCCTGTATTTCATCGCGGCGGGGCTCTTTCTTGGCTTGCGTTATGGGGTGCTGCCGCGCGTGGACAGCTTCCGGCCGCACATCGAGGCGACCGTCTCCGACAAGCTGCACGCGCAGTTCACCATCGGCAAACTCGCGCCGCATTGGACCGGCTTCCAGCCGGGGCTCGACATCACGAACCTCGTGATACGCGACCGTGACGGCAAGCCCGCGCTGACCATACCGCACGCCACCGCGACGCTGTCGTGGCGTTCGCTGTGGCAGTTTCGTCCGGTGCTTTCCAGCCTGATCGTCGATCAGCCCGACGTGCTGATCGCGCGCGGCGGCGACGGCGTGCTGTCGGTCGCCGGCGTGCCGGTGCCGACGCGTCACAGCGGCAACGACATCCTCTCGACATGGCTCGTGCGCCAGGAAGCGATCGTGGTTCGCGGCGGCGTGCTCCGTTGGCGCGACGCCCAGCGCGACGCGCCAGAACTCGCGCTGCACGACATTCGCATTGCCATTCTCAACGAAGGCTACGATCACCGACTCGCGCTTCAGGCACCGCCGGACGGCCAGCTGCTGCACGGCCCGCTCGATTTCCGCACGCACTTCCGCCATACGCCGCTCTCGGCGATCGGCAAGCCGGTCAACTGGAAGGGGCAAGCTTATGTGTCGACCGGCCCCGTCGACCTGCCCACGCTCGCGCGCTATATCAAATTCCCGATCGAGACGTTTGCCGGCCGCATCGACAATGCCATCTGGGTCGATTTCGCCGACGGCCGCATGAGTTCGGCAAGCGGCCAGATGGCCGGCGCGGATGTCGCCCTGCGCGTGCGGCCCACGCAGCCCAAGCTGCTTTTGCCGGTGGCGAATTTCGGCTGGCGCGTGCAAGCCCAGCAAGGCGACTACACGCTGCAACTGAACGACCTGCGGGCCGAACTCGGCCAGCCGCCGCTGGAGGACGGCACGCCGCTCACGCGCACGCTCTCGTTCCACACGCTGAATGGGCACTACCGGATGGCGTCGCAGCAAAACGGGCAGTTGATCAGCGTCTCCGGCGACCGCGTCGATCTGGGCATTCTCGCCGAATTCAGCCGCGCGCTGCCGCTGCCGCGGCCACTGCTGAACAATCTCGTGCGCTATAACCCGCGCGGGCTCGTCGCCAACTACGTGATCGAAGTGGAGCGCGGCAAGCCGGAATCGGGCGAACCCGGCGGCGACCGGCACGCGACGGGCGCGGAGCCGATCGAGCGCTATCGCTTCCAGGGCGACCTGCAAGGTATCAGCATCGCCGCGCAGGAACCGCCGCCCGGGCTCACGGCGCGCAATCACCCGCGCGCCGGCATTCCGGGTATCGAGAACCTGTGGGGCCGCGTGGATGCCGACCAGCATCACGGTAGCGCAACGCTCGACACGTCCAACGTCGCGATCACGCTGCCGGGCGTATTCGACGATCCGCGCCTGAAGCTCGACCGCCTGCATGGCCGTGCCGACTGGACGATCTCGCCGAAGGCGCCCGGCGAGAAACATCCGGCGTTCACGGTCAAGCTGGCCGACTTCGGTGTCTCCAACGCGGACGTCGCGGCCACCGCCACCGCCGACTACAGCAACCCCGGCCACGGCCGCGGCTCGCTGGATCTGACAGCGGACTTCGAGCGCGCGCAGGTGTCGCGCATCGTCCGCTATCTGCCGACCAGCATCAGCGAGAAGCTGCGCATCTATCTCGGCCACGGCTTGCAGGCCGGCATGTCGCACGGCGCAAAGATCGAGGTGCACGGCGACCTGACGAAATTCCCTTACTCGCGCGATCCCGAGGCGGGCATTTTCCATATCGTCGCGCCCTTCAAGGGCGGCAAGTTCGACCCCACGCCGTACCCGCCGCGCAAGATGCGCAACGGCACACCGAACGTTTGGCCGCCGCTCGACGGCATCGACGGGGTGTTCGAAATCAGACAGAACGTGCTGCGCTTCGACATCGACCGCGCGCGCTACAAGCGCGTGGCATTGCGCGGCGTGAACGGCAGGATCGACGATCTCGGCACGCGCGAGTCCAACCTCGTCATCAAGGGCGACGGCCTCGGTCCCCTCGCCGACATGCTCGACTATGTGAACGAAAGTTCGCTCGGCATCATGGCGCGGCATCAGACCGAGAAGATTCGCGCCGACGGGCCGGCATCGCTCGCGCTCAAGCTGACGGTGCCGCGCACGCCCAAGCCGCATATCGGCGTGGAAGGCGCGCTCGGCTTCCAGAACAACCGGCTGAGCGTGGAGAACGTGCCGCCTCTCTCTCAAGTGAAGGGCAAGGTGCGCTTCACCGAACACAGCGCGCAGACCGAGCGGCTCACCGCGCAGTTTTTGGGCGGCGACATGCGGGCAAGCGGCGGGCTCAAACCCGACGGCACTTACGCGCTCGATCTCGCCGGCCATATCGCAGTGGATGCCGCGCGCAGCCTCGATCTGCATGGTCCGGCCGCGCAGGTGCTCACGCGCATGAGCGGCAGCGCGCCGTATGCGCTGACCGTGCGCGGCGTGAAAGGCAAGCTGCCGCAAGTGACCGCCGACTCCGACCTGAGCGGCCTCGCGCTCGACTTCCCCGCGCCCTTTAACAAACCGGTGGGCACGCCGATGCCGCTGCACCTCTCCGCCGGTCCGTCGACGCTCGCCGGTGAAAGCGGACTCGAACGCGCGGAGCTGAATTTCGGGCCGATTGCCGCGCGCTATCTGCTGCACTATGAGCCGAAAAGCCCGCTCACGGTGGTGCGCGGCGCCATCGGCGTGAACCGGCCGGCCGACTTGCCGTCGGAAGGCGTGATCGCCGCGGTCGACGTGGACGCCTTCGACGCCGACGCCTGGCGCGCGCTCGTTGCCCAGTTGCGCAGCAACGAAGCGCCCGCCGCTTCGCCGTCTTCGGCCGCTTTGCCGCCTTCGCCCAGTCCGGCCCCGCCGGCCACGCCAAACCCGACCGTCGCGCAGTTCCTGCCGAGCCGCTTCGCGCTGCACATCGGCACGCTGACGCTGCTCAAGCGCCACTGGGAAAGCGTGATCGTCGGCGCTTCGCACGCGGACGGCAAATGGCAGGCGAATATCGCGTCCAACCAGGTGTCGGGCCACGTCTCGTGGCTGCCGGGCGCCGACAAGGCGTCGCCGGGTACGCTGCAGGCGCGCTTTGCGCGCGTGGTGATTCCGTCGGTCGCGGACAAGGATCTGCTCGGCCAGGCCATCTCGGCGCCGGCGCAGAACATGCCGTCAATCGACCTGGTCGTCAACGAACTGATCGTGCGCGACCGCAATATCGGGCAGCTGGAAGTGGCCGCGCACAACTTCACCGAAGACGGCGTGCCCGTCTGGCAACTGGACAAGCTCGACATCGAGAATCCGTCGGCCACGCTCACTGCCACGGCCAACTGGCGCACCTCGACCGAGCTGGGTAATACCGCCGACGAAACCACGCCGCGGCGCACCGTATTCGATTTCAAGCTCGACATCAAGGACGCGGGCGGCCTGCTCCAGCGCTTCGGCCAGCCTCGCACGCTGAAGGCGGGCAGTGGCACGTTGACGGGCAAGATGGTGTGGCGCGGCGGCCCCACCGCGATCGACTATCCGACACTCAACGGCAATGTCGCCGTCGACTTGCGCCACGGGCAGATTCTCAAGGTCGATCCGGGCGTCGCGAAGCTGCTCGGCGTGCTCAGCCTGCAAAGCCTCGCGCGCTTCGCGACGCTTAACTTCCGCGACGTGATCGGCGAAGGCCTGCCGTTCGAGCACGTCACCGGGACGGCGCAGATCCGCAACGGCATCGGCCGCACCGAAAACTTCGAAATGGTGACCGCGCCCGCACGCGCCGAAATGAAAGGCTCGGTGGATCTGGCGCAGGAGACTCAGGACCTGCACGTGCAGATTGTGCCGACGGTCAGCGCGGGCGCGGCGGTGGTCGCGGCTGCCGTGGTCAACCCGCTGCTCGGACTGGGCGCGCTGGTGGCCGACCTCGCGTTCAGCAAATCGGTGTCGCACGCGTTTGCGCGCGAGTACGCGATCACGGGCTCGTGGTCGAAACCGCACATCGAGCGGGTCAAGAGCGATCGGGGTAAGATGGACGCTCCAGCTTCGACCGTCGGCGCCAATTGAGCTTCGAGCCGCGCGCCCAGCCGACCGCCTGACTCGCCGCGCCCCGGGCGCGCTGATCAGCGCAGCCGGGGGCACTTTCCGGTGGAGCACGCGGCGCCGCGCCGGCGGCCAGAGCGAACCCTGAACGACGTAGGCGGCGCCGGGTGCTGCGCCGCCTTGCCGGGAGTTTTCCGAAACGCTCATGAGCGAAACACACGCCTCTTCATCTTCGTCCCCTGCTACGTCCCACGCCTCGTCCGCCGCTGCGCCGCATGCCGCCGGGCGGGAGCTGACGGGCGGCGCGCCGGGCACTTTCCGCGTCGCCGCGCTGCAAATGGTGAGCACGCCAGATCGCGAGCGCAATCTCGCGGAGGCCGGGCGCCTGATCGCCGAAGCCGCCGCAGACGGTGCTCAGCTGGTTCTCCTGCCCGAGTACTTCTGCTTCATGGGCTTTAAGGACACCGACAAGCTCGCCGTGCGCGAGGCCTACCGCGACGGCCCGATCCAGCGTTTTCTCGCCGATGCCGCGCGCCGCCACAAGCTATGGGTGATCGGCGGCACACTGCCGGTCACGGCGCCGGAGCCGTCGCGCGTATTGAACACCACGCTCGTGTTCGATCCGCACGGCAATGAGGCCGCGCGCTACGACAAGATCCATCTGTTCAACTTCGAAAAAGGCGAGGAGTCGTTCGACGAGGCGCGCACCATTTGCCCCGGCGACGAGGTCCGCACCTTCGAGGCGCCGTTCGGCCGCGTCGGCCTGTCGGTCTGCTACGATCTGCGCTTTCCTGAGCTGTACCGGCGCATGGGCGATTGCACGCTGATGGTGGTGCCGTCGGCGTTTACTTACACGACGGGCCGCGCCCACTGGGAAATGCTGCTGCGCGCCCGCGCTGTCGAAAACCAGTGCTACGTGCTGGCCGCCGCGCAAGGCGGCAAGCACGAAAACGGCCGCCGCACCTGGGGCCACAGCATGCTCGTCGACCCGTGGGGCGAGATCGTGGCGGTGCGCGACGAAGGCGCCGGCGTGGTCGCGGGAACGCTCGAACGCGCGCGCATCGACGAGGTGAGGCAGAGCTTGCCCGCCTGGCGTCATCGGGTGCTGAGCTAGCAAGATTGACATTGAAAGTGCGGCGCGCCTCACGCAGGGAGTGACGGTCGCGCTAACCGAATCCTTCGTATCGAGCAGAACATACTTCGCATGAACATCATCGAACCCGGTATCCGTAATCTCGCCACCGCCAAGGACATCCTCCTGACGCCGTACGGTCTCGACGAATCGCTGCTCACGCGCACGCTCGCCGAAATCTTCACGCATCGCGTCGACTACGCGGACCTGTATTTCCAGGCGACGCGCAGCGAAGCGTGGAGTCTTGAGGAAGGCATCGTGAAGTCGGGCAGTTTCAGCATCGACCAGGGTGTCGGCGTGCGCGCCGTGTCGGGCGACCGCACGGCTTTCGCGTATTCGGACGATTTGTCGCCCGAGGCGATCCGCCAGGCGGCCATCGCCACGCGCGCCATTGCCAAGGCCGGCGGCGGCAAGCAGAAGATCAAGGTGGCATCGTCGCTGACGGGCATTGCCGGGCGCGATCTGTACCTGCCCGCCGATCCGCTGCATTCGCTCGACGCGACCGCCAAGGTCAAGCTGCTCGAGCGCATCGAACACATGGCGCGTGGCCGCGACCGGCGCATCCAGCAGGTCATGGCGGGCCTCGCCGGCGAATACGACGTGGTGCTCGTCGCGCGCAGCGACGGCGGGTTTGCAGCGGACATCCGGCCGCTCGTGCGGGTCTCCGTCACGGTGATCGCCGAGCAGAACGGGCGCCGCGAGATCGGCAGCGGCGGCGGCGGCGGCCGCTTCGACTACAGCTATTTCACCGACGAAGTGCTGTCGCGCTACGTCGACGACGCGGTGCACGCGGCGCTTGTGAATCTGGAAGCGCGCCCGGCGCCGGCCGGCGCGATGACAGTCGTGCTCGGGCCGGGCTGGCCCGGCGTGCTGCTGCACGAAGCGATCGGCCACGGGCTCGAAGGCGACTTCAACCGCAAGGGCTCGTCGGCATTTGCGGGACGCATCGGCGAGCAGGTCGCCGCGAAAGGCGTCACCGTGGTGGACGACGGCACGCTGCCGAACCGCCGCGGCTCGCTCAATATCGACGACGAAGGCAACCCGACGCAGTGCACCACGCTGATCGAAGACGGTATTCTGAAGGGCTACATTCAGGACACGCTGAATGCGCGGCTCATGAAAATGCCGGTCACAGGCAACGCGCGGCGCGAATCGTACGCGGCGCTGCCCATGCCGCGCATGACCAACACCTACATGCTCAACGGCGACAAGGATCCGCAGGAAATCATCGAGTCGGTGAAAAACGGCTTGTATGCGGTGAACTTCGGCGGCGGCCAGGTCGACATCACGAACGGCAAGTTCGTGTTCTCGGCCTCGGAGGCGTACATGATCGAGAACGGCAAGGTCACTTACCCGGTGAAGGGCGCAACGCTCATCGGCAGCGGCCCGGAATCGCTCAAGTACGTGAGCATGATCGGCAACGACATGAAACTGGATTCGGGCGTAGGCGTATGCGGCAAGGAAGGCCAGAGCGTGCCCGTGGGCGTGGGCCAGCCGACCTTGCGCATCGACCGGATGACGGTTGGCGGCACGGCTTGAAAATCGAGCATACGCATAGTTCGTGCACGTAACGCGCGAAGTATGCGGATTTTCCGCATTTTCCACCTGCGTAGCTTGTCAGGCGCGCTTACCCGGGTTATAAAGTCACTCACCCTTTTTGACCAGCGACCCCATTTCGCCATGTCCGCCAAGTTTTACTTTTACTTTTTTTGGTATCTCAGACCGCTGGCGGATCGAGAGGGGTGTTAGTGCACGTAGAACACCGAGAATTCCCGAAAAACCGCCAGCGAGTCTGGCGGTTTTTTTTCGCCCCAGGTCTTTGCCCATTCGGCCTTTGAACATTCCGTTTTGCACGCGCCGCCTGCGCGAACACGCTACGAACCGATTCAGGAGAACAACATGCCCCCGCACAACACCGACGATGTCCGCATTCGCGAATTGAAAGAGCTCACGCCCCCGGCGCACCTGATTCGCGAGTTCGCGTGCGACGAAGCGGTGTCCGACCTGATCTACAGCTCGCGCACTGCCATGCATCGCATTCTGCACGGCATGGACGACCGGCTGATCGTGATCATCGGGCCGTGTTCGATTCACGACACGAAAGCGGCGATGGAATATGCGGGGCGTCTCGTCGAACAGCGCAAGCGTTTTGCCGGCGAACTCGAAGTCGTGATGCGCGTGTACTTCGAAAAGCCGCGCACCACGGTGGGCTGGAAAGGGCTCATCAACGACCCGCACATGGACAACAGCTTCAAGATCAACGAAGGCCTGCGCACCGCGCGCGAGCTGCTGTTGCGCATCAACGAGCTGGGGCTGCCCGCCGGCACCGAGTACCTCGACATGATCAGCCCGCAGTACATTGCCGATCTGATCTCGTGGGGAGCGATCGGCGCGCGCACCACGGAGTCGCAAGTGCACCGCGAACTCGCCTCGGGACTGTCGTGCCCGGTCGGCTTCAAGAACGGCACGGACGGCAATGTGAAGATTGCCGTGGACGCGATCAAGGCCGCCTCGCAGCCGCACCATTTCCTGTCGGTCACGAAGGGCGGGCACTCGGCGATCGTGTCGACGGCCGGCAATGAGGACTGCCACATCATCCTGCGCGGCGGCAAGACGCCGAACTACGACGCGGACAGCGTGAATGCAGCATGTTCGGACATCGGCAAGGCGGGGCTCGCCGCGCGTCTGATGATCGACGCAAGCCACGCGAACAGCTCGAAGAAACACGAGAACCAGATTCCGGTGTGCGCGGATATCGGCCGTCAAATTGCTTCGGGCGACGAACGAATTGTCGGCGTGATGGTGGAATCGCATCTCGTGGCGGGCCGCCAGGATTTGCAGGAAGGCTGCGCGCTGACGTACGGCCAGAGCGTGACGGACGCGTGCATCGGCTGGGATGAAAGCGTCGCTGTCCTGGAAGGTCTCGCGGAGGCGGTCAAGCAGCGCCGCGTGGCGCGAGGAAGTGGCAACTGATCGGCGTTTTATCGGCTTTTAAGACACGCTTTGCTTTGACAAAAACCCGGCTCGATGAGCCGGGTTTTTTTATTGGATTGGCCGAACGGACGAATGGTGCAGTAGACGCCCTCCAGGTACCGTAACAGCTCATCGCCGGGTCGCGAATGACTTGACCGGGCGGGAGGTTGCGTATAATATTTTGTACATGGAAGGCGGTTATGACGCAGGAAAAAGAAATTCGCTGGCTAGGTTCCAGCTATCGCGATTTGCTTGCCTTTCCCGAAGAGCCGCGCCGGCAAGCCGGGTTTCAACTCGGCAAGATCCAGGCGGGCCTCGACCCCGACGACTGGAAGCCGTTCGACACCATCGGTCCTGGAACGCGCGAAATTCGCATCAGGGAAGAGAACGGTATTTTTCGCGTGATGTACGTCACGAAGTTTGCCGAAGCGCTTTATGTGCTTCACTGCATGCAGAAGAAAACGCAAAAGCTCGCACCGCGCGACAGATTGATTGCCGAAACGCGATACCGCGCCATCATTAACGATAGGAAACCTTAACAATGACGATCGACACCAAAATTCGTCACGTAACCAAGCCCGGCGCGAACATCTTTCTGGAATTGGGTTTTTCGGCCGAAGAGGCAAAGCGTCTGCATGCGGCATCGCAAAAGCAGATCAACGACACGAGGCTGCTCAAGGAGCAGCTCATGACCGAACTCTCCACGTGGATCGAGCAGCATCATCTGAAGCAGGCGGAGGCGGCCGAAATTCTCATGGTCTCGCGCCCGCGGGTGTCGGACGTGGTGAACAAGAAGACCACCAAGTTCACCATCGACACGCTGGTAGAAATGTTGAGCCGGATCGGCAAGCCGGTCACGCTGGCGGTGGGTTAACGCGCGAGCTGCGCGCTGCCTTCACCGGCCGCGGCTTATTCGACTGCGCCTGAACCGAACACTTCCGTGTGAATCCGCGCCGCGTCCACGCCTAGCGCCGTCAGGCCGTCGCGCTGTGCGCGCATGAACGGCACCGGTCCGCAGATGTAATAGTCGGCATCCGGCACGATGATCCGATCGGCGATCTGAGCCACGTCGAGACGACCTTCGAAGTCGTAGTCGATGCCCTTGCGGTCGCCTGCGTCCACGGCTTCGTAGAACACCACGCGCTTCAGGTTCGGATGTGAGGCAACGGTCTCGTTGAGCCACTCGCGGAATGCATGCACGCGGCTGTTACGGCAAGCGTGCACGAAAGTCACGCTCCGCTCGCTGCCGTCGGCAAGCAAGGTCGAGAGCATGGAGGTCATCGGCGTGACGCCCACCCCGCCGCTCATCAGGACGACCGGCGTGGTCTTCTTGCGGTCGAGCGTGAAGTCACCCATCGGCGCGCTCACGTGTACGATCGTGCCCTCTTCCACGCCTGCGTGCAGCAGGTTCGACACATGGCCCGGCGCGGCGTCTTCGCGGCCGTCTTCGCGCTTCACCGAGATGCGCAGCCACTTGCCGTGCGGCGCGTCGGACAAGCTGTATTGACGCGGCTGGTCCACGCCCAGCTTGTCGACAAAGCGCGTCACGCTGACATACTGGCCCGGCTCGAACCCACAGGCAGCGGTGCCGTCGGCGGGCGTCAGATAGAACGACGTGATCTCGTCGCTCTCCACGTGCTTGCGGGCCACCTTGAACGGGCGGAAGCCGCTCCATGCCGCGCCCTGGTAAAGCTTCGCCTCGGTGCCGACAAAAATGTTCGCGAGTTGCCCATAGGCGACTTCCCACGCGTCGAGCGTCGGCTGATCGACCGCGTCGCCGAGCACGTCGACGATGGCGCCCAGCAGATGGCGGCCGACAATCGGATAGTGTTCCGGCCGGATGTTCAGGCTCGCGTGCTTGTTGGCGATTCGCGAGACCGCCGGGCCGAGCGCGCCCAGATTGTCGATGTTGGCCGCGTAGGCATAGACGGCGCGCGCCAGCGTTTCCGGTTGATTGCCGCTTTGCTGGTGCGTCTGGTTAAACAGATTCTTCAGTTCCGGATGATGCGCGAACATGCGCTTGTAGAAGTGCTTCGTGATGGTCGTGCCATGTTCGGCCAGAACGGGAACCGTTGCTTTGACGCGGGCAATCTGATCGGCGGTAAGGGCGGTCATTTGTACTTCTCCTTAAAGATGCATGAAGAATACATGTTTAAGGCAGTTCTTTCTCTCAGACAGATTGTCGCAGTCTGCTCGGTTGCCGTCGTGTGATCCTACACGGTGTGGGGCAACTGCCTAACCGTGACCTCGGTCGTGCTGCCAGAGAACGTCGGTGCCACCGTCAGCGCGGTTCAGCACCCGTGCAAGTACAAAGAGCAAATCTGACAGCCGATTCACATACTGACGCGGCGCCGCGTTGATCGTCTCTTCTTCGCCGAGCGCGACGATCGCCCGTTCGGCGCGGCGGCACACCGTTCGGCAGACGTGCGCGAGCGACGCGGCCCGCGAGCCGCCCGGCAAAATGAATTCCTTGAGTGGCGGCAAGGCCGCGTTGTGGTCGGCGAGCCAGCCGTCGAGCTGGGCAAGATGGCGGTCGGTGATCATGGTGTGGCCGGGAATGCACAGCTCGCCGCCAAGGTCGAACAGGTCGTGCTGGATGGCCACCAGTGCCGCGCGCACGTTCTCCGGCAGGACTTCGCACAAGAGCACGCCGAGGTTCGAGTTGAGCTCATCCACGTCGCCGATTGCTGCAATGCGCGCGCTGTCCTTGCGCACGCGCCGGCCGTCGCCTAGGCCCGTGGTGCCGTCGTCGCCGGTGCGCGTTGCAATCTTGCTCAGGCGGTTGCCCATGATGTCTCCCGTTTCGTTCGGTGATGTGCCGGTGCCGGCTGTGCAGTGTGCGGTTGGCAATCCGTCGGCGGACCGGTTGGTCTATGCGTCTCGCGCGTCACGCAACCGCGTCAGGCACCACCGCGTTAACCATATTGCACGCGTCGCGTGGCCGACGCCATTATAGGAGCGATGGGCGCGTGGGGAGCGGAGTGAGGCGGCACGGCTGGGCCCGGCTGAATGAAGCCGGCCAGCGAATAATCGGCGTTAGAATGAAACATCTGCTGCAAAGTGGTTTGTGCGGTAACGTTAGTCGGTACCCGTATCGGTAGATGTGGTCGAGTCAGTGCTCGCTGGCGCCAGCCCGTGCCGCCAGGTGAGGCCGAGCTAACGCTGACGCTAAACAAGGAGACACGTGTGAATCAGCTTGTTCCGCCGGCCCCGCTGCGCCGGCCCTTCCCCCCGGCGTTGCTCAACGCGCTCACCGATGCCTTCGGCGAACGCGCCTCCGTCGCACAAGCCGTGCGCGAACACCACGGCCGCGACGAATCGCCATTCGATCCGCAACTGCCCGACGCCGTCGTCTTTGCACGCAGCACAGAAGACGTCCAAACCATCGTCAGGCTTTGCAGCCAATACAACGTACCGATCATTCCCTACGGCAACGGCTCGTCGCTCGAAGGACATCTGCTCGCGGTGCAGGGCGGCGTGTCCATCGATCTGTCGGAAATGAACCGCGTGCTGTCAATTAACGCCGAAGATCTGACAGTCACCGTCGAGCCCGGCATCTCGCGCAAGCAGCTCAGCGAGGCGCTACGCGATACCGGTCTGTTTTTCCCGATCGACCCCGGCGCGGACGCGAGCATCGGCGGCATGTCGGCCACGCGCGCGTCCGGCACGAACGCGGTGCGCTACGGCACGATGCGCGAGAACGTGCTCGGCCTGACTGTGGTGTTGGCGGACGGACGCGTCATCAAGACCGGAACGCGGGCGCGCAAGTCGTCCGCGGGTTATGACCTGACGCGGCTTTTCGTCGGGTCGGAGGGCACACTCGGCGTCATCACCGAGATCACCGTGCGTCTTTATCCCCAGCCGGAAGCCGTCTCCGCCGCGGTCTGCGCGTTTCCGTCGATGGGCGATGCGGTGCGCGCCGTCATCGAGACTATCCAGATCGGCGTGCCGATTGCACGGGTGGAATTCGTCGACGCGCTCGCGATCCGCTCCATCAACCGCCATTCGAACCTGACGCTGCGCGAAGCGCCCACGCTGTTCTTCGAATTCCACGGCACCGAAGCCGGCGTGAAAGAACAGGCCG
The DNA here is from genome assembly GCF_047325075.1 of Paraburkholderia phenoliruptrix. Taxonomy (NCBI): domain Bacteria; kingdom Pseudomonadati; phylum Pseudomonadota; class Betaproteobacteria; order Burkholderiales; family Burkholderiaceae; genus Paraburkholderia; species Paraburkholderia phenoliruptrix. The sequence goes on from NZ_CP168531.1 coordinate 4,028,134, forward strand.
AGCTCGTGCAGGAACTCGCCGCGCAGAACGGCGGGGAAGGGTTCGAGTGGGCGACGCGGCCGGAAGACCGCAGCCGTCTGTGGAACGCGCGTCACAACGCCTATTTTGCAATGCTCCAGTTGAAGCCGGGCTGCCGCGCGGTCACCACCGACGTCTGTGTGCCGATCTCGCGCCTCGCCGAATGCGTGGTCGAGACGGAGCAGGATCTGAAGACATCGCCGCTGCCTTGCCCTATCGTCGGCCATGTCGGCGACGGCAATTTCCACGTCGCGATTCTGATCGATCCGAACAAGCCAGAGGAACTGGTCGAGGCCGAGCGTCTGAACCATCGCATCGTGCAGCGCGCGTTGCGCATGGACGGCACCTGTACCGGCGAGCATGGCGTCGGCCTGCACAAGATGGCGTTTCTACTCGAAGAACACGGCGACGTCGCGGTCGATACAATGCGCTCGATCAAGCACGCGCTCGATCCGCACAATCTGATGAACCCCGGCAAGATCTTCAGCTGGGCGGCATAAAGCGGCGTAAATAGAGGGACGCGCATCATCGACGCTGGATCAGACGCAACAGCGCGGCGGCCGCGCATAACGGCGGCCCACAGCGGCGGCAACGGAAATGGAAATGGAAATGGAAATGGAAATGGAAACGCTAACGCCATCGCCATCGCCAACGCCAACGCCAACGCCAACGCCAACGCCACAGTAGCAGCGCCAACGAGCGATGCGTGATAGGCAAGAGGAGACGACTCACATGAACGCACCCGCCGAACTGACGGCTGAAGTTCTCGCCCAGCGCCAGCGCGAAGTCGTGCAGGCGCTGATGGCGGTGCTGCCGAACCACTGTCTGCTGTATCGCGATGAAGACACCGTCGCGTACGACTGCGACGGCCTCGCCGCGTATCGCCGGCTGCCGCTTGCGGTCGCGCTGCCGGAAACGGAATCCCAGGTTCAGCGCATCGTGCAGATCTGCCACCGCCTCGGCGTGCCGATCGTGCCGCGCGGCGCGGGCACCGGCCTTTCCGGCGGTGCCATGCCGATCCGCCACGGCGTGGTGGTCTCGCTCGCGCGCTTCAGGAAGATCCTCGAGGTCGACTCGTACGCGCGGACCGCCACCGTGCAGCCCGGCGTGCGCAATCTGTCGATTTCGGAAGCCGCCGCGCCTTATGGGCTGTACTACGCGCCGGATCCGTCGTCGCAAATAGCCTGCACGATCGGCGGCAATGTGTCGGAAAATTCAGGCGGCGTGCACTGCCTCAAATACGGCCTCACCGTGCACAACGTGCTGCGCGTGCGCGCGGTGACCATGGAAGGCGAGATCGTCGAATTCGGCTCGCTCGCGCCCGACGCGCCCGGCCTCGATCTGCTTGCCGTGCTGATCGGCAGCGAGGGCATGTTCGCCATCGTCACGGAAGTCACCGTCAAGCTGATCCCGAAACCGCAAACGGCACAGGTCATCATGGCCAGTTTCGACGACGTCGTGAAAGGCGGCGACGCAGTCGCCGGCATCATCGCGGCGGGCATCATTCCGGCCGGCCTCGAGATGATGGACAAGCCCGCCACCCGCGCCGTCGAAGAATTCGTGCATGCCGGCTACGACCTCGACGCGGCGGCGATCCTGCTGTGCGAATCCGACGGCACGCCGGAAGAAGTCGCCGACGAGATCGTACGCATGACCGCGGTGCTGCGCGAGCAAGGCGCGACGCGCATCCAGATTTCGCGCACTGAAAGCGAGCGGCTGCGCTTCTGGTCCGGCCGCAAGAACGCCTTTCCGGCCGCCGGCCGCATCTCGCCGGACTACTACTGCATGGACGGCACCGTGCCGCGCCGCAGTATCGGGCCGCTGCTCTCGCGCATCGAGGAGATGGAGAAGAAGTACGGCCTGCGCTGCATCAACGTGTTTCATGCGGGCGACGGCAACATGCATCCGCTCATTCTCTTTAACGGCAACGACCAGGACGAATGGCACCGCGCGGAGGCGTTCGGCTCCGACATCCTCGAAACCTGCGTGGAACTGGGCGGCACGGTCACGGGCGAGCACGGCGTCGGCATCGAGAAGATCAATTCGATGTGCGTGCAGTTCTCACCCGAGGAGCGCGATACGTTCCACGCCGTCAAACGCGCCTTCGATCCGCCCGGCCTGCTGAACCCGGACAAGGGCATCCCCACCCGCGCGCGCTGCGCCGAATACGGCAAGATGCACGTGCGCGGCGGTCTGCTGCCGCATCCGGAGCTGCCGCGCTTCTAGCGTCACGCATCGCGCATAGCCCGGCGCGGCGGGGTGTCCACTCATCCCACCCTGATTACCCGGATGCGGGTCCGCTCCGGGTTGCCAGCGCGCCCCCGCCCGGTACAATCGTTCGAAACACAACGAAGCAGGGCATCATGGAAGAGGACGACATCGTCGCCATGTGGTCGGAGCGCGTACGTTCCGCCAGCGCCGAGGGACGCGCGTTGCGCGTGCGCGGCGGCGGCACGAAAGACTGGTACGGTCAGACGCTGGAAGGCGAGATCCTCGACACGCGCGCTTATCGCGGCATCATCGCGTACGACCCGGCGGAGCTGGTCATCACCGCACGCGCAGGTACGCCGCTCATGGAAATCGAAGCCGCGCTCGCCGAGCACAATCAGATGCTTGCCTTCGAGCCGCCGCACTTCGGGCCGCAGGCCACCTTCGGCGGCTGCGTGGCCGCGGGCATTGCAGGGCCGCGGCGTCCGTCGGCGGGCGCCGCGCGCGACTTCGTGCTCGGCGCCGTCATCATGAACGGTCAGGGACAAACGCTCCGCTTCGGCGGCCAGGTGGTGAAAAACGTCGCCGGTTACGACGTCTCGCGTCTCATGGCAGGTTCGCTCGGCACGCTGGGGCTGATCCTCGAGTTGTCGCTCAAGGTGCTGCCGCTGCCGCAGGCCGAAGCCACGCTCAAGTTCGACATGAACGGCACCGACGCGGTCCGCAAGCTCAACGAATGGGGCGGCCGCCCGCTGCCGATCACCGCGAGCGCGTGGCGCCACGGCACACTCGCGGTGCGTCTCGCGGGCGCGGAAACCGCGGTCAAGTCCGCGCGCTCGGCGCTGGGCGGCGAAGTGGTCGACGCGGTCGAGGCCGAACGCTTCTGGGCCGGCCTGCGCGAGCAAACCGACTCGTTCTTCGCCGCCATTCCGCCGAAGGCCGCGCTCTGGCGGCTCGCGTTGCCCTCCATCACCGAGCCGCTGCAACTGCCCGGTGCGCAATTGATGGAATGGGGCGGCGCCCAGCGCTGGTGGATCACCGACACCGACGCGCAAACGGTGCGCATCAGCGCGAAGCAGGCAGGCGGCCACGCCACGATCTTCCGTTCCGGCCTCGGCTATGACCGCGGTGCCGGCGTGTTCACACCGCTCCCCGCGCCGCTGATGAAAATCCATCGCGGCCTGAAAACCGCTTTCGACCCGGCCCGCATCTTCAATCGCGGCCGTCTCTACCCCGACTTCTGAGCGCGCGATGCAAACCAATCTCGCGGATTTCATTCGCAATACGCCCGATGGCGCCGAAGCCGACGCCATTCTGCGCAATTGCGTGCACTGCGGTTTCTGCACGGCCACCTGCCCGACTTACCAACTGCTTGGCGATGAGCTCGACGGCCCGCGCGGCCGCATCTATCTGATCAAGCAGATGGTGGAAGGCGCGCAGGTGACGCGCAGCACGCAAGTCCATCTGGACCGGTGCCTCACCTGCCGCAATTGCGAGACGACGTGTCCGTCCGGCGTGCAGTACGGCAAGCTCGTGGAAATCGGCCGCAAGATCACCGAGGAAAAAGTGACGCGGCCGCTCGGTCAGCGTCTCACGCGCAGATTGCTCGCGAGCTTCGTGCCGAACAGCGCGCTCTTTACGCCGACCATGCGCCTCGGCCAGCATTTCCGCGCACTGCTGCCGAGGAAATTGCGCGACAAGGTGCCGGCGCGGCAGCGCCCGCTTGTCTGGCCGACCGCCCGGCACGAACGCAAGATGCTGATGCTCGCCGGCTGCGTACAACCGTCGATGATGCCCAACGTCAACACCGCCACCGCGCGCGTGCTCGATGCGCTCGGCGTCGAAACCGTGGTCGCGCCCGACGCCGGCTGCTGCGGCGCGATCCGCCTGCATCTCGGCTACAACGACGAAGCGCTCGACGACATGCGCGCCAACATCGACGCATGGTGGCCGTATGTCGAACAGGGCGTCGAGGCCATCGTGATGAACGCGTCCGGTTGCGGCGCAACGGTCAAGGAATACGCGCACCTGCTGCGCGACGATCCAGCCTATGCGGAAAAAGCGCGCCGCATCGTCGAATTGACGCGCGACATCGCCGAAATCCTGCCGGACTTCGAAGAAGAACTCGTCGCGGTCACGCGCCGGCGCGCGATCCACACCGTGGCGTTTCATCCGCCGTGCACGTTGCAGCATGGACAGCAGGTGCGCGGCACCGTCGAGCATCTGCTGACGAAACTCGGCGTGGAAGTGCGCCTGCCCGTCGACAATCACCTGTGCTGCGGCTCGGCGGGCACTTACTCGCTCACGCAGCCGAAGCTCTCTTACGCATTGCGCGATCAGAAGCTCGAGCGGCTGCAGGCGCAGGAGCCGCAGGTGATCGTGTCGGCGAACGTCGGTTGCATTTCGCATCTGCAAAGCGGCACGTCGACGCCGGTCGCGCACTGGATTGAACTGGTCGAGCACATGCTGTCCGTATAATCGGGGCATCGACTTTATCGACCTGAGGTCCGCTCTGGTTCGTTCCATGCCCGATCTGATTCACAACCTCGAAGCGGTGCAGCAGCGCATCGCCATGGCCGCCCACGTAGCGGGGCGCGACGCGCGTTCCATCGCGCTGCTCGCCGTCTCGAAGACCTTTCCCGCCGAAGACGTGCGCGCCGCCCATGCAGCCGGTCAACGCGCGTTCGGCGAAAACTACGTGCAGGAAGCGCTCACGAAGATCGAAGCGCTCGCCGATTTGCGCGCGTCGCTCGAATGGCATTTCATTGGTCCGCTGCAGTCCAACAAGACGCGGCCGGTGGCCGAGCATTTCGACTGGGTGCATTCCGTCGATCGGTTGAAGATCGCGCAGCGGCTTTCGGAGCAGCGGCCGGATGCGCTGCCGCCGCTCAACGTGTGTTTGCAGGTCAACATCAGCGGCGAGGCATCGAAAAGCGGCGTCAGCGTCGACGAGGCCATGCAGGTAGCCCGTGACATTGCCGCGCTGCCGAGGCTCCGGTTGCGCGGCCTGATGGCGATTCCCGAGCCGGCCGGCGGCATCGACGAGCAGCGTGTGCCGCATCGCCGCCTGCGCGAGCTGTTCGAGCGACTGCGCAGCGACGGCTTGGCGTTGGACACCCTGTCCATGGGCATGTCGAGCGACCTGGAGGCGGCCGTGCTCGAAGGCGCGACGATCGTGCGCGTGGGCACGGCAATCTTCGGCGCGCGCGATTATTCGCATTAAGCGGCCGCAGCCGTAGTTGCAGACGCGGCTGCAAGCACCGTTTCAGAAGCTCAATCAAACCTTCCCGGAACATCATGAAAATTGCTTTTATCGGCGGCGGCAACATGGCCGCGGCGTTGATCGGCGGCTTGATCAAGCGCGGCGTCGCGCCCGCCGACCTGTATGCGATCGATCCCAACGAAGACGCCCGCAAGCGCAACGAAACGCAGTTCGGCATCAAGACGGGCGCAGCCGCCGACGGGGCGCTCGCCGCCTATGACGCGGTCGTGCTCGCGGTGAAGCCGCAAATCCTGAAGAGCGTCGCCGGGACGCTCGCGCCGCATCTGAAAGCGTCGCAGCTTGCAATCAGCATCGTCGCCGGCATTCGCATGGACGACATGTCGCGCTGGCTCAACGGTCATACGCGCATCGTGCGCGTCATGCCGAATACGCCCGCGTTGATCGGCATGGGGGTTGCGGGTTTGACTGCCACCGCGAGCGTCGACGAAGCGGGACGCGCGCTCGCCTCGCAGGTGCTGGGCGCAGTGGGGGAAACCGTCTGGTTCGACGACGAAGCGAAAATCGACGCCGTCACCGCCATTTCCGGCAGCGGGCCGGCTTACGTCTTCTACTTCATTGAAGCGCTGCAGGAAGCCGCGCGCCAACTCGGCATGGACGAAGCGCAGGGCCGCGCGCTCGCCGTCGCGACGTTCACGGGCGCCGCGCAACTGGCGGCGAATTCCGACGAGTCGCCAAGCGTATTGCGTGAGCGCGTGACGTCGAAGGGCGGCACGACCGCCGCAGCGCTTGCGTCGTTCGACGCGAGCGGAGTCAAGGAAGCGATTGTGCGCGGCGCGCTCGCTGCCGATGCGCGCGCAAAAGAAATGGGCGATGAGTTCGGCAAGCAGTAAGCGGTCATGAGCCGCTGTCGGCCGGGTTTCGTCTGGCGCGAACACAAAAAGCCGTGGGGCGCGGAGCCGTTACAGGAGAAAGTCCGCGCCTGCGGCAGCCACTGATAAAAGCCCGGCGCGGCGGTAACGGCCGGGCAACGGCTCGCGTTTGAAGCCTAGACCGAAGCCACCGCATAATGCGCGGCAATGCCGACGAACAACGCGCCGCCCAGCCAGTTGTTGTGCAGGAACGCCTTGAAACACCGCATGCGCTCGCGGTGGCGGATCAGCGCGTAGTGATAGACCGCGCAGCCCGCCGCGACCGCCCATCCGCACCAGTACAGCACGCCGAACCCAAGCATCACGCCGATGCCGACGTAGATGCCGAGCGTGACCGCATAGCAGAGCATGATGGCCGCCACGTCGAAACGGCCGAACGTGAGCGCCGAGGTCCGAATGCCGATCTTGATGTCGTCGTCGCGATCGACCATCGCGTACTCGGTGTCGTACGCGACCGACCAGAACACGTTGGCGAGCAGCATGACCCACGCGAGCAAGGGCACCTGGTTTTGCACGGCCGCAAACGCCATCGGAATGCCGAAGCCGAATGCGATGCCGAGATACGCCTGCGGAATCGCGAAGAAGCGCTTCGTGAACGGATAGGAGCCGGCTACGAACAGCGCGGCGACCGACAACTCCTTCGTCAGCGTATTGAGCGGCAGAATCAGCAGAAAAGCCAGCAACGACAGGCCCGCCGCGAGCGCCACCGCTTCCCACGCCTTGATCTTGCCCGAGGTGATCGGACGATTCTCGGTGCGCTTCACATAGCGGTCGAAATCGCGATCCGCGTAGTCGTTGATCGCGCAGCCCGCCGAGCGCATCAGCACTGTGCCCACCGTGAAGATCACGAGCAGCGGCCACGACGGGTGACCGTCGGACGCAATCCACAGCGCGTTGAGTGTCGGCCACAGCAGCAGCAGACTGCCGATAGGCTTGTCCATGCGCACAAGGCGCAAATACAGGGGAAGTCGGGCGAACATGGCGGACTCGGTGAAGGCAGGCGAATAGCGGGAACAGTGCCGCTATTTTACGGGATGCGGCGCGCACCCCTTGCCGGTGCCCGGAAGCAGGCGCGTAGGCCTGCGCAGCGGACCGTTTTGCGCCGCAAGCCTCGAGTGTCACGTATCGGTCGACGCAAAAAACAAAGCCTCCGCGAAGGGAGGCCTTGGTTTTTGACTATTGCGTCAAACCCGTGTCTAGCAGAGCGGCTGGCGCAACCCGGCCGGAATCGGCCGGCACCGGCCTCAGCCGATGCTCATCAAGCCAGCATCGAGCGCAGCATCCACGCCGTTTTTTCGTGCGTCTGCATGCGCTGCGTCAGCAGGTCGGCGGTGGGCTCGTCGTTGGCCGCTTCCGTCGACGGGAAAATGGCGCGCGCGGTGCGCACCACGGCTTCCTGACCTTCCACCAGCTGACGGATCATCTCTTCCGCGGCAGGCACGCCGTCCGCTTCGGGAATCGACGACAGCTTGGCAAAATCCTTGTAGCTGCCCGGCGCATGCACGCCCAGCGCGCGAATCCGCTCGGCAATCGAATCGACGGCCAGCGCCAGTTCGTTGTATTGCGTTTCGAACATCAGATGCAGCGTGTTGAACATCGGGCCCGTCACGTTCCAGTGAAAGTTGTGGGTCTTCAGGTAGAGCGTGTAGGTGTCCGCGAGCAGACGCGACAGACCTTCTGCGATCTTCTTGCGGTCCTTGTCGCTGATCCCGATATTGACGTGCTGTACAGCTTCTTTTTTGGCCATGATGACTCCTTCGAAGAGTGATACGAACCGGCAGTGAAGTAACGGCGTGCCAATGGCCCGCTGATGGCAGGCCCGGCAAAACGAGCGTTCGACAGTTTATCTTAGAAAGACGAAACGTTCGTGTGGCGTGCCGCAACGGCAGCGTGACGCGCGAGCCGGCGGCGACGCGCGTGCGCAAGCTCGCTCACGTTAGTGCCTGCCGCTCATCCGCCCAACGCATGTTGCAGCGCCTGCGCCGCGATCACCGCGAATCCGCTTGTCACAATGGCGAAGCCGACGGCTTTGCGCATGTTGATATGCCGGTTCGAGCCCGGCGCATGCAGCCGTTGTACGCGTTGTGTGGCCGACGATCTGTCGGCCGTGGCTCTCATCATCTCGATCATCCGCGTGCTCCCGGTTCATCTCCCGACTCGCGGGGCGCCCGCGCGCCCCGCTTCGCTTACCGCTTTACTTCTTGCCGCCGTCCGCGAGCGCGGCCATCGCGGCGATCACGCCTTCGGCATAAGCCGGATCGATGCGGCGGAAATGCTCGACCGCACGCGCGACGATCTCCTGCGGCACACCGTTGATATGGCGCGCGATGTTGCCGAACAGACGCTCGCGCTGCGCCGTGTCGAACAGCGCGAACAGCATGCCCGGCTGCGTGTAGTAATCGTCATCCGCGCGATGATCGTAGCGATCCACCGCGCCCGCGGCGAGCGGCGGCTCGGACGCGTTGGCGTCCTGAGCAAAATCGCCGAAACGGTTCGGCTCGTAGTTCACGTTACCGCGCAGGTTGCCGTCGGTGCGCATCGCGCCGTCGCGATGGAACGAATGCGGGTTCGGCACGCGCGACGCGTTCACCGGAATCTGATGGTGATTGATACCGAGGCGATAGCGCTGCGTGTCGCCATACGAGAACAGCCGCCCCTGCAACAGACGGTCGGGCGAGAATCCAATGCCCGGCACCACGTTGGCCGGCGTGAACGCTGCCTGCTCGACATCCGCGAAATAGTTGGCCGCATTACGGTTCAGTTCGATCGTGCCGACGTCGATCAGCGGGTAGTCTTTCTGCGACCACACCTTCGTGATGTCGAACGGATTGAAGCGATAGGCCGCCGCCTCTGCCTCCGGCATCACCTGGATCGCGAAACGCCACTTCGGGAAATTGCCTTCGTCGATGCTGCCCACCAGATCGCGCTGCGCGCTTTCGCGGTCTTGCGCGATGACTTGCGCCGCTTCGGCATCGGTGAAATTCTCAATGCCTTGCAGCGATTTGAAATGGAACTTGACCCAGAAGCGCTCGTTGTTCGTGTTGACGAACGAGTACGTGTGCGAACCGAAACCGTGCATCTGACGGTAGTTCTTCGGAATGCCGCGGTCGCTCATCAGGATAGTGACCTGGTGCATCGACTCTGGATGACGCGTCCAGAAATCCCACGCGGCAACGTTGTTGCGCAGGTTCGTGTATGGGTCGCGCTTCTGCGTATGAATGAAGTCCGGAAATTTCAGCGGATCGCGGATGAAAAACACCGGCGTGTTGTTGCCCACCACGTCCCAGTTGCCTTCTTCCGTATAGAACTTGATCGAGAAACCGCGCACGTCGCGCTCGGCGTCGGCCGCGCCGCGCTCGCCCGCCACCGTCGAGAAGCGCATGAAGAGCGGCGTTTCCTTGCCGACCTGCGCGAACACCTTCGCCTTCGTGTAGCGCGAGATGTCGTGCGTCACCTTGAGCGTGCCGAACGCGCCGGAGCCTTTCGCGTGCACACGGCGCTCGGGGATCACCTCGCGGTCGAAGTGCGCGAGCTTTTCGAGCAGCCACACGTCTTGCAGGACAACCGGGCCGCGCACGCCGGCGGTCATCGAGTTCTGGTTATCGGCGACGGGCGCGCCGGCGGCATTGGTGAGCTTACGTTCGGACATGCGGGACTCCTGGATGGTTTTCGTTCAAACGGATGGGGGGAGAAGCGCGGCAAGGCAATGCCGAAAGCTTGGGCGAACAACACTGCAGGCACTTGACGCCAGCAGATGAAGCATTATGCGGACAGCGCCCGGTCGACCAGCAACGACACGGCGACGGTGCGAAGACCGAGCATGGCGGCCGCAAAGCCGGCGGTGGCGGTGGCAGTGGCAGTGGCCGCGTCCGCGGCGAAGGCCTGAGTGTGCGGCAAATTCGGTTGCGTCATCATGTCCTCCGGTTCTTGATGATCGGGCGATCCATGCAGACGACTATATCAATACTATCGAATTCGCGTGTTTTATAAATTTTATCTATCCGATAGGCGCTCGTTTGGCGCGGCAAACCCATGAGACGCGCGCCGGGACTGGAACGTCGGCGCGCCGCCTCTCATTCGCAGCTCAGTTGACGGCGACCGGCAGATCCAGCTTTTTCACGCCCGGCAGGTCGCAAGCGCTGATGGCGTCGCAGATTGCGTCGATCGCAGGCATCCGCGTAAAGCTCTTGCGCCACGCGAGCACCACGCGCCGGTCGGGCACCGGCTCGTCGAATGGAACATAGGACAAAAGGCCCGAGTCGATGCCGCCCGCGTGCGGTTTAACCTCATGCACCGACATGCGCGGCAGCACGGTAATGCCCACGCCGCTCGCCACCATATGGCGGATGGTTTCCAGCGACGAGCCCTCAAACGTCTTCTGGATGCCGTCGGCATTCTGCGAGAAACGCATCAGTTCCGGGCAAACGCCGAGCACGTGGTCGCGAAAGCAATGACCGCTGCCGAGCAGCAGCATGGTTTCCTGCTTGAGATCGTCGGCGTCGATTTTCGGGCGGTTTTCCCACGCGTGACCGGACGGCAGCGCGACCACAAACGGCTCGTCGTAGAGCGGCCGCAGCATCAGCCCGGTTTCCGGAAACGGCAGCGCCATGATCGCGACATCGATTTCGCCCTGCTTGAGCAGCTCGATCAGCTTGAGCGTGTAATTTTCCTGCAGCATCAAGGGCATTTGCGGGACGCGCTTGATCATCTGCTTGACGAGCGTGGGCAGCAGGTACGGCCCGATCGTATAGATAACGCCAAGGCGCAGCGGTCCGACGAGCGGATCTTTGCCCTGCTTGGCGATTTCCTTGATGGCGAGCGTCTGTTCCAGCACCCGCTGAGCTTGCGTGACGATCTGCTCGCCGATCGGCGTGACACTCACTTCACTCGTGCCGCGCTCGAAAATCTGCACGTTGAGCTCGTCTTCGAGCTTCTTGATGGCGACCGACAAGGTCGGCTGGCTGACGAAACACGCTTCGGCGGCCCGGCCAAAGTGCCGCTCGCGGGCCACGGCGACGATGTACTTCAATTCGGTGAGCGTCATTGGGGGACCAATCAGTGCGATGGATTCGATAGGTTCTAGTTATACACCCATAGGGTCGGTTCGCCAACCTGGTTTGCCGGGTTTCGCTTGCTTTGTATCCGCGAAGTCGGCCGCGCCGGCCCAGTCTGCCACTTCGGCGAAGGCGCTCCGCAGCGCGACCTGGCCGGCGCCTGTCGGGGCTCAGGCCTTCAGGTAATGTTCGCGCGCGCCGAGCCAGCGCGCCAGATGCTGCGTCACGACCTCAGGATACTTCTCGAGCAGCGCCGCGGCGGCTTCGCGCGCGGGCTCGATCAGCCATTGATCGTTTTGCAGATCGGCAAACCGCAGCATCGCCGCGCCGGACTGCCGCGCGCCGAGAAACTCGCCGGGACCGCGTATCTCCAGATCGCGGCGCGCGATTTCGAAGCCGTCGGTCGTCTCGCGCATGGTTTGCAGGCGGGCGCGCGCGGTCATCGAAAGCGGTCCGGTGTAGAGCAGCACGCAGACCGACGCCGCGCTGCCGCGCCCCACCCGCCCGCGCAACTGGTGCAGCTGCGCGAGGCCGAAGCGCTCGGCGTGCTCGATCACCATCAGCGACGCATTCGGCACGTCGACGCCCACCTCGATCACCGTGGTCGCGACGAGCAACTGCACCTCGTTGCGCGTGAAGGCATCCATCACCGCGGCCTTCTCGGCCGGCGCGAGACGGCCGTGTACGAGCCCGACCTTCAATTCCGGCAAAGCCGCGACCAGCGTTTCATAGGTCTCGACCGCGGTCTGCAGCTGCAGCGTCTCGCTTTCCTCGATCAGCGGGCACACCCAATAGACCTGCCGCCCGGTCAGCGCCGCTTCGCGCACGCGGCCGATCACTTCCTCGCGGCGCGCGTCGGACACGAGCTTGGTGAGAATGGGCGTGCGCCCGGGCGGCAATTCGTCGATCGTCGAGACGTCGAGGTCCGCGTAATACGTCATGGCGAGCGTGCGCGGAATGGGCGTGGCGGACATCATCAGCTGATGCGGCTGGAAATCGCGCGCGCCGTCAGCGGCGTTCAGCGCTTTGGCGCGCAGCGCGAGACGTTGCGCGACGCCGAAGCGGTGCTGTTCGTCGACGATCACAAGCCCGAGCCGGGCGAACTCCACCGTGTCCTGGATGATCGCGTGCGTGCCGATCACGAGTTGCGCGGTGCCGAGCGCGGCGGCTTCGATAGCCGCGCGCTTTTCCTTCGCCTTCAGGCTGCCCGCGAGCCACGCGACGCTCACGCCGAGCGGCTCCAACCAGCCGCGCAGCTTGCGCGCGTGCTGCTCGGCGAGAATTTCGGTGGGCGCCATGAGCGCGGCCTGGTAGCCGGCGTCGATCGCCTGCGCGGCGGCGAGCGCCGCGACAATGGTCTTGCCGCTGCCGACGTCGCCCTGCAGGAGCCGCTGCATCGGATGCGGCTGGGTCAAATCGAGCGCGATCTCGCCGCCCACGCGCTCCTGTGCCTTCGTCAGCGAAAACGGCAGCGCCTTCAGCAGGCGCGCAACCAGAGCGTCTTCGTCGCCCAGCTTGCGACGCGGCATGGCCGGCGCGGCGCGCGTGCGGCGCTCCTCGTGCGCGCGCTTGAGCGACATCTGCTGCGCGAGCAGTTCCTCGAACTTGATGCGCACCCACGCCGGATGCGTGCCGTCGATCAACGCGGTCTCGTCCGACTGCGCGCCCGGATGATGCAGCGTGCGCACCGCGTCCATCAGCGAAGGCACGCCAAGCGGCTGCAGCCATTCGCGCGCAACGGCCTCGGGCAACAGCTCCGGCAGCGACGTGCGCGACAACGCGTTGTCGATTGCCTTGCGCAAATAGGCCTGCGTCACGCCCGCGGTGCTCGGATAAACCGGCGTGAGCGCTTGCGGCAGCGGCGTGTCCTCGTCGACCACGCGCACTGCCGGATGCACCATCTCCATGCCGAAGAAGCCGCCCCGCACGTCGCCGCGCACGCGCAGCCGCGCGCCGATCGCCATCTGCTTGACCTGCGAACCGTAGAAGTTCAGAAAGCGCAGCACGAGCTCGTCGCCGGCGTCATCGCGCAATTTGACGAGCAACTGACGGCGCGGACGATAGGCGATCTCGTTGTCGAACACCACGCCTTCCGTTTGCGCGATGCCGCCGGGCAGCAGATGACCGATCGGCGTGAGCGAGGTTTCGTCCTCGTAGCGCATCGGCAGATGCAGCACGAGGTCGATGTCGCGCGTGAGGCCGAGCCTGGCGAGTTTGTCGGCGGTTTTGACGGCGGGTTTGGCTGTGGATTTGGCCGCGGACTGGGCGGAGGCTTTGGCCCCAGACCTCGCCGCGGACTGGGCGGAGGCTTTGGCCCCCGACTTCGCCGCAGGCTTGCCCAACCCGTCGTCGCGCGCAACCCGGGCTGCCGGTTCGGCGCTCAGTTCATCTGCGGAAGGCGATCGGCGGTCGGACAAAGGCATGGGCTGCTTCGCAAGTACAATATCGGCTGTCAAAAGTGTCGAAGGCTGCGCGGCCCTCGGCTGGCTACCGCTGGCGGCAGGTGCGCGCCGGCTCGCGGGCCGTCGCGGCGTCCCGCAATCATAGCTGCCCGGCCGAGGCTTCGGCTCAATTCAGTCCCCATTCGCTTCCAGTCGTTTGCATGTTTACGCTTTCCGATTTCGATTTCGATCTGCCGCCTGAGCTGATCGCGCAAGTCGCGCTGCCCGAGCGCAGCGCGAGCCGTCTGCTCCAGGTCGACAACGCCGCCGATGCCGAGCGCGCCGCGCGCCTCGTCGACCGCCGCTTTTCCGAGTTGCCCGACTGCATTTCGCCCGGCGACCTGCTGGTCTTTAACGATACCAAAGTCCTGAAGGCGCGCTTTCTCGGCCAGAAGGCGAGTGGCGGCAAGATCGAGGTGCTGGTCGAGCGCCTCACCGGCGAGCGCACGGCGCTCGCGCAGATCCGCGCGAGCAAAAGCCCGCAGCCGGGCACGACGATCCGTCTTGCCGATGCGTTCGACGTGACCGTCGGCGAGCGCGTGGAGCCGTTTTACACATTGCATTTCCCCGCCGACTGCCTGACGCTGATCGAGCAGCACGGCCGCCTGCCGTTGCCGCCCTATATCGAGCACGACCCCGACGCCGTCGACGAAACGCGCTATCAAACCGTGTATGCGCAAAATCCGGGTGCGGTCGCGGCACCCACGGCGGGCCTGCATTTCGACGAGTCGCTTTTCGCGCGGCTCGACGCGCACGGCGTGGAGCGCGCGACGCTGACGCTGCACGTGGGCGCGGGCACGTTCCAGCCGGTGCGCGTGGAAAACCTCGCCGAGCACAAGATGCACAGCGAGTGGTATCACCTGCCGCAGTCGCTCGCCGACAAGATCGCCGCCACCAAGGCGCGCGGCAACCGCGTGATCGCCGTCGGCACCACGTCGATGCGCGCGCTCGAAGCCGCCGCGCGCGACGCCGAAGCCGCCGGCCGGCCGCTCGGCGCGGCGAGCACGGAAACCGACATTTTCATCACGCCGGGCTACAGGTTTCGCGTGGTCGACCGGCTGGTGACGAATTTTCATCTGCCGAAGTCGACATTGCTGATGCTGGTGTCGGCATTCGCCGGCGTGGAGACGATTCGCGCCGCGTATCGTCATGCCATCGAGCAACGCTACCGCTTTTTCAGCTACGGCGACGCAATGCTGCTGACTCGCCGCGACGGTTGATCTGACAGAGCGCCCGTCGTTTTCGACGTTTTTTGCACGCCGCTGCGAGCCATCGCGGCGGCATTTTCTTTACCGCGCCGGACTGTTTTCCGGTTTGCCACGGAGTGAGCTCAATGACCACCGGTCATCCATTTCAACCACCCGCCGACGGCCTCCACTTTGAACTGCTCGGCACCGACGGCGCCGCGCGCCGCGGCCGCGTCACGCTGAACCACGGCGTCGTCGAAACACCGATCTTCATGCCGGTCGGCACCTACGGCACCGTGAAAGCGGTGCAGCCGCGCGAGCTCGAGGAAATGCACGCGCAAATCATCCTCGGCAATACGTTTCACCTGTGGCTGCGCCCGGGACTCGAAACCATCGCCGCGCACGGCGGGCTGCACGGCTTCATGGGCTGGAAAAAGCCGATCCTGACCGACTCCGGCGGCTTCCAGGTGTTTTCGCTCGGCGACCTGCGCAAAATCACCGAAGACGGTGTGACGTTCGCGTCGCCGATCAACGGCGACAAGCTGTTCCTGTCGCCGGAAGTGTCGATGCAGATCCAGAAAGTGCTGAACTCGGACATCGTCATGCAGTTCGACGAGTGCACGCCCTACGCGACCAACAATGTGCCGACCTCGCACAAGGAGGCGGCCGACTCCATGCGCATGTCGATGCGCTGGGCGCAGCGCTCGATCGACGAATTCCGCCGGCTCGGCAATCCGAACGCGCTCTTCGGCATTGTTCAGGGCGGCATGTTCGAGGACCTGCGCGACGAGTCGCTCGCGGGTCTCGCGGAGAAGGATTTTCACGGTCTGGCCATCGGTGGGCTCTCGGTCGGCGAGCCGAAAGAAGACATGATGCGCGTGCTGAACCACATCGGCCCGAAGCTGCCGGCCAACAAGCCGCACTATCTGATGGGCGTCGGCACGCCGGAAGACCTGGTGGCGGGCGTCGCGGCCGGCGTCGACATGTTCGACTGCGTGATGCCCACGCGCAACGCGCGCAATGGCTGGCTCTTCACGCGCTTTGGCGACATCAAGATCCGCAACGCGACGCACAAGAACTCGCTGCGACCGCTCGACGAGCAGTGCGGCTGCTACACGTGCCGAAATTTCACTCGCGGGTATCTGCATCATCTGCATCGCGTCGGGGAAATTCTGGGCGCGCAGCTGAATACGATTCATAACCTGCACTACTACCTCGAACTCATGCAGGAAATGCGCGACGCGATCGACGCCAAAATGTTCGAGCCGTTCCGCAAACGCTTTCACGAGAACCGCGCGCGCGGCGTCGACGAGGCACCATGACGACGAACGCTGTCAGATTCGAAGGATGAATCCGTCAGCGGTTCTCATAAAACCTTACAATCTACTTTCGCGGACGACGAAAAACGGCTTTAAGCGGTTGATCGCAAAGCCGAATCGCCGCGCCGACGCGCGCCATGCCGGTGGTAGAATAACCGGCTGATTTTTTTGATTGAATTGATCTATAACGGAGAGACCAACGTGTCGTTCATTTCCAATGCCTTCGCCCAAGGCACCGCAGCAGGTGGCGTTGAGTCGAATCTGATGAGCTTCCTGCCGCTGATCCTGATGTTCGGCGTGCTGTACTTCATCATGATTCGCCCGCAAATGAAGCGCCAGAAGGAACACCGCAACATGCTCGCCGCAATGGCCAAGGGCGATGAAGTGGTGACGAACGGCGGCATCGTCGGCAAGGTGACCAAGGTGGGCGAGGCTTACGTCGGCGTCGAAATTTCGGAAGGCACGGAAATCACCGTGCAAAAAGCGTCGGTCACGACGATTCTCCCGAAGGGCACGATCAAGTCGCTGTAAGGCCTGCTCTCTCGCGTCCGGCGCGGCCTCGCCGGCGACCCATGCAAAGCTGCCGCGGGTCGCCGGCGCTCATCGCCGGGCGCATCGCTTAAAAGCCAACCTTCCGTTGGACCACTCATGAATCGTTACCCCCTCTGGAAATACGCCGTGATGCTGGTGGCTCTCGTCATCGGCCTCGTGTACACGCTGCCCAATCTGTTCGGCGAAGCGCCGGCGGTGCAGGTGTCGAGCGGCAAGGCAACGGTCAAGCTCGACTCGACCACGCTGTCGGCGGTCGAAGCCGCGCTCGCAGCCAATCAGATCAAGCCGGAAGACGTCACGTTCGACAACTCGTCGACCAACGCGAACATTCGCGTGCGTCTTCTCGACACGGACACGCAATTGCGCGTGAAAGACCTGCTGCAGAAGTCGCTCAACAGCGACCCGAGCGACCCGCAGTTCGTCGTCGCGCTGAATCTGCAAAGTGCGTCGCCGCGCTGGCTGACCGCCTTGCACGCGCTGCCCATGTACCTCGGTCTCGACTTGCGCGGCGGCGTGCACTTCCTGCTGCAGGTCGACATGGCGGGCGCGCTCAACAAGAAGCTCGACTCCGACGCGTCGGATGCGCGCACGCTCTTGCGCGACAACAACATCCGCGACGGCGGCGTGAACCGCGTCAACCAGACGGTGGTGATCAATTTCGCCGACCAGGCCACGGCGGACGCCGCGGCCAAGCAATTGAGCCGCAGCATCGGCGAATTGCAATGGGCGTCGCAAAACGGCCCGGACGGTTCCGTGCAGCTCGTCGGCACCTTCACGCCGACCGTGCAGAAAGCCGTGCAGGACGCCGCGCTCAAGCAGAACATCACCACGCTGCATAACCGCGTGAACGAGCTCGGCGTGGCCGAGCCGGTTATCCAGCAGCAAGGCGCCGACCGGATCGTGGTCGAACTGCCCGGCGTGCAGGACACGGCGAAGGCGAAGGACATCATCGGCCGCACGGCGACGCTCGAAGCGCGCCTCGCCGACCCGGTCAACACGCACCCGAATCCGTCCGACCCCGTGCCGCCCGGCGACGAGCTGTTCACGCAAGGCAACCAGACGCCCGTGCTGCTGAGAAAGCAGATCATCTTCACCGGCGACCGGATTATCGACGCGTCGGCGGGCTTCGACGAACATCAGCGCCCATCCGTCAACATTCGCCTCGACTCGGCCGGCGGCCGCGCCGTGCGCAGCGTGTCGCGCGACAACATCGGCAAGCCGATGGCCATGGTGCTGTTCGAAAAGGGCAAGGGCGAGGTGCTGACGGTCGCGACCATCCAGTCGGAACTCGGCGACCGCTTCCAGATTACCGGCCAGCCGACGCCGCAAGCCGCCGCCGACCTCGCGCTGCTGCTGCGCGCCGGCTCGCTCGCCGCGCCCATGGACATCATCGAGGAACGCACCATCGGCCCGAGCCTCGGCGCCGACAACATCAAGAAGGGCTTCCACTCGGTCGTGTGGGGCTTTGCGGCCATCGCCGTCTTCATGATCGCGTACTACATGCTGTTCGGCGTGATCTCCATGATCGGCCTGTCCGTGAACCTGCTGCTGCTGATCGCAGTGCTCTCCATGCTGCAGGCCACGCTGACGTTGCCGGGTATCGCGGCTATCGCGCTCGCGCTCGGTATGGCGATCGACGCAAATGTGCTGATCAACGAACGCGTGCGTGAAGAACTGCGCAACGGCGCGCCGCCGCAACTGGCTATCCAGAACGGCTACGCGCATGCCTGGGCGACCATTCTCGACTCGAACGTCACCACGCTGATCGCGGGCGTCGCGCTGCTCGCATTCGGCTCCGGGCCGGTGCGCGGTTTCGCGATCGTGCACTGTATCGGCATTCTGACGTCGATGTTCTCGGCGGTGTTCTTCTCGCGCGGTATCGTCAATCTCTGGTACGGCGGCAAGAAGAAGCTGAAGTCGCTCGCCATCGGCCAGGTGTGGCGTCCGGAAACCGCGCCCGCGGGCTCCGCTGCCTATCTGGGCAACGACGACTCGGCAACGGACACCGCGCAGGCCATGCGCGCAGCCAGCGCGGCCGCCGCGAAGCCGAAAGCGCCGGCCGCTGCCGCGCAATCGCGCGCGGGCAAGCCGACCGTACGTCGCCGCAATGCGCCCGGCACGCCGGGCACGCCGCAGAAACCGGGTTCATCCCGCTGAGTCCCGGAGAACAAGACCATGGAATTTTTCCGTTTTCGCAAAGACATTCCGTTCATGCAGCGTGCGTTGATCTTCAACGCCATTTCGCTGTTGACGTTCCTCGCCGCGGTGTTTTTTCTCGTGCATCGCGGGCTGCATCTGTCGGTGGAGTTCACCGGCGGCACGGTGATCGAAGTGCAGTATCCGGGCGCGGCGCCGCTCGACCCGGTGCGCAACACGCTGAACAAGCTCGGCTATGCCGACGCGCAGGTGCAGAACTTCGGCACCTCGCGCGACGTGCTGATCCGTCTGCCGCTCAAACACGGGCTCACGTCCGCGCAACAAAGCGACCAGGTGATGGGCGCGTTGAAAACCGACACGCCGCAGGTGCAGTTGCAGCGCGTCGAGTTCGTCGGCCCGCAGGTCGGCAAGGAACTCGCCACCGACGGCCTGCTCGCGCTTGCCTGCGTGGTGGTCGGCATCGTGATCTATCTGTCGTTCCGGTTCGAATGGAAGTACGCGGTGGCGGGCGTGATCGCGAACTTGCACGACGTGGTGATCATTCTCGGCTTCTTCGCGTTCTTCCAGTGGGAGTTCTCGCTGTCGGTGCTGGCCGCCGTGCTCGCGGTGCTGGGCTATTCGGTGAACGAGTCGGTGGTTATCTTCGACCGGATTCGCGAAACGTTCCGTCGCGAACGCAAGATGACGGTGATCGAGGTCATCAACCATGCCATTACGAGCACCATGTCGCGGACCATCATCACGCACGGCTGTACGCAGATGATGGTGCTCTCCATGTTCCTGTTCGGCGGCCCGACGCTGCACTACTTCGCGCTGGCGCTGACGGTCGGTATTCTGTTCGGCATCTACTCGTCGGTGTTCGTCGCCGCGGCGCTCGCCATGTGGTTCGGCGTGAAGCGTGAAGATCTGCTGAAGGACAAGAAAGAACGCGTCGACCCGAACGATCCGAACGCGGGCGCGCAGGTTTGATCGCGGCTGAGTCGGCTGCAATCGCAAGCCGCAGTTAGCTGTCGCAACGCAAAAGGCCGGTTCGTGATGAACCGGCCTTTTGCGTTTACCGCGCAGCCTTCGCTGCCGCCTACCGGAACCCGAGCTTGCGGCGCGCCGCAACGAGCGCCGCAATGCTCAGCAGCGCGGCGAAAATCAGGTAGTAGCTCGGCGCCGCCTTGGAACCGGTAAAGCTGATCAGCCACGCGATAATGAACGGCCCGAAGCCGCCGAACACCGTCACCGCGATGTTATAAGCCAGCGACATGCCGGTCGTGCGCGTCTGCACGGGGAACATCTCCGAGAGCAAGCCGGGCAGCGCTCCGAAATAGCCGGTCATCAGAAAGCCGAGCACGATTTGCAGCGCGATCAGCGTCCCGAAGGTCGGATGCGCGACCAGATAGACAAACGCCGGATAGATCAGCACGAGCAGCAGCAGCCCGGAGATCAGCATGATCGACGTACGTCCGTGCCGGTCCGACAGGTGACCGACGACCGGCGCGAACACCATCTGAATCAGGCCCGTCAGCGCGATAGCCGAGAACGCGACCAAGGGCGCAAGTCCCAATTGCTTCACGCCGAAAGTCGGCATGAACAGCACGAGGTAAGTCGACACCGTGCCGAGCACCACCGCGCCGATCGCGATCACGAGCCGCAGCTTCTGGCTCGTGAACGTGTCGCGCAGCGGCGTGGTCGTGGTTTCGGCGGCAAGAAACTCAGGCGTTTCGTCGAGCTTCGTGCGAATGTACCAGGCCACCGGCCCGATCAGCAGCCCGAAGAAGAACGGCACGCGCCATCCCCAGGAAGCCATCTGCGCGGGCGACAGATTGCCGGTCAGCACGACGCCGAAACCCGCCGCGAGCAGCGTGGTGAGCCCCTGGCTCGCGACCTGCCAGCTCGCGAAAAAGCCGCGCCGTCCCGGCACGTGCTCCGCGAGAAAGGCCGTCGCGCTGCCGAATTCGCCGCCGGCCGAGAAACCCTGCATCAAACGCGCAATCACGAGAATCACCGGCGCGGCGAGGCCGATGCTCGGGTAGGTCGGCAAAATCGCGATGATCAGCGTGCCGCCCATCATCAGCAGGATGGACAGCGTGAGCGCCGCCTTGCGCCCCGCGCGATCCGCGTACGCGCCGATCACGATGGCTCCGAGCGGCCGCATGAAAAACGACACGCCGAACGTGCCGAGCGTAAGCAGTAGCGAGACGGTGTCGTTGCCGGCCGGAAAAAACAGCTTCGCGATCACCACGGCAAAAAAACCGTAGACCACGAGATCGAACCACTCGAGCGCGTTGCCGATCGACGCGGCGACCACCGCCCGCCATGAATTTCCCCGGCTTCCCGCAAGGCTTGCTGCAGTCGTTGCGTTCATGCAGATCTCCAGTTCGCGCGAATCTTATATCGGGCCGGACCCGATTTCGCCGAATTGGATGCGCGCACAACCAATGCGGTGCCAGCGCTTTATGTACCTGAAAAATTAAACCGAGGCGAGCGCGAAATTTCGCATTTGTGCGTCAGATGAGGCTAGAGGCGCCTCGCTGCGACTGCGACGCCATGAAAAAGCCGCTTCGTCGCGATAGCGAACGAAGCGGCCTAATAAGCAATCTAACGGGCGATGAAAGAGGCGCCGCCGTCTTTGCTGCGCCGCAACGGCGATCCGCATGCAATGACGAGCCAAAGGCGCCCGCGCCCGAGAGCAGTGCTTACTGCTTGATCCCTTCAGCCTGAATATGCAGCCGGGTCTCCATGCTGAACCCGTACTTGCTGCCGAAATCCATGCCGTAATCCGCGCGATTGAACTGGGCGCTCGCCTCGACGCCGCACACTTCGCGCTTGAGCACGGGGTGCTGCATGCACTTGAACGACTCGATTTTCAGATTCAGGGGCTTCGTCACGCCGTGCAGCGTCAGGCTGCCGACCACTTGCGAGGGCTTGTCGCCGTCGAACTTGATGTCGGTGCCTTTGTACGTCGCGGCGGGGAATTTCGCGACGTCGAAGAATTCCGGCGCTTTCAGATGCTCGTCGAGCTTGCCGTTTCCAGTCGAAATCGAAGCCGGATCGACGTTGACATCGACGCTGCCGGTCTTGGCCGCGCGGTCGAGCGTGACCGTGCCCGAACTCTTGGTGAACTTGCCGCGCCACACCGACAGTCCGCCGAAGTGGTCCGCCTCGAAGCTCGGATACGTGTGAGTCGGGTCGAGCTGATAGGTGTCGGCGGCGGCGAATGCGCCAAGGGAAACGCAGGAGGCCAATGCACCGGCGGCGATCAACATGGATGTCTTCAATTCATGCTCCCAGTCAGGAAAAAACGGCTGCGCTTATACGCGCGGTCCCATTACTTGCGTGCAGCTACGATATGAAACTTGATGACGACCTCGTCCGCCACGACAGACGTGTCTTTCCACTCGCCCGTGCCGATGTCGAACTGCGAGCGTTTGATCGGCAACGAACCGTCGAATGTCTGCGTCGCGCCTTGCTGCGTGACCGTAACAGGCACCACCACCGTCTGCGATTTGCCCTTGATGGTCAGCTTGCCCGTCACCTTGTACTGATTGCCGCCCGCCGGCGCAATCGCGCTCGAAACGAAGGTGGCGCTCGGGTAGGTCTTCGCGTCGAACCATTCCTTGCCGCGGACCTGATCGTTGTAGGTCTCGTCGCCGAGATCGTAGCTCGACACGTCGATGTTCAGCTGCGCGCTGCCCTCGGCGGGTCTCGCCGGATCGAACTTGACCTGCGCGGTGAATTTACCGAACTTGCCTTCGACCGGCACGTTCATCTGCTTCGAGGTGGCGCTCACCGAACTTTTCGCCGCGTCGACCTGGGCGAGGGCGCCGCCGGCCGCGGCCAGCGAGGCCGCGGCAAACGCCGCCAGCATGTAGCGATAAAACGAGACCTTCATGGTTGTCCTTATTTGAGGAAGGGAAGCATGCGCGACAGCAGCCCGTCGCGGTCCAGCCATTGATGCTTGAGCGCCGCCGCCACGTGCATGCCGACCAGCGCCAGCAACGTGTAGTTCAACGCAATGTGAACAGTCTTGAGCAGTTCCTTCAGATGCGGGTCCGGCGCAATCAGCCGCGGCAGCGGAATCAGCCCGAGGTAGACGACCGGCACGTTCGCCGCCGAGCTGTACAGATAGCCGGAGACGGGAATCGCCACCATCAACGCATACAGCAGCAGATGCACGAGGTGCGCGGCGCCGCGCTGCCAGGCCGGCATGCGGCGCGGCATGGACGGCGCGCCGTGCGTGGCGCGCCACAGAATCCGCAGGACCGCGAGCGCGAACACGGTCACGCCGATCCATTTATGCCACGAAAAATAACGCAACTTGGTGGGCGTAAAGCCCGGGATGTCGGTCATCACCCAGCCGAGCGCAAAGCCGCAAACGATCAGCAATGCGATCAGCCAATGAAAGGCGATGGCAGTCCGCGTGTACGACTCCGGGCCACCGAACGAAGGATTGTGTGCCATGACAGGTCAACGCTTGCTAAGAGAGGTTAACGGCGCCGCACGCCCGGCTATTCCCCGCCGACGCAAAGTTCATCGGCAGATGGCCCGGCGTCACAGGCTTCAGGACGCGCCAGGCCGCCATGCTACCCGAAGCGGAAAAAGCTGGCTGGGAGCAGGGTGAAATTTACCGAAACGCGGTTCGGCGCGCCGCCAGCAGCACCCGTGAACAATTGGGGACGGACGCTGTCAGACGTTTAGAGGGTGAGCGCTGTGTCCGTCGAGGCGGCGCCGCAGCGCCTTTTGGTACTATTGCTGCACAAATTTTCACGAACCGGCCACATCGACTCCCATCGCCACCGACAGGGCCACGCACAGCGCCACCTCCTCGCGACCGGCATTGGACGCTCATTCACCTATCGTTGCCCCGTTGCCGTATGGAACATGACAACCTGATCGCGTGCCATGAATGCGATACGCTGTTCCGCAAGCCGCGGCTTGTCGGGCGCAAGGTCGCTCGCTGTCCGCGCTGCCGCGCGACGCTTTACAGCGGCGTGTCGCGCAAGCTCGACGGCATCTGCGCCATGACGCTCGCCGCGCTGATCACGTTTCTGATCGCGCAGGGCTTTCCCATCGTCGAACTCGAGACTAATGGCATTACCACGCAAACCACGCTGTTCGGTGCGCTCGTCGCGCTGTGGAACGAGAACATGCAGATCGTCGCCGTCATGGTGTTCTGCTCCACGGTTCTGTTTCCGCTCACCGAACTTGTCGCGCTGCTGTACGTGCTCGTGCCGATTCGCGCCGGCTATGTGCCGGCAGCCTTTAACCGCGTGTTGCGGGCCATCCAGTTCGTCCGGCCGTGGGGCATGATCGAAGTGTTCATGCTGGGCGTGCTCATCACCATCGTGAAGATGGTCAGTCTCGCGCGCGTGATTCCCGAGGCCGCCCTCTTCGCGTTCGGCGCGCTTACGCTGATGTTCGCCGTGGTCGTCACCTTCGACCCGCGCATTCTGTGGGATCTCGCCGACGAACTCGGCGCGCGCAATCAGCGGCCGCTGCCGCGCACCTCGGCGGACAGCGCGGCGGCCGCGGTCGGCTCCGTGGCCGGACCGCCGGCTCCGCCGCTGCTGCCCACCGACGAGGGGCCGGACGGCGAGACCGGCACCCATGCCGGCGCGCCGCCGGCGCCCCATCGAGGATGACCCGCGCGATGAAATACGTGAGCGCAAAACGCGCCGGGCTCGTCGCCTGCCACGCGTGCGGACGCGTCGAACCGCGCATCCGCTCGGTCACGCCGCAGCACTGCGGACGCTGCGGCGCGCGCCTGCACTCGCGCAATCCCGACAGCCTGATGCGCACGTGGGCGCTGCTGATCGCCGCGGCGTTGCTGTATATTCCGGCAAATTTGTTGCCGGTCATGCACACGTCGTCGCTGGTCGGTTCGGAGGACGACACCATCATGAGCGGCGTCGTGTACTTCTGGACCTCCGGCGACTGGCCGCTCGCGGTGATCGTTTTCGTCGCCAGCATCATGGTGCCGATGCTCAAGCTCAGCGTGCTCGCGCTTCTCACCATTACCGCGCAGCGGCGCTCGCGCTGGCGGCCGCAGCAGCGCACCACGCTGTACCGGATGGTGGAGCGGATCGGCCGCTGGTCGATGCTCGACGTGTTCGTCGTCACGCTGACCGTCGCGCTCGTGCGCTTCAAGTCGCTTGCCGTGATCACGGCCGGGCCGGGCGCGATTGCGTTCGGCTCGGTGGTGATCCTGACGATGATGGCGTCGATGCAATTCGATCCACGGCTCATCTGGGACCACGTGGACGGCAGTACCCAAAAACCTCAGGATCTCGAACATGACTAGCCCGCCAGGACCGACGCCCGCCTCCGACGCGCCGCGCAACGATTCGAACGGACCGAAGCTGCCGCCCCAACTGCCAGACCCCGAAATCGAGCCGCGCAGCCGCTGGCTGCCGTCGCTCGTGTGGGTCATCCCGCTGATTGCCGCGCTGATCGGCATTGCGCTCGTCATCAAGTCGGTCACGGAAAAAGGCCCGACTATCACCATTAGTTTCGTCAGCGCGGAAGGGCTCGAGCCGGGCAAAACCAAGGTCAAGTACAAGGACGTCGACGTGGGCGCAGTGAAGTCGATCACGTTGTCGAAGGACCTTTCGCACGTGCTCGTGCAGGTGCAGCTGACAAAGGAAGGCGAAGATTTCGCGGTGAAGGATTCACGCTTCTGGGTCGTGCGCCCGCGCGTGGGCGCGAGCGGCGTATCGGGTCTCACCACGCTGCTCTCGGGCGCGTATATCGGCGCCGACGCCGGCCATTCGCCGGACAGCGAGAAGAACTTTGTCGGGCTCGAGACGCCGCCGCCCGTCACCGGCGACCAGAAGGGTCACCAGTTCATTCTGCATGGCGATTCGCTCGGTTCCATCGACATCGGCTCGCCGATTTTCTATCGCCGCGTGCAGGTCGGCCAGGTGGTCGGCTTTTCGCTCGACAAGGACGGCACCGGCGTCACCATGCAGGTGTTCGTGTCCGCGCCGTTCGACCAGTACGTCGGCACCAATTCGCGCTGGTGGCATGCGAGCGGTGTCGATTTGCGGCTCGATTCGAGCGGCTTCAAGCTGAACACGCAGTCGCTCGCGACGGTGATCGTCGGCGGCTTGTCGTTCCAGTCGCCGCCGGGCCAAGGCGTCGGCGCGCAGGCGCCGAACAACATGACCTTCCGCCTCGCCGCCGATGAAGCCGACGCCATGCGCGACCCGGACGGCGTGCCGCTGCGCGTCGTGATGAACTTCAACCAGTCGCTGCGCGGGCTGTCGGTCGGCGCGCCGGTCGATTTCCGCGGCATCGTGCTCGGTCAGGTGACGAACATCGGCATCGACTACGATCCGAAAACGCGCAGCTTCACCATGCCGGTGACCATGAACATCTACCCTGACCGGCTCGGCAAGCGTTTCCGCGAAACCGCGCCGGCGCCGGGCAGTCTCGCCGGTCAAAACATGCTGCAGCAACTGGTCAAACATGGGCTGCGCGGCCAGTTGCGCACGGGCAATCTGATCACGAGCCAGCTGTATGTGGCGCTGGATATTTTCCCGAAGGCGCCCCCGGCTACCGTCGACGTCGCCAGCGACCCGCTCGAATTGCCGACTATTCCGAACACGCTCGACGAATTGCAGCTGCAGGTCGCCGACATCGCGAAGAAGCTCGACAAGGTGCCGTTCGATCAGATCGGCAATAACCTGAACGCTGCGCTGAAGAACGCGGATCAGCTCTTCAAGCGGCTCGACACGGAAGTCGTGCCGCAGGCGCGCGACACCCTCGCGGCTGCGAAGCAGACCTTCGGCTCGGCCGAGGCGACGTTGCAGCAGGACTCGCCGCTGCAGTCGGACGTGCATCAGGCGTTGCAGGAATTGACGCGCACCTTGCAGTCGCTCAATGCGCTGTCGGATTATCTGGAGCGCCACCCGGAATCGTTGTTGCGCGGTAAAGCAGGAGATAAACCATGATGTTCGTCCGACTCCCTCGCCTGCACGGCGCACTCGCGCGCGGCGCTGTTGGTGCCGGCGCGCTGGCTGCGGCGCTCGCGCTCGCCGCCTGCGCATCGCCGACGAGCCGGTTCTATACCCTGGGCGACGTGAGCGGGGGCGCATCCGCTGGTGCGTCGGGCGTGCGGAGCGCGGCGGCGGCGCCCGCGTGGCTCATCGAGGTCGCGCCGATCGACGTGCCGCCGCAAGTCGCGAAAACGCAGCTGGTCGTGCAGACGGGACCGACGCAGGTGAAGGTGCTGGAGCAGGAACGCTGGGCGTCGCTGCCCGGCGACGAGCTGCGCCGGGCGCTGTCGACGAGCCTCACGCAGCAGCTCAATACCATCGACGTGTACGGCACGGCCTATTCGGATGCGACGCCGGTGTATCGCGTGAGCATGAATGTGCAGCGGTTCGAATCGTGGCCCGGCTCGCACGCGCTGATCGATGCCGTGTGGAGCGTGCGCGCTGTGCGCAGCACGGCAGTGATGACGTGCAGGAGCGTGGTGAGCGAGCCGGTCGGTGGCGGCTATGACGCGCTTGTGGACGGGCATCGGCAGGCGTTGCAGCGCATTTCCGCGCAGGTGGCGGCGGCGGTGCGGGCGATGGCGGCTTCGGCGCCTGCTGCGCCCGCTTCTGCCTCGCAGGCGGGCAAGGATGTGGCGCGTGCCGCTGTGCCGGGTTGCCCTGTGGAAGCGGCTGGGGCGGTGGCTGGTGGGTAGTCCTTCCGCCATGGTGATGTTCAGGTGCTCTGATCAAAAATCCGGCCGCGCGTCGCAGGCAAAGGCCTCCTCGCGACCGCGTACAATACGCCCTTATCCATCGCCAACCGGCCCCGCCGCACCCCATGTCCTTCGATTTCTTCCTCCCCTGCCCACGCGGCCTTGAAGCCGCGCTCGCCGCCGAACTCGCGGAAATCGCTGCAAAGCATCTGCACGGCGCGCCGTTCGCGGCCGGCTCGCAAGTGCCCGGCGGCGTGCATTTCCGCGGCGGTTGGGCAGCCGGCATGGCGGCCAATCTGCATTCGCGCATCGCGAGCCGCGTGCTGCTGAAAATCGCGCATCGACCGTATCGCAGCGAGCAGGACATCTATGCGCTCGCCGTCGAACAACGTTGGGAGCAGTGGTTCTCGGCGAATGAAACACTGCGTGTCGACGTCACCGCCATCAAGTCGCCGCTGCGCAGCCTCGAATTCACCACGCTGCGCGTGAAAGACGCGATCTGCGACCGTCTGCGCGAAGTAAGCGGCGCGCGTCCGAGCATCGACACCGGCATGCCCGACGTCCGTGTGTTCGCGTTTCTCACCGCGACGGACTGCACGCTGTATCTCGACACCTCCGGCGACCCGCTCTTCAAGCGCGGCTGGCGCCTCGACAAGGGCGCGGCGCCGCTGCGCGAAAATCTCGCGGCGGGCATTTTGCGCCTGACCGGCTGGAGCGCCGGCACGCCGCTTTACGACCCCATGTGCGGCAGCGGCACGTTCCTCGCGGAAGCCGCGCAAGTCGCGCTCAACATTGCGCCCGGCGCCGAGCGCCGCTTCGGCTTCGAAAAGTTCAAACAGTACGACACCAAGGCATGGCAGGCGCTCAAAGCCGCCGCGCTCGACGCCAAACATGCCGCTCGCAACTCGCGCGCCGACCTGCAGATTTTCGGCAGCGATATTTCCGGCGACATGCTCGACAAGGCCCGCGCGAATTTCCAGCGCGCAGGCTTGCCGCTGATTCCGCTGAAACAGGTCGACGCCCGCGGCATGACGCCGCCCACCGCCGAGCCGGGCATTCTGGTCGCCAATCCGCCGTACGGCGAGCGAATCGAAGTTCGCGGGCGCAATGCACGCGGCGAAATCCGCGAAGGACGCAATCGCGACAATCGCGAAGACGACGGCTTTCGCCGCGCCCAGGAAGAAACGCCCGACAGCGAGTTTTTCCAGTCGCTCGGCGACGCGCTCAAGCAGCGCTTCACCGGCTGGCATGCATTCATTCTGACGTCGGATCGCAAATTACCGGGCCAGTTGCGCCTGCGCGAATCGACCAAGACGCCGCTCTTTAACGGCGCGCTCGAATGCCGGCTGTTCCGCTTCGACCTGATCGCGGGCAGCGTGCGGCAGCGCCCGCAAGGCGACACGCCGGCGGGCTGAGGCGCTCGCACCGAAACCGCGGACACCGTTCCGCGGTTTTTTTTGCGCCGCGCTGGCCGCGCCGTCCCGCTCGCCGTCTCGCTCGCCGCTGCACCCTACTGACACCACGCTGTCAGCAGCCCCCCTGCACACTCCTCCTCACGCCATCCGGCGATTTATCCGGCTTATCCGCCATCCACAGGAGAGTGTCATGTCCGCATCGTCCAAAGTCGTTGCATGGTTCGAAATTCCGTCCGTCGATTTCGATCGCGCCGTCCGCTTTTATGAAGCCGCGCTCGACGTCACGTTGAATCGCCAGGAATTCGGCGGTCAGCCCATTGCCGTGTTCGACTGCGAAGAACCGGCCACGCGCGGCGCGGTCGTCCACAGCCCGTCGATGACCCCGAACGGCGACGGCGTGCTCGTCTACCTGAACGCGCACCCGACCGTGGACGCCGCGCTCGCCCGCATCGAAGAAGCCGGCGGCAAGACCGACGGACCCGTCATCAAGCTGCCGCAGGACATCGGCTATATCGCGTTTTTTATCGACAGCGAAGGCAATCGCCTCGGCCTGCACTCGCGCACCAACGGCTAAGCGCAACGCGCGGATCGGCCGGGCAGCAAGCGAGCAGCGCGGCGCGCATGGCAACGCCCAACGCGCCCGCCGCCTGAGCGTTGACCGGAGCACGGCATGCGGCGCTATCATCGCGGGACTGTCCCTGTCCTCTTCTACAAGACGCCCACGATGACGCGCCGCGCCGACCGCCTGTTCCAGATCGCCGAATTGCTGCGCGGCCGGCGCCTCACCACCGCGCAACAACTTGCCGACTGGCTCAACATCTCGCTGCGCACCGTCTATCGCGACGTGCGCGATCTGCAGTTGTCGGGCGTGCCGATCGAAGGCGAGGCCGGAATCGGCTACCGGTTAAGCCGCGCGGCGAGCTTGCCGCCGCTCACCTTCACCGCCGACGAACTCACGGCGCTCGCCGCCGGGGCGCGCATGCTGGAATCGTGGGGCAGCGCCGGCTTCGCAGCAGGCGCGCGCGGTGCGCTCGCGAAGATCGCCTCGGCCATGCCGGCCGACAAGCGCGCATCGCTCGAAAGACTCGCGATCTTCGCGCCGTCCTTTCATATCAGAAGCGAATTTTCGACGCAGCTCGACACGCTGCATCGCGCGATCGACACGCGGCACGTGGTGAGCTTCGCCTACACGGACGTCAACGGCGCGGCAACCGAGCGGCGCGTATGGCCGCTGGCTCTCGCTTATTGGGGCGGCCGCTGGACGCTAGGCGCGTGGTGTGAATTACGCGGCGACTTCCGCAATTTCGGACTCGAGAAAATTCAGCAGCTGGAAGTGCGCGAGCCGTATCCGGACCAGGAAGGACGGCGGCTCGCGGACCTGTTGCGGCACGTGAACGCAAAACCGAAGTAAGCCACGCGACGCCGACGTGCGCCGCGCGGCCAGTTGCGTGTTATTCCACCGCCTTGACCATATCCTCGATCACCTTCTTGGCATCGCCGAACACCATCATCGTCTTGTCCATATAGAAGAGATCGTTGTCGAGGCCCGCGTAACCGGCCGCCATCGAACGCTTGTTGACGATCACCGTGCGCGCCTTGTACGCCTCGATAATCGGCATGCCGGCAATCGGCGACTTCGGATCGTTCTTCGCGGCCGGATTCACCACGTCGTTCGCGCCGAGCACGAGCACCACGTCGACCTGACCGAACTCGCCGTTGATGTCCTCCATCTCGAACACCATGTCGTAGGGCACCTCGGCTTCGGCGAGCAGCACGTTCATGTGACCGGGCATGCGGCCGGCCACCGGATGAATCGCGTACTTCACCTCGATGCCTTTCTCGACCAGCTTGTCGGTCAATTCCTTCAACGCATGCTGCGCGCGCGCGACGGCGAGCCCGTAACCCGGCACGATCACCACCGTCTCCGCGTTGCCGAGCATGAACGACGCGTCGTCCGCCGAACCCGATTTCACGGGACGCTGCTCCGCCGCGCCGCCCGCCGCCGCGCCCGGCTCGTTGCCGAAGCCGCCGAGAATCACGTTGAAGAACGAGCGGTTCATCGCGCGGCACATGATGTACGACAGAATCGCACCCGACGAACCGACGAGCGAGCCCGCGATGATCAGCATCGGATTGTTCAGCGAAAAACCGATGCCCGCCGCCGCCCAGCCCGAGTACGAATTGAGCATGGAGACGACCACGGGCATGTCCGCGCCGCCGATCGGAATGATGATCAGCACGCCGAGCACGAACGCAATCGCCGTCATGATGATGAACGGCAGCCACGACTGCGTGAAAAAGAAGATGATGCCGAAGCCGAGCATCGCGATGGCGAGCATCAGGTTGATCAAATGCTGGCCCGCGTACACAACTGGCGCGCCCTGGAACAGACGGAACTTGTACTTGCCCGAGAGCTTGCCGAACGCGATCACCGACCCGCTGAAAGTGATCGCGCCGACGAACGTGCCGATAAAAAGCTCGACGCGATTGCCGTATGGCAGGAAGCCCGGCACCGGATTCTCCGGATCGATCAGCCCGAATGCTGCCGGCTCCGACACCACCGCATAGGCGATGCAGACCGCGGCAAGACCGATCAGCGAATGCATGGCCGCGACGAGTTCCGGCATCTTCGTCATTTCGACGCGCGCGGCGACAAACGCGCCGATCGCGCCGCCGACTATCAGCGCAGCGAACAGCAAGCCGAGCCCGAGCGCGAGGTTCGAACCCAGCGCGTTCGCCTGTTTCGCGATCAGCGCGATGGTCGTGAGAATGGCAATCGCCATCCCGACCATGCCGAACGTATTGCCGATGCGCGCGGTCTTCGGATTCGACAGCCCCTTGAGCGCCTGGATGAAACAGACCGACGCAACCAGATAAAGCAGCGTGACGACGTTCAGGCTCATTACGCGTTCTCCTTGCTCTTGTCGGCGATGAGCTTTTTCGGCTCTTTCTTGCGGAACATCTCGAGCATGCGCCGCGTGACCAGAAAGCCGCCGAACACGTTGACCGCCGCAAGCGCGACGGCGAGCGTGCCGAAGAACTTGCCCGGCGTGCCGAGCGTGAGGCCGGTGGCGAGCATTGCGCCGACAATCACGATCGCGGAAATCGCGTTGGTCACCGCCATGAGCGGCGTGTGCAGCGCGGGCGTGACATTCCAGACGACGTGGTAGCCGACGTAAATCGCCAGCACGAAAATAATCAGGTTGATGACGGTGTGGTTGAGCACTTCCATCGCCGTTTCTCCAGGTGAATTCGCTTTATGCCTTGCGCGCGACTTCGCCGTCGCGCGTGAGCAGCGTGGCCGCGACGATGTCGTCGGCAAGGTCGATATTGAGCGCGCCTTCCTTCGTGACGATCAGCTTGAGGAAGTCGAGCAGGTTGCGCGCGTAGAGCGCGGAGGCGTCGGCGGCGACCATCGATGCGAGATTCGTGTAGCCGACAATCGTCACGCCATGCCTGACGATCACCTTGTCCGCTTCGGTCAGCGGACAGTTGCCGCCACGCCGGCCTTCGTAGTCCGCGCCGCGGCCCGCCGCGAGGTCGACGAGCACGGAGCCCGGCTTCATCGCCTGCACGGTTTCGACGGAGAGGAGCGTCGGCGCCGCGCGCCCCGGAATCAGCGCGGTCGAGATGACCACGTCGGCCTGCTTCGCCCGCTCATGCACCAGCGCCGATTGCCGTGTGAGCCACGACGGCGGCATCGGCCGCGCGTAGCCGCCCACGCCTTGCGCGGCTTCGCGCTCTTCGTCGGTTTCGTAGGGCACGTCGAGAAACTTCGCGCCGAGCGATTCGATCTGCTCTTTCACCGCCGGCCGCACGTCGGAAGCCTCGATCACGGCGCCGAGACGCTTGGCGGTCGCAATCGCCTGCAGGCCCGCCACGCCGGCGCCGAGAATCAGCACGCGCGCGGCCTTGACGGTGCCCGCGGCGGTCATCAGCATCGGCATGAAGCGCGGATAGAGCGTTGCCGCCAGCAGCACCGCCTTGTATCCGGCGATGTTCGCCTGCGACGACAGCACGTCGAGGCTTTGTGCGCGCGTGGTACGCGGTGCGGCTTCGAGCGCGAAGGCGGTCACGCCGGCCGCGGCGAGCTTCTGGGCATTGTCCGCGTTGAACGGGTCGAGCATGCCGATCAGCACCGCGCCGCGTTTGAGGAGCGGCAGTTCGGACTCGGTGGGGGACTGGACCTTCAGGACAAGGTCGGCGCCGAAAGCGGTGGCGGCATCGACGATTTCCGCGCCGGCGGCGGCGAGGGCGTCGTCGGGAAAGCTCGCACCGGCCCCGGCGCCGCTCTGGATCGTGACCCGGTGGCCCTGAGCCACGTACTTCTTGACGGTCTCGGGCGTCGCGGCGACGCGGGTTTCGTGCGCGCGCGTCTCGGCTGGCACTCCGATGTGCATCGTGGTTCCTCCTCGACTTACTGTTTGACGACAGATCGGCCGACGAGGCACGCCGGCTTGCAAGTGCAACGGCTAACGCCTCACTTTACCCGAAAGATGGGGGGCCGCAAAAATCGGGGACAATCCGGGGTTGCAGGCTGGGCGCGGGGCCGACATGCCGGGGGCCGCCGCCCGCCGCCCGCTTCCAGGCAGTCCACGGACATAAACGGTAAAATGCGCACCCATGAAACCGGAAACCTGGCTGCCGCACGTGACCGTCGCGGCCATCGTCGAGCGTGACGGGCGCTTTCTCGTGGTCGAGGAACACACCGCCGCCGGCCGGCGGCTGAACCAGCCGGCCGGCCATCTGGAAGCCGGCGAAACGCTGCTGGAAGCGGTGATCCGCGAAACGCTCGAGGAAACCGCTCATCCGTTCACGCCCGAAGCGCTCGTCGGCCTGTACATGACGCATTTCGAGCGGCCCGGGCGCGACGGCGTCACCTATCTGCGCTTCACCTATTGCGGCGCGGGCGGCGAACGCGAAGCGGCACGCGCGCTCGATCCGGACATCGTCCGAACCTTGTGGATGAGCGCAGACGAGCTGCGCGCCTGCCCCGAGCGGCACCGCACGCCGCTCGTCATGCAATGTATCGACGATTACCTCGCCGGCCGGCGTTTCCCGCTCGACTTCGTGCATACGCATTCGGTCGGGCCGAAAAGATAACCTCGCGGCAACCGCGACCCGCGATCCATGAAGTCACGCAGTACCCAGTGAGCATCTTATGAGCAAGCAGAAAGTCGTAGTAGGCATGTCGGGCGGCGTCGATTCGTCGGTCACCGCGTGGCTGCTGAAGGAACAGGGCTACGACGTAGTCGGCCTGTTCATGAAAAACTGGGAAGACGACGACGACAGCGAATACTGCTCGACGCGGCAGGACTGGATCGACGTGGTGTCCGTGGCGGATCTGATCGGCATCGACGTGGAAGCCGTCAACTTCGCGTCCGAATACAAGGACCGCGTGTTCGCCGAATTCCTGCGCGAGTATTCCGCCGGCCGCACGCCGAACCCGGACGTGCTGTGCAACGCCGAGATCAAGTTCAAGGCCTTCCTCGATCACGCCATGTCGCTCGGCGCGGAAACCATCGCGACCGGCCACTATGCGCGCGTGCGGGAAAACAACGGCCGCTTTGAGCTGCTGAAGGCGTTCGACCATACGAAAGATCAATCCTACTTTCTGCATCGGCTGAATCAGGCGCAGCTGTCGAAAACGCTGTTTCCACTCGGCGAAATTCCCAAGACCAAGGTGCGAGAAATCGCCGAGCAGATTGCGCTGCCGAACGCGAAAAAGAAGGATTCGACCGGCATCTGCTTTATCGGCGAGCGGCCGTTCCGCGACTTCCTGAACCGCTATCTGCCGACCCAGCCCGGCCCGATGAAAACGACCGACGGCAAAGTGGTCGGCGAGCACATCGGCCTCGCGTTCTATACCTTCGGACAGCGCAAGGGCATCGGCCTTGGCGGCAGCAAGGACGGCAGCGGCGAGCCGTGGTTCGTGGCCGGCAAGGACATTGCGTCGAACACGCTGTACGTCGCGCAGGGCCACGACCACCCGTGGCTGCTGAGCCATACGCTCACCGCGGGCAACACGAGCTGGGTCGCGGGCGAGCCGCCGGCGGAAGGCTTCGCGTGCGGCGCGAAAACCCGCTACCGCCAAGCCGACGCGCACTGCGCGTTCGGTGCAGCAGGCGCGGGCGGGGACCTTTTCCAACTGACGTTCGACGACGCCCAGTGGGCTGTCACACCGGGGCAATCCGCCGTGCTCTACGATGGCGACGTGTGCCTCGGCGGCGGCATCATCGAGCATGCGGCGACCGGGCAGCCGGCCGCGCGCGAGCCGCAAAAGGCGGCATTGCTGAGCGCGCGCTAGCCGGCAGGGTTCGAGCCGCGGCGCCTGAGCCGCGAGGTTCGAACCGCGCCTGTGCCGGCTCGCGGCTTCTCATCAAGCCAGCCGCCCGTTTCCCCACGGTGGATCCGCCCGCGCCTTAAGCGCGTGCCATCCCTCCGTGACGATCCACTGCACCGGAGTCTCCATGTTTTCTCGACGTTATCTGGCCATGTGGAGCGCCGTCGCGCTCCTCGCCGTCTGCGCGGCGCTCGCCGCGACCCATCACGTTTCATGGTTGTGGATCGTCGTGCCGCTCGCGTTCATCGCGCTAGGCTGCTACGACCTGACGCAACAGCGCCATGCGATTCTGCGCAACTATCCGCTGTGGGGTCATCTGCGTTTTCTGTTCGAGTTCATTCGCCCGGAAATCCGCCAATATTTCGTCGAAAACGACACCGACGAAAAGCCGTTCTCGCGCGCGCAGCGCAGCATCGTCTATCAGCGCGCCAAGAATGACGTCGACAGCCGGCCCTACGGCACCGAACTCGACGTCAAGGCCGTCGCGCACGAATGGATTAGCCACTCGCTCGCGCCGACCACGCTCGACAGCCACGACTTTCGCATCGTGGTCGGCGCCGATCGCGCGCAGCCGTATTCCATGTCGATCTTCAACGTCTCGGCGATGAGCTTCGGCTCCCTCTCCGCGAACGCGATCATGGCGCTGAATCTCGGCGCGAAGAAAGGCAACTTCGCGCACGACACCGGCGAAGGCTCCATGTCGAAGTACCACCGCGAGCATGGCGGAGACATCATCTGGGAAATCGCGTCGGGCTATTTCGGCTGCCGCAATGACGACGGCACTTTCAGCGCGGAAAAATTCGCGAAGCAGGCCGCCGAGCCGCAGGTGAAAATGATCGAGGTGAAGCTCTCGCAAGGCGCGAAGCCCGGTCACGGCGGCGTCTTGCCGGCGGCGAAAATCACGCCGGAAATCTCCGAAACGCGCGGCGTGCCGATGGGCCGCGACTGCATTTCGCCGGCCACGCATTCGGAGTTTTCGACGCCGCGCGGTCTGCTCGAATTCATCGAGCGGCTGCGCACGCTGTCGGGCGGCAAGCCGACCGGCTTCAAGCTGTGCATCGGGCATCCGTGGGAATTCTTCGGCATTGCCAAGGCGATGCTGGAGACGGGCATTCTGCCGGACTTCATCGTCGTCGACGGTGCAGAAGGCGGCACGGGCGCCGCGCCGCTCGAGTTCACCGACCACGTCGGCGTGCCGTTGCAGGAAGGCTTGCTGCTCGTGCACAACACACTCGTCGGCATTGGCTTGCGCCAGCGTATCCGCATTGGCGCGAGCGGCAAGATGATCACCGCGTTCGACATCACGAAAACGCTTGCGATCGGCGCGGACTGGGTCAACGCGGCGCGCGGGTTCATGTTCGCGGTAGGCTGCATCCAGGCGCAAACCTGCCACACCGGGCGCTGCCCGACCGGGGTCGCGACGCAAGACCCGGTGCGCCAGCGTGCGCTCGTCGTGCCTGACAAAGCCGACCGCGTGTTCAACTTCCACCACAACACGCTACATGCGCTGAAGGAGATTGTTCAGGCTGCGGGGCTCAAGCATCCCGCGGAGCTGCGCGCGCACCACATCGTGCGACGTGTGTCGTCGCATGAGGTGCAGTTGATGTCCGAGCTGCTGAAGTATCTCGAGCCGAACGATCTTCTCAATGGGAATTATCGTTACTCGCTGTATGAGAAATGGTGGCCGGTTGCGCAAAGCGATTCGTTTTCGCCGAAGGTGGAACTTGCAGTAGCCTGAGCGACTCCGCCGACGGAGGCCGCGCCCCTCCCAAAACGGACACCCCCCCGCCTTTCCGTTAAAATCTCGGGTTTAGCACTTTGCTCCACGGTCGCCCCGCGTGCCTTAGCGCCCGCGGCGCGGCCTCATGCCCGAAAGGCACTTCATGCTCACGTTTCAGCAAATCATCCTGACACTGCAGTCCTATTGGGACAAGCAGGGTTGCGCGTTGCTCCAGCCGATCGACATGGAAGTCGGCGCGGGCACCTCGCACGTCCACACTTTCCTGCGCGCGGTCGGCCCGGAGCCGTGGCGCGCCGCCTACGTGCAGCCGTCGCGCCGCCCGAAGGACGGCCGCTACGGCGAAAATCCGAACCGTCTGCAGCACTACTATCAGTACCAGGTGGTGCTGAAGCCGGCGCCGGAAAACATCCTCGATCTGTACCTCGGCTCGCTGGAAGCCCTCGGCTTCGACCTGAAGCAGAACGACGTGCGTTTCGTCGAAGACGACTGGGAAAATCCCACGCTCGGCGCCTGGGGTCTCGGCTGGGAAGTGTGGCTGAACGGCATGGAAGTGACCCAGTTCACCTACTTCCAGCAGGTCGGCGGTCTCGACTGCAAACCGGTGCTCGGCGAAATCACCTACGGCCTCGAGCGCCTCGCCATGTATCTGCAGAAGGTCGAAAACGTCTACGACCTCATCTGGACCGAGTGGGAAGAGCAAGGCCCGAACGGCCCGGAAATGCGCCGTCTCACCTACGGCGACGTGTACCACCAGAACGAAGTCGAACAGTCCACGTACAACTTCGAGCACGCGAACGTCGATCTGCTGTTCTCGTTCTTCAACAGCTACGAGGCCGAAGCGAAGCGCATGATCGAAGCGCAGATCGCCCTGCCCGCGTATGAGCTCGTGCTGAAGGCCGGCCACACGTTCAATCTGCTGGACGCGCGCGGCGCAATTTCGGTGACGGAGCGCGCGGCGTATATCGGGCGGATTCGCGCGCTGTCGCGTCTCGTCGCACAGGCCTATTACGATTCACGCGAAAAGCTCGGTTTCCCGATGCTCGGCAATCCGGTGCACGGCGTGCCCGGCCTCACCACCGACGAGCAGGACGCCGCCAAGCCCGCGTGGGCGCCGCCGCTGAAAGTCGAACGCAAGATCGACCAGGACTGACGAGAACATCAAGAAATGACTCAACCCCATCAAGCTACCCTGCTGGTCGAACTGCTGACCGAGGAACTGCCGCCCAAAGCGCTCGCCCGTCTCGGCGACGCTTTCGCCGAAGGTATTGCCGAGCGCCTCGCGGCCCGCGACCTGATTGAAGGCGAACTGTCGTTCGAGCGTTATGCCACGCCGCGCCGTCTCGCCGTGACGGTGAAGAACGTGCGCGCGGTCGCGCCGGAAAGACAGGTGCGCGAAAAAGTGCTGCCGGTTTCCGTCGCGCTGGACAAGGACGGCCAGCCCACCGCGCCGCTCGCCAAGAAACTCGCGGCGCTCGGCTTTCCTGATTTTTCGGTCAGCGACCTGGAGCGCGCGCACGACGGCAAGGCGGAAGCATTCTTCCTGCGCTACGCCGCGCCGGGCGCCACGCTCGCGGAAGGCCTGCAAGGCGCGCTCGACGAAACACTCGCGAAGCTGCCCATTCCGAAGGTCATGACCTACCAGCGGCCGGACGGCTCGAATGTGCAGTTCGTGCGCCCCGCGCATCGCCTCACTGCGCTGCATGGCGAGCACATCGTGCCGGTCAGCGCGCTCGGCATTGACGCCGACGACACCACGCTCGGCCACCGCTTCCTGTCCGAAGGCTTCGTGCAGATCCAGCACGCCGATTCGTACGTCGACACGCTCATGCACAAAGGCCGCGTCGTGCCGAACTTCGCGGATCGCAAGGAAACCATCCGCACCCATCTGCTCGCGCACGCCGACGGCGATCAGGTCGTGATGCCGGAAGCGCTGCTGGACGAAGTGACGTCGCTCGTCGAATGGCCGGTGGTCTACGCATGCCGTTTCGAGGACGAATTCCTGCAAGTGCCGCAGGAATGTCTGATCCTCACCATGCAGACGAACCAGAAGTATTTCGCGCTGACCGACGCGAACGGCAAGCTGCGCTCGCGTTTCCTGATCGTGTCCAATATCGAGACGGCGACGCCCGGCGACATTATCGAAGGCAACGAGCGCGTGGTGCGCCCGCGTCTCGCGGACGCGAAGTTCTTCTTCGAGCAGGACAAGAAGAAGCCGCTCGCGGATCGTGTGCCGCTGCTCGCCAACGTCGTTTATCACAACAAGCTCGGCTCCGCGCTGCAGCGCGTGGAGCGCCTCGAATCGCTGGCCGGCGCGATCGCCTCGCTGACCGGCGCGGACGTGGCGCTTGCGAAGCGCGCCGCGCGTCTCGCGAAAGCCGATCTGATCACCGACATGGTCGGCGAATTCCCCGAGCTGCAAGGCACCATGGGCACGTACTACGCGCGCCATGACGGCGAGCCGGAAGAAGTCGCGCTCGCGTGCTCGGAGCACTATCAGCCGCGCTTTTCCGGCGACGCGTTGCCGGCCACGGCAACGGGCACGGTGGTCGCGCTCGCCGACAAGCTGGAAACGCTGGTCGGCATCTGGGGCATTGGCCTGCAGCCCACCGGCGAAAAAGATCCGTTCGCGCTGCGCCGCCACGCGCTTGGCGTGCTGCGCATCCTGGTGGAAAAGCAGTTGCCCGTGGACTTCGTCGAACTGTTGCGCACGGCTCACGCGCAATTCGCCGCCCTGCCGAACGTAACCGACTCGACCGAGGCCATCTACGAATTCAGCATGGACCGTCTGCGCGGTTTGCTGCGCGAACGCGGCCACGCGCCGGGTGAAATCGACGCGGTGCTGGCGCTCAATCCCACGCGGCTTGACGACATCGTCGCGCGTCTGGATGCGGTGCGCGAGTTCGCGGCGTTGCCAGAAGCCGCGTCGCTCGCGGCAGCCAACAAGCGCATCTCGAACATTCTGAAGAAGTCGGAAGCCGCAACGGCAAGCGGCGGCGTGCAGCCGGCGCTGCTCGTCGAGGCAGCGGAAAAGGCGTTGTTTGCGCAGCTCGAGCAGGTCGCGCCGCGCGTGCAGTCTCAGCTCGCCGCGCGCGACTACACGGGCGCGCTGACCGCGCTCGCCGCGCTGCGCGAACCGGTCGACACGTTCTTCAACGACGTGATGGTCAACGCCGAAGATCCGGCGCTGCGTGCCAACCGCCTGGCCCTGCTCGGCGCGCTGCATCAGCAGATGAATTGCGTCGCGGATATTTCGCGACTCGCCGCCTGAGCGACGCGCCATGCCGACCAAAAAAGTGGTGATCCTCGACCGCGACGGCGTGATCAACGTCGACTCCGACGCGTTCATCAAGTCGCCGGACGAATGGGTCGCGCTGCCGGGCTCGCTCGAAGCCATCGCGCGTCTGAGCCAGGCGGGCTATCGCGTGGCGATTGCGACGAATCAGTCCGGCATCGGCCGGGGCCTGTTCGACATGAATGCGCTGAACGCCATGCATCTGAAGATGCATCGCATGGCGGCGGCGGTCGGCGCGCGCATCGACGCGGTGTTCTTCTGCCCGCACACGGCGGAAGACCATTGCGAATGCCGCAAGCCGAAGCCCGGCATGCTGAAAATGATCAACGAGCGTTTCGAGGTCGATCCCGAGAACACGCCAGTGGTCGGCGACGCGATGCGCGATCTGCAAGCAGGCGCGGCGCTCGGTCATCCGGTGCATCTGGTGCTGACGGGCAAGGGCCGCAAAACGCTCGCGGCCGGCGGCCTGCCGGAAGGCACGGTGGTGCACGACGACCTGCGGGCATTCGTGCTCGACTTCCTCGCCGACGCCCAAGAGTGACGCGCGTCCCCACCCCTCACAGACCACGCCGATGCGCTTCATCCGTTCTTTGCTGCTGCTGATCTACTTCGTGCTCTTCACGGTGCCGTACGCGATCGCGTGCTTCATCGCGTTTCCGTTCATGCGCGCCGACAGGCGCTACTGGATGGCGGCCGGCTGGTGCCGCGTCACGCTCGCCGTGGCGCGTTGGCTGAACGGCATTCGCTACACGGTCCAAGGCATGGAGAACCTGCCCGACGGACCGGCCGTGCTGCTGTCGAAACATCAGTCGGCATGGGAAACACTCGCATTTCCCGCGTTGATGCCCAAGCCGCTGTGCTACGTGTTCAAGCGCGAACTGCTGTACGTGCCGTTTTTCGGCTGGGCGCTCGGCCTCCTGAAGATGATTCACATCGACCGCAAGGAAGGCAAATACGCGTTCGAGTCGGTCATCAGGCAAGGCAAGGCCCGCATGGCGGAAGGCGCCTGGGTGATCATGTTCCCGGAAGGCACGCGCACGCCGACCGGCAAGCAGGGCAAGTACAAAACCGGCGGTGCGCGCTTTGCGATCGCCACCGGCGCGCCGGTCGTGCCGATCGCGCACAACGCCGGACGGGTGTGGCCTCGCAACTCGTTTCTCAAATATGCGGGTATAGTCACAGTGTCGATCGGCAAGCCGATTCAGACAACGGGGCTCACGCCCGATGAAGTGAACACGCGCGTCGAACAGTGGATCGAAGCTGAAATGCGTCGCATCGATCCCGCTGCGTATCGCGCGGCGGACAGCGGTTCCGCCGCCGCACCTATCTGATGCGCCACGCCCTCGAAGGCGTACTTGCGCGAAGCCGAATCAATGCAGAAGTCTCCTACGCCGCAGCCCGCTGCGGCGCTCGATAACCGGCAACTCGATCTCCCGCTCTTCGCCGAGCCGGGGTCGACGTCGTCGTCGCCTTCACCTTCACCGTCCGCGCCTGGCGCCACACCTCAGGGCCTGCAGCCCGCCGTGCCGCTCGCGCCGGACGGCAGCAAGCTGCGCAGTCTCGTCATCGGCTCGCGCACGCTGCATTACGCGCTCAAGCGCTCGGCGCGCCGCTCCATTGGCTTTGCCATCGACGGCACCGGTCTGACGATCACCGCGCCGCGCTGGGTCACGCTCGCCGATATTGAAACAGCGATCACGGAGAAGCAGCGCTGGATCTTCACGAAGCTGATTGAATGGCAAACGCGCGTCGAACAACGCGCGCTGCCGAAGGTGGACTGGAAAGACGGCGCAGAAGTGCCTTATCTGGGCCAGCCGGTGCGCGTGACGCTCGGCTCGCCGCACGGCACGCTCGCCTTCAGTGCGGAAAATTGCGCGCTGCAAGTGCCGCT
Organism: Paraburkholderia phenoliruptrix; assembly: GCF_047325075.1. NCBI lineage: Bacteria > Pseudomonadati > Pseudomonadota > Betaproteobacteria > Burkholderiales > Burkholderiaceae > Paraburkholderia > Paraburkholderia phenoliruptrix. Next base: position 4,070,587 of record NZ_CP168531.1, read on the forward strand.
GCCTTTGCAAGCCGATCCGCAGCAGATCAAGGACCGCGTGCAAGGCTGGTTGCAGAGCGAGGCGAAGCGTCTGTTCGGCGAGCGTCTGGCCGTCTACGCCGAGAAGCTGGGGGTGAACTATCGCGCGTATGCGCTTTCGTCAGCGGCCACGCGCTGGGGCAGTTGTTCGAGCGACGGCAAGATTCGCCTGAACTGGCGGCTGATTCACTTTCCGCTTTCCATTATCGATTACGTGGTCGCGCACGAACTCGCGCATCTGCGGGAGATGAACCACAGCCCGCGCTTCTGGCAAACGGTCGAATCGATCTTCCCGGAATTCCGCGAAGCGCGGCAGACGCTCAAGTCGCATCCGCCGGAATTGCTGCCGACGCTCTAGTGCCCTAAACGCCCTGAGCCCTGAGGCCCCGACGCCCGCGTTACTTTTTCTTCTGAATGAACTCGATCTTGTAGCCGTCGGGATCGGTGACGAATGCGATCACCGTCGTGCCGTGTTTCATCGGCCCGGCTTCGCGCACCACGGTGCCGCCTTGGGCCTTGATCTTCTCGCACGCCGCATAGGCGTCTTCCACCTCGACGGCGAGATGCCCGAAGCCGGTGCCCAGGTCATACGACGGCGTGTCCCAGTTGTGCGTCAACTCGATGACGGCGCCGTCGGCCTCGTCCGTGTAGCCGACGAAAGCCAGCGTGAACTTCCCCTCCGGATAATCCTGGCGGCGCAGCAGTTTCATGCCGAGGAGTTCGGTGTAGAACGCGATTGAACGGTCCAGGTCGCCGACCCGAAGCATGGTGTGAAGAAGGCGCATCATGTACTCCCTGTTGCTTGATGTCGAGAGCGTAAATGTACCCGGAATCGACCGCCGTTGCAGTCGGGCCGCCGCTCGCCTCACCCGCGCGCGGACCACGCCGCCACGCTTCAGAACTGATGCCGCAGCCCCGCCATCAAGCCGATTTGCGAGCCTTTCTGCGCGAGTCCCACGCTATTCACACCTTGCAGCTGCGCGCCGATCAGATCGCCGCGATACAGCGAATAGTCGCCTTCGACGTAGACGTCCGTGCGCTTTGACAGGTTGTAGTCGGCGACAAGCTGGTATTGCCACGCCGAGCCGTCCTTCGCGGCGGTCTTGCCGTCCTGCAATGTCCGCCAGACATTCGCCGCCAGATGCCACGCGTTGCCGACGTGCTGCGTGATGCCGCCCATGAACATGCGCCGCCGCGAGAAGTCTGTGTACTTGAGCGCCGTCAGCGAGGCTGCGGAAAACGGACCGTTGGCGAAAGTCGAAAAACCGGCGTCGGCGCGGTTGACGATATAACCCAGCGAAAAGCGCGTCTTGTTCCACGTATAGGAGCCACCGAATGTCCACGCTTTCGCCGACGCGCCGTTGACCGAGTCTTTGGATTCCTCGTACGCGCCGCCGACGGTGAACGGCCCGCCCGCGGGCGCATAAGCCGCCGCCGCGCCGATCTGACTGCCATACGAATTACCCGCGTTGCCGCCGAACGCGTAACCGGCCGCGAAGCTCAGGCCGTTGTACTTCGCTTGATACTGCACCTGGTTGCTGGTCCAGATGCCGCCTGTCATCGTCACTTCGGGTTGGAAGCTGAAGTCGTACGGAATCCACGGATTGCTGCCGTAACCGCCGACGGTAATGCCCTCGATCATCACATTGTACTGACGGCCGAGAATGACCTGCCCGTAGGAATTCGAGCGCACGCCGATTTGCGCTTCGTTGAAAAACGGCAAGGTCGGATCGCTCTGCCCGCTGTTGATGTAGATGCGATTTTCGAGCTTGAAAAAGGTCGACCAGCCGCCGCCCAGGTCCTCGACGCCCTTGAGCCCCCAGCGGCTTTGCGTCATGCCGCCGGTGCCGAGTCCGAGCGAGGAATCGCCGGCTTTGTTTGCGTGGGTCAGATAGCGCACGCTCTCGTCGACTACGCCGTAGAGCGTCACGCTCGACTGCGCCTGCGCGACCACCGGGCAGCCGAGCGACAACAGCGCCGCGACGGCTGTGCCTCTGCTGAGGGTCATCGTCTAGTCTCCTCGTCGTGATTCCGCCTCGCGCGGATAGAGTTGAGGGCCGCCGATTCGCGCCGCGCCGGCTCGCTGAATTCCTACGGAAGCTCGGAATTCGCGACGCAGCGCGTACGAATCTACCGACAGAAAGCGTCGTCGAACCTTAGCGCGAAATCGAAATGGTAAGAAATATGTGTTGCGCGCGCGTTGCGCCGCCGTCGTTAAATCAGCAAATAACTTGCGACTTGTAAGAAGCACGCGTAGGCGGTGGGGACATCGGCTGAAAGAACGGGGGCGTTTGGTATCGTACGGGCTGCATCGTCCAACCTTGCCTCGGCTTCATCGCCACGACCTTGCCCATGAGCACCACTGTCCTGCCCGCGCGTCGCGCCCCCGATGGTTTCGCCGTCCTCCTCATGGTCGGCTTGTGCGCGATCTGGGGTTTCCAGCAAGTCGCGATCAAGAGCACCAACGCCGCGCTGCCGCCGCTGTTTCAGGCGGGCTTGCGCTCGGCCATGGCGGCGCTGCTGGTGTGGGGCTGGGCTCGCTCGCGCGGCACGCCGCTTTTTCGCGACGACGGCACGCTCGCCGCCGGCCTGCTGGCGGGCGTGTTGTTCGCCGCCGAATTCGTGTGCATCTTTCTCGGGCTCACGCTGACCAGTGCGTCGCGCATGGCCGTCTTCCTGTACACCGCGCCGTGTTTTACGGCGCTGGGCCTGCACTGGTTCGTGGACGGCGAGCGCATGCGGCGCATTCAATGGCTCGGCATTTTCGTGGCATTCGCCGGCATGACGCTGGCTTTCGCGGACGGCTTTCTGCATGGCGCCACCGCAAGCGGCTCGACGCTCGGCGCCGTGGCCGGCGACGCGCTCGGCGTGCTGGCCGGCATCGCGTGGGCCGCGACGACCGTCGTCGTGCGCGCCACCCGGCTTGCGCAGTCGAGCGCGAGCAAGACGCTCTTCTATCAACTGGCGGTGTCGGCCGTGGTGCTGCTCGCCCTGGCGCTCGGGCTCGGCGAGGCGCGCGTCGACACGGTCACGCCGCTCGCAGTCGCGAGCCTCGCGTATCAGGCGATCGTGGTCGCGTTCGTCAGCTATCTGGTGTGGTTCTGGCTGCTCACGCGCTATGTCGCGTCGCGCCTGTCGGTCTTCTCGTTTCTCACGCCGCTGTTCGGCGTGACCTTCGGCGTGCTGCTGCTCGGCGAGTCGTTCAGCTTGCGCTTTCTCCTGGCGGCGGCGCTGGTGCTGACCGGCATCGCGCTGGTCAATGCGCCGGGCAAGCGGGCGTAAACCGCCTGGCGCGCCTGGCGGGAAGGCTCGTTGTTCGGTTCAGGAAAGAAGCTCGTTTCTGCTCTCTCTGTGCGAGCCGCTGCATCGCGCTGCGCAAATGGTCTACTGGAACGTCGCGGTGGCCTCACTGCGACGACTGCTTTGAGCGCTCACCAGCTCATTCGCTCACCAGCTCACAAGGCCGCCGGCGTGTAGCCCGCTCAGCCTTTGCCCGCCACGAGTTGCGCCACGCGCACATATTCGGCCACCGGCACGTCTTCGGCGCGGCGTTGCAAGTCGAAGCCGATGGCGTCGAAGTCGACCGTATCGCGTAACGCAGCCAGGGTGTTGCGCAGCATCTTGCGCCGCTGCGAAAAGGCCGCGGTGACCACCTCGCCCAACACGCGCTCGTCGACCGGCGCCAGTTCGTGCGGCGCATAAGGAATCATGCGCACGATGGCGGAATCCACTTTCGGCGGCGGCTGGAATGCTTCGGGCGGCACGTCGAGCTGTTTGTCGATCACATAGCGATACTGCAGCATCACCGAAAGACGGCTGAATGCCTTCGTGCCCGGCTCGGCGACCATGCGCTCGACCACCTCGTTCTGCAGCATGAAGTGCTGATCGATCACGCAATGCGCGAAAGTCGCGAGGTGAAACAGCAGCGGGCTTGAAATGTTGTACGGCAGATTGCCGACAATGCGAAGCGACGGCGCGTCGCCGGGCGCGGCCAGCGAGCCGAAGTCGAACGCGAGCGCGTCGCCCGCGTGCAGTTCGAGCAAATCGCCGAATTTGTTTTTCAGACGCCCGATCAGATCGCGGTCCAGCTCGACGGCATGCAGCGGCGCCTCGGGCGTCGCGAGACGCTCGATCAACGGCTCCGTGAGCGCGCCGAGCCCTGGCCCGATCTCGACCATGCGTTCGCCGCGCTGCGGCCGGATCACGTCGACGATCGAATCGATCACGCCGAGGTCGACCAGAAAGTTCTGCCCGAAACGCTTGCGCGCGATATGACCCTGGTGCCGGCCCTGTTGCTGTCTGCTGGTGGACATCGAAGAAACGCTAAGAATGAGAACTGCTTGAAAAAGACGCCGCGCAAGCCTGCCGATGATGCGGCGTTGACTCAGCCCGCGCGGCGATGGTGCGCCATGGAAACCGCGGTGTCGATGGCGGCGATCAGGCTGCCCGCGTCGGCGCGGCCGGTGCCGGCGAGATCGAGCGCCGTGCCGTGATCGACCGACGTGCGGATGATCGGCAAGCCCAGCGTAACGTTGATGCCTTCGCCGAACGTCGCATATTTCAGCACCGGCAGACCCTGATCGTGGAACATGGCCAGCACGCAGTCGGCTTCGTCGAGGTAGCGCGGCTGGAACAGCGTGTCGGCCGGATAGGGACCGCGCGCGTCGATGCCTTCACCGTTCACGCGCTTCAGCGCAGGCGAAATCACGTCGATTTCTTCGCGGCCCAGATAGCCGTTCTCGCCCGCGTGCGGGTTGAGCCCCGTGACGAGGATGCGCGGCGCGGGCAAGCCGAAATGATGCCGCAGGTCGTGATCGACGATGCGCAGCGTGTCGACGAGTCCGTCAATGGAAAGCGCCGCCGAAACGTCTTTGAGCGGCAGATGCGTAGTGGCGAGCGCGACGCGCAGCGGACGCTTGCCCGTGCCCGCCAGCATCATCACCACGCGCGGCGTGCGCGTGCGTTCTGCGAGATATTCGGTGTGACCGGTGAACGGCACGCCCGCGTCGTTGATCGTGCTCTTTTGCAGCGGCGCGGTGACGATGGCGTCGAAGGTGCCGGCCATTGCCCCGTCGATGGCGCTGTCCAGCAGATCGAGCACATAGCGCCCATTGGCCGCATTGAGCTTGCCCGCGACCGCCGGCGCACCGAGCGGCCGGTGCTGCACCCGAATGCGCTTGCCGTCCGCCAGCAGCGCGCTCCAGTCCACGCCCACGGCGCGCGCACGTTCCGCGAGAAGCGCCGCATCGCCGAGCACGGTGAACTGCGCGTTCGGCCAGTGCGTTGCCGCGCCCGCCAGCGCCTGCGCTGTCAGTTCGGGACCGACGCCGGCCGGCTCGCCGGTCGTGATCGCGACGTGCAACGGCAAGCTGGCGGACTGGGCGGCGGTGCTCATGGTGCTTACTGAATGCTCGACAGGTCAGGCTTGACTTCGACATACGCGGTGTCGCGCAGTTCGCGCAGCCAGTCGGCGTAAGCCTGCTCGGCCTTGCGCTGACCGATGGCCTGACGGGCCAGGTCCATTTGCTCGGCGATCGAGCCTTGCGCTTCGCGGCGCTCCAGCACCTGGATCAGGTGATAGCCGTATTCGCTGCGCACCGGGTCGCTGATCTGGCCGTCCTGCAGCGTGTTCATGGCGCGCTCGAATTCCGGCACCGTCTCCCCCGGGCTGATCCAGCCGAGGTCGCCGCCTTGCGACGACGACCCGTCCTGCGAATAGGTGTGGGCGAACTTCGCGAAGTCGCCGCCTGCCTGAATTTCCTTCTTGATTTCGAGTAGCTTCTGACGCGCTTGCGGCTCGGACATGCCGTCGCCGACGCGCAGCAGAATGTGGCGCACGTGCGTTTGCACGAGCTTCGGCGCGTCCGAGCTCGTGCCCTGACCGGCGCGGCGGTCGACGAGGCGCACAACCTCGAAGCCGTCGTTCGTGCGGATCACTTCCGGATTGACCTCGCCCGGACGCAGCGCCGAGGCGGCCTTGACGAATTCCGGCGGCAGCTTCGAAGGCGCCGCGTAGCCCATGTCGCCGCCCTTGGCCGCGTCCGGCGCCTGCGAATTCGACTTCGCCAGTTTGCCGAAGTTGGCGCCGCCCTTCGCTTCGGCGAGCAATGCCTCGGCCTTCTTCTGCGCCGCTTCGATGTCGGTTTGCGGCGCGTTCAGCGGCGCCTTCAGGAAAATGTGCTCCATGTGCAGGTCGCTCGTCGCGCCGGCGTTCGGGCCGCGCTGACTCGCGATGTAGTTCGCGACTTCCGCGTCCGACACCGTGACCTTGCTGTCCACTTCCTTCTCACGCAGACGCGACAGTGTCAGCTCGGTGCGCGCGTCGCTCGTGAACGTGGCCCAAGGCACGCCTTGCGCCTCGATCCGCGCACGGTACACGTCGAGAGACAGGTTGTTCGCCTGGGCGAGCCGTTCGAGCGTTTTCTGCACGGCGGCGTCGTCGACATTGATGCCGTCTTCCTTTGCCTTCTGCAACTGGATGCGCTCCAGCACCATCTGGTTGAGCACCTGCTGACGCAACTGGTCGGCGGGCGGAATCGGCGCGTTCTGCTGATTCAGACGGCGGGTAATGAGGTTCACGCGCTCGTCCAGCTCGCGCCGCGTAATGACACCGTTGTTGACCACTGCGGCAATCGTGTCGACCGTCTGGCCGCGGTTGCCGGCGAGCGCCTGCGCCTGTACCGGCGCAACCGACACGAAAGACGCCACGGCGGCCAGACCTGCCGCGAGCGTTGCCAAGCGAAGCTTTTTCATGATTGCCACAGATACTCCAATGATGTCGGGCACGCCTGGCCCGTCTTTTCGCATTCGATGAACGACCGGGCGAGCGTCATTCGTAATTGATGAACCGCGACTCCGGCGGCGGCGGTGGCGGCAGCGGCGTATAGCCCGCCACGCTGCTGCGGAACGCGGCAATCAGCCCGTTGTCGACGCTCGACAAGCCCTTGAACGTCAACTGCGCGAGAAAGCGCGTGCTCGACTGATGCTGCCCCGACGTATTCAGCCCGTTTGCGTAGCGCTGAATACCGGCGCCGAGCGTCCAGCAGTCTGCGTCGTACTGCAGACCGACGAGTCCGTCGACGATCCGATGCCCGCCGAGATCGTAATTGAACCGCCCAACCCCGAAAACCCGATGCGACAGCGGCCATTGCCCCGACACCAGCACCTGGTTGATCGGCTCATTGTCGAGCGTGGTGTTCGCGCGCGTGTAACGATACGCGACGTTGAGCACCTTGCCGGTGGCCGGACTGAAACCGAAACCGACGCTCGTCTTGACCAGCTGGTTGTTGTCCGCATTATATTGGAACGCAGTTTCCGACGCGAAACCGGCCCCGAGCTTGAGCGACGCGCCCACGATCAGGTCCGAATGCGTGGCCTGCGTGCTCGTCTGGTTCGGCAGCAGCGTGACGCGCTGGTCCTGAAAGTAATACTGCTGCGCGATCACGAAGCGCGCGCGCTCGTCGCCCGTTGCCGGATTGATGAAGCGCGTGGTGATGGCCGCCGTCAGGCGGTTCGCGTCCGCGATGCGGTCGTTGCCGACGAACGTGTTCGGCGTGAAGATTTCCGCGAGCCCGAAGTCGGATTCCGCGGTGTCGAAAAGCGGCGCCGATGCCTGGTTGCGATACGGCGTGTACACGTAGTACAGGCGCGGCTCGAGCGTCTGGATGTAATCCTCGCCGAAGAGCCGCACCGAGCGGTCGAAAATGAGCCCGGTGTCAAAGGTCAGCGTCGGGATCGATTCGGTGAAGTTCTTCGGCGTGCCGGCCGGCACGTCGGTGCTGATGTTGTTCAGGTTATACGACGCGAAGTGCCACTGCACCTTCGGCGTGACGAAATAACCGGGCCCGACGACCGAGTACGAAATGTACGGGTTGAACATCACCCGCTGACCCTGCGTCATGTCAGCGGTCGTGATGCGGAAATTCGTGTAGTCCGCCTCGGCGCCGAAGTCGAAGCCGCCCACGTTGTACTTCGCGTACTTCACGTTCAATTGCGGCTCGCGGCCATACGGCGCGACCGACGGCGTGAGCGTCTGCCAATGCTGCTCGCGCGCGAGCACGGACCACGGTCCGTTGTTATAGGTCAACCCGGCTTCCTGCTGATACAGGAGCTGGGTGCCGTTCATGAACTGATTCGCCGACGACGACAGGTCTTCCGGATAGGTGTTGTCCGAAACCTTGTTGTAGTAGATGTAGCCGCCGAACCCGTTGCCGAAGTTCTGGTTGTGCTGGATATACAGCGCGTAGCGGTTGGTCTTCGTCAGCCGGTCGTTCGGCAGGAATTCGCCGGTGATCGAGCCAGAATACGTGGGCGACAGATAGCGGAACGCGGCCTGCAGCTGCACACCGCGCTTGGAGATCAGACGCGGCGTGAGCGTCAGATCGCGATTGGGCGCGATGTTGAAGTAATACGGCACCGAGAGTTCGAAGCCGTTCGTCGAACTGAGCGAGAAGGTGGGCGGCAGGATACCGCTGCGCCGCTCGCCCGACAGCGGAAACGACAGCCACGGCGAGGCGAACACCGGCACGCCCTGGAAAAACAGCACGCTGTTGTAGGCCACGCCTTCGTCGGCGCCCGTGTCGAAGTCGAATTCGCTGCCCTTGATGTACCACGCCGGATTGTCCGTGCACGCGCAGGCCGTGTACGTGCCCTTGGTGAACACCGAGCGCTCGTTGTCGAGCAGGTCGACGCGCTCGGCGCTGCCCGAACCGCCCGTCACGTTGAAGTGGTACTTGGGCGCGGTCATGAAGCCTTCGCTCGAATCCACGCGCATGTGCGCTTCGGGCCCGGCGAACGTCGTACCGTTGTTGTTCAGGCGAACCTGGCCGTAGGCGTCGGCCATGTCCGAGTCCTGATCGTAATGCAGCGCGTCGGACTTGATCACGACCGTATTGCGCCGCACTTCCGCCGCGCCCTTCACAGCCAGGTCCTGATCCGTCGTGCCGTTGGTCGAATCGCCGAGCACGAACGTGGCCGGCTTCTGTCCCGGCTGCAGCACGTGGTCTTCGAGTTGCGGGGCGAGCTGCATGCCCCACGGCGGGTCGATCGGCTGCGGCTGTGCGGCCTCGCCGACCAGTTGGGCGTGAGCAAGCGCGGGCACGAGGCCCGGAACGGCGATCAACGCCGCGACGAGCCGCCTTTTGCGCGGCATCGCGGCACAAGAGGGATTCGTTTGGGAAAGCTGTCTAGGCGGCATGTATCGTTTGGCGAATCGGCCCGTCCGTCAGCTTCTGCAGTCACGATCCACCGCCTGCACACCACGACCGTGACAGTCGGCTGCACATCAATATTTACAATCTCCGAACGGTGAGGCGGGCGGTAAAGCGGAATACGCGAAAGCTGGCGTGAGTCGCGTCAAAAAAGTCGTGGGGTATTATATGGCAAGACGTTGCCCCTCTGAATTTGCCGCCGGTTTTCATGACGCTGCCTCCTTCCCAAGACTTCACCCCCCCTTCCTCCGACAGCCGCCTCGACCTGCTGAAGGCCTGGCTGCAAGGCCATGCGGCCCGCTATGCACTGAATATCGGCACGCTCGCGCCCGCTTCCTCCGACGCCAGCTTCCGGCGCTATTTCCGGCTCGCCGGTAAGGCGGCGGAAGGCGAAAGCGCCGGCACGCTGATCGCCGTCGACGCCCCACCGCCCGAAAAATGCCGCGAGTTCGTGCAGGTCGCGCGGCTGCTCGAAGCGGCCGGCGTGCATGTGCCGCGCATCCTCGAGGTGGATGTCGACGCGGGCCTGATGCTCGTCACCGATCTCGGCACTGCCTCGTATCTCGGCGCGCTCACCGCCGCGCAGGAGGAGAACGACGCGCGCGGCGCACGGACGCTGATGCGCGACGCGCTCGACGCGCTGATCCGCTGGCAGCTCGCCTCGCGTGAAGACGTGCTGCCGCCGTTCGACGAAGCGTTTCTGCGCCGCGAGATGGAACTGATGCCCGAGTGGTTCATCGGCAGGCACCTCGGGCGCGAGGTCGACGGCAACACGCGCGGTGTGCTCGACCGCACGTTCGCGCTGCTGATCGCCAGCGCCCGCGCGCAGCCACAGGTATTCATGCTGCGCGATTTCATGCCGCGCAATCTGATGGTATGCGCAGAACCGGGCGCGGCCGAGGCAGCAACCCGCGCACTGAACCCCGGCGTGCTCGACTTCCAGGACGCCGTGTACGGTCCTATCTCGTACGACGTGGCGTCGCTGCTGCGCGACGCCTTCATCAGCTGGGACGAGGAGTTCGAACTCGATTGCTTCGTGTACTACTGGGAGCGCGCGAAAAAAGCCGGCCTGCCGGTCGACGCCGACTTCGGCGAGTTCTACCGCCAGATCGAATGGATGGGTCTGCAACGGCATATCAAGGTGCTCGGTCTCTTTTGCCGGATTAATTACCGCGACAGCAAGCCGCATTACATGAACGACTTGCCGCGCTTCATCGGCTATGCGCGCAAGGTGGCCGAACGCTACGCGCCGCTGCGTCCGTTCGCGAAGCTGCTCGACGATCTGGAAGGCCGCGCGAACGAAGTCGGCTACACGTTCTGAATAACTACAATGTCCCTCAAAAAAGCGATGATTTTCGCCGCGGGCCGCGGCGAACGCATGCGTCCGTTGACCGACACGCGCCCCAAGCCCTTGCTCGAAGCGGGCGGCAAGCCGCTCATCGTCTGGCAGATCGAACGGCTTGCGCGCGCGGGTTTTCAGACGATCGTGATCAACCACGCGTGGCTCGGCAAGCAGATCGAGGCCGCGCTCGGCGACGGTTCGCGCTGGCAGATCGAACTGCGCTATTCGCCCGAGCATGAAGCGCTGGAGACCGCGGGCGGGATCGTACAGGCGCTGCCGCTGATCGAAGACCACGGCGCGAGCGAAGTGTTCGTTGCGGTGAGCGGCGACGTGTACGCGGATTTCGACTACAGCGTGCTGAACGCGCAGGCCGAAGCGCTGCGGGCTTCGCCCGAACCCGGCATGCATCTCGTGATGGTGCCCAATCCGCCGTTTCATCCAAACGGAGACTTTGCACTCGAAGGCGGGGTGCTGTCGCTCGAAGCCGGGCGGCGCTTCACCTTCGGCAATATCGGACTCTATGACACGCGCATGTTCCGCGGCCTGCCGCGCGGCACGCGGCGCGCGCTCACGCCGTATTACCGGGAGACGATCGCACGCGGCCTCGCAACCGGCGAGCTCTACGAAGGCTTGTGGGAAAACGTCGGCACGCCGGCGCAACTCACCGAACTGGATCAGCGTTTGCACGCGCGCTGAGCGCGGCAAGCTGTTCCTGTCGATACGGCTCGCTCAACGCGCCGGCAGCTCCGCGCTGTCGGGCAGCGTTGCGGCGCCCGCGCTTTCCGCGGCTTGCGACGCCTCGGCGGCGCGTTGCTGCTGCAGCGCCCACATCTGCGCGAAGAGGCCGTTGGCGCGCAACAGTTCTGCGTGCGTACCGCGCTCGACAATACGCCCCTTGTCCATCACGATGATCTGCTGCGCGTGAACCACGGTGGAAAGCCGGTGCGCGATGATGAGCGTCGTGCGTTCGCGCGCGATCTGATCGAGTTCGTGCTGAATAGCGCGCTCCGAACGCGAATCGAGCGCGGACGTGGCTTCGTCGAACAACAGGATGGGCGGATTCTTCAGGATGGTCCGAGCAATCGCGACGCGCTGCTTTTCGCCGCCCGAGAGCTTCAGGCCCCGCTCGCCGACCGGCGTGTCGTAGCCTTTCGGCAGTCCTTCGATAAACTCGTGGATATGCGCGGCACGCGCCGCCGCAATCACTTCCTCGCGCGTCGCCGAGGGGCGTCCATAGGCGATGTTGTAGTAGATCGAGTCGTTGAATAACACGGTGTCCTGCGGCACGATGCCGATCGACGCGCGTAACGATGCCTGCGCGACATCGCGAATATCCTGACCGTCGATGGTGATCGCGCCGCCCGTCGCGCGGTCCAGATCGTAGAAGCGGAACATGAGCCGCGCGAGCGTCGACTTGCCCGAGCCGCTATGGCCGACCACCGCGGTCGTCGTGCCGGCCGGAATCGTGAAGCTCACGTCGTGAAGAATCTGGCGCGCCGGCTCGTACGAAAAATTCACATGCTCGAAGCGCACTTGCCCGCCGCTCACCTGCAGCGGCGGCGCATTCGGCACGTCCGGCACTTCCTGCGCCGCGCCGAGCAGCGTGAACATGCGGTCCATGTCGGTGAGACTCTGCTTGAGCTCGCGATACACCACGCCGAGAAAATTGAGCGGAATATACAGCTGCAACATGAACGTGTTGATGAGCACGAGATCGCCGAGCGTCAGGCGCCCCGCCATTACGCCTTCCGTCGCACGCCACAGAATGAACACGAGCCCCGTGCCGATAATCGCCTGCTGCCCGAAGTTCAGCGCGGAGAGCGAGCGCTGCGACTTGATTGCCGCCGTGCGATAGCGCTTCAGGTTTTCGTCGTAGCGGCTTGCTTCCCACTCTTCATTGCCGAAATACTTGACCGTCTCGTAGTTGAGCAGCGAGTCGATGGCGCGCGAGTTCGCCTTCGAATCGAGCTCGTTCATCGTGCGCCGGAAATGCGTGCGCCACTCGGTCACCTTCACCGTGAACACGATGTACACGGCCAGTGCCACGAAGGTCACGATCGCGTAGTACGCCTCGTATTTGACGACGAAGAAGCCAAGCACGAGGCCGACTTCGACGAGCGTCGGCAGAATGCTGTACAGCGAATACGAAATGAGCTGCGTAATGCCGCGCGTGCCGCGTTCGATGTCGCGCGACATGCCGCCGGTTTGCCGCTCCAGATGAAACCGCAGCGACAGGCCGTGCAGATGCCGGAACACCTTCAACGCGAGCTGGCGCACCGCGTTCTCGGTGACCTTGGAAAACAGAATCTCGCGCAATTCGGTGAAGAGCGACGTGGAGAGCCGCACCACCGCGTACGCGACCACGAGCAGGCCGACGCCGCCGAGCAGCACGATGCCCGGCGAATCGTGCGCACGGCCTAGCGCCGTGAGATGCTGCACGGAGGCGAGACTGTCGACGATCCGTTTCATCACGATCGGCACGCCGAGGTTGGCCACCTTAGCGCCGATCAGGCAACTGAGCGCGAACACGACACGCCACTTGTAAGTGGCGAGATACGGCAGCAGCGACAGGATGGTCTGCCAATCGTTGCGCGGCTGGGTGGAAATCGGCGAGGGTTCGGACGGAAGCGAGCGGCGCATGGTTCGGCTGGGGAGGAGGGGGAAATGCCGGAGAGCACAGCGGCCGCGGACCCGCAGCGCGTGCGTGAGCACGCGGCCTCGTCGCGCAACCCGCCTGGGCGCTTTCCCGTACAATTCCTGATCTTCGTATTGTCGCAGAAGCCGGCTCGCGCCGCTTTTGTCGGCCGCCTCGCCGCCATCCCGGCCGGACGCCGGGTGCGCCGCCCTGTTTTGGACAATGGCCGCGTCTCGTCGCCGAGCGCATCAAACCAACCCGCGTTTTCCGAGTGTCCTCATGACCGATAACCTCCAACTTCCGCAAAAGCCTTGCGCGCTGCGCGTCATGCCGCAACCGGCGGACGCCAATATTCACGGCGACGTGTTCGGCGGCTGGATCATGGCGCAAGTGGATATTGCCGGGTCGATCCCGGCGAGCCGTCGCGCGAATGGGCGGGTCGCGACCATCGCGGTCAATTCGTTCCTGTTCAAACAGCCGGTGTTCGTCGGCGACCTGCTGAGCTTTTACGCGGATATCGTCAAGACGGGCAATACGTCCATTACCGTTTCCGTCGAGGTCTACGCGCAGCGTATGAGCCTCGCGCAAGACATCGTGAAGGTGACCGAGGCCACGCTGACCTACGTCGCCACCGACAGCGACCGCCGCCCGCGCGCGCTGCCCGCGCTGGACTAACGCAGCGACGACGGTTCAGGGGCGCGCCTTCGCCGCGTCACGCCAGCGCCGGTTCGCGCGCCGTGCCGCCCTTCATCAGTTCGGAGATGGCCTCGGTCGACAAAGGCTTCGCGAAGTAGAAGCCTTGCATCTCGTCGCAGGCGCGCTCCTTCAGGAAGTCGAGCTGCGCCGACGTCTCCACGCCTTCGGCAATCACCTGCAGCTTCAGCGAATGCGCGAGCGCGATAATCGCCGAGGTAATGGTCTCGTCGTCGCCCGAGATGCCGATGTCGGACACGAACGACCGGTCGATCTTGAGCCGATCCACCGGGAAGCGCTTCAGATAGCTGAGGCTCGAATAGCCGGTGCCGAAGTCGTCGATTGCAAGGCCGATGCCGAGCGCGCTCAGTTCGTTCAGCATCGACACGGCTTCTTCCGCGTTGCGCATGATTGCGCTTTCGGTCAGCTCCAGTTCGAGGTACTGCGGCTCGAGGCCGGTTTCGTCGAGCACCTGCATGACGAGCTTCGCGATATCGCGCTGCTGGAACACGCGCGCCGACAGATTCACGGAGACGCGCGCCGGCGGCAAACCGAGGTTTTGCCACGCCTTGTTCTGACGGCATGCTTCGCGCAGCACCCATTCGGAAAGCGGCCCGATCAGCCCGCTTTCCTCGGCAACCGGAATGAACGACGACGGCGGCACGAGGCCCGCTTCGGGGTCGCTCCAACGCACCAGCGCCTCGGTGCCGACAATCTGGCCGGTGTGGATATCCACTTGCGGCTGATAGTGCAGCAGGAACTGGTTATCGCGTAGCGCGCGCCGCAGACGCTGCTCGAGGGCCAGGCGTGCGCCCGCGCTCGCGTTCATCTCCGGCTGATAGAACTGGAATGTGTTGCGGCCCATGTCCTTCGCGCGATACATCGCGAGGTCGGCCTTTTTCATCAGCGTTTCCGCGTCGTCGCCGTCTTGCGGGAACAGGCTCGCACCCATGCTGCAGCCGACATACAGCTCCGTGCCGTCGAGCCACACCGGCTCCGAGATCGACGCGCGTACGCGCTCCATCCACGCAATCAGCGATTGTTCGTCGACGGTATCCGTCATCACGATCACGAACTCGTCGCCGCCGTGGCGGGCGACCGTATCGCTCGTGCGGGTGCAGCGCGCGAGCCGCTCGGCCACGACGCCGAGCAGCCGGTCGCCGACGCTGTGGCCGAGGCTGTCGTTGACGTTCTTGAAACCGTCGAGGTCCATGAACACCACCGCGACGCCCTTGTGATGCCGCTGCGCGACGATCAGCGCATGCTGCAAACGGTCGCGCAGCAGGTTGCGGTTGGGCAGGCGCGTGAGGCTGTCGTAGTTGGCCTGGTATTCGAGCTGTTCCTGATAGCGCATCAGATCGGTCACGTCGTTGATCACGCCGATGTGATGCGTGATCACGCCTTCCGCATTCGGCACCGGCGCGATGAAGAGCTGATTCCAGAACAGCGCGCCGTCCTTGCGATAGTTGCGCACCACCGCGCTCACTTCGCGATTCGCAGCGAGCGCCTCGCGGATCAGCGCGACGCCCTCCTGGTCGCGGTCGTCGCGTTGCAGCACGCGGCAGTCGTGGCCCATCACCTCGGCGGGATCGTAGCCGGTGATGCGCATGAAGGCCGGATTCACATACTCGATCAGGTTGCCCGCCGGCGAAGGCGCCGTGATCAGAATCGCGTTGACGCTCGCGTCGAGCGCGCGGCTTTGCAGACGCAGCGCGAGATCCGCGCGCTTGCGCTCGGTGATGTCCGTGTACGAACCGAGCACGCCGATCACGCGACCGTCGCTGTCCGTGAACGGCAGCTTGCTCGTGACCGTCGTGCGATGCACGCCGCCGATCACCACGTCGACTTCGAAGTTCATCTTCGGCACGCGGGTCTGCACCACTTCCCGGTCGTGCGCGTTGAGCAGCTCGGCGAACGCGCGCCACGGCATGTCCGCGTCGCTCTTGCCGACCACCTGCTCGGGATACGACAGCCCCGCGTCGCGCGCGAACGCCATGTTGCAGCCGAGATAGCGCGAGTCCAGGTCCTTCCAGAAAATACGCTGCGGGATGTTGTCGATCACCGTTTCGAGCATCTGGTTCGAGCGCTGCGCCTCGGCTTCGGCATTGATCTGCTCGGTGACGTCGTCGGCGAGAACAAAGAATGCGGCGCGGCCCATGAAGTTCAGCGCGTGATAGGAAATGTCCGCGCTGATGAGCGAGCCGTCCTTGCGCCGGTGATGCCAGATGCCCGCCATCGTGCGGCCGCGCTCGGCGCTGTCGGCGCGCAGCAGATGCGACTCGAGCCGCCCGATCTCGCTGTTCGGCCGGATCGCGCGAATCGTCATGTCGAGAAACTCGCTCTCCGAATAGCCGTACTGCTGGATCGCGGCTGAATTGACGGCGAGAAAGCGCAACGTCTTGCGGTCGAAGATGTACATCGGCACGGGATGATCGTCGAACAGACTGCGAAAGCGCTCGTCATTACGGCCGAGTGCGCGCACGCTGTGGAGCTTCTTGCGCGCGCTGCTTTCGCGGGCGCCGAAGGTGAAGATCAGGAGCGCGCTGCCCGCGAGCATGGTCGCGACGAGAAGCAAAGCCGCATGCCGCCGCTCTTTCGACGCCGCCGCGAGCGACAGCTCCAGCGCGCGGTTTTCGGCGGCGCGCAGCGCGGCCAGGCCCGCTTCCATCCGTTGCAGACCGAGCCCGACATGCATGTAGGACGCCGCCGTCCATGCACGGGACGCGGCCGGCTCCTCTGCGTCGCGCGTGAGCAACGCATCGCCGATGTCGCGTTGCAGCGCGTGGCGGTCCGCGCCGATCTGGGCGAGCGTGGCGAGCATGACCGGCTCGGCGGCCAGTTCGCCGCGCAACTCGCTTTCGAGACTGGCGAGCGTCGCGTTCATCGTCGCGGCGGCGTTGACCGGCGTGTCCTTGCCCGAAGCCTCGAAGCGGGCGAGCGCGGCCAAGCCGCCGTCGAGCGCCGCCTGGTAGGCGTCGAGACTCTGGCGGACGCGCGTCGAATGCAGCGTGCGGGCGTCGGCGTCGCGCTGGCCGGCGATCTGCAGGCACGCGACGAACACGTTTGCGCCGAGCGCGACGGCCACGACCGCCATGTTGATCAGCAGCCGCTTCGAGATGAGAGGAGTCATGGGTTCCGAACGTCGATCGTTCTTCGGGCGGGAGCGCGAGGCCGCTTGCGATGCGAGTCTTTTACGCGCCAACCCATGGATAACGGCAGCGTTCGGGAAGGGTTTAGGGGGCGGGGTGAAAAAATTCGTGGAGGGGGCTGAGGGGCTGAGGGGCTGAGGGGCTGAGGGGCTGAGGGGCAGCGGGGGCGGCGGGGGCGGCGGGGGCGGCGGCTGGGCGAAGCGGCTGGGCGAAGCGGCTGATCGAAGCAGCTGGGCTGCAGCGGCAGGACGGCAGCGGCTCCTGGCCGGCCGCAGCAAGCCGGCCGCAGCTAGTCGCCGGTAGCTAGCCGGCCGCGCCTAGCCGGCCGCGCCTAGCCGGCCGCGCCAAATTCCCTCATCGCCGGGATGAAGTCGTGGTTGATTTCCTGCTTGCGCGACAGCTTGGCGAGCACGTAGCGCTTGAACGGGTCGAGTTCCGCCCAACGTGCCGCGCTCGGGGCCGCGAGGCCCGCCATTTTCGCCTGCCGCTCGACGCTCTCCGGCACGGCCTCCGTATTGCGCCAGGCGGGCGCGTCGTCGGGCGTGAACCACTCGGGCTCGACATTCGCATGAGTGCGCAACATCTCGAAAAGGGCGTGATCGAAGTTCGGCTCGATCTCCGCGTCGTCCGCAACGGGGAAACGGGCAAGAAGCTTGCGGTCTTCCAGCGGCAGCATTTGCCATTGCGCGAGCGAAATGCGCAGCCCGAACCGATCGAGGTTGAAGCGAACCGACATCGGGATATAGGTGAAATTCTCCGACGACTGCACCTCGAAGTCGAACAGCAGCGGTGCCTCATTCAGTCCCATGGCAGTGTCCTCTTTGATGATGGGCGACGCGCAAGCCCGGCTTGAGGTATTTTAGAACCTTATTCGCACGGCGGCGGCGCGGCAAGGCGCGCGACGGCAAGGCGCGCGGAATACACGGAGTGAATCAGCTTGGACGAACTGCAAACAGGCCAGCCCGGCGCGGTGAAGCGCGAGGTGCACCGTCATCGCGGCGCGGCGGTGGAAACGGTCACCGACCACGTCGGTCAGGAATGGCCGGTGGCACTGGTTTTCAACGGCATTTCGCATGCGGTGATGATGTGCACGCCGCGCGATCTGGAAGCGTTCGCGGTCGGCTTCGCGATTTCGGAAGGCATCGTGGAGCGCGGCAGCGACATTCAGGACATTGAGGTCGAGCTGCACGACGACACCGATTTGCCGCACGCCGAAGTGCATCTGCAGGTCGTGCAGCAGGCGTTCGTCGCGCTGAAGGAAAAACGCCGCGCGCTCGCCGGCCGCACCGGCTGCGGCGTGTGCGGTATCGAAAGCATCGATCTACTGGATCTGAAGCCGGAGCGCGTGCCCGACACCGGCTTCTTGCAGCGGCTCGCGCCCGACGCCATTGCACGTGCGGCCCGCGAATTGCCCGACCATCAGGCCCTGACCCGGCTGACCGGCGGCCTGCACGCCGCGGCGTGGTGCGACGCGGCGGGCACGATCCGTTATGCGTTCGAAGACGTGGGCCGCCACAATGCACTCGACAAACTGATCGGCCAACTGGTGCTCGATCGCGTGGATACCAAGGAAGGTTTCGTATTCCTGTCGAGCCGCGCGAGCTACGAGCTGGTGCGCAAAGCCGCGCGCGTCGACGTGCCGATGGTCGCGACCATTTCGGCGCCGTCGTCGCTGGCCATTGCCATTGCACGCAAGGCGGGCGTGCGGCTCGTGAGCTTCTGCCGCGAAACGAGCTACGTCGATTACGACACGGTTCAGCCTTGAACCACCGCACGCGAGCGTCGTGCGGGGCGCCTCCGGGCCCCGCCGGGCTCAGTCGAATTGCCGGAAGTCAGGCTTGCGCTTTTCGAAGAACGCCTTGAACGCTTCGCGCGCCTCGGGCGCGATCAGCATCTTGCCGAAGTGCACCGCCTCCTCGGACATCTGCGTCTGCAGTTCCTGATGGCTCGCGCGCTTCATCAGACTCTTGGTCACGCGTAACGACGACGCCGGCAGCGCCGCGAGCTTCGCGGCTTGCGATGCCGCCAACGCGTCGACTTCGGAAGCCGGCAGCACGCGGTTCACAAAGCCCATGCGCTGTGCCTCGGCGGCATCGAACGCCTCGCCGAGCAGCAGTTTTTCGGCGGCGGCCTGATAGCCGGCAACGCGTGGCAGCAGCAAACTCGACGCCGCCTCCGGACACAGTCCGAGCTGCGCGAACGGCAGCGAAAAGCTGGCCGAATCGGCGGCATAGACGAGATCGCAGTGCAGCAGCAGCGTCGTGCCGATGCCCACCGCCGGCCCCGCCACCGCGGCCACCAGCGGCTTTTCGGCAGAGCTGAGCGCGCGCAGGAACTGGAATACCGGCGCATTTTCGCCCATCGGCGGCGCCTTCATGAAGTCTTCGAGATCGTTGCCGGCACTGAATATGTTCGCGCTGCCGCGAATCAGCATCGCGCGCACGGACGCGTCGCGTTGCGCCTCGACGAGCGTGTCGGCCATGGTCTGGTACATCGCGGCCGTGATCGCGTTTTTCTTGTCCGGCCGGTTGAAGGCGAGGGTCAGCACGCCGTTCGCGCGCTCGACCAGAATATCCGTCGTCATTTGCGTCTCCTCGACTGCAGCGGAAACTGCCGCAGAACTGCTGTCCGAATGGAAAAAACGGTTCGCAAGCGCGAGGCCTGCGAACCGTTCAGGCGCCTTGGCGGCGTGCCGCGTCCACCGAAGCGGGCCGTGTCACAGCCGCTCGATGATGCCCGCCGCGCCCATGCCGGTGCCGACGCACATCGTCACCATGCCGTACTTGTAGTTGCGGCGGCGCAGGCCGTGCACCACCGTCGACGCACGAATCGCGCCCGTCGCGCCGAGCGGGTGGCCGAGCGCGATCGCGCCGCCGAGCGGGTTGATCTTCGCCGGATCGAGGCCGAGGTCCTGAATCACCGCGAGCGATTGCGCGGCGAACGCTTCGTTCAGCTCGATCCAGTCGAGGTCGTCCTGCTTGAGGCCCGCGGCCTTCAGCGCGGCCGGAATCGCTTCCTTCGGCCCGATGCCCATGATCTCCGGCGGCACGCCGCGCACCGCGAAGCTGACGAAGCGCGCGAGCGGCGTCAGGTTGAACTGCTTGAGCACCTTTTCCGACACAACGATCAGCGCGCCCGCCCCGTCCGACGTCTGCGAGCTGTTGCCGGCCGTCACCGACCCCTTGTTGGCGAACACCGTGCGCAGTTTGGCGAGGCCCTCGAGCGAGGTGTCGGCGCGCGGACCTTCGTCGAGCGACACCTCGCGCGTTTTCACGCGCACTTCGCTGGTGGCGAGATCCGGGAAGCGCTCGGTGACCGTGTATGCGGCGATCTCGTCGCTGAACTCGCCGGCTTGCTGCGCGGCGATTGCGCGGCGGTGCGATTCGACGGAGAACGCGTCCTGCGCCTCACGGCTGATCTTCCAGCGCTCGGCGACTTTCTCGGCGGTCAGGCCCATGCCGTAGGCAATGCCGACGTCTTCATTGCGATCGAAGATATGCGGCGACAGCGACGGCTTGTTGCCCATCATCGGCACCATGCTCATCGACTCGCAGCCGCCCGCGATCAGCGCGTCCGATTCGCCGACGCGAATGCGGTCCGCAGCCATCGCGAGGGCCGTCAGCCCCGACGCGCAGAAGCGGTTCACCGTGACGCCGCCGACCGACTGCGGCAGCCCGGCCAGCAGCGCGCCCATACGCGCGACGTTCAGGCCCTGCTCCGCCTCGGGAATCGCGCAGCCGACAATGGCGTCTTCGATCACGTTGGTATCGAGTCCGGGCACTTGGCCCACGGCCGACCGGATCGCATGCACCAGCAGTTCGTCGGGGCGCGTGTTCTTGAACACGCCGCGCGGCGCCTTGCCGATCGGCGTACGGCTCGCGGCGACGATGTATGCGTCTTGCAATTGCTTGCTCATTTGTCTCTCCAGAATGTCCGCGCGTCGCTGTTAGTTCCGCACCGGCTTGCCGGTTTGCAGCATGCCCATGATCCGTTCCTGCGTCTTCTGCGTGCCGAGCAGCTCGACGAACGCGCGGCGCTCCAGTTGCAGCAGCCATTCCTCGTCGACGAGACTGCCCGCTTCCACGTCGCCGCCGCACACCGCTTCCGCGATGCGGCTCGCGATCAGGAAATCGTGCTCGCTGATGAACCGGCCGTCGCGCATGTTGACGAGCGAAGCCTTGATGGTCGAGATCGCCGAACGCCCGGCGACCGGCACCTGCGTCACGCGCAGCGGCGGACGGTAGCCCGCGCCGGCAAGCGCGCGCGCTTCTTTCTTCGCGACGTCGAGCAGCTCGAATACGTTGAAGACAATCGTGTCCGACGGCTTCAGATAACCCATTGCGCGGGCGTCGAGCGCGGACGCCGAGACCTTTGCCATCGCCGCGTTTTCGAAGGACTTTTGCAGGAACTTGAGCAGATCGTTGGTCGCGCCCACTTGCGTCGCCGCTTCCGCCGCGCGCAGCGCCGCTTCCTTCAGACCGCCGCCCGCGGGCACGAGACCCACGCCGACTTCCACTAGACCGATATAGCTTTCGATGTGCGCGACGCGCTTTGCACTATGCAGCAGCAGCTCGCAGCCGCCGCCAAGCGCAATGCCCGACACCGCCGCGACGACCGGCACGCTCGCGTACTTCACGCGCAGCATGCCCTGCTGGAATTTCTTGACGAACGGCTCGATACCCTTTGCGCCGCCCATCATGAACGCCGGCATCGCTTCTTCGAGATTCGCGCCCGCGGAGAACGGGCCGCCCGGCGTGCCGAGCTTCAGCGACGTCGGCTGCCAGACGACGAGACCCTTGAAGTCCTTCTCCGCCAGTTCGATGGCCTGCGTCAACCCGTCGATCACCGACGGCCCAATCGTGTTCATCTTGCTCTTGAACGACACGATCAGCACGTCGTTCTCGCCCGCGCGGTCGTCGACCCATGCGCGCACGGCGTCGGTCTCGAACAGCGTCTTGCCGTAACTCTTCGGATCCGCCGCCGTTTCGCCGACGAGCGGCGCGCGGAACACCTGGCGGTCGTACACGCCGAGCGACGAGCGGGGCACGAACGTCTTTGAAGCCGGCGACCACGAGCCTTCGTTCGTATGCACGCCGCCCTTTTCGGCAACCGGGCCTTCGAGCACCCACGACGGCAGCGGCACGCTCGACAGCGCCTTGCCCGCCGCGATGTCTTCCTGCACCCATTCGGCGACCTGCTTCCAGCCGGCCGTCTGCCAGCCTTCGAACGGACCTTCGTTCCAGCCGAAGCCCCAGCGGATCGCGAGATCGACATCGCGTGCGTTATCGGCGATGGATTCCAGATGCACGCCGATGTAATGGAACACGTCGCGGAAAATCGCCCACAGGAACTGCGCCTGCGGGTGCTGCGACTCGCGCAGCAGCTTGAGGCGCTCTGCCGGCGGACGCTTCAGAATGCGGCCGACCAGTTCGTCCGCTTTCGCGCCGCCTTCCACGTACTCGCCCGTTTTCGGGTCGAGCACCTTGATCGCCTTGCCTTCCTTTTTGTAGAAGCCGCCGCCCGTCTTCTGGCCGAGTGCGCCTTTTTTCACGAGTTCGGCGAGCACGGCCGGCGTCTCGTAGACCGGGAAGAACGGATCGTCCTTCAGGTTGTCCTGCATCGTCTTGATGACGTGCGCCATCGTGTCGAGACCGACGACGTCCGCCGTGCGGAACGTGGCCGACTTCGCGCGGCCAAGACGCGAGCCGGTCAGGTCGTCGACTTCGTCGAAACGCAGGCCGAATTTCGCGGCTTCGGTGATCACCGCGAGAATCGAGAAAATGCCGACGCGATTCGCGATGAAGTTCGGCGTATCTTTTGCGCGCACGACGCCCTTGCCGACCACGCTCGTCAGGAACGTTTCCAGCTGATCGAGAATTTCCGGACGCGTGGCCGCGGTCGGAATCAGCTCGACCAGATGCATGTAGCGCGGCGGATTGAAGAAGTGCACGCCGCAAAAGCGCGCCTTCAGTTCATCCGCGAAACCTTGCGACAGCTCGGTGATCGACAGGCCCGACGTGTTGGTCGCGAAGATCGCGTTCGGCGCGATATGCGGCGAGACCTTCTTGTACAGGTCGTGCTTCCAGTCCATGCGCTCGGCGATCGCTTCGATCACGAGGTCGCATTCGGCGAGTTTTTCGATGTCGTCGTCGTAATTCGCGGGCTGGATGTATTGCGCGTCGTCCTTCACGCCGAACGGCGCGGGCGACAGCTTCTTCAGATTCTCGATCGCCTTCAACGCGATGGCGTTCTTCGGGCCTTCCTTGGCCGGCAGGTCAAAAAGAAGCACGGGCACCTTGGCGTTGATCAGGTGCGCGGCGATCTGCGCGCCCATCACGCCGGCGCCGAGCACGGCTACCTTGCGAATGATCAGATTGCTCACGTCGTTCCTCCGGAGAGTTGTGCGGTGTCGCGAACGGTTCGGCTCGCTCGCGATGAATGTGGCTTGCGAAAGCGCCGCGTGTGGCTGACCACGCGGCGCCTTGCGTTAGATGACTTAGAACAGCGCTTCTTCGACGTCCATCAGCGGCTTCGAACCGGCGCGCGCCTGACGGATGGTCATGGCGGTTTCGGGCAGCAGCTTCGCGAAGTAAAAGCGCGCGGTGGCGAGCTTCGCCTTGTAGAACGGATCGCCCGAGGCTTCCTTGTCGAGCGCGATGCGTGCCATGCGCGCCCAGAAGTACGAGAACACCAGGTGACCGACGGTACGCAGATACGGCACAGCCGCGGCGCCCACTTCGTCCGGGTTCTGCATGGCCTTCATGCCGATTTCCATCGTCAGCTTCTGGACCTTTTCGCCGATGTCGGCGAGCGGGTTGACGAACTCCTGCATTTCCGGCTTGATGCCTTCGGCTTCGACGAACTCGCTCACGAGCTTGCCGAACTTTTTCATCTTCGCGCCCATGTCGCCGAGAATCTTGCGGCCGAGCAGGTCGAGCGCCTGAATCGCGTTCGTGCCTTCGTAGATCATGTTGATGCGCGCGTCGCGCACATACTGCTCCATGCCCCACTCGGCGATGAAGCCATGGCCGCCGTAAATCTGCATGGCGTGATTCGTGCCTTCGAACGCGTTGTCCGAGAGGAACGCCTTCAGGATCGGCGTGAGGAGCGCGACGAGGTCGGCGGCTTCCTTGCGTACCGATTCGTCGGCGTGCGACAGCTCCTTGTCGATATGCAGCGCGGACCAGTACGAGAATGCGCGCGCACCTTCGGCATACGCCTTTTGCGTGAGCAGCATGCGGCGCACGTCCGGATGCACGATGATCGGGTCGGCGGCTTTTTCCGACGCCTTGGGGCCGGTCAGCGAGCGCATTTGCAGACGCTCTTTCGCATACGTGAGCGAGTTCTGATAGGCGACTTCCGTGAGCCCGAGGCTTTGCATGCCGACGCCGAGACGCGCGGCGTTCATCATCACGAACATCGCGTTGAGGCCCTTGTTCGGCTCGCCGACCATCCAGCCCTTCGCGTTGTCGAGGTTGATCACGCAGGTCGCGTTGCCGTGAATGCCCATCTTGTGTTCGATGGAACCGCACTTCACGCCGTTGCGCTCGCCGGGCTCGCCGGCTTCGTTCGGAATGAACTTCGGCACGATGAAAAGCGAAATGCCCTTGGTGCCCTTGGGCGCATCCGGCAGACGCGCGAGCACGAGGTGAACGATATTTTCCGCCAGATCGTGTTCGCCGCTGGAGATGAAAATCTTCGTGCCGCTGATCGAGTACGAGCCGTCGCCGTTGGGCTCGGCCTTCGTGCGCAGGATGCCGAGGTCGGTGCCGCAATGCGGCTCGGTCAGACACATGGTGCCGGTCCACACGCCGGAGACGAGCTTCGGCAGATAGCGCTGCTGCAACTCCGGCGTGCCGTGCGCGTGCAGGCACTCGTAGGCGCCGTGCGAGAGGCCCGGGTACATCGTCCACGCCTGATTCGCCGAGTTGAGCATTTCGTACAGCGCGTTATTGACGAACGCAGGCAGCCCCTGGCCGCCGTACTCCGGATCGCAACCGAGCGCGGGCCAGCCGGCTTCCACATACTGTTGATAGGCTTCCTTGAAGCCCTTCGGCGTGGTCACGACGCCGTCGCCGACGTACGTGCAGCCTTCCTGGTCGCCGCTGTGGTTTAGCGGAAACAGCACTTCGGAGCAGAACTTGCCGGCCTCTTCGAGCACGGCGTTGATCGTCTCGGCGTCGAGATCCGCGTGCTTCGGCATCTGCTTGATCTCGGCTTCGACGTTAAGCAGCTCGTGCAACACGAATTGCATGTCGCGCAGCGGCGCGGCGTACTGTCCCATGACTCTCTCCAAAGTTTGAACATGAAGCCAGGCCGTGAGCGCGAGGGCGTGATGCGGATCTCGTCTGTCGCTTCAGTGCTTACACTGCGCGACGTTTGCCGCCGGATCTTGTGCAGTTCCGCGGCTTTCGCTAACGGCTTTCGCTTTGATACGAAACAATCAATTTTTCCAGCGCGGCCCACGTGAGGCGCACCGCGTCCGGCAGATGCAGGAAGCGCGCGTCGTGATGCAGACCGAGCGTGAAGCTGTACAGTTCGAAGAGCATCAACTGCGGGTCGGTGTCCGCGCGCAGATGCCCTTCTTCCATCGCCTGCGAAATGGCGCGAGTGAGCGCCGCCCGCCACATCGTCACGCTCGACACCAGTTGTTCGCGCACCGGGTTATCTGCGCGGTCGTCGTACTCGACGGCGCCGCTGATGTAGATGCACCCGGTCGTGACTTCCTGTATGCGCTTTTCGATCCAGCGGGAAATCATGGCGCGCAAACGCGGCAGTCCGCGAGGTTCGCGCAAGCTCGGGAAAAACACCTCGTCTTCGAAACGACGGTGGTATTCGCGCACGACCTCGACCTGCAAGTCCTCGCGCGACCCGAAGTGCGCAAACACGCCGCTCTTGCTCATCTGCATGCGCTCGGCGAGAAGGCCGATCGTCAGACCCTCCAGTCCGTCGCGGCTTGCCAGGTCAAGTGCTGCATCGAGAATTGCGGCTCGCGTTTGTTCGCCTTTTCGCATAGCTTTTACCGTTCTAATGTGACCGAAACAAAAAATCGAACGGCCGTACTATTATTGAGTGGCGCCGTCCGCGAAACAAGGACTTTATTAGAAACCGGTTTCTAACCTGGTTTCAATTTTGGGGCATCTGGCAATCGGAGGAATCGGATTTTTTAGAGGGGTTCGCCTTAAGTCATGGCTTCTTCAGACGAAACCTTCGTATGCTCTGGCGACACGTCTCGACGCATGCCCCGCCGACTCTAGTCGTAGCCGCCCACTGTCAGAAGCTTCATGGCGAGCCGGTAGGTCGTGTAGGCCAGCCAGTTGAGCAGGCGCTCGCCGGCCGGGCGCGCGTCGTAGTGTGCTTCGTCGATGCGCCGCGCCTCCTTGAAGGCGGCGAGCATCGCCTCACGCAGCGCGTCGATCGACGGATCGTTGACCAGCACGACGTTCGCTTCGTTGTTCAGCATCAGGCTGAGCGCGTCGAGGTTCGACGAGCCCACGGTCGCCCAGTTCGAGTCGACCACCGCAACCTTGCCGTGCAGCAGGGTTTTCTCGTACTCGGCGATCTGCACGCCCGCTCTCAGCAACGCGCGATAGAGGAAAGGCACGGCGTAATCGAGCGCCTTGAACTCCTTGCGGCCGATGATCAGCTTCACCACCACGCCGCGCCGCGCCGCATAGACGAGCGCGCGCCGCAGCTTGCGCCCCGGCATGAAGTACGGATTCGCGAGCAGCACCTCGCTGCGCGCCTGGCCGATCGCCGCGAGGTACGCCTTTTCGATGGCGCGGCGATTGATCAGGTTGTCGCGCGCGACGAACGCCACACACGGCTGGCCGCCCGCCCACAGTTCCTCGTTGCGGCGCCGGCGGCGACGGCGCAGGCTGCCGAGCGAGGCCGTGGTCTTCGGGCTGAGATCCGGCTCGAGCGATTCGAGCGGTTTATGCCCGACGCGAATGCGCCGCCATTGCACCTCGAACGCCTGACGCACGTCGTTGACCACGGGGCCGCGCAACTCGACTGCAAAATCCCAGCGGCGGTACGGCAGCGTCTCGCCGTTGTTTTCGTAATCGTCGACGATATTAATGCCGCCGCAGTACGCGAACTGATCGTCGATCACGGCGAGCTTGCGATGCGTGCGCGAAAAACCAAAGCGCCCGAAGATGTGCGGGTTGTAGATGCGATGCTCGATGCCGGCGCCGACCCATTCGTTGAACATCGGCAGGCGCGCGGTGCCGACGCCGTCAGTGATCACGCGCACGCGCACGCCGCGCGCGGCCGCCCGCAGCAGCGCCGCGTTGACCAGTTGCCCCGCTTCGTCGTAGCAAAAAATATAGGTTTCGAGGACGACATCGCGCTCCGCCGCATCCACGCGCGCGACGAGCGCGCTGAAGAACTCGTCGCCGGAGCGCAGCAGCTTGACCTCGTTGCCGCTCGTGAAGCGGTAGCGCTGCCAGTAGCGGCGGCCGAGCAGCGATTGCCGCAGACGAGCGAAACGGCGTGCGCCGCCGACACTCATCGGCGAGACTCCGAACGCCCGCGCAGCCGCTTCGGCAACTGCAAAATCGCATCCGCATTCGACGACGAATAGCAACGCGAGGCGGCCTCTTCATACGGCAGCCAGAGAAACGCGGTGTGCTCGCGCGGCGCGAGCGTGACTTCGAGCCGCTCGGGCACTTCCACGCTGAACCAGTGCTCGGTGTTGTGGATCACGCCTTCGGCGTAGCGATGCAGGAACTGCGGATAGATCTCGTATTCAATCGAATATTGCCAGTCGAACAAGGCGCTTTGCGGCACCAGCGCGCCGCCGATCACGATGCCCGTCTCTTCGGCAACCTCACGCATGGCCGTTTCCGCGAGCGGCTCGTCGAGCCGGTCCTTCGAGCCCGTCACCGACTGCCAGAAGCCTGGCATATCGGCGCGCTCGATCAGCAGCACGTCGAGCGAGGGCGTATGAATGACGACGAGTACGGACTGCGGGATCTTCGGCGGTTTCGGCATGGCGTAAAAACGATGCGCAACGCTTGCGCGATATATGTCGGCGAGTAGTCGAGGAAGCGTCGAACGTTGTTGCTTCGACTGTAACGCAAAAAACGAAAAAGGCGCCGGAGTTTCCTCCCGCGCCTTCCTGGTTTTGCTTGCGCTGTCGTTTTCAGACAGCAGTCAGCAGCATCGAGCCGCCGCAGCAGCCGTTACGCCTTCGGCTCGGCCGCACGCAGACGGATGTGCAACTCGCGCAACTGACGCTCGTCGACTTCGCTCGGCGCCTGCGTGAGCAGGTCTTGCGCGCGCTGCGTCTTCGGGAACGCGATGACATCGCGGATCGAATCGGCACCGGCCATCATCGTGACGATACGGTCGAGACCAAACGCGATGCCGCCGTGCGGAGGCGCGCCGTATTGCAGCGCGTCGAGCAGGAAGCCGAACTTGGCCTGCGCTTCTTCCGCGTTGATCTTGAGCGCGCGGAACACCTTGCTCTGCACTTCCTCGCGATGGATACGCACCGAGCCGCCGCCAATTTCCCAGCCGTTCAGCACCATGTCGTAGGCCTTGGCGAGGCAGCGCGCCGGATCCGATTCCAGGTACTCCAGGTGCTCGTCCTTCGGGCTCGTGAACGGGTGATGCGCGGCGACGTAGCGGTTGTCTTCCTCGTCGTATTCGAACATCGGGAAGTCCACCACCCACAGCGGCTTCCAGCCGGACTCGACGAGACCGTTGGCCTTGCCGAACTCCGAGTGGCCGATCTTCAGGCGCAGTGCGCCCAGGCTGTCGTTCACCACCTTTGCGCGATCCGCGGCAAAGAAGATGATGTCGCCGTCTTGCGCGCCGGTGCGCTCGATGATCGCCTTGACCGCTTCGTCATGCAGGTTCTTGACGATCGGGCTTTGCAGACCGTCGCGGCCCTTCGCCACTTCGTTGACCTTGATCCACGCAAGGCCCTTCGCGCCGTAAATGCGCACGAATTCCGTGTAGCTGTCGATATCGCCGCGCGAGAGCTCGCCGCCCTTCGGCACGCGGATCGCCGCGACGCGGCCGTCCTTGGTGTTGGCCGGCGCGCTGAATACCTTGAAGTCGACGTCCTTGACCGCGTCGGTCAGGTCGGTGAATTCGAGCTTCACGCGCAGGTCCGGCTTGTCCGAGCCGAAACGGCGCATGGCTTCCGAGTACTCCATGACCGGGAACTTCGCGTCCAGCTCGACGCCGATGGTTTCCTTGAACACGTGGCGGATCATCGCCTCGAACAGATCGCGAATTTCCTGCTCCGAGAGGAACGAGGTTTCGCAGTCGATCTGCGTGAATTCCGGCTGACGGTCGGCCCGCAGGTCTTCGTCGCGGAAGCACTTGGTGATCTGGTAGTAGCGGTCGAAGTTCGCCACCATCAGCAGCTGCTTGAAGAGCTGCGGCGATTGCGGCAGCGCAAAGAACTGGCCGGGGTTGGTCCGCGACGGCACGAGGTAGTCGCGCGCGCCTTCCGGCGTGCTCTTGGTGAGCATCGGCGTTTCGATGTCGATGAAACCGAGCGTGTCGAGGTACTTGCGCACTTCGATTGCGACGCGGTAGCGCAGACGCAGGTTGTGCTGCATCTGCGGACGGCGCAGATCGAGCACGCGATGCGTGAGGCGCGTGGTTTCCGACAGGTTGTCGTCGTCGAGCTGGAACGGCGGCGTGATGGACGCATTCAGCACGATCAGCTCATGGCACAGCACTTCGATCTTGCCGCTCTTGAGCGCCGCGTTCGTCGTGCCTTCCGGACGGCTGCGCACCACGCCCTTGATCTGCAGACAGAACTCGTTGCGCACGCCTTCGGCGGCTTTGAACATCTCCGCGCGGTCCGGGTCGCACACGACCTGGACGAGGCCTTCGCGGTCACGCAGGTCGATGAAGATAACGCCGCCATGGTCGCGGCGGCGGCTTACCCAGCCGCACAGCGAGACGGTTTGGCCCAGCAGTTCTTCGGTCACCAGACCGCAGTATTTAGATCTCATCGACATGATGTTTGACTTTCGTTTTGCATTGGTTGAACGGCGCGCCGCGATGGAGGCGGGCGCGCCGGCATTACAGCGGCGGCTCGACTGTCGTGCGGCGCAGCGGCGCCGCGGGCGCGGACGGCGCCACGACGCCCATCGAGACGATGTACTTGAGCGCGGCGTCGACCGTCATGTCGAGTTCGATCACTTCGCTCTTGGGCACTATCAGGAAGAAGCCGGACGTCGGGTTCGGCGTGGTCGGCACGTAGACGCTGACGTGGTCTTCTTTCAGGTGGTTGATCACGTCGCCGCCCGGAATGCCGGTCAGAAACGCAATCGTATAGCAGCCGCGGCGCGGATATTCGATCAGGAGCGCCTTGCGAAACGCGTTGCCGCTGCTCGACAGCAGCGTGTCGGACACCTGCTTGACGCTCGTGTAGATCGGCCCCACCACGGGGATGTGCGCGACCACGAGCTCCCACCACTTCAC
This sequence comes from Paraburkholderia phenoliruptrix, assembly GCF_047325075.1. Classification (NCBI taxonomy): domain Bacteria; kingdom Pseudomonadati; phylum Pseudomonadota; class Betaproteobacteria; order Burkholderiales; family Burkholderiaceae; genus Paraburkholderia; species Paraburkholderia phenoliruptrix. Next base: position 4,101,085 of record NZ_CP168531.1, read on the forward strand.
GAGCTTTTGCCCGACGAAGTTCTGGGTCAGAAGCCCGACGACAAACACAAACGCCAGCGTGAGCACCGCGCCCAAGCCCGGCAGGCGAAAGCCGAACACGCGCTCCGGCTGCCAGGCGCTCGGCAGCAGCAACAGCGTCTGGTCCATCGTGCCGATAATGAGACCGAGCACCCACAGCGTGATGGCCAAAGGCACCAGCACCAGGAGGCCCGTCAGGAACACCGATTTGAGCGTCGTTTTTTTCGTCGTCATGTGTACCGCCAGAATGCCGCGCGGTGTGAAGAACGCGCGACGTGTGCGCCGCCCGTGAAGGCGGCCGTGCTACTAGACGCTGCCGGAGCCGCTTGCCGCTGCTGCCGGCGCGGCGGGCGCAGCCGGCGTGGCGGCCGCGGCCGTTTCCGGCTTAGCCGCGCCGTTGCCGGTGGACGCGCCCTTATCGGCACCGTCACCAGCGCCATTCGCAGCACCATTGGCGGGCGCACTCGTACCGCCACTGCCGCCGCGAAAATCGGTGACGTACCAGCCCGAGCCCTTCAACTGGAAGCCCGCGGCCGTGACCTGTTTCCGGAAAGTGTCTTTCCCGCATTCGGGACATTGCGTCAACTGGGGGTCGCTCATCTTCTGAAGGACGTCCTTCCCAAAGCCGCATGACTCGCAACGATAAGCGTAGATCGGCATGACCGTTTCCCTACTGAAATCTTGTAAACGCTTGCAAAGCCTTGAATTATAGCCGCAAACGGCAACGCTCCCCGGCATTTTGGGGATCGGCGCCCGACGCGACCGCCGTTGCGCTAAATGAGGGCGGGCGCGGCAAAAATCAAGGGGGGTGCCAAGCGCTGGCCGCCAGGCTCGCGCTTCACAGCGCGAGCCACGGCGACGCCCATCGTTCAGGCACGGCGACGCCACGTGAGCCAGCGCTCGCGCCCCGCAAAGACCGGTATCGAATCACTGACGGGCTCGTCTTCGATCAGCTCGAAATGCGGCGTGAGCAAGCCGTCGAGTTCGCCGCGCTCCATGCCGAACGGCGGCCCCTTGGGCGTCGCGCCGATGAAAAAAAACCCGGCAAGGAGCGCGCCCGCCGGCAACAGCCCGGCCATGCGGCGCGCGTAGTCGCCGCGGCGCGCCGGCGGCAATGCGCAGAGAAACGCGCGCTCATAAATCCACGCGGGGGTGAACGGCGGCTCGTAGCTGAAGAAATCTGCCTGTTCCACGAGCTGGGCGTGCTGTTGGCCCAACTGCGCCCGCGCAGCCGCAACCGCCGCCGGCGAAAAATCGATCGCGCGGACCGGGCTCCCACGGGCGGCCAGCCACGCGGCTTCGTACGCGCTGCCGCAGCCCGGAATCAGCACCGCCTCGCCGGCGTGACGCCCCGCAAACGCCTGAAACGCCGACGGCACGCCCGCCTGGTCCCACGGCGTAAAGTGACGCTCGAAACGCTCGTCCCAGAACGTCGGCGAGTTCGGATCGCGACTCTCGAATTCGGGCACCGGGGTTTGGGTCGGATCGCTCATCATTTGCCTCGCAAGCTGTGGGATCAGGCGCCGTACGCAAGCGCGAGAAAGAGACGCGCCAGCGCCGCGCCGACACCGACCGCCACGCCGAACAGCAGCAAGCCCTGCAGCAGCCGGTTAGTGCGCTTCTGCTCGAGCAGGATCTGCCGGATCATGTCGTCGTTGCCGACGCGCCCGTGGTCATGACGCTCGGCCAACACATGATGGATCAGCCGTGGCAACTGCGGCAGCGTCTTGCTCCACTGCGGCGCCTCGATCTTCAGCCGCTCGTACCAGCCGCGCAAGCCGATCTGCTCGTTCATCCAGCGCTCCAGATAGGGCTTCGCCGTTTTCCATAGATCCAATTCCGGATCGAGCGAGCGGCCAAGCCCCTCCACGTTCAGCATGGTCTTTTGCAGCAGCACGAGCTGCGGCTGGATCTCGACATTGAAGCGGCGCGACGTCGAAAAAAGGCGCATCAGCACCTGACCGAGCGAAATGTCCTTCAGTGCGCGGTCGAAATACGGCTCGCACACCGCGCGAATGGCGCTTTCCAGTTCCTCGACGCGCGTGGTGGGCGGCACCCAGCCCGATTCCAGATGCAGCGTCGCGACGCGGTGGTAATCGCGCTTGAAAAACGCGAGGAAGTTCTGCGCGAGGTAATTCTTGTCGAAGTCCGACAGCGCGCCGATGATGCCGAAATCCAACGCGATATAGCGGCCGAAATGCGCCGGATCGAGGCTCACCTGAATGTTGCCCGGGTGCATGTCCGCGTGGAAAAAACCGTCCCGGAATACCTGGGTGAAGAAAATCTCGACGCCTTCGCGGGCCAGTTTCGGAATGTCGACACCCGCCGCGCGCAGCGTGTCGACCTGACTGATCGGCACGCCGACCATGCGCTCCATGACGAGCACGGTGGGCGTGCAGAATTCCCAATACATTTCGGGCACGAGCAGCAGGTCGAGCCCGGCGAAGTTACGGCGCAACTGGCTGCCGTTGGCCGCCTCGCGCATCAGGTCGAGTTCGTCGTGCAGATACTTGTCGAATTCGGCGACCACCTCGCGCGGCTTCAGGCGCTTGCCGTCCGCCCACAGCCGCTCGGCCCATACGGCGATGTCGCGCAGCAACGCGAGGTCGGAGTCGATCACCGGCAGCATGTTCGGGCGCAGCACCTTCACGGCGACGGCCTTGCCGGCATGCTGTCCTGCCTTCACGGTCGCGAAGTGCACCTGCGCGATCGACGCGCTTGCCACCGGCACGCGCTCGAAGTCGTCGAACAGCACGTCGACCGGCGCGCCGAGCGACTTCTCGACGAGCCCGATCGCCACCGCCGAATCGAACGGCGGCACCTGATCCTGCAGCTTCGCGAGTTCGTTGGCGATATCCACCGGCAGCAGGTCGCGCCGGGTCGACAGCACCTGCCCGAACTTGACGAAGATCGGCCCCAGGCTTTCGAGCGCGAGACGCAACCGCACGCCCGGCGGCGCCTCGAACTTCCGGCCGATCGTCGTGATACGCAGCAGCATGCGCACGCGCCGGTCGTTGACGCGGCCGAGCATCATCTCGTCGAGACCGAAGCGGATTACGGTGAAGAAAATCTTAAGGAAACGCAGAAAACGCATGGTTGTGCCCGGTGACTAGCGCGTGCCGCGCGACGTGGCGGCGCTGCCCGGCGCGACGGCGCCGCGGGCTTCGACCTTCTGTTCAAGACGCTGGATGCGTTTTTCGACACGCGCGAGCGCGTCGCGCGCTTGCGCCAGTTCCGCGTTGAAGTCGCCAAGCGCGCTGCGACGCACGAGTTGCGGGTTCTCGTCCAGCAGATATTCGGTGGCCGTGTCGAGCAGATTGCGGCCGGTGCGTTGCACGTGTTCGCCGACCGCGCGCACGATCGACCCCACTCGCCACGCCGGCCCGTCGCCGATCAGTTTGGCCAGATCTTCTTCCGGCTCCCAGCGCAAGTGCTCCGCGAGTTTCGCGATGACGGTCGCGAACTCGGCGTCGCCTTCTATCTTCACGTGCTTCATGACGGCCGCCTGGCCGCCCTGCACGAAGGCGGGCAACGCGTCGGACGGCACGGAGAGCGTCACGTCGAACTGCTGCGCGTCGGTTTCGCCGATGGTGCCGAGATAGCCGTCCGGCTGCACGAGCAGCGTGAGCACGACGGGCGGCGACGACAGTCTGGCGGTCTTGCCCGCATAGGGAGCGAGGCGCTCGCGAGCCCACGATTCGCGGGCGAGCAGATGATTGACAGCGGCGACAAAGGGCTTGGCGGCGAGGGTCATTGAAAGTGGCAAGAAAAAACCCGCGCGAGCGACTGCCCGCGCGGGTTCCTATTGTAACGTCCGTTCGCTTCGCGGCCTGCTCGGCCGAACGGCTAACCGCGGTGAATGGAGAGCGGCCGCAAGAGAACGTCGAAGCGGGCCTTGCAAGCTGCGGACGCCGGATCGCAACCGGCGCTGCACGCCCGCGCCGCTTTAGTGCTGCGCGACCTGCTGGATGCCGGCGAGCAGCCAGCCTTCGCCCGGACGGTTCGCCTTCGACAGGTTCCAGACTTCGACGAACGGCTCGGCCGCCGCGCCCGGCGCTTCCCGAATCAGGCCGGAGAAGCGCACGCTCGCGAAGTACTCGTTCGCGCGTTCTTCGACGCCGAGCAGGTCGGCGTTCAGCTGCACGACGTCCGTCTGATTCTTCTCCGCGCCGCGCGAGGCCAGGTCGACGCGCACCTCGGCGAACATTTCCGGCGTGGTGAACTCGCGGATGTCGTCGATATTGCCCACGTCCCACGCGGCTTGCAGGCGCACGAAATAGACCTTGGCGTTGCGCAGGAATGCATCGGAGTCGAAGCCGGCCGGCACGCTCGGCGTGGCGTTGACCGACGGCGTAGTGAGCGGATTGCCTTGCGGTTCGAGATACGAGCCCGTCGGCGGCGCCGTATAGCGCGGCTCCTGCGTGTAGCCGGTAGCGCCCGAATTCAGCGACGGCGAGTGACCCGCATAAGCCGGTTGCGACGCATCGCGTTTGCGGCCCATGAAGCGGCGGACGAGCCAGATGCCGATCATCGCGAGCACCGCAATCACGATGACGTTGGCCATGGCGCCCGCGAACGCGCCGCCCAGACCGAAGTGCGACAGCAGCGCGGCAATGCCGAGGCCGGCAGCAAGGCCGGCAATCGGCCCGAGCCAGCGCGAGCGGTTGGGCTGGGCAGCCGGGGTGGGAGCCGGCGCGGGAGCCGGTTGCGCGCGCTGCTGCATGGCCGGATTGGTGGGCGCCGGTTGCGACGGCGCGGCCTGCTGCTGAACGGTGTTCGACTGACGGCCGATGCTACGTCCACCGCCCATGCGGCGCGCTTCGGCGTCGAGCGACGCGACGGAGCCGGCGACGATCAGACCGACCATGGCGATCAGTCCGATTCTTCTCACCAGCGACCGCTTAACCTTACGGGGAGATAACAGCACTGAATCGAACATTTCGCACTTTCCTTTAAAAATCGATGGGTTGGAGACCCTAGTATTTGGTCCCCACATGTAAAGCTACCACGCCAGCTGACAAATTGTAATATTTGACGCCGTCGAGACCCGCTTGTTCCATCATTGTTTTTAAAGTTTCCTGATCCGGATGCATGCGGATCGACTCCGCGAGGTAGCGGTAGCTCTCCGCGTCTTTTGCAAAGCGCTCGCCGAGCCACGGCAACACCTTGAATGAATAGACGTCGTAGGCCTTTTTCAGCGGATCCCACACCTTCGAAAATTCCAGCACCAGCAGGCGTCCGGCCGGCTTCAGCACCCGGCGCATTTCTGCCAGCGCGACATCCTTATGCGTCATGTTGCGCAAGCCGAATGCCACGGTGACCACGTCGAAGTAATTGTCCGGAAACGGAATTTTCTCGGCATCGCAGAGCAGCGCGGGCGTGATCACGCCCTTGTCGAGCAGCCGGTCGCGACCCACGCGCAGCATGGACTCGTTGATGTCCGTGTGCCAGACCTCGCCGCTTTCGCCCGCCTGTTTCGCGAATGCCTTCGACAGGTCGCCCGTGCCGCCCGCGATGTCGAGCACCTTGTAGCCCGGCCGCACGTTGGCCTGGGCGATCGTGAACATCTTCCACGCCCGGTGCAACCCGCCCGACATCAGGTCGTTCATCAGGTCGTAGTTGGCGGCGACCGAGTGGAACACGCCCGCCACCTTCTGCGCCTTTTCCTGTTCGTCGACCGATTGAAAGCCGAAGTGGGTTTTGCTCATCGCGCTTGTCCTTTCCGCGTATTCTCAAATGTTGCGCCGCATCAGTGCGGCGGGCCTGGCGAATCGTATCAGTGACGGTGACCGTGCGCAGCGCCCGGCGGGGCCATCGGCGCGTCGCGATCGACGCCGGCCTTGGCGAGTTTGTCGAGATACGCGCGCCAGAGTTCATCCTGGCGCCGCGCCAGGTCGTAGAGCAGATCCCACGAATAGATGCCGGTGGAGTGTCCGTCGGAGAAAGTCGGCTGGATCGCGTAGTTGCCGACGCCCTCGATCATCGTGATGGTCACGTCGCGCTTGCCGGTTTGCAGCGTTTCCTGGCCAGGGCCGTGACCCTGCACTTCCGCCGACGGCGAATACACGCGCAGCAGTTCGAAGGGCAGCCGGTACGATTCGCCGCTTGCGTACTGCAATTCGAGCACACGCGACTTCGCATGCACGACGACGCCGCTCGGCACCGGAGTATCGGGGGTCAGTCCGCTCATGATGGCCTCAATATGAAAACGCCGCCGCGCCCGCATGCGCCCCGTGAGGCCATGGCGCGAAACGGCGGTGATGGGCGCTCAGGCGAGCGCCTGTTCGATTTCCTGCCGCACCGCCTCGCGCAGCAGCGTGGCTTGCGCGCGGCGCGACGACAGCATCGCTTCGGACACCGTGCGCTGCCGCGGCGCCCAGATCGGCAGAGGAAAATGAGCGTCGTTCGAAAACCGCGGAATGACGTGCCAGTGCACGTGCGGCACCTGGTTGCCGAGGCTCGCGAGATTCACTTTGGCCGGCTGGAGAATGCGCCGCATGGCGCGCTCGACCGCATACACGACCTTCATCACGCGATCGCGGCCCGCCGCGTCCAGATCCGAAAACTCCGCCACATGCTCGTTCCAGATCACCCGGCAAAACCCCGGGTAATCGTGTTCGTCGGCGAGGACGACACGCAGGGTGTCGTCCTGCCACAGCACATCGCCGCCATCTTCACGGCAAAAAACGCAATCCATCGTCGTCCTCAGGCAAAAATCGTCAGTCGTGCCATTAAACCAGCACGCGCTCGATTCCGCCATTGTTCGCCCGCTGCACGTAGTCGACCATCCAGTCTTCGCCGAGCACATGCCGCGCCATCTCGACGACGATGTAATCCGCCTCGATGCCCGCGTCTTCGTTGTAGCGCGACAGGCCTTGCAGGCACGACGGGCAGCTCGTGAGAATCTTCACGTCGGTCGCGCCCTTCGGCTGCGGACCGTCGCCGGCCTTCAGCACCGAACCGTTCGCCGCACCGGCTGCGCCCGCCGATGCATTGGCCGGGTTGATCGCGTTCGCACCCGCTTCGGCGACGAGCGGTATGCCGCGCAATTTGGCCGCACCCTTGCGGATTTCCTCTTCCTTGCGGAAACGCACCTGCGTCGAAATGTCTGGACGCGTCACCGCGAGCGTGCCCGACTCGCCGCAGCAGCGATCGTTCTTCTCGATCTTGTAGCCGTCCTTTTCCGAGCCCATCAGCGAATTGACGAGCTTGACCGGGTCCATCGTCTTGATCGGCGTGTGGCACGGGTCGTGGTACATGTAGCGCGTGCCCGTGACGCCGTCGAGCTTCATGCCTTTTTCGAGCAGGAACTCGTGAATGTCGATGATCCGGCAACCCGGGAAAATCTTGTCGAATTCATAACCGGCGAGCTGGTCGTAGCACGTGCCGCACGACACCACCACCGTCTTGATGTCGAGATAGTTCAGCGTGTTGGCGACGCGATGGAACAGCACGCGGTTGTCCGTGACGATCTGCTCGGCCTTGTCATACTGGCCGGAGCCGCGCTGCGGATAGCCGCAGCACAGATAGCCCGGCGGCAGCACCGTTTGCACGCCTGCTTCCCACAACATCGCCTGGGTCGCGAGACCGACCTGCGAAAAGAGCCGCTCGGAGCCGCAGCCGGGGAAGTAGAACACCGCTTCCGTGTCGGCCGTGGTCGTCTTCGGATTGCGGATGATCGGGACAATCTTGTTGTCCTCGATGTCGAGCAGCGCGCGCGCGGTTTTCTTCGGCAGATTGCCCGGCATCTTCTTGTTCATGAAGTGGATCACCTGCTCGGTGACCGGCGGCTTGCCGACGGTAGCGGGCGGATGCGCCGTCTGCTTCTTCACGAACTTCTTGAGCACCTCGTTGCCGAGGCGCTGCGCCTTGTAGCCGATGCCCATCATCGCGGTGCGCGCGAGATTGATGGTCTGCGGATTCGTCGCGTTCAGGAAGAACATGCCGGCCGCGTTGCCAGGATTGAACTTCTTCTTGCCCATCTTGCGCAGCAGGTTGCGCATATTCATGGTCACGTCGCCGAAGTCGATCTTCACCGGACACGGCGTCACGCATTTGTGACAGACCGTGCAGTGATCGGCGACGTCGCCGAATTCGTCCCAGTGCTTGATGGACACGCCGCGGCGCGTCTGCTCTTCGTAGAGGAACGCCTCGACCAGCAGCGAGGTCGCGAGAATCTTGTTGCGCGGGCTGTACAGCAGGTTCGCGCGCGGCACGTGCGTCGCGCACACCGGCTTGCACTTGCCGCAGCGCAGGCAATCTTTGATCGACTCGGAAATCGCGCCGATGTCGCTCTGCTGCATGATCAGCGATTCATAGCCCATGAGGCCGAAGCTCGGCGTGTAGGCATTGCGCAGATCGGCGCCTTCCAGCAGCTTGCCCGCGTTGAAGCGGCCGTGCGGATCCACGCGCTGCTTGTATTTGCGGAATTCGCCGATTTCGTCGTCGGTCAGGAATTCGAGCTTGGTAATGCCGATGCCGTGCTCGCCGGAGATCACGCCGTCGAGCGAACGCGCCAGCTTCATGATGCGCGCGACCGCCTTGTGGGCGTCCTGCAGCATCTCGTAGTTGTCGGAATTGACCGGCAGGTTGGTGTGCACGTTGCCGTCGCCCGCGTGCATGTGCAGCGCGACGAACACACGGCCGCGCAGCACCTGCTTGTGGATGGCCTGAGCTTCGTCGAGGATCGGCTTGAACTCGCCGCCGTTGAAGATCTGGCGCAACTCCGCACGGATTTCCTGCTTCCACGACACGCGGATCGTGCGGTCCTGCGTGACATGGAACACGGTCGCGTCCGGCTGCGCGTCCACGCGGTCCGCGAACTTCTCGGCGAGCGCCTCGTAGCCGAGGCCGACCAGATAGTGCTGCGCCTCGCGCAGCGACAGGTCCAGCCTGTCGCGCAGGAACTCCCAGCGCGTGCGCACGCGCTTGAGCAGATCCAGCGCCTGTTGCACGCGGTCTTCGAGCAGCTCGGCGCTCGGGATTTCGTTGGCGTCGTCGCTCTTGCCGAGCGGCAGCTTGCCACCCTTGAAAAACGCCTCCAGCGCGTCGACGAGCTGCAGCTTGTTCTTGATCGACAGCTCGATGTTGATGCGCTCGATGCCGTCCGTGTACTCGCCCATGCGGTCGAGCGGAATCACCACGTCTTCGTTGATCTTGAACGCGTTGGTATGCTTCGCGATGGCCGCCGTGCGGCTGCGGTCGAGCCAGAAGCGCTTGCGCGCCTCGGCGCTCACCGCCACGAAGCCCTCGCCGCTCTTGCCATTGGCCATGCGCACCACTTCGGACGTGGCCTGCGCCACGGCGTCCGCATCGTTGCCGACAATGTCGCCGATCAGCACCATCTTCGGAAATGCGTTGCGCTTGCTCTTCGTCGCATAGCCGACCGCGCGCAGGTAGCGCTCGTCGAGGTGTTCGAGGCCGGCGAGAATCGCGCCGCCCTGCTTCGACGTTTCGAACAGGTAGTCCTTGATTTCGACGATGCTCGGAATCGCCTCGCGCGCCTGGCCGAAGAATTCCAGACAGACGGTGCGCGTGTGCGCCGGCATCTTGTGCAGCACCCAGCGCGCGGACGTGATGAGACCGTCGCAACCTTCCTTCTGCACGCCCGGCAGGCCGGCGAGGAATTTATCCGTGACGTCCTTGCCGAGGCCTTCCTTGCGGAACACGCGGCCCTTGATGTCGAGCGACTCCGTGCGCAGCAGCTTCTCGCCCGGCGCATAGTTGCCGTCGAACCATTTCAGCTCGAAGCGCGCCACCTCCACGTCGTGAATCTTGCCGAGGTTGTGCGCAAGACGCGTGACTTCCAGCCAGTTGCCTTCCGGATCGACCATGCGCCACCAGGCGAGGTTGTCGAGCGCCGTGCCCCACAGCACCGCCTTCTTGCCGCCCGCGTTCATCGCGACGTTGCCGCCCACGCAGGAGGCGTCGAGCGAAGTCGGGTCGACGGCGAACACGAAGCCGGCCTGCTCGGCCGCCTCGGTCACGCGCCGCGTGACGACGCCCGCGCCGGAGAAAATGGTCGGCACCTTGCGGTCGACGCCCGGCAGTTCGGTCATTTCCACCGCGCCCAGTTGCTCGAGCTTTTCCGTGTTGATGACGGCGGAGAATGGCGTCAGCGGCACGGCGCCGCCGGTGTAGCCGGTGCCGCCGCCGCGCGGAATCACGGTGAGTCCAAGCTCGAAACACGCCTTGATCATGCCGGCGATCTCGGCCTCGGTATCCGGCGTCAGCACGACGAACGGGTACTCCACGCGCCAGTCGGTCGCGTCGGTCACATGCGAAACGCGCGACAAACCGTCGAACTTGATGTTGTCCTTTTGCGTGACGCGGCCGAGCACTTTGGTCGCGCGGCGGCGCAGATCGTAAGTCTTCTGAAACTCGCTTTCGAATTCGTCGACGGCACGACGCGCGGCCTGTACCAGCGTTTCGACGCGCGCGGCACGTTCGACGCCCGCTTCGTCGCCATGTTCGGTCAGATCGGCGCGGCGGCGCTTCTCGATTTCCGACAGACGGTGATGCAGCGCCTCGATCAGCATCGCGCGGCGCTTGGGGTTGTCGAGCAGATCGTCCTGCAAGTAAGGATTGCGGCGCACCACCCAGATGTCGCCGAGCACTTCATAGAGCATGCGCGCCGAGCGGCCGGTGCGGCGCTCCGCGCGCAGTTCGGCCAGCACCGACCATGCGTCGTCGCCTAGCAGACGGATGACGATTTCACGGTCGGAAAACGACGTGTAGTTATAGGGAATTTCGCGCAGGCGCGCTTCAGGATCGGCGGCGACCGCGGCGGCGGCTCCGTGCGGATCGAAAACTTGAGGTGCGTTCATGTGTGGACGACTCGGTAGATCAGCCCGGCGCGCTCATGGCGAGGCGCCGGCTGACGGTGCGCGTGGGGCGCAATGCTTGGAAATCTTCTTGGAGCGAAGCGCCACCGACGGCCTACCCACGTCGGTCGCTTCGCGGCACTCAGATACTGCTACACGATCGTGCGTGGCGGACGTGACGCTCCGCCGCGGGGCACGACTCACGCGGGACGGGCATCAAGTGGGCGATCCGAGGCTGCCAGTGCATCTTCCGATCCTTATTCCAAAATGGAATTCTACCGCATCGGCCAGCGAGGCGTTGACGGCCGGAATCGGAGCGGCGGACGATACCACGGCCGCGCCGCGAGGGCCGCCGGGCGGCACTGGTGCGGCCCCGGTGCGGCCCGCGTGCGGTCCCGCTGCGGCTTGTGGGCACGCCGTGCGGCCTGCTACTGCGGCGCGCGCGGCGTCAGGTGCTCATGTGGAGCGCCGGATCAGGCGAGCTTTGTCACCATCAGCCAGAAAATGCCGAGAAAAGCGAAGAACGCGAGCGCGCCGAGCGCGACCCAGATCCACAGCATTCGCCAGTAGGCGGCGGTGAGCGGACCGCCGGTCTCGGCGCTGACCCGTGCCGACGCGGCAAGGCGCATCTGCAGAAACACCACCGGCAGCCAGCAGGCAATCGCCAGCACATATAGCGCGATCGACCAGGCGAGCCAGCGGCTTGCGAGCGGCATGTTCGCGAGATGCACGAGGTAGAACCCGGTGGCGGGCTGGATAATCGCCGTGGGCGTCGTAAACAGCCAGTCGGCGAGCACGACGAGCTTTGTCACGCGCGCGATCGTCCGCGGATCGCGGCCGAGGCTCGTCAGCAGCATGTAAAAGGCGGAGCCGATGCCGGTGCCGAACAGAATCGTCGACGAAAGCACATGCAGCCATTTGATGACGAGGTAAGTCATGGCTCACTCACCAAGGTGGCGAACGGCCGGCCGCGTCCCGCCGCGGCCGCGCGGCTGAGCCGCCGTCGAACTGGATCAGCAGGATCAGCAGCGCGATCATGGGCAGGTTCTTCGAGAGCGGCCCATACGGATGCAGCCAGAACTCCGGCAGGCGCCAGCTGATCAGCGCCGTGTACAGCACGATCAGCGCGATCTGCAAGACCCAAAGGCGCGCGCGCGACCCGAGGCGGCGCGGCCACGCGAGCGAGAGCACGCCCAACACCAGGTCCAGCAATGCCGCTCCATAGAGCAGCAACGGCCCCAGCGCCGCCGGCGCGCCGACCCGCGCGAGCAGTTCGAGGCTCGACGCGCGCGGATAGAGGCCCGCGGACACAATCGCGGTCCAGATCCACACCGCCGCGATCGATGCCCGCAGCAAAGGCAGCAGCCACATCAGGCGCGCCGGTGTGCCGAAGCTTTCGGGGTCTGCGGGCATGTCGGACAGCGCGCGCGGCGGCCGGCCGACCAGCCGCTCGAAGCGCTCGGTCGGCGCGACGTTGCCACGCTCGAGCATCGCGAGCGCGTCGGCGTTCATCAGCGAGCCGGGCAGCAGCGCGCCGAGCCGCGTGGCGAACCGGACGAGCGCCATCGGCACCGGCACGACCCAGCCGCGCGGGCCGCCCGCTACGCGCTGCAAAACGGCCAGATAGTCCTTCAATGTCATCGGCTCCCTACCCACGGCGGGGACGCGGCGCGGCGGCCCCGCCGTCGCCCCCGGCCTATCCCTGCCCGGGGCAGCCAGCGCCCCCGCCACGATCAGTTCGACGACATCGTCGATATGAACCGGCTGGATGCGCTGAGCACCCGAACCCGGCAGCGGCACCACCGGCAGCGTGGCCCACGCGGCGAAAAAGCGCGTGCTGCGGCCCTCGGGCGCAAAGACGAGCGACGGCTGCACGATCAGCGACGACACCGGCAGCGCAAGCAGCGCCTCGTCGGCGGCGAGCTTGCTGCGGTGATAGGCGGTTTGCGCGCTGGCATCGGCGCCGAGCGCGGAAATCTGAACAATGCGCCGCACGCCCGCAGTGACGGCGGCTTTGAAGAGTGCGACCGGCGCCTCGGTGTGCAAGCGCCGGAAGTCGTGGCCGGTCGCGTCGCTGAAGATGCCCACGGCATTGATCACCACGTCGACGCCCGCGAGGAGCGGCATCCAGCTTGCTACATCGCGGGCAGCGGCGAAGTCCACGTGCACGAGCCTGCAGCCGCGCAAGCGCTGTGCGGCGCCCACGGGATCCCGCACGCCGCACACGACGGAATGGCCCGCCGCGACAAGCGCCTGCGCGACCCGGGCGCCGATCATGCCGGTAGCACCTGCAAGGAAAATCACCATGGCTCTGGAGGTTCGACCATTAGAAGACATCGTGCTGCCGGGGCTCGTTGCCGGCGCGCTCTCGACGCTCGCGCTCGGCGCCTGCGCGCGCCTCATCGGCAAGCGCGCGACCGCGCCAGTCAGTGCCGTGAGCCACTGGGTGTGGCCGCAAGAAGTGAACCAGACGGCCCGCCCGCGCCCGCGCCATCTGGTGACGGGGCTGGCGATCCATCATCTGATGTCGATCGGCTGGGCCGCCGTGAATGCGTACACGCTGGCGGCCGTGCAGGAGACGGTCGAAGCCGCCCGCGCGTCGCGCGCCGAGCACAGGCGACGCGTTGCGCTCGCGAGTGCGTTGACGGTGGTCGCCGCCTTTAGCGACTACGTGATCGTGCCGAAGCGCTTTACGCCGGGCTTCGAGTTTCACTTGCGCGTGCCGCAGATCACCGTCGTGTATGTGGCATTCGGCGCCGGGCTGGTGGCGCCGTTTGTGGTCGAAGATTTTTGCCGGAGACGGCGAGTCGCCACCGCGCGCCCATGACCCGGCGCTTGCGGACATCCATCCCCGACTTGCGGCAGCGCGGCACGCGGGATGCTGATTCACTACGACGAATCAGCCATCACGGAGGCCCAGCATGCCAGATCCCGCACCGAAAACCGGACATATCGAACAGCAACCGGTGCCCGGCCACACGGAAAACATTCCGAGCGACGGCTCGGATGAGCGGCCCGACAACCACCGCCTCGAAGACGCCGCCCCGACGGCTGGCCCCGATACCAAGCCCGGCACGCCGCCCGGCTCGCAAAGCGACGCGGATCGCACGCGTGCGCCGGACTGAGTCGGGCTTGCGCCGGAACACAGCGCTGACTGCAGGCGCCAGCAACCGCCACGACCAGGAGTTCCCATGACAAGCGAATCCGCCCGCCCGACGCCGCCGCGTCAAACGCCGAACGATCCGACGGCCGGCGACCGCCGCCTGTCCGACGAGCAGAAGCAGTCGGCGAGAGATGAGCCCGCGCCGCCCGACCCCGGCCGCGGCGCAGACCTGCCCGATCCGAACGAAGTCGGCGAGGACGGCTAGGCCGCATCCCCAACGCAAGACCACAAGGAGAATCGCGATGGCAAGCAAGCAACCCGCCGCATCCGCGGCGCTACGGGCCACTTTCCGGCTGTTCGCGAACGGCGAGCGCGTCCTTGCGCAAAATGTCGACGGCAAGCTGATCGACATCGGCGCGCTGGAAACGAAAGCCGACCGCTACGCCGTACGGCTCGACGTCGACCCGCCCGAACTGCAACCGTCGCATTCGGTGGATGCCGCGCTGCGCGCCGTCTCTTCGCAAATGAGTTTCGACTATCTCGACGGGCTTTTCACGAGCGAAGCCCCGGTCGATTTTCACGGCGACCTGTTTGCGCTGCCGCACGTCGAGTGGCAGCTCGACGAACCGTTGCCGCGCGAGCTCACTGACGGCAAGCCGCCGCATATCTTCTAGCACGCTTGCAGACTGAACCGGCGTGGGCCTCATCGCGGGGCCCGATGCCGCGCGGACCACTGCGGGGCCGGTGCGCGCACCGTTGGCGCTATTATGGATGCTTTTCCGCCTTCCACAGCGCATCGCGCCACTCGCATGGCCTCC